>CAVQWR010000003.1:0-1274426 GCA_963717695.1 uncultured beta proteobacterium | reverse complement strand
CGCGCCGGTGATCTCCGAGCCGGGCGTATTGATGGTCTTTTCCTGCGCGTGGTACATCATCACCATGCCGGGCTTGACGCGCTGGCTGACGACCGCGCGCGCGGCGATCGCGCCGTTGACGTTGAACAGCTCGACCCAGTCGTTGTCGACGATGCCGGCGCGCTTGGCGTCGTCCTCGCTACAGCCACACCACGGGCCGCCGCGGCTGAGCGTCAGCATCAGCAGGTTGTCGGTGTAGGTCGAGTGGATGCCCCACTTCTGGTGCGGCGTGATGAAGTTCAGCAGGATCTCGGTGTTGCCGTTCGGCTTGATGCCCTGGATGCCCGCTGTGGCCTTCAGGTCCACCGGCGGGCGGTAGCTGCGCGAAGCCCTCGCCGAAGGCGATCATCCACGGGTGGTCCATGGTAGAACTGCTGGCGCCCGGTGAGCGTGCGCCAGGGGATCAGCTCGTGCACGTTGGTGTAGCCGGCGTTGTAGGAGACGTTCTCGCTTTCGATCCCGCTCCAGGTCGGCGAGCTGATGATCTTGCGCGGCTGCGCCTGGATGTCGCGGAAGCGGATCTTCTCGTCCTCGCGGTGCAGCGCGAGGTGCGTGTGCTCGCGCCCGGTCTGCTTGCCCAGCGCCTCCCACGCCTTGACCGCGACCTGGCCGTTGGTCTCGGGCGCCAGCTGCAGCATCACCTCGCAGGCGTCGATGTCGGTCTCGATCCTGCGGCATGCCGTGGGTCGCGCCCTCGGCGGTGACCATGCCGTTCAGCTCGCCGAGCTGCTTCACTTCGGTCTGCGTGTTCCAGGCGATGCCCTTGCCGCCGTTGCCCACCTTGCCCATCAACGGGCCCAGCGCGGTGAAGCGCTTGTAGACGTTCGGGTAGTCGCGCTCGACCACCGCGATGTTCGGCGCGGTCTTGCCGGGAATCAGCTCGCACTCGCCGCGCTTCCAGTCCTTGCACGTCGAACGGCTGCGCCAGCTCGGCCGGGCTGTCGTGCATCAGCGGCGTGAGCACCACTTCCCGCTCCACGCCGAGGTGGCCGACGCAGACCTCGCTGAACTTCTTCGCGAAGCCCTTGTAGATCTCCCAGTCGCTGCGCGCCTGCCAGGCCGGGTCCACCGCCGTCGACAGCGGATGGATGAACGGGTGCATGTCGCTCGTGTTGAGGTCGTTCTTCTCGTACCAGGTGGCCGTCGGCAGCACGATGTCCGAGTACAGGCAGGTCGTGCTCATGCGGAAGTCGAGCGTGACCAGCAGGTCGAGCTTGCCTTCCGGCGCCTTGTCGTGCCAGACGACTTCGGTGGGCTTGGCTTCGTCCGCGCCCAGGTCCTTGCCCTGCACGCCGTTGCTGGTGCCGAGCAGGTGCTTGAGGAAATACTCGTGGCCCTTGCCGCTGGAGCCCAGCAGGTTGGAGCGCCAGACGAACATGTTGCGCGGCCAGTTGTCCGGATGGTCGGGATCGGTCGCAGCTCATCTTCAGCGAGCCGTCCTTGCAGCGCCTTGACGGCGTAGTCCTTGGGCTCCATGCCGGCGGCCGCGCGTCGCGCACCACCTGCAGCGGATTCGTCTGCAGCTGCGGCGCCGAAGGCAGCCAGCCCATGCGCTCGGCGCGCACGTTGTAGTCGATCATGCTGCCGCCATAGAGCTTCTTGTCGGCGAGCGGCGAGAGCACCTCTTCCATGCCGAGCTTCTCGTAGCGCCACTGGTCGGTGTGCGCGTAGAAGAAGCTCGTGCTGTTCATCTGCCGCGGCGGGCGGATCCAGTCGAGCGCGAAGGCCAGCGCCGTCCAGCCGGTCTGCGGGCGCAGCTTCTCCTGGCCGACGTAGTGCGCCCAGCCGCCGCCGCTCTGGCCGATGCAGCCGCACATCATCAGCATGTTGATGACGCCGCGGTAGTTCATGTCGCTGTGGTACCAGTGGTTCATCGCGGCGCCGATGATCACCATCGACTTGCCGTGCGTCTTGTGCGCGTTCTCGGCGAACTGGCGCGCCACGGTGATCACCTGCGCGCGCGGCGTGCCGGTGATGCGCTCCTGCCAGGCCGGCGTGTACGGCGTGTCGTCGTCGAAGCTCGTCGCCGCGAGTTCGCCGGGCAGGCCGCGCGCGACGCCGTAGTTCGCCACCTGCAGGTCGAACACCGTGGCGACCAGCGCCTCGCGCTTCTCGCCTTCCTTGCCGAGCGCGATGCGCTGCACCGGCACGGTGCGCACCAGCACGTCGCCGTCGCCTGCGCGTTGTTCGGGAAATGCTCGCTGACGATGCCGCCGAAGTACGGGAAGCCGACCTTCGCGGTCTCGCTGCTCGGCGCCTCGCCTTCCAGCACCGACAGCTTGAGCTTCACCTCGCTGCCGTGGCGCGCCTCCTTCGCCTCGAGGTTCCATTGGCCCTGGTCGGCGCGGCCGTCCGGGCCCCAGCGAAAGCCGATGGCGCCGTTGCGGCAGCACGACCTTGCCGGCCTCGTCGAAGGCGACGGTCTTCCATTCCGGGTTGTTGGCCTGGCCGAGCTTGCCGTTGAAGTCGGACGCGCGCACGTAGCGGTCGGGCACGGGATGACCTTCTCGCCGGTCGGCAGCGTGTGCTCCTTCAGCATCACCAGCATCGGCATGTCGGTGTAGCGGCGGACGTAGTCGTCGAAGTACGCGCTGCGCTCCTGCCTTCGTCGGGGAAATAGAACTCCTTCAGGATCACGTGGCCCATCGCCATCGCCACGGCGGCGTCGGTGCCCTGCTTCGGGTGCATCCAGATGTCGGCCAGCTTGGCGACCTCGGAATAGTCGGGCGTCACCGCGACCGTCTTCGTGCCCTTGTAGCGCACCTCGGTGAAGAAGTGCGCGTCGGGCGTGCGCGTCTGCGGGACGTTGGAGCCCCAGGCGATGATGAAGCTCGAGTTGTACCAGTCGGCCGATTCGGGCACGTCGGTCTGCTCGCCCCAGACCTGCGGGCTGGTCGGCGGCAGGTCGCAGTACCAGTCGTAGAAGCTCATGCACACGCCGCCGATCAGGCTCAGGTAGCGCGATGCCGGCGGCGTAGCTGACCATCGACATCGCCGGGATCGGCGAGAAGCCGATGACGCGGTCCGGGCCGTGCTTCTTGATCGTGTAGACGTTGGCCGCGGCGACGATCTCGTTGACCTCGTCCCAGCTCGAGCGCACGAAGCCGCCCAGGCCGCGCACCTGCTGGTAGTCGCGCCGCTTCGCGTCGTCCTCGACGATGCGACGCCCACGCCGTCGACCGGGTCGTGCGCGAGCCGCGCCTCGCGCCAGCTGCTTGAGCAGCCGGCCGCGCACCATCGGATACTTGACGCGGTTGGCGCTGTACAGGTACCAGCTGTAGCTGACGCGCCGCGCGAGCAGCCGCGCGGCTCGTGGTTGGGCATGTCCCAGCGCGTGCGCGGGTAGTCGGTCTGCTGCGTCTCCCAGGTGACGATGCCGCCCTTGACGTAGATCTTCCACGAGCACGAGCCGGTGCAGTTCACGCCGTGCGTCGAGCGCACGATCTTGTCGTGCGCCCAGCGGTTGCGGTAGGCGTCCTCCCAGGTCCGGTCCTCGCCGGTGGTCACGCCGTGGTCGCCGGAGAAGTCTCCCGCGGGCTGCGAGAAATAGTTGAGTCGATCGAGGAAATGGCTCATGGCGGGTCTCCGCGGAGATGCGTCGCGGTGGAACGGGATCACGGGTTCTTCACGTACGCGTTCGCGCGCAGGTAGAACCACCAGTTGAGGACGAGGCACAGCGCGTAGAACACCGCGAAGCCGTACATCGCGCACTGCGGCGTGCCGGCCTGATCTGCGCGCCGATCACGATCGGGGCGACGAACGCGCCGTAGGCGGCGATCGCCGACGTCCAGCCCAGCACCGGACCGGCCTGCTGGCGGTCGAAGATCACGCCGATCGTGCGGAACGTCGAGCCGTTGCCGATGCCGCTGGCGGCGAACAGCAGCACGAACAGCAGCATGAACACCAGGAAGTACTCCTCCGGCGTCGGCGACTGGTAGGCCTGCAGCATCACGTAGCCCACCGCCACCGACGCCACCACCATCACCGCCGAGATCGACCTGCGTGACGATCGAGCCGCCGACCTTGTCGGAGATCCAGCCGCCCACCGGGCGGATCAGCGCGCCGACGAAGGGCCCGATCCAGGCGTAGGCCAGCACCGCCGGCGCGTTCGGGTTGTTCAGCGTGTGCTGCAGCACGCCCGCCGCATCGCGCACGTGGCTGATGCCGAAGATCACCTTCATCGACAGCGGCAGCGCCATCGAGAAGCCGATGAACGAGCCGAACGTCACGATGTACAGCAGCGTCATCGACCAGGTGTGCTTGTTGCTGAAGATCTCGAACTGCTTGGCGACGCCCTCCTTCATCGGGCCGAAGGCGGTGAGCCGCATCACCAGCAGCGCGGCGATCACGTCGAGCGGAATCGCCACCCACATGCTGATGAGCCCGAGGCCGGTGGGCTTCGGCAGGTACAGGTACAGGCCGAGGATCGACGGGATGAACGCCAGCGTGTACAGCCAGGTGATCTTGGCGAACGCGACGATCGGGTTGCCGGTGTCCGGCGAGACCGTCTTCAGGTTGTTCATGCCGAACCAGCAGAGGATCGACAGCGGCACCAGCGACAGCACCCAGGCGAAGCCGGCGTTCTGGATCCAGGTCGGCGTGCCCGCGGGGATCTTGCCGAAGATCCAGCCGCTGTCCTTCAGCAGCGTCATCGGCTCGCCGCCGAAGCGCGCCGAAGATGCCCACCGTCATCACCAGCGGGATGACGATCTGCATCGTCGTCACGCCGAAGTTGCCGATGCCCGGCGTTGATGCCGAGCGCCGTGCCCTGCAGCCGCTTCGGGAAGAACGTGCTGATGTTGGACATCGAGCTCGCGAAGTTGCCGCCGCCCACGCCCGACCACAGCGCCATCAGCTGGAACGCCCACAGCGGCCAGTCCTTGTGCTGCAGCACGATGCCGGTGCCGATCGCCGGCGCCAGCAGCATCGCGGTGGTCAGGAAGATCGTGTTGCGGCCGCCCGCCAGGCGGATCAGGAACGACGCCGGGATGCGCATCGTCGCGCCGGCGATGCCGGCGATCGCGGTCAGCGTGAACAGCTCGGCCTGGCGTGAACGGATAGCCCAGGTTCAGCATCTGCACGGTGATGATTCCCCACATGCCCCAGACGGCGAAGCCGCACAGCAGCGCCGGCACCGAGAGCGCGAGATTGCGGTAGGCGATCTTCTTGCCGGTGCGCTCCCAGAACGTCGTCGTCCTCCGGGCGCCAGTCGGCGATGTCGGCGCGGCTGGCCGGTGACCGCGGCGGCGAGTCTGCACGGCATTGAAGATCGTGTTCATGGCGTTCCTTGGATGACGATGGATCGGCTCAGCCGTTGCAGGCGGAATGCCCTAGGCGTTGCTGCCCATGACTTCGGTGCGGCGCACCTCGGTCCAGTACATCCAGATCAGCGAGACCCAGACGACGCCGTACATCAGCATGAAGGCGCGCGAGCGGATCCCCGTGAGGTCCATCAGCGCGCCGAACATGATCGGCAGCACGAACCCACCCATGCCACCGGCCAGGCCGACGACGCCGGAGATGACGCCGATGTTGTCGGGATAGTCGTCGGAGATGTACTTGAAGACCGACGCCTTGCCGAACGCCCACGCGATGCCGAGCACGAACATCAGCCGGTGAACAGCCAGACGTTGAGCCCGACGTGGAAGGTCTTCGGGCCGCCGACGGTGAGGATCGTCATGTCGGTCTGCGGATAGGACAGCAGGAACAGGCAGATCCAGCTGACCCACAGCACCCACCAGGTCACGCTGTGCGCGCCGTACTTGTCCGACAGCCAGCCGCCGACGGCGCGCAGCACGCCGCCGGGCAGCGAGAAGCACGCGGCCAGCAACGCGGCGGCGCGGATGTCGAGGCCGAACTCGCCGACGTAGTACTGCACCATCCACAGCGATCAGCGCCACGTAGCCGCCGAAGACGATGCTAGTAGTACTGGCAGTACTTCCAGACCTTCGGGTCCTTCAGCGCCTGAGCTGCTCGGCGCCAGGTGATCTTCGGTCGACGAGGTGCGCCGGGTCGCTGTAGCTGAAGAACCAGAACAGCATCGCGGTGCCGAGCATGACGGCCGCGTAGACCTGCGGCACCACCGTCCAGCCGAACGCCACCAGCAGCGCCGGCGCGACGAACTTGTTGACCGCGGCGCCCGAGTTGCCGGCGCCGTACACGCCCATCGCGAAGCCCTGGCGCTTGCTTCGGGAACCAGCGCGCGACGTAGGGCGTGCCGACCGAGAACGAGCCGCCGGCCAGGCCGACGAACAGGCCGAGCACCAGGAAGTGCCAGTACTGCGGTGGCGTAGCCGATCAGCCAGATCGGCACCACGCACGGCGAGCATCAGCACGAACATCACGATGCGGCCGCCGTACCGGTCGGTCCACATGCCCAGCGGCACGCGGATCAGCGAGCCGGTCAGCACCGGCATGGCGGTCAGCAGGCCGAACTCGGTGGCGTTGAGGTTCAGCGTCTTCCTGATCGGGATGCCGATCACGCCGAACATCATCCAGACCATGAAGCACACGGTGAAGGCCAGCGTGCTGACGATCAGCACCGACAGCGCCTGCCCGTCTTGCTCATGACAGTCGTGCCTCGCTCTCATCTGAGCAATCGAGTATGCGAAGTGCGGCGAGGCCGGGGCATCCGTCCGGTGGGAGTGCGCCGGCGCGGCGGAAGGACGATGCGGCCGGGGCCGCCATCGTCCTGAAGAACTAGCTGGGGCGGAAAGATGCGCGCGCGCTTGCGCTAGATCAACCCAGCCCGTGCTCGCTTGCGATAACGGCGGCCTGCACGCGCGAGCCGACATCGAGCTTGCGCAGGATGTGCTGCACGTGGATCTTCACCGTGGTCTCGGCGATGCCGAGCTCGCGCGCGATCTCCTTGTTGCTCGCGCCGCGGGCGATGCCGCGCAGGATCTCCTGCTCGCGCGGCGACAGCTGCGCGAGTCGGTGTCGGCGCGGCGCCGCGCGGCGCGGCGGCCGGCGTCGCGGCGTCGCGGTAGGCGGCGACCAGCTTGCCCGTCATCTCCTCGGCCACCACCGTCTCGCCGCGCATGGCGCGCGCGATCGCGCTGCGCCAGCGCGTCGCCTTCGATCGTCTTGAGCAGGTAGCCGCAGGCGCCGCCGCGCAGCGCCGCCGCGAGGTCCTGCTCGTCCTCGCTGACGGTCAGCATCAGCACGCGCGCGCCCGGCACCGCCTCGCGCAGTGCCGGCAGCGCGTCGACGCCGTTGACGCCGGGCAGGTGGTTGTCCAGCAGGATCAGGTCGGGCTGCAGCTCCTGCGCGCGCCGCTGCGCCTCGCCGGCGTCGCCGGCGTCGCCGACGACCTCGAAGCTGCGGATCGCGCGCCAGCAGCGCCATCAGGCCGCGCCGGAACAGCGTGTGGTCGTCGACGACCAGAATGCGGATCGGCGAGCTCGGCGGTCGTTCATCGGTCAGCTCATCGCGGCACCGGCTGCGTCGGCGCGGCGCTCGGCGCAGCGGCTGCGCGGCGCGCGGCGGCAGCGTCAGCACGACCGACGTGCCGCGCCCGGGCGTCGACATGACCTCGAGGCCGGCGCCGATCCGCTCGGCGCGCTCGGCCATGATGCGCAGGCCCACGTGAGTCTCGTCCGGCGGTCGTCGTCCGGCGTCGAAGCCGACGCCGTCGTCGCGCACCTCGAAGCGCCATTGCGGCTGCTGCTGCACATCGAGCCAGACCTGCGTCGCCCGCGCGTGCTTGCGCACGTTGGACAGCGCTTCCTGCACGATGTGCAGCACCTGCATCTGCATGTCGGGCGCCAGCGGCATGCCGTGGCCCTGCATCTGCAGCGTCGCCTTCAGGCCGCTCTGGTGCTCGAACTTGCGCAGGGTGGTCATGCAGCGCGGGCTCGATGTCCTCGGCGTTGGCGCGGGTGCGGAAGTGCACGAGCAGCTCGCGCACGTCGCCGTAGCTCTCGCGCACGCCGGTGTCGATTTCGCCGAGCACCGTCCACCTGCTGCGGATCGCCCGCGGCGAGCGCGTCGCGCATCAGCTGCACCTGGATCTTCAGGAAGGCGAGCGACTGCGCGATCGAATCGTGCAGCTCGCGCGCGAGGAAGGTGCGCTCCTGCGACACCGCGGCCTCCCTCTCCAGCGCGTTGAGCGCAGGTTCTCCATCGCGCCGGCCAGATGGGCGGTCAGCGCCTCGAGCAGCGAGCGCTCGGCGTCGGACAGGCTCGAATCTGGGCGTGAAAGAACAGGTCCACCTCGCCCATCAGCCGGTCGTGCAGGCGGACCGGAACCGACACCACCGTCTCGAAGCCGGCCTCGGCGCAATGGTGCATGCCGTGCGGCGCGCTCGGCTGGATCGGGATGACGCGCGCGCCGGCGGCGCCGCGGCGCGCCGCAATGGCAGTCTCCGGCGCGCGACGCACTGCTCGCCCTCGGTCATCGCCGCGGCAGGCCCTCGGACGCCAGCATCAGGTAGCGCTGGTTGGTCTCGTCCGACCAGCGCAGCGCCACGCCATCGGCGCGGGCGACCCGTGCGCACGCGCGCGCGCGAAGCCGGCGGCGAGCTCCTCCAGCGTCGTCGCCTTCGCCACCAGCGCGGTGACCTCGTAGAGCGCTTCGAGGCGCTCGCGCTTTTCCTCCAGCTGCGCGTCTTCTCGCGACCTTGGCCTCGAGGTCGCGGTACATCGACTGCAGGTGCTCCGGCCATGCCGTTGAAGCCCTCGGCCAGCGTGCCGAATTCGTCGGTGGTGACGCGTCGACCCGCGCGCCGAAATCGCCGCGCTGGATGCGTTGGATCGCCTCGCTTGAGCTGCCCACCGGCTCCAGCACGAACAGATAGCCGGTGTAGAGCAGCACCGCCGCGCCGAGCACGGCGAAGGCCATCATCGCCATCTGGACGAGGTGCAGCAGCGCCGTCCAGCGCGACATTGGGTCTCGATCGCGGCGACGAAGCGCGTCGATGTGCGCGCGAAGGCGGCGGCGTCGGGGCGCAGGCCGGCGCCGGGCGGGCGGGCGAGATCCACCGCCGGCGAAGCGCCAATCTGCTCGACGCCGCGAAGCGCTGCGCACCGTGTCGTCCCACGGCACGAACAGCGGGCGCTCAGGGTCGCCGTTCCCGAGCAGTCCAGGCTTGCTCGAACTCGCGCCAGCTGGCCGGCAGCGCTCGTCTGGCCGGTGCCGAGCGCAGCGCCATCCGATACGTCTGCATGCGCATGCGCCCGGCCTCGTTGACCGCCGCGGCGCCGCCTTCGAGCTGCCACGACACCCACAGCGTGAGCGCGATCGACAGAGCGCCAGCAGCAGGAACGGCGTGCCGACGACCAGTGTCAGCTTGGCCCCGAGATTCCATTGCTTGGGGTGGCTCATCGGTGCAAATCTAGCGGGGAACGCCGCGTCCGTTTTGAGCGGCGTCAATAGAGGTCGTCTTGCCTTTATACCCCAAGGGACAGGCGCTAAGTACCGACCCGAACCGCAGTCCTCGAGCCCAGGCGGAAAACCGCGCTCTATCGCAGACGGTATACCGTTCCAGCGGCCGCCGTGAAGAGCAATCGGGTCAAGGGCTTGCTTCAGGGGCCGCTCATGGATGAAAGGCCGTAGTTCTCGATCCGATCATCTACTTCAATGTCGCAACATCCCCGTGGGCGAAATCGCCGATCACGAAGCTGACGCATTACGTCGCAATGGGCGGAGTGTAACCATCGAAATCGAATAACGGACGTGTGAATGAGTGGTCTACGAAGCTATATGAAATTCCACGAATTGGGTCATTCGCCGCAACTTTGCAGATGCTGACGTCGCAGTCCAAGAAAATTCGATGGATCATGGCAAAGGAAGGAAATGCCCTGAGCGCATTGTTTAGGAGCACCGTCAAGCACCGTGATTAGCCGTGTCATGTTCGACAGGAAAATTCAATGCGGGAAGGCGCCTTCCAAGCTGATTATTCACGACGACAAGATCGGTTACCGCGACGATCCGATTTCGGTTCACATCACCCGCGAGAAAGCCCACCCGCACCGTTCCCGTGGCGCCAGCTCCGCCACCGGTTGCGGTGACATTGGCCGCACTGAGCGTTGCATACTGCCGGTCCGGGACGTTTGAGTAACTGAGGACGACGTCACTGCCTGCGATTGAGACGGAGTCGAAGGCCGCCGTCCCCTCCGAGAGCGAGGGGTCGTCCGCCGTGAGGATCGGCTTGTCGAACGTCATGACGATCGTCTGCGTCGGCCCATTGCGTGGCTCGGTGGTGGGATTGAGCGGGTTTGACGCCAATGGAAGATGAAAGGTGCCGGCACTGCCATGCACCTTGCGGAAGACGCACCGATCAACACGGTAGCTGGGCCGGCGACGGGCGCTGCGTCGACGGTAAGGCTTCGGCCGGAACGCCGTTGACGAAGACGGTGACCGAGTAGATTCCCTGTGGAAGATCTGCGAAGGTGGCTGACGAGAACGACGTCGCGCTGAATGGTGCTGCCGGGAGCGTGTGCACGATTGCCGCGTTCTCCAGCCTGCGGAGCTCGACGACGGGTATATCGGATGGCGAGCTGTTAACGCCGCTGCCGGTGGCCTCCAACTCCGGTGAAGCCACTGCCACTGAGATCGACATGGCCTCCCGGAAATGCCGAGAAGGTTGCGTTCGTCAAGACCGGGCGACGCGGTTTGAGATAACCCGGATTGAAGATCTCCGTGCTGAGACGCCAGGCGCTGCAGATCCCTCGGAATTCAGGACCCTGCCATCGCGCAGCAGGATTGCTCCATGCAGTACGCGCGGCACTGCCATGCTGCCGCTGCTGCTGAATGTGTCGCTTGCCGGGTCGTAGATCTCCGCAGTTCCGAGAGTTGGGTCACTGCCGCCGCCGGCCACCAAGACTTTCCCGTCTTGCATCAGCGTAGCCGTGTGGCCATGACGCGTACTCTGAGGCTGCCGCCCGTGTGCCAGGTGTTTGTCAGCGGATCATAGATCTGCGTCGTGGAATCGAATGCCCCGACGACCAGGACGTCTCCACTCGGCAGGAGCGTTGCGGAATGCTGCACCGGCGCAGTGGAAGCCACCCTGCGCTGCTCCATTGCCCGGAAGCGGGATTGAATAGCTCTGCCTCCAAGACCGGGCCTGACACGCCGTTTCCGCCGACCACCAGGACCGCCCCGCTGGGGAAGAGTGTTGCCTGTGTGGCCCGCACGCGCACTCGCCATGCTGCCTGCTGCAGCCCATCGACCGGTGGCCGGGTCAAAGATCTCCGAGCTCGCCAGCTACCCGCCGGCGTTGAGGCCCCCGGCGACCAGCAATCTCCCGTCAGCCAGCAGCGTCAGCGTGTGAGCTGACGATTCGCCACTGAGGCCGCGCCACGGCTCCAGCGATTTCGCGCGGGGCTGAACAGCTCCGTGGATGCGAGGAAGGCACCGGCGGCGTAGCCACCCGTGGCGATTACCAATCCGTTGGGCAGGAGCGTCGCCGCGTGACCGCTGCGCGTGATCGCCAGGTGCGACCGGGATTCCACGCATCAGTTACCGGATCGTAGATCTCGCACGCCGCGGAATCCTGCCCACCCACCGTGCCTCCGGCCGCCAGCACTCGGCCGTCCGGCAGCAAAGTGAACGAGGCAGACCGTGCCGTAGGACATCGCGCCCCCCGAAGCTCCATGGATTGGACGCGGGGTCGACGACTTCCGCGCTGGCGAGGCCAACGCCCCCCGTCATCAGTGTCGTGCCATTCGGCAGAAGCGTCGCGGCATGCCACTGGCGTGCATCGATCATGTAGCCGGCGCTGCTCCAACTGTTGTTCGCGGGATCATAGAGCTCCAGGTTGCCCGTCGAGCCCGAGCAGCACGTATACCCTCCGGCAACGAGTACCTTGCCGCTGGTCAGTAGAGTGGCCGTATGGTCCACGTGTGAGAGGCCCATCGGATTCGTATTGATCCATTGGTTGGTCGCCCAAATGTAGACTTCGGCGGAATTCAGGAAACCCGAATCGCCCGTGCCGCCTGCCACCAACACGTTTCCTGAAGGCAGCGACGTTGCCGTATGAGCCCAACGAGCGAAGTTCATGTGGGCGACCGCGGACCATGAATTGGCTGACCGGATCGTAGACTTCCGCGGTGTTGATGTTGATGCCATTGACTCCGCCGGTCACCAAGACGGCCTCCCCATTCGGCAAGAGCGCGGCCGCGTGGCTCGATCGTCCCGTAACCATGTTTCTGGTGCTGCTCCAGGCATTTGTTCCCGGGTCGTACAGCTCGGCAGGTGCTTTCCCTTCAGAAATGCGAAGCCGTCGTCGTTGCCGCGACGACGAGCACCCGCCGTCGCTCAGCAGTGTCGCCGTGTGAAATTGGCGCGCAGTCGTCAATGTTCCCGCGTCGCTCCACGAGTTCGATGCGGGATCGTAGAGTTCCTGAGCAGTGGCGGCACCGGGCAAGCTCAAGATGTTGCCCGCGACGATCAGCACCTTCCCGTTCTGCAGCCGAGTCGCGGTATGGGCCAACCGCACCGTGATCGACGCGGGCGGCGTTCGACCACTTGCTGATTGTTGGGTCGTAGAGCTCGGAAACGCCCACGGCGGCTCCCCCGTGCCACCCACGACCAGGACCATTCCGCTCCTGAAGAAGCGTGGCGGTATGCAGGTAGCGCGGTGTCGCCATGTCGGCAACGGCACCCCACCGGATCCTCGGCGCATCGTAGAGCTCGGTACTCGCAAGGGGCACGCCGTTGGTACCTCCGGCGACCAGCACCTTGCCGCTGGACAGCAACGTCGCGGTATGTGTTTCCCGCGCAGTCGCGAGATTGCCCGCGCTCGTCCATGACGCCGTCGCCGGATCCCGTAGACTTCCCCGGTCGCCAGCGCAGCACCGGCGGCACCTCCGACGACCAGGACATTGCCATCGGGCAGCAACGATGCACTGTGAAACGCGCGAGCCTCCTTGAGGTCACCCGTCGACGCCCAGGACTTCGTCGCCGGACTGTAGAGCTCCGCACTGCTCAAGGGACCGCTGGAGCCGTTGCCTCCCGCGAGCAATACGGTGCCACCGGGCAAAAGCGTTGCGGTGTGGTATCGACGCGTGTAGGAGTCAGCATGCTGCCCGCAGAAACCCATTTATCGAGCAGCGGATCGTAGACCTCCGCCCTCGCTTCCAGTCCCGCGCCGGATTGGCCACCGGCCACAAGAACAGAGCCGTCGGGCAGTCGCGTTGCAGTGTGACTCGCTCGCGGAAACGACAGGCTGCCCGCGGGAGTCCACGTATCGTTCGCCGGATCGTAGAGTTCAGCGTTCGGCAGCGACGTGGTGGTGTCCATGCCGCCGGCGACAAGCACGAGACCGTTTGCGAGCAGCGTCGCGCTGTGATGCGCGCGCGCGGTCGACATGTCTGTGTGCATGGCTCCATGTATTGGTCGCGGGGTCGAAGAGCTCGACGCTGGCGAGTGCGCTTCCGCCGTTGTAGCCGCCCGCGACCAGGACTTTGCTGTTGGGCAACAGCGTCGCGGAATGAAACTCTCGCGCCGTGGACAGGGCCGCTACGGTTGACCAGTCATTGGACGACGGGTCGTAAAGTTCGGCAGCAACGCCGGCGCTCCCACCCGCGACCAAGACCTTTCCATTCGGCAGGAGCGTTGCGGTGTGACGGTCGTGTGAATTTGGGAGCGCGGCTCCGCGCTGCCAGCCGGACGCCAGGGCGCTGCCTGCAGACAATGTGGTCAGCGACACGACGATCGCAAGTATCGGGATTCCCAGAAAGCGGACTGCGCCCATCCTCCCGTGCTCTGCGCGTCCAGGGCCTTCGATCAGCATGGCATTCCTGGGCACACCGGATCGTGCGGAATCATCGCTCCCCCTTGAGGAGCCCCGTACATGCAGAGCAGCTTCCCGTCACGTATGGGCGAACTTCTGCGTCCAGGACCACGAGGAAATCGGGGCGGCGGAACCGAGAATATCGGGGCGCGGGAATCCCCAAACAAAAAAGGCCAACGGCGAACCGTTGGCCTTGAATTTTTGGTGGAGACGATGAGGATCGAACTCACGACCTCCGCATTGCGAACGCGGCGCTCTCCCAGCTGAGCTACGTCCCCACAAGGAGGGGGATTATAGCGGGTATGGCGGGCAGCCGGCAATCGCAACCCCGGCCGCGAGGTCCCCGCCGCATCAGCCGTCCGCCCCACTTGCCTTCCAGCGGGCGTACCCCGAATGTCTTGACGGCGGAGATTCCCCGCTGCCGGACGAATGGGCTTGCAGCATGCTCGCGCAATCGGCGGATCATCTCCCGAAAAGCGCGCGGCCCCAACCGAAAGTCATCATGACGCCACTCATCGACCTGATCCGCGAATTCGGACTCGCGTTCGTCTTCGTCAACGTGCTGCCGAGCAGGCGGGATTGCCGGTCCCGGCCTATCCGACGCTGATCGTCGCCGGTGCGTCGCTGGCCGAGCCCGGCGGCGACCCCGATGGCTGCTCGTCGCCGGCGGTCCTCGCCGCGCTGATCGCGGACACCTTCTGGTACGTGACCGGCCGCCGCTTCGGCATGCGCGTGCTGCGGACGCTGTGCCGCATCTCGCTGTCGCCGGATTCCTGCGTGCGCGCAGACCGAGATCCATCTTCGCGCGCTTCGGGCCGGCGTCGATGCTGTTCGCGAAGTTCATCCCGGGCTTCGCTTCGGTCGCGACCGCGATGGCCGGCGCGGTGCGCCTGCGCTATGGATGTTCCTTGCTGTTCGACGCGATCGGCGCGCTGCTTTGGGTCGGCGTGGCGCTCGGCCTCGGCTCGCTCTTCCGCGACGCGATCGACGATGTGCTGGACATGCTGGACTCGCTGGGCAAATACGGGCTCGTGCTGGTGGTCGTGGCGCTCGTCGCCGTACGTCGCCGTCGAAATGGTGGCAGCGCCAGCTCTTCATCCGCCAGCTGCGCATGGACCGCGTCACGGTCGACGAACTGCGCAGCGATGATCGACCGAAGAACGCTCGGCACGATCCTCGACGTGCGCTCGCCGATGACGCAGGAGGCCACCGGCCGCATTCCCGGCGCGCGTCGCGTCGACATGAAGAACATCGCGGCACGGCTTCGACGGCGTTGCCCGCGACGGCGAGGTCATCGTCTATTGCGCGTGCCCGAACGAGGCGTCCGCGGTCAAGGTCGCGCAGGAGCTGAGGCAGCTCGGCTTCAAGCGCGTGCGGCCGCTGCACGGCGGCATCGACGCGTGGATCGCCGCGGGTCACGAGGTCGAGCACTGACGGCGCGTCGCGCGCCGTCGCCGTGGCTAGAGTTGGCGACACTCGACGCTCGCAGGAGGCTCGCTCATGACATGCCGAAGCACGCCATCCATTCCCGCACGCGCCGGCCGCGCTCGGCCCCTATTCGCAGGCGATCCGCGCCGGCCACACCGTCTATCTGTCCGGCCAGCTCGGACTCGATCCCGCCGACCGGCAATCTGGTCGAGGGCATCGAGGCGCAGGCGCACCAGGTGTTCCGGAACCTGCGCGCGGTGGCGCAGGCGGCCGGCGGCGAGCTCGACGACATCGTCAAGCTCACGATGCTGCTGGCCGATCTCGCCGACTTCGCCAAGGTCAACGAGATCATGGCGACGCTACTTCAAGCCGCCGTATCCGGCGCGCGCGACCTACCAGGTGGCGGCGCTGCCCAAGGGCGCGCGGATCGAGGTCGAAGGCATCGCTGCGTGCTGTCGCACCTGCGCGGCGAAGCGACCGCGGGCCGGCAGGTGCGAACGCGCGACGTGACCGAAGTGGCGAAGGCGTCAGCGGCAGCGCGCGTCGGCTGAAGGCTCGAAGCGGATCTCGACCGGCCGAGCCGCCGAAACGCGAACCGCAAGCCGGCGGCCGCGGACTCGCCGACCAGCTCGCGCGGCTCGGCATCGCGCGCGACGCGGACCTGGTCCTGCACCTGCCACTGCGCTACGAGGACCACACGCGCCTGTCGCCGCTCGCGGCGCTCGCGCCCGGGCGTCGACGCTGCAGGCCGAAGGCGCGATCGTCAACACCGACATCCAGTACCGTCCGCGCCGCCAGCTCGTCTGCCTGCTCGAGGATGCCGCGAACGCGGCGCGCGCGCGCAGCTCGTGCTGCGCTTCTTCACTTCTATCCCAGCCAGCAGAAGGCGCTGGCGCCTGGGCCAGCGCGTGCGCGTGTTCGGCGAGGTGCGCGACGGCCACTTCGGCCTGGAAATGGTGCATCCGCAGTTCAAGGTGGTGACGGAGGACACGCCGCTGCCCGACCGCCTGACGCCGGTCTATCCGACCACGGCGGGACTGGGCCAGGAGACGTTGCGCAAGCGTGGTCGCGCGCACGCTCGCCGCCGATCCTGCGCTGACCGCCGAAACGCTGCCGGACTGGCTCATGCGCGCGCCGGAAACTGTGGAAGTTCGGCGACGCGGTCCGCTTCCTGCACGCGCCGCCGCCGCGGCTGAATCGCGCTGACGCAGCGCGCGCTCGACGCGCGCACGCATCCGGCGTGGACGCGGCTCAAGTTCGACGAGCTGCTGGCGCAGCAGCTGTCGCTGAAGGTGCATCGCCAGGCGCGCGCGGCGCGGCGCGCGCCGGTGCTGACCGGCACCGGCGCGCTGACCAGCGAGCTGCTCGACGCGCGTGCCGTTCAAGCTGACGCGCGCGCAGGAGCGCGTGTGGCGCGAAATCGCCACGACCTGAAGCGCGCGACGCCGATGCAGCGGCTGCTGCAGGGCGACGTCGGCACCGGCAAGACGATCGTCGCCGCGCTGGCCGCGCTGCAGGCGATCGAAGCGGGCAAGCAGGTCGCGTTCATGGCGCCGACCGAAATCCTCGCCGAGCAGCACTACCGCAAGCTCGCGCCGTGGCTCGACGGCCTGCCGGCGTCGACGATCGCGTGGCTGTCCGGCACCTGCCGGCAAAGGAGCGCAGCAAGGCGCTCGCGGCGCATCGCGAGCGGCGACGCGCATGCTCGCGATCGGCACGCACGCGCTGTTCCAGGAGGAGCGTCGAGCTGCCGAAGCTGGGCCTCGCGATCGTCGACGAGCAGCATCGCTTCGGCGTCGCGCAGCGGCTGGCGCTGCGCGGCAAGGCGGCTGGCGCGAAGCGCACCAGCTGATGATGAGCGCGACGCCGATCCCGCGCACGCTGGCGATGACCTTCTACGCCGACCTCGACGTGTCGGTGCTCGACGAAATGCCGCCCGGACGCACGCCGGTCGGACGCGGCTCGTCAGCCAGAAGCGGCGCGCGCGGAGATCGTCGAGCGGGTGCGCAAGGCGTGCGCGGAGGGCCGGCAGGCGTACTGGGTGTGCCCGCTGATCGAGGAATCGGAGAAGCTCGAGCTGCAGACCGCCGTCGCGCTCCACGCGGAGCTCGACAGCGGCGCTTGCCGCGAGCTGCGCGTCGGCCTGCTGCACGGCCGGATGAAGCCCGACGGAGAAGGCGGCGACGATGGAGGCGTTCGTCGCGCGGCGAGATCGACGTGCTGGTCGCGACGACGGTGATCGAGGTCGGCGTCGACGTGCCGAACGCGTCGCTGATGGTCATCGAGCACGCCGAGCGCTTCGGCCTGGCGCAGCTGCACCAGCTGCGCGGCCGCGTCGGGCGCGGCGCGGCCGAGAGCACGTGCGTCCTGCTGTTCGAGGAGCCGCTGTCGGACCGCGCCAAGGCGCGCCTCAAGGTGATCTACGAGAACACCGACGGCTTCGAGATCGCGCGCCAGGACCTGCTGATCCGCGGCCCGGGCGAATTCCTGGGCGCGCGGCAATCGGGCGTGCCGCTGCTGCGCTTCGCCGATCTCGAGCGCGACGCCGCGCTGATCGAGCAGGCGCGCGACGCGGAGGAGCTGCTGCAGAGGGAGCCGGCGGCCGCGGAGCGCACCTCGAGCGCTGGCTGGGCGGCAGGGAGGAGTTCATCAAGGCTTGAGCGAGCGCCGTCGCAGCTTCGCGTTCTCAGTTACCAACACAGCGATGCGCGCACTCAGCTCGGCAAAGTCCACCTCGAGCGTCGCGGCGGCCCGCCGCAGCGGAATGTGCTGCGGGCAAATGGCGCTCCATCCGCCCACCGTGAAGACGATCACGCGCTCCACCTCGGCGTCGTAGCCCTCGATGGCTGTCGCGCGCATCAGCGCGGGATCGTCCGAGACGCGCGCGGTGCCGCGTTTTTCAGCCGCTGCCGCCGTTCGTAGTCCATGCAGGAGCATGAACGCCTTCGCGTTTGCGGCGAGTGTCCGACCGTCACGTATTGGCGATTGCCGGAAAATATCGGCGAACGCGAGCGTATGCGTGTCGTTGACGCGCAGAAAGCCGGGCGGCCCGCCGCGATGCTGTATATACGGCTGCCCGCTTGAATCGGCGGTGCCGCAATAGAGCGAGTCGATCCGGCCGATGCGGTCGGCGACGCCGCCGGCCGTCAGTGCCGTCTTCCAGCCGGCGAGGTGGTCGTGCTCGCCGTTGCTTGCGGCGCGAGGCGGTGGCGATGGCATCCCGCGATTCTCTCGCGAACGCGCAACCGACGGTGTACACCCGTACGCGGGTCTGCACCAATACGAGACCGCTAATTTCGCCGTAATCTATGGATTGCGCTCCCGGCACGCTTCCCGCAGCTGCTTGCGCATGCCTCGCGATTTGAATCAAATAGTTGCGTCCTTAGCGCCCGCCTGGCCAAGGTTATCGAAGCTGAGACGTCGTGCCATTTCCTCGTGCGGGCAACGCTCGGAATCGCCTTAAAGACATTCATCGAATCAATGGCTTGCCGCGTCCAACGTGATTTAGTGACCGAAATCAATGTCTTGGCCCCGTCCGCCCGAGGGGCGTAGGCTAAAATGCCGCGCAAAGGCGTCGACGCACGCATGTCCCTCTACGCCCTCGGCCTCAACCACGCCACCGCGCCGCTCGAGGTGCGGGAGCGGGTCGCGTTCCCGCCGGACGCGCTCGGCGACGCGCTGCGCGACCTGCTCGCGCGGCCGCGGGTCAAGGAAGCGGCGATCCTGTCGACCTGCAACCGCACCGAGGTCTATTTCCACGGCGCGGAGCCCGGCGCCGGTCGCGCGCTGGCTCGACGGACTTCCACCACGTGCCGCAAGGCTCGCTGGCGCCGTACATCTACACGCTGCCGCGCGAGCAGGCGGTCACGCACGCGTTCCGCGTCGCGAGCGGCCTCGACTCGATGGTGCTGGGCGAGCCGCAGATCCTGGGCCAGATGAAGCAGGCGGTGCGGCAGCGCCGAATCCGCCGGCATCGCTGGGCCTGGTGCTCAACCGGCTGTTCCAGCGCACGTTCGCGGTGGCCAAGGACGTGCGCACGCAAACCGACATCGGCAGCGCGTCGATCTCGATGGCCGCCGCCGCGGTCAAGCTCGCCGAGCGCATCTTCCCGTCGATCGCCGAGCCAGCAGCTGCTGCTGATCGGCGCCGGCGAGATGATCGAGCTCTGCCGCGACGCATTTCGCCGCGCGCAGCCGAAGTCGATCACCGTCGCCAACCGCACGCTCGAGCGCGGCGCGCAGCTCGCCGCGCGCTTCGGCGCCGAGGCGATCACGCTCAACGAGCTGCCCGAGCGCCTGCCGGAGTTCGACATCATCGTCACCTGCACCGCGAGCACGCTGCCGATCCTCGGCAAGGGCACTGCTCGAGCGCGTGATCAAGGCGCGCCGGCACGCGCCCGTGTTCATCGTCGACCTCGCGGTGCCGCGCGACGTCGAGCCCGAGGCGGCGAGCTCGACGACGTCTTCCTCTACAGCGTCGACGACCTGTCCAACATCGTCAAGGACAACCTGCAGATCCGCGCGAGTCGCGTGGCGCAGGCCGAGGAGATGATCGCCGAGCAGACGCGGCAGTTTCCTGCGCTGGCTGGAAGGCCGCGACGCGTCGTGCCGACGATCACCGCGCTGCACGGCCACCACGACGAGCTGCGCGCCGCCGAGCTCGAGCGCGCGCGCAAGCTGCTCGCCGGCGGCACGCGCCGGAGCAGGTGCTGGAAGCGCTCGCGCGCGGGCTCACCAACAAGTTCCTGCACGCGCCGACGCAGGCGCTGAACCAGGCCGGCGACGCCGAGCGCGCCGAGCTCGTCGCGCTGTTCCAGCGCATCTACCAGCTGCCGGACGGACTAGCTGACGCGGCTCCGTCGCCGACATGCCGCGACGGCGCTCCGACCCGCAGGCGTACCCGATCAGCGATCGCCGGCGCCGCCATGCGTCGCGTGCGCCGAGCATGCCCTCGACTTCGCATCGACCATGAAATCTCGCTGCGCCAAGCTCGACCAGCTCGCCGCTCGCCTGGACGAGCTCGACGCGCTGCTCGTCGCCGAGGACGTCGACGCGCGACCTCGACCGCTATCGCGCGCTGATCGCGCGAGCATGCGGAAATCGAGCCCGTCGTCGCGCGCTACCGCGACTACGCGCAGCGCGGAGGCGACCTCGCCGACGGCGCAGCGAAATGGCGCGCCGATCCGGCAGATGCAAGGCGTTCGCCGACGAGGAGCGCGACGGCGGCGCAGGCGCGGATGGCCGCGCTCGAGGCGAGCTGCAGCGCATGCTGCTGCCGCGGGATCCCAACGACGAGCGCAACGTCTTCCTCGAAATCCGCGCCGGCACCGGCGGCGACGAGTCGGCGCTGTTCGCCGGCGACCTGCTGCCGCATGTACACGCGCTTTGCCGAGCGCAACCGCTGGCAGGTCGAGATCGTGTCGCGAGTCGCCGGCGAGCTCGGCGGCTACAAGGAAGTGATCGTGCGCATCGTCGGCCAGGGCGCGTACTCGCAAGCTCAAGTTCGAGTCCGGCGGCGCATCGCGTGCAGCGCGTGCCCGAGACCGAGGCGCAGGGCCGCATCCACACGTCGGCCTGCACGGTCGCCGTGATGCCCGAGGCCGACCCGATCGCCGACATCGACGATCAATCCCGCGGACCTTCGCATCGACACGTTCCGCGCGTCCGGCGCCGGCGGCCAGCACGTCAACAAGACCGATTCGGCGGTGCGCATCACGCACCTGCCGACGGGCATCGTCGTCGAATGCCAGGACGACCGCTCGCAGCACCGCAACCGCGCGCAGGCGATGGCGGTGCTCGCGTCGCGCCTGCTCGACCGGCGAGCGCACGAGCGCGCAGCAGAAGGAGGCCGCGATGCGCAAGTCGCCTGATCGGCACCGGCGATCGCAGCGAGCGCATCCGCACGTACAACTTCCCGCAGGGCCGCGTCACCGACCACCGCATCAACCTGACGCTGTACAAGATCGACCGATCATGGACGGCGACCTCGACGAGCTCACCGGCGCGCTGGCGCAGGAATACCAGGCCGAGCAGCTGGCGGCGCTGGCGGCGACGAAGCCTGAGGCGGGCCGTTGCAGCAGAAGTCGATGCACCCGCGCCCTGGCTGGAGACGCTGCGCCTCGACTGCGCGAGTTCGTCGCCGACGACTTCGGACGATCTCTACCGGCTCGACCACGATCCGCGCGTGATGAGTACATCGGCGACGGCACGGTGTCGACGCGGGACGAGTCGCCGCGCGATCGCGGCGTTCGTCCGCTATCCGACGCTCTATCCCGGGCTCGGCGTCTGGCGCGCGTCGCGGCGCGACACCGGCGCCTTCATCGGCTGGTTCACGCTGAAGTACTTTCCGCCGACTCCACCGACGTCGAAGTCGGCTACCGGCTGCTGCACGACGCATGGGGGCAGGGCTTCGCGACCGAAGGCGCGCCGGCGCTGGTCGACTACGGCTTCGACGACCTCGGGCTGTACCGCATCATCGGCGTCACCCACCGGGCAACACGGCGTCGCAGCGCGTGCTGATGAAGGCGGGCCTCGGCGACGCGGGCTGGGGCCGCTACTACGGCCGCCGCCTGCGGCTGTTCGCGGCGGACGATCCGCGCCGATGAAGCCTGACGGTGCGCGCGCGCTGGTCGCGAGCGGCCTCGTTCCGCTCGACGCGCAGGTTCTGCTGGCACACCTGCTCGGCCGTACCCGCGCGTGGCTGGTCGCGCACGGCACCGACCCGTTGCGGCCGGCGTGGCCCGCACATTCTCCTGCGCTCTGGCGCGGCGCCGCGACGCCGAGCCGGTTGCGTATCTCACCGGCATGCGCGAGTTCTGGGGATCGCGCTTGGTTGTGACCCCCGACGTGCTGATTCCGCGGCCGGAACCGAGACGCTCGTGGAACTTGCGCTCACGTACTGCCTCGTCGATCCTGCGTCAGCATCCTCGATTTCGGCACCGGTTCCGGCGCGATCGCGCTCGCGCTGGCGCAGGAACGGCCCGCGTGCCAAGCGACCGGCGCCGACTCTCCGCGGCGGCGCTCGCCGTCGCGCGGGACAATGCCGCGGGACTTGACGTCGCCAACGTCGAGTTCGCCCATTCGGACTGGTATGGCGGGCTCGCCGGCGCGCTTACGACCTCGTCGCCGGCGATCCGCCGTATGTGGCGGCGGGAGATCCGCATCTGCCGGAGGCGACTTCCGCTTCGAGCCGCGCGACGCGCTCTCACCCAGCAATACGGTACCGAGTCATACAGGCAACAAGCATCGCCCCGTATTGCTGGGCGACAGCGCGGCCCCCGGCTCGAAGCGGAGATCGCCTTCCTGCAGATGCGGGTCGATCCGCGCCGATGTACGGCGGATTGCTGCGATCAGGTCCCAACGGCCCATTGGAATCCCTTCATACCAATCGGCCCGCGGCGAACGCGACGTTGGACAACCCAGACGCCGCGCATTGTCGCGAGCCACGGCGAGCGCCGCTTCCGAACGGTCGGTCGCGAGTCACGTCCGCATTGGGCCGATCGTGCGCCAATGCCAGTGCGATCGCGCCCGACCCGGTGCCCAGGTCGAGCACGCGCACCGCGGGATCCGCCCGCGGCAGTTTCGACAGCGCGAATTCGACCAGCGTCTCGGTTTCCGGCCGCGGAATCAGCACGTCCGGCGTGACGGCGAGCGTGAGTCCCCAGAACTCGCGCGTGCCGGTGAGATAGGCGACCGGTTCGCCGGCGCGGCGCCTGTTGCAGAGCGCGGCGAACTCGCTGGCCTCGTCCTGCGTCAGCGCATCCGTTTCGTGCGCGGCGAGCCACGCGCGGTTGCACCGCAACACGTGCGCCAGCAGCACCTTCGCATCGACGGGAACGAGCCCGCTCTGCGCCAGCGCCTGGCGCACCGTCGGCGTCATGAGCCTTCGCGTTCCGCCGCGAACAGGCGCAGGCGGCGGCCGTAGTAGCGGCCCCAGCCCTGGTCCGCCAAGCCCCGCTTTCATCAGCACGCGCTGCGACGCCTTGTTGCCCGGCAGCGTGACGCCGATGATGCGATCCAGACCCGAGGTCGTCGAAGCCGTAATGCGCCAGCGCCGTCGCACCTTCGGTCGCGAAGCCCAACCCCCACGCGTTGTGCAGCAGGCGATAGCCGATCTCGATGTCGGTGCTCTCGCCGGTGTAGTTCAGCGCGAAGAAGCCGATGAACGCGCCGGTGTCGCGCCGCGACGCGTGCCAGATGCCGAGGTCCGGATACAGCGTCGGGTAGCGGACGAACCGCCGCAATGCCCCGGCCACCTCTTCCCGCGTCGACACCGTGCCGTCGGCGATGTACTTCATCACGCGCGGATCTGAATTGAGCGAGTAGAGGTCGTCTGAAATCGTCGAGCGTGAAATTGCGCATCGAAAGGCGCAGCGTCTCCAGCCAGGGCCCGGGTGCAGGTCGACTTCTTTTTCATTGGCGTGCCCTCAGAATTCGTCGCCCGCCAGCGCCGACAGCTGCTCGGCCTGGAATTCCTGCGCGAGTGCGCCGGTCAGCTCGTCGAGGTCGCCGTCCATGATCGCGTCGATCTTGTACAGCGTCAGGTTGATGCGGTGGTCGGTGACGCGGCCCTGCGGAAAATTGTAGGTGCGGATGCGCTCGGTGCGGTCGCCGGTGCCGACCAGCGACTTGCGCGTGCGCCGCCTCCTTCTGCTGCGCGCTCGCTGCGCTGCTTGTCGAGCAGGCGCGACGCCAGCACCGCCATCGCCGGCGCGCGGTTCTGGTGCTGCGAGCGGTCGTCCTGGCACTCGACGACGAGGCCCGTGGGCAGATGCGTGATGCGCACCGCCGAATCGGTCTTGTTGACGTGCTGGCCGCCGGCGCCGGAGGCGCGGAACGTGTCGATGCGCAGGTCCGCCGGATTGATCGTGATGTCGGCGATCGGTCGGCCTCGGGCATCACCGCCACCGTGCACGCCGAGGTATGGATGCGGCCCTGCGCCTCGGTCTCCGGCACGCGCTGCACGCGGTGCCCGCCGGACTCGAACTTGAGCTTGGAATAGGCGCCCTGCCCGACGATGCGCACGATCACTTCCTTGTAGCCGCCCAGCTCGCTCGGCGACTTCGCGACACGATTCGACCTGCCAGCGATTGCGTTCGGCGTAGCGGGTGTACATCCGGAACAGGTCGCCGGCGAACAGCGCCGATTCGTCGCCGCCGGTGCCGGCGCGGATTTCGAGGAACACGTTGCGCTCGTCGTTGGGGTCCCGCGGCAGCAGCTGCGTCTGCAGCTCGCGCTTCGAGCGCCGCCATCCGCGCCTGCGCCGCCGCGCGCTCCCGTCGGCGAAATCGCGCATCGCGGGTCGCGCGGCCATTTCCTGCGCGCGTGCGCGAGGTCGGCCTCGCGCCCTGGTAGTCGCGGTACTGCGCGACGACCGGCTCGATCTCGGCGTGCTCCCGGGTCAGCGCGCGATAGCGGTCGAGGTCGCGCGTGCGTCCTCGGCGCCGAGCAGGCGCTTCGAGTTCGACCAGCCGCGCGCGAGCTGGTCCAGTTTGAGCGCAGGGACGATTTCATTCTGCGGAAGATGCGGGAACGACGGCCGCCGCAGGAGGCGCCGCGTGCGCCTCGCGGAATTGAGGCGGGGACGTCGGCGCTGATGCCCGTCGGCGGTGCGTCGGGAGCTTGTAGACGTGCTGGAACAGCGCGATCAGTTCGGCGCGCTCCGCTTCGCCGGCCTGGTTCAGCGCCTGCATCGGCGCGTGCAGGAACTTGTTGGTCAGCCGCGCGCGAGCGCTCCAGCACCTTCTCCGGCGTCTCGCCGCGCGGCGAGCATCTTGCGCGCGCGCTCGAGTTCCGCGGTGCGCAGCTCGTCGTGATGGCCGTGCAGCGCCGCGATCGTCGGCACGACGTCGCGGCCCTCGAGCCAGCGCAGGAAATGTGCCGGTCTGGTCGGCGATCATCTCCTCGGCCTGCACCACCGCGACTCGCGCGGATCTGCAGGTTGTCCTTCACGATCTGCCGACAGGTCGTCGACGCTGTACAGGAAGACGTCGTCGAGCTCGGCGCTTCCGGCTCCACGTCGCGCGGCACCGCGAGGTCGACGATGAACACCGGCGCGTGCTTGCGCTCCTTGATCGCGCGCTCGAGCAGTGCCCTTGCCCAGGATCGGCAGCGAGCTCGCCGTGCAGGTGACGATGATGTCGAATTGCGCCAGCCGGTCGGGCAGCTCGTTCAGCGTGATCGCGTCGGCGCCGAAGCGCGACGCCAGCTGCTTGCCGCGCTCGAACGTCCGGTTGGCGACGGTGATCGACTTCGGATTGCTGCGCCACGAAATGCGTCGCGGCCAGTTCGATCATTTCGCCGGCGCCGATCAGCAGCAGCCGCTGCTCCGACGATGCGACGGGAAGATGCGCTCGGCCAGCTTCACCGCGGCGGCGGCCATCGAAATGGACGCGCTGCCGATGTCGGTCTGCGTGCGCACGTCCTTGGCCACCGCGAACGTGCGCTGGAACAGCGGTTCAGCACGAGGCCGAGCGCCCCGCGGCCTCCGCCGAGCGCACCGCCTGCTTCATCTGGCCCAGGATCTGCGGCTCGCCCAGCACCATCGAATCGAGCCCGCTCGCGACGCGGAACGCGTGCGTCACCGCCCGTTCCTGCGGCAGCGTGTAGACGTACGGATGTCAGCGTGTCCTGCGGCACGTTGTGGAAGCCCCCAGCCAGTGCGCGACCGGATCGGGGTCCGCCGCCGTGGAAATAGATCTCGGTGCGATTGCAGGTCGACAGGATCGCCGCTTCCTTGACCCGGCGCGCGCCGACCAGGTCGCGCAGCGCATCGCCCAGCGCGTCCTGCGGAAACGCCACGCGCTCCCGCACGTCGACGGGCGCGGTCGCGTGGTTGAAGCCGAGGGCGTAGAGGGACATGTGCTGCGTTTTGACGTCTTTGCGCGGCATTTTAGCCTACGCCCCGGGCGGACGGGACAAGACATTGATTTCGGTCACTAAATCACGTTGGACGCGGCAAGCCATTGATTCGATGAATGTCTTTACGGCGATTCCGACCGTTGCCCGCACGATGAAATGGCACCACGTCATCAGCTTCGATCACCATGGCCAGGCGGGCGCTAAGGACGCAAGTATTTGATTCAAATCGCAATTCATGCGCACGCAGTTGCGGGGAAGCGTGCCGGACGCGCAGTCCATCGAGTGCGCCGAAATTCGCGCTCTCGCATTGGCGCGGGCCCGCGTGCGGGGGGTAGTCCGTCGGTTGCGCGTTCGCGAGAGAATCGCGGGATGCCACCGCCCCCGCCTCGCGCCGCAAGCAACGGCGAGCACGGCCTCCTTTCCGGCTGGAAGCCGGCACTGACGGCCGGCGGCTCGCCGACTTCATCGGCCGGATCGACTCGCTCTATTTCGGCACCGCCGATTCAAGCGGCCAACCCTATATCCAGCATCGCGGCGGGCCACCCGGCTTTCTGCGCGTCATCGATATGCATACGCTCGCGTTCGCCGATTTTTCCGGCAACCGCCAATACGTGACGGTCGGTCATCTCGCCGCAAACCCGAAAGCGTTCATTTTCCTGATGGACTACGAACGGCGGCAGCGGCTGAAAATCTTCGGCACCGCGCGCGTCTCGGACGATCCCGCGCTGATGCGCGCGACAGCCATCGAGGGCTACGACGCCGACGTCGAGCGCGTCATCGTCTTCACGGTGGGCGGATGGACCGCCAATTGCCCGCAGCACATTCCGCTGCGGCTCTCCGCCGTGACGGTCGAGCGCGCAATTTGCCGAGCTGAGCGCGCGCATCGCTGCGCTGGAAACCGAGAACGCGAAGCTGCGACGGGACGCGTCGCTCAGCCTTGACGAACTCCTCCCTGCCGCCCAGCCAGCGCGCGAGATGCGCGTCCGCCGCCGCCGGCTCCTTCGCAGCAGCTCGTCCGCGGCGTCGCGCGCCTGCTCGATCAGCGCGACATCCCTGCTCGAGATCGGCGAAGCGCAGCAGCGGCACGCCCGACTGCCGCGCGCCCAGGAATTCGCCCGGACCGCGGATCACGAGATCCTGCGCGCGCGATCTCGAAGCCGTCGGTGCTCTCGTAGATCACCTTGAGCCGCGCCTTCGCGGTGTCGGTCAGCGGCTCCTCGAACAGCAGCACGCACATGCTCTCGGCCGCGCCGCGGCCGACCCGCCCGCGCAACTGGTGCAGCTGCGCGAGGCCGAAGCGCTCGGCGTGCTCGATCACCATCAGCGATCGCGTTGGGCACGTCGACGCCGACTTCGATCACCGTCGTCGCCACCAGCACGTCGATCTCGCCGGCGACGAACGCGGCCATCACGCGTCGCCTTCTCGTCGGGCTTCATCCGCCCGTGCAGCAGCCCGACGCGCACTCGCGGCAGCGCCGCCGTCGAGCTCCGCGTGCAGCGCGACCGCGGTCTGCAGCTCGCAGCTTTTCCGATTCCTCGATCAGCGGGCACACCCAGTACGCCTGCCGGCCCTCGCGCGCACGCGTCGCGCACGCGCTCGACCACTTCGGCGCGCCGCCGTCTGCTGACGAGCGGGTCGCGACCGGCGTGCGGCCGGGCGGCACTCGTCGAGCACCGACACGTCGAGGTCGGCGTAGAACGTCATCGCGAGCGTGCGCGGGATCGGCGTCGCGCTCATCATCAGCTGGTGCGCTTCGCCCATCGCCTTGCCGCGCAGCTTCAGCCGCTGCGCGACGCCGAAGCGATGCTGCTCGTCGACGATCGCGAGCCCCAGCCGCGGCAGCACGACCTCTCCTGCGAACAGCGCGTGCGTGCCGACGGCGAGCTGCGCCTCGCCGCTCGCGATCGCCGCGAGCGCGTGCCTGGCGCTCGCTTCGCCGGCAGGCTGCCGGACAGCCACGCGATCGCGCACGCCGCAGCGCCGTCGAGCCATTGCGCCAGCTTGCGGTAGTGCTGCTCGGCGAGAATCTCGGTCGGCGCCATGAACGCCACCTGCCGCCCGCTCTCGATCGCCTGCAGCGCGGCCAGCGCCGCGACGACCGTCTTGCCGCTGCCGACGTCGCCCTGCAGCAGCCGCTGCATCGGCGTCGCGCGCTTCGAGATCGTGCGCTGATCTCGCGCCACACGCGCTCCTGCGCGCGCGTCAGCTTGAACGGCACGCGCGTCGAGCAGCGCGCCGCGTCAGCGCGCCGGTGCCGGTCAGCACCGGCGCGCGCTGCGCGCGCGCGCGCCTTGCGGTGCGCCTTGAGCGAGAGCTGCTGCGCGAGCAGCTCGTCGAACTTGAGCCGCGTCCACGCCGGATGCGTGCGCTCGTCGAGCGCGCGCTGCGTCAGCGCGATTCAGCCGCGGCGGCGGCGCGTGCAGGAAGCGCACCGCGTCGGCGAACTTCCACAGGTGCCGCCGCGCGACGAGCCAGTCGGGCAGCGTCTCGGCGGTCAGCGCAGGATCGGAGGCGAGCGTGCGCGCGACCACTTTGCGCAGCGTCTCCTGCGCCAGCCCGGCCGTCGTCGGATACACGGGCGTCAGGCGATCGGGCAGCGGCTCGCCTTCGGTCGACCACCTTGAACTGCGGATGCACGATCTCGCGGCCGAAGTGGCCGTCGCGCACTTCGCCGTAGACGCGCACACGCTGCCCGGGCGCGAGCGCTTTCTGCTGGTTGGGATAGAAGTGGAAGAAGCGCAGCACGAGCTGCGCGCGCGCGCCGCGCTCGGCGGCTCGTCCTCGAGGAGGCAGACGAGCTGGCGGCGCGGCCGGTACTGGATATCGGTGCTGACGACCGTGCCTTCGGCCTGCTCCGTCGACGCCCGGCGCGAGTGCGGCGAGCGGCACGACGCGCGTGTGGTCCTCGTAGCGCAGCGGCAGGTGCAGGACAAGGTCCTGGTCGCGCGCGATGCCGAGCCGGACCAGCTGGTCCGCAAGTCCGCGTCCGCCGGCCTTGGCGGTTCGCCGGTTTCACGGCGGGCGCCGCCGGTACGAGATCCGCGATCGAGCCTTCAGCCGACGCGCGCCTGCCGCTCTTCGCCTTCACCACTTCGGTCACCGTCCCGCCGTTCGCATGCATGACCGCGCGCCGCGGTCGCGTCGCCGATCCGCAGCGATGCGTCAGCCCGCAGCGCGAGGATGCCTTCGACCTCGACCAGCGCGCCCTTGGCAGCGCCGCCACCTGATAGGTCGCGCGCGCCGGATACGGCGACGTGAAATAGGTCGCCATGATTTCGTTGACCTTGCGCGAAGTCGGCGAGGTCGGCCATCAGCAGCGTCAGCTTGACGATGTCGTCGAGCTCGCCGCCCGCCGCCTGGGCCACCGCGCGCAGGTTGCGGAACACCTGATGCGCCTGCGCCTCGACGCCTTCGGCGAGATTGCCGGTGGCGGGATCGAGGCCGAGCTGCCCGGACAGATAGACGGTGTTGCCGGCGCGGACGCCTGCGAATACGGTCCGATGGCGGCCGGCGCGTGCTTGGAATGGATGGCTAGTTTCGGCATGTCGTGAGCGCTCCGCGAGGGATTTCTCACTCTACCACGCGAGGGGGGACGCTCAGCGCTCGACGTCGAGACCCGCGGCGATCCACGCGTCGATGCCGCCGTGAAGCGGCCGCACGCGCTTGAAGCCCAGCTGCCGCAGCTTCTTGCGCGACCCTGACCGCACTCGCCTCGTTCGGGCACGCGCAGTAGACGATGACCTCACCCTCGCGGGCAACGCCTTCGATGCCGGCCTCGATCTTCTTCATGTCGATGCGACGCGCGCCCGGAATGCGGCCGCTCGCATCCTGCGTCAGCGCCGAGCGCACGTCGAGGATCGTGCCGACCCGCTCTTCGTCGATCATCTTGCGCAGCTCGTCGACCGTGACGCGATCCATGCGCAACTGATGGACGAACTGCCGACGACGCCACCATTTCGACAGCACGTAGGCGACGAGCGCGACGACAACCAGCGCGAGCCCGTATTTGCCGAGCGAGGTCAGCGTTTCGAGCACTTCGACGATCGCATCGCGGAAGATCCGACCCAGCACCACCGCGAGGCCGACCCACAGCAGCGCACCGAGCGTGTCGAACGCATGAACTTCCAGTAGCGCAGTCGGACCGCACCAGCCATCGCGGTTGCCACCGACGCGAACCCGGGGATGAACTTGGCGAAAATCATCGACGCCGGACCGAAGCGGGCGAAGATCGTCTCGGTCTGCGAGACGCATGAATCCGGCGACAGCGACACGCGGCAGAGCGTGCGCAGCACGCGCATTCCATAGCGGCGTCCGGTCACGTACCAGAACGTGTCCGCAATGAGCGCCGCGACGACACCGGCGACGAGCACCATCGTGGTCGAGCCGGGCGATATGGCCAGCGATGCACCGGCGACGATCAGCGTCGGGTAGGCCGGGACGGGCAATCCCACCTGCTCGATGAGCACGTTCGCGAAGACGAACGCGAGCCCGAATTCCCGGATGAGATCGAGGAGTACCGTCATGATTATCGTTGGGTTGGGGCGGCGCGCGGTTCGGGCGATTATCCGCCGATTGCGCGAGCATTCTGCAAGCACATGCGCCCGGCCAGTCGGTGAATTCTCCGCCGTCAAGACATTGGGGCACGCCCGCTGGAAGGCAAGTGGGGCGGACGGCTGATGCGGCGGGGACCTCGCGGCCGGGGTTGCGATTGCCGCTCCCCGCCAGAGCCGCTATAATCCCCCTCCTTGTGGGGACGTAGCTCAGCTGGGAGAGCGCCGCGTTCGCAATGCGGAGGTCGTGAGTTCGATCCTCATCGTCTCCACCAAAAATTCAAGGCCAACGGTTCGCCGTTGGCCTTTTTTGTTTGGGGATTCCCGCGCCCCGATATTCTCGGTTCCGCCGCCCGATTTCCTCGTGGTCCTGGACGCAGAAGTTCGCCCATACGTGACGGGAAGCTGCTCTGCATGTACGCTCCTCCTCAAGGGGGAGCGATGATTCCGCACGATCCGGTGTGCCCAGGAATGCCATGCTGATCGAAGGCCCTGGACGCGCAGAGCACGGGAGGATGGGCGCAGTCCGCTTTCTGGGAATCCCGATACTTGCGATCGTCGTGTCGCTGACCACATTGTCTGCAGGCAGCGCCCTGGCGTCCGGCTGGCAGCGCGGAGCCGCGCTCCCAAATTCACACGACCGTCACACCGCAACGCTCCTGCCGAATGGAAAGGTCTTGGTCGCGGGTGGGAGCGCCGGCGTTGCTGCCGAACTTTACGACCCGTCGTCCAATGACTGGTCAACCGTAGCGGCCCTGTCCACGGCGCGAGAGTTTCATTCCGCGACGCTGTTGCCCAACAGCAAAGTCCTGGTCGCGGGCGGCTACAACGGCGGAAGCGCACTCGCCAGCGTCGAGCTCTTCGACCCCGCGACCAATACATGGAGCCATGCACACAGCATGTCGACCGCGCGCGCGCATCACAGCGCGACGCTGCTCGCAAACGGTCTCGTGCTTGTCGCCGGCGGCATGGACGCCACCACGTCGCTGCCGAACGCTGAACTCTACGATCCGGCGAACGATACGTGGACTTCCGCGGGCAGCCTGTCGTTTCCGCGAGCGAGTCACACTGCAACGCGACTGCCCGACGGCTCTGTTCTTGTGGCCGGTGGCCAATCCGGCGCGGGACTGGAAGCGAGGCGGAGGTCTACGATCCGCTGCTCGATAAATGGGTTTCTGCGGGCAGCATGCTGACCTCTACACGCGTCGATACCACACCGCAACGCTTTTGCCCGGTGGCACCGTATTGCTCGCGGGAGGCAACGGCTCCAGCGGTCCCTTGAGCAGTGCGGAGCTCTACAGTCCGGCGACGAAGTCCTGGGCATCGACGGGTGACCTCAAGGAGGCTCGCGCGTTTCACAGTGCATCGTTGCTGCCCGATGGCCATGTCCTGGTCGTCGGAGGTGCCGCCGGTGCTGCGCTGGCGACCGGGGAAGTCTACGATCGGCGACGGCGTCATGGACGAGCGCGGGCAATCCGCGACTGCGCGGGAAACACATACCGCGACGTTGCTGTCCAGCGGCAAGGTGCTGGTCGCCGGAGGTACCAACGGCGTCCCCTGCGAGTACCGAGCTCTACGATGCGCCGAGGATCCGGTGGGGTGCCGTTGCCGACATGGCGACACCGCGCTACCTGCATACCGCCACGCTTCTTCAGGGCGGAATGGCCCTGGTCGTGGGTGGCGCGGGGGAGCCGCCGTGGGCGTTTCCGAGCTCTACGACCCAACAATCAGCAAGTGGTCGAACGCCGCCCGCGTCGATCACGGTGCGGTTGGCCCATACCGCGACTCGGCTGCAGAACGGGAAGGTGCTGATCGTCGCGGGCAACATCTTGAGCTTGCCCGGTGCCGCCACTGCTCAGGAACTCTACGATCCCGCATCGAACTCGTGGAGCGACGCGGGAACATTGACGACTGCGCGCCAATTTCACACGGCGACACTGCTGAGCGACGGCGGGTGCTCGTCGTCGCGGCAACGACGACGGCTTCGCATTTCTGAAGGGAAAGCACCTGCCGAGCTGTACGACCCGGGAACAAATGCCTGGAGCAGCACCAGAAACATGGTTACGGGACGATCGAGCCACGCGGCCGCGCTCTTGCCGAATGGGGAGGCCGTCTTGGTGACCGGCGGAGTCAATGGCATCAACATCAACACCGCGGAAGTCTACGATCCGGTCAGCCAATTCATGGTCCGCGGTCGCCCACATGAACTTCGCTCGTTGGGCTCATACGGCAACGTCGCTGCCTTCAGGAAACGTGTTGGTGGCAGGCGGCACGGGCGATTCGGGTTTCCTGAATTCCGCCGAAGTCTACATTTGGGCGACCAACCAATGGATCAATACGAATCCGATGGGCCTCTCACACGTGGACCATACGGCCACTCTACTGACCAGCGGCAAGGTACTCGTTGCCGGAGGGTATACGTGCTGCTCGGGCTCGACGGGCAACCTGGAGCTCTATGATCCCGCGAACAACAGTTGGAGCAGCGCCGGCTACATGATCGATGCACGCCAGTGGCATGCCGCGACGCTTCTGCCGAATGGCACGACACTGATGACGGGGGGCGTTGGCCTCGCCAGCGCGGAAGTCGTCGACCCCGCGTCCAATCCATGGAGCTTCGGGGGGCGCGATGTCCTACGGCACGGTCTGCCTCGTTCACTTTGCTGCCGGACGGCCGAGTGCTGGCGGCCGGAGGCACGGTGGGTGGGCAGGATTCCGCGGCGTGCGAGATCTACGATCCGGTAACTGATGCGTGGAATCCCGGTCGCACCTGGCGATCACGCGCAGCGGTCACGCGGCGACGCTCCTGCCCAACGGATTGGTAATCGCCACGGGTGGCTACGCCGCCGGTGCCTTCCTCGCATCCACGGAGCTGTTCAGCCCCGCGCGAAATCGCTGGAGCCGTGGCGCGGCCTCAGTGGCGAATCGTCAGCTCACACGCTGACGCTGCTGGCTGACGGGAGATTGCTGGTCGCCGGGGGCCTCAACGCCGGCGGGTAGCTGGCGAGCTCGGAGATCTTTGACCCGGCCACCGGTCGATGGGCTGCAGCAGGCAGCATGGCGAGTGCGCGTGCGGGCCACACAGGCAACACTCTTCCCCAGCGGGGCGGTCCTGGTGGTCGGCGGAAACGGCGTGTCAGGCCCGGTCTTGGAGGCAGAGCTATTCAATCCCGCTTCCGGGCAATGGAGCAGCGCAGGGTGGCTTCCACTGCGCCGGTGCAGCATTCCGCAACGCTCCTGCCGAGTGGAGACGTCCTGGTCGTCGGGGCATTCGATTCCACGACGCAGATCTATGATCCGCTGACAAACACCTGGCACACGGGCGGCAGCCTCAGAGTACGCGTCATGGCCACACGGCTACGCTGATGCAAGACGGGAAAGTCTTGGTGGCCGGCGGCGGCAGTGACCCAACTCTCGGAACTGCGGAGATCTACGACCCGGCAAGCGACACATTCAGCAGCAGCGGCAGCATGGCAGTGCCGCGCGTACTGCATGGAGCAATCCTGCTGCGCGATGGCAGGGTCCTGAATTCCGAGGGATCTGCAGCGCCTGGCGTCTCAGCACGGAGATCTTCAATCCGGGTTATCTCAAACCGCGTCGCCCGGTCTTGACGAACGCAACCTTCTCGGCATTTCCGGGAGGCCATGTCGATCTCAGTGGCAGTGGCTTCACCGGAGTTGGAGGCCACCGGCAGCGGCGTTAACAGCTCGCCATCCGATATACCCGTCGTCGAGCTCCGCAGGCTGGAGAACGCGGCAATCGTGCACACGCTCCCGGCAGCACCATTCAGCGCGACGTCGTTCTCGTCAGCCACCTTCGCAGATCTTCCACAGGGAATCTACTCGGTCACCGTCTTCGTCAACGGCGTTCCGGCCGAAGCCTTACCGTCGACGCAGCGCCCGTCGCCGGCCCAGCTACCGTGTTGATCGGTGCGTCTTCCGCAAGGTGCATGGCAGTGCCGGCACCTTTCATCTTCCATTGGCGTCAAACCCGCTCAATCCCACCACCGAGCCACGCAATGGGCCGACGCAGACGATCGTCATGACGTTCGACAAGCCGATCCTCACGGCGGACGACCCCTCGCTCTCGGAGGGGACGGCGGCCTTCGACTCCGTCTCAATCGCAGGCAGTGACGTCGTCCTCAGTTACTCAAACGTCCCGGACCGGCAGTATGCAACGCTCAGTGCGGCCAATGTCACCGCAACCGGTGGCGGAGCTGGCGCCACGGGAACGGTGCGGGTGGGCTTTCTCGCGGGTGATGTGAACCGAAATCGGATCGTCGCGGTAACCGATCTTGTCGTCGTGAATAATCAGCTTGGAAGGCGCCTTCCCGCATTGAATTTTCCTGTCGAACATGACACGGCTAATCACGGTGCTTGACGGTGCTCCTAAACAATGCGCTCAGGGCATTTCCTTCCTTTGCCATGATCCATCGAATTTTCTTGGACTGCGACGTCAGCATCTGCAAAGTTGCGGCGAATGACCCAATTCGTGGAATTTCATATAGCTTCGTAGACCACTCATTCACACGTCCGTTATTCGATTTCGATGGTTACACTCCGCCCATTGCGACGTAATGCGTCAGCTTCGTGATCGGCGATTTCGCCCACGGGGATGTTGCGACATTGAAGTAGATGATCGGATCGAGAACTACGGCCTTTCATCCATGAGCGGCCCCTGAAGCAAGCCCTTGACCCGATTGCTCTTCACGGCGGCCGCTGGAACGGTATACCGTCTGCGATAGAGCGCGGTTTTCCGCCTGGGCTCGAGGACTGCGGTTCGGGTCGGTACTTAGCGCCTGTCCCTTGGGGTATAACGGCAAGACGAGCTGTATTGACGCCGCTCAAAACGGACGCGGCATTCCCCGCTAGATTTGCACCGATGAGCCATCCGCAAGTCACTGGAGCCTGGGCGCCAAGCTGGCGCTTGTCGGCATGCCGTTCCTGCTGCTCGCGCTGCTGTCGATCGCGGTCACGCTGTGGGTGTCCTGGCAGCTCGACGGCGGCGCGGCGGCGGTCAACGAGGCCGGTCGCATGCGGATGCAGGCGTACCGGCTGTCGCTGTCGATCGGCACGGGCGACGAAGGCGCTGCCGCGGCAAGTGCGCGCGAATTCGAGCGCAGCCTCGACCTGCTGCGCGACGGCGACCCCGAGCGTCCGCTGTTCGTGCCGTGGGACGACGCCGTGCGGCGGGACTTCGCGGTGGTCGAGCGCGACTGGTGCAGTTCCGCGCGCAGTGGATCGCCGCCCAGTCACGACATCGGTCGAGGACTGCGCGCCGACACCGCCGCCTTTGCCGCGCACATCGACGCGCTGTCGCCGCGCATCGAGACGCACATGTCGCGGTGGACCGCGCTCCTGCACCTGCTGCAGGTCGCGATGATGGCGCTGGCCGTGCTCGGCGCCGCCGTGCTGCTCTACACCGGGTATCTGTTTGTGCTGGAGCCCGTCGGGCAGCTGAAGGAGGCGACCGAACGCATCCAGCGCGGCGATTTCGGCGCCCGCGTCGAGCGCATCACCAGCGACGAGTTCGGCACGCTGGCGGAGGGCTTCAACGGCATGGCGGAGCACCTGCAGTCGATGTACCGGGACCTGGAGGCCAAGGTCGCCGAAAAGACGTCCGAGCTCGAGGAAAAGCGCGAACGCCTCGAGGCGCTGTACGACGTGACGACGCTGGTCGCCAAGGCCACGACGCTGAAGGAGCTCGCCGGCCGGATTCGCGCGGCATGTCGGACGGGTCGCGCGCGCCGACGGCGTCGCGTTGCGCTGGTCCGACGAGTCCAACGAGCGCTTCCTGCTGCTGGCTCCGAGGGATTGCCCGCGGCGATGACCGACGGCGAGCAGTGCATCAAGCGCCGGCGACTGCCTCTGCGGCTCGCCGACGGCAGCGCACGGCGTTCGCGTCATCCCGATCCAGCCGACGCAGCCCGCCGGCATGCACCATTGCAGCGACGCCGGATTCGAGACGCTCGTGTCGATTCCGATCCGCAGCACGAGCGGCTGATGGGCGAGGTCGATCTCTTCTTCCACAACCAGTTCGCGCTGTCGGCCGCGGAGCGCTCGCTGCTGGAGGCACTGACCGCGCATCTGGCCGGCGCAATGGAGAACCTGCGCCTCAACGCGCTGGAAAAGGAAGCCGCGGTGTCGCAGGAGCGCACGTTCCTCGCGCGCGAACTGCACGATTCCATCGCGCAGTCGCTCGCGTTCCTGAAGATCCAGGTGCATCTGATGCGCGACGCCCTCGCCGGCGGCGATGCGCAGCAGGTGCGAGCAGACGCTGGGCGAAATCGACGCCGGCGTGCGCGAGAGCTACGGCGACGTGCGCGAGCTGCTCGTGCATTTCCGCACGCGCGCCAACGCCGAGGACATCGAGCCGGCGCTGCATGACCACGCTGCGCAAGTTCGAGCACCAGAGCGGCCTCAAGACCGCGCTGCAGATGGAAGGCCACGGCATGCCGCTGGCGCCCGGTCCTGCAGGTCCAGGTGCTGCATATCGTGCAGGAGGCGCTGTCCAACGTGCGCAAGCACGCGCGCGCGACGCAGGTCTGGCTCGACGTCCAGCAGCAGCCGCTATGGCGCTTCGAGGTGCGCGACGACGGCGAAGGGTTCGTCCCGGACGACGGCCGCCGGACGAGACGCACGTGGGACTGCGGATCATGGCCGAACGCGCCGAACGTATCGGCGCCGGCCTCGACGTCCTGTCGAGGCCCGGGCGCGGCACGTCGGTCGTCCTGACGCTGCCGCCGCCGTGCCGCGCGCCGCTCCGCGCGCAGCGGCCGTCGCCGAAGCGTCGGTGCTGCGATGACCGCGATCGCACGCCACGTTCCGGTCGCCCATCCGCATCCTCGTCGTCGACGACCACACGCTGTTTCGGCGCGGCCTCACGGCGCTGCTGGCGCGCGACCCGCGCTTCGAGGTGGTCGGCGACGCCGCCGACGCCGGGCGAGGCGCAGCGCCGCGCGCAGGAGTTCCAGCCCGACCTGATCCTGCTCGACAACCACCTGCCCGGCGTCAACGGCGTCGATGCGCTGCCGGCACTGCGCGAAGCGGCGCCGGACGCGCGCGTGCTGATGCTCACCGTCAGCGAAGACGAGCAGGACCTCGCGGCGGCGCTGCGCAACGGCGCCTGCGGTTATCTGCTGAAGACGATCGAAGGCGACGCGCTGGCTCGCGGCGATCGTGCGCGCGATGCGCGGCGAGTCGGTCGTGGCCGACGAGATGACGGGCAAGCTCGTCGCCGCCTACCGCGACGCGGCGGCGCACGCCTGCCGCGACGGCGCCGCGCCGCCGTCACCGCTCGCGCAGCTGTCGCCGCGGGAGCAGGAAATCCTGCGCGGCATCGCGCGCGGCGCGAGCAACAAGGACCATCGCGCGCGAACTCGGCATCGCCGAGACCACCGTCAAGATCCACGTGCAGCACGTGCTGCGCAAGCTCGACGTCGGCATCGCGCGTGCAGGCGGCGGTTATCGCAACCGAGCACGGGCTGGGTTGACCTAGCGCAACTCGCGCGCATTCTTTCCGCCCCAGCTAGTTCTTCACGGACGATGCCGGCCGCGCGGCCGCATCGTCCTTCCGCCGGTCCGGCGCACCCCCACGGACGGATGCCGCCGCGAGCCTCCCTCCTTCGCATACTCTGCGCATTCACGAGGAGAGGGGCCGCTGTCATGAGCAAGACGGGTCAGGCGCTGTCGGTGCTGATCGTCAGCACGCTGGCGTTCACGGTGTGCTTCATGGTCTGGATGATGTTCGGCGTCATCGGCATCCCGATCCGCAAGACGCTGGACCTCAACGCGACCGAGTTCGGCCTGCTGACCGCCACGCCGGTGCTGACCGGCTCGCTGATCCGCGTGCCGCTCGGCATGTGGACCGACAAGTTCGGCGGCCGCATCGTCCTCTTCATCCTGATGCTCGCGTGCGTGGTGCCGATCTAGCTGATCGCGCTACGCGACCGCAGTACTGGCAGTACCTGGTGCTCGGGCTCTTCGTCGGCCTCGCCGGCGGCTCCTTCTCGGTCGGCACGCCCTACGTCGCGCGCTGGTTCCCGACGAACCGCCAGGGCTTCGCGATGGGCGTCTACGGCGCCGGCAATTCCGGCGCCGCGGTCAACAAGTTCGTGGCGCCGGCGCTGCTGGTCGCGTTCGGCTGGGCGGTGGTGCCGCAGGTCTACGCGGCCGATCATGCTCGGCACCGCGCTGCTGTTCTGGTTCTTCAGCTACTCGCGATCCGGCGCCACCTGGTCGACTCGAAGATCACCTGGCGCGAGCAGCTCCTGGCGCTGAAGGACCCCAAGGTCTGGAAGCTGCTGCCAGTACTACTCCATCGTGTTCGGCGGCTACGTCGCGATGAGCCTGTGGATGGTGCAGTACTACGTCGGCGAATTCGGCCTCGACATCCGCGCCGCCGCGTTGCTGGCGGCGTGCTTCTCGCTGCCCGGCGGCGTGCTGCGCGCCGTCGGGCGGCTGGTTCTCCGACAAGTACGGCGCGCACAGCGTCACCTGGTGGGTGCTGTGGGTCAGCTGGGTCTGCCTGTTCCTGCTCTCCTATCCGCAGACCGACATGACGATCACTGACCGTCGACGGGCCGAAGACGTTCCACGTCGGCCTCAACGTCTGGCTGTTCACGATCCTGATGTTCGTGCTCGGCATCGCGTGGGCGTTCGGCAAGGCCTCGGTGTTCAAGTACATCTCCGACGACTACCCCGCCAACATCGGCGTCATCTCCGGCGTCGTCGGCCTGGCCGGCGGCATGGGCGGCTTCGTGCTGCCGATCATGTTCGGCGCGCTGATGGACCTCACGGGCATCCGCTCCTCCGCCTTCATGCTGATGTACGGCGTGGTCTGGGTCTCGCTGATCTGGATGTACTGGACCGAGGTGCGCGGCGCCGAAGTCATGGGCAGCAAGTCGCAAGCCATTCCGCCTCAACGGCTGAGCCGCATCGCAGTCAACCAAGGAAATGCCATGAACACTACTCCAATGCGCGGCGCGGCCGCGCCCCGGCAGCGCAGCAGCCGCGCGCGACATCGCCGACTGGCGCCCCGAGGACAACGAGTTCTGGGAGACGCACCGGCAAGAAGATCGCCTATCGCAACCTCGCGATCTCGGTGCCGGCGCTGCTGTGCGGATTCGCCGTCTGGGGCATGTGGGGAATCATCACCGTCCAGATGCTGAACCTCGGCTACCCGTTCACGCAGGCGCGAGCTCTTCACGCTGACGGCGATCGCGGGGCATCGCCGGCGCGACGATGCGCATTCCGGCGTCGTTCCTGATCCGCCTCGCCGGCGGCCGCAACACGATCTTCCTGACCACGGCGATGCTGCTCGCGCCGGCGATCGGCACCGGCATCGTGCTGCAGCACAAGGACTGGCCGCTGTGGGCGTTCCAGCTCATGGCGCTGTGGTCGGGCGTGGGCGGCGGCAACTTCGCGAGCTCGATGTCGAACATCAGCACGTTCTTCCCCAAGCGGCTGCAGGGCACGGCGCTCGGCATCAACGCCGGCATCGGCAATTTCGGCGTCACCAGCATGCAGATCGTCATCCCGCTGGTGATGACGGTGGGCATCTTCGGCGCGCTGGGCGGCGAGCCGATGACGCTGGTGAAGGACAGCGGCTGGATCTTCGGCAAGATTCCCGGCGGGCACGCCGACGTGGATCCAGAACGCCGGCTTCGCCTGGGTGCTGTCGCTGGTGCCGCTGTCGATCCTCTGCTGGTTCGGCATGAACAACCTGAAGACGGTCTCGCCCGACACCGGCAACCCGATCGTCGGCCTTCCTCAAGATCACCTGGCTCTACACGCTGGCGTTCGTGCCGTCGATCCTCGGCCTGTACCTCTACCTGCCGACGCCGACCGGCCTCGGCGTCATCAGCATGTGGGTCGCCATTCCGCTCGACATCGTCGCCGCGCTGCTGGTGATGAAGCTCGCCGCGTTCGGCACCGATGAAGGAGGGCATCGCGAAGCAGTTCGCGATCTTCCGCAACAAGCACACCTGGGCGATGACGGCTGCTCTACATCGTCACCTTCGGCTCGTTCATCGGCTTCTCGATGGCGCTGCCGCTGTCGATGAAGGTGATCTTCGGCGTGAGCCACGTGCGCGATGCCGCCGGCGTGATGCAGCACACGCTGAACAACCCGAACGCGCCGGCGGTGCTGGCCTACGCCTGGATCGGGCCGTTCGTCGGCGCGCTGATCCGCCCGGTGGGCGGCTGGATCGCCGACAAGGTCGGCGGCTCGATCGTCACGCAGGTCATCTCGGTGGTGATGGTGGTCGCCTCGGTCGCCGTCGGCTACGTGATGCTGCAGGCCTACCAGTCGCCGACGCCGGAGCAGTACTTCCTGGCGTTCATGCTGCTGTTCGTGCTGCTGTTCGCGGCGAGCGGCATCGGCAACGGCTCGACGTTCCGCACCATCGGCGTGATCTTCGACCGCACGCAGGCCGGCCCGGTGCTGGGCTGGACGTCGGCGGTCGCCGCCTACGGCGCGTTCGTCGCGCCGATCGTGATCGGCGACCAGATCAAGGCCGGCACGCCGCAGCTCGCGATGTACGGCTTCGCGGTGTTCTACGCGCTGTGCCTGATCCTCAACTGGTGGTTCTACCTGCGCCGCAACGCGTACGTGAAGAACCCGTGATCCCCGTTCCACCTGCGACGCGATTTCCGCGGAGACCCACGATGAGCCACTTTCTCGATCGTCTCAACTACTTCTCGCACCCCGAGGGAGACTTCGCCGGCGGCCACGGCGTCACCACCGGCGAGGACCGCACCTGGGAGGACGCCTACCGCAACCGCTGGGCGCACGACAAGATCGTGCGCTCCACGCACGGCGTGAACTGCACGGGCTCGTGCTCGTGGAAGATCTACGTGAAGGGCGGCATCGTCACGTGGGAGACGCAGCAGACCGACTACCCGCGCACGCGCTGGGACATGCCCAACCACGAGCCGCGCGGCTGCGCGCGCGGCGCCAGCTACAGCTGGTATCTGTACAGCGCCAACCGCGTCAAGTATCCGATGGTGCGCGGCCGCCTGCTGAAGCAGCTGGCGCGAGGCGCGGCTCGCGCACGACCCGGTGGAGGCGTGGGCGTCGATCGTCGAGGACGACGCGAAGCGGCGCGACTACCAGCAGGTGCGCGGCCTCGGCGGCTTCGTGCGCTCGAGCTGGGACGAGGTCAACGAGATCGTCGCCGCGGCCAACGTCTACACGATCAAGAAGCACGGCCCGGACCGCGTCATCGGCTTCTCGCCGATCCCGGCGATGTCGATGGTGAGCTACGCCGCCGGCAGCGCGCTATCTCAGCCTGATCGGCGGCGTGTGCATGAGCTTCTACGACTGGTACTGCGACCTGCCGCCGACCAGCCCGCAGGTATGGGGCGAGCAGACCGACGTGCCCGAGTCGGCCGACTGGTACAACTCGAGCTTCATCATCGCCTGGGGCTCGCAACGTGCCGCAGACGCGCACGCCCGACGCGCACTTCTTCACCGAGGTGCGCTACAAGGGCACGAAGACGGTCGCGGTGACGCCCGACTACTCCGAGGTCGCCAAGCTCGCCGACATCTGGATGCACCCCAAGCAGGGCACCGACGCCGCCGTGGCGATGGCGATGGGCCACGTGATCCTGAAGGAGTTCTATTTCCCGGACGGGCAGGCGAGCGCAGCGCGTACTTCGACGACTACGTCCGCCGCTACACCGACATGCCGATGCTGGTGATGCTGAAGGAGCACACGCTGCCGTCGCGGCGAGACGGTCATGGTGCCGGACCGCTACGTGCGCGCGTCCGACTTCAACGGCAAGCTGGGCCAGGCGAACAACCCCGAGTGGAAGACCGTCGCGTTCGACGCAGCCGGCAAGGTCGTGCTGCCGAACGGCGCCATCGGCTTCCGCTGGGGGCCGGATGGTCGTGCCGACCAGGGCCAGTGGAACCTCGAGGCGAAGGAAGCGCGCCACGGCACGGAGGTGAAGCTGAAGCTGTCGGTGCTGGAAGGCGAGAACGCCGAGCAGCGACACCGCAAAGGTCGGCTTCCCGTACTTCGGCGGCATCGTCAGCGAGCACTTCCCGAACAACGAGCTCAGGCGACAGCGCCGACGTGCTGGTGCGCACGGTGCCGGTGCAGCGCATCGCGCTCGGCAAGGAGGGCGAGAAGCGCGAGGCGCTGGTGGCCACGGTGTTCGACCTGCAGGTGGCGAACTACGGCGTCGCGCGCGGCCTGCCGGGCGAGCTCGCCGCGACGAGCTTCGACGACGACACGCCGTACACCCCGGCCTGGCAGGAACGCATCACCGGCACGCCGCGCGCGCAGGTGATCACCGTCGCGCGCCAGTTCGCCGAAAACGCGCACAAGACGCAGGGCAGGTCGATGGTGATCATCGGCGCGGCGATGAACCACTGGTACCACAGCGACATGAATTACCGCGGCATCATCAACATGCTGATGCTGTGCGGCTGCATCGGCAAGAGCGGCGGCGGCTGGGCGCACTACGTCGGGCAGGAGAAGCTGCGCCCGCAGACCGGCTGGACCGCGCTCGCGTTCGCGCTCGACTGGATCCGCCCGCCGCGCCAGATGAACAGCACGAGCTTCTTCTACGCGCACACCGACCAGTGGCGCTACGAGAAGCTCGGATGGACGAGGTGATCTCGCCGCTGGCCGACAAGCCAGGCTCTACGGCGGCAGCATGATCGACTACAACGTGCGCGCCGAGCGGATGGGCTGGCTGCCGTCCGCGCCGCAGCTTCAGACGAACCCGCTGCAGGTGGTTCGCGACGCGGAGAGCGCAGGCGTCGACCCGAAGGAGTACGTGGTCAAGGGGCTGAAGGACGGAACGCTCGCGATGAGCTGCGAGGACCCCGACCACCCGAGCAACTGGCCGCGCAACCTCTTCGTGTGGCGCTCCAACCTGCTGGGCTCGAGCGGCAAGGGGCACGAGTATTTCCTCAAGCACCTGCTCGGCACGAGCAACGGCGTGCAGGGCAAGGACCTGGGCGAAGAGTTTGCCCCCGAAGCGCTGCGCGCCTCCCCCGCAGGGGGCTCGGCCGACTTGGGGCGCCCCGGCGTCGGCCGGGACGCGAAGCCCGAGGAAGTGGTCTGGCACGACCAGGCGCCCGAAGGCAAGCTCGACCTCCTCGTCACGCTCGATTTCCGGATGAGCACAACGTGCCTCTATTCGGACATCGTGCTGCCGACGGCGACGTGGTACGAGAAGAACGACCTCAACACCAGCGACATGCACCCGTTCATCCACCCGCTGTCGACGGCGGTGGATCCGGCATGGCAATCGAGGAGCGACTGGGAGATCTACAAGGGCTTCGCGAAGAAGTTCAGCGAAGTGTGCGTCGGCCACCTCGGCGTCGAGCGCGAAATCGTGCTGACGCCGCTGATGCACGACACGCCGGCCGAGCTCGCCCAGCCGTTCGAAGTGAAGGAATGGAAGCGCGGCGAGATGCGAGCTCATCCCGGGCAAGACGGCCCCGCAGATCGCGGTGGTCGAGCGCGACTATCCCAACGTCTACAAGCGGTTCACCGCGCTCGGACCGCTGATGGCCAAGGTCGGCAACGGCGGCAAGGGCATCGGCTGGAACACGCAGACCGAGGTGAAGCAGCTCGGAGAACTCAACGGCGTCGTGCACGCCGAAGGGGCGACCCGCGGCATGCCGCGCATCGAGACCGACATCGACGCCTGCGAAGTGATACTGCAGCTCGCGCCCGAGACAAACGGCCACGTCGCAGTCAAGGCGTGGGAAGCGCTCGGCAAGATACCGGTCGCGAGCACGCGCATCTGGCGCTGCACCGCGAGGACGAGAAGATCCGCTTCCGCGACATCCAGGCGCAGCCGCGCAAGATCATCAGCTCGCCGACGTGGAGCGGCATCGAGAGCGAGACCGTTTCGTACAACGCCGGCTACACCAACGTGCACGAGCTGATTCCCTGGCGCACGCTGACCGGGCGCCAGCAGTTCTACATGGACCACCCGTGGATGATCGCGTTCGGCGAGGGCTTCTCGAGCTACCGGCCGCCGGTCGACCTGAAGACCACCGCGGGCATCCACGGCATCAAGCCCAACGGCAACGTCGAGATCGCGCTCAACTTCATCACGCCGCACCAGAAGTGGGGCATCCACTCGACGTACACCGACAACCTGATGATGCTGACGCTCACCCGCGGCGGGCCGTGCGTGTGGCTGTCCGAGGACGACGCGAAGCGCGCGGGCATCGTCGACAACGACTGGATCGAGCTCTTCAACATCAACGGCGCGATCGCGGCGCGCGCGGTGGTGAGCCAGCGCGTCAACCCGGGCATGGTGATGATGTACCACGCGCAGGAAAAGATCGTGAACACGCCCGGCTCGGAGATCACCGGCGCGCGCGGCGGCATCCACAACTCGGTGACGCGCATCGTGCTGAAGCCCACGCACATGATCGGCGGCTACGCGCAGTTCTCGCTACGGCTTCAACTACTACGGGACCATCGGCACCAACCGCGACGAGTTCGTCGTCGTGCGCAAGATGGCAAGGTCGACTGGCTCGACACGCCGGTGGCCCACGAACTGATCCTGCCCACGCAGGCGCAAGGAGAAGTCGGCATGAAGATCCGCGCGCAGATCGGCATGGTGCTGAATCTCGACAAGTGCATCGGCTGCCACACCTGCTCCGTCACCTGCAAGAACGTGTGGACCAGCCGGCCGGGCATGGAATACGCGTGGTTCAACAACGTCGAGACCAAGCCCGGCATCGGCTATCCCAAGGAGTGGGAGAACCAGGACAAGTGGAACGGCGGCTGGATCCGCAAGGCCGAACGGCAGCATCGAGCCGCGCCAGGGCGCGCAGTGGAAGCTCCTGATGCGCATCTTCGCCAACCCGAACCTGCCGCAGATCGACGACTACTACGAGCCGTTCACGTTCGACTACGACCACCTGCAGTCGGCGCCCGAGATGAAGGCGACGCCGACGGCGCGCCCGCGCAGCCTCATCACCGGCAAGCAGATGGACAAGATCGTCTGGGGCCCGAACTGGGAGGAGATCCTCGGGCGGCGAATTCGCAGGCCGCTCGAAGGATCGCAACTTCGACGACATCCAGAAGGAGATCTACGGCCAGTTCGAGAACACGTTCATGATGTACCTGCCGCGCCTGTGCGAGCACTGCCTCAATCCGGCGTGCGTCGCGAGCTGCCCGTCGGGCTCGATCTACAAGCGCGAGGAGGACGGCATCGTCCTCATCGACCAGGACAAGTGCCGCGGCTGGCGGATGTGCGTCTCCGGCTGCCCGTACAAGAAGATCTACTACAACTGGAAGAGCGGCAAGGCCGAGAAGTGCATCTTCTGCTACCCGCGCATCGAGGCCGGCCAGCCGACGGTGTGCTCGCGAGACCTGCGTCGGGCGCATCCGCTACCTCGGCGTGCTGCTGTACGACGCCGACCGCATCCAGGAGGCGGCGAGCGTCGAGAACGATCGCGACCTCTACCAGGCGCAGCTCGACATCTTCCTCGACCCGAACGATCCCGAGGTGATCGCGCAGGCGCGCGTCGACGGCATTCCCGACAACTGGATGGAAGCGGCGCGTCGCAGCCCCGTCTACAAGATGGCGGTCGAATGGAAGGTCGCGCTGCCGCTGCATCCGGAATACCGGACGCTGCCGATGGTCTGGTACGTGCCGCCGCTGTCGCCGATCACCGCCGCCGCCAACGCGGGACACGTCGGCATCAACGGCGAGATCCCGGACGTCAACCAGCTGCGCATCCCGGTCAAGTACCTCGCCAACCTGCTGACCGCAGGCGACACGGCGCCGGTCGTGCGCTCGCTCGAACGCATGCTCGCGATGCGCGCGTACCAGCGCGAGAAGCACGTCGACGGCGTGACCAACACGGCCGCGCTGACGCAGGTGAGTCTGTCTCAGGCCGAGGTCGAGGACATGTACCAGGTCATGGCGATCGCCAACTACGAGGACCGCTTCGTGATTCCGACGACGCATCGCGAATACGCGGAGAACGCGTTCAACGTGCGCGGCGGCTGCGGCTTCTCGTTCGGCAACGGCTGCTCCGAAGGCATCAGCGAGACCAGCCTCTTCGGCAGCGAGAAGAAGCGGACGATTCCCATCAAGGCGGAGGTCTGAGCGCCGCCGGGCCGACCCAAGCACGTCCGCACGAGCGGGGCGAAGCCAAGGCGCGAAGCGCGCGTCCGCGAGTGCGGGCGGCAGCCAACACGCAGTCGTCGCGCTTTCCGGTCTATAGCAAGGAGGCGGCGAATTGCGCAGCGGCACCAGCCGCAAGCGTGGGGGTACCCAAATGAACCTCCTTTCTAAAGCCGTTGCCGTGCAGGGAACGCTGCGCGTGCTGGCGGCACTGCTCTCCTACCCTGACGCCGCGATGCGCAGCCACCTCGCGGAAATGGGCGAGATCCTGCGCCGCGAGCAGGCGCTGCCGGCGGATCGCCTGGACGAGCTCGACCTCTTGCTCGTGCGGCTGCTGCGCGCCGATCCGCTCGACGCCGAAGCCGAATACGTGCAGCTCTTCGACCGCGGCCGGGCCACATCGCTGCACCTGTTCGAGCACGTCCACGGCGACTCGCGCGACCGCGGCCCGGCGATGATCGACCTCGGCAAGACCTACGAGGCGGCCGGACTGCTGCTCGCGCCGGGCGAGCTGCCCGACTACCTGCCGGCCGTGCTCGAGTTCGCGTCGACGCAGCCGCCGCGCGAGGCGAAGGCGTTCCTCGGCGAGATGGCGCACATCCTCAACGCGATCTTCGCGGCGCTGCAGAAGCGAGAAAGCGCCTACGCCAGCGTCCTCGGCGCGCTGCTGGAGCTCGCCGGCGAGAAGGCGCAGCCGGTCACGCTGGAAGCCGATGAGGCGCTGGACGAGTCCTGGGCCGAGCCGCCGGTGTTCGACGGCTGCTCGACCAGGGGTCAGGCGAGGCCGGGCGATCCGCAACCGATCCAGATCACGCGCAGCAGGCCGCAATCGGGAGTCGTGAGCACCGCCGGGCCGTCCCAAGGTGCAAACAACGCCCCCTCCGGGGGCAGCGTAGCGGCGCCAGCCGCAAGCGTGGGGGTCGTCCAGCCATGAATCCGTATCTCAATAATCTCGCGTTCGTCGTCTACCCGTACATCTGCCTCGCGGTGTTCTGCATGGGAAGCCTCGCGCGCTTCGACCGCGACCAGTACACGTGGAAGAGCGACTCGTCGCAGATGCTGCGCGCCGGGACGCTGCGCTGGGGCAGCAACCTGTTCCACGCCGGCATCCTGTTCCTGTTCTTCGGCCATCTGTTCGGGCAGCTGACGCCGCACTGGATGTACGAGCCGTTCATCAGCGCGCCGCAGAAGCAGATGCTGGCGGTCGTCGCGGGCGGCATCGCGGGCTCGGTGTGCTTCGTCGGCCTCACGCTGCTGCTGCACCGGCGCATCTTCGATCCGCGCATCCGGCTCACCAGCCATCGCACCGACCTCGCGATCCTCGTGATCCTGTGGGTGCAGCTCTGCCTCGGGCTCATCACGCTGCCGCTGTCGTGGGAGCATCGGCACGATGCGGGCACGATGCTGATCCTCGCCGAGCTACCTGCAGGGCATCGCCACGCTGCAGCCTGACGCAGGAGCGTTGTCGGCGGTGGCGTGGCCGTTCAAGGTGCACATGCTGCTCGGCATGACGATCTTCCTGCTCTTCCCGTTCAGCCGGCTGGTCCATGTGTGGAGCGGCTTCGCGTCGATCGGCTACCTGTTCCGCCCGTACCAGGTCGTGCGCAGCCGGCGCCTCAACGTGCCTGCGGGCCGCAACCTTCCGAGCCAGCCCGGCGCCGCCGATTGATGGAGACCGCGATCATGGACACCATCGCCGACAGCCGCGTCGCCAGCATCAACGGCGTGGCGCTCCACTCGCCCGACCGAGTGCATTGCGTCCGGAGACATTGCGCCAGCGCGCGTGCACCGAGCTCCTGCGCCAGGCCGCGCAGCGCGCCGGGCTTCTCGGGAAGGATGACGCACCGGCGACCGACGGTGTCATCAGCGAAGCGGCGGCCAGCGCGATCGAGGCGCTTCTCGAGCGTTCGCTGAACGTCCCGGAGCCCTCGGACGAAGCGTGCCGGCGACATTACGCGGCGCAACGAGGCGACGTACCGGACCGGCGAACGCGTACATGCGCGGCACATCCTGTTCGCGGTTACGCCGGGCGTCGACGTGGTCGCGCTGCGCAAGCGCGCCGAGACCATCCTGCTCGACGTGCGCTGCCACGACGGCGACTCGGGCGACCGGTTTCGCCGCCGCCGCGCGCGAATGGTCCAACTGCCCCAGTGGCGCCGACGGCGGCGATCTCGGCAGGCTCGTCGCCGCCGACTGCGCGCCCGAATTCGCGCGCGAGCTTTTCGGGCACGTGGAAGTCGGCGTCCTGCCGCGCCTCGTGCACAGCCGCTTCGGCCTGCACGTGGTGGAGGTGCTGCTCACGCGAGCCGGGCATCGCGCAGCCCTTCGAGTCGGTGCGCGGCGCCGTTGCCATGACGCTGCGCCAGCTCGCCTACGTCACGGCGCTGCGCCAATACCTGCGCCTGCTGGCCGGCGAGGCGACTGTGACCGGCGTGGATCTCGACGCCGCCGACACGCCGCTGGTCCAGTGATGACCGCGTCGCTTCCGGTTCATCACACCCCGGTCACCACGTCGAGGCGCGCCCGTGGCTGAGCTTTGCATTTCCCGTTTCGAGGACCTGCTCGACGCGGCGCGGCGCGAGCCCGATCCGCAGCGGCTGCTGTTCGTGTTCGCCGGCGTCGAGTTGCCCGACGACGCGACACCTGTGCAACGCCAGCGATTTGCCGAAGGCGCCGGCGGCGCGCTGATGCCGCTGATGTGCGTCGACAAGGCGCTCGACGAGCTCGATACGTTCGCCGAGCTGGTGGAGGAGTCGCGCGCCTCGGGACCCGATTGGACGATCGTGTTCGTGGCTGCGCTCGGCGGGCGCGGCGGCGTGCCAACGTCCGCGGACGCCGAGGCGCCGCTGCAGCGCATGGTCGACGCGATCAAGGCCGGATCGCACGAGCCGTACATCCCGTTCGATCGCGCCGGCCGGCCCGTCGTGTTCGAATGACGCGCTTGATCGAGCCGAGCAAACGCCCGCAGGGTCAGTGCCGCGTCCGCGGCAATCGAAGCCGATGATGCAAAAGGCAGACGTCCGCACCGCCGGCCCCGCGTTCGGCCCCGGCGACTTCGCGCTCTGGAAGCTCGGCTTCCGGCCGTTCTACCTGATGGCCGCGATATTCGCCGCGCTGTCGATCGTGCTCTGGATCTGCCAGTACACAGGACACCTGCCCGGTGCGTATCTCGCAGCGCCCGCGTGGCACGGGCACGAAATGCTGTTCGGCTTCACGCTGGCCGTGGTCGCGGGATTCCTGCTGACCGCCGTGCCCAACTGGACGGGCAAGCCGACGCCGACCGGCGGAGCGCTCGCGGCGCTGGCCGCGCTCTGGCTTGCCGGCCGCGTGCTGGTGCTGTCGCCTTTTCCCGTGGCCGCCGCCATCGTCGACACGGCCTTTCCGGTTGCGATCGCCGTCGCGATCGCGCGGGCCGCTGCTGCGAAGCGCGAAACCGGCGCAACTACTTCTTCATCGCGCTGCTCCTTGCATTCGGACTTGCCAACCTCGCATTCCATCTGTCGCAGCTCGGACTGTTCGCGTGGCCGGCGCGCGCGAGCCTGCAGGCCGGGCTCGACGTCATCCTGTTCGTCATGGCCGTGATGGCCGGACGCGTGGTCCCGATGTTCACCAACAACGGCATTCCCGGCGTCAACGCGACACGCCACGCGCTGGTCGAAAGGCTGGCGCTGGGCGGCGTGCTGCTGCTGCTCGCGATCGATCTCCTGCAGGCCGGCCCGCCGATCATCGCGCTGCTGGCGCTGGCCGTCGCCGTCGTGCACGCAGTTCGGCTCTGGCTGTGGCAGCCGTGGCGGACGCTGCGCACCCCACTCGTGTGGGTGCTGCATCTCGCCTATGCGCTGGATCGTCGTTCACCTCGCGCTGCGCGGACTCGCAGCGGCCGGCGTCGTCGGCGAGCGTGTTCGCCGTGCACGCGCTGACGGTCGGCGCGATCGGCGGCCTCACGATCGGGATGATGACGCGCACCGCCCGCGGCCACACCGGGCGCCCGCTTGTCGCCGATCGTTTCGAAGTGACGTGCTACGTTCTCCTCGCACTCGCCGCGGCGATTCGCGTGTTCGGCGGCATGCGGATTCCCGGATTCGTATCTCGCGACGCGTCGTTGCATCGGGCGCCTGCTGGTCGGCCGCGTTCGCGATCTACGCGGTTCGCTACTGGCCGATCCTGTCGCGCGGCCGCCTGGACGGCAAGCCCGGGTGACGCCGTCGCGCGTCCGACCTCCACGGATCGGCGCGAAGGCGCCGACCCTTTCTTCGCCAGCCATCAGGACCCTGCCATGAACCTCCCGACCGACATCTTTCCCGAGCACCACCGCCTCTGCGACGATCTCTTCGTTGCCGCCGAAACCGCGGCCCAGAGCGACGACTGGACGGCGACCGCGCCCGCCTTCGCCCACTTCCGCGATCAGATGAACGCTCATTTCGAAGCCGAGGAAGGCGTGCTGTTCCCGGCATTCGAAGCAGCGACCGGGATGAGCCACGGCCCGACCGAGATGATGCGCCGCGAGCACGAGCAGATGCGCGCGCTGCTGGCGCAGCTCGAATCCGCGTGCGATGCGCACGACGGCGACAGCTACTCGGGCATCGCCGAGACGCTGCTGATGCTGATGCAGCAGCACAACATGAAGGAGGAGAACATCCTCTATCCGATGTGCGACCAGGCGCTCGCTGGCGACGCCGAGCGCCTTGGCGCGAAGATGAGCGCGATGCTCGAGCGCCGCGATGGCTGAGGCGCGCGTCGTCGACGGCCGCGACATGCTCCCGCCCGAGCCGCTGGAGCGCGCGCTCGCCGAGCTCGCGACGCTCGCCGCGGGCGAGGAACTCGTGATGCTGCTGCGCTGCGAGCCCGTGCCGCTGTACGCGATGCTCGACCGCAACGGCTTTCGCCACGAAACGACGCGGCGGCCGGACGGAACGACCGAGGTCCGGATCCGCAAGGACTAGCACCGTCTCATGTCGCCTCCCCTGTCGTTCGAGCAGGCGCCGCCGATTTCGGTCCCGTATCGGTTCTTCCTCACCGCGCCGCTCTTCGGCGCGCTCGCGGGACTGGTGCTGACGGTGCTGGGACCGGAAACGCTCGGGTCGCGCTGGTCGCCGGGCGCGCTCGCGATGACGCACCTCATCGTCGTCGACTTCATGCTGCAGGCGATGTGCGGATCGCTGCTGCAGTTCGTCGCGGTCGTCGCAGGCGCCAACATCTGGCGGCCGCGACTCGTCGCCGCGATCGTGCACCCGCTGATCACGATCGGCGCAGTATTCCTGGCATCGGCGTTCCTGTTCACCCAGCCGGTGCTGTTCCTGCTCGCCGCACTCGCATTCGTCGCGGCGCTCGGCCTTTTCCTGACGGTGATGGCCATCGCGCTCCTGCGAACGCCGGCGCGCGGCATGAGCATCCACGTGCTGCGTCTTGCCGTTTTCGGACTGCTCGTCACGGTGATCCTGGGCGCGGTCCTTGCCGTTGCGCTGGGCCTGCCGGAGCCCGTCGCGCCACGCTGGCCCCTGCTGCCGCTGATCAACGTCCACGTCGCGTGGGGACTCGGCGGCTGGGCGCTCATGCTGGTCATCGGCGTCTCGTACATGGTCGTGCCGATGTTCCAGCTCACACCGTCGTATCCCGTTTGGCTCACCCGCCTCCTGCCCGCGGGACTCCTGCTCGCGCTGGCCGCCTGGACGCTTCAGCTCATCCCCGGCGACGGCGTTGCGCAGGCTGCGCTGCCCGCAATCGGTATTGCGGGCGTCGCGCTCGCCGGCACTTATGCGCTCGCCACTCTCTGGCTGCAGTCGCGCCGCCGGCGCCGCCAGACCGATCCCACCTTCATGTTCTGGCGCGTCGCGATGCTGTCGCTCGCGGCCTTCGCGCTCTCCTGGCTCGCGTTCGCGGCGCTGCCGCCGTTCGCCGATCCCCTGCGCGTGCCGCTGTGGCTGGGGGTCCTCGCGCTGCCCGGGTTGTTCGTGTGCGTCATCACTGGCATGCTCTACAAGATCATGCCCTTCCTCAACTGGCTGCACCTGCAACAGCAAGGCGGCATTGCGGCGACCCTCCCCAACATGAAGCAGATGATCCCCGAAGCGTCGATGCGCGGGCAGATGCTGCTTCACTTCGCGGCGCTCGCGCTATTGCTCGTCGCAGTGGTGTTCCCCGCAGTGGCGCGGATCGCCGGGCTTCTGTTCATGGCGTCGTGCCTCTGGCTCGAGTGGAACCTCGTCGGCGCCGCCCGGCTGTACACGCGCCTGCGTGAGCGCATTCGCTCTCCCGGCGCAGCGGCTCCCGCGCACGCCGACCTTCCGTAGCACGTGCGACAGCCGCCATCGTTTCGGGACGACCGCGATGGCTGGGCTCGTGCGAGCGCCGGCATTGCCGCGGCCGGACACCCGCGACAACTGCACATCCGACGCCCGTTGCCAGGTCTCGTGTCGTGACGCCAAGTCCACCTGCGCGCATTCCGGTGCCGCAACGGAACAATTTCGACCTGCTGCGCTTCCTCTTCGCGGGTGCGGTCGTGCTCTATCACGTGCACGTCTGCAGCCGCGCGCCCGAGCTCGGTTTCCTGCGCGTGATCTCGGCCGACCTCGCGGTGAAATCGTTCTTCGTCGTCAGCGGCTTCCTCGTGTTCATGAGTTTTGAGCAGTCGCGCTCCACACGCGAGTATTTCGGCAAGCGGATCCGAAGAATCTACCCCGGCTACGCGACCGTGGTCATCGCGGCCGCCGTGCTCGGCGCGTGCATCACCGAGGCCTCGTGGCGCGAGTATTTCTCGTCCGGCCTGTGGCGCTATCTCGCGGCCAACCTCGCCTTCGCCAATTTTCTCGCGCCGACGCTGCCCGGCGTGTTTGCTCACAACCCGGTGACCGAAGTGAACGGCGCGCTGTGGACGATCAAGATCGAGGTGATGTTCTACCTGTGCGTCCCGGTTCTGGCATGGCTCGCACGTCGCTGGGGTCGCACGAGCGTGCTGGCGCTCGCCTATGCCTTCGCCATCGCGTGGAGCGTCGGCCTCGGCCTCCTCGCGGCGCGCTCGGAGCACGGCGCCTTGCTCGCGCGCCTCGCCTACCAGCTTCCCGGACAGCTCGGCTACTTCGCGGCAGGTGCGCTCTGCTACTACCATCTCCCCTCGCTGCGTCGCCATTGGAAGGCGGCGGTCGCATTCAGCATCGGCGGGCTGCTCGCCGGCAATGCGTGGCCCGTGCTCAAGATCGGCGTCGAGCCCGCCGCGCTCGCGCTCGTCGTGGTCTTTCTCGCCTTCGGCGTCCGGCACCTCGGCAACTTCGCGCGGTACGGCGACCTTTCGTACGGCATCTACATCATTCACGTGCCCGTGCTGCAGACGCTGGTGAGCGTCGGCGCGTTCGAGCGGAATCCCTTTGGCGCGCTGACGCTCGCGATCGCGCTCGTTCTCATGCTCGCGTTCGCGTCGTGGCACCTCGTCGAAAAGCCCTTCCTCCGGCGGAGCTCGCACTACGTGTTGGCAAACCGGGGCGCGTGAATCGCAGGCCCCGTGACCACGACATGATCGTGGCCCTTTCCACGTGTCAATCCGAGCGCGACGCGCCGCGTTGCGGCGGTCGGAGAACGCGATCGAGGTTTACGTTGCCGCCGGGGCCGCCCGCTGGAGCGTGTCCGTCGGTCTGCCCGAACACGGCGACGGCGCCATTGCATCCGGGAAAGGCGGCCGCTCCGGTGTCGACGCTGTCCGCGCCCCCGCAGGATGGGCGGGTCTGATCTTCGCCGAGCGCATTGCCGAGCTTCACGGCGGATTGCTCGCCGCACGTGTTCGGCGCGACGGGCGCCTCGGCTACGAACTGTCACTTCCGCTCCGCCCTCCCTCGCCGCGCTGAGCATCGGGCGCCGTCGGCGCCCCAATTCCGTATCGAGCGCAGGGGGGCGGTGCTGTGTTCGCGCCTCGCTTGCCCGGCTTCGGCACCGCGCCCGCTGTAGGACGATTCCTACAATGAGGCCGCCAGCCCGCCTACTTCGACCGGGGACCGCCGCCGCCATCATCGCATCGCGGGTGCCGATGCAGACGGGCGGCATCGCTTGCCCCGTCAGGGAGCGCGGGACGGCGTCAGTCAGGTCGCGGGATATCGAGCCCGCGGATGCCGTGCTGAATGTCGAAATCGTTCCCGACCGCTGACGCGGCACGTCCTGTGCGGCATCGCTGCGCGCGCAGGGTCCGGCCGTGCGACCCGCCGCCCGGTCCGACGATTTCACGCGCGAGGATCACCGATGAAGGCATCTGCCACCGAACTTCAGAAGCGGCCGGCATCGCGCTCCCCTGCGCGGGCGCCCGCGGCCGCCAACACGGCGCTCGATGCCGCCGCGATGGACGACCGCCTCGACCGGCGCGCGCTGCTGAACGCGCTGCAGGCCGTGGCCGACGGCGACTTCTCGGTGCGCCTGCCGGGCGACTGGACCGGGCTCGACGGCAAGATCGCCGATCGCTTCAACGAGATCGTCGCTGCCAACCAGAAGATGGCGGGCGAGCTCGCCCGCGTCGGGCAGGTCGTCGGCCGGCAGGGCAAGACGCGCCAGCGGATGCGTTTCGCGCGATCCGACGGCGCCTGGGGCGAGATGCAGGTGTCGTTCAACACGCTGATCGACGACCTGATCCGCCCGATCACCGAAGTCACGCGCGCGGTCACCGCGGTGGCGCAGGGGAACCTGCTGCAGACGGTGCGGCTCGACGTCGAGGGCCGGCCGCTCGAGGGCGAGTTCCTGCGCTCCGCGACGATCGTCAACGCGATGATCAAGCAGCTCTCCGTGTTCACGTCGGAGGTGACGCGCGTCGCGCGCGAAGTCGGCACCGACGGCAAGCTCGGCGGGCAGGCGCAGGTGCCGGAAGTCAGCGGCGTGTGGAAGGACCTGACCGAGAGCGTCAACCTGATGGCGAGCAACCTGACCGCGCAGGTGCGCAACATCTCGGAAGTCACGATCGCAGTGGCGAGCGGCGACCTGTCGCGCAAGATCACGGTCGACGTCCGCGGCGAGATCCTGCAGCTCAAGGAGGCCATCAACACGATGGTCGACCAGCTGCGCTCGTTCGCCTCCGAAGTGACGCGCGTGGCGCGCGAGGTCGGCACCGACGGCCGGCTCGGCGGTCAGGCCGTCGTGCCCGGCGTCGCCGGCACGTGGAAGGACCTCACCGACAACGTGAACCTGCTCGCCGCCAACCTGACGACGCAGGTGCGCAACATCGCCGAGGTGACCACTGCGGTTGCGCGCGGCGACCTCTCGCGCAAGATCACGGTCGACGTCTCCGGCGAGGTGCTCGAGCTCAAGAACACGATCAACACGATGGTCGATCAGTTGAACGCCTTCGCCTCGGAAGTGACGCGCGTCGCGCGCGAAGTGGGCACCGAAGGCAAGCTCGGCGGCCAGGCGCAGGTGCCGGGCGTCGGCGGCACGTGGAAGGACCTGACCGACAACGTCAACTTCATGGCGAGCAACCTGACGGGACAGGTGCGCAACATCGCCGAGGTCGCGACCGCGATCGCCGGCGGCGACCTGTCCAAGAAGATCACGGTGAACGTGAGCGGCGAGATCCTGCAGCTCAAGGAAACGCTCAACACGATGGTGGACCAGCTGAATGCGTTCGCCTCGGAAGTCTCGCGCGTCGCGCGCGAGGTCGGCACCGACGGCCGGCTGGGCGGCCAGGCCATGGTGCCGGGTGTTGCCGGCACCTGGAAGGACCTCACCGACAACGTGAACCTGCTCGCCGCCAACCTGACGACGCAGGTGCGCAACATCGCCGAGGTGACCACGGCCGTCGCGCGTGGCGACCTCTCGCGCAAGATCACGGTGGACGTCTCCGGCGAGGTGCTCGAGCTCAAGAACACCATCAATACGATGGTGGACCAGCTCAACGCCTTCGCGTCGGAAGTGACGCGCGTCGCGCGCGAGGTCGGCACCGAGGGCAAGCTCGGCGGCCAGGCGCAGGTGCCGGGCGTGGCAGGCACGTGGAAGGACCTGACCGACAGCGTCAACTCGATGGCGAGCAACCTGACCGCGCAGGTGAGAAACATCGCCGAGGTCGCGACGGCAGTCGCGCGCGGCGACCTCTCGCGCAAGATCGCGGTCGACGTGAAGGGCGAGATCCTCGAGCTCAAGAACACGCTCAACACGATGGTGGACCAGCTCAATGCCTTTGCCGGCGAGGTGACGCGCGTCGCGCGGGAGGTCGGCACCGACGGCCGCCTCGGCGGACAGGCCGCCGTGCCGGGCGTCGCGGGCACCTGGAAGGACCTCACCGACAACGTCAACCTGCTCGCGGCCAACCTGACGACGCAGGTGCGCAACATCGCCGACGTGACGACCGCGATCGCCAACGGCGACCTCTCCAAGAAGATCGCGGTGGACGTCTCCGGCGAGGTGCTGGAGCTCAAGAACACCATCAACACGATGGTCGACCAGCTGAACGCCTTCGCGTCGGAGGTGACGCGCGTCGCGCGCGAAGTCGGCACCGAAGGCAAGCTCGGCGGCCAGGCGCAGGTGCCCGGCGTGGCCGGCACGTGGAAGGGCCTCACCGACAACGTGAACCTGATGGCCGGCAACCTCACCGCGCAGGTGCGCAACATCGCCGAGGTGACGACGGCCGTGCAGCGCGGCGACCTCTCGCGCAAGATCACGGTCGACGTGAAGGGCGAGATCCTGGAGCTCAAGAACACCATCAACACGATGGTCGATCAGTTGAACGCCTTCGCGTCGGAAGTGACGCGCGTCGCGCGCGAAGTCGGCACCGAAGGCAAGCTCGGCGGCCAGGCGCAGGTGCCGGGTGTCGGCGGCACGTGGAAGGACCTGACCGACAACGTCAACTTCATGGCGAGCAACCTGACCGCGCAGGTGCGCGGCATCGCCGAAGTGGCCGCGGCGATCGCGGGCGGCGACCTGTCGCGCAAGATCACGGTGGACGTGCGCGGCGAGATCCTCATCGTCAAGGAGACGATGAACACGATGGTCGAGCAGCTGCGCGCGTTCGCCTCCGAAGTGATCCGCGTCGCGCGCGAGGTCGGCACCGAGGGCAAGCTCGGCGGACAGGCTGTGGTGCCGGGTGTCGCGGGGACGTGGAAGGACCTCACCGACAACGTCAACCTGCTGGCGGCGAACCTCACGACACAGGTTCGCAACATTGCGGAAGTCACCACCGCGGTGGCGCGCGGCGACCTCTCGCGCAAGATCACCGTGGACGTGAGCGGCGAAATCCTCGAGCTCAAGAACACGATCAACACGATGGTGGATCAGCTCAACGCCTTCGCGTCGGAAGTGACGCGCGTCGCGCGCGAGGTCGGCACCGAAGGCAAGCTCGGCGGGCAGGCACAGGTGCCGGGCGTGGGCGGCACGTGGAAGGACCTGACCGACACGGTCAACGTGATGGCGGCGAACCTGACCGAGCAGGTGCGCGGCATCGTCAAGGTCGTGACCGCGGTGGCGGAAGGCGACCTGAAGCAGAACCTCTTCGTGCAGTCGAAGGGCGAAGTGGCGGCACTCGCCGACACGATCAACGACATGACCACCACGCTCGCGACCTTCGCCGATCAGGTGACATCCGTCGCGCGCGAGGTTGGCGTCGAAGGGCGCCTCGGCGGGCAGGCGAACGTGCCCGGCGCCGCGGGAACGTGGAAGGACCTCACGGGCAACGTCAATCTGCTCGCCGCGAACCTCACAAATCAGGTGCGCGCCATCGCCGAGGTGGCGACCGCCGTCACCAAGGGCGACCTCACGCGGTCGATCCAGGTGGAGGCGCGCGGCGAGGTCGCCGACCTCAAGGACAACATCAACACGATGATCGACAACCTGCGGCTCACCACGGACCGCAACACCGAGCAGGATTGGCTCAAGACCAACCTCGCGCGGTTCACCGGGATGCTGCAGGGCCAGCGCGACCTCGCGACCGTCGGCCAGATGCTGCTCTCGGAGCTCGCGCCGCTCGTCAGCGCGCACCAGGGGCTCATGTACCAGATGGCCGACGATGGCAGGCCGTTCCTGCGCCTCCTCGCGAGCTACGCCAACGCGCACCACGACCCGTATCCGGCACGGCTCGGACTCGGCGAAGGCTTCATCGGACAATGCGCGGCGGACCAGCGCCGCATCATCCTCACCAACGTTCCCGAGGACACGGTGGCGGTAGCACCGGGCTTCTTCAGCGCGCTGCCGAAGAGCGTCGCCGTGTTCCCGGTGATCTTCGAAGGCGAGATCAAGGCCGTGCTGGCGCTCGCGTCGATCCACGAGTTCGCGCCGTCGCACCTCGGCTTCCTCGAGCAGCTGACCGCCAACCTCGGCATCGTTCTCAACAGCATCGAGGTGACGATGCAGACCGAGGCGCTCCTGAAGCAGTCGCAGCAGCTCGCCGCCGAGCTGCAGACGCAGCAGGGCGAGCTGCAGCAGACCAACGACCAGCTCGGCCAGAAGGCGCAGCAGCTTGCCGAGCAGAACGCGGAAGTAGAGCGCAAGAATCGCGAAATCGAGCAGGCGCGGCGCGCACTGGAGGAGAAGGCGACCGAGCTCGCGCTCACATCGAAGTACAAGTCGGAGTTTCTCGCCAACATGTCGCATGAGCTCCGCACCCCGCTGAACAGCATCCTGATCCTCGGCCAGCAGCTCGGCGACAACCCCGACGGCAACCTGACGCCGCGGCAGGTCGAGTTCGCGCGCACGATCCACGGCGCGGGCTCCGACCTGCTCAACCTCATCACCGACATCCTCGACCTTTCCAAGATCGAGTCGGGCACCGTCACGGTCGACGCCGAGGAGCTCCTCTTCACCGACGTCGTCGCAACGGTCAACCGCACGTTCCATCTCGAGGCCGAACGGCGCCGCCTCTACTTCGAGGTCGACATCGACCCGGGCCTTCCGCGCCGCATCGTCACCGACTCGAAGCGGCTGCTGCAGGTGCTGAAGAACCTGCTGTCGAACGCATTCAAGTTCACGGCGAACGGCGGCGTGCGTCTCAACATCGCGGCCGCCGGCGATGGCTGGAGCTCCGATCACCCGATCCTCGCCTCGGCCGACACCGTCGTCCGGTTCGAGGTCAGCGACACCGGGATCGGCATCCCGCCCGAAAAGCAGAAGCTCATCTTCGAAGCGTTCCAGCAGGCGGATGCCGGCACCAGCCGGAAGTACGGCGGCACGGGACTCGGCCTCGCGATCAGCCGCGAGCTCGCCGGCCTCCTCGGCGGCGAGATCGTGCTGCAGAGCTCGCCGGGCGCGGGCAGCACCTTCGCGCTGTACCTTCCGCTGCGCTACGTGGGTCCGCTCGGGCACGTCGCCGACGCGCAGGGGAAGACCGGCGAGGTCGCCTCGGCACGCTCGCGCCCCGCGCTCGTCATCGCCCGCCGGCCGGAGCCGCTCGCGGTGTCGCTCCCCGACGATCGGGAGAACCTGCAGCCCGGCGACACGGTGATGCTGATCGTCGAGGACGATCCCAGCTATGCGCGCGTGATCGTCGACCTCGCGCGCGCCAACGGCTTCAAGGTGCTGGTGGCCGGAACGGGCGCGGACGCGCTCGACCTCGTCCGCCAGTATCAGCCCACCGCCGTGTCGCTCGACGTCTTCCTGCCCGACATGCTGGGATGGTCCGTGCTCTCGCACCTGAAGCGCGATCCGGCGACGCGTCACATTCCGGTCCAGATCGTGACGCTCGACGAGGACCGGCTGCACGGTCTCGCCCGCGGCGCCTTTTCGTATGTCGCCAAGCCGACGACGGCCGACGGCCTCAATGAAGCGCTGGCACGGATCAAGGCCTATGCGGTGCCGCGGCGCAAGCGCCTGCTGGTCGTCGACGACAATCATGCGGAGCAGCAGAGCATCGAGGCGCTGCTTTCCCACGACGACATCGACATCACGATGGCCGACACCGGCACGGCGGCGCTGGTCGCGCTGCGCGAGCAGACCTACGACTGCGCGGTGCTCGACCTGCGACTTCCGGACATGTCCGGCTTCGACGTGCTGGAGGCGATCCGCGAGGAGGGGAAGCTGCGCGATCTTCCGGTCGTCGTGTTCACCGGCAAGGAGCTCTCGGCGGAGGAGGACGCACGCCTGCGCATGCTGGCGCGCAGCGTCGTCGTCAAGGGCGTCGAGTCGCCGGACCGGCTGCTCGACGAGACCGCGCTCTTCCTGCACCGCGTCATCTCGGACCTGCCCGAGGAAAAGCGGCGCACGCTCGAGCGCCTGCACGGCTCCGACGACGATCTCATCGGCAAGGAAGTGCTGATCGTCGACGACGACGTGCGCAACATCTTCGCGCTGTCCAGCGTGCTCGAGCGGCGCGGCATGCACGTGCTGACCGCGAACACGGGGCGCGAGGCGATCGAGAAGCTGCAGCAGGAGCCCGGCGTCGCCATCGTGCTGATGGACATCATGATGCCGGAGATGGACGGCTACCAGACGATGCGCGAGATCCGCGGCAACGCCGCGTACCGCCGCCTGCCGATCATCGCGCTCACCGCCAAGGCGATGATGGGCGACCGCGAGAAGTGCCTGCAGGCGGGGGCGTCGGACTATCTCGCCAAGCCTGTAAACACCGAGCAGCTCATCTCCGCGCTGCGGATGTGGCTGCACCGCTAGTGAACGGCGCCGTCGCGATGAACGAGCTCAACATCCTGCTGGTGGACGACCAGCCGGCGAAGCTCCTCACCTACGAGACGATGCTCGGGAGCATCGGGGCGAACCTGATCAAGGCCCCGACCGCGCGCGACGCGCTCAATCACCTGCTGCGCGAGGACATTGCGGTGGTCCTGATGGACGTCAACATGCCGGAGCTCGACGGGTTCGAGCTGGCGGCGATGATCCGCCAGCATCCACGTTGCCGCCGGACCGCGATCATCTTCGCGTCGGCGATCCACTTCTCCGACGTTGACCGCCTGCGCGGCTACGAGACCGGCGCGGTCGACTACGTGTCCGTGCCGGTCGTGCCCGAAATCCTGCGCGCCAAGATCGGCGTCTTTCTCGATCTCTACCGCAAGTCGACCGAGCTCGAGCGGCTCAATGCCGACGCTGGAGGAACGGGTCGCCGACCGGACCGCGGAGCTCGAGCAATCGATCACGCAGCTGCGCGAAAGCGAGCACCGGCTGCGCAAGCAGCGCGAGGCGCTCGCCGAAGGCGACCGGCGCAAGAACGAATTCCTCGCGATGCTGGCGCACGAGCTGCGCAATCCGCTGCAGCCCATCCTGACCGCGATCGAGCTCGCGCGCCAGCCGCAGGCTTCCGCCGCCGAAATGCAATGGGGGCGCAACGTCATCGAGCGGCAGGTCAAGCTCCTCGCCCGCCTGGTCGACGACCTGCTCGACGCCAGCCGGATCAACAGCGGCAAGCTCGAGCTCCGCAAGGAACGGATCGCGGTGGCGAGCGTCGTCGCCGCCGCCGTCGACGCGGTGCGCCCGATGGTCGCCGGCAAGCGGCAGAAGCTCGAAGTCAAGGTGCAGGACGAGGCCGTCGAAGTGCTGGCCGACGGCGCGCGCCTCACCCAGGTGGTGTCGAACCTCCTCAACAACGCCGTCAAGTTCACGCCGAACGGCGGCAACATCGCGCTGTCGGTCGTGCGCGAGGACGGGGAGATCGCGCTCCGCGTCGGCGACGACGGCGCGGGGCTCACCGAGCCCGAGCGCGCGCGCATCTTCGAGATGTTCTACCAGGGTGATGCGCGCGACGAGGTCGGCAACGGCGGCCTGGGACTCGGGCTCGCGCTGGTGAAGCAGGTCGTCGAGCTGCACGGCGGCACGGTTTCCGCGCGGAGCGCCGGCCGCAACCAGGGCAGCGAATTCTGCGTTCGACTTCCCGCCGCGACGGATGCGCCCGCGGCCGACGTGCGACTCGCGCCGGAAGCCCTCGCCGCGCTGCACGAGCCCCGCCGGATCCTCGTGGTCGACGACAATCGCGACGCCGCGGAATCGCTCGCGCTGATGCTGCGCCTTTCCGGAAACCAGGCGGACATCGTCTACGACGGCACCAGCGCCCTCGAAGCAGTGGAGCGATTCCAGCCCGAGATCGTGCTGATGGACCTCGGCATGCCCCGCATGGACGGCTACCAGGCGGCGCGCGCAATACGCGACCGCTGCAACGACCGCAAGATCATGCTGATCGCCATCACGGGCTGGGGCGGCGAATCCGACCGCGCGCGATCGCAGGACGCCGGTTTCGACCGCCACCTCGTGAAGCCGGTCAGCCCCGGCGATCTCCTGGCGGCGCTCGCGTCGTTCGATCAGCCGGCTTCGAACTGACCCCGCAGCACCTGCGTCTTCAGCCGCCGGTCGTCTCTCCGCCCATCACCTGCAGGATGGTCCCGGTGATGTACGACGAGTCCGCGTTCGACGCGAGGAACACATAGGCGGGAGCGAGCTCTTCGGGCTGCGCGGGGCGACCCATCGGGTTGTCCTCGCCGAAATGCGAGACCCGTTCCGGCGTCATTCCGGCATCGGACGGGTTGAGCGGCGTCCACACGGGCCCCGGCGCGATCGCATTGACGCGGATACCCTTGTCGATGAGATCCATGGCCAGCGACTTCGTGAAAGCGTTGATCGCGCCCTTCGTCGCCGAGTAGTCGGGCAGCTTGCGCGCACCGAGGATTCCCGTCTCCGAGCTCGTCGCGAGGATGACGCCGCCGCGCTTCATCTTCCCGAGCGCGGCGCGCGCAAGCCGGATGTAGGCGTAGACGTTGGTCTCGAAGGTCGTCGCCAGTTCCTCGTCGGTCAGCAGGGCGAGCTTGTCCTTCCGGTTCTGGTGCGCGGCGTTCGACACTAGGATGTCGAGCTTGCCGTAGGCCTCGATGGTGCGCATCACGGCCTCTTCGCAGAACTCCGCGTCCATGAGGTTGCCCGGCAGCAGTAGGCATTGCGTTCGAGCGCCTCGATGGCGGCGCGTGTCTCCTCGGCGTCGGGCGCCTCCTCCGGAAGGTAGACGAGCGCGACGTCTGCGCCTTCGCGCGCGAACATCACGGCCACCGCCCGGCCGATTCCTGAATCGCCGCCGGTGATGAGCGCCGTCTTGTCGCGCAACTTGTCCGCGGGCCGATAGGCAGGCGCCTCGAATCGCGGCCGCGGCCGCAGCTTCGCCTCGAGCCCGGGCCCGGTCTGGTGCTGCTTTGGAAAGGGCGGCGCCGGCTGCTCGGCGCCGGACGCCGATCGCTTGCGTCCCGTCATGCCCGCCCCGCCCCGCCGGGGCGCGCCCGGCGAAGATGTCCGATCATGACCGCTGCCCGGCGTATTCCTTCGCTCGCGGCAGCATCAGGATCCGCGGCGCGGATGCGACGCCGCTCGCCTGCTGCGCGGACCGGGCCTTTTCCATTTCCCGCCGGACCCGCGAAAACGTCTTCTTCAGATCGGTTTCCACGCTCGGCACGTACCGAAACGTCGGATCGAGTATGGATTTCATTGCGACCTCCTGCCAAGGCGGCACTCCCGCCGATGCGGCGCACGCCGGTTCCGTTCCGAGAAACGCGGCACGCCGCTACGCGAAACTCTCCGTCAACGCGTGCGCGTGCGACTGCCCGGCGCCCTCTGAATCCGCTGTAGGCGGAATTCCTATCGAAATGGAGCCCGCAGCCACCACCGGCGGCGCCCTGGTTGGTGTAAGGCGGCGCCGGCAAGCGCATTCCTTCCGCCCTACACGGGATACCGCTCCCGGCGCATGCCTTCCAAAGGCGCACTTGGCCGATCCTTCCGCCATGGACGCGGCGCACGCCGTCCGGACATACCCAAGGGGCGAATGATGAAACGAATCTACGTCGTCGAATACTCGACGCTGGTGAGGAACCGGATTCGCGAAGCGATTGCAGGGCTTGGCGACTGCATGATCGTCGGCGAGGCCGAGGCCGCCAACGAGGCGATCGTCGACATCGACGAGCTCAATCCCGACGTCGTCATCACCGATCTGCTGCTGCGCGACGGCACCGGCATCGACCTGGTGCGCCGCGTGCGCGCACGGCACGGCCAATCGCGCCCGGTGATCTACGTGTACACGAATCATGCGGCACCCAGCTATCGCTCGGTCGTCCGGGCGGCCGGGGCCGACGGCTTCTTCCAGGGGACGCACGAATACCCGATGCTGTTCGAGGAGCTGCGTCACGTCGCATGACGCCCACCCGCGGCATGCCCGCCAGCACGGTGCCGCGGCCTCCGATTGCAGGCATGTGAGCAAGGGGATGCACATGTTGAGTTCGAACCAGGCGCTTTTCCTGATGGTGGTGAGCGCAGCCGCCGGCGTGATGTGCACGCACGGCGTGGCCACGTCCGACTTTTCCCGCTGGCACAACGGCGACTCCACGATGTCGGCGAGGGCGGTCGCACCCCGCGCGGATGCCGTCGCGCTGCTCCTCGACGATACTGAGATCACCGCGATGGTCGAGTCCGGACTCGCGAGCGAGTTCGGCATGGCCGCGCACGCATTTCACGTCGACACGCAGGGCTCCGTCGTCACGCTCTCCGGAAATGTCGACACGGTGCTCGAGCACGATATCGCGCTTCAGGTCGCGAGCGACACGGTCGGCGTTCGCCGCGTCGTCGATGCCGTCACCGTGCGCAATGCCGCGGCGGCGGACCTCTGGCCCGGACGCCGCGCCCGCGCGACGTTCGAGGACACCATCTAGCTTGCCGCCTGCAGGCCTGCCTCGCAGCCTGTCGCGCGGCCGTGAGGCGTGATTCGTACGGCAGATCGCTCGCGCGACGCATCATCCGGCGCGATGGTGCCCCCGCACCAGGTGGCGCTCGATCACGTGCGTCCACAGCTTGTAGTCCTCGACGTTGCACGCCTGGAGGCTCGAGATCAGTGTCGCGTCGAGGTCATCCCGCCGCGGCGACTTGTCGGAGCTCGCGTTGTCGGTGCGGATGTCGAGCGGCACGCCGAGCGCATCAGCCAGTGCGTCGGTGAAAAGATCGATCAGCTCGACGGCGCCGAGAAGGTCCACCTGCCGCTCGACCATCGCCTTCGCCAACGCGAAATCGGGCAGCCCGCAAAGCTTCCTGCACTGCCAGTTGTGGCGCGCGGTATCGGCGGCGTGTGCGGTGACATATTCGTCAACCGTCATCCGGCCGACGTCATCGTGGCGCCGGTGTTCAGGCCAGCTCTTGGCGTATCGATAGGCGGACAGCACGCGCTCCACGGGCTCGCGGACGAGCGAGACTACAAAGCGATCCGATAACGGGCGCTGCAGCCAGAACGGCAGCTCGAAGTGGCCGGACAGGAGACGCAGCCGCGCGATCTCGTCGTCGGTGAGCTGCAGGAACTGTTGCCGGAATTCCTCGGAGGAGCGCTGGAATCGCCGCGATCGGGCACCGCCGAAGCGCTCCGCCATGCTGTTGTAGAGCGACATCCCGCCCGTCTTCTGGATGTGGACGAAAAGGACATCGACGCGCGGCGTGCCGTCGCGCGAATCACCTGCGCCTGTTGGTGAAATCATGCCGAGCGCTATCGCAGGGGCGCGACTCGGACGCCGTGCATCGAGCCGCAAGCGCCGTCGCGCTGCACGGCCGTCGTCATGCCTTGATGCGCGTGAAGCCGTCCGCGCTCCAGTCCTCGCTGCCGACGCCGTGGTGCACGAAGAAGAGTCCGTCGGGGTCGTACTTTCTCTTCACGGCACGCAATCTGGAATAGTTCGGGCCCCAGTACGACTGCGCCCAGTTGCGATCGAAATAGTTGCCTTCGGACACGTACGAAGCGGGGCGGGGCGCGAGCGTCGCCAGCGTCTTCATCGCCCGGTCGATGGCGCCAGCCTCGCGGCGCGCGCGGACGAGGTCGGGCTCGCGCCCCGGGAGCCCGGGGAAGGCGGGCGGCCCCTCGCCGCCGGTGATCGCGAGCGCGAAGGCGGACATCACCGCGGGATTCGTCGCCGTTCCTCCTGCGGAAGCAATCGCTTCCGGCGGCGCGCCGGCCAGGCCCTTGTTGAAGTGCAGCGACATCTTCCAGTGACGGGTCGAGGCGAACAGCGTGTCGCGCAGCCGGTTCTCGCGTTCCGGGTGCAGCAGTGACGCCGGCAGCCAGCTCGACTGGTAGCCGTGCAGGAACTGTCCGGCCTCACCAAGATTTCCCGACCAGAACACGTCGCCGGGAGACGCGCCCGGACGATCGTCGGGAATGATCACGCCCGGCAGCTTGCCGAGGTAGGCGGGATCCCAGAAGTGCTGCGCGGGCAGCGCGACGATCACGGGTGCGGATGCGATCGAATAGTCCTGCGGGGACGCCGCCACCCAGTCGAGGAAGGGGCGCCACACGGCGGTGGCCTCCGCCTGGCTCAGACCCTGGAACACCATCGCGATCTCCAGCATGTTGCCGCCGTCGAAACGCGCCTGCTCGCCCCAGTTCGGATTGAAGAGCCTGTCGCGGTAGAAGGCGATGAAGCGGCCGATGAGCCTGCGAAACGCCGCATCGGAATTCGCCTTCACTTTGGCATTGACGCCGCCGAAGTACTCCGGCAGCTCGTGGGTGCGCAGCGTGATACGGGTGACGATGCCAAGACTGCCTCCGCCGCCGCCCTTCAGTCCCCAGAAGAGATCGGGATTCGTGCAGGCGTTGGCGATGCGCACGCTGCCATCGGCCGTGACGACCTCGGCTTCGAGAAGTCCCGCCGCGGCCATGCCGAACCGCTTCGAAAAGCTGCCGAAGCCCCCGCTCTGGATCAGTCCCGCGACACCGACGGTCGCGCAGCCGCCGCCCTGCACGTACCGGCCCGCCTTCGTCATCACGGCATCGTAGACGTGCATCCAGATGGCGCCCGCGCCAAGCGAGACCGCAGGCTGCGCGGCCTGCGTTCCGGCGCAGCCCGCGCCGACGAACGCGTCGTGCAGCGTGATGTCGTTCATCGCGCGCGGCCACACCAGCAGCGAATCGGGCGCGTTCGATGTGCCCTGATAGCTGTGGCCACCGCCCTTGACGACGATTCGCAGACGGTTCTCGCGCGCGAAATTCACCGCGGCGACGATGTCGGCGGTCCTGTGCGCGGCGACGGCGTAAGCGCTGGGCGACGAGACCCATGCGTCGACCCAGCCGGACGTCTGCGTAAGTGCGACGTTGTCGCCGATGAAATACGGGTTCTTGAGTTCCCTGAAGAGCTCGGCGCAGGCGGCCCCGTCCGGGGCCGACCTGCACACGGCGAGCGGGGAGTCGAGCTTGACGAGGTGCCCGTCGACCGCTCGGTTGAGCGTTTCCCACGCGGCGGCCGACGGCCACGCCGCGTCGGCAGGACGATTGCGCCGAAACGCGGCACCCGGCCTCGTCGCCGTCCACCCGTTCCGCCATGCCGGGAGCAGCGAAAGGATGCCCGCGCGCTGCAGAAACTTCCGTCGCCGATCCGAGACCACGCTGCATTCTCCCCTATGATCAAGGCCGCAATGTAGCGTGCCTCGCGCTCGCCCGGCAAATGCAGGATTCGGTGCGCCGGCATGCCGAACGCGTTCCGTGCATGGCTGGGCACGCATCCTGCTACATTCCGCGCGCTCGCGCCCTATCGACATCAGGCGCTTGCCGTTCGGTGCCCCAGTCCGGTGCCGAATGCGGCAACAAACTGCAGCCATCGCCGATGTGCATGCCGATGGCAGCGCAGTCCGCATCGGAGTCACGGTGTGCCTCCCCACGTCTCATCGAAATATCCCGGCGTCGACCGTCCGGGTGAAAAAGAGGATTTCGCAATGACCAGCAGCAAGTTCCGTCTCTTCGCCTCGGCCATGCTTTGCGCGGCCGCATGCAACGCATTGGCGCAGGGCGCCGCGATCTACCAGAGCGCTCCCGCGCCGCTGCCTCCCAACGTGCCGAGTCTCGGCTACCAGGCGAACCAGACCGCGGAATTCGGCGACCTGATCGTATTCGGCGGCACCGGCCGCGCACTCGGAGCAGTCACTCTGGTGATGAGCGACTGGGCACTTGCATCGACCTATGGCGCGTCGACCCCGACATGGAATCACCCGGTGACGCTCAACCTGTACCACGTCGACAGCAGCGGGCCCGTGCCCGCGCCGGGTTCGCTGATCGCCACGCAGACGCAGACGTTCGCGATTCCCTGGCGGCCCGAGGCGGATCCGACCTGCGCGGGCGGCACGGCGTGGCGCGCCAGCGACGGGAACTGCTACAACGGATACGCATTCACGATCACGTTCGATTTCACCGGGACGACGGTCCCCGACCAGATCATCTACGGCGTCGCCTATGACACCGAGACGTGGGGTTACGCGCCGATCGGCACGCCGGGTCCGTACGACTCTCTCAACTTCGGGCTTGCGCAGGTGGCGCCCACGACGGGCAGCAATCCGCTTCCGGATACGGCGTACTGGAACACTGAAACCGCGGCCAACTATGCGGATGGCGGCGCCGCGGGCGTCGGAGTCTTCCGACAGGACACCAACTGGACACCGTATTCCGGTGCCATCACCTTTGCGCTTGTGCCGGCATCTCCGGCGCTGCAAAGCGTCGTCTCGCGCAGGGTCCACGGCGCGGCGGGAACCTTCGACCTGCCGCTGTCCGCCATCCCGACGGCCCCGAGCACCGAGCCGCGCATCGGTCCCGCGCAGACGCTGGTGTTCGCCTTCGACAAGCCGATCCAGGGCGCCACGGTGACCGTGACCGAGGGGACGGCCACGGCGTCGGCACCCACCTTCAGCGGCAACAACGTCATCGTCGACCTGACCGGCGTTGCGAATCAGCAATACGTGACGGTGTCGCTCTCGAATGTCGCGTCGGCCGACGGCGGTACTGGCGGAAACGGCGCCGTCCGCGTTGGCTTCCTGCTGGGCGACGTGAACCAGTCTCGGGCGGTGTCGGTCGCGGACCTCGGTTTCGTGAATGCGCAGCTCGCGCAATCCGTCACCGCGGCGAACTTCATCTTCGATGTCAACGCGAGCGGTGCAGTGTCCGTCGCCGACAAGGGCATCGTCAACGCGAACCTCACGACCGCGTTGCCGGCGCCGTAGGCCTCGCCGTTCGCGCAGGCGCCGCCGGCGGCGCCGGCCCGCCGCGCAGCGCGGGAGCGCTGGCCACCGTGGCGACGTAATTGGCTTACTATCGCCCTCATGCGTGCGCTACCGCACCGATCCGCGGCCGGCGACCTGCTAGCCTGCGGCCGCGAACGGCGCTGCCGAGCGGACCTGCGTGGTCAGCGCAGCTGGCTGCTCCGACATGAGGAATCCACCCGATGCGCTACGACCAAATCTCTCTCGGCATGACGGCGTCGCGCACCGATCAGGTCACCATCGACACGATTCTCGCGTTCGCCGCGGTCTCGGGCGACGTCAACCCCCTGCACGTCGATCCCGAGTTCGCGAAGCGGTCGTCGTTCGGCGGAATCGTCGCCCACGGCACGCTGCTCGCCGCGTATGTCTCCGCCGTGCTCGGCCTCGAGCTTCCGGGGCCGGGGACAGTCGCACGCGAATTCACGCAGCGTTATCGCGGCGCCGTGCGTCCCGGCGATGTCGTGCGCACGACCGTCAAGGTGATAAAGCTCGAGCCGAAGCTGCGCAAGGTGACCTGCGAGTGCACGTCGCACGTCAACACGACGCTGGTGGCGCGCGGCCAGGCGTCGATGCTCTGCGAGTCCTGAACAGCTTGGTCGGCGCGACCGCCGCGGCTTCCCGCCCCGTGCGCTAGCGCTCGCCTTCGCCGCGCACCGGCGCGGCCGCGAATCGCCCGGACGACGAGATCCAGTGCCGCGCACAGCAGCGCCACCAGCGCGTAGCCGATTGCCAGTGCGAACACCGGCGAAGGCACGCCCGCCTCCCACGGCAGGTAGAGGCGCGCGTCGGGGAACGGCGAGTGCACGAGCCCGACGAGCGTCAGCGCCCCCGCGGCGAGCGCAACTCCGGCCGCCACGCGGAGCCGGTGGTCGATGACGAAGATGAGCCACGCCGACCAGAGCATCGCGGTCACGATGAAGCCGTTGCCGAGCATCGCAAGCACCGTCAGTCCACGCTGCGCGGCCCCGGGCAGCGTCGCGACATCGATCCGCGCCGCGGCGAGGAGGCTCCCCTGCTCGATGTTGACGAGGTTCGCCATCACCGGAATCAGCGCCAGCGCCAGCGCCTTCACGTGCCGCGGGGGCGTGGTCGCCATCGCCTGACCGGCCATTTCCAGGCCGACGAAGATCAGCACCGGAACCACGACGGATTCGGGCAGCCAGCCGATCAGCGCGCCGATGATGCCCGTCGCGGCGCCGACGCCGATGAAAAGGCCCGTCGCAAGCGTGTAGCCGGCGCGGCTCCCCATCGCCTTGTACGCGGGATGGCCGATGTACGGAGTGTTCTGGATCACGCCGCCGCAGACCGCGGCGGCGAGCGTCGCAACCCCTTCGACGAGCAGGATCGAGCGCGTTCGATACGCGTCTCCCGCCACGGCCGCCGATTCGGTGTTGTCGATGCCGCCGACCACGGTCGCGATGGCCACCGGTATCGCCAGCGGCACGTACTGCCAGGCGGCGGCGAGTCCGTCCATGAAGCCGAGCGTCGGCCAGGGAAGCGACAGTGTGCCCGCGCGCACGCCTTCCTGCAGCGGCGGCGGCACGTAGCCGAGCTCGCGCGCGACCGCATATGCGGCGAGCCCCGCCAGCACGGAGACGACCACCGCCGGAAGCCGCAAGGGCAGCTTCACCCTGCCGACCAGCGTAATGAGGATCACGCCCAGCGCGACCATGCCGCCGATCGGCTCCGCGAGAATCTTGACGAACGGAAAGAACATGATGAGACCGACCGCAACCGCGGACAGCGCGCCCAGCAGCGCCGCGCGCGGCAGCGCGCGCCGCAACGCGTCGCCGAAGAACGCCGCCACGAGCTTGGCGACCCCCATGATGACCATCACCGCCATGCCGATTGTCCAGGCGCGGTGCGCGTCCCCCGTCACCACGAACGCGGGCCCGACGACGCCGAAGGACAGCGCGAACAGCGACGGCGTGTCGATCCCGAGCGGCATCGCGCAGACGTCCTGACGCTGCTCGCGCCGCGCGAGGCGGAACGCGAGCCACGTGTACAGGAGGTCGCCGACGAGGACTCCGAAGGCGGTGCCTGGCACCATGCGGCCGAGGACCACGTCGGCCGGCATGTGGAACACGCCGACGAGGATGCCTGCCATCGCGACGAGCAGTGCCATGTTGTCGACCGCCAGCGCGAAGAACCCGTTGACGTCGCCGCGCGCGTACCAGCGATAGCGGAATGCCGGCGCGGACGAATTCATGCGGGGGCCGCCGGCGTCCGCCCCGCACCTTTCACTTGCGCACGCCCTCGACGTTGATCTCGAGCCGGACGTCGTCGCCGACGTCGGCCGCATAGCGCGTCATCCCGAAATCGGACCGCTTCAGCGTCGCGTGGAACGCGCCGCCGCAGACATGCTGCCGCGCGAGGCCGAACGCGAGGTCGCGACAGACGAAGCGGTCGGCGGTCAGCGTCGCCGGTCGCTGCACGCCGTGCAGAAACAGCGTGCCCTCGACCGTCGCCAGCGTGTCGCCGTCGAACACGAGGCGCTGGCTCACGAAGCGCACGCCCGGATAGGTTTCGACTTCCAGGAACTGCGCGGAGCGCAGCACGCCGTCGAGCGTTCCGTTGCCGGTGTCGACCGACGCCGGATCGACGTCGACGACGATGCTGCCGGTTTTCGCGTCCGGATCGTAGTCGACCCGTGCGGCGATTTTCTGGAACCGGCCGCGGACGAAGGAAACGTCCCGATGCGCGACGGCGAAATATATGGAGGTGTGCGCCGTGTCGATCTCGTACGGCGTCGCTTCGGCGGGGGTCGATGCAAGGAGGCTGCAGGCAACGAACAGGGTCGCCGTCGTGCCGGCGACATGGCGGCGGCGAGCGCACGCACGAACGCGCGATATGCGAAACGCCTCGTCGGCCGGCTGTGCGAGGGAGGAAAGCATCGCAGGGTATTCGGAAAATGGAGAACTGCGCCGCATCGTACACTCGAGGTCATCCCCGATGGCCGTTGGGCTTGCGATCGCTGCCGCGGTCGCGCCGCCTGCCAACGGTCGAATCTACACCCGGGCCCGCTCCGCGAGATCGGCACCGCACGGATTGTTGCGCCGCACATCGCGATTTCCATCGATCTGGTGGAAACGCGCACCGGACGACGCTCTGCGACCATGCGCTGCCGCGCATCGGCACCTCGATTGCGGGCTTCGCTCGGCCGCCATAGAGCGCCGCGTGCCGGAACGGGTCTTGCTTACCGTGACATACGGTGCGATGTGAGCCGGCTGCCGGCGCGTCGTGCCGGGTCGATTTCCGACATCACGCTGACGAGAAGACTCGAGATGACGATCGCCCAAGCCGCACTGCGCTGGTCTCTTGCCGTTCCGCTGCTCGCGCTAGCGGCACCCGGCGTCGGCGCGGGACCGGAGAATTGCCTGACGCTGCGCGACAACGTCGCCGTCGCGCAGTGCGCGAACCAGTACGCGCCCGGCCGGGTGCCGATGTACGGACGCGAGCGGACGGCCGCCGCGGCGCCCGCGCCGCGGTACGCGGCGGCGCGCCCCGAGGACGCACTCCAGACGGTGCCGGTGCCGACGCAGAAGCCTGCTTCCCAGCCGGCAGAGCCCTCCCCCGCCTTCGCGGCGCCGGACCACTACGCATTCATCCTCAACGGGATGGCGATCAGCGGCATCGCGGGCTTCGTGGTGCTGGCAGCCGTCGGCTGGGTCTGGCGCCTCAAGGGAGCGTCGACCAAGCGCTGCCCGTTCTGCTCGGCGCGTCTTAGCACCAACGCGCACGTCTGCAAGTCCTGCTTCCGCGTGATCTGATCGCGCGGCGGCGAGCACCAGCGTCGCTTCAGGCGGCGGGCGCGAGCTCCGCAAGAGGATAGAGCCGGCTCGTGCGGGGCACGCCGGCCAGCAGGTACTCCATCTGGTCGGCGAGGATGCGGCGGTTGCGCAGGATGAACTGCTCGTGCCGGTTTGGCACATACGGGACGTAGAGCAGCGGCATGTCGGCCTGCTCCGGCGTGCGGTTCGCCTTGCGGATGTTGCACTTCTTGCAGGCGGTGACGGCATTGGTCCACTGATCGCGGCCGCCGCGCGACACCGGCACCACGTGATCGCGGGACAGGTCGCGGCTCATGTAGGCGTTGCCGCAGTACGCGCAGAGGTGCCGGTCGCGCGCGAACAGCAGCGCGTTGGTGAGGCCGGGGACATGGACGTGATGACCGCCGGCGCTGCCCTTGATCGCCAGGATCGACTTGGTCGCGATCCGCGAGCGTTCGCCGTTCCTCTGCCACCCGCCGCGGAATTCGCGGACTTCATGGCCGAGCGACCACGCGACCAGCTGCTTCGCGTGATAGGTGATGGCTTCCTCCAGCGCGACCCACGCCTGCGGAAGTCCGGCCATGTCGACGGTGAGAACGAGCGGATCCATGCCCCGGGCATCTCCTTTCGTATCGGATCGTACCGCGGAATCCCGGCGCTGTAACGTCCCGGTGCGGCGGAGCTTCGTCATGCTCGGAAGGCGGCGGAGTCTGTCCGCGATACCGGATCCGCGGCGCAAACTGCTCGCGCCGTGATGTCAGGTGACGATCAGCGAAATGGCGTGGCGGCGGGAAACGCGAACGCGAGGTGGCCGAACCGTCGTCCCATCGCCTGCGCGGCCTGCGCGACCTGGCGCGCATATTGGGCCTCGAGACTTGCGGCGCCGGCTACGACATTGCGCATCGGGCCCGGCGCAAGGACACGCGCACCCGCTTCGGTGAGATCCGCGTGACCCTGCAGCGCGCGCGCGAACGAGTGCGCGAGATCAATCTGGGCCGTCAGCGCCTGGTTGGCGTTGAACGCCGCGAGCGCCATCAGCGCGTCGACCGGTGCGAGCGCTCTCCCGGGCACGTTGTCCCAGGGCTTGCGTGGATTCTCGTCCGCGGAGGCCAGGGTGTCGGTCGGGCGGGCTCCGTCGATGCCAGCCGCCGTTGCTTCAGGTCGTGCCTTCATCGGATGGCTCCTTTTCAATTTTGCTGCAGTGCAGCATAACATGGGTGCGCTACCGCTCCAATTCAACAACGGCCAGCTTCCCCGGATTCCGCCCGGGCGTTCGGCCAATCCACTCGAATACTCCAAGGAATCAAGAGTGAGCCTTGGGTGGTCAAATGGAGTGTGCGCTCACTCCGATATGATGGACGACCTTCGTCGCGCTGCGAAACCGCCGGCGATCCCGTATTCTCCGGTTTGCGACCCTTTGCCCGATGCCCTGCGATGAGCCACAAACACGAGAATCTGCTCCGCGCGATCTTCCACGACCCCGTCAGCGGCAACATCCACTGGCGCGAGATCGAATCGCTGCTCAACCATCTGGGGGCAACCTTGGAGTCGCTGCCGGGCGCGCGAATTCGCGTCAAGCTGAACGGCTACGAGGGGATCGTCCACCGGCCGCACCACGGCAATTCGCTGGGTCGCCAGGACGTCCTGCACGTGCGCGAGTACCTGGCGCACGCGCGCGCGACGCCGTCCCAGGTCGAGTCCGACAAGTCCCGCCAGTCCTGACCGCGGTCGCCGCGGCTACGACGACGCCAATCGCGCACGGGACACGCATGGGCCTCATCTGCCCCAACTGCAGCACGTCGATGGACGTGCAGGTGCTCGATGCGCAGCCGACGCTGCGCGACGTCGAGACCTATTCGTGCGCCTCGTGCAACCTCTTCTGGTTCGACCGGACGGCGAGCGTCGAGCTCGCGCCGAAGGCCGTCCTCGGGCTCTTCGAGGCGATCGGCAAGGCGTCGACGACCGCGCGCACGCCGCTCGCGCCGCATTTCAGCTGCCCGCGCTGCCAGAGCGCGCTCGCGTACACGCACGACCTGCAGCGCACGACGCGGTTCACGTATTGGCGCTGCGAGAAGGATCGCGGCCAGCTCATCACGTTCAACCAGTTCCTTCGTCAGAAGAACTTCATCCGCACGCCGACCCCCGCCGAGCTCGAGCGCCTGCGCGCCATGGTGAAGCAGATCTCCTGCTCGCAATGCGGCGCGCCGATCGACCTGGCCAAGGACGATGCGTGCCAGCATTGCGGCGCGGCGGTCGCGCTGATCGATCCGGACGGCGTCGCCAGGGCGCTGCGGGACCTGTCGGCCGGGGCCGCGCTCACCGGTGCGGCCGATGCGGCCGCAACGCGCGCGACGCTTTCGGGCGCGCAGATCGACGCGATCTTCGACGCCGCGCGCCTGCGCGACTCCGAAGGGACGAGCGATCTCGTCGCGATCGGCGCCGCCGCGATCGGCGGCCTCCTCGGCGCGCTGATGTCGTAGCGTGCAGCGGCGCGCGGCGTCAGGGCGAAGGCGGCGCGAAGTCCCGCGGCAGCGAAGCGAACAGCGCATCGCGCTGCGCGACATCGAGCGGCACCAGCGGCGGACGGGTTCTGCGCCAGCCATCGTCCCCCGTGCCTTTCGCGAGCGCGGCCTTCAGCGCCGGCACGAGCGGCAATTTCTGGAACGCCTGCCGGACGACGTCGAGCGCCGCCTGCTGTGCCGCGGCATCGGCGGCGCGCCAGTTGCGCGCGAGCCGCAGCATCGGCGCGGGATTGACGTTGGCGGTCGCCGAAATGCACCCCGCGCCGCCGGCGGCGAGCGTCGGCAGCAGAAAGGTTTCGCTCCCTGCGTAGACCGCGAACCCGCGCGCGGCGAACCGCTCGATCAGCTGGCGCGTGAATGCGAAATCGCCGCCGCTGTCCTTGATGCCGGCGATCGCCTGCGGATAGCGCTCGAGCAGCCGCTCGATCAGCGCGAGGGAGAGCGGCACCTGCGCGACCGGCGGGATGTGGTACAGGTAGATGCGCAGCCGCGCGTCGCCGACGCGCTCGATCACCTCGGCGTAGCTCGCGAAGAGGCCGTCGTCGCTCACGTTCTTGTAGTAGAACGGCGGCAGCATCAGCACGCCGGCGCAGCCGTGTGCCATCGCGCGACGCGTGAGCTCCACGGTGTCCGGGAACGCGCAGCATCCCGTGCCCGGCACGATCGAATGCGCAGGCACGCCGGACGACACGAGCGCATCGAGCAGCTCGATCTTCTCCGCGGTCGACAGTGAATTCGCCTCCGACGTCGTGCCGAACACGGCGAGTCCCACCCCCGTCTCGACAAGCCAGCGGCACAGGCGAACGAAACCGGCCGCGTCGGCGCGCAGCGTCGCGTCGAACGGGGTCAGCACCGGCGCCATGACGGAATGCGGCACAACGACAGGCAAGGCTTGCGAAATCAAGGAATCTCCCGGAACGAGTGGGGCCGCGCCGGCGGAAAATCGCGGCGGATGCCAGTTGCGATTATCGCGCGTCGCCGAGCTTTTTCGCAGCCGGCGTCCCGCGGGCCCGAGCGGCGACGCCTGTTATAATTGCGCCCACTCGTCGCCGCCTGCCCTTTCGGCCGGCGGCGTTTGTTTTGCCGAGGGGCGCCCGTCCGGCGCGATCCTTCCCGATCCGATGAACGCTGAACCCTTTCCTCCCGAGCTCGTGCGCGACGTCGCGAAGCGGCGCACGTTCGCGATCATCTCGCACCCGGACGCAGGCAAGACGACGCTGACCGAGAAGCTGCTGCTCTTCGGCGGCGCGATCCAGCTCGCCGGCACGGTCAAGGCGCGCAAGAGCGCGCGCCACGCGACGTCGGACTGGATGGAGGTCGAGAAGCAGCGCGGCATCTCGGTGACGAGCTCCGTCATGCAGTTCGAGTTCGCCGGCCACACGATCAACCTGCTCGACACGCCGGGCCACGAGGACTTCTCCGAGGACACCTATCGCGTGCTGACCGCGGTCGACGCTGCGGTGATGGTGATCGACGCGGCGAAGGGCGTGGAAGCGCGCACGATCAAGCTGCTCGAGGTCTGTCGGCTGCGCGCGACGCCGATCATCACCTTCGTCAACAAGCTCGACCGCGAGGTGCGCGAGCCGCTCGCGCTGCTGGAGGAGATCGAGTCCGTTCTCGCGATCGACTGCGCGCCGGTCAGCTGGCCGGTGGGCATGGGCAAGGCCTTCCGCGGCGTGTTCGATCTGCGCCACGACCGGCTGCTGCGCTTCTCGCCGGGCGGCGAGCGGGCCGCGAGCGACACCGAGGAGATCGAGGGTCTCGACAACCCGCGGCTCGACGCGCTCTATCCCAATGAGACCGCGGCGCTGCGCCACGACGTCGCTGCTCCTGCGCAGCGCCAGCCCGCCGCTCGACCCCGACGAATTCCTCGCGGGCCGCCAGACGCCCGTGTTCTTCGGCTCGGCGATCAACAACTTCGGAGTCCAGGAGATCCTGCAGGCGCTGGTCGAGTGGGCACCGCCGCCGCAGCCGCGCGACGGCGGAGCGCGCATCGTCGATCCCGCCGAGGCGCCGTTCACCGGCTTCGTGTTCAAGATCCAGGCGAACATGGACCCGCGGCATCGCGATCGCGTCGCGTTCTTTCGCGTGTGCTCGGGCCGCTACACGCCGGGCATCAAGGTGCGGCATCTGCGCACCGGCCGCGAGATGAAGATCGGCAATGCGCTCACATTCATGGCCAACGAGCGGGTCGCGAGCCAGGACGCCGTCGCCGGCGACATCCTCGGCATCCACAACCACGGCCAGCTGCAGATCGGCGACGCGCTCACCGAAGGCGAGCCGCTGTCGTTCCGGGGCATTCCCTATTTCGCGCCAGAGCTCTTCCGCGTCGCGCGTCCGCGCGACCCGCTGAAGTCGAAGCAGCTGTCGAAGGGCCTGCAGGAGCTAGGCGAGGAAGGGGCGATCCAGGTGTTCACGCCGGCCACGGGCAACGTGCTGCTGCTGGGCGCCGTGGGGCCGCTGCAGTTCGAAATCGTCGCGCATCGACTTGCGAGCGAGTACGGCGTCGATGCGCTCTACGAGACCGCCAACATCTCGACCGCGCGCTGGCTCACGTTTCCCGATGCGCCGACGCGCCGCGAGTTCGAGCGCGAGCAGGCGGGCGCGCTCGCCGCCGACGTCGACGGCAACCCGGTATTCCTCGCGACCAACAAGTACAACCTGCAGGTCACGATGGAACGCTGGAAGAAGGTCGGCTTCCACGCGACCCGCGAGCACGGCGAGCGCCTCGCCAACGCCTGACCGCCGGCTCCGACGGTGCGTCTCCGGTCTCACGCGCGCGCCACGGCGTGCGGTGCCGCGACGGCGGCGACGTGCGGTGCCGTCGCGGCCATCACTGCCCCTTCGGCCACGTGCGCGAAGAGGTAGCCGGCGATCAGCGCCCACGCGACGAGGACAACGATCATCGTCGTGGTTTCGCTGGCTTCCGCGCTCGAGTGCGGGGTGCGCCGCGGCGTCGCCGCAGCGTTGCGCGAATTCATCGCGTGGCGGCGCGACAACTCGCGCCGGGTCGGTTCCAGGGCGTTCGCCGCGGGAAGATCGCGGACGTCCAATGCGAGCAGATCTCTCATGTCGGTCTCCAGTGCGGGACAGCTCCGTCCCTGCTGCGCAGTCTAGGGACGGCCGCCGGGAGTGACAATCGATTTGGATTGCGCCAATATGTGAATGGATTTCACATAAGGAGATCGCGATGGCCGCCCACATTCCCCCGATGCAGGCGCTGCGCGCCTTCGACGCCACGGCACGCGCGCAGAGCCTCTCCCGCGCGGCTGAAGCGCTCAGCCTGACGCACGGCGCCATCAGTCACCAGATCAAGGGGCTCGAAGCCGATCTCGGCGTGCGCCTCGTCGAGCGCGCTGGCCGCGGCATCCGTCTGACCGACGCGGGCGCGCGCTTCGCGACGCGCATCCGCAGCGCGCTCACCGAAATCGCGGACGCCGTGCGCGAAGTTTCGGAGCGCAGGAATCCGCGCCATCTCGGGGTCAGCGTGCTGCCTTCCTTCGCCGCGCGCTGGCTCCTGCCGCGCATCGGGCATTTCATCGCGCGGCACCCGGACATCGATCTCGACGTCAACTCGAATGCGGGTCTCGCGGACTTCGCGCGCGAGGACATCGACGTCGCCATTCGCTGGGGTCTCGGCGACTGGCCGGGGGTCGTCGCCGAGCTCCTGATGGACGACGCCTATTTCCCGGTCTGCAGCCCGCGCTACGCCAAGGGGCGGCTGCCGCGCACGCCCGCGGACCTCGCTTCGCACACGCTGCTGCGCGCCGACGACGAGATGTGGAAGTCATGGTTCGATGCCGCCGGGCTCGACTGGCCGGAGCCGACGCGGGGAACGGTGTTCAACGATTCCGCGCTGATGCTGCAGGCGGCGGCCGACGGTCAGGGCATCGCGCTCGCGCGAAGCTCGCTCATCGGCAACGATCTGCACAACGGCATTCTCGTGCGGCTGTTCGACGTCGTGTACCGGGGGCCGCGCAAGCTGTTCCTGGTGTATCCGCCACGCGCCGCGAGCGCCGCGAAGGTCGGGTACTTCAGGGCCTGGCTGCAGGACGAGGTCGCTGCGGATGCGAAACGCGCGGACCTCGCGTTTCTGAAGGAGCCGCGCACATCACCGCAGCGCAGGCGCGCCACGACAAAGCGGCGACGCGCCGTCAAGCGCTGACGGCGCGCGACAACGTCGGGAAATTGCGACGGCGGACGCACGCTGCGCTTCACGCAGCGACGACCGCGCGCGGACTCAGCGACTGCCCGCGGCGCCCGGTGGGGCCGGGTAGTTCGGCGGCGGATAGCTGCCTGAAGCCGGCGGCGGCGGGTAGTTCGGCGGCGGATAGTTCTGCGCGCCGTAGCCGGGCGGCGGATAGTTCTGCGCCCCGTACCCCGGCGGCGGACCCGAGTACGCGACGCGACCCGGAACCTGATTTCCGCGCGCATACATGCACTGCATGTACGCCGCGTCGTAGCGCCGCTGCATCGCGTACGACGACGCGCCCGCGACGTTGCTTCCCGCCGCGCTGCCGAACAGCAAACCGGTGCCGGCGCCGATCGCCGCGCCCGCGCCGGCCTGACCCGTGACCGATCCGATGATCGCGCCTGCGGCGGCGCCCAATGCCGCGCCGCCGACCGCGTTGGCTGCCGCCGCATCCTGCGCCGACTGGCCGGCCGCCGGCCCGCCGATCATTCCGTTCGCGTATTGCCGGCAGCTGCCGTCATCGGCCTGGAATTGCTCGAAGCTCTTGTAGGAGCCGGGCAGAACTGTCACGGCGGGACCCGTCGGAACGGTCACACACCCGGCGAGCAGCAATGCCGCCGCCAGCGGAAGAAGCAGCAATCGGTTTCTCATCGGGCCGTCTCGCCTTGGTTCAGTCGTCTGGGTTCGCTAACGTTCACGGCGGTTCACTGCGTGGGAGCGTTCGGCGCACCCTGGTCCGGCTGGTATTGCGGGACCACCTGCATCCACGCGCGGCTGCAATTCTGAACGTACGGGTAATAGCCCGCGGGCTCGGTGCAGTAGTACCAGAAGTTGTTGGCCGGCGCCGCCTGTGGCGTCGGCTGGTACTGGTACTGGTCATACACCGGCGGATCCGTATAGACGGGGTAGGAATACGCCGTCGAATAGGACGGGTAGCCATAGCCGTAACCGTAATACGGCCACGCGCCCCACCAGAGCGGACCGCCGAGGTAGAGACCGGTGGCGAGACCGGCGCCGTACCATCCCCAGCCATAGCCGCGCCCGTAATAGCCGCCGCGTAGTAGCCGCCGTGCCAGCCGTTATAACCGCCATGCCAGCCGCTGCCACCCCCGTGGTAGCCGCCACCGCCGCCGTGCCATCCGCCGCTGCCGCCGCTGTGCCACCGCCGCTGCCGCCGTTGCCGCCGCCGCCGAATGCCCGCCGCCGGCTGTCCGCCACCCCCGGAATGTCCACCGCCGCCGCCACGCTGCGCGAACGCAGAGCCGCTTGCGAGAAATGCCGCGATTATCGCCACCATGATCGAAACCATGCGCTTGTTCATGACTGCCTCATCTCATCTATTGCTGTACGGATATGACCCCGCAGCGTGAGCCGAGTTCGGGTCCTTTCCGAAGCGATCACACGCCGCGAATCGCGGTCATTCCGCCTGCGCAAGATCCTTCGTGCATTCCGACGTTTGTCGCATGTTCGTTTGTACGCGCGAATCGGCGCCTCGAACGATCCTCGCAATGCCTTGTTACAAATTCGCCTCCCATCAACATGCGACGAAAAGCGCGCTCCGGCTCAGCCGCCGATGCGCGCTGCTTGTTCATGCTAACTTAACGTTCCGGGGTCGCCCGGGTTGACCCTGAAACGCGGGACACCCGCGTTGGCGCGCATGCGCCGCGGTGGCGTCAATGCGACATCAGCACGGGAACGGTCATCGAGGCCAGCATCACGCTCGTCACGCCGCCCCAGACCAGCTGGGAGAGCCGCGGCCGGCTGTATCCGCCCATCACTATGAGGTCCGACCCGAGGTCGGACGCCTGCGACAGCAGGAGCTCGCCCGCCTCGATGTCGGGCGCCACGAGACGGCGCACGGTCGCGTCGACGCCGTGCCGCTTGAGGAAGGATCCGACCTCCTGCTCGGCGCGAAGCTCCTGCACATCCGCATTGTCGTCCTGCATGATCGCGAGCGCGTGCACCTTCTTCGCATCCTTGAGGAACGGCAGCGCGTCGGCGACGGCACGCGCCGATTCGCGCGAATCCTTCCATGCGATCAGCACGCGTTCGCCGAGCGTCTTCTGGCTGCCGATGTAGGGCACGAACAGCACCGGGCGGCCGCTCCCGGTCACCACCGCGTTCGCGAGCTCGGCCGCGAACGCCGCCGTCGGCTCGTCGCGCGGCGGCTGGCCGACGATGGCGAGATCGGAGTAGCGGGCATGCATGACTGCCGCGGCCAGCGGATCGCCGCGCGGTGCGGCCCAGATGTGCTCCGCGACGCCGGCCTCGGCAGCGATGGTGCGAAAGCGCTCGCGCACGGCGTCGTGCGCGTCGGCGGTCTGGCGGAACCAGCGGTCCTTGGCGTCGCCGCGCAGCACGGCGGACGCGAACGGCGTCAGCTGCGACGTCGGCACGAGATAGGCGGCCTTGAGCTGCGCGGGAAACACGCGGGCGATGCGCGCCGCCGTCGCGAAGCGGCGATCGCAGGCGTCGCTGTCGTCGGCGTGGACGAAGATGGACCGGTAGGTCATGGTGTCCTCGCGGGAGTGGGTGACGGCGTCATTCTGCGTCATTATGCAGCCTGTGACATTGATGCCGCTCAGAGGAGCGGGGCGCGGGAATCCGCATGTCTTCGACCCGAGGTGGGCCTTGAAACGAATTGTTAGCACGTTGGTGACGATCGTGATGGCAATGGCGGCGGCGGGCGCGGCCGCGCAGTACCCTGGCGGCGGCGGTGGCGGCACCGGACGGCCCGGGGGCGCAGGCACAGGCGGGCGCAGCGGGCTCCCCGAGCTGCGGATGGCGCCCCCCGACAAGGCGCCGGCTGCCGCGGCCGATCAGGTGCAGATCCAGTTGAGCGAGCTGGAGGACGACCTGCGCTTGAGCTCGGCGCAGCGGCCTCTCTGGCGGGTCTTCGCCGATCGCGTCCAGAAGCTCGCGGGCGACGTCACGCGCGATCGCGACAAGCTGCGCTTTCCCAAAGGGACGACGCCCGAGCAGCTCGACTTCGTGGCCGACAAGGCGCGCGACCGGCTGACGGCGATCGAGGACATCAGCGATGCCGGCAAGCAGCTCTACGCCTCGCTGTCGCCGACGCAAAAGGAAATCGCCGACCGGAGGATGGTGCGGCTCGCGATTCCGCTCGTGACGAACGTCCAGTCGACGCCCGCGGCCGGACGGGGTTCGGGGTCCGACGGCGACGGTGCGACCGGGCGCGCGCGCCCGCCCTCGCCCTGACGCGTCGCGCGCCGATTCCGACCGGCGCGACGCGCGGCGCAGCGGGCCCGCCGAACCTGTTCGAACCCCGCGTTCCGGCGTGCGTCGCGTGACGCCGGAACGGGGAGCAGCGCGACAAAGCGCCGCGCGAGATCGACGTCCCCCGGCCCGGCTGCGAACTGCGCGATGATCTTCACGGGCTTGCGCGGATAGTCCTCGGCAGCCACGACCGTCGCCGCGAGTGCCAGCAATGCGCCGGCAAGGAATGCTGCGTACCGACTTCGCATGAGTGCCCTCCGACGTCCTTTCCGGCCGTGCGCCGCCGGGGCACGCAAACGTACAGAACGCACGCGCCCCGAGGGCGCCCAAGTCCGCTGCACGGCGGCGGGATGGCCGTAAACGGCGGCGCCGATTAGAATTGCGGATTGAGGTCGACCAACGAAGGGGACTCCATGGCCGCTGATGCCGCCGGACGCGCCGCCGATGCTTCGCTCGACGCCGCATCGCTCTATCGCGAGGAAATCTACACGGACCGCAAGGTCGGCACGCTGCGCGCGCTGGTGCCGGTGACGCGCGATGGCGCCGCCGATCCGGGGCGTCCGACCGTCTACAGCGGCGAAGCGCAGCTCCTCACCAACATGGGCCCGCTGCCGATCAGCTTCGACATCGACGCGAAGAGCCTCGCCGACGCGGTGGCAGGTTATGGCGCGGCTGCGAAGGCAGGTATCGAACGCGCGATGCACGAGCTCGCCGAGATGCGCCGTCAGGCCTCGTCGTCGATCGTGATCCCGCAGGGCGGCGCGCTGCCCCCGGGCGGCTCCGCTCGGCGGCGGGAAGATCCAGATCCCGTAAGCGCGAGCCCGCGATGACCGAGACGGCGATTCTCGCGGCGTCCGGGCTCCTGCTCTTCGCCTATCTGGTCGACCTCGTCGGCCGGCGGTTCAGGCTGCCTTCGGTCGTGCTGCTGATCGCGACCGGCATTGCGCTGCGGCACGCGATGGACCCCGCCGGATTCAACCTGAAGTGGGTCGATCCGATCGTGCCGATCCTCGGCACGCTGGGTCTCATCCTCATCGTGCTCGAAGGCGCACTCGACCTCGAGATCTCGCGCGACCGCGCCCGGCTCATCGCGGCATCGAGCGCATCCGCGCTGCTGGGCTTCTGCATCGCGCTCGCCGGCATCGCCGTGCTTTGCGCGTGGTCGCTCGGCATGTCCACCGCGGCTGCCGTGCTGGCGGCGATACCGTTCGCGGTGATCAGCAGCGCGGTGGCGATCCCGAGCTCCGCCGGACTCCGGAGTCGCGTGCGCGAGTTCGTGATCTACGAGAGCTCGCTGTCGGACATTCTCGGCGTGCTGGTGTTCTACTCGTGGCTTGGGGCCAATGGCTCGGCCCGCGATTTCGCCGCCGATCTCTTCGGCAGCGGAGCGCTCTCCCTCGTCGTCGCGCTCGTGGTCGCGCCGGTCGTGTTCTACGTCATCAACCGGATCGAGGGCCACGTGCGCTTCCTGCCGCTGCTCGCGGCGATCGTCTTCCTCTATGCCGGGGGCAAGGTGCTGCACCTGTCGCCGCTCGTGCTGGTGCTGGTCTGCGGCCTCGTGCTCAACAACCCGCAGCTCATCCGCTGGCATGCATGGCTGCGCTCGATCCACAGCGACGACTACGGGCAGACGCTGAAGGAATTCAAGGGGCTCGTCGCCGAGCTCACCTTCGCCACCAAGAGCTTCTTCTTCCTGATGCTGGGCTACTGGACCGACGTGCGGCTGATGGGCGGAGCGTCGGCGTGGCTGACCGCAATTGCCGTCATCGCGATCATCTACGCGTCGCGCTTCGTCGTGCTGTGGTCGCTGCGGCGCGAGGTGGCGACGCTCCTCTGGATCGCGCCGCGCGGCCTCATCACCGTGCTCCTGTTCCTCTCGGCCGCCCACACCGGAACGGTCGATGCGTTCCCGTTCGGCACCGTGATGCTGATCGTGCTGGTGACGAGCACGGCGACGGCACTCGCCCATCGCCACGCGGCCGCGGCGGAAGCCGCCGCGGCGGCCGTGGAAGACACCCATCCGAATTTGTCCGATCCCGTCATTCCTGCCGGATCGCAGGCGGCGAGCGAATGACGACACCGCGCACCAGGATTGCGGCACCGGCGTTCGTCCCCAACTGATAGTTGCTGCCCGCCGCAATTCGCATGACGACGCTTCCCACTCTCTTCCTCTCGCACGGCTCGCCGATGCAGGCGATCGACCCTGGCATCGCCGGCAAGGCCTGGGAGGCGCTCGGCCGCACGCTGCCGCGCCCGCGGGCCGTGCTGATGGTGTCGGCGCACTGGGAAACCGAAGTCCCCAGCGTCACTGGTGCCGCGCTTCCCGAAACCATCCACGATTTCGGCGGGTTTCCGGCCGAGCTCTACCGGATCCAGTACCCCGCGCCGGGGGCGCCCGGGCTGGCGCGGCGCGTCGCCGATCTGCTCGACCTGCAGGGACTCGCCACGGAAATCGATCCCCACCGCGGTCTCGATCACGGCGCGTGGGTGCCGCTCCGGTGGATGTACCCGCGCGCCGACGTGCCGGTCGTCCAGTTCTCGGTGCAGCCGGGCCGCTCGCCTGCCGAGCACGTCGCGCTGGGACGCCTGCTTGCTCCACTCGCGCACGAAGGGGTGCTCATCATCGGTTCCGGGCACACGACCCACAACCTGCACGACTGGATGATGAATCGCCGGCACCCCCAGGCACTCGCCTATGTGGGCGAATTCTCCGACTGGCTGCTGGGAAGGCTCGAGGCGCACGACACCACGTCGCTCGTCGCGTACCGCAGCGACGCGCCCGGCGCGACGCGCGCGCATCCCACGGAAGAGCACTTTCTTCCGCTGCACGTCGCGTGGGGCGCCGCCGATCCGGACACGCGCGTCGAGCGCATCGTCCACGGTCTCGAGGGCGGCGCGCTGTCGCTCGATTCCTACGCCTTCCACCCGCGCGCGAGCGTCGCCGCCTAGATTCGCCGGGCCGTAAAACTTCACCCTGCGACAGCATGTCTCAGGGGAGGCGCCCTGCCGTGCGCGTGGATGGCGACGCTTTCCCTGACGCCCGTCAAGGTGCCCGGGCCGCGCAGGCAGACAATGAAAGCGCACGCGAATCCCCGCGCTATTCACCCATGAGGAGGTGGCATGACCGCGCCTCGCAATTCCAGTTCTGCCAGGCCCCGTTCGAGCGTCAAATCCGCCAGCAGGCGGAGCGCCGCGCGCGTGCGCCATCCCGCGCTCGCCCACCCCGCCGGCAACGTGATTCCGCTGCCGGGTCGACCGCGCAGGATCGCGTCGGGGGTGCCCGCGAATCCGCCACCCGAGCCCTCGTTCGTGCGCGACTCCTACGCGTCGACGGCGCTCGCTGAAATCATCGATCGCTCGGTGCACGCGACCACCGCGCGCTTCACGGCGGGGCTGTCGCCGATGACCGTCATCGCCGCCTACATGGACTGGGCGGCGCACATCGCGTTCGCGCCGGGCAAGCAGGCGCAGCTCGTCGAGAAGGCCGCGAAGAAGTGGATGCGGCTCCTCAACTACGCGGGACGTCGTGCGATCCAGCGCGACGCGCTGCCGCCCTGCATCGTGCCGCTGCCGCAGGACCGCCGCTTCAACGCCCCCGCGTGGCAGGAGCCGCCGTACGATTTCATCTACCAGGCGTTCCTGCTGAACCAGCAGTGGTGGCACAACGCGATGACCAGCGTGCGCGGCGTGAAGAAGCAGAACGAGAACATGGTCGCGTTCGCGACGCGCCAGCTCCTCGACGTGTTCTCGCCGTCGAACTCGCTCCTGACCAATCCCGAGGTGCTGGAACGCACGCGCCGCGACGGCGGGATGAACCTCGTGCGCGGCCTGCAGAATCTCGTCGAGGACGTCGAGCGCGCGGTCGGCGGCCGCCCGCCGGTCGGCGCCGAAGCGTTCGAACCGGGACGCAACGTCGCGATCACGCCGGGCAAGGTCGTCTTCCGCAACCGGCTGATCGAGCTGATCCAGTACGCGCCCGCGACGGGCACGGTGCGGCCCGAACCGATACTGATCGTCCCGGCGTGGATCATGAAGTACTACATCCTCGACCTCTCGCCGCAGAATTCGCTGGTCCGCTATCTCGTGTCGCGCGGCTACACCGTGTTCATGATCTCGTGGAAGAACCCCGGGCCCGAGGATCGCGACCTGTCGATGGAGGACTACCGCACGCTGGGCGTGATGGCGGCGCTCGACGCGGTCGGGGCGATCGTGCCGGAAAAGCCGGTGCACGCGGTCGGCTACTGCCTCGGCGGGACGCTGCTCGCGATCGCGTCGGCTGCGATGGCGCGCGACGGCGACGACCGGCTCGCCACCGTTTCGTTCTTCGCCGCGCAGGCCGACTTCAAGGAGGCCGGGGAGCTCACGCTCTTCATCAACGAGAGCCAGCTGTCGTTTCTCGAGGACATGATGTGGGAACAGGGCTTCCTCGACACCAAGCAGATGGCAGGCGCGTTCCAGATCCTGCGCTCGAACGACCTCGTCTGGTCGCGCGGCGTGCACGACTACCTCATGGGCGAGCGCGCGCCGATGAACGACCTGATGGCGTGGAACGCCGACGCGACGCGGATGCCCTACCGCATGCACACGGAATACCTGCGTCACCTCTTCCTCGACAACGATCTTGCCGAAGGGCGTTACCGTGTCGGCGGCAAGCCCGTCGCGCTGACCGATCTGCGCGCGCCGGTGTTCGCGGTGGGCACCGAGCAGGATCACGTCGCACCGTGGCATTCGGTCTACAAGCTGCATCTCCTCACCGACACCGACGTCACGTTCCTGCTGACGAGCGGCGGGCACAACGCCGGCATCGTCTCGCCGCCGGGTCGCGACAATCGTCATTACCGCGTCCGCAGCCAGAGCGCCGATGGGCATTATCTCGATCCCGATGTCTGGGCGGCGGAAACGCCGCGTCACGATGGCTCGTGGTGGCAGGCCTGGACGGACTGGCTCGACCTGCATTCGGGCGCGGCCGTCGCGCCGCCGCGTCTCGGCGCCCCCGCCGCGGGGCTCGCGCCGCTCGGCGACGCACCGGGCACGTACGTGCGGCTACAATGAACGGATGAGTCCCCAGCGTCCCGAAATCGACGTTCGTCACAACGCTGCCGCGTCGCGCTTCGAGGCTGAGATCGACGGAAAGCTCTGCACCGCCGGCTACCATCTGGTCGACGGCGTGATGCGGCTGAATCACACCGGCGTGCCGCCGGCGCTCGAAGGGCGCGGCATTGCTGCCGCCCTCGTGCGCGCGGCGTTCGCGCATGCGGACGCGAACGGTCTCATGGTCGAGCCGTGGTGCAGCTACGTCCGCACATACATGAAGCGCCACCCGGAGACGCACCGCTTTCTCACGCCGGGATTCAAGCTGTAACCGCTATGGCCGGCCGTTGCCTTCGGCGCGGCGGCGGCAGCTCGAGATCATCCGTTCGCCCGATGGCGCAAGGGTGCCCGCCCCGCGATCATGCGCAGGACGGCGGCCCGCGACGCTGACGCGGATTGACCCACTCTCTGCCATTGCGGAGCGCAGCGGTCGCTGCGGACGCCGTCTCTCTTCGCAATCTTTCCGGGAGACCGCGATGCCGCACCTGCTCGATCCGCCGCAGCTTCCATCCAGATCTGCGTACTATGCCGCGCTCGACGAGCTCGATGCGCTGATGGCGACCGATCCGGACGCTCCGCCGGATCATCGCTTCGACGAGCTCATCGCGCTGATCGAAGAGTACGAGACGCGCTGCCGCCCGGTGGGCGACGCGACGCCGTGAAGTGGCCCCGCGATGGTCGGCTTCAGCGCGCCGGCGTCGAATCCGCGTCGCGGTCGGTGTCGAGAATCGCCTCGGCGGCGGCGAGGTCCTCGAGCGCGAAGCCGACCGACTTGAAGACGGTGATCTCGTCCGTGCGCGTGCGCCCGGGATGCCGGCCGCACGCGAGATCGGCGAGCGTCGCGGCGACGCGCCCGGCATCGATCGCGCCTTCGGCGATCGCCTGCACGAGATCGCCGCCCTCGACCATCGCCGCCTTCGCGCGTCGTCGACGACGATGAGATCCGCGCGCGCGCATGGCGGCGGCATCGGTCTCGCGCATCGTGCGCGCGAACGCGCCGACGAGGTCGAGGTGCACGCCCGCGCGCAGCCAGTCGCCTTGCACCAGCGGAACGGTGGAGAGCGTCGCGCACGACACGATGTCGGCCGCGCGCACCGCAGCCTCGAGATCGTCGACCGCGGTCACCGGCAGGCCGGCGCGCGCAAGGTCCGCCGCGGCGCGGCGCGCGTGCTCCGGCGTGCGGCTCCACAGGCTCACTTGCGCGATCAGCCGCGCATTGCGCAGTACGCTTCGGCCAGCGCGTGCGCCACGCCGGCCCGCGCCGACCATCGCGAGACGCCGCGCATCGGGGCGCGCGAGGTGCCGCGCCGCGAGCGCCGACGCGCCTGCCGTGCGGCGCGCGGTGAGCTCCTCGCCATCGAAAAGTGCGACCGGCAATGCCGTTGCGCGCGTCGAACAGGGCGTAGACCGCGTTGACGGCACGCTCGCCGCGCGCCGCGGTTGCCGGGGAACACCGTGACGAGCTTCACGCCGATCCGATGTCCGACCCGCCACGCCGGCATCAGCAGAAGCGTCGCGGCGGCCTCCCCGGGCACGGCGATCGCGTGATTCGTGCGCAGCGGCGCAGCGACGTCGTCGCGCAGGAATTCCGTCGAGCGCCGCCAGCATGCGCGACCACGGCAGGCGCGCGCGAATCGTCGCGGCGTCGAAGTAGCGCATGGGGCGGGACGGCGCGGAACGGCGAGCGACGCGGTCGCGGCTCCGCTCAGCCGTCCTCGGACAGCGACAGCAGCGCGGCATTGCCGCCCGCCGCCGCCGTGTTCACCGTCACCGTCCGCTCGACGACGAGACGCGCAGGGTCGTAGCTGCCGTCCGCTTCGGGCGCGATGACCGGCACGATCGGACCCGGCGCCGCCGCGAGCAGGGCGCGCACGCGCTGCGCGCGCTCCGGAGATGCATCGAGCAACACGGCGTCGACGGCGCCCGGATCGAGCGCGTTGGCGAACAGAACGCCGCGCATCGCCGACGCGGTCGCGTGCCGCGAGCGACGCGGGCGTGCGCAGCCACAGCGGCGTGTTGCCGGCGGCGCGCGCGGCGCGCGCCTGCGCGATCAGCGTGTTCACGTCGTCGGCGATGCAGGCGACCACGCCGCGCGGGGAGAGCTCCAGCGTGTTGGCCTCGCCGGTCGGACCGGGCAGCACGATGCGCGCCGCAGGCATCGGCGCCGCAGCCCCGCGCACGAGGCGTCGCACGTACAGCGGACCGCCCGCCTTCGGTCCGGTGCCCGAGAGCCCGTGGCCGCCGAACGGCTGCACGCCGACGACGGCGCCGATCATGTTGCGGTTGACGTAGACGTTGCCGGCACGGATGCGCGCGAGAATCGCGGCCGCGGTCTCGTCGATCCGCGTGTGGATCCCATGAGTGAGGCCGTAGCCCAGCGCGTTGATCGCATCGATCAGACGCGATGAGCTCGTCACGGCGCCAGCGCACGACGTGGAGCACGGGCCCGAAGACCTCGCGCGTGAGCTCCGCGAGCGCGGCGATGCCGGGAAGCTCGACCAGCGTCGGCGCGACGAACGTCCCGTTCCCGCACTCGGCGGGCAGCGGCAGCTGAGTAGACGGGCCAGCCAGCGCTCGCGCATGCGCGTGATGTGCGCGGTGAGCGCCGTGCGCGCGTCTGCATCGATCACCGGACCGACGTCGGTTGCGAGGCGGCGCGGGTCGCCGACGGCCAGCTCCCGCATCGCGCCCTTCAGCATCGCGATCACGTGATCGGCGATGTCGTCCTGGATGCACAGCACGCGCAGCGCCGAGCAGCGCTGGCCCGCGCTGTCGAACGCGGAGACGATGGCGTCGTTGACGACCTGCTCGGGCAGCGCCGAGCTGTCGACGATCATCGCGTTCTGGCCGCCGGTCTCGGCGATCAGCACGGGATCGTCGGCCCGCTCGACGAAGCCGCGGTGGATGACGTGCGCGACCTCGGTCGAGCCGGTGAAGAGCACGCCGGCGATGCGCGGATCCGCGACGAGCGCGGCGCCGATCGTCTCGCCGGCACCGGGCAGTAACTGCAGCGCCGCGCGCGGCACGCCGGCCCGGTGCAGCAGCCGCACCGCCTCGAACGCGATCAGCGGCGTCTGCTCCGCGGGCTTCGCGAGCACCGGGTTGCCCGCCGCGAGCGCCGCGCCGACCTGCCCGACGAAGATCGCGAGCGGGAAATTCCATGGCGAGATCGCGACCATCGGCCCGCAGCGCCGACGCCTCCGGCATCGCGCGCGCCTCGTTCGCGTAATAGCGCATGAAATCGACGGCCTCGCGGACTTCGCCGACCGCATTGGCAAGCGTCTTGCCGGCTTCGCGCACGGCGAGCGCAACGAAGCGCGCGCGCTCCGCCTCGAGCAGATCGGCGGCGCGGTCGAGACATGCCGCACGTTCGGCCGCGGGCGTGCGCGACCACTCCGTGCCGGCCTCCGCCGCGACGCCGATTGCCGTCGCGACGTCCGCAGCCGCCGTCAGCGCGACACGCGCCGACCGTATCGGATCGGTCGGCGGGATTGACGACGTCCTCCACGGAGTGTGCACCGGCCGCCGCGTCGGCGCCCGCGACATCCGCCAGAAGCGGCGTCGCATCGTCGAACTCCGAAGCGGCGGCGAGCTCGTTTGCGAGCGAGGCGAGCGACGACGTCGTCGGCGAGGTCCACGCCCATCGAGTTGCGTCGCCCCGGCAGCAGCGCGGCCGGCGTCGGCAGATTCGCGTGCGGCGACGCCGCCGGTGCGCTCCGCGGCGACGACCGGATCCTCGACCAGCGACGCGATGCTGACTGCGGGATCGACGATTCGGTTGACGAACGACGAATTGGCGCCATTTTCGAGCAGCCGGCGCACGAGATACGCGAGCAGCGTCTCGTGCGAGCCGACGGGCGCATAGATGCGGCAGGCGCGCCCAGCTTCGCGGGGCCGATCGACCTGATCGTAGATGCTCTCGCCCATCCCGTGCAGGCACTGGAATTCGTATTGCGCGGCGCCGGCGAGCGTGTGAACCGCGGCGATCGTGAACGCGTTGTGGCTCGCGAACTGCGGATAGATCGCGTCCGGCGCCGCGAGCATCGCCTTCGCGCACGCGAGGTAGGCGACGTCGGTGTGCACCTTGCGCGTGAACACCGGATAGCCCGGCATGCCGTCGACCTGCGCGCGCTTGATCTCCGCGTCCCAGTAGGCGCCCTTGACGAGGCGCAGCATCAGCCGCCGCCGGTGCGCTCGCGCGAGCGCGACGAGCCAGTCGATCGTCGGCCGCGCGCGCTTCTGGTACGCCTGCACGACGAAGCCCAGCCCGTCCCAGCCGGCGAGCGTCGGATCGGCGGCGAGTTGCGCCAGCATGTCGAGCGACAGGTCGAGGCGCTCGGCCTCCTCGGCGTCGATTGCGACGCCGATGTCGTATTGCTTGCGCGAGGCGCGCGAGTGCGGCGAGGCGCGGCCCGAGCTCGCCCGAGCACGCGCTCGCGCTTGCGCGCGACTGTAGCGCGGATGCAGCGCCGACAGCTTGAGCGAAATGCCGGGGCCGGCATAGACGCCGCGCCCCTGGGCGGCGCGGCCGATCGCGTGGATTCCCGCCTGGTATGCGTCGAAATACCGCTGCGCGTCGGCGGCGGTGAGCGCGGCCTCGCCCAGCATGTCGAACGAATAGGTGTAGCCGCGCGCTTCGCGGTCGCGCGCGTTGGCGAGCGCCTCGTCGATCGTGCGGCCGGTGACGAACTGCCGGCCGAGGAGGCGCATCGCGAGATCGACGCCCTTCCTGATCAGCGGCTCGCCGCCCTTGCGGAGCAGCGACGCGAACGCCTGCTCCAGCGCGCTCTCGTTGCGGGTGTCGACGAGACGTCCGGTGACGAGGAGCCCCCACGCAGCGGCATTGACGAACAGGACGGCGACGCGCCGACGTGGGCGCGCCAGTCGCCGCCGCCGATCTTGTCGCGGATCAGCCGGTCGCGCGTCGCGGCGTCCGGGATGCGCAGCAGCGCCTCGGCCACGCACATCAGTGCAACACCTTCGCGGCTGTCGAGCGAGAACTCGAGCATCAGCGCGTCGACGCCGCCCGCCTGCGAGCGCTCGGCGCGCACCGCGGTCGCGAGTCTTGTCGCGAGCGCATTCACCGTTGCCAATACGTCCGGCGGAAACTTCGCCTCGGCGACGAGGCTGCGAACGGTGGTCGCTTCGTCGGCGCGATGCGCGGCGGCGACGCGCGCGCGGAACGGCGTCAGCGGATCAGCAGCGGAATGCGAAGGCAGTGCGAAGTCGAAGCCGGCGGTCATGGCGCGGTACGCTGGTCGGCAGTGGGCGCGGCGGCCGGACGGCCGTCTCGCGGTGCCGCGCCGCGCTCGTGACGCGGCCGGCCCGGGCGCATTCTAACGCGCCGGAGGCAGCGGACCTAGCGCGCCGGGGCGAGCCGAAGGTCGATGGCGGAAAGACGCTGGCGCCGAGCGCCAGCGCGAGCCATGGCAGCACGTTGCATCGCGCGCCTTCCGCGCCGCCGGGGCGGCGCGGAAGGGCGGCACCCGCATCATCCGATGATTGCGAGCCAGGGCACCGTGATCACGAGCAGCGCGACGATGAACAGCACGCCGAAGATCGCGCCGAGCCGCCAGTAATCCTTCGATGGCAGGTAGCCGGAACCGTAATACACGGGGCTTGGTCCGGTCGCGAACGGCGTCAGGATGCCCATGATGCCGAGCGTGAGGCAGAGCAGCAGCGCGAAGAGCGCCATGTCCATCCCGGGAATCGTCGCGCCGACCGCGAGCATCACCGGCAGCAGCGCCGTGACGTGCGCAGTGATGCTGGCGAAGAGGTAATGCGTGAAGTAGAACACAAGCACCAGCAGGATCATCGCCGCGAACGGGGAGAACCCCGTGAGGTGTGCGGCGACGAGATCGGCGAACCACTTGACGAAGCCGACCCTGTTGAGCCCGTCGGCGAGTGCCACCAGCGTCGCGAACCACGCCAGCGTGTTCCACGCGGGCGCGTTCTTCACGATGTCGTCCCAGCTCACGACGCCCAGTATCAGCATCAGCGAGATGACGACGAGCGCGACGGTCGTCGCGTTGATCGTGTCCCCGCCGAAGATCCAGAGCGCCAGCGCCAGCACGACAAGCGCGGCCAGCGTGATCTCCCGGTTCGAGAAGCCGCCCAGCTTTTCGAGCTCCTGCGCGGCCCACGCCGGAACCTCGTTGCCCGATTTCACTTCGGGCGGATAGATCCAGTAGGTCACGATCGGAATCAGGATCAGCAGCGCAATGCCGACCGGCGCGAACGCAAGGAACCACTGCGTCCAGGTGAGACTCACCTTGGCGGTCTTGTTGACGAGCTCGATCGCGAGGAGGTTTGGGGCGAGTCCGGTCAGGAACATCGAGCTCGTCACGCACGTCGTCGCGATCGCGACCCACATGATGTACGAGCCGATTCGCCGCGACGACGGGTCGTTCGGCTTCGAATCGTAAAGCGCGGGCAGGTTGCGGATCACCGGGAAGATGGTTCCGCCGGACCGCGCCGTGTTCGACGGCGTGAACGGCGCAAGGATCGTGTCGGCGACGGCGACCGCATAGCCCAGCGTCAGCGTGCGCCGTCCCATCCACTTCACGAGGGAAAGCGAGATGTGCCTCCCGAGCCCGGTCTTGTCGTAGCCCAGCGCGAACATGAACGCGCCGAAGATGAGCCACACCGTCGCGTTTGAGAATCCCGACAGCGCCCAGGTCAGCACCGCGTTGTACGACTTGAAGCCCGGCTTCGCGAGCTCGGCGGGAGAGAAGAACACCCAGGGCGAAAGCACGGAGACCGCGGTGACGCCGATGAGACCGATCGCGCCGCCCGGCAGCGGCTCCAGCATCAGCGCGACGATCACGCCGGCGAAGATCGCGAAGTAATACCAGGCGTAGGGCGCCAGACCCTCGGGCGCCGGCAGCACGGCAATCACCAGCGCGACGACGATCGGCACGATCGCCTTCCAGGAAACGTGCGGGGGCCTTATTGCGGCCGCGGGTTGCGGCGCGGCCCGCGCGGGTGCAGGGACTTGATGCGGCGAAACGGAGATGGCCATGACGTGGCTCCGGTGGTTAGGCGAGCGCGCCGCGCCGACGATTCGACAACGGTGCCTCGCGTGAAGACGCAAATGCGCGGTGCGACCGGCCGCAGGACGCGGGGGTCGACCGACGATTTCGACGGACCTCGGGGTCCGGGGGAGAATTCAGGTTTGGCTGGGGCTGCCGGCGCTCGCCGGAACGGGATGCCGGCATCGCTGCGCCGGCGGAGGCGGTCGGAAACATGCCGGATGCCCGAAAGGCATCCCAGCCGTTTCCGGGGAACATGCACACTTCAACGTCCCCAGAACGTCGCGCGAGGCTGCCGCGACCATTCCATTCTCCGCGTCCGATTCGCGCCCGAAATTGACGGCGCTCAACGTCGGGCGCAACTCCGCATGCGGCACATTGCCTCGGGCGGCTGTCTGCCTCATCCGGCAGTCATGGCAATGACCGAAGAGGGCGGACTATTCCACTCGGACGTGGGCGCGCTTCAGTACCGGTCCCCAGCGCGCGACCTCGGCGCGGATTTCCGCCCCGAGTTGCTCGGGCGTGCTGCCCGCCGGCTCCATCCCGATCGCCGCCATCCGTTCGCGAACCTCCGGCAATTCGATGATTCGCGCGAGCTCGTGATTCAAGCGGGCAACGATCTGCGGCGGCGTGCCCGCGGGGGCGAGAATGCTGTGCCAGGAGGTGACATCGAACCCCGGGTAGCCCGACTCGGCCACGGTGGGAACGTCGGGCAGCGCGGCGATGCGCCGGAGGCCCGTCACCGCAACGGCCTTCAACTGGCCGCTCGCGAGGAATTGCTGTGTCGCTCCAGGCAACGCAAACGACAGCGGCACGTCGCCCGAAAGCACATCGGCCATGAGTTGCCCGGAGCCCGCGTATGGGACGTGGAGCAGCGAGATATCGGCTTCCTGCGCCAGCAGTTCCGCGGCGACATGCGTCGGCGTGCCAACCCCCGGGGTCGAATAGGCGAGCCTCCCGGGTTCCCCACGCGCCCGCGCAACCAGATCGGCAACGGTCTCGATGTGCGCGCCCGGACTCGCGACGATGATCACCGGGCTCGTCGCCAGCTTGGCGACCGGCGCGAAATCGCGGACCGGGTCGACGGCGCGGTCGCCGTAGATGTTCGCGTTGATGCACATCGCGGCACCGCCGATCGCCAGCGTGTAGCCGTCGGGCGCCGATCGCGCAGCCGCGGCGAGGCCGATGTTGCCTGCGGCACCGGTCTTGATTTCAATGACCACCGGCTGCCCCAGCGCGGCTTCGAGCTTCATTCCCACCAGCCGCGCCAGCGTATCGGTCGCGGTGCCCGCGGGATAGGAGATGATGATTCGGATCGGCCGGTTCGGATAGGCGCCGAGGTCGGCCCCGAAAGACGGCGCTGCGGCGGCGGCCCATATCGCCGCGCCTATCCACAATAGTTGCCAGGGCATCCTCATGGTCATTCGTGGCGCATCGCGAGCATTGCTTCGACGAGTGCGGGTTCGTCCCAGGGCACGTCGACGGGATGCTCGCGCAGATAGTGGCTGGCAGGATCGCGCAGCCACTCCTGCGGAAAGTGGACGTTCACCCATTCGTCACCCGCCGCGGGATCGCTGCGAGTCGTTGCCGGCGTTCCGTGCACGGCCGAGTACAGGAGCGCACAGAGGTCGACGTCGACGCGCGATCCGACGTGCATGCCGGGGGTCAGGCGCCGGTTGATTTCGAGCAGGTACGCCTCCCCGGTATCCCGATGGATCATGTATTCGGTCGCGAAGAGGCCGGTCATGCGGAATCCCTTCACCAGCCGAGAGGAGAAATCGCGAATCTCCGGCGAATGGTAGCAGCGGATGACCGTCGCTGGCCCCTTGACGTGACTGTATTCGACCCTCTCGACGGCGAAGCCGCCGATCCTGGCACCGTTCCACGCAGCCGTGTTTTCATAATGGATCGTGCCGGGAATCAGCACCTGAATCAGCAGCCGCGCGGACACCCCGATCGCATCAGGCTGTCCTCCGGCGCCGGCGAGCGCGGCGAACGCCGGCCCGAGCCCGGCTTTCCGCTCGACGATTTCGACGCCTTCGCCCGCCGTCGAATGGTCGCGTTTGAGAACGACCGGGAACCCGTGCACGGCGGCGAAGGCCTCCGCCGCCGCGAGATCTGCGACCACCGCATGGTTCGGAACCCTTATCCCCATCGCTGCGGCGGCTGCCGGCAGCGCGGTCTTCTCGACGCTTGCCCGATAATGGGCGGGATCGCCAAGGGACTCCCTGATGAGGTGTGCGAGCTGGAGCTGCACCTCGGGCCGCAGCTCCTCCGGCGGCTCCAGCACCACCATCTGCAGCAGCCGGAATGCCATGTCGTCGCACGGCACGACGAGGCGCGGGGAAGCAGCTCTGACCATCGTCGCGAACGCCTGCAGCCATTGCATCGGCGACGCGTCGTCGGGGATATACCCGATCCTCCGGATGTGCGTGCTGAGTTCCGCGAGCGAATTCCTCGGCGTCAGCAGCACGACGTCGAACCCGGCCGCCGCCAGCGGACGCAGGATGCGCGCGGTCCCGAGCCAGCGCGTGGCGGTGGCGACGAGAAGGACAACTGGCTTCACGCCGGCATTCTAGCGGCGCAGATCCCGCCGCGGGTATGCCGGCAAGCCGGCGCCTCCGTCGCGTTGCCGGAATGGCTCTGGGAGCGCGGCAAGTCCCCCCGGACAGTGCGGCAGACAGGGGCTGGCGACACCCGTTGATGCCGGCGCAAGGTGGCCGTCAGGATTGCGGCGCCAACGCATGCGGAGCGAAGCAGCGGTTCCGCGTGGGAACCGCCGTTTGCGCTCTGCTCGTACACCGGCCGCGTGTCCCAACGCGGCCCTGCCCGTCGGGCGGCTAGCGAATGCCTTCCGCGGCCATCTTGCGGCGCATGAACGCGATCTGCGTCGCGAGCGGCAGGTTCTTCGGGCAGACGTCGTGGCAGGCGAGCAGCGACATGCAGCCGAACACGCCGTTGTCGTCGCCGATGACGTCGTAGAAGTCCGCGTCGCTGCGAGTGTCGCGGGGATCGAGCCGGAAGCGCGCGACGCGATTCAATCCGACGGCGCCGACGAAGTCCTCGCGCATGCGCGCGGTCCCGCAGGCGGCCACACAGCAGCCGCATTCGATGCAGCGGTCGAGCTCGTAGATCTTGTCCGCGAGCTCGGGCTCCATCCGCTGCTCGAGCCGGGTGAGGTCCGGGTCCGGATTCGCCATGTGCAGCCAGCCTTCGAGCCGCTCGCTCATGCCGCGCATCCACTTGCCGGTGTCCACCGAGAGGTCGCCGATCAGCTCGAAGAACGGCAGCGGTGCCAGCGTGATTTCCGTGCCGAGATTCTTCGTGAGCGTGCGGCACGCGAGCGTCGGCCGCCCGTTGATCACCATTGCGCAGCTGCCGCAGATGCCGGCGCGGCAGACGAAGTCGAACTGCAGCGACGCGTCCTGATGCTCGCGTATCTCGTTCAGCGCGATGAACAGCGTCATGCCATCGGCTTCCTCGAGCGGGTAGGTCTGCATGTGCGGAACACTTGCCGGGTCCTGCGGGTTGTAGCGCAGCACGCTGATGGCGAGCTGACGGCGCGGACCCTTGGTCCCGTTGCCGTTGCCACTCCTGGTCGACGTGGGCATGGCGACCGTCTTGACCGTGGGATCGCTCATTTCTGCCCCCCGAGCGGTTCGTCGATTCGTTCGTTGCGGCCGCGATAGCACTCCGGCAGCAGTGACTCGTAGGGCATCAGCGACTCCTGCACCGCGAAGCGCGGCGCGCCGGACATCTTCTGCTTCAGCGTCTCGACGGCGGCCGCGCGCTGCGGCGTGTCGGGGTGATCGATGTAATCCTTGGCGCCGTAGCCTCTCCAGCCGGGCGGCAGCTCCATGCGGCCGACGTCGAGCGCCTCATAGGCGAGCGAGGGCAGCGTGTCGGATTCCGACTTCCACGTCGCGAGCGTGCGCTTCAGCCAGTCGGCGTCGTTGCGCCGCGGGAAATCCTGCCGGAAATGCGCGCCGCGGCTTTCGGTGCGGGTCAGCGCCCCGTAGGCGACGCACAGCGCGACCTTCAGCATCTTCTGCACCCGATACGCGGTGACGAGCTCGGGATTGGCGCCGCGCGCCTTGCACTTGAGGCCGATGTTGCGGCTGCGCTGCAGGAGCTCCTGCAGGTCGGCCACCGCCGATTCGAGGTCCCCGCCGCGGCGGAAGATGCCGACCTTCCCCGTCATCGTCTGCTGCATCGCGATGCGCAGCGCCGCGGAGTCCTCGGTGCCGGTTCCGTCGATCAGCATGTCGAGCTTGCCCTGCTCGCGACGCAGGAAGTCGTGGACGAGCCGCGTCGGAATGTCGACTTCGCTCTCGGGCTTGTCGCAGTAGTCCGCGATGTACTCGCCGACGATCATGCCGGCGACGACCGTCTCGGCGACGGAATTGCCGCCCAGCCGGTTGAATCCGTGCATGTCCCAGCACGCCGCCTCGCCGGCGGCGAAGAGTCCCTTCAGCGACGGGCTCTGGCCGGTGTAGTCGGTGCGCACGCCGCCCATCGTGTAGTGCTGCGCCGGCCGGACCGGGATCCATTCCTTGGTCGGATCGACGCCGAGGAAATAGTGGCAGATCTCGAAGACTTCGCGCAGATTGTGCCGGATGTGCTTCTCGCCGAGCAGCGTGATGTCGAGCCAGAGGTGCTCGCCGAATCGATTGCGCACGCCCTTGCCCTTCGCGATGTGCTCCTCCATCCGGCGCGAAACGACGTCGCGCGACGCGAGCTCCTTCTTCTCCGGCTCGTAGTCCGGCATGAAGCGATGGCCGTCGACGTCCTTCAGGAGCCCGCCGTCGCCGCGGCAGCCTTCGGTCACCAGGATGCCGGCCGGGAAGATCGCCGTCGGGTGGAACTGCACGGCCTCCATGTTGCCGAGCGCCGCGATGCCTGTCTCGAGCGCAAGCGCGCTGCCGATGCCTTCGCAGATCACGGCATTGGTCGTGACGGCATAGAGCCGTCCCGCGCCGCCGCTCGCGATCGCGGTCGCCTTTGCGACGTAGGCGACGAGCTCGCCGGTGATGAGGTTGCGCACGATCGCGCCGTAGCAGCGGCCGCTGTCGTGGATCAGCGCGATCGCCTCGACGCGCTCGTGCACCGGGATCGAGTTGCCGATCGCCTGGTCGCTCATCGTCTGCAGCATCGCGTGGCCGGTGCCATCGGACACGTAGCAGGTGCGCCACTTCTTGGTGCCGCCGAAGTCGCGCTGCGCGACGAGACCGTGGGCTTCGTCGCGCTCGGTGATCGTCACCTTCTGCCCGTTGATGATGACGTCGCGGTCTCCCTTGCGCACGCGGCTCCACGGCACGCCCCAGGCGGCCAGCTCGCGCACCGCCTTCGGCGCCGTGTTCACGAACATCCGCACGACCTGCTGGTCCGCGCCCCAGTCGCTGCCGCGCACCGTGTCCTCGAAGTGGATGTCCTCGGTGTCGCCCTGTCCCTTGATCACGTTGGCGAGCGAGGCCTGCATGCCGCCCTGCGCCGCCGCCGAGTGCGAGCGCTTCGGCGGCACCAGCGACAGGATGATGACGTCGTGGCCGCGGCGCTTCGCGCCGATGGCGATCCGCAGTCCGGCAAGGCCGCCACCGACGACGAGCACGTCCGTGTAGACAATTTTCATGGCGTGACTCCCTTGACCGGCGCCGACAGCGATGCCGGCACGTAGGGCTGGCCGTAGTCGGGCGCGTGCGCGATGCCGATCTTGATGTACGCCGCGAGCGTCGTGAACCCGAGCACCAGGAAGAAGACCGTCAGCGCCCACTTCAGCACCTTGAGGCGCTTGCGCGTCGCATCCGGGTCGCTTCCGGCGAACCACCCCCACTTGACCGCAAGGCGGTAGAGGCCGATGCCGGCGTGCAGCTCGATCGCGAGGAGAAGCAGGATGTAGAGCGGCCAGTAATGGCCGGTCCAGACGCGGTCGGACGATTCGAACGGGCCGATGAGCTCGGGATGCGTCAGCACGATGTACAGGTGCGGTGCCGCGAGGAAGAACAGCGCGAAGCCCGTGAACGCCTGCCACGCCCAGAGCGTCGTGTCCTCGTGCCGCATCATCTTCATGTGGCCGCGGAACGTCGTGAACTGACGGTAGTTGATCGGGAACTTGCGCACGGCGAGGAACGCGTGGACGACGATCAGCGTGATGACCGCGGCGACCACGAAAGAGACGAGCACGGGAAACGAGCGGCCGAAGAAGAAATAGCCCTCGAAGAACTTCGTGATCGACCACATCGCGTCGTTCCCGAGCAGGATCGACGACACGAAGAACATGTGGCCCCACATGAAGAGCGCGAGCACGAGGCCCGTGCCGCTTTGCGCGAGATCGAGCCGCGCGGGCCAGCGGCTCTTGCGCGCCGCATCGGCGAGGCCGACGCCGGCAATCGTGGAAGATCTGGTGGCCATCGTCGCCTCCTCTGTACCGCAGTGCAATGGGCATGCAGACGCACGGCCGATGCCGCGCGATGCCCGCGGCACCGAAACGACAATGCGCCATTCCGTCGCAACTATATCGCTGCCCTGCTGCGGTCGATTGATGTGCATCAAGCAATTCCCGCCGCGTCGACGCAATGCAGCAACCTTGACGAGGGAGGTCCCCTGCTGCGAAAGACTCTTGACTTGTGTCAATGGGGAAACCCGGCGCGAAGGCAGCATGGACGGCACGCAGCAGCGAGAGCGTCGCGCGCCGGGGCGGACACCCGGGACTCGCGATGCATCCAACGGAGGAGAGTCGATGTACCAGGTCCGCATCCACGGCCGCGGCGGGCAAGGCGTCGTCTCCGGCGCCGAGCTGCTATCGGTCGCAGCGTTCCTCGAAGGGCGCCACGCGCAGGCATTTCCGAGCTTCGGCTCGGAACGCATGGGCGCGCCGGTCATGGCGTTCTGCCGCATCGACGACAAGGAGATTCGGCTTCGCGAGCCGGTCGTCGCACCGGATGCGCTCATCATCCAGGACCCGACGCTGCTGCACCAGGTGGACCTCTTCAAGGGCCTGCACCCGGCCGGCCTCATCCTCATCAACTCGATGCGAAGCGTCGAGGATCTGGGTCTCGCCGAGCTCGTCCGCGGCGCGAACCGGATTCGTCTGTGCCAGGTGCCGGCGACCGAGCTCGCGCAGAAGCACGTCGGTCGCGCCGTGCCCAATGCCGCGCTGCTGGGCGGCTTCGCGGCCGTCAGCGGCCAGATCGAGCTCGAATCCGTCGTCGCCGCGATCCGCGCCAAGTTCCCCGGCAAGGTCGCGGACGGCAACGTCGCCGCGGCGAGCGAAGCGTTCGCGTTCGCGCAGCAGCACAGGGAGCCGGCCCATGCTTAAACAGACCGAAGGCTCGCGCGCCGTGGCGGAAGCCATCGCCCTTTCGCGGCCCGAAGTGATCTGCGCGTACCCGATCACACCGCAGACGCACATCGTCGAGGCGCTGGGCGAGATGGTCAAGTCGGGCGCGCTCGGCGGCTGCGACTTCATCAACGTCGAGTCCGAGTTTGCCGCGCTGTCGGTCGCAATCGGCGCCTCCGCCGCCGGTGCCCGCGCGTACACGGCGACGTCGAGCCAGGGCCTCCTGTTCATGGCCGAGGCCGTCTACAACGCGGCCGGCCTCGGCCTGCCCATCGTGATGACCATCGGCAACCGCGCGATCGGCGCGCCGATCAACATCTGGAATGACCACTCCGACAGCATGTCGATGCGCGACGCCGGATGGATCCAGCTTTTCGCCGAAACGAACCAGGAGGCGCTCGACCTCCATATCCAGGCGTTCCGCCTCGCGGAGGAGCTGTCCTGCCCGGTGATGGTCTGCATGGACGGCTTCATCCTGACGCACGCGTACGATCGCGTCGACGTGCCGACGCAGGGCGAGGTCGATGCATTCCTGCCGCCTTTCGAGCCGCGCCAGATCCTCGATCCGGCCGATCCGGTGTCGATCGGCGCGATGGTCGGCCCGGAAGCGTTCACCGAAGTCCGCTACCTTGCCCACCACAAGCAGCAGCGGGCGCTGACGCGGATTCCGCAGCTCAAGACGCTGTTCCAGGCCCAGTTCGGCCGTGCGTCGGGCGGGCTGATCCGGTCCTACCGCTGCACCGACGCGGAGACCATCGTCGTGGCGCTCGGCTCGATCAACGGCACCGTGCAGGAGGTCGTCGACACGATGCGCAATGACGGCGTGAAGATCGGATCGGTGTCGATCTGCTCGTTCCGGCCGTTTCCGCTCGCCGCGCTGCGTGAAGTGCTGCAGGGCGCGAAGCGCGTCGTCGTGCTGGAGAAGTGCCTCGCCGTGGGTCTCGGCGGCATCGTCTCCGACGGCGTGCGCAAGGCGCTGTCGGGCATCCAGCTGAACGGCTACACCGTCATCGCCGGGCTGGGCGGCCGGGCGATCACCCAGGATTCGCTGCTGCAGCTCTTCGCGGACGCGCACGCCGACGAGCTGGAGCAGGTCACCTTTCTCGATCTCAATGCCGACGTCGTCGCGCACGAGCTCGAGCGCGAGGCGCTCGCGCGCCGCTCCGGCCCCACCGCGGAAGCGATCCTGCGCCGCCTCGGCACCGTCGGATCCGGAATCGGATGAGCATGATGGCTGAACGCAAGACCCCCGCGCGCGCCGCCGCGCCGATGCAGGCGGTGAAGTTCTACCAGACCGGCACCTTCACGGTCGGCAACCGGCTGCTCGCCGAGAACCAGCGCTCGGTGCAGGCCAACATGGAGCGCACCAATTCGCTCAACTCGGGCCATCGCGCCTGCCAGGGCTGCGGCGAGGCGCTCGGCGCCCGCTACGCGATCGACGCGGCGATGCGCGCCGCCAACAACCAGGTGATCGCGGTCAACGCGACCGGCTGCCTCGAGGTCTTCTCGACGCCGTACCCCGAGACGTCGTGGCAGATCCCGTGGATGCATTCGCTGTTCGGCAACGCCGCGGCGGTGGCGTCCGGGGTCGCCTCCGCGATGCGGATCAAGGGGCGCACCGACGTCCGCGTGATCGCACAGGGCGGCGACGGCGGCACCACCGACATCGGCTTCGGCTGCCTGTCGGGGATGTTCGAGCGCAACGACGACGTGCTCTACATCTGCTATGACAACGAGGCGTACATGAACACCGGCGTGCAGCGCTCGAGCGCGACGCCGCCAACCGCGCGCACGGCGACCACGATGGCCCTCGGGCGCGAGCCCGGCAACGTGTTCGGCACGGGCAAGAACCTGCCGCTGATCGCGATGGCTCACGAGATCCCGTACGTCGCGACCGCGAGTGTGGCGAACCTGCGCGACCTCGAGTACAAGGTCACGCGCGCGATGGGCATCCGCGGCGCGCGCTACATCCACATCCACGTGCCCTGCCCGCTCGGCTGGGGCTCGGAACCGGCAGACACGATCCGGCTCGCGCGCCTAGCCGTCGAATCCGGCCTCTTTCCGCTCTACGAGGCGGAACATGGCGAGATCATCGGGCGCACGCCGATCAGGCGGAAGGTGCCGGTCGACGAGTACCTGCGGCTGCAGAAGCGCTTCGCGCACCTCTTCGGCGCCAAGCCCGACACCGAGCGCATCGCGCACATCCAGGCGCTCGCGGACCGCAACGTCAAGCGCTTCGGGCTCCTCGACGCCACGGTGGCCACCGGTGGATAAGCCCTATGCCATCACGCTGGACGTCGGCTCCAGCCTCGCCAACAAGACGGGCTCGTGGCGCACGCTGCGCCCGGTTTACCTCGATCGCCTGCCGCCGTGCAATCACGCCTGCCCTGCCGGCGAGGACATCCAGGGATGGCTCTACCACGCGGAAGGCGGCGACTACGAAGCGGCGTGGCGCGCACTGACCGCGAACAATCCGCTGCCGGCAGTGATGGGTCGCGTCTGCTATCACCCGTGCGAGACGGCGTGCAATCGCGGCCAGCTCGACGAGGCGGTCGGCATCAACTCCGTCGAGCGATTCCTGGGCGACGAGGCGATCCGGCGCGGCTGGAAGTTCGCACCGCCCGACAAGGCGTCCGGCAAGCGCGTGATGATCGTCGGCGCCGGACCGTCCGGCCTCTCCGCCGCGTATCAGCTGCGCCGGATGGGCCACGCCGTGACGATCTTCGAGGCGGGTCCCTACGCCGGCGGGATGATGCGCTTCGGAATCCCCAAATACCGGCTGCCCCGCGAAGTGCTCGACGCCGAAGTGAAGCGCATCGTCGACATGGGCGTCGAACTCGTTCTGAACCGGAAGGTCGAGGACATCCGCGCGACAATGAAGGAAGGCCGCTACGACGCCGCATTCCTGGCGGTCGGTGCGCACATCGGCAAGCGCGCGTTCATCCCGGCGGGCGCCGCCGCGAGAATGCTCGATGCCGTGTCCGTGCTGCGCGGCATGGAGGGTGAAGAGAAGCCGATGCTCGGCCGTCGCGTCGTCGTCTACGGCGGCGGCAACACCGCGCTCGACGTGGCCCGCACCGCGAAGCGCCTCGGCGCCACCGAGGCGATCATCGTCTATCGGCGCACGCGCGAGAAGATGCCCGCGCACGATTTCGAGGTCGAGGAAGCGCTGCAGGAAGGCGTGCTGATCAAGTGGCTCTCGACCATCAAGAACATGGCCGACGCGGGCACGCTGACCGTCGAGAAGATGACGCTCGATGCGAAGGGCTTTCCGCAGCCGACGGGCGAATTCGAGACGCTGGAGGCGGATTCGCTCGTGCTGGCGCTCGGCCAGGACGTGGACCTGTCGCTGCTCGACGGCGTGCCGGGACTCGAGCTGAAGGACGGAACGGTCGTCGTCGGACCCAACATGATGACGGGATACGCGGGCATCTTCGCCGGCGGCGACATGGTGCCCTCGGAACGCACCGTGACGGTCGCGATCGGCCACGGCAAGAAGGCCGCGCGCCACATCGACGCATGGCTCGGCGGCGGCATGTATGCGCCTCCGGAGAAGCACGAGGTCGCCGATTTCGCGAAGCTGAATCCCTGGTACTACAGCGATGCGCCGAAGACGGTGCGTCCGGTGCTCGACATCGCGCGCCGCACGTCGACCTTCGACGAGGTCGTGCACGGTCTCGACGAAACGAACGCATTGTTCGAGGCGCGCCGCTGCCTGTCCTGCGGCAACTGCTTCGAGTGCGACAACTGCTACGGCGTGTGCCCGGACAACGCCGTCATCAAGCTCGGCCCGGGCAAGCGCTTCGAGTTCAACTACGACTACTGCAAGGGTTGCGGCATCTGCGTCTCGGAATGTCCCTGCGGGGCGATCAAGATGGTGCCGGAGCCGACCTGACATTGCCAACACGCGGCCGGGCGCCGAAGCGCGCCGCCGCAGGAAAGGAATCACGATGATCGGAGAAAAACGCGGTCCAGGCACCGCCGGAGTTCCTGCATGGTTTCCCCGCGGACTCGCGCTGCTGCGGGAGCCGACGCTGAACAAGGGCACTTCCTTCACCGAGGCCGAGCGCGCCGCGCTCGGCATCCGCGGCCTGCTGCCGCCGCGCCCGATGAACCAGGAACTGCAGGTCGCGCGCGTGCTCGAGAACTTCCGCAAGAAGACCTCCGATCTCGAGAAGTACATCAACCTGAACGCGCTGCACGATCGCAACGAGGCCCTGTTCTTCCGGGTCGTCGGCGACCATCCCGACGAGATGATGCCGATCATCTACACGCCGACGGTCGGCCTCGCGTGCCAGCAGTTCGGCCACATCTTCCAGCGCCCGCGCGGCATCTTCATCAGCGCGAACGACCGGGGCCGCATCGCCAGCGTGCTCCGCAACTGGCCGTATCAGGATGTCCGCATCATCGTCGTCACGGATGGCGAGCGCATCCTCGGCCTCGGCGACCTCGGCGCCAATGGTATGGGCATCCCCGTCGGCAAGCTGTCGCTCTACACCGCATGCGCCGGCGTTCACCCCACGCAGGGCCTGCCCGTGATCCTCGACGTGGGCACGAACAATGAGGCGCTGCGCAAGGATCCGCTCTACATCGGCCTGCCGCAGGAGCGCCTCAAGGGCGACGCGTACGACTCCTTCGTCGAGGAGTTCGTCGACGCGACGCAGCAGGTGTTCCCGGGCTGCATCGTGCAGTTCGAGGACTTCGCCAACCACAACGCGTTCCGCCTGCTCGCGAAGTACCGCGACCGCGTCGCCTCGTTCAACGACGACATCCAGGGCACGGCAGCCGTCACGCTCGCCGGGCTCCTGTCGGCGCTGCGCATCACCGGCGGCAAGCTTTCGGAGCAGAGGATCCTCTTCTTCGGCGCCGGCGAGGCGGCGACCGGCATCGCCGACCTGACCGCGACCGCGATGGTGGCCGAAGGTGTCACCGAAGCTGCCGCGCGAAGCCGGATCTCGCTCGTCGACTCCAAGGGACTGGTCGTCGCGTCGCGCACCGATCTGCCGCCGCAGAAGCGCCCCTATGCGCATGCGCACGCGGCGATCGCCGACTTTCCGTCGGCGGTGCGCGCCCTGAAGCCCACCGCGATCATCGGCGTCGCCGCCGTCGGCGGCACGTTCACGCAGGAAGTCGTCGAGGAGATGACGCGCAACAACCGGCGTCCCATCATCTTCGCGCTGTCGAATCCGACGTCGAAGTCCGAATGCACGGCGAGGCAGGCCTACGAGTGGAGCAACGGCCAGGCGCTGTACGCGTCCGGCAGCCCGTTCGATCCGGTGACGCTGGCCGGCAAGACCCACGTGTCGCGCCAGGGCAACAATTCCTACATCTTCCCCGGCGTCGGGATGGGCGCGATCGTGAGCCGCACGAGCCGCGTCACCGACGAGATGTTCCTCACCGCGGCACGCACGCTCGCGAAGGAAGTGACGGAAGCCGATCTCGCACAGGGCAGCCTCTATCCGCCGCTGTCCAGCATCCGCGAGGTGTCGGCCAGGATTGCCGCGGAGGTTGCGGCCGTCGCCTTCAGGACCGGTGTCGCGCGCGCGCACGAGCCGACCGACCTGCTCGCGTACGTGCGCACGCAGATGTACGACCCGCGCTACGTCGACTACGTAGCGAGCGAATGACGCGGCGCTGACGCCCGCATCCGAGGGGCGGTCGGCCGCGCGCGCCGTAGAGCGACCGCGCGGGACAGTGCTTCATCCGCGGTCGCGGCGCGATTCGCGCCGCTCGCCGAAGCGTCAGTGCAGCCGCTGGCGCGACTTGCGCAGTGCCTGCGCCTGCGCCTGCGTGCCGCGGCGCACCCCGGTGCCGCGACCGGGCTTGTCCTCGCGCCGCGCGAGCCAGAACCGGTAGATGAGCACGGTGGCGACCGGCAGCTCGTCGATCAGCTCGGCACGCTTCTCGTCGGTGTCGACCCATTCCGTGAAGTCGTCGTCGCGGTCGCCGAACGCGAGCGCCTCGATCGGGAAGATCCAGTCGCGCCCGTCGACGGCGTCGTACAGCGGCTGCCAGTCGTCGTCGCGGAGCTTGACGCCGCCCATGTAGCCTTCGCACCACGCGGTCGCCTCGGCCGGCGCGCGCTCGTTGCGGCGGAGCTTCTCGTCCGGCATGTAGAGCAGCGGGCGAAAGCGCGTCGGCGCTTCGCCGAGCGTGCGCTGGATGCCGACCATGTGCCGCAGCACGAGTCCCATGATCCGCTGCGCCTGCTCGTTGTCCACGAATGCGGGCGCGGCGCTCTTGCCGCCGTCGCTCCACACCTGCGGCAGCCACTCGGACGGCTGGATGACCTCCGGGCCGGAAACGACCGCGGTGAGGAAGCCGTCCAGCATCTCGAGGTCCATGCAGTCCTGCGGCACCGAGTCGGATGCGAGAAATGCCTCGAGCTCGTCGAGTTCGGCATCGGACAGGGGTTCGTCGAGCAGGCGTGGTTCGGTCATGGCGGCTTTCGCGTGGGTTTCTCGCACCGGAACCGCATATGATCGCCTTTCGCGACGATCGGCGCAACCCGCGTGTGCCGGCGTGCCCTGGTCCGCACGAACGCGCTACGTCTAGCGAAGCGAGTTGGCGACGTTGAGCGCGGCCGCGAACACGAGCACGGCACCCGCCTGGTGTGCGGCGGCGAGCGGCACCGGCACGACCAGCAGCAGCGTCGCGATGCCGAGCCCGATCTGCACGGCGACGAGCAGCAGCAGCAGGTCGCCGCCCGTGCGGGCGCGCGGCGGCAGCCCGCGGGTACGCCGCAGCGTCCACCAGAGCGACGGCACGAGGAACGCGAGCAGCCATGCAATTGCGCGATGGTCGAACTGCACGGTCGCCATGTTGTAGAAGAAATTTCGCCACGCCGGCGTCAGCACGAGGATCTCCGGCGGCACCAGCGCACCGTTCATCAGCGGAAACGTGTTGTACGCGAAACCGGCACGGATGCCCGCGACGAATCCGCCGGTCAGGGCCATCAGGAAGACCAGCGCGGCGAGCGCAAACGCGAACGCACGGGCGCGGCGTTGCCGGCCGGATTGGAGCATCGCCCGTTCCGGGAACGTGAGCGAGAGTCCGATCCAGAACATCGCGGCAAAGATCGCGAGCGCGAGCGCGAGATGGGCGGTCAGGCGGAACTGCGATACGCGCGGATCGTCGACCAGCCCGCTCTGCACCATGTACCAGCCCATCGCGCCCTGCAGCGCGCCCAGCGCGAAGATCGCGGCGAGCTTGCCGCCGATGCCGCGGGGGATCTCGCGGCGCAGCGCGAACCAGACGAGCGGCACGAGGAACACCACACCGATCGCGCGGCCGAGCAGCCGGTGGAAGTATTCCCACCAGAAGATCCCCTTGAATTCGGCAAGCGTCATTCCCGCGTTCACCTGCCGGTACTCGGGCGTCAGCTGATACTTGGCGAAGGACTCCTGCCATTGCGCATCGTTCATTGGCGGCAGCGTGCCCACGATCGGCTGCCATTCGACGATCGAAAGCCCGGAATGCGTGAGCCGCGTCACGCCGCCGACGACCACCATGGCAAAGACGAGCGCGCAGCAGACGAAGAGCCACGCGGCGACCCGGCGATGCGCGCGCGGCGACGGCGTGGTCACGGCCTCGGCGAGCGCGTGGGGCGCGGGTCCGGCAAGCGATGAGTGCATGTGCGGAATTCTGCCACAGCGAAGGTGATGCGCCGGACTCCGTCCTGCCGCCGCACCACGGCTATCGGCTCGGTGCGTCGGCGCGGACAGCGGCGTCGATGCGGGTCGTGATCACCGCGAAGAACGGGTTCGAATGGATGCGCGCGAGGCTGCCGAGCGGCACCGTCAGCGCGCCACTCTCGCCGCGTGGTGCCGCGCCGCCCAGCGTGTAGTCGGGACCGCCCGGCCGCGGCGCGGGCAGGAGGCCGTAGAGCGGATCGTCCTGCGGCATCGGAATCGCGAGATGGCCGAGCGAAAGCGCATCCGGCGGCCACGCGATGCCGAGCGGACGCGGCGTGGTCTCGCGCCTGCCGGGTTCGCGGATCCACTCCGCCGCCTCGGCCTCGTTCGCCGATCGGTTGCTGACGACGGTGAGCCGAAACGGCAGCGCCGGTGCGTCGGCGAACGCATCGAATGCTCGTTTGGGAAACGGCGCGATCAGGCCGGCGAGACTGCGGCTGCGGTTGACGTCGAACACGACGAGTTCGTGTCCGCGCGCGGGCAGCCGCGCGAACAATCGCGTTCCCACGTCCGCCGCGAGCACGGTCGCGTCGACCAGCGACTGGAACGCGGTGATCGTCGGCATGCGATCGAGCGTGCCGCGCTCCTTCGCCTCGGCGAGGGCGCGCTCGAGTTTGCGCGTGAGGTGATACACCTGGTTCGCCGCGTTGACCGGGAACGAGTTGTACTTGTACGGATCGTATTCGGGCAGCACGTCGAGCCAGCGCGCCTTGGCGAGCCCGGGGACGAACGCGAGCCCCGCGGCGGCGTTGGTCATCACGGCGAAATCGGACACGCCGATCGCGGGCGAGAAGAGGAAGAGCCGCGTCGGCATCGGCAATGACGCATCGTCGATGGCGTGCAGCGAATAGAGGAGCGCGAGCGGCGCGCCGGTCGAGTACCCGGCGATGTAGAAAGGCTTGCCCGGTCCCGCCAGTCGCCCCGCCTCCCGCGCCGCGAGCGTCGTCGCCGCCGCCCAGTCTTCCCAGTCGACGTCGGTGAGCGCCGCGGGCACCGTGCCGTGCCCCGGCAGCCGCAGCGTGACGACGTCGAAACCGCGCTCCGCGAATTCCGCGCCGACCGCGTGCAGCGAGTACGGCGCATCCGAGAGCCCGTGCAGCAGCAGCACGGCCCCGCGCGAGGACGGCGCACGCTCGATGCGGGACCGGTTGCCCGGCGCATCGAGCGCAAGGCGCGCCACCGGCGAGCCGGGTGTGTAGCGGCCGACTTCCCACGTGTCGGCGTTGGCGGGCGTGCGGTAGATTCGCGCGTCGAGCTCGGCGAAGAGCTTCTGCTCCAGCGCGAGATACTCATCGAAAGTCCTCGGTGCGCCGGTGCGGCCGGCGTGGAATTCCTGTTCGAGCACGATCTGCTGCCACGGGGCAAGGTCCGGCAGTCGCCACCACGCCTGCGCGGCGAAGCCGGCGGCCACCGCGAGCCACAGCGCCGCGACGAGGAGCGCTCCCCGGACGGCGAGGCGGACGAGACGCGAGCGAAGCATCAGGAAATCGGTGGAGGAAGGCAGGGACGCGGCAGCAGCGGCCGCGCTTCGCCTAAACTGTAGCATCGCACCGCCGGCGCAGAGCATGTCCGACCGCAACCGTCTCATCGCGCACCTCGACATGGACGCGTTCTATGCGTCCGTCGAGCTCCTGCGCTATCCGGAGCTGCGCGGCCAGCCGGTGGTCATCGGCGGGGGACGACGCAGGGATGGCGACGTGGCAGAAGGCGCGCGCCGCTTCCCGACGCTGCGCGAATATGTCGGCCGCGGCGTCGCGACGACCGCCACCTACGAAGCACGCGCGCTCGGCGTCAATTCGGGGATGGGCCTCATGAAGGCGGCACGCGTCGCGCCCGACGCGATCCGGCTGCCCGCGGATTTCGACGCCTACCAGCGCTATTCGAAGCTGTTCAAGGCCGCGGTGCGCGAGCTCGCTCCCGAGATCGAGAATCGCGGCATCGACGAGATCTACATCGATCTCACCGACGTCGCGCCCGCGCCCGAGGTTGCGCGCGAGCCCGGCGCGGACGACTGGACGTTTCGCGCACGCGCGCTCGCGCAGTCGATCAAGTCGGCGGTGCGCGCCGCGACCGGCCTTTCCTCGTCGATCGGCCTCGCGCCGAACAAGCTGCTCGCGAAGATCGCCTCCGACCTCGACAAGCCGGATGGGATCACGCTCGTCACCGCGGCGGACATACCCGCGCGGATCTGGCCGCTCCCCGCGCGCAAGATCAACGGCATCGGGCCGAAGGCCTCGGCGCGCCTCGAGGGCCTCGGCATCCGCACCATCGGCGATCTCGCGCATGCCGATCCGCAGTGGCTCGTGCAGAACTTCGGCCGCCACTACGGCGCCTGGATGCACGAGGCGGCCCACGGACGCGACGAGCGCCCGGTCGTCACGCAGAGCGAGCCGCAGTCGATCAGCCGCGAGACGACGCTCGACCGCGATCTCCACGCGGTGCGCGACCGCGCGGAGCTCTCGCGGATCTTCACCGACCTCTGCGTGCACGTCGCCGGCGACCTCGAGCGCGCGGGCTATGCCGGCAGGACGATCGGACTCAAGCTCCGCTTCGACAACTTCCGCACCGTGACGCGCGATCAGACGATCGACGCGCCGACGCAGGACGCGCAGGCGATCCGGCGCGCAGCCGGCGAATGCCTGAAGCGCGTGCCGCTCGAGCGCCGGATCAGGCTCCTCGGCGTCAAGGTCGCCGCTCTCATCCCCGCCGACGAGGCCACGGCGCTGCGGGAGGCGCCGGCCGACCCGACGCTCGAACTCTTCTGACGCGTTGGCGCACCGTCGGTCGAAAGGGCTCCGCACATCCGCTGCAGCAATGGCCGCACCAAACGAAACGGCCGCCGAAAGGCGGCCGTTCGCATGCGTGCGAAGCGGTTATCCGCGACGGCGCAGATAAAGTCCCGCGGCAGTGGCAAGCAGCAGCGCGAGCGCCAGCAGCGACCATTGTCCCAGCGTCGGGACGGGCTGCAGCGTCGTCTGAGCGGCCCCGTTCAGCGCGACGCCGATCAGGTTCTGCCAGAGGCGGACTCCATCGGCGGCACTCGGCGTATCGGCGAGAAAGCCGAGGAGCAGCGTGCGGCCGCCGTTGCCCGAGACGACGCACGAATCCGAGTTCGGGAACGAGCACAGCGACGTGCCGCCGGCCGGGGTCTCGCCCATCGAATAGATACCCCAGCCCGGATTTACCAACACTTGCGGATTGGTGATCCCCGCGGAAAGCGACGGCGTGAGGAAATTGAGCGTGTTCTGATTGGTGGTCGCCGTGTAGCCGCCCTGCAATGCACCGGCGAACGTCGCCTGCCGGGTCCAGTCCGTGAAGATCACGCGGCCGCCTCCGGCGATATAGTTCTGCATCGTCGTGAGGTCCGCGCCGAGGCCGGAATTCTGATTCAGCGCAATGGCGAGCTGGTAGCTGCCGCCGGCGAGCTTGGTGTTGAAATCGGCCCAGCTGGTCGCCGTCGTCACCGTATGCGAGCCCGCGGTCAGCGCCGGCGTCACGTAATTCGTGCCCAGCATGCTGTCGAAATACAGGAGCACCGTTGCGGCGCGCGCGGGCATTGCCGCGACCAGCGCCATGCCGGCGACCGCGAGCACGCGCCGCATGGCTTTACCTGCATGCCTCGTCATTTCCATTTGGATCCCCTTGGACGAATAACCGCTCCCGCGGGCGCCGCCGGCAAAAGGTCGAGGCGCGCTGCCCGCGAAAGCTCGCAGGCAATTGTTCAATTATCGGCGCAGCGAGCACCGCAATTCAACGAAATCGCACACGGCGACAAAGGAATCGTCGGTTGGTGTGCAAATTCACCACACTTCCGCTGGCGCGCCACACTCATTTCATGACGATGGCATGAACTGTGAAATGCGCCGATGCGTGCAAGGCTCATCGGGGAACGCAATGTCCCGATTCGGCGCGAGCGCACCCGCCGTCAATGCGCGTCCAGCGCGAGTTCCTTGAGTGCGGCGAGCGGAATGACCGCCAGCGTTTCCTCGTGCGTCGCCGCGAGGATGACGGGCGGCGCGACACCGGCCTCGAAGGCCTGCCGCCACGTGGCCGCGCACACGCACCAGCGATCGCCCGGCGAAAGGCCGGGAAATCCGAACTCGGGAACCGGCGTGACGAGGTCGTTCCCCTGCCCGCGCGCGAATTCGAGGAACGCCGCGGTAACCTGCGCGCAGACGACGTGCAGGCCGAGATCCTCCGGCCCGGTATTGCAGCAGCCGTCGCGAAAGAATCCGGTGCGCGGCGACGTGGAGCACGGCGCGAGGACACCGCCAAGCACGTTGCGATCGTCGAAGCTCATTTAAGGGCGCTCCCGAGTCCGTCGCCCAATCTATCACGCGACCAATCGATGCGCGCCGCTCCGCGCAACCACCATTGCGCCTGGCGAGCCCTGCGCGGGCAGATCAGGCGCGGAGCTCGATCACCGGAACGTGTTCCGAGAGCCGCGCGAGCAGCGCCTGGTCGAGGATCGTCCCGGATTCCGCGACCGTGGCCGCGTCGGTGCAGCCGGTCGGGCGAAACGCCTGCAGCACCCAGCGCTCGATGCGGCGCTCGGCGAGCTCGCGTGCGAGCCGCTCCAGCGATTGGGCGGGGGTGATGTTCGGGTGAACCGTCGTTCGCACCTCGTAGGCGCAGCCGGCGTTGCGCACGAGATCGAGGCTCGCGAGTGCCGCCATGCCGCTGTCGACCACGCCGGTCACGGCCGCGTAGTGTCCCTGCGGCGCCTTGACGTCGAGGCCGACCCAGTCGATCTCGGGCAGCAGTCGCGCGAGCCTGCGCGGGTACGCGCCGCCCGTGTGGAGGCCGACCGCGAACCCGAGCGCGCGCACCGCGTGCGCCGCCTCGAGGAGCTGCGCCTGCGCGGTGGGCTCGCCGCCGGAGAACACGACGGCATCGAGCAGCCCGCGACGCGACTTCAGCCAGTCGAGGATTTCGCCGAAGTCGCGCTCGTCGTCGCCGCGCGCCGCGATCAGGTGCGGATTGTGGCAATACGCGCAGCGCCACGGGCAGCCCTGGCAGAACACCACGGCCGCGAGCGCGTCCGGGTAGTCCGTCGACGTGAACGGCACGAATCCGCCGACGCGCAGCGCGTGCGCGGGCACGGCCCGCATCGCCGCGTGGCCCGGGGCGCCGTCCGGCGTCACGATCATCGCTGCGGCGAAGCCTAGAGGGCCGGCCGCACACGCCCTTCTTCGAAGAAGCGGCGCTCGCAGTGCTCGCCCTTCTTGCCGACGTTGAACGACGCCACCGGGCGGTGATAGCCCATCACGCGCGTCCAGACTTCGCAGCGCTGCCGCTCCTCCGGCGAGAGCGCGACGTCGGCGAGGTGCTGCATTTCGGTCATCGTGTTCATGCTTCCTCCGTGTTCGTGTGGGGCATTACGCCGCGATGCGGCGCTTCTCCGCGAGCTTCTCTTCATCGCAGCGGGGACAGAATTCGTGCTCGCCGGCGAGGTACCCGTGCTTCGGACAGATCGAGAATGTCGGCGTAATGGTGATGTAGGGCAGGCGGAACCGCTCGAGCGAGCGCCGCACCAGCGCCTTGCACGCGGTGGCCGAGCTCACCTTCTCGCTCATGTAGAGATGCAGCACCGTTCCGCCGGTGTATTTCGTCTGCAGCTCTTCCTGGCGCGCGAGGGCCTCGAAAGGGTCGTCGGTGAAGCCGACCGGCAGCTGCGACGAATTGGTGTAGTACGGCGTCTCCGGCGTCCCCGCCTGCAGGATGTCGGGCCAGCGCTTCCTGTCCTCCTTCGCGAAGCGATACGTCGTGCCCTCGGCCGGCGTCGCCTCGAGGTTGTACATGTGTCCCGTCTCCTCCTGGAACGCGACGATGCGTGCGCGCAGGTGGTCGAGGAGGCGCACCGCGAACGCGTGGCCCGTCGGCGTCGTGATGTCGTCGTTGCCGCGCGTGAAGTTGCGCACCATCTCGTTGATGCCGTTGACGCCGATCGTCGAGAAATGGTTGCGCAGCGTGCCGAGATAGCGCTTGGTGTACGGGAAGAGGCCCTGGTCGATCAGCCGCTGGATCACCTTGCGCTTCACCTCGAGGCTGTCCTTCGCGTAGCCCAGGAGCTCGTCGATCCGCTCGTAGAGCCCGATCTCGTCGGCGGCGAAGAGGTAGCCGAGACGCGCGCAGTTGATCGTCACGACGCCGAGCGAGCCCGTCTGCTCGGCCGAGCCGAAGAGGCCGTTGCCGCGCTTCAGGAGCTCGCGCAGGTCGAGCTGCAGCCGGCAGCACATCGACCGGATCATGTTGGGCTTCAGCTCGGAATTGAGGAAGTTCTGGAAGTACGGCAGCCCGTACTTCGCCGTCATGGCGAAGAGCGCCTCGCAGTTCGGATGATCCCAGTCGAAGTCCGGCGTGATGTTGTACGTCGGGATCGGGAACGTGAACACGCGGCCCTTGGCGTCGCCGGTGGTCATCACCTCGATGTACGCCCGGTTGATCATGTCCATCTCGGGCTGCAGGTCGCCGTAGCAGAACGGCATCTCCTCGCCGGCGATCACCGGGATCTGCTCGCGCAGGTCCTCGGGGCACACCCAGTCGAACGTGAGATTCGTGAACGGCGTCTGCGTGCCCCAGCGCGACGGGACGTTGAGGTTGTAGATGAGCTCCTGGATGCACTGCTTCACCGCCTCGAAGCTCATCGCGTCGTTGCGGATGAAGGGCGCCATGTAGGTGTCGAACGACGAGAACGCCTGCGCGCCCGCCCATTCGTTCTGCAGCGTGCCGAGGAAGTTGACGATCTGCCCCACCGCGCTCGACATGTGCTTCGGCGGCCCCGCCTCCACCTTGCCGGGCACGCCGTTCAGGCCCTCGTGCAGCAGCTGGCGCAGCGACCAGCCGGCGCAGTAGCCTGCCAGCATGTCGAGATCGTGGATGTGAACGTCGCCGTCGCGATGCGCGCGGCCCACCTCGGGTGCGTAGACGTGCGAGAGCCAGTAGTTCGCGACCACCTTGCCCGACACGTTGAGGATCAGGCCGCCGAGCGAGTAGCCCTGGTTTGCGTTCGCGTTGACGCGCCAGTCCTTCTGCTCGAGGTACTCGTCCACCGACGCGGCGACGTCGACCAGCGTCTTGCGGTCGGCGCGCAGCCGCTCGTGGCGATCGCGGTAGACGATGTACGCGCGCGCGGTGTGGAACCAGCCCGCCGCCGCGAGCGTGTGCTCGACGCAGTCCTGGATCGTCTCGATGTCGGGAACGCCGCCGGCGTTGCGGTGCGCGAGCACGCGCCCCACCGCCGCGGCCAGCTGGTCCGCTTCCGCGGCGTCGAACTCGCCGGTGGCGGCGCCGGCGCGCGCGATCGCGGAGGCGATCTTGGCGAGCTCGAACGGCGCGCGCTGGCCGTCGCGCTTGCGCACCTGAGTCGGCAGCATCGGGGGGGCGTCGGAGCGTGCCGATGGCACATCCATCGCCGGCACGGCGTTTGATTCGGGCATTTCAGGGGTCCTCCGGCGAGACGGTCGGCGGGAACCCTCGGGCTCGGCTGCCGACCACAACATGTTGTACGTGGATGCAGGCTAGCCGCAACATTTTGTGGACGCAACGCCCATCAGCCGCGCGCGGCAATTTCTTTGATCCAGATCAAACTCCGGTGGGCAAATGTGTTGCGAAAAGTGTTTTCCGACAGACGGTTATCGGCCCTTCTTCGGGTCGTTTCGTGATAGCGCCCCGCCATGACGGAATGGGCTGCTGCCCACGTCCCGGGCCTTCCAGCCCAGCGGGCGCGGGGCGCCCGAGTCGGGCTTCGGCAGCAGGAGAATCCGGCCGCCGCGGCTTGTGAATGCAGGCGTGCAGAAGGCCCGGTTCTGCGGGCAGGCGCGCCCGCGACAACCCGCGCGTCAGGCTTTGATGTCCTGCGAAGTGGCGCCGGGCTCAGCGGCGCCGCGCGCGACTGCCCGATATCGCACCCCGTCCGCTGCCGCGGACAGCGCGCTGGCAAAATCGCTGCGACGAATGTCGGGCGCCGATCGCTTTTCGCCCGAATTGCCTCATGCGCTGGCGGCGGCGGCCGGCTGCAGCGTCTTTTCGCACGTCGCCCGCGCGGGATCCTTCGCCGGCAGCTTCGCGCAGACTCCCGACATCTCGGCGCGCAGCCGCGCAATCGTCGCGCTATGCGCGTCGCTCTTGTTCCATGCCGCGAGCTTTTTGCTCATCTTTTCCAGTGCGCGCCGATTGCGCTCGTAGAACGTCTCCGGCTCGGGCGGGAGCTCGCCGATCACCTGCCGCGCGGCGCCCTCGATGCGCTCGCTGTCCTTGGGCGCGAGATCGGTCAGCATGTTCACGTAGCGCACGCCCCACTGCAGCCGCGTCGCCGGACCCTTGGCCGCTTCGTACGCCTTCTGCGCCCAGTCGAGCGCGGCGGCGTTGTCGCCGCGCGTCCTCGCGTTGTCGGCGAGCCCGAGCATGTAGTAGTACGGCGACTGCGAGCGGGCGAGCTCCGCCGTCAGCAGCGCGTCGGACTCCACCATCAGGTCCGCCTGGGCGAGGAGCTGCGCGGCGTCGCTGATCACGGCCTGACGCGAATACGGGTCCTGCGTGTCGCGGTCCGTCTGCGCCGCCGCTGCGCGGACCCGCGCCTGCAGCGCCGCGGACACCGACCCCTTCAAATCGTCGACCTTGGCGAGGTCGATCTCCGCCGACAGTACGGCGAGGCGGTCGAGCGCGGAGAGGCGGGTATCCGCGTACAGTCGATCCAGCGCGCCGTTCCACGCCTGCGTCAGCCGCGCGCGCTCGGGCGAGCCCTTCAGCGCGACGCTGTCGGTGACCTTGCCGGCATAATTGACGAGTACGTCGAAATTCTCGCGCGTCACGGCCGGATCCGCGAGCACCGTGACGAGCGTGTCGACGGCCGCCGCGTCGTTGCGCGGCTTCGCGTCCTTTGCCGTGGCCCCGGCGACGATCGCGGACAGTGCGAGGCGCGTCGCGATATCGGCGTGAGCTGCCGGGCAGGCCTTGGCGAGTCGCGCGAGCGTCGCCGCGCGCTTCGCTTCCGGCAGCAGCTGGCTCTCGTCCGTTTCCCACGAGTAGTAGGCGAGCATCCGCCAGTCTTCCGCGCGTAGGCCCGTACCGGCAGCGCCCTTTGCACCGCCGAGCGCGGCGTCGAGCGTTTCCCTGACCGGACGCGCGCCGTTCATGCCGAGCGCAAGGACGCGCATGTACTGGTCCGCGTCGACCTCGCCCGGCAGGCGCGTGATCTCGCGCCCGTCCGGCGTGAACAGCACCATCGTCGGGTAGCCGCTCACCTTGAAGCGCGCGCCGAGCTGCTGCGCGCCACGCGCATCGCCGTCGACGTAAACCGGCACGAAAAAGCGGGCGCGCTCGGCGAAGTCCTGGCGGTTGAAGATCGTCGCCTTCACCTCGTTGCACGGCGGGCACCACGAGGCGCCCCAGTACAGGAACAGCGGCTTGTTGTCGGCCTTCGCCTTCGCGAACGCGGCATCGACATCGCCCGTCTCCCACGCGATCACCGGCTCCGCATGCGCGGCGGCCGGAGCTGGCTTCGCGGGCGTGGGTTTCGCGTCGGCTGTCACGGCGGCAGCCGTCGCTGTGGCGGGGATGGCATCCGGCGCTTTCGAGCATGCCCCGACGAGCGATGCGGCGACGAGGACGACGGGCAGGAGAGCGGTTTTCATGGGACGTCGGGTGTCTGTGAATGGGGCGTCGAGGCGTCGCATTCTACGCGGTGCGCCGGCCGACCGCAGCGTGCTGGCGCGAGGAATCCATATGCAAATCATGGGTAAGGTGCAAGGGCTGCGACGCGACGAAACACGCGTTCATAATGTCGAGATTCCACGAAAGCTGGCCGCATGCTTCGACCCGTCCACTCATCGCGTTACCTTTCGATGCTTTTGCTCGCCGCCACTGCGCTCGGCGCAACGGCGGCGCTTGCCGCCGACGAGGGTGCCGCCGCGCCACCATTCGAGGCCCGGCTCTTCGATGGGCAGAAGTTCTCGCTGGCCGCACAAAGTGGCACGGTCGTCGTCCTGAATTTCTGGGCGACGTGGTGCGCGCCCTGCCGCGCCGAGATGCCCGCGCTCGACGCGTACTACCGCAAGCATCGCGGCGAAGGCCTCGAGATCGTCGCCGTCAGCGTCGACACGCCGAAGGACGAGGCGAAGGCGCGCGCGATCATGAAGGCGTTCGCGATGCCTGCGGCGTTCGCGCGCGACGCGAGCTTCAAAGGCTACGGCCGCGTCTGGCGACTGCCGCTCACGTTCGTCGTCGACCGCGCCGGCGTGCTGCGCAAGGAAGGCTGGTACGCCGATCCCGGCCTCGACCTGACGGTGCTCGAAGCGACGGTGACACCGCTGCTGCGCGCGCCCTGACCGCGCCGTCGGACGCGGCATCCGTCGGCCGCTCAGAACGTGTAGTAGACGCCGACGGTCGCCGTATAGCGCGGCTCGATCTGCAATCCGTTCACGCGCTGGTAGATCGGGCAGCTGGACATAAGCGTAGCCGTGCAGCGCGCCGGCCAGCTGGAAGTTGAGGCCGGGGCTCAAGTACACGAGCGTCGCGCCGCTGTTGTCGACGTCGGCGTTCTCGCCCTCCTCACGGCCTTCGATGCGCGCGTTGATCTGCAGCGACGGCACGAAGTGCTCGTACGCCATGTAGCGAACACCCGTGTTGAGATTGAATCCGGTGCCCGGGCGAAAGCCGTCGCGCGAATTGAGCGGCTGCTGCAGCATCCCCTGCACGAAATAGTCCCAGTCGCGCGACATCGCGCCGAACGTGAAGGCGCCGACGAGGAGGTCGGTCGTCCCGGTGCCCGGCTGCAGGCCCCGGTCGAGCAGCTCGCCTTCCTGCGGTCCCGCGATGAAATTGTTGTCGAAGCTGCCGGTCGGAAGCTTGACGCCGAGCTGAATGCCGATGCTGTGGTCGGGCGTGAAGCCGAGGTAGCGACCGACCAGCCGCACGTCGCCGATGCTCTTGGTGTGCGACGTCGAGGTCTCGGTGTCGCCCGGAGCAATCGTCGTGTGATAGCGATCGAAATACGGCAGCTGGAAATTGACGCCCCAATCCTCGTTTGGACTGTAGTCGATGCCGAGCGCGTAATTCCGATTGATCGTCTGCTGCTGGATTTCCTGGTCGTTGGGAATCTCGAGGCTGCCGCGATCCACCTTCTTCGTGCCCGAGCGCAGCTGGTCCTGGTCGAAATAGTCGAACCTGAAATCCACGCGGAATCCTTCACCCGACGGCGCGATGCCCTGGCTCGACCAATCCGAGGACAGCGTGCAGCCGCAGCTCGAGCAGGCGAGCCCGGTGACGGGAAATGCAAGCGAGGCGGCGGAGAGCAGCAGAGCCGCAGTGCGGCGATTGCCTGTATGCATCGGAATCCCCATTGGTGGCGCGAGTCCGCAGCAGGACCCCGCGCGTGCGTTTTCAGTGCGCGTGCCCGGCGCCCATCGCCGCGACCGCCGCCTTGACGTCGACGGACCCCGACTTCTCGAACCTGAGCGTCACCGGAATCGACTCGCCCTCCTTCAGCGGCTGCTTGAGATCCATCAGCATCACGTGGTATCCGCCGGGCTTCAGTTCGACCGTCTCGCCAGGCTTGACCTCGAGGCCCTTGACCTCGCGCATCTGCATCATTCCGCCGTCCATCTTCATTTCGTGGATCTCGACGATGCCCGCCATCGGCGATGACGCGGAAATAAGGCGGTCCGCCTCCTTGCCCTTGTTTTCGATCGTCATGAAGACCGCCGTCGATTTCGCGCCGGGCGGCGTCGCGCGCGCGAAGGGCTGCTTGATGTCGAGGGTCTTCAGCTGGAAATCGGCGCCAAAGGCGCTGGCGGTTGCGACCGCAAGCGCGATGCAGCCGAAGATGAGACGGGGAGCGAGTTGGGACATGATGTCGGGCCTTTCGAATGCAATGGACGGAAGGGCTGTTCGCCTGACGCGTGCCGTCGATGGTCGCCGGGGACCCCATGGAGTACCGGGTGAACGTCTGCAGCGCGCGAGCGAATGCGGAATCATCGCCGGCAAAGACCGCCCATGGCGGGCGGGCCGGCCGGCATCGCCGCAGCGAGCGAGGCTCGCCACGGCGATCGCAGCGCGGATCAGGCGGGGGAAGGAGGACCGCGCGCCGGCGCGGCGGCGACGATCGAGGCGGGTGCGGCGCTCGGCGTCGTGCCGGCGAGTGCGCCGCCCGTGAATTCGCCGGAAGGCGTTCGGGCCGCGACGCTCGGCGGTGCTGCCGCCCCGGTTGCGCTCCCGATGCAGCACAGCGATTCGGCGCAGTGAAAATGAGCCGGATTCCGGAACGGATTGCCGTGCTGCAGCGCGCCACGCGCAGGAGCCTTCGCCGCGGAGCATAGCTCGATCGCATCGGGCAGCTGCGCGACGCGCGCGTACGCGGCGAGTGGTGCTGCGATCTGCAGCACGGCAGCGGCAAAGAGCAATCCGAGGCGCAGGCGTCGTCGCATGGCGCGCCATTCTAGCCGAACCGGCGCCCGTCCGCCGCCGGACCCTTCGGCGCCCCGGCGCACGGCGTCCGGCGGGTCAGAAGGAGACGGCGAGCCGCGCGTCGATCAGCCAGCGAAACGAGGCGTCCGCCGAATCGCCGATGCGCCATGCGCCGCCCGCGCCCGCAACCACCGACTTGCTGAAGCGATGCACGACCATGAGATCGATCGGCACGAACCAGCTTTGCTTGCGGTCGTTGTAGGTGATCGGATTGTCGGGGTAGAGTATGAGCGACCATTGCGGGTCGAGCGTGATCGTCGCCGCAGGGTAGATCGACCATTTGCGGATCGTCTGCACGCTGGAAGGGTCCGGGCTGAAGCCGTAGGCGTAGCGCACGTACGGATCGAGCGTCACGCCGCGCAGGACGTCAGGCATCGCGTAGCCGAAGCCCAGCCCCGGCGCGACCTGGTACTGGCCGGATCCGTACGGCGCCTGTTTCCCGGTTGGAAACACGACGCGCACGCTGCCGCGCAATCGGAAATCGGGCGCAACGTCGCCGGTCTCGAAGATCTCCTCGACGAACGCATTGCCGATGCCGCCCGAGTACGTCCCGCCGGGATTGGCGGCGCCGGATTCGTTCGTGTAGGTCATCGGCAGCTGCAGGCGCTGCGTGAAGGTCCAGCCGTCAGCGAGACTGAAGGGAACATAGAGTCGGGCCTGATAGGTCCACTGATCGGTCCCGTTGACGTCCTTCTGGAAAAGGCCCCAGCTTTCGACGCGCGCTTCGCCTCTCTCGTTCTCCGCGTAGCAGGGATGAACGAGGCATGCCGCCGCGAGCGCAAACATTGCAGCGACGGCGCGGGACGTGCGGGAAGCGGGTCCGAAAGCGGGTAAACGCACGATCTGGCGATGATACCTGCAGCCGCGTCGCCGCGGCACGCGCGGCGCTAGGGCCGAGCCGGCGCGGGCGTGGCCCGCCGCGCCACCCGCATTGCGCCGACGAATGCGATGAGCACGCTCGCGACCACCGCGGCGCCGAACCAGACCTCGCGCCCGTCGGCCCAGGCGTCGACGCTCGGCAACGTGAGGCGCGACACGGCCAGCAGGCCGACTGCGAGGCTTACCGCCGCGACCGCGAGCGCCATCACGCGTGATGCGATCGCCGCGGTGCTGTCGGCGCAGCGGACGAGCCGGCTGATCCACGCGCCGTTCGCGCCGTCGATCAGGAGCATGCCGAGCACGAAGAGTCCTGCGACGAACAGCGCCTCGCCGACGCCGCCGAAACGGCCTGCAGCCAACGCGAAGATCGCCGCCTGCGAGATGGTGTCGAACGACAGCGCGAAGAGGGCGCCGACCAGCGCGACGGCCCAGCCGCGCCGGACGGTCAGGAAGCGGCCGAGGAGCCGACCCTTGAACCCTGCCGGCGTCACGATGGCCCCGGGTGCGGTGGTCATCACGGCGCGGACGTTGAGAAACGCGAGGCCGAAGAGAAAGGCGATCGACACGACAACGCCGGCGGTCTCCAGCCATGCCGGGGTCTGCCAGCCCGCCGAAAAGGAGCCGGCGGCGAGCGCGACCAGCATCACGACAAGGCCATGCCCCAGCGAGAACAGCGCGCCGGCGACCCGCGCGAGACGCGGATTGACCCGCGCGTTGTAGCGCGTCAGCCCGTCGATCGTCGCGAGGTGATCGGCGTCGAAGCCGTGGCGCACGCCGAGCGCGAATGCAAGCGCGCAGAGCGCGGCCCAAGTCCCTGGAAGCTGATCCACGAGCGCGACTTTCTATTGCCGTTCGAGTAGGCAGACTTTGGCATATTTGCCTACCGGGCCGCAACGGCGCGGGGCCGCGCAAGCATGATCCTGATCAACCCCGGACCAAATGTCGCTAGGTCTTGGGCACGAGGTGCATGTGGCCGCGGTGGTGGTGCGCCGCCGTGCCCGCGTGCGCGTCCCCGGTCTCGACGGTGACGAGATTGAGGTGTCCGTGGCGGACGCCGCGCTCGGCCTCGATCCGGTGCGCGAAGCCGCGCACCGCGGCGGTGGGGCCGTGCAGGATGACGCTTTCGAGGCAGTGATCGTGATCGAGGTGCACGTGCATCGACGAAACGACGAGGTCGTGGTGCTCGTGCTGCGTCTCGGTCAGCCGCTCGGAGAGCTCGCGCTCGTGGTGGTTGTAGATGTAGGACAGGTTTGCGACGCAGTGCGACTTCACTTCGTAGGCGGGCCGATTCGACTCGACCTCGCGCCGCAAGAGGTCGCGCATCGCCTCGGAGCGGCTGGTGTAGCCCCGTTTGGCGATCAGCGCATCGAACTCCTTCGCGAGCTTTTCGTCGATCGACATCGTGATCCGTTCCATCGTCTCTCCCGCGCGTCGATGATGCCCGTCAGGCTATCACGCCTGCGTCGCTGCGCATCGCGCCGGTCACCCGCCGGCCGCGTCGAGCAGCCGCCGGACCAGCCCGGCCGACTGCGCGACGTAGCCGCCGCCGAACAGGTTGGCGTGGTTCAGCACGTGGTAGAGGTTATAGAGATCGCGCCGGAGATCGTGACCCGGCGGCAGCGGCCACGTGTCGCGATAGGCCGCGAAGAAGTCGGAGGAGAATCCGCCGAACAGCATGCACATCGCGAGGTCGGTCTCGCGATCGCCGCAGTAGACGGCGGGGTCGAACACGACCGGCGTCCCGTCGCGAAGTCGTCCCGCATTGCCCGACCACAGGTCCCCGTGCAGCAGCGAGGGTGCCGGCGCGTGACCGGCGAGCAGCAGGGGAATGGCAGCGAGCAGCGAGTCGCCATTGCGCTGCAGCTCCGCATGACCGTTGCAAGCCGCAAGGGCGAGCTGCGGCGCGATGCGGCGATTTGCGAAGAACTCCGCCCAGTCGGCCGTGCGTGTGTTGTCCTGCGGCGTCGTGCCGATCGTGTTGTCGCGCTGCCAGCCGTGTGCGTCCGCCGTGGGCCGATGCAGCGCGGCGAGCGCGCGGCCCATCGCTGCATCGCGACCGCCGGCCACGATGTCGAGCCACTCGAGCGCGAGGAACGACACGCTGCCCGCAACGCCGGACGCAAACGGTTGTGGGACGCGGATCGCGTCTGCCGCGGCAAGGTCGACGAGACCGGCTGCTTCCGCCTCGAACATCGCGAGCCGCGTCGCCGCATTCGTCTTGACGAAAAAACGCTCGCCTGCGACGTCGAGCCGCCACGTCGCGTTGAGCGAGCTGCCGCCGCACGCCGACCAGCGCGGCGCGGCGGGTGGCGCGCCCGTCGCCTCGCGAATCGCCGCGGCCGCGTCCGCCTGCCACGCGGTGACGTCTGCGCTCACCGCGCTAGTGCCGCAGCGCGTCGATGCCGCGGCCGATGCCGTCGAGGGTCAGCGGGAACATCTTCGCGCCGATGGACTGCAGCACGATCTGCGTCGAGCGCGTGTATTCCCACGCGCGCGGCGGCTCCGGATTCCACCAGATGGTCCGGCGGAAGTGCTCCGAGAGGCGCTTCAGCCACAGCACGCCCGGCTCCTCGTTCGTGTACTCGACACTGCCGCCCGCCTCGACGAGCTCGTACGGGCTCATCGCGGCGTCGCCGACGAAGATGAGCTTCCAGTCCGGACCGTACTTGTGCAGGAGGTCCCAGGTCGCGACGCGGTCGAAGCGCCGGCGCACGTTGTCGCGCCACACGTGGTCGTAGACGCAGTTGTGGAAGTAGAACGTCTCGAGATGACGAAATTCGCTCTTTGCCGCAGAGAAGAGCTCCTCGCAGAGCTCCACGTGCGGGTCCATCGAGCCGCCGACGTCGAGGAACAGCAACACCTTCACCCGATTGCGGCGCTCCGGCATGAGGTGCAGGTCGAGCCAGCCCGCGTTCTTCGCGGTACCCTCGATGGTGCCGTCCATGTCGAGCTCCTCGGGCACGCCTTCGCGGGCGAACTTGCGGAGCTTGCGCAGCGCCACCTTGATGTTGCGCGTGTTGAGCTCGACATCGCCGTCGAGATTGCGGAAATTGCGCTCGTCCCACACCTTCACCGCGCTGCGATTGCCGCTGCCGGCCTGGCCGATGCGGATCCCTTCCGGGTTGTAGCCGTAGGCGCCGAACGGGCTGGTGCCGCCGGTGCCGATCCACTTCGAGCCGCCGGCGTGCCGTCCCTTCTGCTCCTCGAGGCGCTTCCTGAAGGTTTCCATCAGCTTGGCGAAGCCGCCCAGCGCCTCGACCCTCGCCTTTTCCTCGGGTGTCAGGTGGCGCTCGAATTCCCGCTTCAGCCACTCCTCGGGCAATTCCGAGCGCACGTCGAAGATCGCGTTGACACCCTGGAAGTACGTGCCGAACGCCGTGTCGTACCGGTCGAACAGCGCTTCGTCCTTGACGAGCGTCGTCCGCGCGAGGAAGTAGAAGTCGTCGAGCGACAGCGACACGACCCGCTCCGAGAGCGCCTCGAGCAGCGTAAGGAACTCGCGCGTCGACACCGGCAGCCGTGCCGACTTGAGATGGAGGAAGAAGTCGATCAGCATGGAATCAGGGTCGACGCTTCACCAAAGGTCCGGGGAATGCGCGCCTTCGCCGGCGCGGTCGAGGTCGCCTTACCCGTTCCGCTCGAGCAGGAACTGCAGGTTGCGCTTCACCGCCGGCCACTCGCCGTCGATGACGCTGAAGACGACCGTGTCGCGACGCGTCCCGTCCGCCATGATCTGGTGATTGCGCAGGATGCCGTCCTGCTTCGCGCCGAGCCGCGCGATGGCGGCACGCGACGCGAAGTTGAAGAAGTGCGTGCGGAACTCGACCGCGATGCAGTGCAGCGTCTCGAACGCGTGCGTCAGCAGGAGGAGCTTGCACTCGGTGTTCACTGCGCTTCTCTGCGCGCGCTTCGCATACCATGTGTGCCCGATCTCCAGGCGACGATGCGCGGCGTCGACGTTGAAATAGCGCGTCGAGCCGACGACCTCGCCGCTCGCGTTCGACCGCACGACGAACGGGAGCGCGCCCAGGCGCTCGCGCATCTCGAGCGCGGCGTCGATCCAGGCCGGCGTCGCCTCGGGCGCCGGCACGCTCGTGTACCAGAGCTTCCAGAGCTCGCCGTCCGCGGCAGCCGCGCGCACGGCGGCAAGGTGCTCGCGCGCGAGCGGCTCGAGCGTCGCGTGCGCGCCGGTCAGCGTGACGGGCTCAACGAATGGCATGGATTGCAGGATCCCGCGGTCTGCGGTCGCGTCAGCGCCCGGCGCGCGCCATGAAGGCGACACGCTCGAACAGGTGGACGTCCTGCTCGTTCTTGAGGAGCGCCCCGTGCAGCGGCGGGATCAGCACCTTCTTGTCGGAGCTCCTGAGCGCCTCCGGCGGAATATCCTCGGCAAGGAGGAGCTTCAGCCAGTCGAGGAGCTCCGACGTCGACGGCTTCTTCTTGAGCCCCGGCACCTCGCGCAGACTGAAAAAAACTTCCAGCGCCTCGGCGAGCAGCGCGTGCTTCAGTCCCGGAAAATGCACGTCGACGATCCGCGTCATCGTCTCCTTGTCCGGGAAGCGGATGTAATGGAAGAAGCAGCGGCGCAGGAATGCGTCGGGCAGCTCCTTCTCGTTGTTGCTGGTGATGACGACCAGCGGCCGCGCCCGCGCGCGCACCGTCTGCTGCGTCTCGTAGACGAAGAACTCCATCCGGTCGAGCTCGCGCAGGAGATCGTTCGGGAACTCGATGTCGGCCTTGTCGATCTCGTCGATCAGCACCACCGCCGGCGCGTCGGCCTCGAAGGCCTCCCACAGCACGCCGCGCTTGATGTAGTGCGCGATGTCGCCGACATGCGCGTCGCCGAGCTGCGAATCCCGGAGTCGCGACACGGCGTCGTACTCGTAGAGCCCCTGCTGCGCCTTGGTCGTCGACTTGATGTGCCACTGCAGCAGCGGCCGCGACAGCGCGCGCGCGACCTCCTCGGCGAGCATCGTCTTGCCGGTGCCAGGCTCGCCCTTGATGAGGAGCGGTCGCTCGAGCGCGATCGCGGCATTGACCGCGAGCATCAGGTCGGGGGTCGCGACGTAGGTGTCGGTGCCTTCGAAACGCATGTCTCTTGATCCTCCTGCGGGAACGTCAATGGTAGCCGAAATCAGGGATGCGGCGCCGGCACGCCCCACTGCAGCAGCCACAGCGCGAGCATGCCCGCCACGAGCGTCTTCAGCGTGCTCTTCGTCGACCAGGCGACGACGCCGGCGACGAGCGCCGCGACGATCCTCGGATTGAAGTGGCCGGCGCCGGCCGGCACCGCGACGATCATCGGCACGATCAGCGCCGCGAGCATCGCCGCGGGCACGTAGCGCAGCGCGCGCTCCAGCATCGGCGGCATCGCGCGCCGCGCGAAGAAGGCGATGAACGAGATCCGGGACAGATAATTGAGGAGGCCGACTGCGACGATCACGACCCAGAGCTTCAGCGCGCCTTCCATCGCGCCTCCGCCATTTCGACCGCGAGGCCGGCGATGATGCCGAGCAGGCCCGCCACGACGAGGTTCAACCGCATCGGCAGCGCGTCGAGCGCCATCACGGCGACGCCCGCGACGACCGCGGCCAGCACGTGCGGCGCACCGCGCAGCGCGGGGGCGAGCAGCGCGAGAAAGCACAGCGGCACTGCGAACTCGAGCGACCACGCCGCCGGGATCACGTTGCCCACGTAGAAGCCCACGGCGTTGGTCACCTGCCAGAAGGTCCACAGCGCCATGCCGCTGCCGGTGTAGTGCAGCGCCGCGCGCTTCGCATTCCCGTGCGAGTCGTACTTGCGGATCGCCGCGGCGAACGCCTGGTCGGTCAGCAGGAATGCCACCGCTCCCGACCAGCGCCGCGGCAGCGGCGAGAGGATCGGCGCCATCGCCGCGCTGTACATCAGGAACCGCAGCCCGAGCACCGCGCACGTGAGGATCACCACGGCGACCGGCGCGCCGTCCGCCAGCATCTGGCACGCCAGGATCTGCGCGGCACCGGAAAAGATGATTGTAGCGAGGCCCATCGCGCCGGCGAAGTTCGCACCGGCGGCCGCGGCACCGACGCCGCAGACGAGTCCGAACGGAATCATGCCGATGCAGACCGGCAGCATTTCGACGAACCCGGCGCGGAAGTCCTCGGACGTGAGGATGCGCCCGGCACCGCGCTGAGGCGTCGTCATCGGATGCGCCTCCGCCGGGCCGCGCGCGAGCAATTCGGCGCGATCGGCCGCATCGGAATCCTCGTATCCACTTTGTCTCCATGTTGCTCGCGGGGAACCCGGCTTGTACTCCGCCGCGCCGCCGAAGGTCAACCGCCGCGCGCGCGGTAGAATCCTGCGCGGACCCGAATACCCGGCGGGCGCCGGTGCGCCATCTCCGCACAGCGCGAAATGCCTGCTGCCAAGAGGATTCCCATGGACCTTCCGGTCAACCAGTTCAAGCAGGCGCTCGCCGCGGGCAGGGCGCCGATCGGCACGTGGCTGTCGAGCGGATCCGTCGCGACCGCGGAGGCGCTGGGCTGCGTCGGCTTCGACTTCCTCGTCGTCGACACCGAGCACACGCCGATCGGCGTGGCGCAGATGACGGACATCCTGCGCACGATCGCGGGGACGCCTGCGCAGGCCATCGTGCGTCCGCCGTGGAACGACATGGTGATGGTGAAGCGCGTGCTGGACGCCGGCGCGCAGACGCTGCTCTTTCCTTTCGTGCAGAACGCCGAGGAAGCGAAGCGCGCGGTCGCCTATACGCGCTATCCGCCCGAAGGCGTGCGGGGCGTCGCCGGCACGCACCGTGGCAGCCGCTACGGCACGGTGCCGGGCTATTTCGCGCGCGCTGCCGCCGAGCTCTGCGTGATTGTCCAGATCGAGACGATCGCGGCGCTCGACGAGCTCGAGGCGATCGCCGCCGTCCCGGGCGTCGATTCGATCTTCGTCGGACCGAACGACCTCGCGGCGTCGATGGGTCACCTCGGCGACACGGGCAATCCGGCAGTGACGGCGAAGCTCGTCCACGCCGCCAAGGAATGCGCGCGCCTCGGCAAGCCCTGCGGCATCGTCGGGTTCACGCCCGAATCGGTGGCGCGTTACGTCGACTTCGGCTACTCGTGGATTGCGGTCGGCTCTGATATGTCGATGCTGGTGGGTCGCGCGCAGGAGCTTCTCGGAAACCTCCGGACGTCGCTCGGCTGACGCGTCGCCGCGCGGCCCTTCGCGGCAGTTTTCTTGTACGATGCGTCTGCCGTACCGCCTGCCGCCATGACCCCGCCCGCTGCCTCCGGAAGTTCACCGTTTGCCTGCGCGCTCGATGCGAAGGCGAGCCTCGGCGAGTGCCCGGTGTGGTCGGTCGAGGAGGGCGCGCTCTACTGGGTCGACATCAATGCGCCGTCGCTCAATCGCTTCGACCCCGCCACCGGCGCCAATGTGGCGATGCCGATGCCCGAATCGATCGGCTGCTTTGCGCTTCGCGCGTCCGGCGGCTTCGTGGTCGCGCTGCGCGACGGCGTCTGGCTCGCGCGCGCCGACGGCACGCTGATGCACAAGCTCGCCAATGCGCCCTATGATCCTGTGCACCATCGCTTCAACGACGGGCGTTGCGATGCGCAGGGCCGTTTTTTCGCGGGCACGATGAACGAGCGCCGCGACGCGCCGACCGGCGAGCTGCTGCGCATCGACGCCGCCGGCCGCATGGAATGCGTGCTCCGCGACATGACGATCAGCAACGGCCTCGCGTGGAGCCCCGACGGCCGCACGATGTATCACGCCGATACGCCCACGCTGACGATCCGCGCCTACGACTACGATGCGACGACGGGCACGCCGTCGCGTCCGCGCGTCTTCGCGCGCTTCGAGGTCGAGACCGACCGGCCCGACGGCGCGGCGGTGGATCGCGACGGCTGCTACTGGGTCGCGTTCTATCGCGGCGGCAAGGTGCTCCGCCTCTCCGCCGCGGGCGCGGTGCTTGCGGAGTTCCCGATCCCCGCGCAATGTCCCACGATGTGCGCCTTCGGCGGCAGCGATCTCAGGACGCTCTACGTGACGACCGCGCGCCAGCATCGCGAGGCCGATGAGTTGCTTCGGCTGCCGCAATCGGGTGGGATCTTCGCGATGCGGGTCGACGTGCCGGGTCGCGCCGAACCGAGATTCGCCGGCTGAACCGGGCACCGCGTGCAGTTCGAATCCGCCGCCTTCCTTCGCCTCGACGCGCCGCAATGCGTCGACACGTCCGCGTCGGGCGCCGCGTTCGCCACCTCGACCGGCGACGTGCTGGAGGTCACGTGCTTCGGTCCCGGCGTGTTCCGCATGCGGATCGGCCCCAATACCCGTCCCGACTACGGGCTCATCCTCGGCAAGGCGCAGGCCTGCGAAGCCGCGCAGACGGCGGAAGGCACGGTCACCTTCGCCGCCGGCGACTCCGTTCTCGAAATCGCCGGCTCGCCACTGCAGTTCCGGCTGCGGCACAAGGGTGCGCAGGTGCTGGGTTCGACCACGGACGAACACTTTCGCGGCTTCACGCGGCTGCCGACCTTCGGCCGCGTCCGCCAGGGCGACCAGTGGACCGCGGCGCTCGCGCTTGCGTCAGGCGCCGCGGTCTACGGGCTCGGCGAAAAGTTCGGGCCGCTCGACAAGCGCGGCCAGATCGTGCAGTCGCAGGTCGTCGATGCGCTCGGCGTCAATACGGGACTCTCGTACAAGAACACGCCGTTCGCCTGGAGTCCCGGCGACGGCAAGGGCGCCTGGGGCGTCTTCGTGCACACGACCGGCATGGTGGCGCACGGCGTCGGCTATCCCGACTGGTCGCACCGCTCGTACGCGCTGCTGGTCGACGACGAGGCGCTCGATCTCTTCGTGTTCGCGGCCGACACGCCCGCGCAGATCCTCGACGCGTACACGAAGCTCACCGGCCGCGCGCCGGGAGTGCCGCAATGGAGTCTCGGGCTGTGGATCTCGCGCGCCTGGTACAAGACGCCCGAGGAGGCCGCCGACACCGCCCGCAAGTTCCGCCAGCGCAAGATCCCGTGCGACGTGCTGACGCTGGACGGCCGCTCGGCGTGGAATCTCGAGACGCGCTTCGACTTCGAGTGGGACGCGAAGCGCTATCCGGATCCGTACGCGGCGATCGCGGGGATCAAGGCGCACAACCTGCGCGTGTGCATGTGGGAATACCCGTACGTGTCGATCCACTCGACGCTCTTCCGCGACCTCGCGTCGCGCCGCTTCCTCCTGACCACGCGCGAAGGCGACCCGTACGTGTTCGGCTGGGACACGGCGCCGGCGACGTCGCCGTTCGGCAGTGCACTCACGCCGTTGCCCGAGAGCGGCATCGTCGATTTCACGCACCCGGCCGCGTACGGCTGGTGGCGCGACGCGCACGAGGACCTTTTCGCCAAAGGCGTGGACGTCATCAAGAGCGACTTCGGCGAGCACGTCCCGGACGACGCCGTCGCGTTCAACGGCGACACCGGAAGGCGGCTGCACAACGTCTATCCCGCTGCTCTACAACGAGTGCGTCTTCGACGCGACGAGGCGCCTGCAGCGCAAGGAAAACGGACCGCCGATGGTCTGGGCGCGTTCCGGCTGGACCGGCAGCCAGCGCTACCCGATCCAGTACGGCGGCGAGCCGCAGAGCGACTGGGAAGGCCTCGCCGCGTCGATCCGGGGCGGTCTTTCCTGGGGCATGAGCGGCGCGCCGTTCCACGCGACCAATGTCGGCGGCTTCTACGGCGCCGCGAAGCCGTCGCCGGAGCTCTTCGCGCGATGGCTGCAGGCGGCCGTGTTCAGCTCGCACCTCTCGATCCACGGCCTCGGCGAGCGCGAGCCGTGGGCCTTCGGCGCGGAGGCGGAGGCGGTGGTGCGGAAGTGGCTCGCCTTCCGGTACCGGCTGATTCCGTATCTCCAGTCCGTGATCGCGAATGCCAGCGCCACCGGGATGCCCGTGATGCGCGCGATGCCGCTCGCGTTTCCGGACATCGCGCTCACGCGCACGTACGAGACGCAGTTCCTGTGCGGCGATGCGCTGCTCGTCGCGCCGATCGTCGCTGCCGGAGGTGAAGTCGAGATCGCGCTGCCGCCCGGCGCGTGGTACGACCTCAATTCGCGGCAGCGGCACGCCGGACACAGCGTGCTGCGCTACAAGGCGACGCTGGATCAGTTTCCGGTGTTCGGGCGCGAAGGCTTTGCGCTCCCGCTCGGGCGCGCGGTCCAGCACACCGGCGAGATCGACGAGCAGCGCCCGCTGGAGCAGCTCTGGCTCTTCGGCGCGCCGGCGCAGCCGCTCGACGGGTATGCGCAGGTCCGCATCGCCGCCGGCAGGACGGGCGAAGCGCACCACGTGCACGCATCGTCCGAGCTCAAGGTCGAACGGTTCGGCGACGCCGCGAGCGTCGTCGTGCTGCCGCTCGCGACGGACGCTCCATGAGCGGCCGCGACGAGCGGCATCCGGCGATCGTCATCACGTCGGGCGAACCTGCAGGCATCGGACCCGAGCTCATGGCGCAGCTGGCCGTGCGGCACGGCGAGCGGGCGTTCCCGGCGCGCCTCGTCGTCGTCGGCGATCTCGCACTGCTGCGCGAGCGCGCGGCGCGCATCGGCGCCTCCGCCCGCTACACGGCGTTCGACGCCGCGTCGTTCGCACCGAGCGGCGGCACCGTCGAGGTGATCCACGAGCCGGTCGCCGTGCCCGTGACGCCCGGACATCCCGAGCCGACCAATTCGGCCAGCGTCCTCGCCATGCTCGGGCGCGCCGCCGATGCATGCGCAACGGGCGAATTCGCGGCACTCGTCACCGCGCCGGTGCAGAAAAGCGCGATCCAGGACGCCGGCTACGAATTCACGGGACATACCGAGTTCCTTGCCGCGCGGGCGCACGTGCCGCGCGTCGTGATGCTGCTGGTCGGCGGCGGGCTGCGCGTCGCGCTCGTCACGACGCACCTGCCGCTCGCCGCGGTGCCCGCGGCGATCACGCCCGCGGCGGTCGGCGAAACCCTCGGCATCGTCGCGGGCGAGCTCGTCGCGCGCTTCGGCATCACGGCGCCGCGCATCGCCGTCTGCGGCCTCAACCCGCACGCGGGCGAAGGCGGTCATCTCGGCCGCGAGGACGCAGACGTGATCGCTCCGGCGATCGCCGCGGCGCGTGCGGCCGGCATCGACGCCACCGGGCCCATCCCCGCGGACACCGTGTTCGTGCCGGCGATCGCGCGGAAGTACGATGCCATCGTCGCGATGTATCACGATCAGGGGCTGCCGCCCCTCAAGGCGGCGAGCTTCGGCGGAGGCGTCAACGTGACGCTCGGACTGCCGTATGTGCGCACGTCGGTCGACCACGGTACCGCGCTCGACCTCGCTGCCGACGCCGTCCGCGCGCGCAGCGCCGATCCCGGCAGCCTGTTCGCGGCGATCGACCTCGCGCTCGAGCTTGCCCGGCACGGCCGCTGAGGACGCCTCTCGATGAGCGCGCACGCGACGCATCAGGGCCACGTCGCGCGCAAGCGCTTCGGCCAGAACTTCCTGGCCGATCCGCATTACATCGAGAAGATCGTCGCGGCGATCGCGCCGGTGCAGGGCGACAACGTCGTCGAGATCGGCCCGGGGCTGGCGGCGCTGACGCGCGGCCTGATCGAGCGGGCCGGGCACATTCACGCGATCGAAATCGATCGCGATCTCGCCGCGCGCCTTGCCGCCGATTTCCCGCCGGAACAGCTGCAGCTGCACGTCGCCGATGCGCTGGCGTTCGACTTCGCGACACTTGGGCAAGACCTGCGCGTCGTCGGCAACCTGCCGTACAACATCAGCTCGCCGATGCTCTTTCATCTCGCGCAGCACGCCGCGTCGCTGCGCGACGTGCACGTGATGCTGCAGAAGGAAGTGGTGGCACGCATGGTCGCCGCACCGGACACGCCGGATTACGGACGCCTGTCGGTGATGCTGCAGGTGCGCTTCCGGATGCAGCGGCTTTTCATCGTGCCACCGGGCGCCTTCCGTCCGCCGCCGAAGATCGATTCGGCAATCGTCCGGCTCGTACCGCTCCGTGATGCGGCGCCGTCGATTCCCGACCCCGCGCTTTTCGCGCGCATCGTTGCCGCGGCATTCGGACAGCGGCGCAAGACGCTGCGCAATGCGCTGGCGGCGATCGCCGATGAAACCGCACTGCGTGGCGCAGGCATCGATCCCGGCGCGCGAGGCGAGACGCTCGCGGTCGCGGACTTCGTGCGGCTCGCGAATGTGCTGCCCGCTAGAGGAACGGTCTAAACCCAGTCTGTGTCGGGTCGCCGCGCGGGCGACTCGATCCGCACGACCTTCGCGCGGGACGTCTCGCCGCGCACCAGCGTGACCTGGCGCAGCGGCACGCCAAAAGCGTCGGCGAGAAAGCGCAGGAGCTCGGCGTTCGCCTTCCCGTCGACCGGCGGCGCGGCAAGCTTGATCTTGAGGGCCTCGCCGTGCGCGCCCGCGACCTCCGTGCGCTTCGCCCCGGGCTGCACGTGCAGCGTCAGCACGAGCGCCGCGCCGTCCTCGCGCCGCCACGGGCAATCGGGCATTGCGTCTAGGGCCCGAACGCGTGCAGCGCCGCGAGCTCGAGCCATGGTACCGGCACGATCAGCAGGAGCTGCAGCAGCACGATCAGGATCAGCGGCGAGACGTCGAGCGTTCCGCCAAGCGGTGGGACAACGCGACGGATCGGGCGGAGGAAGCGGAACGTCAGCGTGTTGAGCAGCCCGGAAAGCGGACCTTCGGGCATGAACCACGACAGGATCGCCTGCGCGAACACGACGATGATCAGCAGCCAGATGGCGGCCTTCAGGAGCTCGACCACCGCGAGGAGCGCAAGCGTCGCAACCACCGTTCCCGCGAACCCTCCGCCGGCGACGAAAAAACGCAGTGATGCGAGCCACACGAACTGCGTCAGCCAGGCGAGGAAGAGCGTCGACCAGTCGATGCCGCCCCAACCCGGAAGCACGCGCCTCACGGGCTTCGCCGCCCAGTCGGTGAACGCGGTGACGGCCTGCCCGACGGAATTGCGAAACGGCGCGCGCAGCCACTGCATCGCGCACCGGAGCAGAAATGCGTAGGTGAACAGTCCGAACACGGTGTCGAGCAGGAACGTCATCGCCTGGTCCATCATGGCCTGGTTCCCCTACGCGTCGGCACCGAAGGCGTCGCCCATTTCCTGCGCGCGCGCGGCCGCCGCCTTCGCGGCCGCGACGATCGCGGCCCTTACCCCCGCGGCGTCGAGCACCGAAAGCGCACGCTCGGTGGTGCCGCCTTTCGACGTCACCTGCGTCCGCAGCACGGCCGGCGACTCGGTGCTGGCTTGCGCCAGCGCGACTGCGCCGGAAAAGGTCGCACAGGCGAGTGTGCGCGCGTCTTTCGGCGCGAAGCCGAGTTCGAGGGCGGCCGCCTCCAGCGCCTCCACGAAATAGAACACGTACGCGGGTCCGCTGCCCGAGATGCCGGTCACCGCGTCGAGCATCGGCTCGGCGTCGACCCAGAGCACGTCGCCGACCGCCGCGAGAACGCCTTCCGCGAGCGCACGCCCGCGGGCGTCGACGCCGGGGGCGGCGTAAATGCCGCTGATTCCCTTGCCGACCAGCGCCGGCGTGTTGGGCATCGCCCGCACGAGGTTCGCGCAGCCACTGAGCCAGCGCGCGAGATCGGCGAGCCTGATGCCCGCGGCGATCGTCAGCACGACGTGGCCCGGCGAGCGCAGCAGCGGCGCGAGCGCCGTTGCGGCGGCGCGCATCTGCTGCGGCTTGACGGCGAGCACGACGAGCTCGGCGCGCGCGAGCAGCGCTGCGTCGGGCGCCGCGGACGCGCCGACACCCGGAAAGCGCGTGCAGAGGCGCTCGCGCTGCTCCGGCATCGGGTCGATCGCGTGAAATTCGGTGGCGGCACGGCCGCGCGCGATCATGCCCCCGATGAGCGCGGTCGCCATGTTGCCGCCGCCGATGAAGACGATCATTGCGGATCCCGTCGAGTTGTCGGGTGGTGGCGGCACATTGCGCCGGACATCGCTCCGAAGCGCGCCGTCACGCGTCGCGCCCGCGCGGCCCGAAGATCGCGCTGCCGATGCGCACCTGCGTCGCGCCCTCGGCGATCGCCGACTCGAGGTCGGCCGTCATGCCCATCGACAGCGTGTCGACCGGCAGGCCGCCCGTGCGGCAGAGGTCGAACAGCGCGCGCAGCACGGCGAACTCGGCATGGCGCGTGGCGACGACCGGCGTGTCCGACGCGATGCCCATGAGTCCGCGCAGCGTCAGCCGCGGCAGCGCCGCGACCTCGTGCGCCAGCGCCAGGGCCTCCTCGGGCGAGACCCCGGACTTGGTGGCCTCGCCGCTGATGTTGACCTGCACGCAGACGTTGAGCGGTGGCAGGTCCTGCGGCCGCGCCGCGGAGAGCCGCTCGGCGATGCGAAGCCGGTCGATCGTCTCGACCCACTGGAAGCGCTCGGCGACGACCTTGGTCTTGTTGCTCTGGAGCGGCCCGATGAGGTGCCACTCCACGTCAGCAAGGTCCGCGAGCGCGTCCATCTTTTCCAGCGCCTCCTGGACGTAGTTCTCGCCGAAGGCGCGCTGCCCCAGCCCGTAGACCGCCCGGATCGCGGACGGCGGAAAGGTCTTGCTGACGGCCAGGAGCCGCACGCTGCCCGGGGCACGGCCGGTGGCCGCTGCAGCCCGGTCGATGCGCCCCCGTACGTATTGCCACGCGTTCGCGTATGGGACCATAATCGAATGACGACGGCATGCGGGGAGGCGTTGGTATGCCTCTTGCATGCCCTCCTGCGTTACGCCGTCGGGGCTCCGCTCCGGGGTCGAATCGGGATCGATTATAGATGGACATCACCGAACTTCTGGCCTTTGCGGTCAAGAACAAGGCGTCCGACCTTCACCTGTCGGCCGGCCTGCCGCCGATGATCCGCGTCCACGGGGACATCCGGCGCATCAACCTGCCGCCGATGGAGCACGAGGACGTCCACGCCATGGTGTACGACATCATGAGCGACGCGCAGCGCAAGGCCTACGAAGAGAACCTGGAGTGCGACTTCAGCTTCGCAGTGCCGAACCTCGCCCGGTTCCGCGTCAATGCCTTCGTCCAGATGCGCGGCGCCGCCGCGGCCTTCCGGACCATTCCGTCGAAAGTGCTCTCGCTCGAGGACCTCGCGGCGCCCAAGAGCTTCGCCGAACTCACCAACCGGCCCCGCGGCCTGATCCTCGTGACCGGCCCGACGGGTTCCGGCAAGTCGACGACGCTCGCGGCCATGGTCAATCACGTCAACGAGCAGGAATACGGTCACATCCTCACGATCGAGGATCCGATCGAGTTCATGCACGAGGCCAAGAAATGCCTCGTCAACCAGCGCGAGCTGGGGCCCCACACGCTGTCATTCCCCAACGCGCTGCGCGCGGCGCTGCGCGAGGACCCCGACTACATCCTGGTCGGCGAAATGCGCGACCTCGAGACGATCCGCCTCGCACTCACCGCCGCCGAGACCGGCCACCTGGTGTTCGCGACGCTGCACACGAGCTCCGCCGCGAAGACGATCGACCGGATCATCGACGTGTTCCCCGCGGCGGAAAAGGACATGGTCCGCGCGATGCTGTCCGAGTCGCTCGTCGCCGTGATCTCGCAGACGCTGCTGAAGACCAAGGACGGCCAGGGGCGGATCGCCGCGCACGAGATCATGGTGGGCACGCCCGCCATCCGCAACCTGATCCGCGAGAACAAGGTCGCCCAGATGTATTCGGCGATCCAGACGAGCCAGGCCGCCGGCATGCAGACGCTCGACCAGTGCCTCGTCGAGATGATCAAGCGCAACCAGGTGAACCTTGCCGAGGCGCGGCAGCGCGCCGTCAACAAGGACCTCTTCGGCGGCGCCTGAGCGCGCACGCCGTTCCGATTTCCGCACACGGAGCAGGCGCCGCAAGGAGCCCCACGCCATGGAACGCGAACGCGCAACCAAGTTCATCCACGAGCTCCTCGAGCTCCTCGTCAAGCAGAAGGGGTCCGACCTCTTCATCACCGCCGGCTTCCCGCCGGCGCTGAAGGTCGACGGCAAGATCCAGCCGGTGTCGAAGACGGCACTGACGCCGCAGCACACGATCGAGCTCGTGCGCAGCGTGATGAACGACAAGCAGGCCGCCGAGTTCGAGTCGACGAAGGAATGCAACTTCGCGATCGCCCCGCCCGGCGTCGGGCGCTTCCGCGCCAACGCGTTCGTCCAGCAGGGCCGCGTCGGCATGGTGCTGCGCACGATCAACGTCGTGATCCCGAAGTTCGAGGAGCTGGGGCTCCCGCCGGTGCTGAAGGACGTCATCATGTCCAAGCGCGGGATCATGCTGTTCATCGGCGCGACCGGCTGCGGCAAGTCGACGTCGATGGCGGCGCTGCTCGGCTACCGCAACGAGAACAGCTACGGCCACATCATCACGATCGAGGATCCGATCGAGTTCGTGCACGATCACAAGAACTGCATCGTCACCCAGCGCGAGGTCGGCGTCGACTGCGACGGCTGGCAGATCGCGCTGAAGAACACGCTGCGGCAGGCGCCCGACGTGATCCTGATCGGCGAGGTGCGCGACCGCGAGACGATGGACTACGCGATCTCCTTCGCCGAGACCGGCCACCTCTGCCTCGCGACGCTGCACGCCAACAGCACCAACCAGGCGCTCGACCGGATCATCAACTTCTTCCCCGAGGAGCGCCGCGCGCAGCTCCTCATGGACCTCTCGCTCAACACGCGTGCGTTCGTCGCCCAGCGGCTCATCCCGCGCCGCGACGGCCGCGGCCGCATCCCCGCGGTCGAGGTGATGCTGAACTCGCCGCTCGTGTCCGACCTCATCTTCAAGGGCGACGTCTCCGGCATCAAGGACATCATGAAGAAGTCGCGCGAGCTCGGCATGCAGACGTTCGACCAGTCGCTGTTCGACATCTACGAGTCGGGCCTCATCGCCTACGAGGACGCGCTGCGCAACGCCGATTCGCTGAACGACCTCCGACTCGACATCAAGCTGCACGGCAAGGAAGCGAAGCACCGCAACGTCTTCGCGGGCATCGGCAACCTCGACGTCGTCCCGGAAAGCTCGTCGCCGCACTGAGCCCGCGCGGGTCGCTTGATCGGCCACGGCCGGTCACGAGTTCTGAATCTGCCCGAAGCGGTCAGGGGCAGCCGTTGCCAGCATCAACTGGTCGCCGACGCCGGGGCGCAAGGAACGTGGCTCGCCATTGACCTTGCACATGGACCGTCCACTCCGCACAGGATAGGCTTCCCGGACCACAACAACTGCGGGCGCTGCGCGCCCATCCGCGCGAGACTGATCGCGAACCTGGCAATCATCCGTCTGAGGAGATTCGAAATGAAAGCAATGTTGATCGCCGCTCTCATGTTATTCGCTGCGGGCGCATCCGCGACCGATTGTGTCAAGAATGCACGGGGCAAGACCGTTTGCAGCAATGGCGAGAAGGCCGTTGCGGTCAACCCGAATACAGGTACTGTTACCACCGCGGAAAAAAATGCAGGTGGTGTTACTACGATGCAAAATAGCAACGGCACGAAAGCGGCCGTGAATCGAAAGACGGGAAATGCGGCAGTGGCGCAAACGAATCAGAACGGGGTCACCACCACCAAGACAGCTCGAGGTGGTGAGGCCAAGACCAAGAATGGTATGGGCGTTGCAACCGGCCCTAACGGCACGACATGCGCCAAGGGCGTGAACAACGCGGGCTGCACGAAGAACTAGACGAGATCGTTCGCATTGGGGTCGCGACGCCGCGGACGACACGCCGCACGATGGAGAGGTCCGCGACGGGTTGAATGCAGCCATTCTTGTCCGAGGCAATTCTTCTGTGCCATCACCGTGACTGGGAACGCCTGGTTCTGACCTTTGCAGGCGTTCCAACCTGTTGATTTGCAATGCGCCGAATGGCGACAGTCGCGGCAAGCGCCGATCCTGAGAGGCCCGGAGGCGTCCGTCCAGCGTGCCGCTGTGCTACGCTTTCTCTCCCGCCCCGCACGGCCCACCCGACGCCCGGGAAAGCACACCGATGTCCGGCCTGTCGACCACCACGCCCATCCCGACCGAGATCAAGCTGCACCAGCAGTCGCGGGTGCTGGAGGTCGCGTTCAACGACGGCCGCACGTTCCGTCTTCCGTACGAGTTCCTGCGCGTCTACTCGCCGTCCGCCGAGGTCCGCGGCCACGGGCCGGGCCAGGAGATCCTGCAGGTCGGCAAGCGCGACATCGCCATCAGGGACGTCGAGGCGGTCGGGCATTACGCGATCCGGCCCACGTTTTCCGATGGCCACGACACCGGGATCTACTCGTGGGACTACCTCTACGATCTCGGCGTGCGCCAGGATGAGATGTGGCAGCGCTATCTCGAGCGCATGAGCGAAGCAGGTGCGAGCCGCGACGCGTCGTCGGCGTAGGCCCGTGACGCGATGCCCAGGAACACCGCCCTCGCGCTGTCGATTGCCTGCACGCTCGCCGCGTGCGGCTTCCTGGTCGCCGGCATGATGTTCCCGGGGTCGCACTTTTCGTCGTCAGCGTCGTGTTCGACGCGCTGTTCGTGCTCGCGCTGCGCGCCGAAGGAAAGGAGCGCCCGTGAAGGAGCGCACGCATTTCGGATTCGAGGAAGTCGACGCGAGCGAGAAGGCGAAGCGCGTGCGCGGAGTGTTCGATTCGGTCGCCGGCAAGTACGACCTCATGAACGACCTGATGTCCGTCGGCCTGCACCGGCTGTGGAAGCGCTTCGCCGTCAACGCCACCGGCGTGCGCGCGGGAATGAAGGTGCTCGACCTCGCGGGCGGCACCGGCGACCTCACGCGTCTCTTCGCCGACCGCGTCGGACCCTCCGGCGAGGTGGTGCTGACCGACATCAACGGCGCGATGCTGGCCGAAGGCCGCGACAAGCTCCTCAACGAGGGCGCGTTCGTGCCCGTCGTCCAGTGCGACGCGCAGAAGCTGCCGTTTCCGGATCGTCGCTTCGACTGCGTCAGCATCGCGTTCGGCCTCCGCAACGTGACGGAAAAGGAGGCGGCGCTCGCCGAGATGCGGCGCGTGCTGAAGCCGGGCGGCGTTGCCGCCGTGCTCGAGTTCTCGCGCGTCTGGGCGCCGCTCGCCCCCGCCTACGACTGGTACAGCTTCAACGTGCTGCCGCGCATCGGCAAGCTCGTCGCCGGCGACGACCGCAGCTACCGCTACCTCGCCGAGTCGATCCGGATGCATCCCGACCAGGCGACGTTGAAGGCGATGATGGAGACGGCGGGATTCGACCGCGTCGAGGTGCACAACCTCGCCGCCGGCGTCGTCGCCCTGCACCTCGGCTATGTTCACTGACCACCGCCCTGTTTCCTGAAAATTCCGGCGGCGCGGCAGGCGCGTCGCGACGCCAGGAGCGCACCGTGCCGACCCCCAACTTCGATCCCGCCGCGCTGCCCGGCGCCGTCGCCAATCATTTCCTCGCGCGCGAGCAATGGGCGCGCGAGCGTCTCGCGGCGCACGCCGGCCGCATCTTCGTGCTGGCGTGCGCGCCGCTCGCCACGTCGTTCACCATCGAAGGCGACGGTGCCGTCTCGTCGACGCTCGGCGCCCGCGAGGCGGCCGATGCGACGCTGCGCGTGTCGCCGCTGTCCGTGCCCGCGCTCCTCGCCGACCCGGCGCGCTGGGACGAGCTCGTCGCCGCCGAAGGCGACCCGGAGCTCATCGCGACGCTGAAGGAGCTCGCCGTCACGCTGCCCTGGTTCGTCGAGAAGGCGTTCGCGAGCATGCTGGGCCCGATCGCCGGCCAGCGCTTGGCCGATGCCGGGCGCCATCTGCTGCTCTTCCCCGAGTACGCGGGCTCGCGCATCGGCGCGTCGGTCGCGGCGTATGCCCGCGACGAAACGGCGCTGGCGACGACCCGCGCGGACGGCGAGGCCTTCGCCGCGGATGTCGCGGCGCTCGCCGCGCGTGCGGATGCGTTCGCGGCCCGCCTCGATGCGCTCGCCGCCCGCGCAACACCGGCACGTCCCAGGGCCGCGGCGAAGAAGAAGAGCTAGGGTCGCGGCGCCCGCTTCAGGCACGCAGCGCGCGCAGCGCCTCGGCCTCCGTCGCCACCTCGAACGCATCCTTCAAGTCAGCGGGAATGCGCAGCGGCGCGCCGGTCGCATAGCTCACGAACACCCACAGCGTTTCCGCGCGAGCCACGACTTGCGCGTCGCCCGCGCGATGGAACAGGTAGCGGCGCGGCGAGCTGCTCCGCCCGAACGCCTCGACCCAGGTGAGGATCGTCAGCGCGTCGCCGGCGAAGACGGGACGCAGGTACTCGATCGCATGGCGGCGGACGAACCAGCCGGCGCCGAGATCGGCGTAGCGCTCGGAGCGGCCATCCCTGAACGCCGGAATGCTCGGTGGCGATCTCCTGCATCCAGCGGATGTACTCGAGATTGTTGACGTGTCCGAGGACGTCGATGGCCTCGGGCGGGACGGCGAACGTGCGGGCGTGGATTTGCGGCATCCGCCATTATCGCCGGCCGCGGCCGCATGCCGGCGGGCGCGCCCCCTTCGATCCCTTACAATCGCAGGATGCACCTCCTGCGGCTCGCCAAGATCTGGTACGTCTCGCTGATCTTCGGCCTCGACGAGTTCCTGACCGGCCACGAGCGGTTTCGCGCAGTGCGCCCGCTCGCACGCACGCTGACGTTCTGGCGCGACACGTCGGCCCCGCGCGGGGAGCGCCTGCGCCTCGCCCTCGAGGCGCTCGGGCCCGATCTTCGTCAAGTTCGGCCAGATGCTCTCGACGCGGCGCGACCTCCTTCCGCCCGACATCGCCGACGAGCTCGCCAAGCTGCAGGACCGGGTGCCGCCGTTTCCGTACGAGACGGTGGTCGCGACGCTGACGCGCCTCTACGGCAAGCCGGTCGACGCCGTGTTCAAGTCGTTCGACCCCGTGCCCATCGCCAGCGCCTCGGTCGCGCAGGTGCATTTCGCCGAGCTCCCCGACGGCACGCCGGTCGCGGTCAAGGTGCTGCGGCCCAACATCTCGCAGGTGATCGAGAAGGACATCGGCCTGCTGCAGGTCGGCGCGACGCTGGTCGAGAAGCTCTGGTCGGACGGCAAGCGCCTGCGGCCCCGCGCGGTCGTCGGCGAATTCGAGAAGACGATCCGCGACGAGCTCGACCTCTCCCGCGAAGCCGCCAACTGCTCGCAGCTGCGCCGCAACTTCCGCCACTCGCCGCTCCTCCTCGTGCCGGAGGTCCACTGGGACTACAGCGGCAGCGAAGTGATGGTGATGGAGCGGATGGCGGGCATCCCGATCGCGCAGGTCGACAAGCTGGTCGAGGCCGGGATCGACCTGAAGCGCCTCGGCCGCGCCGGCGTCGAGCTTTTCTTCACGCAGGTGTTCCGCGACGGCTACTTCCACGCCGACATGCATCCCGGCAACATCTTCGTCGCGATCGAGGGCGGCGACTTCGGCAAGTACGTGGCGCTCGATTTCGGGATCATGGGCACGCTGTCCGAGACCGACAAGAGCTACCTCGCGCAGAACTTCCTCGCCTTCTTCCGCCGCGACTACCATCGCGTCGCGACGTCGCACCTCGAGTCGGGCTGGGTCCCGCCCGACACGCGCGTCGACGAGCTCGAGGCCGAGATCCGCATCGTGCTGGAGCCGATGTTCGACCGGCCGCTGTCGCAGATATCGCTCGGCCGGGTGCTGATGCAGCTTTTCCGCGCGTCGCGCCGGTTCAACGTCGAGATCCAGCCGCAGCTCGTGCTGCTGCAGAAGACGCTGCTCAACATCGAGGGCCTCGGCCGGATGCTCGACCCGGAGCTCGACCTGTGGACCACGGCGAAGCCCTATCTCGAGCGCTGGATGGACGACCAGATCGGTCCGTCGTCGCTCAAGCGGCGCCTCATCTCGGAGGCGCCCTACATCGTCGCCGCGCTGCCGGAGTTGCCGCGCCTCATCCACCAGTGGCTGATCGCGCGGCCGAGGGGCTCGGACGAGGGACTGAAGGAGCTCGCGGCCGCGCAGCGGGGTCGCAATCGCTGGCTCGCGGCGATTGCGCTTCTGCTCGTGGCCGTCGCCGCCATGATGTACTTCCGGCTGATGTAGCCCTGCCGCGGCAAAACCGGCACGGACCGCGGCATTCCGTGGCAAAATTGCGCGGGCCTTTCCACTTGGAGTCCGTCCGACTCCCGACGACGTCGCACTTCAACGCATTCGCCGATGGCGCTGCTCGAAATACGGAACGTAACGCGCCGCTTCGGCGACTTCACGGCGGTCGACGGCGTGTCGCTCGCGATCGAGGCGGGGGAATTCTTCACGCTGCTGGGCCCCTCGGGCTGCGGCAAGACGACGCTGCTGCGGATGATCGCGGGCTTCGACCTTCCCGACGGCGGCCGCATCGAACTCGACGGCACGGATCTCGCGGCCACGCCGCCGGAAGCGCGGCCGGTGCGCACCGTGTTCCAGAGCTACGCGCTCTTCCCGCACATGACGGTGGAAGGCAACGTCGCGTTTCCGCTGCGCATGGCGCGCACGCCGGCGACGGAAATGCCGGCGAAGATCGCCGAAGCGCTCGAGGACGTCCGCCTCAGCGGATTCGGCAGAGCGCTATCCGCACGAGCTTTCCGGCGGGCAGAAGCAGCGCGTCGCGATTGCGCGCGCACTGGTCACGCACCCGACCGTGCTGCTGCTCGACGAGCCGCTTGCGGCCCTCGACGCGAAGCTCCGCGAGGACATGCAGCTCGAGCTCATCAACCTGCAGAAGGAGGTCGGCATCACGTTCGTCTACGTGACGCACGACCAGACCGAGGCGCTCGCGCTTTCGCACCGCATCGCGGTGATGAACAAGGGCCGCGTGGAGCAGCTCGACGAGCCTTCGCGCATCTACGGCTTCCCGAAGACGCGCTTCGTCGCCGACTTCATCGGCCACTGCAATCTGCTGTCCGGTCCCGTGGCCGCGAATGCGAACGGCGAGGTCACCGTCGATGTCACTGGCCTGGGACCGGTGCGGGTCGCCACCGGCAGCACGCTCGCGCCGGGACGTCCGGGCACCGTGGCGCTGCGCCCGGAGAAGATCCGCATCGACGTCAACGACGCCGGACGGAACCCACGACAATCACTACCGCGGCACCGTCTCGGACCTGCTGTACATGGGCGACGTCACCGTCTACATCGTCGACACGCCCGGCGGACAGAAGATCGAGGCGCTGCTCGCGAACTCGACCTCGGGTCGCACCACCTTCTTCGAGGTCGGCGATTCCGTGGAAATGAGCTGGCCGGTCGCGGCCGGCCATTTTGTCGACGAGTGAGCGAGGCGGGCGAATGTCAATGAGCCGAGGCCCGAGGTCGTCCGCGCGAGCAGGGCGAAGCCAAGGAGCGAAGCTCGCGTCTGCGAGCGCGCGCGGCGGCCGACGCGCAGGGCTTCGATCGACCTCAGTGCAACGTGGAGGCCGCTCGTCGCCGAGCGACCGAGTGCGCCCGACAACAGGACGGAACGAATCTCTGCACCCGTGCGGAGGGCGCGAATGAGGGCGATGCGGGCGCGCATTTCGGAGCGGCTGGGCAAATGGCTGGTGGCGGGCCCGCCGCTCGCCTATCTCGTCGTCTTCTTCGCGATCCCGACGCTCATCATGGTGCTGGCGTCGTTCCGCACGCCGGGCGAATTCGGCGGCCTCGCGCCGCTCCTCGACGAGACGGGAAAGCTCGACCTCAACCTCGACAGCTACGTCCGCTTCTTCAGCGAGTCGGTCTACGCCGAGGTGTTCGTCAAGTCGGTCGGCTACGCGCTCGTCACGACACTCGCCTGTCTCGCGATTGCGTATCCGCTCGCGGCGCTGATCGCGCGCAGCCCGAAGCGGTATCGCGACCTCCTGCTGCTGCTCGTGATCCTGCCGTTCTGGAGCAATTTCCTGATCCGCATCTACGCGTGGATGATCATCCTCGGGCCGCAGGCCGCGCTCGCGCGCGGCGTCAACGGCGTGCTCGCCTCGCTGGGCTTCGAGCCGGTCGCGCTGCTCTTCAGCTCGTTCGCCGTGCTCGTGTGCCTCGTCTACGTGCACCTGCCGTTCATGGTGCTGCCGCTCTACGCCAACCTGGAGAAGCACGACGCCGCGCTGCTCGACGCCGCGCAGGACCTCGGCGCCAACGCGTGGCAGCGCTTCTGGCGCATCACGTTTCCGCTGTCGCTGCCTGGCGTCTATGCCGGCGCGGCGCTCGTGTTCATTCCCGCGCTTGGCATCTTCGCGATTCCCGACATCCTCGGCGGACCTTCCGACAGCCTCATCGGCAACCTCATCAAGCAGCAGTTCCTCGAGACGCGCGACTGGCCGTTCGGCAGCGTGCTGTCGATCGTGCTGACCGTGGCGGCGCTCGTGCTCGCGGGACTCGCGGCCTGGATCGGCCGGCGCAGCCTCGGCACGCCGTCGTCCACGGGAGCCGCGCGTGCGTAGGCAGCCGCTCGCACTGTGGGTCGCCGCAGGCGCGGGCTACGCGTTCCTGTACATCCCGCTCGCGATCGTCGTCGTCTACTCGTTCAACGATTCGCGCCTCAATGCCGAATGGGTCGGCTTCACGCTCGGCTGGTACGACAAGCTCTTCCACAACGAGGAGATGCTGACTGCCGCGGGCAACTCGCTCCTGATCGCGCTGGTCGCAAGCATCGTGTCGACCCTGCTGGGAACGATGGCCGGCGTGGCGATGTACCGCTACAAGACGCGGATCCTGCCGGTTCTCGTGCTGGCGCCGATCGCGATCCCCGAGATCCTGATGGGCGTGTCGCTGCTCATCTTCTTCGTGCTGCTGAACTTCACGCTGGGGCTCGTTTCCGTCGCGCTCGCGCACATCGCGTTCTGCATCGGCTTCGTCGCCATCGTCGTGCGCTCGCGCCTTGCCGGCATGGACGAAAGCCTCACCGAGGCGGCGCGCGACTGCGGCGCCAGTCCCTGGCAGGCCTTTCGTCACGTGACGCTTCCGCTCATCATGCCGGGCGTGATCGCCGGCGCGCTGATGGCGTTCACGCTGTCGATCGACGACTTCGTCATCACGTTCTTCACGGCGGGTGCGGGCACCGTGACGCTGCCGCTGCAGATCTACTCGATGATCAAGATCGCCGTCACGCCCGAGGTCAACGCCGTGTCGACGCTGCTGATGCTGCTGACACTCGTCCTGATCGTCGTCGCTTCGAAAGTGTCGCCGAGCGCTCTGCGCTCCGAATGAGGAGAACTGCCATGAATCGCCTGACCGCCATTGTCGTCGCGCTCGCCGCCGCCACGTTCGCGCTTTCCGCCGCCGCGAAGGACCAGCTGCACCTCTACAACTGGAACAACTACATCGCTCCGGAGACCGTGAAGCGCTTCGAGGAGCAGTGCAAGTGCGAGGTCGTGCAGACCTACTATTCGGATAACGAGGAGCTCCTCGCCAAGCTTGCCGCCGGCGCCAAAGGCTACGACGTCCTGGTCCCGACCTCGAATGCCGTGGAGGCGCTGATCAGGGGCGGCCAGCTGAAGCCGATCGACAAGTCGAAGCTGCCCAATCTCAAGAACATCGAGGCCGTCTACCTCAACACGTCGTTCGACCCGGGGAACAAGTATTCGGTCCCTTACGCGATGTCGACGACGATCATCGGCTACAACGACGTGAAGATGAAGGAGCTCGGCCTCCCGACCGACACGTGGGCCGTCATCTTCGACCCGAAATATCTGGAGAAGGTCAAAGGTCGGGTGACGGTGCTCGACAGCGCCAACGAGCTCTTTGCCGCCGCCCTCAAATATCTCGGCTACTCGGCCAACGACACCGACCCGAAGCACTGGGACGAGGCGGCCGCGGTGATCAAGAAGGCGAAGCCGTACTGGGCCGCGTTCAACGCGTCGTCCTACATCAAGGAGCTGACCGTCGGCAACATCTGGCTCGTGCATGGCTACAGCAACGACATCTTCCAGGCGAACCTGGACGCGCAGGCGGCGGGACGCAATTTCCATATCCTGCAGGGGCTGCCCAAGGAAGGCGCGGTCCTCGCCGTCGACAACATGGTGATCGACAAATCGGCGCCGCGCCCCGATCTCGCGCTGATGTTCATGAACTTCATGCTCGAAGGCAAGAATTCCGCGGAGCTCACCAACCTCATCGGCTCCGGGAACCCGAACGCCGACGCGATGAAGTACATCAAGCCCGAACTCCTCAAGCTCCCCGCCGTCTTTCCGCCCAAGGACTACCAGCCGAAGCTCGAGCAGCTGAAGGATCTCACCGTGGCGCAGCGCCGCCTGCGCAGCAAGCTGTGGACGGAGATCAAGGCCGGCCGCTGACGATCGCGCGGCGCCGCGGATGCGGCCCCTGCGGCTGATCAGGGGCCGTCCGTCTTCGCGGACCCGGCGTGACCAGGCCCCGATGCCGCTCGCCACGCGCGCGCCGCCGTCGCTGTTGCCGCACTACCTCGCGGCGCTCTACGCGCTTGCGATCGCGTATGCAAGCCTGCAGCCGTTCGCGCCGTGGCTCGCGCCGGCGCCGAACACGCCGTTCTTCCTGTTCGCGCCGTTTCCGCCGCGCTACACGCGCTTCGACGTCCTCGTCAACGTCGTCGCGTACGCACCGTTCGGGTTTTTTGTCGCGCTGATGCCGCGCCGACGGCCGCCGCTCGGCCGCTTCCTTGTCGCGCTCGCCGCGGCCGCCGCGTTGTCGTTCGCGATGGAGACGCTGCAGATGTTCCTGCCCACGCGCGTCGCGAGCGTCGATCGACCTCGGCGCGAACATCACGGGCGCGACCCTCGGCGCGCTCGTGGGCATCACGCTGGCGCGCTCGGGACCCGCGAAGCACAGGATCACGGAGCTCCGCCGCTCGTGGTTCGTGCCCGGACGCATCGGCGATTTCGGACTCGCACTGCTCGCGATCTGGCTCGTCGCGCAGGCGAACCCGGGCATACCGCTGTTCGCGACGACGTTCGAGGCGCTGCCCGACGCGGGAAGCGTCGCGCTCGCCCCGCTGCCCGACGGCGATTTCGTCGTGCCGCTCGTCCAGGGGGCTCACAGCGGGCTGCAGCTCCTTGGCGTCGGACTCTTTCTCGCCCTCCTTCTCAACGACCGGCGCCGCGCCGGAAGCGCCGTGCTCCTGCTGATCGGCACCGCGTTCGTCGTCAAGGGCATCGCCGCAGAGACGCTGATCAAGCCTTCGGCGTGGAGCAGCTGGCTGGCACCCGGCGTGTCGCTGGGCATTGCGGTCGGCGCGCTGCTGCTCTCCGCGGCCATGTGGCTGCCGCGCCCGGTGCAGATTGCCCTTGCGGCCATTGCGCTGCTGTCGTCGCTGCTGACAACGCTGCTCGCCCCCGACCTCCTCTTCGCGCGCGCGCCGCTCACGCTCTTCACGCGCTCGTACGGTCATCTGCTCAACTTCAACGGCCTGACCCGCACCGTGCTGCTCGTCTGGCCGCTCATCGCGAGCGCCTACCTCTTCGCGCTGGCCGGGCGCCCGCGCTGGGGAGATCCGCACTGAGCGTGCGACTGTTGGCGGCGTTGGCACAAGCGCGCAAGCATCTGCTATCGTTGCCCGCATGATCGAGCCCGCCGTCGCCGACGCGATCGACCTCTCGCGCGTGCGCCGCGTCCTGGTGATCAAGCTTCGCCATCACGGCGACGTGCTGCTGGCGTCGCCCGTGTTCACCGCGCTGCGCCGCGCGGCGCCGCACGCGGAGCTCGATGCGCTCGTCTATCTCGAGACGGTGCCGATGCTCGCCGGGCATCCTGCGATTGCCGAAGTGCATGCGATCGATCGCGAGCTCAGGAAGCGCGGACCGATCAAACACGCGTTGGGCGAACTAGCCCTCTGGCGGCGGCTGCGCGCGCGCCGCTACGACCTCGTCGTGCATCTCACCGACCATCCGCGCGGCGCATGGCTCGCGCGGCTCGTCGGCGCGCGTCATGCGGTAGCGCCGGAGCGCCGCCGCAACGGCTGGCTCTGGCGCAGGTGCTTCACCCACCGCTACCTGCTGCCGCTCTCGACGCCGCGCCACACCGTCGAGCAGAACCTCGATGCGCTGCGCCGCATCGGCATCTGGCCCGACGAGACCGACAAGCCGCTCGTCATGACGCCGGATGCGTCGGCGCGCGCGCGCGCCGACGCGCTGCTCGCCGCGAACGGTCTCGTGCCCGGGCGCTTCATCCTTGTGCATCCCGGCTCGCGCTGGATGTTCAAGTGCTGGCCGGCGGGGCCGACAGCGGCACTCCTCGACAAGCTTGCCGACGCCGGCTGGCGCATCGTGCTGACCGGCGCGCCCGATCCTGCCGAAACGAAGCTCATCGGTGCAATCAAGGCGACGATGCGCGCCACGCCGGTCGACCTTTCCGGGCAGCTCACGCTGCCTGAGCTTCGCGTCCTGATCGGCAATGCACGGCTTTTCATCGGCTGCGACACCGCGCCGATGCACATGGCCTCGGCTGCGGGCACGCCGGTCGTCGCCTGGTTCGGCCCGAGCGGAGAGATCGAGTGGGGTCCGTGGCGCGTGCCGCACCGCGTCGTCGCCTCCGACGTGCATCCGTGCCGCCCCTGCGGCAACAACGGCTGCGGCGGCAGCAACAATTCGGAGTGTCTCATCACGCTGCCACTCTCACGCGTCGAGGCTGCGGTCACCTCGCTGCTCGCCGAGACCGGTAGCGCGACGCCGCAATGAAGCTCGGCATCGTCCGGCAACGGTACACGCCGTTCGGCGGCGCGGAGCGCTTCGTCGAGCGTGCGATGGGCACGCTGCAGGCGCACGGCATCGGCATCCGCGTCTACACGCGTCGCTGGCCGCGCTCCGAACGCGGACGGATCGAGCCCGTCATCTGCGACCCGTTCTACCTCGGGCGCCAGTGGCGCGACGCGAGCTTCGCCAGAGCGGTCCGCGCGGAGCTCGCGCGCGACCGGCCGGACGTCGTGCAGACGCACGAGCGCATCGCGGGCTGCGACATCTTTCGCGCCGGCGACGGGGTGCACCGCGTATTTCTCGAGGAGCGCAGGCGCACCGGAAGCGTGGCCGAGCGGCTCGGCATCGCGACGAATCCGTATCACGCGTATGTGCTCGCCGCCGAGGCGCGCGTCTTCGCCGACCCGTCGCTCAAGGCCGTGATCTGCATCTCGCAGATGGTGAAGAACGACATCCGCGACCCACTTCCGCATTCCCGAGGACCGCCTGCGCGTGATCTACAACGCGGTCGATCCGCTGGAATTCGGCCCGCAGGTGCGCGAAGGACGCGATGCAACGCGTGCGCGCCTCGGCATCGCCGCCTCGGATGTGGCGTTCCTGCTGCTGGGATCGGGCTACGCGCGCAAGGGCGTTCCCGCGGCGCTGCGCTCGCTCGCGCGATTGCCGGAGAATGCGCGCCTCGTCGTCGTCGGCCGCGACAAGAATCCGTCGCAGTACAAGGCGCTCGCGAGGCGCCTCGACGTCGCGGCGCGCGTCAGCTTCGCGGGACCGCAGGCCGATCCGCGCCCATATCTCGGTGCTGCCGACGCATTCGTGCTGCCGACGCTCTACGATCCCCTCTCCAACGCGGTGCTCGAAGCGCTCGCCTGCGGACTGCCGGTGGTGACGAGCCGCCGCTGCGGCGCAGGCGAGCTCGTCGTCGCGCACGATGCCGGCGTCGTCTGCGATGCGACCGACGTCGCCGCCATTGCCGAGGGTATGCGCCGGCTGCTCGATCCTGCGCAACGCTTGTCGATGGCGGCGCGCGCCACGGCCGCGGTCGCCACACTCACGCCCGACGCGATGGCAGGCGAGCTCATCGGCCTTTACCGGGAGATGCTCGGGCAACCCTGCGCTATAATTCGGGGCCGTTCCCAGTGCCGAGAATTTCCCTGCGCCGCCACCTGCGGCGCGGGCAAAAAGGTGCGCCAAGTCCCGGCACGATTGTCCCCGATCCCATGTGCGGCATTACCGGCTACTGGAGCGACGATCGCCGCGCGCGCGAAGCGCTTCCGGCGATGACCGCGGCGCTCGCCCATCGCGGGCCCGATGCCGACGGCTTCCACTTCGACGGGCCCGTTGGACTGGGCCATCGCCGACTGTCGGTCATCGACCTTGCCGGCAGCCGACAGCCGCTCGTGTCTGCCGACGGCGCGATCGCCGTCGTGTTCAATGGCGAAATCTACAATTTCCGCGCAGTTGCGCCGCGAGCTGCAGGCGGCCGGCCACGTCTTCGCGACGGAGGGCGACGGCGAAGTGATCGTCCACGGCTGGCGGCAATGGGGCCGCGGCGTGCTCGACCGGCTTGCCGGCATGTTCGCGTTCGCGCTTGTGGGACCGCGCCGCGCAGGAGCTTTTCCTCGCGCGCGATCATCTCGGCGTCAAGCCGCTCTATTACGCGGCGCATGCGGGCGCGCTTCTGCTTCGGCTCCGAGCTGAAGTCACTGCGGCCGTTTCCCGGGCTGCCGCATGCGATCGATCTCGATGCGCTCGCGCTCTATCTCGAATGCCAGTACATTCCGGCGCCGTACACGGCGTACACCGGCGATTCGCAAGCTTCCGGCCGGCCACTGGCTTTCGTTCACCGGCGCAACGACCTCCGACCGGAGCGTTCTGGAAGCCGTCGTATCGTCCGAAACACGCACTCGTCGGGACGCCCGCCGTCGATGCGCTGGAGCGCGAGCTCGCGCGCTCGGTCGAGTCGATGCTGGTCGCCGACGTGCCGCTCGGCGCATTCGTCAGCGGCGGTGTCGACTCGGGCGTGATCGCGGCGATGGCGACGCGCGCCTCTGGCCGCGCGCTCGACACGTTCAACCTGGGCTTCACCGGCCGCGACGTCGGCAGCGAGCACGAGGAAGCGAAGCGCGTGGCCGCGCACATCGGCAGCCGCCACCACTGCCTCATGGTCGCGCCCGAGGACGTGCTGCCGGCGCTCGACGCTGGGTCGACGTGTTCGACGAGCCGTTCGGCGACCAGGCCGCGCTGCCGACGATGCTGCTCGCGCAATACGCGCGCCGGGACGTGACGGTCGTGCTGACCGGCGAAGGCGCCGACGAGGTGTTCGGCGGCTACTCCAACTACGTGAAGCGGCTCGCCGAGGAGCGCATCACCGGCGTGCTGGGTGCGCCCGGCTCGCCGCTGCCCGCGCTTCTGCGCCGGCTGCCGCCGCGCATCGCGCGCGACCGGATCCTGAAGGCGGCGGCGCAACCGCGCGCGCGCCGGTACACGACGATCCCCAACATCTTCGACGTGCTGCTGCGCGCCGAGTACTTCACGGCGCCGTTCGCCGCCGCGGCGCACGCCCGCGTCGCCGACAGCGCCGAGGCGTTCTACGCCGAATGCGATTCGCCGGCGTACCTCGACCATCTGCTCGACATCGACGCGAGGCTGTGGCTGCCGGACGACCTCCTCGCCAAGGTCGACCGCGCGACGATGGCGTTTTCGCTCGAGGCGCGCGTGCCGTATCTCGATCACGAGTTCTACGGCTGGTGCGCGCGGCTCGATCCGGCGCTGAAGATCAACGGCGCGCACCACCAAGTTCATCCTCAAGGCGCTCGCCGAGCGCTACCTTCCGCGCGACATCGTGCACCGGAAGAAGCAGGGCTTCATGATGCCGCTCGAGCGCTGGCTCGCGAACGAGCTCAAACCCGACATCGAGGCGGCCCTCGGCCCCGCGGGGCTCGGCGCGGCGCGGGCTGCTGCGGCCCGAAGCGATCGCGCGCCTCATCGGCGAGCACGCGTCGGGCAGGAAGAACCACGCGATGCGCCTCTGGGTGCTGCTGATCCTCGAGCGCTGGCTCGCGCGCTACGAGCCGGACTTCGCCCTATGAGCGCCGCCGGGCCGTCCCAAGGCGCGAATTGCTCCCCCCCGGGGGCAGCGAGGCGGCGCCAGCCGCGAGCGTGGGGGCGCGCATGCGGCCCCTCTCCATCGTGCACACGGAAAATTCCTGCGGCTGGGGCGGCCAGGAGATCCGCATCCTCACCGAGGCGCGCGGCTTTCTCGACCGGGGCCACCGCGTCACGCTGGTCACGCCCGCCGAGGCGCCGATCGCGGATGCGGCGAGCGTGCGGGCATCCCGGTCGAGCGGATCGACATCCGGAAGAAGCGGCTGCCGGCGCTGCTCGCGCTGCGCCGCTTCCTCGCAGAAGCGGCGCGGCGCGATCGACGTCCTCAACACGCACAGCTCGACCGACAGCTGGCTTGGCGCCATCGCCTGCGCGACGCTTCCCGGCGCGCCGCCGATCGTGCGCACCCGCCACGTGTCGACGACGATCCGCAACCGCCCGACGACGCGCTGGCTCTACACGCACGCGACCGCGCACATCGTCACCACGGGCGAAGCGCTGCGGCGGCAGCTCGCGCGCGACAACGGCGTGCCGCTCGAACACATGACGTCGATCCCGACCGGCATCGACCTCGCGCGCTTCGTGCCCGGCGACGCCGTCGCGGCGCGGCAGCGGCTCGGCCTGCCGGAGCGGCCGACGCTCGGCATCGTCGCCACGCTGCGTGACTGGAAGGGCCACGAATACCTGTTCGACGCCATCGCCGCGGAGCGCGCGGGCTGGAGCGGGCTGGAATGTCGTCGTCGTCGGCGACGGACCGTATCGCACGAAGCTCGACGCGCGACTCGCCGCGCTCGGTCTCGCCGATCGCGTGCGTTTCGCGGGCCAGCAGGAGAACGTCGTCCCCTGGCTCAACGCGCTCGACCTCTTCGCGCTGCCTTCCTACGGCGAGGAAGGTGTGCCGCAGGCGATCATGCAGGCGATGGCCTGCGCGGTGCCGGTCGTCTCGACGACGGTCGGCGCCATCACCGAGGCCGTTGCCGCCGACGTCACCGGTTTGATCGTCGCGCCGCGCGACACCGCGGCACTCGCGGCGGCGCTCGTCCGCCTGCGCGACGATCCGGACCTGCGCGTGCGCTTCGGTACCGCCGGCCGGCGCCTCGCCGAGCAGCGCTTCGGCCTCGATCGCATGCTGGACGCCATGGAAGCCGTGTTTCGCGCCGCGATGAGAGGCGCCTGATCATGTGCGGCATCGCCGGCTATTTCGGAGCGCGCGTCGTGCCCCCCGCATCCGTCGAGCGGATGCTTGCGGCGCTGCGCCAGCGCGGCCCCGACGCCGAGCACACGATGTCGTGGGACGCGGGACTCCGCGCGACCACCGCCGCCGCGCCGAACGCGCTCGTGCACACGCGCCTTTCCATCATCGATCCGCGTCCCGAGGCCGACCAGCCGATGGGCAACGACGCCGGCGACGTCTTCATCGCCTACAACGGCGAGGTCTACGACTGGGCCGCCGACGCCGAAGCACTGAAGGCCGCGGGCTACCGCTTTCGCACGCGCTCCGACACCGAATTCATCCTGCACGCCTACGAGCACTGGGGCATCGACTGCGTCGCGCGCCTGCGCGGCATGTTCGCGTTCGCGATCGTCGACCTCACGCGCCGCGCCGTGTACGTCGTGCGCGACCGGCTGGGCCTGAAGCCCGTCGTCTACGCGCATCGCCCCGACGGCTTCGCGTTCGCGTCGACCGTGCGCGCGCTGCTGCCGTGGCTGCCGGCCGACGCGCGCGCGTTCTCGGCCGAGGCGATCGACGCGTACCTCGCGCACCGGACGATCCCCGCGCCGCGCACCATACTTGCGTCTGCGTCGCGGCTGCCGCCGGCGCACTGGCTGCGCTACGACCTCGCGAGCGGAGTGCTGGAGACACGCGAGTACTGGCGGCCGGAGCCCTCGGATGAAGCGTGGCTGCCGACGCTCGACGCGGCGATCCGGATGCGCACCGTGGCCGACCGTCCGCTCGGGCTCTTTCTTTCGTCCGGCGTCGACTCGTCGGCGATCGCCTGCCGGCTCGCCGCGATGGGATTCAACCGGCTGCAGAGCTTCACCGCGGCGTTCCCCGGCACCGCGTTCGACGAGAGCGCCGAAGCGCGCGCAAGTGCTGCGCGGCTCGGCTTTCCCAACCTGGCGATCGACATCCCGCAGCGCATTGCCGAGCGATTTTCCCGCGCCTGATCGCGGATCTCGACGAGCCCTTCGCCGATCCGTCCAGCGTCCCGACGTGGTACCTGTCGCGCGAGACGACACGGCACGTGAAGGTCGTCCTGGGCGGCGACGGCGGCGACGAGCTCTTCGGCGGATACAAGCGCTACCGGAAGCACCTGCGCACGCGCTGGCGGCGCGCGCTTGTGCTGCCGTCGCTGCGCGCACCGGCCGGCATCGGCGGCGGCTCGCTGCAGCGGCTGGAGGAGGAGCTTCGCCTCGACTGGCACGACGCCTACGCATTGCGCTTCTCCGGGTTCACGCCGGGCGAGCGCGCCTTCCTCGCGCCGGGCACGGCGCCGCGCGCGCACTACTGGAGGATGCCCGGGGACCGCCGCGCCGATCTCGCGACGCTGCTCGAGATCGACCGGCTGAACTACCTGCCCGACTACATCCTGCGCAAGGCCGATCTCTGCACGATGGCGCACGGGCTCGAGATGCGCGCGCCGTTCCTCGATCATCGCTTCGTCTCGGCGGTGCGCGCGCTGCCGGATGCCGTCCGCTTCACCGATCCGCCGCGCAGGCTGCTCGCGCCGGCGATGAGCGCGCTGGGCGAGCTCGATCCGTTCGCGCGGAAGAAGCGCGGCTTCAACCCGCCGCTCGACGGCTGGCTCGAAGGCGACCTCGCCCCACGCCTGCCGGGGCTGGGCGCGCGCCTTGCGCGCGTCACGAATGGCCAGCTCGACGCCGGGCGCGTCGACACATTCGCGCAGGCGTACCGCGGCGGCCGGCGTTCGTTCGCCGAGCAGCTGCTGCAGCTCGTGATCCTCGACGAATCGCTCGCGCAGCTGACGGCGCTCGCGGCGCAATCATGACGCCGATCCCGCACACGCTCGCGCGCTACGCGCTCTTCGGCTGGGTGGCGATGTACATGCTCGCGGACCTGCTGCCCGGGCGGCGCAAGGCGGCTCCCAGGTCGCCGCGGCGCATCCTGATCGCGCATCACCTGCTGCTCGGCGACACCATCATGCTGACGCCGCTCATCGCCAAGTGCCGTGCGCGCTGGCCGGATGCCGAGATCCTGATGACCTGCCCGACCAAGTACGTCGAGCTCTTCTCGGGGCGGCCGTACGGCCTGCGCATCCTGCCCTACGATCGCAGCGACGCCCGGTCGATCATGGCGCTTCTCGCCGAGCCCAACGTGGACCTCGCGCTCATTCCCGGCGACAACCGGATGTCGTGGCTCGCGCGCGCGAAGGATGCGCGCTGGATCGTGGCGTTCTCCGGCGACAGCCCCGCGTACAAGGACTGGCCGGTCGACGAGCTCCGCGCATATCCGGACACGCCGATGGCGTGGGGCGACCTCGTCGCGGGACTGGTCGACGGCCCGCCCCCCGATGCGTTCCGTCCCGCCGACTGGCCGACGCCGGCGGCTGCTCCATTCGCGCTGCCTGCCGCCCCCTATTGCGTGCTGCACATCGGGGCGAGCACGCCATTGAAGCGCTGGCCGGGCGAGCGCTGGCGCATGCTCGCGGCACGGCTGCGCGCGCAGGGCTACACGGTCGCGCTCACGGCGGGGCCCGAAGAGGCGTCGCTTCTCGACGAGGTCGATCCTGCGCGCGAATGCCTGCGCTTTCCGGGCACGCTTTCACTCGCGCAGATGTGGCATCTGCTGGCCGGCGCGGCGCTGCTCGTCTGTCCCGACACCGGCATCGGGCACCTCGCCCGTCTCGTCGGCGTGCCGACCGTCGCGCTGTTCGGGCCGGGCTCGGCGCTCCTGTCGGGTGCGGGCGATTTCTGGCGCGACGCGCCCTTCACCGCGCTCACGATCGAGGCCTTTCCGTGCCGGGACCAGCACGTGACCATGAAGCGCGAGGTTGCCTGGCTCAACCGCTGCGAGCGCCTCCCGGGCGAGCCGCCCGAGCGCTGTCCGCAGCCGCGCTGCATGGAAGCGCTGACGTCCGAACTCGTCTGGCAGGCCGCGGCCGCACGTCTTCACGCCCCCCGGGCGTCCTGAGGTCGTTCGCGTATCATGTCGGCGCTGCGCGCGCGGCGTCGGACGCCGTGCGCACGCTGCACCCGCGGCCCGCATGGTGCCGCCACGCCCATGCCGACCTTCCGCCTTTCCCCGCGCCTCACGACCTCCCTCTACGCGCTCGCGCTTGTCTGCGCGTGCGTGTACGTCGCGACCGTGCCCTTCCGGCACGTCTTCCTGCTGCGTCTCCTGGCGCTCGCCGGCGCGGTGATCTTCTGCTGGGCGCAGAGCGGCTTCCGCTTTCCGTGGGACCTCCCCCTGCTGTTCCCGTGGACGCTTTGGGCCGCCATTGCGGGAATTTCCGTGCTGTTCGCCGCGAACCGGGCGCAGGCCGCGAGTGATTTCCAGCACGAAATTCTCTTTGCGTTCGTCGCCTACGCGACGTGGTACGAGCTCGCGAAACGCCGCATCGCGGTGCGCTGGCTCGCGGTCACGCTGGCGGCGGCCGTCACGGCGGTGCTCGCGTCGATCGTCGTCGCAGTCGTCGCCGCTCCGGAGCCGATGGCGCTCGGCGACTACACCGACGTCGGAACGATCAGCACGTTCCTCGTCACGGCGCTGCCGGTGCTGCTCGCGCTGATGCTGCGGGCGGCGCCACGCTCACCGGAGCGCATCGCGGTCGCGACGCTCGTCATCGCCTGCCTCGCGGCCGGCGCATCGACGCAGAACCGGATGTTCGGCTTCGCGACCGGCGTCGAGGTCATCGTGTTCGCGCTCTTCTCGATGCGCAGCTGGCGCACGCCACGCCGCTCGGCGACGATCGCGGCCGTGGTCGCGCTGGTCGCCGGCCTCGCCGTCGCGTCGCTCTTCTTCGCCTCGCAGTCGCGGATCGCCATCTATGCGCCCGGCACCAGCGTCATCGAGTTCCTGGCGGAGGACCCGCGGCTCGACCTGTGGCGCTTTGCGGTCGCGCAGATCTCGGCGCACCCGTGGATCGGCGCGGGCATCGGCAAGTGGACGTCGCAGCAGGCGTTCTACGGCGAGTTCCACGACGCCTATCGGATGCACGCGCACAACGTCTTCCTCAATCGCGCGCTCGAAACGGGGCTGCCGGGGCTCGCGGCGTTCGTCCTGCTGCTGGGCGCCGTCGCGTTCGCGTTCTGGAAGCAGAGCCTGAGCGGCGTCCGCCGCAACGCGGCGCTCGGTGTCGCGGGGCTCGCACTCGTGGCGGGGGTGATGACAAAGAACCTCACCGACGATTTCTTCCTCCGCCAGAATGCGCTGCTCTTCTGGTCGCTGGCGGGCGCAGTGCTGGGCGCGGCCGCTCGTCATCCCGGTGCGGTCACCGCCCTGCGGCCTCCGGCACGCCCGTCCTAGCGCGCGCGGCGCGAAACGCGCGGCCGGACGGTATAATTCTCTCTCTCGCTTCGACCCCCGGCAGGCGGACTGCGCCGTGCCCGGACCCCTCAGGGGTGCCGAAGTGCCGGTCACCACGCAGGCGCTCGCCCCGACTATAAATGCGCGACATCCCGCTCGCCCTGCTGACCGCGACCGTCTGGACCTACTGGATCATCGTCGGCGTGATGGTCGTGCGGATGAGCCGCAAGACCCGCCGCCGCGCGGGCTTCGTCCCCGAGCAGCCGCAGGAGCAGCTGATGTGGGTCGTGTGGGTGCCGCTCGTCCTGCTGTGGATGGGGCTCCCGTGGGCGGCGCTGCGGCGCGAGGAGGATTTCCTGCTGCCGGATTTCGCGACCGGAACGGGCTACTCGGTGCTGCGCTGGATCGCGATGGTCCTCGCCATCCTGGCTCTCGCCGGAACGATGCGTTGCTGGGCGAAGATGGGAAACCGCTGGCGCATGGCCGTCGCCGTGAGCGAGAAGACCGAGCTCATCACCGACGGCCCGTTCCGCCGGATCCGGCATCCGATCTACGCGTTCTCGATCCTGCTCGTGCTGTGCTCGTTCGCGATCCTGCCCACGCTGCCGATGCTCGCGGTGGCGATCGTCAACATCACGCTCCTCAATCTCAAGGCGCGCAACGAGGAGCGCCATCTGCTCGCGTCGCTGGGTGATTCGTACGCGGCCTACGTCGCGGCGACGGGTCGCTTCCTGCCGCGGCTTCGTCCGGCCGGCGCGAGGCCGGAGGAGTGAGCGTGACGCCGGCGGCGCGCCGCGCCACGGCGTGCGCCGTCGCCCTCGCGACGGGCACGCTGCTTTGCGCCGCCGCGGTGCGCGGCGTCGAACCGGCGCGCCCGGTGCCCGCGATTCCGGGCCTTCCGTCCGATCCCGCGCTCATTGCGCGCATCCTGGCGCTCGACGCCGATGCCGTGAGCGCGCGCGACGTGCGTGAAACGCTGGTGCACGCGCCGGCGCCGCGGATCATCGCGCTCTCCGGCAGCCTTCCGATCGTCACGATGGAGCCGTTCGCGCGCTTCCTGATCGCGATGGGCTATCCGGAGGAGCGGCTGCGCAATCCGGCCGACGGCACGCACACCTACGGCAGCTCCGGCAGCAGCGCAAGGATCGCCGGCATGCTGGCCTGGCACTACGAGCACGACGGCATGATGCCGATGCTGATCGGCCACAGCCAGGGCGGCATGATGGTCGTACGCACGCTGCACGAGCTCGCCGGCGGATTCGGCGACGCCGTTGCCGTGTGGGATCCGGTGTCCGACGCGGCCTTGCCGCGCACGACGATTGTCGATCCACGCGACGGACGGACGCGTCCGGTCGTGGGTCTCACCGTCCCGTACGCGGCCGCGCTCGCGACCGGCTGGCTGCCGCGTATCTTCCTGCTGCAATGGGACATGCTGCCGCGGCTGCGCTCGATTCCCGACAGCGTCGACGAGTTCGCGGGATTCACCCTCGAATGGGATCCCATTGCGGGCGAGACCACGGGCGGCACGCCGTACGCGGCCACCGGCCGTGCCGCCGTGCGCAACATCACACTGCCACCTTCGTACCATCACATCACGCTGCCCGACGCCGAGCATCTCGCAACTGATCCCGTCGCGCGCGCGTGGATCGACGCCTACGCGCCGGGTTCACCCACGCCGGGCCCGGCGCCTGATGCAGCCGCCGATACGGCGAACCTGCTGCACGCGGCCGACATCTGGCGCAGCGTGCGGCGCCACTGGTGCCTCGAAGCGCAGCGGCTGATCCGCACCAACATCGCGCCATGAAAGGCCGGCTCAACCTGTTCCAGGCGATGATGCTGCGCTGGCGGGAAATCCACCCGTACAACGCGGTGCACGTGGTCGCAGTCGAGCGCCCGCTCGACGCGGCGCAGCTCGCGCGCGATATCGACGCGTACCTCGAGCGCGCGGGTCTCACCGGGCTCGAGCTCGACGCCGCGAATCGCCGCTACGACTACCGCGGCGGCGCCGCACGCACGGCACTGGCCACGCTGCCCGGGAACGCCGACCCTGAAGCCGTCGTGCGCGCCGAAATGGAGCGGCAGCTCAACGCGCCGTTTGCGGCGACGGGCCCGATCGAACCATTCCGGTTCTTCGCCGTCGACGCCGGCGTGCGCTTCTACCTCGGCGTCGCCTACGACCACTTCATCGCCGGCGGCGATTCGATCGCCGTGCTGCTGCAGCGCATCAGCGGCGTTCACGCGGGCGCGACGGCGCAGGCCGAGACGCCGGAACTCTATCCGCCCACGTTTGTCCGTCTCTTCGCGCGCCACGCGCTGTCGCTGGTGACGGGATTGCCGCATCTCGCCGGGATCCTCGCCGGCTGCCGGCGCGCGGCGCGACCGCAGTTTCCGGGGGGCGACGACCCCCGGAACGGTCTCGTGCACCACACCCTCGACGGCGCGAATGCCGCAACGCTCGCGCGGGTCGCCGCGGCGTGGGGCATCACCGGCAACGAGCTCCTGATGGCGATCCTGCTGCAGGCGCTGTCTCCCTTCGCCGCCCAGCGCCATTCGGGCCGGCGGAATCAGCTGGCGATCGGATCCATCATCAACGTGCGCAACGATTATCAACCGGGACCCACGCGCGTGTTCGGCCAGTTCCTGAGCTCCTGTCGCGTCGCGAACGCAGTGCCGCCCGGCATGCCGCTGCGCGAGCTCGCGGCGGACGTGCACGCCCAGCTCGGGCGCGTCCGCAAGCAAAAGCTCTACCTGCAGATGCTGGTGATGATCGCGCTGGCGGGCCGCCTCTGGCGGTTTCTCACGCCGCTTCAGCGCGCGCGATTTCACGCGAAGAACTATCCGCTCATGGCCGGCATCACGCCGCTCAACGTGAACGCGCTGTGGCTCGAGGCGGGCGGCGGCACGCCGCCGCCCTATCTGCGCGCGGTCTCGACGGGCCCGCTCGCGCCCCTCGTCGTCGCCGCGACCAAGGCGGGCAGTGCGATCGAGCTGGGCTTCACCTACCGCACGACCGCGTTCTCGCGCGACGACATCGGCCGCGTGGCCCGCGCGGTGGACGCTGCGCTCGCGCGGCTCGAAGCATGATCTCCCGACGCGCCGTGCTGCGCAGTCTGATGCTCGTCGCGCTGGCGGCGGCGGTGGCGGGCTGCGCGACGCGCTCGCTGCTGCCCGAAGAACTCGCAGCCAAAACGCGGCCGGCGCCAGGCAGCGTGCTGAAGTCGGTGCCCCTCGATGCGGCACAGGAAGACCGCATCCTCGCCCTCGATCCCGATCGCGTCTCGGACGCCGACGTCCGCAACGTGCTGCCGCCGGCGCTGGCGCCGCACATCATCCTCATTCACGGAGGCGTGTATCCGGTGTATCTCGCGATGGCGTCGTTCGGCCGGTTCCTCGTGAAGATGGGGTATCCGGAAAACCGGATCCGCGATCCGAGCGATCGCAGCTGGTCGATCAGCCCATACGAGAGCAGCGCGGATGGCGCGGGTCTCGTCGCCTGGGATTACGAGCACGACGGCGTGCGGCCCATGATGGTCGGCCACAGCCAGGGCGGCATTCAGGCGGTCAAGATCCTGCACGAGCTGAACGGCGCGTTCGGCACCGAGCTCCATCCTTACGATCCGGCAGTCCGCCGCATCGATTCCCGGACGACGATCGTCGATCCGCTGACCGGCCTCGAGCGCCCGATCGTGGGAGGCGTGTCGGTCTCGTACGTCGGCGTCGTCGGCACCGGCGGATTGTCGCTGGCGCTGCCGAATCACTGGATCGTCGCGAGCCGCATTCGCGCGGTGCCGGACACCGTCGACGAGTTCGTCGGCTATCGCATCGGGTTCGACCTCATCGCCTGGGATGCCCCGGGGCTCGAAGGCATCAAGACCTTCTATCCGAACGGGACGGCAAAAGTGCGCAACCTGACGCTGCCCGCCGAGTACTCGCACGTGCTGGTTCCAGTCACGTCGGGACTCGCCGACACCGAGGCGATGCGGGACTGGATCAACGACTTCAATCCCGCGACGTATCCGAAAGAGGCGCCGCCCCCGGAAGGGGATACCGCGAACGTCGTTTTCGCGGCCGACGTCTGGCATTGCGTCAAGCGCCACTGGGTGCTGGAAGCGCAGCGTTTCGTCCGGGCGAAGCGCGGGCAGCCGCCCGCCTGAGTTGCCGGCAAACCGCGGAAAGGGGGTAAACGGGTCCCCGGTTGGTATAATTCCCGTTTTCGCGCCCTCCCTTGCCGGCGCGGCCGGCGGGAATGTCCGCGAGCCGCCCCCGGGGCTCCGGCCCGATCCCATTCGATCCACGTGAACCCGTAAAGCCATGGCGGAACCGCTTGCCGGAAAGGTCGCGCTCATCACCGGCGCCGCGCGCGGGATCGGCCGCGCCATCGCGCTGAAGCTCGCGCGCGGCGGCTGCGACGTCGTGGTCAATTATTACAACAGCGGCGACGAGGCGCAGACGGTCTGCGCGGAGATCCGCGCGCTCGGCCGACGAGCCCTGCCGGTGCAGGCATCCGTGGGCATTCCGGACAGCGTGGACGAGATGTTCGCCGCGATCGGCAAGGAGTTCGACCGGATCGACATCGTCGTCAGCAACGCGGCCTCCGGCGTGCTGAAGCCTACCGTCGAGATGACGCTGAAGCACTTCCGCTGGTGCATGGAGACCAATGCGCTGGCGCTCAACCTCCTGACCCAGCGCGCACTGCCCCTGATGAAGGACGGCGGCCGGATCATCGCGATGTCGAGCCTGGGCTCGGTGCGCGCGATGCCCGGCTACGGCTTCGTCGGCGCGTCGAAGGCGGCGCTGGAAGCGCTGGCGCGCTCACTCGCGCAGGAGCTCGGGCCGCGCGGCATCCGCGTCAACGTGGTGAGCGCGGGCGTGGTCGACACCGATGCGCTTGCCTATTTCCCGAACCGCGACGAACTCCTCGCCGATTTCGCGCGGCGCACGCCCGCGGGCCCGGTGCTGACGACGGCGAACGTTGCGGACGCCGTATACCTTCTCTGCCTCCCCGAGGCGCAGATGATCAACGGCCACACGCTGGTCGTCGACGGCGGCTTCGCCATCTCGGGCTGACGCAGCGCATGCGCATCGATCCGGGCTTCTCGGGCAAGACGGCCATCGTGACCGGCGGCAGCCGCGGCATCGGCCGCGCGATCGTGCTGCTGTTTGCGAGCGAAGGCGTGGACGTCACGTTCTTCTATCGCGACAACGCCGAAGCCGCCGACGCGGTCGTTGCCGCCGCGCAGGCGGCCGGCGGCACGGCGACGGCCGAGCAGGTCGACATTCGCGACTCCGCCGCCTGCAGCGCCGCCGTCGAGCGCGTGATCGAGCGGCGCGGCCGCATCGACATCCTCGTCAACAACGCGGGCGTGATCCGCGACAATCCGCTCGCCGCCTTCGACGACGCCGACGTGCGCGACGTGCTGGAGACCAACGTCACCGGCGTGTTCAACGTGACGCGCGCGGTGGTCCCGCACATGATCTCGAAGCGCTCCGGGCGCATCGTCAACCTGTCGTCGGTCTCCGCCGACAAGGGTGGCCGCGGGCAGACGAACTACGCGGCGTCGAAGGGCGCCATCAACGCGTTCACGCGGGCGCTCGCGGTCGAGCTCGCGCCGCGCAAGATCAACGTCAATGGCGTCGCCCCCGGCGTCATCGAGACCGAGATGTCGCAGGACGTGCGCGAGCAGTCCGGCGACGAGGTGAAATCACGCATCCTGCAGCGGCGCTACGGCAAGCCGGAGGAAGTCGCCTACGCCGTGTGGTTCCTCGCCTCCGCCTATGCCGATTACGTGACGGGGCAGGTATTGAGTGTCGACGGCGGCTTCAAAATGGAGTGAACGAAATGGCGCAAACCGAAATTACCCAGGAACAAATCGACGCGGTCTATCCGACGGTGGCGGCGACGGTCGCGGACGCCCTCGGCTGCGACGTCGAGGACGTGAAGCCCGCGGCCTCGCTGATCGAGGACTTGGACGCCGAGTCGATCGACTTCCTCGACCTCGTGTTCCGTCTCGAGCGCGCGTTCAAGGTCAAGATTCCGCGCGGCAAGATCGTCGAGAACGCGCGCGGCGCGCTCTCCGAGGCGGACTTCGAGCAGAAGGGCATCGTCACCGACGCGGGCCTCGCGCAGCTGCGCTCGTACCTGGCCGAGGTGCCGGCGGATCGCTTCAAGACGCCGCTCAAGGTCAAGGACATCCCGCGGCTCTTCACGCCGGTGACGTTCTGCAAGCTCGTGATCGCCGCGCAGCGCGAAACGCCGGCGGCTGCCTGAACGCAGGCGCCGCCCCCGCGATTCGCATGTCCGATCACTTCGCCGCGTTCTCGTTCGTCGACCGCATCACCCTGTTCATCCCGGGGAAGCGGGCGAAGGCGCAGTTCGCGGTGCCATCGGGAATTGCCTCGTTTCCGTCGTGCCTCGTCGCCGAGGCGGTAGGACAGCTCGCAGCCTGGACCGCAATGGCGCACATCGGCTTTCGCGGCCGGCCCGTCGCGGCGCTCGCGACGGAAACGCGCTTTCACCGCAACGTGCGGCCGGGGCAGACGCTCGACCTCGCGGTTGAAATCGACAGCTGCGACGACGAGGCCGTCGCCTATCACGGCACGGCGCACGCGGACGGCGTGCTGCTGATCGAGCTGATCGACTGCCTCGGGCCGATGCTGCCGGTCGAGGATTTCGACGCTCCGGCTGCAATGCAGGAGCGGCTCGCACTGCTCTGCGGGGCCGGCGCCGCACCGGGCCGCTTTCACGGCGTCGTGACGCCGCGCATCGACGCCGGCACGCTCGACCCGGGGAAATCGGCAACGGCCACGCTGCACGTGCCCGCCGCGGCGCCGTTCTTCGCCGATCATTTTCCGCGCCGGCCGGTGTTCCCCGCGACGCTGCTGCTCGACGCCCAGATCGGCCTCGCGATGCGGCTCGCGCGGAGTGCCGACGCCTTCGCCGCGACCGGCGTGCACCCGACGCGGATGACCAACGTGAAGGTGCGCGCGTTCATGGCACCCGGCGACGTGCTCGACCTCGCCACCGAGCTGACACCGATCGACGAGCGCAGCGCGCGCATTGCGCTCACCGCGCGCGCGAACGGCAAGGTGGCCGCGACGGCGCGGCTCGACGTCGCCGCCGGAGTCGCGCCATGAGTGCCAAGCGCCGCGTCGCGATCACCGGCATCGGCCTCGTCACGCCGGTCGGCAACGACGTCGCGACCACCTGGCAGGCTCTCCTGACGGGCGCGTCCGGCGGACGCGAGATCACGCTGTTCGACGCGAGCGGCTTTCCGGTGCACATCGCGGCCGAGGTCAAGAATTTCGACGACGCGGTGGTCGGCGATCGCAGGCAGGCAAAGCTCACGATGCGCCCGCACCGCTTCGCGATCAGCGCCGCGGAACAGGCGCTGGCCGATGCGGGCATCCGCCCGACGGCGGCGACCGCGACGCGCTGGGGCTGCGCCGTCGGCGCCGGCATGATGACGTCCGAATACGTCGACCTCGCGGCGACGCACGACTTCAGCGCGGCCGCGGGCGAGCTCGACGCAACGAAGCTGCTCGCGGATCCCGCCGCCAACGACCCGCTGGTGTTCTGCCGCAGCCAGGCGACCGCCGGCCTCGCGCTCCTCACGCGGCGCTTCGACATCCGCGGCTATGCGACGTCGGTGCACACCGCGTGTGCGTCCGGCGGCCAGGCGCTCGGCACCGCGATGAAGCTGATACGCCGCGGTGCCGTCGACCGCGTGCTCGCCGGCGGCTTCGACTCGATGATCAGCCCCGTGGGAATCGGCGGCTTCTGCCTCCTGTCCGCGCTGTCGCCCGACAACGCGACGCCCGAGCGCGCGAGCCGGCCGTTCGACGTCACGCGCAACGGCTTTCTGCTGGGCGAGGGCGCGGGGTTTCTCGTGCTCGAGGAATGGAATCTCGCGCGCGAGCGCGGCGCCCGCATCTACGCCGAGCTCGCCGGCGACGGCAACTCGCTGTCGAGCTACCGGATCACCGATTCGCCCCCCGACGGCGACGGTCCGATCCAGGCGATGCGCGCAGCGCTCTCGGACGCCGGGGCGACGCCGGCGGAAGTCGACTATCTCAACGCGCACGGCACGTCGACGCCGATGAACGACAAGAGCGAGAGCGCCGCAATGCAGGTCGTGTTCGGTCCGGAGTTGCCGCGCGTCAACGTGAGCTCGACGAAGAGCACGATGGGACACCTGATCGCCGCGGCCGGCGCGGTCGAGGTCGCCGTGTGCGCGCTCGCGATCGCCAAGGGCGAGATGCCGATCAATGCGAACCTCGTCGAGCAGGATCCGGATTGCCCGGTGAACCTCGTCACCGGCGCGCCGCGGCACGGGCACATCCGCGTCGCGATGTCGAATTCGTTCGGCTTCGGTGGATCGAACAGCAGCATCGTGCTGCGCAACCCGGCGCAAGTCGACGGCGGGCACTGAGCCATGGCGAAGCCGAGAGTCCTCGTCACCGGCACCGGCGCCGTCTGCGCCGCGGGCAACACGCCTGCCGACATCCTCGCCGCGGCGATCGAGGGCCGGTGCGCCATCGCGCCGATCCAGCAGTGGGACGCCACCGGATGGCCATGCACCATCGCCGGCGAGATCCCCGATTTCAATCCGCGCGCGCTGGTCGACGACCGCAAGCTGCACAAGCTCATCCGCCGCACCGACCTCGTCGGCCTGTACGCCGCGGATCGTGCGATCGACGCCGCGGGCTTCACCGCGTGGCGCGATGGGCTCGACGAGGCCGCCGGCGCTATCTACAGCGACCGCACCGGCGTCTACGTCGGCTCGGGCGGGGGCAACTACCAGAACCAGTACGACTTCTTCCCGCTGATGACGGAGGCGCGCGGCGACCTGCCGACATTCGGTCGCGAGCTCGCCAACACGGTCAATCCGATGTGGCTGCTGCGCACGCTGCCGAACAACGTGCTCGGCCACATCGGCATCCGGCACAGACTGAAAGGCCCGAACGCCTGCATCACCAATCACAGCGTCGGCGGATCCCTCGCCGTGATCGAGGCCGCAGAGGCGCTCCGCAACGGCGAAGCCGACCGCGCGCTCGCCGTGGGCCACGACGCGCCGATCGAGCCGCAGATGGTGCTCTTCTACGCGCGGCTCGGGCTCCTCGCCAGCGGTCCGCTGCTGCCGTTCGACGCGCGCCGCGACGGCAGCGTGTTCGGCGAAGGGGCGGGTGCGCTGATGCTGGAAACCGAAGCGTCCGCGCGCGAGCGCAACGCCACGGTGCTGGGTGAAGTGCTCGGTGGCGGCTATGCGTGCGAAGCGCAGGGACTCATCAACATCCGCGACGACGGCGACGGACTCGCCCGCGCGATCGCCGCGGCGCTCGAGGATGCCGAAATCGCGCCGGCCGACGTCGGGATGATCGTCGCGCACGGCAACGGTACCCGCCAGTCGGATGCATCCGAAGCGGCGGCCATCCGCGCGCGTGTTCGGCCCCGCTTCGCCGCCCATCACTGCATTCAAATGGTGCTTCGGGCACCTGATCGCCGCCGCCGGCATCGTCGAGACGACCCTCGCCCTCGCGGCGCTCGCGGGACGCAGCGTTCCGGGGATTGCAACGCTCCAAAAGCCTGATCCCGATTGCGCAGGCATTGCAGTTTCCGCCGCGCCGCAGCCCGCGCGGAGCAATGTCGCGCTGGTGCTCTGCCGCGGCTTCGCCGCCACCGATGCGGCGCTCGTCGTGCGCGCCGCCTGACTCCCCTTTCCGATGGCGGCCGCCGCCCCACCGCCGGCCGCTTGTGGCATCGACAGCGTCGAGATCGCGCGCATCGAACGTCTGCTCGCGGAAACCCCTGAAGTTGATCTCGCGAAGCTCTTCTCGGCGCGGGAGCTCGCCGACAGCGGCACGGGTCCGGGGCGCGCCGCCAGCCTCGCCGCCCGTTTCGCCGCGAAGGAAGCCTGCCTCAAGCTCTTTCCCCGCGAGGCCGCGCTCGGGAAGATCGCCGATGCCGATTTCTCGGTGGCGCGCGACAACTACGGCGCACCGCAGGTAGAGCTCTCCGCCGATGCGCGTGCGCTGCTCGACCGTTACCGCATCGCTTCGATCGGGCTTTCACTCACGCACGATCGCGAGCGCGCGTCCGCGGTGGCGCTCGCGCAGCCGGCCGCCACCGGCGTCCCGCTGATAGGTGCACTTCTCTATCACCTGCTTCCGTTCCGGCGCGACGTCGTGCTCGCGAACCTGCGCCGCGTCTACGGCGATCGCATCGACGAGGCCGAAATCCTGCGCCTCGCCCAGGCGCACTACGGGCACCTCGCACGGCTCGTCGGCGAATTCTTCCGCTTCCGGTGGCTGTCGCGCGAGCGCAAGACCGCGATGGTTCGCGTCGAGAACATTGATCTGCTGGTCGCGGCACTGGCGCAGGGCAAGGGCGCACTCGTCCTGACGGGCCATTTCGGCAACTGGGAGGTCGCGACGATTGCGGGCATCGGCAACTATCCGGAGGTGCGCGGCCGGTTTCACTTCGTGCGCCGCGCTGTGAAGCCGAAGTGGCTCGACGCGATCGTCACAAGGCGCTTCGAGCGCGCCGGCTTCGGCGTTCTAGGGAAGCGCGGCTCGCTCGAGGCGATGCTCGAAGTGCTGGAGCGCGGCGACATGATCGTGTTTCCATTCGACCAGCACGCGCGCCCGCCCGACGGGATCGAAGTCGATTTCTTCGACGCTCCCGCGTGGACGTTCAGGAGCCTCGCAATCATCGCGCTCACCACCGGCGCTCCGGTGGTGGCGGCGTCGAGCTGGCGCGAGCCCGACGGTCGGCACGTGCTGCGCTTCGAGGCACCGATGGCGCCGATCGAGCACGCCGACACGAACGAGGCGATCCGGCGCAATACACGCGCCTACAACGCGGCGCTCGAGCGGCTGGTGCTGCGCCACCCCGAGCAATGGTATTGGGTGCACCGGCGCTGGAAGACGGTGGCAGCCACGCGAAAGCGTGGCGGAATTCGCACATGAGCCCGCGAATCACGCACCCGTCGCGTAAAATCGCAGTCATGGCGACCGCCTCCCCGGCCTGCCGCACCTCGCCATGACGGAAACCCTCGCCGTACTCCTCACTCCCAAGCTCGTCGCGTTCTACCTCCTGGTCGCGTCGGCGACGTACGTGCACCTGCGCGGGCGCGTGCGACATCCGCTGCTGCGCCAGCTGACCGACCATTCGACGCTGGTGGCGCCGTACAACGTGCTGATGTACTTCTTCTCAGCGGTGCCGAACCGGCCGTTCGTCAGCATCGACACGTTTCCGGAGCTATCCAAGCTCACCGACAACTGGCAGGCGCTGCGCGAGGAAGGGCTGGCGCTCGTTGCCAACGGCCACATCCGCGCCGCCGTTTCCTACAACGACCTTGGCTTCAATTCGCTCTATCGCCGCGGCTGGAAGCGCTTCTTCGTCAAGTGGTACGACGCGCCGCTGCCCTCGGCGCTGTCGCTCTGTCCGAAGACCGTGGCACTCGTGCAGTCGATCCCGACCGTCAACGCCGCGATGTTCGCGCTGCTGCCGCCGGGCGGCGACATCGGCCGCCACCGCGACCCGTTCGCCGGCGCGCTCCGCTATCACCTCGGGCTCGCGACGCCCAACTCGGAGGCGTGCCAGATCATCGTCGACGGCGAGCCCTACCACTGGCGCGACGGCGAGGCCGTCGTGTTCGACGAGACCTTCATCCACTGGGCCGAGAACAGGACCGATCAGCCGCGGCTCATCCTGTTCTGCGACATCGAGCGTCCGCTGACCAACCGGGTGATGCGAACGATCAACCACTGGGTCGAGCTCACGTGGATGCGCGCGAGCCAGACCGACAACGCTGTCGGCGATCACGTCGGCATCCTCAACCGGATCTTCGAGATCGTGTATCGGCTGCGGCTCGTCGGCAAGGCGCTGAAGCGCAAGAGCGAGATCGCGTACTACGCGGTCAAGTGGGGAATGGTCGGCCTGATCCTGTACTGGATCCTGCTCGTCCACTGAGGCACGTCGCGCCGACCAAACGCGGGCAGCGAACCGTTTGCTGCCACGCGTGCGGTCCCTCGCTTCACTGCATGCGGCGTTCGGTTCCCAAGCATGCCCTCTAGTTTGCAGAGTTGGCGCTTCTGCTGGGATAGGGATCCTGCAAGACGGCGGAGCCGGTCTCGAGCAGCGACTTGAGGTTCGAGATGACCTTCGGCCAGCCACCGGACACCGCCTCGATGAATTTCGAAGGCTCGCGCTCGATCGTGTGGGTGATGGAGAGCTTGACCGCAGGTCCACTGGGTTCGAGTTCCATCGTGCATAGCGAGTTGCCTTCCGCCTTGAGCTCGGGCTTCCACTGGTTCTGCCAGCGGATCACGAGACGCCGTGGCGGCAGGGCCTCGACGATCTCGCCGGCATCGTAGATCTGGCCGTCGCCGGACACCAGCTTCCATGGCGAGCCTGCCATCCACTCGCTATCGCCACGCATGCCGAACCAGTACTGCTTCATGAACTCCCCGTCGGTCAATGCGGACCACAGCCTCTCTGGCGTCGTGCGGATGTAGGTCACGTAGACAAAGGTCGACTTAGCCATTGGCTTTCTCCAGTCGTCGTTTGAGATCCGACAGCGCCTTCAGGCGCGGCTTTTCGAACTTCGCGATCCAGCGCTCATAGATCTCCTGCAGCGGCACCGGATTGAGGAAGTGCAGCTTTTCACGGCCGCGCCACATCGTGGCCACCAGGTTCGCCGTCTCCAGCACACCGAGGTGCTGCGTCACGCCCTGCCGCGTCATGTCGAGGTGATCGCACAGATCGTTGAGGGTGCGGCCGTCGTGTGCATGGAGCAGGTCCAGCAGCTTGCGCCGGCCGGGATCGGCGAGGGCCTTGAAAAGCAGATCGGTGTCATGAGACCGGTTGGCCATGGAGGCCTATAGGCAAGTAATCACTTGCCTGAATGATATGCAAGTGATTGCTTGCCTGTCAAGCACTGTTTTTGGAGTGCCGGGGACGTACCTTTGCCGCGCGGAAGCACGTGCACAACAGGGCGGGCCGCAAAAAAACGCGCGGTTGCCGCGGCGCGCGACACACCCACGCGCTGAGTCGGACTGGCGGGCGCCCCGGCTACTCGTCGCGAAACTGCCGCGAGTGCAGCCGGGCGTAGACGCCGGCGCGCGCGAGTAGCTCGGTGTGCGCGCGCCGTGCGAGGATGCGCCTCCGTCGCATCGCGTGATCCGATATCCACCGGTCTTCGCCGCCGGGGACCCGGATTTGCTGCACTACTGACAGGTCGTCCCGCCCGTCGGGGCGAACAGGAATCGGGTGATCAATTTGGTCTGACGTACGTCCGGCCACGAGCCTATTCCGGAAGTCTGATATGTAAACGTCGCGTGGTTTCCGTCGACGAAAACCAGCTGGCCGTCGCCAATCCGTTGCGTCGTGAACGGCGGGGCATAGGCGTCGAACCGCGGCCCCGATGTCGATGTAAGTGGTCCCTGAAACACGTCGTACATGACGTTCTCCCGGGTCAGCAGCCCGGAGAGCCATATCGGAGGATTTGCATTGCCAGCGGTCTTGGGCGCAAAGGTGTACCAGGTCGCATAGATCTGATTGCCCTGATGGGCCAGGTTGATCCCCCAACCTGGTTCCGAAGGAGTCCACCAGAGGTCCTGGTAATTCGCCGCCCCCGCCAGATCGGGCGCGGAGCTGTAGGCGCAAATCGGCCTCGAAGTCCCGGGGTCAAGCACAAAGCGCGTGATTGCCTTCGTCTGCGTTACGTTCGATGCGCCGCCGGCGGAAACGCTGTAGCTGAATGAACCGGCATCGACACCGGTGAATGTGAGCGAACCTGTGCCGACCTTGTTCGCGCTTGCACTCCCCACGAAGCTATTGAAGGGCGGCCCGATATCGGAATAGACATCGCCGACGTAAACCCCGCCGGAAGGCGTCGTTTGGGTGGCGAGCATCGAAAGCCAGAAGGCCGTGCCGCCCGTATCGTACGTATACCAGGTCGCGAAGATCCGGTTGCCCTGGTGGGCCAGGTTGACGCCCCATCCGGATTCGCTCGCATTCCACCACAGCCCTTGATAATTCGGCGTCGCGCCGGACGGCGGATTGGGTATGCCTGCGGAAGTGCAAAGCGTGTACCACGGCGATTGTCCGGTCGCGGTGTCCCACGCGACGTCCGTCACATGGTTGAGGCGATTGGGGCAGAGACTCGATTGGCCTTTCGCCAGGCTATTCGGCGCGGGCACGGCAGGTGCGTCGCCCACGAGCTGGTTGCCGCCAACCTCAAAGGCTCCCAATCGGCCAAGGCCATTGAGCATGGGGATGAAACCCGTCAGACGATTGTTGCTCGCGTCGAAGGCGAGGAGGTTCGTCACTCCGGCCAATGCGCCGATGGACCCGTCGAGCTGGTTGTTCGCAACCAGGAAAAATTGGAGATTCGTGAGGCCCGTGAGCGCCGGCGTCGACCCCGTCAGATTGTTATTCTGGGCGTAGAAATACTGCAGCTTCGTCAACCCCGTCAGCGACGGAATCGGACCGACAATGTGGTTGTCCTGAACTGCGAAATTGTGCAGGCTCGTCAGGTCGGCGAGCTCCGGAATGGGCCCCACAAGCTGGTTGCGCGACGCAATGAAGAATTGCAGCTTCGTGAGCCCCGCGAGCGCTGGGATCGCGCCGGTCAGCTGATTGTCCTCGACGGAAAACTCGACCAGCTTCGTCAGGCCTGCGAGTGCGGGGATCGGACCGGAAAGCTGATTGGCGTGAGCCACGAAATCATCCAGCTCCGTTAACCCGGCGAGTTCGGGAATAGTGCCGGTGAGCTGGTTGTTGAATACGTAGATCGTCGTGAGGCTCGACAATCCGGTGAGCGCGGGAATCGATCCCGTCAGTCGGTTGTCCTCGACGTTCAGGACCTCCAGCTTCGTGAGCCCCGTAAGTGCCGGGATTGCTCCGGCAATGAGGTTCGATGCGACTTCGAACCTGCGCAGATTCGTAAGGTCGTTCAGATTTCCCGGGAGGCTGCCCGTTAGATTGTTGGCGCTCAGCTGAATTTCGGTAACGGTCGTCCCGCCGGCATCGCACTGGATTCCCACCCATGTACATTCGGTTCCCGCGGGGCCATTCCAGCTGGTGCTGCCCCGACTCCAGGTGCCGCCGTTCGTACTGGCATAGAGACTCAGAAGCGCGGCGCGCTCGCTTGCCGGGATTGCGCCGCAGGCGGCGCCGGTAGTGAACGCGGCGAAGACGAAGGCGATCAGCGCAATGGCCTTGTGCGGCTCGATGGTGCGCATCGCTGTTTGCTCCCCTAACGGGCGCCAATTCGAGAATCTACTCGTCGTCGCGGAACTGCCGCGAGTGCAGCCGGGCGTAGACGCCGGCGCGCGCGAGGAGCTCGATATGCGTCCCCTGCTCGACGACGCGGCCCGCGTCGAGCACGATGATGCGATCGCAGTGCTCGATCGTCGACAGCCGGTGCGCGATCACGATGGTGGTGCGGCCCTTCATCAGCTGATCAAGTGCCGCCTGGATCAGCCGTTCCGATTCGTTGTCGAGCGCGGACGTCGCCTCGTCGAGGATCAGGATCGGCGCGTCCTTCAGAATCGCGCGCGCAATGGCGATGCGCTGGCGCTGCCCGCCGGAAAGCCTGATCCCGCGCTCGCCGACGACGGTCTCGAAGCCGTGCTGCTGCGCGCGGATGAAGTCGAGGGCGTTGGCCGCCTCCGCCGCGCGCTCGATCGCCTCCTGTGAGGCGCCGACCATTGCGCCGTACGCGATGTTCGCGGCGATCGTGTCGTTGAACAGCACGATGTCCTGGCTCACCAGTGCGATCTGGCGGCGGAGATCGGTGAGGCGGATCTGCGTGAGGTCGATGCCGTCGAGCAGCACCCGGCCGCCGGTGGGCGTGTAGAAGCGCGGGATCAGGTTGACGAGCGTGGTCTTGCCGCCGCCCGAGGGCCCGACCAGCGCCACCGACGCGCCCGGAGCGATCTCGAGATCGACGTCCTCCAGCGCGACCGGCGCATCGGGGTGGTAGCGCTTGGTCACGTGCTCGAACCGGATGCCGCCGCGCGCGCGTCCGAGCGTGACGCTGCCCGTGTCGACCTCGGGCGGCTCGTCGATCAGCGCGAACACGCTCTCCGCGGCGGTGAGCCCGCGCTGGATCGTGCCGGTGACGTTGGTGAGCGCCTTCAGTGTGTTGAGAAGATGCAGAAGCGCGACGACGTAGACGATGAAGTCGCCGGCGCCGTACGTGCCGGCGGCGTTTTGCCGCACGGCGAACCAGACGATGGCGCCGACCGCCACCGACAGGATGATCTGGTTGATCGGCGTGCCGAGCGCCGCCGCCGCCGCCTGCTTCGCCGTCGCGAGGCGCAGCTTGTTGGCGGCCTCGCGCAGCCGCGCGCCTTCATAGCCTTCGCCGCCGAACACCTTGACCACGCGGTGCGCGCCGATCGCCTCCTCGAGCACGTGGGTGAGGTTGCCGGTGCGCTCCTGCACCATCACGCTGACGCGCTTGATCCGCTTGTTGATCTTGCGGATCGTGAATCCGACGAGCGGCAGCGCGGCGAATGCGATCAGCGTCAGTTGCCAGTTGAGGTAGAGCAGGTACGCCAGCATGATCGCGATCGTCAGCGTGTTGCGGATGCTGATCGTGATCGCCTCGGAGGCGGTCGTCGCGATCTGCTGCGCGTCGTACGTGACCTTGGACAGCAGGCGTCCCGCCGAGCTCGCGTCGTAGAACGGCGTCGGCAGCCGCAGCAGATGCTCGGAGGCCTCGCCGCGGAGGTCGAACACGACGCGCGAGCCGATCCACGCGAGCCCGTATTCGCTCGCGTACGAGCCGATCCCGCGCAGCGCGAAAACACCGACGATCATCGCGGGGAGCCACGCCGTCTGCTCGGGCGTGATCGCGCCGATGTTGTTCAGCGCCGGCCGCACGATCTGGAACAGGATCACGTCGGTCGAGGCGGCGAGCAGCATGCCGGCGACCGCCGCGACGAACACGAGGCGGTGCGGACGCACGTAGCGCAGGAGCCGGCGATAGAGCTTCACGGAGTTGTCGGGGAGGCGAGGGGATGCGCCCGAACGCCGTCCGGGACCGCCAGCGATTATATCGGAGCGTCCGCCGCCCCGCCCTGCGGCGGCCGCCCGGGAAACATCCGTCCGCTATAATTACCGGCTCGGCCACGGGCACCTGCGCGGCGCCGGCAGGACCAATGTGGCGAATCCCCCAACGCGCATGAGCTACTACCAGCGTCACGTCTTCTTCTGCTGCAACCAGCGCGATGCCCCGGAGGCCTGCTGCGCCAATCACGGCGCGGCTGCGCTGGCCGCGTACGCGAAGGACCGCGTCAAGGCACTCGGCCAGAGCGGCAAGGGCAGGATCCGGATCAACCGCGCCGGCTGCCTCGACCGCTGCGAGGAAGGTCCGGTTCTCGTGGTCTACCCGGAAGGCGTCTGGTACACCTACGTCGACCGCTCCGACATCGACGAGATCATCGACCGCCACGTACTGAAGCGGCGAGATCGTCGAGAGGCTGCGCATTTGACGCCGCGCACGACCGAGCGGCTCGTCATCGACGGCCCCGCAGGTGCGCTCGAAGTCGTCGTCAACGCGCCCGACACCGGAGCGCCGCGCGGCATCGCGCTGGTCGCGCATCCGCATCCGCTGCAGGGCGGCACGCTCGACAACAAGGTCGCGCAGACGCTCGCGAAGACATTCTTCGCGCTCGGCTACGTCAGCATTCGCTTCAACTTCCGCGGCGTCGGCCGATCCGAAGGCGCCTTCGACGACGGCGCGGGTGAAACCGACGACGCGCGCGCGGCGCTTGCCTACGCGCAGCAGCGCTTCGGAACCGACGCTCCGCTCCCCGTCGTGCTCGCAGGGTTCTCGTTCGGGACGTTCGTGCAGGCGCGCCTTTCCGCCGACGTCGCTGCGGAGCGCCTCGTGCTGGTCGGCGCCTGCCGTGCAGCGAATCGGAGCGGCGGCCGTCGCGCCGGACACGATCGTCATCCACGGCGAGGAGGACGACGTCGTGCCGCTCGCCGACGTGCTCGCGTGGGCGCGGCCGCAGGCGCTGCCGGTCACCGTGTTTCCCGGCTGCGGCCATTTCTTCCACGGCCGCCTGCCGCAGCTGCAGGCGGTGATCTCCGGCATGTGGCGCGCGCGCGCACCTTCGCCGCAACCCGCATGACGCCCGAAGTTCCAGCGACGATGGTGCGGACGCGGCCGGCGGCATCGGTCACGCCCGCGGTGCGCGACGTCGTGCTTCGTGTCGATGCGCTGCGCAAGTTCTACGGCGCCAATGAAGTCGTGCGCGGCCTCTCGTTCGAGATCCGCCGCGGCGAATGCTTCGCGCTGCTCGGTCCCAACGGCGCCGGCAAGACGACGACGCTGCGCTGCTGCCTCGGGCTCATCGACCCCGACGGCGGAACGATCGAGATGGTCGGGCAGCCGGTCCCGGAGGCCGCGCGGGTCGCGCGGATCCGCGTCGGGGTCGTGCCGCAGGTCGACAACCTCGACCCCGATTTCACCGTCGCCGAGAATCTGCGGATCTACGGCCGCTATTTCGGCGTCGACCGCGCGACGCTCGCCGCACGGATCCCGAAGCTCCTCGAGTTCGCGGGGCTGGGCGGCAAGGAAAAGATGGGGATCCGGATGCTGTCGGGCGGCATGAAGCGGCGCCTCACGCTCGCCCGCGCGCTCGTCAACGATCCCGAGCTCCTCATCCTCGACGAGCCGACCACCGGCCTCGACCCGCAGGCGCGCCATCTCATCTGGGACGGCCTGCGCCAGCTGCTCTCGCAGGGCAAGACGATCCTCCTCACCACGCATTTCATGGACGAGGCGGAGCGTCTCGCGACGCGCCTCGCGGTGATCGACCACGGCACGCTGATCGCCTGCGACACGCCGCGGCGGCTGATCGAGGCGGAAGTCGAGCCCGAGGTGATCGAGGTGTTCGGCGACGACGCCCGCGCGTGGGCGAACGCGCAGGGCCGTGCGCTCGCATCGCGACTCGAGATCGCCGGCGAGACCGCGTTCTGCTACGCCACCGATCCGCAGCCTCTGCTCGCGGCGCTCGCGCACGCGCCGGGCGTCCGCTATCTGCACCGGCCGGCGAACCTCGAGGATCTCTTCATCAAGCTCACCGGCCGCGAGCTGCGCGATTAGGCCGTGATGACGACGACGCGAATCTACCGGCTGCCCGAACTGTCGCTGCGCTTCACCGCGGTGTGGCAGCGCAACCTGCTCGTCTGGCGCAAGCTCGCGATCGCGAGCGTGCTCGGCAACATCGCCGATCCGCTGCTCTACATGGTGGCGCTGGGCTACGGCATCGGCGCGTTCGTGCCCGAGGTCGGCGGCATGAAGTACATCGCGTTCATCGGCACCGGCATGGTGTGCCAGAGCGCGATGTTCACGTCGAGCTTCGAGGCGATGTATTCGGCGTTCTCGCGGATGCACGTGCAGCGGACGTGGGAGGCGATCATCAACGCGCCGCTGTCGCTCGACGACGTGATGCTCGCCGAATGGATCTGGACCGCGTCGAAGGCGGTCGTGTCGACCGCGGCGATCCTCGCGGTGATCGTGGCGCTGGGCTTCGGCCATTCGTGGCTCGCGCTGTGGATCATCCCGCTCGGCTTCGCCGTCGGCCTCACCTTCGGCGCGCTGCGGGCTCGTGATGAACGCGCTCGCGCCGTCGTACGATTTCTTCACGTATTTCTTCACGCTGGTGCTGACGCCGATGCTGCTCCTGTGCGGCGTGTTCTTTCCGGTCGACCAGATGCCTGCCGCGCTGCAGGGCGTCGCCGCGTTCCTGCCGCTGAAGCACGCGATCGACCTCGCGCGGCCCCTCGTGGCCGGCATCGTGCCCGGCAACATCCTCCTTCACGTCGCCGTGCTCCTCGCCTATGCGTTCGCCGCCTACTACGTCGCGCTCGTGCTGACGCGGCGGCGGCTGCTCAAATGATCGAGCGCTTCTTCGCGCCCTGCCCGCGCGGGCTGGAAGCGCCGCTCGCGGCCGAGCTGACGGCGCTCGACGCGCAGTACGTTGCGCCTGCCGACGGCGGTGTCAGCTTTTCCGGCGAGCGCTCGCTCGCCTATCGCGCCAATCTCGAATCGCGACTCGCGAGCCGCATCCTGTGGCAGGTTGCGCATGGGCGCTGTCGCAACGAGAACGAGCTCTACGCGCTGGCGAAAAGCGTGGACTGGGGCACGCATTTCAATGTCGGCCGCACGATGCGCGTCGACGTCGCGGCGACCAGCTCGCCGCTGCAAAGCCTCGAATTCGCGACGCTCAAGGTGAAGGACGCGGTCTGCGACCGTTTCCGCGACGCGGCCGGACGACGTCCGTCCGTCGCGAAGCTGCGCCCCGACGTGCGCGTGCACGCGTTCCTCACCGAGCGCGAAGCCACGCTCTATCTCGACACGTCGGGCGAGGCGCTCTTCAAGCGCGGCTACCGGCGCGACGCCGAGGGCGCGCCGCTGCGCGAGAACCTTGCCGCCGGACTGATCGCGCTCTCCGGGTGGACCCCGGCGCACGCCGCTGCTCGACCCGATGTGCGGCAGCGGCACGATCGCGATCGAGGCGGCGCTGATCGCAGCCGATCGCGCGCCCGGCCTCGCGCGCACCTTCGGCTTCCAGAAGCTCGCCTGGTTCGACGGCCCGACATGGCAGCGGATACGCCAGCGCGCGCACGACCGCGTGCGCCCGGCGCCGTCGTCAATTGAAATTTTTGCAAGCGACACCGCCCCCGCTGCGCTCGCGCATTGCCGCAGCAACGCGGCGATGGCGGGCGTCGCCGGCTGGATCGATGTGACGCAGTCCGACGTGCTGGAGCGCGCCGCACCGCGCGACCACGGCATCCTGATCGCCAATCCGCCCTATGGCCTGCGCCTCGGCGACGACGCCGAACTCGCCGCGTTCTATCCGAGGCTGGGCGACGCGCTGAAGCAGCGCTTTCCGGGATGGACTGCCTGCCTTCTCACCGGCGACCTTCGCCTCGCCAAACTGATCGGGCTGAAGCCGTCGAGGAAAACCCCTCTGTTCAACGGGAATATCGATTGCCGCCTGTTTCGTTTCGAGATTGTTGCAGGGCCGCATGCGCGCGCGCCGCGCAGCGTTGCCGACGCGGCGAAGTGATAGAATCCTCACGTCGCGCCGTTTCCATCCATCGAACCGCGGGCACGCCATGTTCCTTCCCTCCCGTCACTATGAATCCGAGCAGGCGCTCTTCCTGCGCAAGCTGCAGCAGGAGCAGCCGGAGCTCGCGAAGGACAAGCGCGACGGACGCGCGATCTGGTGGGACAAGCGCCCGCAGGAGCTCGCGGCGCGCAAGCGGATGGACGAGGCGCGGCTGCCGATGCCGGCGTACGTCTATCAGCCGGATTGAGCGCCGTTTCGTAGCCGCTGCCGGCGTCACCGCCGCATGAATCTCGACACCGCCCTCGGCACGAACGGCGACGCTACGACGCGCGCCGACCAATGGCGCGTGCGCTTTGCGCCGCTCGCCGCCGACGACCTGCCGCTGCTGCATCGCTGGCTCAACGCGCCACACGTGGTCGCCGGCTATTCGCGCGTACCGACGACGGCCGAAGAGATTGCGGCGAAGTACGGTCCGCGCATTGCCGGATCCGAACCCGTGCGGGGGTACGTCGCCGCCGCCGACGGCAAGCCGATCGGCTATGTCCAGGTCTATCGCGTTGCCGATTTTCCCGACTACCGCGCCGCCGTCGGCGACGCGTCGGACGACGCCGCGATCGACGTGCTGATCGGCGAAATCGAATACACGGGCCGCGGACTCGGCCGCCGCGTGATTGCCGCGGCCGTCGAGGAAATCGTCTGGCCCGTGTTCGACGCGCGCAACTGCTATGCGTGTCCCCGCAACGACAACCTGTCGTCGGTCCGTGCTTTCATGAAGGCGGGGTTTCGCGCGCTGCGGCCGATCGACGTCGCCAACGGCGAGCGCGAGCTCCTGATGCAGCGCGCGCGTCCCGGCTGAGCCGTCGGGCGGATCGGTTAAGCCGCGCGCGCCGGCTGCTGAGTCGACGGGCCGTCAGAAATCGTCACGAGGAGGCCGGGATGCGAGGCGCGCGGGGGCGCGAAACCGCAGCGTACCTGCAAGTACGTGAGGATTTCGCGCGCCCGCGGAACGAAGCAGACTGGACCCGCAGCAGATTTATGACGGTCCGCTAGCGCTCGTCGGTCTTGATCTCGACATACGTGCGGTCGCGCGTCTGCCGCAGCCAGTCCTGGAACATCTCGTCGGACTTGCGCTGGCGCAGCGCCATGCGCGCCTGGTCGCGCCGCCGCTCGGCGGTGATGTCCTGCGTGCGGCGCCCGGTCACCTGGATCAGGTGCCAGCCGAAGGTCGTGCGCACCGGCTGCGAGAGCTCGTTGATCTTCAGCTTGTTCATCGCCTCCTCGAACGGCGGCACCGTGTCGCCCGGCGACACCCAGCCGAGGTCGCCGCCGCTGGCGGCGCTGCCGTCGTCCGAGTTGAGCTTGGCCTGATCCTCGAACTTTGCGCCGCTCTCGATGCGGTCGCGGATGCGCTCGATGCGCGTCTTCGCGTCCGAATCCGACACGATCTCGTTGACCTTGATGAGGATGTGCCGCGCGTGCGTCTGCTCGACGATCGTCGGCGTGTCGCGGCTGCGCACCTCCTGCACCTTCACGATGTGAAAGCCGTTCGCCGAGCGCAGCACCGCCGACACGTCGCCGGGCTTCATCGTGCGCACTACCTCGGCGAACACCGTCGGCATCCGCGCCGGCGCGCGCCAGCCGAGCGCGCCGCCCTGCAGCGCGTCCTGCGCGTCGGAGAATCCGGCGGCGACCTGGGCGAACTCGGCGCCGCCCTTGATCTCCTTCAGCGCCTCCTCGGCGCGCGCGCGCTTGGCCTCGATCTGGTCGGGCGAAGCCTGCTCCGGAACGAGGACCAGGATGTGCGAGAGCCGGTATTCGACGTCGCCGCCCGCCTGCGCGTCCTGCGTCGCAAGGAAATTGTCGACCTCGGATTCGCTGACGGTGACCCGGCCGTCGACGTCGCGCTCGCGCAGCCGCTGGATGGTGATCTCGTTGCGGATGTCCTCGCGGAATTTGGCGTAGGACGTGCCGTCCTTTTCCAGCGCCTTGCGGAACTCCTCCGGCGTCATCTTGTTGTCCTGCGCGATCCGCGCGATCGTGCGCTCGACCTGGGTGTCGTCGACGCGCACGCCCGACTCCTTCGCGAACTGCAGCAGCGCGCGCTCGGTGATGAGCCGCTCCAGCACCTGCTTGTCCAGCGTGTCGGCGCTGGGCGGCGTCACGTTCTGCGCCTTCATCTGCGCGAGCGCAATCTTCTTCTGCTCGTCGATCTCGTTCTGCGTCAGCGCCTCGTCGTTGACGATCGCGACGACGCGGTCGAGCGTGATCGTGCCATCGGAGCGCGTCGGCGTCGATGGCTGCACGATGCGGGGCGGCGGCGTGCGCACCGGCGCGGCGGACTGCGCCGCCACGGCCGCGGCGGCGAGGGCGGCCGCGAGCGCCAGGGTGGCGGCGGCGGCGCGCGCGAAGCGGAAGTCGGACATGCGTGCCTCTAGAACTCGGTGAACTCGTTGTAGCGGTCGCGCAATCCGACCGCAGGATCGTTGGTCTTCTGGTAGCCCGGGATGCTGCGGCGGAGGAGGTCCAGCGGATTGTTGCCGAACCGGGCGAGCCCGTTGAGCTCGATCTGGACGTAAACGGAATTGGTCGTCGTTTGCGTCGTCGTGGTGAGCCGCTGGCCGACCACCCGCAGGGTCCAGCACCCGGCATTGTACTCGATGCCGGCCTCGGCCTCCAGCGTCTTGCTGTCGATCAGCGAGTAGTTCCAGCGACCGAGCGCGGTCCAGCTGCCGTTGATCGGCCACTCCGCCGAGACGTCGAATTGCTTCAGCGGCGCCGGGAGGCCGCTCTCGTCGACGAGGAGCCGCGAATACCGGTAGACGACGTTGACGACCTTGCCGATCGCCGGCGTGTAACGCACTGCCGCGTCGAGCTTTTCCGTCTGCGACGTGTCGAAGTTGTACTGCCACAGGCCGGTCAGCGCCCAGACGTCGGACAGGCGGCCCTCGGCACCCACCAGGAGGTCGGACGACGACGCCGCGCGCGGCACCTCGTTCAGCACTACCTGCTGGGCCTGGAAGTAGAAGCGCTCGCCGAGCACCAGTCGCAGCCGCTCGGCGCCGGTGGCGGGATCGAGCAGCCGCGACGAGAGCGCCAGCGTCAGCTGGTTCGCGTCGCCGATGCGGTCGTTGCCGAGGTAGCGGTTGGGGCTGAAGAGCTGCGAGAAGTTGTAGTCGTCGAGTGCGGTGTCGAAGATCGGCGCAGCGCTCTGGTTCCTGTACGGCACGTACACGTAGTACGCGCGCGGCTCCAGAGTCTGGATGAAGCTCTCGCCGAAGACGTCCCAGTCGCGCTCGAACGTGAGGCCCGCATCGACCGATGTGATCGGAATCACGTAGTCGAGGTGCGTCCGGTCCGGCGTCGCGCTGTCGAGCTCGTACGTCCGAGCGTGCACACCGGCCTGCGCATTGAAGAACCAGGCGGACCCCTGGCGCTGGAAACCGACGGTCGGCCACGCGTAGGCGCGCTGTCCTTCGACCAGCACGGGATTGCGGAAGTCCGCGTACTCCGCGTGTCCGGAAAACGTGAGGCCTGCGAAATCCGTCTCCTGCAGCGACGCGTACAGCTGCGGCACGCGGTTGTACGGCGGCGGGCCCGGCGGCACGGTCGGATCGGCCAGCGTCTGGAACGCCTGCGCCTGCGCGATGACCTGCCACGGCCCACTCGTATAGGAAAAGCCGCCCACGCGCGGCAATGTCGTCTGCGACGTGAGTCCGACGCGGTCGGAAAGGTCGGTGAAGTAGGTGTTGTCGGAGACCTTGTTGAGATTCCAGAACGCGGCGAGGCCGGGGACTTCGGCGAAGGTTTGGTTGTGCTGCCACGACATCGCATAGCGGTTCGTGCCCGTCTGCTGGTCGTGATCGAGAAAGGCGACATCGGCCTCACCATTCGCGTTCTCGAAAAGGTAGCGCCCCTGGGCGGCGAACTGCAGGCCGCGCTTGGTCATTTCGTGCGCGATCAGCGTCGCGTCGTAGTTGGGCGCGAGGTTGAAATAATACGGCTGCGCGTATTCGAGGCCCCGCGTCCCGGACGAGCCCATGATCGGCGTGAGGAACCCCGACTTGCGGTCGTTCGACAGCGGAAAGTCGAGCCACGGCGTATAGGCGACCGGGGCGCCGAGGAAGTTGAGCGTCGCGTCGTGACCCGTGCCTTCCATCTTCGCCTTGTCGACGTCGAGCTCGCCCATCCGGATGTACCAGTCCTCGTTCGGCGCCACGCACGTGGTGTAGCTCGCGGCGGTGATCTTGTATTGGTCCGGCCCGACGAACGCGAGTTCCGCCGCGCTGCCACGACCGCCCGTCTCGCCGACGTAGAATGTCGGATCGGTGAAAAAGCCGGTCTCGGTGTCGCGCCTGTAGCGAACCTCGGGGCCGCTCATCCAGTCGAGGCCGTGGCGGATCACGACGTCGCCCTTGGCCCAGACTTCCTGTTGCGGAAAGTCGTAGCGCAGCCACTCGGCCAGCACGGTGTCGCGCCGCGTGCGCAGCTCCACCTTGCCGGACGCCTCGACGTACTGCTCGCCGACGCCCTCGATCTGTTCCGCGCGGAGGAAGATGGTCGAGTTGCCGACGTCGATCGGAGCGAGCTTCAGCGGCAGTGTCTGCGACGGTGCCGTGCCCGGGGTGGGCGCGCCGGCAGGCGGGGGCGCGCCGCGCAGCGGCGGGGGCACGAGGGCAGGTGCCAGCTTGAGTTCAGGCTGCGGCAGCGAAGCGTCGGACGCATCGGCCTGCGCCATCGCCCGCGCCGGCGCGAGCACGGAAAGGAGGGCCAGCATCAGCAGGGACGGCCGGAAGGGCATCGGGAGATGAAGCGACGCGGCGAAGCGCGATGGTAAGATGCCGCATTCTAACGTGATGCGCCGCGATCCCGGACCCGCGCGCCGCGCCGCCGCCCGTTTCACGTCGCTGCCGTCCTGCTCCGACCCGACCGTGACCGATGCCAGCGTCTCCAGCGGCGCCCCCGACCTGCGTTTCGAAACGCTGACGGCGTGGGCTGCCGATGTCGTCGGCAGCGGCGACTTCCACATCGCCCCGGCATCCGCCGACGCAAGCTTCCGGCGCTATTTCCGCATCGTCCCTCCCGTGGCATGGCAGGGACACGCGACGCTGATCGCGATGGATGCGCCGCCGCCGATGGAGGACTGCGCTCCGTTCGTCCATGTCGCGCAGCTGCTGCGGGACGCGGGGGTCCATGCGCCCGCCGTGCTCGCCGCGGATCTTCCGCGCGGATTCCTGCTGCTGACCGACCTCGGCAATCGCACGTACCTTGCGGCACTCGACGCCGCGTCGGCGCCGGACCTCTACGCCGCGGCCACCGATGCACTGATTCTGTGGCAGCGCGCGACGCGGGCGGATGCGCTGCCGCCGTACGACGAGGCGCTGCTGCGCCGCGAGCTCGACCTCTTCCCCGACTGGTATGTCGGCCGTCACCTCGGCATCACGCTGACGCCGTCGCAGCGCGGCGATCTCGAGCGCGCGTTCCGCGCGGTCCTCGACAACAATCTCGCGCAGCCGCGCGTCTTCGTTCACCGCGACTACCACTCGCGCAACCTGATGGTCACGGAGCCCAATCCCGGCGTGCTGGACTTCCAGGACGCGGTCGAAGGCCCGATCACCTATGACCTCGTCTCGCTGCTGCGCGACGCCTACGTCGACTGGGACGAGGCGCGCCAGCTCGACTGGTCCGTGCGCTACTGGGAGCGCGCGCGTCACGCGGGCCTGCCCGTCGGCGCCGATTTCGCCGGGTTCTGGCGCGACTTCGAATGGATGGGCGTGCAGCGCCAGCTGAAGGTGCTCGGCATCTTCGCGCGTCTCGCGCACCGCGACGGCAAGGCGGATTACCTCGCCGACATGCCGCGCGTGTTCGCCTACCTTCGCGCCACGTGCGGACGCTACCGCGAGCTCGCCCCGCTCGCGAATCTTCTCGACGTCATCCACGCGCGGCCGGTGGTCGCGGGATACACCTTCTGACATGCAGGCAAGCGCGATGATTCTCGCCGCGGGCCGCGGCGAGCGTATGCGCCCGCTGTCCGACGCGTGTCCGAAGCCGCTGCTCGAGGCGGGCGGCAAGCCGCTGATCGTCTGGCAGATCGAGGCGCTCGCGCGCGCGGGCTTTCGCGACATCGTCGTCAATGCCGCGCATCGCGCCGAGCAGCTCGTCGCGGCCCTGGGCGACGGCGCGGCGTTCGGCGTCTCGCTGCACTGGTCGCTGGAGCCCGTCGCCTACGAGACCGCTGGCGGCATCGCAACCGCGCTGCGCCTGCTCACACCCGGGCCCTTTCTCGTCGTCAGCGCCGACATCCACACGGACTTCGACTACGCATCGCTGCTGCCGCGCGCGAGGGCGATGGCGAGCGATCCCGCGCTTCCGCGCGCGCACCTCGTGATGGTGCCGACTTCGGCGCGCCACCCGGCGGGCGACTTCTTCCTCGCGGACGGCATGCTGCGGGAGGTCGGCGGGGAAAAGCTCGTTTATGGCAACATCGCGCTCCACGACACGGCGCTCTTCGCTGAACTAAAGCCCCACACGCGGATCAAACTTCTTCCGCTGTGGGAGGCGTGGATCGCGCGCGGCATCGTGAGCGGCGAGCGCTACGACGGCGACTGGATGAACGTGGGCACTCCCGCCGACCTTGCGCAGCTCGACGCCGCGCTTCGGTGCAGGAACAAACCGGCAGGCTAACAGGACTCCACGTGAACGCACGCGACAATCCGCTCCTCGATTTCTCGGGCCTGCCCCGCTTCGACGCGATCCGGGCCGAGCACGTCACGCCCGCGATCGACCGGCTGCTGGAGGACGCGCGCGCCGCCGCGGAAATCGTCGCCACCGACGCCGCCGCGCCCACTTGGGACAACGTGGTCCTTCCGCTCGACGATGCGCTCGATCGCATCGACCGCGCGTGGGGCGCCGTCAGTCATCTCAACGCCGTCGTGAACTCGCCCGCGCTGCGCGAGGCCTACAACGCCAACCTGCCGCGGCTCACCGATTTCCACACCGATCTCGCGCAGGATCTCCGCCTGTACGGCCGCTACCGCGCGCTGGCGGCATCCCCGGGCTTCGCGGCGGCGGATCCGGCGCAGCGGCGCGCGATGGAAAACGAGCTTCGCGATTTTCGCCTGTCCGGCGCGGAATTGCCCGACGCCGCCAAGGCGCGTTTCAAGGCCGTGCAGGAAGAGCTGTCCGCGCTCGCGTCGCAGTTCGAGGACAACGTGCTCGACGCCACCAACGACTGGGCCCTCTATGTCGAGACGCCGTCCGATCTCGCCGGCGTCCCGGAGGACGTGCTGCGGACCGCGCGAGCGGAGGCCGCCGCCGACGGGCGGACGGGCTGCAAGGTCACGCTGCGCATGCCGTCGTACCTGCCGGTGATGCAGTACGCGACCAATCGCGAGCTGCGCGCCACGCTGCACCGCGCGTATTCGACGCGCGCCTCCGAGCTCGGTGCGCAGCCCGAGTGGGACAACACCACCGTGATCCGGCGCATTCTCGCGCTGCGCCGCGAAGAGGCCCTGCTTCTGGGCTATGCCAACTACGCCGAGCTTTCGCTGGTGCCGAAGATGGCGCAGAGCCCCGCGGAGGTGATCACCTTCCTGCGCGAGTTGAACGTCAGGGCCCGTCCGTTCGCGCAACGGGACATTGCAGAGCTGAGGGAATTCGCGCGCACGGCCCTCGGCATCGAGGAGCTGCAGGCGCACGACCTCGCGTTCGCGTCGGAGCGCCTCAAGGAGCACCGCTACGCATTCTCCGATCAGGAGGTTCGCCAGTATTTCCCCGAGCCGAAGGTGCTCGCCGGCCTCTTTCGCGTCGCCGAGACGCTCTACGGCATTTCCATCCGCCCGGCCACGGCCGCGACCTGGCATCCGGACGTGCGCTTTTTCGAGATCCGCGATGCGGCCGGCACGAGAATCGGCGAGTTCTATCTCGACCTCTATGCGCGCGCCGGAAAGCAGGGCGGCGCGTGGATGGATGCCGCGATCGATCGCCGCCGCATCGGCATCCGCGTCCAGCATCCCGTCGCCTATCTCACCTGCAACCTCTCCGCGCCGGAGCCCGGCCGCCCGGCCACGTTCACGCACGACGAGGTCACGACGATCTTCCACGAGTTCGGGCACGGGCTGCACCAGTTGCTGACGCAGGTCGACGTGGCGGGCGTGTCGGGCATCCACGGCGTCGAATGGGACGCAGTCGAGCTGCCGAGCCAGTTCATGGAGAACTTCTGCTGGGAGTGGGACGTGCTCCGGGACATGACGGCGCACGTCGACACCGGTCTCCCGCTGCCGCGTGCGCTGTTCGATCGCATGATCGCCGCGAAGAACTTCCAGAGCGGCCTCGTGACGGTGCGCCACCTGGAGTTCGGGATGTTCGACATGCTGCTGCACTCGACCTACGATCCCGCCGGCACCGCCACGCCGCGCGACGTCGAGGACGAGGTCAGGCGCGAGATCGCGGTGTCGCCGCGCGCGCCGTACGACCGGTTCATGCACGCGTTCCGCCACATCTTCGCCGGCGGCTACGCCGCGGGCTACTACAGCTACAAATGGGCGGAGGTGCTTTCCGCCGATGCGTTCAGCCTGTTCGAGGAGGCCGGCGTGCTTTCGCCGGCGGCGGGCTCCCGCTTCCGGGACGAAGTGCTGGCACGAGGCGGCAGCCGGCCTGCGCTCGAGTCCTTCGTGGCCTTCCGCGGCCGCGCGCCCCAAATCGATGCCCTTCTGCGGCATAATGGCATGATAATGGCATGACAGTCACCGCCTGAGGAGTATTCATGGCACGCGGAAAGACCTATGTATCAATGGCTTGCGGCATCGCCGTGGCCCTCGCGGCCGGCGGCGCGCTCGCGCAGGCGCAGGTATACCGGTACGTCGACAAGGACGGCAAGGTGGTCTACACCGACCGGCTGCCGCCCGATGCCGCCAAGGACGTCCAGGCCAAGCGGCTGGGCGGCAACTTCGTGCAGAGCGACGACATGTCGCTCGCCACCCGCGAGGCGACCGAGCGTTTTCCGGTGAAGCTCTACACGTTTCCCTGCGGCGAGGTCTGTCGCGCAGCCGAGGCGCTGCTCAACCGCCGCGGCGTGCCGTACACGTCGATTGCCGTCGACACGCCGGAGGGCTCCGAGCAGCTGATGAAGGCCACCGGCGAGCTGCAGGCGCCGGTGCTGCAGATCGGCGACAAGCAATTCGCGAAGGGTTTCTCCGAGGCCCGATGGACGGCGATGCTGGACGAAGCGGGCTATCCGAAGGCGCCGGCGAACCGCCGGGCAAGCCCGACGGGCAAGTCGATGCAGGACGCGATGCCGGTCGCTCCGGCCGCGGGTGACGCGTCGCAGACGGTCAGCGCCCCCGCGAATTATCCGAAACAGTAGTCGGCAGGATCCGCGGCGTTCGCCGCGGTGCTTCGGGGCCGGTCCTGCACGGAAGACGGTCCCGCGGAATGCGAGCGGCCGCGCGACCGCCCGCGGCGCCCCGCGCGGCAATCCTCAGAGGCGCGTCAGCACGAATCCCGGGAACAGCGCGAAGAGCGCGATCGGCACGAGGGTCAGCACGCTCGCCGCGAGCGCAATGCGCACGGTGCCCGAGGCCTGCGCCGGTTCGTCCGCGCTCATGAACATGAACTGGATGACACGCAGGTAGAAATAGATCCCGAGATAGCTTCCGACAAGACCGAGCACCGCATAGGTGGTGTAGCCCGCCGCGATCACGTTGCGGAAGATGAGGAACTTGGCGATGAATCCCGGGAACGGCGGAATGCCGGCCAGCGACAGCATCGCGATGCCGATCATCAGCGCGGCGTAGGGTCGGCGCCGGAACAGACCCTTGAAGCCGTCGAGCCGGTCGCCCGACCGGTCGTCGCCGCCGCGCGGCAGCGCCGCGAACGCAAGCAGGTTGGCGAGGCCGTAGGCGACGAGATAGAACACCACGGCCTGGTATCGCGTAGCGCCGTCGCCGAGGAACGCATAGAAGAGATAGCCCGCGTGCGCGATCGACGAATAGGCGATCATCCGGCGGAAGCTCGTCTGCCGCATCGCCGTGAGATTGCCCCACACGATCGACACGAGCGGCAGGATCGCGAGCGTTTCCGCCATCGCGGGCGAGAGCGGCTCGGTCCCGACCAGGCGCACGACGGCGAGCAGCACGCCGGCCTTGATGACCGTCGCCATGTACGCGGTGACAGGCACACTCGCGCCCTCGTAGGCGTCGGGCGCCCACGCGTGGAACGGCACGATCGCCGCCTTGACGAAGAACGCGGCGACGATGAGCACCACGGCGGCGCGCGCCATCACGTCAGAGGAATGCAGCGCCGTCGCGAACGCGGCGATCGACAGCGAGCCCGCGCCGCCATAGAGCAGCGCGACGCCCATCAGGAAGAGCGCCGTCGCGGTGCCGCCGAGCACGAGGTACTTGAGCGCCGCCTCGGCGCTGTCGGCGCGCCGGAATCCCAGCAGAACCAGCACGTACACCGGCAGCGCCATCAGCTCGAGACCGAGGAACAGCGTGAGGAAGCTCTCCGCCGAGACGATGAGGCAGAAGCCGTAGAGCGAGGACAGCAGCAGCGGATAGAAGCGGATGTTGGTCCGCTCCTCGCGCGCGAAGAGCAGCACCGGCACCGCGAAGGCGAGCACCAGCGCCTTGGCGAGCGAGGTTCCGGGAACGACGGAATACTGACCGGGGAACGGGTCGGCGCGGACGCCGTTCACGTTGAGCGCAAGCGCGGCGACCGCGGCCGCGCACACGGCGACGAGCGCGATGCCGAGCGACCCGTGCGGGCGATCGACGACGATCTCGAGCGCGATCAGCGCGAGGAGGCCCGCGAGCAGGATGTGCTCGGGCAGCATCGCGACGAAGATCGACTGCCAGCTCATTTCGCACCTCCCGGCAGCCGCTCGGTCAGCACGAGCTCGCGGTATTGCTTCGCGGCCTGCTCGGTCTTCTGCATCGCGCCCTCGGGGAAAAGACCCAGCCAGAACACGGCCGCGACGATGATCGCGAGGATCGTCTTCTCGCGCAGATCGAGATCGGAAAGCGGCATGTGCGGCGCCTTGGCCGCGCCGAACATGAATCCCTGAGCGAAGCGGAACATGTAGAGCGCGCCCAGCACGACGCCCAGCACCGAGATCGACGCGAGCACCAGCGGCAGCGTCGCGCCCGCGACATGCATTTGCCACGCCGCGCGGAACGCGCCCAGCAGCACCAGGAATTCACCGGTGAACCCGCTGGTCGTCGGCAGGCCGACCGAGGCCAGCGTGAGGATCATGAAGAACACCGAATAGACGGGCAGCAGCTTCGCGAGGCCGCCGTAGGCCGCGAGCTCGCGCGTGTGGCAGCGCTCGTAGATCATTCCGACCATCAGGAACAGGCCGGCGGCCGTAAGCCCGTGGCTCACCATCTGGATCACCGCGCCCTGGATGCCGACGAGATCGAGGCTCGCGAGCCCCAGCATCACGTAGCCGAGATGGCTGATCGACGAGTAGGCGATGATCTTCTTGATGTCGGTCTGCACCAGCGCGAGGCAGGCGCCGTAGACGATCGAGATCACGGAAAGCGCCATGATCGCCGGCACGAGCATGCGCGTCGCGTCGGGAAAGAGCGGAAAGCCCAGCTTCATGAAGCCGTACGTGCCCATCTTGAGCAGCACGCCCGCCAGGATCACCGAGCCCGCGGTCGGCGCCTCGACGTGCGCGTCGGGCAGCCACGTGTGCAACGGCACCATCGGCACCTTGATCGCGAACGACAGCCCGAAGGCGGCGAGCAGCACGAGCTGGGTGGACAGCGGCAGCTGCGCCTTGTAGAGGTCCGTGAACGCGAACGACGTGACGCCGGACGTCTGCTGCAGCGACCAGACGAGGTAGATCACCGCCGCCAGCATCAGGATGCTGCCGAAGGCGGTATACAGGAAGAACTTGATCGTCGCGTAGATCCGCCGCTCGCCGCCCCAGATGCCGATCATGAGGAACATCGGGATCAGCATCGCCTCCCAGAAGAGATAGAACAGGAAGAGGTCCTGCGCAACGAACGTGCCCATCATCGCGAACTGGATCAGCAGCACCATCGCGTAGAAGAGCTTCACGTCCTTGGTGATCGCGGTGAACGCGCCGGCGACGACCAGCGGCCCGAGGAACGCGGTCAGCGCGACCAGCAGGATGCTCATCCCGTCGAGGCCGATGTGGTAGTAGACACCCCAGTCGGCGATCCACGGCAGCCGCGTCTCGAACTGCAGGCCGGTCGCGGCATTGTCGAAGTGCGCGTAGAGGATCGCGGTGAGGACGAGCTGCAGCGTCATCACGGCGAGCGAAACGCGGCGCACCATCGCGTCGTTGCCGCGCGCGAGCGCGATCAGGATCGCGATGCCGACGAGCGGCAGGTAGAGGACGACCGACAGGAGGGTTGCGTCAGCCACGGCGCAATCCCCAGGCGAGACAGGCGATCGTTCCGATCACCACGAAGAAGACGTAGCGCTGCAGGTTGCCGCTCTGCACTCGCGAGAGCATGCCGGCGCCGCGCTGGGCGAGCCGCGCGAGACCGTTGAGCGAGCCGTCGAGCAGCATCCGGTCGCCGAGGCCGAGAAAGATTCGCTCGGAAATCCACCACAGCGGACGCACGATCAGGAAGTCGTAGAGCTCGTCGATGAAGTACTTGCCGGCGAGAAGGCGGTGCAGTCCGGCGAAGCGCAGCCGCACCGCTTCCGCGCGTGCGGTGCCGCGGCCGAACACCAGCGCGGCCCCGGCGAGGCCGGCCAGCGCGATCACCACCGACACGACGAGCAGCGTCTTCTCGTAGTGCTCGAAGGCCGGCACGACGGCGGGCAGCGGCAGCATCGGCTCGAGAAAGTGCGGGATCGCGATGAATCCGCCGAACGCGGACAGCACGGCGAGCACGACCAGCACGCCGGTCATCGGCAGCGGCGACTCGTGGACGTGATGCTCGACCTCGGGGTCCATCCGCGACTTGCCGAAGAACACGAGCCAGAGCAGGCGGAACATGTAGAAGGCCGTCATGAACGCGGTGGCGGCGCCGACGGTCCACAGGAGCGGCGAGCCGCCACGCTCGCTCGCGAACGCGAACCACAGGATCTCGTCCTTGGAGAAGAACCCGGCGAGCGGCGGAATGCCTGCGATCGCCGCCGTCGCGATCGCGAACGTGACGAACGTCACCGGAATGCGCCGCGCGAGGCCGCCCATCTTGCGGATGTCCTGCTCCCCCGACAGCGCGTGGATCACGCTACCGGCGCCGAGGAAGAGGCAGGCCTTGAAGAACGCGTGCGTGAACACGTGGAAGACGGCCACACCGTAGGCACCGACGCCGAGGGCCACGAACATGAAGCCGAGCTGGGAGACGGTGGAATACGCGAGCGTCTTCTTGATGTCGGTCTGCGCGACCGCCACCGTCGCGGCAAAGAACGCCGTCGCCATGCCGATCACCGTGATCACCGCCGACGCTTCGGGCGCCTGCAGGTACAGGCCGGACATCCGCGCGACGAGGTACACGCCGGCCGTCACCATCGTTGCCGCATGGATCAGCGCGGACACCGGCGTCGGGCCTGCCATCGCGTCCGGCAGCCAGATGTGCAGCGGTATCTGCGCCGACTTGCCGGTCGCGCCGATGAAGAGCAGGAGTCCCGCGAGGCTCGCCGACACCGCGGCGCTCGGCCCGTTGGCGAATGCGGCGTTGATCGTCGGCATGTCGAGCGTGCCGAGGCCCTGATACAGCACGAACATGCCGAGCAGGAAGCCGGCGTCGCCGATGCGGTTGACGATGAACGCCTTCTTGCCGGCGCGCGCGTTGACCGGGTCCTCGAACCAGAAGCCGATCAGGAGGTACGAGGCGAGCCCGACACCTTCCCAGCCGACGAACAGCACCAGGAGCGACTTGCCGAGCACCAGCAGCAGCATGAAGAAGAGGAACAGGTTGAGGTACGCGAAAAAGCGCGCGTAGCTCGCGTCGTCCTTCATGTAGCCGATGGAATAGATGTGGATCAGCGTGCCCACGCCCGTGACGATCAGCACCATCACCGCGGACAGCCGGTCGAGGTAGAGCGCGATCTCGAACAGGCTGCCGCCGATCAGCGTCCAGGTGTATGCAACCTCGGCGAGCGGCGCGCCGGCCGCCATCAGATCGAGGAAGCACTTGATCGCGAGCAGGAACGCGAACGCCGGCAGCGCGCAGCCGACGACGGAGACGAAACGCTTGCCCACGCGCTCGCCGCCGAAGCGGGTCCCGAGGGCGCCGTTGACGAGGAAGCCCGCCAGCGGCGCGAGAACGATCAGGATGAGGGGCTGCACCTTCTTATCCTTTGAGATCGGTGTAGGCGTCGAGGTCGAGCGTGCGCTTGCGCCGCACCAGGACCAGCACGATCGGGATCGCGATCGCGATCTCCGCGGCGGCGACGACGAAGATGAGGAACACCAGAACCGCGCCGATCGTCGTCCCGGTCTGCTGCGCGATGGTGACGAGCGCCAGGTTGACGGCGTTCAGCATCAGCTCCATGCACATCAGCATCACGAGCACGTTGCGCCGCACGATGACGCCCAGGAGCCCGAGCGAGAACAGCGCCATGCTGACGAAGAGCAGCATCTCACTCTTGCCCATGGTCGACCCCGCTCTCCTTGATCACGGCCAGCGCCGCGACGACGGCGGCGACGAGCAGCACCGAGGTGAGCTCGAAATAGAGCCAGTACTCGGTCAGGAACGCGACCGAGAACTGCTGCAGCGTGAACGACACCGACGAGCGGGCGGTCGCGAGATCGCCGCGCAGCACCGCGAAGGCGAGCACCGTCAGCAGCACGAAGGCGGCGGCGATCCCCGGTACCAGCATCCGCGAAAAGCGGCCGCGCAGCGACGGATCGCGCACATCGAGCAGCATGATCACGTAGACCATGAACACCATCACCGCGCCGACGTAGATCAGCACCTGGAACGCCGCGATGAAGTGGACGCCGAGGAGCCCGTAGATCCCGCCGAGGAACACCATCGTCGAGATCAGCGCCATCGCGACCTGCATCGGGTGGCGCAGCAGGATCATCAGCGCGCCGCCGGCGAGGGCGGACAGCGCGAACAGCCACAAGAGCGCGGTGTCGAGGTTGGCGAGCACGGATTCGATCATGGCGCGCCTCGCTTGGAGCGGGCGTCGGTCTTGCCCGGATACGGCTTCGCGACGTCGCTGCGCGGGCTCCACGTCAGGAGCTCCGTGCGCTCGAGCCACATGTGATCGCGATCGCCGGACGGCAGGTCAGGGACTTCCTTGACCATCCGGATCGCATCCTCGGGGCATGCCTCGACGCAAAGGCCGCAGAAGATGCACCGCGAATAGTCGATCTCGAACTTTGCCGGATACTTGGGATGCGCGGCGTCCTCGGGATCGAACGCCGCCTCGATCTCGATCACCTTGGCCGGGCACACCGTCGCGCACAGGTTGCAGGCAATGCACTGCGGCCGGCCGTCGGGACGCTGCGTCAGGACGTGCTTGCCGCGGTTGTTCTGCGCGTAGTCCCAGCGCGTTTCCTCGGGATAGTAGGTGGTGAGCGCGCCCTTGCGCCCCGTCATCCACTTCGCCATGTTGGCGAGGAACACGCGGCTGGTGATGACGAGCCCGCGGATGATCTCCGGGAGGTAGGCCCGCTCCCAGAGCGTCATCGTGGGCTCGTTCCAGTACTTCTTGCGGACGTGCGGACGGGTGGTCATCAGGTCAGCGCCCAGACCGCGACCGCGGTGACGACGAGGTTGGCGACCGCCAGCGGGAACATGAACTTCCACGCGAACTTCAGCACCTGGTCGTAGCGGAAGCGCGGCAGCGTCCAGCGGATCAGGATCTGGAAGCTCGACATCAGCATCACCTTGACCAGGAACACGACGAGCTGCAGGACCACGACTACGCCATGGCTCAGCGCAATCTCGTGGCCGCCGGGCAGGCTGAACCCGGCGTCGCTCATGTACGGCAGGTTGTAGCCGCCGAGGAAGAGCGTCGTGAAGAGCGCGCCGATGATCGCGATCTCGATGAACTCGGCGAACATGAAGAGGCCCATCTTCATCGCGCTGTATTCGGTGTAGAAGCCGGCGATCAGCTCCGATTCGGCCTCCGGGAGGTCGAACGGGATGCGCTTGTTCTCGGCGATCGCCGCGGCCATGAACAGCGTCGCGGCGAACGGCTGCAGCACGACGCCCCACGCCGGCAAAAAGCCCAGCACGATGCCGGACTGCTTCTGCACGATCGTCGTGAGGTCGACCGTTCCGTAGATCAGGATGAGGCCCAGCACCGTCAGGCCCATGATCAGCTCGTAGGAGATCATCTGCGAGCCCGCGCGCAGCGCGCCCAGCATCGAGTACTTGTTCGCCGACGCCCAGCCTGCGAGCATCGCGCCGATGATCGTCATGCCGCCGAACGCGAACACGATCAGGATCCCCGCATCGAGACGCGCGATCTGCAGCGTGTAGGTGCGATCGCCGAACCAGTCGGCGATGGCGGGGAACGCCGAGAACAGCGCCGCCGGGTGCAGCGCGCCGCCGAATGGAATGACGGCGAACACCAGCAGCACCGGCGTGAACACGACCCACGGCGCCACCGCGTAGGCGTACCAGTCGTACGAGTCCGCCTTGAAGTCTTCCTTGACGAGCATCTTGAGCCCGTCGGCCATCCCGTGGAACAGGCCCCACCAGACGAGCTTGATCTGCGTGAACGGAATGCGGAGGTAGGCGCGGTTCGCGCCGATGCGGTCCGCCATCACGGCCGCCTGCTTGCGCTCGACCCAGGTGAGAATCGTGCCGAAGGTCATCAGCACGCCGACGCCGTAGGCGATGAACACCGCGTAGACGACGAGGTCCTGGATCATGCCGGAACCTCAACTCGGGCGAGCGCGCCGAACAGCACTTCCGCATCGGCCACGGTCGCCGCCTTCGTGAAGCACGGCTGGAACTCGCTGACGATCCCGTCGGCGTTCGTGTAGTGACCGCGGCGCTCGGTCTGGATGCTGATGGGAATGAACACGTCGGCGTGCCCGTTCTCGGGCGCGAGATAGCCGTTGAGGAAGATCACCTTCGCGCCGCGCGGCAATGCGCCGAAATCGAAGCCCTCGCCCCAGACCAGCACGAGGTCGGTCGCATCGTCCAGCTTGACGGGTGCGTCGCCGAAGAGCTTGCGCGCACCAGTCGTGTTCGGATTCTTGTCGGCGCGGATCAGCAGGTCATCTTCGACCACCTCGCCTTCGGCAGCGAACTGGTCGGCCTTGACGAAGCTCGTGCAGCGCGCGCCCAGGGTCTCCTTGAACCGAGCGAGCTCCTCGTTGCTGCCCCAGGAGGACACCAGCGCGACCGGGCGTTTCGCGGACTCGACCAGCTTTCGCGCCGCCGCGATCGCGGCGGGAAGCTCGGCGGGAACGCCCTTCAACATCGGCTGCGTTGCGCGGCGGCGCTCGAAGATCGCGGCGAGATCGCGTCCCTTGTTGCAGATCCACGGCCCGTTGACGGCGGGATTCTCGTTCGGCGTCACCCGCGCGATGCTCGTGTTCTGCGCCGGATCGAGCGCGCGCACCGCCCATTCGCGCTTGCGGTGCCAGATATCGACGCTGCAGCCGCGCGCGCAGCCCGGGCACACCGACTTCGTGGGCTCGAGATACCAGACACGCGCCTTGTGCAGGAATGGCCGCGAAAGCAGCGCACCCACCGGGCAGAGGTCGATCACGTTGTCGGAATAGGGGTCGCGGTCGAAGGCGCCGTTCTCGGCAGCCCGGACGAGCGACGTGTCGCCGCGGTCCTTGATCCCGAGCCCGTTCGATTTCGAGATCTCGCGCGTGAAGCGCACGCAGCGCGAGCACAGGATGCAGCGCTCGTTGTCGAGCACGATGCGGCGGGAGAGGTCGACGAACTTGGTCGATTTCACCTTGACGTCGATCGACACCGACTTCGCGCCGTTGTACTCGACGTGGTAGTCCTGCAGCGTGCACTCGCCGGCCTTGTCGCAGATGCCGCAGTCGACCGGATGATTGAGCGTGATGAACTGCAGCGTCGCCTTGCGGCTCGCCTTGACGAGCTCGGAGTCGGTCAGGACACGCATGCCTTCGGCCACCGGCATGTTGCAGGCGATCTCGACCCAGTTCTTGCCTTCCGGCTGGACGACGCAGATCCGGCAGTTGCCGGCGATCGAGAGCGACTTGTGCCAGCAGAAGTACGGAATGTAGAAGCCGTTGGCGAGCGCGGCCTGCAGCACCGTCTGGTCCGCCTCGGCCTGCACGCTCTTGCCGTTGATGAAGATCTCAGGCATTGGGGAGCCCCTGAGCGAGTCGCACACGGTTGCGCTGCATCGCCAAATGCGGACGCATGCGAGAAGGGCGACGAAGGTCGTAGCCGGCGCTACGATTCGGAGGAGCACGACGAAGCAGGCGCCGCATTTGGCAGCAGCCCGAAGGGATGGGGCTTTTCGGGTGGCCTGCTTTGTCGCGAGGCTCGCTAAGGGGGCAGGCCATTAGCTTCGCCTCGCTTCGCGCATTCCACCCCGAAAACTCCCCGTCGCATCCGCGTGCGGCTCGCTCAGGGGCTCCACCGCCTCGAGGTTGCCGTCGAACCGCGAGCGCTTGTGCTCGATGAAGTATTCGAACTCGTCGCGGTACTTGGCGAGGATGCCGATGGTCGCGTAGCCCGCGGCGTCGCCCATCCCGCAGATGGTGGTGCCGTCGTTCAGCTTGCCGATCTCGATCAGCCGGTCGAGGTCGCCCGGCTTCCCCTCGCCCGCGACGATGCGGTCGATGATCCGGTGCATCCAGCCCATGCCTTCGCGGCACGGCGTGCACTGCCCGCAGGATTCGTGGTGGTAGAAGCGCAGCATCACCTGCAGGAGCCGCACCATGCACGTGCCCTCGGCGATGACGATCATCCCGCCCGAGCCCAGCGACGAACCCGCCTTCTCGAGCGATTCCTTGTCGTAGGTGACGGGTTCGCACTCTTCGGCGGTCAGCACCTTGGTCGAGATGCCGCCCGGAACGATGCACTTGAGCTTCCTGCCGCCGGTGATGCCGCCGCAGTCCTCGTACAGGAACTTCTTCAGCGGATAGCCATATTCGACTTCGTAGACGCCGGGCCGCTCGATGTGCCCGGAGATCGACACGAGCTGCGTGCCGGGGCACTTCGGCAGCCCGAGCGCCTTGAACGCATCGGCGCCGTTGGCGATGATCCCGGTGACGTTCGACAGCGTCTCGACGTTGTTGACGACGGTCGGCCGCTGAAAGAGGCCCTTGACGGTGAGGCGCGGCGGACGGTTGCGCGGATAGCCGCGCTTGCCTTCGACCGAGGCGAGGAGTCCCGACGCCTCGCCGCAGACGTACGAGCCGGCGCCGCGGATGATGTTGATGTCGCACGAGAACGCCGTGCCGAGGATGTTCTCGCCGAGGAGGCCGTTCGCGTACGACTCCTCGACCGCGGCGGCGAGGCGGCGGTAGGGCAGGTCGAACTCGCCGCGGATGTAGACGAAGGCGTGCCGCACCTGCAGCGCGTGCGCGGCGATCAGCATCGATTCCAGCAGGAGGTGCGGCGAGTGCTCGAGGATCCAGCGATCCTTGAACGTCCCGGGCTCGCCCTCGTCCGCGTTCGCGCAGAGAAAATGCGGCTGGCCGTCGTCCAGCTTCACGACGTTCCACTTGCGGCCGACCGGGAATGCGGCGCCGCCGTGGCCGAGCAGGCCCGACGCGACGATTTCCTTGGTGACGTCGGCCGGCGTCATGCCGATCGCCTTCGGCAGCGTCTGGTAGCCCCCGCGCGCGCGGTACTCGGCGAGCGTGTGCGACGTCGCGGTGACCGGGAACGTCATGATGAGCTGGCGGCCGGGCATGGCTATTTCAACCCGTCCAGGAGCACGTCGAGCTTGTCGATGCTCATGTTCTCGTGATACGCATCGTTGATCATCACGACCGGCGCGGTGCCGCACGAGCCGAGGCACTCGACCGTCGAGAGCGTGAAGCGCCCGTCCGGCGTCGTTCCGCCCGGCGCGACGCCGAGCTTCTTCGCGAGGTGGTCGATCAGCCGCTCGGCGCTCCTCATCGAGCAGGTCACGTTGCGGCAGCACTGCACGTGCCAGCGTCCGATCGGGTGCCGGCGGAACTGCGTGTAGAACGACAGCACTTCCTCGATCTGGATCGGCGGCACGCCGAGATATTCGGCAAGCTCCGCGATGTCGCTGTCGGCGACGTACCCGCGGTCCTGCTGGATGCGGCGCACGCACGGCATCACGAGCGCGGAATCGAAGCCCGCCGGAAAGCGTTTCTTCCACTGCTCGAATTCGGGGATCAGGTGTTTCATCGGGCGTGCATTCTCAGCGGTCGCACTCGCCGCCGATCATGTTGACCGAGCCGAACGTCGGCACGATGTCGGCGAGCTGGTAGCCGTCCAGCATCTTGTGCACGCCGCCGAGGTGCACGTAGCTCGGCGAGCGCACGTGGACCTTCCACGGCACGCCGCCGCCGGTGCTGACGAGATAGAAGCCGAGCTCGCCGTTGGCCGCCTCGTGCGCCGTGTAGACCTCGCCCGCCGGAATGCGCGGGCCGTCGATCACAAGCTTGAAGTGATTGATCAGCGATTCGATCTCGGTGTAGACGAGCGCCTTTTCCGGAAGTACGTATCGGTGGTCGTCGATGCTGACCGGGCCGCCGGGCAGCGTTTCGACCAGCTGGCGGATCATGTGCACCGACTCGTCCATCTCGCGCATGCGCACGAAGTAGCGGTCGTAGTTGTCGCCCTTGATGCCGACCGGAATCTCGAAGTCGAGGTCGGCATACGCGAGGTATGGCGTGTCCTTGCGCAGGTCGCGCGGCACGCCGGTCGAGCGCAGGATCGGGCCCGTGTAACCCCAGCTGATCGCATCGGCCGGCGTGATCACGCCGACGTCGCGCATCCGGTCGATGAAGATCCGGTTGCGGTCGACGAGGCCGTGGACGCGGTCGACGAAGGTCTCGTACTGGTCGAGGATCTCGAGGAGCCGCGTGACCCAGCCTTCGGGCAGGTCGCGCGCGAGGCCGCCGATGCGTCCGTACGTGTAGGTGACGCGGGCGCCGGTGAGATTCGCGATGTGCTCGTAGATGTAGTCGCGGATCATCACGAGGTACAGGAACGCGGTCATCGCGCCCAGTTCCATCAGCGCGGCCGCAACGCAGGTCAGGTGGTCGGCGATGCGCGAATACTCGGAGAGCAGCGTGCGCAGGTGCCGGCAGCGCGGCGTGATCTCGATGCCCGCGAGCTCCTCGACCGCCGCGCAATACGCGAAGTTGTTGATCAGCGCCGAGCAGTAGTTCAGCCGGTCGACGAAGGGGATGAGGTTGTGCCAGGTGTGCGCCTCGCACTCCTTCTCGAATCCCCGGTGCAGGAAGCCGCAGTGCACGTCGGTGCGCACGACCTTCTCGCCGTCGAGCTCCGCGATGATCTGCACGGTGCCGTGGGTCGCCGGATGCGACGGCCCGATGTTGACGATGACGTGCTCGTCGTGACCGACGGCGGTGAATGCCGGGCGGATGGGATTGGGAAGCTTCATGTCCACGGCCGGGCCATCACTTCCGGTAGGGCACGAGCGGCTGCTCGTGCTCCTTCACGTAGTCCTTGCGCAGCGGATGGCCGACGAAACCCTCGTAGAGCAGCATCGGGCGGAGGTCGTCATTGCCGCGGAAGCGGATGCCGTACATCTCGTGGCATTCGCGCTCCATGCAGGCGGCGGCGCCATAGAGCGAGGTCAGCGAGTCGACGACGGGCTCCGCTTCGGTGACGCGCGTCTTGACGCGCACGCGAACGAAGTGCTTCGTCGAGTAGAAATGCCAGACGACCTCGAAGCGCGGCTCCCGCTCCGGCCAATCGACGGCGGTCACGTCGAGGAAGAGGTCGAATGAGAACTCGGTCTGCAGCCTGCGCACGATCGCGCCGATGTCGCCGGGCGCGGCGACGATGGCGAGCACGCCGTGCGAGAGCGCGATCTCGCGCCCGTCCGCGGCGAGCGCGGCGGCAACCTGCTGGAGCGTTTCGGCGGCCATGGTCAGAACGTGCTCGTGATGATCGGGTGCTTCGAGTGCGCGATCTTGTCCTGCAGCTGCATGATCGCGTCGATCACGGTTTCCGGCCGCGGCGGGCAGCCGGGAATGTAGACGTCCACGGGGATGATCTTGTCGATGCCCTGCACGGCCGCGTAGTTCTGGTAGAACCCGCCCGACGTCGCGCACACGCCGAAGGCCATCACCCATTTCGGCTCGCACATCTGCTCGTAGACCTTGAGCAGGATCGGCGCCTGCTTGTGCGTGATGGTGCCGACGACCATCAGCAGGTCGGCCTGGCGCGGCGAGAAGCGCGGCAGCGCGGCGCCGAAGCGGTCGGTGTCGTAAGGCGACGCGCTGACCGACATGAACTCCATCGCGCAGCATGCGGTCACGAACGGGTACGGGAAGAGCGAGAACTTGCGCGCCCAGCCGATCAGCTCGTCCTTCTTGGTCGTGAGGTACTCGAAGGCGCCGCTGGGCACAGGTTCAGCGCGAATCGGAATCGTCCGGTTCATGGCTACTCCGCCACGGCTTCGACGAGCCGCGCCTTGTACACGTAGAGCAGGATGAGGACGAGCAGCGAGATGAAGATGCCGAACGTGGCGAGCATGAAGCCGGTCAGCGGCTGCGCGCCGAGCGCCCAGATGAACAGGAAGACCGTTTCGAGATCGAACAGGATGAATACGATCGCAACGGCGTAGTACTTGATCGGCACGGCCTTCACGTTGTGCGGATCGATCGGCTCGGCCCCGCATTCGAAGGCCTCGAGCTTCATCGCATTGGCGCCGGGTTTCGGCCCGAGGATCCGGTTGAGCAGCAGCGTGAAGCCGACGAACCCCATGATCGCCACCAGGTACAACAGCATGATCACATAGGGATTCATCGCGATGGCGCGTTAGTTGCGGGGCGGGGGCTACCGAAATGAGGGGCGCGGCGTGGGTGCGGCATTCGTCGGAGAGCCGATGCGTCGTGCCGTTCGCCCACCCCTCGAATTGCCCCGCTGCTGATCACGCGCGTGCCTTGTAGTTGTCTGCATCCGGATCGCTGCATTGCGCTGCCACCCGTACTGTATTGTCTGCCGCTCGCGACCGTTTGACGCAGATCATCCGGCGGCGATGTCGATGGCTTGATTCAGATCAAATGGCGTGCGGCATGCGGCCGCGCCGTCCGGCGTGCCCCGACGCTGCATTTGCAGCGATGCCCCTTGCATTTGCATGGAGAACCCGATGCGCTGGCCGCTATGGCATCATCGGCGGCGCTTGCGGCGCCAATCGGGGCCACCGGACGCTGCGGCCTGCCCTTCGAGGATGACCCGTTGAAGATCGCCACCTGGAACGTCAATTCGCTCAATGTGCGGCTGCCACGGCTCCTGCAATGGCTGCCGGAGGCGCAGCCGGACATCGTGTGCCTGCAGGAGACCAAGCTCGAGGACGCGCGCTTTCCGCGCCCGGAGCTGACCGATGCCGGCTACGCGGTCCATTTCACCGGGCAGAAGACGTACAACGGCGTCGCGCTGCTGGTGCGCGAAGGGCTGCCGGCGGCGACGGACATCGTCACCGCGCTGCCGGGCTTCGACGACATGCAGAAGCGGGTCATCGCGGCGACCGTCGCCGGGATCCGTGTCATCGGCCTCTACGTGCCGAACGGACAGTCGGTGGACTCCGACAAGTACCGGTACAAGCTCGACTGGTGCGCCGCCGCGACGCGCTTCATCGCCGATGAGCATGCGCGGCATCCGGCACTCGCGGTCGCCGGCGACTTCAACATTGCGCCGGAGGACCGCGACGTCCACGACCCGGTGGCGTGGCAGGGCCAGGTGCTGTGCTCGGAGCCGGAGCGCGCCGTGTTCCGGGGCTGGGTCGCGCTCGGCCTCGCCGACAGCTTCCGGCTGTTCCCGCAGCCCGAGCGCACGTTCAGCTGGTGGGACTACCGTCAGCTCGCGTTCCCGAAGAACCATGGGCTGCGCATCGATCACATCCTGCTGTCGGCGGAGCTTGCGAGCAGGTGCACGTCCTGCCGGATAGACCGCAATGCGCGCAAGGGCGAGAAGCCCTCGGACCATGCGCCGGTGATCGTGGAACTCGCCGGCGCGGGCGCGCCTCCGCCCGCTACGAGCTGACCGGCCGCTCCGGGGCGTCCTTGGGCCGGTCGGGGTCGATGCCGAGCTCCTGGATCCGGCGTGTCAGTGTATTGCGTCCCCAGCCCAGCCGCTGCGCGGCTTCCATCCGGTGTCCGCCCGTGTGGGCCAGCGCGCGCAGGATCAGCGTGCGCTCGAACTCGCGCTCGAGCCGGTCGCCCACGCTCTTTTCGCCGTGCGCGAGCGCCTGCGCGAGCTCGCGATCGAGCGCCTCGTGCCAGTCGGGCACTTCGCCCGGCTCGCCGGCAGCCCTCGTCTCGCGGACCTCGGGCGGCAGGTCGGCGACGCCGACGCGCTGTCCGGGCGCCATCACGGTCAGCCAGTGACAGATGTTCTCCAGCTGCCGCACGTTGCCGGGGAACGGAAATGCCGCGAGCGCCTTCAGCGCATCGTCGGAGAGCTGTTTCGGCTCGGCAGCGAGCTCGCGCGCGCTCTTTTGCAGGATATGCCGCGCGAGCAGCGCGATGTCCTCCTGCCGCTCGCGCAGCGGCGGCAGGCGCAGCCGGACGACGTTGAGCCGGTGCATCAGGTCCTCGCGGAACAGCCCCTTGCGCACGCGCTCCTCGAGATTCTGGTGCGTCGCCGCGATCACGCGGACGTTCGACTTGAGCGGCGCATGGCCGCCGACGCGGTAGTACTCGCCGTCGGACAGCACGCGCAGCAGCCGCACCTGCAGATCGGGCGGCATGTCGCCGATCTCGTCCAAAAACAGCGTGCCGCCTTCCGCCTGCTCGAAGCGCCCGCGGCGCGAGCTCTGCGCGCCGGTGAACGCGCCGCGCTCGTGGCCGAAGAGCTCGGATTCGAGCAGGTCCTTCGGGATCGCCGCCGTGTTGATCGCGACGAAGGGGCCGGCGGCGCGCGGGCTGTGCCGGTGCAGCGCGCGCGCGACGAGCTCCTTGCCGGTGCCGGATTCGCCGGTGATGAGCACGGTCGTGTTCGACTGCGACAGGCGCCCGATCGCGCGGAACACCTCCTGCATCGCCGGCGCCTGCCCGAGCATTTCCGGCGCGTCGGCCGGCGCGGCGCTCGCCGGCACGCTGACCGGCGATTCGGTGGTCGCGCGGCGGATCAGCGCGAGCGCGTGGTCGACGTCGAACGGCTTCGGCAGGTACTCGTACGCGCCACCCTGGAATGCCGCGACGGCGCTGTCGAGATCCGAATACGCGGTCATGATGATCACCGGCACGTGCGGGCAGCGCGCCTTCACCTTGTTGAGAAGCGCGAGCCCCGATTCGCCCGGCATGCGGATGTCGGAGACCAGCACCTGTGGCTCGCCACCTTCGAGCGCCTGCAGCACCTCGAACGCCGACGAGAAGGACTTCCATGGGATGTCCTCGCGGGTGAGCGCCTTTTCCAGCACCCAGCGGATCGAGCGGTCGTCGTCGACGATCCAGACGGGCTTCATGGCATTCACTCGGGGCAGTTGCGGGACATGTGCATTCATAGGGGAATCTTCAGGGGCGCGGGTCAATCTACGCGCCGTTGCGGTCGATTTCCAGCGGCAGCAGGATCGTGAAGACCGTGCGGCCGGGCACGCTTTCGAACTCGATGGAGCCGTTGTGCTGTGCGATGAACGTCTGCGCCAGCGTGAGGCCGAGTCCGGTGCCGCCTTCGCGACCGGACACGAGCGGATAGAAGATGCGATCCCGGATCTCGCCCGGAATGCCGGGCCCGTTGTCCTCGATCGTCAGCGCGAGCGCCAGCCGATGGCGCTTTTTCGCGAGCGTCACGTAGCGCGCGACACGCGTGCGTAGCCAGATCTGCGCGTCCGCGGTCGTGGCAAGTGCCTGCGCCGCATTGCGGGCGATGTTCAGCACCACCTGGATGAGCTGCTCGGGGTCGGCCTCGAACTCCGGCAGGCTCGTGTCGAAGTCCGTGCCGATCGCCACGGCCGGGAATTCGGCCTGGACGAGCCCTTTCACGTGCACGAGCACCTGGTGGATGTTGGTGCGTCGGTAGGTGGGCAGCCGGTGCGGCGTGAGCAGGCGGTTGACGAGAGACTGCAGGCGGTCCGCCTCGCCGATGATCACCTGCGTGTATTCGGTGAGCGCCGCGCGGTCGAGCTCGCGCTCGAGAAGCTGCGCCGCGCCGCGGATTCCCCCCAGCGGATTCTTGATCTCGTGCGCGAGGCTGCGGATCAGCTCGCGGTTGGCCTGCTGCTGCTCCTGCAGGCGCTCCTCGCGGGCGATCTTCAACTGCTGGTCGATGTGCCGGCATTCGAGCAGCAGCACGCCCGCATCCGCGTCCACCGGAGACACGGTGCACGCGAGGTGCAGCTTGGGCTTGCCGGCCGGCGTGAGTTCCAGCTCCTGCTCGGTGTAGGAGGCTCCGGTCTCCACCGACTTGCGGATCGCCGCGGTGAGATTCGTCGCATCGGCGAAGACGTCGTCGATCACATGTCCGACGAGCTGGCGGCGCGAGAGCTCGAACAGGTTCTCCGCCGCCGGATTCGCGTAGGTCACGCGGCGCGCGCCGTCGAGCAGGATCACCGCGGTGGCGAGGAGCTCGAGTCCCGCAAGCGCGCCCGCGGGACTATCGCTGTGCGACGATGCGAAGGATTCGGGTTTCAACGGGAGGCTCGAGGCGCGGTGCGCTCCGCGCGACGTGCGCAGGACGACCTCCATTGCCTAGCAATATCCGCGCCGGCGCCCGCAACGCGTTGACATCCGATGCAGCATGCCGTCCTGCGCGTGGCGGCGCCGCCGCGACGGCCGCTCACTTCACCGACGCGAGCTCCTTCTTCAGCGCCTCGACGTTCTTTTCGTGCATCCCCACGGCCTGATGCAGCCGCGCGATGCGGGCGCGATATTTCTCGACATCGGACTTCTCCTCCGGCAGCGCGGTCGGCGCACCGTCGGCGTAGGCCGTGCGCGCTTCCGCGAGCAGCTTCTCCTCGGTGGCGAGCTCGTCGGAGAGCACCTTGCGGCGGACGTCGTCGCGACCCTTCTGCGTGCCCGCATCGACCTTGGGAAATCCCGCCGGCGAAGGCGCCGGCGCGGCGCGCGGCGTCGATGCGCGCGGGGCGGGCTCCGCTTCCGGCGCACCCGGGATGTTGAAGTACGAAGGGTCGCCCGAGCTCGTCAGGCACTTGTACAGCGTTCCCGTGACCGCGATCGGCTTGTTCACGCATCCCGACTCGCGCGCCTTCTCGGAAAGCGTCGCGGCATGCGTTGCGCCGCATGCGAGGAACACGCAGGCGAGCGAGAAGGCGAGAGGCGCTGCGGCGGCGGTACGGCATCGCGCGTTCGTCGTTTCGCTCGTCATGGTGCTGCAGTGTATTGAATTCGCGCGTGGCACGCAAAAAGGGGCCGGCCGCGAGGGCCCGCCCCTTTTTCCGCGCCACTGCCGCGGTCCGGCTTACAGGCTGTAGTACATCTCGTATTCGACGGGATGCGTCGTCATGCGGAAGCGCGTCACCTCCTCCATCTTGAGCGCGATGTACGCGTCCAGCATGTCGTCGGTGAACACGCCGCCCTTGGTGAGGAACGCACGGTCGCGATCGAGATGGTCGAGCGCCTCGTCGAGCGACGCGCACGGATGCGGCACCTTCGCGGCCTCCTCCGGCTCGAGGTCGTAGAGGTTCTTGTCCATCGGGTCGCCCGGGTGGATCTTGTTCTGCACGCCGTCGAGGCCCGCCATCAGCATCGCGGAGAACGCGAGATACGGGTTCGCCGTCGGATCCGGGAAGCGCACCTCGATGCGGCGGCCCTTCGGGTTCGACACGTACGGAATGCGGATCGCCGCCGAGCGGTTGCGCGCGGAATACGCGAGGTTGATCGGCGCCTCGAAGCCCGGAACGAGCCGCTTGTACGAGTTCGTGCCTGGATTCGTGATCGCGTTGAGCGCCTTCGCGTGCTTGATGATGCCGCCGATGTAATAAAGCGCGACCTCGGACAGCCCGGCGTAGCCGTCGCCGGCGAACAGGTTCTTGCCGTCCTTCAAGATCGACTGGTGGCAATGCATGCCGGAGCCGTTGTCGCCGACGATGGGCTTCGGCATGAACGTGGCCGTCTTGCCGTACGCGTGCGCCGTGTTGTGCACCGCGTACTTCAGGATCTGCAGCCAGTCGGCGCGCTGCACCAGCGGCGCGAACTTGGTGCCGATCTCGCACTGGCCCGCGTTGGCGACCTCGTGGTGGTGCACCTCGACTTCGACGCCCATCTGCTCCAGCGCGAGGCAGATTGCCGACCGGAGGTCCTGCAGCGAATCGACGGGCGGAACCGGGAAGTAGCCGCCCTTGACCGAGGGGCGATGTCCCATGTTGCCGCCCTCGAATTTCTCGGCCGACGACCATGCGGCCTCCGACGAGAAGATCTTGCAGTAGCTCCCCGACATGTCGACCGACCACTCGACGGCATCGAAGATGAAGAATTCCGGTTCCGGGCCGAAGTAGGCGGTGTCGCCCAGCCCCGTCGACTTGAGATAGGCCTCCGCGCGACGCGCGAGCGAGCGCGGATCGCGCTCGTAGCCCTTGCCGTCGGAAGGCTCGACCACGTCGCAGCTGATGTTGAGCGTGGTCTCGTCCATGAACGGATCGATGTACGCGGTGCTGGCGTCCGGCATCAGCAGCATGTCCGAGGCCTGGATGCCCTTCCAGCCCGCGATCGACGAGCCGTCGAAGGCGTGTCCCGACTCGAACTTGTCCATGGTGAACTGCTTGTGCGGCACCGAGACGTGCTGCTCCTTGCCGCGGGTATCCGTAAAGCGGAAGTCGACGAACTTGACTTCCTTTTCCTTGATCATCTTCAGCACGTCAGCGGGGGTGGTCATCTGAATCTCCTGGTGGCAACACTCGACATCCTACGATGCAATGCAATACAAGCCGAAAACCTATCAGCGAGAACCATGCCATCACCGGAATGGCCGGAAATCGATGATTCGGCGTGATCGGCTGCGTCCTGGAATCAAAATCTCGGAAAATGTGCACCATTACGGTGCCTGCGGGGGAATTCGCGCTCTTGTTTTGTGCGTTCCCCGGAACCTCGTGGCAACTCGTTGATGCATTGCATCATTATCGGCCCTCTTTGGGGCGTTTGCGCGCCGGAGAAACGAGTCAGCTGATACCAACGACGTCCAAGTCTATGTTTTTGATGGAATAGTGACACATTGCGACGCTCGGGGCCCGCGCCATCCTGGTGCGCACGGGCTGATCGAGCGGGCAGCTCAAGGATAGAACATGTAAAGCCGGTAGCCCGCTTGCATGGTCGCGCTCGCGTCGACGAACACCTTGACGGCCACCTCGCCGTTGGCCGGAATGCCGTGGGCGAGATCGGCGGTCGCATCGGCGTAGTCGGCAGGTGAAAGCGCGCGCCGGACGACGACCTTGTCGGCGGCGTCGGTCAGCGAGAACTCGAGGTACGGGTATTCGAGGGGCCATGCCGCGTGGCTGCGCATGTTCGCCGACAGGATGAGAAGCCCCTTGTGCGCGGGATCGGCCTCGAGTCCCGACGACTCGAAGGTCAGGTATTTCATCGCGACGTCGCGCAGCGGCTGGATGGTGCACCCGACGGTCGCGCAGGCGCGCAGGAGCGCCGGCTTCGCCGCGGGAAATTGCGCGGCGATCGCGTCGCGGAAATGGAAGAGGGCCTGTCCCGCCAGCAGCAGGATCAGCAGCGGGATCGCGAGCGCATAGGCCACGGCGGCGGCGCGCCGGCGCGGCTTCGGCCGCGTCCACGCGAAGCGCTCGTCGTAATCGACGCGGGCGGGAGTGTCGGTGTCGTCGTCATCGTCGCGCCTGCGCTCGACGGCTTCGGGAGGATTCTCCGGAAGCAGCGCCTGCGAGCTGCGCAGCGTGACGGTCGCCGGCCCCATCGTCGCCTCGTCGTAGCCGTCGTCGGGCGGCGGCTCGCGCCGCGGCGCGAGCGAGATGAGCTCCGCATTGCCGTCGAACACCGTCTTGCAATGGCCGCAGCGCACCTGGCCGCCGCGCAGCGCCAATTGCTGCGGCGTCACGCGGAAGATCGTCGTGCAGCCCGGGCAGCGCGTGTATCGTTCGTCGGCCATGCGGCAGGCCGCGATTCGAATCGCGGCGTCGTTGGGGTTCGGGTGTTCGGCGCAGGCGGCGGATCCACTCACCCGGTGCGTCGGGAGCCGGCCAGGGCGACCCAGTCGTCCTCGCCGGCCTTCCAGACTGCAATATTAAACCACTCGCCATACGCGGCGATGACCGCGGATGCCTGCGCGCCGAGAATTCCCGATAGCACGACGCGACCGCCCGGGTGCACGCGCGACGCGACGAGCGGCGCCAGCACGATCAGCGGATTGGCGAGGATGTTCGCAACGACGACGTCGTAGCCGACCGCCGTCCCGGCGCCGAAGCGGCTCGCCTCGATGAAGGTCGCCGCCACATGATTCGCGCTCGCGTTGGCGCGGCTCGCGGTGATCGCCTGCGCGTCGATGTCGACGCCATCGACACGGCTCGCCCCGAGCTTCGCGGCGGCAATCGCGAGGATGCCGGAGCCGCAGCCGTAGTCGAGCACGGTTTCGCCGGCGCATAGATGATCCGACAGCCATTCGAGGCAGAGCCGCGTCGTCGGATGCGATCCGGTGCCGAAGGCGAGCCCCGGATCGAGCGCGATGTTGACGGCAGCGGAATCCACGGGTTCGCACCATGTGGGCACGATCCACAGCCGATCGGTGATCCGGATGGGCGTGAATTGCGCCTGCGTGGCGCGCACCCAGTCGGCATCGGCGATCGGGTGCACTTCATGCGGCGGCGCCGGGGCGCCGAGCGCCGTGGCCGCCTCGGCGAGTGCCTGCCGCCAGTCCGCGTCCGCCGCGAAGAGCGAAGTGATCCTGCTGACGGGCCACAGCGTGCCCGCGGGTTCGCCCGGCTCGGCGTAGAGCGGCGTCTCGGCGTCGGTTCCGGCATGCGGGTCGGCGACGTCGACCGACAGCGCGCCTGCGGCGAGCAGCGCGTCGCCCCAGCGATCGGCGGCGCCGGCGTCGACGTCGAAGCAAAGCGCGAGATACGCCATCGCGGTCCGGCCGCGCAACGCGCGCCGTCAGCCCCCGAGCTTGCGCTTCGCGAGCTTTTCCTCGAGGTAGTGGATCGACGCGCCGCCGCGCAGGAACTTGTCGTCGATCAGGAGCTCCTGGTGCAGCGGGATGTTCGTCTTGATGCCCTCGACGACCATTTCGGAGAGCGCGATCCGCATCCGCGCGATCGCCTGGTCGCGCGTGTCGCCGTAGGCGATGATCTTGCCGATCATCGAGTCGTAGAACGGCGGAACGAAGTAGTTGTGATAGACGTGCGAGTCGACGCGGATGCCGGGCCCGCCCGGCGCGTGCCACGACGTGATGCGCCCCGGCGACGGCACGAACGTGTACGGATCCTCGGCATTGATTCGGCATTCGATCGCGTGGCCGCGGCGCACGATGTCGCGTCTGCCGGAAGCGCAGCTTCTGGCCGGCGGCGACGCGGATCTGCTCCTGCACGATGTCGATGCCGGTGATGAGCTCGGTCACCGGATGCTCGACCTGCACGCGCGTGTTCATCTCGATGAAGAAGAACTCGTTGTCCTGGTACAGGAACTCGAAGGTGCCGGCGCCGCGGTAGCTGATCTTGCGGCAGGCGTCCGCGCAGCGCTCGCCGATGCGGATCAGCGCGCGCAGCGACAGCCCGGGCGCGGGCGCCTCCTCGATGATCTTCTGGTGCCGGCGCTGCATCGAGCAGTCGCGCTCGAAGAGATACACCGCGTTCTTGTGCTCGTCGGCCAGCACCTGGATCTCGATGTGGCGCGGCTCCGACAGGAACTTCTCCATGTAGACCGTCGGATTGCCGAACGCGGCGTCGGCCTCGGCCTTGGTCAGGTTCACCGCGGAGAGCAGCGCCGCTTCGGTGTGGACGACGCGCATGCCGCGCCCGCCGCCGCCGCCGGCGGCCTTGATGATCACCGGATAGCCGACCTCGCGGGCGATCTTGACGATCTCCTTCGGGTCGTCGGGAAGCGCGCCGGGCGAACCGGGCACGCAGGGAACGCCGGCCTTGGTCATCGCGGCCTTCGCGCTCACCTTGTCGCCCATGAGCCGGATCGTGTCGGCGCGCGGGCCGATGAAGACGAAGCCCGACCGCTCGACCTTTTCCGCGAAGTCCGCGTTCTCCGAGAGAAAGCCGTAGCCGGGATGGATCGCCTGCGCGTCGGTCACCTCGGCCGCGGCGATGATCGCCGGAACGTTGAGGTAGCTCAGCGCCGAGGCCGCCGGCCCGATGCACACCGACTCGTCGGCGAGCCGGACGTACTTGGCCTCGCGGTCGGCTTCGGAGTGGACGACGACGGTCCTGATGCCGAGCTCGCGGCACGCGCGCTGGATGCGCAGCGCGATCTCGCCGCGATTGGCGATCAGAACCTTGCCGAAGAGCTGGTTCGGATTCTTCGCGACGACAGGCGACGAGGCGGGGCGCAGGGCCAATTCGGGCCCTCAGCCGATCACGACCAGCGGCTGGCCGAATTCGACGGGCTGCCCGTTCTCCACGAGGATTTCCTTCACGACGCCCGGACTTGTCGGAGTCGATCTCGTTCATGAGCTTCATCGCCTCGATGATGCAGAGCGTGTCGCCTTCCTCGACCGTGTCGCCGACCTCGACGAAGGCCTTCGAGCCCGGCGAAGCCGCGCGGTAGAACGTCCCGACCATCGGGCTCTTGACCAGGTGGCCCTCGGCTCGTCCGGAACGATGGGCGCGCCGCGACAGGTGCGGCCGGTGCGGGGGCGGCGACCGCCACCACCGGCGCCGCGCTCGCGGGAGCGACGTGCGAGCCGGCGCCGACGGCGCGCGTGATCCGCACGCGTTCCTCGTCGTCCTGGATCTCGAGCTCGGCGATGCCGGAGCTTTCGACGAGATCGATGAGGGTCTTCAGCTTGCGCAGATCCATGGGATCACTTCCGGTCGGGACAGCCGGGCCCCGGTCCCGACGACCGGTTCCCGGGAACGAAGCCGATTCGGCAAGGAGAGCTTTGCGGGACTGCGAATCGGGGATCAGGCGTCAGGATTGTGTCCCGGCAGCGGTCCGACCCCCGCCAACGGCGGGTTGCCGCAGTGCGTTTGGCGGGTGCCATCGCTTGCGGTCCTTTCGTAACTGAGGGATCGCCGAAGTTTGCCGCAGATCGCATCACATTGTCCAGCAATAGACAAAGTTGGATGCATGGGTGATCCGCGCTATGCGTGGGCTATGCGTCGCCCGGGGGCGTGAATCCAGTGGCGAGGCAACGGCCGTTTTCGCCGAAATTCGGCCGCGGGCACGCCCGAAACAGATCGTCCACAGATGACGCGACGATCACGTTACTTCGGCGATGTTCAAAGAAATTGCCCGAGGATCGTGTTCAGTTTGGCCTCGGAAAACGGGCCCAGTTGCCTGTAAACGACGTTGCCGGCGCGATCGAGGACCACGCGTGTACGGCAACGCGCCCGAGACGGTTGCCCAGCGTCTGGGAGAGCTCGATGGCGCCGTAGCCGCCGATGACCGTCGGATAGCCCAGCGGAGACACCGCGACCATCTCGCGAACCTTCTGGCGCGAATCGGCGGCGATGCCGACGAACTGGAGCGCCGCGCGACCCGTATTGCTGCTGCGCCGACTTGAACAGCGGCATCTCCTCGCGGCACGGCGCGCACCACGTCGCCCAGAAATTGACCACGAGCACCTTGCCGCGCCACTGCGAAAATGCCTGAGGCGTGCCGTCGGGGTCCGGCAGGGTCAGGCCGGCGACGGCCATTGCCGCAGCGTCGCGGGACGCGGTGTCCTGCGATGCGCGCTCGCCGAAATAAAGGCCGGCCGCCAACGCGGCGACGGCGACCGACGCCCGCGGTCGCCCACACAAGCCAGCGTCGATTCATCGCCACCGACGAACCTGTGATGTGAGCGCCCACTGTCGAATTCGCACGTTATCCAGGCGTCGCTGTCGCATTCAGTCCAGCCAGGATTTCTTTGGCGGCACCGCATCGACGAGCAGGCCCGGGCCGCGCGCCGGCCTGAGGCAGTGGCAGCGAAACCGACTGGCGTTGCGGCGGGTAGCAGACGCCGAGGTCGGCGCAGCCCTGCGATTCGGCAGTCACCTTCACGCGCTGTCCCGGGACCGCGTGCTGCAGCGGGAGCCGGGCCACGAGCTGGCCACGGTAGATCTCGACGTTGCCGAAGAACTGATCGCTCTTGGTCTTGCCCGGCGGCAGGTCCGGCACGCCGGCGACCGGCTCCGGCTCCACGGTGAAGACGAGCTTGTCGCGATAAAGGTAGTACCCGTCGGCGATCGTAAAACGGGCCTCGAGCGTCCGCTCGTCGAGCCCCCGGGCACTGAAGGCAAAGGCGCGCTCGTTCGGCAGCAGATCGCCCTGCGCGCTCGCCGCGGGTGCCAGCAGCGCCGCGAGGAGCACCAGGGCAAGCCCGCGCACGTTCACGCCGCGCGACATGACGCCGAACCGATCATTCCGGCGCGGTTTCGGCAGCGATCCAGTCGAGGTAGGGTTCGAATCCATTGACGATGGGGACAGCCACGATTTCGGGAAGTTCGTAGGGATGGCCGGCGCGGACGGCCGCCTCGACCTCCGCATAGCGCATCCGCCGCGTCTTGATCGTCACCGGGACTTCGCGTCCCGTTTCGATCTTGCCGCGCCAGTGATACAGTGATTCCACCGGCGCGCCGATGCTGACACAGGCGGCCAGCCTGCGCTCGAGAAGCACGAGGGCGAGCGCATGTGCCGCCGCATGGTCCGGCATCTGCGTCAGCACGAAGATGGCGTCGTCGGCCAAGGAGTTCCGATGCGTTTCCTGCTGTTGGCGATTGTACTGGCTTTCCCGCTGCTCGACCTCTACGCGACGGTGCGCTTCGCGCGCTGGACGGGCGTGCCCGCATGGGTCTGGCTCGGCATGTCCATCGTCACCGGGTTCGTGCTGCTGCAGAGCGAGCGCCACGCGTTCCGCGCCAAGCTCGTCGCGGCGATGCACGGCGAGCAGTCGATGCTGCGCGGCCTCGTCGACAGCGGGCGCAAGCAGCTCGCGGCGCTCCTGTTCCTGCTGCCGGGCGTCATCAGCGACTTCTCGCGCTGATGCTGCTCGCGCTGCCGCTCAACGTGGGCCGCGAATCGGGACCGCAGTCCGCCGGCGCCCGGCGCTCGGCGCCCTCGCGCACCCCGCTGGACGGCGAATTTCGGCACGCTGAGCGAGCCGAGCGATAGCGGCTAGCCCGAGGCGCGTCGCCGAGCGATGGAGCGCGGCCGACAACTGCTCCGCTTGGCAAGGCGATCCTCCTGCGGAGGCCGCGGACTGAGCAGGCGGGCGAGCGATAGCGAGCCAAGGCCCGAAGGGCGCGTCGCCGAGCGATGGAGCGCGGCCGACAACTCTCCGCTTGGCAAGGCAATCCTCTGCTGACGCGGAGGCCGCCTACTGCCAGCGAGCAGGGCAGCGATAGCCAGCCAAGGCTCCTTGCGAGGCGCGTCGCCGCAGCGATGCGCAGCGTCGCCGACGTTGGTGCCGGGACTCTCCGCTTGGCAACGCAATCCTCCTGCGGAGGCCGCGGACTGAGCGGGGCGCTTGCCTTCTCCTACTTCATCCTGTCGAGGATAGTCGGCTGCGCCTTGCCGGCGCGGCGGTACGCCCGCACGATCATCGCGAAGCCGACCAGGACCATCGGCAGCGAGAGCCACTGCCCCATCGTCAGCCCGAGCTGCAGGTAGCCGAGAAAGCTGTCCGGCTCGCGAAAATATTCGGCGACGAACCGGCACGTTCCGTAGCCGACGAGAAAGAGACCTGACGGCGCGCCCATCGGGCGTCGCCTGCGGGTAAAGGTCCACAGCACCACGAAGAGCAGCACGCCCTCGAGCGCGAACTCGTAGAGCTGCGACGGGTGGCGCGGCAGCGGACCGCCGTCCCGGAACAGCATTCCCCATGGCACCGTCGTGACCCGGCCCCACAGCTCGCCGTTGATGAAATTGCCGATCCGGCCAGCGGCGAGTCCCAGCGGCACCAGCGGCGCCACGAAGTCGGTAACCTCGAGCCAGCGCTTGTGCCGGCGGCGCGCGAAGAACACGAGCGCGACGAGCACGCCGAGGAAGCCGCCGTGGAAGCTCATGCCGCCCTGCCAGACGGCGAATATCTCGAGCGGATGCGCGAGGTAGTACATCGGCTTGTAGAACAGCACGTAGCCGAGGCGCCCCCCGATGATGACGCCGAACACGCCGTAGAACAGCATGTCGTCGACGTCCTGCGGGCGCCAGCCGGTCAGCATGTTCTGCTTCGCGCGGATGCGTCCCAGGAGCGCGAACAGCACGAAGCCGACGAGGTACATGAGCCCGTACCAGCGAATGGCGACGGGCCCGACCTGCAGCGCGATCGGGTTGAAATCCGGATGGACGAGCATGCGAAAGTAAGGGTGCGCTCTTCTGCGGCTGCGCTAAAATTGGGCGGTCCGATTATACGCAGTGCGCCGCGGCGTCCCGCCACACCTCGTTTCCCGATCCCCGCAAAACTCGCTTCCGGAGCCCCCATGCCGTCCAATCGCCGTTCGCGGCTCATCACCCAGGGCGTCGCCCGCTCGCCCAATCGCGCGATGCTGCGCGCCGTCGGTTTCGGCGACGCCGACTTCGAGAAGCCCATCGTCGGCGTCGCCAACGGCCACAGCACGATGAATCCGTGCAACGCCGGCATCCAGCCGCTGGTCGACCGCGCCATGGCGGCGCTCGCCGCCGAGGGCGCGATGCCGCAGGTGTTCGGCTTCCCCACGGTCACCGACGGCATCGGGATGGGCACCGAAGGCATGAAGTATTCGCTGGTCTCGCGCGAAGTGATCGCGGACTCGATCGAGGTCGCGGTGAACGGGCAGATGATGGACGGCGTGCTGTGCGTCGGCGGCTGCGACAAGAACATGCCGGGCAGCATGATGGCGATGGCGCGCATCAACGTGCCGGGCATCTTCGTCTATGCGGGAACGATCAAGCCCGGCCACTGGAAAGGCAAGACCCTGACAATCGTGTCGCCGTTCGAGGCGGTCGGCGCCTTCACCGCCGGCACGATGTCGAAGGAGGACTACGACGGTATCGAGCGCAACGCGTGCCCGAGTGTCGGCGCCTGCGGCGGCCAGTACACGGCGAACACGATGTCGTCGTCGTTCGAGGCGCTCGGCATGAGTCTTCTCGGCAGTTCGCAGATGGCTTCACCCGATCCCGAAAAGGCCGACTCCGCCGCGGCCTCCGCGCGCGTCCTGGTGCAGGCGGTCGCGAAGGACTTGAAGCCGCGCGACATCATCACGCGCAAGTCCATCGAGAACGCGATCGCGCTGGTGATGGCGACGGGCGGCTCGACCAATGCCGTGCTGCACTATCTCGCCATCGCTTCGGCGGCGGAAGTGCCGTGGACGATCGACGACTTCGAGCGCATGCGCCGGCGCGTCCCGGTGCTGTGCGACCTGAAGCCCTCCGGGCGTTTCGTCGCGGTCGATTTCCACGCGGCGGGCGGCGTTCCTCAGGTGCTGAAGATGCTGCTCGCGCACGGACTGCTGCACGGCGACTGCATGACCATCACGGGACGCACGATCGGCGAGGAGCTCGCCGCGGTGCCGGATGCGCCGCGCGCCGATCAGGAAGTGATCCGGCCCTGGTCGCATCCGATGTACGCCGAAGGCCATCTCGCCATCCTCAAGGGCAATCTCGCGCCCGAAGGTTGCGTCGCCAAGATCACGGGGCTCAAGAACCCGGCGATCACCGGTCCTGCGCGCGTGTTCGACTCCGAGCCCGCGGTGATGGACGCGATCATGGCGAAGAAGATACGGCCGGGCGATGTCATCGTGATCCGCTATGAAGGCCCGAAGGGCGGCCCCGGCATGCAGGAAATGCTGGCGCCGACCTCCGCGCTGATCGGCCAGGGCCTCGGCGAGTCGGTCGGGCTCATCACCGACGGCCGCTTCTCCGGTGGCACGTGGGGAATGGTGGTCGGACACGTCGCGCCCGAGGCCTACGTCGGCGGCACGATCGCGCTGGTCGAGGAGGGCGATTCGATCACGATCGACGCGCACCGGCTGCTGATCGAGCTCAACGTCGATGCGGCGGAGCTCGCCCGTCGGCGCTCGCGCTGGGTGGCGCCAAAGCCCCGCTACACGCGCGGCGTGCTGGCGAAGTACATGCAGCTCGTGTCGACGGCGAGCCTCGGCGCGGTCACCGACCGCGGTGGCGGCGACGAGCCGGCGCGCTGAGTGATGCCCGGCGAACCGGTGAGGCCACTGTCCGCGGCAGCAACGCGCGTCCAGCAGGCGCTCGCAGCCGCCGGCCTCGATTGCGCGATCACCGAGCACGCCACCGCCGCGCGCACGTCGGCCGAAGCGGCGGCAACGCTCGGCTGCCACATCGGGGAGATCGCGAAGTCGCTGGTGTTCCGGGCGACCGGGAACGACGGGCGCGACGACGTCGTTCTCGTGATCGCGAGCGGCGCCAATCGGGTCGACGAGGCGAAGCTCGCGGCCCTGTGCGGCGCGACGATCGGCAAGGCCGACGCCGTCGTCGTGCGCGAGGCCACCGGCTACGCGATCGGCGGCATCCCGCCCGTTCGCGCATGCGCGACGGCTGCAAACCTTCGTCGATCGGGACCTTTTGCGCTTCGAGCGGGTCTATGCGGCCGGGGGCACGCCGAACGCGATGTTCCCCATCCGGCCCGCCGATCTCGTGCGAGTCTCCGGTGGAATCGTTGCCGACGTCGCGCTGTCATCCACGTGATCTCCCGTGGGAGGAAACCATGCACCTCTTTCCACCGTCACGCAGCCATATCCTCGCCGGCGCGACCGCGCTTGCCCTCGCGACGCTGCTTCTCGGCGGCTGCGGCACCGCGGGCGTCGGCGGCAATGCCGGACCGCCGGTTCCTGCGCCGACCTATCGGGTCGGTGATCGCTGGACCTATCACGGCGAACAGGGATTCCGCCAGAAGATCATCTGGGATGAGACGCACGAGATCACCGCGGTCGGCCCGGACGGCATCACGGTCCGGGTCACGTCCACGGGCGCGGGGCCGCGCACCGAACGGTGGCAGGCGCCCGGCGTGGTCCTGGTCGGTTCCGTTCTCGAGGACGAATCGAAGCGCTTCGATCCGGCGCTGGTGCGCTACCAGTATCCGCTGACGACGGGTGCCGTCTGGCAGCAGAGAGTCCGCGACCTCGACCAGGCGCCAAATCCGTACGGGCCGATTCAGCGTCAGGTTTCGGTGGGCGGATACGAGAGTGTGGCCACACCTGCGGGTACCTTCGACGCGATAGCGATGCGCGTGGTCGTGACGCTCGACGATGAGACCGCGTTCAAGTGGGCCACCCAGTGCACCGGCACCGTCCGCTACGCCCCCGCCGTCGCAAACGCCGTCGCGAGCGAGTACAGCTGCTGGTATCGCGAGAAAGGCGATGACCAGGCCATGAATCAACCCGGGCCGAATCCGATGCTGAAGCTCACGAGTTACGCGCGCGGACCCTGACGAAGCCCCGCCGGACGCGTCAGCGGAAGCGCGGTTTCGGCTTCGCGCGCGGAGATCGCGGTTTCGGCCTCGCGGCCGCCGTTCGCAGCGCCGCACCGAGCGCGGAACGCAGCCAATGCGCCATCGCGCCGGGATTCTCCAGCGCTTCGTCCGGCGCGCGGAAATAGCTCATCGCGGTTCGCGCGCCGGTCCTCGTCGTGTAGACGAACGGCTCCTGGCCGAGTTCTGTGAATTCGGCGCGATTGCCGTCGTCGACCTTGAGGTAGAGCGTGTCGTCGATGACGATCGCGAAGATAAGACCGTCGGCGTAGAGACCGTGGCCGCCGAACATCGCGCGCGCGACGACGCGCGCCGTCGGCTGCGCGAGCTCGATGACCCAGGCGATGAAGTCCGCGGAATTCGGCAACGCCGCCGCCCGCTTCGCTTCAGGCGTTCGCGCCGCCGAGGCCGAGCCGCCGCCAGATCGTCGCCGTCAGCGCGGAGTGGTTGAGCGTGTAGAAGTGGAGTCCCGGTGCGCCGCGCGCAAGCAGTCCGGCACAGAGCTCGGTGACGACATCGAGGCCGAAGGCGCGAATCGATGCGGTGTCGTCGCCGAAGCCTTCGAACTTGCGCCGGATCCAGCGCGGAATCTCGGCGCCACACGCATCGGAGAAGCGTGCCAGCTTGGAGAAGCTTCCGACCGGCATGATGCCGGGGACGATCGGAATGGTGAGCCCGATCTTGCGGCAGGACTCGATGAAATGCCAGTACGCATCCGCGTTGAAGAAGTACTGCGTGATCGCCGATTCGGCGCCGGCGTCCACCTTTCGCCTGAAGGCGAGGAGGTCATCCTGCGCGCTGCGCGACTGCGGGTGGTATTCCGGATATGCGGCGACGTCGATGTGGAACCAGTCGCCGGTCTCGCGCCGGATGAACTCGACGAGTTCGCTCGCGTAGCGGAATTCCCCCGGCTCGCCCGCGCCGGAGGGAAGGTCGCCGCGCAGCGCGACCAGGTGCCGGATGCCGTGTTTCCTGTACTGCGCGAGCACCTCGCGCACCGATTCGCGCGTGCCGCCGATCCCCGAGATGTGCGGCACCGCCTCGAAGCCCTCGGCGCGAAAGTCGAGCACCGTCGCGAGCGTGCCTTCGCGCGTCGAGCCGCCGGCGCCGAAGGTGACCGAGCAGAACGCGGGCGCGAGCGGTGCGAATTCGCGGCGGGTGGCGCGCAGCGTCTCGACACCCTCCGGAGTGCGCGGCGGGAAGAACTCGAGGCTGAACTGCGGCGACGAAGCGGGTGTCATGGCAGGCGCCGCGCGACGGCGCTCACTTCTTCGACGGCAGCAGCAGGCTCGACAGCAGCCAGGAGATCACGCTGTAGACGATCGCTCCGAACACTCCGGCCCAGAACGTGTCGACGCGGAAACCTTCTAGCCACGAGCCCACGGCCCAGAACAGAAGGCCGTTGATCACGAAGATGAAGAGTCCCAGGGTCAGCAGCGTCACCGGCAGCGTAAGCAGCACGAGGAGCGGCCGGATCAGCGTGTTGATGAGCCCCAGCACGAGCGCGGCGACAAGCGCCGCGGTGAACGTGCTGACGTGGATCGACGTGAATATGTACGGCAGCGCGAAGAGCGCAACCGCGTTGATGAGCCACACCAGCAGGATTCTCATTCTTCGTTCTCCGTTGTCGTTCGTCAGTCTGGGCTTCCGAGGTGCGCGGCAATCAACCAGAACTGCATCGACCATCCTGCCAATCGCCGTGCCCCGTTTCAGCCGGATGGCTCGGCGCGCCATTCACCAGTATTGCCGCCGGTACCACGCCAGACGCCCTGTACGTCGCAATGCAATTGCATTCAAACCGCGCGCATCGGAATGCACGGCACGAGTCTTCCAATCAAGCCGGCCGCACCCTCCGGCGAGGTGACCGGCGTGCGGCGCATTTGCGCACGCCGGTTCAGCGAGGTGGTGGGGGGCGGCGTGACCTCCATCTCAATCAATAGCGGTAGGTGTCGGGCTTATACGGACCGGTCGTCTCGACCCCGATGTAGTGCGCCTGCTTGTCGGAGAGCGGCGTCAGCATCGCCCCGAGCTTGGAGAGCTGCAGCCGCGCGACCTTCTCGTCGAGATGCTTCGGCAGCACGTAGACGCCGACCGGGTAGCGGCCGGTGCGCGCGACCGCGTCGCCCCAGAGCTCGATCTGCGCCATCACCTGGTTCGCGAACGACGAGCTCATCACGTACGACGGGTGGCCGGTGCCGCAGCCGAGATTCACGAGGCGGCCTTCGGCCAGCAGGATGATCCGCTTGCCGTCCGGGAAGATCACGTGATCGACCTGCGGCTTGATGTTCTCCCACGGATACGCCTTCAGCGCGGCGACGTCGATCTCGTTGTCGAAGTGGCCGATGTTGCAGACGATCGCGTTGTGCTTCATCCGCTTCATGTGCTCGTGCGTGATCACGTCGATGTTGCCCGTCGCGGTGACGAAGATGTCGGCCTTGTCGGCCGCGTAGTCCATCGTGACGACGCGGTAGCCTTCCATCGCCGCCTGCAGCGCGCAGATCGGGTCGATTTCCGCGACCCAGACCTGCGCGGAGAGTGCGCGCAGCGCCTGCGCCGAGCCCTTGCCGACGTCGCCGTAGCCGTTCACCAGCGCGACCTTGCCCGCGATCATCACGTCGGTCGCGCGCTTGATCCCGTCGACCAGCGACTCGCGGCAGCCGTAGAGATTGTCGAACTTGGACTTGGTGACGGAGTCGTTGACGTTGATCGCCGGAAAGCCGAGGCGGCCTTCCTTGTGCATCTGGTAGAGCCGCTTGACGCCGGTCGTCGTCTCCTCGGTGACGCCCTTGATGTTCGAGCGCACGCGCGTGTAGAACTGCGGGTCCTCGGCCAGCTTCTTGGCAATCGACGCGAACAGCCAGAATTCCTCGTCGTTCCCGGGCTTCGAGATCAGCGAGCGGTCGGACTGCGCCCGCTCGCCGAGATGCACGAGCAGCGTGGCGTCGCCGCCGTCGTCGAGGATCATGTTGGGCGTGGCCGCCTCCGGCCCCTTGCCCCACTCGAAGATGCGGTGCGTGTATTCCCAGTAGTCCTCGAGCGATTCCCCCTTGCGCGCATACACCGGAGTGCCGCGGGCGGCGATCGCGGCCGCCGCGTGATCCTGCGTCGAGTAGATGTTGCACGACGCCCAGCGGACCTCGGCGCCGAGCGCCTGCAGCGTCTCGATCAGCACGGCCGTCTGGATCGTCATGTGGAGGCTGCCCGCGATGCGGGCGCCGCGCAGCGGCTGGGTCGGCGCGAATTCGTCGCGGATCGCCATGAGGCCGGGCATCTCGGTCTCGGCAATGGCAATTTCCTTGCGGCCCCAGTCGGCGAGCGCAAGGTCGGCGACAGAAAAGTCGGCGAAGCTCTTGGTGTCGGTGTTGGCGTTCATCGGTCACTCCATCGTTGTGGTGACCGCCACGGGGGGAACGCGAGAGCGCTCTCGTCACCCCGTGCGCGGACACGGATCAACGAGCGCGGTTCGAGCATTCGAATCCCGAGCCTGGCAGCCGACCCGTCGCGGGTGGCTGTTGCAACGCTCCTCGGGAGGGCGGATTTTACCCGAAACCGCGCGTGGTGTGGATGGACAGCGCTTCGGTCAGTGCGGAGCGCCCGGCGGCGCCGGCACGAGCTCCAGCGTGCCGATCGCGCCGCGGACGATGTCGGACCGTCGGGTGGTCATCGGCACGTATTCGCCATGCGACCAGCGCAGCGCAAAGGCGTCGTACCAAGGCGAGAGACGATTGCCCGACTGGCCGGTCGAATGGATGAACAGCGACCGGTCGGGGTCGGCGAGATCGTAGATGGCGCGCAGGCTCGCGCCGTGCACGCTCGCGAACGGATTGGCTTCGTCGGCGATGCGGTAGCGGCCCACGTTGACCGTGTACGAATCGCCGTCGGTCGGTTCCTTGAGGTCGAACAGCGGCGCCAGCAGCGCGCTCTTCGTGAACGGCTGGTGGCGCGAAAAGGAAAAGTGAGGCGTGCCCCAGTGCCACGCCTTCGGGTCGGCGCCGTAATGCGCGCGCAGATAGGCACTGGCATCGTCGAGTGCCGCGGCGATCTGAAACGCACAGGATTCGCGCTGCGGCGTGGTGACGTCGTCGCACCAGCGCGCCACACCCTCGCCATCGTCGGGATGCGAGAGCACGTCGGTCATGAACACCGAGCGCTGGTCCCAGTAGTCCTTGAAGAGCTCCGGCCCGAGCTCGTCGGCGTAGACGCGGCGGGTGAGCTCGCGATACCACGCGCCGAAGATCAGCGGCTCGGGGCGACCGGCGTCCATGTTGCCGTCCCAGTGCGCGAGCATCGCCGCGAGCTCTCCGGCGCCGGCACTGGAGGGCGGCGTGCGCAGCAGGATCGGCAGCAGGTCGCGCACGAGCGCCGAGCGGTCGTCGGCCTGCATGCGCCCGAACGTTTCGCGCGAGTGCTTCGGCTGCGCGTCGATCAGCGCGTTGATGCGGTCGGCACGGTACGGCGCTGCCCAGTCGCTGCTGACGAAATAGCGATACCCGGGCGGCGTGATCTTGTCGTTGGCGGTCACGACCTTGCCCGCCGGCGGATTGAACTGCTGCGGCAGATCGTCGAAGGGAATGAAGCCCTGCCAGTCGTACCGTGCGTCCCAGCCGGGCGCGGGAGCCATGCCATAGAGATCGTTGTCGGCGCGCCGTATCGGGACGCGCCCCGCGGCGACGAATCCGATGTTGCCGTCGACGTCGGCGTACACCATGTTCTGCTGCGGCGCGTGGAAGCGGCGGGCGCCCTCGATGAACTCGCTCCAGTTCCGTGCGCGGGCGAGGCGCACACCGGCCTCGACGGTGAGATCGTCGTCGCGCAGCGCCGTCCACTGCAGCGCGATCGCATAACCCTTCGGCGTCGCCGCCCCGGCGGCGCGCGAGACGTCCGAGATCACCGGGCCGTGGCGCGTGCTGCGCACGACGAGCGTCTCGTCCGGAGCTCCCTTGACGCGTATCGTCTCGGTGCGGAGCGCGAATGCCTGCGTGCCGTCGGGCGTCGCATAACGCGCCGGATCGGTGGCGTCGATGCGCTCGATGAAGAGGTCCTGCACGTCGGGGCCGGTGTTGGTGAATCCCCAGGCGATGCGGTCGTTGCGGCCCAGCACGAGCATCGGCGCGCCCGGCAACGTCGCGCCGATCGCGTCGAGGCCGGGTGCCGACAGGTGCGCGAAGTACCAGATCGCCGGCACGTTGAGCCCGAGATGGGGATCGTTGGCGAGCAGCGGCTTGCCCGACGCGCTGCGCGTGCCGGCGACCACCCAGTTGTTCGAGCCCGCGCCTTCCGGCAGCGACGGCGGCGCCGCGGCGACGATCGTCGCGGCGGCGGGGGCGAGACCACGATAGAGCGCGGCGAGATCGCGCACCGGCAGCGGCGGATCGCCGGGATAGGGCGGCAGGAATTCCGCGATCTGCTGCGCGGTGAGGCGCTGCGCGAGTCGAAGCCTGAGGAGCTCGGTGGACCAGTTGCCGCCGAGATCCCACGCCATCATCTTGAGCCACGCGACCGAGTCGGCGGGCGTCCACGGCTCCGGCACGACGCCGAGCGCGATGAATTCCGGGGGCAAGCGGCCCCGAGCGCGTCGCGAGGAACGCATTGACGCCGGCGGCGTACGCAGTAAGCGCGGCGCGCGTTTCCGCGTCGAAATGCGGGAACGTCGCTTCCGCGACGCGACGGACGCCCAGCGTGCGCAGGAAGCGGTCGGTCTCGAGCGAGGCGGGACCGAACACTTCGGAGAGCCGGCCCGCCGCGATGCGCCGGTTCATCTCCATCTGCCACAGCCGGTCCTGCGCGTGCACGAAGCCCAGCGCGAAGTGCGCGTCGTCCGCGCTTTTCGCATAGATGTGCGGAATGTCGTTGCCGTCGCGGATCACTTCGACGGGTGCCGACAGCCCGGGAAGCGCCAGCGTTCCGCTCGTCTGCGGCAGCGACTGGCGCAGCCACAGGTAGCCCCCGGCCATGCCGGCGACGATCAGGAGCAGCAGTGCGAGGCCGAGGCGGACGGCGATTTTGATGCGAGGTTTCATGTCTTCGCGCAACGGCGCGGGAGTGTGTTCCGATCGGACCGGCGTGACAAGGCGCTCCCGCCAGCGCAGGGGCCACGGCGCCGCAGGCGCATCCCGGCGCCGACGAACGGCCCGGAACGATCGCTCTTCGTCGGTCCTCCAACGAGGCGCGCCGGCTTGCCGCCGCGCGCATCGACCTTACACAATGTTACAACTGGCCCGAAACCCGGCCGCCGCCCGCGGGGACAAACAGGCGACAATGCCGGGCGCACCGCTCGGCCCCTCCGGCAGAAGAGCAATCCCAAGATCCGGATTCCGTCATGACCCCAATGCAGCAGACTCCCGACGACGCCACGACGTTCCCCGCGCGCCCTGCCCGCCGCCGCCGGCTCTGGATCGTTGCCGCGGTCCTCGTCGTCGTCGCGGCCGCGGCAGGCTACTGGTACTGGTCGCGAACCCCGGCAGGGCCCTCCCCGAGCGGTGCCCCCGGAGCCAGCGGCCGCGGTGACCCGTCGGCCCGGGCGCTGCCCGTCGTCGCGGCGCCCGCGCGCAAGGGCGCAATCGACGTCTACATCAACGCCCTCGGCACGGTGACGCCGCGCAACGTCGTCGTCGTCCACGCCCGCGTCGACGGCCAGCTGATGCGCGTCGCGTTCAGGGAAGGACAGATCGTCAAGGCGGGCGATCTGCTCGCCGAGATCGACCCGCGGCCGTTCCAGGTGCAGCTGACGCAGGCGGTCGGGCAGATGGCAAAGGACCAGGCGCTGCTCAAGAACGCGCAGCTCGATCTCGAGCGCTATCAGTCGCTGCTCGCGCAGGACTCGATCTCGAAGCAGCAGGTCGACACGCAGGCGGCGCTGGTGCGCCAGTACGAAGGCACGGTGCAGTCCGACCAGGGCGCGATCGACAGCGCGAAGCTGCAGCTCACCTACAGCCGCGTGACGGCGCCGATCTCGGGTCGCGTCGGACTGCGCCAGGTCGATCCCGGCAACGTCGTGCACGCGTCCGACACGAACGGCATCGTCGTGATCGCCGCAGCTGCAGCCGATCACGTGTCGTCTATCCGATTCCCGAGGACAGCGTGCAGCGCGTGCTGCGCGCGCTGCAGGCGACCGGCGAAGCTGTCGCGGTCGAGGCGTGGGACCGCGACCAGAAGGTGAAGCTCGCCACCGGCAAGCTCATTACCGTCGACAACCAGATCGACACGACGACCGGCACGGTGAAGCTGAAGGCCGAGTTTCCGAACGACGAACCTCGCGCTCTTCCCGAACCAGTTCGTCAACGTCCGCATGCTGGTCGAGACGCTGGCCGACGCAACCGCTGGTGCCGTCGGCCGCCGTCCAGCGCGGCGCGCCGGGGACGTTCGTCTACGTGGTCAAGGACGACAATACGGTCACCGTCGCGCCGGTGAAGCTCGGGCCCGTTCAGGGCGAGACGACGGCGATCGTCGAGCGGCGTCGCGCCCGGCGAGATGGTCGTCGTCGACGGCGCCGACAAGCTGCGCGAAGGCGCGAAGGTCGAGCTCATCACGCGCGACGCGCAGGCCGCGCCCGCGGCGGGCGCGAAGGGACAACGCGGCAATCGCCCGCCGGGCAGCGGGCCGCCGGCGGACGGGCAGCCGGCGCAAGGCCGGCAGCTGAGCGCAAGGCTGCGGCGCGCGACGACGCGATGAATCCGTCCCGCCTGTTCATCCTGCGGCCGGTGGCGACCACGCTGCTGATGGTCGCGATCCTGCTCGCGGGCATCGTCGCCTATCGGGTGCTGCCGCTCTCGGCGCTGCCCGAGGTCGACTATCCGACGATCCAGGTCGTGACGCTCTATCCGGGCGCGAGCCCCGACGTGATGACCTCGTCGGTCACGGCGCCGCTCGAGCGCCAGTTCGGCCAGATGCCGGGCCTGAACCAGATGTCGTCGACGAGCTCCGGCGGCGCGTCGGTGATCACGCTGCAGTTCAGCCTCGAGCTGTCGCTCGACGTCGCCGAGCAGGAGGTGCAGGCGGCGATCAACGCGTCGGGCAACTTCCTGCCGACCGACCTGCCGAAGCCGCCGATCTACAACAAGGTCAATCCGGCCGACACGCCGATCATCACGCTGGCGCTCACGTCGAAGACGCTGCCGCTGCCGAAGCTCGAGGACCTCGCCGACACGCGGCATCGCGCAGAAGATCTCGCAGCTGCCGGGCGTGGGCCTCGTCAGCATCAGCGGCGGCCAGCGGCCCGCGGTGCGCATCCAGGTCAATCCGAAGGCGCTCGCCGCGTACGGGCTCTCGCTCGACGACGTGCGCACCGCGATCGCCAACGCCAACACCAACCAGGCGAAGGGCAGCTTCGACGGGCCCGACGCGCGCGTCGACGATCGACGCCAACGACCAGCTCAAGTCCGCCGACGAATACCAGCAGCTCGATCATCGCCTACAAGAACGGCGCGCCGGTGCGCGTGCAGGACGTCGCCGAGGCGGTCGACGGCGCCGAGAACACGCGGCTCGCCGCGTGGGCCAACACGACGCCGGCGATCATCCTCAACATCCAGCGCCAGCCCGGCACCAACGTCATCGAGGTGGTCGACCGGGTGAAGGCAGCTGCTGCCGCAGCTGCAGGCGTCGCTGCCCGCGGCGGTCGACGTCGCGCTGCTGACCGACCGCACCGTCACCATCCGCGCGTCGGTCGCGCGACGTGCAGTTCGAGCTGCTGCTCGCCGTCGCGCTGGTGGTGATGGTGATCTTCCTGTTCCTGCGCAACGTGCCGGCGACGTTCATCCCGAGCGTCGCCGTGCCGCTGTCGCTGGTCGGCACGTTCGGCGTCATGTACCTCGCCGGGTTCTCGATCAACAACCTGACGCTGATGGCGCTGACCATCGCCACCGGCTTCGTCGTCGACGACGCGATCGTCATGATCGAGAACATCGCGCGCTACATCGAGGCGGGCGAATCGCCGCTGCGAGGCGGCGCTGAAGGGCACGCAGCAGATCGGCTTCACGATCATCTCGCTGACGTTCTCGCTGATCGCGGTGCTGATCCCGCTGCTGTTCATGGGCGACGTCGTCGGGCGGCTGTTCCGCGAGTTCGCGATCACGCTGGCGGTGTCGATCCTGATCTCGGCGGTGGTGTCGCTGACGCTGACGCCGATGATGTGCGCGAAGCTGCTGCGCCACACGCCGCCGGAGGAGCAGGGGCGCTTCTACCGCTGGAGCGGCGACGTCTTCGAGCGCATCATCGCCCGCTACGGCCGGATGCTGAACTGGGTGCTCGACCGCCAGCGCGCGACGCTCGTCGTCGCCGATCGCTGACGCTCGCGCTGACGGTCGTGCTCTACATCGTCATTCCCAAGGGCTTCTTCCCGGTCCAGGACACCGGCGCGATCCAGGGCATCTCGGAGGCGCCGCAGTCGATCTCCTTCGCCGCGATGGCCGAGCGGCAGCAGGCGCTCGCCGAGCGTCGTGCTGCGAGGACCCCGCCGTCGCGAGCCTCACGTCGTTCATCGGCGTCGACGGCACCAACGCGACGCTCAACAGCGGGCGCATGCTGATCAACCTGAAGCCGCGCGGCGAGCGCGGCGCCAGCGCGACGGACGTCATCCGCCGCCTGCAGCCGAAGCTCGCGCGAGGTCGAGGGCATCTCGCTCTACATGCAGCCGGTGCAGGACCTGACGATCGAGGACCGCGTCAGCCGCACGCAGTACCAGTTCACCGTCGAGGACGCCGACGCCGGCGAACCTCGCGCGTCTGGGTGCACGAGCTCGTCGACCGCCTGCAAGCAGCGTGCCGCAGCTCGCCGACGTCGCGAGCGACCTGCAGGACGACGGGCTGCAGGCGTACGTCGAGATCGACCGCGCCACGGCGAGCCGCCTCGGCATCACGCCCGCGGCGATCGACAACGCGCTGTACAACGCGTTCGGCCAGCGGCTGGTCTCGACGATCTTCACGCAGTCGAACCAGTACCGCGTCGTGCTCGAGGTCAAGCCGGAATTCCAGCGCGGGCTCGGCGGCGCTCGAACGACATCTACGTCACGTCGACCGTCGCCGGGCCAGCCGCCGCAGCAGGTGCCGCTCGTCGTCGATCGCGCGCGTCATCGAGCGGCCGACGCCGCTCGCGATCAACCATCTCGGCCAGTTCCCGGCGGCGACGATCTCGTTCAACCTCGCGCCCGGCGCGTCGCTCGGCGACGCGGTCAAGGCGATCGAGGCGCGCGAAGCGCGAGCTCGGCCTGCCGGCCGAGCGTGCAGATCGACTTCCAGGGCGCGGCGCTCGCGTTCCGCGCGTCGCTCGACAACGAGCTGTGGCTGATCCTCGCGGCGATCGTCACGATGTACATCGTGCTGGGCGTGCTCTACGAGAGCTACATCCACCCGATCACGATCCTGTCGACGCTGCCCTCGGCCGGCGTCGGCGCGCTGCTGGCGCTGATGCTCTCCGGCAACGACCTGTCGATCATCGCGATCATCGGCATCATCCTGCTGATCGGCATCGTCAAGAAGAACGCGATCATGATGATCGACTTCGCGCTCGATGCCGAGCGCAACGAGGGCATGGCGCCGCGCGACGCGATCTTCCAGGCGTGCCTGCTGCGCTTCCGGCCGATCATGATGACGACGATGGCGGCGCTTCTCGGCGCGCTGCCGCTGATGCTCGGCTGGGGCGTGGGCTCCGAGCTGCGCCATCCGCTCGGGCATCACGATGGTCGGCGGCCTGCTCTTCTCGCAGGCGCTGACGCTGTTCACGACGCCGGTCATCTACCTCGCCTTCGACCGCTTCGCGCGCCGCGTCGACCAGCCGCGGCGGCAGCGGCCGCGCCTCCGGCACGGCACGACCCGGCGCCGCCGTCATGAACCTGTCCGCGCCGTTCATCGACCGCCCGGTCGCCACGACGCTGCTGACGCTCGGCATCGCGCTGGCCGGGCGCGATCGCGTTCCGCCTGCTGCCGGTGTCGCCGCTGCCGCAGGTCGACTTCCCGACGATCTCGGTGCAGGCGTCGCTGCCCGGCGCGAGCCCGGAGACGATGGCGGCGACGGTGGCGACGCCGCTCGAGCGCTCGCTCGGGCGCATCGCCGGCGTCACCGAGATGACGTCGTCGAGCTCGCTCGGGCTCGACGCGCATCACGCTGCAGTTCGACCTCAACCGCGACATCGACGGCGCCGCGCGCGACGTGCAGGCGGCGATCAACGCCGCGCGCAGCCTGCTGCCGACCGGCCTGCCGAGCAATCCCGACCTACCGCAAGGTGAATCCGGCCGACGCGCCGATCATGATCCTGGCGCTGACGTCGGACACGATGACGCAGGGCCAGATGTACGACGCGGCGTCGACGATCATCGCGCAGAAGCTCTCGCAGGTCGACGGGCGTCGGCCAGGTCAGCGTCGGCGGCAGCTCGCTGCCGGCCGTGCGCGTCGAGCTGAACCCGCCGGCGCTGAACAAGTACGGCATCGGGCTCGAGGACGTGCGCGCGGCGATCGCGGCGGCCAACGCCAACCGGCCCAAGGGCGTCGGTCGAGGACGGCGACCGGCACTGGCAGATCTACGCCAACGACCAGGCGAAGACCGCCGCCGACTACCTGCCGCTGATCGTCGTCCTACCGCAACGGCGCCGCCGGTGCGGCTCTCCGACGTCGCCGACGTCGTCGACTCGGTGCAGGACCTGCGCAACGCCGGCATGGCCAACGGCAAGCCGTCGGTGCTCGTGATCATCAACCGCCAGCCCAACGCCAACATCATCGAGACGGTCGACCGCGTCAAGGCGCTGCTGCCGTCGCTGCGCGCGTCGATCCCGAGCGCGATCGACCTCGACGCCGGCGATGGAGCGCACGGCGACCATCCGCGCCTCGCTGCGCGACGTCGAGCGCGCGCTGGTGATCTCGATCGTGCTCGTGATCCTGGTCGTGTTCCTGTTCCTGCGCAACGGTCGCGCGACGCTCATCCCGAGCGTCGCCGTGCCGGTGTCGCTCGTCGGCACGTTCGGCGTGATGTACCTGCTGCGGCTTTTCGGTCAACAACCTCTCGCTGATGGCGCTGACCATCGCCACGGGCTTCGTCGTCGACGACGCGATCGTCGTGCTCGAGAACATCGTCGCGCCACATCGAGAAGGGCATGGCGCCGTTCGCCGCGGCGCTGCTCGGCGCGCGCGAGGTCGGCTTCACCGTGCTGTCGATGAGCCTGTCGCTGATCGCGGTGTTCATCCCGATCCTGCTGATGGGCGGCATCGTCGGGCCGCCTGTTCCGCGAGTTCGCGGTGACGCTGTCGGTCGCGATCCTGGTCTCGCTGGTCGTCTCGCTCACGACGACGCCGATGATGTGCGCGCGCCTGCTGCGGCCCGCGGCCGAGCGCCGGGCGCGGGCGCGTCGGCGCGTGGAGCGAGCGCGTGTTCGCGGCGCTGCATCGACGGCTATCGCAGGAGCCTCGCCTGGGGCGCTCGCGCACGGCGTCGTCGTGATGCTGCGTGCTGCTCGCCACCGTCTGCCTCAACGTCTATCTCTACGTGATCATCCCCAAGGGCTTCTTCCCGCAGCAGGACACCGGACGCCTGTCGGCGGCATCCAGGCCGACCAGAGCATCTCGTTCCAGGCGATGCGGCAGAAGCTCGCCGATTTCATGGCCATCGTCGGCGCGGATCCGGCGGTCGAGAACGTGGTCGGCTTCACCGGCGGCGCGCAGCGCAACTCGGGCTTCATGTTCGTCGCGCTGAAGCCGCTCGGCGAGCGCAAGGAGACGGCCGACCAGGTGATCGCGCGGCTGCGCGGCAAGCTCGCGAAGGAGCCGGGCGCCAACCTGTTCCTGCAGCCGGTGCAGGACATCCGCATCGGCGGCCGGCAGAGCAACGCGCAATACCAGTTCACGCTGCAGGCCGACGACCTCGCCGAGCTGCGCGCCTGGGAGCCGAAGATCCGCGCGGCGCTGTCCACGCTGCCCGAGCTCGCCGACGTCAACACCGATCAGCAGGACAAGGGGCTGCAGACCTCGCTCGTCATCGACCGCGACGCCGCAGCGCGGCTGGGCGTCACGCCGCAGCATGATCGACACGACGCTGAACGACCTGTTCGGCCAGCGCCAGGTGTCGACGATCTACGCGCAGCTCAACCAGTACCACGTGGTGATGGAGGCCGCGCCGCGAGTACTGGCAGTCGCCCGACGCGCTGAAGACCGTCTACGTCAGCACGTCGACCGGCGCGCAGGTGCCGCTGTCGGCGTTCGCGACGCTACGGGCCGACCAACACGCCGCTCGGCGTCAACCACCAGGGCCAGTTCGTCGCGTCGACGATCTCGTTCAATCTGCGCGCCCGGCGTGTCGCTGTCGCAGGCGACGCGCGCCGTCGACGACGCGCTCGCGCGGATCGGCGTGCCGAACACCGTGCACGGCTCGTTCCAGGGCAGCGCGCGGGCGTTCCAGGCGTCGCTCGACAGCCAGCCGTGGCTGATCCTCGCGGCGCTCTCACCGTCTACATCGTGCTCGGCGTGCTCTACGAGAGCTACGTGCATCCGATCACGATCCTGTCGACGCTGCCGTCGGCCGGCGTCGGCGCGCTGCTCGCGCTGCATGCTGTTCCGGACCGAGTTCACGATCATCGCGTTCATCGGCGTGATCCTGCTGATCGGCATCGTGAAGAAGAACGCGATCATGATGATCGACTTCGCGCTCGAGGCCGAGCGCGCGCGCGGACTTGTCCACGCGCGATGCGATCTTCGAGGCCTGCCTGCTGCGCTTCCGGCCGATCATGATGACGACGATGGCCGCGATGCTCGGCGCGCTGCCGCTGGCGCTGGGCGCGGGCGACGGCGCCGAGATGCGGCGCCCGCTCGGCATCGCGATCGTCGGCGGGCTCTGCTTGTCAGCCAGCTGCTGACGCTCTACACGACGCCGGTGGTCTACCTTTATCTCGACCGCTTCCGGCTGTGGGCGACGCGGGCGCGCGCGCGCCGCGCGCATGTGCCGCAGGCGATGGCGCACGCCCGGTGACACTCATGAAGGATGCGATGACCCGCACCGACACCTCGCTGGCGCGTCCTGCGCGGAATTTCCGGCCTGGCCGCGACCGCGCTGCTCGCGGGCTGCATGGTGGGGCCGGATTACGTGCGTCCCGCGGCCCCGACGTCGGCGACGTTCAAGGAGGCGGAGGGCTGGAAGGTCGCCGCAGCCGCGCGACGGCGCGCCGCACGGGACCGTGGTGGGAGGCCTTCGGCGATCCCGACCTCGACGCGCTCGTGAGGCGAGGTGAACGTCTCCAACCAGACCGTCCAGGCGGCGGCGGCGCGCGTGCGCGAGGCGCAGGCGGCGACCGCCGCAGCGCGCACGGGTCTCTTCCCGTCGATCAACCTCAACGCCGTCGGCGCTGCGCACGTCGCGTGCCGGCAGCACGCAGTCGACGACGACCACGCAGAGCGTCACCAACAGCTACAACGCCGCGCTCGACCTGTCGCTGGGAAATCGACCTCTGGGGACGCATCCGCCGCGGCATCGAGGCCAGCGAGACGTCCGCGCAGGCCGTGGCCGCGGACCTCGCGGCGGCGCAGCTGTCGATGCAGGCGCTGCTCGCGCAGGACTACCTGCTGCTGCGCGTGCAGGACGCCGAGATCGCGCTCCTGCGCGACACCGCCGCGGGCTACGAGCGCTCGCTGACATCTGACGCGCAACCAGTACGCGGCCGGCATCGTCAATCGCGGCGACGTCGCGCAGGCCGAGGCGCAGCTCGCGTCGACGCAGGCGCAGCAGCAGGACGCGATGATCCAGCGCGCGCAGCTCGAGCACGCGATCGCCGTCCTGGTCGGCAAGCCGCCGGCCGAGCTCGCGATCGCCCCGAAGCCGCTCGTCGCCGTGTTTCCGCAGACGCCGCGTCACAGTGCCCGTCCGAGCTGCTCGAGCGACGACCCGACATCGCGGCGGCGGAGCGCCGCACGGCGAGCGCCAACGCGCGAGATCGGCGTCGCGCAGGCCGCGTTCTTTCCTGCGTTGTCGCTCGGCGCCGTCGGCGGCGTGCAGAGCTCCGCGATCGGCAGCCTGTTGTCGCTGCCCTCGCCGCTACTGGTCGATCGGGCCATCGATCGCGCAGGCGATCTTCGACGCCGGACTGCGCCAGGCGCAGAAGGAGCAGGCCATCGCCACCTACGACGAGACCGTCGCCAACTACCGCAACACCGTGCTGACCGGCTTCCAGGAAGTCGAGGACAATCTCGCCGCGCTGTCGATTCTCGAACGCGAGGCCGTCCTGCAGGATGCCGCGGTCAAGGCGGCACGCGAATCGGCGACGATCGCGAACAACCAGTACAAGGCGGGCACGACGACGTACCTCACGGTGGTCGTGCTGCAATCCGCCACGTTGAACAGCGAGCGCACCGCGCTCGGCATCCTCGCGCGCCGCCTCACCGCCAGCGTCGGGCTCATCAAGGCGCTGGGCGGCGGGTGGGACGCGTCGACCCTCGCGTCCGCGGCGCCCTGATCGGCGGGCCGCCGGTCAGAACAGCTTGCCCTGCGGCTCGATCAGCGCCGCCTCCTGTGCGAGCAGCGCCGCCGACAGCGTCGACTCGCGCTTGTAGAAGCCCTCGGTGTGAAACGTCTCCTCGAGTTTGAAGAGATCGTAGTCGAGGTGATGGCAGACCTCGTGCACCAGCGTGCGCAGGAACGTCTTGAAGGCGACCACCTGCTTCTTCGCCGCGGTGCGCATCCAGACCGAAATCGTCGCGGGGGTCGCGCCCTCCTCGGGCTCGTAGAGGCCGTGCAGCTCGCCGTAATCGCCGGATGGCCGCTTCGCCAGCACCTTGATCCGTAGCTTCGGCACGCGATAGCCCGCGGTCAGCACGTCCGCCAGCTCCTGGCAGGCGCGCTGGACCGTGGCCCGATCGTCGCGCGCGAGCCCATCGCGCACGCGGGCGACGATTGCCCCTGTCGCGACACCCGGCGGCAGCGCGAGCGTCACGATCGCGTCGCTTTTGCGATAGATGCGCTGGCGGCCCGGTGAAAGCTTGGCGTAGTAGGCGAAGGGCATGGTTGCGGCCGGTGACGAGTCAAGTCTACCCAATCCCGGCTCGCCGTTGCATCCGGCGGGCACAGTCGATTCGGGTCAGCTGCCGGCCGGCCGCAGTTCCGCGATCACCGCGCAAAAATCCTCCGGCGCCTCGCGCTCGAACCACAGCCGCTTGCCGGTCCGCGGATGCACGAAGCCGAGCGTTCGCGCGTGCAGCATGGGGCGAACTGCGTCGATTCTCGGTCCGCGATAGTCGCGCACGTAGACGCGCTCGCCGACGAGCGGATGACCGAGCTCCGCAAGGTGAATCCTGATCTGGTGCTGCCTTCCCGTTTCAAGACGGCATTCGACGAGTGTGGCCCCGGCGAGGGCGGCGAGCGGACGGATTTCCGTCACCGAGCGCTTCGCATCGCCCGGCGCGCCGCCGCCGCCTCGGCGGAAATGCCCCTGCGAGCCACGCAGCCCGTCGCCGCGATCCGGCACGATCAGGCTCTCGACTCGCCCCGCGCTGACCATGCCGTGCGCGATCGCCTGGTACACGCGCTCGATCGTGTGCGCGCGGAACTGTTCCGCGAGCACCCGCTTCGCGAGCGCCGTTCGCGTGAACACCATCACGCCACTCGTGTCCCGGTCGAGCCGGTGCACGACGCCGAGCGCGACGTCGTCGCCGTGTGCGCCGCGACGACGCAGCAGCGTGCGCGTGCAATCCGCGGCGGTTTCGCGGTTTCCGGTGTCGTCGGGGACGCTCAACAGTCCCGCCGGCTTGTCGATGACCACGACGTCGCGGTCGCAATGCACGATCGACTCTTCCGCGAGCGGACCGGCGTGACGTCTCGGCGCCGACAGATCGACCACGACGACACTGCCCGGTGCAACGCGCGCGGCGGGATCGAGGCAGCGCTCGCCGTCGACCGTGACCCGCCCTTCGACGCACAGCCGACGCGCCCGCGACCACGCGACGCCGGTCTGCTGTCGCACCACCGCCGCGACGGTCGGCTCGGTCGAATTTGCGTCGATGGATGGGTTCACGGCGAAGATGGGAGGAGCGTGCCCTCGCCAAGGCAAGAACGCAGCGGCGCGCTCCGGCGAGTGTACCCAAATCGCGCGAAATGTCTCGCACGGAACGGAGCAGCCAACAACGGTCGGCGCCCCGGCGATCGAGGATTATCCGCTGCGATCATTTCGCCGATGCGATCACGGCCGGTGATAGCCGGCGCCGGTGGCGAGACGCAGTCAGCCCGCCGCGCCGCAGGCGTCGGCGAGGCCTTGCCGACGCGTCGGCCGATGGACCGGCGGCGACGACGTGACTGCCGGCAGACGAACATGACGTGCGCGACGATCGTCACCGCGGTGAGCGTTGGCGGCGCCACGTTCCGTGCGCCGAAGATCGTGCCGATTGTGCGCATCTCAATGAGTTCCAGCGCGGGGCCCGCCCGAATGTCTCGCATGCGCTCGATCCGTTTCGCCATGGCGCGAGCGGTGGCACAGCGATCGCCCGAGCTGTCGCTCGATGTCCTGCCGATGCGCCGGATGCGCAATCAAATCGGTACGCAGGCTCATGTCGTGGTCTACAACATCGTGGCGTACATGCGTGCAAACCGAAAATAATCGACCGGGCGTCTGATTTCAGTCGCGAATATACGTCGAGGTTCGCTATGATTTGCATTGTCGCCGCCCGCGCTTTCGTGCCCTGTCGTCCACCGGCATAAGAATCGTGCGGAATGAGCGCCCGTTCGCCGCGCATTGCGGACGAACGCAAGCACACGTTACAGGGGGTTTTCGCCGATGCCGCTCGTCAGCCTGGCGCCGACCAAGGCGCGGCTCGTCATCGAGAATGGCAAGGACACCGTCCTGGTGATGAAGGTGGTGCTCGCGCGCGGCGAGAAGGTCGAGCTGTCGTCGGGTGACCGTCTCGAGGCGATCGGAGGCGTGCTGCGCATTCGCGAGCGCAAATCCAACGGCGCCTCCGCGAATGGCGTGATCGGATCGCTGATCCACATCGCCGAGTCCGGGCGCGGCGCGGACCGCGCGCCGGCGAAGTTTCAGGTGAATCTTTCGATGGGCGCCGACAAGTTCGAGCCGCTGCTCCGCGTGGCGCTGTCGGGTCGCCTTCCGAACAAGATGTTCGTCGACGCGGGCGAGCGCGTGACGGCGCGCGAGACGCGCGGGCTCGCGCACAAGGCGCGTGCCGGCGAAAGCGTCAAGTACTGGGACGTCGACGGCTTCCCCACGCTCCCGGTCACGAATTTCGCGATGATCCTGCCGATCGAGATCGGCGACGCGCGCGAGAACGGCATTCCGGTGCTGTCCGAACAGCCGCCACCACCCCCGCCGCCGCCGACGGCGACACACGCGCAGGTTGCCGAGCTCGTCGACGACCTGCTCGCCTTCCAGAGCGAGACGCGCTATACGCTCTACGCGTTGGTCGCGATCGCGGGAGCGGTCGCCTTCCTCGCGCTGGTCTTCGGCCTCATGCTGCTGTTCCGCTAGCCGGCGTCGGCGCTGCGGCGTGCAAAAGCAAAGGGCCGCGCATGGCGGCCCTTCGGCAATGGAGTCGGCGCGCAAAGCGCCGTGCGGAAGGCGCTCGGTTTCCCTAGGCCTTCTTGATTTTCTCGAGCATCTTGAAAATGCCCTTGGTCGAGCCTGCAAAGAGACGCTTGTAGGCCTTGCCCAGGCAGCGGCGCTCGAGGGTGTTGCGGCGGGTGCGGGAACGTTCGGCCATGGAAGCCTCCCTTCGTTCTGTTGATCGGTGGCGCGCGCGAAGCGCGAAGAACTGATAAGTATACGCGAAATCCGCTTCTGATTGAAGCAGTTGCGCGGATCAGCGCTGGCCGGCGCGCAATTCGCCGAAGATTCCGGCGTTTTCCTTCGAAAGCGCGCGCCAGTACTGCGGCGTGCCGCGCACCGTCGCGCCGAGCTCGGCCGCCGCGCGCCATGGCCAGCGCGGGTCGCGCAGAAACGCCCGCGCCATCGCGACCATGTCCGCATCGCCGCCGGCGACGATCGCTTCGGCGTGTCTTCGGCTCGGTGATGAGTCCGACCGCCATCGTGGTGATGCCGGTGGCGCTTCGAATCGCGCGTGCGAACGGCACGTGCACCCCGGGGCCTGTCGCGGAGATCTTCTGCAGCGGCGAAATGCCGGCGCTCGAGACGTCGATCCAGTCGCACCCGCGCGCCTTCAATTCCAGCGCGAGCGCAATCGAATCCTCGAGCGTCCAGCCGCCGTCCATCCAGTCGGTGGCGGAAATGCGCGCGCCGAGCGGGCGCTCGCGCGGCCACGCCGCGCGCACCGCGTCGAAGACTTCCAGCGGAAAGCGCATGCGACCGCCACGGTCGCCGCCGTACGCATCATCGCGCCGGTTCGCGAGCGGCGAGAGGAACTCGTGCAGCAGATAGCCGTGCGCGAGGTGCAGCTCGAGCGCGTCGATGCCGATCGCTTCCGCGCGCCGCGCGGCGGTGACGAATGCCTCCTTCACCCGCACGAGACCCGCGGCATCGAGCGCGGCGGGAGGCGCTTCGCCTGCGGCATGCGGAATCGCCGACGGCGCGACGGGCGTCCATCCGCCCGCGGCAGGCGGGATCAGCGCGCCGCCTTCCCACGGGCGCTGCGACGAGCCCTTCCGGCCGGCGTGCGCGAGCTGCAGGGCGACTGCCATCGGCGGTGCCTGCCGGCGCGCGCGCGAAAGGCGGTCGCGCAATGCGCGTTCCGTGGCGTCGTCGTACAAGCCGAGGCATCCTGGCGTGATGCGTCCATCGGCCGTCACCGCAGTGGCCTCGATCGTCATCATGCCCGCCCCCGAAAGCAGCATCTGTCCCCAGTGAATGAGGTGCCAGTCCGTCGCGCAGCCTTCGTCGGCCGAGTACTGGCACATCGGCGAGACGACGATGCGGTTCGGCAGCGTGAGCGCGCGCAGCGCGATGGGGTCGAAGAGGTGCACGGCCTTGCCCCGTCTCAGCGGCCGAGCAGCCCGTCGCGGAAGCGCGCGAAGGCGGGGTCGCGGTCCGTGTAGTGCGCGACGATCGCCGCGTCGACGCGGGCGCGCTCCGCCGCGACGAAGGCGTCGAGCGCGTCGCGCTGATAGCGCTCGAGGTTGCGGTCGGCGGCGAGCAGGATGCGCGCGGCCAGCGCCGCGTCGACGTCGTCGATGCCGGCGAGGAACACGCGCGCGTCCGCCGGGAGGTGGGCGAACAATTCGGCGAGCGCGTTGTCGGCCGCAGGCGAGCCGATGACCACCACTTCGGGCCAGCGCGACGGCGCCGCCGTCGCGGGCGACCACGCCGCGCCGAGAAAATGATCGGGCGTGCGCACGCGCGTGCCGTTGTCGTCGCGCTCCGCAGCGGCAATCACGCGCACGACGAGGCCGGTCCAGCAGTCCTGCCGCCAGCGCGACGCGAGACGCCTTGCGAACGGCGCGATCTCGGTGCGGGGCATGCGGGGTGGCGCGCCGATCAGAGGCCCGCGGCCGCGCGCAGCGCGTCCACCCGGTCGATCGCTTCCCAGGTGAATTCGGGCTCTTCGCGGCCGAAATGCCCGTACGCCGCGGTCTTGCAGTAGATCGGCCGCAGGAGATCCAGCATCTGGATGATGCCCTTGGGACGCAGGTCGAAACCGGCCTTGACGATCTCGGCGATCTTCTCGTCGGCGATCCTGCCCGTGCCCTCGGTGTAGACGGTGACGTTGATCGGATGCGCGACGCCGATCGCGTAGGAGAGCTGCACCTGGCACTGCGTCGCGATGCCCGCGGCAACGATGTTCTTCGCGACGTAGCGCGCGGCGTACGCGGCGGAGCGGTCGACCTTCGACGGATCCTTGCCAGAGAACGCGCCGCCGCCGTGCGGTGCGGCGCCGCCATAGGTGTCGACGATGATCTTGCGGCCGGTGAGCCCGGCGTCGCCGTGCGGTCCGCCGATTTCGAAGCGGCCGGTCGGGTTGACGAGGTACTTGACGCCGGCAAGCATGTCGGCCGGCAGCACCGGCTTGATGATCTCCTCGATCACCGCTTCGTGGAGCGCCTTCTGCTTGTCGTTCATGCTCGGATGATGCTGCGTCGAAAGCACGACAGTGTCGATCGCGACCGGCTTGCCGTCGACATAGCGCACCGTGACCTGCGACTTCGCGTCGGGACGGAGCCAGGGCAGCCGCCCGTCCTTGCGCACTTCGCTCTGCCGCTGCACCAGCCGGTGGGCGTAATAGATCGGGAACGGCATCAGCGAGGGCGTCTCGTCGCAGGCGTAGCCGAACATCAGGCCCTGGTCGCCCGCGCCCTGGTTGAGGTACTCGTCGGACGCATGATCGACGCCGCGCGCGATGTCGGGCGACTGGCGGCCATAGCAGACCATCACGGCGCAGCCGTCGGCATCGAAGCGAAGCTCGGGATCGTTGTAGCCGATCCGGCGGATCGTGTCGCGCGCAATGCGGCCGAAATCGTGCTTGACGGCGGTGGTGATCTCTCCGCTCATCACGACGAGGCCGGTCGACACGAGCGTCTCCGCAGCCACGCGACCGGTGGGATCTTGCTCTAGAATCGCATCCAGCACCGCGTCGGAGATCTGGTCCGCGACCTTGTCCGGATGACCTTCCGACACCGATTCCGACGTGAACAGAAAATCACTCATTGCCGCTCTCCGTTGCCGTGGCTGCGCGCCGGCGCGAGCCGGTCGCCCCGGCCGCACGCGCATGGCGCGCAAAAGCTGCAATTTTAGCAGAAGCGCCGGCGCGCCCCGAACGGTGCCGAACACTGAAGCCTTCGTGTGCCGATTGAACGCCGCATCGGCGCCGGCGGCCGAATCGCGCGCTGCATGACGCCCGTCTGCGAAGCGGCGACCGAAGCGGCGATTGCGCGCGCCGCCGCGCTGCTGCGCGAAGGCGAGCTCGTCGCCTTCCCGACCGAAACCGTCTATGGGCTCGGCGCGGACGCCGGCAACGCGCAGGCAGTGCGCCGGATCTTCGCCGCCAAGGGACGCCCCGCCGATCATCCGGTGATTGTCCACCTGCCGGACGTGTCGCACGTCGACCGCTGGGCGAGCGCCATGCCCGACGCGGCAAGGCGCCTCGCCGCGGCTTTCTGGCCCGGCCCGCTGACGCTGATACTGCCGCGCGCGGCGGGCGTGCACGACGTGGTGACGGGCGGACAGGACAGCGTGGGTCTGCGGGTGCCCTCGCATCCCGTGGCGCGCGCGCTGCTGCACGCGTTCGGCGGCGGTATCGCGGCGCCATCGGCCAATCGCTTCGGGCGCATCTCGCCGACCCAGGCGGCGCACGTGGCGGGACGACCTGGGCGCTTCGGTGGCGCTGATTCTCGACGGCGGCGCCTGCGAGGTCGGCATCGAATCGACGATCGTCGCGCTCACGGGGGACGTGCCGACGCTGCTCCGCCCCGGCGCGATCGGCGTGCACGAACTCGCGCAGGTTCTGGGGCACGCGCTCGCCGCGCCTGACCGCACGGCGCCGCGCGCCTCCGGCACCCTTGCGTCGCATTACGCGCCGAAAACCGTGGCGAAACTTGTGCCGGCCGATGCATTGCACGCCGAGATCGATCAGCTCGTCGACCGTGACGAGGCCGTCGCGATCCTTGCGCGCACCGCGCGCCGTCCCGACGATTTCGCCGGCGCATGGATCGCCGCGCCCGCGGACGCCGCAGGCTACGCGCACGACCTCTACGCGAACCTGCGCACGCTCGACGCTGCGAACGCCGATGTGATCCTCATCGAGACGCCGCCGGCGGACGCTCCGTGGCTCGCCGTGCGCGACCGCCTCGGCCGCGCGACGCGCGGCGAGGATGACGACCGCGATTAGCGGCGTGAGCGGTGAGCAGGGGCCCCATCGCACATCGCGATGGGGATGCGAACACGCGCGAATCGCCGCTGGAGGCCGACCGCTCAACCCATGCACACCCGGACCGCAATGGAGGCCGAAGCGTGAGCGGTGAGCAGGGGCCCCATCGCACATCGCGATGGGGATGCGAACACGCGCGAATCGCCGCTGGAGGCCGACCGCTCAACCCATGCACACCCGGACCGCAATGGAGGCCGAGGCGTGAGCGGTGAGCAGGGGCCCCATCGCACATCGCGATGGGGATGCGAACACGCGCGAATCGCCGCTGGAGGCCGACCGCTCAACCCATGCACACCCGGACCGCGATGGAGGCCGTGGCGTGAGCGGTGAGCAGGGGCCCCATCGCACATCGCGATGGGGATGCGAACACGCGCGAATCGCCGCTCGCGCCCGCAGCGCTACTTCACCATCGCGAGCGCCCGCTTCTGCTCGATCTCCGCGAGCTTCGCCTTCTCGCCTTCGTTGATCGCCGTGAACTGGCTCTCGCAGTTCTGGCGGCAGAGCTTTTCCGTGCGTTCCCGCACCTCGGCAACCTCGCGCTGGAGGTTGACCTTCATCTTGTCGAAGAAGGCATCGCGCTCAAGAGCGGTCGCGAAGATCTCCGGCTCGAGCGTGATCGTCACCATCGCGGGATACTCGTGCATCGCGCCGCTGGCGGCATCGACCGCAACGCCGATCAGTCCGCCGAGGATGATGTTGCCGAACGTCCACGCCTGGAATTCCGACGCGAGCGCTCCCGCGGCGTCGAGATAGCCGGGCTTCTTGCACAGGATCGAGATCGAGCCCATCGCCTTCTCGATCGGAATCGATCCCGGGGTCGGATTGACGACCGCCAGCGGCTTGGCGTCGCGGGTCAGATTGCACACGGCGCCTGCCGGATCGGTCGAGATCGTGATGGTCTGCTGCGTGCCCTTGGTGATGGTCGCGCACCCGGACGACAGCAGCACAGCCCCCACCGCCAGCAAAACGGTCGATGCCTTCATCGCAGCCTCCCTGATTTGGGTTCTTGGTTGTAAAGGCTGTTGGGCTTCGCGGCCCGTCGGGGCATCGTGCGAGGCGGGCGCCAGCGCGACCTTGACGCGGGTCAATTCGACACGACAAATGCCCGCCGCCCGGCAGGGTCGGCCACGCCGCGGCACCGTCGGCGGCCTGATACGATGCGCGACGCGACGTCCGCACATTCGCCCGATCCTGCATACCGATCGCCATGCCCGCGTCACGAACACCCGTCGTCGTCGTCGCGCCCGACAAGTTCAAGGGCTCCCTCACCGCGCCCGAGGTGGCCGCCGCCATGGAACGCGGGCTGCGGCGTGTCTGGCCGGGGACGGACATTCGCGTCTGCCCGATGGCGGACGGCGGCGACGGCACGCTCGACGCGATACTTTCGCGCGGCGGCGAGCGCGGCGAGCGCGCGGTGTCGGGCGCCGCGGATGCGCAGGTCGTCGCGGCGTTCGGCACTGTCGCCGCGCCCGAAGGACGCACGGCGGTGATCGAGATCGCAAGAATCGTCGGACTCGTCGATCCTGCCGGCACGGCCGTGCCGGTGGAGCAGCGCTCGACCCGAGGTGTGGGCGAACTCATTCGCGCGCTCCTCGATGACGGCGTGCGCAGATTTCTGATCGGCCTCGGAGGCAGCAGCACGAACGACGGCGGCGCGGGAATGCTCGCAGCCCTCGGTCTGCGCCTTGTCGACGCAAGCGGAAGGGAAATCGCGCCCACGCCCGCGGGTCTGGCCACACTCGCGCGGGTGGACGCCGCGGGCTTGCTGCCGGCGCTCGCGGACGCGCACATCACGATCATGTCCGACGTCGACAATCCGCTGTGCGGCGCGCAGGGCGCGACGGCGGTGTTCGGACCCCAGAAGGGCCTCGCCGCCGATGCGATTGCCAGACTCGATGCGACCCTGTCGCGCTATGCGACCGAAGTCGAGCGAGCGCTCGGCCGCGAGGCCGCGGAAATGCCCGGCGCGGGCGCCGCCGGCGGACTGGGATTTGCGCTGCAGATGCTGGGCGGTGCGGCGCGCTCCGGCGCTGTCGTGATCGCCGACCTGATCGGGCTCGACCAGGCGCTCGCCGGCGCGGACTGGGCGATCACCGGCGAAGGCCGCACCGACGCCCAGACGCTGCTGCGCAAGGCGCCTTTCGTGGTGGCGGAGCGGGCGCGGCGCGCGGCGGTTCCCGTCACGCTGCTATCGGGCGCGCTCGACGGCCGCGCACTGGCCGCGCTGGGCGATCACTTCGCCGGATGCTTCGCACTCACGGCGGGTCCGGCCACGCTCGAGGATGCGATGAAGCATGCCTCGGCGCTGCTCGCCGATCGGGCCGAGGCCATCGCGCGGCTCTGGCGCGCCGCCGCGCAATGAGCACCTCGACCTTCCTCTAGCCGAGCGCGGCGAGCCGGGCGGCGGCGAGGTCGGGCAGCATCGCTTCGATGCCGCCCCAGGCCGCGAAATGGCGCGCCGGCGTTCCGACGAGCGGGTCGTCGTCCGTCAGCTCGCGCAGCCTGACCGCGTCCAATCCCGTCACGCGGGCGATCGCCGACGGCTCCATCGCGGTCACGCGTGCCGACGGCAGTGCGAACACCTTCGTGCCCTGCAGTCCATTGGCGAAGAACGCAGCGCCACGGCCGTTTCCCGTGAGAAGCCCGAACACGCGCACGCCCTGCGCGCGCAGCAGCGCGAGCACCGCCGCGTGCTGGGCGAGATATTGCGCGACGCAGACCGCTTCGGCGCTGCGTGTCGATTCGTGACCCGCCGAGTCGCTGACGACGAACAGTCGCGCGCGATCCCGGTCGCCGCGATCGGCAAGATGCGCGAGAAGCGCGGTGTCGAAGGCATGCGCTTCGCGCGGGCCCAGCGTCCCGAGGCCCGAGGCGCGCGTGAACCACATCGGCTCGCCGGGCATCTGCCACAGCCACCCGTTGCGATCGACCGGCTCGAGCGCCGCGTAGAACGACGACAGTTGCCGCGGAATCGGTACCACGGGCGGCGCAATCGACATGCGATTGAGGCCGGGCGCTTGGAAGACGTTGGTCGCGGCGAGGCGCGCCGCAAGATTTTCGTGGGCGGCGCGTATCCGGGTGACGAAGGGCGCGGTGTTCGCGCCCCCGAGCGCAATCCAGGCGCGCGCCGCGTTGGCGTCGTCGGCGATCAGCTCGACCTGGCCTGCGGCCGCCCGTGCCGGCGCGCCGAAGAGCGCGTCGACGGCGTCGCGATCACTGGCGTCGAGCTCCGCCTTGCCGTGAATCTCCTCGATCACCTTCGGACCCGACAAGCCAAGCCGGGCGGCGGGGACGAGCGCGATGCGATCGGCGGCACAGGCAAGCACCGCTGCGCCGCCGAACACGTCGCCCACGCACAGTGCGAGCACGCGCACGCCCGCCGCGCGCAGATCGAGCAGCGCCGCGAGGGCGCGCGCCAGCGCGAGCTCGGCGGGATTCGCTTCGTGGAGACGCACACCGCCGGACGCGCACAGCAATAGCACCGCGGCCGGGCGCTCGACGAGCGCAACGCGGAAAAGGCTCTGCAGCGCCGCGGCGTGGTTGGCGCCCGTGCTGCCGCCAAGAAATCGCTCGTCCTGCGCGGCGACGAGAACCGCCGCGCCGCCGATCGACGCACGGGCCACGACAACGCCGTCGTCATCCTGCGGCGCGATGCCCCACCGCGCGAGATGCGGCGACGGTCGCGGCGCCGCAAGTGCGGCACTGACGGCCGTCACGCTGCCCGGGTCGGCGATCGCCGCGATGCGCTCCCGCGGCCCGCGCGGGCAAAGGGCCGCCGAATCCACGGTATCCGATACGAAGGCGCAGCACATTTCGACACCATCCTCGCAGAATGCGGTTACCCGCAGGGAGCGTGCTTCATCGTCCCGCGGCGCCCGCAGCGCCATGATACCGCGCCGGATCGCGGCGATTCCGCGAGCCGCCCGGGTCCGGCAGGCGCGGCGCGCAGCCGTTGCGCAGCGCGCGCCCACCCTCGGCGACGCAGCGCCGGATACGGATTGCTGCGCCGTTCGAATTTTCGCTGTACCATCTGCGAGCCCTGCTCGATCGGGGTGCACGCCGCGCAACTCGCCCGGTGTCGCGCAAAAAACTTTTGATGTTTTTTTGCGGAGGAGTGCCATGCCAAGTCCCCTCGCCGCTGCGCGCGGCTCCCTTTGTACGTCGAAGTCCCTCGCCCGCTCGTCGCACTTCGCAGCGCTGCGCGCGGCCCAGCTCTCGATCGCGGCCGTCGCCGCGTTCGCGTTCGCCGGAACCACGCTGGCCGCCGGGTGGGAACCCAGCAAGCCCGTCGAGTTCATCGTCCCCGCCGGCACGGGCGGCGGCGCCGACCAGATGGCGCGGATGATCCAGGGCATCATCACCAAGAACAACCTGATGAAGCAGCCGATGATCGTCGTCAACAAGTCGGGCGGCGCGGGTGCGGAGGGCTTCCTCGCGGTCAAGGACGCGAAGGGCGACCCCAACAAGATCATCATCACGCTGTCGAACCTGTTCACGACCCCGCTCGCGACGGGGGTGCCGTTCAACTGGAAGGACCTGACCCCGGTCGCGATGCTGGCGCTCGACCAGTTCGTGCTGTGGGTGAACGCGGAAACCCCCTACAAGTCGGCGAAGGATTACATCGCCGCGGTGAAGGCGGCGGGCCCCAACAAATTCAAGATGGGCGGCACCGGATCGAAGCAGGAAGACCAGATCATCACGGTCGCGCTGGAGAAGGCGGGCGGCGTCAAGTTCACCTACGTCCCGTTCAAGGGCGGCGGCGACGTCGCGGTGCAGCTCGTCGGCAAGCATATCGACTCGTCGGTGAACAACCCGATCGAGGCGATCGCGCAGTGGCGCGCGGGCGCGCTGCGGCCTCTGTGTGTGTTCGACGCAACGCGGATGCCGTATAAAACCAAGGTCACCGACACGATGTCGTGGAGCGACATTCCGAGCTGCAAGGAAGCCGGCGTCGGCGTCGACTATGTGATGCTGCGCGGCATCTTCATGCCGGCCGGCGTGACCCAGGATCAGGTGGACTACTACGTCGACCTCTTCAAGAAGGTGCGCGAGACCGCGGACTGGAAGAAGTTCATGGAGGATGGCGCCTTCAACCAGACGTTCATGACCGGCGCCGACTACGCGAAGTGGGTCGATGCCGCCGAGAAGACGCACGTCGAGCTGATGCGCGAAGCCGGGTTCCTGGCCAAGCCGTGACGCCACCAGTTCCGGACGCGCCGCGCGTGGGACACGCCGGCGCGCGTTCCGCGCTGCCCGCGCATCGACCTGACGCAGGATTCCGGATGAACGACGACGAACACTCCGGCGCCGAAGCCGGGATCTCGACGCGCACGATGGACATCGCCGTCGCGCTCATCCTGTTCGCGCTCGGCGGGCTGGTGGTGTTCGACAGCCTCCGCCTTGGCGCCGGATGGAGCGACGACGGCCCGCAGTCGGGATACTTTCCCTTCTACATCGGGGCACTCCTCTGTCTCTCCAGCGTGGCCACGCTGCTGCGGATCGCGGTGATCCGGATGAAGCGGCGCGACCAGTTCGAGGGCGCCATCGCCGAGATGCGCGGGCTCTTCGTCGCCTGGGGCCCGCTGCGGCAGGTGTTCGCCGTGCTGCTGCCGGCCGCGTTCTACGTGCTGCTGGTGCAGCTCATCGGGATCTACGTCGCGTCGACGCTCTACATCGCGGTGTTCATGGTCTGGATCGGCAAGTACACGTGGCTGCGCAGCGTCACCGTCGGTCTCGTCGTCAGCGTGTTGCTCTACCTCATGTTCGAAGTCTGGTTCAAGGTGCCGCTGTTCAAGGGCGTCTGGAACCCGCTGGCGTGGCTTCCCTACTGAGCCCGCGCAGCGTCGGTTCGCACCCCCCCGCATCCGGAGAGTGATTCTTGGCTGAGATCAGCGCGCTGTTCCACGGCTTCGCGGTCGTCCTGACCCCGTTCAACCTCCTGCTGATGACGATCGGGATCGTGCTCGGCGTGATCATCGGCGTGCTGCCCGGACTGGGCGGCGCCAACGGCGTCGCGATCCTTCTGCCGCTCACGTTCTCGATGCCGCCGACCTCGGCGATCATCATGCTGTCGTGCATCTACTGGGGCGCGCTGTTCGGCGGCGCCATCACGTCGGTGCTGTTCAACATCCCCGGCGAACCCTGGTCGGTGGCCACCACATTCGACGGCTATCCGATGGCGCAGAAGGGTCGCGCCGGCGAGGCGCTGACGGCATCGTTCACCTCGTCCTTCGTCGGCGCGCTGTTCGCCGTCATCATGATCACGTTCCTCGCGCCGCTGGTCGCGAAGTTTGCGCTGCAGTTCGGTCCGCCCGAATTCTTCTCGGTCTTCCTGCTGACCTTCTGCAGCTTCATCGGGATGGGCAAGGGCTCGCCGTGGAAGACGCTCGCGTCGATGCTGCTCGGCTTCGCGCTGGCCGCGATCGGGATGGACAACATCACGGGCCGGCTGCGCCTCACGTTCGGCTTTTCCGAAATGATGCGCGGCGTCGACTTCCTGATCGCCGTGATCGGGCTCTTCGGCATCGGCGAGATCCTGCTGTCGATGGAGGAGGGCCTCGCGTTCTCGGGGAAGTCGGCCAAGCTCGATCCCAAGGTCGTGCTGGAAACGTGGAAGAAGCTTCCCGCCTACTGGATGACGTCGCTGCGAAGCTGCCTCATCGGCTGCTGGATGGGCATCACGCCGGGCGGCGCGACGCCCGCGTCGTTCATGAGCTACGGCGTCGCGAAGAAGCTGTCGAAGACCGGCGACAAGTTCGGCACCGGCGAGATCGAAGGCGTGGTCGCCCCGGAAACCGCCGCGCACGCAGCGGGCACCAGCGCGCTGCTGCCGATGCTGGCACTCGGCATTCCCGGCTCGCCGACGGCCGCGGTACTGCTGGGCGGGCTCCTGATCTGGGGCCTGCAGCCGGGGCCGCTCCTCTTCGTCGAGCAGAAGGACTTCGTCTGGGGCCTCATCGCCAGCATGTACCTCGGCAACCTCGCCGGGCTCATCATCGTGCTGACCTGCGTGCCGCTCTTCGCGGCGATCCTGCGCGTGCCGTTCTCGATCATCGCGCCGATCATCATCGTCATCTGCGCGATCGGCGCCTACACGGTGCACAACGCGATGCTGGACGTCTGGCTGATGCTGCTCTTTGGCGTCGTCGGCTACGTGTTCAAGAAGCTCAACTATCCGCTGGCGCCGCTGGTGCTGGCGCTCGTGCTGGGCGACCGGGCCGAGGATTCGTTCCGGCAGTCGATGCTGATCTCGCAGGGCGACATGTCGGTTTTCTTCTCGAATGGCCTCGTCGGCGGCATCACCACGCTCGCGCTGGTCATGCTGTTCTGGCCGCTGCTGTCGCGCGTCATCGCCTTCGTGCGCGGCAGATAGGGAACCCGGCAGAAGTCGGGCCGCAGACGCGCGGCGCGACGGCCGCGCGAGCCCGCGGCTGACCGAATCGCCGGCGCGTCGCGCGCCTAGCCCGCGACCGGCTGGTCGGCCGCAGCGTAACCCGTGTGCGCGCTCAACTCGCCGCCCGCGCTCAGCCGCACCGCGCAGTACTTGAATTCCGGAATCTTGCCGAAGGGATCGAGCTTCGGATTGGTGAGCAGGTTCGCCGCGGCCTCGTAATAGCAGAACGGAATGAAGACGGCGCCACGCGGCGTACCGTCATCCGAGCGCGCGTGCAGCGTGATCGTGCCGCGCCGCGATGCGACCGTGATCGCGTCGCCCGGCGCGACGCCCAGCGCGACGAGATCGGCCGGATGGATCGACGCGACCGGTCCGGGCTCGAGGGCGTCGAGCACCTCGGTGCGCCGCGTCATGCTGCCGGTGTGCCAGTGCTCGAGCTGGCGTCCCGTGATCAGCACGAACGGGAATTCCGCATCGGGGCGCTCCGCCGCGTAGGTGACCTGCGCCGGCACGAGGCGCGCGCGCCCCGTCGCCGTCGGAAACTCCTGCGTGAACACGACCCGCTCGCCGGGGTCGCCTTCGTGCTCGCACGGGTACGTCACCGCGTGCTGCTGCTCGAGGCGCTCCCACGTGATGCCGGCGATCGACGGCATCGCAAGCCGCATTTCGGCGAAGACATCGCGCGGATGCGCGTACGACCAGTCGAGCCCGAGCCGCTTCGCCATCGCGACGACGATGTCGAGATCCTGGCGCGCTTCGCCCGGCGGCGCGAGCGCCTGCCGGCCGAGCTGCACCGTGCGGTCGGTGTTGGTGAACGTCCCCGTCTTTTCCGGAAATGCGGTGGCGGGCAGGATCACGTCGGCGAGATAGCCGGTCTCCGTGAGGAAGATGTCCTGCACGACCAGCATCTCGAGCGAGGCCAGCGCGTCGCGCGCGTGATGGACGTCGGGGTCCGACATCGCCGGGTTTTCGCCCATCACGTACATGCCGCGGATCTCGCCCGGCCTTCGCCGCATGCATGATCTCGACGACGGTGAGGCCGGGCTCAGGATCGAGCGCCATTCCCCACAGCGCCTCGAACTTCCCTTGCGCGTCGCCGTTGTCGACGCGACGGTAGTCCGGATACATCATCGGGATGAGACCGACGTCGGAGGCGCCCTGCACGTTGTTCTGGCCGCGCAGCGGATGGAGCCCGGTGCCGGGCCGGCCGACCTGGCCCGTCAGCATCGACAGCGCGATGAGGCAGCGCGCGTTGTCGGTGCCGTGCGTGTGCTGCGAGATGCCCATGCCCCAAAGGATCATCGACGCGCGCGACGTCGCGAATAGCCGCGCCACCGCCCGGATCGTGTCGGCGGGAATCCCGCAGACCGCCGCCATCGCTTCCGGGCTGTGCCCGGCCACGTTCTTCCTCAGTTCCTCGAAGCCGCTCGTGCGGTCCGCGACGAACGATTCGGCGACGAGTCCTTCCTCGATGATCGTGTACATCATCGCGTTGAGCAGCGCGACGTCGGTGTCCGCCTTGAATTGCAGGTAATGCTTCGCGTGCCGCGCGAGCTCCGAGCGGCGCGGGTCGGCGAGGATCAGGTGCGTGCCCTGTTTGACCGCGTTCTTGATCCACGTCGCGGCGACCGGGTGATTGACCACCGGATTGGCGCCGATCAGCAGCACGACCTCGGCCTGCGTCACGTCCATCACCGGGTTCGACACCGCGCCGGAGCCGATGCCCTCGAGCAGCGCCGCGACGCTCGACGCGTGGCAGAGCCGAGTGCAGTGATCGACGTTGTTGGATCCGAACCCGGTGCGCACGAGCTTCTGGAAGAGATACGCCTCCTCGTTCGAGCACTTCGCCGAGCCGAAGCCCGCGAGCGCGCGCGGGCCGTGCGCGTCGCGGATTCGCGCGAGCGCGCCGCCGGCGAGATCGAGCGCCTCGTCCCAGGTCGCCTCGCGGAACACGGAGAGGGGATTCGCCGGGTCGACGACAAATTCGCTGGTTTTCGGAAAGCCGGGCTTCCTGATGAGCGGCTTCGTCAGGCGCTGCGGGTGCGCGACGTAATCGAAGCCGAAGCGTCCCTTCACGCACAGCCGGTCGTGATTGGCGGGCCCGTCGCGCCCGGCGACGCGGACGATCGCGTTGTCCTTCACGTGATAGGTGAGCTGGCAGCCGACGCCGCAGTACGGGCACACCGAGTTCACGGTGCGATCGGTGGCGACAACGTATGCGTCGTGCGCCGGCGCGAGCGCGCCGGTCGGGCAGGCCTGCACGCATTCGCCGCAGGCGACGCAGGTCGACGCGCCCATCGGATCGTCGAGGTCGAACACGATCTTCGACCCGGCACCGCGAAAGGCGTAGCCGATCACGTCGTTGACCTGCACCTCGCGGCACGCGCGCACGCAGCGCGTGCACTGGATGCAGGCATCGAGGTTGACTGCCATCGCCGGATGCGAGATGTCGGCGGCTGGCTGCGCGCGTGCCGCGAAGCGCGGCTTGCCGATGCCGAGCGTCCGCCGCCAGTGTTCGAGCTCGGAATCGGGCTTGTAGACGCGTTCCGGCACGTCCGCGACGAGCATCTCGACGACGACTTTCTGCGCGAGACGCGCGCGCGGGCTCCCGCTCTGCACTTCCATGCCGGCCGTCGGCGCGCGACAGCACGACGGCGCCAGCACGCGCTCGCCCTTGATCTCGACGACGCAGGCGCGGCAGTTGCCGTCCGGGCGCATCCCGGGCTTGTAGCAAAGGCGCGGAATCTCGACGCCGTGCCGCGCCGCGGTCTCGATGATCGTCTCGCCCGGTGCCGCCGCAATCTCGCGGCCGTCCAGCGTAAAGCGGATCGTGCCGACGTCGTGCGGGGCTTCCAGGGGGACGCTCATGGCTTGACCTCCATGTGATGCTCTTGATCGGATGCGACTGCGCCGCTCGCCATGGCTATTTCGCGGCCCTCCGGACGGTCTATGCATGCGAAATCGGAGCGTTGTCGGCCGCGCTCAATCGCTCTGCGACGCGCCCTTCGGGCCTTCGCTCGGCCTGGGGCCTCGCGCGCCTCGCTCATTCGAGCTCATTCGGAAAATACCGGATCACCGACGTCACCGGATTCGCAGCCGCCTGGCCGAGGCCGCAGATCGATGCGTCGGTCATCGCCTGGCCGAGCTCGGTAAGCAATGGCACGTCCCACTTCGGCTTGCCGAGGAGGCCGACCGCCTTTTCCGTGCCGACGCGGCACGGCGTGCACTGGCCGCAGGACTCGTCGGCAAAGAACTGCATCAGATTCAGCGCCGCATCGCGCGCGCGGTCGTGCTGCGACAGCACGATCACCGCCGCCGACCCGATGAACGAGCCGTGCGGCTGCAGCGTGTCGAAATCGAGCGGGACGTCGCCGAGCGATGCCGGCAGAATGCCGCCCGACGCGCCGCCCGGCAGGTACGCGTAGAACTCGTGCCCCGGCAGCATGCCGCCGCAGTGCTCATCGATGAGCTCGCGCGCGGTGATGCCGGCCGGCGCAATGTGCACGCCCGGCTTCGCGACGCGCCCCGACACGGAGAACGAGCGCAGCCCCTTGCGGCCGTGGCGGCCGTGGCCCGCGAACGATTCGGCGCCCTTCTCGAGGATCACGCGGATCCAGTAGAGCGTCTCCATGTTGTGCTCGAGTGTCGGGCGCCCGAAAAGTCCGACCTGCGCGACGTACGGCGGGCGCAGCCGCGGCATGCCGCGCTTGCCTTCGATCGACTCGATCATCGCCGACTCCTCGCCGCAGATGTAGGCGCCGGCGCCGCGGCGCAGGTGCAGTCGGGGCAGCACGCAGGGCGGATCCGCTTCGAGCTCGGCGATCGCGTTCTCGAGGATTGCGCGGCACGCGGCGTATTCGTCGCGCAGATAGATGTAGACGTCGTCGATGCCGACGGCCCACGCCGCGATCAGCGCGCCTTCGAGGAAGCGATGCGGATCGCGCTCGAGGTAGTGCCGATCCTTGAACGTCCCGGGCTCGCCTTCGTCGATGTTGATGGCCATGAGCCGCGGCGCGGGCTCGGCGCGGACGATCCGCCATTTGCGCCCCGCCGGAAATCCGGCGCCGCCCAGACCGCGCAATCCGGAATGCTCGAGCGCGGCGATCACGGTCTCGACGTCGCGCTCGCCGGAAACGCACGATGCGATCACCCGATAGCCGTCGTGCTTGCGGTACGCCGCAAGATCGATGTGCGGCGGAATGGTGGGCTCGACGGCGCCCGCCGCGACGGCAGCGGCAATCGTCTCCGGCGTCGCCCGATCGATCGTGTTGCGCGCGACGACCGCCGCCGGCGCGTGCTCGCAGCGGCCGATGCAAGGCGCGGCGATGACGCGCACGCCGGGGCCGCACGCCTTCGCGGCGGCAACCCGCAGCGCGTCGGCTCCGGCCAGCTGGCAGGAGAGCGTCGAGCACACGCGCACGGTGATCGCGGGGGGCGGCGTCTCGCCCTCCTTCACGACGTCGAAGTGGTGGTAGAACGTCGCGACTTCGTACACCTCGGTCATCGCGAGCCGCATTTCCTGCGCGAGTGCCACGATGTGCGCCGCCGCGATGTGCCCGAAGCGGTCCTGGATCCGGTGCAGGAACTCGATCAGCAGATCGCGCCGTCGCGGCGCGTCGCCGAGGAGCGCGCGCACGTCCGCGAGCGCCTGCGGGTCGACCGCGCGGCCCTTGGGCTGCGTGCGCACCTTCCGCGGGCGGGAGAGCTTCGAGATGTCGACTACGGAATGCTGCGCCATGCGGAATCCTGTTCGTTGGAGAGGTCCGGCGCCGCATCGTTCCCGGGCGCGGCCGGCGACGTCGCTCAATCGAGAAAATCGCAGTACTTCTCGACGTGCGCGGCGAGGTCGAGCGAATGCTGGCGCACGAGGCGCTCGGCGAGCTCGGTGTCGCGCCGCTCCAGCGCCTCGATGATGTTCATGTGCTCGACGATCGAGCGCGCGGCGCGGTCGCTGCTGCGATATCGTCAGGCGGCGGATCGCGCGGACGTGGATGAACAGAGTTCTCGATCGTCTTGCCCATCAGGTGCGAGCCGGAAAGCCGGATGATCGCCTGGTGGAACGCGATGTTGGCGTCCGAATACTCGTCGATGTGCTCGCGCCGGCGCTCGCTCTGCGAACGTCGTCGAACATGTGGCGCAGGTGCCGCGATGTCCGCGTCGGTGGCGTTGAGCGTGGCGAGTCGCGCCGCCATGCTCTCCAGCGCCGCCCACATCTCGATCATCTCGATGATCTCGCGCTTGGTCTTGCGCACGATGAAGATGCCGCGCCGCGGCACCGTGCGCAGTAGGCCCTTCCTGCTCGAGCAGCGTCATCGCCTCGCGGATCGGCGTGCGCGACACGCCGAGCGCCTCGCGAGAGCTGCCGCTCGTCGAGGCGGATCTCCTCGGCGCTGCCGTAGATGTCGGCGTCGATGATTGCCTGCTTCAGCGCGGCGTAGGCCTGGTCGCGAAAGCTCACGCTGTTCGCTGAGCTTCGGCAGCGCGAGCGGCGAGGCGACTAGTCGAAAGATCGGTGTCGATGCTATGTCGTTCCTTCTGCGCAGCGGGCGGGCTGCCGATGCGTAACGTCGTGACGCCGGTACTGGTCATGCGGCCTGCGCGAGTTGCGGCCGTACTGCGCGCGCTGGCGACGAGCGCCAGCACGATGTCGATCGGCCGGCGTCGGAATCCTGGTGAGCCGCCCGAGTTCCTGCACGACGCCGACGAGCGGCTCGATTTCCAGGACCGGCCGCGCTCGAGATCCTGCAGCATCGACATCTTGTGCGGCCCGAGCGCGGCCGCGCCGTCGAGCCGCCGCTCCATGCCGACGCGCAGGCGCAAGCCGAGGCGCTCGCCGATCGCCTGCGGCCTCCGTCATCATCGCGCGGCACGCCGCGCGTGTCCCGGCATCGCCGGCGACGATGTCGACGGTCGCGCAGCGTCAGCGCGCTGATCGGATTGAAGCACAGGTTGCCCCAGAGCTTGAGCCAGATCTCGTCGCGGATGTCGGCTGCGCACCGGCGCTTCGAGCCCGCCCGCCCAGCATGTCGTGCAGGCGCTCGATGCGATCGGCTACGCTCGCCCGACGGTTCGCCGATCGGAAACTTGTTCGCCATGCTCATGCCGGATGACACCGGGGGCCACGACTCTCGGTCGCCGGGAAAGCACGACGCAGCCGATGGCGCGCTCCGGTCCGAGGCATGCGCCGCTGAAGCCGCCCGGATCGATGATTCTCGAGTGTCGTCCCGCTTACGAGCGCATCGTCGCCTGCGATCGAAAGAACCAGTAGGGCATGCCCGTTGCTCGCCGTGACGATCGTCGTGTGCCGGCCCGAGCAGCGGAAGGATCGTGTCCACCGCCTCCGGGATCGGTGCGCCTTCAGTGTGATGATCGACGTAATCCTGGACGCCGAGTTCGCCGGGCGCGTCGGTGCACGGCAGCCATCGCGACCTGTGCTCGTGCCCGTCGACCTGCAGGCGCATCGCCTGCTCGCGCATCGCGGCAAGGTGCGCGCCGCGGGCGACAAGGCTCACGTCGGTGCCGGCACGGGACAACTGAACGGCCGAAGTACCCTCCGATGGCTCCTGCGCCGAAGACGCAGACCTTCATTTGAATCGCCTTGGACGGTCGACACGCCGAGACGTGACGTTGCACTGCCACGCGCACCGAACGAAGCCCCAGTGGGTGACCGAAGACGCCCGAAAAATGTCATTGACTTTGTCTGATATACCAAATACGTTATGCGAAATAAGAGAATAATCCAATCGGTGGGGGACGTTGGCGACTCGCGGGCGCAGGAGGAGCTGGCAGGCGCTGCCCCGATCAGATTCGGCTGCGGCACTGCGGCGAAATCGGGAATTTCATGCGGTGTGGCTTGTCCATTTTTCCTCGAGCCAAGTGGGCGCTGCATATGACGATAAAGCGGTCATTCGGGAAGTCGGAAATCGGCGACGGGAGGCAGGCGTATCCCAAGTCTTGCTGCACAGACCTCGCTTGAGCTTGCAAATCGTCCGGCTTTCCGGTCCGACGTTCGGATTCCGGGGCCGGGCCGGCAACAACTCGTTTGCATCGCCCGGGTGGGCGTTCGACGAGCGATCGAAAGTGGCACCATAAAATCAGCGCCCAACGGCGCGCAGAACGACACTGGAGGAGACTATGGCAGATACGACGACAATTGGCGCACCGCCGACTTCGTCCACCAATCGGTGGGCGCAACTCATCATCGGCATTATCTGCATGGTGCTGATCGCCAACCTGCAATATGGATGGACGCTCTTCGTCAATCCGATGGCGCAGAAAAACAGTTGGGCTGTTGCCGGGATACAGGTTGCCTTCAGCGTCTTCATCGCGCTCGAGACATGGTTTACCCCCATCCATGGCTGGATCGCGGACCGGCTCGGGCCCCACCGGGGTCCGAGGCTCGTCGTCGCCATCGGCGGCATCCTCGTGGCGATCGGCTGGATCATCAATTCCTATGCCGAAACGCTTTCGACGCTTTACTCGGGCGCGGCGGTCTCGGGTATCGGCGGCGGGGCGGTCTACTCCGTCTGCGTCGGCAACGCGGTCAAATGGTTCGCCGACCGGCGGCGGACTCGCCGTCGGACTGACCGCGGCGGGATACGGCGCGGGCGCGGCGCTCACCGTCATTCCGATGCGCATGGTGATCGGCTCCTCCGGGCTACGAGGCCGCCTTCTTCTGGTTCGGGCTCGATTCAGGGCGGCGTCGTCTTCCTCGTCGGCGTGGTTCCTGCGCGGGCCACTTCCCGGCGAAGCACCGGTCGCAGTGTCATCGGCCCGGGTCGTGCAGTCGGCACGCAGCTTCGCGCCTTCGGAAGATGCTGAAGACGCCCACGTTCTGGCTTCTTTACCTGATGTTCGTGCTGATTTCGGCAAGCGGGCTGATGGCGACCGCGCAGATCGCGCTCGTGGCCAAGAATTTCGGCATTTCGAACGAGCGTGCTGTTCCTCGGTGCCTCGACGCTCACGGTCGCGCTGATCGTCGACAACATTATGAACGGCGTGGCGCGTCCGTTCTTCGGCTGGATCTCGGACAAGATCGGACGCGAGAAGACCATGGCCATCGCCTTCGGTGCTGAGGCGGCGTCGCCTACTGGCTGCTCGGCGCGCTGGGCACCAACCCGTGGCTCTTCGTGTTGTTCGCCGGCCTGATCTTCTTCACCTGGGGCGAGATCTTCAGCCTCTTCCCGTCGACCTGCACCGACACCTTCGGGCCGAAATACGCAACGGTCAACACGAGCCTGCTGTACACGGCCAAAGGGTACATCCGCATTCCTCGTTCCGCTGGCAAACGTCTTGAAGGACTACACCGGTGGCTGGCATGCAGTCTTCGTGGTCACGGCGATCGCCAACTTCGTCGTTGTCGCGCTCGCCCTTTTTGTGCTGCGCCCGATGCGCGCGCGGCAGCAGGCGACTGGCGACGCCGCGCTCGGTGCGCAAAGACCTGTTGCCGGATAGCCTGCAATTGCTCGCGCCGCCACTTCTCGTCGGGGCGGCGCGAGACGGAATTCGGCGCGATTTCGATGATGCCCGACGAAGCTAGGATCGGAGAAAGTCATGGCAGATGTTGATCAACGCGGAGCCACCAGACCGGCGACAGGCCCCGACCAAGGTCGCAATCCGGCGGCGAGATCGATCGCCAAGCGCAGGAGACCGACGGCTTCCAGCTCGTCATCGACGCGCTGAAACTGAACGGCATCGACACGATCTTCGGTCTGCCGGGCATCCCGATCACCGACCTGACGCGGCGGATGCAGAAGAACGGCCTGCGCGTCATCTCGTTCCGGCATGAGCAGAACGCCGGCTACGCGGCGTCGATCGCCGGCTTCCTCACGCAGAAGCCCGGCATCTGCCTGACGGTGTCGGCACCCGGCTTCCTCAACGGCGTCACTGCGCTCACGCACGCGACGGTGAACTGCTTTCCGATGATCCTCATCAGCGGCTCCTCGGAGCGCGAGATCGTCGACCTGCAGCAGGGCGACTACGAGGAAATGGACCAGCTCGCGATCGCCAAGCCGCTGTGCAAGGCGGCGTTCCGCGTGCTGCATGCCGAGGACATCGGCGTCGGCGTCGCGCGGGCGATCCGTGCCGCGCTGTCCGGCCGTCCCGGCGGCGTGTACCTCGACCTGCCGGCGAAGCTCTTTCCGCAGGCGATGGACGCGGTCGCCGGCAAGAATTCGCTGATCAAGGTCGTGGATGCCGCGCCCCGGCAGATTCCCGCGCCCGACGCCGTGCAGCGCGCGGTCGATCTCCTGAAGAGCGCGAAGAAGCCGCTCATCATCCTCGGCAAGGGCGCGGCCTACGCGCAGGCCGATGCCGACATCCGCGCGCTGGTCGAAAAGACGGGCATTCCCTACCTGCCGATGTCGATGGCCAAGGGCCTGCTGCCGGACACGCACGAGCAGTCGCGCATCGGCGGCGCGCTCGTACGTATTGCCCGAGGCCGACGTCGTGATGCTGATCGGCGCGCGCCTCAACTGGCTGCTGTCGCAGGGCAAGGGCAAGACGTGGGGCGGCGCGACCGCGAAGGCGTGGGGCGGCCAGAAATTCGTGCAGATCGACATCTCGCCGCAGGAAGCCGACAGCAACGTGCGCATCGACGCGCCCGTGGTCGGCGACATCGGCTCCTGCGTGGCGGCGCTGCTGAAGGCGATCGGACCGAGCTGGCCGAAGCCGCCCGCGGAATGGACCGGCGCGATCAACGAGCGCAGGACGAAGAACGTCGCGAAGATGGCCGAGACGCTCGCGAAGAATCCGTCGCCGATGAGCTTCCAGAGCGCGCTCAACGTCGTGCGCGACATCGTCAAGGCGAACCCCGACGCGATGCTCGTCAACGAGGGCGCGAACGCGCTCGACTTCACGCGCAGCATCGTCGACATGTACAAGCCGCGCAAGCGGATCGACGTGGGCACGTGGGGCATCATGGGCGTGGGCATGGGCTACAGCGTCGCCGCCGCCGTCGTGACCGGCCAGCAGGTGATCGCGGTGGAGGGCGACAGCGCCTTCGGCTTCTCCGGCATGGAGACCGAGACGATCTGCCGCTACAACCTGCCCGTGTGCATCGTCATCATGAACAACAACGGCGTCTATCGCGGCGACGAGAAGAATCCCACGGGCGGCCCGGATCCCTCGCCGCTGGTGTTCGTCAAGGACGCCCGCTACGAAAAGATGATGGAGGCGTGGGGCGGCGTCGGCGCGCACGTGAAGACGCCCGACGAGCTGCGCCGCGCGATGGAAGAGGCGATCCGCACGCGGCGGCCCACGCTCATCAACGCGGTGATCGACGAGGGCGGCGGCACGGAAAGCGGCCGCATCACCAGCCTCAATCCCACCGCGAAGAAGAAACCCTGATGGCACGGCACGTTCGAGCGTCGTCGAATGGGCGATTCGGACGATCGCCGTCGACGCGACGACGCTCAACTGCCGGTAGGCCGCGACGACGCTCAACGCGGCCGCGACGGCCGCGTCGGCACTGATCGGCACGGGAATTTCGCAGGAATGAACGCAATGAACAGGGGAATGTAATGAGCAAAGCATTGGATGGCGTCCGCATCCTGGACTTCACGCACGTGCAGTCGGGCCCGACCTGCACGCAGCTTCTCGCCTGGATGGGCGCCGACGTGATCAAGGTCGAGCGCGCCGGCGAGGGCGACATCACGCGCGGGCAGCTGCGCGACATCCCGGGCGTGGACAGCCTGTATTTCACGATGCTGAACCACAACAAGCGCTCGATCACCGTCGACGCGAAGAATCCCAAGGGCAAGGCGATCCTCGAGGCGCTGGTCAAGAAGTGCGACGTGCTGGTCGAGAATTTCGCGCCGGGCGCGCTCGACCGCATGGGCTTCACGTGGGAGCGCATCCAGCAGCTCAACCCGCGGATGATCGTCGCGTCGGTCAAGGGCTTCGGTCCCGGGTCCGTACGAGGACTGCAAGGTCTACGAGAACGTCGCGCAGTGCGCCGGCGGCGCCGCGTCGACGACGGGCTTCGACGACGGCCCGCCGCTCGTCACCGGCGCGCAGATCGGCGACTCCGGCACCGGGCTCCATCTCGCGCTCGGCATCGTCGCCGCGCTCTACCAGCGCAACACGACCGGCCGCGGCCAGAAGGTGCTGGCGGCGATGCAGGACGGCGTGCTCAATCTCTGCCGCGTCAAGCTGCGCGACCAGCAGCGCCTCGATCGCACGCACGTGATGGAGGAGTACCCGCAGTATCCCGAACGGCAAGTTCCTCGAGGCGGTGCCGCGCGCCGGCAATGCGTCGGGCGGCGGCCAGCCGGGCTGGATCCTGAAGTGCAAGGGCTGGGAGACCGACCCCAACGCGTACATCTACTTCATCACGCAGGCGCCGGTGTGGAAGGACATCTGCAAGGTGATCGGCCGCGAGGAATGGCTCGACCGACCCGCGCTACGCGACGCCGAAGGCGCGGCTGCCGCACCTGATGGAGATCTTCGGCGAGATCGAGAAGTGGACGATGACCAAGACCAAGTTCGAGGCGATGGACATCCTCAACAAGCACGACATCCCGTGCGGCCCGATCCTGTCGATGAAGGAGCTGGCCGAGGAGCCGTCGCTGCGCAAGACCGGCACCGTGGTCGAGGTCGACCACCCGACGCGCGGCAAGTACCTGACGGTCGGCAATCCGATCAAGATGTCCGACAGCCCGACCGAGGTGACGCGCTCGCCGCTTCTCGGCGAGCACACCGACGAGGTGCTGGCCGAGCTCGGCTACGGCAAGGACGAGCATCGCGGCGCTGCGCGCCGAGAAGGTCATCTGACGCCACGACCGAATTCGCGAACCTGGCGACGCGCACCGCGTTGCGCGCATCGGCCTGATGCGACCCTCGAGGATAGGAACCACGATGGCACAGAACAAGAATGCGGTACGGCAGGTGCTGGACAAGGTGAAGGCCGAAGGCCGCACGTCGCTTGACGGCGCCGGAAGGCAAGCAGGTCTGCGACGCCTACGGCATCGCCGTGCCGAAGGAAGGCGTGGCGACGTCGGCCGCCGAGGCCGCGAAGCTCGCGTCCGGCATGGGCTTTCCCGTCGTGCTGAAGATCGTCTCGCCGGAAATCCTGCACAAGACCGAAGCGGGCGGCGTGATCGTCGGCGTGAAGAGCGCGGAGGAGGTCGAGAAGGGCTTCGCGACGATCATGGCCAACGCGAAGAAATACGACGCGAAGGCGAACCTCCTCGGCGTGCAGGTGCAGCAGATGCTCGCGGGCGGCCAGGAAGTCATCATCGGCGCCGTCACCGATCCCGCGTTCGGCAAGCTGGTCGCGTTCGGGCTGGGCGGCATCCTCGTCGAGGTGCTGAAGGACATCACGTTCCGCCTCGCGCCGGCATCGCGCGAGGACGCGCTGTCGATGCTCGACGGCATCGCCGCCGCCGAGATCCTGAAGGGCGTGCGCGGCGCCGACCCGGTCGACCGCGAAGCGCTCGCCGGCCTGATCTCGAAGGTGTCGCAGCTCGTCGCCGACTTCCCGGAAATCGCGGAGATGGACCTGAACCCGGTGTTCGCGACGAAGAGCGGCGCGATCGCCGCCGACGTGCGCATCGTCGTCGACTGGAATCCGCGCGCCGGCGCGCTACCGGCCCAGCCGAGGCCGACATCGTCCGCTCGATGAACCGGATCATGAAGCCCGATGCGGTGGCGGTGATCGGCGCGTCGGCCGAGGACAGGCAAGATCGGCAACTCGGTGATGAAGAACCTGATCAACGGCGGCTACAAGGGCAAGATCTACCCGATCAACCCGTCCGCCGACGAGATCATGGGGATGAAGGCGTACAAGAGCGTCAAGGACGTTCCCGGCGAGATCGACGTCGCGGTGTTCGCGATCCCCGCCAAGTTCGTCGCCGCGGCGCTCGTCGAATGCGGCGAGAAGAAGATTCCCGGCGCGGTGCTGATCCCGTCGGGCTTCGCCGAGACCGGCAACGTCGAGGGCCAGAAGGAGATCCAGGAGATCGGGCGCAAGTACAACGTGCGCCTGATGGGCCCGAACATCTACGGCTTCTACTACACGTGGAAGAACCTCTGCGCGACGTTCTGCACGGCCTACGACGTCAAGGGCCACGCCGCGCTGTCGTCGCAGTCGGGCGGCATCGGCATGGCGATCATCGGCTTCTCGCGCTCGGCGAAGATGGGCGTCTCGGCGATCGTCGGCCTCGGCAACAAGTCCGACATCGACGAGGACGATCTGCTCACTCTTCTTCGAGCAGGACGACAACACGCACATCATCGCGCAGCACTGCGAGGACCTGAAGGACGGCCGCGCGTTCGCCGAGGTCGCGAAGCGCGTGTCGAAGAAGAAGCCGGTCGTGATGCTGAAGGCCGGGCGCACGAGCCTCGGCGCCCGCGCCGCGAGCTCGCACACCGGCGCGCTCGCCGGCAACGACAAGATCTACGAGGACGTGCTGAGGCAGTCGGGCGTCATCCGCGCGCGCAGCCTGCGCGACCTGCTCGAATTCGCGCGCGGCATTCCGGTGCTGCCGACGCCGAAGGGCGAGAACGTCGTGATCATCACCGGCGCCGGCGGCTCCGGCGTGCTGCTTTCCGACGCCTGCGTCGACAACAAGCTGTCGCTGATGGCGATGCCGCCCGATCTCGACGCCGCGTTCCGCAAGTTCATCCCGCCGTTCGGCGCGGCCGGCAATCCGGTCGACATCACCGGCGGCGAGCCGCCGAAGACCTACCAGAACACGATCCGCCTCGGGCTCGAGGATCCGCGCATCCACTCGCTGATCCTCGGCTACTGGCACACGATCGTGACGCCGCCGATGGTCTTCGCGAAGATCGTCGTCGAGGTCGTCGAGGAAATGAAGGCGAAGGGCATCCACAAGCCGATCGTCGCTTCGCTCGCCGGCGACGTGCAGGTCGAGGAGGCCGCCGAGTACCTTTACCAGCACGGCATTCCTGCGTACGCCTATTCGACCGAGATTCCCGGTGCGCCGTGCTCGGCGCGAAATACCAGTGGGCGCGCGGCGCGGGCCTCATCTGAGCAGGACCGGTCGCGCCGCCTCAATTCCCGGGACCGGCATGCCGAGAGCGCCGGCGCCGGGTGTTCGGCCGCTCGCTGCGGCTTGATCTGGCGCAGCGCGCGGAACCCCGCCGCCCGCGGCGGCGCAGCCCGCTTGAGATAGACTCCCGTCTGTCTTCCCGATCGACCTGCCGCCCGGCGATGGCAACGCCGGGCGGCAGGCGCGCCGCTGCGCGCGCGCCCCGCCTCTCGCCATGAACGCCAATCTCTACGGCCTCCTGGCCGACCATTTCGCCGAAAACGCGGAACAGCCCTGCCTGCTGATCCCCGACGGCGCGGTCATCCACTACGACGACCTCGAGCGCATGTCGGCGCGAATCGCCCACGTGCTGCGCGATGCCGGCTGCGTGAACGGCGACCGCGTCGCCGCGCAGGTCGACAAGTGCTGGGAGGCGCTGGCGCTCTATCTCGGCTGCCTGCGCGCCGGACTCGTGTTCCTGCCGCTCAACACCGGCTATCAGAAGGGCGAGCTCGCCTATTTCTTCAGCGACGCCGAGCCGCGCGTGATCGTCTGCCGGCCCGAGTCCGCCGCGATGGTCGCCGCACTGCGTCCCGCGAGCGTCGTGTTCACGCTCGCACCCGGCGGCGGCTCGCTGCTCGAGGCGGCCGCGCGCTGCGTCCGAGGCATTCGAGACCGTCAGGTCGCGGCCCGACGACCTCGCCGCCATCCTCTACACCTCCGGGACGACCGGCCGCTCGAAGGGTGCGATGCTGTCGCACCGGAACCTCAGCAGCAACGCGCTGACGCTGGTCGAGGCCTGGGGATTCACCAGGGGCGACGTGCTGCTGCACGCGCTGCCGACGTATCATGTGCACGGACTCTTCGTCGCCTGTCACTGCGCGCTGCTCGCGCAGGCGCGGATGCTGTGGCTGCCGAAGTTCGATCCGAAGGAAGTCCGCGCGCTGCTGCCGCGCGCGACGGTGATGATGGGCGTGCCGACGTTCTACTCGCGCCTGCTCGCCGAAGCCGACTTCGGCGCCGCCGACTGCCGCAACGTCCGCCTCTTCATCTCCGGCTCCGCGCCGCTGCTGCCCGAGACGTTCGCAGCGTTTCGCGAGCGCACGGGACACACGATCCTGGAGCGCTACGGCATGTCGGAGACCGGGATGAACACGTCGAATCCGCTCGAAGGCGAGCGCATCGGCGGCACCGTCGGGCCCGCGCTGCCCGGCGTGTCGGTCCGCATCGTCGACGCCGCCGGTGCTCCGTGCGCACCGGAGACCGTCGGTGGGATCGAGGTCAAGGGCCCGAACGTGTTCGCCGGCTACTGGCGCATGCCGGAGAAGACGCGCGACGAATTCACGGAAGATGGCTTCTTCCGCACCGGCGACATGGGGACGCTGACCGGCGACGGCTATGTGCGCATCGTCGGGCGCGCCAAGGATCTCATCATCACCGGCGGCCTCAACGTCTACCCGAAGGAGGTCGAGGAGAAGATCGACGCGCTGCCGGGCGTCGTCGAATCCGCGGTGATCGGCGTGGCCGACGCCGATTTCGGGGAAGCCGTGACGGCCGTCGTCGTCGCGGGGCCCGGGCATTCGCTGTCCGAGGCGGACGTGATCGCCGCGCTGAAGGCGGAGATCGCGAGCTTCAAGGTGCCGAAGCGCGTGCATTTCGTCGACGACCTGCCGCGCAACTCGATGGGCAAGGTCCAGAAAAATGTACTGCGGGATCGGTACGACTGCACGAAGACATAGCTCCGCGCGCAGGCTTGGCGATACCGCTGTTCGCCTTCGGCGTCGCACTTCAGGTCAAATGACAGCGACGGGCTGCGCGAGGTGAGCGGCGAGCCCGCCCTTCGCTCGCCGCTTCAGCGAGGGCCGCGTGTCGCCGGTAGCCGCGGTCCGATTGATCGGTGTGCGGCCATGCTCATGCGCTCCGCCAGGCCTTCCAGAGCATGTACGCGGAGAGCACGTAGAGAAACACCGCGAATGCCTTGCGCAGCCGCGCCACCGGCCATCGATGCGCGGCACGCGCGCCGAATGGCGCCGCGACGACGCTCGACGCGACGATCGCGAGCAGCGCCGGCACGTAGACGAATCCGAGCGAGTACGCCGGCAATCCCTGCTGCCGCATGCCTGCGAAGACGTAGCCGATCGTGCCGGCGAGCGCCACGGGAAGCCCGAGCGCCGACGAGGTCGCGACGCACTTGCGCAGATTGATGTTGCAGGCGGCCATGAACGGTACGGACAGGAACGCGCCGCCCGCGCCGACCATGCTCGACACCAGTCCGATGCCGCTGCCGACCGCGAACAATCCGGCCGCTCCGGGCAGCTCGCGCGAGGGCTTGGGCTTGCGGTCGATCAGCACCTGCGTTGCCGCGATCGCAATGAACGTCCCGAAGAATGCCGCAAGGAACGCGGTCGACATGATCCCTACCAGCTGCGAGCCGGCCAGCGCACCCAACACGATGCCAGGCGCCATGCCGGCGACGACACGCCAGACCACGGCTCCGTGCCGGTGATGCTCGCGCGTCGATGCGACGCCGGTGAACATGATGGTGGCGGTTGCCGTGCCGAGTGCAAGGTGGATGACGTGCTCCTGCGGCACGCCCTGGTTCGTGAACACGATCGTGAGCAGCGGCACCATCGCCATGCCGCCGCCGATGCCGAGGAGCCCCGCGAGGAAGCCGAGCGCCGCCCCCAGGCCGAGGTACAGCGCGATCAGCGCGACATCCACCGCGCGCTCACGCTTTCTTCTTCATGAGGCGCAGGACGAAGGCCCATTCCGCAGGATCGACCGGCGTGATCGAAAGGCGGTTGCCGCGCTGCAGGACGCGCATGCGCTCGAGCTCCGGATGGAGGCGCAGCTCGGCGAGCGAGATGAAACGCGTCCTTTCGACGAACCGGACATCGACGTTCACCCAGCGCGGCGCATCGCGGCTCGACTTCGGATCGAAATGCGGATTTCTGCGGTCGAACTGCGTCGCGTCGGGATACGCCTGCGCGGAAACCTCGGCGATGCCGGCAATGCCGGGCTCGGGACAGCTCGAGTGATAGAAGAAAATGCGGTCGCCCAGCCGCATCTGGTCGCGCATGAAGTTTCGCGACTGGTAGTTACGCACGCCGAACCACGGCGTGGTCCTGTTTTTCGCCGCAGCGAGGTCGTCGATCGAGAACTCGTCGGGCTCCGATTTCATCAGCCAGTAGCGCACGCGGTATCCGCCTTCGTCCGGTTCGAGCCGAATTACGGTCCGGCGCGGCCAACAGTGCACGCGCCGCGAGATCGTCAAGACCGCCGATTCTACCTCGACAATCTCGATGGCCGGCTCGAGCTGGACTACGGGATCATGCGGACAGCGGGGCGCCCGAGCGGACCAGCCGGAGCACCGGCTCGTCATGCGCGATGAATGGCGCCGATTTCAGCCGGGCGAAGTTACCACTGGAACACGACGTGCTCGTGCTTCCGCGCTGCGACGACGACGTTGCGCTCCTTGGGTGCGCCGGCTTCCGCCGCCGCCGTCACCTTGTAGCTGCCTTCGGGAAGCCGCGCCAACAGCAGCGGGCCCGGCGATACGGTCTGCAGCATCACGTTGCCCTGCCGATCCGTGATCGTGACATGGACGTCCGCGAGAAACTCGGCGCCGGAGGCCCCGTTGGTGATGAATTCGAGCCCGAGCGGATAGTTCGGTTCGAGCTGCCGGAACGCAATCGCCTCGTCGTGGCCGATTCCGCCACTGATATACGTGACGCTGCCCTGAGACTTTTCCGAGGGCAGTGGATTCGTTGCGGCAAATCCTGGCTGTTGGCGGCCGGCGCGAGCAGCACGGCGGTGGCGACAACCACGGCGTGCAAGACGCCGGTTCTGGGGAAGTGCATTTCGAACTCCTTCGCTGGATGCGGCACGGGGCCCGATGCGAATCGCATACCCACGCGACAGGCATTGGAATCCGTGCGCCGTGGCTCCGGCCCGAACGACACTATTCCGCGACAGAAGGACGATCGTCTGTAGGCGAAGCACAGACAAGGCCGTCGTCATTGACCGCGATTTGCCGCAGCGCGGTCCGAGCATTTACCGGGATCAATCCGCGGCACGCGGAAGCGAACGCACGGCACGCCGTTGCGGCGCGCTTCGACGCGTAGAGCGCCGGTCAGGCGAGCGTGAAAATCACGCCGGCCCGACCGTGCTCGCAAAGGGTGTTCCCCACCTGTGCCGTGCCACCCTCATCTTGAACCTGGGGTTCAAGAGGGTCGCCTGCCCGGGCCTTCAGGCGCTTCCGCTTGGGAGCGCACACCAGCCCATATACGGCGAGGCAACCTCGCTAGGTAGCATTGGTTCAAAGAGTGTATGGGCGACTCGGACACCGCAGGGAACATTGAAACCGCCGCGCGGCCCGGCACGAATCAGAACAGCTTTTCCTGCCCTGCAAGCACCTGGTCGATCGCGGACTGCATATCGGCGATTCTACGCCGCACGGCGGCTTCGTCAACGACAGAATTCGACGACGATTGCACCGTCGCGCGCACCGGCGCCGTTGTCGCTGCGCGGCGTTCGCGCAACAGATCGTGCGCGATGTTGAGTGCCGCCATCACGGCGACGCGCTCCACCCCCGCGGCGCTCTTGCCCGCGTCGCGGATCTCGCGCATGCGGCGGTCGACGAATGCGACCGCGTCCTGCAATTCCGCGCGCTCCGACTCCTTGCACGCGACCTTGTAGTCGCGGCCGAGCAGCGTCACGTCGAGCGTCGCCGTGCGCTCGGGCGGCGCGGCGGGGCGCGTCGTCATCCGGCGGGCTCCGCGATGCGCGCGAGCAGCGCGTCAAGCCGGCGCGTCGCCTCGGCGACGCGCTGTCCCAGCTGATGGTTGCGCGCCGTCGTGGCGGCGAGATCGCGGCGCAGCGCCTCGTTGGCGGCGCGCAGCGCACGCGTGTGCGCGATCAGCGACGCGAGCCTGCGCTCCAGCGTCATCAGATCGGCCTCGAGTGCCGCGTCGGCGGGCCTTGCCGCGCCCGGAATCGGAGAATTCATGAGCCCACTCTAGCCGCAGCGAAGGCGCCGCGTCAACCTGCGCCCCGCGTGCCGGTGGCGAGCGGCAGATAGCGCACGGAAAGGACTTCGATCTCCTCGGCGCCGGTCGGCGTGCGCAGCGTGACCGTGTCGCCTTCGCGCGCCTTGATGAGCGCCCGCGCGATCGGCGAAATCCAGCTCACGTAGCCGCGGTCGGTGTCGATCTCGTCGACGCCGACGATGCTGATCGTGCGCTCGCTGCCGCGCGCATCGCGGAATTCGACGGTCGCGCCGAAGAACACCTGGTCGGCGCTGTCGTCGTCGCGACGCGCGCACGGGTCGACGACTTCGGCGGAGTCGAGCCTGCGGATCAGGAAGCGGATGCGCCGGTCGATCTCGCGCAGCCGCTTCTTGCCGTAGATGTAGTCGCCGTTCTCCGAGCGATCGCCGTTGCCGGCCGCCCAGGCGACGACGGCGACGAGCTGCGGGCGCTCCGTCTGCACGAGCGCTTCGAGCTCCGCCTTCATCCGCGCGAAGCCGCCCGGCGTCATGTAATTGCGCGTGCCGGCAGGCAGCGGCGACACGGCCTCGAGGTCGTCGTCGTCCTGGTCCGTCTCTTTGGTGAAGGCCTTGCTCATCGTCGCGATCCGGCATCGATCCCGCTGCGCACCGGGACGAACATTATAGGACCGATCGTCGCCCCGCCTCGACCTTCCGTCGGCAGCGCTCGCCGCGACCTATAATCGCGCTGCGTCGCGGCCGTACCGCGCGCATCCCCCGTGCCCGAACCGACGCACAATTCCGCTGCCGCGACGACGCGACCCCGCGCCACGCCGCGTCGCGCACTCTTGGTCACGGGTGCCTTCGCGGTCGGCGCCTGCGCGGCCATCGCGGTCGCGCTCGCGGCCGGCAGCGTGCCGATCGACGGGGTCACGATCGTCCGCGCGCTGACAGGCGAAGGCTCGGACACGGCCGTCACGATCGTGCGCGAGCTGCGCCTGCCGCGCGCGCTGGCGGCGTTCGCCGTCGGCGGTCTTCTCGCACTCGCCGGCACGCTGCTGCAGGTGCTGCTGCGCAATCCGCTGGCCGATCCCTATGTGCTCGGCATCTCGGGCGGCGCCGCAGTCGCCGCGCTGTCGGCGATGCTGGCGGGCGCGGCGGCGCTCGTGATGCCGGCGGCATTCGGCGGCGCACTCGCGTCGACGCTGATCGTGTTCGGGCTCGCCCGTGCCGGAAGCGCGCAGACGCCGTGGTCGGCGACGCGGCTGTTGCTGACCGGCATCGTCGTCGCCGCCGGATGGGGCGCGCTGATCGCGCTCCTGCTTTCGATCGCGCCCGACGCGCAGGTCAAGGGCATGCTGTTCTGGCTGATCGGCGACCTGTCGACGGCCGCCGCGCCGCTGTTGCCCTGGCTCGTGCTGGCGCTCTCGCTCCTCGCCGGGCTCGCGCTCGCGCGCGATCTCAACGTGCTCTCCCGCGGCGAGGATCTCGCGGCGACGCTGGGCGTCGCGGTGCCGCGCGTCACGCTCGCTCTGCACGCGCTCGCGGCGCTCGCGACCGCGGCCGCCGTGACGGTGGCCGGCAGCATCGGCTTCGTCGGCCTCATCGTGCCGCACGCGGTGCGCATGGTCATCGGCAACGACCATCGGCTGCTGCTGCCCGCGGCCGTGCTGGCCGGCGGCACGCTGCTCGTGCTGGCCGACACGCTCGCGCGAACGCTGGTCGCGCCGGTGCAGCTTCCCGTCGGCGTCGTCACCGCGCTCGTCGGCGTGCCCGCGTTCCTGTTCCTGCTGACGCGCGGCGGAGCGCGGCGATGACCGACGCCCCGCTGCTGTCGTGCCGCGGCCTCGCGCTTCGCGTCGCGCGCGCGGACGCTTTGCCGCGACGCTCGACCTCGACGTTCGGCGCGGCGAATGCTCGCCGTCATCGGTCCCAACGGCGCCGGCAAGACGACGCTGATCGCGACGCTCGCCGGCCTGCGACCGCCTGCGGCGGGAACGATCGCCTATGCCGGCACGCCGCTCGGCGAGCTCACGCCCCGCGCGCGGGCGCGGCTGCGCGGCTGGCTGCCGCAGGACAGCGTCGATCCGTTCCCGGCGAGCGTGCTGGAAACGGCGCTCGTCGGGCCGGCATCCGCATCTGTCGCGCTATGCGTGGGAGTCCGCCGCCGACGTCGAACGCGCGCGGCCGCGCTCGAGCGCTTCGGCATGGCCGCATTCGCGGAGCGCGACGTGCGCACGCTCTCGGGCGGCGAGCGCCGCCGCGTCGCGCTGGCGGCGCTGGTCGCGCAGGCGCCCGTGCTGATGCTGCTGGACGAGCCGTCCTCGCATCTCGATCCCGGACACCAGGTCGCGGCGCAGGACGCGCTTGCGGCGCTCGCCCGCAGCGACGGCATCGGCGATCGTCATGGCGCTGCACGAGCTTCATCTCGCCGTGCGCTATGCGGATCGCGTCGTCGCGCTCGCCGACGGCACGGCCGAGGTCGGGCCGGCCGCCGAGATGCTGACCGAAGCACGGCTCAGCCGGCTCTTCCGCACGCCGCTCGTCGCCGTCGGCAGTGGCCGCGCACGCTCGTTCGTGCCGGCCTGACGCTTGCCCGTCAGCGCGCGGCGTCGAGCACCGCGCACAGCGCCGCGGCGCCGTCGACGAAGCGCGGACCGTCGCGATGCAGCAGATTGGCGTCGACGACGAAGAGATGCCCTTCCCGCGTCGCCGGCAGATCGGGCCAGCGCTTCCACTGGTCGAGCCACGCGGGACGCACCGCGCCATCGGCGCCGGCGACGATCACCTCCGGTCGCGCCGCCAGCACCGCCTCGATGCTCACTTCGGGCGCGGGCAGCGACAGCGCGGCGAACACGTTCGCGCCGCCGCACAGCGTGATCGCTTCCGAAATGAGGTGCGCGCCGCCGATGGTGTAGAGCGGCGGGTCCCAGATTTCGTAGAACACGCGCAGCGACCTGCGGCCCGCGTACCGATCGCGCAGCGCGTCGACGCGGCGGCGAAACGCGGCGGCCGCCGCATCGGCCTCGGCGCCGGTGCCGGCGAGCGCGCCCAGGCGCTCGATGTCGGTCGCGATGCCGTCGATCGACTTCGGATCGGCGACGAACACGGCGACCCCGCGCGCGCGAAGCCGCGCGACCTGCGCCGGCGTCGTGTACGGCCAGGTGACGATGAGGTCCGGCGCGAGCGCGACGATGCGCTCGAGGTCGATCGCATGCGACGTCGCCGATGCGCGCGATCGATCGTGCCGCCGGCGGAAAGTCCGACGTGTCGACGGTCCCGACGATGCGCGCGCCGGCGCCGGCGGCGAACACGAGCTCGGTCGCGCTGGGGCGCGAGCGTGACGATCCGCCGCGCGGGCGCGGCGAGCGCAACGCTTTCGCCGGCGTCGTCGCGCAACGAGCCGGCGCCGGCGGCCGCCGCTGCCGGCCAACGCGATTGTCGCCGCGACAGAGCAGGTGTCGCATGCGCATCATCATCGGAACGCCGCGCGCACGCCGGCGAAGACGGTGGCGCCGCCCGTCGCGAAGCCCGCCGCCAGCTCGTAGTTCTTGTCGAACACGTTGTCCGCGCGCGCGAACAGCGTGAAGGCCGGCGCGACACGCCCACTCGGCGGTGAGGTTGACGATGCCGTAGCCGCCCATCTTCACGAGATTCGCGGGGTCGTCGTAGCGCAGCGACGACGCGACGAATTCGAGCCCGAGCTGCACGGGTCCGGCCGGATAGCCGAGCGTGACCGCGCCGTGCTGCCGCGCGCGCCGCGGCAGCAGGTTGCCGGTGACGTCGCTCGTCGGCGACTGCAGGTCGAGCGAGGCGGCGAGCGTCGCGCCGCCTTCGGCGCGAAGGTCGGCGCCCAGCGTGACGCCCTCGAGCGTCGCGCGGTCGACGTTGTTCGGCGCGCAGTTGAAGTCGGCGTCGCAGCCGAACACGATGAGGTCGCTCACGCGGTTGTGATAGCCGATCGCCCGCGCCTCGAACGACACGCCCTCCACGCCGCCGGTCCAGTACGCGCCCGCCTCGACGTTGCGCGAGGTCTCCGGCACGAGATTCGGATTGGTGAAGCCCGGGTAGTAGAGGTCGTTGAACGACGGCGCCTTGAAGCCGGTGCTGTAGCCCGCGGTGAGGCGCAGCGCGGGGCTCAAGCGGTAGCCGTAGGCGATGGCGCCCGTCGTCTTGCCGCCGAACTGGTCCGAATCGTCGTAGCGCAGGTTCACCTGCAGCGCGTGGGCGTCGGCGCGCCACTGGTAGATGCCGAACACCGAGTTCGTGTTGCGCGAGTCGGTCGCGAAGCCGGCGTCGCTCGTCACGTGCTCCTCGCGCCGCTCGACACCCGCGCGACAGCGCGCCGACCGGCAGCGTGAAATCGTTCTGCCAGGTGTACTGGAGCTGCGCGGTCTTGAACGGAAAATTGCCGTAGCCCGTCTGCGACTGGCTGTCGTCGATGCCCGTCGGCGACCGAGAGGCGCGACACCCAGAACGACGCCAGGCGATTGACGCTCGCCACCTGCCACACCTCGTCGACGGTGATCGTGCGGTCGTCGAAGTCCGGGCTGCCGTCGAACTGGTTGTTGAGCCGGCTGCTGAGATACTGCGCGGTCAGCTCCTGGTCCGTCGCGAGCGTCACGCCGACGCTCGCCGACACGCTCTGGTTCGCGTAGCCGTCGCGCGTCGCGGGTTGTAGAGCGGATTCGCCGGGTCGGTGATGGCGTTGAATCCGCGTGCTCTGGCGCGTAGCCGCGCTGCACGGCGTAGCGCACCGGGCCGCCGGTGCCGGCGACGCCTGCGTTGATGCCCCACGTGCCGTAGGTGCCGCCGCCTGCCGAAAGATTGCCGGTGATGCCCGCCGTGCCGCGCCGCGTGAACACCTGGATGACGCCGCCGATCGCATCGGCGCCGTACAGGCTCGACGCGGGGCCGCGCAGGATCTCGATCCGCTCGATCTGGTCGAGCGGAATCGCCTCGAGCGACGTCGTGCCCGCGCTCGCGGACGCGACGCGCACGCCGTCGACCAGCACCAGCGTCTGGCTGCGGTTGGCGCCGCGCAGGAACACGCCGGACACCGACGCCGGGCCGCCGTTCTGCACGATCTCGACGCCGGGCTGGCGCTGCAGGAACTCGGTCAGGCTCTGCGCGCCGGCGCGCGCGATCTCGTCGGCGCCGATCACCGTGATGTCGGCGAGGACATCGGCGATCGACTGCGTCTGCCGCGAGCGCGGTCACGGCCATCGGCGGCAGCGGGCGTCGGCGCGGGATCGCGTGCATCCTGCGCGTGCAAGCATGGCCGCGAGCGAAGCGACAGCGCGGTCAGCGCGGCGCCGGCGAATGGTCGATGAAACGGCGTGCTCGCGACGATGACATCGTCGCGTGACGGCAGGGCGGGTTGAATCGCATCGCAGGACTCCGCGTGCGCCGCGAGCACCCCGCGCGGCGGTGGCGACGGAGCCCTGCGGCGCGCCAGCGCGACCGCGCTTGTCCGGGCTCCCGATGTCGCCGGGCCGGGCACGCCGCGAACGGCGTGCCGCGAACCGGGCGCAGGCCGGTCTCCGGGCTCGCCGGTCTTTGTCCGCCCGCCTTCCCGTCCGGATGCCGGACAGTGGCGATGTCGAGCGGACCGCACCGGCTTACCGTTGCGGGGGCAGCCGCGGGTTGGCGCGTGAACTTCGCGCGGCACCGCGTTCCCGTTTCACCCGCCGCGAGGGATTCGCGGCAGGCACCTGCGTGGCGGCATTCTAGCGCGGCGGCCGCGGCGCGGTCGCGCCTGCTATAATTCGCGCCCCCTTGACGACGGTCGCCCCCACCGGATAACCACCGGCCCCGGAGCGCCCCCAGTGCCGCAAAAGCTCTACATCCGCACGTTCGGCTGCCAGATGAACGAGTACGACTCGGACAGCATGGCCGACGTGCTCGCCGCGTCCGACGGGCTCGCGCTGACCGACCGCCCGGACGACGCCGACGTGATCCTGTTCAACACGTGCTCGGTGCGCGAGAAGGCGCAGGAGCGCGTGTTCCACGACCTCGGCCGCGTGCGCGCGCTGAAGGCGCGAACGGCCCGGACCTCATCATCGGCGTCGGCGGCTGCGTGGCGAGCCAGGAAGGCGCCGCGATCGTCGCGCGCGCGCCTTACGTCGACGTCGTGTTCGGCCCGCAGACGCTGCACCGGCTGCCGGAGCTGATCCGCGCGCGCCGCGCAGACCGGCGTGCCGCAGGTCGACATCCGCTTTCCCGAAATCGAGAAGTTCGACCACCTGCCGCCGCCGTCGGTCGACGGCGCGTCGGCGTTCGTGTCGATCATGGAGGGCTGCAGCAAGTACTGCTCGTTCTGCGTGGTGCCCGTACACGCGCGGCGAGGAGTTCTCGCGCCCGTTCGACGACGTGCTGACCGAGGTCGCCGACCTCGCGCTGCAGGGCGTGAAGGAAATCACGCTGCTCGGCCAGAACGTGAACGCCTACCGCGTCGAGCGGCGATGCGGTCGCGGACCTCGCCACGCTGCTGGAATACCTGGCCGACATGCCGGGCATCGAGCGCATCCGCTACACGACCTCGCATCCCGAAGGAGATGACGCCGCGGCTCATCGCCGCGCACGCCGCGCTGCCGAAGCTCGCCGCGCACCTGCACCTGCCCGTGCAGTCGGGCTCGGACCGCGTGCTGGCCGCGATGAAGCGCGGCTACACGGCGCTCGAATACAAGTCGATCGTGCGGAGGCTGCGCGCCGCGCGTCCCGGGCTGTCGCTCACCTCGGATTTCATCGTCGGCTTCCCGGGCGAGACGGACGCCGATTTCGAGCAGACGATGAAGCTCGTCGCCGATGTCGGATTCGACGGCGCGTTCAGCTTTGCGTACAGCCCGCGCCCCGGAACGCCGGCGGCCGAGCTCGCCGACCCGGTCGCCGCCGGACGTGCAGCAGGCGCGGCTCGCGCGGCTGCAGGCGCTGCTGGACGCGCAGTATCAGCGCACAGCGCGGCAATGGTCGGCACGCGGCAGCGCGCGCTGGTCACCGGACCGTCGTCGCGCAACCCGCGCGAGCTTGCCGCGCGCACCGACAACAACCGCGTCGTGAATTTCGTCGGCGAACACGACCTCATCGGCAGTTACGCCGACGTCACCGTGACGGCCGCGCTCGCGCACTCGCTGCGCGGCGAAGCCTTTCCGCGAAGCCCGTGAAAGAGCGCTCTGCCGCAATTCCGCCGGCACTTCCTGCAAACCTTTCTCCAACCTCCTCGAGACCCGACCGCCGATGAACGCTTTCACCCTTTCCGCGAGTTCCGCAATCTCCCGCTTCGCCGTCGCCGCGCTCGTGCTCGCGATGACGGGCTGCGCGGGCCTTCCGCCGGGTCAGTCCGATTCCGCGGCCGCCACGGCGCCGGGCTCCGCCGACAGCGCGAAGATCGCCGCCGCTGTGGCCGCAGGCGTCACCGCGGGGAATGCGGCCGAAGCGAAACCCGGCGCAACTCCGGCGAGCGTCGCACAGGCAGCCGGCGCGGCGGCGGCGGCGGCCACCGGCCCGAAACCGTTCGCCGACGTCGTCAAGGACGCCAAGGAAACGAAGGGACTCTTCACGCTCTGGCAGAAGGACGAGAAGGTCTGGATCGAGATCGCGCCCGAACAGTTCGGCAAGCCGTTCCTGTTCACCGCGAACCTGAGCCGCGGCGTGGGAGAGCAGCGCGTCTACGGCGGCATGATGCTTCCGGGCACGAACAACATCGTCGAGTTCAAGCGCATCGGAAACACGGTGCAGCTCATCGCCAGGAACTACGCGTTCACCGGCGGCGCGAATGCGGCGATCGCGCAGGGCGTGAGGGAGGGCTTCACGGACAGCCTGGTCGGCGCCACGACCGTCGCGAGCCAGCCGCATCCGCAGCGCAAGACCGTGCTGATCGACGCCAACGCGCTGCTGCTCACCGACATTCCGGTCGGCGACGGCTTCACCACCGGCATCCACATGCGCAACTACACGTTCGATGCGAAGAACTCGAGCTTCGAGGCGCTGCGCAGCACGCCCGACGAGGCGTCGTTCACCGTGTCGGCGCATTACACCAATCCGAAGGCGACGCTGCCGCCCACGCCGACGCCGACGCCCCCTCCGCCCAATCCGTTCCCGCCGTTCGAGAACCTCCCGGACGGCCGCAGCCTGTTCCTCGGCTACACGTACAACATCGTCGCACTGCCCGAGCCCATGGCGGCGCGGCGCGCGGATCCCCGGGTCGGCCATTTCGCCACGGAGATCTGGGACTTCTCGACCGATACCAGATTCACCGCCAAGACCCACTACGTCGACCGCTGGCGGCTCGAGAAGAAGGACCCGGACGCGGCGCTCTCCGAGCCGAAGCGAGCCGATCGTGTTCTGGATCGACCGGAACGTGCCGGAGAAATACCGTCCGGCCGTGCGCGACGGCATCCTCGAGTGGAACAAGGCGTTCGAGAAGATCGGCTTCAAGAATGCGATCGTCGTGAAGCAGCAGGAGGCCGACGCCGCCGTTCGACACGTTCGATGCGCAGCATTCGACGGTGCGCTGGTTCCTGTCGACGGACGCCGGCTTCGCCATCGGCCCGTCGACGGTCGATCCGCGCACGGGCGAGATTCTTGACGCGCAGGTCGGCATTCCTGAGGTGTGGGCGCGCAGCGACCGCACGTTCATCTCGGAGCAGGCGCCAAGTGCGTGGCCCGCATTCGACGCGTTCAAGGCGGCGCATGGTCTCGATGGCAGCCGCTGCACCTACGCGACGGACGCGCTCGCCGAGATGGACTTCGGCCTCGACGTGCTGGAGGCGCGCGGCGAGATCGAGCCCGGCAGCCCCGAGGCCGATGCCTTCGTCGCGGCTTCGCTCAAGGCAGTCGTGATGCACGAAGTCGGGCATACGCTCGGCCTGCGCCACAACTTCCGCGCGTCGACGGTGTTCACGCTGGCGCAGATCTCGCGATCCCGAGTTCAGCAGAACCGTGCGGCATCTCCGGATCGGTGATGGACTACAACCCGCTCAACATCGCCGTGAAGGGCGAGCGGCAGGGTGCGTACCAGGAACCGACGATCGGTCCATACGACTACTGGGCGATCGACTACGCGTACCGGCCGCTGCCGAAGGATGCGGAACGCGACGAGCTCGCGAAGATCGCGGCACGCGGCGCGACCGATCCGCTGCTCGCCTTCTCGTCGGACGAGGAGGTGATCGCCGGGCTCGATCCCGACGCGAACCAGTTCGACCTCGGCGCGGATCCGCTGCTGTACCTGCAGAAGCGGCTCGTCATTTCGCAGGAGCTGTTCCAGCGCCTGGAAGCGCGCAGGCTGAAGCCCGGCGAATCGTACGACGTGCTGCGCCGGAGCTTCGATGCCGGGTTCCGCCAGGTCACGCGCGCGACGGCCATCACGTCCAAGTATGTCGGCGGCGTCTACTATGTCCGCGACTATGCGGGAACGGGCAACCTGCCGCTCACGCCGGTCGCGCCCGCCAAGCAGCGCGCCGCGCTGAAGCTGATCGCCGCGGGCGTGTTTTCCGCCGACAGCTTCAGGTTCAAGCCCGAGTTCCTGCGCAGCATGGGCATCGATTACCTCAACATCGGGCTCAACCCGAAGGAGAGCGCCTTCAATCCCGACTTCAGCCTGCGCTCCCGCATCCTCGCATTGCAGACCGCGGCGCTCAACCAGCTGATGAGCGACACGGTGATGACGCGGCTCCTCGACTCCGAGAGCAAGGTGACGAAGAACGATCAGGCGCTGACCCTCTCCGAGCTGTTCGACACGCTGCAGGGCGCGATCTGGAGCGAGCTCAAGACCGGCGCATCGATACCCGCGCCGCGGCGCGACCTGCAGCGCGCCCATCTCCTTCGCATCGCCAACGTGCTGACGCGCCCCGCGCCGACCACGCCCGCCGACGCGCGCGCGATGCTCCGCGAGGAGGCGAAGCAGCTGTCGGCACAGATCAAGGTGGCGGCGGCCAACGGCAGTCGCGACCGCGAAACGCGCGCGCATCTCAGCGAGGCGGCGAACACGCTCGACGAAGCGCTGAAGGCGCCCATCATCCGGCAGGGCGCGTGACGGGCGGCGCGCGCACGCGGCGCACGACCCGCCGGCCGGCCGAAGCGCCGGCGCGCGCGGTCGCGCCGGAAGCGGATGACGCGCCCGCGGCGGCACGCCGCGAGCGCCGCGAGGTCGCGCTGACCCCGCTCGACAATCGCGCCCTCGCCAATCTCTGCGGACCGCTCGACGCCAACCTGCACCAGATCGAGGCGGCGCTCGACGTCGCGATCGCGCACCGGGGCGGCGCGTTCACGGTGAGCGGAACACGCGCGCAGACCGAGCGTGCCGCACGAGGCGCTCGAACGGTTCTACGCGCGCGCCGAGAAACCGCTGTCGGTCGACGACATCCAGCTCGGCCTGATCGAGATCGCCACGCAGCGGCGCGACGTCGGTCGCCGACGATTCGGTGTCGCTCTTGCGCACGCGCCGCGGCGCCGACCTGCACGGGCGCACGCCGAACCAGACCCTCTATCTCAGGAACATCCAGGATCACGACATCACGTTCGGCATCGGGCCCGCCGGCACCGGCAAGACGTATCTCGCCGTCGCGTGCGCCGTCGACGCGCTGGAGCGCGATGCGGTGAAGCGCCTCGTGCTCGTGCGCCCGGCCGTCGAGGCAGGCGAGCGGCTTGGTTTTCTGCCCGGCGACCTCGCGCAGAAGGTCGATCCGTATCTGCGCCCGCTGTACGACGCGCTCTACGACCTGATCGGCTTCGAAAAGACCGGCAAACTGTTCGAGCGCAGCACGATCGAGATCGCGCCGCTCGCCTACATGCGCGGGCGCACGCTCAACCACTCGTTCATCATTCTCGACGAGGCGCAGAACACGACGCCCGAGCAGATGAAGATGTTCCTGACGCGCATCGGCTTCGGCACCAAGGCGGTGATCACCGGCGACGTCACGCAGATCGACCTCGGCCGCGGCCAGAAGAGCGGCCTGATCGAGGCCGACCGGATCCTCGACGGCGTGCGCGGCATCGCGTTCTCCCGCTTCACCAGCGCCGACGTCGTCCGCCACCCGCTGGTGCAGAAGATCATCAACGCCTACGAGAAGGACACCGCCGCGAAGAAGCGCGCGGGCGAGCCCGACCGCTGATGAGGGCCCGCTCGCCCCGGCTCGCCCTGACCGTCCAGTTCGCCGTGGCCGCGGCGACGCTGCCCACGGTCCCGACGCTGCGCCGGTGGACGCGCGCCGCCCTCGCCCGCGACGGCCGGGTGACGATCCGCTTCGTCGGCGGCCGCGAAGGGGCGGCGCTCAACGCACGCTACCGGAGCCGCGACGCGGCGACGAACGTCCTCGCCTTCGTGTACGATGACGGCGAGCCGCTGTCCGGCGACATCGTCCTGTGCGCGCCGGTGCTGCGGCAGGAGGCGCGCGCACAGAAAAAGACGCTCGCCGACCACTGCGCGCACCTCGTCGTCCACGGCATGCTGCACCTGCAAGGCTATCGTCACGACACCGACCGCGCCGCGCGCAGGATGGAAGCGCGCGAGACGGCGATCCTGCGCGAGCTCGGCATCCCCGACCCGTATGCGCCGCGCGGCGCCGGCTCCGCGCCATGACCGATCCCGACCAGCGCCCCGAGCGACCCACGCTGCTGGAGCGGCTTTCCGCGTTCCTGACGCGCGAGCCCGAGGACCGCGAGGAGCTGCAGGAGCTGCTGCACGGCGCCTTCGAGCACAAGCTGATCGACGCCGACGCGCTGTCGATGATCGAGGGCGTGCTGTCGGTGTCCGAGATGACGGCGCGCGACATCATGATCCCGCGCTCGCAGATGGACGTGATCTCGATCGAGGACGAGCCCCCGGAATTCATCCCGCTCGTGCTGGAGACGCGGCACTCGCGGTTTCCCGTGGTCGGCGAGAACAAGGACGACATCGTCGGCATCCTGCTCGCGAAGGAGCTGCTCAACTACTACCGCAGCCCGGACACCTTCAACCTGCACGACACGCTGCGCCCGGCCGTGTTCGTGCCCGAGTCGAAGCGCCTCAACGTGCTGCTGCGCGAGTTCCGCGCCAACCGCAATCACATGGCGATCGTCGTCGACGAGTACGGCGGCGTGTCCGGCCTCGTCACCATCGAGGACGTGCTGGAGCAGATCGTCGGCGACATCGAGGACGAATACGACTTCGACGAGGCCGAGGACAACATCATCCGCGAGGTCGGCGGGCGCCACCGCGTGAAGGCGCAGACCGAGATCGGCGACTTCAACGCGCATTTCGGCACCGATTACGCCGACGACGAGTTCGACACCGTCGGCGGGCTCGTGCTGCAGGCGTTCGGGCGCCTGCCGAAGCGCGGCGAATCGACGGTGATCGGCGATCTCCGCTTCCGCGTCGTGCGCGCCGACAGCCGCCGGCTCTACACGCTGCAGGTCGAGCCGGTCGCGAACACGCCCTTGCCGGGCCCCGCTGCACCCGGCACATGACCGCGCCTGGCGGCCCGGGGAAACGTCGCTCGCTTCCCGCCCGCGGCGGCGTCCTGCGCACGCTGCTCGCCGCCGGCGCCGGTGCCGCGACGGTGTTCGGCTTCGCCCCGTTCGGCGCCGCGCTCGTCCCGATCGTCACGCTGACGCTGCTCTTCCTGCTGTGGCAGGACGCCGCCACGCCGCGTGCGGCCGCGTGGTCGGGTTTCGCGTTCGGCTTCGCGCTCTTCGGCGCCGGCGTCTCCTGGATCGCCATCGCGCTCTCCACGTTCGGCGGAATGCCGTGGATTGCGGCGCTCTTCGCCGTTGCGGTGCTGTGCGCGTTCCTCGCGCTCTACATCGCCGCCGCGGGCTGGCTCGCCGCGCGCTGGACCGCGCCGCGCAGTTGGCAGCGCGCGCTTGCCGCGGCGGGCGCGTGGACGCTGGCCGAATGGGTGCGCAGCGTCGCGCTCACCGGATTCGGCTGGCTCTCGCTCGGCTATTCGCAGCTCCCGGATGGCGGCGTCGCACCGCTAGCGCCCTATGCGACGCTGGGCGGCGTGTTCGCGGTGTCGCTCGTCGTCGCACTTTCGGCGGGCGCGCTGGCGCTCGCCATCGACGCCTTCGCCGGTGCATCGGTGCGGCGCGGCCTCGCGTGGCTAGCCGGCATTGCGGCGCTCGCCGCAGGGGGCATGGCGCTGCGATCGCATCGAATGGACCGCGCCGGCGGGCTCTCCGGTCGCCGTCTCGCTGCTGCAGGGCAACGTCGCGCAGCACCTCAAGTTCGACCCGGATTTCCGCGATGCCACCTTCGAGCTCTACGCGACACTCGCGAAAGAGAGTCGCGGCCGCCTCATCGTGCTGCCCGAGAGCGCGTTCCCGATGTTCGTCGATGAAGTGCCCGAGGACGTGCTGCTCGGACTCATGCGGACGGCGGCGGCGCGCGACGGCGACGTGCTGATCGGGCTCTTCACGCTGGAGCCGCCGCTCCCCGGAATGCGCCACGCGCGCTACTACAACTCGGTCATCGCGCTCGGCGCCGCGGAGCCGCAGGTCTACCGCAAGCGCCACCTCGTCCCGTTCGGCGAGACGATTCCGTTCGAGGACTGGCTCGCGCCGATCCTCGATTCGTTCCTCGCGATTCCGCTCGCGAGCCAGGCGCGCGGAGACGCCAACCCGCCGCCGCTCGCAGTCGCCGGCGAAAAGGTCGGCGTCGACATCTGCTACGAGGATTCCTTCGGCGCGGACATCCGCCCGCAGGCGCACGCCGCGACGCTCCTCGTCAACGTCACCAACGACGCCTGGTACGGCCACTCGATCGGCGCGCTGCAGCACAACCAGATCGCCGGCGATGCGCGCGCTCGAGACGGGGCGGCCGCTGCTGCGCGCGACCAACACCGGCGTCACGTCGGCGTTCGACCACCACGGCCGCGAAACGGCGCGCCTTCCGTGGTTCACGCGCGGCATCCTCGAAGTCAACGTTCAGGGCCGGCAGGGCGAGACGCCGTACGTGCGCGTCGGCGATGCTCCCACGGCACTGATCGCGGCGCTTCTCATCGCATTCGCCGCGTGGCGTCGCAGAAGCCGGTAAAATGCGCGTTTATCGATGCGTGGCCCATTGGGACTGCGCCGAACTCGCATCATGCTCACCTTTCAGCAAGTCATCCTGACGCTGCAGGACTACTGGGGCCGCCACGGCTGCGCGCTGCTGCAGCCCTATGACATCGAGGTCGGCGCCGGCACTTCGCACACGGCGACGTTCCTGCGCGCGCTCGGGCCCGAGCCGTGGCGCGCCGCGTACGTGCAGCCGTCGCGTCGGCCGAAGGACGGCCGCTACGGCGAGAATCCCAACCGGCTGCATCAGCATCACCAGTTCCAGGTCGTGCTGAAGCCCTCGCCCGAGAACATCCTCGAGCTCTATCTCGGCTCGCTCGCGGCGCTCGGGCTCGATCTGAAGAAGAACGACGTCCGCTTCGTCGAGGACGACTGGGAGAACCCGACGCTCGGCGCGTGGGGCCTCGGCTGGGAAGTGTGGCTGAACGGCATGGAGATCACGCAGTTCACCTACTTCCAGCAGGTCGGCAGCCTCGACTGCAATCCGATCACCGGCGAGATCACCTACGGCCTCGAGCGGCTGTCGATGTACCTGCAGAACGTCGAGTCGGTCTACGACCTCGTCTACGTCGAAGGCATCTCGTACCGCGACGTGTTCTTCCAGAACGAGGTCGAGCAGTCGCGCTTCGCGTTCGAATCGTCCAACGTCCCGAAGCTCTTCGAGCAGTTCGCGTTCTACGAGTCCGAGGCGAAGCGGCTGCTCGAAGCAAAGCTGCCGCTGCCGGGCTACGAGATGATCCTCAAGGCGGGCCACACGTTCAACCTGCTCGACGCGCGCGGCGCGATCTCGGTCACCGAGCGCGCCGCCTACATCGGGCGCATCCGCACGCTGTCGCGGCTGGTCGCGCAGGCCTATGTACGATGCCCGCGAGGCGCTCGGGTTTCCGATGCTTCCCGCGGGCACCGCCAGGCGGGCGGCGTGATGGAACGCGTCGCCGCCCTCACGGTCGAGCTTCTCACCGAAGAGCTGCCGCCGAAGGCGCTGAAGTCGCTGGGCGAGGCTTTTGCGCGAGGCATCACCGATGGTCTGCGCAGCCGTGGTTACCTGGTCGATCAGTCGGTCGTGACGCCCTTCGCGACGCCGCGGAGGCTTGCCGTAACGATCTCGCACGTACGTCGGGTCGCACCCGATGCGCCGATCACCGACAGGTTAATGCCGGCCAAAGTGGCTCGTGACAGCAGCGGAAACGTCACGGAAGCTTTTCGCAAGAAGCTTGGCGCTCTTGGCCGTGGCCATCTGGCAACCGCGACACTGGATGCAGTAGACGGGCCGGATCGAATATTCGTGCAATCGGACGGCAAAGCAGACTACGTTTTCCTAGGTAGCCTTGCCCGGGGACAACCGCTCGAACGAGGGCTACAGGAAACGCTCGAGGAAGCCCTCGCGAAGCTGCCGATCCCCAAGGTGATGAGCTACCAGCGCGCCGACGGCACGACGGTCCGCTTCGTCCGCCCGGCACATCGCCTGCTCGCGCTGCATGGCGCCGACACCGTGCCGGTCGGCGTGCTCGGACTCGCGGCCGGCCGGACCACTGACGGCCACCGCTTCCTGGGACGCGCGGGCATCGACGTCGCGACGGCCGACGCCTATGAGGAAACGCTGCGCGCCGAAGGCAAGGTGATCGCCGGATTTGCCGAGCGCCGGGCGCGCATCGTCGATGCGTTGACGAGCGCGGCCGCCGGCGCCGAGATCCTGATGCCGGACGCGCTGCTGGACGAGGTGACGGCGCTGGTCGAATGGCCCGCCGTCTACGCCGGCACGTTCGATCGCGCGTTCCTCGATGTGCCGCAGGAATGCCTCGTCCTGACGATGCAGCAGAACCAGAAGTATTTCGCGCTTGCCGACGGCTCGGGCAAGCTCGTCAACCGGTTCCTGGTCGTCAGCAACCTCGAGACGCAGGACCCTGCGGCGATCATCCAGGGCAACGAGCGCGTGCTGCGCGCGCGCCTCGCCGACGCGCGCTTCTTCTTCGACCAGGACCGCAAGGTCCGGCTCGCCGATCGCGTCGAGCGGCTCGCCAGCATCGTCTATCACAACAAGCTCGGCACGCAGGCCGAGCGGATCGATCGGCTCCGCGCGATCGCCGCCGCGATCGCGCCGCACATCGGTGCCGACCCGAAGCAGGCGGACCGCGCGGCGCTGCTCGCCAAGGCGGATCTCGTCACCGACATGGTCGGCGAGTTTCCGGAGCTGCAGGGTCTCATGGGCCGCTACTACGCCGAGCACGACGGCGAAGCGCCGGACATCGCGGCCGCGATCGAGCAGCACTACTGGCCGCGCTTCGCGGGCGACGGGCTGCCCGAAGGCGGCGTCGCGCAGTCGGTCGCGCTCGCCGAAAAGCTCGAGGTGCTGGCCGGCCTGTTCGGCATCGGCCAGATCCCGACCGGCGACAAGGATCCGTTCGGACTGCGGCGCGCGGCGCTGGGCGTCATCCGGATCCTGATCGAAAAGCAGCTCGCGCTGCCGCTGCCGCTTCTCGCCGACATCGCGTTCAAGGCGTTCGCCGGCGTGCCGGCCGTCAAGGCCGAACCTGCATTGCTCTCCGACTTCATCTACGACCGCCTGCGCGGGTACCTGCGCGACCAGGGCTACACGGCGAACCAGATCGCCGCGGTCGTCGACGCGGCGCCCGCCGACATCCACCTCGTGCCGGCACGGCTCGCGGCGGTCCAGTCGTTCGAGTCGCTGCCGGAATCCGGCGCGCTCGCGGCGGCGAACAAGCGGATCGTCAACATCCTGCGGAAGTCGGCGAGCGATGCCGCGCCGGCGGTCGACCGTGCCCGCCTCGCCGACGGCGCGGAGCACGACCTCTGGCTCGCCTTCCAGAAGCTCGACCCCGTCGTCGACGCGCATTTCGCGCGCAACGACTACTCCGGCGGCGCTGCTGGCGCTCGCCAGCACGAAACCGGTCGTCGACCGTTTCTTCGACGACGTGATGGTGATGGCCGACGATCCCGCGGTCCGCGCCAACCGGCTCGCGCTGCTGCGCGGCGTCGCGCAGACGATGAACCGGGTCGCCGACATCTCGAAGCTGGCCGTCTGATCCCCCATGGTCCAGTTCGCCACCGAAGCAACGTCGCAGGCGCGGGCCGGCCGGCTGATCGTGCTGGACCGCGACGGCGTGATCAACGTCGACAGCGCGCAGTTCATCAAGTCCCCGGACGAGTGGCGCCCGATTCCCGGCAGCCTCGAGGCGATCGCGCGGCTCAATCACGCCGGGTTTCGCGTCGTCGTCGCGACGAACCAGTCGGGCATCGGCCGGGGGCTCTTCGACATGGCGACGTTGAACGCGATCCACGAGAAGATGCACAAGGCGCTCGGGCTCGCCGGCGGCCGCGTCGACGCGCTGTTCTACTGCCCGCATGCCGCGGATGCGATGTGCGAGTGCAGGAAGCCCAAGATCGGCATGCTGGCCGAGATCGGTCACCGCTTCGGGATCGACATGGCGGGCGTGCCGTGCATCGGCGATTCGCTGCGCGACCTGCAGGCGGCCGAAGCCGTCGGCGCCCAGCCGATGCTCGTGCTGACGGGGAAGGGCGAGAAGACGCTGCGCGAAGGCAACTTTCCCAAGAACACCGTGATCTTTCCCGATCTCGCGTTCGCCGCGTCGGCGCTTCTGTCGAGCGACTGACCGGACAAGGCGCGTTCGTCCGATGTCGGCGCTGCGCTCGTTCCTGTTCCTGCTCTACCAGACGCTGGTCACGCCGGTCTATGCGGCGGTGATGGTCGCCCTCTTCTGGATCCCGCGCGTGCCGATGTACCGGATCGCGGCGAGCTGGTGCCGCACCAACCTGCTGGGGGCACGCTGGATCTGCGGCATTCGCTGGGAGGCGATCGGTCGCGAGAACATTCCCGTGGGCCCCGGGCGGACACCCCACATCGTGATGTCGAAGCACAGCTCGACCTGGGAAACGCTGGCGCAGACCATGTACTTTCCGCCGCTCGCCTACGTCGCCAAGAAAGAGCTCCTGTCGATCCCGTTCTTCGGCTGGGGATTCGCGCTGGCGTCGCCGATCACCATCGATCGCAAGTCGGGCCGCACGGCGATGCAGCAGATCGCGGCCCAGGGACGCGAGCGCTTCCGGCAGGGCTTCTGGATCGCCGTGTACCCGGAAGGCACTCGGATCCGGGCCGGCACGCGCGCCAAGTACAAGACCGGCGGCGCGCGCCTCGCGATCGACCTTGGCGTGCCGATCATTCCCATCGCCCACAACGCCGGGTGGATCTGGCCGAAGGGCGTGTTCGGCAAGCGTTCCGGCACGATCACGATTTCGTTCGGCAAGCCGATTTCGCCGGTCGGCAAGGATCCGCAGGCGCTGACCGCGGAGATCGAGACCTGGATCGAGAACGAGGTCGCGCGCCTCGGCCGGCCGGCGTGACGCGACTCGGATTGCGCGGCGCGGTGCTGCGCGCCATCGGCTGGAGCGCCGTCGCCGACGACACCGGCGTTCGCTGCATCGCGCTCGACGGCGAGGCCATCGAATACCGCGTCGTGCGGGCCGCACGGCGGTCCATAGGCATTCGCATCTGCCTGCACGGGGTGACGGTGCGGGCACCGCATCGCGCGTCGCAGCGGTCCATCGAGGCCGCCTTGCGTGAGCACGGATCGTGGGTGCAGGCGAAGCTTGCGGTGTGGCGCTCGCGCCGGCGCGACATCGTGCCCGCGCGGTGGATCGCCGGAGCGCCGATCGTCTACCGGGGCGAGACGCTTTCGCTGGCGCTGTCCGCGGCCGGACGCAAGTCGATCGCCATCGGCCGCGGGATGTTCTCGATCGCGCATCCGACACCGACGTCGGAAGCCGCCGTGGCGACCTACGCGACGGCCTGGCTGCGCCGCGACGCGCTGCGCGTCCTCGTCCCGGAAGCGGCAGAACACGCGCGTCGCATCGGCGCTCCCGATCCGACGGTGAAGCTGTCGAGCGCGCGCAGCCGGTGGGGCAGCTGCAATGCGAAGGGCGAGATCCGGCTCAACGCGAGGCTCATCCACCTGCCGCCGGAGCTTGCGAGCTACGTGGTCGCGCACGAGGTCGCCCACCTCGTGCACCTCGACCACTCCCCGCGCTTCTGGCAAACGGTGGCGACGCTGCACCCGCGGCACCGCGACGCGCGACGCGAGCTCGCGGAGTGGGCAGCGGCGCTCTACGTCTAGGCAGCGCCCGCGGGCGCGACGAGCGGCGGAAACGTCACCGCGAGACCGCCCTGCAAGCGCAGCTGCGTGGCGAGTGCAATCCCGAGCTCCTCGCCGGTGCGCGTGTCGCGCCAGAGTCCGCCGCGCGCCGCGAAGTGCGAGCCGCCGGCACGCGCCGCGAGCCAGATCTCGCGATTGGGCGTGTGCCGGTTCACGATCAGCTTGCTCGCGTCCTCGCATTCGATCTCGAGGATGCCGTCGACGAGGCTCCAGTCGAGGTCGGCATCGGAATCGGCGAGCGCACGATCGAGCGCCTCGCCGATGGCGGCGAGCGCGCGATCGGCGGCGGCGATGAATTCGGTGTCGGTCAGCATGGCTCGGGGAAGTCCTGCGGTCGATTTCGCGCGGCCCTGCGCGCGCGGGGAGCATCCGTGTGGTCACTGCGCACAATACTTGCTAGGATGGCTCTCGATGTTACGTGAAATTTCCACCGTTGGTCGTGCCGCGGCCCTCGCGGCCGCGCTGGCGCTCGCCCTGTCGGCGTGCGGGATCAAGGGGCCGCTCAAGCTGCCGCCGGCGAAGCCCGCGGCGCCGAGCGCGCCGGATGCCGGTTCGGCGCCGCAGCCCGTCCCGGACGAGAGCGCGCCGGGCAAGAAGTCTTGAATCCGTTTCATCTGGCCGACGGCGAGCTCCAGGCCGAGGGCGTGCCGCTCGAAACCATCGCTTCGCGCTTCGGCACGCCCTGCTACGTGTATTCGCGCAACGCGATCGAGTCCGCCTATCAGGACCTCGATCGGGCGCTCACCGGTCTGCCGCACCTCATCTGCTACGCGGTGAAGGCAAACTCGAATCTCGCCGTGCTCGACGTGCTGGCGCGGCAGGGAGCGGGATTCGACATCGTGTCGGGCGGCGAGCTCGCGCGCGTGCTTGCCGCCGGCGGCAAGCCCCAGAACATCGTGTTCTCCGGCGTCGGCAAGAGCGAGGCCGAGATGGAGGCGGCGCTCGCCGCCGGAATCCTGTGCTTCAACGTCGAATCGGCGGCCGAGCTTCGCGTGCTCGACGCCGTCGCGGGACGGATGGGGCGTGTCGCGCCCGTCTCCCTGCGGGTCAATCCCGACGTCGACCCGAAGACGCATCCCTACATCGCGACCGGCTTGAAGGACAGCAAGTTCGGCATTCCCATCGCCGATGCGCCGGCGCTTTACCGTGATGCCGCGGGTCTCGCCAACCTCGCCGTGCGTGGCGTCGACTGCCACATCGGCTCGCAGATCACCGACCTCTCTGTCTGCGTGGAGGCGGCGGAAAAGATGTTCGCGCTGGCCGATCGCATCGAGGCCGACGGACTGCCGCTCGAGCACGTCGACCTGGGCGGCGGGCTCGGCATCCGCTACCGCGACGAGGAGACGATCCCGTTCGCCGACTACGCGAACGTCGTCCGCGCCGCGCGCGGCAGGCGGCGCCACCGGCTGCTGTTCGAGCCCGGTCGCGTGCTCGTCGCCGATGCGGGCGTTCTTCTGACGCGCGTCACCTACCTCAAGCCGGGCGCCGGGCGCGACTTCGCCATCGTCGACGCGGCGATGAACGATCTCATCCGCCCCGCGCTCTACGAGGCCTGGCATCCGGTCGCCGCAGTGCGTCCGCGCGCCGGCGAGACACGGCGCTGGCAGCTCGTCGGCCCGATTTGCGAGAGCGCCGATTTCCTCGCCCATGATCGCGAGCTCGCCCTCGCGGAAGGCGACCTTCTCGCCATCGGCGGCGCCGGCGCGTACGGCTACGTCATGAGCTCGAACTACAACTCGCGCCCGCGTGCCTGCGAAGTGCTGGTCGACGGGAAATCGATGCATCTCGCCCGCCGCCGCGAATCGATCGACGAGCTTTTCGCGCTCGAAAATCCGCTGCCCCGATCGACGTGATGCGCCGCGCAAAATGCATTCGCGACTGTCGCGCGCGACAGTCCGCGTGAACGCGATTCAACGATGCGGATGCCGTTTTCGGCGGTGTGCGAAATCGCAACAGTGGCAAATGCAACGCCCGGAATCGGCACACAAATCTTGCATTCCGAGAAAATGTGGCTAGAATTCAGGCAGCAGACCGCAATGGGTTTGTCAATAGGTGTCCGCAGTTCCGGGTGCCGAACGGCAAGTCCCGAGCAGGCTGCGAAGATGTAGAAGCACCATAACAGTCACAGCAACTCAGACAGGAGAAAACGCAATGGCTGACATTATGTCGATGATGCCCGCGGCTTCGGCCCCGGCGCCGAAGAAGGCAGCGAAGAAGAAGGCGAAACGCAAGGCGGCCAAGAAGGCGCCGAAGAAGGCGGCGAAGAAGGTTGCAAAGCGCAAGCCCGCCAAGAAGGCGAAGAAGGCTGCGAAGCGCAAGCCCGCCAAGAAGGCGAAGAAGGCTGCGAAGCGCAAGCCCGCCAAGAAGGCGAAGAAGGCCGCAAAGCGCAAGCCCGCCAAGAAGGCGAAGAAGGCCGCAAAGCGCAAGCCCGCCAAGAAGGCGAAGAAGGCCGCAAAGCGCAAGCCCGCCAAGAAGGCGAAGGCAAAGAAGGCCGCGCCGAAGAAGCGCAAGGCCGCAAAGCGCGCGAAGAAGAAGTAAGCCTTCCAAGGCCCAAAAGTCCGCCCCAGATGTGTGGTGGACGAAAAGACAGGCGACGCTTCATGCGTCGCCTGTTTTCTTTTGGGAAGCCCGGATTCGCGTGCGGTTGGCGCCGTCAGCCGCCGCGCGAAGCCGCGTTGGTCGTCGCGCGGGTGCCGTTGGGCCGGGTCTTCGTGCCGGCGGACGGCTTCGCCGCGACCGGTTTCGCCGTCGCGGGCTTGCCCACGGAAGGTTTCGGCTTGGCATGCGTCGAGACCACGCGCTTGCCCGTGGCACGCTTGGATTTCGCGGCATTCGGCGCGTAGTCGCTCGTGATGCGCAGCGTCTGACCGGACTGCAGCGCGTCCCTGGAAAGCCCGTTCCAGCTCTTGATGTCGCGCGCCGAAACGCCGTAGCGATCGGCAACGGCCGCCATCGTGTCGCCGCGCTTCACGTGATAGTAGAACGTGCGGCCCTCCGGCACCGTCGTGAATACCGCATGCGTCAGGGCGTCGCCATCCGCCTCCGTCGGCTGCGCTGCCGGGACGAGCAGAAGGTGCCCGGCCGGCACCCTGGACCGCGGGCCGATCCCGTTCACCGCGCGCAGCGATTCGACCGGCATGCCGAACCGCGCCGCCAGCTGCGGCAGCGTCTCGCCGGGGCGCATCCGGTACGCGCGCCAGGACACGAGCGGCTGGTCGGAGAGCTCGAGCTTCGCGGCGAAGAGCTCGGCCTTGTCGATCGGCAGCAGGATCGTGTATTCGTCGGCGCCGGCAATCACTGGGCGGTTGTGGTGCGGATTGAGGTACATGAACTCGTCGACCGACATCTCGGCCAGCTCCGCGGCCCGCTTCACGTCCATCTCCTTCGACGTCTTCACGACGGCGAAATACGGCGCGTCCGGGATGTCGCCGAGGTCGATGCCGAAGCGGTCGGGATCGCTGACGATGTCCTTGACGGCCTGCAGCTTCGGCAGGTAATTGCGCGTCTCGTCCGGCATCCCGAGGCTCGCGTAATCCGTGGGCCGACCCGCCTTCTCGTTCTTCGCGATCGCCCGGGCGACGTTGCCCTCGCCCCAGTTGTAGGCGGCAAGCGCCAGCTGCCAGTCGCCGAACTGCTCGTGGAGCTTCTGCAGGTAATTGAGGGCGCCCTCGGTCGCCGCGACGACATCGCGCCGCGAATCCATCCAGAACGTCTGCTTCATCCCGTAGAGGCTGCCGGTCGACGGCATGAACTGCCAGATGCCCGACGCGCGGCTCACGGAGACCGCCTGCGGATTGAACGCGCTCTCGACCATCGGCAGGAGTGCGATCTCGAGCGGCATGTCACGCTTCTCGACCTCGCCGACGATGTAGTAGAGATACCGCCGGCTCCGGTCGATCATGCGCGCGACGTACTCGGGCCGCGTCGCGTACCACTCCTGCCACTTCGCGACTTCCGGGCCCTCGATCGCGGGAATCCCGAAGCCCTTGCGGATACGCACCCACAGGTCGTCGGCGGGCGGCGGCAGCGGCTCCAGTGCGGCGCTCACGGCCGGCGGAAGCGGATCGGTCGATGCCGCGCTCGCCGCGGCGTCACGCGATGCGGCGACCGGGGCCGAAGACGGGGCGGCTGCGACTGCGGGCTGGGTCGGAGGTGGTGCGGGAGCGGGTTCCGGCGCCGGCGTCGCGCACGCGGCGACGAGCATCGCGAGCGCGAGGCAGGGGATTCGGGAAAGATGCAATTCGATCGATCGTCGGGTGGCAAAATTGTCCGCGATATTAGGCGCGGGGATAGGCAGCGTCAACCGGCGGATCGCGCCGGCGTCCTAGCGAAATTCGTTCTTCCACGCGCGCAGTACTGCGAAAGTTTCGACGGCGTCGGCGAGTGCGCGTCCAGCGTGCGCCTCGGCCGCGGCAACGACGCCGGGTTCCGTGCAGCGAAGGAAAGGATTGGTGGCGCGCTCATCACCGATGGTCGACGGCACCGTCGGCACGCCGCGATCGCGCTTGGCCTCCTCCCGCGCGACGCGCTCCTGCAATGCCGTGTTGCCCGGTTCGACCGCCGAGGCGAAGCGAAGGTTCGCGAGCGTGTACTCGTGCGCGCAATAGGCCGCCGTCGCCGGCGGCAGCGCGGCGAGCTTGCCCAGTGACGCCGCCATCTGTTCGGGCGTGCCTTCGAAGAGCCGGCCGCAGCCTCCCGCGAACAGCGTGTCGCCGACGAGTGCGAACCCGGCGTTCCCATCGACCCCGTCGCAGACGTACGCGATGTGCCCCGCGGTGTGGCCCGGCACGTCGAGCACGTGCAGCGTGCTTCCGATCCCCGGCAGGACGATCGCGTCGTTCTCGACGAGCGCCTGCGTGCGTCCTGGAATGGTCTCGTGCGCGGGGCCGTACACCGGCACAGGGGTTCGCGCGAGCAGCGCGGGAACGCCGCCGACGTGGTCGGGATGATGGTGCGTCGTGACGATCGCGCGCAGCGTCAGATGCTCGCGCTCGAGGACGTCGATGACCGGGCCGGCGTCGCCGGGGTCGACGACGACGGCGTCGCGACCCTCGCGAATCAGCCAGATATAGTTGTCGGAGAACGCCGGGATGGGGATAATCGCCGCCATGGACGCATCTTCCGAGGCGCAGGCCGGTGTGTCAACGACGCTGGCGCCGTGGTTCGGCACGTCGCTCGGTCGCTATTTCCTGGCGCGCGAACAGGCGTGGTTCGATCGGACCGTCGCCGACATCTTCGGCTTCAATGCCATCCAGATCGGCCTGCCCGCCTGCCCTTACCTCGCGCAGAGCCGCATCCCGTCGCGGTGGACGGTCGACTACGATGCGCCGGCGCAGGTGCTGGCCGATCCGCACTGGCTGCCGTTTCCGGAGAATTCGCTCGATCTCATCGTGCTGCCGCATGCGCTCGAGTTCAGCCGCGAACCGCACCTCATGCTGCGCGAGGCGTGGCGCACGATCCGCCCGGACGGACAGGTGCTGATCGCCGGCTTCAACCCGTTCTCGCTGTTCGGCGCGAAGCGCTATTTCGGCCGCCGCCAGAACCCGCCGTGGAACGGCAACTTCATCGCGCTCTACCGGCTGAAGGACTGGCTGAAGCTGCTGGGCTTCGAGGTCACCGGCGGCGCGCTCGACTGCTATGCGCCGCCCTTCGAAAACGAGCGCTGGCTCGCGCGCTCACGCTTCATCGAATCGGCCGGCGACCGCTGGTGGCCGATCGCAGGCGGCGTCTACTACCTGCGCGCCACGAAGAAGGTCGTCGGCATGCGCGTGATCACGCCGGCGTGGGAGCGTCCCAAGAACGGCCTCGCGCCGGCGCCGCGGCAGGTCCGCGAGTGCATTGAGCGTACGGACAACACGGATCGCGCGAAGGCCGCGGCATGAACGCCGCGCATGCGGCGAAGGGCCGAGTCGAGACCCGCGCCATGGGCGGCGCGGCGTTGCACGTGCGCGTCGCCCGATGAGCGCGCCGGTCGAGATCTACACGGACGGCGCGTGCAAGGGCAATCCCGGCCCGGGCGGCTGGGGCGTGCTGCTGATCCACGGCGTCCACCGCAAGGAGCTCTGCGGCGGCGAGCCCGCGACGACCAACAACCGGATGGAGCTGACGGCGGTGATCCGGGCGCTGGAGAGCCTGTCGCGGCATTGCGAAGTCGATCTCCACACCGACTCGCAGTACGTGAAGCACGGCATCGAATCGTGGATCCACAACTGGAAGCGCAATGGCTGGAAGACGAGCGACAGGAAGCCCGTCAAGAACGCCGAGCTCTGGCGCGAGCTCGACGTGCTGGCCGCGCAGCACAAGATCCGCTGGCACTGGGTGAAGGGGCACGGCGTGAACCCCGGCAACATCCGCGCCGACGAGCTCGCCAATCGCGGCGTGCCGGTCGCCTCCGGCGCCTGAAGCGCTAGGCTTCGCCCGGCGCGCGCGCAAGACGCCGCGCGAACACGGTCATCTCCTTCTCGGCCTGGCGGTCGCCCTTCGCGTGCGCGACCTCGATGCCGCGGCGATAGGCGGCGAGCGCATCGGCGTCGCGACCTGCGGCGGCGAGAGCCTTCCCGTAGAGCTTCCAGGCGGCCGTGTACGCGGGATCGAGATCGACCGCGCGAGCGAAGTGCACGCACGCGCCCGCGGCATCGCCCGCCTTCAGGAATTCGCTGCCGAGCGAAAAGCGCAGCAGCGCGCCGTCGCGCCCCGCGGCGAGCATCTTCTCGAAGCTCGCGAGCGCGGGCGGGCGCGCGTCCGTCATCTCACTTGTCCAGGATGCGCCCGGACACGCAATCGATTCGCTGCATCGGATAGATCACCTTGCGCTCGGCGCCGTCGACCTTGCCGGTAACCTCTGCGTAGAGCCAGCCTTCGCCGCCGCGGCGATAGACGATCCGCTGCGGGAATTCGGTCGACGTGCGCTCGAACGTGAAGAGGTCGTAGTCGACGTCACCCGCCTTCTCCGTCGTCCGCGACACGAGGCGGAAGGAGTCTTCCTTGCCTTCGGACGGCGTGATGATGTACCAGACGCCGTCCGCACGCGGCTCGAAGCGCAGGTATTCGTAGCCGATCGTCTTGTCCGCCATCGTCGTGTGGCTGATGCCGACCATCAGCTCGCCGCGCGGCGGCAACCACTGCTCGCGGAACTCGCGCTTGTTGACGAGGCCCTTCCAGCATCCGGCCACCCAGGCGAGATCGCTCAATGCCAGCGGAGCGGCGGACGCGGCTGCCGGGGCGGGCGGCGTCCCCGTGGTCTGCGCCATCGCACCGGTCGCGGCGAGCGCCGAAACGAGCAGTGCGACCGCGTGCCGAATGGAGCGCCGGTATTGCGTTCTTTTCATCGTCATCCTTTGATCTTGGGTGTCATTGCGTATGGGCGAGCGGCAGGTTCACGAGAAGATTCTGCGGCTTGAGGCGAAGTCGCATGTCGGCGTCCATCGCCATCGCGAGGTACACGGGGCGCCCCGCGACGCCCGGACGCGCCATCGCAGGGTCGGCGAACTTCAGCTCGAACAGGCAGAGCAGCCGGCCGAGACGCTCCTCGTCGACGTCGACGCCATTGTAGAGATCGTTCAGCAGCGCGCTCGCTTCGGCGTCGAGCCCGACGTGCCAGACCCATTCGCGGTCCTCGATCTCGCGCAACGGCCGGATTGCCACGGCGACGCCGAGGAAATGCGCGATCCATTTCTCGAGCACGCGGCACAGCGCGGGAAGCGCCGGCTGGCCGCGATTGAGGCTGATGGCGAGGTCGTGGCGCTCGTCGCGGTCCCAGTAGACGTCCGCATTGGTCGCATCCAGCACGTCGAGATCGACCGTGCGCGCCGGGGTTTGGTTCCGTTGCAGGAGCTCGCCCAGCGTCCCGAAGCCGCCGGTCGTCGCGAAGAGCTCGACGGTGACCTCGTCGGCTGCCATCACCGAGCCGTCGTCGCGCAGCGCGACCTTCTGGGGCCGGAACAGCATCTCGGCGACGCGGGCGTGCACTGCCTCGGCGTCGTCGCCGAGCACGTGCCGGACGAGAATCTGCGTCAGCTGGTGGACGAGAAGCGGCGGGACGTCGACGCCGTCGCGAAACAGCGCGACGTACGCGGCCTCGATCGACGCGAAGCCCGTCAGCCGCTGCCGGAAGCGCAACCAGATCGCATAGTTCTCGCGCGCGTCGGCGTCGACAATCGGCGCGAGCTCCGCCTCGGTGACGACCGCACGCGGCGCCGCGACCAGCCTGTCGTGCAGCGCGAGCTCCGCGGGGCACGACTCGGGGATGGGCGCGAGCTCGGGCCGCAGCAGCAGCGCCCGCAGGAAATCGTCGGTGAGCGTGAGCCGCCCGTCGGATCCGACAGTCAGCAGACGATAGCCGCACGAGGGCCAGAAATCAGGCATCGATCACCACGTGAGAAGAAAAAATGCGGCCGCGAGCCCTTCGCGGAGCCCGCGACCCGGTGCGGCGGCGCGGCAGCGGTTCAGCCGCCGAGCATGGCTTTCTTGAGGTCGGCCTGCACCGGATTCTCGCCGAGCCAGGCATTCAACAGCGCCTTGTTGAACGCCTCGCCGGGAATGGTGCCCTTGACGGCGCCATTGAGGGCCACTGCCGTCGCGCCGTCGACGTAGTCGAAGACGAGCACGTTGCCCTCCTTCAGCTGGCCGGCGGACTTGAGGATCGTCGCGAGCTGATCGGTCTGTGCCTTCACGGCGGCGGCGTCCGCGGGCGAGTTGCCCTGCTTCACGCCGTCGGCGAGCGCGTCGATCATCTGGTCCGCGCTGACGTCGCGCAGCATGTTGAGCTGCACGCGGCGCGGCGCCTTCGCATACACGGCCGCAGCGGTCGTCGCCTTCGCCGGCACCCAGAGGCTGCCGACATAGACCTTGAACATCATCTTGGTGCGGATGCCCGCGCCGTTCAACACGAGCTCCTGCCCGCCGACGGTCGCCTTGTCGTCGAGCTTGACCCCGGCGACGTCGACTGCGAGTGCCGGCGCCGCGAACAGCATCGCGGCCATCAGGAAAGCGAGTTTGCGCAGCATGTTCATTTCTCCTTTGAATTCGGTTCCGGCCGCCAGCAGTCGGATCGCGTGCGGTCTAACGGCTTGCCAGCGCGCATCGTTTGTGGCGGGAAGGCAAGCAGATCGGTGCCGGGCAAGGCGCCCCGGAGCGAGCGACCGGAACGTATTCAAGCATACGTGAGGATCGCGAGCGAGGAGCAACGCAGCCCGGCGCCGATATGCGACGCCTATACCGCCTCGAACAGCCCGGCGGCGCCCATGCCGGTGCCGACGCACATCGAGACCATGCCGTACTTGTGCTTGTCCCGCCGCATCCCGTGCACGATCGTCGCCGTCCGGATCGCGCCGGTCGCGCCGAGCGGGTGGCCCAGCGCGATCGCGCCGCCCAGCGGATTGACCTTCGCGGGGTCGAGCGAGAGCTCGCGCATCACCGCAATGCTCTGCGCCGCGAACGCTTCGTTCAACTCGATCCAGTCGATGTCGTCCTGCGCAACACCGGTGCTGCGCAGGAGTTTCGGGATCGCCGCAATCGGCCCGACGCCCATGACCTCCGGCGCGACGCCGCCGACCGCATACCCCACGAAGCGCGCGAGCGGCGCGAGGCCGAGCTGCTTCAGCATTCGCTCGCTGACCAGGATGGTCGCGCCCGCGCCGTCCGACATCTGCGAGCTGTTGCCCGCCGTCACCGACCCGCGCGCGGCAAAGACCGGGCGGAGCTTCGCGAGTCCCTCAGCGGAGGTATCCGCGCGCGGCCCTTCGTCGCGATCGAAATTGCGCCTTCGGGTGACGACCTTGCCGCTCGCAAGGTCGGGCGCGTTGTCGGTGACGGGGTAGGGCGAGATCTCGGCGCTGAAATCGCCGGCCGCCTGCGCGGCGAGCGCCTTCCGGTGCGACTCCAGCGCGAACGCGTCCTGATCCTCGCGCGACACCTTCCACCGCTCGGCGACCTTCTCCGCGGTGAGTCCCATGCCGTACGCGATGCCGAGGTTCTCGTCGCGCGCAAAGACGTCGAGGTTCATCGCGAGCCGGCCGAGCATCGGGATCATGCTCATGCTCTCGGTGCCGCCCGCGATCATCACCTCGGCCTCGCCCGTGCGGATGCGGTCGGCCGCGATCGACACCGCGTTGAGGCCGGACGAGCAGAAGCGGTTGATGGTCATGCCCGCCACCGAATCCGGCAGGCCCGCGAGCAGCACGCCGATCCGCGCGACGTTCATCCCCTGTTCGTATTCCGGCATCGCGCAGCCGACGATCACGTCGTCGATGCTGCCGGCGTCGAGTTGCGGCACCTGCTGCAGCACGCTCTTGAGGACGTGCGCCAGCATCGAATCGGGCCGCGTCGACTTCAGCGCGCCGCGCGGGGCCTTGCCCACCGGCGTGCGCGTCGTCGCGACGATGTAGGCGTCCTGGATCTGTCTTGCCATCAATGTCTCCCTCGGGGAAGGATTAACCGCATCCCGAAGCGGCGGGCAAAGCGAGTGTTCGGCCCGCAGGCAAGGCGCCCCGGAGCGAGCGACCGGAGCGCACTTGGCAGCACGTGAGGATCGCGAGCGAGGAGCAACGCAGCATGCGGGTCGAAGACGAAGCTTTGCGTCAATTGCGCAGGGGCTTGCCGGTTTTCAAGGTGTGCGCGATGCGCTCCTGCGTCTTCGGATTGCGCATCAGCGCCATGAATTCGCGGCGCTCGAGGTCGAGCAGCCACTTCTCGTCGACGAGGCTGCCCGGGTCGACCTCGCCGCCGCACAGCACGCGTGCGACGCGGAGACCGATCTCGAAGTCGTACGGCGAGATGAAGCCGCCGTCACGCATGTTGACGAGCATCAGCTCCAGCGTGGCGATTCCCGTGCGTCCGGCGACCGGGATGTTGCGTGCCGGCGGCGGCGGCCGGTAGCCCGACTCGGCGAGCGCCCGGGCCTGCGCCTTGGCGACGTGGAGAAGCTCGTGCGCGTTGAAGACCACGACGTCGGCCGGGCGCAGATATCCCATCTCCTTCGCTTCCAGCGCGCTCTTCGACACCCTGGCCATCGCCACCGACTGGAAATACGTGCGGATGAACGGGAACTGGTCCATCTGCCCGCCCACCGCGCCGCGCGCCGATTCGGCGACCGAGCGCAGCGCGAGCTCCTTGCAGCCGGCGCCGCCGGGCAGCAGCCCGACGCCGACCTCGACGAGACCGATGTACGACTCGAGCGCGGCAACGGTGCGGTCGCAGTGCAGGATGAATTCGCACGAGCCGCCCAGCGCCATTCCGCGCACCGCCGCCACGGTCGGGATCAGCGACTGGCGCAGGCGCACCGACGTCTGCTGGAACTTGGCGACGACGGCTTCGATGCCATCCCACTGGCCAGCGGTTGCGGCGGGGGCGATCGTGGCGAGATTGGCGCCGAGCGAGAACGGCTCGCGGGTCTGCCAGATGACGAGGCCCGCGCACTCGCGCTCGGCCCGCTCGATCGCGGCGTTGAGCCCGTCGAGCACGTCCTCGCCGATCGTGTTGCCCTTGCTCTTGAACGAGACGATGCCAACGTCGTCGCCGAGGTGCCACAGGCGCACCGCAGGGGTTTCCATGATCGTCGTGCCGGTGGCCCACTTCTCCCCGAGCACCGGGTCCGGAAAATACTGGCGGCGATACACCGGCAGCGCCGAGCGCGGCCGGAACGCATTCGCCGCCGCGCTGTACGCGCCCGCGGGCGTGTGCACCCCTTCCGCGGCCGGCCCTTCGGTCACCCACTTCGGCAGCGGCACGCTGGCGAGCGTGCGTCCCTTCGCGATGTCGTCGGCGAGGTAGCCCGCGATCTCCTTCCAGCCGGCGGCCTGCCAGATCTCGAACGGACCCATCGACCAGCCGAAGCCCCAGCGCAGCGCGAGATCGACGTCGCGCGCATTGTCGGCAATGTCGGCGAGGTGCACGGCGCAGTAATGGAAGAGATCGCGGAAGATCGCCCAGAGGAACTGCGCCTGCGGGTGTTCGGACGCGCGGAGCTTCGCGAACTTCGCGCCGGGATTCTTCTCGGCGAGGATTTCGGCGACCGCCGGATCGACGCTGCCGCCGGCCTTGCGATAGTCTCCCGCGACCGGGTCGAGCACCTCGATGTCCTTGCCGACCTTGCGAAAGAAGCCCGCGCGGGTCTTCTGTCCGAGCGCGCCCTTGGCGACGAGCGCCGCGAGCACGGGCGGGGTCCGATAGAGCAGATGCCACGGATCGTCGGGCAGCGTGTCCTGCATCGTCTTGACGACGTGCGCCATCGTGTCGAGGCCGACGACGTCGCAAGTGCGGTAGGTCGCGCTCTTGGCGCGGCCGATCGCGGGACCGGTCAGCGCGTCGACGACGTCGAACGGCAGCCTGTAGGTCTCGGTGTGCGCCATCGTCGCCAGCACCGAGAAGATGCCGACGCGGTTGGCGACGAAATTGGGCGTGTCCTTCGCGCGCACGACGCCCTTGCCAAGCGTGGTGACGACGAAGGTCTCGAGCGCGTCGAGCAGTGCGGGGTCGGTGTACTTCTGCGCGATCAGCTCGACGAGGTGCATGTAGCGCGGCGGATTGAAGAAATGAATTCCGCAATAGCGCGGCCGCACGGCGGCCGGCAGCGCTTCGGCGAGCGCGTCGATCGAGAGGCCGGACGTGTTGGAGGCAACGATCGCGTGGGGCGCGAGATGCGGCGCGATCTTCGCGTACAGGTCGCGCTTCCAGTCCATGCGCTCGGCAATGGCCTCGATCACGAGGTCGCAGCCCGCGAGCAGGGCGAGGTCGCGGTCGTAATTCGCGGCGTCGATGTAGGCGGCGCGGTCGGCGGTGCCGAGCGGCGAGGGCTCGAGCTTCGCGAGTCCGGCGATCGCCTTGTTGACGATGCCGTTGGGATCGCCCTCCTTCGCGGCGAGGTCGAACAGCACGACGGGAACGCCGGCGTTGGCGAGGTGCGCGGCGATCTGCGCGCCCATGACGCCGGCGCCGAGCACCGCGACTTTGCGGATGAGAAAGGGTGAGGCAGGCATGATTGGGGAGGCCCGGTCGGCCCCGCGGGTCGCGCGGGTCCAGTGAAGAAAAAGGCGCGGCCGGACGGTCCGACCGCGCCTTGCTCTGAGACGAGTGCGGTCAGGCCGTCAGAAGCTGTAAGTTGCTTGGCCGGACACGATGACGACGTTGTTGTTGTAGTTCCCGCTCACGTAGCCGTACTGCGCAATGGTCGCCGGGTCCTGGCTGTACTGGGCAATCGAGCCGTTCTGTACCCAGATGTAGGCCGCGCCGATGTCGAACTTCAGGTCCTTGCTAAATACGTATTGCGCGCCAGCGGTGAGCCAGACACGATCGGAATCCGGCAACCGCACGCCGCGGTACTGGTCCTGCACGGGCGACTGGTCCCATGCGATGCCGCCGCGGAACATCCATTCATTCGTGTAGCGGTAGTTCGCTCCTGCGGAGACCCGCCAGACGTTCTTGAACTTCAAGGGCAGATTCTCGAGCTGCTGTCCGTTGCTGCGCACGACCGTCAGATCCTGTACCACGCTCCACTGCGTCCACTGGACATCGCCCATGAAATCCCACTTGTCGTTCAGCATCGTGTGGAATACCGAGACGTTGGCGATGGCGGGCATCTTGATGTCTGCGTTCATTCCGCTGTCGGGATATGTCGCCTTGATACCGGCATCGATCAGGCCGAGCACGGGCTGCAACTGCGGAGGCTGAATCGTGGGAACTGACGGCCACGAGAAATTGGCGTTTCCCGTGATGTTGAACTTGATCTGGGAGCGATAGGACGCGCCGAAGCGGGTGCGGCTGTCCGGGCTTCCGACGTTCCACTCGCCGCCAACGTTCCAGCCCCATGCGCTGTCGTCGCCGTTGATGTCGCCGAGGCCGTCGAGGCCCCCCGTCTGCGCAACAAGCGCCTGAGCGGCCGCCGGCGTGATCTGGCCTGCGGCTGCGGCTTTGGAGGCCCCCTGTGCGACGCCGGCCGAATAGTTGAGCGCCTGCGTCAGGTCCGCCTTGATCTGCTGGTAGTTGGCACCCGCGCCGACCGCAAAATTTCCGAATTTATACGAGATCGCCGGGTTGACGTTGATCGTCTCGAGCTTCGATTTGATCCCCTGGTAGCGGCCAGCCCAGTTGCTGTCGTACTCGGTCGTCAGCCCGAATGGCGCGTTGATGCCGAGGCCGAACGCCCACTGTTGATTGATCGGCACCACGAGATACAGGTTCGGGACCCACGCCGTGCTGCCCGCGTCACCCCCGTTGCCGCCAAGCGGCTGGTTGAGCGCGTGGATCGATCCGCCGTCGCTGAACTTCATCGACGGGGTGATCATGTTGATCGCCATCGCCAGCTGGTTGGTCTTGAGGCGGGACATCCCCGCCGGATTGGTCCAGATAGTGTCCGCATCCTCGGAGGCCGCAGCGCCGCCGGCATAGGCATTGCCGAGCCCGCTGCCGGAGTTCTCCTGCAGCGCAAAGCCGGCGGCGGAGACCTGGCCCGCCGCGAATGCGAGCGCAACCATGCCGACGGCGGCGGCGATCCTGGAACGGCTGAATGGGGTAGTCATTGCGGAACTCTCCTATTGTTGGCTGGCGCTCGCGACCCTTTGCCGCATCGGGCAACGGATCTTCAGGCACGCTTCGGCGTCGACGAGGCAGAGCGCCGGTGTGGCCCGGCTCGGGGTCGACTGTCGAATGAATATACACCCGGGAATGGGGTATCCGCACCCCGTTTTCCGCCTCGGAGTTTCCCTATTTTGAGGGGTGTTGCGTTTGGTCAACCCCCGGGCGGGAATGTGCCTATTCGACGGGCACCGGGCGCGGCCGGCGGTCGGGGCCGACAGCCACGTAAGTGAGGCTCGCCTCGGTGACCTTGAGGGACACGAGTTCGGTGGGATCGCGCCACGCGTAGACCTCGACGTCGACCGTGATCGACGTGCGCCCGACGCGGACGATCTCGGCGTAGAAGCTGACGACGTCGCCCACCATCACGGGCTGCTTGAACACGAACGAGTTGACGGCGACCGTGGCGACGCGCCCGCGCGCCCGCTGGGCTGCCAGCACGCCGCCCGCGATGTCGACCTGCGACATCACCCAGCCGCCGAAGATGTCGCCGTGCTGGTTGACGTCGGCGGGCATCGGCACGACGCGCAGCGCCGGCTCGCGATCGGGAAGCGTTGCCGGTGCGGGGGGCATGTCCGCCCCGCGCCTTAGGCCGCGGCCCGGCGCATTTCGTCGCGCAGCTCGCGGCGCAGGATCTTGCCGACGTTGGTCTTCGGCAGCTCGGTGCGGAACTCGACGTCGCGCGGGCACTTGTAGCCGGTCAGGTGCTCGCGGCAATGCTTCAGGATGGACTCCGCGGTCACGGCGGCGTCCTTCTTCACGACGAAGAGCTTCACGGCCTCGCCCGATTTCGGGTCCGGGACGCCGACCGCCGCGCATTCGAGCACGCCGGGATGCATCGCGACCACGCCCTCGATCTCGTTCGGGATACACGTTGAAGCCCGACACGAGGATCATGTCCTTCTTGCGGTCGACGATGCGCACGAAGCCGCGCTCGTCCATCACGCCGATGTCGCCGGTCATGAAGAAGCCGTCCGGCGTCATCACCTTGGCGGTCTCGTCGGGGCGCTGCCAGTAGCCCGCCATCACCTGCGGGCCGCGGATGCAGATCTCGCCGGGCTGTCCCAGCGGCACGTCGTGGCCCGCGTCGTCGCGCAGCGTGACTTCGGTCGACGAGATCGGCAGCCCGATCGCGCCGTTGTACTTCGGGAGGTCGAGCGGATTGATCGTCGCCGCCGGCGACGTCTCGGTGAGGCCGTAAGCCTCGATCAGCGGATGCCGGTCACCGCGCTTCCATTTCTCGGCGACCGCCTCCTGCACCGCCATGCCGCCGCCCAGCGAGATGCGCAGCGTGCGAGAAGTCGAGCTTCGCGAATTCGGCGTTGTTGACCAGCGCGTTGAACAGCGTATTGACGCCGGTGAACGCGGTGAACTTGTACTTCGCCATCTCCTTGACGAAGCCGGGAATGTCGCGCGGATTCGGGATCAGCACGTTCTCCCGCCGAGCGGTCATGAACACGAGGCAGTTCGCCGTCAGCGAGAAGATGTGATAGAGCGGCAGCGGCGTGATGACGATCTCGCGCTGGTTCGGGTCGAGGAACGGCTTCAGCCAGGCGCGCGCCTGCAGCAGGTTGGCGACGATGTTCCGGTGCAGCAGCATCGCGCCCTTGGCCACGCCGGTCGTGCCGCCGGTGTACTGCAGGAACGCGATGTCGTCGTGCCCGAGCGGCACGCGCTCGAGCGTCGCGCTTGCGCCCCGCCGACAGCACGTCGTGACATGCGCATCGCGCCGCGGAAGTCGACCACGCCGGCACCATCTTCTTCACGTGGCGCAGCACGAAGTCGACGATGAGGCCCTTGAAGCCGAGCATCTCGCCGATGCTCGTCACGACGCGTCTGCGTCACGCTGCGTCTTGCGCGAGCACCTCCGCGAGCGTCGTTCGCGAAGTTCTCGACGACGACGATCACCTCGGCGCCGGAGTCGTTCAGCTGGTGCTCGAGCTCGCGCGCCGTGTAGAGCGGATTGACGTTGACGACCGTGCAGCCCGCGCGCAGCGTGCCGAACAGCGCAGACCGGGTACTGCAGGATGTTGGGCATCATCAGCGCGACGCGCGCGCCCTTGGCGCAGCCCCTGCGCCTGCAGCCACGCGCCGAAATCGCGCCGACAGCGTGTCGAGCTCGGCGAACGTGATCGACTTGCCCATGCAGGTGAACGCGGGCCGGTCGGCGTACTTCGCGCACGCTTTCCTCGAACACCGTCGCGCACCGACGCGTACTCGTTGACGTCGATCTCGGCGGGCACGCCCTCCGGATAGCTCGACAGCCAGATCTTTTCCACGGCACTCCTCCCCTGCGGCGGCGCGTTTCGCGCCCGCGATCGTCGTCGCGCGCCTCGCCGGCAGGCGTGCCGCGGACGCTTCACCGCAGCTCGACCGCTGGGTCGCTCGTGCGGCGGCAGCGCTTATCGTACCACTGCGAGCGGGGAAATTGCCGCGCGCACGTCGCGCGCCGCGCGCGATCCTGCACGCCGAGCGGGTAGCTAGGCTGCGAACGCCGTCGGTCCGCCGTCCGGCGCGCTTTGCGCGTAGTGCAGCGGGCCGCCGCGGAACGGCGCGAAGCCGGTGCCGAAGATCGCGCCGGCGTCGACCAGATCGGCGTCGGCGACGATGTGCTCGGCGAGCGCCGCCTTCGCTTCGGCGACGAAGGGCCGACAGCGCGCTCGGCGAGGCCCGGGGGCACGGACCGTCGCGGGCTGCTTCTGCGCGGCTTGCCGCCGACCCATGCGTAGAAGCCGCGGCCGGTCTTGCTTGCCGAGGTTGCCGGCAGCGACGAGCTCCATCAGCTTCGTGCGGGCGGCGCCGCGTCGGTGCCGAGCAGCTTGCCGACGGCGACGCAGATGTCGAGGCCGACGGTGTCGGCGAGTTCGATCGGCCCCATCGGCATGCCGAACGCCAGCGCCGCCTCGTCGACCGTCTCCGGCGCGATGCCTTCGTCGACGCAGCGCATCGCGGCCATCAGGTACGGCGCCAGCACGCGATTGACGAGGAATCCCGGCGCGCTCTTCACCGGCAGCGGCAGCTTGTCGATCTGGCGCACGAACGCGGCCGCCTGCGGCACGAGTCGCGCGCGCGTGTGCCGCGCCGACGACGATCTCGACCAGCATCATCTGCGCCACCGGATTGAAGAAATGCAGGCCGACGAGGCGCGCCGGGTCGGCCATCGCCGTGCGCGATGTCCTCGAGCGGAATGCTCGACGTGTTGGTCGCAAGGATCGCCGCCGGGCTTCGCCTTCGCCTCCAGCGCCGCGAACAGCGCTGCGCTTCGCGTCGAGGTTCTCGAAGATCGCCTCGATGATGACGTCGGCGCGCGCGACGCCGTCGCCGGCGACGTCGGGAATCAGCCGGTCGGTCGCGTCGCGCGACGCGGCGCGGATCCTTCAGCCGCTGCGCGAAGAGCTTCGCCGCGCGCGCCCATCGCCGGGCGCGAGCCGCTCGGCGTTCTGGTCCTGCAGCGTCACCGTCAGGCCGCGCAGCGCGCACCACGCGGCGATGTCGCCGCCCATCGTGCCGGCGCCGACGACGTGCACGTGCGCCGCGCGAAACGTCGCCGTCCTTGCCGAGCGCCTTCAGCCGCTCCTGCAGCCGGAACACGCGGATGAGGTTCGCCGCGGTCGGCGTCTGCAGCAGCGACGGGATCGACGCCGGATCGGAGGCCGGCGCCGCGAGCGCGTTGCCGTCGTACTTCACCCACAGGTCGAGGATCGCGTACGGCGCCGGATAGTGCTCGCGGCGCGCGCGCTGCGCGACCTGCTTGCGCGCCTGCGCCGCGATGAACCGCCGCGCGAGCGGGTTCAGCGTCAGCGACAGCGGGAACGGCAGCGCGCGCGGCGGCGGCAGCGCGCGCAGCACGCCGCGCGCCGTGTTCTCCATGATCCGCGCCGGCACGCATTCGTCGGCGATGCCCAGCTTCTTCGCGCGGCGCGCGTCGATCGTCTTGCCGGTCAGCATGCAGGTCGAGCGCGGCCGGGCGCGCCGGCCAGCCTCGGCAGCCGCTTGATGCCGCCCCACCCCGGGACGATGCCGAGCATCACTTCGGGCAGCCCCAGCCGCGTTCCCGGCTCGTCGACGACGACGCGATAGCGGCAGGCGAGCGCCAGCTCGAGCCCGCCGCCCAGGCAGAAGCCGCGCACCAGCGCCAGCGTCGGGTAGGCGACCGCCGCGAGCCGTTCGAACGTGTCCCAGCCGCGCTTGACGATGGCGATCGCGCTCGGCGTCGTCCTTCACGTCGCCGAACTCCTCGATGTCGGCGCCGGCGATGAAGCCGTTCGCCTTGCCCGAGCGGATGACCAGTCCCTTCGGCGGCGCGCGGTCGAGCACGTCGAGCGCCTCGTTGCAATTCCGCGAGCACCGCGGCCGACAGCGTGTTGGCGGTCGCGCCGGCCCTGTCGAAGGTGAGCCACGCGAGGCCGTCGGCGTCGCGGGTCGAGTGTCCAGTGTTGCATCGGGTTTCCTGTAGTCGCGATGGTGTCTGCTGCGGCCGATCACATCGCGCTCGATCAGCATCGCGCCGCCCAGGCCGCCGCCGATGCAGATCGCGGCCATGCCGCGCCTGCCGCCGGTGCGCGCGCAGCACGTTGAGGACATGCAGCACGATGCGCGCGCCCGAGGCGCCGACCGGATGCCCGAGCGCGATCGCGCCGCCGTCGACGTTGAGCTTGGCCGTCGTCGAGCGCGCCGAGCGCGCCCGGCAGCCCGAGCTCGTTGCGGCAATAGTCGTCGCTCTGCCCACGCGCGCTCGCAGCGCGATCACCTGCGCGGCGAACGCCTCGTTGATCTCCCACGCGTCGAGATCGTTCAGCGCCGAGGCCGTGCCGCTTGCAGGATCGGCGTCGCCGCATGCACGGGCCCAAGCCCCATCTGCGCCGGATCGAGGCCCGCCCACTGCGGATCGACGATGCGGCCCGATCGGCGTCGAGCTTGTGCTCTTCCACCGCGCGCTCGGACGCGATCACGAGCCACGCGGCGCCGTCGGTGATCTGCGAGCTGTTGCCGGCGGTCACGTTGCCGTACTTGCGGTCGAAGAACGGCCTGCAGCTTGGCGAGGTTCTCCGGCGTCGAATCCTCGCGCACGCCGTCGTCGGCCGCGATAGAGCTTGCCCGCCTTGTCGAAGAGCGGCACGATCTCGCCGTCGAAGTGCCCGGCCTTCTGCGCGGCCAGCACGCGCTGGTGGCTGCGCGCCGCGAATTCGTCCATCTCGCGGCGCGTGATGCCGAAGCGGTAGGCGAGATTCTCCGCGGTCTGCCCCATCAGCAGCCCGACCGATCGGATCGGTGAGGCCCTTCATGAGCGCCGATCACCGGCGCGAGATAGCCGGGAGCCGGAATTTCGCGACGAGCGCCGCGCGCTGCGCCGAGCGTCTTCGCCGCATACCAGTTCGACAGCCACACCACCATCGCGTCGGAGAACAGCAGCGGCGCGCGCGACAGCGCGTCGACGCCGCCGGCCAGCACGAGATTCGAGCGGCCGCGCCGGATGTTGTCGATCGCCGAGTCGATCGACTGCATGCCCGACGCGCAGTTGCGCATCACCGTCCAGCCGGGCACCTTCAGCCGCAGCCCATGCGCAGCGCGACGACGCGGCCGATGTTCACCTCGTCGGGCGAGGGCGCCGCGCAGCCGAGGATCACCTCGTCGAGCTCGCGATGGCGCGAACGGCTGGCGCAGCAGCAGCGCGCGGCCGGCAGCGGTCGCGAGGTCGGACGCGGCGAACGGCCCCGGCCGGTTGCGCGCCTTGAGGAACGGCGTGCGCGCGCCGTCGACGATGTAGACCGGTTCGTCATGGTCGGGCCATCGCGAGGTTGCGGCCGCGCCATCACGCGGCCGCGCGTGATTGACGGTCCGGGCGCGCGCACGGTGTCGATCGCGCGGCTGCCGATGCATCTCCGACGCGCCGAGATCCTGCGCGAAATCGTCGACGCGGATCACCTGCGCCGTCAGCTCGCGCTGCGGCGACGAGCACCGCGCGCACTCGTCGGCGCGTGATGACGCCCGCGGCCAGCGCGCGCGTCGGCAAGCACCTCGGATGCCCGCGCCGGCGGCAAGCTTGCCGTCGAGCCGGCCCTCCTTGATCGGCGGCGCGCATCTTGCGCCTCGATCGGCTCCGCGGCGAGCGTCGCCGCGAGCGCGCGCTCGATCAGCGCCACCGGGTCGTCGCCCGCCGTCGGCCGACGTACATGCCGGCGGTCAGGCGGTCGCGCGTGGCCGACGGCTCGATCAGCAGCTCGCGCGACGTCGTGGCCGAGCTCGTCGGACGGCACGACATACGGACGGCCGAGCGGGAACACGATGCGGCGCATGCAGCGCACGCGATGACGCGGTTCGGGAAGTTCGAGATCACGCCTTCGAACGCGGTCTGCGCCTTGAACATCGCGTCCCAGATCGCCCAGTGCATCAGCGGCGCGTCGGCCTGCTGCCGGCCTTCCGTCTCGTAGCGCTTCAGCGTCGCCGAGCACAGGTACATGCAGCGACAGGATGTCGCCGAGCCGCGCCGAGAGCTTTTCCTTGCGCTTCAGCGCGCCGCCGAGCGAGCCCATCGACACGTCGGCCAGGAACGCGAGCGCCGCCGAGAAGCGCGTCAGCTGCTGGTAGTAGCGCCGCGTCTCCGGCGCGACGTCCGTCGGGAACGCGCGACGAAATGCGAGCCGGTGCAGCCCATGACCAGCGTGCGCGCGATGTTCGCGAGCGCGAAGCGCAATGTGGCCGAACAGCGCCGCGTCGAAGGCGATCGGACGCCTTGCGCGTGGTCGGCCTCGCGCGTCGCCTCCATCTCCTTCAGCACGTACGGATGGCAGCGGATCGCGCCCTGCCCGAAGATGATCAGGCTGCGCGTCAGGATGTTCGCGCCCTCGACGGTGATCGCGACCGGGACCTGCATGTACGCGGCGCCGAGGAAGTTCGACGGCCCCATGCAGATGCCCTTGCCGCCGACGACGTCCATCGCGTCGTTGACGACCTGGCGCGCGCGCTCGGTGAGGTGGTACTTGGCGATGGCCGAGATCACCGCCGGCTTCTCGCCCAGGTCGATCGCGCCGCGCCGTCAGCATGCGCGCCGCGTCCATCATGTAGAGGTTGCCGCCCATGCGCGCCAGCGGCTTCCTCGATGCCCTCGAACTTGCCGATCGGCGTCTTGAACTGCGTGCGCACGCGCGCGTAGCCGCCGATGGCGCGCACCGCGAGCTTCGCCATGCCGGTCGTTCGACGACGGCAGCGAGATGCCGCGGCCCGCCGCCAGGCATTCCATCAGCATGCGCCAGCCCCGGCCGAGCATCGGCTGGCCGCCGATGACCCAGTCCATCGGGATGAAGACGTCCTTGCCGCGAGTCGGGCCGTTCTGGAACACCGCATTGAGCGGCATGTGGCGGCGGCCGATGTTCGACGCCCGGGTGCGACGTCGGGATCAGCGCGCAGGTGATGCCGATGTCTTCCTTGTCGCCGACCAGATGGTCGGGATCGTAGAGCGCGGAACGCGAGGCCGAGCAGCGTGGCCACCGGCCCCAGCGTGATGTAGCGCTTCTCCCAGGTGACGCGCAGGCCGAGCACGCGCTTGCCTTCGTGCTCGCCCCAGCAGACGATGCCGAAGTCGGGAATCGACGCGGCGTCGGAACCGGCGTTCGGGATTGGTCAGCGCGAAGCACGGAATTTCGAGCCCCTTGGCGAGGCGCGGCAGGTAGTGGCGCTTCTGCTGCTCGGTGCCGTAGTGCAGCAGCAGTTCGCCGGGCCCGAGCGAGTTGGGCACCATCACCGTCACCGCCATCGTGCCGGAGCGCGTCGACAGCTTGGTCATCACCTGCGAATGCGCGTAGGCGGAGAAGCCGAGGCCGCCGTATTCCTTCGGGATGATCATGCCCGAGGAAGCCCTGTCCTTGATGAACTGCCAGACGTGCGGCGGCAGGTCGCGGTGGACGTTCGTCGTCTCCCAGTCGGTGACCATCGCGCACAGCTCCTCGACCTCGTTGTCGAGGAAGCGCTGCTCGTCGGCGGTCAGCTTCGGGCGGCGGCGCGTCGAGCAGCTTGCCGCCAGTCCGGCGTGCCGGAGAAGAGCTCGCCGTCCCACCAGACGGTGCCGGCCTCGATCGCCTCGCGCTCGGTCTGCGACATCGGCGGCATCACCTTGCGGAACGCGCGCGAGCACGCCGTCGCTGATCAGCTTGCGGCGCAGCGCCGGCACGTTCAGCGGGATCGCGAGCAGCACGAACGCGGCGGCGAACGCAGGTCGAGCCAGCGGCGGCAGCGCCTGCGCGACCCACGCGACGGCGAGCGCGGCCGCGATCGCGACGCTCCAGACGACGCCCGCCGCGTTGACGTAGGCACAGCGCGAGCGCGCCCAGCGAGGACGACGACGAGCCAGAGAGAGGTCAGCATCGATGGCTCCTGGGAAGGCCGGATGCTCGGACGTCCGGTGCGGAGCGCGGCTTCAGCGCGTATGCGCGCCAGCTCGCCGTCGAGTGCGCGCGCCGACGTCGGCAGGCTCGGGCAGCGGCGACTGCAGGCCCGCGAGCAGGAACGGCGCGAGGCGGCGCAGCAGCATTTCGTCGTTGTCCGGCTCGCGCCGGCGTGAGCTCGGCGATGATCTTCAGCGCGTCGGTGCCGGCCAGCGTGTAGGACAGCGCGCCCATGATGAAGTGCAGCCGCCACGACAGCTCCTTGCTGCGGCAGCTGCGGCAGCGCGCGGCCGAACGCGGCCTTGAAGCGCGCGATCATCACCGCGTACTGCTCGGACAGGAACTGCCGGATGAACGGCGCCGGATCGGCATAGGCGCGGCCGAGCAGGCGCAGGAAATTCTTGCCGCCGCGCTCGGGATCGCGCGCGAGCCGCAGCGCGGGGATGAACATCGCCGACAGGATCCGCTCGCAGCGACAGCGCGTCGGGCGCCGCCTCGTGCTCGAATCGCGTCGAGCAGGTCGAGCGCGCTCCTGGTTCATCGGATCGAGCCGTCGCGTGAGCACGGCCTCGAACAGCTCTTCCTTGCTGCCGAAGTGATAGTTGACGGCGGCGAGATTGACGCCGGCCGCGGCGGTGATCGAGCGCAGGCTGGTCGCCTCGAAGCCGTGCTCCATGAACAGCGCCTCGGCCGTGTCGAGGATCCGGTCCTTGGTCGCGGCCGGCACGCGGGACTCGCGCATCGGAATGACTTTGCCGACCATCCATTGCCCTTTCGGTGTGGGAGCCCGCGCGATCGCGCGGCTGCGTCCGAGCGGCACGCCGCACCCATCAAGCCCGGTCTCACAGGCTTGCGGCTGACGTTTCGTTTAAACGTTCGTTTTAATCCTATGTTTGTTTGACAGGGAGGTGTCAATGTTGCATTGCAACATCGATGTGGGCCTTCCGGGAGGTCGCCCGGCCCAGAACGACCCGGACGCGGCAGCGGCGATTCAGTCCTGCGGCAGTGCGGCGTAGGCCGCGTCGATCGCGCGCCTTCATCGCCTGCGCCAGCGCGGGACGCTTCAGCTTGAGCGTGGGCGTGAGCAGTCCGTTCTCGATGCTCCATGGATCGCGCGACGCGATCGACGCTGCGCATGCGCATCCAGCGCGGAAACGCCTTCAGCTGCTCGTTGGCGCGCCGGACGCAGCGCCTTCTCGTCCGCCTCCTGCGTGACGGCGAGCAGCACCGGATACGGACGGCCCTCGCCGACCACCATCACCTGCTCGAACACGGGATCGCGCAGGATCGCGAGCTCGACGTCCTGCGGCGAGAGCTTCTCGCCGTTCGACATGCACGAGGATGTCCTTGGCGCGGCCGCGGATGTAGATCCTGTCCGGCGCGGATCTCGGCGAGATCGCCGGTATGCAGCCAGCCGTCGGCGTCGAGCGCCGCGCGCGTGGCCGCCTCGTTGCGCCAGTAGCCCAGCATGATGCTGCCGCCGCGCACCAGGAGCTCGCCGCCGTCCGCGATGCGCACCTCGACGCCGGGCAGCGGCGGCCCCACCGATTCCGGATCGTTGTCGTCCTCGCGATTGACGGCGATCACCGGCGACGCCTCGGTCATCCCGTAGCCCTGCAGCATCGTGAGCCCGAGGCCGATGAACGTCCGCGCGAGCGCGGGATCGAGCGCGGCGCCGCCGATCGACCGCGAGGCGCAGCCGCCCGCCGAACTTCGCGAGCAGCGGCGCCGCGACCAGTCGCCGCAGCCCCGCGCCGACAAGCTGCTCGAGCGGCGACGCACGCCGCTCCGCGATGCGCACGCCGATCGCCGACGCACCGCTCGAACAGGTAGCGGCGCACCGGAGACCCCGCGAGCTCGCGCTCGATGCGCGACGCGAATCCGCTCGAAGATGCGCGGCACCGCAAAGATTGCCGTGGGCGCGTGCGTCGATGAAGTCCTCCGGCAGGCGCGCGATTCCGCGCGAGAACGCGACCGACCGCGCCGAGCGACAGCGGCAAGTAATAGCCGCCGGTGCGCTCGAACATGTGCGACAGCGGCAGGATCGACAGGAAGACATCGGTCGGGCGCGCCATCTGCGTCGCCGCGCACGCGGTCACGTTGGCGATGATATTGCCGTGCGACAGCATCACGCCTTTCGGGCGGCCCGCCGTCCCCGAGGTGTAGCAGATCGTCGCGAGCGTATTCTCCGGCAGCGCCTGCACCTCGATGTCGCCGCCGACGGCAGGAAGATAACGCTCGACCGGCAGGATCGTGTCGTCGCCCGGAAGCGCTTCGTCGGTGCGCAGGATCACGATGCGCGGCACCGGCACGGCAGCGCCGAGTGCCTTGCGCACGCCGTGGGCGAGGCGCAGGTTCTCGGCGATCACGATGCGCGCCTCGGCGTCGGCCACGCACCACGCGACGCTCTCGGCGTTGTCGTCCACGTAGAGCGGCACCACGACGAGGCCCATTCCGAGCGCGGCGAGGTCGGCCGCCACCCAGGCGGCGCTGTTGCGCGCGCAAAGCACAACGCGCTCGCCGCCAACGAGCCCATCGCTTCGGAACGCCGCCTGCCAGCGCGCGATCTCGCGGGCGAGCTCGCCCGCGGTCACCGCGCGCGTATTCCTGCCGTTCGACTCGCGATAGAGGACGGTGCCGGGCCGCGCGAGGTGACGAGTGAAGTAGTCGACGAGATTTGCGGGCATGCCGTCCCCTGGCGGCGCTCGTCGGTCAGCGCGGGGCATCGCCCCGCACGTTCGCGTTGGTGCGTCCGCACGCGCGACCTGCGGCACTTCGCGGCGTGCCGGCGCGTGCCGCCGACCGCGTCGCTTGGCTATACTTGAGCCTCCCACAGGAGACCCCCGGATGGCAACCCTCGCGATCGCCAAGAGCCATGCCCTCACGCACAAGGCCGCCAAGGAAGCCGCGGAAAAGATCGCCGAGGATCTCAACGAGCGCTTCGACCTCGAGTACTGCTGGAACGGCGACGCGATCGAGTTCGAGCGGCCGGGCCTCACAGGCCGCCTTCACGTCGGGAAGAAGGAAGTGCGGCTCGACTGCGAGCTTGGGTTCCTGCTCTCGATGCTGAAGCCCAAGATCGAGGACGTCGTGCACCGCGACTTCGACAAGTTCTTCGGCAAGGCGCCTTCCGCCAAGGCTTCTTCGGGCAAGACGCCTTCGAAGAAGTAGCGGCGATCTTCCGTACTCAGCCGGAGAGCGGCTCGGGCGGCGGCGCGACCGCCGGTCGCAGCGTGTCGATCGGGTCGGGGAATGGCGCCGTCTCGCCGGCGAAGATCGTTTCCACCAGTGCGCTCTCGCGCGCGGCGATCGTCGCGAGGAAGAGGTCCGCGCCGTGCATCCTGCGGAACGCGCCCACGCCGCGCTCGAGAAAGTGCTGCAGCGCCTCGAGGCCGGCAAGCCGCGCCGGCTGGCGCATCATCTTCAACGCACCGTGGATCAGCGGCTTGTCCATGTAATGGTCGAGCGCCGCGCCGATCTCGCCGATCAGCGCGATCTGCCGCTCCCGGTCGCCGATGCGGCCCATCTTGCGGAACGCGCGGCAATACTCGGCGACGGTGAAGCGGCCATCCGGGCGCGGCAGCCGCGCGAGCAGCAGGCGATCGAGCTCCTGGGACAGCGCGTTCAGCTCGACGGCCTTGCCCACGGTGGTGATCACGCCCGCCGGCAGCATGCGCGACATCACCGGCATCACGCGCGCGAGATCGGCATCGCGCCGCGCGAAATCGCCGCCGCCGTAGAGATCGGTTTCGAAGAATTCGATCGCGGGGAGATAGCGTGGCTGCGCCGCGAGGTCGGCATAAGTGGCGCGCAGCCGCCGCGCCTGCCAGTCGGCCACGCGCTGCAGCGCGCCGGCGAGGATCGGGTTGGCAAGCCGTTCCTCGTGCAGTCGCGCGACGTGCGCGAGCTCGGAGACAAGCGTGGACGGCGGGAGTGCGGACATGCGGTTCGACAGAGCGGGAACGCCGGTGCTTTTCGCGCTGCGCTCTTCCCGCGTCGCGGTCCGGCTGTGCGGAATAGTCTAGCCGAGTTGCGCGCCGCGTGTTCGCGCGGCACGGGGATTAGATTGATTTGTCTAATCGCCGCCCTTAGATTCGAGACGGCGGCCGCGCATGTGTTCCTGCAATGCGTGTTGCGGCGGTCACGCACCCTTTTCCCCATGCCCACGCGCCGCACCTTTCTTGTCGCCGGACTCGCCGGCGGCGCAACGCTCGCCGCCGCGTGGTGGCTGCGCGGGACGCGCGACGCGACGCCGCCTTCCCCCGCAACGGCCGCGCTCTCGGCACTCGACCCGCAGACGCCCGTGATCGTGGGCGCCATTGCGTCGGTCCTGCTCGACGGGGCGCTTCCCGCGGATGCCGCGGGCCGTGCCGCCGCCGTCGATGCCACGGTCGCGAATGTCGCGCGTGCCGTCGAAGGCCTGCCGCCGTCGGCGCAGCACGAGCTCGGCCAGCTCTTCGCCCTGCTTGCGTTCGCGCCGACGCGCATCGCGCTGGCCGGCATCACGCCGTCGTGGCGCGAAGCGTCCGCCGCCGACGTCGCGGCGATGCTCGCGCGCTTTCGCGACAGCCGCTTCACATTGCTGCGCTCGGCATATGCCGCGCTCCATCAGCTCGTGTTCGCCGCGTGGTACGGCGATCCGGCGACGTGGGCCGCGATCGGCTATCCCGGGCCGCCGGAGCTCTCGTGAGCGCACCGCTCAACACCGCCGTCAAGGATCCCTATCGCGAAGCGGACGCCTCGCGCTGGCGCATCGTCGACGCGTCGCGCCTCGCCGATGACAGCGAACTGACCTGCGACGTCGCCATCGTCGGAACCGGCGCCGGCGGCGGCACCGCGGCCGCGATCCTCGCGGCGGCGGGGCTTTCCGTCGTGCTGCTCGAGGAGGGCCCGCTCAAGTCTTCGAGCGACTTCCGGATGCGCGAGTCCGATGCCTACCCGCAGCTCTACCAGGAATCGGCGGGCCGGCGGACCAAGGACAAGGCGGTCAACATCCTGCAGGGCCGCTGCGTCGGCGGCGGCACGACCGTCAACTGGACGAGCTCGTTCCGCACGCCCGAGCCAACGCTGGCATGGTGGGCGGCGCGATACGGCATCACCGGATTCGCGCCGGCCGACCTCGCGCCCTATTTCACCGAGATGGAGGCGCGGCTGTCGATCGGCCCGTGGACGATGGCGCCAAACGCCAACAACGAGGCGCTGGCGCGCGGCGCCAGCCGCATCGGCATCCCCACGCATTCGATCCGGCGCAACGTGAAGGACTGCTGGAACCTCGGCTATTGCGGCGTGGGATGTCCCGTCAACGCCAAGCGCTCGATGCTCGTCACCACCATTCCCGACGCGCTCGACCGCGGCGCAACGCTCGTCACGCGCGTGCGGGCGCAGGAATTCGTGCACACCGGTGACAGGATCACCGCACTGCGATGCGCGGCGATGGACACGCTGGGAGTACGCACCGACCGCGCGTCGCGTCACCGTTCGCGCGCGGACCTTCGTTGCGGCGGCCGGGGCGATCGGATCGCCCGGCCTGCTGCTGCGCAGCCGCGTCCCGGATCCAAACGGCATTCTCGGCAAGCGCACGTTCCTGCATCCGACGATCGTCAGCGCAGCGCTGATGCCGGAGCCGGTGCACGCGTACGCGGGCGCGCCGCAGACGATCTATTCCGACCACTTCCTCGGCACGCAGCCGATCGACGGGCCGGCCGGATTCAAGCTCGAGGCGCCGCCGCTGCATCCGATCCTCGGCGCGATCACGCTGCCGGGCCAGGGCCCGGAGCACGCCGGATGGATGCGCGCGTTTCCCAACCTGCAGGTCGTCATCGCGCTGCTGCGCGACGGGTTCAATCCGGAAAGCCCGGGCGGAACGGTCGGCCTCGACGGCAACGGCGCGCCGGTGCTCGACTATCCGTTGACGCCGTTCGTCTGGGACGGCGTGCGCCGCGCGCTCACCACGATGGCCGAGATCCAGTTCGCCGCGGGCGCGTCCGCCGTGATGCCGATCCACGGCACCGGAACGAGCTATCGAACCTTCACCGAGGCGCGTGCTGCGATTGCCGCGTTCGATCTCGCGCCGCTCGTGACGCCGGTGTTCAGCGCGCATGTCATGGGCGGATGCCCGCTCGGACCCGATCCGGCGCGCGCGGTCGTCGACACCGCGGGGCGCCACCACCAGCTCTCGAACCTGTACGTGTTCGACGGCTCGGTGTTCCCGACGTCGATCGGCGCCAATCCGCAGCTATCGATCTACGGCATCGTCGCACGTCTCGCGCACGCCCTCGTCGCGAGCATCGCACCAGGCGCTGCCGCTCATTAGTGTGAATGCTCTAAAGGAAACGTCTAGATTGAGAGTTGGCGCGAAGGCGCTGCAACGAAAACATCGAAAGGGAACGACCATGCTGAAACAATCCACGAATTTCTACCCGCGGCAAATCGGTGAGTCCGCGCTGGCCGCGTCCCGCCAAGTATGGCTCGCCGGTCTTGGCGCCACCGCAGTAACGCGCGAGTGGGTGCAAGGTGAAGCAGGGCAGGTGTTCAAGCGCCTGGTGAAGGAAGGCAACGTCGTCGAGGCGAACGCCGTACGCGTCGTCAACGAACGGCTCGGCCCCTCGATCGCGCGCGCCAACACGGCGTGGCGGCAGACCCGCCGCACCGTCGAGACGAGCGTGAAGCAGGCCGCCGCCGTCGTGGTCGACTACGCCGAACGCGTGCTGCCGAAGTCGCTGCCCAAGCTGGAGCTCGTCCGTCCGGCACGGCGCCCGGCCGCGAAGCCGGTCGCTGCGGCGAAGCGCCGCGTCAAGGCTGTGCGCGCACGCACCGCGAAGACGGTGCGCAAGGCGCGGCGCGGCGCGAAGTAATCGGCGCCCGGCCGTCAACGCGGCCATGAAGTAGCCCGGCGCTCCCCGCAAGCGGAGCGCCGGATGGCGCCCTCCCGCGGATGCAGCGGCGCGATCGCAGCCCATGCTACGATTGCGCCACTGTTTCGCAGGATCACGGCCGCGGACCGCCAAGCGATCGCACGAATCGCTCACAGAGGGATCGCCGCCGTCACTCTCACTGAGGAGGGGGCAATGCCGGAACGAACGGCGAGCGGGCGCGCAGTACGCGCCGCCGCAGCGCTGCACACGCGGTCGGGTGTGGGTCTTGCGCTGGCGGGTGGCGGGCCGCTCGGCGGCATCTATGAAGTCGGGGCGCTCGTCGCGCTGACCGACACCCTGGAAGGCGTGGATTTCAACGAGCTCGACGCGTATGTCGGCGTGTCGTCGGGCGGCTTCGTCGCCGCCGCGCTCGCCAACGGGATCTCGCCGGCACAGATGTACCGGCTCTTCATCGACGACGGCGTCGATGCGGCGCTCACCCCTCAGATCTTCCTGCGCCCGGCGTTCGGCGAGTTCGCCCGGCGTGCCGCATCGCTGCCGCGCCTCTTCGCGCGCGCGACCATGCAGTACCTGCGCGATCCGTTCCAGCGCGGCGCGATGGAATCGTTCGCGACGCTCTCCCACGCCATACCCACCGGGATGTTCGACAACGCGTCGGTCGGCACCTTCCTGCGCCGGCTGTTCGCCGCACCCGGGCGCACCGACGATTTCCGCAAGCTGCGGCACAAGCTCTTCCTCGTCGCCACCAACCTCGATTCCGGCGCATCGGTGACTTTCGGCGCCGCCGGGCGCGACCACGTGCCGATCTCGAAGGCGATCGAGGCCTCGGCGGCGCTGCCGGGACTGTTTCCACCCGTGGCGATCGGCGGCGAGCACTACGTCGACGGCGCGCTCAACAAGACGCTGCACGCGTCTGTGGCGCTCGAGGAGGGCGTGAAGCTGCTGCTGTGCGTCAATCCGCTCGTGCCCTACGATTCGAGCCGTGCCGTCGGGCGCGACCACGTGACGCCGCGCAAGCTGAACCAGGGCGGCCTGCCGCTCGTGCTGTCGCAGACGTTTCGCGCGATCATCCATTCGCGGATGAAAGTCGGCATGGAGAAGTACCGCAAGCAATACCCCGACGCGGACGTGCTGCTGTTCGAGCCCGACCGCGAGGACGCCGACATGTTCTTCGCGAGCATCTTCAGCTATGCGCAGCGCAAGCGCCTGTGCGCCGCCGCGTACGCCAAGACCCGCCGCAACATCCAGGCCCGCATCGAGACGCTCGAGCCGCTGCTCGCGCGCCACGGAATCACCATCCGCCACGATCGGCTCGACGACCCTGCGCGCAAGGTCACGGACGCGATCTCCGATCCGCGCCCGCTGCACACGCATCGCGACGATCACGACGTCCGGCAGACGACCCGCGACCTCACGCACACGCTCGACCAGCTGCAGCGCTGGCTCGCCGGCGCGACCTGACGCCGCCGGCGCGGCGCGCCAGTGCCGCGCGCCGCGCCGAAGCCGCCCGCGTCTTTCCGGAACGATCACCATGGCGGACAGGAAGCGGCCCCGGCGCACCCGCGAGCGCATCCTGGAGACGAGCCTCGCGCTGTTCAACCGTGCCGGCGCGCCCAACGTCACGACGGCGGACATCGCCGACGAGATGAACATCAGCCCCGGCAACCTCTACTATCACTTCGGCAACAAGGAGGAGATCGTCGCCGAGCTCTATGCGGCGCACGAGGCGCGCGTGCTGCCGCTGTTCGCCGACCCGCGCGGCCGCGCGATCGGCATCGAGGACGTCTGGCTCTGGCTGCACGTGCTGTTCGAGGAGATCGCGCGCCACCGCTTCCTCTATCGCGATCTCGATCTCATTGCGGCGCGCGATGCAAGACTCGGCGCGCGCTTCGGCAAGCTGGTCCGGCAGGGCGGCGACACGGTGGTAGAGTTGTGCGGCGCGATGGTCGCCGCCGGAACGATGCGCGCAAGCCCGCGCGAGATTGCGGCGCTGGCGCAGAACATCCTGCTGGTCGCCACGTACTGGCATTCGTTCGAGCGGCTGCGCCGCGCCACGCGCGGAGAGGCAGAGGAGCCCGACGTCGGGCGCGCGGCCTATCAGGTCCTCACGCTTCTCGCGCCGTATCTCGTCGGCGACGCCCGCACGCTGATCGAGCGTCTGGGCGAGGACTATCTTTAGAGGGAGGAGCACGATGGCGAAGAAATGGGCGAAGTTCCCGCATCCGGACAAGCGGTTCGTGTACGACGCCGCGGGACTCAAGAAGAACTGGGCAAGGCTGCATCGCGGCGACTGCGAGTCCTTTCCCAAGGACGCCGACGTCATCGAGGCATGGCGACACTTCCACGCAGGCGACTTTGCCGCGGCAGTCGAGACGGGCGGGAAGGCGGGCGGCGCGGGCGTCAACGCCGCCGTCAAGGCACAGGTCGTCTACGCGACCTACCTCGAGAAATCGGAGAGCGCGAAGATTGCGCTGCTCGACGAAGCCGCCGAGTGGGCCGACGCGCGCCGCGCGGCGGCGCCCAAGGACGCAAACGCGCACTATCTCTACGCGTTCGCGCTCGGCCGTTACAGCCAGGGCATCTCGGTCGCGAAGGCATTGGCGCAGGGTCTCGGCGGGCGCGTCAAGGACGCGCTGCTCTCTGCGATGAAGCTCGAGCCGAAGCACGCCGATGCGTGCATCGCGTACGGCGCCTATCAGGCCGAGGTGATCGACAAGGTCGGCGGTCTCGTCGCAGGCATGACCTACGGCGCGAAGAAGGATTCAGCGGTCGAGTACTTCGAAAAGGCGATCAAGCTCAATCCGGATTCCGCGATCGCGCGCATCGAATACGCCAACGGGCTGCTCACGCTGTTCGGAAAGAGCCGGATCGCCGACGCCGAGAAGCTCTACAAGGCCGCCGCGGCGGCAACACCGGCGGATGCGATGGAGTCGCTCGACGTGGCGCGAGCGCAGGCGGAGCTCGATTAGGCAAACTTCACGGGAGCGGGGCGCCGGCGCCGGCGCCGCGCCCGCGGGGCGGCGACTACTTCGCGTACCGCCTGATGGCAGCGGCGGCGAGCGCCGGATCGAGGTCGCCGCCGTCGGACGGCGGGCACAGCAGCGTCGTCAGCACGAGCTTTTCGAACTCCGGCGCGAAACGCGCGATGATCCGCTCCGGATCCGGACAGAATCCGCGATCGGTGATGAGCCCGAACTGCACGTGCCCGTCGTACGACAGGATCGACACGCCCATCCCGATGTTGCCCGACTGCGGCACCCAGAACATGAAGCGCTCGATGCGCGCGCCGGCGAGGTAGAGCGGCGCCTGCGGCCCCGGAACGTTGGTCATCACCGCAGTCGCGTTGCGCGCGAGCACCGTGATGAGCTGCTCCTGCAGCATCTTGGGACCGGCGCCTGCGGCCGCCAGGAGCCCGAGCGTCAGCACCGGCTGGAAGCTGCCCTTGAGCGCGCGCATGTTGGCGCGCACCGCGTAGAGTCGCTCGACGGGATTCTCGATCCCGATCGGCAGCTCGAGGAACACGACGCCGAACTGGTTGCCGAGCTTGTACGCCTTCTCGAGCGGGCGCAGGTTGACCGGCACCAGCGCGCGGATCATCACGCCTTTGGTCGCGTCGCCCTTGGCGACGAGATATTCGCGCAGCGCCCCGGCGACACAGGAGAGCAGCACGTCGTTGACCGACGCGCGAAGCGCCTTGCCCACCACCTTGACCTCGTCGAGCCGAAGGGGCTCGGCCCATGCGACACGCTTCGCGACACGCGGCGATCCCTTGAATCGGGTGGGAGAGTCCTGGCTCATCAGCGCGAGCTTCGCGATCTCGGCGGTGAACGCGCCACCCTGTTCCGCGAGCGCGAGCGCCTTCAGCGGATCCATCCAGATCTCGGCCCCCTTGTCGAGCAGCGTCCTGCCCACGCCGAGCGCCGTCTGCAGTGCATTCGCAAGTGGCGCGGTCAGGGCGGAGAGCGGCTCGTCCGATGCGGCCGCGCGCCTGCGCGGAGGAGGAGGCGGCGGCGTCGCGGGAGGGCCGCCCGGCGCCGAATCGGTCATCGACAGCATCACCTGAACCAGGGCGATGCCGTCGGCGTAGCAATGGTGGATGCGCATGACGAGCGCGCAACCGCCGTCGTAGTTGTCGACGAGATGGAACTGCCAGCGCGGATGCCCGGGATCGAGCTCCGTCGCGGCGAGGCGGCTTACCAGCGCTTCCAGCTCGCGCTTGCCCGCCCGGCCGGGCAGCGAGATCCGGGGAAGATGGTAGTCGAGATCGACCCTGCCGCTGCCCTCCCAGTATGCAGCGCCGAGCGACTCGACCGGGCGCTGCCGGAAGCGCGGAAAGCGCAGGAAGCGCTTCTCGATGACGGCGCGCAGCCGCGCCATGCGGATCGGCGTGCGGAAGGTCAGCACGCCGCAGATCATCATCAGGTTGCTCGGTCGATCCATCCGCAGCCACGCGGTGTCGATCGCCGAAATCTTTTCGCGCTTGGGCATCGGGATTCTCGAGCACAGGGCCGCCGGCGCCCGCCAGGGGCGGCAATGGCGCGGACGCGCGCAATTGCGCGCGTTTTGCGCTTCGCGCTAAAGTAGCATAGAAGGCGAAAGCCCGGAAAACGGAACGCAGGACCGAGGAGGGACGATGGCCGCGCCGAAGAAGGACGATCTCAAGACGAAATTCGAAGCCGCCGCCGCCGCGGCGAAGCAGACGAAGAAGAAGCCCGACAACGCGACGCTGCTGAAGCTCTATTCGTACTACAAGCAGGCGGTCGAGGGCGACGTCAAGGGCGAGCGCCCCGGAGGATTCGATTTCGTTGGCGGCGCGAAGCACGACGCCTGGACCAAGCTCAAGGGCATGAGCCGCGACGACGCGATGCAGAACTACGTGAAGCAGGTGGAAAAGCTCAACCGCGACTGACGCGGTGGCGTCCCGCGCGCGGCGGCGGGCGGCGCCCTCGCCGCCGTTCGGATTCCGTCAGGCCTTCTTCTTTCGCGCCGCCTTGCGCGGTGCGGCCGGCTTCGCGGCCGCCTTTGCCGCGCGCGGCTTCACCGCCGCCGCGCGGTGCTTGGTGCCCGACTGCTTCAGCAGCGCATTGACGGCAGCCGACAGCTCGTCGACCCGCGTTGCGAGCTTCTGCACGTCGTTCTGCGTGTAGACGCCCAGCTTCGACAGCGCCCGTTCGACGCGGTCCTCGAACACCTTTTCGAGCTTGTCCCATGTGCCGCCGGCCATTTTCTGCATCTCCTTAGCCCTTGTCCGCGCGGCGTCCTGCGCTGCCGCTGCCGTGTCGGCAGCCGCCTGCCGCGTCCTGTGCTCGATGCGCGTCCCCTGCTCGACCAGGTTCTCGAACATCTTCATGCCTTCGCGCTGCGCGCGAACGAATGCACCGAGGCCCGCGAGCCAGATCTGATGCGACGAGTCGAGCACCGCCTGCGGGAGGTCGCGCGCTCCCTTGGCCTCGTCCTGTCCCATCTGCGCCTTCGCTTTCTTCAGCATCGTGCATCCTCCCCGATTCGTTCGCCTGCGGTCGCACCCGTCAGAAGCCGATTCTAGGCTCGACGCCTAGAGCAATCATACTAAACCGCTCGAGGCGCCCCACGATCGCGGCGGGGCGCGGAACCTCGTGGCGGACGCGCCGGTATAATCGACGAAACAATGCTCCGGCCCGTACGGCTCCGGCACCCGCCGCGCCGCCGAACCTCGCCGCGGCGCCCGAGAGAGCAGCGCGCTGCACCGTCCCGCAACGGCCACGCGCATCGTCACGCAAGGAGGGTTGGTCATGGCGTACTTCGTCACCGGCGCGACCGGCTTCATCGGCCGTTTCCTCGTCGCAAATCTGCTGAAGCGCGGCGAGCCCGTCTATGTGCTGGTGCGCAAGCGCTCGGCGAAGAAGCTCGACGCGCTCCGCGAGGACTACTGGGCCGCGGGCGACGGATCGGGTGATCCCGGTGTTCGGCGATCTCGCGAAGGACAACCTCGGCGTCGACGCCGCCGACCTGCGCAGGCTGCGCGGCAAGGTGAAGCACTTCTTCCACGTCGCGGCGGTCTACGACCTCACCGCGACCGCCGAGGCGCAGCAGGTCGCCAACGTCGACGGGACGCGCAACGCCGTGCATTTCGCCGACGCGATCGGCGCCGGCTGCTTCCACCACGTGAGCTCCATCGCCGCCGCCGGGCTCTACGACGGCGTCTTCCGCGAGGACATGTTCGAGGAGGCGGAGGATCTCGACCATCCGTACTTCCGCACCAAGCACGATTCGGAGCGCGTCGTGCGCCACGAGTGCAAGCGGCCCTATCGCATCTACCGGCCGGGATTCGTCGTCGGCCATTCGCAGACGGGCTACATCGACAAGATCGACGGCCCGTACTACTTCTTCAAGTTCATCCAGAAGATGCGCCAGGCCCTGCCGCCGTGGATGCCGATGATCGGCATCGAGGGCGGGCGCATCAACATCGTGCCGGTCGACTTCGTCGCCGACGCGCTCGACTACCTCGCGCACAAGCGCGGGCTCGACCGCCGGTGCTTCCATCTCACCGATCCCGCGCCGCACCGCATCGGCGAGGTGCTCAACATCTTCGCCAAGGCGGGCCACGCGCCGCAGATGACGATGCGGCTCAACGCGCGGATGTTCGGCTTCATCCCCGCGCCGATCCTCTACGGACTGGGATCGCTCGCGCCGATCAAGCGGATGATCCGTGCGGTGCTGACCGACTTCGGCATCCCCAAGGACGTCTTCCAGTTCATCAACTGGCCGACGCGCTACGACAACCGCGAGACCACCAAGGCGCTGAAGGGCTCGGGCATCTCGGTGCCGCACCTCGAGACGTACGCGGCGCGCCTGTGGGACTACTGGGAACGCAACCTCGATCCCGATCTCTTCATCGACCGCTCGCTCGCGGGCCGCGTGAAGGACAAGGTGGTCGTCGTCACCGGGTCCTCGTCGGGCATCGGCAAGGCGACGGCGCTCAAGCTGGCCGAAGCCGGCGCCAAGGTGATCCTGGTCGCGCGCGGCGAGGAAAAGCTCGTCGAGACGAAGAACGAGATCGAGAAGGCCGGCGGACGCGCGTTCATCTACACCGCCGACATCTCCGACCTCGCGTCGTGCGATGCGCTGGTCGCCCGCGTGCTGAAGGAGCACGGCGTCTGCGATTACCTCATCAACAACGCGGGCCGCTCGATCCGCCGCGGCGTCATCAACTCGTTCGACCGCTTCCACGATTTCGAGCGGACGATGCAGCTCAACTACTTCGGCTCGCTGCGCCTCATCTTCGGCTTCCTGCCGAGGATGATCGAGCAGAAGCGCGGCCACATCATCAACATCTCGTCGATCGGCGTGCTGTCGAACGCGCCGCGCTTCTCCGCCTACGTCGCGTCGAAGTCGGCGCTGGATTCGTTCTCGGCCTGCGCCGCGTCGGAGTTCCTCGACAAGGGGATCAGCTTCACGACGATCAACATGCCGCTGGTGCGCACGCCGATGATCGCGCCGACCAAGATGTACGAGAGCGTGCCGACCCTCTCGCCCGAGCAGGCGGCCGATCTCGTCGTCGAGGCGATCGTCTACAAGCCGGTGCGCATCGCGACGCGCCTCGGCATCTTCGGCGCGGTCAGCCACGCCGCGGCGCCGAAGCTCACGCAGATCCTGCTCAACACGGCGTTCAACATGTTCCCCGACTCGGCCGCCGCGCAGGGGAAGAAGCCCGGCGAGCCGCAGCCGCTCACTGCCGAGCAGATGGCGTTCGCCCAGCTCACCCAGGGGATACATTGGTAGCGATCTGAGGATCGGCTGCAACGCGGGCGCAGGGCTCAGCCGTACGCCGCATTGTTCGTCGCCTGCGCCTTCAACTGCGCAAGCAGCCGATCGACGCAGGCGTCGACCCCGGCGTCCGCGAGCATCGCGTTGTGCGCGACGCCAATGAACTCGAATTCCTCGGCGCCTTCCCAGCGCGCATTGAGCTGCGGCAGGACCATCGAATCGTGCCACGACCACAGCGCGACGCAGCGCACACCTGCGGGCGGCGCGGTCGCGGCGAGCCCTTCCAGCCACACGCTGCCCGGGGCCATCTCGGCAAGGCACGTTCCCGGAAACATGCCGGCGAGCAGGCTGCCGCGATGCGGCGTGCCGATCGTCAGCACCGCGCGAACCTTCGCCGCACCGTAGCGGCGCAGGTAGGCACGCGCGACGAGTCCGCCCATGCTGTGACAGAGAAGCGTCACCTTCGTGGCGCCCGTCGCCGCGACGATCGCCTCCACCTTCATTGCCAGCTGATCCGCGAAATTCTCGATCGAAGCGAGCGGCGGACCGTAGGAAAGCGTGTACGGCGGCGCCGCGCCGCGTCGGAGAAGACGGCGAATGAAGTATGACCAGACGCCGGCATTGCAGCCGATCCCGTGCAGAAGCAGCACCGGCGCGGCGGCGGCGGCGGGCGCCGGTTCGCGCATGAACCACCAGCGAAATCCCATGCGGACCGGCGACGCGGCAATGCAGCGGACCTCGGTCAGGAAATGGCCGACGGCGCGCGCGAAGCCGATCTGCTTGTCGGGCGGTCGCGGCGAGCGATGAATCCACGCCATTGCGTACCAGTACGAGACGGCGAGAAACGGGATCGCATAGAACGCGACCACCGCGCCGATGGCGATACTCGGCCACGGCATACCGTCGGCGACCGCATGCGTCGCCCACACGACGTACGCAAGCACGCCCAGCAGGTACACCGAGGCCAGCGCGAGCGCGGTGATCACGGGCAGAACAAGGACACGGTTGGCGGACGTGGCGCGACACGCGCGAGCACGGGGAACCGCGCACCGTGGGATGCAACGCCGACCGCGACGACGGCCCTCATCGCGCCGCGGCGGAGACCCCGGCCGAAAGCGGGAAGTGCGAACGCCAGCTCCGCAACGCTCCGAGCACAGACCCGAGCTCGGGAATCAGCACCACGCCGGGCATCGTCTTGCGCACTCGCCGCGTCATCTCGCCGCCCGCCCACAGCGTCACCGATGCCGGCAGCTGGCGCCGCAGCATCGCGAGACCCTCGCTCGCCTGACGCACCGGGAATCCGGCCGAGAACGAGAGCGCGAGGATGTGGACGTTGTGCGCGATCGCCGCACGGCGGATGTCCTCGAGCGGCGTCTGCACGCCGAGCGAGATGCATTGCGTCCCCTCGGGGACCAACATCGCCTCGACCATCAGGAGGCCAAGGCCGTGATGCTCGCCGGGAAAGGTCGTGAGCAGGATCCGCGGCGTGCCGATCTGGCGCGGAAAGGCGTTGATCGCGGCGCGCAGCACCACCTGGGTCTGCTCGGTGTAAAGGTGCTCCTCGAACACCGGCAGCTCGCCGCGCATCCACGCGTCGCCGATCGCGCGGTTGAGCGGCGCGAGCGAATCCTGGACGAAGCGCTGCAGCCCCTGGCGCATCACGAGGTTCGCGAGCATGTTCTGCAGGGCAGGGACATCGTGCGTGCGCAGGAGCGCCAGCACCTCCTGCTCGACCGCCGGCGCGAGTCCCTCGGCGCGCGTCACCGTCCGCGCCTCGGCCAGCGCGTTGAGCGCGTCCTGCGTCGAATGAATCATCTTGCCAGGGCGCACCCCGACATCCATCAGGCGCTTGATGGTGCGGAGCTTCTCGATTTCCGCGACCGTGTACTGCCGCTCGCCGTTCTCGTCGCGGCCAGGCTTGGGAAAGCCGTAGCGACGTTCCCACATGCGCAGGACGTCCTTCGAGAGGCCTGTTTCGCGCTCCACCGCGCTGATGTTGAGAATGATGCCGGGGTTATGGTCCATCGCAATGCCCGTGGCGGGGTCCCGTGACGACGACTCGGACCCCAAACGTGCAATTGTCGAATAAATCGCGCGCAGTGTCCAAGACATGCTGCCCGAAACGAGTGCGCCCCCGGTGGCACGGCGCGCAACGCGACGCGGACATTGCGGTGATGAACGCGATGCGGACGCGGGACGCATCCCGCGTTGCGGATTCGCGATGCGTCATTTTGTCGCAGGGACGCGGGCGCTCCGCCTCGCGCAGACCACGTGGGACGCGCGCCGCGAGTTTCCGATCGAAATCCGGCCGATCGGCGTCGAGGCCGCGGATGGACCCGCCGCGCGCTTTGACCAAGACACCGCGGATCGCCTATACTTGCGCCCCTTGGCGAATTAGCTCAGCTGGTTAGAGCAGAGGAATCATAATCCTTTGGTCCGGGGTTCGAGTCCCTGATTCGCCACCATCAAAACAACGGCCTGCAGCGATGCAGGCCGTTTTCACATGAGGCCGGATGCCCGGCGCTCAACCGCGCGGCACGACCCTACCGCTGCCGTCGGAGACGACGATCTCGACGCGCCGGTTCATCTGCCGCCCCGCAGCTGTCGCGTTGCTCGCGATCGGATACGCCGGGCCGTAGCCGCGCACGACGGTGCGGGCGGGATCGACGCCAAGGCTGACCAGCGTTGCCTGCACCACCCGCGCGCGCCGCTCCGAGAGCTGCTGGTCGGTGTAGGTGTCGGCGGAAGTGTCGGCGAAGCCTTCGACCGCGACGGCGCGTTCGGGGTGCGCCACCAGGAATGCCGCCAGCTTGCGCACCGTGTAGACGCCGCTTTCGCGCAATTGCGTGCCGCCCGGTTCGAATGTCGCGTCGTCGAGCGTCACCACGAGCCCGCGCGCCGTCGGCAACGCGGGAACGTCTGCCAGTTCCGGAACGGCCACGATGCCGCCATTGACGCTTTGCCGCAGCGCCTGCGCCTGCAGCTGCGTGGCCGTCGCCTGCCGCTGCGCCTCCTCGGCCTGGCGCTGCGCCGCCGCCGCCTGGATCTGCGCCGAGGCGGCCTGCTGCCGGCTGATGTCGGCCTGCAGCTGGGCTTCGCGCGCGGTGCGCTGCACGGCGAGCGCCGCTTCAGCGCTGCGCGAGCGCGCGACGTCCTGCGCGAGCGTCGCCCGCTGGCTCGCGATCCGCGCGAGCCGATGCACTTCGCCGATGCTGCCACCGCTCGCGGCCAGGGAGTCGGCGTCCCGCATCGCGGCGCTCGCCTGCTCGAGCTCGATCGGCGCGTAGGTTACGACCTGCGGATTGCTCCGCGCGGCCGCGACGCTGACGCGTGCGTCCTGCAGGGTCGCATCGTTCCCCGGCACCGTCACGCATCCCGCGGCGGCAACCGCGAGCAACGCCAGTGCAACAACGAACCTTGCCGGCTTTTCAATCATGGCTGCCTCCGTTGGATGACGCGGCGCGGGGCGTCGCCCGCGCTCGATCTTCAGGAGGTCACGCTACGTCGGGGCGGGCCATCGGTATGCCCGGATTCGCCCCGACGCCTTGTCAGCCGCGCACCTATACGCCGGCAGCACAAACAAAAACGCCGCGGCAAGCCGCGGCGTTGTGTGGCGCACGGCGGTCGATTATTTCTGCGGCACCTTCGACCAGCTCGAATCGGGATTGAATTCCTGCATCGCTTGCGCCGTCGCGGCGCCGTTGGGCCCGAGGTCCTTTTCGTAGACGACCCCATCCTTGCTCGCCATGAACGACATCACCCCGGTGTCACCCCACTTCACCGGCCATGCAATCACGGCGTAGCCGCCGGTCATCGCGCCGTCGACGGTATAGCTCTTCGCACCGCCGGGCGCATCCTTGCCCTGCGCGGTAAGCACGCGATAGTGGTAGCCGTGGTAGCCCTCGCCCGGCTTCACCGTGGCGACTTCCGAGCCCAGCGGGCTTTCCGGCTCGCCCGGCTTCGTCGCCCAGTAAAGACCGTCCTTCTTCCCCCTGGTCGAGAGAATGCGCGGTGCGTAATCGTTCCTGCCGTTCCTGTCGCGGTCGAACTTGCGGTAGTCCTCTTCGGCGTCACCGATGGCGAGCACGACCTGGATCGCGGAGAGCTCGTTCCGGCCGATGCGGCGGATGCGCAGCTCGTCGGGCGTCGCATGCGTGTCGAACGACCAGCCGGCGGCGGACTTGACGATCGGAATCGGCAGCGTCCAACCGTTGGTGCCGACCTCGAGATAGGCCTTCGTGTCGCCCGCCGGAACGATCCTGTGCGACTTCGCCCAGGCGGCGAGGAAGTTGGTCGTGTCCTCCGCGGTCCCGTGCGGAATGTACTTGGCGTAATCCGCGCCGACGACGACCTTGAGTCGCGTCGGTGTCGTTGGCCGCGACGCTCTGCACGAGCGCGTTCGCGGCGGCGTCCGGCGATGGGTACGCCTTCTGCGCATGAACCGCCGGCGCCAGCAGGAGCGCCGCCGCGGCGACTGCGACGCCGGCGCAACGCGCGGCACCGTTCAGGAGAAAGATATGCGTTTTCATTTCTTCGGTCTCCAAGTCAGCGCCGTCCGCCGCCGCCGCCGCCACCACCACGTCCGCCGCCTCCGCCCCCGCCTCGGGCTGCGCCTCCGCCTCCGCCCCCCGACGGGCGAGATGCTCCGCCACCCCCGGATGGACGCGACGGCTGGGCGCGCGCCGCGCCACCGCCACCGCCTGAGGGGCGCGATGCACCGCCCGACGCGCGCTGCATCTGCTGCATCGAATGGCTGCTCGCATTGCCGCGGTTGATCTGGGATCCGGCGCTGCGATCGCCGACGCCGCTGAAGGCATCGTTGCGCGACGGCGCTGCCCGATTCTGAGCGCCGCCGCGGTCGAAGTTCTGCGCCTGCCCGCGTGCCGCGTCGCGATTCATGTTCTGCGCCTGGCCCCGTGCCGCGTCGCGACTCATGTTCTGCGCGCCGCCGCGATCGAGGTTTCTCGCCTGCTGGTTGAGATTGCCGCGATTGGCATCGCTCAACGCGGCGCGGTCGGTGCTGACGCCGCGGTTTTGCAGCGACTGCTGCGCGCGCGCGCGGTCGGCGTCCTTGCCGCGATACTGGTCGCGGTTCACCTGCTGCGAGCGGTTCTGCAGGCTCTGCCGGGTCTGGTCACCGCCGCGATACGGCGTGTTCCTGCGGTTCTCGACGTTGTGATTCCACTTGGCGTTGTTGAAGTTGCCGTTGTTGATCCGGTGGTTCACGTTGATGTTGTTGTAGCGGTTGACGTTGATGTTGACGTCGCGGTTCCACCAGTTGCAGCCGCCCCACACGGCGTTGCGCACGCCGATGCCCACACCCCAGGCGATGCCGGTCGCCACCGCAGACGAGAACCAGAAGCCGGGCGGATACGGAACGTAATACGGCGGATAGGCGGGATACGGCCAGGCGCCGTAGACGTACATCGGGTTGTACGTCGGCACATAGATCACTTGCGGGTTCGCCTGCTGGATGACGATCACCTGCGGCGGCGGCGGCGGCGCCGAGGCTTCTACGACGTAGTCCGGCGGCGGCGCGGTTTCCGTCCTCACGACGACCTCGCTGTTCGACTTGAGGGTGCCCGCGTTCTGCGCCGCGGCGCGCAGCCGCTGCACGGAATCCATGACGTCGTCGGGCTGGGCGAGGAATGCGTCGCCGAGGTCCTTCACCCAGTCGGGCTTCTCCCCCATCATGATCGCGACCTGCGGGAACGCGACGAGCGACTGCACGCTCGGGTCCCAGGGCTCGTTCTCGACCATTTTCACGGCATCGTCGCCCTTCGCTTCCGAATGCGCGCGCGACCATTTCGCCGCGTCGGCGACGTCGGCCGGATAAGTGGAGGCCATCAGCACCTGCGACAGCAGCGCGTCGGGATAGAGCGCGATCTGCGCGGTCATCTGGTCGAGCTGCTCCTTGGAGAACGGCTTGTCGGCGGTTTGCGCGGCCGCAAGCCCCGGCATGGCGAATGCCAGCATCACGGCGAGCCAGCGCAGCCAACGAGAGAGGTGGGTCGTCACGGGAACTCCTGGATCGCCTCGGTGCGCTCGTGATTCGGCGCAAAGGCCATTGATCGGCGTGTGCCGCGGCCATTCTAGCCGCGCCCTCCTGCGGCGTCCACGGCTCGGACACGGCCTTGCCGGTCCGCGTTCCGGGCGCCGGCTCTGGCAGAATGTGCCGATGCCTCCCGATTTCGCCGGCGATCTCGAAGGACATCGCGCCTACCTGCTGCGCGTCGCCCGGCTGCAGTTGCGCGACGAGGCGCTGGCCGAGGACGTTGTCCAGGAAACCCTTGTCGCCGCGCTTTCGGGCGCCGGATTCTCGGGCCGGTCGAGCCTCAAGACGTGGCTCACCGGAATCCTCAAGCACAAGATCGTCGACGCGATAAGGCGCAAGCAGCGTGAACCCATCGCGGCCAGCGCGTTCGGCGATCTCGACGACGAGCTCGACATCGAGGATTTCGACGCGATGTTCGACGAAACCGGACACTGGAGCCCGAAGCCCGCCGACTGGGGCGATCCGGCGGCGAAGCTCGAAGGCCGCCAGTTCATTGAAATCGTGGACTTCTGCCTCGAGAAGCTCCCCCCAACACGGCGCGCGTGTTCATGATGCGCGAGGTGCTGGAGCTCGACACCGACGAGATCTGTAAGGAATTGGCGATCACCGCGAATAACCTCTGGGTGATCCTGTACCGGGCGAGGATGGCGCTCCGCGTCTGCCTCGAGCAGCACTGGTTCGCGGGCGAAGCCTCGCCCCGCGGCGCGTCCGGAACGGCCACCCGCTGAGAATCCCATGCGCGGACACTTCTTCTCCTGCCAGGAAATATCGCGCCTGATCTCGCGGCTGCAGGATGCGCCGCCGAGCTCGTGGGAGCGCGTCAAGCTGCGCCTGCACCTCATGCTGTGCGATGCGTGCACGCGCTTCGATGCGCAGATGCGCGTGCTGCGCGAGGCGATGCGCCACTATCGCAGCTGACGCCTTCGCGAACGCGCCGGCACGGCGTCGCGCGTATCATTGCAGGTCATGGTTCGTGTCACGATCAACGGCGAGTCGCGGGTACTGCCTGACGATGCGGCAAGCGTCGCGGCGCTCGTGCGCGACCTCGGCTTCGAGGGCAGGCGCGTCGCCGTCGAGCGCAACGGCGAGATCGTCCCGAAAAGCCGCTACGACGCCACGGCGCTCGCCGACGGCGACACGCTCGAGATCGTCCGTGCGGTGGGCGGCGGCTGACCGGACGCGCTAGAATTCCCCCATGAACGCTCCGCACACCCCGGCCGACGCCGCCTTTGCCGACCCGCTGCTGATCGCGGGACGGGCCTATCGATCGCGCCTGCTCGTCGGCACCGGCAAATACAAGGACTTCGGCGAGACACGCGCAGCGATCGTCGCGTCGGGCGCCGAGATCGTCACGGTGGCGATTCGCCGCACCAACATCGGCCAGGACCCGGGCGCGCCCTCGCTCACCGACGCGCTGCCGCCCTCCGAATTCACTTATCTGCCCAACACCGCCGGCTGCTACAGCGCCGACGACGCGATCCGCACGCTGCGGCTCGCGCGCGAACTCCTCGACGGCCACACGCTGGTCAAGCTCGAGGTGCTGGGCGACCCGAAGACGCTCTTCCCGAACGTGCGCGAGACCATCAAGGCCGCCGAGATCCTGGTCGCCGAGGGCTTCCAGGTGATGGTGTACACGTCCGACGATCCGATCATCGCGCGCGAGCTGGAGGCGATCGGCGTGGTCGCGATCATGCCGCTCGCGTCGCTGATCGGCTCCGGCATGGGCATCCTCAATCCATGGAATCTCAAGCTCATCATCGCCGATGCGAAGGTGCCGGTGCTGGTCGACGCGGGCGTCGGCACCGCGTCGGACGCGGCGATTGCGATGGAGCTGGGCTGCGCGGGCGTCCTGATGAACACGGCGATCGCCGGCGCGACCGACCCGGTTCGCATGGGTCGGGCGATGCGGCTCGCCGTCGAGGCCGGGCGCGAGGCGTTTCTCGCCGGCCGGATGCCGCGCAAGCTCTACGCGGCAACGCCCAGCTCGCCCGACGCCGGCCGCATCGGCTGATCCGTCGTGCGCGTGCGCGTGGCCGGCCTCGCGGCGTTCTCGGTCGCGCTTGCGCTTTGCGCCTCGGCCTTCGCGCTGCCACTGTCTCTCGATGAGATCGCGACGATCTGCGGCAGCGGCGCCGGGCCGGAGAACTGCGGCCGCCGCATCGAAGCGGTGCAGCTGAAACGCCTGCCCGACCTCGCGAAACGGGACGGCGCGACGCTCACCGTATCGCTCTTTCCCGCGGGCACCACGAGTTTCACCGACGCCGAGGCACAGGGGCGCGAGCGCACGTACAGCCTCTACGACTACATGAGCGAGATCAATGCGGTGGTCCTCTATGTCACGGAGGGCGCCGACGCGTCGTTCCTGCTGCTGCAGCGCGCGACCGGGCGCCGCACCGAGCTGCCGGCCGATCCGCGTCTCGCACCCGACCGGCAGAATCTCGTCACGTCCGATTTCTGCGCCGGACACTGCAGCAGCGAGATCGCGATCTGGCACGTGACGCGCGACGGCGTCTACAGGACGCATTCCTGGCGGCCGCGCGCGGCGTGGAGCGACGCGATGGCGACGTGGAAGGATGCGGGAACCGTGACGATCGAGTACACGCTCGCGGGGCAGACCACTTCCGCCGTGGTGGAGCGCCGCCTCGCGGACTCCGACTGGACGCGGCACTGACTTCGATGACGGCTTCCGCACCTGCCGAACCGCCGGCCGACGCCGCGTCCACCGTGCATCACCGGCCGGTGCGAAGCTTCGTGCTGCGCCAGGGCCGCATGTCGCCCGCGCAGCAACGCGCGCTCGACCATCTGCTGCCGCGCTTCGGAGTGACATGGCAGGACGCGCCGCTCGACTTCGACCGGATATTCGGCCGACATGCGCCGCGCGTGCTCGAGATCGGCTTCGGCATGGGCGAGACGACTGCCGCCATCGCGCAGGCGCATCCCGAGCAGGACTTCCTCGGCATCGAGGTGCACGGCCCGGGCGTCGGGGCGCTGCTGCAGCGAATCGAGCAGGCGGGGCTCGCGAACATCCGCATCGTCCGGCACGACGCCGTGGCGGTCGTCGCGACGATGATTCCCGAGGGCTCGCTCGCGGGAATTCACGTGTTCTTTCCGGACCCGTGGCCGAAGAAGCGCCACCACAAGCGGCGACTGCTCACCGCATCGTTCGTCCGCGCGCTTGCGAAAAGACTTGCCTCCGGCGGGTACCTGCATGTCGCCACCGACTGGGAAGACTACGCGCGGGAAATTCTCGCCACACTCGCGGCGGAGCCGCTGCTCGTCAACACGGCCGTGGATTTCTGCCCGCGACCGGCGCACCGGCCGCAGACCAAGTTCGAGACGCGCGGGCTGATGCTCGGCCACGGCGTCTGGGATGTGGTGTTCCGGCGGCGCGACGCGACGTGATCGCCTGCAGCCATCTCGATGCGGCACACGCTCGCGCGGGAGCACGCGGCGCAGAAGCCTAACGGACCGGCAGGGCCTCGAGTGAAGCCGCGGCGCTCGACGGGGCTGCCGCGACGTCGGGATTCGCGGCGCTCGCCAGCACGTCCCTGACCGCTTCGAGATACCGGGGCCCATAGCGGACGTCGGGTTCGAGATAGGTGCCCTCCGCCCATTCGTTCCACGCGTTGAGGAAGATCATGTGCTCGGGCGCGGGCCGCGTCGCGGTGACCTCGACCAGCCGCCTGAACCAGTATTCGAAACGCTCGGGCGACGCGCCCTTGAAGATGCGCGCGCGCTTCTGATAGCGCGCGGTGTTGTCCCAGTCGACGAAGGCGCCGGGAAACGCGGGGATGCCACCCTCGCGCTCGACCTTCAGCATCTGCTTCCACACCATGTCGTAGTCGTAGAACGTGAGGCCCGACAGGAAGCGGTAGCGCAGCGCGCGCAGCAGGTCCTGCGCCTTCTCCGGCAGCCGGCGCAGCGGGGCCACAATCCTGCTCGTCTCCAGCACCGCGCCTTCGAAGTCGGGCGAGAAGATCGCCTCGAACGGCTGGAACTGCATCGTCGCATCGAAGTGCCGCAGCACCTCGGGAATCGGGAACTCGTACTGCTTCATCGAGACGAGATAGAGGCCAGGCAGCCCGCGCTCGCGCGCGAGCTCGCGCCACAGATCGAACATGCGCTCGATCTCGTGGATGCGGTGGGCGCGGTAGATCAGGAATACCGGCTTGCCGTCGACCTTGATCGCGCGCTCGTCGCTCCAGGCGCGAAACAGGTACTCGAAGTGGCGGCGCCACAGCGCCGGATCGGGCTTGTGCGTCTGCTCCTGCAGGATGTGATGGTCGCGTCCGTCCCAGCGCCGCGACCACGTCTCGTTCGCCCACGCGAGGCAGAACGGGAAGTCGATGTCCTTGCGCTCGAGCACGATGTTGGTCGGCGTCTCGAGGAGCTGCTTGCCGTCGAACCAGTAGTGGTAATGGCAGAAGCCGTGCACGCCGTGCCGCTTCGCGAGGTCGATCTGCCATTCGATCGTGCGTGGATCGGACTGGTCGTAATAGCGTTCGTCAAGCGGCACGCGCGGCTGATAATGGCCGCGGAACTGCGGCTTCGCACGGCGCACGTTGACCCAGTCGGTGAAGCCCTTGCCCCACCATTCGTCGTTCTCGGGGATGGCGTGCAGCTGGGGAAAATAGAACGCGATGAGCTTGACGAGTTTTTCTTGGGTCATCGATCGGGGTGTTGCGAGGTCGGGCGCGCCGCGCGCCCGGCGGGACTGCCGCTAGGCCGGCCGCACGATCCGGACGAGGCGCCGCAGGATGCGCTGCAGCTTGTTGATGCCGCGCCGCCACAGCGGCAGCGGCGGCGCCGGCGCAAATGCGCCGTGCACGGGCAGCGCGACGTGCATGTCCTCGAAGCGCTTCGACACGCGGGCGCCCTGCTCCGCGAACCACTTGTCGAATGCCGGGTCGCGGGACATCTCGACCAGCTCGGTCACCGCGGGCGGCACCTCGCGGCCGACGACCAGCACGCCGAGGCCCCAGCAGTGCGAAAACTCGAAATGCGGGTATTGCGCCTTGACGCTGTCGAAGAACCTGCGGACGCCGAAGCGCAGCGCGGCCTCGCCGGTGTTCTGCACGGTGACGTTGGTGTCGTGGAACAGCACCACCGCGCGGTCGGAGAGCTTCGGGAACCAGGTGTGGAAATCGTTGCTCACGGCCTCGAACGTATGCGTGCCGTCGATGTGCAGAAGGTCGACCGACTTGTCGTCGAACAGTGCCACCGCCTCGTTGAAATCCTGGCGCACGAGCGTGGCGATGCCGGGATAGGTCGCGGCCATGTACCCGGAAATCTCCTGGAACAGGTCCTCGTCGAACTTCCCCATGTGGATGTCGCCCTGCCACAGGTCGATGCCGTAGCACCTGCTGTCGATGCCGCACGCCTCGACCGCCTGGCAGAACGCGGCGAACGACGATCCGCTGTACGTGCCGAGCTCGACGATGGTCCGCGGACGCAGCCGGCCGATCAGCTCGTAGGCGAACGGGATGTGCCCGATCCACCAGGGCGACTTCAGCATGCGCGGCGAGAGTTGCCCGGCCCAGGTGAACCGCTCCGCGCCGATGGCCACGCCTGTTTCCGCAAGGGTCATGCGACGGGCTCCGGGAAAACTGCGATTATCGCCGCTTCACCGTCCTGGCTCAAGCGACGACTGCGACGGACGAATGGGCTTTCCCCCCGCATTGATGCGCGCGGCGAATCTCCGTCCGACGGCGATGCCCGGCAATTCGACGCACCGGTACGTGATCTCGGCGGCACCCAGCAGAGCGAAAAGCGCGCCCGCGACGCACGCGGGATAGAGCCAACCGCCATCCGGAACCCCCCGGTCGCCCAGCCACTGGTAGCCGCGCCGCAGCACCGCCAGCACGACGGGATGCAGCAGGTAGATGCTGAAGCTGCGATCGGCGAGCCATTGCGCGAGCCGCGCGCGCATGAGCCTGCCGGGATAGAGCGCCTGCCACAGGCACAGCACCGCGAAGGGCAACGCCCACGCGGCGAAGTAGAGACCGCTCGCACGCCAGTGGAGTTCCAGGGGATCGATGACGGCGAGCGCCAGCGCCAGCACGAACGTCGCGGCGAAGGCGTGGTTTGCCCACGCGTGGCGCGGGCTCCGGTCGAGGACGATGAACACGCGATAGGCGAAGAGCCCGGCGGCAAAGGCCGGCAGGTTCCCGATCAGCGAGTAGTAGGCAAAATTTTCATGCAGCGTCGTCGACCCGGCGGTGAAGCGCCAGAGCATGACGCTCATGGCCGTGGTGGCGACGAACAGCAGCGCGTACGCGATTCGGCTGCGCAGGAGGAAAAGCAGTCCCGGCAGCATGAGGTAGAAGATCATTTCCACGCCGACCGACCAGCCGGCGAAGACCATCCCCTGCTCCAGCCCCGGAAAGAGGTTGAACGTGAACGTCGCGTTGGCGAGGAACTCGCCCCAGCCGGGAAAGCCCATGCGCCACGCGACGTAGCCCAGCATCACGTAATAGAGCGGCGCGATCCGGAAGAAACGCTTCACGAGATAGGCAGGATAGCGTGCCGGCGCGTAGCGGCTCGAGTGATAAAGCGAAAACGCGCTGATGACGAAGAAGAGCTGGACGCTGAGATAGAAAGTGCCCGCGAGCGTCGCGAGCCACGGATCGCGCGGCACACCCGGCATCGCTTCGAGGTGAAACAGCACGACCGCCGTCGCGGCGACCGCGCGCAGCCCGTGCAGCCCGTCGAGCTTTCGTTCCGACTGGATCAGCGGAATCGCGGTCGGCACCCGGCGCTCCTCACGCGGCGCATCGATTATCCGAGCGGACCCAACCGGCGACGCAATGCCCGGACAACTGATTCCGCCGCAGGGAGGGACGCAACGGCGCGCGCGCGACCGTCACTTCCCCGCTGCGTCACCCTTGGCATTCGCGGGGGCGGTCGAGTCGAGTGCGTTGATCTCGTTGCGAAGCGCGAGCACGAGCTCGGCCGCGCGTCGCGCGCGCCACGGATGCGTCGCCAGGTTGAGCGAGCCAAGATCGTGCGCGAATCTGTGGTAGATCGCCCGCAGGCGGCCGAGGTCGCCGTTCGCCCGCTCGAATGCCGCGCGGGTGTGCTCGTAGGCAGCCATGCTCTGGGCGTAGGCGTCCTTCGTGCCCGCATAGGCCTTCGCGCTTTCGGCATAGGCGCCCGTCAGCTCCGCATACGCGGCGGTGAGCTGGCGGTACGGCTCGGTCAATCCCGTCTGCGCGCCGATCCCGACCCGGAACCGCGCGACCGGCCGCGCCGCGAGCGGAACGAGCGCACGATAGTCGTTCACCATTTCGGCAGTCGTCCGCCCCGGCGGCTGGGCCGCGAGGTTGCGCGCCACGACGTCCAGCATTTCCGGCCGATCGTGCAGCGTGCGCACGAGCGCGACCAGCGCGTCCTTGTCCGCGTCGAACCGAAAGCCGTTCTCGCCGTGCACGACGCGGTCCCTGAAGCTGCCGAGATCCGTCACGAGCGGCGGCACGCCGAGACCCGTCAGCTCGCTCAGCGTGTAGCTGAACGATTCGGGCACGATCGAAGCGAGGAGTCCCGCGTGGGGCGCAAGCTCGCGCAGCATGCCGGGCAGAGCCTCCTGGTCGTAGCGCTCGATGCACGTCCAGCCGCATTCCTGCGCCAGCGCGACGCCCTGTTCGCCGCCGCCCACCAGCGTGATTTCGGCGAGCCCCGCAAGCCCCGGCGCGGCGGCGCGCAGCAGATCCGCGCCTTTGCGCACCGACATCCGGCCGAGCACGACGATGCGCAGCGGCGCCGTCGCGGTGCGGGTCGGGACCGGAAGTCGCGCCGCCGTCTGATCCATCCCGTGGGGGATCACGTGCGTGCGTACGCCGGCAAGGCGCGGCGCAAGAAGGCGCAGCGTGGCGCCGACCGACGGCGACGGGACGACCATCTCGATGCCGTGCTCGAGGAGCAGCGTCACGTAACGCTCGCGCATCGCCTGCCATTCCTCGCTCGTCTGGTCGTGGAAGAGGTCGTTGAGACGATTCGCCTCGGCGCAGCGGCGCAGGTCCTCGAGGGTGCAGCGCACGCACGGCGTTCCGAAGCGCGGATTGATCGCCTGGCAGACGGGATAGAAATCGTGGCAGACGACGAGTGTCTTCCGGGGTTGCGTCAGCGCATCGAGCGCGTGCCCGATGAGGGACGAAACGATGATCGCCTCGACGTCGAATTCGTCGAGAACCTGCGTGAGGATGCGGCGGTACTCGAGGGAGGACGACGCGGTCGAGCGAATGGGTCGTGCGATGTCCCACGTGCGTACGGGAACGCGGGAAGCGGGATCGGAATAGAGCACGATCCGCTGGCCGCCGGTGTCGCCGATCCGGTAGGTCGCCAGGATCATGTTGATCCGCGTCGGGTCGGCGCGGCCGAAATCGCGCACCCACCGCTCGAGGCCACCGCCCCAGAAATGCATGATGTGAAGCTGCACCGGACGCGCGTCGAGCCCCGGAGTCGACACCGGCGGCAGGCCGCGCTCGATCGCCTCGTTCACCGCGCGGCGCAAACCGCCGAGCGGCGAGTCGCGCAGGAAGGCGGTCTGCTCGAAGTCCACGTGATCGGCCGGCGCGAGCGCGCGTCCCGCATAGCCGACGTAGAGGTAATCGACGATCACGGCGGCATTGCCGATCGCGCGCCAGCGCGCCACCAGCGCATCGAGCACCGGCTGCGGCTCCGGGCCGGCGGCCATCACGAACGGCAGCGCCGCGTCGAGCGCCGCGCGCCGCAGATACGCGCAGACGGGGTGGATGCCCGGAATCTCGTAGTAGCTCCGGTTGCCCATGCTGTATGCCGAGCGGTCGACGTGCGCGGGGTTCGCGGCGCCGCCGCGGAATTTCTCGTCGACCAGCGCGTAGAGCGGGGACACGTCGCACATCGGGACCGCGGCAGCGATTCCGGGCTCGGCGTGCGCCGCCTTGGCGAGGCGTGCGTCCCATGCAAAAGGCAGGATCGCGCCCGCGGCCACCAGCACGACATCGCGCGCGGGATGCGCCGCGGCAATCTCGCGCAGCAACGTGGCGAAGCCCGCGTCGGCATCCACGCCGACCTCGCTCCGCTCGTGCCGGTCGTCGAGTTGCGCGCCGATCCGCCGCAACTCGTTCCGCGCCGCCGCGTCGAGACCGCGAGGCGCAAGACACACGTGGACCGCCGACAGCACCGCATGATCGGCGATGGCGCGAACGGTCGTCTCGAGCGCGGGCACGTCGTCCGGCCCGACGACGATCAGCACGACGAGCCCGGGCTGGGCCACGTCGAGGGAGACGGTGTAGGCCGCGTCAGGCACCGGTCGGTTCATCCCAGGTCAAGCACGGATTCCACGCCATGCGTCAGCCCGCTGTCGCGCGGGAATGCGAGACACGCGTCGCGGGACTCGCGGCGAGCCGCGCGCGCACCCTTTCCCGCAACGGCTTCGGCGTATCGCGCGTCACGAAGTCGCGCACCGCGGGCTGGAACTCGGGATAGCGCTCATCGACGATCCGCTGCGCTTCGGCCCGGCGCTCGACGCCCGCACCGCCGAACGACACCTCGCCGGCGTGATAGACGAACGTGTCGCCGCAAAGCCAGTGGCGAAAGCCGGCACGGGACGCCCGCATGCAGAAATCCACCTCCTCGCCATAGCCCTTGCCGAACGCCGCCTCGTCGAAGAGGCCCGTTGTCGCCAGGCAATGCCGGGAGATCCACATGCAGAATCCTACCGCAGTGGGAATCTCGATCGCCTGTCCCGGGTTCGCTTCGGCAAAGATCCGGTCGAGCTCGCGCGTCGTCACGCCGGGCGGCAGGTCGTTTCGCGCGACGAATTCGGGAAAGCTGCAGATCGTCGCGTTGTTCGAAAACGGCGTGACCGTGCCGGCTCGCGTGTCGCGCGCCCCGCAGGCGGCAATGCGGTCGAGCCACCCGTCGGCGACTTCCGTGTCGCTGTTGAGGAGCAGGACGTCGCGGCCATCGTGCAGCGACATGCCCGCGTTGACGGCGCGCACGAACCCGCGATTCTCGGGATGGACGACCAGGGTGATCGCGCGGTCGCGCGAGAGCCGGCGGAGGAGATCCGCAATTTCCGGCTCCGGCGTCGCGTCGTCGACGACAATCGTTTCGCGCGGCACGGTGCAGCGCGCCGCGAGGACGCTGTCGAGGCAGCGCCGGGTTTCGGCAAGCCCGCGGTAGACAGGGATGATGACGTCGATCAAGGCGAAGGGCATGCGCGCGGGGTGCGTCATTCTAGCGGAGTCCGACGGCGAGGCGCAGCCGGCCCGCGCGCGTAGAATCACGCCTTGCTTCGCCCGCTGACGCGGGCACTGCCCAGGAGACGCCGCGATGTTCCAAAGCTCCGATGCGCTGTTCTCCCGCCGTGCCGCGCCATTTCCGCGTGCCCGCACGGTGGCGCGCGCCCTGACGCGATCCGCCCGCGTGGTCCCGTGAGCGATACGCTGCCCTTCACCGGGGAGCGGTTCATTCCCGGCGCGCCCGGCGAGATCTGGTACGAGCACTGGCATCGCTACCATTTCGCGGCGCCGCTCGTGAAGGATCGTGACGTGCTCGATGTCGCCTGCGGCGAGGGCTACGGCAGCGCGCTTCTCGCCCGCAATGCACGCAAGGTCACCGGCGTCGACCTCGCGACGGTCGCGATCGATCACGCCCGCGCCCGCTACGCGGACCGGCGCAACCTCGACTTCCGCGCTGCCGATTGCGCAGCACTGCCGTTTCCCGACGCTTCCTTCGACGCCGTCGTTTCGTTCGAGACGATCGAGCACATCGCCGCGCAGGAGGCGTTCCTCGACGAGGTGCGTCGCGTGCTGCGGCCGGAGGGCCTCTTCATCGTGTCGTGCCCCAACAGGGCCGAATACACGGACAAGCGCAACACCGTCAACGAATTTCACGTCCGCGAGCTCTATCGCGACGAGCTCCAGGGGCTGCTCGCGCCGCGCTTCGCGCACCTCGCGTGGTACGGCCAGCGGCCTGGTTTCTTCTCGGTCGTCTGGCCCGAGCAGGGCGAGGCCCGCGGCGAGATCTTCGAAGTGAGCGAAGATGCCGCCGACGCCCCGACACAAGGACATGCGCGCCCGCTCTATTTCATCGCGGTCGCAAGCGGGGCGGCCGCGACGCTCGCGGCGGTGGTGCCGCAGCTGTCGGTGCTCGCCGATCGCGACGAGTGGGTCTATCGCAATTACGAGGACGTCACGCGCGGCTATCTCGCGCTGGAGCGCGAGCGCGCGGCGCGGCAGGCGTCGGCTCCCGTCGCCGGCGACGCCGAAGCGCCGGCGCTGCGCGACGCACTGCGGGCGGCGGTCGCCGCGGCCGCGAGCAGCGACGCCGAGCAGTCCCGCATCGCCTATGAACTTTCTGCGCAACAGGCGGAAGTGATGCGCCGGGCGAGCCTGCGCTGGTGGCTGGCACTCCCGTTTCGCCGTCTCCGGAACGTGCTGAGCGGCAAGCCGCCGTGGGCCTGAGGCGCACCCGCGCGGCGCCAGGCTAGACGATCTCGAGGATCACCGGCTGGTGGTCGGACGCCTGCGTCTCCTGATCGACGCGAATCGACTTCAGGCGCGGCACGAGGTCGGCGCTCGCGAAATAGAAGTCGCAATGAAGCTCGGAGCCGCCGGGCGTCATCTTCATGTAGATGCAGAATGTCGACGGATGCGGGACGCCGGGGTGCAGCGTCTCCCACGCGTCGACCAGTGGCGGCGTGTCCCGGTCGAATGGCGCAAGCATCCGCGCATGCAGCGGATCCTCCGGCTCGAGGTTGAAATCGCCGGTGAACACCGTGGCCGCCGGGCGCAGGTGCGTGTGGAAGGAGCCGCCCGACGTGTCGGTGATCGATCCCAGCCGGGCGTGCGCGCGCCCGTCGGCGTAGATCGCGCGGAGCGCCTCGATCTGCGCGGTGCGCTGGACCTTCGAATACCACTCGAGGTGCGTCGTGATGATGCGAATCTCGCCGAAGGGCGCGTCGACCGCCACCTCGAGCGCGATCCGCGGCATGCCGTTGACGCCCGGGCTCCACCGGGAAACGGCAGCAGGTGCCGGAACACCTGCCCCACCGGCAGCCGCGACAGGATCATGTTGCCGAAGCGGCGGCGGCGCCCGTTCTCGGCCGGATGATCCACCGCAATCGCGCAATGCGCGGTGTAACCGGGCAGTGCGGCCGCGATCGCCTCGAACTGATTTTCTCCCGCGCTGCCCGCGAGGCGCGGATCGGGAAAGTTGTCCGCGATCTCCTGCAGGCAGAGCACGTCGAAGTCGGAGATCCGCTTCGCCTCGGCAACGATGCGCGCCGGATCGACCCGGCCGTCGATGCCGCGGCACCATTGAGTATTCCACGTCATCAACTTCATCGGATTCCGGCCCTCATGAAACTCTGGACGAATTGTCGCTGAAAAAGGAGAAAGGCCACCAGCAGCGGGGCCGTGGACAGCAGCGTGGCCGCATTGATGATCGACCAGTCGATCCCCTGGTCGGTCGCGGAGAAAACCTGCAGGCCCACCGTGAGCGGACGGGCCTCGACCGAATTGGTGATGATGAGCGGCCAGAGGAAATTGTTCCAGTGGAAGCTCACGCTGACGAGAGCATAGGCGAGATAGACCGGCCGTGCCAACGGGACATACACGCGCCAGAGCACGCCGAGCGGCCCGCAGCCCTCGATGCGCGCCGCCTCGTCGAGCTCGCGCGGCACCGTCTTGAACGTCTGCCGCAGCAGGAAGATGCCGAAGGCGCTCGCCATGTACGGGAGCCCGATGGCGACGATCGTGTCCTTGAGGCCGAGCGCCGCCATGGTCCGATAGTTCTCGACGATCAGCACGTCCGGCATCACCATCAGCTGGACCAGCACCAGCGCGAACAGCACGCCGCGGCCGGGAAACTCGAAGCGCGCGAATGCGTAGCCCGCGAGCGTCACCAGCACGAGCTGGACCGCGAGCACCATCGTCACCAGCATCAGCGTGTTGACGAAATAGCGCGCGAACGGCGCGGCCGCCCAGGCCCGCGCGAAGTTGTCGAGCGTCAGCGGCGCGTCGAGGACGAAATGGGTCGAGTACTCGCCCGGGTGGAACGCCGTCCAGAACGCGAAGACCAGCGGCAGCAGCCACAGGAGCCCCAGCAGCCACGCGCCCGCCGACTCGAGCGCGTGCGCGAAGCCGTCGGTGGCGCTCGTGCTCACTGGTAATGCACCTTGCGCTCGACGAACCAGAACTGCGCGAGCGCGGCGACGCCGAGGATCGCAAGCAGCACCATCGTCAGCGCCGCAGCGTAGCCCGTGTCCCAGAAGCGGAATCCGATCTCGTAGATGTAGTAGAGCAGCAGCGAGGTCGCGTTGTCCGGTCCGCCGCGCGTCATCACCACGACGTGGTCGACCATGCGGAACGCGTTGATCACCGCGTTGACGAGGACGAACAGCGTCGTCGGCATCAGCAGCGGGAACGTGATCGCGGCGGAAGAAGTACCAGCGCGACGCGCCCTCGATCGCCGCCGCCTCGGCGAGGCGCGGCGACATCGACTGCAGCGCCGCGAGGTAGAAGATCATGAAGAAGCCGGCTTCCTTCCAGACCGTGACGACCATCAGGCACGGCAGCGCGGTGCTCTTGCTGCCGAGCCAGTTGTGCGCGGCAACGCCGAACGGCGCCAGCAGCTTCTCGAGAAGCCCGTATTCGGGCGTGTAGAAGAAGAGCCAGATGTTCGCGACCGCGATCATCGGCAGTATCGTCGGCGTGAAATAGGCGAGGCGCAGGAAGCCGCGTCCAGCGATCTTTCCGTTGACCCAGATCGCCATCAGCAGCGACAGCGCAATCGACACGGGAATCGTGCCGACGCGCGTACCAGAGATTGTTCGTGAGCGCCTGCCAGAAGATCGGGTCGGCGGAGAGCTGCGCGTAATTGTCGAAGCCGTTCCATACGGCGGGGCGGGCGCCCTTCGGCGTCGACAGGAAGCTGTGCCACAGCGTCGCGACCGCCGGATAGTGCGTGAACGCGGCGAGCAGCACCGCCGCGGGCAGCAGCAGCAGCCAGCCGTACAGCCATTGCGTCGTGCGCGTCACCGGAGTCTCATCGCGTTTCGTTGCAGCCCGCAGGTTGGTCGGCACCCGGCCCGGCGCGACAGCGAATTAATGACGCGCATCCCGGCTTGGCGCGACGGCGCAATGGCGCGCGTCCCGGCCTGGCCAGCGAGTTAACCGGCGCGCCTTTCGCGCGCGCCGGTTGAACGAGCCCGATGACACTCAACTATTTGTAGGACTTGAGGAGCCGCTCCGCTTCGCGCTGCGAGTCCTTCATCGCCTGCTCGGGCGTCTTGGTGCCGGTGAGCGCAGCCTGCAGGCCGTCGTTCAGCGCCTTGGTCACGCGCTGGTTGTCGTGCGTCGAGAGCTCCGCCTTCGCGAACGGCAGCTGGTCGCGCGCGACCGCGGCCGCCGGAAAGCCCGCGACATACTGCTTCATCACCGGCGTCTCCCACGCGTCGGCGCGGACGGCGACGTAGCCCGTGTCGATGCCCCACTGCGCGGCGCGCTGCGGCGAGGTCATCCACTTGATGAACTTGAAGGCGGCCTCGCGCTGCGCCGGCGTCGACTTCTTGAAGAGGTAGAAATTGCCGCCGCCGGTCGGGCTGCCGCGCTGCTTGCCCGCGGGCAGCATCGCGACGCCGAAGTCGAACTTGGCGTTGGTCTTCACGTTGGTGAGATTGCCGGTCGTCGTCCACATCATCGCGACCTTCTTCTCGAAGAAGTCCTTCGGCGTCGTGCCCCATTCGACGATGCCCTGCGGGTGCACCTTGTACTTGTTGACGAGGTCGACCCAGTACGTGAGCGCCTCGATCACTTCGGGACGGTCGTAGTAGGTCTGCGTGCCTGCGCTGTTCATCAGGTTCGTGCCCGCCTCGATCGCGAGCGCCTGGAACAGCCAGTACGGGAATCCCGACGACGGGATCTGGATGCCCCACTGCGTGACCTTGCCCGCGGCGTCGTGCTTGGTGAGCTTCTGCGCGTACTCGACCTGCTCCTTCCACGTCGCCGGCGGGCGGTTCGGATCGAGCCCCGCTTCCTTGAACGCCTCCTTGTTGTAGTAGAGGACGATCGTCGAGCGCTGGAACGGAATGCCCCAGGTCTTGCCGCCGGTCTGGCTGTTCTCCATGAACGCCGGGTAGAAGCTCGCGAGCCACGCCTTGTCCTCGGGCGTCTTGACGAGATCGTCGAACGGCTGGATCGCGTCCTCGTCGATCAGCGTGAACATGTCGGTGGAGAGCAGGATCGCCGTCACCGGGAGCGTCGTTGCTCTTCACCGCCGTCAGCGCCTTGGTGATCGAGTCCTGGTAGGTGCCCGTGTAGATCGACTTCACCTTGATGCCGGGGTTCTCCTTCTCGAAGTCGGCGGCGAGGCCGTCGATGATCTTCGTGATCGGTCCGCCGACCGCCACCGGGTAGTAGAAAGAGACCTCGACGGGTGCCTGCGCGTGCGCGAAGGCGCAGACGAGCAGGGCGGCGAGGGCCGCGGCGGCGCGGGCAAGCAAGGATCGGGACATGGGCTTCTCCTCAGAGGGAACGGAACGAATCATGGTCAGGCGTACTGCGTTTCAATCCTGTGACCGGCGCGATCGTTGCGGCGCGTGCCGTCGCGATCGAAGATGTGCTGCGCACCGACCGGCCACGAGAGCCACGCCGGATCGCCGCGCGCGACGCCGACGCTGCCCGGCACGCGGGCCGTCAGCGTCGCCGCGCCGAGACGGCAGGTGACCAGCGAATCGGCGCCGAGATATTCGATCGCGGCGACGTCGGCCCGCGCGCCGCGCTCGAATTCGAGGCGGATGTGCTCGGGCCGAACGCCGAGCGTCAGTCCTGCACAGTCCGCAGCCGCGACCGCCGGGCCATCGGTGCCGGCGATGACCGCGCCGTCGCGGCCGGCGGCGAGCGGCAACAGGTTCATCGGCGGCGTGCCGACGAAGCGCGCGACGAACTCGTTCGCGGGATTCTCGTAGAGCTCGGCCGGCGCCGCGTTCTGCTCGAGGCGCCCGCAGTTGAGCAGCACGACGCGATCGGCCATCGACATCGCCTCGGCCTGGTCGTGCGTGACGTACACCATGGTGACGCCGAGCTTCTGCTGCAGCTCGCGAATCTCGCTGCGCATAGTCTGGCGCAGCTGCGCGTCGAGGTTCGACAGCGGCTCGTCCATCAGGCAGACCGGCGCCTCGGCGATGATCGCGCGACCGAGCGCGACGCGCTGCTGCTGGCCGCCGGAAAGCTGCCCGGGCTTTCGTCTGCAGAAGCTCGGTGATGCCGAGCAGATCGGCGACGCGCGCGAGGCGCCGCCTCACGTCCGCGGCCGCGACCTTCCTCACCTTCAGCCCGAACACGATGTTCTCGCCGACCGACAGATGCGGGAACAGCGCATACGACTGGAAGACCATCGAGATGTTGCGCGCCGAGGGCGGCAGATGGGTGACGTCGCGTCCATCGATCAGGATCCGGCCCGCGTCCGCGGTCTCGAGGCCCGCGATCAGCCGCAGCGTCGTCGACTTGCCGCAGCCCGATGGGCCAAGCAGCACGTTGAGCGTGCCCGGCGCGAACGCGAACGACAGGCCGTCGACCGCGCGCACCTCGCCTTCGGCCGTCGTCCAGTGCTTGCTGACGCCCTCGGCGATTGATGGCCGACACGGTTCTCGCTCTCCGGAAAAAGTGGCAGGCCGGCGCTGCCGCGCGAGGCGGATGCAGCGCGCTCGCGGGTGCGCGCTCTCGGCGCCTCGCCGCAACGGCAGCGCATCATAGCACCGAAGGATTGTGGCGCGGCGGCATCGCGCCGTCGGCGCGACTCGCGTTTGCGGCGATCAGGCGATGAGACTCGCCAGCGCCACGCCGGGGTCGTCCGCGCGCATCAGCGTTTCGCCGACCAGGAAAGCGCCGACGCCTTGCGCACGCATCGCCGCCACGTCGGCGGGGCCAAGAATGCCGCTCTCCGTCACGACGATGCGATCCGAAGGAATGCGCGGCAGGAGGTCCAATGTCGTCGTGAGCGTCACGTCGAACGTGCGCAGATTGCGGTTGTTGATCCCGATGAGCGGCGTCGCCAAGGCCAGCGCGCGATCGAGCTCGGCCCCCGTGTGCACCTCGACCAGCACGGCGAGGGCGTGCGCGTGGGCGCAGGCTTCGAGCGCAGCGAGCCGGGCAGTCATCGAGCGCCGCGACGATCAGCAGGATCGCGTCCGCGCCCATCGCGCGCGCTTCGGCGATCTGATATTCGTCGACGATGAAATCCTTGCGCAGCACCGGCAGCCCGCATGCGGCGCGCGCCGCGGCGAGGTGCGCGGCGCTGCCCTGGAAATAGGTGGCATCGGTCAACACCGACAGGCACGCCGCGCCGCCGCGCTCGTACGCCGTCGCGATCGCCGCGGGATCGAAATCGGCGCGCAGCACACCTCGACTGGGGCTCGCCTTCTTGATCTCGGCGATGACTGCCGGACGACCGTCGGCGATCTTCGCGCGAATCGCACCGACGAAGTCGCGCGGCGCCGACGCGCTTCGTGCCGCGGACTCGATCTCGCCGAGCGGTCGCGCCCGCCGCGCCGCGGCGATCTCGTCCGCCTTGGTGGCGAGGATCCGCGCGAGGATGTCCGACATCGGGGCCGATCAGGCCGTTGCCGTGCCGAGCTTCTGCGTCAGCGCGACGAATTCATCGAGCTTGCGCCGCGCGGCGCCCGACAGGATGGCCCCGCGCGCGGCCTCGATGCCTTCGGCGATCGAGCCGACGACATCCGCGGCATACAGCGCCGCCCCGGCGTTGAGCGTGACGATCTCGCGCGGCGTCCCCGCGGTGCCCGACAGCGCCTCCAGCACCATCTCCTTCGACTCGGCCGCGTCGGCGACCTTGAGACCGCGGTTGCTGACCATCGAGAGCCCGAAATCCTCCGGATGGATCTCGTATTCGCGCACCTCGCCGTCCTTCAGCTCGCCGACGAGCGTGGCGGCGCCGAGCGAGATCTCGTCCATGCCATCCTTGCCGTGGACGACCAGCACGTGCTTGCTGCCGAGCTGCTGCAGCACGCGCACCAGGATGCCGACGAGGTCGGGATGGAACACGCCGAGAAGCTGATTCGGCGCGCCGGCCGGATTGGTGAGCGGGCCGAGGATGTTGAAGATCGTGCGCACGCCGAGCTCCTTTCGCACCGGCGCCGCGTGCTTCATCGCGCTGTGGTGGTTCGGCGCGAACATGAAGCCGATGCCGCACTCCATGATCGACTGCGCGATCTGCGCGGGCTTCAGCATCATGTTGGCGCCGAGCGCCTCGAGCACGTCGACGCTGCCCGACTTCGACGACACCGAGCGGCCGCCGTGCTTCGCGACGCGCGCGCCCGCCGCCGCCGCGACGAACATCGACGCCGTCGAGATGTTGAACGTGTGCGCCGAATCGCCGCCGGTGCCGACGATGTCGACGAGGTGCGTGTGATCGGGCACGTCGACCTTGGTCGCGAACTCGCGCATCACCTGCGCGGCGGCGGCGATCTCGCCCACCGTCTCCTTCTTCACGCGAAGGCCGACCGTCAGCGCGGCGATCATCACCGGCGTCACTTCGCCGCTCATGATGCGGCGCATGATCGACAGCATTTCGTCGGCGAAGATTTCGCGGTGCTCGATCGTGCGTAGCAGCGCGTCCTGCAGGGAGATGGTCATGGTCGTTTCGCCTTGGTGGATTGGGATTTGCCGATCGCCGCGCGGGCCGTTGCCGCGCCGGCGAGGAAGTTCGCGAGCAGGCGCTTGCCGTGCTCGGTCAGGATCGCTTCGGGATGGAACTGGACGCCCTCGACCGCGAGCTCGCGGTGCCGCACGCCCATGATTTCGCCATCGTCCGCCGTCGCGGTGACTTCGAGCATCGCCGGCAGCGATGCCCGGTCGATCGCGAGCGAGTGGTAGCGCGTCGCCGCGAACGGCGACGGCAGTCCGGCGAAGACGCCGCGGTCGTCGTGCGTGACGGACGAGAGCTTGCCGTGCATCACGCGCTGCGCGCGCACGATCTTGCCGCCGAACGCCTGGCCGATCGCCTGGTGGCCGAGGCACACGCCGAGGATCGGGATCTTCCCGGCGAAGCGCTGGATCAGCGGCACCGAGATGCCCGCCTCGTTCGGCGTGCACGGCCCCGGCGAGATCACGATCAGCTCCGGCTCCCACGCGGCGATCTCGGAGAGCGTGATCGCGTCGTTGCGATGGACGTGCACGTCGGCGCCCAGCTCGCCGAGATACTGGACGAGGTTGTAGGTGAAGCTGTCGTAGTTGTCGATCATCAGCAGCATGGTCAGGCTTCCGCGTCGAGGCCCTGCTGCACCATGTCGGCGGCGCGCAGGATCGCGCGCGCCTTGTTCTGCGTCTCGGTCCACTCGGCCTCCGGCACCGAGTCGTGGACGATGCCGGCGCCCGCCTGCACGTAGAGCATGCCGTCCTTGACCACCGCGGTGCGGATCGCGATCGCGGTGTCCATGTCGTCCTGGAAGCTCACGTAGCCGACCGCGCCGGCGTAGATGCCGCGACGCGTCGGCTCGAGCTCGTCGATGATCTCCATCGCCCGCACCTTGGGCGCCCCGCTGACCGTGCCGGCGGGAAACGAGGCGCGCAGCACGTCGATGCTGGTGAGGCCGGGCTTCAGCAGGCCCTCGACGTTGGAGACGATGTGCATCACGTGCGAGTAGCGCTCGATCGCCATCTGCTCGGTGACGCTGACGGTGCCGGTCTGCGCGACGCGGCCGACGTCGTTGCGGCCGAGGTCGACCAGCATCACGTGCTCGGCGCGCTCCTTGGGATCGGCGAGCAGCTCCTGCGCGAGCTTCTCGTCGGCCTCGCGCGTCGCGCCGCGCGGGCGGGTGCCGGCGATCGGGCGCAGCGTGATGTTCGCGCCCTCCTTGCGCACGAGGATCTCCGGCGACGCGCCGACGACGTGGAAATCGCCGAAGTCGTAATAGAACATGTACGGCGACGGATTGAGCGAGCGCAGCGCGCGGTAGAGCGACAGCGGCGAGGACGCGAACGGCCGCGCGAGCCGCTGCGACAGCACGACCTGCATGATGTCGCCCGCGGCGATGTAGTCCTTCGCGCGGCGTACCGCATCCTGGAAGCGCTCGGCGCCGGACTCGCTGGCGGCCTGCGTCGCGCGCGGCGCCCGTCTCGAACGGAATCGCGACCGGCTCGCGCAGGCGCCGGCGCAGCGCCGTGAGCCGCGCCATTCCCTGCGCGTACGCGCCGGCCTGTCCCGGGTCCGCATAGACGATGAGATAGATCTTGCCGGCGAGATTGTCGACGACGGCGAGCTCCTCGGTCAGCAGGAGCTGCAGGTCGGGAATGTCGGCAAGCCCCCCGCCGGCGGGCGGCGCCGAGTCGGCGAGACGCGGCTCGATGTGCCGCACCGTGTCGTAGCCGAAATAACCGGCGAGCCCGCCGCAGAAGCGCGGCAGCCCGGGACGCGGCGCAACGCGGTAGCGGCGCAGGAATTCGCCGATGAACGCCAGCGGATCACCTTCGTGCCGCTCGACGACCACGCCGCCTTCGTCGACCTCGATCGAGGTGCCGCGGGCGCGAATGCGCGTCCGCGCCGGAAGTCCGATGAACGAATAGCGCCCGAACCGCTCGCCGCCGACGACGGATTCCAGCAGGAACGTGTGCGGCGCGTTGGCGAGCTTGACGTAGAGCGACAGCGGCGTGTCGAGGTCCGCGAACGTCTCGAGGACGAGCGGAACGCGGTTGTGTCCTTGCGCGGCGAGGGCGCGGAATTCGGCTTCGGTCATGGCGCTTCGACGGTTCTTACAACACGGCAACGATTTCGGTGTGACGTCGCTTGGGCGCGCGACGCCGGGCGCAGGGGATCAGGAGCGCTGCCAGCGCCAGTCGCCTGCGCGCCACCACCCCGTCAGGACGACGGGGCCGTTGCGGTCGAATAGGTCGAAGCTCACGTGAGTTCCGGGGCAAAGGGCCGGACGCAGTCGGGGACCGCGGCCAGCGAGGCCACTATACCATCGGCCTCAAGTTCCTGCACCGGCCGGCCTTCGCGGTAGCCGTGCGGGACCACGACGACAGGACAGCCGGCGGCGCGCGCCGCCAGCACGTCGTTCGCCGAATCGCCGACCATCAGCAGGCGCGAGGGCGCGATGCCGAAGGCGGCGGCGACGTGCAGCAGCGGGCCTGGGTCGGGCTTCTTCGCCGGGAGGTCGTCGCCGCCGACGATCACGTCGAAGCGATCGGCGATGCCTGCCAAAGCGAGATGCGGGCGCACGAACCGCGTCGCCTTGTTGGTGATGATCGCCAGCGGAAAGCCCGCAGCGCGCAGCCGGTCGAGGCAGTCGACGAGGCCGGGAAAGGGCTGCGTCGCGCGGCCGAGCTCTGCCGAATAGAGTGCCTGGTAGCGCGCGAGCGCCGCCGCCAGCGTCGTGTCGTCGATCGACTCGGGTGCGCGAGACGTCGCCAGCGCAAGCGCCCGGCGCACGAGATTGGCCATGCCCTTGCCGACCAGCGCGCGCACCGTGTCCTGCGGGAGCGGCGCATGGCCGCGTTCCGCGAGCAGCGCGTTCACTGCGCCGGCGAGGTCGGCGATGGTGTCGAGCAGCGTCCCGTCGAGGTCGAACGCAATCGCGCTGACATCGAAGGACGGCATGGCCCGCACGTCTGCACTCACTTCACGGGCTCCGTGCGAAGTGCGAAATGCAAACCGATCCACGGTCGGCCGACCTCAATCGCTTGCGGACGCGCCCTTCGTTGCGCCCTCCTTGCAACCAATGCGTCGAATGATTGGTCGCGTGTCGGGCGCCGTCCGCGCTCGCAGACGCACCCTTCGGGCCTGGCTTCGCCCTGCTCGCGCGGGCGTCCTTGGCCTCGCCCTGCTCGCGCTGGTGTCCCGCTCACTTCGTCGACGCGAGCTCGTCGCGCATCTTCGCGATCATCGCCGCGTAATCCGGCGCGCCGAAGATCGCGGACCCGGCGACGAACGTGTCGGCGCCGGCCCGCGCGATCGACGCGATGTTGTCGGCTTTCACGCCGCCGTCGACTTCGAGCATGATCGGTCGGCCGGTGCGCTGCCGCGCGGCGTCGACGCGCACGCGCGCCTGCTTCAGCTTTTCGAGCGTGTGCGGGATGAACGACTGCCCGCCGAAGCCGGGGTTGACCGACATGATGAGGACGAGATCCAGCTTGTCGATGGTGTGATCGAGCCAGTCGAGCGGTGTGGCGGGATTGAACGCGAGGCCGGCCTTGCAGCCGCAGTCGCGGATGAGGCCGATCGTGCGGTCGACGTGATACGACGCCTCGGGATGGAAGGTGACGATCGCCGCGCCCGCCTTTGCGAAGTCGGGGACGATCCGATCGACCGGCGTCACCATGAGGTGCACGTCGATCGGCAATTTCGTGTGCGGCCGGATCGCCTCGCAGACGAGCGGGCCGATCGTCAGGTTCGGCACGTACCGGTTGTCCATCACGTCGAAGTGAATGAGGTCGGCGCCGGCGGACTCGACCGCAGCGACCTCCTCGCCGAGGCGTGCGAAGTCGGCGGAGAGCAGCGAAGGCGCAATTCGATAATCCGGCATGGCGTTATAATCGTCCGAGCGGTTCGTTGAGGTGGCGGGGATGGCGGAAGCGAAGAAATACGATGTCACGGTCGTGGCGCGCGCGACCTATGTTGCCGACCAGTCCGATCCTTCGCGCAACCAGTACGTGTTCGCGTACACGATCACCGTGACGAACACGGGCACGGTGGCGGTGCGCCTCCTTTCGCGGCACTGGATCATCACCGATGGCGATCACCACGTCCAGGAAGTGAAAGGGCAGGGCGTGGTCGGTCAGCAGCCGCTCCTGGCGCCCGGGGAAAGCTTCGAGTACACGAGCGGCGCCAATCTGCCGACTGCGGTCGGGACGATGCGCGGCACCTACCAGATGGTCGCCGACGACGGTCTCGCCTTCGATGCGGTGATCGCGCCGTTCACGCTCTCGGTGCCGCGGGTGCTCCATTAGCGCTCGTCGCCGGAATCGCGCTCCGCGGGCGCGGGCGGCTTGCGGCGAGCCGGCCACATCGTCCACGCGACGATGACGACCGCCACCAGGAGCGCGCAGAGCGCTTCGACAAACAGCCATTCCATCGCGTCCCGGCCTTTGCGCCTTCCTCTGCCTGCGCCGCGGCTCGTCGCGGCGGTCATCGTGCTTGCCTGCGCAGGATGCGTGACCACGCCCCCCGCACCGCCTGCGCCCGCCCCGCCGGCACCGCGCGCCGCGCCCGCCCCCTCGCCGCCGCTGCCCCCGCCGTCGCTGCCGGCGAGCTATCACGCCGTCGACTGGAGCGCGTTGCCGGGCTGGGTCGACGATCGCGTCAGCGACGCATGGCCCGCGTTTCGCGTCGGTTGCGCGGCGCTCACCGCGCCCGCGGCCCCGATGCGCGACGTCTGGACTGCGCCCTGCGCCGCGGCGGACGCGTTGACGACGCCCGACGTCGCTGCCGTGCGCGCCTTTTTCGAAAACCATTTTATCCCATACACGATCGTCGCTGCCGACGGCCGTGACGACCGGTCTCGTCACCGGCTATTACGAGCCGTTGCTCGCCGGCAGCCGCACGCGCAGCGCGCAGTTCCCCGTCGCACTCTACGCGCCGCCCGACGATCTCCTGACGATCGACCTGACCGAGCTCTATCCCGATCTCAAGGACCGGCGTCTGCGCGGGCGGGTCGAGGGGCGACGTGTGGTGCCGTACTGGTCGCGCGCCGACATCGACGCCGGTCGCGCGCCGCTCGACGGCAAGACGCTCGTCTACGTCGACGATCCCGTGGAGGCTTTCTTCCTGCAGATCCAGGGGTCGGGGCGAGTGGAGCTCGCGGAGGGCGGCGTCATGCGCGTGGGCTACGCCGACCAGAACGGCCATCCGTTCCGCTCGGTCGCGCGCGTGCTGATCGACCGGGGCGAGATTTCCGCCGATCGCGCGTCGATGCAGGGCATCAAGGCGTGGGCGCGCGCCAATCCTGCGAAGCTTCCAGCGCTCCTCGAGGAAAATCCGAGCTACGTGTTCTTCCGCGAGGTCGCACCGTTCCCGCCAGGCTCCCTCGAGGCCGCCATCGACGGGCCGATCGGCACGCTCGGTGTTCCGCTCGCCACCGGACGCACGATCGCGGCGGACACGCGCTCGGTGCCGCTCGGCGCGCCGGTCTTTCTCGCCACCACGTGGCCGCTGTCGACGACGCCGCTCAACCGGCTCGTGCTTGCGCAGGACACGGGCGGCGCGATCCGCGGCGCCGTGCGGGCGGACTTCTTCTGGGGGTTCGGCGTCGAAGCCGGCCGCGAAGCGGGCCGGATGCGGCAGGACGGCAGGATGTGGCTGCTGTGGCCCAAGGGCGCGCCGTTGCCGGCGGCGCCCGCGACGAAGCCCTGAGGCCTGCTCAGCCTCCGGCGTGCCGGAGCACGCCGCCCGCCTGCTCGTCCGCGTGGTACGACGAGCGCACCAGCGCGCCGACCGCCGCGTGGCGGAACCCCATCGCGTAGGCTTCGCGCTCGAACATCGCGAACGTGTCGGGATGCACGTAACGCAGCACCGGCAGGTGCTCCGCCGTTGGCTGCAGGTATTGGCCGATCGTCAGCATCTCGATGCCGTGCGCGCGCATGTCGCGCATCACGGCGAGGATCTCGTCGTCGGTTTCGCCGAGACCCACCATCAGCCCGGACTTGGTCGGCACGCCGGGGACGCGCCCGCGGAAATCGCGCAGGAGTGCCAGCGAATGCGCGTAGTCGGCGCCGGGACGCGCCTGCCGGTAGAGCCGCGGCACCGTCTCGAGATTATGGTTCATCACGTCGGGCGGGGTCGCCGCGAGGATGTCGAGCGCGCGCTCGAGTCGCCCGCGGAAGTCCGGCACCAGCACTTCGATCTGCGTGCGGGGCGAATGCTCGCGCACCGCGCGAATGCAATCGGCGAAGTGCTGCGCGCCGCCGTCGCGCAGATCGTCGCGGTCGACGCTGGTCACGACGACATACGCGAGTCCCAGCGCGGCGATCGTCGTTGCGAGGTGCGCCGGTTCATCGGCGTCGAGCGGCAGCGGACGGCCGTGGCCGACGTCGCAGAACGGGCAGCGCCGCGTGCAGACGTCGCCCATGATCATGAACGTCGCCGTGCCGTTGCTGAAGCACTCGCCGATGTTCGGGCACGAGGCTTCCTCGCAGACCGTGTGCAGCGAATGCTCGCGCAGGATCTTCTTGATCTCGGCGAAGCGCGGCGACGACGGCGCGCGCACGCGGATCCAGTCGGGCTTCCGCAGCCGCTCGGCCGCGACCACCTTGACCGGGATGCGCACGGTCTTGGCACCGCCCTTCTGCTTTTCGCCGGCGGTGATGGGAGGAGGAGGAATCTGCTGGGACACGGGAGCCTGTGAAGTCGGCGGCGGCAAGGGGGCCTCGCGCAGAGCTTACCCGGCGAGGCGCGCCGCGACGAGCGGTGCGAGCTCGCGACCGGCCTCCTCGACACCGCGGTGCACGCCGAAATCGGCGAGTTGCGTCACCGCGAGGCCGCGAAATCCGCAGGGATTGATGTCGGCGAACGGAGCGAGATCCATCGCGATGTTGACGGCGACCCCGTGGTAGCTGCAGCCGTTGCGTATCTTGAGGCCGAGGGCGCCGATCTTGGCCTCCGTGCCGTCACGCTCGACGTAGACGCCGGGAGCGTCCGGCTTGCCCCAGGCGAAAATGCCCATGGAATCAAGCCATTCTACCACTCCCGCCTCGATCGCCCGCACCATCGGACGCACCCCGAGCCCGAGCCTGCGCAGGTCGATCAACAGGTAGACGACGACCTGGCCCGGGCCGTGGTAGGTGATCTGGCCGCCGCGGTCGACCTTGAGCGCGGGAATGCCGTTCGCGCGCAGCAGATGCTCCGGACGCCCGGCGAGCCCCAGCGTGTAGACCGGCGGGTGCTCGGTGATCCAGATCTCGTCCGGCGTCGCGCCATCGCGCGCCGCGGTGAACGCCTGCATCGCCCGCCACGTCGTCTCGTAGTCGGTGCGGCCGAGCTCGCGCACGACCACCGCGCCTGCCCTCGTCGCCGGCGCGAGCCCGGCGGTCACAGGACCATCGCGACCATCGGATGCGAGGTGAGCTCGCGATAGAGATCGTCGAGCTGGGCGCGCGACGTCGCGTTGATCGTCGCGGTCACCGACAGGTAATTGCCTGCGGTCGACGTGCGCATCTCGAGCGTGCCCGCGTCGAAATCCGGCGCGTGCCGCTGGACGACCTCGACGATCGCCTGCGCGAAGCCGTCGCGGGTGCGCCCCATCACCTTGAGCGGGAAGGCGCAGGGGAAGGTCAGCAGCGACTCGGTGGCGGCGGGAGGTGTGACGGTCATGAGGTTGTCCATGGCCCCCAATATGGAGATGGCCGCCGCGCGGTGCAAGGGCGCGCGCTAATCGCGCTCGCGCGGATACATGAAATCGCGTGTCAGCGGATGCGGCAGCCGCCCCTCGGGCAGCGCCTTGCCGGCGAGCAGCTGGAAGATCGACAGCCAGCCGCGCTCGAACGCGTGCGCCGATCCGGCGAGATAGACGCGCCAGATCCGGAACTTCTCCTCGCCGACTTCCGCCCGCGCCGCCTCCGCGTTGGCCTCGAGTCCGTCGAGCCAGCACCAGAGCGTCTTCGCGTAATGCTCGCGCAGCGCCTCGGCATCGACGAGCTCGAGTCCCTCGCGGGCAAGCCCCTCGATCACCGGCGCGACGTGCGCGAGCGCGCCGCCGGGAAACACGTAGTCCTCCACGAACGAGCCGATGCCGCTGCCGAGGCTTTCGGCGCCGAGCATGTTCTGCGTGATGCCGTGGTTCATCACGAAGCCGCCCGGCTTCAGCAGCCGGTTGATCGTGCCGAAATACCTGCCGTAGCGCCGCGGCCCGACGTGCTCGAACATGCCGACGCTCGCGATCTTGTCGTAGACGACGCCGTGCGGCAGCTCCTCGTAGTCGAGGAACCTGACCTGGACGCGCCCCTTCAGCCCGCGTGCCGCGATCTCGCGCTCGACGTGCTCGAACTGATTGCGCGACAGCGTGATGCCGGTCGCAACGACACCATAGTTTTCGGCGGCCCAGAAGATGAGCCCGCCCCAGCCGCAGCCGATGTCGAGCAGCGTCTCGTCCGGCCGCAGCATCAGCTTGCGGCAGATGTGGTCGAGCTTCGCCGCCTGCGCCTCGGCGAGCGTGTCGCCGTCGTGCCGGAAGTACGCGCACGAATACACCATGCGCGGATCGAGCCACAGCCGGTAGAACGCGTCGGAGACGTCGTAGTGATGCGCGATGTTGCGGCTGCTGCTGCGATGCTGATGCCAGTAGCCGCGCCAGCGCTCGCGAGCCGAGTCGCGGCCGTGGCTGATCGAGCCCACCATCGCTTCGGCAACGCGCAGCACGGCGCGGGTGCCGCCGGAGAAATCGATGTCGTTGCGGACGTAGGCCCGGGCGAGGTTGCCGAGCGCCGGTCGTGCCAGCGCCTTGAGGCCCGCCCAGCTCCGCGCGACGATCTCCACTTCGGGTCGTGCGGACAGCGGGACGCGCCCCCCGTCCGGAAGGATCAGCGTCACCGGCAGCTCGCGCCCGCCATACCGGCTGGCAATGATCTTTTGCAGCGGTTGCGCCATCGTTTTTCAGCAGTCAGCGCGGAAGCTCTCCGCGACGCCGCCCCTCAGGTCGCCCCGGCTCCACGGCCCCGTCCGGCTCCTCCGGGGCGGGACCACCCACGCTGTCGCGGGCCGACACGCGACAACCCATTCTAGCGAAAATCCGGTCCGCCGGAATCCATGGTCCAAAGCGGCTTCGCGTGGGCTTCCGGATCCGGCGCGCTGCTACTATCGCGGGATCACAGCGATGGCGGACATTCGCGACCTTCGATCGTGCCCAAGAAACCTGCCACCAGCGACGCCGACGCTCCTTCCAGGGTGTTCACGGAGCGTCAGTTCCGCGACGCGCTGGCGCAATTCGCCACCGGCGTCACGGTGATTGCCGCCCGGACCGCCGGCGGACGCTACGTGGGCTTCACCGCGAACTCGTTCAATTCCGTGTCGCTCGCCCCCCCGCTTGTCCTCTGGAGCCTGGGTCGCAAGGCCAGCAACCTCGCGACGTTCGAGACGGCGCAGCGCTATGCGATCAGCGTGCTCGCGCACGACCAGGTCGCGATCGCGCATCGGTTCTCGCGCCCGCACGCGGACCGGTTCGACGGCGTGCCGTTCCGTCTCGGCGCGGCAGGGGCGCCGCTGATCGAGGGCTGCATCGCGTGGTTCGAATGCGTGCACCACGCGCAATACCCTGCCGGCGACCATGTCGTCTTCATCGGCGAGGTGGAAACCTGCGAGCGCAGCGCCGGGCGCGGACTCGTGTTCCACCACGGCCGTTACGCGACGACCCGTCCGCTGCCCGTGCGCAAGTAGCCCCGCGTGGGCCTCAACCGGCTTTGGGCTTGTGCTGCTGGTAGAGCGCGTGCATGCGCCGGAAGGCGGGACCGGGCGTGCCGCGCGCAAACGGCTTGCCGTCCACGGTGGTCACGGCGAGCACTTCCTTTGTCGACGACGTGAGCCACATTTCGTCGGCGGCGAGCGCCTCGGCTCGCGCCACCGGCCGCATGACGATCGGCAGCCCCGCCTCGAGCGCGAACTCGACGGCGGCGTCATAGGTGACCCCGGGAAGGATCTGATTGTCCTTGGGCGGCGCGACGATCGTTCCGTCGATGACGACGAGCACGTTCGACGCCGACGCCTCGGTGAGGTAGCCGTCGCGGAACATCACCGTCTCGATGGCGCCCGCATCGGCGGCCAGCTGGCGCATCAGCACGTTGCCGACGAGCGAGATGGTCTTGAGGTCGCACCGGTGCCAGCGGTTGTCCTCCGCGGTGACCACCGCGACGCCGCGCTCGATCTGCTCGGCCGATGGCGTCGCGAGCGGATTGCTCATCATGAAGACCGTCGGCGCGACCCCCTTCGGAAAGGTGTGATCGCGCTTCGCGACGCCGCGCGTCACCTGGAAGTACACGCCCTGGTCGTCGAACGGCTGCTGCGCGACGAGCGCCGCGACAATCTCCGTCCATTCGGCCGCCGTGTGCGGATTGGCGAGGCGGATGCCATCGAGGCTGCGCTGCAGGCGCGCGAGGTGGTGCGGCAGGCGAAACGGCTGGCGCCGGTACACCGGGACGAGCTCGTACACGCCATCGCCATAGATGAAGCCGCGGTCGAGGACGGAAATCTTCGCCTGCTCGATCGGGAGCAGTTCGCCGTTGAGATATACGATCATGTTTGCGTGCGCCGAACGGGGATGAGATCGCGTGGCTGCGGGTGGCGTGCCGCGGCGCGTCAGCGCTGCGTCCACCAGAGCCGCACGGTGTCGTAGGCACGGCCGAAGAGGTTGGCCGCGGGCACGTCGGCCAGGGCGAAGAGCGGGAACTCGGCGAGCGCCTTTCCGTCGAGCGCGACCTTCACGGTGCCAACGCGCTGTCCCTTCGTGACCGGGGCGACGAGCGGCTCGTCGGCGACCATCGTCAGCTTCAGCCGTTCTGCGCCGCCCTTCGGCAGCGTGAGAAAACGGGCCGCGGTGAAACCGGCGGCGACGTCGTTCGACGACCCCTTCCACACCTTGAGCGTCGACACCGGCTTCTCCTGCGCATAGAGCTCGATCGTGTCGAACGACTGGAATCCGAAATTGAGGAGTTTCTGGCTCTCGTTTGTCCTGAGGGCGTCGGAATCGGCGCCGAGGACGACCGACAGCAGCCGGCGCTCCCCCCGTTTCGCGGAGCCGACGAGGCACCATCCGGCCGCCTCCGTGTGACCGGTCTTGAGGCCATCCGCGTAGGGGTCGACCCACAGCAGCCGGTTGCGGTTCGGCTGCGTGATGTTGTTGTAGCGGTATTCCTTCACCGCGTAGATCGGGTAGTACTCCGGAAAATCGCGGATCACCGCGGTCGCGAGCGTCGCGAGGTCGCTCGCCGTCGAATAATGCTGCGGGTCGGCGAGGCCCGTCGAATTGACGAAATGCGTGCCGGCGAGCCCCATCCGTTTCGCTTCGGCGTTCATCCGCTCGACGAACGCTGCCTCGGTTCCGGCAACGGCTTCGGCGAGCGCGATCGCGGCGTCGTTGCCGGAGGCCACGATCAATCCATGCAGCAGCGCGTCGATGCTGACGGGATGCTTCGGCTCGATGAACATGCGCGAGCCCTCGGCGCGCCACGCCGCCTGCGACACCGGAACCTCCTGTGCGAGCGTGAGCTTGCCCTCGCGCAGCGCCGAGAAGACCAGGTAGGCCGTCATCAGCTTCGTCAGCGATGCCGGATCGCGCTGCGCGTCCGCATTGTCGGCGACGATCACCTGCCCGCTCGTCACGTCCATCAGCAGATAGGCGGGTGCTGCGATCGGCGGCCCGACGATGGCGGTCGTCGCCGGCGGCATAGGCGCGGCGGGAATGCCGGAAGCGATGAGGAAGGTAATCGCGGCGGCCGCAATGCCGGCGAGACGAACCGTCGTCGGTCGGCGCGATCGCGGCGGTGCCGCGCGTGTTTCGGAATGCATTGCGTCAGTACGGGTCGATGGGGGCAATGGTGATCACGTGGAAATCGCGTGCGTCGAGTACGGCGGTCATCGCGCGCAGGCGTGCGCGCAGCGGGACATAGAGCAGAAGACTTTCCGGCCGACCGGCCTCGACCGCCGCGGCGCGAATGGCATCGATCGCCTCCGGATGCTTTCTGAGAAGCGAGTTGAGCGGCTTCGCGCTCTTCTTCACTTCGCCTGAAAGCTCGGTGTAGGGCAGGTAATACTTCGGAAAGTTCGGCAGATCCTTGCCCGCGGCCGCCGCGAACACGACAGCGTTGCGTTCGTTGATGTCCTCGGGCATGCGCACGCCGACAACGCGCGGGCCCGTCAGCGAAAGCCCGCGGAATTCCGGGGGCGCCTGCGCAAGATCCTCGGCATCCAGCTCGCCCGCGGCGACGACGTCGAAATGGTCCTTCGCGAACACCGTGAACACGGGACGGGCGCCGAAAGTGATCCAGGCACCGTAGACGAGCGCTGCCACCTGGAAGGCGGCGATGATCGCCAGGTCGCGGCGCAATTCCTTCTTCGCCGGATTGAACACGACCAGCGTCAGCAACGGGCCGATGCAGACGTCCACGCTGACCAGGATGATCAGCAGATTCTTGCCGCCCATCGCCTCGAAGTAGGCGCCCGGGTACCAGAGCGCGATGATGATCCCGAAGGCCGTCGCCGCGATAAGGGCGGAAAGCGCGAGGTGAATTGCGGCCGCCTGCCAGCGGTTGAGCGAAGCGAGTTTCATCAAGCGTGAGATCCTCACACGAAGTTGAGAGCCGATTTTAACCGGTCGGCCCGCGACCGCCGTCAAGCGTGCGCGAAATCGAACTCGACGCCGGGCGCGCGGCCGGCCATGACGTCGGCGAGCGCACGTCCCGATCCGCATGCCATCGTCCAGCCGAGCGTGCCGTGACCCGTGTCGAGGTACAGGTTGCGGTAGCGCGTGCGGCCGATATACGGCACGTTGGACGGCGTTGCCGGGCGCAGGCCGGACCAGTAGGTGATCGGCGCGCGTTCGCCGGCGTCGGGAAAGAGCTCGAACGTGCGACGCGCCAGAGCTTCGCAGCGCACGGCGTTGAGGTCGGTGCTGTAGCCCGAGAGCTCCGCCGTGCCGGCGACGCGCAGCCGGTTGCCGAGCCGGGTCAGCACGATCTTCGCGCCGATGTCGGTCAGCGAGACCGCCGGCGCGCCGCGGTGCGTCCCGACGTCGATCGTCGCCGAATAGCCCTTGACCGGGTAGACGGCGCACGAAACGCCGACCGGGCGCAGCAGCAGCGGGCTGTAGCTGCCGAGCGCCATCACGTAGGCGTCGGCAGCGACGGTCTCGACGTCGCCGGTGGCCCGGCGGCAACGTATGCCCGCGAGCGTGTCGCCTTCACGCAGCAGCGCGTCAATCGTCAGGCCGTAGCGGAACACCACGCCGCGCGCGGCCGCGCGTGCGGCCAGCGCCTGCGTGAACGCATGCGCGTCGCCAGCTTCATCCGACGCGGTGAAGATGCCCCCGGCAAGGCGCTCGCGGCATTGGGCCAGCGCGGGCTCGATGGCAACGCACCGGTCGACGGTGGCGACCTCGCGGTCGATGCCCGAGTCGCGCATCATCGCGGCGCCCTCGGCCGAACGCTCGAACTCGCCGGCATCCGTGTAGATCTGCAGGATTCCGCGCGGGTTGCGGTCGTACTCGATCTCCGTCTCCGCGCACAGCGCGCGCAGGCACTCCCGTGAATACAGCGCGAGGCTGAGGCACTGGATCGTGTTGCGCCGCGTGCGCCCCGGCAGGCATTCGCGCAGGAACGATAGTCCCCACAGCCACTGCCGCGGGTCGGCGCGCAGCCGGAACAGCAGCGGCGCGTCCTCGCGGCCCAGCCACTTGAGGATCGTCCGCGGCGCATCCGGATTGGCCCAGGGCTCCGCGTGGGAAGCCGAGATCTGCCCGCCGTTGGCGAACGACGTCTCGAGGCCGGCGGCGGGCTGGCGATCCAGCACCGTCACCTCGTGGCCGTCGGCCGCGAGGTACCACGCCGCGGTGACGCCGACGACGCCGGCGCCCAGTACGACGACGCGCATCGTCAGGCGCCCGCGGGGACGCGGGGGCGTGACAACGTCGCCGCATCCGTCGCCGCGTAATCGGCGACCGGAACACAGCTGCAGAAGAGATTGCGATCGCCGTACACGTTGTCGACCCGTGCGACCGGCGGCCAGTATTTCGCGGCACGAAGCGCGGCGACCGGATAGGCCGCCTCCTCGCGCCGGTACGCGTGCTTCCATTCGTCTGCCGTCACCGCCGCAGCGGTATGCGGCGCGTGCTTCAGCGGATTGTCGGCGCGGTCGGCACGGCCTTCCTCGATCGCGCGGATCTCGTCGCGAATCGCGATCATGGCGGTGACGAAGCGGTCGAGCTCGGCCTTCGATTCACTCTCGGTCGGCTCGACCATCAGCGTGCCGGGCACCGGAAAGCTCATCGTCGGCGCATGGAAGCCGTAGTCCATCAGGCGCTTGGCCACGTCGTCCACCGCCACTTCCGACGTCTCCTTCAGCGGCCGCAGGTCGAGAATGCATTCGTGCGCGACCAGCCCGCGCGGACCCGCGTAGAGCACCGGATAATGATCTCTGAGGCGCTGCGCGACATAGTTGGCGGCGAGAATCGCGCTCTCGGTGGCGGCGGTGAGGCCCGATCCTCCCATCATCACGATGTACATCCAGGAGATCGGCAGGATGCTGGCGCTGCCGTGCGGCGCCGCGGCGACGACGCGCGCCGGATCGCCGGACGCCGCATACCGGTGACCCGGCAGGAATGGCGCCAGGTGCGCGCCGACGCCGATCGGGCCGACGCCGGGCCCGCCGCCGCCATGCGGAATGCAGAAAGTCTTGTGCAGGTTGAGGTGCGAGACGTCGGCGCCGAACGTCCCGGGCTGCGCGAGCCCGACCAGCGCGTTGAGGTTGGCGCCGTCGACGTAGACCTGCCCGCCCTGAGCGTGCACGATCTCGCAGATCCGGCGAATGCCTTCCTCGAACACGCCGTGCGTCGACGGGTACGTGACCATGATCGCGGCGAGATCGCTCGCGTGCGCCTTTGCCTTCGCCGCGAGATCGGCGAGGTCGACATTGCCCTCGGCGTCGCAGGCGACGACGACGACGTGCATGCCCGCCATCTGTGCCGACGCGGGATTCGTCCCGTGCGCGGACGCCGGGATGAGACAGACATTGCGATGCTCCTCGCCGCGGCTCGCGTGGTACGCGCGGATGGCGAGGAGGCCCGCGTACTCGCCCTGCGAGCCCGCATTGGGCTGCAGCGACACCGCGGCGTAGCCCGTGATCGCGCACAGCATCCGTTCAAGATCGGCGAAGAGCTCGGCGTAGCCCTGCGCCTGGTCGGCCGGCGCAAATGGATGCAGGGCGCCGAACTCGGGCCAGGTGACCGGAATCATCTCGGACGTCGCGTTGAGCTTCATCGTGCAGGAGCCCAGCGGAATCATCGCCCGGTCGAGCGCGATGTCGAGGTCGGCGAGGCGGCGCAGATACCGCAGCATCTCCGTTTCGCAGTGATAGCGGTTGAATGTCGGATGGGTGAGGAACGCCGACGTGCGTGCGAGCGCCGCGGGCAGGGCTGCGGTTGCCGCGGTGAATGCGGGGGCGCTCGTCGCGGCGCCCGCGAAGGCGCCCACCACGCGTGCGATGTCTTCCGGCGTCGTCGTCTCGTCGACCGAGAGTCCGATGACGGTGTCGCTCACATGCCGGAAATTGACGCCCGCCGCGACGCCGCGCGCGTGGATCTCCGCAGTCCGCGCGCCGGTCACCACCGTGATCGTGTCGAAGAACGTTCCGGTCGGCACGGTGAAGCCGGCCCGTTCGAGGCCGGCCTTGAGGTCCGCGGCGCGCTGGTGCACGCGCCGCGCGATCCGCGTCAGGCCCGCAGGCCCGTGATAGGCGGCGTACATCGCGGCGATCACGGCGAGCAGCACCTGCGCCGTGCAGATGTTCGACGTCGCCTTCTCGCGGCGGATGTGCTGCTCGCGCGTCTGCAGCGCGAGCCGGTAGGCCGGATTGCCGTCGGCGTCGACGGTGACGCCGACGAGCCGGCCCGGCATCGAGCGCTTGAATTCGTCGCGCGTGGCGAGATATCCCGCGTGCGGACCGCCGTAGCCCATCGGAACGCCGAAGCGCTGCGTGGAGCCGACGACGATGTCCGCGCCCCATTCGCCCGGCGGTGCGAGCAGCGTGAGCGCGAGGATGTCGGCGGCGACGACGAGATGCGCGCCACCCGTCGCGCACCGCGTGTGCCAGCGCGCGATAGTCGCGGACGTCGCCGTCGGCCCCCGGGTATTGCAGCAGCACGCCGAAGGCGCCGGACGGGGCCGCTGCGTCGGCGGGGCCGGTGACGACCTCGATGCCGAGCGGTTCCGCGCGCGTGCGGACGACGTCGCGCGTCTGCGCGAAGACGTCATCCGCGACGAAGAACTTCGTGCTCTTGCTGCGGCTCATCCGCTGGCACAGCGTCATCGCCTCGGCGGCTGCACTCGCCTCGTCCAGCATCGACGCGTTGGCGATCGCCATCCCGGTGAGATCGCACACCATCGTCTGGAAGTTGACGAGCGCCTCGAGCCGGCCCTGCGATATCTCGGGCTGGTACGGCGTGTACGCCGTGTACCACGCGGGATTCTCGAGGATGTTGCGCAGGATGACGCCGGGCGTGTGCGTGCCGTAGTAGCCCTGGCCGATGAACGAGCGCAGCACGCGGTTCTTCGCCGCGAGCGTGGAGAGCTTCGCGAGCGCCTCGGCCTCGTTCAGCGGCGCCGGCAGCGCAAGCGGTACGGCACTTCGAATCGACGCAGGCACGAGTGCGTCGATCATCGCCGCGCGCGTCGGAAAGCCGAGCGTCGAAAGCATCGCCTTCTGGTCGTCGGGCGTCGTGCCGATGTGCCGCGCGATGAAGGCGTCGTGATCGTCCTCGGTCGTACCGGCAGGGCGGGAAGCGGAAGTCGAGTCGTTCATCGTCGATGGCCAGAAAAAGGTTGCGGCGCGACGGCGGCGCGCCGGGTGCGGCGTCAGGCGTCGCCCAGCACCGCCTCGTATGCCTTCGCGTCGAGCAGCTTGCCGAGCGCCGCGGGGTCGGCGGGCTTCAGCCGAAAGAACCACGCCGCATAGGCGTCCTTGTTCGCGTCTTCCGGGGTGCCGGTCAGCGCCTCGTTGACCGCGACCACTTCACCCGCAACGGGCGAGTAGACATCGGAGGCCGCCTTCACCGATTCGACGACGGCGCAGGCCTCCTCGGCGGCGACCTTGCGGCCGACGGCGGGCAGCTCGATGTAGACGAGATCGCCGAGCGCGGCCTGCGCGTGGTCGGTGATGCCGACGGTCACGGTGCCGTCGCTCTCGGCGCGCGCCCATTCGTGGGCGGCGGTGTACTTGAGGTCAGCGGGAACGTTCATGCGAAAGGCTCCAATGGGTCAGCGGGTTCCGGGACGAACTGATCGGGGAATGCGCGCGCTACTGCACGAGCGCCTTGCCGTTGCGCGCAAACGGCGGCTTGACGACGGTGGCCGCGAGCTCCTTGTCGCGGACGATGACACGAACTGTATCGCCGACCGCCGCGCCCTGCGGCAGGCGCGCGAGCGCGATCGAGCGCTGCAGCGTCGGGCTGAACGTGCCGCTCGTGATCTCGCCGTCGCCGTGCGCCGTGCGCACGGCCTGGTGCGCGCGCAGCACGCCGCCCTTGTCGGTGAGGAGTAACCCCGTCAGCTGGCGCTGCGGCGGGTTGGCGACGAGCGCCGCCTTGCCGACGAAGTCGCGCGGGCTCTTGAGGTCGATGGTCCAGGCGAGTCCCGATTCCAGCGGCGAGACGTGCTCGTCCATGTCCTGGCCGTAGAGGTTCATGCCGGCTTCGAGACGCAGCGTGTCGCGCGCTCCGAGTCCGCAGGGCCGCACGCCTTCCGCCGCGAGCCTCGTCCAGAGCGCCTCGGCCTTGGCCGCGGGATAGACGATCTCGAAACCGTCCTCGCCGGTGTAGCCCGTGCGCGCGATGAACGCGTCGCCGTGGATCGCCGCGTTGAACGCGCCGAGCGCGGCACTCGCCGCCTCGCTGCCGGGAAGCGCCTTCCAGACCTTCGCGCGCGCGTTGGGTCCCTGCACCGCGATCATCGCGAGGTCCTCCCGCGGCGTGAGCTTCAGCGCCGGCGCACGCTCGGCGAGGAGCTTCCTGAACCACGCGATGTCCTTCTCGGCGGTGCCCGCATTGACGACGAGCCGGAAGAAATCCTCGCGCAGGAAATAGACGATCAGGTCGTCGATCACCGTGCCCGCGGGGGTGAGCAGGCACGAGTAGAGCGCCTTGCCGGGGACGGTCAGCTTGTCGACGTTGTTGGCGAGCGCATAGCGCAGGAAGTCGCGCGCGCCCGCGCCTTCGAGGTCGACGACGCGCATGTGCGACACGTCGAACATCCCGGCGTCCATGCGCACCGCGTGATGCTCCTCGATCTGCGAGCCGTAGTGAACCGGCATGTCCCAGCCGCCGAAATCGACCATGCGTGCGCCGGCGGCGCGGTGAACGGCGTTGAGCGGCGTGGTCTTCAGCACGGGGAACTCCCGGTCGACGGACGAAAAATAGGGCGAAGCGGTGATCCGCCTCGCCCCGTCTGTCCTTTTACCTGAGAGATTGCGGCGTGCCCTGCCGGGCGGCGCCGGTGCCCCTTCGGTGGGCCGCCGCAGCGTAGCGCCGCGCGACCGCTCTCCAGATTCGCATTGCGTCCGTGCAGCCCTTTGTGCCTGAGCGATCGCGGGAGTTACGCCTTCGGCGGCGGCGGCAGCGCAACTTCGCACCGACGCTGCTCTCTCCTGCGCGGACGTCGCAAGGTTACCGGCGCGCCCCGCCCGTGTCAAAGCGGCGCGGCGCGAGGAACCAACCCTGCGTTATTTCTTGAGCGTCAGGATCCAGCCGACCAGCGCCTTGATGTCGGCTTCCGGCACGGCGGAGTTCGGCGGCATCGGAACGGGACCCCAGACACCGGAGCCGCCGGCCTTGACCTTGGCTTCGAGCTTGGCCGCCGCGCCCGCGTCGCCCTTGTACTTGGCGGCGACGTCGACGTACGCCGGGCCGACGACCTTCTTGTCGATTGCATGACAGGCGGCGCAGCCGTCCTTCTTCATCATGGCTTCGGCGGCCGCCTTGTCGAGCGCGGCGGTGGCGGTGCCGGCGAACGCGAGCGCGGCGGCGGTGAGCGAGGCAACAGCGAGTTTCATGAGGACTCCAGTATCGGGAATGCGTGCAGGGTGAGAGGAGGATGCGCGAAGACGGCGACTGCAGCCCGATATTTTACCTCATGCCCGGGGCCACGGCGATTCCGACCGCGGCATCGACGCGACTAGCCCCGATCGAGCGCGCCGACGAGCGCTTCGAGGTCCGCGATCGGAGGCAGGCAATGCGCACCCGAGCAGACCCACGCTACCGCGCCGTCCGTGGGCCGCGCTCCCTTCTCCAGCGCCGCGGGCAGAGCGGTTGCGGCGGAGACATCGATGATCCGGACGCCGGGCCGCAGCGCACGTTCCAGCGCACGCTGCCACGCGGCGCAGGTCGCGCGGTCGCCGTCGAGGATCACCCAGCCGGGCGGGGTCAGCGTGTCCTCGAGCGCGCCGACGAGCGTCGCGAATCCGGCCGGCGCACGGGCGAGCGCCGGCGCGAAGAGCCGCACGACGCGCTCGCCGGCCTCGACGTAGCGCGGTTCGGACGCAAGGTGGCCGAGTGCGATCAGCGCACGCGCGGCGACGGCGTTGCCGGAGGGCGTCGCATTGTCGTGACCCGGCTTCGTCCGATGGATGAGCCGCTCGTGATCGTGACTCGTGAACCAGAAGCCGCCCGCGTCGCGATCCTCGAACTGGGAGAGCAGGACGTCGGCGATCGAGCACGCCCACGCGAAGTCCGCGGCGCGAAAGCGCGTCTGCATCAGTTCGAGCAGCGCCGCCAGCAGGAATGCGTAGTCGTCGAGATAGGCGTTGAGATGCGCGCGGTCATCCTTGCGCGTCGCGAGCAGGCGCCCGTCGCGCCACGCCGTTGTCCGCAGGGCGTCCGCAGCCGCCTCGGCCAGTTCCGCGAACGACGGCTCGTCCTGCGCCCGCGCGGCGCGGGCGAGCCCCGCAATCGCGAGCGCGTTCCACGACGTCAGGATCTTGTCGTCGCGGCCGGGCCGGACCCGCTTTGCGCGTGCGGCGAACAGCACCGCCTTCGCGCGCGCAAGGCGCGCCCGCGCCTCCTCGTCGGAGATGCCCTGCAGTGCCGCAACCTCCGCGAGCGGCCGCGCGACGACGAGGTGCCAGGCGTGCCCCTCGAAATTGGGCGGACGGTCGAGCCCCCAGTGCGGCCCGACGAGCGCGTAATCGGCATCGCCAAGGAGAGTACGCACCTCGTCGCGCTGGAACACGTAGAACTTGCCTTCCTCGTGCTCGCTGTCGGCATCGAGGCTCGAATAGAACGCGCCGTCGGGCGCGCGCATCTCGCGCTCCATCCACGCGACGATGCACCGCGCGACGTCGGCATAGTGCTTCGCACCGGTCACGCGCGCAACGTCGGCGTAGAGCCCGAGGAGCGGCCCGTTGTCGTAGAGCATCTTCTCGAAATGCGGGATCGCCCAGAACGCGTCGACGCTGTAGCGGCAGAAGCCGCCGCCCAGCAGATCGTGGATCCCGCCCTCCGCCATCCGCGACAGCGTCACCTCGACCACCGAGCGCGCCGCCGCGTCGCGCTGCCGGACCGCGGCGCGCAGGCAGAGCTCGAGCTCCGTCACGTGCGGAAATTTGGGCGCGGCGCCGAAGCCCCCCCAGTCCGGGTCGAAGCGCTCCTTCAGCTCGGCGAGCGCCGCGGCCGGTGCGTCCGCCGGCAGCGTGTCGCCAGCCGGCGCGCCCGGCTCGAGACTTTGCAGCGCCTCGACGAGTCGCGCGTTCTGCACGGCGATCTCGGCACCGCGCTCGCGATACGCCGAGGCGATCTTCGGCAGCAACTCGACGAATCCCGGCAGGCCGTAGCGGCTCTCCCTGGGAAAGTAGGTGCCGCCGAAGAACGGCTCGCCCGCCGGTGTCAGGAACATCGTGAGCGGCCACCCGCCCGAGCGCTGCGTCAGGAGCGCGTGCGCGGTCTGGTAGATCTGGTCGAGGTCGGGACGCTCCTCGCGATCGACCTTGATGTTGACGAAGAGCTCGTTCATCACCGCGGCGACGGCGGGGTCCTCGAAGGACTCGTGCGCCATCACGTGGCACCAGTGGCACGCTGAATAGCCGACGGAAAGAAGGATCGGCCGGTCCTGCTCGCGGGCACGGGCCAGCGCGGCCGCGTCCCACGGATACCAGTCGACCGGATTGGCCGCGTGCTGAAGGAGATATGGGCTCGTCTCGCCCGCGAGTCGATTGGCCATCCCGTGGGACGCGCCGCGGCGGGCGCGGGTTCCGTCAGCCGGCGGATTCTTCGAACGCGACGCGCTCGAAGTCGGCCCCGCGCTGCAGGAGTCGGGTCAGGCGGAAGCGGCGCTCCGGGCCCACCTCGATCGAGCGCAGCACCCGGCTCGGATTGAACGTACGCGACGGCAGCACCAGGCACGCCTTTTCGTCCGGCGTCTCGGCGAGGTGCAATCCCGCGATGGGCGCATCCTCGGCCATCGACGTCGTGAGCGGTCGAAAGGCAATCGCGTGCGCCGCACCGGGCCACAGCTTCACCGACAGCGACAGGCCACCCTCCAGGTCCTGCGCGACCCGCGAGATGCTGCCGAGCCGGACGCGCTCCTCGTCGCGCACGATCGCAAGCTGCTCGAGCTGCCAGCGATGCGTTGCGGGCGACTCGCGCACGAGGCTCGCCTCGCGCCACTCGTAGCGTCCGCCCCAGCGCTCCCATGCGTAGGTGCGCTCGGCGTCTTCCTTGCCGCGGTCGTAATCGGTGAGCGGACCCAGCGTCTGCAGCACCTGGGCACCCTGGAACGACATCCGCCCAAGCGGATCCTTGCGATCGAACGTGCGGCCGCCAATGCGGAAATAGGCGGCGTTGATGCCGCCGCCGCAGAGCTCGACCGTGGTCTTCGCGGCGGCGGCATGGGGCCGCGCCGTGTGGCACCACTGGAGGTCGAGGTGGGCAAGCAGCGCGGTGCACTGCTCGACGCTGCAATCGTGACCGAGCTGCAGCTCGGCCGGGTTCGCCCCCGACTGCAGCCGCTTCAGGCGCCCGCGGACGCTGGTGGCGAGCTTTCCCGGGTAGCCGAAGCGCATCGACGCGCCGGGCTGCGCGGGGGCCGCCGCCGCGAGTACCGCGCCCGAGGCGGCGTCGAGGTCGATCAGCAGCAGCGGTCCTTCAGTCTCGCGCTGCTGCGCGTACGGGAAGATCTTGCGCGACCAGAAGCCCAGCCAGCGGTCGGCAAGCTCGATCTGCTTCACCGACAGCGCGGGAAGATCGGCGAGGCCGAGCAGCAGCGCGTGACTGTAGGTCGAATAGCAGGAGATGCCGATCGCGTTGGGCATGAGATCGTCGGACACCGCAGCCACCGCGCATTCCAGGATTTCCGCCAGCCGGTAGTACGCATGGAGCTCCTGCCACAGCGAAGGCGGCGGCGTGCGCCGCGCGAGACCGTGCACGAGCAGCAGCTCCTTGCCGACGAAAAGCCCGCGCTGCAGCAGCTTCGCCTTCACGCCGGCGAGCTGCGGATCGCCTTCGAGCAGCGGCTTGAGGCAGCTGGAGTACTGTTCCCAGAGCGCCGTCCACAGCGCGATCGCCTGTTCCGCCGACTCGAGCTCGCGGTCGACCGCGGGCTGCGGCTTGCCCGCGTAGCGCCTTGCAAGCTCGGTGTGCAGATGTGCAACCTGCTCGCGCATGACTTCGGCCAGCGTCGCGCGTTCGCGCGGCGGAAACTCCGCCACGGAGAGCGCCTTCAGCTGGCCGTGCACCGCCTCGTAGACCTGCGCGACGTTGGTCAGCGGCAACGCGTTCGCCCACCGCTTCGCGCCGTCGAGATCGGCGAAGGCGAGAGGCGGCGCGGCCGTCGGATCGGCCGCGGCGGCATCGGCATTGAGCACCGGCGAAATCGAATCGTTCATGATGTCTGCGTCATCTCAGCGACCCGGCCCCAGCGCGAACGCGAGGTCGGCGGCGAGGCCCGCCGCAAGGCCTTCGCCGCCGCGCGCGGGCATTCCGTCGCGCTGGCGGGCGCCCCAGACCGGCTGCGGGAAATGGGAGTCGTCGGCAAAGCGCGGAATCACGTGCCAGTGGAGGTGCGGCGTCTGGTTGCCGAGCGAGGCGAGATTCATCTTGAGTGGTGCAAGCCGCGCACGCAGCGCCGCTTCGACGGCGAAGGTCACGCGCATCATGTGGTCACGGTCGGTGGGATCGAGGTCCGTCATCTCGCGAATGTGCGCATTCCAGATCACCCTGCAGAATCCCGTGAACGGCTCGTCCGCGAGGACCACGCGGCACCGGGCATCACCCCAGAGCCGGCTTCCGCCCTCACCCTCGCAGAACGCGCATCCCGTCGTCATCAGATTGATCGGCCGCGCTTGGCGCCGGCCAAAACCCGGTCGTAGTCCCGGTTTTATAGCATAAATGACCTTGCCGACATCTACCGCGCGGCGCCCTGCAGACGCCGGACGGCCGGTCGGAAACGTGAATATTCGGCATGGGCGCTGCCGAATTGTCGCTCGCGCCGGTGCCTCCCCCGGCGATAGGGTATCGGCAGGGCTTCCGGGAATCGTCGCAAGGCGCTTTCCGGGAGCCGGGAAAGCACAGCACGGGCCGGTTGCCTCCACCCCGCGCGGCGTGCCCGGCTTCCTGGGTCGGACGCCGTCGCGGGGCCTTTTCCGGGACATCGGAGGAAGAGCAGCCTTGGTCGTGCAAACGGAGACCGAAATGAACCTTCTGGGTGTGGCCGCCGACATGGAAACCGAGCCGACCGCAGCGTCGCCGCTCCGCGCGCGGCTCGCCTACGGCGCGGCACTGCTGCCGAAGCTCGGTGCGGCGGCGCTCGCCGCGTTCCTCGTGATCGGCGTCGGCGCGCCTTGGCTGCTGTTCGACGCGCCGCCGTCGCCATACGAGACCTTCGCGCTGAAGGCGCTGTGCCGCGACGCCGCGCAGCACCCGCAAGCCGCCTGTCGGACACCGGTCGTGCCGTCGGCGCGAACGAGCGCCGGGCCGCGCGCGCTCTCCGACCACCTGAGATAGTCGCGCCGGCGCGCGCCGGTCAGACCAGCACGCGCTCGATCCCGCCGGCGCCCGCCTTCGCGACGTACTCGGCCATCCAGTTCTCGCCGAGCGTCCTCCGCGCGATCTCGACCACGATGTAATCGGCGCTCGTGCCGGCGTCGCCGTCGAAGCGCGACAATCCCTGCAGGCACGACGGACAGGAGGTCAGCACCTTGACGGCGCCGTCGAACGCGTCGCGGCGCAGCGCGGCGGCCCCGCGTCGCATCTCCTCTTCCTTGCGAAAGCGCACCTGCGTCGAGACGTCGGGGCGCGACACCGCGAGCGTTCCCGATTCGCCGCAGCAACGCGCGTTCGGCGCGACGTCCGTGCCCATCAGCGCATTGACGACCGCTCCAGGCGCATACGTCTTCATCGGCGTGTGGCAGGGATCGTGATACATGTAGCGTGTCCCGGTCACGCCTTCGAGGCGCACGCCCTTTTCCATCAGGTATTCGTGGATGTCGAGCAGCCGGCAGCCGGGGAAGATCTTGTCGAACTCGTATTGGAGGAGCTGGTCCATGCACGTGCCGCAGGACACGATCACCGTGCGGATGTCGAGGTAGTTCAACGTGTTCGCGACGCGGTGGAACAGTACGCGATTGGCGGTCGTGATCTCGCGCCCCCGCGCCTCGTCGCCCGAGGCCGTCTGCGGATAGCCGCAGCACAGATACCCCGGCGGCAGCACCGTCTTCGCGCCGATGTCGAAGAGCATCGCCTGCGTCGCGAGCCCCACCTGCGAAAACAGTCGCTCCGAGCCGCACCCGGGAAAATAGAACACCGCATCCGCGTCTTCGCCCGCCTTGCGCGGATCGCGGATGATGGGGACGATCGCGTCGTCCTCGATGTCGAGCAGCGCGCGCGACGTGCGCTTCGGCAGTCCGCCCGGCATCGGCTTGTTGACGAAGTGGATCACCTGCGCCCGCAGCGTCGGCCGGCCCACGGTCGCGGGCGGATGGCGTGTCTGCGCGCCGGCGATCCCCAGCCGCCGGGCGATGCCATGCGCGAGACGCTGCGCGCGCGTGCCCCAGTCGACCAGCACGCGCTTCACGATCTTGACGGTCATCGGGTCGGACGCGGAAAGGAAGAACATCGTCGCCCGCGCGGCGGGGCTCGTCCGCTTCTTCCCCTGCTGCCGCAGGAAATTGCGCATCGCGATCGACACGTCGCCGAAGTCGATGTCCACCGGGCAGGGCGTCTTGCACTTGTGGCACACCGTGCAGTGGTCGGCGACGTCGGAGAACTCGTCGAAGTGGACGAGGCTGACGCCGCGCCGTGTCTGCTCCTCGTAGAGGAATGCCTCGATCAGGAGCGACGTGGCGAGGATCTTGTTGCGCGGCGAATAGAGCAGGTTGGCGCGTGGCACGTGCGTTGCGCACACGGGCTTGCACTTGCCGCAGCGCAGGCAGTCCTTGATCGAATCGGCGACGCCGCCGATCTCGGACGCCTCGAGGATCAGGCTCTCGTGGCCGATCAGCGCAAAGCTCGGGGTGTAGGCGTTGTCCAGCCCCGCTCCGGCGAGCAGCTTGCCGGCGTTGAAGCGCCCCTCCGGGTCGACCTTCTGCTTGTACCGCGCGAACGGCGCGATCTCCTCGGGTGTCAGGTACTCGAGCTTGGTGATGCCGATCCCGTGCTCGCCGGAGATGACGCCGCCCAGCTGCCGCGCCAGCGCCATGATGCGCGCCACGGCGGCGTTCGCTTCCTGCAGCATCGCATAGTCGTCGGAATTGACCGGGAGATTCGTGTGCACGTTGCCGTCGCCCGCGTGCATGTGCAGCGCGACGAACACGCGGCTCTTCAGGACCTCGGCGTGGATCGCCGTGCAGCGGGCGAGCAGGGGCGCGTAGGCGAGCCCCGCGAAGATCTCGGCGAGCGGTGCCGCGAGCTCGGTCTTCCACGACACCACCGTGCCGCGCTCCTGCAGCGCCGGAAAGGTCTCATCGATGCGGTCGAGCAGATCCTGCCAGCGCGCGCGCACGGCGGACACCAGCGCGCGCGCCTCGTCGATCTTCGCATCGAGGAGATCGCGGGAGGGCTTGCGCTCGTCGGAGGGATCCCACGCCTGCGCGAGCGCGGGCCCCGCGAAGAAAGCCTGCAGCGCGTCGCAGACGCGCAGCTTGTTGCGGATGGAGAGCTCGATGTTGATCCGCTCGACGCCGTCGGTGTAGTCGCCGAGGCGTGGGAGCGGAATGACGACGTCCTCGTTGATCTTGAACGCGTTGGTGTGGCGCGCGATCGCGGCGGTGCGCGAGCGGTCCTGCCAGAACTTGCGGCGGGCGTCCGCCGAAACGGCGACGAAGCCCTCGGCACCGCGGAGGTTCGCGATGCGGACCACCTCTGCCGCGGCGGCCGCGACCGCGTCCTGCGACTCGCCGACGAGATCGCCAAGGAGCACCATCTTCGGCCGGCCATGGCGCTTCGCCTTGGTCGCGTAGCCGACCGCCTTCACGTAGCGCTCGTCGAGATGCTCGAGGCCGGCAAGCTGGACGCGCGCGTCCGGCGCCGCGGCGGCGAGGCCGTCGACGTAGCGCTTGATCTCGACGATGGCCGGCGTCGAGTCGCGCACCGCGCCGAAGAATTCGAGGCACACCGTGCGCGCGGCCGGCGGCATCCGGTGCAGCACGAAGCGCGCGCTGACGATGAGTCCGTCGCAGCCTTCCTTCTGGATTCCGGGAAGCCCCGCCAGGAACTTGTCGGTCACGTCCTTGCCGAGACCGGCCTTGCGGAAATGCGCGCCGGGCACGGCGAGCGTCTCGCGCGCCTCAACGGTGCGCCCGTCGTCGGCGTAGGTCACGAGCTCGAAGGTCGCCATCGGCGCGTCGTGGATCTTGCCGAGGTTGTGGTCCTGTCGCGTCACCTCGAGCCACTTCGCGTCGGGCGTCACCATCCGCCACGAGACGAGGTTGTCGAGCGCCGTGCCCCACAGCACCGCCTTCTTGCCGCCGGCGTTCATCGCGACGTTGCCGCCGATGCACGACGCGTCGGCCGATGTGGGATCAACCGCGAAGACGAGGTCCTCGGCGTCGGCTGCATCCATCACGCGTCGTGTGACCACGCCCGCGCCTGCCGAGATTGTCGCCACCGGGGCGCTTCCGCCCGGCAGCGTCATCCATTCGATCGCCGACAGCGCCTCCAGCTTCTCGGTGTTGATGACCGCCGATCTCGGTGTCAGCGGAATCGCGCCGCCCGTGTACCCTGTGCCGCCGCCGCGCGGGATGATCGTGAGCCCGAGCTCGATGCAGCCCGCGACGAGGCCGCGCACCTCCTCCTCCGTGTCGGGAGTCAGCACGACGAACGGATACTCGACGCGCCAGTCCGTCGCATCGGTCACGTGCGAGACACGGGCGAGGCCGTCGAACGCGATGTTGTCGCGGCGCGTGTGCCGCGCGAGGAGACGCACGGTCCTCTTCCGCAGCGCAGCGGTCTCGCCGAACGAGATCTCGAAGCGGTCGACGGCGGCCGCGGTCGCGGCGATCAATGCGACGACGTTTGCGTCGCGGCCGGCATCCTCGGCCGGCGCGCCCTGCGCGTGATCGACGCGGCGTTTTTCGATTTCCGCCAACCGATGCCGCAGCGCGGCAACGAGCAACGCCTGCCGCTTCGGATCGGTGATGAGGTCGTCCTGCAGGTACGGGTTGCGCGCGACGACCCAAAGGTCGCCCAGCACCTCGAACAGCATCCGCGCCGAGCGCCCCGTGCGCCGCTCGCCGCGAAGCTCCTCGAGCAGCGCCCACATCGGCGCGCCAAGCAGCCGGATCACGATCTCGCGATCGGAGAACGACGTGTAGTTGTACGGGATCTCGCGCAGCCGGGGCGCGTCCGCCCCCGTCGACGTTGTCGCATCAGGGCGCTGCAACAGCGGTTCGCGGGTCGCATTCATGCTGGCGGGCCATTTTACCGCGCCGCAACATGCCATGAACCGAATCGAAGGCCGTCGCGGCCTCCTTGTGCTCTGGCAGCAAACGGACGGTCGAGCATCGGCCGCTGGAGGCGACTCGCGTTTGTTCGCATCCCCTTGCCGCCGGCAAGGGGCCCCTGCTCACCGCTCACGCCTCCCAGTCGAGAATGACCTTGCCGCTCCGACCCGAAAGCATCGCCGCGAATCCGGCCTCGAAATCGTCGACGGCGAACCGGTGCGTGATCATCGGGGAGAGGTCGAGCCCGCTCTGCAGCATCGCGACCATCTTGTACCAGGTCTCGAACATCTCGCGGCCATAGATCCCCTTGATCTCGAGCCCCTTGAAGATGACCTGGTTCCAGTCGATCGCCATGTCGCCGGGCGGAATGCCGAGGAGCGCGATCTTGCCGCCGTGGTTCATGCACGCCAGCATGTCGGCAAACGCGCTCGGCACACCCGACATCTCCATCCCGACGTCGAAGCCCTCGGTCATGCCGAGCTCGGCCATCACGGCGACGAGCTTCGTCGTCTCCACGTTGACCGCGCGCGTGGCGCCCATTCGCCGCGCGAGATCGAGCCGGTAGTCGTTGACGTCGGTAATCACGACGTGGCGCGCGCCCACGTGGCGCGCGATAGCCGCCGCCATGATGCCGATCGGCCCCGCGCCGGTGATGAGGACGTCCTCGCCGACGAGATTGAATGAGAGCGCCGTGTGCGTCGCGTTGCCGAACGGGTCGAAGATCGCGGCGATCTCGTCGGGAATGTCCTCCGGGATCTTGAAGGCATTGAACGCCGGGATCACGAGATACTCGGCAAACGCCCCCTCGCGGTTGACGCCAACGCCGACGGTGTTGCGGCAAAGATGGCGGCGCCCCGCGCGGCAGTTGCGGCAGAAGCCGCAGGTGATGTGGCCCTCGCCGGACACGCGGTCGCCGATCGCGAAGCCGCGCACCTCCTGGCCCAGCTCGACGATCTCGCCGACGTATTCGTGGCCGACGTGCATCGGCACGGGGATCGTCTTCTGCGCCCAGGCATCCCAGTTCCAGATGTGGATGTCCGTGCCGCAGATCGCCGTCTTCAGGATGCGGATCATCACGTCGTTGTGGCCGAGCTCCGGCTTCTTGACGCGCGTCAGCGTCAATCCGGGCGCGCGCTCGAGTTTCGCCAGTGCTTTCATCGTCTGCCCTTCGCTCAGTGCAGCGCGCCCAGCGCGCGGCCGACCTTGGTGAACGCTGCCACCGCAAGGTCGATCTGGTCCGACGTGTGCGCTGCGCTCATCTGGGTGCGGATGCGCGCCTTGCCCTTGGGAACGACCGGGTAGGAGAACCCGATCACGTAGATGCCTTCGGCGAGCAGCGCATCCGCCATCCGCGTCGCGAGCGCGGCGTCACCCAGCATCACGGGAATGATCGGATGCGAGCCCGGGACGAGCTCGAAGCCGGCCGCCGCCATGCCGCGCCGGAAGCGTGCGCCATTCTCGCGCACGCGCTCGCGCATCGCCGCGCCTTCGGTCGCGCCGAGGAGCTCCAGCACGCGGAGCGTGGCCGCGGCGATCGCCGGCACCAGCGCGTTGGAAAAGAGGTAAGGGCGCGAGCGCTGTCGCAGGAGCTCGATCACCTCGCGCCGCGCCGCGACGTAGCCGCCCGAGGCGCCGCCCATCGCCTTGCCCAGCGTGCCGGTCAGGATGTCGATGCGGGCGCCGGCGCCGGTCGCTTCCGGCGTCCCGCGGCCGTGCGCGCCGACAAAGCCGACCGCATGCGAATCGTCGACCATCGTCAGCGCGCCGTGGCGCTGCGCGAGATCGCAGATTGAAGCAAGATCGGCCACGATGCCGTCCATCGAGAACACGCCGTCGGTGGCGATCAGCTTGAAGCGGGCGCCGTCGGCGGCGGCCTCGGCGAGCTTCGCGTCGAGGTCCGCCATGTCGTTGTTGCGATAGCGGTAGCGCTTCGCCTTGCAGAGCCTGATGCCGTCGACGATGCTGGCGTGGTTGAGCTCGTCGCTGATCACCGCGTCATCCTCGGTCAGGAGCGTCTCGAAGAGTCCGCCGTTCGCGTCGAAGCAGCTGGAATAGAGGATCGCGTCCTCGGTGCCGAGGAAGGCGGCGAGCGCCGCCTCGAGCTCCTTGTGCACGTCCTGCGTGCCGCAGATGAAGCGCACCGACGCGGTGCCGAAGCCGTGTCGTGCCAGTCCGTCGCGCGCCGCCTCGATCAGCCGCGGGTCGTCGGCGAGCCCGAGGTAGTTGTTCGCGCAGAAGTTGAGCACGCGCGTGCCGTCCGCGAGCAGGATCACGGGCGCCTGCGGGCTCGCGATCACGCGCTCGGTCTTGTGGAACCCGTCGGCGCGGATGCGCTCGAGGGTTGCGCGAACGTGGGCGAAGTAGCGATCCTGTTTGGGTGGGGTCATCGGCGCGATCTTGGAAAGTGCTGCCTGCCGCCATGATAGCGGGCCGACGCGCACGCCGCCCGATTCCCGCGGTCCGCCGCGCCCACGCGGCGCTGTAGACGGATTCCACCGCTCGCGCGTTAAGGGCATCCGGCCCGCTTCGGGCCCGTTTTTCCGGAGGAACACGTGTTCGAATCGCTGCAGTCGGTCCTTGCCTCGAACCAGCTCGTCTCGGGCGGCGTCGTGCTGGCCGCGCTCGGCCTCGCCGCGGTCTGGCTGCGCGAGGTGCCGGTGAAGCTCGTTGCCTGGGGAAAGCACTTCTTCGTGACGACGCTGACGGCCGACAGCCGCGACGAGCTCATGTTTCCGGCGCTCGTCGAGTACATGGACAGCCGCGACGCGCTGCGCCGGATCAACAACTTTACCGTGCGCGCCGTGCGCCAGCAGGGCTCGTCCTACCAGAGCCTGCACGATGAGCTGCAGCAGGGGGGCCGCCCGGTGCCGCTGTTCTCGCCGGGCGAAGGCTTCCACGTGTTCGTGCTGGACGGCCGCCTCATGTGGATGAAGCGCGAGGTGCAGGTCGGCGCCTCCGTGATCGAGAAGATCGTGCTGTCGACCTTCGGCCGCGACAAGGCGCCGCTGGAAGCACTCGTCCACGCCGCGATGACGCACCGGATCGAGCGGGAGCTGAACCGCATCGCGATCTACGTGCCGAGCCCGTACAACAACGAGTGGACGCGCGCGCGCCTCGGCAACAACCGCAAGCTCGATTCGGTCGTGCTGAAGGACGGGCAGAAGGAGGCGATCACCGCCGACCTCGACCGCTTCTTCGCCTCGCGCGAGCGCTACGAGACGCTCGGCATCCCGTGGCGCCGCGGCTACCTGCTCTACGGCCCGCCCGGCACCGGCAAGACCTCGCTCGTCACGGCGCTCGCGTCCGAGCTCTCGCTCAACGTGTGCGTGCTCTCGCTCGCCTCGCCGAACGTGACCGACGAGAAGATCGGCAATCTGCTGGGCAGCGTGCCGCGCCGCTCAGTGATCCTGATCGAGGACGTAGACGCATTTTTCCAGCAGCGCGCGAAGTCCGACGCCGGCGTCAAGGTGTCGTATTCGGGCTTCATCAACGCGCTCGACGGCGTCGCCGCGCACGAAGGGTCGGTCGTGTTTCTCACGACCAACCATCCGCAGATGATCGACGAGGCGGCGATCCGCTCGGGCCGCGTCGACTTCCGGCTGGAGTTGGGTCTCTGCGACCGCGGCCAGCTCGCGCGGATGTTCCGGAAGTTCTTCGACGACGACGCGGCCGCGGAGCGCTTCGCCGACACCGTCGCCGCCGACCGGTGGTCGCCGGCGCAGGTGCAGGAACGGCTGCTGAAGGCGGCGAACGTCGACGAGGCGATTGCGCTCTTCCGCGATGCCGAAAGTGCTGCGATCGCGGTGCTGCGCGCGGCCTAGCCGGCGCCGGCCTCACATGCGGTCGAAACGCCGGTAGCCGATGGCCTCGGCGACGTGCGGCGCGCCGACCGAGGTCGCCTTCTCCAGGTCGGCGATCGTGCGCGCAACCTTGAGGATGCGGTGGTACGCGCGCGCCGACAGTGAAAGCTTTGTCATCGCCTTCGCGAGCAGCGCGGCGCCGGCCGCGTCCGGCGCGCAGTGCGCGTCGATCTCGCGCGGCGCGAGGTGGGCATTCGGCCTGCCCTGGCGTGCGATCTGCCGGTCGCGCGCCCGGGTCGTCGCCTCGCGCACCACGGCACTCGTCGGCGATGTGGCTGCGTCCGGCGCCGGCGCGGCCGTCTGGCACAGCGACTCGACCGCGACCGCAGGTACCTCGACACCGAGGTCGATCCGGTCGAGCAGCGGTCCCGACACGCGGGCGCGGTAGCGGGCGATCCGCTCGGGCGTGCAGTGACAGCGGGCGCTCGCGTGCCCCAGCCATCCGCAGGGACAGGGATTCATCGCAGCAACGAACTGGAACTGCGCGGGAAAAGTGCTCTGGCGTGCTGCCCGCGAAATGTGCACGACGCCCGATTCGAGCGGCTCGCGCAGCACTTCGAGCACGCGGCGGTCCCATTCCGGGAGTTCATCGAGAAAGAGCACGCCGTGGTGCGCCAGCGAAATCTCCCCCGGCCGCGGATTCGGTCCACCGCCGACCAGGGCAACCGCGCTCGCCGTGTGATGTGGCGCCCGGTACGGTCGCTGCGCCCACGTCGATTCTGAAAAGCGTCCGGCGAGCGATGCGATCGCCGCGGTCGCGAGCGACTCGTCCTCGGTGAGGGGTGGCAGGATACCCGGCAGCCGCTGTGCGAGCATCGACTTTCCGGTCCCCGGGGGCCCAATCATCAAGACGCTGTGGGCGCCCGCCGCCGCGATGGTGAGCGCTCGCTTCGCGGCATCCTGGCCGCGCACGTCGGCGAGATCGTGCAGCGTCCCCAAGGGCGGCGACGGTGTCGCATGGGCCGCGGCCGCCAGTGGCTCTCGCCCGGCGAGGTGCGCGCAAACAGCAAGCAATCCATCGGCCGGATAGACGATCGCATCGCGCACCAGCGCCGCCTCGCACGCGCTCGCCGTCGGGAGCACGAACGCCCGCCCGTCGCGCCGCGCCGAAAGCGCCATGGGAAGCGCGCCACGAATGGGGCGCAGCGCGCCGGTCAGCGCAAGCTCGCCGGCAAATTCGTAGCCGGCAAGCGCGGTTGCAGGGATCTGGCCGGTCGCCGCCAGCACGCCGATCGCAATCGGCAGGTCGAAGCGGCCCGACTCCTTTGGAAGGTCAGCCGGTGCGAGGTTGACGGTGATCTTGCGCGCCGGAAATTCGAACTGCGCATTCTGGAGCGCGGCGCGCACACGATCGCGCGATTCCTTCACCTCGGTGTCGGGCAGCCCGACGAGATTGAACGCGGGCAATCCATTCGCGAGGTGCACCTCGACCGTGACAAGCGGGGCGTCGAGCCCGGAGAGCCCGCGCGACAGGACGATGGCGACCGGCATGCTCGTTGCGCGCAGCGGCGCGAATTCGCGAAGACGCGCAGTTTAGGCACCGCGCAGCAGCGCGTGCGCTCGTCCGCTTGGCCGAGGCTTGGCGGCCGGATCAGACGTCGTTGTGCACCGAACGCCCGCCGCGTCGACGAGTCGGGGCTTCGGAAGCGCCGGCGCACCGACGAGTGCGCCGCAGTTCCGGGGGGGCCGCAGATCAGGCGGCCGGAGGAAACCGCTTTTCGATCTCCGCGAGCCGCGCTTCCATCACCTCCAGCTTTTCGCGCGTCTTGAGGAGCACCTGCGCCTGGACGTCGAATTCGCTGCGCGGCACGAGGTCGAGCCGCGCGAGGCCGCTCGACAGCATCGCCTTCACGTTCTTCTCGATGTCCTTGGCGGGGCTCGCTTCGATCGCGGCGCTGATCTTGGCGGCAAGTTCGTCGAATGTCTTGGCGTTCAGCATGGCGTCTCTCCAGCGATGACTTCGATGGCCTGAGTCTAGCAAGCCCGCCCGAACGCCGCATTGGCGCCCCCTGTGAATGTCGTCCTCCGGACTTCGCAAGCATCCCCGCGCCATTCGGGGGCGATTTGAAGGTCCGTCGCACCGAACTGGTGCGCGGGGCGGGGTCGATTATAGTTGCAGCGCAGCAAATGTCGTGCAACCTATTGAAAATATTGATTTTGCTGCAGTGGCACACGAAATGCTCAATGAGTGTCGGAAGCACGACCTTCAGCTGCACCACCTTTCAGGAGCAAGACATCATGTCCCAACTGTTGCGCCTTCGTTCCGTTGCCGCCGGCCTCGCGATGTCCGCCGTATTTTCAGGGACGGCCATGGCCCAGACGGCTGCGCCGGCGGCCGCTCCCGCCGCCGAGCCCGCCAAGGCCGAGCCCGACTGGACGTTCACGAGCAACATCGGTCTCTACAGCCAGTACGTGTTCCGCGGCATCAGCCAGACGGATGAGAAGCCTGCGGTCCAGGGTGGATTCGACCTTGGCCACAAGAGCGGCTTCTACGTCGGCACGTGGGCGTCGAACGTCAGCTGGATTTCCGATTCCGCGCCCGGCGTCTCGGCGAGCATGGAATGGGACTTCTACGGCGGCTACAAGGGCAGCCTCCCGGCCGACTTCGGCTACGACCTCGGGGTCCTCTACTACTACTACCCCGGCACCTACCCCGAGGGCTTCACCAAGCCGGACACGACCGAGCTCTACGGCGCGCTGTCCTGGAAGTGGCTCTCCCTCAAGTACAGCTGGAGCGCCAACAACAAGACCTTCGGCGTTCCCGATTCGCGCGGCTCGAGCTATCTCGATCTCACGGCCAGCTACGACGTCATCGACAAGGTGAACGACGCCATCGGCAAGGTCACGCTGTTCGGCCACCTCGGCCATCAGTGGTATTCGGGCAACCAGGCGAGCTTCTCCAACAGCGTCTACAACTACGGCGACTGGAAGGTCGGCGCATCGACGGAAGTCTACGGCGTCACCGTCGGCATATACGGCACGGGCACCAACGCCCAGGACCAGTACTACACGAACGGCTACGGCAAGAACATCTCCGCGAACCAGTTCGTCGCGTTCATGCAGAAGACGTTCTGACCCATCGCATCGTGACGCACACCACGAGGAAACCATGAAGCTCGTCACCGCCATCATCAAGCCGTTCAAGCTCGACGAGGTCCGCGAGGCCCTTTCGGGAATCGGCGTGCAGGGAATCACCGTCTCCGAGGTCAAGGGCTTCGGCCGGCAGAAGGGTCACACCGAGCTCTACCGGGGCGCCGAATACGTCGTCGACTTCCTGCCAAAAGTGAAGATCGAGGCCGCCGTCAAGACCGAGCTCGTCGAGCGCGTGATCGAGGCGATCGAAAAGGCCGCCAACACCGGGAAGATCGGCGACGGAAAGATCTTCGTCTTCGACCTTGAACAGGTCGTGCGCATTCGCACCGGTGAAACCGGCGCGGACGCGCTGTAAGGGGAACCACGATGAACCGATTGCTCGCAACATTCACGTTCGCCGGCGCGCTGGCGCTCGGCGCGGCTTTCCCGGCGCACGCCGGCGAATTTGCCGGCAGCCTGGCGCCCGCTTCCTACGCCTCGTCGCCGATCCTTCTGGCGCAGGCCGACACCAAGGCGGCCGAGCCGGCCAAGGCACCGGACGCGGCGCCCGCCGCGGCCCCGGCCGCAGCGCCGGCCGCGGACGCGAAGCCTGCCGATGCGGCGGCGGCACCGCCGGCCCCGACGACACCGCAAATCATCGCGGCCGACAAGATCAGCAGCGGCGACACGGCGTGGATGCTCACCTCCACCGCGCTCGTGCTGATGATGACGATCCCCGGGCTCGCGCTCTTCTACGGCGGCATGGTGCGCAAGAAGAACGTGCTGGCGACGCTGATGCAGAGCTTCGCGATCACCTGCCTCGTCACGATCCTCTGGGTCGTCATCGGCTACAGCATCGCCTTCATGCCCGGCGGGCCGATCATCGGCAGCCTCACCGACCGGTTCATGCTGAACGGCATGGTGTTCATGAAGGAGGCCGGCAAGCTGTCGGTGTCGCATCTCGGCCTGACGATTCCCGAGTCCGTGTACATGATGTTCCAGATGACGTTCGCGATCATCACGCCGGCGCTGATCTGCGGCGCATTCGCCGACCGGATGAAGTTCTCGGCGATGCTGTGGTTCATGGGCCTGTGGTCGGTCCTCATCTACGCGCCGATCGCGCACATGATGTGGGAACCTTCGGGCTACTGGGCGACGGCAGGCGTGCTCGACTTCGCGGGCGGCACGGTCGTGCACATCAACGCCGGCATCGCGGCGCTGGTCTGCGCGCTGGTCCTCGGCAAGCGCCTCGGCTACGGCAAGGAAGCGATGGCGCCGCACAACCTGTCGCTGACGGTCATCGGCGCGTCGCTGCTGTGGGTGGGCTGGTTCGGCTTCAACGCCGGCTCCGCGGTCGCCTCGGACGGTCGTGCCGGCATGGCGATGTTCGTGACGCAGTTCGCCACCGCCGCCGCCGCGCTTGCGTGGATGTTCACCGAGTGGCTGGTGAAGGGCAAGCCGTCGGTGCTGGGCATCGCCTCGGGCGCCGTCGCCGGCCTCGTCGCGATCACCCCGGCGTCCGGCTTCGTCGGCGCGAGCGGCTCGCTCATCATCGGCATCGCCGCCGGCGTGATCTGCTTCTTCGCCGCGACGTCGGTGAAGAAGATGTTCGGCTACGACGACTCGCTCGACGCCTTCGGCGTGCACTGCGTCGGCGGCATCGTCGGCGCGCTCCTGACCGGCGTGCTCAACGTCAAGGAGATCAGCGGCGTCGACGGCAGCCTCATGACGCAGGCGGGCGCGGTGCTGACCACGCTGGTCGTGAGCGGCGTCGGCAGCTTCGTCATCCTCAAGGTGATCGACATGGCCATCGGACTGCGCGTCACGCAGGACGAAGAGCGCGAAGGCCTCGATCTCGCGCTCCACGGCGAGCGCATCGAGTAGGGGGCGCAACGTCCCGCGCCAGCGAAGGATACGCAACGGAGCGCAGCCCACCGCGCTCCGTCACGTAGGACGAGGTCCTCCTCCCTCGTCGGCAACATGTAGTTTCTCTCCTCAGTGGCTATTCGGGGCGCCCCCAAAAAGGCGCCCCGTTTTTTTCCGTGGTCGGCGTCGTCCGCTACAATCCGCGGATGGTCCCTCATCTCACGACGGCGCTCACCGGCCCGCTGCAGGAGCTCGAAGCGCGCTTCCTCGACCGCATGCCGGACATCGAGCGGTGGCTGCGCACCCGCTGGCAGGAGCACGCGGTGCCGTTCTACGCGTCGGTCGATCTGCGCAACGCCGGCTTCAAGCTCGCCCCGGTCGACACGAACCTCTTTCCCGGCGGCTTCAACAACCTCAATCCGGCATTCCTGCCGCTGTGCGTGCAGGCGATCCAGGCCGCCGTCGAACGGATCTGTCCGGACGCGCGCGGCGTGCTGCTCGTCCCCGAAAACCACACCCGCAACACGTTCTATCTGCAGAACGTGGCCACGCTTGCCCGAATCCTCGCGCAGGCGGGGATGCGCGTGCGCATCGGCTCGCTGATCCCGGGACTCACTGAGCCGCTGTCGGTCGACCTGCCGGGCGAGGAGCCGCTGCTGCTGGAGCCCATCCACCGCAACGGACGGCGCGTCGCGCTGGCAGATTTCGACCCGTGCATGGTGCTGCTCAACAATGACCTGTCGTCAGGGCCGCCGCCGATGTTGCAGAACATCGACCAGCCGGTCGCGCCGCCGCTCGAGGCCGGCTGGTACCACCGGAAGAAGTCACACCATTTCGGCGTGTTCCATCGCGTTGCCGCCGATTTCGCCGCGTTGCTCGACATCGATCCGTGGCTGATCGAGCCCTATTTCGGCGTCTGCGGGATGATCGACTTCCAGGAGCGCGCCGGCGAGGAATGCCTCGCATCGAATGTCGACTCGCTGCTGCAGCGGATCAAGGCGAAATACGCGGAGTACGGGATCACCGAGCCGCCGTTCGTCATCGTCAAGGCCGACGCCGGCACCTACGGCATGGGGATCATGACCGTGCGCGATCCGGCGGAGATTACCGCGCTCAACCGCAAGCAGCGCAACAAGATGTCGGTCGTCAAGGAAGGGCTTGCGGTCAGTTCCGTGATCATCCAGGAAGGCGTCCCGACGTTCGAGTCGATCAACGAGGCGATCGCGGAGCCCGTCGTGTACATGATCGACCGGTTCGTCGTCGGCGGCTTCTATCGCGTCCACACCGAGCGCGGCAAGGATGAGAACCTCAACGCGCCGGGCGCGAAGTTCGTGCCGCTCGCGTTCGAGTCGCCGTGCATCCCCGATCTCACCGGACCCGCCGGCTGTGCGCCGAACCGGTTCTACGCCTACGGCGTGGTGGCGCGCCTCGCCCAGCTCGCGGCGGCCATCGAGGTCGCCGAGCTCACCGAGCGCGCCGAAGCGCTGGCGGTCGCATAAGCCCGCCGCCCGGCGCCGCGATGGTCGATCGCGACTATTGCCTGCTGATGGGGCGCTACAACCGCTGGATGAACGAGCGGCTCTACGCGCTTCTCGCCAGGTTCGACGACGCCGCACGCAAGGAGGATCGCGGCGCGTTCTTCGGCTCGATGCACGGCACGCTGAATCACATCCTGTGGGGCGACCGGATGTGGCTCGGTCGCTTCACCGATGCGCCGTGTGACATTCCCGCGTTCGGCGCGGCGATGTACGACGACTTCGCGGAGCTCGCGCACGAACGCGAGGCGACCGATTGCGCGATTCTCGAATGGGCAGGCAACGTGACGCCGGCGTGGCTCGATGGCGCGCTGGTCTACTCGAGCAAGGTCGACGGCCGCCGGCGCGAGCTGCCGCGCAAGGTCGCGGTCATTCATCTCTTCAATCACGCCACGCATCACCGCGGCCAGCTGACGACGCTGATCCGGCAGGCCGGACAGGATCCCGGGGTCACCGACCTGCCGTGGCTGCCCGGCATCGTTCGCGTCCTCGACTAGCGCCGCGAGCGGGCTCGGCTGCGCCCAGAGCTCCCTGCAGCAGACGAAAAAAACCCCCGGGGAGGAGAGTCCCGGGGGTTTCCGCGTCGCGCGCGGAGGGGATTTTCCTTCAGACGACGAACGCGAGATCCTTCACCGTGAAATTCGCGAGGTTGGGGAAGATCTGTGCGACGTCGACGGCGCTGGCGCCGAACCATTTTGCGAGCGTTGCGCCGACCTGGTCCGTGGACGTCGTCGGGATCCATCGGCCGTTGCTGCCCGAGTCGTCGGGTCCCGCGACCGTCACGTTCGGATACGTGCCGTAGAACTTGTTGCCGACGACGCCGCCACCGACAACGAACTGATGGGAGCCCCAGCCATGGTCGGTGCCCGCGCTGTTGGGCTTCATCGTGCGGCCGAAGTCCGACAGCGTGAACGTCGTGACGTTGCTGGCGACGCCCAGGCCCACGGTCGCCTGATAGAACGCATTGATTGCCTTCGACACCTGCGGGTAGAGGCTGTTGTGGCCGGCGAGCTCCCCGGTATGCGTATCGAAGCCGCCGATGGAGACGAAGAAGATCTCGCGCTGGTGCCCGATCGCCGCGTGCTGCTCGATGATTTTCGCGACGGCCTTCAGCTGGTTGGAGAGGCTCGTGTTGAGGCCGGTGAACGCGGTCGTGATCGCAGCGCCGCCCGTACCCTGCAGTATCGGCGACAGCACCGTCGCCGCATTGAATGCGAACTGCATCGAGCTCTGCGCCGCGCCGACGATCTCGTTCGCGTCGGGCAACGACATGATCGCCGTGCGCGCATTCATCCGCGCGGCGACCTGCGCGCTCGGCGTGCCGGTCAGCACGTCGCCGGTGAAGCCGAATGCCCCGGCCGTCGGCAGCGAGATCGACTTGACCGTGACGCCGTTGCCGAACACCTGCGCGCCCGAGAACGACATCGACATCGGCGGCGATCCCGGCGCATTCATGCTCGCGACGATGTCGCCCAGGCGGCCGGCCCAGCCGGTGGGTGCCGTGAGGGTCGTCTTGTTGATCGTCGTCATGTTCTCGCGCTGCTGGTCGCTGTGCGAGAAGAGCTGGTCGGGCACCGCAATGCCGCTGTGCTTCGACGCGAGATACTGCGCCCGCGTGATCGGCGCCGTCAGCGAGCCGCTGTTCGCGATCACCGCCGCCTTGCCCTGGTTGAACAGCGCCTGCAGCTCCGGCATCGCCGGATGGAGGCCGAAGGTCTGGCCACCCGTGTTGGTCGGGCTGATCGTCAGCAGCGAGGCCTGCGGAATGTTGATACCCGTCGGCACGTCGCGTGACGCGAGATACTGCGCGTAGTTGCTGTTCGGGATCACCATGTTGCTGGAATCATTGCCGCCGAACAGGAACACGCACACCAGCGCCTTGTAGCCGGTCGCCTGCGCCGCGGCGCTGGCGAGACCGAGCTTGTCCATGCTGGCGGCAAGGGACAGCGCGGAAAAGCCGCCCGCGGTCTGCAGGAACTTGCGACGCGAAAACACGAATGGGCCGCTCATGTCAGAACTCCACCTGGTAGCGGGGCGAGGTGACGGTGAGATACACCGCCGTCCGCGCCCGATCGAGAAGTTGTTGCGCCGTGATCGGTGTGCTGGTCGGAATGGCGTTGACGGCATTCACGATCTGCGCATTCATCGCCGGCGGCATCGTTCCGAACATCAGCATGTTGTCCACCTGCTGCACCAGCGCCGGCACGCTGCTCGCCGCCGTGGCGAGCGCGGTGTAGTCGATGTGCGTGCCCACTGACCCCGCCACCGACGCATCGGCAGCACCGCCCGTCGCGTTCGGGTTGCAGATCGTCGGCGTCGCCGCCGGGCAGGTCGAGCCCAGCGTCAGCTGCCACAGCGTGTTCGCGCGGGCGAACACCTTCGGCGCGTCGTAGATGCCGAACTGCGGGCCGCTGAGGTCCGTGCCGGGTATCTGGAAGTCGGCAGGATAGTAGTTGAACACCGTGTCCGAACGGTAGATCGCCTGACCCATGTTCGGCGTCTGCAGCAAGGCGTACTCGCCGTCGCTCTGCGCATTCATCGCGCGGAGGAAGCTCGTCAGCATCAGCACGGGCTCCTTCAGCTTGCCCGCCGTCGAATCGATCGGGTTCGGCGCCGCCAGCGCTTCGGGGTCGAGCACCACGGCCTTGACCACCGCGCCCATGTTGCCGCGCGTGCCCGTGCCGTCGTCGTTGAAGACCGCCGCGACGCGCGCCACGTACTGCGGCGACGGATTGCTCATCACGAGGTGCTGGATCAGCTGCTTGCCGATGAACGGACCGACGTTGGGATGGAAGAACAGGAAGTCGACGACCGCGTTCAGATCCTGGTCGGCCGTCTGCCCCGCCGGGAAGTCAGGCTGGTGCGCCGGATCGAGCAGCGCGTTGTTCATTCCGGTCGCAGACTTGACCGTCTGGTCGTGGAAGTTGGTCGTGCCGCAGTTCGGCGCGCCCTCGCACGGCATCATTCCGCTCGCGTAGTTGATCGGGCTGCCGAACTTCAGCACGGCCGGGGCGACCGGCGCATACGTCCAGCCGGTGAAGAGGCCGGCGAGGACGGTGATGTCCTGCTGCGTGTACGTCGCGATAGGAAGGCCGGTCGCGGCGTCGATCATCGGCGTGCCGTCCGGGTTCAGCATGACGAGACCGATCGAGAACAGCTGCATGATTTCGCGGGCATAGTTCTCGTTGGGCGACGTCCCCGCAGCCGGGTTGGCCTTGGCGTTGTTGACCATGTCGAGGTAGTTGCCCATGAAGGGGTCGACGCTGATCTTGTACAGCAGCGTGCGGAAGTTGCCGAGCGCGTTGTCCGTCAGCAGCTGCTGATAGTTGCGCATCGGGTATGCGATGTTGTCCTGCTGCGCAGACGTCACCAGAATCTGCGACAGCGCCCATGCCACGCGCTGGCGCAGCTGGTCGGGCGCCGACAGCGCGTTGACCATGAAGGCGCGCTGCACCGCGAAGGTCGAGTAGAGGTCGCGCGGGCAGTTCGTGCCGAACGGATCGGCGGGACCGCCCGCCGTCAGCGGGCTCGTGCAGTTTGCCGGAGCATTCTCCGGGATCACCGCGAACGCCGGCAGCGGCGTCGCCGGCAGCGCGAGCTGGGCGTCGACGTACGCCGGGAAGCCCATCGAGTTGGCCTTGGTGATTTCCGCGGGCGTCGCACCGAACGACACGTGCGCGAGGAACCGCGCGGCGTCGTTGCTCGGCGGGGGCGCCGTGCCGCCGCCCTGCCCGGGGCCACCGAAAAGCGGAACGTCGCCGGCGGCGCCGAACGTGAACGAGGCTTCCGACTTGTCGTCGTGCGCCGTCGACACCGACCAGGAGCCGGCGTTGAAGATGGCGGGATCGGCCCGGCCGTCGCCGTCGAAGTCGAAGGCGACCGGAACGTCGCCCGGATTGCCCCCCAGCAGCATCACGGTATCCGCGATGCCGTCGCGGTTCGTCGACACGAGCCACATGCCGTTGCGGTAGATGACGAGGTCGGCCTTGCCGTCCCCGTTCATGTCGGCGAGGAGCGGGACATCGCCCGGCAGTCCGCCGAAGCTGTAGATCGCCGTCGCCTTGCCGTCGGCGGCGCCGCTGACGAACCATGTGCCGCTGCGATAGATCACGATCGCGTCGCGGCCGGAGCCCGTGACGTCGCCGACGAGCGGGATGTCACCGGCGAGCCCCCAGCTCACGGGCGCGGCGGGGCCCGTCATGAATTTCCAGGTGCCGGCGTTGAACGTCGCGGGCGACTTGGTTCCGGCGCCCGTCACGTCGGCCAGCAGGCCGATGTCGGTTCCGGCGCCGAACACCGTGGTGCTTTCCGGCGTGCCGTCGCGATTGGTGTCGACATAGAAGGTGTGCGTCGCCGGGTCGTAGTAGGCCACCGCCGACGGATTCACGAGGGCCGCGGCATTCGGAACGAGCGCGGCGAGCGCCAGCGTCCCGACGGCGACTTTCAGTCCCTGCAACGTACGGCGATACTGTGCGCTCTTCATGTTTGGTGTCATGGACGACCTCGTCCTCATTGAACTGTGCCGCGCCATCCCCGGCGATCGACTGCCCCTGGCATCTCTCGACTGCGAATCCGGGGGCCCCCGTCCGTGGAAAACAGCTTCCGGCGGCGGTGCCTGCCCCTACCCCTTGCTCGAGCGATACCACGGCAATATGACAAATGCATAGATAGGTTGCATGACGTTTGCATAAAATGCAACCCCTTTGCATGACACCGGCATGGGGTCGTCCGACGAGCGGTCGCCTTCGCCTCGCCCGGACCGGCGGCATTTTGGCGAGCCCCCCAAGGAGGCCTGGCGCAACTCGTTGAACTTGCTGGGATCGCGACGCCGCGGCGTCGCACTCAGGGCCGGCGCCGCTTGGCGCGGGGGTGCGCCTGGTCGTAGGCCTTCGCGAGGTACTGGAAATCGAGGTGGGTGTAGACCTGCGTGCTGGCGATGCTGGCGTGGCCCAGCAGCTCCTGCACCGCGCGGAGGTCGCCGGAGGACTGCAGGAGGTGCGAGGCGAAGGAGTGCCGAAGCATGTGGGGGTGAACGTGCCGCGCGAGCCCCTGCCGCTGCGCCCATACGGCGAGCCGCCGCTCGATCGTGCGCACGCTCATCCGTCTGCCGGACGCTCCGATGAACACGGCTTTCGGATCGGCACGCGGCATCGCGGCGCGCAGGTCGAGCCATGCGCGCAGTGCAGCCTGCGCCGGGGCGCCGACCGGAACGATGCGCTCCTTCTGACCCTTGCCCCATACCCGGATCTCGCCGCGCTCGAGGTCGATCCGGTCGACGTCGGCGCCCGCGAGCTCGGACACGCGCAGCCCCGACGAGTAGAGCAGCTCGAGGAGCGCGCGGTCGCGCACCGCAAACGGGTCGTCGCCGGTGATCGCGACGAGACGCACCGCTTCGTCCGGCGACAGTGCGTCGGGCAGCCGCCGCGCGGCCTTCGGCGCCTTCAGCCCCGCGCATGGATTCTCGCCGATCGCCGGCGTGCGCTCGATCAGGAAACGATAGAGCGCGCGCCACGACGACAGCACGCGCGCGAGACTGCGGCCGGACAGCCCGCGCCCATGCAGCGTCGCCAGCATGCGGCGAAGTTCATGCGGGCCGAGAGAGGCGAGCGCCGCATCGCCGGCCAGCATGGCCAGCACCGTTGCGTCACGCACGTACGCCGATCGCGTCAGTGCGGGGCGCGCGGCGAGGCTTTGCGCAAAGGCGGCGATGGCCTCCGCGTTGACGGGCCCGGCGACGGGTGCGGCGGGCTGCTGCCGCGCTGCCGGAACCCGCACCGCGGCGCGTGTCATCCGTTCAGTCCCCGGGCAGGTAGCGCGCGGCCGCGACGCTCGCGAGCTCGGCGAGACGGGTGAGGTACATCGTGCCGATGCCGGGATGGAACCGGCGCGCATCCTCGCTTGCGAGACCGAGGAGCCCGAACGTGCGCGCGGTGCGCAGCGGAAGGAAGGCGAACGACTGGCATGCCTCGCCCGCCTCGAACCACTCCCGCGTCTCGAAGGGTGCGGCGGGGCCGCAGTACGGCGTGCCGAGGCCGTCGGCGTACGCGCGGAGCTCGGGGCTCGTCGCGGCGAGCTCCGGCATGTACGACTGCTCGGGCACCCGGCCCCACAGCCGCGACGCGGTGTGCGGGACGGCGAAATCGTCGGCGAGGCTGTGGTAGAGGACGGCGAGCGTGGTCTCGAGATCAGGAGAGGCGAACAACGCAAGCGTGGAGCGATGCAGCTTTTCGCTGATCTCGTCGTTCTCGCGCCCATGTCCGATCAGCTCGGCGAGCTTCGCCTCGAGCTCGCCGTTCTTCTCCCGCAGCGTGAGGATCTGCCGTTCGGCGATCGGGATGGCGTGGCCCCCGTGGGGATGCGGAACGAAGATTTCGGCGATCTGGTCGGCGTAGTCCTCGAAGAAGCCCGGATTCTCCTTGAGGTATCGGGCAACGTCGCTTGCGTCCATCTCTTGCGTCCCATCCACGTTTGTCATTGTTCGCTTCGCGCCCGGGTTCTCAGCCCGCGCGCACCGCCCACACACCCTCGAACACCGACTCGGCCGGTCCCGTCATCAGCACCAGGGCGCCAGGTCCCGCCCAGCGTATCGACAGCGCGCCACCGCGCGTGTCGACGCGCACCTCGGCATCGAGAACACCGAGCCTGATGCCGGCGACGACCGCTGCACAGGCGCCGGTGCCGCAGGCGAGCGTCTCGCCGACGCCGCGTTCCCACACGCGCAGGCGAATGGTAGCGCGATCCACCACCTGCATGTAGCCTGCGTTGACGCGATTGGGAAACCGCCGATGCCGCTCGATCTTCGGTCCCTGGACCGCAACGGGCGCCGCGCTCACGTCGGCGACGCGCTGCACGGCATGCGGATTTCCCATCGACACCACCGTGACTTCCACGGCTTCGCCGTCGACATCGAGACGCTGGATCAGCGCATCGGAATCGGATACGAACGGGATGTCGGCGGACGCGAAGCGCGGAATCCCCATGTCGACGCGCACCTCGCCGTTGTCGAGGAGTTCGGGCGCAATCACGCCGCCCGCGGTTTCGACCCGCAGCACGCGCTTGTCGGTCAGCCCCTGCTCGCGCACGAATCGAACGAAGCAGCGCGCGCCATTGCCGCACTGCTCGACCTCGCCACCGTCGGCGTTGAAGATGCGGTAGCGAAAGTCGGCGCCGGGGCCGGTCGGCGCCTCGACGACGAGCACCTGGTCGCAGCCCACGCCGAAGCGGCGGTCGGCGAGCCGGGCAAGCTCGGCCGGCGTGAGGTCGATGTGCTGGCGAATGCCGTCCAGCACGACGAAATCGTTGCCGAGTCCCTGCATCTTGGTGAACCGAAGCTGTCTCATCGCGTCTGCCCGTCGGGAATCGAGATACGGAATGCTAGACTCGCCGCCGCGGCGCCGGTCGCCGACCGGGCGCGGCGCGCGACACCGCGCTTCCCTCCACCTGCCACCGCATGACAAGCCCTCGCACCTTCCTCGCGCCGGATCCCGCCGACTACGCGCGGCGTCTCGCGATCATCGTGCCGTATCGCGACCGCGCCGAGCATCTCGGCCGCTTTCTGCCGCATCTCGTGTCCTACTTCGAGCGGGACAAGCTCGACCGCGCAATCGACTACTCGATTCATGTCGTGGAGCAGTTGGGTGCCCTGCCGTTCAACCGCGGCGCGGTGGTCAATGCCGGATTCAGCATCGTCCGCGACAGCGCCGATTACTTCTGCTTTCACGACGTCGATTATCTGCCGATCTGGGCCGACTACTCGTACGTGCGCCGTCCGACCCGGCTCGTGTGGCACGGCCTCGACCCGCAGACGGACTACCGCTCGTTCATGGGCGCGGTGGTCGCGTTCAACCGGGCCGATTTCGAGCGCATCAACGGGTACAGCAACGACTACTGGGGCTGGGGCTACGAGGACGACGACCTGCGCACACGCTGCCAGGCGGCGGGCCTCGAGCTCGAGTTCCGCGACGGCACCTACACGACGCTGCCGCACCCGCATCGCGGATACCATCCCGACGCGACGCCGACCACCGAAGCGCAGGCGAACGCGCGCACGTTCACCGCGAAACTGCTCGAAGGCGCGGGCGCCTTTTCCCGCGAGGGGCTTTCGACGCTGGAATTCGGCGTCGAGGATTCCGCGGTGTGGGTGCGCAACGGCGCGCCGCAGGCGCACATCCGGCATCACAAGATCGCGCTGCGCTGACGCGGCTGCCGGTGCGCAGGGGCCTGTCCGCACATCGCGTCAGACGTTGAAGCGGAAGTGCATCACGTCGCCGTCGCGCACGACGTATTCCTTGCCTTCGAGGCGCATCTTGCCCTGCTCCTTGGCGCCGTGCTCGCCTTTGCAGCGGATGAATTCGTCATAGGCGATGACTTCCGCGCGGATGAAACCCTTCTCGAAATCCGTGTGTATCTCGCCGGCCGCCTGCGGCGCCGTCGCGCCCGCGTGAATCGTCCAGGCGCGCACTTCCTTCGGCCCGACGGTGAAGTACGTCTCGAGGCCAAGCAGCTTGTAGCCGGCGTGAATCACGCGGTCGAGTCCCGGCTCGGCAAGCCCGAGGTCGGCCAGAAACGCGAGCTTGTCGGGACCTTCGAGATCGGCGATCTCCGCTTCGAGCGACGCGCACACCGGCACGACCGGCGCGCCGACCTTCGCCGCGTACGCCTCGACCTCGGCGAGCAGCGGATTGTCGTGAAAGCCGTGCTCGCCGACGTTGGCCACGTACATCGTCGGCTTCATCGTGAGGAGGAAGAACGGGCGCAGCACGTCGAGATCGGCCGAGTTGAGGTCGGCCGAGCGCGCGGGACGGCCCTGATCGAGCACCGCCTCGACCTTCTTCAGCGCAGCGACGATCTTCTGCGCCTCCTTGTCGCCGCCGGCGCGCGCCGCCTTCTCGTTCTTCTGCAGCTGCTTCTCGACGGCGGCGAGATCGGCGAGGGCGAGCTCCGTGTTGATCGTCTCGATGTCGGACACGGGGCGCACCTTGCCCGCGACGTGGACCACGTTGTCGTCCTCGAAGCAGCGCACCACGTGCGCGATCGCGTCGGTCTCGCGGATGTTCGCGAGGAACTGGTTGCCGAGCCCTTCACCCTTGGACGCGCCGGCGACGAGGCCCGCGATGTCGACGAACTCGACGACCGCCGGGAGCACCTTCTCCGGTTTCGCGATCGCCGCCAGCGCCTGCAGCCGCGGGTCCGGAACCTCGACGATCCCGACGTTGGGCTCGATCGTGCAGAACGGGTAGTTCTCCGCGGCGATGCCGGCGCGCGTGAGCGCGTTGAAAAGCGTCGATTTTCCGACGTTGGGAAGTCCGACGATCCCGCAGCGCAAGCTCATCTCTCGCCTTCTACTCTTTGGTGTGCAACTTCATCATCGCGCGTTCGAATTCGCCGGCGGCGATCGAAGGCCATGCATCGAGACCGCGCTCGATCGCATCCTGTATTGCGGCGCGCTCGTCCGCGCGCGGCGGCCGCAGCACGTAGTCCACGACTTCCTGCTGCGGGATCGCGGAATCGCGCGGATGCCCGATGCCAAGACGCAGGCGCCAGAACTCCGGACTGCCGAGCGCCGCGGTGATGTCGCGCAGCCCGTTGTGCCCGGCGTGCCCGCCGCCGAACTTCATCTTCGCTTCGCCGGGCTTCAGGTCGAGCTCGTCGTGCACCACGAGGATTTCATCGCCGGCGATGCCGAAGAAGCGCGCCATCGCTGCCACCGCGCGTCCGGACAGGTTCATGTACGTGCCGGGCTTCAGGATCCGCAGGTCACCCGGACCGCGGGCGACGAGCCCGTGAAAGCGGCCCTCGCTCGCGAACGAGCCGTGCTCCTTCGCCGCAAGGGCGTCGGCGAACCAGAAGCCCGCGTTGTGTCGCGTGGCGTCGTGCTCGCGACCCGGGTTGCCGAGTCCGACGACGAGACGGATCGCTGCCATGGCCGTTCGATGCAGTCCTTGAAGGAATCGGGCCGGAGTGCTGCGCAACAAAAAGGCCCGCCGGCGAGTACGCAGCGGGCCTTCGTGCCGGCATGGCCGCCGCGATTATTTCTTCTTGTCGTCCTTCGCCGATTCCTTCTTGTCGCCGGCCTTTTCGGCAGGCTTCGCCTCGGCGCCGGCGGCCGGGGCCGCGGTCGTCGCGGCAGCGCCCGCCGCGGCTTCGCCTTCGACGGTCGCGGCTGCGGCTTCCTCTTCGACGTGGGCCTTCGGCACGACGGCGGAGGCCACCACCGGATCGGTCTTGCCGTGCAGGACGACGGTGACGCCGGCCGGGAGCTTCAGAGACGAGACGTGGACCGAATGGCCGACGTCGAGCGCCGTGAGGTCAACCTCGATGAACTCCGGGAGGTCCTTCGGCAGGCACGCGATGTTGAGATCGTTGAGCACGTGGCTCACGATCGCGCCGGACACCTTGACCGCGGGCGAGATCTCGCCGTTGACGAAGTGCAGCGGCACCTTCATCTGGATCTTGCGGTTCTCGTCGATGCGCTGGAAGTCGACGTGGAGGATCTCGTTGCGGAACGGGTGCATCTGCACGTCGCGCAGCAGCACCTTGGTCGCGGTGCCGTCGACCTTCATCGTGAGGATCGACGCGTGGAACGCCTCGTTGCGCAGCGCGTGGAAGAGCGCATTGTGATCGAGCTCGATCGGCTGGGGCGCCGTCGTGCCGCCGTAGACGATGCCGGGCGCCTTGCCGGCGCGGCGCATGCGGCGGGACGCGCCGCGGCCCTCGGTGGTGCGCGCGAACGCGGTGAATTCGAATTGCATGGTGGAGCTCCTGATGTCTGCGGCCTTCCGGGCGCGCGCCGAAGCAAGGATGTGCGCGAGGGTCCGGTCGTCCGCGGTTGGCGACATCCGGAACGAGGCTTGCCGCCTGATCGTTCCGGGAAAGCTTTGAATTATAACCGGATTCGCCAGCTCCTGCCAAGCACGCTGCCCGGCCGCCTCAGGGCATGTACTGCCCGCCGTTGACCTCGAGGATCTGACCGGTCACGTAACCCGACAGCGCCGGCGAGGCGAGGAAGAGGAAGGCCCCGGTGCATTCGTCGGCGGTGCCGAGCCGTCCCATCGGAATCGACGACTTGAACGATTCCAGCATCGCAGGTGTGGAGTAGCGATCGTGAAACGGCGTCGCGATCACGCCCGGTGCGACCGCGTTGACGCGGATGCCGTCCTTCACGAGCTCCTTCGCGAGCCCGTGCGTGTACGTGCTGACGAAGCCCTTGGCCGCCGCGTACATGGTCGCGCCATTGCCGCCGCCATTTCTGGCCGCGACGCTCGTGACGTTGATGATCGACCCGCCGCCGGCGCGCCGCAGGTGCGGCACCGCGGCCGCGCAGGCAACCACCAGCGAGCGGACGTTGAGGTTGATGACGTCGTCGAAGAACGCGTCGGTCGTGTCCTGCACGGGCACCCGGGCCACGAGACCGCCTGCATTGTTGATTAGCACGTCGAGACGCCCGAAGCGCTGCGCGGCGCCGTCGACCACCGCACGCACGTCGGCAGAGACGTTGAAGTCGCCCGCGACCGTGAAGGCGTCGCCTCCCGCCGCGACGATCTCGGCGGCGAGCGCCTCGGCCGCGGCCGCGCTCGAATGGTAATGGAGGGCCACGCGCGCGCCCTGCGCGGCAAATGCGCGCGCCGTGGCGGCACCGATGCCGGTGGACGCGCCGGTGACGAGCACCGCGCGATCCTTGAGGTCATGCGAGAGCGGGTTTTCCATGCGATCGCGTCCTTCGGTGGTCGGCGCGGCGGAATCGGCGCCCGGATGTTACGTCGCGCAGCCTTCTCGGCCTCCGCAACGGTCGCGCTTCGCGCACGTCGCGTTGTCGGCCTCCTGCGTCCCGGCCTCCGCGCGCGTATCGGCACATCAGCGGTCCAGCGATCGGCCTCTTGCGGCGATTCGCGTTTGTTCGCATCCCCACGCCTTCGGTGCGGGGCCCCTGCTCACCGCTCGCGCCTCGGCCTCCGCTACGGTCGAGGTGCGCAAACCTCGCGTTGTCGGCCTCCTGCGTCGACTCGCATTTGTTCGCATCCCCACGCCTTCGGCGCGGGGCCCCTGCTCACCGCTCGCGCCTCGGCCTCCGCTACGGTCGAGGTGCGCAAACCTCGCGTTGTCGGCCTCCTGCGTCGACTCGCATTTGTTCGCATCCCCACGCCTTCGGCGCGGGGCCCCTGCTCACCGCTCGCGCCGCTATTCGGTGAAGAGCGAGCTGACCGATTCCTCGTTGGACACGCGTGTCATGGTTTCGGCGAGAAGCTGCGCGCATGACAGCTGGCGGATGCGCGGGCACGCTTTCGCCTCTTCCGACAGCGGGATGGTGTCGGTGACGACGATCTCGTCGAGCTCGGACTCGGCGATGCGCGGCACCGCGCCGCCGGACAGCACCGGGTGCGTGCAGTAGGCCACGACCTTCTTCGCGCCATGCTCCTTCAGCGCGGACGCCGCCTTGCACAGCGTGTTCGCCGTGTCGACGATGTCGTCCATGATGACGCAGGTGCGCCCGGACACGTCGCCGATGATGTTCATCACCTCGGAGACGTTGGCGCGCGGGCGCCGCTTGTCGATGATCGCGAGGTCGGAGTCGAGGCGCTTGGCGATGGCGCGCGCGCGCACCACGCCGCCGACGTCGGGCGACACGACGAGGAGATCGTCGTAGTTCTGCTTCCAGAGGTCGCCCAGCAGGATCGGCGTCGCGTAGATGTTGTCGACCGGGATGTTGAAGAACCCCTGGATCTGGTCGGCATGCAGGTCCATCACCATCACGCGGTGCACGCCCACGGTCGCGATCGTGTCCGCGACGACCTTCGCCGAGATCGGCACGCGCGCCGAGCGCGGGCGGCGGTCCTGCCGCGCGTAGCCGAAATAGGGAATCGCCGCGGTGATGCGCCCCGCCGACGCGCGCTTCAGCGCATCGGCCATCACGAGGATTTCCATCAGGTTGTCGTTGGTCGGCGCGCACGTCGACTGCAGGATGAAGACGTCGCGCCCGCGCACGTTCTCGAGGAGCTCGACCATCACCTCGCCGTCGGAGAACTGGCCGACGACGCACCGCCCGAGGCTGATGTTGAGATGGCGACAGACGGCTTCGGCGAGCTTCGGGTTCGCGTTGCCCGTGAAGATTCGCATTCGCTCGAGAGCCATGGGGCCTGGAAAAGATCAGGGCAGGTCGCCGGAATGCGGCGGCCTGCCCATCGTGGAATGGCTGGGGAGGAAGGATTCGAACCTTCGAATGCCGGAATCAAAATCCGGTGCCTTAACCAACTTGGCGACTCCCCAGCGGAAAACCTGCGAGTTCATTGTGGCGCAAAACCCGGACCGCGCGCATTCGACGACTCATCCGAAGGCTGCGAGCGGATGGCGTGCAAGCGTGCGGGCGACAAAGCCCCTGGTTCCCGGCGCGCGCCCGGCAACCGCCGCGCGCGCCGACTCTTCCGAGGCAAAGGCCGCGAAGACGCAACTTCCGGACCCCGTCATGCGTGCGTGACGCGAATGCGCGCCGAGTTCTGCAAGCGCAATGGCGACGTCGGGGAAGCGCGCGAGCGCGGCGCCTTGAAGGTCGTTGCGGCCGTAACCCTCGGAAAAGATTTCTATTTTCTCCGACGGCGTGTTTCGTGTCAATTCCGGCGCCGCGAAAATCCCGGCGGTCGCGATCGCAATCGGCGGCACGATGAGCGCGATCCAGCAGGACGGCAACGTCACCGGCACCAGCAGATCCCCGATGCCCCGCGCGAATGCGGGCTGCGGCTGCAGGAAGAACGGCACGTCGGCGCCGAGGGCGCGGCCGATGTCCGCGAGCCGCGCGCGCGGCAGGCGCGTCTCCCACAGCCGATTGAGTCCCAGCAGCACGGACGCCGCATCGGAGCTGCCGCCCCCCAGCCCGGCTCCGAGCGGGATGCGCTTGATGACCGAGATGTCGGCGCCGAGCGGCGACGCGGTCGCCGCCTTCAGCGCGCGTGCCGCGCGCACGACGAGGTCGTCGTCGGGCGCGACGCCTGCGAGCTCGGACGAGCGCCGGATCGCGCCGTCGGCGCGCGCCTCGAGGACGATGGTGTCGGCGAGATCGATCGCGACGAACAGCGTCTCCAGCGTGTGATAGCCGTCGGCGCGGCGTCCGGTGACGTGCAGGAAGAGATTGACCTTTGCCGGCGCGGCCACCTTAATCGACGTCATGCCGCGATTGTCGCCGCGCCCGCGCTGTCACGCCAGCGAAGCGCGCCTTGCCGCCGCTAATCCCAGCGCTCGACGACGATCCGCACGTCGATGTCGGCGCGCGTGAGCCGGACGCGCGCCGGGCGTGTCGCCGCGGCGTCCGCGTAGTCCAAGACCACCTGCCAGCCATCCTGCCGGAGCAGCGCAACGCGACCGCCGGCATCGCGCTGCTGGGTGTGCTGCGTGGCGGGAAGCGCGAGGCCCTGCATCCACGCGGCGAGCCCCTCGACCGGGATCGGCGCGCCCAGCGCGCGCTCGGTCAGCGTCGACCAGTCGGGCGCCGTATCGGAAAGGCCGTTGGCTCCGCGGACTTCGACGCGGCGCACGCTCGCGTCGCCGCGAATCTCGGCGATGCCCTGGCCCATTGGCGTCGTGAGGACGAGCGCGTCGATCGGCGGCGCATGGGTCCACTGGAAGTTCGCGGCGAGCGCGTCGTTGCCGTGCCGAGCCGACAGCCGGCCCTCGATGGCGAACGGCGCGTCACCTTCGGGCCGGACCGGCGCAACGGCCGGGGGCGCCGTCGCGCATCCTGCGAGCGCAAGGACGGCAAAGGCGAGCGCCGCGGTGCGTTGCACGCGCGGTCAGCGGGACAGCCGGCGAACCGTGTCGAGCAGCACCGGGTTGTCGGGCGTCGCCTTGAGCTGGGCCTGCCAGATCTCCTCCGCGCGCGCGCGTTCGCCGCGCGCCCACAGGACTTCGCCGAGATGCGCGGCGATCTCCGGGTCGGGATGCGCTGCGAGCGCGAGCCGCAGGTATTTCTCGGCGTCCTCGAGTTGACCCGCGCGGAAATTCGCCCAGCCCATGCTGTCCAGGATGAACGGATCCTCCGGCGAGAGCTTGTAGGCGCGCTCGATCAGCGCGAGCCCTTCAGCGGTGCGCTTAGTGCGATCGACCAGCGTGTACCCCAGCGCATTCAGCGCCTGCGCATTGCTCGGCTGGATCTCGATCAGCTTGCGCAGATTCGCTTCGGCAACGTCGAGCTTGTCGAGCTTTTCGGCGAGCATCGCGCTGTCGTAGAGGAAATCCGGCTGATCGGGCTGCGCAGCGAGTGCCGTCGCGAGCACCGCATAGGCCGCCGCCGTGTCGCCTGCATCGCGAAGAAGCTGTGCGTCCGCCTGCGTGACCTGCGCACGCTGCTCGATCGTCACGGCCGGCAGGTCGGCGAGGTATCGGCGCGCGGCATCGAGCTTGCCCTCCTTCGCGAGCATCCCGGCGGCGCGGATCTTGGCGACCCATGCGCGATCGCCTTCCGGCACGGCGTTGTAGCGCTCGAACGCGAGCGCATAGCGGCCGGTTTCCTCGGCAATCTGGGCGAGATAGAGCTCGACCGCGCCGTTGTCGCCGTAGTCGGCCTTCTTGAGGCCCTCGAAAAGCGCTTCCGCGCGCGCCCAGTCCTTCATCTGCACCGACAGCGCCGCGACCGCGAACGTGTAGTCGAGGTTCTCCGGGTCGCTCGCCTGCAGCGCCTCGAACAGCCCGCGCGCGTCGCTGTAGCGCTTCTGCTCGACGTAGAACTGCGCGAGCGTGGCCGTCGCGGCCTTGGCATCGGGATGGGTCTTCCGGAAAAGCTCGAGATACGCGATCGCTTCGCGCGGCGAGCGCTTCGCGAGGATCTCCGCCTTCAGCAGGGCTGCCCGCTCCCAGTCGGGTCGCAGCGCCAGCGCGCGGTCGATTTCCTGCATGGAGAGCGCAGCCGTCGTCATGTCGGCGAGGCCGGTATTGAACGCAGCGAGTGCGACGGCGTAGTGCGCTTCCGGAAGGTTCTGGTAGGGCTTCGCGATCGAGTCGACCACTTTCAAGGTGGCCGCCTTGTCCGGCTCGTGCGCGAGGAGACGATTGAGATTGAGGAATGCGTCGCCGAGCGGAGCGCCCTGCGCCGCATTGTCGGCAAACACGCGCTCGAGTTCGGCCTTGAGGTCGGCGGTGCCGAGCGCCTCGAGCGAGCCGGTGCCGCCGGCCGCCGCAAGCGTCGCGACGAGCTGCTTCGGCCGGTCCGCGGTCGGGTCGAGCTCGCTCCAGAGTCGCGCGGCTTCGAGGGCCAGCCCACGCGTGCGGGCCGCGATCGCGATCTCGGTCGCGCGCTTGGCAAGTGCCGGGCTCCTCGTGTCCTTCGCCGCCTCGATGTAGGCACGAGCGCCCTGTGCCGGCTCGCCCCGCTGCAGTGCGATCTCGCCCACCAGGACCTTGTACATGACCTCGGGGGTGAGGCCGTCGTCGGCCGCAGGACTCGGCAGCGCATGCGGCGCGCTGGCCGGCGGGACAGCCTGGCCGCGGACGGGCCCCGCGGCGATGACAAGCGCCGCGGCGATGACGGCGGCGGGAAAATTCTGACCAAAATGCGGCACGTGAGACCTCGGAGGATTCGGTTCCACGGAACGGGGTGAGCACTCTTCCCCGCGGTCCGGGTCCGGTGGAAGGGCCATCTTAGGATATATTCGGCGTCGCAACAATTCGGGGTCTGAGGCGCATCGCGAGGCGCCCGCTCCGCTCCTCGATGCCCGAACTGCCCGAAGTCGAGATCACCCGCCGAGGCCTGGCGCCGCACGTCGAAGGAAGGCGGGTCGACGCGCTCGTGATCTACGACCGCAGATTGCGCTGGCCGGTTCCCCAGGCGCTTCCGAAGGCCGTCGTCGGCCGCACCATCGAGCGGGTCGACCGCCGCAGCAAGTACCTCCTCTTTCGCATCGGCGACGACACGATGCTGATACATCTCGGCATGACGGGGAGCCTGCGCGTGTTCCCCGCCGCGCCCGCGCGCAGGGCGCACGACCATTTCGACCTGCGACTCGATTCCGGCGCGACGCTGCGCTACCACGACCCGCGGCGCTTCGGCGCGCTGCTCTGGCTCCCCCCGCCCGGAGATTCCCATCCGCTGCTCGCGCGTCTCGGACCCGAACCGTTCGCGCGCCGGTGCGACGTCGACTACCTCCGCGCCGCGTTGCGCGGCCGGACGACGCCGATCAAGCTCGCCCTGATGAACAACGAGATCATCGCGGGCGTCGGCAACATCTATGCGAACGAGTCGCTGTTTCGCGCCGGCATCCGCCCGACCACGCCGGCGCATCGCGTCTCGCGCGAGAGGCTGCAGCGCCTCCTCGTGCACGTGCGCGCGACGCTGCGCGATGCGATCGCCCGGGGAGGGTCGACCTTGCGCGACTTCGTCGACAGCACCGGCGAGCCCGGCTACTTCCAGCTCGACTATTTCGTCTACGGTCGCGAGGGTCTCGAGTGCCGCGTCTGCGGCAGCGCAATAAAATCGGTGCGCCTCGGCGGCCGGGCCACCAATTACTGCCCCAGATGCCAGCGCTGACGAGGCGTACTGACTGAACAGGTCGAGCGGAAGCGTTGATTCGGCACATATTGTGCTTCCGACCCTGTGATAAATTGCCTGCCGGCATCGAACCGGCGTCCCCGAGCCACGACATGAAACTGCAGCACGCACCGACGCATGCCTCGCGCGAACTCGCCGCCCGGTTCGAGGCCTATGGCGACTGGCGTCGGCGCCTGTCCGCAGGAATCTCCAGCCTGCACGAATGGCTGACGCAGCAGGACCTCGCCGACGCGCACATCGATCAGCGGGTCCAGGAGCTTCTCGAGCGGCTGCACCAGGACAAGCTGGTCGTCGCCTTCGTCGCCGAGTTCTCGCGCGGCAAGTCCGAGCTCATCAACGCGATCTTCTTCGCCGACTTCGGGCAGCGCCTGCTGCCGTCGTCGGCCGGCCGGACCACGATGTGTCCGACCGAGCTCCTGTACGAAGCGTCGCGCGCCCCGTCGATCCGTCTCTTGCCGATCGAGACCCGCCTCAAGGACGCGACCGTCGCCGAGTTCAAGAACTACGCCGACGAATGGGTGACGATCCCGCTCGATCTGTCATCCGCAGACCGCATGAGCGAAGCGCTCGCCCGCGTGTCGCAGGTGAAGCGCGTACCCGTGACGCTCGCCCGGAAGTACGGGCTGCACGGCGACGAGGATTTCCTCGCCGCGCTCGACAAGGCGGGCGAGGGCGTGGTCGAGATCCCGTGCTGGCGCCACGCGGTGATCAATTTCCCGCACCCGCTGCTGCAGCAGGGGCTCGTCATCCTCGACACTCCGGGGCTCAACGCGATCGGGACGGAGCCCGAGCTCACGCTCAATCTGCTTCCGAACGCGCATGCGGTGCTGTTCATCCTCGCCGCCGACGCCGGGGTCACCAAGACGGATCTCGACGTCTGGAATCAGCACCTTGCGGGCGACGACCCGACGACGCGCTCCGGCCGTCTCGTCATCCTCAACAAGATCGACGGCCTGTGGGACGAGCTCAAGAACGATGCCGAAGTCAACGCGGAGATCGACCGCCAGGTGAAGTCATCGGCGAAGCTCCTCGGCATTCCGCCCGCGCAGGTGTTCGCCGTGACGGCGCAGAAGGCGCTGCTCGCCAAGGTGCAGGGCGACGACGCGCTGCTGGAGAAGAGCCGCCTGCCCGTCCTGGAGGACGCGCTGTCGCGCAAGCTCATTCCGGCCAAGCGCGACATCGTCGGCGCCGCGACACAGTCCGAGGTGCGGGCACTCGCGGCGAGCGTGCGCGCGCTGCTCGACGCCCGCCAGAACGGGATTGCCGAGCAGCTGACCGAGCTGCGCGCGCTGCGCGGCAAGAACCAGGACGTCGTCCTGCACATGATGAACCGCGTGAAGGAGGAGAAGGAGAAATTCGAGCGCGGGCTGCAGCGCTACACGGCGCTGCGTACCGTGTACACGCAGCAGACCACGCAGCTCCTCGACGTGATCGGCCTCGACGCGCTGCGCCTCAACGCGGGCCGCACGCGGCGCAGCATCGAGGACAGCCCATTCACGCGCGGCATGCGCACCGCGATGACGGATTTCTTCGGCACGATCCGCCGCGACTTCGACGAGGCGGCGCGGCGCGCCGCCGAGATCCACGACCTGATGCAGGCGATGTACACGCGCTTCGCGAAGGAGCAGGGCCTCGAGCGCTATTCGCCGCCGCCGTTCTCGATGCTCAAGTACCAGAAGGAAGTCGACCGGCTGGAGCGCGCGTACAACCAGCACTTCAACACGCTGTGGAACATGGTCAGCAAGGCCAAGTACGCGCTGATGCGGCGCTTCTTCGAGACGATCGCCTCGCGCGTGAAGCACGTCTACACCATCGCCAACCGCGACGTCGAGAGCTGGTTGAAGGCCGTGATGTCGCCGCTCGAGACCCAGGTGAAGGAGCACCACCTGCAGCTGCGCCGTCGTCTCGACAGCATCAAGCGAATCCATCGCGCCAGCGACGAGCTCGAGGAGCGCGTCGCCGAGCTGCGGCAGCAGGAGGAGTCGCTCGCGCAGGAGGTGCGGGAGCTCGCGCGCGAGGTCGCCGGGATCGACGCGATCGTGGCTGGGCCCGACACGCTGCCGCTGGCGGCCAACGCCTAGGCGGCTGGCCGCCGCAGGCGGCGGCGTGAATCGTCTAGGCCTCGGCGGCCTTGATCGCCATCAGTCCTTCGTACTTCAGCTTCAGCGCCTCTTTCGTCTCGACGTGATCCGGATTGACCGGAATGCAGTCCACCGGGCAAACCTCCACGCACTGCGGCGTGTCGAAATGCCCGACGCACTCGGTGCATTTCTTCGGATCGATCACATAGATCTCCGGACCCTGCGAGATCGCCCCGTTCGGGCATTCGGGCTCGCAGACGTCGCAGTTGATGCACTCGTCGGTGATCATCAGGGCCATGGCAACCAGGCCGCGGGCTAGCGGCGATCCTTGTTGAAGCGCTCGTTGAGACGCGCGAGGACCGCGGGCGACACGAACGCCGAGACGTCGCCGCCAAAGCGGGCGATCTCGCGCACGATGGTCGCGGAAATGAACATGTACTGCTCGGACGGGGTGAGGAACAGCGTTTCGACCTCCGGATAGAGGTTCCGGTTCATTCCCGCCATCTGGAACTCGTACTCGAAGTCGGAGACCGCGCGCAGTCCGCGCAGGATCGCGCGCGCCCCCTGCGCCTGCACGAATTCCATCAGCAGCGACGAGAACGGGACGACTTCGACGTTGCGATAGCCCGAGAGCACGTCGCGCGCCATGCCGACCCGCTCGTCCGTCGTGAAGTACGGCCCCTTGCCTGCGCTGTCGGCCACGCCGACGACGACCTCGTTGAAGAGCTTCGCCGCGCGGCGCACGAGATCCTCGTGGCCGCGGGTGAACGGGTCGAACGTGCCGGGGTAGACGACCTTCAGCATGGCGGCGTGGTGTCGCGGAAGCGGAGCGGGTTGGAGGACGCGGGCGTTGTTCGCGTCATGGGGACGGCGCGGCGTCCGCCCTGACGAAAAGATGATAATGCACCTGCCCGGCCTTGTCGCTGCGCCAAGGCAGGAGACCGGGCGGCAGCGCCAACGGCGCGGCCGCCTCCGCATAGACGAATCCGCCGGGAACCACGCGCGCCGCGCAGGCCGGCAGCAGCCAGGCCCAGGGATCTTCGCGAAACGGCGGGTCGAGAAACACGACGTCGAACATTCGCGTCTCACGGTTGACATACGTGCGGGCGTCGGCGACGCGCGTCTCGAGCACCTTGACTCCGATGCGCTCGGCATTGGCGCGCAGTGCGTCGACGAGGCTGCGACTGCTGTCGACGGCGACGCAGAGCGCCGCGCCGCGCGAGGCGGCCTCGACCGACAGCGCGCCGGTTCCGGCGTAGAGGTCCAGGCAGCGCTTGCCGGTGAGTTCCTGACCCAGCCAGTTGAACAGCGTCTCGCGCACCCGGTCGGGCGTGGGGCGCAGGTCCGCGGCGTCGGGAAAGCGCAGGACCTGGCCACGCATCGAGCCACCGATGATGCGGATCCGGTTCGAATGGGTCGTGGCCACCGCAAGTCTCCGGCCGACAGGCGTCTGCCGGCGGCACATCGTCGCCGTCCGGCGGACGGGGCGGCTCGCGGCGGGTAAAATTATAGCTTCGCGCGCATTCGCGCCGGGTCCGGCCCCACCGCTTTGCGTGGTGCATGATGCCGGTCCGCCTTCGATAGCCTGGCCGATGTTCGATCTCTTCACCCGAAAACCCCGTCCCGAAGACGCCCGTCCCTGGTCGGAGCGCCTGAAGGACGGCCTTGCCCGCTCGCGCGAAAAGATCGCCATCGCGCTCGGTGGCGCACTCGGGCGCAATACGCTGGACGAGGCGACGGTCGAGGCGATCGAGTCGGCGCTGATCGGCGCGGATTGCGGCGTCGATGCGACGGCGTGGCTCATCGCCGACCTTCGCGCGCGGAAGAAGCGCGCCGGCCCGGATGCGGACGTCTACACGCTGCTGCGTGCCGGCCTCACCGATCTGCTGCGTCCACTCGAGGCGCCGCTCGTCGTCACCGACGCGCGACCGTTCGTCATCATGCTGGCCGGCGTCAACGGCGCGGGCAAGACGACGTCGATCGGCAAGCTCGCCCGGCATTTCCAGACGCAGGGCCTGTCCGTGCTCCTCGCGGCCGGCGACACGTTTCGCGCCGCGGCGCGCGAGCAGCTCGCCGCCTGGGGCGAGCGCAACGACGTCGCTGTCATCGCACAGCAGGGGGGGATCCCGCCGCGGTGATGTTCGACGCCATTGCGGCCGCGAAGGCGCGCGGCATCGACATCGTGCTGGCCGACACGGCCGGAAGGCTGCCGACGCAGCTCAACCTGATGGACGAGATCCGCAAGGTCCAGCGGGTCATCCGGAAGGCCGATCCGACGGCGCCGCACGAGACGCTCCTCGTCCTCGACGCGGGAACGGGCCAGAATGCCCTGGCTCAGGTCCGTTCGTTCGATGCCGCGCTGGCGCTCACCGGCCTCGTCGTCACCAAGCTCGATGGGACGGCCAAGGGCGGCGTGGTAGCGGCCATCGCAAGGCAACATCCGGTCCCCATCCGGTTCGTCGGCGTTGGCGAGGCGATCGACGATCTCAAGCCTTTCGTGGCGGCCGACTTCGTCGATGCGCTCGTCGGCTGAAGACTTCGGCAGCGGCGGTCGCGGCTTGTAGTGAGCGCCCACTACGGCGCAAACCTCCACTTGGCGTGACATTGCTGCCGCGGCTTGGCGGAGTGCCGGCTCCTGCCGGGAGCCCCGACCGCCGTGGAGATGCCGGTACCTGACCAAATTTCTCGGGAACTCCTGGCCGGGTTTGGCACTCTCATTGCCGGAGTGCTAAACTGATATGGGATGAGCGATGGGCTGAAGGTCTGCCTGCCGCCCTGCCCCGAAAAGGAGACCACAGATGTCCGGTGCCAACCTGGCTTTCCCGACCCCCGCATCGCTCGGGAGCCTCGATCACTACATCCAGGCGGTGAACCGCTTTCCGCTGCTGACCGCGGAGCAGGAGGTCGACCTCGGCCGCCGGCTGCAGCGCGACGACGACGTCGACGCGGCGCGCCAACTCGTCCTGTCGCACCTGCGACTCGTCGTGTCGGTCAGCCGCAACTATCTGGGCTACGGGCTGCCGCAGGCGGACCTGATCCAGGAGGGCAACGTCGGCCTCATGAAGGCCGTGCGCCGCTTCGACCCGGAGCGCGGGGTTCGGCTCGTCTCGTTCGCGCTCCACTGGATCCGCGCCGAGATCCACGAATACATCCTGCGCAACTGGCGGCTCGTGAAGGTCGCGACGACCAAGGCGCAACGCAAGCTCTTCTTCAACCTGCGCAGCATGAAGTCACGCTCGGCGACGCTCACCCCGGCGGAGGCGCGCGCGATCGCGACCGAGCTCAACGTCAAGCCCGACGAAGTGGCCGAAATGGAAATGCGGCTCTCCGGCCGCGACGTGACGCTCGATCCGCAGCCGGACGAGGAGGGCGCATCGATGGCCCCGATCGCCTGGCTGACTGATGCCGAAGACGAGCCGGCGCAGATTCTGGAGCGCAAGCAGACGGCCGAGAATCGCACCACAGGACTCGCGCACGCGATCTCGAAGCTGGATGCGCGCAGCCGCCGGATCATCGAGGCGCGATGGCTGCGTGAGGACGATCCCGCGACGCTGCAGGATCTCGCCGACGAATACGGCGTGTCCGCCGAGCGGATCCGCCAGATCGAGAGCAAGGCGCTGAAATCGATGCGCGCGGAGATGGGCGCGGCCTGACCCGATCCCGGGCGCGCGAAGCCGGCGGCCGCGAAGGCGGTGCGCCGGCTTTTTGTTGCGGTCAGCTGCCGTTGCCGGGGTCCTCGCCGCGACGGGCGAAGCGAATGTTGAGCTGCTTCAGCTTGCGATAGAGATGCGTCCGCTCGAGCCCCGCGCGTTCGGCGACGCGGCTCATGTTGCTCTGCTCGCGGGCGAGCAGCTGCTCGAAATAGATCCGCTCGAACGCCTCGCGCGCCTCGCGCAGCGGCAGCTCGAAGAAGCGCGCGGTGATCTCGGGCGCCACCGCCTGGTTGGCGGCCGCGGCTTCGCCCAGTAGCCGCTTCACATGGTCGGCCGAGATCTCGCTCGCTCCTGCATTGAGCGCGAGATTGGCGACGACGTTCTGCAGATGGTCGAGGTTGCCGGGCCAGTACGCGCCGCAGAGGGCATTGAGCGCCTGCGTCGGCAGCGGCGCGACGATGCGCGCGCCGCCGCGCTCCGAATCCTTCTGCGCCGACGTGATCTCCCGCCAGTAGCGCTCGACCAGCGCGGGGATGTCCTCGCGCCGTGCGCGCAGCGGCGGCAGCATCACCGCCCCGCCCGAGAGTGCGGCAAGGAGGCCCGGCTCGAACTTGCCTTCGGCCGCGAGATTGCCGAGCGGCTCGGCACTGGTCGCGACCAGCGTGACATTGCCGCGCTCGAGCTTCGGCAGCAGGAAGGCGAGCCCCTTCTGCTCGGCTTTCGAATACTGCCCGATCTCGGTGCAGATGAGCGTCCCGTCGCGCGCCTCGTCCAGCACACCGAGCGGATTCGCGGCGAGCCGGGCGCCGTTCGGCAGCGCCACTCTCGCAGTGTCGGCGACGTGCAGTGCATGCGCCGCGACTTCATGGCCGGTGCCGGGCTCGCCCAGCAGCAGCACGGGCTTGCGCGCCGCGAGCAGAATCTCGATCTGGCGCTCGACGTCGCGCACCGCGGTGCCGGTGCCGAGCGCCGTCAGCGAGACGCGCCGCGGCTCCTTTGCCGCCGACGTCTTGAGCGCACGCGCGACGGTGCCGAGCAGCTTCTGCAGTCCGACGGGCTTTTCGAGGAAATCGAAGGCGCCGATGCGCGTCGCCTCGACGGCCGTCTCGATCGTCCCGTGGCCGGAGAGCATGATCACCGGCATCGTCAGCTGGCCCGACGTCGCCCACTCGCGCAGCAGCGTCACGCCGTCGGTGTCGGGCATCCAGATGTCGAGCAGCACGAGCGCCGGCGCGAGACGGGTACGGTACGTGCGCGCTTCGGTCGCATTCTGCGCGAGATGCACGCGGTAGCCCTCGTCCTGGAGGATTTCCGACAGCAGCTCGCGGATGCCGACTTCGTCGTCGACGATGAGAATTTCCTGGGCGGTGGCCATTGCGTCGCTATCCTACGCTGCCGCGCCGGCACGCGGAAAAATGAGCGTCACCATCGCGCCGTGCGGAACGCGATTCGCGAGCTCGATGCGCCCGTGATGCTCGTCGACGATCTTGCGCACGATGGCGAGTCCGAGACCGGTGCCCTTGGCCTTGGTCGTCACGTACGGCTCGAACGCGCGATGCAGCAGGTCGTCGGGGAAACCCGAGCCCGCGTCCCCGAATGCGAGCACGATCTCCGCGTCGCGCGCGTCGAGCACGATGTCGAAATGGGGAACGGGCAGTTCGTGCTGGGCGTCGATGGCATTCTGGATGAGGTTGTGAAAGACCTGGCGCAGCCGCGTCGGCTCGCCTTCGATGACGGCGGGCCCCGCCGGAAGCGACAGCGCGACCTGCGGGCGCAGATTGTCGTACAACGCGAGCACGTCCTGCAAGAGCGCGCCGAGATCGACGGGCTGCATCGCGCCCGGCCGGGGCTGCCGCGCGTAGATCGCGAAATCGTCGACCATCTGCTTCATCGCGCCGACCTGCGCGACGATGGTCTGCGTGCCGCGCTCGAGCGTCAGCTGCTCCGGCGGCTCGAGCTTGCCTGCGAGCTTCAGCGCGAGCCGCTCGGCGGAGAGCTGGATCGGGGTCAGCGGATTCTTGATTTCATGCGCGAGGCGCCGCGCCACCTCGCCCCACGCCGCGTCGCGCTGGGCCTGCAGGAGGTCGGTCACGTCGTCGAACACGACGACATATCCGGCGACCGGCTCGGTGGGCAGCCGCGAGCCGCGGGTCAGGAGCACCCGGGTCATGCTGCCGACGCCGATCTCCGCCTGCTTCTGCCAGGCGCCGTCCCGGCTGCCTTCGAACCCGTGCGCGATGACCTCCGCGAAGGCCCGCATCGGCGGCACGCGCTCGGCCCACTGCGCGATGGTGAGCCCGATGAGCTCGGCGAGCGGCTGCTGCAGGATCACGGCGGCACTCGCGTTGGCGGTGCGCAGCCGGTACTGGTCGTCGAACGCGAGCACGCCGGCGGAAAGATTGCCGAGGATGCTTTCGAGGTAGGCACGCGTGGTCTCGGTCGCACGGCGCGACTCCTCGGTCTTCTGCTGCGCATCGGCAAGCTGCGCCGTCATCGTGTTGAACGATTCCGTCAGCACCCCGAGCTCGTCGCGCGAAGTCACCGGCTGCCGTCGCGTGAAATCGCCCTGGGCGACGGCGCGCGTGCCCTCGGCGAGGAGCCCCAGAGGCGCGGCGAATCGCTCCGAGAGCACCACGGCCAGCCCCAGCGCGGATGTGAGCGCGAGCAGCAGCGTCAACGTGAGCGTCGTCGCATAGAGCCGCTTCAGCGACGCGCGCGCGAACGAGATTTCCTGGTAGTCGCGCGCGCCCGCCTGCACTTTCTCGACCTCCTGCGCGAGCGACTTCGGCACGTGATCGACGACCTGCAGCACGCGCAGCGGCTCCTGCCGGTCGTCGCTGTTGACCGGCACGACCACGCGCAGCACGAGACCGCCGTCGCCGCCCTGCTCGAAACCGGTCGTCGTCTGCTGCAGCCGCGCGCGCCGCAACGCCTGCGCCGACGGCGGGTCCGGCGGCGCCGTCGACGCGCCCACGCCGGCGACGGACAGGATCGCGCCGGCGCCGGTGTAGAGCGCCGCCTCGTAGACGCCGGCCTGCTCGGCGGCGCGCGGCAGACGCGACGCGGCAGCGCCCGGCCCCGCTTCCTCGAGCGTGAGTGCCAGCTGCGTCGCCTTGTTGGCCGTCTCGCGCAGCAGATAGTCCACCGCGTTGCGCCCGAGATTGAGGCCGCCTTCGAGAGCGCGGTCGACGCGGACGTCGAACCAGCTCTCGATGCTCCTGTCCAGGAACTGCACCGACACGGCGTAGACGAGCGCACCCGGCAGCACCGCGACCAGCGCGAACAGCAGCACCAGCCGCACGGCGAGCCGCGAGCCGAACACGCCGCCGCGCAGGTTTCGATAGAGCCGCCAGAGCTGGACGCCCACGAGCAGCATCAGCAACACGACCAGCGCGCCGTTCAGGACGAGCAGCAGGTCGTAGCGGCGCGCGAAAAAGTCCGTGTTCGCGGTCGCGGTGGCGAGCAGGAACAGCGATATGGCGGCGAGGCACGCCGAGGCGACCAATAGCCAGCGCATCGCTGCGGACGGAATGAGGCGCGTCATGGCCATGTCTCCGCGCACGCTGATGCATCGCTCGACTCGTCGCACCATCGGGGTCCCGAACGCACCCTTCGTCGCGGCCTCCGCGCGGCCGCGCGATCGCCGGAACATTGCGTTGTCGGCCGCCACCCCCGCTCGCGGACGCCCCCTTCGGGCCTGGGCTGCGCCCCGCTCGCGCAGGCGTCCTGGGCTTCGCCCCGCGCGCTCATGGCCCGGCCTCCGCCCGGTAACGCATATCTCATCGCAGTGCGTCGTCGGCCTCCCGCCATCGCGCGCGGACGCGCCCTTCGGGCCTGGGCTTCGCCCCGCGCGCTCATGGCGTATAGCTCCAGCGATACCACTCCGACTGGAGCGTCCATTCGCGTGAGGCGAGCGCGCTCACCTGGAACGGCTTCGGCAGCTGGTTGACGTCGAGGCGCAGCCGGACCGCGGCGTCGTAGCGCGCGCCCTTGACGAGCTGGTCGCGGCGCGCGACCTCGCGCGAGGTCACGCGCGAGAGGAAATGCTCGACCTCCTCGATCGTCGGAAAGCCCTGCGCCAGGAGGCCGATCGCGACACGATACTGCCGGGTCAGCGCGTTGTAGGTGACGCGGTACTGCGTGGTGGCGGTCACCACCTTTTCATCGAGCCAGTACCAGCGGGGTCGCGTGATCTCGAACTCGAGGACGAAGTAGAGCGGCACCCCTTTCTGCAGCGCCTCTTCGAGCGTCGAGTTGAGCGTGAGATCGAAATCGGCATTGAGGTAGTAGCCGTCCTCCTCGGCGTGCAGCTCGGCGGAACGCACCTGGATCACGTCCGCGGCCGCGCTGCCGGCACCGAGCGCGAGCGCCAGCGTCAGCAGCACCCTCGCGGCGTGCGCACGCAGGCATTGCCACGAAGGCAAGGGGAGCGCGCGCCGCGATGCGGCAATGTAGGATGCGTTGATCATGCCGGTGGGCGACGCTGGGATGCCTGGCGTGCTGCAAAAGCGCGGCGCGCCGGGCCGGGAGACCTGCATGACATGCGCGCCCACCTGACGCCGGGCGAGCGCGCTGGTCGCACGAATCAGGCCTTGCGCAGGCGCGCGTAAAAGAAACCGTCCTGATTGTGGCAGGCGCCGGGGAGCGAAGGCAAGAGTTGGCCGCCGTCGCGCTCGATCCCCGGCGCGAAGGTGAGGGTTTCGCGCAACGCGTCGGGATGCCGCGCCATGAATCCGGCGATCCCGTTCTCGTTTTCATCGGCGAACAGCGAGCAGGTTGCGTACAGCAGCTTCCCCCCGCGGGCGAGGCAGGGCCACAGCGATTCCAGCACCCGCGCCTGCTGTCTCGCGAATCCTTCGATGTCGGATTCGCGCCGCAGCCATTTGCCGTCCGGATGCCGCCGCACGACGCCCGAAGCGGTACAGGGCACGTCGGCGACGATGCGGTCGAACGGCGCCCCGTCCCACCACGCATTGCGCGATCCGGCGTCGCCCTTGACGACCCGGGTGCGCAATTGCGTCTGCTTCAGCCGGACGATGTTTTCGCGCACCCGAGCGAGTCGTGCCTCGTCGATGTCGAGCGCGACGAGGTCGATGTCGGCAAGCTCGTTGAGATGCGTGGTCTTGCCGCCGGGCGCCGCGCACGCGTCGAGCACGCGCATGCCGGAGTCGACTTCGGCGAGCGGTGCCGCAAGCTGCGCGCCGAGATCCTGCACCGAGAACTCGCCCTCGGCGAAGCCCGCGAGCTGCGCGACCGGGCGCGGCGGATCGACGAGGATGCCTGCGTCGCCCGCCGCCTCGCCGGTGATGTCCGCCTGTGCGAAACGCTCGAGAAGCTCCTCGCGCGTCGTCAGGCGTCGATTGATCCGGAGCGCGAGCGGCGGCCGCGCGTTGCCCGCTTCGAGAATCGTCTCCCAATGCTCCGGGTACTCGCGCCTGACGCGGTCGATCCACCACTGCGGGTACGACCAGCGCGCCACCGGCGCCGCGCTCACCGCGGCGTTCAGCGCATCGCGCTCGCGGAGATAGCGGCGCAGCAGCGCGTTGACCAGCGCCTTGGCGGCGGGTCGGATCATCGAGCCCGCGGTGCTCACCGCGTGATCGACGATCGCGAACGGCGGCGCGCGCGTGTGATCGAGCTGGTAGAGCGCGACCGCGACGAGATGGGCGAGGCTCGCGTCCGGCAGCGGCTTCGTCGCGAGCGCGCGGACGAGCGCCTCCAGCGTGCCCCAGTGGCGCAGCGTCCCGTACGCGAGTTCCTGCACGAGTGCGCGCCGACGCCCGGCCGCGCCATCCGGGCGCGCGACGGCTGCGAGCGCGGCCGGCAGCGCCTCGCCGCCGAGGACGCGCCCGACGATGGTCGCCGCCTGCATTTGCGCCTGCTGCATCGTGCCGCCCGCTTACGTCGGCGCCGCCGCGGCGGACGGCACCGCGAAGGCGGCGCCGCCAAGGTTTCGATGCCCGGCGACAAAGGCGGCGGCGCTCATCCGCCGGCCGTTCGCCGGCTGCAATTCCGCAATCACGTAGGCGCCGCGGCGACACGCAACCGCGATCCCGTCCGCGGCCGCGCGAAGCACGGTCCCGAGGGGAACGCCGGCCGCGCCTTCGGTCGGCGCTCCGCCCCAGATCTTGATCGTCTCTCCGCGAAGGCTCGCCCAGGCGCCGGGGCGCGGATTGAAGGCGCGCACCTGGCGCGCGACGACGTTCGCATCGTCCCAGGCGATCGCCGCATCCTCCCTGCCGAACTTGGGCGCATGCGTGACGCCGGCCGCGGGCTGCGCCGTAGCGCGCAGTGATTCTCCTGCGGCGATCTTTCGCAGCACGCGAACGATCGCCGCGGCGCCCAGCCCGGCGAGCTTGTCTGTCACCGACCCGGCCGTGTCCCCGGGCTCGATCGCCATCTCGGCGATTTCGAGCATCGGACCGGTGTCGAGACCGGCGTCCATCTGCATGATCGTGACGCCCGTCGCGGCATCGCCCGCCAGCAGCGCACGCTCGATCGGCGCCGCGCCGCGCCAGCGCGGCAGCAGCGACGCGTGCACATTGATGCAGCCGTGGCGCGGCCACGCGAGCACTTCGCTCGGAAGGATCAATCCGTACGCCGCGACCACGAGCACGTCGAGCGGCAGTGCGAGCAGCGGCCGCGCGCGCGCCGGGGTCCTTCAGCGTCGCCGGCGTCTGCACGAAGAGCTCGCGCGACTGCGCGGCGCGGCTGACCGGCGATGGATCGGGCTTCTGGCCGCGCCCGCGCGGCCGGTCGGGCTGCGTCAGGACCAGCGGCACGTTGAACCCGGCCGCCAGCACCGCCTCGAGGATCGTCGCGGCGAAAGCCGGCGTGCCGGCGAAACCGACGCGCATCAGCCCGCGAGCCGCTGCTTCTTGCGGGCGCGCGCCGCGTAACGTGCGCGCTTCAGCGGGGACAGGCGATCGACGAAGACCTTTCCGATCAGGTGGTCCATTTCGTGCTGGATGCAGACGGCGAGCATGCCGTCGGCATCGAGCTCGAACGGCTGGCCCTCGGCGTCGAGGGCGCGGACGCGGATCGACGCGGCGCGCTGCACCCGATCGTAATAGCCTGGCAGCGACAGGCAGCCTTCCTCGCTCTCGAGGTCGCCGGCCGCCGTGACGAGTTCGGGATTGATGAACACCCGAAGCTCGTCGCGGGCTTCCGACAGGTCCATCACGATGACGCGCTTGTGCACGTCGACCTGCGTCGCGGCGAGGCCGATCCCCGGGGCGGCGTACATGGTCTCGGCCATGTCGCGGACGAGCGTCCGGATTTCCGGGGTGACGGCCGTGACCGGCGCCGCGACTCTTTTGAGGCGCGGATCGGGGTATTCGAGAATCTTCAGCAAGGCCATGGCGTATTCGAGACCGGCGCAGCGGAAGGGTTTCAGGGCGGCTTTTCGGGCGACCCCGGGGCCGGGGCAGGCAGCCCCGACTTGCAAAATGCAGACTCGGGATGCAGAATCCGTCCCAAGTCCTTATTTTGCGGCGGTTTAGGACATTCGCAAGCCCACCTCGACCGGAAGAGGCTTTATGCGTCAGAAGTTTAGCATAGCGAAATGCGCTTTCGCCGCGATCGCCGCGCTGCTCGTTCTTTGCGCCTCCGGGGCCCGCGCCGACTCGCCCGTCATCAGCGATCAGGCGCCACAGCGCTACGTCGTCCAGAAGGGCGACACGCTCTGGGGCATCGCCGGCAAGTTCCTGAAGGAGCCGTGGCGCTGGCCGGAAATCTGGCGGATGAATCGCGACGAGATCAAGAATCCGCACCGGATCTACCCGGGTGACGTGATCGTGCTCGACCGCGCGACGGGCCAGCTCTCGCTCGAGCGCCCCGTGACGCGGCTGTCGCCGACGGTGCGCACGGCGCCGCTCGACATCGAGGCGATCCCCTCGATCCCGCCGGGCGACATCGAGCCGTACCTGTCCCGCCCGCTGGTGACGGGACCCGACGGACTCGCCGACACGGCCGTGGTGGTCGCGGGACGCGAGCCGCACGTCGTTCGCGCCCGTGGCGATGCGATCTACGTGACCGGCATCGATCCCAAGGCGGGCGACCTCTGGTACATCTACCGCCGCGGCCGCACGCTGCGCCCGATCGGCAGCACCGATTCGCTCGGCGAGGAACAGAATTTCGTCGGCAGCGCACGCGTCGAGCGCTTCGGCGACGTGTCGACGATGCGCATCGTGAGCTCGAAGCAGGAGATCATCGACGGCGACCACCTCGTTCCGGCGCCGCGCGAGCAGCTCATCAACTATGCGCCGCATGCGCCGGCGAAGCCGACCGAAGGACGGATCATCGCCATCGACCGCGACGCCTTCGAGGCCGGGCGCGGCACGATCATCACGCTCGATCTCGGCGTGGAAAGCGGCCTCGACGTCGGGACGGTGCTTGCGATCTACCGCGTGGTCCCGCCGATCGTCGATCCGCGCCCGACGAAGGAACAGAACCAGGTGATGCAGTTCGTCGGCGACATGTCGAAGGCGGTACAGCCCGACCGCTTCATCAACGTTCCCGACGAGCGGAGCGGGCTCATCTTCGTCTTCCGCGTGTTCGATCGCGTGTCGTACGCGATCGTCCTCAGCACCAACGATCCGGTGGTCGTCGGCGACTACGTCCGCCAGCCTTAGCGCACCCCTGGCGGCGCCGCCGTAGGCGAGGCGGCTGATCGCGCCGCCGCGGGACCCGCGATACGATGGCAGAACGGCGCGTGCGAACGCGCCGTTCGCGATTTTCGCAAGCCACCAGACAGGAGCCCGGGCCGTGCGGCGCCGTCAGCCGGCGCACGCGCAATCCGTTCATCAATCGTGGATGTCGACGCCCGCGCCGAAGATTGGGCGCGCCTGCAACTGTGCGAGCTTGGGCCGGTGCCCATCGTCGCCTTGCTGCGCGCGTTCGGAACGCCGACGGCAATCTTCGCGGCGACGCGAGCGCAGCTCCGCGCCGTCGTCCCGACGTCTGTCGCCGCGCAATTGGACGCCGGGCCCGACCCGACGCGCCTCGCGACGACGCTTGCCTGGCTCGCGGAACCCGGCCGGTCGCTGGTCGCCTGGGACGATGCGGATTACCCGCGCGCGCTGCTCGAGACGGCCGACCCGCCGCCTGTTCTCTATTGCATCGGCCATCGCACACTCCTTGCCCAGCCATCGTTCGCGATCGTCGGCAGCCGCAATGCGTCGGCCCAGGGCGAGATCGACGCGCAGGCATTCGCAACCACACTGTCTGCCGCCGGTCTCACCATCGTCAGCGGTCTTGCGCAGGGCATCGACGCCGCGGCGCATCGCGGCGGACTTGCGGCTGCGGGCCGCAGCATCGCCGTCGTCGGCACCGGGCTCGATCGTGTGTATCCGGCGGCCAACCGCGATCTCGCGCTCGCCCTCGCCGCGAACGGATTGCTGCTGTCCGAATTCGCGCCCGGCACGCCGCCGATGAAGCAGAATTTCCCGCGCCGCAACCGCGTGGTGAGCGGACTGTCGCTCGGCGTGCTCGTCGTCGAGGCATCGCTCTCGTCGGGCTCGCTCATCACGGCGCGGCTTGCGGCCGAGCAGGGGCGCGAAGTGTTCGCGTTGCCGGGATCGATTCATTCGCCGCTGTCGAAAGGCTGCCACCGGCTGATTCGCGACGGCGCCAAGCTGGTCGAAACCGCGATGGACATCCTCGACGAATTGAAGCTCCCGGGTATCGCAGCGCCGCCGCAAGAACTCCCTTCGACGCGCCGAGTTGCGCCGACGGATCCCGTGGCCGCCGCGGTGCTGGCCGCGCTCGGGTTCGCGCCGGCCAGCATCGACGCGCTCGCGCAACGCACGGGCATCGGCGTATCCGACCTCGTCGCGGCGCTGACGATGCTCGAGATCGACCGACACGTAGCGACAATTCCGGGCGGTCTCTGGCAGCGCCTCGCGTGAACGGTGCCTCGCGCACGCGTACGCACACGTGCGCGCGGGCGCGCATCGCGCGAGCGCACGCGTGCCTGCGCATGCGCGCGCCTTGGCTCCCCCCGCAAAATCATTTCCTTGCTCCCGCCGCTATTCCTTGGCTACTATCTGCGGCTCTTCGCACCGGGTGCCCATGTCCAAGTCCCTGATCATCGCCGAGAAACCGTCCGTCGCCGCCGACATCGCGCGCGTGCTGGGCGGGTTCACGCGGCACGACGACTACTTCGAGAGCGACCGCTACGTGCTCTCGTCGGCGGTCGGCCACCTGCTCGAGATCGGCATGCCCGAGGAGGAGGAGGTGAAGCGCGGCAAGTGGACGTTCGCCCATCTTCCGGCCATTCCGACGCACTTCGACCTGAAGCCGATCGAAAAGAATGCGAATCGGCTGCGCACGCTCCTGAAGCTCCTGAAGCGCAAGGACGTCAGCGCGCTCGTCAACGCCTGCGACGCGGGCCGCGAGGGCGAGCTCATCTTCCGCTATATCGTCCAGTATGCGAAGACGACGAAGCCGATCGAGCGGCTGTGGCTGCAGTCGATGACGCCCGCGTCGATCCGCGACGGCTTCGCGCGCCTGCGCAGCGACAAGGAGATGCGCCCGCTTGCCGATGCCGCAGTCTGCCGCTCCGAGGCGGATTGGCTCGTCGGCATCAACGGCACGCGGGCGATGACCGCGTTCAACTCGAAGTCCGGCGGATTCCAGCTCACCACCGTCGGCCGCGTGCAGACGCCGACGCTCGCCATCCTGACCGAGCGCGAGGAGCGCATCCGCGCGTTTCGTCCGCGCAACTACTGGGAAGTGATCGGCACGTTCCGCGCGAAGGCCGGCGAATACACGGGCCGCTGGTTCGACGAGGGCTTTCGCTCCGACCCGGACGACGCGCACGCGCGCGCCGAGCGCCTGTGGGAAGAAGCGCGCGCGCTAGCGCTGGTCGAGAAATGCAAGGGCAAGCCGGGTGTGGTCACCGAGGAAGCGAAGCCGACCACGCAGGGCGCGCCGCTCCTCTATGACCTCACGAGCCTGCAGCGCGAGGCGAATGGACGCTTCGGGCTCTCGGCGCGCACCACGCTCTCGCTCGCGCAGTCGCTCTACGAGAAGCACAAGGCGCTCACGTATCCCCGCACCGATTCGCGTGCGCTGCCCGAGGACTACATCGACACCGTCAAGGCGACGATGGAGTCGCTCGGCGAGTCGAATGCCTACGGCGCCTTTGCCCGCACGGTGCTGAAGCAGAAGTGGGTGCGGCCCAATAAGCGCATCTTCGACAACGCGAAGATCTCCGATCACTTCGCCATCATTCCGACGCTGGTGCAGCCGAAGCACCTCAACGAGCTCGAGGCGAAGCTCTACGATTTCGTCGTCAAGCGCTTTCTCGCCGCGTTCTTCCCGCCCGCCGAATTCATGGTGACGACGCGGATCACCCGCGTCGAGAAGGAGCCGTTCAAGTCCGAGGGCAAGGTGCTCGTCAACGCCGGGTGGCTCGCCGTGTATGGCAAGGACGTGGCGAGCGACGAGGGCACGCTGCTGCCGGTCGAGCCGAACGAAAGGGTTGCCACCGAAAAGGTGGCCGCGGTGGCCGCCGTCACGCGGCCGCCGGCACGCTACAACGAAGCGACGCTGCTCTCGGCGATGGAGGGCGCGGGCAAGCTCATCGACGACGAGGAACTGCGCGAGGCGATGCGCGAGAAAGGCCTCGGCACGCCGGCGACCCGCGCGCAGATCATCGAGGGCCTGATCAGCGAGAAATATGTGCACCGCGAGGGCAAGGAGCTCATCCCGACCGCCAAGGCGTTCCAGCTCATCACGCTGCTCCACGGGCTCGACGTCACGGAGCTCTATTCGCCCGAGCTCACCGCCGAGTGGGAGACGCGGCTCGCACAGATGGAGCGGGGCGAGCTGAAGCGCGATGCGTTCATGCAGGGCATCGTCGACATGACGAAGCGCATCGTCGGCCAGGCCAAGGGCCACGAGGCCGACACCATCGACGCGGACTTCGGCACGCTGGCGGCACGCTGTCCCAAATGCGGCGGCGAGGTGCACGAGAACTACAAGAAATTCCAGTGCCAGTCGTGCACGTTCGGATTCTGGAAGATCGTCGCAGGGCGCCAGCTCGAACTGAACGAGGCGGACGAGCTGCTGTCGAAGCGCACCGTCGGGCCGCTCGAAGGCTTTCGCAGCCGCCTCGGGCGCCCGTTCGCGGCGGCGCTGAAGCTCAACGATGCCGACGAGGTCACCTTCGATTTCGGCGACGGCGCCGGCGACGACAACGCGGAAGCGCCTGACTTCAGCGCACAGGCGCCGCTCGGCCCGTGCCCCAAATGCGGCGCGCGCGTGTTCGAAATGCCGCAGGCGTATGTCTGCGAAAAGGCCGTCGGCCCCGAGAAGACCTGTGACTTCCGGTCGGGACGCACGATCCTGCAACGGCCGGTCGAGCGCGCGCAGATGGAGAAGCTCCTCACCGTCGGCAAGACCGACCTGCTGCAGTTCGTCTCGTCACGCACCAAGAGGCCGTTCGCGGCGTTCCTCGTGCGTCAGCCGGACGGCAAGATCGGCTTTGAGTTCGAGCCGCGCGCAGCCGGTGCGAGGGGTGGCGCGCGTGGCGGCCGCTCCGCCGCGCCGCTGCGCGTGCTCGGCGTGCATCCCAAGGACAAGCAGCCGGTCGAACTGCATTCCGGCCGCTACGGCCCCTACGTGAAGCATGGCGCGGTGAACGCGACGCTGCCCGACCGCGAGACGGTCGACTCGATCACGCTCGACGAGGCACTCGACCTGCTCGCCGAAAAGGCGGGCAAGGCGCCCGTGAAAAGGCCGAAGCGCGCCGCCAAGGCGCCGGCGGCCAAGCGGTCCGCGGCCGACGTCGACAGCGAGGACGGCGGGGCCGAAAAGGCGAAGCGCCCCCCCGCACGTGCGGCGGCGAAACCCGCTGCCGCTGCGCCCGCGAAACCTCGGCCGGCAGTGACGAAAAAGACGACGGCGCGCAGGCGCACCGCGAAGTAGCGCCGCTAGCCAGTCGCCTTCGGCGGCGCCGGCGCTCCGAAATCGATCCCCTGCGCAAGCGGGAGCGAGCTTCCCCAGTTCACCGTATTGGTCTGCCTGCGCATGTACGCCTGCCAGGCGTCGGACCCGGCCTCGCGGCCCCCGCCCGTTTCCTTCTCGCCGCCGAACGCGCCTCCGATCTCGGCGCCCGATGTGCCGAGATTCACGTTGGCAATGCCGCAGTCGCTGCCGGTGGCGGCGACGAACGCCTCCGCCACGCGCACGTCGCGCGTGAAGATCGACGACGAAAGTCCCTGGCGAACGCCGTTGTTGAGCGCAATCGCCTGCCCGAGCGTGTCGAACGGGATCACATAGAGGATGGGCGCAAACGTTTCGCGCTGCACGACCGCCGCCGCATGGTCGACGCCGGTGACGATCGTGGGCTCGACCCAGAATCCCGGACCCGGCCGCACGCGCCCGCCGCAGGCAATTTCGCCGCCCGCGGACCTTGCCTCCTCGAGCGCGCGTTCGTAATTCTTCACTGCCGTCGCATCGATCAGCGGTCCCATCAGCGTGCCCGCCTGCGTCGGGTCGCCGATCGCGACCTGCGCATAGGCACGCTTCAGCGCCGCGACGATTTCCGTTTCGCGCGACCGATGCACGATCAGCCGCCGCGTCGTCGTGCAGCGCTGCCCGGCCGTGCCCACGGCGCCGAACAGCACGGCCGGCACGACGAGGTCGAGGTCGGCGTCCGCCGCGACGACGAGCGCGTTGTTGCCGGCGCATTCCAGCAGCGTCTTGCCGAACCGCGCCGCGACGATGCCCGCGATCTCGCGGCCGACGGCGGAGGATCCGGTGAACGACACCAGCGCGATGCGCGGATCGGCGGCGAGCGCCTGTGTTTCCCTGACGTCGCAGATCGCGAGTCCGAACACGTTGGGCAGCTGCAGCTCCTGCATCACGCGGTTGGCGAGATGCTGCACGGCGATGGCGGTGAGTGGCGTCTTCGGCGAGGGTTTCCAGATGACGGCATTGCCGCACACCGCCGCGAGCATGGCGTTCCACGCCCACACGGCCACCGGGAAATTGAACGCGGTGATCACGCCGACGACGCCGAGCGGATGCCACTGCTCGGACATCCGATGCTGCGGCCGCTCCGAGGGTATCGACTTGCCGTAGAGCATCCGCGACTGACCGACGGCGAGATCGGCGATGTCGATCATCTCCTGCACTTCGCCGAGGCCTTCCGCCCTGATCTTGCCGTTCTCCAGCGCGACCAGCGTTCCCAGCGCCTCCTTGTGCTCGCGCAAGAGCTCGGCGAGCCGGCGGACGGCTTCGCCGCGCTTCGGCGCCGGCACGAGCCGCCACGCCTGTGCGGCATCGACGGCCGACGCGATCACGGCCTCCAGATCAGCGGCATCGGCGAGCCGCACCGTCGCGAGCGTCGACTCGTCGGCGGGGTTGATCGATGCGATCACCGCGCCGCCGGCGCGCCAACCCGTCGGTCCCGAACACGCGCCGCGGTTCTCGGCGGCAATGCCGAGGCTGCGCAACGTTTCCATTCTCATTCCGGCCGTCGATGTGGACATGGCAGTCCCTTCAATGTCAGTGACACAGCGTTCCGCCCACGGCTGCGAACGGGAACCGCGTGATCTGCTTGCTCTGGTTGGAGGCGGGCAATCCGCCCAGTCCGCTGGTCGTGTAACCGAACGTCGCGTGGTTGCCGTCGGCGAATGCGAACGTTGCCGTTCCCACCGGTGTTGCTGTCCACTTGCCGGCGTCGTAGGCATTGAACGTCGGTCCCGTCGACCGGTACAGCGTGCCGGCGTAGCTTCCGTTGCTGTAGGTCGCAAGCACGGTGAGCCAGACCGGGACGTTGCTGCCGTCGTAGGTGTACCAGGTGGCGAAGATCGTATTGCCCTGATGCGCGAAGTTGATGCCCCAGCCCGATTCGGCGCCGTTGGCGACCCACCACAGGTCCTGGTAGTTCGTCGCGCTCGCGAAGTCCGGCGTGATCACGCTGTAGGCGCACGCGGGCAACGGCCCGGTGCCAAGATCGTAGCGCACCAGCGGTTTCGTCTGCGTGATCGAATTCACCGTGTACGTGAAGCTGCCGCTGTTGGCGTCGCTGAACAGGAGCGTGCCATTGCCGACGGCCCGCGCCGGACTGAACGCCGTCTGGTTGGTGTTGCTGTTGAACGGCGGGCCGTTGGTCGTGTAGATGACACCGCTGAAGCTCTCCCCCGTCGTGCGCGTCGCGAGCATGGTCAGCCACCACGCGTTGCCCGCGGCATCGTATGTGTACCAGGTCGCGAAGATCTGCTCGCCCTGGTGCGCGAAATTGATGCCCCAGCCGGATTCGCTGCCCCCCGCGCGCCACCACAATCCCTGATAGTTGATGCCGCTCGCACCGCTCGCAGCCTGCGCCGCCGCGACGGCCGCGCGCGCGTCGACGATGCCTGCGCCACAAATCGACGTGTCGCAACTGGAGCCCGCTGGAAACGGCTTGGCGCTCGAGCGCAGCAGGGCGCGCACCTGCGCCGCCGTCAGGTTCGGCGCCACCGAGAGCATCAGCGACACGACACCGCTTACGATCGGCGCTGCGAAGCTCGTGCCCGCCGTGTACGCGTAGGTGTCGGCGCCCTGCACCGTCTGCCCGTCATTCCACAGCGTGAGGATCGAGTCCGCGAAGGTCTCATCGCCGCCGGGCGCGGACAGCGTGACGCCGTTGCCGAAATTGCTGTAGCCGGCCTTGGATCCGCCGCGCGTGGTCGCCGCCACCACAATCGCTTCGGAGCAGCCGGCAGGCGTCGTTGTGGCGACGTCGACAGATTCATTGCCGGCGGCGGCGATGATGGCGCGCGTCACGCCGTGCGCGAGTGCCTGCTGGAAGGCGATGTGATACGTCTGAAGGCAAGCGTCGGGCCCGCCCAAGCTCAAGTTGATGACCTGCGCCGGATTGGGATTCGCCGGCACGCCGGGAACCGCCAGCCCCGCGGCCCACGTGACGCCGTCGAGGATGTCGGAGTCGTGGCCCACGCATTTTCCCAGCACCCGCACCGGCAGCACGCGCGCGTGCCAATCCATTCCGGCGGCACCTACGCCGTTGTTGCTGTTCGCCGCGACGACGCCCGCGACGCTCGTGCCGTGCCATGAGCTGTCGTGCACCTCGCAACCTTGTCCGGCAAACTCGGGGTTCGCGAGATCGGCGCTGGTGATCCAGTCGCCCGGGTCCGTGGCATCGGGATCGCGCCCATTGCCGTCGTTCGAAATGACGGGGTCCCCGATGAAGTCGTACCCCGGCTGCATCCGCCCGGTGAGCTCGACGTGATTGGTGAGCCCCGTGTCGACGATGGCGACGACGACGCCCGGCGAGCCCTGCGTCAGGTCCCACGCGCCATACGCGTTGACCCCGCCGACCGACGCGTCGAAAAAGACCTGGCGGGTGATCAAAGGATCGTTCGGAACCATCGCCGGCCGGCGCACGCCGTCCACCTCGGCATACTCGACGTCCGGATTCGCCGCGATGCGTGCAGCCAGCGCGCGCGCTTCGGCCATGGGGAGCGCACGGAAGAGCTCTACGACATCGGCGCCCAGTGACATCGGCCGGCGATGCGCGAGCGGCACGCCCGCGTCGTTCGCCAGCCTGGCGACGCGCTGCCCCGGCGAAAGGGCCGCGTGTTCGCCGCCGTCACGAAACTTGACGATGAGTTGCGCCGTCGCCGGCTCGGCCGATTGCGCCGACAGCGGAACCAGCCCCGCGAGCGCGACGGTCATCAGCATGCGCCCGACGCAACGCGCCGTCAGGCTCACGCCGCGGCCCCGCCCACCGTCATACGTCGAGGTTGCGCACGCCCAGGGCGTTGGATTCGATGAACGCGCGGCGCGGCTCGACCTGCTCGCCCATCAGCGTCGAGAAGATTTCCTCGGAGCTGATCGCATCCTCGATCTGCACGCGCAGGAGCCGCCGCACGGCCGGATCCATCGTGGTCTCCCACAACTGCTGCGGATTCATTTCGCCGAGGCCCTTGTAGCGCTGCATCGAGACGCTGCCGCGAGCTTCCTCGAGCAGCCAGTCGAGCGCACCCTTGAACGTGGCCACCGCCTGCTGGCGCTCGCCGCGCTTCACGACGGCGCCGGGACGGATCAGTCCCTGCAGCACGTCGGCCGCCGCGCGAATCTGTGCGAAGTCGCTGCTCGCAACGAGGTCGTCGTCGATCACCGAGCCGTGCGGGGTGCCGTGCACCGTGCGGATGATGCTGAGCCGGTGCGTTTCCGCCGTGGCGTCGTAGCGCGCCTCGACGCGGACGTTGTCCTCGCCGATGGCCGCGGTGAGGGCCTGCGCGCTTTCCGCGGCCGCGCTCGCCGAGGAGAGATCGACGCGGGCGCCGCCCAGCAGCGCATAGAGCGCCGCGGGCTCGACCAGCCGCGAGAGCCGGTCGATGACGGCCTCGGCAACGAGGTAGCTCCGCGCGACGCTGCCGAACGTCTCGGCCGCGAGCGGCGGCAGCCCCGTGCCGGGCGCGAGCTCGGCGCCCTTCAGCGCGATCCGCAGCAGGTACTGCTGCAGCTCGTGCGCGTCCTTGAGGTAGGCCTCCTCCTTGCCCTGCTTCACCTTGTAGAGCGGGGGCTGCGCGATGTAGATGTGGCCGCGCTCGATCAGCTCCGGCATCTGCCGGTAGAAGAACGTGAGCAGCAGCGTGCGGATGTGCGATCCGTCGACGTCAGCGTCGGTCATGATGATGATGCGGTGATAGCGCAGCTTGTCGGCGTTGTATTCGTCCTTCTCTTCCTTCTCGCCGGCCTGGCGGCCGAAGCCGGTGCCGAGCGCGGTGATCAGCGTGACGATTTCCTGCGAGCTCACGAGCTTGTCGAAGCGCGCGCGCTCGACGTTGAGGATCTTGCCGCGCAGCGGCAGGATCGCCTGGAACTTGCGGTCGCGGCCCTGTTTCGCCGAGCCGCCGGCGGAGTCGCCCTCGACGAGGTAGATCTCACAGAGCGCGGGGTCACGTTCCTGGCAATCGGCGAGCTTGCCGGGCAGTCCCATGCCGTCCAGCACGCCTTTTCGCCGCGTCAATTCGCGCGCCTTGCGTGCCGCTTCGCGCGCACGCGCCGCGTCGACGATCTTCCCGCAGATGATCTTCGCGTCCGTCGGATTCTCCAGCAGGAATTCCGCGAGCTTCGCCGATACCACTTCCTGCACGATCGGCTGGACTTCGGAGGAGACGAGCTTGTCCTTGGTCTGCGAGCTGAACTTGGGCTCGGGCACCTTGACGGAGAGCACGCAGGTAAGTCCCTCGCGCATGTCGTCGCCGGTGGTCTCGACCTTGGCCTTCTTCGCGATATCTTCCTTCTCGATGTGGTTGTTGAGCGTGCGTGTCATTGCCTGGCGCAGCCCGGTGAGGTGGGTGCCGCCGTCACGCTGCGGTATGTTGTTGGTGAAGCACTGGACGTTCTCGACGTAGGCGTCGTTCCACTGCATCGCGACTTCGACGGTCACGCCCTCCTTCTCGCCGATCGCGTGGAAAATCTTCGGGTGCAGCACCGACTTGCTGCGGTTCATGTACTCGACGAAGCCCTTGATGCCGCCGACGTAGCGGAAGTTCTCGCTCTTGCCGTCGCGCTGGTCGATCAGCTCGATGCCGACGCCGTTGTTGAGGAACGACAGCTCGCGAATGCGCTTCGCCAGAATTTCGTAGTGGAATTCGATGCGTCCGAAGGTCTCCGCCGATGCCATGAAATGCACTTCGGTGCCGCGCCGGTCGGTCGTCCCTGTCGTCGCAAGCGGCGCCACCGGCACGCCGTGGCGGAACTCGATCTGGTGCGCCTTGCCGTTGCGCCAGATGCGCAGGCGCAGCCATTCCGACAGCGCATTGACGACCGACACGCCCACACCGTGCAGGCCGCCCGACACCTTGTAGCTGTTCTGGTCGAACTTGCCGCCGGCGTGGAGCTCGGTCATCACGATCTCGGCCGCCGAGCGGTGCTCTTCGTCGTCGCCCTTGATGTCGGTCGGAATGCCGCGCCCGTTGTCGAGCACGGAGACGGAGTTGTCGGCGTGGATCACGACCTTGATCTCGTCGCAATAGCCCGCCAGCGCCTCGTCGATGGCGTTGTCCAGCACCTCGAACACCATGTGGTGGAGACCTGTACCGTCGGCGGTGTCGCCGATGTACATGCCGGGGCGCTTGCGCACCGCATCGAGGCCCTTCAGGACCTTGATGCTCGACGAATCGTAGTCTTCGCCGTTGCCGACGGACTTGGATGCAACAGGGGTCATGTTCATTTTGGCTCGCTTGCAGGACTGCTCAAAACGCCGGCGCCGACTCGGGGGTCGGCGCCGCGCGATGCTCGTGCTCTTCGGCCGGGCATCAGATTCGCATCGGCATCACGACGTACTTGTAGTCGTCGCGTCCGGGCACGGTCACGAGCGCGCTCGAATTGGCGTCGCCGAACGCGAGCTGCACGCGTTCCATCGCCATGTTCTGCAGCACGTCGAGGAGATAGGTGATGTTGAAGCCGATGTCGAGCGCGTCGCCCTTGTAGTCGACCTCGAGCTCTTCCTCTGCCTCCTCCTGCTCGCTGTTGCTGCAGATGATCTTGAGCTGATCGGGGCCGAGCACCAGGCGCACGCCGCGGAACTTCTCGTTGGACAGGATCGCCGCGCGCTGCAGCGCTGCCAGGAGATCGTCGCGCGGGAGCTCGATCCGCTTCGCGTGGCCCGTCGGGATCACGCGGTTGTAGTCGGGAAACTTGCCGTCGACGACCTTGCTCACGAGCTCGACGTTGGCGAAGCCGAAGCGCACCTGGTTGCCCAGCACGTCGAGCGTCACCGGATCGTCGACGTCGGCGAGAAGCTTGCCAAGTTCGAGCACGGTCTTGCGCGGCAGGATCACTTCGCGTCGCGGATAATCGCCGGCGATGCCGAGGCTCGCCCACGACAGCCGGTGCCCGTCCGTCGCCACTGCCTGCAGCTGGTTGCGGTCGATGACGAGCAGCATGCCATTGAGGTAGTAGCGGATGTCCTGCTGCGCCATCGCAAACTCGACGGACTTGAGGAGCGCGCGCAGTTCGCGCTGCGGCAGCGTGAGCGACTGCTTGTCGTCCTGCGCGATGCCGATGCGCGGATAGTCCGCCGCCGGAAGCGTCTGCAGGTTGAAGCGCGAGCGACCCGCGCGCACCGTCATCCGACTTGCCGACGATTCGATGTTGAGCGTCGCATCGTCGGGGAGCGCGCGGAGGAGATCCTGCAGCTTGCGCGCGGCCACGGTCACGGCCTGCGGCTCCTTGCCCGGCATCTCGGCGTTGGCGGTGATCTGCATCTCGAGGTCCGTGGCCGTCACGAACAGCCTTCCCTCGCGCTGTTCGAGCAGCACGTTAGCGAGAATCGGCAGCGTATGGCGCCTTTCGACGATGCCAGCGACAGCCTGCAAAGGTTTCAGCAGCGCATCCCGAGCTATATTCTTTAGTTGCATTGATTAAACCAAACAATAGCTAATAGGTGGCGGGCGGATTGCGGGACTACCCGGTAAATTCTTTTTGCTTCAACCGCTTGCATGCGGCGATACCCTGTGGACAACCCTGTTCGGGAAACTGTACCGTTTGTGCGTTTTATCGCCTCGCCGCCAATCCGGGCAATAATCCACAAATTATAGACGGGTTCAGGCCTGTTTTCCAGCCAAATCTTTGCCGCCGGATGCGGGGAAACGCAGGGCGGTTTTCCCGGCCTTCCGCCCGCCGCCAGTCGGAGTCAGTTGCGCAGCACCTGGAGCAGGAAATTGACGTCGTGATTGAGTTCGGGGACGCTTTCCCGCAGCCGGACGATCTGGCGGCAGGCATGCAGCACCGTGGTGTGGTCGCGCCCACCGAAATTGCTGCCGATCTCCGGAAGGGACAGCTGCGTGAGTTCCTTGGCGAGCGCCATGGCGACCTGGCGCGGCCGCGCGATCGCCCGCGAGCGCTTTTTCGAATGCATGTCGGACACGCGGATCTTGTAGTAGTCGGCGACGGTCTTCTGGATGTTCTCGATCGAGACCTGCCGGTTCTGCACGGCGAGGAGGTCGCGCAGTGCCTCCTTCGCGACCGGCAGCGTGATCTCCTGGCCGTGGAAGCTCGAATATGCGGCCACGCGCTTCAGCGCGCCTTCGAGTTCACGCACGTTCGAGCGGATGTGCTTGGCGATGAAGAACGCGACCTGCTCGTCGAACTTGAGCCCGACCGAGGCCGCCTTGGAGAGCAGGATGGCGACCCGCATTTCCAGTTCGGGCGGCTCGAGGGCCACCGTGAGGCCCCAGCCGAAGCGGGAGATGAGGCGCTCCTCGATGCCGGAAATCTCCTTGGGGTAGGTGTCGCAGGTGATGACGACCTGCTTGTGCGCCTCGATCAGCGTGTTGAAGAGGTAGAAGAACTCCTCCTGCGTCCGGTTCTTGCCGTTGAAGAACTGGATGTCGTCGATCAGGAGCAGGTCGAGCGAGCGGTAATAGCGCTTGAAGTCGTCGAAGGCCTTGTGCTGGTAGGCGCGCACCACGTCGGACACATAGGTCTCGGCATGGATGTAGCGAATCTTGGCGCCCGGGTTGCGGCCCAGGATGTCGTTGCCGATCGCCTGGATAAGGTGGGTCTTGCCGAGGCCGACGCCGCCGTAGACGAAGAGCGGGTTGTACGAGGTCGGGTGCTCCGCCACCTGCATGCCGGCGGCGCGAGCGAGCTGGTTCGCCTTGCCGGCCACGAAGCTCGCGAAGGTGAAGCTGGGATTGAGGCTCGTCTGGTCGAAGCGGCGCACGCCCGAGCCCGCGGAGACGGGGGTGCCGGCCAGGTCCGGCGATCGCGGCGCAGGGGCGGGCGCGGGCGCCATGGCGAGTGCCGGACTCGCCGCAGGGCTGCGGGGCGCGGCAGGCACGGCGTCGACGATCGCGAGCACGATCGGAACGGCGCGGCCTTCCACTGCCGCGGCGAGCTCGGCGATGCGGTCCGAAAAGCGCTCCTTGACCCACTGCAGAACGAATCGGTTGGGGGCGAGCAGCCGATACCCGTCCGCGGAGCCTTCGACGGCGAGCGGGCGGATCCAGGTATTGAACTGCTGCGGCGTCAGCTCGTCGCGAAACGCGTCGAGACAGCTCTGCCAGAAAGGGGGAACCAGGGTCATGCGGGAGCCAGTTTCGTGGTGGCATTCCGGCGGACGCAAACGCGCCGGGCCGTACGGAGCCGATCCCTCGACCGGCCTGCTGGCGCGGCGGCCCCGCCGCCCGCCCCCGTGCGCACGGCCCGCTGGCGACGCGGCGGCACGGCTGAAAAGCGGGAGCGGGAGTGCGTGCGCCCGGGGCCATTGTAAGCCGCGCACGAAAAGTTATCCACAGGTGCCGCGCCCGGCCGGTCGACGCGAGAGCGCAGGACTCCCCCGTCGGGCCGCGCCGCGGCCCATTGACAAATGGTGCCCTAAAGTGTTTGAATATAAGGCTTTTTCACCGAAGGCCTTCGACCATGAAACGCACTTACCAACCCTCCGTCGTCAAGCGCAAGCGCACGCACGGCTTTCGCGCCCGCATGAAGACCGTCGGCGGCCGCAAGGTCCTCTCGGCGCGCCGCGCCAAGGGCCGCGCGCGCCTCGCCCCCTGACATCCGCTGCCGGCGGCGCGCCGCAGGGCGCGCGCCGGTATCGGCTCTCCGGCACCGGCGCGTTCGAGGCGGTGTTCCGGCACGGCCGGCGCTGCAGCGGCGATTATCTTGAAGTGATCGCGATGCCCGCGCAGCGAGCATGCGGCCGCGTGGGCTACGTCATCGGCCGGCGCGCGCTGGCGCGCGCGGTCGACCGCAATCGCGTGCGGCGGATGCTGCGCGAGACGCTGCGCGGCGAACGCCCGGGTGTCGAGCGTTTCGACCTCATCCTGCGGCTGAAGCGGGGCGCCCTGCGCGCGGACCTGCCCGTCGTCCGCGCCGAGGCGCTGCGCTGCCTCGCGAAGCTCGTCGCCGGAGAGGCGCCGCGATGAAGGGCTTCATCGTCGCGCTGATACGCGTCTACCAATATCTTTTCCGGCCGCTGCTCGGCTCGCACTGCCGGTTTGCACCGAGCTGCTCCGAATATGCGTGCGAGGCGGTGGTCAAACACGGCGTCTGGCGCGGACTCCTCCTCGCGTTTCGCCGCATCGCGCGCTGTCACCCGTATCATCCGGGCGGGTATGACCCGGTTCCCTAACCCTCCCGCAGCGAAACGCAGTTCGAACTAAGGCAACGCGGGCCTAAGCCCGCAGGGTCGTCATGGACACGCAACGCCTCATTCTCTTTTTCGTCTTTTCCTTTTCGGGCTTCCTGTTGTGGCAGCGCTGGGATGCGGAGCACCGCCCGCCGCCCGCGCCCACCGTCGCCGCCGCCCGCGAGGCCGCGCCCGGCGCCGCGCCTGCCGATCTGCCGAAGGTGCCCAGCACCGGCGCGAGCGCTTCGGGCGCCCCGGGCGCCGTACCACCGGCCGGTCCTGCCCCCAAGACCGGCGAGATCATCTCGGTCGCGACCGATCTCTATCGCGCCGACATCGACACCGCCGGCGGAATCCTCGCGCAGGTCGCACTGCTCGCGCACCACGACATCGCCGACGAGGCGAAGCCCTACCTCGCGCTCCAGCGCACGCCGGAGCGCCTCTTTGTCGCGGAGTCGGGATTGATCGGCGACGGCATGCCGAATCACCGCACCCTGTTCGAGCCGCTGCCGGGCCCGCGCGAGCTCGCTCCCGGCGCCGACAAGCTCGAGGTGAAGCTGCAGGCGAATGCTGCGAACGGCGACAAGGTGATCGAGACGCTGACCTTCCATCGTGGCAGCTACGTGATCGATGTCGGCTACGAAATCACGAACGCAGGGACGGCGGCGATCTCGCCCTATGCGTATTTCCAGCTGCTGCGCGACACCAAGACGCAGGGCACGCACAACTCGATGGCGCCGGCCGCCTACACGGGCCCGGTGATCTACAACGAGGCGGACAAGTACAAGAAGGTCGAATTCGCCGAGCTCGACAAGGAGGCCGCCGACCCGACGCGCAAGATTCCCTACACCAAGGAGGCGGACAACGGCTGGGTCGGCATGGTCGAGCATTATTTCGTCGCCGCGTGGCTGCCCTCCGACTCGGACAAGCTCCACCGCGAGTTCTATGCCCGCAAGCTCGACAACGGCATCTACGCGGCGGGTGTGGTCGTGCCGGTTGGCTCGATCGCGCCCGGTGCCACCGGCAGCATCGACGTTCCGCTCTACGTCGGGCCGCAGGACCAGTCGATCCTCGCCAAGCTTGCGCCGGGTCTCGATCGCACCGTCGACTACGGCATCTTCACCGTCATCGCTGTGCCGCTCTTCTGGCTGCTGAAGTGGCTGCACGGGCTGATCGGCAACTGGGGCTGGGCGATCATCGCGATGACGATTCTCATCAAGAGCGCGTTCTATCCGCTCAACCACGCGAGCGCGCGCTCGATGGCGAAGATGAAGATCATCGGGCCGAAGCTGAAGGCGCTGCAGGCGCAGTACGCCGACGACAAGCAGCAGCTGCAGGCGAAGATGATGGAGATGTACAAGGTCGAGAAGATCAACCCGCTGGGCGGCTGCCTGCCGATCCTGGTGCAGATCCCGGTCTTTCTCGCGCTCTACTGGGTGCTGCTGTCCGCGGTCGAATTGCGGCACGCGCCGTGGATCGGCTGGATCCGCGACCTGTCCGCGCCCGATCCGTACTTCGTGCTGCCGATCGTCTACGCAATCACCGCGTTCCTGCAGGTGAAGCTTTCGCCGACGCCGATCTCCGATCCCGTGCAGGCGAAGGTGATGCAGATCATGCCGGTCGCGTTCTCGGTGATGTTCGTGTTCTTCCCCGCCGGCCTCGTGCTGTACTGGCTCGTCAACAACTGCATCCAGATCTTCCAGCAGTGGCACATGAACTACCTGCTGGAAAAGGAAGCCGCCGCCGCAGCGGCGAAGCGCCGCTAGCACCGGCCCGGGCAGCGGCGGCGCGATAATGGCGGCGCGATGACCGACCCCGCGCCCGACACGATTGCCGCGATCGCCACCGCGCCGGGGCGCGGCGGCATCGGCATCGTCCGCGTCTCCGGACCTGCGGTGGACGATGCCATTCTGGGCATCGTGGGACGCACGCTGGTGCCGCGCGTCGCGACCGCGGCGACGTTCCGCGGCGCGTCGGGCGAGGCGCTCGACACGGGCCTCGCCCTTTTCTTTCCTGCACCTCATTCCTACACCGGCGAGGCGGTCCTCGAGCTGCACGGTCACGGCGGCCCCTCCGTGCTTCGCCTCGTGCTCGCGCGCTGCGTCGAGCTCGGCGCGCGACTCGCGGAGCCCGGCGAGTTCACGCGGCGCGCATTCCTCAATGGCAAGCTCGACCTCGTGCAGGCCGAGAGCGTCGCCGATCTCATCGATGCGGCGACGACGACCGCCGCGCGCGCCGCGGTGCGCAGCCTTTCCGGGGAGTTCTCGCGCGCGATCGACGCGATGGTGGAGGCACTGATCGAGCTTCGCATGCTGATCGAGGCCGCGCTGGACTTTCCCGACGAGGACATTGACTTCGTCCGCGCCGCCGACACATCGGGGCGACTCGATGCGCTGCAGGCGCGCATCCGGGAAATACTGGAGCGAGCCGCTCGGGGCGCGCTGCTTCGGGACGGCCTGACCGCGGTGCTGATCGGACGTCCCAATGTCGGCAAGTCGAGTCTCCTCAACCAGCTGGCGGGCGAGGATGCGGCGATCGTCACGCCGATTCCCGGCACGACACGCGATGCGGTGACACGCGATGTCGAGATCCGCGGCATACCGCTCGCGGTGATCGACACCGCGGGCCTGCGCCCGACCGACGATCCGGTCGAAGCGATAGGCATCGAGCGGACGTGGGCCGCCGTCGCGCGCGCCAACGTCGCGCTGGTCATGGTCGACGCTAAGGCGGGCGAGGCGGGGCTCGACGCCGCCGATGCCGAGATCCTTGCGCGGCTGCCGTCCGCGCTGCCGCACATCGTCGTGCACAACAAGATCGACCTTCTCGCGCTGCCGCCGAAGACGATGGCCTCGGGCCACGCGGCGGCGACGCGACACGTCTGGCTGTCGGCGAAGACAGGGGAGGGCGTGGCGCTGCTGCGCCACGCGATGCTCGAGCTCGCGGGCACGCACGAGGAGATGGAAGGCACATTCCTCGCGCGCGAGCGGCACCTGACGGCGTTGCGCGCCGCCGCCTTGCATCTCGCGCGCGCACGCGAGCATCTTGCGACGACCGCACCTGCGCTGGAGCTTGTCGCCGAGGAGCTGCGCGAGGCGCAGGGCGCGCTCACGGCGATCACCGGCGAGTTCACCGCGGACGATCTCCTCGGCGTCATCTTTTCGCGCTTTTGCATCGGCAAATGAAGCGGCCGGCGCCGCGCGACTGGATTGCGGGGCTCGCCATCGGCGCGGGCGCCGGCTACGCGTTCGCATGGATGCACACGCCGATTCCCTGGATGCTGGGGCCGCTCCTCGTGCTCGCGCTGCTGCGCGTCGCGGGCGTGGAGGTCGCGGCGGCGCCGGGCGGGCGTCACTTCGGGCAATGGATCATCGGCACCGCGCTCGGGCTGTATTTCACGCCGCAGGTCGTGCGCGAAGTCGCCGGATCGTGGCCGCTCTTCGTCGCCGGCGCGCTCTTCGCCATCGCGCTCGGCTATGCGGCCGGCGTGATGCTCGCGCGCCTCGCGCGGCTCGATCTCACGACGGGAATCTTCGCGAGCGTGCCAGGCGGCGCCGCGGAAATGACGATCCTCTCCGAGCAGTTTGGCGCGCGCACCGACCGCGTCGCCGCGGCACAGAGCCTGCGCATCATGATCGTCGTGCTGGTGGTCCCGGCCGCGTACGTGCTGCTCGGCCTGCACGGCGGCGACCTCTACATACCGGGCACCGCCGAGTTCCGCGCACAAGGTCTGGCGTTGCTCATGCTCGCCACGCTCGCCGGCAGCGCGGTCGCGCAGCGGCTCAAGCTGCCGAACGCGTTCGTGCTGGGATCGCTGGCCGTTGCGATTCCGCTGACGGCGCTCGACGTGCATTTCTCGGCGATGCCGACGCTCGCGACCAATGCCGGCCAGTGTCTTCTGGGCTGCGCGCTCGGTGCGCGCTTCAGTCGCGAATTTTTGCGCGGTGCGCCGCGCTTCGTGGGCGCGGTCGTCGTGACGGTGCTCCTGGCGATCGTCATTGCCGTTGCGTTCGGATGGCTGCTCGCGACGATCGCAAGCGAGAATCCCGCGACGATTTCGCTCGGCATGGCGCCAGGCGGCATCGCGGAGATGTGCATCACGGCGAAGGCGCTGCAGCTCGGCGTCCCGTTCGTCACGGCGTTTCACGTGACGCGGCTCGTCGTGCTGCTGCTGTTGACGGCCCCGCTATTCGGACGCATGCGCGGATGGTGGCGGCGGCGCGAAGGAGGCGGGCGATGACGTGGAATCCGGAGCAGTACCTCAGATTCGCCGACGAGCGCAGCCGCCCCGCGACCGACCTCGTGGCGCGCGTTCCCTTGCCGGCGCCGGCGGCCATCGTGGACCTCGGGTGCGGCGCGGGCAACGTGACTCGCCTGCTCGCCCAGCGCTGGCCCGATGCGGCGATCACAGGCATCGACCTCTCGTCCGAGATGCTCGCGCAGGCGCGCGCGTCGACACCCAAGGAGATGCAGATCGAATGGCGGGAGGCCGACATCGCGCACTGGTCGCCGCCGCCTGGTGCCGTGGACCTTCTCTTCAGCAATGCGGCGCTGCACTGGCAGGACGATCATGCCGTGCTGTTCCCGCGGCTATTTGTCGCGCTCGCGCCCGGATGCGTGATGGCGGTGCAGATGCCGGACAACTTCGCCGCGCCGTCGCACCGGGCGCTCGCCGACACGGTGACGAGCCCGCGCTGGCGCGAGCAGTTCGCCCGACGGCTGCGGCCGGCGCCGGTCGCCCCGGCCGCGGACTATTTCCGCTGGCTCGCGCCGCATGCGGAGTCGGTCGATCTCTGGACCACCGAGTACGTGCATGTCCTGGCGCAGGCGCAAGGCGGCGAGCATCCGGTCGTCGCGTGGATGCGTGGAACCGCGCTGACGCCGTACCTGTCACAGCTCGATGCGAATGCGCAGCTGGAGTTCGTCGCGGATTTGCACGCGCGCGTCGCGCCGGCATATCCGGCGCTCGCGGACGGTCGCGTTCTTTACCCGTTTCGCCGGCGCTTCATGGTGGCGCTCCGCGGCAATCGGTAAGGCCACCGGGCCGGCCGCGGCGTTTCGCGGCTTCCGACAGCCGTCCCGCGCGTGCTAACCTTTCCGATTACCGCATCGATATCCGGGTCACTCTTGGATGCGGCGTTCCGCTCACGTCACGCAGGTCGCGCATGAATCCTTCTCCCGCACTTTCCGCATTGGCGGCTTCGGTTGCCGCTCCCGACTACGTCCAGCACGCGAGGGCCCTTGCGTGGGTGCGCGACATGGCGGCGCTCACGAAGCCCGAGCGCATCGTGTGGTGCGACGGCAGCGAGGACGAATACGACCGCCTCTGCGCGGAAATGGTGGCGGCGGGCACGCTGACGCGGCTCAATCCGGCAAAGCGGCCGAACAGTTTTCTCGCGCGCTCCGAGCCGTCCGACGTCGCGCGCGTCGAGGACCGCACGTTCATCTGCTGCGAGCGCGAGGAGAACGCCGGCCCCACCAACAACTGGGTCGCCCCTGCCGAGATGCGCAAGACCATCGACGGACTCTTCGACGGCTGCATGCGCGGCCGCACGATGTACGTCGTGCCGTTCTCGATGGGCCCGATCGGCAGCCACATCTCGCACGTCGGCATCGAGATCTCGGACAGCGCCTACGTCGTCGTGAACATGCGCATCATGACGCGCATGGGGCGCGCGGTGTTCGCGGTGCTCGGCACCGACGGCCCGTTCGTTCCGTGCGTGCATTCGGTCGGCGCGCCGCTCGAGCCGGGACAGCAGGACGTCGCGTGGCCCAGCAACGACGAGCACAAGTACATCGTCCATTTTCCGGAGACGCGCGAGATCTGGAGCTACGGCTCCGGCTACGGCGGCAACGCGCTGCTCGGCAAGAAGTGCTTCGCGCTGCGCATCGCGTCGGTGATGGGCCGCGACCAGGGCTGGCTCGCCGAGCACATGCTGATCCTGGGCGTGACGTCGCCGGCGGGCGAGAAGACCTACGTGTGCGCGGCATTTCCGTCCGCCTGCGGAAAGACCAATTTCGCGATGCTGATTCCGCCGCAGGGCTTCGACGGATGGCGGGTGACGACGATCGGCGACGACATCGCGTGGATCAAGCCCCACGCCGACGGCAAGTTCTACGCGATCAACCCCGAGGCCGGCTACTTCGGCGTCGCGCCGGGCACGTCGCAGGAATCGAATCCGAATGCGATGGAGATGCTGCGCGAGAACGTCATCTTCACCAACGTCGCGCTCACCGACGACGGCGACGTCTGGTGGGAGGGCATGACCAAGACGCCGCCGTCGCATCTCATCGACTGGCAGGGCAACGACTGGACGCCCGAGTGCGGCCGCAAGGCGGCGCATCCCAATTCGCGCTTCACCGTCGCGGCGATCCAGTGCCCGTCGCTCGATCCGCACTGGAACAGTCCGGACGGCGTGCCGATCACCGCGTTCGTCTTCGGCGGCCGCCGCAGCGACACGCTGCCGCTGGTCGTCGAAGCGTCATCCTGGGCCGACGGCGTGTACAAGGCCGCGACGATGGGATCGGAAACGACCGCCGCCGCCGCGGGAAAGGTGGGCGAGGTGCGGCGCGACCCCTTCGCGATGCTGCCGTTCTGCGGTTACCACGTCGGCGACTATTTCGCGCATTGGCTCGCGATGGGAAAGTCGGTCGCTGCGCCGCCGCGGATCTTCAACGTCAACTGGTTCCGCACCGACGACGCCGGCAAGTTCGCGTGGCCGGGATTCGGCCAGAACATGCGGGTGCTGCAGTGGATCGTCGAGCGCTGTCACGGCCGCGCCCATGCGATCGAGACGCCGCTCGGCTTCGAGCCCGCGTACGCGGATCTCAATTGGGCCGGACTCGACTTCCCGCCGGAAAAGTTCGCGCAGGTGATGAAGGTTGACGGCGCGATGTGGCAGCGCGAACTCGCCGCCCACGACGCGCTGTTCGCGAAGCTCGGCGCCAAGCGTCCCGGCGGCGTTGGCCGCGGAACGCGCGCGACTGGGCGAGCGCATCGCGGGGTAAGTGCTCACATCGGAGTTGCAGCCGCTCGCTGTTATGACCGCAAGTGCTTGCTTTAGCTGATTAAATTGTTGGCGATGCGCATCGCAGCCGTGACTTCGTCGCGGCGCGGCGCGCCGGCTCGTCCACCAGGTCGGGTGCATTTCAGCGCCGCGGCCGCATTGGCAAAAAGCGCGGCAGCGGCGACCTCCGAGCCCTCCGCCAACGCCAAGGTAAAGGCGCCGTGCCACACGTCGCCGGCCGCCAGCGTGTCGACGGCGGCGACCCGCGGCGCGGGGACGTAACGCTCCGCGCTCCCGTCCCGCCACAGGAATCCGGCCGCGCCGAGCGTGACGCCGACGATTGCGGCAGTCCGCGCGGCGACGCGGGCGAGGCCCGCCCCCGGGTCGTCGGTGCCGCAGAGCGCCGCCAGTCCGGGCTCGGAGAACATGGCATGCGTCGCCCGGCCGGCGAGCTCCAGGATCGCCTCGGGAGGGCCCACGTCGCCGTCCAGCACGGCGACCTTCCCGCCCGCGCGAGCGGCGCCGAGCACGGCGCGCGCACCGGCCGGCCAGCGGACGTCGACCAGCACGCCCTGGAAGCTGGCGACCGCCGCCAGCGGAAGCCAGGCCGGGTCCGGATCGAGCGCCGGATCGTTGTAGGCGCAGACCAGCCGTTCGCCGTCGGGTGCGATCAGAATCGCCGCCGATGGGGATGCGCAGCCGGGGACACGCCGCACGGTGCCGACGTCAACCCCTTCGCGCGCCAGATCGGCAAGGATGCGCTCCCCCAGGGCGTCCGCGCCGACCCGCCCCCAGTAGTGGCACGTCCCGCCCAGCCGCGCCACCGCCACGCTGGCGTTGGCGGCCATGCCGCCGCCGCACTCGCTGAAACCGGTCGCCAAAATCTTGGTGGGCACGGTCGGGATCGCGGCAACGCGATAGATCGCATCCATGGCGGACATGCCGAGGCAAAGGATTCGGATCATCCTCAATCCCCGTGCCGACCGGCGCGAGCCGGCAATCGAGCGTGTGGCCGCTGGCGTTCCATCGGTGGAAGGGTACCCCAGGGCCCGGAGCGTTTCACGTGGAACCCCGGCACCCGCGCGCGGACTCCGGCGCCGCCGGTCGCCGCTGCGGTCCTGAGTCCATGGCGCCGGCCGATCGTAGCGGGCGTGCGGCGGCGGGGGACCGAAGCCAGGTTCCACGTGGAACGTCGATGCGGTCGGATCGTCGTGCCGGCGCATTCGGCGGCGGCCGAGGTTCCACGTGAAACGTCCGCAAAGATGAGCTTCGGCCGTGTGGCGCCTGTTCGGAGGCGGGCGGTTCGCCGCACCGGTTCCCGCGCGGCTTCGCGCCATGCAGTCGGCCGTCATTTCCTTCTTCCGCGATGCGTCGGCCGAGCGTATCATTCGCCCTCGCTCTGCGTGCCGGCAGGAGAGCGCCGCGATTGTAAAAACCCCTTTAAAATCATGATATTCCAGACTCGATTCGATGTCATCGTCGTCGGCGGCGGCCACGCCGGCACGGAGGCGGCGCTCGCATCGGCGCGAATGGGCCGGCGCACGCTGCTCCTCACGCACAATATCGAGACGCTGGGGCAGATGTCGTGCAACCCGTCGATTGGCGGCATCGGCAAAGGGCACCTCGTCCGCGAAGTCGACGCGCTGGGCGGCGCGATGGCCCTTGCCACCGACGAGGCTGGCATCCAGTTCCGGACGCTCAACTCCAGCAAGGGTCCCGCGGTGCGCGCGACGCGGGCGCAGGCCGACCGGGTGCTCTACCGCCAGGCGATCCGCGCGCGCCTCGAGAATCAGCCGAACCTCACGCTGTTCCAGCAACCTGTCGACGACCTCACTATCGAGGACCGCGACGGCACGCCGCGCGTGACTGGCGTCGTCACGCAAATCGGGATCGTCTTCGAGGCCGACGCGGTGGTGCTCACGACCGGAACCTTCCTGTCCGGCCTCATCCACGTCGGGCTCGACCATTACGAGGCCGGCCGTGCCGGCGACCCGTCGGCCAAGACGCTCGGCGCGCGACTGCGCGAACTCGACCTCGGCGTCGGACGCCTGAAGACGGGCACGCCGCCGCGCCTCGACGGCCGCACCATCGATTTCTCGGCACTCGAAGTGCAGCCGGGCGACGATCCCGAGCCGGTGATGAGCTTCATGGGAACGCGCGCGATGCATCCGCGGCAGCTGCCGTGCTGGATCACGCACACCAACGCGCGCACGCACGAGATCATCCGCGGCGGGCTCGACCGCTCGCCGCTTTTCACCGGCGTGATCAAGGGCGTGGGGCCGCGCTACTGCCCGTCGATCGAGGACAAGGTGGTGCGCTTCGCCGAGCGCGACAGCCATCAGATCTTTCTCGAGCCCGAAGGCCTCGCGACCCACGAGATCTATCCCAACGGAATCTCGACGTCGCTGCCGTTCGACGTGCAGCTGGCCCTCGTGCGCTCGATGCAAGGGTGCGAAAACGCGCACATCCTGCGGCCCGGCTACTCGATCGAATACGATTACTTCGATCCGCGCGGCCTGCATGCGACGCTCGAGACCAAGGCGATCCGCGGTCTCTTCTTCGCCGGCCAGATCAACGGCACGACCGGATACGAAGAAGCGGCGGCGCAGGGAATCCTCGCCGGCATCAACGCCGGCCGTTTCGCCGCCAACGATGAAGGCTGGTGCCCGCGGCGCGACGAAGCATATCTCGGCGTGCTGGTCGACGATCTCGTCACGCGCGGCGTAAGCGAGCCCTACCGGATGTTCACGTCGCGCGCCGAGTATCGGCTGCAGCTGCGCGAGGACAACGCGGATCTTCGCCTCACCGAAGCGGGCCGCCGTCTGGGCGTCGTCGACGACGCGCGCTGGGATGCCCATGCGCGCAAGCGCGACGCCGTCGCGCGCGAAATCGAGCGGCTCAACTCGACATACGTGAATCCCAACGTGGTCGCGACGCACGATGCGGAGCGCGTGCTCGGCATGCCGATCGAGCGCGAGTACTCGCTCGCGGAACTGCTGCGCCGCCCGGGCGTCACGTATGCGGCGCTCGCGACGATCACCGCCTCCGGCTACCGCGGTCGATGACGACGTCGTGGCCGCGCAGGTCGAGACGTCGATCAAGTATTCGGGCTACATCGATCGCCAGCGCGACGAGATCGTGCGGCATCGCGCGCAGGAGACGCTCGCGCTGCCCGCCGATCTCGACTACCGCAGCGTGCGCGGACTCTCGACCGAAGTGCAGCAGAAGCTCAACCTGCACAAGCCGGATACGCTCGGCCAGGCGGCGCGCATCTCGGGCATCACGCCTGCGGCGATCTCGCTCCTGCTCGTGCATCTGAAGCGCCTGCAGCTGATGCCGCCACGCACGCCGTCGAAGCGGCGCTCCGCGTGATCGCCGCCATGGATCTGGAGCAGGGGCTCTCCGAGCAGGCGGCGGCTGGCGGCGCCGTTCTCGACAAGACCGCGCGCAACAAGCTGGGCGCGTTTCTGCGCCTGCTTGCAAAATGGAACCGCACCTACAACCTCACGGCGATCCGCGAGCCCGAGCAGATGGTCACGCATCACGTGCTCGACGCGTTGTCGGTGCTGCCGCATCTCCCGGCGCGCGCGGGGATTGCGCGTGCTCGACGTCGGCAGCGGTCCCGGCGTGCCCGGCATTCCGTTGGCGCTCGCGCGCCCGGATGCGCAGTTCGTGCTGATCGACAGCAGCCAGAAGAAGACCGCGTTCCTGCAGCAGGCGGTGATCGAGCTTGGCCTCGCCAATGTCGAGGTCGTGCATGAGCGGAGCGAAGACTATGCGCCTGCGGCGCGATTCGACGTCGTCATCTCGCGCGCCTTCGCCGATCTCGCCGACTTCGCCGCGGCCGCGGGCACGTCATCTCGCGCCGGAAGGGCGCCTCTATGCCATGAAGGGCGAGCATCCCGCCGACGAGATCGCGCGGCTGCCGGCGTCGTATCGCGTCGTGGCCGCCCCGGCGCTCAAGGTGCCCGGCCTCGACGCCGCCCGCCACCTCGTCCTCATCGCCCCCGCCTCACGGAGAACGGATTGACCCGCATCATCGCAGTCGCGAACCAGAAGGGCGGCGTCGGCAAGACCACGACCGCGGTCAACCTCGCGGCGTCCCTCGTCGCGATGAAGCGGCGCGTGCTGCTGGTCGATCTCGATCCGCAGGGCAACGCGACGACCGGCGCCGGCCTCGACAAGCGTTCATTTTCCGCCACCGTGTATCAGGTGCTGCTCGGCGAGCGCAAGATCTCCGACGTGCGCGTCGCCTCGCCGTCGGGCGGCTTCGATCTCGTGCCGGCGAATCGCGAGCTCGCCGGCGCCGAAGTGGAGCTGGTCGAGCTGCCCGAGCGCGAGATGCGCCTGAAGGACGCGCTCGCGGAAGCGCTCCAATCGATGCGCGCGGCGATCACCGAGGTCGCGCCGGAATACGATTTCATCCTGCTCGACTGCCCGCCGTCGTTGTCGCTGCTGACGCTGAACGGCCTCTGCGCCGCCGACTCGGTGCTGATCCCGATGCAGTGCGAGTACTACGCGCTCGAAGGGCTGTCCGACCTCGTGCAGACGGTCAAGAAGGTGCGCGCGCATCTCAATCCGCGGCTCGAGATCGAGGGCCTGCTGCGCACGATGTACGACCCGCGCAACACGCTCGCGCAGAACGTCGCCGCCGAGCTCGAGCGTCACTTTGGCGACAAGCTCTTCCGCACCGTGGTGCCGCGCAACGTGCGGCTCGCCGAGGCGCCATCGCACGGCATTCCGGCGTTGCATCTCGACAAGAACTCCAAGGGTGCGCAGGCGTATCTCGCGCTTGCGGGCGAGATGCTGCGGCGCATGGAAGCCGCGCACGCGTCGTCCGCCGCACCCGACGTCGCCGCCGCCTGACCGATTCTCCCGGAGAGACCAAGATGATTCGACCCAAGGGCCTCGGCCGCGGTCTCGACGCGCTGCTGGGCGGCGCCGACGAGGCGCCGGCGCAGGAATCGCTGCAGACGCTCGCGATCGATCGCATCCGTCCCGGCAAGTACCAGCCGCGCACGCGCATGGACGACGCGTCGCTTGCGGAGCTCGCGAGCTCCATTCGCGAGCAGGGCATCATGCAGCCGATCCTCGTGCGGCCCGTCGAAGGCGGGCGCTTCGAGATCATCGCCGGCGAACGGCGCTGGCGCGCCGCGCAGCGCGCGGGGCTCACCAGCGTGCCGGCGCTCGTGAAGTCGGTGCCCGATCAGTCGGCGCTCGCGCTGGCGCTGATCGAGAACATCCAGCGCGAGGACCTGAATCCGCTGGAGGAAGCGCACGGGCTGCAGCGGCTGATCGACGAATTCGGCCTGACGCACGACGCCGCGGCGAAAGCCGTCGGCCGCTCGCGCAGCGCGGTCACCAACCTGCTGCGCCTGCGCGAGCTCGCGAAGCCCGTGCAGGAATATCTGTTGTCCGGACAGATCGACATGGGACACGCGCGCTCGCTCCTGAGCCTCGCCGCGGGCCAGCAGGTGGCCGCGGCCGCGCGCGTCGTCGCGCAGGGACTGTCGGTGCGCGAGACCGAACGCCTCGCGCACCGCATGGCGCATCCGGCGAAGCACAAGGCGAAAAGCGGCGCGCGTGCCGCCGACCCGGATCTCGCGCGGCTCACCACCGAGCTTGCCGATGCACTCGGCGCGAAGGTCGCGATCGAGCCCGGCAAGGCGGGCGCCGGTCGCGTCGTCATCGCCTACTCGAGCCTCGATCAGCTCGACGGAATTGTCGCCAAGCTGAAACGCCGTTGAGGTGCCGGCTCGGGCGGGCCCGCCGGCACCTTCGGTACAAAAGCGGAATCCGGCCGCCGCGAGGTGACGACCCCGCCTCTGACGCGACGGCCCCCGTCCGCCTCGCTCAGCCGTCGGCCTCCACCGCCGATGGCGGCTGACGACGGTCCTATTGTCGGCCGACCTCCATCGCTCGGCGACGCGCCCTTCGGGCCTTGGCTCGGCCTCACGGCCGAGCCCGCCTCGCTCAGCCGAGCTGCTTCAGCATCGTGTCGGCGTCGGAGACCTCGAACTTGCCCGGCGCCTCGATGTTGAGCGTCTTCACGACGCCGTTGTCGACCAGCATCGAAAAGCGCTGGCAGCGCGTCCCCATGCCCCGCGCGTTGAGATCGAGCTCGAGGCCGAGCGCCTTGGTGTAGGTCGCGCTGCCGTCGCCCATCATCCGCACCTTGCCGCCGGATTTCTGGTCGCGCGCCCACGCACCCATCACGAATGCGTCGTTGACCGACATGCAGATCACGTCGTCGACGCCCTTCGCCTTCAGCCTGTCGATGGCGGCGACGTAGCCTGGCACGTGCTTCGCCGAGCATGTCGGCGTGAACGCGCCGGGCAGGCCGAAGATCACGACCTTCTTCCCGCGAGTGAGGTCGTCGACCTTGAATTCGTTCGGACCGATGCTGCAGCCGTTGCCTTCGACTTCGATGAATTCGGACAGTGTGCCGGCCGGCAGCTTGTCGCCCACCTTGATCGTCATGCGCGCTCCTCGCGGTTTGATTGAGTGTGCTGCGAAACGTTGGAGAATCGCAGCCTTCGCCGCGCGAATTCAACCCCTCCCTCTTGCCGGGTTTGCGCAGGCGCGGTAGCTTTGCCGGCTCGACTGTTCCGGAGGACGAACATGGCGACGGGAACCAGGAAGGGCGCGACCGCGGCGCGCCGGGCGACGGGCACCGGCTTGTTGATCGCGACCCGCAAGGGCCTCTGGACGCTCGCGAGCGATGCCGCGCGGCGCACGTGGAAGCTTGCCGGTCCGCATTTTCTCGGCAGCATCGTGCATCACGCGGTGCAGGATCCGCGCGACCGGAAGACGCTCCTCGTCGCCGCGCGCACGGGCCACCTCGGCCCGACGGTGTTCCGCTCCACCGATCGCGGCCGGACGTGGAAGGAGGCCGCCACGCCGCCGGCGTTCAAGCCGGGCGGCACGCGCAGCGTCGACCACACGTTCTGGCTGACGCCGGGCCACGCGTCGCAGCCGGGCGTGTGGTACGCGGGCACGTCGCCGCAGGGACTCTTCCGCTCGACCGACGGCGGCGCGACCTGGGTGGGCGTCGACGGCTTCAACGAGCATCCGAAGCGCAAGGCCTGGTGCGGCGGCGACCAGGACGGCACGCCGGATGGCCCGAAGCTCCACTCGATCCTGGTCGACCCGCGTGATCCGAAGCATCTCTACATCGGGATGTCGGGCGGCGGCATCTTCGAATCGACCGATGCGGGCGCCGACTGGCATCCGCTGAACGAAGGCGTGCGTGCCGACTTCTTCCCCGATCCGTATCCCGAATACGGGCACGATCCGCACTGCATGCGGATGCATCCGCTGCATGCCGGACCGGCTCTATCACCAGAACCACTGCGGCATCTACCGGCTCGACCGACCGGCGACGCGCTGGACCGACATCGGCGCGGCGATGCCGAAGTCGGTCGGCTCGATCGGGCTGCCGATGGTGCTGCATCCGCGCGACCCCGACACGCTGTGGGTGTTCCCGATGGACGGGACCAGCGTCTGGCCGCGGGTGTCGCCCGGCGGCAAGCCGGCGGCGTACCGCTCGGTCAACGGCGGCCGGACGTGGCAGCGCCAGGCGACGGGCTTTCCCGCGGCGCAGGCATGGTGGACGGTGAAGCGCCAGGCGATGACCGTCGACGCTGCCGCCACGGTCGGCGTCTACTTCGGCACGACCAGCGGCGAAGTCTGGGGGAGCAGGGACGAGGGGCGTACGTGGAAATGCCTCGCCCGGCACCTGCCCGAGATCTACGCGGTCGAGTCCACTTAGCGCGCGGGTCGGAGTCGCGTCGCATGAACGTGCGCATCCCGGGGCTCCTGCTGTCGTACACGAACGGCGCGAAGAACGTCGAGCTCGCGCTGGCGCCGGCGGCGACGCTCGGCGATGCGCTGCAAGCGCTCAACGAGCGCTTTCCCGGCATGCGCTTTCGGATCGTCGACGAGCAGGGCGCGATCCGGGCGCACATCAAGATCTTCGTCGACGGCGTTCTTGCGCGCGACCTCGCGACCGCGGTTCGGCCGGACGGCGAACTGATGATCGTCGGCGCGCTGACCGGCGGTTAGGCCGGACGTAAATCCGACTGAAGTTGCGGGCTTTTGTCCGCGGCTGCACCGCAACATTTCATTGCGGAGCAGTGCGGCAAACCGTTATAATTTCGCGTTTGCTTTTGCCCGAAGCGCACGCACGAGAAAACGTGCGCGCGCACCGCGTGCTCCCCCCGCTCAAGACCCGGCCCATCCGCACCGTATTGAGGTGGCAGGTCATCGTCACGGCGGCGGCCGCGGGGATCGCGGGTGCGGTGGCAGGGGTGCCGGGCGCAGTGTCGGCGCTGCTCGGCGGCGGCGTGAATCTCGCGGCAGGCGTCATTTACGCGTTCCTGCTGGGTCTGGGCCTCGGCAGCACGCCGGTGCCCGGCGCGGGCACGACGCTTATCGCGCTCTTTCGCGCGGAAGCGGGCAAGGTGATCGTGATCGTTGTCGGATTGTGGCTCGCGCTGACGGCGTATGCCAACGTGGTTCCGATGGCGGTGATCGCGGCGTTCATGGCGACCGTGATCGTGTTCAGCATGGCGTTTTTCGTGAACGACAGGGAACCCGGAAAGCAAGGCGATGGCTGAAGGCACCGAACTCAATCCCACCGAGTACATCCAGCACCACCTCACGTTCCTCGCCAGCCCGGTCAGGGAGGGCGGCGGATTCTGGACGCTGCACTGGGATACGCTGCTGACGACGCTCGTCCTAGGGGTTATCACGATGGGCTTCCTCTGGCTCGTGACGCGCAAGGCCACCTCGGGCGTGCCGTCGAAGACGCAGGCGTTCGTCGAGCTCGCCGTGGGCTTCGTCAACGGCGAGGTCAAGGGGATCTATCACGGCGAGAGCAAGATCGTCGCACCGATCGCGCTGACGACGTTCGTGCTGGTTCTGATGATGAACGCGATGGATTTCCTGCCCATCGACATCATGTCGTGGCTCTACGAGCACGTGCTGCGCCAGCACACGTGGCGCGGCGTGCCGACGGCCGACGTGAACACCACGTTCGCGCTCGCGCTCTCGGTGTTCGCGATGATGATCTACTACAGCATCAAGATCAAAGGCCTGGGCGGCTGGCTGTACGAGCTCGTTTCGCAGCCGTTCGGACTGAAGCCGATCTGGATAGCACCGCTGCTGGTCGTCTTCAACCTGATGTTCCAGCTCGTCGAGTACGTGTCGAAGCCGCTGTCGCACTCGCTGCGGCTCTACGGAAACATGTACGCCGGCGAGATCATCTTCATGCTGCTCGGCATGTGGGCCGCCACCGGGATGGCCGGCATCGCGTTCGGCGCGCTGCTCTCCCTCGGCTGGTCGATCTTCCACATCCTGATCGTCGTGCTGCAGGCCTACATCTTCATGATGCTGACCATCGTCTACATCTCGATGGCGCACGAGCATCACTGACGTTCTACTTCGTCACACCGTTCACCCTGCTCAAGAAAGGAAAGACATGGACCCGCAACTCACCGCAATGATCCTGGCGTACTCCGGCATCGGCATCGGCCTCATCATCGGCCTCGGTGCCCTGGGCGCCTGCGTCGGCGTCGGCATCATGTGCTCGCGCTTCCTCGAAGGCGCCGCGCGCCAGCCCGAGCTCATGCCGCAGCTGCAGGCCAAGGTGTTCCTGCTGCTCGGCCTGATCGACGCGTCGTTCATCATCGGCGTGGGTCTCGCGCTGTTGTTCGCCTTCGCGAACCCGCTGCTCGGCCAGCTCAAGTAGGGTGCGTGCCGGACATCACTTGACCGAGGGAAAGCCATGAACATCAATTTCACGCTGTTCATGCAGGCCGTCGCGTTCTTCGCGTTCATCTTGTTCACGGCGAAGTTCGTGTGGCCGCCGCTGATGCGCGCGATCGAGACGCGGCAGAAGCACATCGCCGACGGCATCGCCGCCGGCGAATCCGGCCGGCAGAACCTCGCGAGCGCCGAGAAGCGCATCGCCGACATGCTGACCGAGGCGAAATCGCGGAGCTCCGAGATCATCGCGCAGGGCGAGAAGCTGAAGAGCGAGACGATCGACGCCGCCAAGGCGGATGCGAAGGCCGAGGCCGACCGCATCCTCGCCGCCGCGAAGGCGGAGATCGGCCAGGAGGTCTCCCGCGCGAAGGAAGCGCTGCGCGGGCAGGTTGCCGACCTCGCCGTGGCGGGCGCCGCGAAGATCCTGAAGCGCGAGGTCGATCCGAAGGCGCACGCCGACCTGCTGGCGGCGATCCGGCAGCAGCTCTGACGGAACCGCGATGGCCGAACTGACGACGATTGCACGGCCCTACGCCGAAGCGGCGTTCCGGCTCGCGCGCGAAGGCAACGCGCTGCCGGTGTGGTCGCAGATGCTGCGCCTGCTCGGGAGCGTCGTTGCCGACCCGAAGGTGGCCGGCGCGCTCGACAACCCGAGGCTCACCGCGGGCGACAAGGAAGCGCTGCTGCTGTCGCTCTGCGGCGACCGGCTGGATCCGCAGGGGAAGCAGCTTCGTGCGCGTTCTGGTCGAGGCCGATCGGGTCGGCGTCCTGCCGCAGATCGCTGCGCTGTTCGAAGCGCTGAAGGACGGCGCCGACGGCCTGGCGCGCGCACGGATCGACAGTGCCTTCCCGCTGTCGGACGCCGAGCTCGCCGAGCTCACGGGCGCGCTGGAGCGGCATTTCGGCAAGAAGATCGAGACCTCCGTCAACGTCGACCCGGCGCTGATCGGCGGCGCCCGCATCACCGTCGGCGACACGGTAATCGACGGCACGATCGAGGCGCAGCTCTCTGCGATGGCGACCCATTTGCGGGCCTAACTGAAACTACGATGACGCCGGCGGAATCCACCGCCGGCGCGCCGCGAGGACATCATGCAGTTGAACCCTTCTGAAATCAGCGAACTCATCAAGGCCAAGATCCAGAACCTGGACACAGGCGCCGAGGTGCGCACCCAGGGGACCGTGGTCTCGGTCACCGACGGCATCTGCCGCGTGCACGGACTGTCCAACGCGATGGCCGGCGAAATGCTGGAGTTTCCGAAGAACACCTTCGGCCTCGCGCTCAACCTCGAGCGCGACTCGGTGGGCGCGGTGATTCTCGGCGACTACCTGCACATCTCCGAGGGCGACACGGTCAAGTGCACGGGCCGCATCCTGTCGGTGCCGGTCGGCCCCGAGCTGATCGGCCGCGTCGTCGACTCGCTCGGCATGCCGATCGACGGCAAGGGCCCGATCAACGCCAAGGAGACGGACGTCATCGAGAAGATCGCGCCGGGCGTGATCTGGCGGAAGTCAGTGTCGCAGCCGGTGCAGACGGGCCTCAAGGCCATCGACTCGATGGTGCCGATCGGCCGCGGCCAGCGCGAGCTCATCATCGGCGACCGCCAGACCGGCAAGACCGCGGTCGCGATCGACACGATCATCAACCAGAAGGGCAAGGACCTCATCTGCGTCTACGTCGCGATCGGCCAGAAAGCCTCGTCGATCAAGAACGTCATCCGCAAGCTCGAAGAGCACGGCGCGATGGCGTACACGATCGTCGTCGTCGCGACGGCGTCCGACTCGGCGGCGATGCAGTACATCGCGCCGTATTCCGGCTGCACGATGGGCGAGTACTTCCGCGACCGCGGCCAGGACGCGCTCATCATCTACGACGACCTGACCAAGCAGGCGTGGGCGTATCGCCAGATCTCGCTGCTCCTGCGCCGTCCGCCGGGCCGCGAAGCGTATCCGGGCGACGTGTTCTACCTGCACTCGCGCCTGCTCGAGCGCGCGGCGCGCGTCAACGAGGAATACGTCGAGCAGTTCACCAAGGGCGCGGTGAAGGGCAAGACCGGCTCGCTCACCGCGCTGCCGATCATCGAGACGCAGGCGGGCGACGTCACCGCCTTCGTGCCGACCAACGTGATCTCGATCACCGACGGCCAGATCTTCCTCGAGACCGACCTCTTCAACGCCGGCATCAGGCCCGCGATCAACGCCGGCATCTCGGTGTCGCGCGTGGGCGGCAACGCGCAGACGAAGGTCATCAAGAAGCTGGGCGGCGGCGTGCGCCTCTCGCTCGCGCAGTACCGCGAACTTGCGGCGTTCTCGCAGTTCGCCTCCGACCTCGACGAGGCGACCCGCAAGCAGCTCGACCGCGGCCGCCTCGTCACCGAGCTCATGAAGCAGCCGCAGTACCAGCCGCTGCAGGTCAACGAGATGGCGGTGACGCTGTTCACCGTGAACAAGGGCTACTACGACGACGTGCCGGTGGAAAAGGCGCTGGCGTTCGAATCGGCGCTCCGCGCGTACCTCAAGAGCAAGTACGCAGCGCTGATGGACAGCATCGAGAAGACCAAGGATCTGTCGGCCGACGACGAGAAGGCTCTCACCGCCGCGGTCGAGGATTTCAAGAAGAACGGCGCGTACTGATGCAGGCAGGGCGCCGGGCGGTCGCCGGAAGACCGCGCCGCCCGTTTCTGCGCAACCCGCAACGCCGAACGTAATCCAGGACACGACGCATGGCCGGCTCGAAGGAAATAAGAAACAAGATCAAGAGCGTGCAAAGCACGCGCAAGATCACCAAGGCGATGGAGATGGTCTCGGCCTCGAAGATGAAGAAGGCCCAGGACCGGATGCGCGCGTCGCGACCCTATGTCGTGCGTGCGTTGCAGATCGCGATGCACATCGCCAAGGCGAACACCGAGTACCGCCACCCGTTCCTCGTCCGCCGCGAGGCGGTCAAGCGCGTCGGCGCGATCGTGGTGACGACTGACAAGGGCCTGTGCGGCGGCCTCAACACCAACGTGCTGCGGCTCGTGCTGCAGCAGCACAAGGACTGGCAAGCCAAGGGCATCGACGTCGACTACGTGGCGATCGGCAGCCGCGGGCTGGGCTTCCTGCAGCGGCTCGGCGCGAACGTCATCGCGAGCGCGGTCCAGCTCGGCGACCGCCCTCACCTCGACCGGCTGGTGGGACCCGCCAAGGTGCTGTTCGACAAGTACATGGGCGGATCGATCGACGAGGTACACGTCTACTTCACGACGTTCATCAACACGATGAAGCAGGAGGCGCGGCACGGCACGATGCTGCCGATTCCCGAACAGTTCCGTTCCCCGGGGGCCGGCGAGATCTTCCGCGCCGACACGCAGGCCGGATCGTGGGACTACATCTACGAGCCCGACGCAAAGCAGCTGCTCGACGCGATGCTGCGCCGCTACGTCGAGGCGCTGATCTTCCAGATGGTCAACGAGAACATGGCTTCCGAGCAGTCGGCTCGGATGGTGGCGATGCGCGCCGCCTCCGACAACGCCGCGACCATCATCGACGAGCTCCAGCTCATCCACAACAAGACACGCCAGGCCGCCATCACCAAGGAGCTCGCCGAAATCGTCGGTGGAGCGGCTGCGGTATGACCAGGCTTCGCGACAATTCGGCGATCACCAACCTTCAGGTTACGGGATCGCTGACCGTCGGCGACGCCGCGGCGGTCTGTCCGACGGACCGTCGGCGCAACCGCGAATTGACTTAGCAGAGCGAACTTCGAGGACACCATGAATCAGGGAACCATCGTTCAGTGCATCGGCGCCGTCGTCGACGTCGAATTCAAGCGCGAAGAGCTGCCCAACATCTACGACGCGCTCAAGATGGACGAGATCGGGCTGACGCTCGAGGTCGAGCAGCAGCTGGGCGACGGCGTCGTGCGCACCATCGCGCTCGGCTCGTCGGACGGCCTGCGCCGCGGCATGAAGGTCGTCAACACTGGCGCGCCGATCTCGGTCCCGGTCGGCGGCAAGACGCTCGGCCGCATCATGGACGTGCTCGGCCGCCCGATCGACGAACGTGGCCCGGTGGCTGCGGAAAAGACGATGTCGATCCACCGCAACGCGCCGTCGTTCGACGAGCTCTCGCCGTCGCAGGAGCTCCTCGAGACCGGCATCAAGGTCATCGACCTCATGTGTCCGTTCGCCAAGGGCGGCAAGGTCGGCCTGTTCGGCGGCGCCGGCGTCGGCAAGACGGTCACGATGATGGAGCTCATCAACAACATCGCGACGGCGCATTCGGGCCTGTCGGTGTTCGCAGGGGTCGGCGAGCGCACGCGCGAGGGCAACGACTTCTATCACGAGATGATAGAGTCGGGCGTCATCGACAAGGACGACCTCTCGAAGTCGAAGGTCGCGATGGTGTACGGTCAGATGAACGAACCGCCGGGAAACCGCCTGCGCGTCGCGCTGACCGGCCTCACGATCGCCGAGGACTTCCGCGACGGAGGTCGCGACGTGCTGCTCTTCATCGACAACATCTACCGCTTTACGCTGGCCGGCACCGAAGTGTCGGCGCTGCTCGGCCGGATGCCCTCCGCCGTGGGCTACCAGCCGACGCTGGCCGAGGAGATGGGCCGCCTGCAGGAGCGGATCACCTCCACCAAGACCGGCTCGATCACGTCGATCCAGGCGGTGTACGTTCCGGCCGACGACCTGACCGATCCGTCGCCGGCGACGACGTTCGGCCATCTCGACGCCACCGTCGTGCTGTCGCGCGACATCGCGTCGCTCGGCATCTATCCCGCGGTCGATCCGCTCGACTCGACGTCGCGCCAGGTCGATCCGCACGTGATCGGCGAGGAGCACTACAACACGACCCGCGGCGTGCAGTCGGTGCTGCAGCGCTACAAGGAACTGCGCGACATCATCGCGATCCTCGGCATGGACGAGCTCTCGCCGGAAGACAAGCTCGCGGTATCGCGCGCGCGCAAGATCCAGCGCTTCCTGTCGCAGCCGTTCAGCGTCGCCGAAGTGTTCACCGGCTCGCCCGGCAAGTACGTGTCGCTGAAGGACACGATCAAGGGCTTCCGCATGATCGTCGACGGCGAATGCGACGCGCTGCCCGAGCAGGCGTTCTACATGGTCGGCACGATCGAGGAAGCGTTCGAGAAGGCGAAGACGCTGCAGTAGGCGGACATCCCATGACCCACACGATCAAGGTCGACGTCGTCAGCGCGGAGGAGCAGATCTTCTCCGGTGACGCGGAATTCGTCGTGCTGCCCGGCGTCATGGGCGAGCTCGGCATCTATCCCCGGCACACGCCGTTGCTCACCCAGATCAAGCCGGGCGCCGTGCGCATCAAGATCCCCGGCCAGGCGAACGAGGAGATCGTGTTCGTGCAGGGCGGCTTCCTCGAGGTCCAGCCGGCGCACGTCACCGTGCTCGCCGACACCGCGATCCGTGCGCACGACCTCGACGAGAAGGCCGCGCTCGAAGCCAAGCGCGCCGCCCAGGAGGCGATGCAGAACAAGACCTCGCGCGAGGAAGTCGCGCAGGCCGAAGCCGAGCTCAGCATCGCGGTCGCGCAGCTCGAGGCGATCCGCAAGCTGCGGCACCGCGCCTGAGCCGGCGCGCCGCGCTACTCCGAAGGGCGGCCCGAGGCCGCCCTTTTTGTTTGACCGGCCGGGTGGCAGCCGACACTGGCGTTGGCGTAGGATGTTGCATTGCAGCATTTGTTCTGCCGAGGGTCCCATGGCTGACCTCAACACCACGATCGATCGCGCTTCGCGCATCTCGCGCTCCGTCGGCACGGTGCTCGAGCGCCGCTTGCGCGCTGCCCACGAGCGCTTCGCGACGTCGACCCGCGCGGCGGCTGCCGCGTACGCGGAAACGGCGGCGCTGCCGAAATCCCCGCTGGAGCTCTGGCAGGACGCATGGCTCTACGGCGTCGACGCGGCGCAGCGCTCGGTGCTGTTCTGGGACACGCTGCGCCAGCGCGGCAACAACTGGATCGCGCACGAAGCTGCGGGCAAGCCGCCGCTCCTGCACTACGAGTACGAGCTTCTCGCCGACGGCCGCACGCTCGCGCGCCCGGTCAACTACGCGCTGGTGCGGATCATCCCGCCGCGCGGGATGGCGATCGACGACACGCTGCGGCCGTTCATCATCATCGACCCGCGCGCGGGACACGGCCCCGGCATCGGCGGCTTCAAGGAAGACTCGGAAGTCGGCGTCGCGCTGAAGGCGGGTCATCCGGTGTACTTCGTCATCTTCTACCCGGACCCGGAGCCGGGCCAGACGCTCGCCGACGTGACCGACGCGGAGGCCGAGTTCGTCCGCGTCGTCGCGGCGCGGCACCCGGCCAGCCCGAAGCCGGTGCTGGTCGGCAACTGCCAGGGCGGCTGGGCGGTGATGATGCTCGCGGCCTCGCGGCCTGACATCGCCGGCCCCTGCGTGATCAACGGCGCGCCGATGTCGTACTGGGCGGGCAACGACGGCGAGAACCCGATGCGCTTCGCGGGCGGCCTCTTGGGCGGCACGTGGCTCGCGCTCCTCGCGAGCGATCTCGGCGGCGGCAAGTTCGACGGCGCGCACCTCGTCGCCAATTTCGAGCGGCTCAATCCGGCGAACACGCTGTGGAGCAAGTACTTCCACCTGTACTCCAACATCGACACCGAGCCCGAGCGCTTTCTCGAGTTCGAGCGGTGGTGGGGCGGCTTCTATCTCTTCAACGACGAGGAGATCCACTGGATCGTCAACAACCTCTTCGTCGGCAACAAGCTTTCCGCGGGCGAGGCGCGCCTCGGGCCGGGCCGCTTCTTCGATCTCAAGTCGATCAAGTCGCCGATCATCGTGTTCGCGTCCATGGGCGACAACATCACGCCGCCGCAGCAGGCGTTCAACTGGATCGGCGACCTGTACTCGTCGACCGACGAGATCAAGGCCAACGGCCAGACCATCGTCGGGCTGCTGCACGAGGACATCGGGCACCTCGGCATCTTCGTCTCGGGCGCGGTCGCCAAGAAGGAGCACGCGCAGATCGTCGAGCTCCTGCGCAGCATCCAGCAGCTGCCGCCCGGCCTCTACGGCATGGACATCCGCGAAGTGCGCGGCGCGCGCGGCGCCGCGAGCTACGACGTCACGATCGTCGAGCGCAACCTCGAGGACCTGCGCAAGATGCAGAAGTACGACCGCGTCGACGAGCGGCCGTTCGAGGCGGTCGCGGCGCTCTCGGAGCTGTCCGAGCGCGCCTACGAGCTGCTCGCGCGCCCCGTCGTGCGCCAGCTCGTCCCGGAATGGCTCGCGCGCACGATGCGCGAATTCCATCCGCTGCGCGTCGAGCGCTGGGCACTGTCCGACCGCAATCCCTGGCTTGCGCCGTTGCCCTTCCTCGCGAACGTTGCCCGGAACAACCGCAAGACGCTGCGGCCGGATGCGGCCGGACGGCGCGCCGAGAAACTCGCGAGCGACTTCGTGACGGCGTGGCTCGACCTCTATCGCGACCTGCGCGACGCCACGGCCGAGGCGGCGTTCTTCCACGTCTACGGCAACCTGCTCTCGCTCAACGTCGCCGATCAGCAGCGCGTGATCCGGCGCGCCACGCGGTTCGACCCGCGCACGGTGCCGGCGGTGCGGCAGGTGCTGGACACCATCGAGGAAGGCAGTCCCGCCGAGGGCTACGTGCGCATCGCGCTGCTGATGTCGAAGGCGGGCGGCGGCAAGCGCAAGCTCGCGCAGATGCAGCGGGTGCGCGAGCTGGTCGCCCCGGCGCACCTGCTCGACCGCATCTCCGAGGACGAATTCCGCCGCCTGATGCACGAGGAAACGATCGTGGTCGAGTTCGAGCCGGAGCGCGCAAAGCGCGCGCTGCCGAAGCTCCTCCGGAGCGGCGCCGACCGCCGCCATGCGCATCAACTGCTCGACGTGATGCAGACGCACTTCGCGATGGACGAGCGGCAGCGCGCGCTCGTCGCGGAATTGCGTTCGCTGCTGCCTGTGCCGCGCGTCGCGGCGACCAAGGCGGCGCCGCGCGCTCCGGCCGCAAGACGCGGCGCCACGCGTCGCGAGCGCGCACGCGCCTAGAGCGCCGAGGCCGCCATGTCACAGCTTTCCAACCGCACGTTCGACGAGATCGCGCTCGGCACCACGGAGACCGTGAGCCGCACGCTGACGACCCCCGACGTCGAGGCGCTGGCGCTCGCGGCGGGCGACGTCGAGGGCTTCCACCTCGAAGGCGGCACCGCCGGAGGACCGGATTTCGCGCGCAGGGCGCGGCGGCCGTCGCGCTCGTCGCCGGCCTCCTCAACCGACGCTTGCCCGGACCAGGCAGCGCGATCGTCGGCACCGCAGTGCGCTACGCCGGCGCCTGCCAGGTCGGCGACACGCTGACCGCGACGGTGACCGCCAAGGCCAAGCACAAGCGCACGCACACGATCGACTTCGCGTGCACGTGCACGAACCAGCACGGCGTGAAGCTCGTCGACGGCATCGCGATCGTCAAGGCGCCTACGGAGCGCATCGCCTACTCCGACGTCGCGACACCGCAGTTCATCCTGCGCCGCAACGACGGGTTCGCGAAGCTCTTCAAGCAGTGCGAAGGGCTTCCGCCCATCACCTGCGCGATCGTGCATCCGTGCGACCGTGATTCGCTGCTGGGCCCGATCGAGGCCGCGAAGCGCGGTCTGATCGTCCCGGTGCTGGTGGGGCCCGAAGCGCGCATCCGCGCCGTCGCCCGCGCGGAGAGCATCGACCTCTCGCCCTACCAGATCGTGCCGGTCGAGCACAGTCACGCCGCGGCGGCGAAGGCGGTCGAGCTCGCCCGCGCCGGCAACGTCGACGCGCTGATGAAGGGAAGCCTTCACACCGACGAGCTGATGGGCGCCGTCGTGTCCAGCGCGGCGGGCCTGCGCACCGCGCGCCGCATCTCGCACGTGTTCGTGATGGACGTGCCCGACCTACCCGCGGCTGCTGATGGTGACCGACGCCGCGATCAACATGTATCCGACGCTCGAGGACAAGGTCGACATCTGCCAGAACGCGATCGACCTCGCGCACGTCCTCGGCGTCGCCCGGCCCCGCGTCGCCATCCTGTCGGCGATCGAGACGATCAACCCGAAGATTCCGAGCACGCTCGACGCCGCGGCGCTGTGCAAGATGGCCGACCGCGGCCAGATCGACGGCGGCATCCTCGACGGGCCGCTCGCCTTCGACAACGCCATCTCGATCGACGCCGCGCGCACCAAGAAGATCGGCTCGCCGGTGGCGGGCCGCGCCGACATCCTGCTCGTTCCGGATCTCGAAGCGGGCAACATGCTCGCAAAGCAGCTGCAATACCTCGCCGGCGCCGATTCGGCGGGCATCGTGCTCGGCACGCGCGTGCCGATCGTGCTCACCTCGCGCGCGGACAACGTGCGCACGCGCCTCGCGTCGGCGGCGGTGATGAAGATCGTCGCGAACGAGCGGCGCGCCCGGCTGATCCCGAAGGATTAGTCGAGCGTCAGGCGCGCGCGGCGAGCTGCTGCTCGGCGAGCGTCACCCAGTAGCTCGCGCCGACCGCGAGCGCGTCGTCGTTGAAGTCGTAATGCGGGTTGTGCACGTTCGGCGTGTCCGGACCGCGCCCCGCGCCCAGCCACACGTAGCAGCCGGGCTTCGCCTGCAGCATGAAGGCGAAGTCCTCGCTGCCCATGTTGGGCACGGGATCGGTCTCGACGTTGGCGGCGCCGACCACCGCGCTCGCCGCGGCGAGCGCGTGCTTCGTCTCGGTCTCGTCGTTGACGGTGGCCGGGTAGCGGCGCTCGTAGCGCACCGTGGCCGTCATCTCGAACATCGCCGCGATGCCCGCGACGATGCTGCGCATCCGCTGCTCGATCAGATCCTGCACCTCCGGCTTGAACGTGCGCACGGTGCCGCGCAGCACCACTTCCTGCGGGATCACGTTCCACGTGTCGCCGCCGTGCACCTGCGTGATGCTGACCACGCCGGCGTCGAGCGGATGCAGGTTGCGCGAGACGATCGTCTGCAGCGCGGAGATCGCATGCGCGACAAAGAGCATCGGATCCTTGCCCGTGTAGGGCATCGCGGCGTGCGCGCCCTTGCCGGTCGCGATGATCTCGAAGATGTCGAACGCGCCCATGAACGGGCCCGCGCGCAGCGCGAACGTGCCGAACGGCTTTTGCGGCCAGTTGTGCATGCCGTAGACGGCGCGCATCGGAAATTTCTCGAACAGCCCCTCCTCGACCATCACGCGGCCGCCGCCTTCGTTCTCCTCCGCGGGCTGGAAGATGAAATACGCGGTGCCGTCGAGCTTCTTCCGGCGGGAGAGCGCGGCCGCGGCACCCAGCAGCATCGCGGTGTGGCCGTCGTGGCCGCAGGCGTGCATCTTCCCCGGCACCTTCGACGCGTGCGTGACGCCGGACTTTTCCGTGATGTGAAGCGCGTCGAGATCGGCGCGGAGACCGATCGCGTCGCTGCCGTCGGCGGCTGCGGCGCCGTGCCGCAGCACGCCGACCACGCCCGTGCCGGCGAGTCCGGTGTGGACCTCGAGACCGAGCGAACGCGAGCTTCTCCGCGACGAACGCGCTCGTGACCCTTTCCTCGAACGCGGTTTCAGGATGCGCGTGGATCTGGTGCCGCCATGCCTTCATGTCGGCGACGAGCGCGGCAACTTCCGGGACGAGCTTCATCGGGGCTTCTCCTCGCGGGCGTCGTGGCGGACAGCGGGCGCCGGCACGGCGTTGATCCAAGCTTAACATCGTGCGCGCGGGCGCCGCCACGCGCGCGACGCGGCGGTAAAATGGGCCATCGTCCGGGAGGCGGGCATGAACACCGCGAACAAGAAGAACAGCTTCGATCTCATCGTCATCGGCGCGGGCATCAACGGCGCGGGCATCGCGCGCGATGCCGCCGGCCGCGGGCTGTCGGTGCTGGTAGTCGAGCAGGACGACATCGCCGCGGCAACGTCGCAGTGGAGCACCAAGCTGATCCACGGCGGACTGCGGTATCTCGAGTACTACGAATTCCGGCTGGTGCGCGAATCGCTGTCCGAGCGCGAAGTCGTGCTGCACCAGGCGCCGCACCTCGTCCAGCCGCTGCAGTTCGTGCTGCCGCACGAGCCCCATCTGCGGCCCGCGTGGATGCTGCGCATCGGCCTCTTCATGTACGACCACTTTTCCCGCCGCGTGACGCTGCCCGGCTCGTTCGGCGTCGATCTCGCCAGGACGAAGTGGGGCGCGGGACTGCGCCACGACTTCCGCAAGGGGTTCGTCTACGCCGACGCCCGCGTCGACGACGCGCGGCTCGTCGTCGCCAACGAAATGTCGGCGCGCACGCTCGGCGCCGATGTCCGCGTGCGCACCCGCTTCGCCGGCGCGCAGCGCGAAGACGGGCCGGACGGACAGCGCTGGCGGGCGACGCTCGTTCCGCGCGACGGCGGTCCGGTCGAGGAAGTGACCGCGAAGGCGATCGTCAACGTCGCCGGCCCGTGGGTGAAGGTCGTGCGCGACACCGTCAGCGCCACGCCGTCGCGCGAGAACGTCCGCCACGTAAAGGGCAGCCACATCGTCGTGCCCCGCGTGCATGCGGAAGATCACGCATACATCCTGCAGAACGCCGACAAGCGGATCGTGTTCGTGATTCCGTTCGCCGACAAGTATTCGCTGATCGGCACCACCGACGTTCCGGTCAACGAATTCGAGCATCCGGAAATATCCGGCACCGAGGTGGAGTACCTGCTGAAGCTCGCCAATACCTATCTCGAGAAGCCGCTCACGAAGGCCGACGTGGTCTGGACGTTCAGCGGCATCCGCCCGCTCTACGACGACGGCCAGTCCGACCCGTCGGCGATCACGCGCGACTACGTGCTGAAGCAGGACGGCGCCGAAACCGGCGCGCCGCTGCTGTCGGTCTACGGCGGCAAGATCACGACCTACCGCCGCCTCGCCGAGCACGTCCTGGAGCAGTTGCGGCCCTCGCTGCCGACGATGGGACCGGCCTGGACGCTCGACAGGACGCTGCCGGGCGGCGACCTCCCGGCGGGCGGCATCGCAGGCTGGGTCGCGGAGATGCAGCGCCGCTACGCGGGACTTCCCGCGGAGCTCGTGCGCGGCATTGCGCGCCGGCACGGCTCGCTGGCGCCGACGGTCCTCGGGGATGCGAAAGGCGTGGCGGATCTCGGCGAGGACTTCGGCAATGGCCTCACGGCGCGCGAAGTCGCCTATTTCGTCCGCGAGGAATGGGCGCGCAGCGCCGACGACGTGCTGTGGCGCCGCAGCAAGTGCGGCCTCGGGATGACCGACGCGCAGTGCGCTCGCGTCGCCGCATGCGTGGCCGAGACGGTCGCGACGCTCGCGTGAAGGCGGACGCACCCGCAGCGATGCAGCCGCTGGCCGCAATGCCCGATGCAGTGCGGCGCGGCATCCGCGGTGTCCTGATCGACATCGACGACACGCTCTCCACGCACGGGCAACTCACCGTCCCCGCGTACGCGGCGCTCGGCCGGATCAGGGAAGCCGGCAAGCTGGTGATCCCGGTGACCGGTCGGCCCGCCGGCTGGTGCGATCACATCGCGCGCATGTGGCCGGTCGACGCCGTGGTCGGGGAAAACGGCGCGTTCTACATGAGATACGACCAGGACGCGCATCGGCTGGTGAAGCGCTTCCTCGTGGACGAGGCGACGCGGGTCGTGAACCGGACGCGCCTTGCGGGGATCGGCGCCCGGATCCTGGCCGCGGTGCCCGGGTGCGCGCTCGCATCCGACCAGCTCTATCGCGAGGCCGACCTCGCCATCGATTTTCGCGAGGACGTCCCGCCGCTGCCCGCGGCTGAGATCGACCGCATCGTCGCGCTGATGGAAGCCGAGGGGATGACGGCGAAGGTGAGCTCGATCCACGTCAACGGCTGGTTCGGCCGCTACGACAAGCTGTCGATGGTCCGCACGCTTCTCGCCGAAGTCTTCGCGACCGCGCTCGATGCGCGAGCGGGAGCACTTCGTGTTCGTCGGCGACTCGCCGAACGACGCGCCGATGTTCGCCTTCTTTCCGCACGCGGTCGGGGTGGCGAACGTGCGGGAATTCGCGGGCCGGATCCCGACGCTGCCGCGCTACGTGACCGATCGGGCGGCCGGCGCGGGGTTCGCCGAGCTGGTCGACTTCCTGCTCCAGCCTTGACCGCCCCTCGTCCGCGGCCGCCACTGCGCGCGACGCAGACAGCGTGTAGGTGACAGCGGGCGGCAGCGCGACGCGCTGCCCCGGGGTGATTTCCTCATAGGCGAAAGGGGCTTGTGGTCGGGGCGGATGTGAGCGCTCACTGTCCGCAGTTGGAAGGCCGGACGGTGGTTATTGGAATGCCTCACGATACGCCGACGGCACCCGTGCCACCCAGCCAAGCCTCTCGTCGGGCAATGCACCGACGGGAACAATAATTGCATCGTACTGGGCCTTTGATGAATACAACTGGGTGACGAGGCCGCCTTTTCGGGAGGCCGAGTTGACGACAGTGCCGCGCACCCAAGGGCGAGGAGGCAAGGCGATGATCCGCTTCGGCTTTCACATCAGGACCCGGACAGGACACAAGGTCGAGAACATTTCGATCGTCGCCGCGACCCAGTCGGACGCGGAACGCCGGCTGCGGCAGATGTATCACCACTGCGAGGTTCTCGAGTGCAGCACGCAGGCCGTGCCGCGCCATGTCGACACCTTCGACATGACCGCGATCCTCGGAATGCTAAGCGCGGCGCCGGCGGGCGCACCGCAGTCCGCCCAGGTCTTCCGCCTGCGCGAAAAGACCGGCACGCGCTGAGGTTCCGCCCTCGCCGTCGTCGCGGCGCCGTTCGCTGACGACACGCGCCGCACTCGGCGCGCCTTCTTGCGCTGGGCGCTGGCCCGGCCCGGCTGCGCGGCCGATCCCGGCAGGCGCGATGTCGTATCATGTAACGCCGTTCGCCGCCGCTCGTTTCCCGCTCACTCCCCCGTGGCTTCGCAACCTCTGCAGATCGTCGTCATGGCCGCCGGCCAGGGCAAGCGCATGCACTCGGCACGGCCCAAGGCGCTGCACGAGCTCGCGGGCCGGCCGCTCGTCGCGCACGTGCTCGCCGCGACCCGCGAGCTTAGCCCCCGCGCACTCTGCCTCGTGATCGGCCACGGTGCCGAGGCGGTGCGCGCCGAGCTCGCCGCGCCCGATCTCACGGTCGTGTTGCAGGACCCGCCGCGCGGCACCGGCGATGCGGTGCGGGTCGCGCTTGCCGCGCTGCCGCCGGACGGCGTGACCGTCGTCGCCAATGGCGACTGTCCGCTGATTCCCGCCGACACCTTTGCCCGTCTCGCGCAGAATGCGGGCGCCGGCCGCCTCGCGCTGCTGACCGCGCGGGTGCCGGATCCGTCCGGCCTCGGTCGAATCGTCCGCGATGAGAGCGGCGGCGTGCGTGCGATCGTCGAGGACAAGGATGCCTCGCCCGCCGAGCGCGCCATTGACGAGATCTACACCGGCGCGCTCGCGGCGCCAACCCAGCTCCTGCAGCGCTGGATCGGCGCACTGCGCGACGACAATGCCCAGCACGAGTTCTACCTGACCGACATCGTGGCCCAGGCCGTGGCCGAGGGCGTCGGCGTCGAAGCCTGCGCCGCCGATAACGCCGAGGACGTCCTCGGCGTCAACGACCGCGCGCAGCTCGCGACACTCGAACGGATCGTGCAGACACGCATCGCGCAGCGATTGATGCATGCCGGAACGTCGCTTGCCGATCCGGCGCGCATCGACGTCCGGGGCACGCTGACCTGCGGCCGCGACGTGCGGATCGACGTCGGGTGCGTCTTCGAGGGCGACGTGGCGCTCGGCGACGGCGTCACCGTCGGCCCGTACTGCGTCGTGCGCAACACCTCGATAGGGACCGGCACCCAGGTCGCCGCGTACTCGCATCTCGACGGCGCGACTGTCGATGCCGGCGCGCGGATCGGGCCCTACGCCCGCCTTCGTCCCGGCGCGGAGCTTGCCGCGGACGTCCACATCGGCAATTTCGTCGAGGTGAAGGCAAGCCGCGTGGGCACGGGATCGAAGGCGAATCACCTCGCCTACATCGGCGACACGACCGTCGGCGCGAACGTCAACGTCGGAGCCGGGACGATCACCGCCAACTACGACGGCGTGAACAAGCATCGGACCGTCATCGGCGACGGCGCGTCGATCGGCTCGAATTGCGTGCTGGTGGCGCCGGTCACCGTCGGCGAGGGCGCGACGGTCGGCGCGGGCAGCACGCTGACCGACGACGCGCCGCCCGGCACGCTGACGCTCGCGCGGGCGCGCCAGGTCACGCTGCTCGACTGGAAGCGTCCGACCCGGAAGGCGAAACCGTGAACCGCCGCGCGCATCGTCTGTCCCATTTCGCTGCGGCTCACTGACAGGACGCAAATATCATGTGCGGCATCGTCGGCGCATCGTCCCCGCGCAACGTCGTCCCGATCCTGATCGACGGCATCCGTCGCCTCGAATACCGCGGCTACGACTCGACCGGCCTCGCGGTCATCAACGGCACCGCCGGCGCGCCCCGCCTCACGCGGCTCGTCAGCACCGCGCGCGTGTCGCCGATCTCGCCGCGCAGGCGGCGTGCAAGCAGGCTCGACGCCGTCACCGGGATCTCGCACACGCGCTGGGCGACGCACGGCAAGCCCACGTCCGGCAACGCGCATCCGCATACCTCGCACGGCGAGATCGCCGTCGTCCACAACGGGATCATCGAGAATTTCGAGGCGCTGCGCGAGAAGCTGATCGCGCAGGGTTACAAATTCAACACCGAGACCGACAGCGAGGTGATCCCGCATCTCGTGCACTCGCACTGGCATGGCGCCGGTGGAGGCGACCTGCTGCGCGCCGTCCAGATGACCGTCGCGGAGCTGCACGGCGCCTACGCGATCGCCGTGATCTCGACGCGCGAGCCGGGACGCATCGTCGGCGCGCGCGCCGGCAGCCCGCTCGTCGTCGGCATAGGCACCGACGACCACTTCCTCGCGTCCGACGCGGCTGGCGCTGCTTTCGGTGACGCAGCGCTTCGCGTATCTCGACGAGGGCGACATCGCCGACGTGCGGCGCGACAGCTGGACCATCTACGACGCGCGCGGCGAGCGCGCCGCGCGTCCCGTGGTCACGATCGAAGCGTCCGGCGCGGCGGTCGAGCTCGGCCCCTACCGGCACTTCATGCAGAAGGAGATCTTCGAGCAGCCGCGCGCGGTCGCCGACACGCTCGAAGGGCGTCACCGGCATCGATGCGACGCTCTTCGGCGCCAACGCGGCGCGCGCACTCTGCCGACGGTCGACAGCGTGCTGATCCTCGCCTGCGGCACGAGCTACTACTCGGCGCTCGTCGCGAAGCAGTGGATCGAGTCGATCGCGCGCATTCCGTGCACGGCGGAAATCGCGAGCGAGTACCGGTATCGCGACAGCGTGCCCAATCCGGCCGCGCTCGTCGTCGTCGTCTCGCAGTCCGGCGAGACGGCCGACACGCTCGGCGGCGCTGAAGCACGCGCAAGCGCTCGGGCATCGCGCACACGCTCGCGATCTGCAACGTCGCGACGAGCTCGATGGTGCGGCAGACGGCGCTCACCTATCTCACCCGCGCCGGCACCGAGATCGGCGTCGCGTCGACCAAGGCGTTCACGACACAGCTGGTCGCGTTCTTCCTGCTGGCGCTGGTCGCTCGCGAAGCTGCGCGACCGCCTCACCGCCGAGGAGGAGGCGCACTGGCTGCGCGGGCTGCGGCACCTGCCCGCGGCGCTGCAGGCGGCGCTGGCGCTCGAGCCGCAGGTCATCGCGTGGGCGCAGCGCTTCGCGGCGAAGGAGCATGCGCTGTTCCTCGGCCGCGGCCTGCATTATCCGATCGCGCTCGAAGGCGCGCTGAAGCTGAAGGAAATCTCGTACATCCACGCCGAGGCGTATCCCGCCGGCGAGCTGAAGCATGGGCCGCTCGCGCTGGTCGATGCGTCGATGCCGGTGGTCGTGATCGCGCCGAACGACGCGCTCCTCGAGAAGCTCAAGTCGAACCTGCAGGAAGTGCGCGCGCGCGGCGGCGAGCTCTACGTCGTCGCCGACCTCGACAGCCGCATCGCGTCGGGCGAAGGTGTCCACGTCATCCGGCTGCCCGAGCATGCGGGCCACCTCTCGCCGATCGTGCACACGATCCCGCTGCAGCTGCTTGCCTATCACGCTGCCGCCATCCGCGGCACCGACGTCGACAAGCCGCGCAACCTCGCGAAATCGGTCACGGTCGAATGACCCGGGCCGAGTGGCCCGCGACGCTCTCGACAGTGCCGTGGGTCAGCTGTTATTCGTATGTGTCAGGACGCCAGCAGATTTGGCCTCGCGCAACGAGCGTTGATCTGAAGCCATGAACGTGCCGCTCACCGGAGCGCGCTCGGAACTGGGCAGCATCCTCGCGCCGCGGCTTACCGCGAGCGCAATCGAACATATCCATATCAATATTGCCGGTCAGCAGGCGAACAGCCTGCTGCATGATGGCCACGCATGGGAAGACTTCGCTCGAGGGGCGCTGGCCGGAGTGCGTCGCGCGCGGCGCACGGCGCGAGAAGAGGGCGCATCGATGTTTGTCCACGCGAGCTTCGCCTTCGTGCACGCTATCGAGCGTGGCGCCATTCTGACTGACCCGTTGAGCGCGGCGGTCGACGCGATCCTCGAATGCGAAGCGCTGGCGATGTCGGGACCGGTGCCTGCCTGCGTCGTGCGCCTCGGATACCTCTATGGCCCGGCGAGCGCTGATCTGCGCGCATATCGCACCGCCTTTCGCCTCGGGCGACCGTACTGGTCCGGCCCGCGCAAGGCGCGGCAGTATCATCTCCACCAATTCGATGCCGCCTCCGCGTTGCTCGCTGCCGCCCGGCCATCGAACGCGGGACAGATCCTCTACGCAACCGACGGTCACCCGATTTCCTTCATGCAGCTGATGGATGCATTCGCGCACCGTGTCGGACGGCGCAGCCCGCTGCATCTGCCGCCGTATTCGAAGCTTCTCGCCAAGGTGATCATTCGCGAAGAACATATGCAACAGGCGGCGCTCCCGATGCCGCCGGGGGCTCTGACGCCGCGCGTGCCGTATTGGAAGCCGAGATTTCCGGACTACCGAAAGGGACTCGATCAGGTCGTCGCGACCTGGGGCGACTGAGCAGTCGTGCGTCCGGAGTGCTTCGCGGCGCGATCCGCATCCGAACAACCGCGGCGGTTCCGGGTCCAACGCGCACAGACCTCCCGCGCGGAGTCGCGTCGGGAACGTCAATCGAGTCCATTCAAGAGTCCGCGTGGCGCACCGTCGGTTCTATCGGTACGCTCAAACAGTCGTCGAGGCTGCAAACATGGCCATCCATCATGCGTCGTCGGGGGAATTGATCGATATTCGCCCGCTTCACGACAAGCTGAAAACGACACCGACAACGGCGTTATACAAATCCGACCATCTTGAAGTCTCGCGTACCGTGCTGCATGCGGGCAAGGACGTGCCGGTGCATGCTGTGATGGGCGAGATGACCATCCAGTGCCTCGAGGGGCGGGTCGAACTCACGGCCGCGGGGGCGACGCAGTCGATGCGGACAGGCGAGCTGATTTGCCTCGCCGGTGGCGAAACGCACTCCCTCAAAGCCATCGAAGACTCCTCCGTGCTGATTACCATGCTCCTGCATGGTGCCTAGCCCGACCGGCTCCGGTCGGACGCGACGAGAAGCGAAATTGAATTGGAACAGCACCTGGTCTGCACCATCGGGCACTCGAATCGTTCCACCGGCACCTTCGTCGAGTTGCTGACGGCGAATGGGATCGTTCGGGTATTCGATGTGAGGACCGTGCCGCGATCGCGTCACAATCCGCAGTTCAATCGCGAGACACTCGCTGACTCCCTGGGCGCGCTTGGAATTGGCTATACGCATCTTCAGGGTCTTGGGGGATTGCGCCACGCGCGTGCCGATTCCCAAAACGCCGGCTGGACCAATCGCTCGTTTCGCGGCTACGCGGATTACATGCAGTCGCCGGAATTCGCCGACAGCGTTCAACGGGTCGTCGAACTGGCTGCCACCGAGCGCTGCGCATTGATGTGCGCCGAAGCGGTACCCTGGCGCTGCCATCGGTCGCTGATCGGCGACGCGCTTCTTGTGCGGGGCATTGGCGTCGAGGACATCATCGGTCCGGGGAAGCGCAAGCCGCATACCCTTACCACGTTCGCCCATGTGAACGGCTTGCAGATCACCTATCCTCCGCTTGCAGATGTGCCCCGACAAACGACGTTGCTATACGAGACTGAAGGGCCCGGATGAAGCTCGCGATTCATGGCCTTGGTCCGGAACGATCGGCAAGTGGAGTAGAGCCACCATGACAAAGACCCTGAAGGTCGGCGATCACGTTACGTGGAACTCGGAAGCGGGGCATGTCGGCGGAACGATTGTCAGGAAACACACCAAGGACATCGCCTACAAAGGCTACACTCATCACGCCAGCGAGGATGAGCCACAGTACGAAATCAAGAGCGACAAGAGCGACCACGTCGCGCTTCACAAAGCTGCTGCGCTGCGCAGGACAAAGGGCTGAGTGGCCACTGACGCATTGCCGCACGCGTTGAATGTGACGAACAAGACTCCTGCGAGCGACTCCTCCCTAGGCGAGCGTCGCAAGACATCGAGGGATCGTGCGCGCAACCGAATATCCAACGCTGCAAGGCCTGCTGGCGGCGGTGCGTCAATGCCGCGCCTGCGAGAAGCATCTGCCGCTGGGACCGCGCCCGGTGCTATGCGCCGCCGAATCGGCTCGGATTCTCGTCGTGGGCCAGGCGCCTGGCGCGCGCGTCCATGCTTCGGGAATTCCATGGGATGACGCAAGCGGAGCGCGTTTGCGCGACTGGATGGGCGTGGACACGAGCTGGTTTTACGATGAGTCGCAAATTGCGATCATTCCAATGGGCTATTGCTACCCGGGAAGGGGGAAGAGTGGTGACCTCCCGCCCCGTCGGGAATGCGCGCATTTGTGGCTCAACCATTTGTTGGCAAAGCTCCCGCGGATCGAGCTGACACTGCTGATCGGTCTCCATGCGCAGCGTCACTTTCTCGGCACCCGCCGCAAGCCGACGCTGACCGCAACGGTAATGGCGTGGCGCGAGTTTGCGCCGGAATATCTCCCGCTGCCCCATCCCTCGGCGCGTAACACCGCGTGGTTCAAGCGCAATCCGTGGTTCGAACAGTAGCTCCTGCCCGCGCTGCGCGAACGGATCAGGTCGCTTCCATCTCCATGAGCGGCCCGATGCCGCGCCCCGCATTTTCGTGGTCGGATGCTGGCGGACGCGTTGTTTTCCATCACCTGATCAGGTCACCGGTGTTCCCTTGGCGCGAGGCGTCCCGGAATGGTGACCTCCGCGTTGACAAACTGTTGGTTGGTTTGACCGGGCGGTTGCTACCCTCTGTTCAATCGGAGGGTATGATTGGCCGAGATGATTGTCGCAGGTCAAGCGCGATTTATTGCGTGGGTTGACGTGCAGCGGGTGCGTCAGGCAGGCAATTCCCCGGAACCGACGCGCATTGCATATTCCGTTTCGAGGTGCGGGATCCGGCCGGCGCCTCGACCTTGTGACGGTGCGCGGCTGCTGATCGAACGCGCGGCACAAGTGATGGTTTTCCAATGAAGCTCAGCCCCAGGAACCTCGTTCACCTCATCGCGCTCGCCGAGGAGGGCCGCATTTCACGCGCCGCGACGCGCGTTCATCTCAGTCCGTCGGCGTTCAGCCGCAGCATTCAATCGGTGGAAGACGATCTCGGCCTGCAGCTCTTTCACCGGAGCATGAACGGTGTGACGCTGACGGCGGCCGGAGAAGCGGTGCTGGGGCACGCGCGGGCGCTCGATTTCGAGAACAGGCGCTTCGAGCTCAATCTCGATTTGCTGCGGAGGGGAGACTCCGACCGCGTCTGCATCGGCGCCGGCCCGATACCGGCGTCCATTCTGGTTCCGGAGCTCATCCGCTCGATGCACGAGCAGACGCCGCACCTGCTGATCCAGGTGGAGCTCGGCAACATGTCCGCGTTGATCGAACGGCTGGACGAGAACGACGTCGACATCTGCTTCGGTGATGTCCGCAACGTGGCGGCCAGGGAAGACCGCTATGCATCGAAGAAGCTCGCGGTCTTCAAGTGCGTCGTCTGCTGTCGCAATGGCCATCCGCTCGCCACTGCGGGGAAGGTGACGGCACGGGACCTTCTGATCCATCGGCTGGCGCTGGCCCGGATCGAACCGGCCATCGACCGCGAACTGCGCACCTGCTTCGGCCTGGAAGTGTCGGAGAAGATTCCCGTGGCCATCGAATGTGACGACCTTGGCGTGCTCGCGAATCTCGTCGCCACGACCGATCTGATCGGCATACTGCCGGCGCAGGTCTTCGCGCAGCACTCGCATTCGCTGCGCGGGCTCGATCCGGACGATCCATCCAGCCTCTACGCGTACGTGCACGCCATCTGGCCGAAGAACCGGATCCTTGCGCCCTCCGCCAACAAGGTCCTCGACCTCGCGCGCGGGATCGCGCAGCGCTAGGCCGCCGCGGTCAGGCGACGCACGTCCGGTTCCGGCCCGATTTCTTGGCTTGCTCGAGCGCCCGGTCGGCGGCCGCGAGCGTGGCGTCGAAGGTCTTCTCGGACGACCGATTGCAGACACCGATGCTGACGGTGACCCCGACGTCCGGATGCGATGGGAGCAGGCGCCCGCGCTCGATGGCCGTGCGGATTCGCTCGCAGGTCTCGAGGGCCGCCTCGGGCGTCGCATCGAGCAGCAGCAGCTGGAACTCCCCGCCTTCCGCGCGCGCGAACTGGTCTCCGCTGCGCAGTTGCGAACCTATGCTCGCGGCGACGTGCTTCAGCAGCAGGTCGCCTGCGTGTCGGCCATACGATTCGTTGATCGATGTGAAATGGTCGACGTCGATCACGACGGTCGCAAGATTCCGAAACGGCGCGAAGATGTGACCGGCGACGCGCGCGAGCCCCCGGCGATTGAAGGCGTGAGTCAGCGCATCCCGCAGGTTGTCATCGCCCCAGTCGCGCGTCTTCGCGGTGAGGGACAGGGCTTCCTGCTGATAGCCTGACGCCCTTTGGCTCACCGAGTCGGCCCGGGTCGCGAGTTCCGTGCTTCGCGCAAGCAGCCGCAGGCGCTGCTTGTAGTGCCGTTCGAGAAACTGGCACCGCCGCGTCGTCCAGTCCAGGACGGCGGCCGTGTTTCCCGCCGCCGATTCCAGCGCGACCCCCTCGGCCATTACGCGATCCAGCGTGAGAGCGAGTTGTGCGGCGGCTGCAATGTCGTGCGCGACTCGAAGGTGCGCGCGGGCATCCTCGAAGTCGGCGCCGAGGCGAAGGGCAACCGCGAAGCCGAGATGCAGCTCGGCGCTGACCGGCGGATGTGTCGGGCCGATCTGCAGTGCCTGCGCGAACATCGCCCGCGCGCCCGCGACATTGCCCGCGTGGAGCATCGCCTGCCCGATGAGGCTGTCCATGCCCGCAGGATCCAGTCCGAGATCATCGCCGGAGCAGAGCTTTCTCGCGCGCTCGGCATATTTCAGCGCCTGATTCGCCAGCGACTTCCTTTGCACGACGGTCAGCGCTTCCGTCTCCTGCAGCTTCATCAGCAGGCCGTAGGAAATATTCGACAGCGCGATGAACTGGCTTCCGACCTGTTCTGTTGCGAGTGCGATGCCGAGCGCCTGCTCCAGGGCCTGCTTGGAGGCGTCGTGCTCGCCCGCCATTCCGAGCAGGCAGCCATGGTTGCTGTAGGCGGTGAAGCTGTCGACGGAGGCAGGCGTGGCGTCGACCGCGTCGACTGCGCGCGCCGTCCATGCGAGGCCGCGTTCGGGATTTCCCATCATTCCCACCGCGAAGCCCACCATCGAATGCAGCCAGGCGAGTCGATTGTTGAATGAACTGCGCTCGAGCTCATCGAGCGCCGGAATAATCGAATCCAGCGCCTCTTCATAGCGGCCGTCGTTGATGCAATGAGCGCCGCGCGCAATCGCCCCGAAGGCGCGGTGCAACGGGGTTGCGTTGTCGCCGTGCTCGGCAATGGCCGCGTCGATGGCGCGCGCGGCGGACCCTCGCCCTCCGCGCGTGACCTGATCGATCACCGGGGCAAAGATCTCCTGCGTTGTGCGGATGATGAAGGTCGGTTCTGCGTGCATGTCTGGAGGCGGCGAGCCGACGCCGCGAACCACGGCAATCGGCCGGGCCGGCCGGAATCGTCCCTGCGGGAAGTATAGGGCCGGCAAGAAAGTCGACGTTGCAATTCTCGCAACGAATACGTACACATTTTGCAATTGACACAATTTCGTGGGTCTCTACACTTCGCCCGCGGAAGTCGCACCCCGACAGCGTGCGCATCTCGTCGAGCGAGACCCCATGAATCGATCCCAGTATCCCGTCAAGTCCGTTTGCCCTCGCCACGACGCGCGCACGCCCGAGTCGGGGCTGGCGCGTCTCGCGGTCGCGTTGAAGCGCGCCGTGTTGCCCGGCGTCTTCGCGCTGGCCGCCATTTCGGCGTTGCCGTCGCAGGCGTCACAGCTCGTGCCGCAGAACCTGAAGCAGATGATCCACGCGGCGGACGTCATCGTGACCGGCGAGGTCACCAAGGTCACCGACGGCGTCGAAAACGGCCTCCCGTTCACGGAGGTCACGATGAAGGTCAACGGCAGCATCAAGCGCGACATGGCGGTGAACAGCGACTTACACGTTCCGCCAGTACGGCCTGCTTGAAGGCGCGCAAGACGGCGGACGGCCGCTACCTTCTCCCCACGAAAATCGAAGGCATGGCCAACTGGACCGTCGGCGAAAAGGTCACGACGTTCATGAACAAGCCGGTCAGCCGCAGCGGCATGCGCACGCCGGTCGGCATGGCGCAGGGGAAGTTCACGTACAGCGGCTCGCAGGCGGCCAACAGCTTCGACAACCGCGGCCTGTTCAAGGGGATGACCGTCGATCCGAGCGTGCTCAATGCGCAGCGAGTCGGCAATGCTGGCCAAGCCGCCGGGCCGGTCGAGGGCGACGTGCTCATCAACCTCGTCAAGCGCGCCGTCAAGGAACAATGGATCGAAAAAGGGGTGATGCGCTGATGAAAACGCTCAAGCTGGCTCTGGCTGCTGCTCTGGCTGTCGGTCCTCTCGGTCGCGCAGGCTGCCGGTCCTCTGCTGACGACGGACAATCCGCGCAATCCGCAGCCGCTGCGCTGGGACACCAGCAAGGGTCCCGTCAAGGTCTATACCGATATCGGCGACTTTGCCTACAGCGGACGACGGCACGGTGTTCCTCAACAACGTTCAGGCCGACCGGATCACCGCCTTTGCGCTGAAGCAGTGGAGCGACGTGGCAACCTCGACGTGGAGGGCCGTCACCGATCCGGCGAATTTCACCAAGTTCAGCCAGGTGCCGAGCATCGGCGTGGACGTGGTCGACGGCGCAACCGCCGCCAAGGTCTACGGCCACATAAATGAAGGCGGCATGTATGTCATCTACGACCAGTACGGCGCGGTGATCGAGGAGATCTTCGGTGCGCCGAAGGACCAGGTGCTGGGCATTGCCTTCGCGGAATTTGCCGAAGACCATGACGGCGACGGCTTTCCCGAGACCATCGTCAAGGCGACGGCGGTGATGAACGGCTGGATCGTTTCCAGCGAACCGGCCGACCCCGACAACGGCGTTCCCGAGCCCGACGTGGACGGCAAGCGCATCGCCGGCGTGTTCACCCACGAATTCGGTCACGCGATCAACCTGTCGCATTCGCAGGTCAACGGGCAATTGGGATACTTCAGCTCGCCGGGCTGGGGCCAGGATCTCTATCCGGGCGTCCCCGGCTGCGTGGCGCCGGTCCACTCGTGGCGCAACCCCGATCCTTCCGCCAACCGGCTGGATCCCGAAGTACATCGAAACGATGTTCCCATTCATCAATCCGATGGTGCTCGACGCGAACGGTCGCAATCCGGGCTTCGAGCAGAGCAGCGTCGACCGAGCTGACGACATCGCCGCCATCTCGGATCTCTACCCGACGGCGGCCTATTCCAAGACGCGGGGCTCGATCGCCGGCACGCTCTATCTCAAGGACGGCCGCACGCCAGTACAGCGGCATCAACATCATTGCGCGCAATGTGGCCGATCCACTCGGCGACGCGATTTCGGCGATGACGGGCGACAAGACGCAGGGCAAGATCGGCCCGGACGGACGCTTTCGCATCAACAATCTGACGCCGGGCCAGAAGTACGTGCTCTACATGGAAGAGATCGTCGCCGGCGGTTACCCCACCGCGCCAACGCGCGCTGGTTTCGGAAGCCGAGTACTGGAACACCGACGAGCAGGCGAACGTCGCCAAGGACACGCCGTGCCTCGCGAGCGCCATCACGGCGGAAGCCGGGGTTACCAAGCGGGCCAACTTCTATTTCAACGGCTACCTCGACGGCGTGCAGTACACGCCGATCACCAATGGCTACCTCGGCAGCATGTCGAAGGATGGCAAGCGGGCCGCGGGAACCATCGACAACGTTCCCTTTGTCTGGGATGCGCAGAACGGCATCCAGATACGCTCCCGCGGGATTGCTGGGAACGAATGCCAGCATCACGCGCGATGGCCGGCAATTGATCGTGCAGACGGATCAGAACGGCAAGACCGGCCGGTACCGATCCTTTTACCGGACTGCCGCTCAAGACCAATTCGGCGGGCATCTGGGACACCACAGACCGGCATCGTCGACGGATCTCGGCAGCCTGAACGGCAACACCTGCTTCGGCGGCAGCCAGATCGGGTTCTCCAGCAGCTACGGCTGGGCGCTGGATGCGAAGGCCCGGACGGCGGTTGGCACGGCGTATGTCGATCGCAATGGCGACGGCAGCTGCGAAGGAGGCTACTCGGACGACGGCGGCGCAGGCGGCGGCGAGATCGTGCCGTTCATCTGGACCGCCGGCCGCACCATGCGCCAGCTGAGCCTCAAGGGCGTGGATTTGACGACCGAGCCGTGGCACCGCGCCCATGCGATTTCGGGCGACGGGCATGTGGTGCTCGGCACGAGCAATTTCTCCAAGGCGTATGCGTGGATCGACGAAGGAGACCCGATCGACCTGTACAAGGCGATCGGCGCGCTCGACGGCGGCTACGCGATGACCCCGGATGGCAGCCGCATCGCGCTCGAGACGGAAAAGGATGGCGTGGTGTTCTGGAATGCGAAGAAGGGCGTGCAACCGGGTGCGTTCACCGCGACGCGCAAGCTGCAATGGTGCGTCGACCTGCCCTTCTACGACTTCGGATTCAGCTGCGAGGTCGACGGCGCGGAGTTCATTCAGGCAACATTCGGACCGATCCCGGTCTTCACCAACGACATGAGCGACGACGGCAAGGTGATGATCGCGCGGGCCGGCACGTTCTTCGAGAGCGGCTTCCACGGGATGATGTGGCTGGAGGACCTCGGCTGGATCAAGCTAGCGGACTTCTTCCGCACCCAGGGCGTGGCCGAGGCCTATCGCTTCGGCCTCGACGGTCCGGGCTCGATCAACGGCCGCGGCACCGAGATGGTCGGCGGCATTCCGGGATTTCCACTCACCTGGTACGTCGACATGCGGAAGGTCTTCATCTGCAAGCACGGTGTTTCGATGGAGGTCGATTTCCCCGAGACCTTCATCAAGCAGGTCAAGAACGGTGCGCTGATGGGACGCTGCGAGCACCAGTAGCTCGCGTTCGGCGTTGCCGCGAACGAGGCCGATCTCGCGAGGGATCGGCCTTTTTTCCGGGCATCGTTCACGGCGGCGCCGTTAACGACTATATTGCTGCCGGTCGGGTCGGGCGTGCCGGAACGAGTGCGAGTCGACAAACTCACCAGGGAGAAGAAGATGATGCGTGCAACGACCATCAGCCGCGGCGCTGCCGCATTCGCGGTGCTGCTCGGCGCGTGCGTTGGGTTCGCGCACGCGGCTTCTTCGGACGAGGCCGCGATTCGCGCCCAGACGATGGCCTGGGAGAAGGCCTACAACGCGGGCGACGCGAAGGGCGTCGCCGCGCAATACGCGGAGGACGCGCTGCTGCTGCCTCCCGGCGCTCCGGCGGTACGCGGCCGCGCCGCGATCCTCGCGTTCTTCACGAGCGACATCACAGCGACGAAGGCGGCGGGCGCGGTCTTCGTCATCGATCCCAAGACCGAGGTTGGGGTCTCCGGCAACATGGGCTGGGAATCGGGCACGTACAAGGCGACCGTCAAGGGCGCCGTCGTCGAGTCCGGCAAGTTCCTGTCCGTGTCGCGCAAGAAGGACGGCAAGTGGCAATACATCCGCGACACGTGGAACGCCGATGCGCCGCCGGCGTCGCCCGCGCCTGCACCGGCAGCGACGCCGGCCGCGAAGAAATAGGGCCCGAATCTCCGTCGCACCGCGGGACGTGACGCCATCGGCGCGCGCGTCCAGAGCGTCGATTCGCATTCTCGGCTGCGTCGAGCGAAAGCTCAGTGCGAGCAGGTCGAACTAGCAGGACGCCGCCGTCGCGTCAGCCGCGCGAATCTTCGAGCCCGCGCAGGATCTCGTTGGTCTCGCGCATGCGGATGGCCATCAGCCGCGCGAGATTGGTATAGAGCCGGATGGCGATCGCGGGCTCGCTCCGCGCGATCTCGTCGAGCGCGGTGCGGGTGAGCTCGTAGACGGTCGTCGGCTCGACGGCCTGCGCGGTCGCGGAGCGGGGCCGACCGTCGAGCAGCGCCGCTTCGCCGAACTCGGAACCTTCGGCGTTGGTGACGATGCGCGCACGGGCACCGCCGGGGACGAGGATCGAGATCTCGACCGCGCCACGGGCGAGCAGGCACAGGCGGTCGCCCGGATCGCCTTCGCGGAACAGAACTTCGTCCGCGCTGAACTCGCGACGCACGAAGTGGCGCCTGATGCGCGCGAGCTCGTCCGGCGTCAGGCCTTCGAGCAGCGCGAACGCCTCGAGCGCGACGCCGGCGTGCGGCTCGTGCCCGCTGGCGTCGAGGATCGCGCGCTCCGCCCACTCGACCGCCTGGTCGGTGTCGCGGAACCACAGGCGCGACGTGGGCTCACGGAACGTGTCGTGCGCGGCGAGCGTCGCGCCGTGCCGTCCCTGTGGCGTCACGCCGGCGAGCAGCACCATCGTGCCCTTCTTGGCGAGACGCCGCCCGATGCTGCCGAGCAGCATCGCGCCGGTGGCGTCGATCACCGTGACGCGGCGGAAGTCGAGCACGACGGCATCGGCAATTCCCGCGAGCGGCTCGACCCGCTCGATCAGGCGCTCGGCACTGCCGAAGAAGAGCGCGCCCTCGAGCTCGATCACGCGGATGCGCCGCCGCGCCGCCTGGACGCGAACCGCGTCCTCGCCGCCCCAGACGCGACGAGATGGCCGCACGGTGCCGTCGAAAACGCTTCGCACCAGCGAGCGATTCATGCCGAGGTAGAGCAGGAACCCGGACAGCTGGAAGCCCACGGCGATGGCCGGCATGAAGCCGAAGAAGATCTCGGCAAGCGCCACCAGCGCGACCGTCGCGGCGCTCCACAGGAGCGCGCGCTCGCGCAGCGCGCCCTTGCGACGCAGCCGCCCCGCGAGCCCCTTGGTCCAGTTGTCGATCAGCGCGAGGCCCAGCGTGATCATCACTCCGGCGAGCACTTCCACTGGAATCTTCGCGATCAGCGGTCGGCCGAAGGCGAGCGCGAACGCGAGGACCGCGACGGCGATGACCGTCGCGCGCTTCGTTCGGCCGCCCGCGTTCCAGCTCGCGAGCGCCACGGCGCGCGACAGCACGACCGGCACGCCGCCGCACAGGCCCGACACCACGTTCGCGCATCCGTGTGCGACGACTTCGCGCTTCGTCCTGTGCCGTCCGTCGGTGACGTTGTCGATCGCGACGGCGGCGAACAATCCGTCGAGCGTGCCGATGAAAGCGATGAGTCCCGCGGTCTGGACGATGATCCGCCAGTGCGCCTTGATCGCGTCCCACGGCGCGGTCGCGAGCGGACCAAGTGCATCGGGCACGGGCAGCCATCCGGGCGCGGCGCCGACGGTCGGGCCCAGGTGGATCGTCGGAATCAGATATGCGAGCGCGTAGTGCAGCAGCGAGCCCGCGATGATGCCGATCAGCGGCGCCGGCAGCCGCTTCCATGTCACGCCGACCGTCCAGATCGTCGCGGCCGTGAACAGGCCGACGAAGAGCGTCGCCGGCTGCATCGCGTTCCACGCTGCCGCGGGATTGGCGGCGAGCTCCGCCTGGCCGACGCCGGCCAGCGGCGCGAACTGGACGGCGATGACGAGCGCCGACGCGCCGCACATGAAGCCGGCGACGAACGGGTACGGCACGAAGCGCGCGGAGTTGCCGGCGCCGAACGCGCCGAGCACGATCTGCACAATGCCCGCCAGGACCACGGTCGCGCCGGCGATCGCGACGATGTACCACGGGCCCTGCGCCGCGGACGGCGCAAGCGCGGGATCGGCGGCGAGGGTTGCGACCAGCGCCGCGAGAATCAGCGCCGTCGCGGCACGCGGGCCGCTGCCCGGATGCGCGGCGCCGCCGAAGAGTCCCGCGACCAGCTGACCGTAGATCGCGGACGCGAAGCCCGCGTAGATGCCGAGCTCGTAATACTTCGGCCCCAGCGGCATGAAGGCCAGGAGCCCGAGCGAGACCGCTAGCGCGAAGTTGACGCCCGCGGCCGCGAGCCCGCCGGCGATGTCGCCGTTGGCGGTATTGGCTGCCGGCGCGGGCACCCCTGCCGGAGCGCGTCCGGGGGAGTCCGTAAGTTCATTGGCGGCGGACGGCGCGAGCGCCGGACCGGATTCGACCGGAATGTTCACGCCGACCCGCGCCCGCAGGGCGGCCCGGCCGCTGCGAAACCGCGATATGCAACCAGCATTTGCCTCATGGAATCAGCGTATCACGCGTCAGAATGTATGCAACAACGCCGTTGGGCGGTTGGCTCTCCGTTTCCCACCCCGCCCGAAATGCCAGTGCCCGAAGCCGCGAAGGCGGCGTACTGCCCGGTTGCCGCCGGCACTGCTGTCATCGACAACATCGACATGCTGTGCCCGCCGCACACCGCCGGTGCCCGGCAAGTCTGGCATCAGCTTCACGAACGTGGCGTCGTTGTCCGCCACAACCGAGTGCCCATAGGGGCCTGTAACTTTGCGCTTTCGAAACGAAATCCCGGAGAAATCGAATTGTTGTATGTCGAGCAATTTTACATATTGCCGGCAAGATGATCCTGCTGTCGAATTTTCACAATCGAGTTCTATTGACAACCGCATCGCAAAATGTGCAAATGCCCCCCTCGACGCATCCAAATGCGAACAAGAACCGTCACGGATTGGCCAACATCCGGACCGCAGTCGTCGAAAGATGAAGTGGCCGGTTTCGGTGGAGGCACCGAAACAGGTTGGCGCGAAGGCGGAGTGGCGGCGCGGCCTTTCACCGACGGATGTCCCGACAATGCGGCGACACAAGCTGACTCGATCGGGAAATTCGTTCGGAAATATTGTTCGCGAGCATTCGAGATCTGGGTGACGGGAACACTTTGCACTTGGTGTCAAATCTGATGGTTCGCGGGAGGTACGCACTATGAACGGCATTCGGAAGATACTTGGATTCCTGTTGGCGGCAGTTCTCGGCGCGGCGACGCTGCCAGCGAGCGCAGACGGCGGCGACCAATACCGTGTCGGCTTTCCGACCGCGCCGGTTGTGACCGGTCAACAATTCAGCGTGACGATCACGAACAAGTCAGGATTCGACACGCTCAAATCCTTCAAGCTCACGGCGCCTTCGGGCGTGTCGATCACTGGCGTCGCTTCTGGATCGTCGAACATCCCCGGCAGCAAGATTTCCAATGCCGGTGGGACGATCAGCGTCAGCAACATCGCGATCTACAACAACCAGTCGGGCACGCTGAAGATAACGGCGACGTTTCCTGCGAGCTGCGCCGCCCAGAGCCTAACGTGGACCTCATCGGCGCAAGGCGGCTTCTTCGTGAGCAACGAAGTGTTCACGCTGGACGCGGCTAACTCCAACCTGAATACAAACGTCGCGGCCGGTGCCTGCAACTACACCTTCACGACGGATACGCCATCCGTGCCTGCCGGTGCATCGACTTCGATGACCGCGACGGTCAAGAACACGGCGCCCGCCGCAGGCCCCGCGCTTACTGGATTCGTCCTCACGGCGCCAGCCGGGCTCAATATCACCGGCGCAACGGGGAGCGGTACGGTGACGTTCACCAGCACGGCAATCACGGTGTCAGGCGTTTCCGTGGCCGGAGGTGCCAGCTATCCGGTGAGCGTGACCGTGGCGCCCGCGGCCAACTGCACCGGCACCCCGGCGGCATCGTGGTCCTCGTCGGTCACGCCCGCAACGTTCACGCTGAGCGGTGGCAATCCGACGACGAGCATCACGGCGCAAGCCTGTACGATGTCGGTCACCTGGCCGACAAGCTTGTCGGTTTCGCCCGTGTCGGCAACGACGCCGGGCGCGCCGTTCTCGGTGACGGCACAGTTGGCCGGCGGGTTGCCAGCAGGGATATCGGTGGGCATTACGACTGGCGGATGTCCGAACCTGAGTGGCATGACCTCGGCCCTCACCGATGGCACGGGCAAAGCTGTGATCGGGCCCATGACCATTGCGGGTACCGGCGGCACCTGCACGCTCACCGCGACTCCGGGCGACACCCGTTACGTTCCCGAACCCCAGTCCAAGGTGCTCACCGTGTTCGGGGCCACGGTTGGCTGCGATGCTGCATCCAACTTCGTGAGCAACGTGCCCGGCATGACGCTCAATCCGAATGGCAGCGATGCGCCCGTCGGCAGTACGGGTTGGGGCCTGACACGTTCACAGAATTCGGATGGCTCGTGCGGCAATGTGAACCTCACGTGCACGGTCGTCGGCAACATGGCGGACTGCGCCTACGACAAATCGAGCACCGAGACTCCTGCGCTGAAGTATGTCGTTCTCTGGGATGCGGTCCCGGTCGATTCAAGCGGCGCCACGACCGGCTGGAAGCAGTTCCGTCCGCAGGTGTCGTGGATTCAGAATCCGAGCTCGAACACGAGTTCGGCCGACTGGGTACCGGCGCTGGCGTGCGTTGAAGACATCGCTGTCACGGCCTCAACGGCCAGGTCTGCCGTGGAGGCCGTGATGCCGAACCTCCCGAACGACTGTCCGGGCGGGCCGTTCTGCGCGGCGAATGCCGTGCATCCCCTCGACTACGTCCTGGGCGGTCCGGCGAAGATGTGCATCTCGCAACAGGGCAGGACGTCCGTTGGAATCGTCGGGGGCAACATCAATGTTCAGTACTTTGACAAGGTGATCGACGTCTCCGACGGCCACATCGCGGGACCGTAATACATCGTTGGTTTGCGGCAATGAAGAGCGGCCCCGCGGGGCCGCTCTTTTTTCGGCTAGCGCGGCGGCAGCGGAGCGGAGGGGACGGCGCGCACCTTGCGGCTCGCAAGAAGCGACCGAGTCTCGTTCACCATCTCGAGCGGCGGCTCGACGCCCTCGAGGCGATCGAGTTCGATCAGCGAGAGCATCGTCAGCGTTGCCTCGAACAAATCCTGGTGTTCGCGGGCTGCGGCGAGGCTTCTCTCCAGCGCATCGCGGGCGCCCCACAGATCGTCTTGCAGCAGCAACGCATGGCCCTGAATGCGCTCGAGCAGGGGGACGATCGCCGCGATGTCGCTCGACTCGGCGGCGCGACCCAGCATCCCGTTTACCTGTTGCAGTGCCGCTTCCGGATTGCCCATGGCGACACGGCATTCCGCGATCCACGCGTCGACGGGTACGGCCTGCGGCTCGGCCCCGACCTCGAGGAAGTTGGCCTTGGATTCTTCGAGGCGATTGATTGCCTCGTCGTAGCGGCCCAGGCGCAGAGATACGCGCCCGAGGTAGGAGAGGCACGCGCCCAGCCAGTAGCGGTACCCTGACGATTTCCACAGCGGCAGCGTTTCGAGGAGCATGACTTCGGCTTCGGCCCACTCGCCCCGATCGATCAGGATCTCTGACATGTTGATGCGCGCGAGACCTGTGGAGACGGTGCTGCCGATCTTCGCGGCGGCGTCGCGCCCCCGCTCGTAATAGGACAGCGCCTCGTCCCAGCGCCCTTCCCACTGGCAGACGACGCCGAGGTTGTTTAGGAGTTCGGCCTGCCGCACGAGATTGCCCGAACGCTCGAACGCCTCGAGCGCGCGCTGCATCATCGGCTGCGCTTCTGGATTTCGGGCAGCGCCCTTGATCCAGCCGATCACGGCGTACGCTTCCCCGGCCGACTCCGGATCGGACGCGGCTTCGGCGGCTGCAGCCGCCTCGGCGGCGCACTCGAGCGCCTCGGGCGTGCGGCCCTCCCGCTGCAGGATGAATGCGTTCCAGGCGCCCGCCCACGCTGCGTGCCGGGCTGCTTTGTCGCCGGGCAGTTGATTAAGAACGCGGCGGGCTTGCTCGGTCCAGCGCAGCGCTTCCGCGTATTTGCCGAGCTTTTCCTCGACCTTGGAGAGCTTGATAAGCAATTCGGCGTCGGCGAGCTGGTCGCCGGTCGCCAACTGTCGGGCGGCCGCGAATGCGGCGGACGCTTTTTGGAATTCGCTCGCGCGGTACCACGAATCCCCGAGCGCCTCGTTGACCGCGACGCGTTCGCCGTTTTCCAGATCATCAATATTGCGCCCGGCCTCCAGCGCACGCGTATAGAGTCCGGCGGCTTCGACATTGGCGTAGACGGATTCCGCGCGCTTCGCCGCGGTGATTGCATAGCGCCACGCGGGCTGAAATTCGCCGGCTTCGAGAATAGTGCAGTGAGAGTATGCCGGCGACCTCCTCCGGGAAATCCATCTCCTCTTCGAGATGCCGCGCCACGGAGCCGTGGAGTTGCCGGCGCAGCTTGAACGGCAATCCCTGATACGCCGAGTCGCGCAACAGCGAATGCCGGAACCGCAGATAGCCGTCGGGCTCGACCTCGAACATCTCCCCCAATCGGGCGAGCTCGGCTTCTCCGGGCGGCGGGCCCTCGTCCTCGCCGTAGAGCCACGCCACCATTCGCGGGTGGAACGTCATCCCCAGCACTGCCGCGCGCCGCACCATCGCGCGATCGTCCGGCGCGAGGGTGTCGATCTGCGTCATCGCGGCGGCCTCGGCCGAATCGGGAAGATCCTCGACGCCGCCGGATTCGATCGCGGTGCGCAGCAAGTCGCGCAGGAACTGCGGATTGCCCCCCGACCGCTTGGCGACGACGTCGAGCACGTGGGGAGGCACCGGATGTTGCTGGGTCGCGAGTTGCGCGAGACGCACCGCGTCCGGCGGCGCGAGAGGCTTCAATTCGATCCGGACCACCGCCGGTGACTCCGGCGCGCTGAACCCCGTCGCGCCCGGGCGACGCGCCACGGCGAACAGCCACGGCCGGGTCGGAATGTCGTTGATCAGGTAGGACAGCAACTCCGCCGACGCCTCGTCCATGTGGTGCACGTCGTCGATCTCGAACAGCACCTTGTCCGGGGCAATCACCTGAAGAAAGCGGGCAACGGTTTCGTGCAGCTTCGTGCGGCGATTCTTTTCCGCCAGCATCTCGACTTCGGGCGTTGGTGCGATCTCGACATCGAGTACCGCGCCCAGCAACGGAATCCATGGCGCGAGCTCGGGCGCCTTGGCCGACACCTCGTCGCGTATGCGCGCGACGATGTCGGCGTCGGCGGATTCGCGCCCGAAGGCCAGCATCTCGCGCAGGAGCTCGCGCCATACGACGTACGGGATCGACGACGTGTAGGCTTCGCACGCGGCGCGTTGCTTGGCGAATCCGGCGGCCGCATCGCGCAGCGCTTCGAGGAGGCGCGTCTTGCCGATGCCGGAATCGCCGACGAGCTCGAGCAGCCGGCCTTCGCCCGAGCGCGCGCTCGCGAACGTCTTGCGGACGACGCCGAGCTCCGCGTTGCGCCCGGTGAGCGGCAGCCGCTGCAGCGACACCTGCCGCGTCCGCGAGCCTTCGGCGCGCCCGATCGACCACGCCTGCACCGGCTCCGCCTTGCCCTTCACCGCAAACGGCTCGAGCTTGGTCGTTGCGTACAGCGTGTTGGCGCGGTCGAGCACGTCGGCCGTCGCGAGAATCTGTCCCGGCTCGGCTTTCGCCATCAGTCGCGCGGTGAGGTTCACCGCGTCGCCCATCACGGTGTACGTGCGCCGATACGCGGGACCGATGTCGCCGGCGAACACGGCGCCGCGGTGCACGCCGATGCGAATCGGGAGCGGCGGCGCGGATTCGACGATCTTGCGCAGCGCGAGCAGCATGCGGTCCTCGTCGTCGCCGGTCACGATCGGCGCGCCCGCCGTCAGGATCAGCTTGCCGCCGTCGGCGTCGACGTCGGAGCCGAGAAACGTCACGCCCTGTTCCTCGGTAGCCGCTTCGACGATGCTGACGAGCCGGTGCAGCGCCGCGGCGGCGGCCTGCGCACCTTCACCGCCGATCAGCGCGTCCGTTCCCTCGTAGCGGATGAACGCAATCGTCACGGGCCGGTGCTCGGAGTGTCCGCCGCCGGCCTGCACGTGCGCGCGGATGGACGGCGAGAGGCAGCGCAGCAGCGGCTCGGGCGCCATTTTCGGGCGCGGAATGTACGGAATCTTTTCCTCGTGGCCCGGTGGCTCGCGCAGGAGCAGCCTGCCGGGACCCTTGGCCTCGCCAAGCAGGTCGGCGGAAAGGAGCGCGGCGGTCTCGGGGCTCGCGAGAATCTCGCCGGCACTTGCCGCATGCTCCATCGCGACGGTGCGGGTCCACGCGGGGCCCGTCGGCAGCATTTCGAGGTGCGAGGTGCCGACCGAAAAGAAATTGAAATGCCCGGTGTGAATGCCCTGCGACATCCGCAGCGTGACCTTGGCCCCCGGCATCTCGATCCGCCCGACGTCGTCGAGCGTCGCGCGCATGCGCACGGCGGCCGCGCACGCGTGCGCGGCGTGATCGGCGCCCTGGAACCAGAGCAGGAGCGCGTCGCCGCCGAACTTGAGCAGGCTGGCGCCGTTCTCGTACGCGACCTTCAGGATAGAAGCGAAGCTGCCGCCGATCGTGTCGGTGATCTGTTCCGCGCCCTCGCGGCCTTTCTTCGCGAGCTGCTCCGACAGCGCGGTGAAGCCCGAGACGTCGGCGAAGAGCGCCGTGCCCTCGGCGACCCAGGACGGAGACTCCGGGTCGGCGAGAAGATGCTGCTGCAGGATGCGCGCGAGATAGGGAACCGCGCGCTCGGCGTTTTCCTGCGGAGGCGGCGCGGCCGGTTCGGAGGTCATCGGTGCGATCTTTTCTTGGGCGTTGTGCGCACGGGCATTGAATGGCCATAAAGCGCGTCGACCGGCAAGGGCACTTTGCCCCGCCTGGCGTCCACGACCGCACATGTTACTGCCTCGACGCGGTCGTGGAGATGCTGATGCCCGGACACGAGCCCATCGTGCGGGACAGGCACCGTCCCGTCCGGCGTCCTCCTCCCGGGTTCCGTTTCGCGCCGCTCGTCTCTCTTGGTATGCTCCGGCGACCCGCCGGGAACCAACGCGGCGCTCCCGACCGACGACCCCATGCGCGAACTTCCGACCGGTCCGGTGACCTTTCTCTTCACCGACATCGAGGGCTCGACCGAGCTCTTCGAGCGGCACCCTGACACGATGCCCTCCGCGCTCGCGCGCCATCATGCGCTGCTGCAGGGCGCGATCGAGACGCACGGCGGCACCGTATTCCAGGTCGTCGGCGATGGTGTCTGCGCCGCATTCGTGACCCCGCAGGCGGCGCTTGTCGCGGCGCTCGATGCGCAGCGCGCGCTGCATCGGGAGGACTGGGGACCGATCGGGGCGATCCGGGTCCGGATGGGCCTCCACACGGGAGAGGCGCAGGCGCACGGCGGCGAATACGTGTCCTCGCTCACGCTGGTGCGCACGCAGCGCGTGAGCGCGGCGGGTCACGGCGGGCAGACGCTGCTGTCGGCGGCCATGGCGCAGGCGGTGCGAGGGCATCTGCCGGACGGCACGACGCTGCGCGACCTCGGCGCGTTCAAGCTGCGCGGGCTGGCCGATGCGGAGAGCATCTGCGAGCTCGTCGTCGCCGATCTGCCCTCCGAGTTCCCGGCCCTGAAGGTCGAGGACACGGAAACGCTGCCGCCCGGAGCGCTCGACGAGCTCGTCCGCGGCAAGCTCATCGGGCGCGGCGGCGAGCTTGCGCAGCTGAGGCGGCACTGGGAGCAGGCGCAGCAGGCGCGCGGCCATTTAGTGCTCCTGTCCGGCGAGCCGGGCGTGGGCAAGACCCGCCTCGCGCGCGAGCTGATCGCGCAGGCGTATGCGTCCGGCGCGACGGTGCTGCGCGGCGGCTGCTACGAATTCGAGGCGACGACGCCGTACCTTCCGTTCGTGGAGGCGATTCGCGAGTGGGCGCGGCGGCAGACGCCGGCACAGCTTCGCACTGCGCTGGGGGCGACAGCGCCGGAAATCGCCAAGTTCGCGCCGGAGATCGAGGCGAAGCTCGGGCCGATCGCGCCCAACGCGCCGCTGCCGCCCGGCGACGAGCGGATGCGGCTCTTCGACAACGTCGCCCGCTTCCTGCAGTCGCTCGCCGCCTCGCGCGGCCTCCTCGTCTTCACCGACGACATCCACTGGGCCGACCAGGGGACGCTGTCGCTGCTGCGCTACCTGCTGCGCACGATGCAGGGCGACCGCGTGCTCTTTCTCGCGCCCTACCGCGAGATCGAGCTCGACCGCGCGCATCCGCTCGCGGCGGCGCTCGTCGAATGGAACCGCGAGCGGCTCGCGACCCGCATCCCGCTCGGCCGCCTGTCGCGCGCCGACACGAATGCGCTGCTCGCGGCGCTCTTCGGGCAGGACGTCGTGGCCGACGACTTCGCCGACGCGCTCTTCCGCGAGACCGAAGGCAATCCGTTCTTCGTCGAGGAAGTCGTGAAGTCGCTGATCGAGCAGGGCCAGATCTATCGCGAGGACGGCGGCTGGGGGCGCAAGGACGTGCGCGAGCTCACCATTCCGCAGAGCGTCAAGGAGGCGATCGGACGGCGGCTCGACCGCATGTCCGAGGTCGCGACGGACACGCTGCGCACGGCCGCGGCGCTCGGCAAGATTTTCGGCTTCGGCGAGCTTGGCCGCCGCATCGGCAACGGGCGAAGACGCGCTCCTCGATGCGCTCGACGAGGCGAGCGCGGCGCAGCTCGTCCGGCCGGTCGAGGGCGGCGACGGCTTCGCGTTCACCCACGACAAGATTCGCGAGGTCCTCTACGAGGAGATGAATCCGATAAGGCGGCGGCGCCTGCACCAGCGGATCGGCGAGGCGCTGGAGCGGATGCTGGCGGCGCAGTCGGCCTCCGCCGCGGCGGGCCGTGCGGAGCGCGAGGTGCGCATGCAGGATCTCGCGCATCACTTCACGCAGGCCGGCGACTTCGAGCGCTCGCTCAAGTACCTGCGCCGTGCGGCCGACGGCGCGCTTCGCGTCTTCGCGCACGACGAGGCGCTCAAGTTCCTCGAGCAGGCGCGCGAGTCGGCCGAGGCGCTGCAGCGCGACGACGACCTCGCGGCGATCGACGAGCAGGCGGGCGACGTGCACGAGGCGCGCGGTGCGAGCCGGCTCGCCGCAGAGTGTTTCGAGCGCGCGCTCGGCGAGGACGCACGCGCCGGCGGCGCGCGCGACGCTCAAGGTCAAGATCGGAAACGGCTACGTGCCGGGGGGCGAGCCGCGCGGACTCGCGCTGCTGCAGGAGGCGGTCGCCGAGCTCGATCCCGCAACGCAGGCGAATGCGCTCGCGCACGCGCTCGCCCTGATCGGCCGCTACCACCACTACCGCGCCGAGCCGCGGAAGGCGCTCGAGTACCTCGAGCGTGCGCTCTCGCTGGCACTGCCGCAGGACGATGCGGTCACGCTGACCGACATCTACGGCTACCTGGCCGGCGCGCACCAGCACCTGGTCCAGCTGGACGAAAGCGACAATTTCGCACGAGCGGCCATCGCCCTCGGTGAACGGAAAGATTTCCCTTCGGCGACCGCGCTTGGCAAGCGAGTTTCTCGCCGAGAACGCGCATGGGCGCGGCCGGTGGGACGACGCGCTGCGCTACGCGCTGCGCGACCGGGACGACGGGCGCAAGATCGGCGCGCTGGCGCGCGTGGCCTGGAGCGGCTTCCCGCGCACGGCGGCGCTGCACGCCAAGGGTCGCCTCGCGGAGGCGCGCGCCGAGGCGCTTGCGACCATGGCGCTGGCCGAGCAGATCGGCGAGAACCGTTTGGCGACCTGGGTCGATCCGGCGCTGGCGCTGATTGCGGCCGACCAGGGTGATGTTGTTGCCGCGAAGGAGTACGCGCAGCGCGGCTGGGAGCGCGCGCGCGGCCTCGGCCAGCTCGTGCTGTCGGGCTGGGCGTTGCTGGCGCTGTCGCACGCGGCGCTGCAGCGCGACGACATCGAGGCAGCGCAGGGCTGGCAGGCGCAGTTCCTCACGCTGCTCGAAGGCAGCGAGAATCTGATCATGACGAACATCGGCTTTGCGCACGCCGCGGAAATCGCCGTGGCGGCTGGGCGCCTCGACGAGGCCGAGCGGGTGGCGCGTGCCGGTCTGGCGATCTCCGGAGCTGCGGGTTCGCCGTTCTTCGCGGCGCTGGCGCGCGCGGTGCTGGGCCGGATCGCGCTCGCCCGCGGCGATCCCGCGACGGCGGCGCGCGAGATCGACGCCGCGATCGCCGTGTACGAGGCGACGGGCAGCAATTTGGAATTGGGGCGGGCGCGGCTGCACCGTGCTGCAGTTCACGTTGCACAGAACGAGCGAGACGCTGCGCGCGCGGCGGCAACGCTTGCACGCGATTCGTTGGCCGGGATGGGCGCGGTGCCGGACGCCGCCCGCGCCGACGCGTTTCTCGCCGAGCTCGCCTAGTCCGCCGGCGACGCGAGCGGCCGCGGACTCGCCACTCGCCCACGCGAACGGACCGCGCGTGAACGCAGGGGCGCGCGGGCAAATGCGGTAGCATGGGAGCCCTTTTTTCCTCGCCGTCCCGCCGGACGGCACCGCCCGCTGGAGCCCGCGACCGCATGGACTTCGCCTTCATCCTCGACCCGCTGCCCTCGCTCAAGGCGTACAAGGACACGAGCATCGCGATGATGCGCGCGCTCGTCGCGCGCGGTCACCGCGTGTTCGCGCTCGAGGCGGCCGATCTCTACTGGACGCAAGGACACGACCGGCGCGCGCGTCGTGCCGCTCGAGATCCGTGCCGACAACCACGACTGGTACACCGCGGGCCCGGCCGAGGAGCGGGCGCTCGTCGATTTTGCGGCGGTGCTGATGCGCAAGGATCCGCCGTTCGACATGGAATACGTCTACGCGACGTACCTCCTCGAAGCCGCCGAGCGCGCCGGCGCACGGGTGTTCAACCGGCCGCGCGCGATCCGCGATCACAACGAGAAGATGGCGATCGCCGGATTCCCCGAGTTCGTCGCGCCGACGCTCGTCACCCGCGACGCGGCCCGCATCAATGCGTTCATCGACGCCCATGGCGACGTGATCCTGAAGCCGCTGGACGGCATGGGCGGCACGTCGATCTTCCGGATCCGCGGCGACGACCCCAACCGCAACGTCATCATCGAGACGGTGAGCCGCGACGGAATGCGCACGGTGATGGCGCAGCGCTACATTCCGGCGATCGTCGACGGCGACAAGCGCGTCATCCTGATCGCGGGGGAGCCCGTGCCGCATGCGCTGGCGCGCATTCCGAAGCCGGGCGAGACGCGCGGCAACCTCGCCGCCGGCGGCCGCGGCGTCGCCCGTCCGCTGACGGCGGGGGATCGCCGGATCGCCGAGGCGCTAGGGCCCTCGCTCTGGGCGCAGGGCCTCCTCGTCGTCGGCCTCGACGTGATCGGCGAGAACCTCACCGAGATCAACGTGACGAGTCCGACCTGCTTTGTCGAGATCGCCGAGCAGACGGGGTTCGACGTCGCCGGGATGTTCGCCGACGCGCTGGTGCGCGCCTGCGCGTAGCGGGGGCAGCGCCGCCGGCCCGCGGGCCGCTGCGATCGCCAAGCGAGGCGCGTGCTAACATCGTTGCTCGCTCGCCGGCGGCCGGTCCGGCATCGGATTTCGGTTCGTCCATGAACCTTTTCGCAGGCAATGCATCTTCGGTAGGGGATGCGCGCGGGCTCCGCGGATGATCGGCGTCCTGATCGTCGCGCATGATTCGTTGGGCGAAAGCCTCGCCCGCGCGGTCACGCATGTCCTCGGCAAGCGCCCGCCGCAGTTCGAGGTGCTGTCGGTGGCTGCGACCGACGACCCGCTGCAGCTCCTGCCGGCGGCGCGCGAGCAGCTCGCCCGGCTCGACACCGGCGAAGGCGTGATCGTGTTGTGCGACATCTACGGCGCGACGCCCGCCAATCTCGCGTGCAAGCTGCTGGTGCCCGGCCGCGTCGAGGGCGTCGCGGGCGTCAACCTGCCGATGCTGGTGCGCACGTTCACCTACCGCGACAAGGGCATGGACACGATGATCAGGAAGGCCGTGTCGGGCGCGTGCGACGGCGTGCTGCACATCGACGTGGACCCGGTCTATGCAGCAACGCGAGGTTGAGATCGTGAACAAGCTGGGCCTGCATGCGCGGGCCTCGGCGAAGCTCACGCAGCTCGCGGCCCAGTTCCAGTGCGACGTGATGATGTCGCGCAACAACCGCAAGGTAAACGCCAAGAGCATCATGGGCGTGATGATGCTGGCGGCGGGCAAGGGGGCGAAAGTGACGCTCATCACGGACGGCCCGGACGAGGCCGACGCGATGACGGCGCTCACCGCGCTGGTGGGCGATTGCTTCGGCGAGGGCGAATAGCGGGGCGGCCGGCGCAGCGGTTGGCCGCCCGAACGGACGAAGGCGAATGGCCAGCTTTGCATTGCACGGGATCGGCGTATCGGGCGGAATCGCGATCGGACGGGCGCAGCTCGTCTCGCACGCGATGCTCGAAGTCGCGCACTACGTCATCCCGCCGGCGAAGCTCGACGCCGAGGTCGCGCGCTTCGCGACCGCGGTCCATGAGGTCCAGCTGGAGCTGGAGGGCCTGCACAGCGCGATGACGGGCGGTGACGCCCCGGCCGAATTCGGCGCCTTCCTCGACGTCCACTGGATGATCCTCAACGATCCGACGCTGTCGGACGTCCCGAAGAAGATCATCGCAGAGCAACGCTGTAACGCTGAGTGGGCGCTCACTCAGCAGATGAACGTGCTGGTCGAGCAGTTCGAGCAGATCGAGGACGAGTACCTGCGCGAGCGCAAGGCCGACGTCATTCACGTCGTCGAGCGCGTGCTGAAGCGCCTGCTCGGACGCCCTGGCACCGTCGCTCCGCCGGGCGCCGAACAGCACACGATCCTGGTCGCGCACGACCTGTCGCCGGCCGACGTCATCCAGTTCAAGACGCACCGCTACGCCGGCTTCCTGACCGATCTCGGCGGCATCACCTCGCACACCGCGATCGTCGCGCGGAGCCTCGCCGTTCCCGCGGTCGTCGCCGCGCACAACGCGCGCGCGCTGATCCGCGAGAACGAGCTCCTCATCATCGACGGCACCAACCACGTCGTCATCGTCAACCCCGACAAGTCGGTGCTGGCGGAATACCGGCTGAAGCAGGGCGAGCTCGGGCTCGAGCGCGCCAAGCTGAAGCGCCTCAAGACCAAGCCGGCGACGACGATCGACGGCACGGAGATCGAGCTCTTCGCCAACATCGAGCTTCCGGGCGACCTCGCGCAGGCGCTCGAGAACGGCGCCTCCGGCATCGGCCTCTTCCGCTCCGAGTTCCTGTTCCTCAACCGCGACGGCCTGCCCTCCGAGGACGAGCAGTTCGAGGCGTATCGCGCCGTCGCCGAAGGGATGCAGGGAAAGCCGGTCACGATCCGCACGTTCGACCTCGGCGCCGACAAGCAGATCTCGGGACTCGGCGGACTCGTCCGCGTCGCGCCCAATCCCGCGCTGGGACTGCGCGCCGTGCGCTTCTGCCTGGCCGAGCCGCGGCTCTTCCTCACGCAGCTTCGCGCGATCCTGCGCGCGTCGCACCACGGCAACGTGCGCATCCTGATCCCGATGCTCGCCTCGGCGGCGGAAATCAACCAGACGCTCGAGATGATCGCGCAGGCGAAGGAAACGCTGCGCGAGCAAGGGGTGCCGTTCGATTCGGGCATCAAGGTCGGCGGGATGATCGAGATCCCGGCGGCAGCGCTTGCGATCTCGTCGTTCCTGAAGAAGCTCGACTTCCTGTCGATCGGCACCAACGACCTCATCCAGTACACGCTCGCGGTCGACCGCTCCGACGACGCCGTGTCGCATCTGTACGACCCGCTGCATCCGGCGGTGCTGAAGCTCATCGCGATGTCGATCGACGCCGCCGACCACGCGAAGGTGGCGATCGCCGTGTGCGGCGAAATGGCCGGCGAGGTCGCGCTCACCCGGCTCCTGCTCGGACTCGGCCTGCGCAACCTGTCGATGCACCCCGCGCACCTGTTGTCGGTCAAGCAGCGGGTGCTGACGACCGAAGTCGCGAGCGCGAAGCCGCTGGTCGACCGCATGCGCCGGCAGGACGATCCGCTGAAGCTCGCAGCGCTCCTCGACAAGCTCAACGCCTGACGGCTTCCGTTCGCGGAATGCGCGGACCGGCTTCGTGTTTGCCGTTGCGGGCCGGGCGTTTCCCTGCGCGCACCGGCCGTGCAATAATGACATTGTCATGAACGCCCAGCCGCTTGCCCGTGCGTTGCCCCGGACCCGACGTGCCCTCGCGGCGCTTGCGCTGCTGGCTGCGTTCGCGGTGCCCGCGGCCGCGCTGGACGCCGGCGCACCGGCGCCCGCGTTGGCGCTTCCCCAGTCCGGCGGGCAGATCGTCACGCTCGACGCGCTGCGCGGCCGCGTCGTCTACGTCGACTTCTGGGCGTCGTGGTGCGGCCCGTGCAAGCAATCGTTTCCGTGGATGAACGAGATGCAGCGCAAGTACGGTGCGAAGGGACTGACGATCGTCGGCGTCAACGTCGACAAGCGCGATGCCGACGCGCAGCGCTTCCTGCAGCAGGTGCCCGCGGCCTTCACGATCGTCTACGACCCCAAGGGCGAGGCGCCCGCCGCGTTCGGCGTCAAGGCGATGCCGAGTTCCTATCTCATCGACGCGCAGGGCCGCGTCGCGTTCGTCGAGTACGGGTTCAGGGACGAGCGCAAGGCGGAGCTCGAGCGCCAGATCACCGCTGCGCTCGGCACGCATTGACCGGCGCGGCGCAACGCAGGGAAACCATATGAAGGCACTCATTGCACTGGTGATCGCCGCTGCGCTTGGCGGCTGCGCGACGCTGCAGCCGCCGCAGCCGTGGGAGAAGGGCGATCTCGCGCGGCCTTCGATGCAGATCGACCCCGACCCGCTGCAGACCACGCTCGAGCAGCACATCTACACCAGCAAGGAAGCCGCGACCGGCGGCTACGGCGTCGGCGGCGGCGGCTGTGGCTGCAACTGAGCGCAGGCGCCGGGCGCGCCGCGCCCTCGCGGCGAAAGGCTGCGCACGATCGGGAGGCGCGGACAGGCGTCCGCCCGAGCTGCGCAGCGGCGCGGGAGCGCTCCTCGCCGCGGCATTGGCGCTCCCGGGCATGCTGCCGGCGGACGCCGTGGCGCAGGCGGTGCACGACCACGGCATCATCGAGTTGAAGTACCTCAACTACCGCGACTGGCAGCCGGGCGCCGACCGGATGACGGTGCAAAGCCCCACCCTCTATGCGCTCGTGCCGGTCGACGACACGCTGGAGATCGAGGGATCGGTCGTCTACGACGCGATGTCGGGCGCGTCGCCACTCTACTTCAACACGCTCTCCGGCGCGTCGCATCAGGGCGTCGGCGACTACCGCACGGCGGGCGAGGCCAAGGTCACGAAGTACTTCAACGGCTGGTCGCTGTCCGTCGGCGGCGTCGCGTCCTCGGAGCAGGATTATCTTTCGCGCGGCGGCGGCGTCGACGTGCGCATCTTCTCCGACGACCGCAATCGAACGTATGCGTTCGGCTTCGCCGGCACGAGCGATCGCATCAATCCCACCAACGGCGCCGTGTCGAACGAGCCGCGCAACACCGTCGAGTTCCTGCTGGGAATCACGCAGGCGCTCTCGCCGACGTCGATCGTCAACTCCAACATCACCTACTCGCACGGGCACGGCGATTACTCCGACCCGTACAAGACGCTCGACCGCAGGCCCAGCGAGCGCAACGTCTTCGCGTGGCTCACCCGCTACAACGAGTACTTCGCCGAACCAGGACGGCGACGCTGCGGCTGTCCGTACCGGCTGCTGACCGACTCGTGGGGCAGCATCTCGAACACCTTCACCGCCGCGTGGGTGCAGCCGCTGCCGCAGGGATGGGCGCTCACGCCGGCGTTCCGCTACTACACGCAGAGCTCGGCGCGATTTCTACTTCGGCCCGCCGCTCGGCAACGGGTTCAATTTCGACGAGCCCTACACCGCCGACACGCGCCTTGCCGCCTTCGGCGCGTTCACCGTCGGCCTCGACGTCGCGAAGTCGCTCGGCAGCGGCTGGTCGGCCGACGTGCGCGCCGACTTCTACCGGCAGCAGTCCAACTGGCGGATCGGCGGCGGCAGTCCGGGTATCCTGCCGTTTTCGGCGCGCTGGATCATCGTGGGCATCACCAAGAGCTTCTGACGCCCGCGCATCGGTCCGGCCACAGGCGGACTTCGATGAAGATGCCGGTCCTCCGCGCGAGCTTTCGCGCGATGGCCTCGGACAACGAGGTGCAGGTGTTCGCGCGCGACCCGCGCCGTCGCGCGCCGCGCCGCCGATGCGGCGATCGCCGACGTGCAGCGCATCGAGGCCAAGTATTCGCGCTATCTCGACGACAGCGTCACCACGCGCATCAACCGCGCGGCGGGAGGGGCGCCCGTGCCGCTCGACGCGGAGACCGCGCGCGCTGCTCGATTACGCGGAGCGCTGCTCATGAGCTCTCCGGCGGCCTCTTCGACATCACGGCGGGCGTGCTGCGCCGCGCGTGGGATTTCCGCAAGGAGCCGCCGCAGCTGCCCGACGCGCAGACGCTGGTCGCCGCGCGCGCGCTGATCGGCTGGGAGAGCGTCGAACGCGAGCGACGCGAGCGTGCGGCTGCCGCGACGCGGCATGGAGATCGACTTCGGCGGCATCGGCAAGGAATACGCGGCCGATCGCGCGGCGACGATCCTGCAGGACGAAGGCGTCAGCCACGCGCTGGTGAATCTCGCCGGCGACGTGCGCGCGCTCGGCACGCAGCCGGACGGCGCGCCCTGGCGCGTGGCGATCCGGCATCCGCGGCGCGAGGGCGCGGTCATCGCCTACGTCGAACTTGCGGGCGGCGCGGTCGCCACCAGCGGCGACTACGAGCGCTATTTCGATCTCGACGGGCGCCGCTATTGCCACATCCTCAATCCGCGGACGGCCATGCCCGTCGCGCACTGGCAATCGGTGAGCGTGGTGGCGCCGCTATGCGTCGTCGCCGGAAGCTGCGCGACGATCGCGATGCTGCTGGAAGGGCGCGGCGAAACGTTCCTCGCCGCGCAGGGGGTCCACTACATCGCGATCGGGCCCGACGGCACGCGCGCCGGCGACGCGGCGCCGGCGTGAGCCCGTCCTAGTTGCAGAGCGTGCCGGCCGGTCCGGCGAACAGGAAACGCGTCAGCTGCTTGTTGAGCGTCGTCGGGCTCGCCATGCCGCTCACCTGGACGGTCGCCGTCATGTTCATGTGATTGCCGTCGGGGAAGCTGAAGCTTGCCGTGCCGACCGCCTTCGGCGTCACCGCGCTCGGGTCGAAATTGTTCCACGACGTTCCCGACGTGCGGTTGAGCGTGCCGGAGAACGTGCCGCCGGCTCCCTGCGGCAGCCAGCACCGACAGCCACAGCGGCGAGCCGTCGATGTCGTAGCTGTACCAGGTCACGTAGATCGTCGAGCCCTGCTGGGTGACGTTCATGCCCCAGCCCGCCTCGGAGGGCACCCACCACAGGTCCTGATAGTTGCTGGCGCTCGTGAAATTGGGGGACGCGCTGTAGGTGCACGTCGGCACGGCGCCATACTTGAACTTGGAAATCGCCTTCGACTGCGTGCCGAAGCCGTTCAGCGTGTACGTGAACGAGCCGTTGCTGCCGTCGCTGAACGTGACCGACCCGGTGCCGATCTGCGTCGGCGAGGCGCCGCTCGCGGTGTTGAGGCCCGTGCCCTGGCTTGCGAGGATGTTGCCGGTGAAGGTCTGGCTCGTGCCCTGCTGGGTCGCCAGCATCGACAGCCACCATGCCTTGCCGCTCGTGTCGTAGGTGTACCAGGTCGCGTAGATCAGGTTGCCCTGGTGCGAGAAGTTCACGCCCCAGCCGGATTCGGTCGACAGCCACCACAGGCCGCCGTAATTCGTCGCCGCCGCCGCCACCGCCGGCCGCGCCCTCGGTGAGATCGCAGGGTGCAGGCAACGGCGTGATCTTGCACGCATAGATGAACTCCGCGATGTCGCCCAGGATCTGTGTAGCGTTCGGCATTGTCGATCGTATTGCGCATAGTCTAGCTCTCCGGAAAGATTGATGCAGCGCGTAGTCGATCCAATTCGGGATCACGCGGCGCCGCTCAGGAGAACCGGGTTCGTCGTCCGACCGTGGCGTCGCCGTCGCGCGGATCAGGGCCGTGGCACTGGTTGCAGCCGTAACCGGTGCCGTTCGCGTAGAGCTTTGCGCCATTCTGTCGCGTTGCCGGTCGGCTGGGTCGACTGGACGAGCGAATTGAGCGACCACGCGCAGGCGACGACGGCGAGGAGGGCAAGTCCGAGCGAGCTTGATCGTTTCATCGCGGGCCTTCCGACAGGTCGGGCGCCCCTGACGGGCGCGAATGTGAAGGCGACGAGAGCGGCGGGCGCCAGCCCTCGACGGGCCAAATATTCCAATGTCATGTTATTCCAATGTCATGAAACGCGGCAAGTGGGGCGCACCCGCCGCCGGTCGGCCGAGGAGGGGCCGCGCGGTTGGCGACCGCCCGCGCGCATCATGGCGGCGACCGGCGGTGGGTTTGGCGAATCGCGCCGGCCGGGATAAGATGGCCGCCTGCGCCGATTTGAACCAGCTTGCGGGCGCGTGGCGGCCATTCCGTTGCGGTATGGGCGCCGCAAAAACGGCTAAAGCGGCGAAGGCAGACGGAGATTCCGTTCCCGACCCGACTTGGCGCAAAGCTGGTCGGGTTTTTTGTCGCCCACAAACTTCAGCGGATGGCCTCCTTTTCCTCGACCACCGGCGGGACGACTTCCGACGCCGCCATCGCCGGCGCGTCGGTCGGGCCGGTCGTCGAGCGGCGCGCCCGGTTCGACGCACCGCTGCCGCTCGCCTGCGGGACGAGCCTGCCGTCGTTCGAGCTCGCCTACGAGACGTACGGAACGCTGTCCGCGGCGCGCGACAACGCGGTCCTCGTCTGCCACGCGCTCAACGCCTCGCACCACGTGGCCGGGTACTACGCGGACGATCCGGAGAACGTCGGCTGGTGGGACAACATGGTCGGGCCGGGCAAGCCGCTCGACACCGACCGCTTCTTCGTCGTCGGCGTCAACAATCTCGGCAGCTGCTTCGGCTCGACCGGGCCGCTCACGGAGAATCCGGCGACCGGCAAGCCGTGGGGCGCGCAATTTCCGCTGGTGACCGTCGAGGACTGGGTGGACGCGCAGGCGCGTCTGGCCGACCGGCTCGGCATCGCGCAGTGGGCGGCGGTGATGGGCGGAAGCCTCGGCGGCATGCAGGCGCTGGACTGGGCGATCCGCTATCCGGCGCGGCTGCGCCACGCGCTCGTCATCGCCGCCGCGCCGAACCTGTCCGCGCAGAACATCGCGTTCAACGAGGTCGCGCGGCAGGCGATCCTCACCGATCCCGATTTCCACGACGGCCACTTCGACGAGCGCGGGCACCAAGCCGCGCGGCGGGCTGCGGCTCGCGCGCATGATCGGGCACATCACCTACCTGTCCGACGAGCAGATGGAGGAGAACTTCGGCCGCGAGCTGCGCGACGGGCTCAAGTTCTCGTTCGCGCCCGAATTCCAGATCGAGTCCTATCTGCGGCACCAGGGCGAGAAATTCGCCGAGTACTACGACGCCAACACGTATCTGCGCATCACCAAGGCGCTCGACTATTTCGACCCGGCGCAGGCGCAGGGCGGCGATCTCGCGCGTGCGCTCGCGCCCGCGCAGTGCCGCTTTCTCGTCGTCGCGTTCACCACCGACTGGCGCTTCGCGCCGGCGCGCTCGCGCGAGATCGTGAAGGCGCTCGTCGACGACGCGCGCGACGTGACCTACGCCGAGATCATCGCGCCGCACGGCCACGACGCGTTCCTGCTCGACGATCCGCAATACCTCGCCGTGGTGCGCGCGTACTTCGAGCGCATCGCGGCCGAGCTCGCGCCCGATGCGGCGAATGAAGCATCGGCCGCCGGCGCCACGCTGCGCGCGCGCGAACGCGCGCCGGCACCGCGCTACGTTCCCTCAGCCGCGGCTGCCGCGGGCCGCGCCGATTTCGCGACGATCGCGGGCTGGATCGCCGAGGGCGCGCGCGTGCTCGACCTCGGCTGCGGCGACGGCAGCCTGCTCGCCTATCTGGCGCGCGAGCGCCGCGTCACGCGGCTACGGCATCGAGATCGGCGATGCCGGCGTGCTCGCGAGCGTGCAGAACGGCATCAACGTGCTGCAGAGCGACCTCGAGTCGGGACTCGCCGGATTCGACGACGCGTCGTTCGACTGCGTGATCCTGTCGCAGACGCTGCAGGCGATGCGCCACACCGAGGCGATCGTCGCCGAGATGCTGCGCGTCGGCCGCGAGGCGATCGTGACGTTTCCCGAACTTCGGCCACTGGACGCACCGGCTGCAGATCGTCCGCGGACGCATGCCGGTGTCGACGGCACTGCCCTACCAGTGGTACGACACGCCGAACATCCATCTGTGCACGGTGGCCGACTTCGACGCGTTTCTCGCCGAGCGCGGCTACGCCGTCGAGAACCGCGTCGTGCTCGCGCACGGCCACGCGGGTCGAGGTGCTGCCGAACCTGCGCGGCGAGCTCGCGATCTACCGGTTTCGCCACGCCTAGGAAGGCTTGGCTGCGCGATCGGCGCCACCGCATCGCGACCGGTAGAATCCGCGGATGAACGAACCGGCATCGCCCGCGGCCCCCGCGCACGAGACCTGGCGCGAGGCGCTTTTCAACCGGCGGATGCTGATCTGCGTGTTCACCGGATTCTCTTCCGGCCTGCCGCTCTACCTCCTGCTCAACCTGCTGCCGGCGTGGCTGCGCTCCGAGCACGTCGACCTGAAGTCGATCGGCCTGTTCGCGCTGATCCAGCTGCCGTTCACGTGGAAGTTCCTCTGGTCGCCGCTGATGGACCGCTACGGGCTGCCGCTCCTCGGCCGGCGCCGCGGCTGGATGCTGGCGACGCAGTTGCTGCTGCTGGCGTCGATCCCGCTCTTCGGCGTGATGCATCCGGCGCAGGATCTGTGGTCGATCGCGTATCTCGCCACGGCGGTCGCGTTCTTCTCGGCGAGCCAGGACATCGTGCTCGACGCCTACCGCCGCGAGATCCTGCCCGATCCGGAGCTCGGTCTCGGCAACGCGGTGCACGTCAACGCGTACCGGATCTCGAGCCTCGTCCCGGGCGCGCTGTCGCTGATCCTCGCCGACATGCTGCCGTGGGGCAGCGTGTTCGCGATCACGGCGCTCTTCATGCTGCCCGGCATCGCGATGACGCTCGCGGTCGACGAGCCCGCACTCGCCAGGGCGCAGCCGAAGACGCTGCGCGACGCGGTGGTCGAGCCGTTTCACGAGTTCATCACGCGCGCCGGCTGGCGCGAGGCGCTGCTCGTGCTGCTGTTCATCTTCCTCTACAAGCTCGGCGACAGCATGGCGACGGCGCTCGCGACGCCGTTCTATCTCGACCTCGGCTTCACCAAGACCGACATCGGCGTGATCGCCAAGAACGCCGGCCTGTGGGCGAGCGTCGCCGGCGCGATGCTGGGCGGCCTGTGGATGGTGAAGATCGGGATCAACCGCGGACTGTGGCTGTTCGGCGTCGTCCAGCTGGTGTCGATCCTGGGCTTCGCCTGGCTCGCCTGGGAAAACCGCCCCGACCGGCTGCTGCTCGCAGGCGTCATCGCGTTCGAGGCGCTTGGCGTGGGGCTCGGCACCGCCGCCTTCGTCGCCTTCATCGCCCGGGCGACCGACCCGCGCTACACGGCGACCCAGTTCGCGCTGTTCACGAGCCTCGCGGCGGTCCCCCGGACGGTCGTCAACGCGTCGACCGGGCTGGATCGTCGAGGCGACCGGCTGGTTCGCCTTCTTCCTGCTCTGTGCGGCGCTGGCGCTGCCCGGGATGGCATTACTCTTGCGTGTGGCTCCCTGGATCGAGCGCAAGGCCAAGGACCCCGCGACATGAACCACCACAAATTCTCCGCGATCGCCCACCGCGACCACGACTACTGCAACCCGATCTCGGCCGCCAAGATCGAGCGCCTGCTCGACCTCCTGACGCTCGACGAGAACACGCGGGTGCTGGACCTCGGCTGCGGCCGGGCCGAGCTCGCGCTGCGGATCATCGAGCGCTTCGGCTCGAGCGTCGTCGCGGTGGACAACTCGTCGCCGATGCTCGACGCCGCGCGCGAGCGCGCCGAGTGGACCGGCGCGCTGCACAAGCTGCACCTCGACGACATCGACATCCGTGATTTCCGCGCCGACCCCGAGACGTTCCACCTGACCGTGATGATGGGCGCCGGCGGCATCCCGGGCGGCATGTCGGGCATCTGCAACGCGCTGAAGGGCTGGACCAAGGGCGGCGGCTACGTGCTGATCGGCGAGGGCTACTGGCGCCAGCGGCCGCATCCCGACTATCTCTCGCAGCTGGGGGGACTCGACGGCCAGTACCTCGACCACCGCGGCAACGTGCAGGCCGGCGTCGACGCCGGTCTCATCCCGATGCACGCGGCGACCGCGTCGATGGACGAGTGGGACGAGTACGAATGGAAGTACTGCCGCTCGATCGAGCGTTACGCGCGCGAGATGCCGGACGACCCTGACGTTCCCGCGATGCTCGAGCGGATCCGCAAGTGGCGCGACGCCTACCTGCGCTGGGGCCGCGAGACGCTGGGCTTCGCGGTCTATCTCTTCTATCGCCCGAGCCAGCACGTCGGGTGACGCGAGACCGTTGGCGAGCGCCGGCTATTCGGGCACGCCGCTGTGGCGCAAGCTGGGGCTTGCGTCCGGTCAGCGCATCTATGCCGTCGACCCCCCGGTAAACCTCGCCGCGCTCCTCGCCGGCGCGCCGCAAGCACTCGAATGGCTCGCGCGCCTCGCGCCGTTCGACGTGGCACTCGTGTTCGTCAGAGAGCGCAGTGCGCTGACGCGCGCATTCGCCCCGGTGGCGGCGAAGATGCCCGACACCGGCATGGTCTGGATTGCGTGGCCGAAGCGGGCCTCGGGGGTGGCCACCGACCTCGACGAGAACGTGGTGCGCGACGTCGGACTCGGCGTGGGACTGGTCGACGTCAAGGTCTGCGCGATCGACGCGACATGGTCCGGCCTCAAGTTCGTGCGCCGGCTGCGCGACCGCAACAAGCCTTCGGGTGCGTGAACGCGGCGCTTACGTCTCGGCGTCGAGGCGGTCGAGCGCGTCCGCGATTTCCAGCCATTCCGTTTCGAGCCGCGCGAGCTGCCACGTGAGCTCGCCCTGGCGGGCGACGCGTTCCGGGAGCGTCGCCCGATTTGCCTCCGTGTAGGCGTCCTCGCCGGCGAGCCAGCTATCGAGTTCCCTCTTCTCGCTCGCTGAGCGCGGCCATCGCGGCTTCGATTTCGTCGCGGCGCGCGGCGAGCGGCCGGCGCCTTGCATAGGTGCGCTGCCGTGCTTCGGCGTCGGCGCGACGCTGCGCCTTGCGGTCCATTGGCTCGGCGTCGGCCGCGCGGGGAGCAGGCGCATTCGCGCGCCGCGCCGCGTCGAGTACCCAGTCGCGGTAGTCGTCGAGGTCGCCGTCGAACGGCGCGATGTTGCCGCCGTCGACGAGCACCAGCGTATCGGTGGTGGCGCGGAGCAGGTGGCGGTCGTGCGCGACCACCACCAGCGCGCCGCCGTAGTCCTGCAGCGCCTCGGCGAGCGCCTCGCGCATCTCGATGTCGAGATGGTTGGTCGGCTCGTCGAGCAGCAGCAGATTCGGTCGCCGGCGCACGAGAATCGCGAGCGTCAGCCGCGCCTTCTCGCCGCCGGAAAGGCGGCCGACGGCGCCGCTCGCCATGTCGCCGCGAAAATCGAAGCCGCCGAGGAAATCGCGGAGCTCCTGCTCGCGCGCCAAGGGGTCTTCCTTCGCGAGGTGCCACAGCGGCGATTCCCCGGGCCGCAGCTGCTCGACCTGGTGCTGCGCGAAATAGCCGATGACGAGCCCGTTCGCCGTGTAACGTTTGCCTTGCGCGAGCGGCAGCGTTCCGGCGATCGCCTTCATCAGCGTCGACTTGCCTGCGCCGTTCGGGCCGAGCAGTCCGATGCGATCGCCGCCCATGATGTTGAAGTCGAAGCCGGCGAGGATCGGCGGCGCATCGCCGTAGGCAAGCGTCGCCTGCTCCAGGCGCACGAGCTGGCGCGGCGTCGTGTCGACGGCGGGAAACGAGAACTCGAACGGGCTGTCGACGTGCGCGGCGGCGATCCGCTCCATGCGCTCCAGCGCCTTGATCCGGCTCTGCGCCTGCTTCGCCTTGGTCGCCTTGGCGCGGAAGCGGTCGACGAACGCGGTGAGGTGCGCGATCTGCCGCTGCTGCTTCACGTACGTCGCCTGCTGCAGCGCGAGCTGCTGCGCGCGCTCGACCTCGAACTGCGAATAGTTGCCGGTGTAGCTCGTCAGCCGCCGCGCGTCGATGTGGACGATCGTCGTCGCGACACGGTCGAGGAAATCGCGGTCGTGCGTGATGAGCAGCAGCGTGCCCGGATAGCGCGCGAGCCAGTCCTCCAGCCACAGCACCGCGTCGAGGTCGAGATGGTTGGTGGGCTCGTCCAGCAGCAAGAGGTCGGAGCGGCACATCAGCGCCTGCGCGAGATTGAGCCGCATCCGCCAGCCGCCGGAAAAGCTGCCGACCGGATCGTCGTGCCGCGAATTGTGGAAGCCGAGCCCGGACAAAAGCGTCGCCGCGCGCGCGTGCGCCGCGTAGCCGCCGATCGCCTCGAAGCGATGGTGCAGGAGCGCGAGCGCTTCACCCTCGCGCTCGGGATCCACCGCGGCCGCCGCCTCCGCCGCGCGCAGCGCGGCTTCGACTTCGCGGAGCTCGCGATCGCCGTTCTTCACGAACGCGATGGCCGGCATCTCGCCGGACGGCGTCTCCTGCGCGACGTGCGCCACGGTCCACGCTGCGGGCAGCGAGACCTCGCCGGCATCCTGATGCAGATCGCCCAGCAAGAGCGCGAAGAGGCTCGACTTGCCGCAGCCGTTCGGGCCGACGAGGCCGACCTTGTGCCCCGGGTGAACCGTGAGGTTCGCGCCTTCGAGCAGGCGCTTCGCGCCGCGCGCCAATGTGAGGTTTGATATGCGAATCAAGCGAGGAAATAATTGGCGAGGGGAAAGCGTCGCGAGGAGGCCGAGATGCGAGGCGCGAGTTCGCGAGGGACCGGAGTGTACACGCTAGTACATGAGGATCCCGAGCGGACGAGTAACGATGCAGGTCGGACCCGCAGCAGCTTTACACCGCCAATTTGAAGTCGTAGTCGATGATGAGGGGCGCATGATCGGAAAAGCGCCGGTTCTTGTAGATCGACACGGCGTGCGCTTTCGCGGCAATGCCGGGCGTCGCGATCTGGTAGTCGATGCGCCATCCGACGTTCTTCGTCCACGACGCGCCGCGGTTCGACCACCAGGTGTACTGCTCGGGCCGCGGGTCGACTCGCCGGAACACGTCGACGAAGCCGAGCTTCTCGAAGACGTGCGTGAGCCATGCGCGCTCCTCGGGGAGGAATCCCGAATTCTTCTGGTTGCTGCGCCAGTTCCGAAGATCGATCGGCTGGTGCGCGATGTTCCAGTCGCCGCACAGGATGATCTCGCGCCCGCATTTTCGGAGCGCGGCGAGGTGCGGCAGGAAGGCGTCGAGAAAGCGGAACTTCGATGCCTGCCGGTGCGGCCCCGCCGATCCGGAAGGCAGGTAGAGGCTGATGATCGTGAGGTCCCTGAAGTGGGCCTCGACGTAACGACCCTCGGCGTCGAACTCGGCGGCGCCGAAGCCGGCGGAAAATCGCGCCGGCAGCTTCGCGTACACGGCGACGCCGGCGTAGCCCTTGCGCTCGGCCGGCACGAACGCCGCATGCGCGCGGCGCGGCGCGCGCATCGTGCGCGGGATGTCGTCGTGCCCGGCCTTGATCTCCTGCAGGCAGACGACGTCCCACGGCTCGGCGCGCACGAGCCAGCGCGCGAGTCCGCGCCGCTCGGCGGAGCGGATGCCGTTGACGTTGAGAGTGATGATGCGCACAGGGATTCCCGCCTGGGCCAGGCGCGACGCGAGGGGCGGCGACCGGCGAGTTTACACGCGCCGCTGGCCTGCCGCCGCGACGCCCGCCGCGTATAATCGGCCGCAGTCTTTCGAGGTCCCCCGATGCCCGATTTCCGCCGAGAGTTCCTGCGTTTCGCGATGGCACGCGGCGTGCTGAAGTTCGGGCAATTCACCACCAAGGCGGGACGCGCGACTCCCTACTTTTTCAACGCGGGACTGTTCGCGGACGGCGAGAGCCTCCGGGAGCTCGGCCGGTTCTACGCCGAGGCGTGGCAGGCATCCGGACTCCCCTGCGACCAGCTGTTCGGACCGGCTTACAAGGGCATCACGCTGGCGGCGGCGATGGCGGTGGCGCTTGCCGAAAAAGGGCACAATCTGCCGTTCAGCTATAACCGCAAGGAAGCGAAGGATCACGGCGAGGGCGGCGTCATCGTCGGCGCCCCCCTCAAGGGCCGGGTGCTGATCGTCGACGACGTGATCACCGACGGCGGCGCGAAGCGCGAGTCGATCGAGCTGATCCGCGCGCACGGCGCGACGCCCGCGGGCGTGATCATCGCCTTCGACCGGATGGAGCGCGGCAAGGGCCCGGCGTCCGCGGTGGACGAGCTCGAGCGCGACTTCGGCGTGAAGGTCGTCGCGGTCGCGACGCTCGACGACCTGCAGGCGCTCCTCGCCGAGGACGCAGGGCGCGCCGCCGAGAGTGCCGCGGTGGCTGTCTACCGGAACCAGTACGGGTCCGCCCGGGTCGCGGCCGGGTAATTGGGGCGGCAGCACGGCGGGCCGGCGAAGCGGCTGGAATGAGGCGCGCCATGCGGTGGCGCGGATGATGGGAGTGGCGATGCAGCATCGCGCATCTGTCGTTGCGGTCAGGCAACCCGTGCGAACGGGGCACGTGCTCGCGCTCGTGACGGCGATCCTGTTGCTCGCGCTGGCGGGACACGCCCGCGCGGCGCTCTACAAGTGGGTCGACGAGCACGGCGAGGTGCATTACTCGGACAAGGTGCCGCCGGAGGCCGTCAACAAGGGCAACGTCGAGCTCAACAAGCAGGCGGTCCCGATCAAGAAGACCGAGCCGGCGCTGACGCCCGAGCAGCTCAAGGCGAAGGCCGCGGAGGCCGAGCGCCAGCGCACGCTCGCGAAGCATCAGGAGGAAATCGCGCGGCGTGATCGCGCGCTGCTCGCGTCGTACACGAGCGAGAACGAGATCGACCTCGCGCGAACGCGCGCGCTGCAGACGATCGACAACGTGATGCAATCGGCACAGGCCTACTCCGCGCAGCTCGTGAAGCGCCGCGAATCCGTCGCCGCGAAGAAGGCGGCGGCGGGCGACAAGGCTCCCGCGAACCTCGAGCGCGAGCTCGAGATGCTGAATGGGGAGATCGATAGGCAGTCCGATCTCATCGCGCAGAAGAAGCGCGAGGCGGCCACCGTCACCGCCAAGTACGATGCGGACAAGACGCGGTGGCGTGAGCTGGTTGCCGCCAAGTCCGCGACCGCCGAGCCCGTGATGATCACGCAGCCGGAAGACTATCCGGGCGCCGCTCCGACGAAGAAGAAGTAGCGACCGGGCAGGATCGCGCGAACAGGGGCGGCTGCGGAGGACGGGCCGCCCTCGTCGTTTCCGGCGCCCCGTGCCGCGTCGCGGGCGCGCGGCGGTCAAGTTTGCGATAATGGCAGGTTTTCCACCCCCCCAGGCAGCAGCGCAACATGGCCCAATACGTTTACACGATGAACCGCGTGGGCAAGATCGTCCCGCCCAAGCGGCAGATCCTGAAGGACATCTCGCTCTCGTTCTTTCCCGGCGCCAAGATCGGCGTGCTGGGCCTCAACGGGTCCGGCAAGTCGAGCCTGCTTCGCATCATGGCCGGCGTGGATCGCGAGATCGAAGGCGAAGCCGTGCCGATGCCCGGCCTCAAGATCGGCTTCCTGCCGCAGGAGCCCGTCCTCGAGCCGTCGCAGACGGTGCGCGAAGCCGTGCAGGAGGGGATGAGCGACGTGCTCGGGGCGCAGAAGCGTCTCGACGAGGTCTACGCGGCGTACGCCGACGAAGGCGCCGACTTCGACGCGCTCGCCGCCGAGCAGGCGAAGCTCGAAGCAATCATCGCGGCGTCCGGCGCGGGATCGGACGTGCAGATGGAAATCGCTGCCGATGCGCTGCGACTGCCGCCTTGGGACGCGACGATCGCCACGCTGTCGGGCGGCGAGAAGCGCCGCGTCGCGCTGTGCCGCCTGCTGCTGTCGAAACCCGACATGCTGCTCCTCGACGAGCCGACCAACCACCTCGATGCCGAGAGCGTCGACTGGCTTGAGCAGTTCCTGCAGAAATTTCCGGGGACCGTCGTCGCCGTCACGCACGACCGCTACTTCCTCGACAACGCCGCCGAGTGGATCCTGGAGCTCGATCGCGGCTACGGCATTCCGTGGAAGGGCAACTACAGCTCGTGGCTGGAGCAGAAGGAGCAGCGCCTCGAGATCGAAGGCAAGCAGGAGGCGGCGCGCATCAAGGCGATGAAGCAGGAGCTCGAATGGGTGCGCTCCAACCCCAAGGGCCGGCAGGCGAAGAGCAAGGCGCGCATCTCGCGCTTCAACGAGCTCGCCTCCTACGAGCACCAGCAGCGCAACGAGACGTCGGAGATCTTCATCCCGGTCGCCGAGCGGCTGGGCAACGAGGTGATCGAGTTCAAGAACGTCTCGAAGGGCTACGGCGATCGCATGCTGATCGACGACCTGTCGTTCAAGGTGCCGCCCGGCGCCATCGTCGGCGTGATCGGTCCCAACGGCGCCGGCAAGACGACGCTCTTCAAGCTCATCACCGGCAAGGAGAAGCCGGACTCGGGCGAGGTCGTCATCGGCCACACCGCGCAGATCGCGGTGGTCGACCAGACGCGCGAATCGCTGCCCAACGACAAGACCGCGTGGGAGGCGATCTCCAACGGCCAGGACATCCTCACCGTCGGCCGTTTCGAGATGCCGTCGCGCGCGTACCTCGGCCGCTTCAACTTCAAGGGCCCCGACCAGCAGAAGAACGTCGGGGCGCTCTCGGGCGGCGAGCGCGGCCGGCTGCATCTCGCGGCAACGCTGCTGCAGGGCGGCAACGTGCTGCTGCTGGACGAGCCGTCGAACGACCTCGACGTCGAGACATTGCGCGCGCTGGAGGAGGCGCTGCTCGAATTCGCCGGCAGCGTCCTCGTGATCTCCCACGACCGCTGGTTCCTCGACCGGATCGCGACACACATCCTGTCCGCCGAGGACGACTCGAAGTGGGTGTTCTTCTCCGGCAACTACCACGAGTACGAGGAAGACAAGAGGAAGCGCCTCGGCGAGGACGGCGCGCGTCCGCATCGCCCGCGCTACAAACCTCTAATGCATTAGGTCACCCGGGAAATCCGGAGGCGAGCGATGTCTGCGAATTTCACGCCGCCCCGCGCCGCAGCCGCGACTCCGTACGCGGCGATGGCGCAGGAACAATTCGGCCGCCCGGAGGGCGGGTGGCGGCTGCGTGCCTATACCGTCATCTTCGAGGCCGAGACGCCCGCTGGCCGGCGTTTCGACGTGCTGTTGATCGCGGCCATCCTCGCGAGCGTGGCCATCGTCATCGCCGACAGCGTCGAGTCGCTGGCGCAGCGCTGGGGCGGCGTCTTCGACGTTCTGGAATGGTCGGTAACGCTTCTGTTCACTGCCGAATACGCGCTTCGCCTCGCCTGCGTGCGGCGCCCATGGCGCTACGCGACGAGTTTCTACGGCATCATCGATCTGCTTTCCATTCTGCCGACCTACGTCGCACTGCTGGTGCCGCAGGCGGAGCTGCTGCTCGATGTGCGGATCCTGCGGCTCATTCGCCTGCTGCGAGTGTTCAAGCTGACGGCGTATCTCGGCGAGTATCGCGCGCTGGGCGAGGCGCTGGCGGCGTCCCGCCGCAAGATCCTTATATTCCTGTCGATCGTGCTGATGATCGTGCTCGTGATGGGAACGCTGATGTATGTCGTCGAAGGTCCGCAGAACGGCTACACGAGCATCCCGGCGGGCATCTATTGGGCGATCGTCACGCTGACCACGGTGGGCTACGGGGACATCACGCCGCACACGACGGCGGGCCGCGTCATCGCGTCGCTGATGATGCTGCTGGGCTGGGGAATTCTCGCGGTGCCGACCGGCATCGTCAGCGCCGAGATGACGGTGCGGCGCCTCGGCGCGCGCGCGCCGACGACGCGCACCTGCCCCGAGTGCCTGTCCGAGGGTCATGACGTCGACGCGCGCTTCTGCAAGGATTGCGGCGCGAAGCTTGCGGCTGTTGGCGCGAGCGGCGACGGCGACGCGACCTAGCGCGCGGGCGTGATCCTGCGTCCCGTTTGCTTTTTCGAGGCGCGGGCGCCGCGCGGCGCCGTCCCGGCCAACTACCCGCCGAGCTTCTTTCGCAACACGGCGTTGACCGTCGCGGGATTGGCCTTGCCCTTGGAGGCGGCCATCACCTTGCCGACGAGCGAATTGAACGCCTTCTCTTTCCCGGCGTGGAATTCGGCGACGATTGCGGCGTTCGCGGCGAGCACGGCGTCGACGATCTCGTCGATCGCGCCCGCGTCGGAAATCTGCGTCAGCCCCTTCGCGGCGATGATCGCGTCGGGCTCGCCTTCGCCCGCCCACATCGCCTCGAAGACGTCCTTGGCAATCTTGCCGGAAATCGTGTTGTCGCGGATGCGCGCGAGAAGCGCCGCGAGCTGCGCCGGCGGCACCGGCGCGCGCGCGATGTCGATCTCGGCCTTGTTGAGCGCGGCCGACAATTCGCCCAGCACCCAGTTCGCGACGAGCTTGCTCGTGGCGGCATCGCCGGCCTGCAGCGCTTTGACGGCCTGTCTCGAAGTAATCGACGAGGGCGCGGCTTCCGGTAAGCATGCGTCGCGTCGTATTCGGTGATGCCGTGCTGTGCCACGAAGTCGTGCTCTGCATCGCTGCCGGCAGTTCCGGCAGTCGGACTTCGCGACTCGCGCGATCCATTCGCTCGTCGATCACGAGCGGCGGCAGGTCCGGGATCGGGAAAGTAGCGGTAATCCTGCGCGTCTTCCTTGCTGCGCATCGACCGCGTCTCGCCGCGGTCGGGGTCATAGAGCCGCGTTTCCTGCACGACGGTGCCGCCGTCCTCGATCAGCTCGATCTGGCGCCGCACCTCGAACTCGATGGCATCGTGCATGAACCGGAAGCTGTTGAGGTTCTTGATCTCGCCGCGCGTGCCGAGCTTCTCGGCGCCGGCGAGGCGCACCGAGACATTGGCGTCGCAGCGGAAGCTGCCCTCCTGCATGTTGCCGTCGCAGATGCCGATCCACTGGACCAGCGCGTGCAGCGTCTTCGCGTAGGCCACCGCCTCGTCCGAGCTCCGCAGGTCCGGCTCGGAGACGATCTCGAGCAGCGGCGTGCCGGCGCGGTTGAGGTCGATGCCGGTCATGCCGTGGAAATCCTCGTGCAGGCTCTTGCCGGCGTCCTCCTCGAGATGCGCGCGGGTGAGACGGATCGACTTTTCGCCATCCCTGGTGCGGATCGTCAGCGCGCCGCCCTGCACGACCGGAATCTCGTACTGCGAGATCTGGTAGCCCTTCGGCAGATCCGGGTAGAAGTAGTTCTTGCGCGCGAACACGCTGCGCGGATTGATCGTCGCGCCGACGGCGAGACCGAAGCGGATCGCGCGCTCGACCGCACCGCTGTTCAGCACCGGCAGCACGCCCGGAAGCGCGATGTCGACGGCGCAAGCCTGTGTATTCGGCGCCGCGCCGAACGCCGTCGACGCCCCCGAGAAGATCTTCGCCGCGGTGGACAGCTGCGCGTGCGTCTCGAGTCCGATGACGACTTCCCACTTCGTCATCACGCGCTTCCTTTTCCGGCCGCCATTGCAGGCACACGACGGTGCCAGTCGGTCGCCTGCTGGAATTGGTGCGCGACGTTGAGCAACTGCGCCTCGGCGAAATAATTGCCCTGCAGCTGCAGTCCTATCGGCAGGCCGTTGCGGTCGAACCCGCAAGGGATGGACATGGCAGGTGCGCCGGTCAGGTTGGCGGCGATGGTGAAGATGTCGTTGAGATACATCTGCACCGGGTCGGCCGACTTCGCGCCGATCCTGAACGCGGCCGATGGCGCAGTCGGCCCCACGATCACGTCGCAGTGCTCGTACGCGTGACGGAAGCCCTCGGCGATCAGCCGGCGCACCTGCTGCGCCTTGAGGTAGTACGCGTCGTAGTAGCCGTGCGAGAGCACGTACGTGCCGACGAGGATCCGCCGCTTCACCTCGGCGCCGAAGCCCTCGGCGCGCGACTTCCGGTACATGTCGGAAAGGTCCGTGTACTTCTCCGCGCGGTGGCCGTAGCGCACGCCATCGAAGCGCGACAGGTTCGACGACGCTTCCGCCGGCGCGATCACGTAGTAGACCGGCACCGAGAGATTGACGTTCGGAAGCGTGACGTCGACCGTCGTCGCGCCGAGCGCGCGAAACTCCGCCATTGCCGCGTCCATCGCGGCGGCCACGTCGGGATCGGTTCCGGCGCCGACGAATTCCTTCGGAAGGCCGATGCGCAATCCGGCGAGCGGCTTCCCCCCTGCGGCTTCGCGGAAGAGCCGCGTGTAATCCTCGCCCGGTCGCGGCAGCGACGTGGAGTCGCGCGGGTCGTGGCCCGCCATCGCGTTCAGCAGCAGCGCGCAATCCTCGGCAGTCTGCGCGAACGGTCCCGCCTGGTCGAGGCTCGATGCGAAGGCGATGAGGCCGTAGCGCGAGCACACGCCGTAGGTCGGCTTGATGCCGCAGATGCCGGTCAGTGCCGCCGGCTGGCGGATCGACCCGCCGGTGTCGGTGCCGGTTGCGGCCGGAACGAGCCGCGCCGCGACCGCCGCGGCCGAGCCGCCCGAACTGCCGCCCGGCACGTAATCGAGGTTCCACGGGTTTTTCACCGGCCCGAAATACGACGTCTCGTTCGACGAGCCCATCGCGAACTCGTCCATGTTGGTCTTGCCGACCAGCACGGTGCCCGCTTTCCTGAGCCCCTCGACGACGAAGGCGTCGTAGGGCGCGGTGAACTTTTCCAGCATTCGCGAGCCGCACGTGGTGCGAAGGCCCGCCGTCATCAGCACGTCCTTGTGCGCGACCGGAATGCCGGTGAGCGGATCGGCGGCGCCTGCCGCGATGCGCGCATCGGCGGCCCGCGCGGCAGCGCGCGCGCCCTCGGGGTCGACGGTGATGAACGCGTTCAATGGCGGGCCGAGCGCCTCGATCCGGTCGAGCACGGTGTCGGTCAGCTCGACGCGGACAGCCGCCGGGCGCGGAGGGCCGCCGACAGCTCGGCGATGGTGCCGGGAATCATGGCGTACCGGTCGTGATCACACCGCGGCCTCCGCACGGTATTGCGGAGCGCGAAATGCGAAGCTGTCGGCCGCCCTCATTCGCTCGCGGACGCGCCCTTCGGTGCGCCCTCCTTGGAAGGTCCAGACATGCGGACGGTCCGTGCGTCGGGCGCCACCCGCGCTCGCAGACGCGCCCTTCGGTGCGCCCTCCCTGGAAGGTCGAGACATGCGGACGGGTCCGTGCGTCGGGCGCCACCCGCGCTCGCAGACGCGCCCTTCGGGCCTGGGCTTCGCCCTGCTCGCGCTGGCGTCCTCGGCTTCGCCCCGCTCGCTCATTCGATCACCTTCGGCACGAGGTAGAGCCCGTCCTCGACGGCGGGGGCCAGCGCCTGGAAGAGCGCATGCTGATCGGTCTCCGACACGACGTCGGCGCGCAGCGGCAGCATGAGGTCCTGCGCGTGGGCCATCGGCACCACGCCGGCCGTGTCGACGGCGTTGAGCTCATCGATCAGCGCGAAGATCGCATCGAGCTTGACGCGCACTTCGGCCGCCTCCCCGGCGTCGATCTCGATACGGGCGAGATGGGCGATGCGCTGGACGTCGGCGATGGAGATCGTCATGGAATCGGGCGGGCGCGGTGCGGGGGGTGCGGGCAGTCCGGACCGGAGCCGGACGCGGATTTCCGCGCGAAATCAGTGCAGGGGCAAAGCACGTTAGGGTATCATAATGTCATATTCTTGAGCAGGCGCCGCGCTTCGACGCGGCACCGGTTTCCAACTCTTCGGAGCACGCCGATGCACAATCTCGGCGCTCCGCGCCATTTCGGGCCATTGTCTTCATGTTCCAGTTTTTCAAAGGCTATTTTTCCAGCGACCTCGCGATCGACCTCGGCACCGCCAACACGCTGATCTACGTGCGCGGCAAGGGGATCGTGCTGAACGAGCCGTCGGTCGTCGCGATCCGCCAGGAAGGCGGCCCGAACGGCAAGAAGGTCATCCAGGAAGTCGGGCTCGCCGCGAAGCAGATGCTGGGCCGCACGCCGGGCAACATCACGGCGATCCGGCCGATGAAGGACGGCGTCATCGCCGACTTCACCGTCACCGAGCAGATGCTGAAGCAGTTCATCAAGAAGGTGCTCGACTCGCGCCTGTTCTCGCCGTCCCCGCGCATCATCATCTGCGTCCCGTGCGGCTCGACGCAGGTCGAGCGCCGCGCGATCCGCGAATCCGCGCTCGGCGCGGGCGCGTCGAAGGTCTACCTCATCGAGGAGCCGATGGCGGCGGCGATCGGCGCCGACCTGCCGATCTCGGATGCGACGGGATCGATGGTCGTCGACATCGGCGGCGGCACGACGGAAGTCGGCGTGATCTCGCTGGGCGGCATGGTGTACTCCGGCAGCGTGCGCGTCGGCGGCGACAAGTTCGACGAGGCGATCGTCAACTACATCCGCCGCAACTACGGCATGCTGATCGGCGAGACCACCGCCGAGACGATCAAGAAGACGATCGGCTCCGCGTTCCCCGGCTCCGAGGTGAAGGAGATGGAAGTGAAGGGGCGCAACCTCGCCGAGGGCATTCCGCGCAGCTTCACCGTGTCGTCGAACGAAATCCTCGAAGCGCTGACCGATCCGCTCAACAGCATCGTGTCGGCGGTGAAGAGCGCGCTCGAGCGCACGCCGCCGGAGCTCGGCGCCGACATCGCCGAGCGCGGGATGGTGCTGACCGGCGGCGGCGCGCTGCTGCGCGACGTCGACCGGCTGCTGATGGAAGAGACGGGACTGCCGGTGATCGTCGCCGACGATCCGCTGACGTGCGTCGTGCGCGGCTGCGGCAAGGCGCTCGAGAACATGGACAAGCTCGTCACGATCTTCACGTCGGACTGAGCCCGGCCCGCAGTGGGCGCCCGTCCGGCCTCACGTCGACCGCGCGATCCGGCACGGATCCGACCGTTGCGTTCGCACCTCCCGCATCGTCGCCGCCGCGCCGGCTGACACGCGCGCGCTACCCGCTTTCCCATGCGCCACATCCATGCCGAGCCGCCCGCGTTCTTTCATCGCGGTCCCTCGCCGCTCGCGCGGCTCGCATTCTTCGGCGTGCTGTCGCTCGCGCTGCTGTTCCTCGACACGCGCTACCGCTATCTCGAGAACGTCCGCCGCGTCGCGGCGGTGATCATCTATCCGCTGCAGCGCGCGGCGCAGATGCCGGGCGAGGCGTTCGACTGGGTCGGCAACTACTTCATCGCGCAGCATCGGCTGATCGACGAGAACGCGGCGCTGAAGCGTCAGCTGGTCGAGCAGTCGGCGCTCGCGCAGCGGGTTCCCGACGTCGAGCACGACAACGCCACGCTGCGGAAGCTCCTTGCGCTGCGCGACCGCTACGCCGGCGCCGCCACCGCGGTCGAGGTGCTCTACTACGGGCGCGATCCGTTCACGCAGAAGCTCTTCGTCAACAAGGGCGCGGCCGATGACATCGCGCCGGGCCGCGCGGTCATCGACGCGCAGGGCGTCGTCGGCCAGGTCACGCGCGTCTTCTCGTGCATGGCGGAGGTGACGCTCGTCACCGACAAGGATCACGCGGTGCCGGTCAAGGTCGAGCGCAGCGGCGTGCGCTCGGTGCTGTTCGGCGCCGGCGCCGGGCATTCCCCCGAGCTTCGCTTCATGGCGCCCAACGCCGACATCGCGGTCGGCGACGTGCTGGTCACCTCCGGCATCGACGGCACGTATCCGCCGGGACTGCCGGTCGCGCAGGTCGCAACGCTCGAGCGCGAGACCGGGCAGATGTTCGCGCGCATCACGGCGAAGCCGCTCGCCGGCGTCGACCGCAGCGAGTACCTGCTGGTGCTCGGCCGTCGACGGCGCTGCCCGCGCGGCCCGAGGAGCCCGCCGAGCCGGACAGCGGAAAGCGGCCGGGCAAGGGCCGCCGGAGGGGCGGCTGATGGCGCTGCCCAACATGGCGTCGCTCGGTCCCGCGGGCGCGGAGGAGATCCTGCGGCCGGCACGGCCGTGGTTCATCGTCGCCACGCTGATCGCCGGCCTGCTCGCGAACCTGGTGCCGCTCACGGCCGTGGCGCTGGCGCTGCGGCCCGACTTTCTCGCGCTGGTGCTGCTCTACTGGTGCATCCAGGAGCCGCGCTACGTCGGCGTCGGCATCGCCTGGTGCGTCGGCCTGGTGATGGACGTCGGCGACGCGACGCTGTTCGGCCAGCACGCGCTCGCGTACGCGTTGCTCGCCTATGCCGCCGAATATTTCCGCCGCCGCGTGCTGCGCTTTCCCGCTGTGGCAGCAGGCGGCGCAGGTCGCGGTGCTGCTCTTCCTGTGCGCGGCGCTGGTGCTCCTCATCCGCGTCGTCGGCGGCGCGCCGCTGCCGCGCTGGATGTATGCTGGCCCCGCCGCTCGTCGGCGCGCTGCTCTGGCCGGTGATCTCGGTGCTGCTGCAGTGGCCGCAGCGGCCGCGGCGCTCGTCCTCCGAGCTCTGACCCGGCGATCCCGATGGCGCGACGCCTGCTCTTCAGCCGCGAAGGGGCGCAACCGCGATTACCGCGGGAGCTTCGGCTCGAACGAGCTGCGCAATCCCGAGCGCGAGGTCTTCCTCTTCCGGCGCCGGCTCGGCGTGGCCGGTGTCGTCGTGCTGGCGGCTTCGGCGGGCTGTTCGCGCGCTTCGTCTACCTGCAGGTCGTGCAGCACCGCCATTACCAGACGCTCGCCGAGACCAACCGCATCGCGATCGTGCCGATCGTGCCGAACCGCGGCGTCATCACCGACCGCAACGGCGTGGTGCTCGCGCAGAGCTATTCCGCGTACACGCTGGAGATCCAGCCGGCGCGCGTCAAGGACCTCGACGCGACGATCGACGCGCTCGCCGAAATCGTCGACGTGCAGCCGCGCGACCGCAAGCGCTTTCGCAAGCTGCTGGACGAATCGAAGAACTTCGAGAGCCTGCCGCTGCGCACGCGCCTTTCCGACGAGGAGGTCGCGCGCTTCGCGGTCAACCGCTACCGCTTTCCCGGCGTCGAGATCAAGGCGCGGCTGTTCCGCCAGTACCCGTACGGCGAGATCGCCTCGCACGTGGTCGGCTACATCGGCCGCATCAACGACGCGCGACGTCGGGCGCATCGAGCAGTGGGACAGCGTCGCCAACTACAAGGGCTCCGACTACATCGGCAAGGTCGGGCTCGAGTCGTCCTACGAGCGCGACCTCCACGGCAAGACGGGCTTCGAGGAGGTCGAGGTCGACGCCGGCGGCCGCGCCGTGCGCACGCTGTCGCGCACGCCGCCCGTCTCCGGCAACAACCTCAGGCTCTCGATCGACATCAAGCTGCAGGAGATCGCCGAGAAGGCATTCGGCGACGCGCCGCGGCGCGCTGGTCGCGATCGAGCCCGTCGACCGGCGACGTGCTGGCGTTCGTGTCGCGACCGGGATTCGATCCCAACCTCTTCGTCGACGGCATCGACTCCGCGAACTGGGAGGCGTTGAACGAATCGCCGGACAAGCCGCTGCTCAACCGCCCGCTGCGCGGCGCGTATCCGCCGGGCTCGACGATCAAGCCGTTCCTCGCGCTGTCGGCGCTCGTCAACGGCAAGCGCACGCCGCAGCAGACGATCTTCGATCCCGGCTTCTTCCAGATCCCGGGACAGGCGCACCGCTTCCGCGACGACAAGCCCGGCGGCCACGGCACGGTCGACATGTACAAGTCGATCGTCGTCTCGTGCGACACCTACTACTACATGCTCGCCAGCGAGACCGACATCGACGACACCGCGCGCTTTCTCGCCAAGCTGGGATTCGGCGCGCAGACCGGCATCGACATCGAGGGCGAGGTCGCACGGGCGTGCTGCCGTCGCGCGAGTGGAAGCGGCAGCGCTTCCGGCGGCGAGGAGCACGCAAGTGGTACCTCGGCGACTCGATCTCGGCCGGCATCGGTCAGGGCTACAACGCCTTCACGCCGATGCAGCTCGCGCACGCGATCGCGATGATCGCCAACGACGGCGTCGGCCATGTGCCGCACCTCGTGAAGAGCATCCAGAGTCTCAAGACCGGCGACGTCCGCGATGTCGAGCGGGCGCCGCCGACCACGCTCGACGTGCGGCCCGAGCATCTCGCGGTCATCAAGAACGCGCTGGCGGGCGTGAAGAAGGAAGGCACGCGGCGTCCGCGTTCGTCGACGCGGCCTACGTGAGCGCCGGCAAGACCGGCACCGCGCAGGTGTTCTCGCTGAAGGGCGAGAAGTACAGCGAGCACAAGGTCGACGAGCGGCTGCGCGACCACGCGTGGTTCATCGCCTACGCGCCGGTGACGAATCCGCGCATCGCGGTCGCCGTGCTGGTCGAGAACGGCGGCTTCGGCGCGCAGGCCGCGGCGCCGATCGCGCGCCAGGTGTTCGACTATTACCTGACCGGCGAGACGAAGGGCGCGCCGCCGGCCGCCGCGCCCGCCAAGGACAGCGAGGACGAGAGCGACTGATGCTGAATTTCCTCGGCCGCCTCTGGGAAGGGCTGACGCGCCGCATCGACAGCTTCCTGTTCGGCGTCGCGCTGGCGCTCGCCGGCGTCGGCCTCGTGACGCTGTTCTCGGCGACCGACCAGAGCGTCGCGCGTGTCGCGAGCCAGGCCGGGAGCCTCGGCGTTCGCGCTGGTGCTGATGTGGATCGTCGCCAACATTCCGCCGCAGACGCATCTCGCGCGCCGCGGTCCCGCTCTACGCGCTCGCGATCGTGGCTGCTCGTCGGCGTCGCGCTGTTCGGCACGAGCGTCAACGGCTCGCGCCGCTGGCTCAACCTCGGCGTCGCGCGCTTCCAGCCCTCGGAGCTCATGAAGATCGCGCTGCCGCTGATGCTCGCGTGGTACTTCCAGAAATTCGAGGGGCGGATCGGCTGGAAGGACTTCGTGCTCGCGGCCTTCCTGATCGCGGTGCCGGTCTAGCTCATCAAGCGCCAGCCCGACCTCGGCACCGCGCTGCTGATCGGCGCGTCCGGGTTCTACGTGCTCTACCTCGCCGGCCTCTCATGGAAGATCATCGTCGGGCTCTGTCGCCCTGGCGGCCGGCGCGGCGCCGCTCATCTGGCCCCACCTCCACGACTACCAGCGCGATCGCATCCTCACCTTCATCGATCCGTCGCGCGATCCGCTCGGCGCCGGCTACCACTCGACGCAGGCGTCGATCGCGCTGGGCTCGGGCGGCGTCGTCGGCAAGGGCTGGCTGAACGGCACGCAGACGCACCTCGATTTCCTGCCCGAGCGGCACACCGACTTCATCTTCGCCGTGTTCGGCGAGGAGTTCGGCCTGATCGGCGACGCGGTGCTGCTGGTGCTCTACCTGCTGCTGATCGGCCGCGGCATGATGATCACGGCCAATGCGTCGACGCTGTTCGCGCGGCTGATGGCGGGCGCGGTGACGCTGATGTTCTTCACCTAGGCGTTCGTGAACATGGCGATGGTGAGCGGCGTGCTGCCGGTGGTCGGCGTGCCGCTGCCGCTCGTGTCCTACGGCGGCACTGCGCTGATCTCGCTCTTCATCGGGCTCGGCATCCTGATGAGCGTGCAGGCGCACCGCAAGCTCGTCAGCACCTGACGCCGGCCGCGAGGGCCGGGCGACGCGAGTTCAGTCCGCGGCGAGCGCGGCCGCGGCGCCGAACACCGGCGCCATCAGGCCCTTGTCGGAGCGGCCGAGCGGCTCGTGCCGCCGGATGTATTCCCGGATCATCTCGACCGCGGTGCGATCGCAGGGCGGCAGTTCGGCGCGGCTCTCGCCGAGCGGCGTCGTGCGTTTGCCCCAGCGGATGAGGTGCGAGCAATAGGTGAGGCCGCCGCCGAAGGCGGGCGTCAGCACAAGCGAGCCCGGCTGGATGCGCCCTTCGTCCAGCGCCTCGAACATCGCGACCGGCACGGTCGCCGACGACATGTTGCCGTAGCGATGCACGGTGACGTACACGCTGTCCATCGCCGCGCCCAGGCGACGCGCGACCATTTCGATGATCCGCAGGTTGGCCTGGTGCGGCACGACGAGGCCCACGTCGGCCACGCTCTTGCCCGCCTTCTGCAGCACTTCCTGTGCCGAATGGCTCATGCCGACGACCGCACGCTTGAAGATCTCCGGACCGTCGAAATCCCAGCGCGTGTCGCCGTAGATCACGTCGGCATTCGCGTACATGAGGCCGGTGCCGCGAATGCGCAGCATGTCGCGCGCGTCGGCGTAGCAGCCGAGCTTTTCGGCGAGAAGGCCCTCGGGCTCCTCGGAGCGCTCGAGCACGACCGCGGCCGCGCCGTCGCCGAAGAGCACGGCGACGTTGCGATTGCTCCAGTCCATGAGCGGCGTGATCACCTCGACGCCGACGACGATTGCGTTCCTGACGACGCCGGTGCGGATCATCGCGGTCGCCGTCGACAGCGAATACAGGAAGCTCGTGCAGGCCGTGTTGACGTCCATCGCCGCGGCATCCCATGCGCCCAGCCGCTGCTGCAGCCCGGAAGCGGAATTGGGAATCTGCTCGTCGTTGGAGCAGCAGCCGTAGACGATGAGGTCGACGTCCTTCGCGGCGAGCCCTGCGCAGGCGAGCGCGCGTTCCGCGGCGACGTGGGCGAGCGTCAGCCCGCCGACGTGGGACAGCCGCCGCTCCTTGATGCCGGTGCGGCTCGTGATCCACTCGTCGTTCGTGTCGAGGAACGTCGTGAGGTCGGCGTTGGTCAGCACGGTCGGGGGCATGCACTTGCCCCAGCCGGTAATCGCGGCGTAAGTCATGGCAGTCGTCGCATGGAATGGGAAAATTTCATCGCGTGGCGGACATCATCCGGCGCGGCAAGGCGTTGCGTGGCGACCGGCCATCACTTCCGGGACTTGGCCCTGGGAGCGGCCTTCGTCGCAGCGGGCTTGTCGTCTTCCTTCTTGTAGTCGCCGATGATGCCCTTGACCGGGCAGACGCTGAAGATGGGGCATTTCCTGCAGCCGACGGCGATGGCAACGGGGCAAAGGGTCATGAGAAGTCTCCGGGAGGCGGCCCCGCCGCGGGCGGTCCCGGCCGGCGGGCGAATGCAGCCGGGCGCGAGGATAGGGGGCTCAATCCGGCATTGTCCCCCAAATCGGCGCCGGGCCGATAGTTTTCGCGGCGAGGATGCCGCGCCATCGGGCTGCGGCCGCAAGCGACCCGCGCCGGCGGGCACGCCGGTTCACTGCGGCGGCGCGTCGGCGCGGGCGTGGATTCGTGCGCCTGCAGAACGCGCCAGCCTTCCGGGCGGCGGACGACGACGAGCGACAGCGCATAGACGCCGGAGCGCGCCTCGCCGCCCTTCAATGTGCGCCGCGAGCGGCCGATTCCCGCCAGCACGGCGATGTCGTCGGCGGGAAATGCGATCCGCTCGATCGACGTCTCGAATGCGAGAGTCACGACGTCGGCCCAGGCGGCAACATGGAATGCACGGACCTCGTCGAGACTGGTGTGCACGGTGCCGTTGAATGCCAGCGCAAAATCGGGCCCGTCGACAAAGTACGAGAGGAAGCGGTCGATGTCCTTCGCCGAGGCCGCGGCGTCGAGCGCTTCCAGAAGTGCCGCGACCGCAGCGCGATCGGCATTCATGCCGGCCACGCGGTACGAAAGCAGGACATCGCGATCAACGCTTGCGCTCCAGCAGCGCCTTCAGGTCGGCAAAGGGCCGGTGCGTCGCCTGTGCGTCGGGTGCGGCGCCTCCGTCGTCGTTGCCCTGCGAATGCTCGAGTTCGCGCGAATGCTCATTGTCGTGGCAGTAGACGCAGAGGAGCTCCCAGTTGCTGCCATCGGGCGGATTGTTGGAATGATTGTGATCGCGGTGGTGGACGGTCAGCTGATGGAGGGTGCTGCGATCGAACGTGCGCGCGCAGCGACCGCACACCCACGGATAGATCTTCAGCGCCCGCTCGCGATAGCCCTCTTCACGCGCCTCGCGCGCACGCCGCGCCTCGGCGACAACGCGGTCGAGCCTTGCGGTGTCGGGCGTTCCTGGCTTCACGGGCATCGTCGTTTCCTTCGTGCCGACTGTGGGCAAGTGTCGTCGATTGCAGCGCAACGGCGCGGCAGCGTCAAGCGGCAATGGCCGGTCCCGCGCTCTGCGCGGCGATCGCGGCATCGAGCGCCGCACGCCAGCGTGAGAAGCGCGCGGCGAGCGGCGCGTTCGCGGCCGGCGCGAACGTGTCGCCTTCGCCCTGCGTCGGCCATGCCGACGGCTGGCCGGCGACGAGATAGGCGAGGCCCTTGGCCGTCGCCTCGCGCTCGCGGCTGCGGAAGACCGGGATGCGCGCGAGCGAGGCGAGCGTGCGGCAGATGAAGTCGTTGTCGGCCATGCCGCCCGTCACGATGATGCGGTCTAGCGGCGGCCCGTGCGGGGCAAGCGCATCCAGGTTGCTGTCGATGAGAAAGACGATGCTCTCCAGCACCGCGACGAGACGCGCCCGCGCATCGCCCTCGCCTTCGAAGCGCGACCTGAACGCGCTCACCCAGAACGGCGCGCCGAGGCCGGAGACCCCGTTGAGGAAGAGCGGCAGCGCGCGCGGGATTGCGGCGCCGTTGGCGATCGCGGTCAGGTGCGGCGCGACGGCGACGCCCTCGTGCTCGGCGAGCCATTCGAGCGCGCTGCCGGCGCCGTTCACGGTGCCCTCGAGCATGAAGTCGACGCCGGCGGCGTCCGACCAGACCACGCTCGCGAGGAGGCGCGGCGCTTCGGGCAGGCGGTCGCGGATCGCGCGCTGCACGAAGGCGCCGGTGCCGATGTTGATGTACGCGGTGGCGGGCGCCGAGCGGGCCGAACGCGAACGGCACGGCGGACTGGTCCCCGGTGACGACGGTGAGCGGCACCGGTCCCGCCGGCGTTTCGAGCATGCCGTAGTCGTGCCGGCTCGTCACGCACCGCGGCAGCATCGCGCGATCGATGCCGAACAGCTCGAGGAGCTCGGGCGACCAGTCCTGCGTCGCGATGTCCCAGAGCTGTGTGCGCGACGCGTTCGCCGGATCCGCGACGAAGGGTGCGGCGTCAGTCAGCCGATGCACGATGTAGCTCGCGAGCGGTCCCATCGCCAGCGTGCCCGCGGTCGCGGCGGCACGCACCGCCGGCAGATGATCGAGGCACCAGCGCATCTTCGACGCGCCGTAGTGCGGCGTCAGCGCGAGGCCGGTCGTGCGGCGGATCCAGTCGGCGCGCGGCGCGAACTGCTCCAGCCAATCCGCGTTGCGCCGATCCTGCCACGAAATGATCGGCGCGAGCGGAGCGCCGGTCTCGCGATGCCAGCACGCGATGCTCGAGCGCTGCGTCGCGAGTCCCGCCGCGACGATGCGGCGGCGTCCGATCGACGGGTGCGCGCAGACTTCGTCGATTGCGCGGCGCAGCGAGCCGATGAGCGCGTCGGGCGCGTGCTCGATGTGTCCCTGCGCGTCGCGGAGCGTGGGCAGCGGCGCGAACGCGTCCGCGATCGCGCGGCCGCGCGCGTCGTAGAGGATGGCGCGGCTGGCGTGGCCGCCCTGGTCCAGCGCGAGAAAGAGGCGGGAGGCGGGCATCGTCCGCGCGCACCGCGTCCGCTCAGCCCGCGCGGCCGACGACGGCCATGGGCAGCGCCGCGCGCTCGGCGAAACCGAGCCGGGCGTACAGCGCACGTGCGCGGGTGTTCTCGCTGACCACATGCAGGAACGGTGTCCTGCCCTGCGTGTGGATCGCATTGGTGACGCGGGTGACCAGCACGCGCGCGAGCCCGCGCCCCGCGTGGTCGGGATGCGTGCACACGCCGCTGACCTCGCGGTAGCCGTCGAGCAGGAAGCGCATCCCCGCCATCGCCACGAGCCGGCTCCCGTCACGAACGCCGAGGAACGTGCCGAGCGTGTGCGTGCGCCGGCGAAACGGGCCGGGCTGCGTCAGCTCCACGAGGGCCAGCATCTCGGGCGCGTCGTCGTCGGTCAGCCGCACGATCTCGATATCGAGGGGCGTTTCGGGAACCGGCCGCGCGCACACCATCTGGATCAGCGTGCCGCGCTCCCTGATCGCCAGCGCGGCCGGCAGCGCGGCCGGATCGTCGTCGAGATCCTGCGCCGCGGTGTAGACGTGATCCCCGGGCGCGACGAGGCTCGCGAGCTCCTCCCAGGCGGCGCGCTCCGGCCGCGCCAGTGCCGCGATCGGCTCGATGTCTTCGGGGTAGCGCTTCGCGAGCGCGCCGCCCCGCGCGAGATGCGCGTGCGCCGTGGTAAGGGCGGACCAGACCGGATTGTCGAGCGGATGCGAAGCCATGTCGGCGAGTGTGCCACGTGCGCGCGGCGAGCGTGCAACCGTCGCACGCATGTGCGTGGCGGCGCCCGCGGAGTCTAGCGCACAGACGCGTTTCGTTTCGCGACGTCGATGTCGAGGTACTTCCAGTTGTTGTTCCACAGCGGCGGCGAGAACCCGAGGAGCCACGGCTGTACGTAGTCGTTCTCGACGCGGAACAGCGCCGGGAAGATCGGCATGTACGCGTCTGCGATGTCGCTCATCTTCCGCGCGAGCGCGATCTGCTCGTCGGACTTCGCGCTGCGCAGGAACTGCTCGACCAGCGCGTCGTAGGCGGCCAGCTGGAAATGCGGGATGTTGGTGGCGCGCGGCGCCTTGCCGTAGAGCTGGAACAGGTTCACGTAACCGGACGGGTTGCCGCCGAAGCCGGCGAAGCAGATCTGGAACTTCGCGGATTCGATTTCCTTGATCAGGTCCTGGAACGGCGTCACGTGAAACTCGAACCGGACCCCGATTGCGTCCATGTTCTTCTTCCACAGCGTCGCCATCTCGCGCGAGACTTGCCCGGAGCGCAGCGACAGCGTCAGCGTGAGCGGCGCGCCGTCCGGGCGCAGACGGTAGCCCTCGGCGTCGCGCTTGCCGTAGCCGAACCGGTCGAGGAGTGAAGCGGCGGCGGCCGGGTCGTAGCGCGACTTCGGCGGCAGCGCGGGATCGTGGCCGGTGACGCCGGGCGGAATCTTCTGATTGGCCGCAACGGCCTGCCCGGCGTAGACGACCTTTGCGAGCGCGGCGAGGTCGATGCCGAGACCGATCGCGCGGCGCAGCGCGACGTGCTCGTTGTCCATGCCGCCGATGCCGGGGTCGACGGTGTTGAAGTAGAACGAGAACACGTAGGGCTCGGCGAAGGCGATCCGCGTGATGCCGCGCGCGACGTAGGCCGGCGAAAGCCTCCCGTCGACGAGCGGGCGGTTGGCGACCTCGCCGCGCAGGACGATGTGATCGAGCCGGCCGCGGTCGAATTCGAGGAGTCGCGGCAGGTCCTCGTCGATCACGGCGAGCTCGACGACGCCGATCTGCGGCAGCGCCTTGCCGCGCATGCTGGAAACGAGCGCGGCGCGCGCGGGGTCCGCGCTTTCCGGAAAGCGCAGCATGCGATAGCCGGGATTCGCCTCGAGCACGATGCGCGAGCCGCGCTTCCATTCGCGCAGCTTGTACGGTCCTGTGCCGACCGCCCGGACGCGGATGTCGCCGCCGGCCGCCTCGACGACTTCGCGCGCCGCGGCGCCCAGCGTGAGCCACGCCTCGATCAGCGGATAGTGCGGTTCGGTGAGCCTGATCTGCAGGGTGTAGCGGTCGAGCGCACGCAGCCCCGCAATCGGCCGGTCGTAGTCGAGCTTGGCGCCCGATCGGCTCGCCGCGTCGACCACCGGGCGCGCGCCGACGACGATGTCGGTGATGGCGGGCGCACCGCCGCGGGCGAGGTTCGGATCGAGCCAGCGCGTCAGCGAATACACGTAGTCCGCGGCGACGAGCTCGCGCGGCTTGCCCTTGAACGCCGGATCGTCGGTGAAATAGATGCCGGGCTTCACGTGAATGATCCACGTCTTTCCGTCGTCGCTGATCTCGGGGGCGGCGGTCGCGGTCAGCGGCGCGAGATGCGGCGGCGAATCGAGGTAGTGCCACTCGTAGAGCGGCTCGAAGATCGCGTCCTGCACCTGGAACGAGGGATCGTCGCTCCACTGCTGCGGATCGAGCGTCTCGATGTCCGGGGTCGCGACGCGCAGGATCTTGGCGGGATCGGGCGCGGCGAGGGCGCTGCCGGCCGCGACGAACATGACGGCTGCAAAGCCCGCCAGTCGCGCGCCGGCGCGCGTCATTGCGCTGTTGCGCGCCGCGCGCAATGGACCCTGCAATCGAGTGCCGGAAGGGTCATGGAGATATTTCGCTGAAAGTGGCGTGCGCGACGCGGGGCAGCCGCAATGTTGCCACAACGAGCGATCGCGGCAGCGGCGCTACCAGCGGCAGCCCTTCTCGGTGATCGTCGCGGCAATGAGCACCGGAACGGCGAGGAGCCCGAGGCCGGCGTACGCGTCGCGGCAATCGGGCTTCGCCGCCTTCTGGATGTCGCGCGCGAGCTTGCTATCCGGTTCCGACGCGGGCGGCGCGATGTTGAGCTGGACGAGCCCCGAGCCGCTGCCCGTGCCGCGCGGCGCGGGCGGGCGCTCGAAGCTCAGGCGCGGCCGCGTTCCGGGCGCCGCCAGCGTGGTCGACGGAGGCTCCACCAATTGGCGCAAGTCGTTGTCGACCGCAGGCTGTGCGCCGAAATTGAGGCGTGCCGGACCAGAAGGCGGCGCCGTCTCTCGTTCCGACGGGGCTTCGGCGGAACGTCCGGCGGGAGCCGTCGCGGGACGCATGATTTCACGAGCGGGCGCCGCCGTTGCGGCCGCCGCCGCCGGCGCGGACGCGGAGGGCGCCTCGCCCGCAGGTGCGCTTTCGGCAGGCGCGAGCGGCGCGGGAACGATGACGGGCGGTGCCGGCACGACCGGCGCGGGTGCGGGCGCGGGAACGATGACGGGTGGCGCCGGCACGACGGGTGCGGGCGCAGGCGTGGGAACGATGACGGGTGGCGCCGGCACGACAGGTGCGGGCGCGGGCGCGGGAGTCTCGCGCCTTTGCGGAAGATCGGGCATGGCGCGAAGCGACGGCGCATCGTCGAGTTGTGGAAGAGGTTCGCGCGTCGGCGCGGGCAGCGGGACGAGCTCGGGCGTCAGATCGATGCGCGGCGCGGGCGGGGGTTGCGGCGCGGGCACGGGCGGCGCGACGGGCATCGGCTCCGTCGGAGCGGGAATCACCGGCAGCGGAGGCGCGGCTTCCCGTTCCACCCGTTGGGGTGCGTCACCCTGCAGCACCGTCGACTTCGGCGGCTCGACCGGGAGCGGCGGCGCGGTTTCGAGCGCGCGCGAGACGGGAAGATCCTGCGGCGGCATCGTGCCGATCGGCAGGTCGGGACGCGGCGCGGGTGGGACGGGCGCGGGTCGCGCGGGTTCCTTGCGCGGCGCACGCGCTGCGGGAATCGGCGCGGGTGCCGGCTTGGGCTTCGTGTCCTGCGGCACGATCTGCACTTCCGGCACGATCGCCTTGTCGACTTCGACGGGCGCGCCGGGGTTGAGACGCGGCAGAACGTCTTCGGCAGGCGCCGCGGCTTCGGGGAGTGCCGTTTGCGATTGCGGGGCTGGCGGTGGCGCGGGCGTTGCTGCCGGCAATGGTGCCCGCGCACGCGCGGTTGCCACCGGCTGTGCGGGAGGCGCCGGCGGCGCGGTGCGCGGGAACGCGGGGCCGGCGCGTCCCGTTTCTTCCCCCGGCGAGGCGCGAAGAATAGCGTCGGCGTCGGAAGCGCGCGGATTGAGCCTCACGGAAAGCGGATTGCGCCATCCGGGAGCGCCGCCGCCGCCGGCCGGCGTGCCGAACACGACGACGAGCAGCGCGTGCAGCAGCAGCGACAGCACGACGAACTGCGTCAGCGTCGGGGGCGATGCCGGCGGAGCGATCCGACGCGAGGGCAGGGCGTAGGCGTGAGAACGAGTCACGAATGCAGCGGAAGTATTGCGCGTGACCGGCCGCGCGGCGGCGGCCCGACGGCGCCTGCGAAGTAAGAGGAGGGCCCGCTACGTTAGGCCAATGCGGCGCCGCGCGCAACGGCGCGGCGAGGTCGGCGGCAGCGCGCTCAGATGCCGAGCTTTCGCATCGGATGCTTGCGCGAGCCCGCGCGCCCGTGCGCGAGCTGCACGGCGGCGAGCGACAGCGAGATCGGCAGCGGAAGCACCAGCAGCGTCGCGAGCCAGTTCCACGTGCCGGTGGGATCGAGCAGCATCAGCGCCGCGAACACCATCGCCGACGACACCAGCGTCGCGGCGACCGCTGCGGCCCGCGTGTGCCGCGCGAAATGCTCGGCGACGAAGCCGATCGCGAGCGGCAGCACGACGAGGATGAGCAGGGGCTTCATGGCCGGCACGGGCGGCGCGATCACAGGCGTTCGGTGACGAGGACCCGGCCCTTGGCGCCGAGCGCCGTACGGCCGTCCTGCCCCTTGATGCGACCGCGGAGGTCGACGACGTCGCCGCCCAGCTTTTCATTGGGGGCGACCTTGATGATGAGCCACTCGAGCGTGACCGTCTCGTCGGCGAACACCGGGCGGCGGAACTTCACCCAGAACTCGAGACCCACCATTGCGCCGGTCTTCGAGAAATGCGACGCGGTGAGGCCGAGCAGCAGCGCGGTCGTGTGCGTGCCGCTCGCGATGGTGCGGCCGTAGCGCGTGGCCGCCGCGAACGTCGCGTCGTGATGAACCGGATTGGTGTCGCCGACGGCGCCCGCGTAATGCGCGACGACGTTCGGCGTCAGCGTGACTTCGGTGGCGAACCGTTCACCCGGCTGCGGTCTTTGCATCGCGCACCTCGCGGCACGGTCATCGTCGTCGCAGCAGCGCCGGCATCGCGGCGAAGAGGACCAGGAGCACATAATAAACCGAACCCGCAATCGGGTCGCGTTCGGTGAAATAGGTTCCGATCGACTGGCCGCGCACGAGCGGCACCAGCGCGAGCTCGAGGACGAGCGTCAGGAGCAGCGCCAGCGCGCCGAACGCTGCGCGGCGCCGTCGGGAGAATTGGCGCGCATAGCCGCCCACGATCCAGCGCGCGGTGATGACAATGACCACGAGCATGATCGGGGCTTCGATGAGCTCGGCGAGTCGCGGACCGAAGCGCGGCACCGCCCACAGCACGCGGATCGTCCCCAGCACGAACCCCGCGCCGAACACGACCGCGAAATACATCCCCGCGGCGAGCAGCGTGGAGGGCGCCCTGCCGCGCGGCGCCGTCACGGCGGACCCGGGCGCGCGCGGCGAACGGCGCAGGCGCGGCTAGTGCCCGTCGCGCCCATAGGGCTCGCGCAGGTCGACGGGCGGCCCGCTGCGCCGGCGCATCCGGATGTTCAGCATCTCGACGACCATCGAGAACGCCATCGCGAAGTACACGTACCCCTTCGGAATGTGGTGCTCGAAGCCATCGGCGATGAGCACGACGCCGACCACGAACAGGAACGCGAGCGCGAGCACCTTCACCGTCGGGTGCGCCGAGACGAAGCGGCCGACCGCGCCCGCGAACGCCAGCATCAGAAGGACCGATGCGACGACCGCGGCGATCATCACCTCGATCCGGTCGACCATGCCGACGGCGGTGACGATCGAGTCGAGCGAGAACACGATGTCGATGACGATCACCTGCGCGATCACCGCGACGAACGAGGCCGGCGCGCCGCCCGCGGCGCTCCCTTCGCGGCCTTCGAGCAGCTGGTGGATCTCGCTCGTGCTCTTCCACAGGAGGAAGAGGCCGCCGCCGATGAGGACGAGATCGCGGCCGGAAATCTCCTGGCTCGCCACCGCGAAGAGAGGCTGCGTGAAGCCGATCAGTCGCGCCAGCAGGAACAGGAGCGCGATGCGCATGAACATCGCGAGGAAGAGACCCGTGCGCCGTGCCAATTCGCGCCGCGCGCGCGGCAGCCGATCGACCAGGATCGAGATGAAGATGACGTTGTCGATGCCGAGCACGAGCTCGAGCGCGGTCAGCGTCAGGAACGCGACCCACGCGTTCGGATCGAGCAGCAGGGCAGGCATGCGAACGCCGCCTCAGGGAAGGAAATGCTTGGCTTCGAGCAGCGCGACGAGCTTCGCCGAATCCTCGCGGAAGACGTCGGGGTCGTACTTGATCTCGCTCGTGTAGAACTGCGCGAGCGAGGTGATGCCGCGCGCCTCGATTGCCGCCTTGAGGTCGGGCATCGCCATGTAGCGCTCCCAGCCCTTCACCTCGCGCCGCTCGTAGATCGCCGCAAGCTCGTCCTCCGTCGGCCGCCGATAAGTCTCCTCGTGCACGAACGCGGCCGCCGGCAGGCGATCGCGCTTGTCCGGATTCTCGTCGGGATACCCGACGACGATCGCCGTCACCGGCAGGCAGGTGTCGGGCAGCTCGAGGAACTGCGCGATCTCCGTCATCGAGTGCAGCGTCGTCCCCATGTAGCAGATCCCGAGGCCGTGCGCCTCGAAGGCGAGGCAGGCGTTCTGCGCGACGATCATCGCGTCGAACGCCGCGACGTGGTAGCCGATGAAGTTGTTGAAGTTGTCGCGCGCGCCGCGCCGTTTCAGCCACTCCCGCGTGCGGAACCAGTCGGCGCAGAACGTGACGACGAGCGGCGCCTGCAGCACCATCGGCTGCTCGAAATGGAGCTCGTAGAGCCTGCGCTTGCGCGCGGCATCGCGCGTCAGGACGATCGAGACGCTGTTGAGATTGCCGGAGGAGGACCCGCCCGCGATCGCTTCGGCGCACACGGCCGCGACGAGCGCGGGGTCGATCGGGTCGGGCTTGTAGCGGCGGATCGAGCGGTGCCGGTTGAGGAGCTCGGAGATTTCAGTCATTGGTTCCCGTTTGTCGGCCGCGTGATTTCAGTGCGGCCACAGCCAGCCGAACATTCCGGCGGTGATGAGCGCGAAGACGAGCGCATCGATGGTGCTCTTGAGCGTCGTGCTCCAGGCGCGGCCGTACCAGATCGAGATCGGCCACGCGGCGACCGCGTGTCCGATGAACGCCGTGGCGCCGGCGATCTGGAACACGCGAAGGTAGGGCGTGCCGGGCGGCAGCGCCGCGCCGGCGACGTACGCGGCGAGAATGCTGACGACGACGCAGAACACGAACCACTGGACGAGGCTGCGGTTCATCGTCATCGGGCCGTTCGGGATCACGGTGAAGACCATCACGGGCCCCTGCATCATCTTCTCCGTGTACTCGGGCGTCTTGCAGTCGGCCATGCTGGCCGGCCGCGGCACCACGTAGTCGCCGGGCGGCAGCGCCAGCGGCCGCACGGCGTCGCGGAAGCGCTGCTCGTCGGGCACCGCCCGATTGTCGTTCTTGTGCCACGGCAACACCATGTGGATGATCGAGCTCGCGATGAACACGAGCACGGCCGACACCACGATCGGGATCCACAACGCAGTCAGTCCGGTCATCATGGCCTCCAGGGAGTGGGGGGACGCGCCATTCTGGGAGTGCGGTGCCGCGGCGTCAACGCGACGTGGTCGCGCTACGGCTCAGCGCGCGAGGATCTTGTAGTAGTACGCGGTCGGCTGCAGCGTGCCGTCGGGGAAGGCGGCGAACTCGGGGATCTCGCCGACCCGGATCCAGCCGAGGTGGCGATAGACGGACTCGGCGGCGGAGCCCGCAAGCGTGTCGAGGACGAGCAGAGAGCGCCCGTGGGCGCGCGCCTGGGCTTCCAGCGCCGCCATGAGCAGCGACGCGATGCCGCGACCCCGATGCAAGCCGTGCACGAAAAGCTTCTGCACGTCGGCGCGATGGCGGCCGTTTTCGCGCTCGCAGAGCGCGAGCTGCACCGATCCCGCGACCGTGCCGTCCGCCTCCGCGACCCAGAGCAGAAGCGCCGGGCCGAGGTGTGCCAGAACGTCGTCCCAGTAGGCGTCGGCCGTCGCAGTGCGCATCGGCGCGAAGAATCCCACCGAGGCACCGCGGTCGACGGTGTCGACGAGGAGCTCGGTGAGGCCCGCACGCGGCGCATCCTCCGAGCGCACGATCCTCCGAATGGCGATCATGAATCGGGCTCGCCGCCGGGCGGCCCCCAGAACACCGCCCATGTGGCGAAATCGTCGGTGAAGCTCTCGAACCGATGCGGGGCGCCGGCGGCGACGAAGAACGCGTCCCCCTTCACGAACGCGTGGCGCTCGTCCGCGATCACGATCTCGCCGCGGCCCGCGGCGATGAAGTACAGCTCATCCTGCGTGTGCGGGCCTTGCGGATCCGCGCCGACCGGCGCATAGAGCTCGACCGACATCGTCCCATGCGCAAGCGCCGTGACGAACCGCTCGCCGTCCGGCCATTTCGCGCTGGGCGCGCCCGGAAGGCGGCGCAGCAGCTCCGCCATCGACGCCTTCATCGCAGCTTCCGTTTCGCCGCGCGCGATGCCGCCTACGCCGCCTTCACGTTCATGATGACATTGGCCGCGAAGAGCGCGAGCCCGACCAGCATGAAGGTCGCCGCGCCGGCGACGAAGGGCATCGCCGCCTGCGTGCCCGTGAGCAAGAAGCCGAGCGAGACCATGAACACCGGCAGCGCGAGGTTGTGCACCCAGAAGTGGATCCGGGCGAGGAGCGTCGCGCCCGCCGCCGGGTACCAGTGGTAGATGAGACCCGCGAGCGCCATCGACGCCCATCCCAGCAGCAGGAGGTGCGCATGCACCGGCGCGAGCGTGAATTGCTGCGACATCCCCATTCCCAGTCCGACGCAGGCGCCGATCAGAAGGTAAATGACGGCGATCCGAATGAACTTGACACCCATGGCACGGCCCCCCTCGAGATATGATCCTGCTTGAGTTGTGGCGCAACGCCGGCGCGGCGCGTTGCGACGTACGGTCAGGCGCGAAACATGAAGTACACGGCGCCGCACATGCAAAGCGACGCCCACAGGTAGTTGAGCCGCAAAGGCTGCTGCATGTAGTAGAGCGAGAACGGTACGAAGACCGCGAGCGTGATCACCTCCTGCAGGATCTTGAGCTGGCCGAGCTCGAGCTCGCGATAGCCGATGCGGTTCGCCGGCACCTGGAGCATGTATTCGAAGAAGGCGATGCCCCAGCTGATGAACGCCGCGACGAACCACGGCTTGTCGGCAAGGTTGCGCAGGTGCGCGTACCACGCGAACGTCATGAAGACGTTCGACAGCGTCAGGAGGACGATGGTCTTTACGAACGGCGAGATCGGAAGGCTCATTTCAGGCCAGTGATTTCACGAACACGCGCTTGGCGAATCCCGGGATGTAGTCCGGCACCTCGACCTGCAGCCGGTAACCGGCGGAAGTGTAGAGCCTGGCTGCGTCCGTGCTCAAGGTTTCGAGCAGCGCGTCGGCGCAGCCCCTTTCGCGCGCACGCTCCTCCAGCGCGGTGAGGAGCGCCGTTCCCAGCCCCTCGTCCCGGCGCGACGCCTCGACCCAGAGGAGCTCCACGAAAAGGCGGTTGAGGATGATGCGGCCCACTGCGCCGCCGACGATGACGCGGCCTTCCCGCGCAAAGCAGGCGAATGGCGGCGACTCGTTGCCCGCAATCTGCGCCAGCGCGTGATCGCGCATGCCGCGGGCGACGACCGCGATGTCCCCGGCATCGGGGGACGCCTCCGTGGTGATCGTCGGTCCGGGCATCAGCGGTGCCCGGAGTTCCGCGCGCGCGCTGCCTGCCTCGCGCCGCCCGTCATATGGCGGCCGAGTCGTGAACACGATCCTTACCGCACATGGGCTCTCCTGATCATGGCTGCGCCTCCCGTGCGTGCACGACCCTGGCAGCCCCTCGTCCCAGCCACAGGTACAGCGCGCAGACCGCGGCAAGGGTTGCAAGCGAGCCTGCCGCCATCGCCGTGTCCGACGGCGGTGCCGGGGCGATCGTCATTCCGATCACGGTGAACGCGAGGATCAGCAGCGAGAGAAGGGCCACCGCGCCACTTCGAGCGCGCGAAAGACGCGCCGCGCGAAGAAACAGAACGAGCCCCCCGACGAGGATGAGAGCCTCGATGCAAAGCGCCGCGAGCAGGTTGCGCCACAGCCACATGCCGACTTTCACCGAATCCGCGCCGGCGACGGGCAGTTCGGGCGCGTGGACCAGCGCATCCAGCACCCAATGCGAGAATACGGCCGCCCCGACGAGTAGCCCGGTGCGAAATGCTCCGGCGGCGCGGCGCCGGCCGACGCAGCACGCGGCACCGGCCGCCGCCGACCATGCCATCGCGGCGGCCAGCCCGTGCGAATACGGAAATGCGTACTGCGCCTGGTGCGTGCGTTCAAAGTCGGCGGGCAGCACGACGGATTCCCAGCCCAGCAGCACGAACGTCCAGAGCAATGCATCGAGAAGCAGGGCGGCCGAGACGAACGCCCCAACATTGATGTCCCGGTCGGCGCTGCCGAACGCAAGCCCCGCACCGACGTGTCCTGCAAACATGGGCGCCTCGCGCTGTATGACCTGCCGTGGAGCCTCTGCCGAATTAGATCAATGGCGCGGTCGCGCCGCGGGCCTGGAACGTCGCGACCAATTTCCGCAATTCATCCCCGATGCCGGCGTCAGGAATTGGGCACGACGACGACGGCCGTGCCGTAGCAGAGCACTTCGGTCACGCCTTCCATCACGTCGTTGGCGTCGTAGCGTATGCCGATCACCGCATTGGCGCCGAGTTCCCGCGCATGGGCGGTCATCAGGTCGAATGCTTCGGCGCGGGTCTTTTCGCAGAGGCTCGTGAACAGCGAGATGTTGCCGCCGACGAGGCTCTGCAGCGAGCCGCCGATGGTGCCGAAGATCGACCGCGAGCGGACCATGATCCCGCGCACGACGCCGAGGTTGCGCGTGATGCGATAGCCGTCGAGCGTGAACGCAGTGGTGGTGAGGGAGTGGTCCATGTCTCGGTGCCCCGCGGAACGCGTCGACGGGCATTATAGAGGCACCGCGACGGCCGTCGACCCGGCCTCGCGCGGTCTACCGGGCCGCTGTGACCATGATCTCGACCAGCATGCCGGGGCGCCACAGCTCGGCGCCGACGCACGCGCGCACCGGCGGATTCTCGGCATCGGCCCATTCGTTCCACGCCGCGTTGTGCTCGGCGAAGAGCTTCATGTCGGCGAGCCACACCTGCGCGGTCAGGAGCTTCGACTTGTCGGTTCCCGCCGATTGCAGCAGGCGGTCGATGCGCTCCAGCACCTGGCGCGTCTGCGCCTTCACGTCGCCTACGGGTTCAGGCGTGACGCCGCAGACGTAGACGGTGTCGCCGCGGATCACCGCCTTGCTGATGATCGGCAGGCCGTCGGTGCCGGGGACGATGCCGAGACGGGAGATGGTCACGATCGACTCCTCGGTCGGGAAACGGTCGGATGAAGGCGAGCGCACTAATACGTGTCGAACCTCACGCCGTGCTTGCGCATGAGATCCGCGATGAGGCGTTTCCACGGGCCTTCGGGCACCCAGACGGCGGTGACGGCCTCGTAGGCCCGAATGGGATCCTCCTTCAGCGCCAGCACGCGGTACAGGAACACCATCGTCGAGGCGCGCATGTTGACCTGGCAGTGCACGAGGATCTTGCGCGAGCCAAGCGCCGTGAGGATGGCGGCGAAGGTCTCGTAATCCTGCTCCGTCGGCGCGTCGAACCGGATCGGGATGTCGACGAAGACGAGCCCCTGGCGCCCGACGATCAGTGCCTCGTCGCGGACGGCGTCGGACACGGTCGGCGGCGCCAGATATACGACCGCCTCGAAGCCGCGCGCCTGCAGCGTCGCCAGTCCCTTTTCGGTGGGCTGGCCCGACGTGACGAGCCGCGGCGTGACCTCGACGATGTTCGGCGCGAACGCGCCGGCGACCTGCGCGGACGCAGCCTGCGCCGGAAAGGCACACGCCGCGGCAAGACCAACCGTGACCAGCAGGGCTTGCAATCGCATGCCGGCGCGCCGTCAGCGGCGAAATACGCGGCGCACGATCGCCCCGAGCGTCGGCCGCCGGCCGGGGAGCGGCCCCGGCATCGGATCGAAGTAACGCCGATGCACGTAGCACCAGCCCCACGATTCGTCGCGGGAGAGCGAAACGATCATCGGATGCCCGGTGGCGTTGAAGTGCGCGAGCGCATGCGCGTGCTCCGAATCCTCGCAGCAGCCGACGTGACCACAGGCGAGGCAGACGCGCAGCTCGTTCCATTCGGCGCCGAGCGCCATGCACTCTTCGCAGCCGGGCGTGCGCGGTGCCACGTCCGCGATCGTTTCGAAGTGCTCGCAGCGGTCGGTCATGGCGGGCGCCGGCGCCGAGCGGGCGCGCCAGCCGCGGGGATCGGCGGGCGCGTCATCGCAGGTTGGACGCGATTTCGCGGTAGCCGACGAAATCCACCGGCGCGATGCATTCGGGATAGAGCACCGACGCAAAGCGCTTCACCTCGGCCGATTCGGAGTGACGCCGCTGCGCTGCATCGTCGCGAAAGATGAAGAGGTGAACGAAGCGGGTCGGATCGCCGTGCTCCTGCCACACCTCGTAGCGCAGCGTGCCGGGCTCCTGCACGCGCACGTAGGCGACGAACTCGGCGATCGGGGCGAGGCAGCGCGGCAGCGCCTCGGCCCGCACCTGGTAGCGTGCGAGCTCGCGGATTTCGTGGCCGGTTTCCGGACTTGCCATGGATAACTCCTTCGCAACGCCCATGCGACGGAGGCGGCGCGCGGATTCGCTAATCCCGAAAACGGGCGCCGCGCTCCGCGAGGAGCTCGCGCAGGATGGAGCGGTGGCAACGCGACGGGTCGGCGCAATAGCAGCCGACCGAGAAATGCGCATGATGCGACAGCGCGGCGAGGAGGTCCAGCGTCCGCCGGTTGTCGGGGGTCGCCATTTCCGCGCGATACCGCCTCGCGAATGCCGCCCATTCGCGGGGGCCGGAGGATTGCAGCGCGGCCTTCACCGCGGCGGCGCTCGGCGCGAGATTCGGAAACCATACGTCGTACCAGTTTCCTGAGGCGAAGGCGGACTTGGCGACGCCACGCGGCGGACGACGCACCGTGCCGATTCGCAGGCCCTCGTTCGCGGCGCGGGGGCTGCCGAGCTGAACGACGCGAACGGCCATGGCTTCGCCTCGATCGGTCAGCGGCGCCCGGCGCGACCGGACGGCAATGCGAATCTGCCTTGCGTCATGTCACGTCGAGGGCCGCCCGCCGTCGGCGAGCCAGCGCAGCGCATCGTCTGCTGCGGTGAAGACGTCGCACACGAGTCCGAAACGCTCGGCGACCTTGACCCCGAATTTCTGCGGGTGGATGTACTCATCGCGCGCCACCATGGCAACGGTCACTGTTCCCGTGGATTCCAGTGCCCAGTCCTCGACCATGAGAAAGCGCTCGATCAGCGTCGGCACAGGGAATCCCGTCATGCCGGTCGCATCGAACAGCAGACGCGCGATGCCCGCGGTGCGGCAGTGCGCGATCGTCTGCGAGACGAGATCGACGGCTTCCACCAGCGAATAGGTGCCTCCCGGCCGGCAGCGGCCGATGCCGGCGACCACATCGACGGCCGCGGCGGGGTTCGCGGGCGTGTCCACGCTCGCGCGAGGTGCTTTCAGGGCAGCGCCGTGCGCGGCGTCAGGCGGGCTGCGGACCATCGTAGCCTTCGATGATGATTAGGTCCGCGGTCGACACGGGCTGGCGCAGCGCGATCGCGTGCTGGTATTCCGGGGACTTCCAGCAGTCGAGCGCGGCCTGGTAGCTCGGGAACTCGATCACGGCATTGCGGGCACGGCTTCCGCCTTCCGGGTTTTCGAACGCGCCGCCCCGCACGAGAAAACGCCCGCCGTGCTTCGCCAGCGGCTTCGCGTTGGCGGTGATGTAGTCCTTGTACCGAACGGGGTCGGTGATATCCACGCGCACGATCCAGTAGCCTTTTGCCATGCTGCTCTCCTGTGCTTCCGCACGTACGACGAACGGCTCAGCCCGGCGGGCTCCCGGGCGCGCCATGCCGGACGAAGCCTATGATAAACGCGACCGCCGCGCCAAGGGGACCCCATGCGAACACGCTGGTCATTGCGGCCTCGACCGAACGATCGTGCGTGTTGGACGAGAATTCGCCGATCAGGAAGTAGCGCGCGAACGCGGCGACGACGTAGCCGCCGATCGCATAGACGAGCGCGATGCCGAATCGCTTCATATGTGCCAATCCTCCCGTCCCGTTGGTGTGGCAGTTCGTTTGGGCTGCGCCGATCCGCCGACGCGCGTTACATGCCTGCGCCGCGAGCCGAGGGATCAGCCTGCATCCGGATCCTCAGGCTGCAACCCGGCGCGCATTCGCTCGAAGGCAGCCGGTCGCGTGCGCGCAGTCCAGGCATCGATCACGCGCCGCGCGTTGTCCCCGGCCGCAAGGGTCGAGTCGATCTCGAGATCGTATTCGCCGAAGCTGTGGACCTTCGACGCGTCGTCTCGCGCCTCGCCCTCGCGCCGGTCGCCGCGCGCGCGCTCCCTCGCTTCGAGCACGTCCACGGGACAGTGCAATCCGACGAAGAACACGTCGATCGGCGCGAGCAGGCGCGACAGGCGCGCCATCCACGCCTCGGACTCGATGATGTGCTCGACCAGGAGGTTGTTGCCGGCCAGCGCCAGCGCGGGAAGGCAGCGGTGGAAGCCCGCGATGAACGCCGGCCGCTGCCGTGACCACGCGAATGCGCCGTTGTCGCCGCGCGGCGAGGGAAGCACGCCCGTGTTGCGGAAATGGTCGATCGAATAGTGCCAGAACGGCTCGTCGAGGCGCGCCTGCAGCTCGCGACAGAGCGTGGTCTTGCCGGCGCTCGACGCGCCGTGGATGAAGATGATCCGGCCCGGCATCGGTGTAGTCCCGGCAACTGCCTGGTGATGCGCGACGACGGATTGCCTGCGGACGCAGCGCTTACGCGGAGGCGTCGCGTCGCGCGCCGGCGACGAGCGCCCGCAGCGCGGCGCCGATTGTCGGGGCGAGAACGAGCGAGAGCAGGAAGGCCGCGTGATACCAGACGGGGAACCGCTGCCAGAGTGAGAAGTGCACGGGCAGGAAAAGCACGAGCAGCAGCGCCGTCAGGATGACCACGTCACGGCGTTCCCGGACCGAGATCGATGCGGCGACAAAGCCGGCGCCAAGCGACGAGACGATGCCGAGCGCGAGGCGCGCGACCTGCATGCCCAGCGTGAAGTCCATCGCGACCTCGACCGCCGCGTAGGCCGGCAGCGCTGCGCGCAGGACAAAGTTGCCGAGCGTCGCGATGACGAACCACGTCACGAGTCCCGCCGCGATCGCCTTCATCATGCCGGCCTCCCGTCAAAGAGCAAGGCGCACCCACACGCTGCCGTCGTCGTCGGTTCGCTCAACCGAGAACCCGGCCGCGAGGTACATCTTCAGCGGACCATAGTGATTCTCGTCCGTGCCGGTGGCATTCGGCCGGGGATTCGCATCGACGTGGCGAAGCCCCTGCGCGCGCAGGCCGTCGCAGGCGCCGCGCAACAGCGACGTCGCGATGCCGCCGCCGCGCGCGGCGGGCGCCACCAGGAAGCACAGGATCGTGCCCGCCTGCGCGCCGTCCGGGATCGGCTCGCCGTCGAGCGCATGCAGCAACGATCGCGGCGCCGCATTGCACCAGCCGACGACGCGGCCGTCCCGATACGCGAGAAACCCCTGCATCGCGCCTTCGTCGACGCGATGGCACGCCGCTGCGCGGTTTTCGGCGGCGGTGCGGTCGTTCCAGCGGATCTTCGAGTGGTCTTCGTAGAAGCACTGGCAGTAGCACGACGCCCATTTCGGATTGTCGGCGAAGGCATCGCCGTCGAAGAAAGCGAGGAAGTCCGCGAGGCGCGCGGCGGTGAGCGGCCGGACGTCGACAGGTGCAGCGGTTTCCCTGGATTTCACAGTGATCGCGGTCATCGCGCTTCCGAGGTGGTCGCCCCGCCGTTCGCGGCAGCGTACAGGCAGAGCTCCTCGGCGTCATCCCCCAGCCGCACGCGTCGCTCGAAGCGAAAGGCCAGGCGCTCGAGCAGGCGGATCGACGGCTGGTTGTAGGGCGCGGTGATCGCGACGACGCGCGCGAGCCCCAGCGTGCGATGTCCAAACGCCATCGTCGCGGCCGCGGCTTCGTAAGCGTAGCCTTGGCCCCAGAACGCCGGCAGAAACGCGAACCCGAGATCGACGTCGGGAAGCGTCTCGCGCTTGACGAAGCCGCAGAGGCCCATGGGCGCTCCGCCGTCCCGTGTCTCGACGAGGAAGAGCCCGAAGCCCATCGTCGCGTACATCGCGAGCGGCCCTTTCTCGAGATAGCGCCGCGCATCGTCGTCGTCGCGCACGCCCCGGTCGCCGATGAAGCGCAGCCACGCAGGCTCGTTCACCAGGCGTCGGATGAACGCGGCGTCATCCGACGCGAGCCGGCGCAGCGACAGGCGCTCGGTGTCGAGGATCTTCATGGTCGTGCCGGGATGACCGGCTGCTCGATGCGCCGCGCGGATTTCCGGATGTCAGGGAAAGAAGCGATCGAGCACGAACGGCGCGGCCGCCAGTGCCACGCCGATCAGCACGAGCCACAATGTGCCGTCGACAAAGTACGGATAGACGCAGAGCAACGCGCCGGCAACCATCGGCGCGACCTTCACCTGACGCTTGCCATAGACGAAATAGGCGGCTCCGAGCGCGCCGGCGAGGAGACCGATGACGAGCGTGCTCATCTGCACGGGTCGCTCCGACGGCGCTAGCGGTTGGAGATCGCGAGCTTGACGCCGAAGGCGACAAGGGCGATGCCGGCTGCGCGCGTCGCGATGCGGCGCGCGGAAGGCATATTGCGCAGGCCGCGCGCGACGGCATTGCCGACGAGGACGAGACCCGCCTGGTAGAGGAAGCTGATCAGCGTGACGTGCGCCATCATCACGAGCAGCGTCGGCGCGGACGCGCCGGGCCGGAGGAAGAGCGGAAAGAAGGCGACGAAGAACAGCACGACCTTCGGGTTGGTCAGGCTGACGGCGCAGGCCTGCCGAAAACAGCGCCATCCCGATTGCCGCGGTTCGTCCCTCGTCGCCGTCGCGTCAGTCCGCGCGCGCAGGAGCTCCAGGCCGATCCAGCACAGATAGCCCGCGCCGAACCATTGCAGCGCTGCGAACAGCATCGGATTCGCCCGCATCACCGCGGCGAGTCCCGCCACCGCCGCCAGCATGAACACGAAGTCGCCGACGAGGGTTCCGACGACCGCCCCCATGCCCGCGCCGATGCCGTTGCGCGTGGTCGCGTTCAGGATGGCGAGCGTGCCCGGGCCGGGGATCAGCTGGAAGACGATGATCGCGGCGACGAAGCTCGCGTAGTCATGGATGCCGAACACGGGCGCTTCTCCGTTTGCTGTCGATGAAGCCGAGGCGGGCCCTCATGGCATCGCCGCGCCGATCGCGCGCCGCACCGGGATGCCCGTGGGGTCGAAGCCTTCGAGACAGAATACATTGACGCCGAAGTGGTCGGGCGTCACGCGCTTCCGAGGAAAGGGGTAGATGCCGCAGATGCGGCAGAAGAAATGGCACGCGGTGTTCGTGTGGAAGCGGTACTCGCTGAGCGCGGACTCGCCGGACAGCAGGTGGAACCGGCTTTCGTGGACCTTCACCATCACCGCGTTCCGGCGCCGGCACATCGAGCAGTCGCACATCGTGAGCTCGGGAAAGTCCGTCTCGATGGTGAACGTGACCGCGCCGCAGTGACAGCTGCCGCGCCAGGTCTGCAGCGTGCGGCGAACCCTGTCGGGCGCAGGATCTTCCGATGGCAAAGTGGCGCCTCGCGGATTCAACTTCGGGCCTCTACGGATTCCTGCCGGACCGTTGCCGCTCGTAGTCCTCGTAGGACATCTTGTTCACGCGGTCGAGGCATCCCGGCGTCTCCCCGGGCGGCAGGCGCCGGCATTCGTTTTCGGCGGCGGTCTGCAGGCCGGCGTACCAGCTCTTCGCGGAACATCCCGCCAGCGCGGCGAGGGCAACGAGCAGCACCGCACTCCGGGCCCAATCTTTCGTCAGACGACGTGCGCGCGGCATTCAGCGCTCCGTACCGGGTATCGCGCGCGCCACGTAGGCGGCGGGCTGGCGCGCGAACCGCTCGACGCAGGCGAGCGAGCAGAACCAGAAGGTATGGCCGTCGACGTGCAGGTCGCCCGCCGCGTGCCGCTTGTCGACCTGCATCTTGCAGACGGGATCGATGACGAATTCGCGCGCCGACCCGGCGAGCAGGATCTCGTAGAGGTCGAGCGGCTCGGAAAGATTCCTGAGCGCGGTCGTGCCCCGATGCACCAGCGTGACGTCCGGATGCTTCGCCTGCGCGAGTGCCTGCGCGACGCCTTCGGTGCAGAGCAGCTCGCCGCCGACCGCCTGCGCCGCGACGCGCGCTGCGATGTTCACCGTCGAGCCGAAGTGCTGTCCGCCGCGGCAGAGCACGGAGCCGTGATGCAAACCGGTTCGCACGATCGGGAAATGCCGGCGGTCGGCAATCTCGGCATACAGCGCCGCCAGCGCGGTCGTGGCGGTCACCGGATCCGGAAACACGAGAAACGCGCAATCGCCGATCAGCGATTGCAGGCGGCCAAGCGGTTCGGCGGTCGCTCGAACCAGGGCCGCGAACTCGTCGACGAGATCGGCCGCGGCCTGCCCGCCGTGCGTATCGGTCAGCGCGGTGTAGCCCGCGATGTCGACGAAGCAGAAGGTTGCCTCGAGGGTGCTGTCGTCGCTCATCGGAAGTGGTCGATCCGTAGCATGGGGGACTCGCGCGTCGCGGGCTGTCAGGCGACGCCGTACACGTCGGGGTCGAGAATTTCCATCAGCCGCGTCGGGTTCGCCAGCGGCTCGAAGCCGTAGCGGGCATAGAGGCCGTGGGCGTCGCGCGTCGCCAGCAGCAAACGCCGCAGTCCCTGCAATTCAGGGTAGGCGAGGACCGTCTCCAGCAGCCATTTCGACAGTCCCCGGCCGCGGTGATCCTCGAGCACGTACACGTCGGCAAGATAGGCGAAGGTCGCGCGGTCGGTCACGACACGGGCGTACCCGACCTGCGCGTCGCCGTGGAAGAGCCCGAACGACAGCGAATGGGCGATGGCACGCTCGACGATGGCGCGCGGAATGCCGGGCGACCAGTAGCTCCGCGTGAGATAGGCGTGGATGGCCGTCACGTCGAGCCGGGCAGGCTCGGTCGAGATCGTGTAGTCACCGCGGCGAAGCTCGGCGCTCATCGGGGCAGCTTCCGGCAGGATGGAGGCGGCATTGTCGCATTCGGCTGCCTCGGGCACGAGCGCACCTGCCGGCGGCGCGATGGGCGCAACTGCCCGATGAAGAACGCGAGCGCGGCGCTAGGCCGGAAAGCGTCGCGCCGAGCGCTCGCGCGCCCGTGCCGCCTCGACCTCCCGGTACCGCGGGGGCGCGGTCGTGGTCAGCGAGTGGAGGAGCTGCGCCGAGATGGCCGCGATGGCCTCGACCGCAGCGTCGAACGCGGCCTCGTTGGCCTTTGACGGCTTGTTGAAGCCGCTCACCTTGCGGACGAACTGAAGCGAGGCGGCGTGGATCTCGTCCTCGGTCACCGGAGGCGCGAAATTGAAGAGGGTTCGGATGTTTCGGCACATGGCAAAAGCCTTCGAGTGCTGGTTTGCATCGTATGTTCGTCAGTCGTCGAGGGGAACCTTTCGAAAAATGAGGCGAGCGACCCGAGTGCCTCAGTTGGCAAATGAGGGCCCGCAGCGAGCCCCGAGATAGTACCTGGACGTACAGCGAGGGGCGAGTGAGGACATGACAATGCAATCGGGTTGCGCAGCCGATTTTTCGAAAGGTTCTAGAGTTCGAGGACCGCGTCGAGGCCCCGATGCACGCCGACGAGCGTTCCCACCTTGCGGATCGCAAGCAGCGCGCCGTCGACGTAGGGCCGGGCGCTGTTGCCGGCGTCGTGCCGAAGCGAGAGCTTCTGGTCCGGCATGCCGAAGATCACTTCGGCGCCGATCACGAAGCCCGGCAGGCGGATCGAATGGACCTGCGAGCCCGATACCGTGGCGCCGCGCGCCGCGCGGGGCCCGATGCTCCTGTCGGGGGCGATCGTGGGCTCCGGCGCGCGCACCTTCGACAGGCGAAAGGCGAGCTCGCGCGCGGTGCCGCTCGGCGCGTCGGGCTTGTCGTCGTGCGCGTAGTCGATGATCTCCCATTGCGGGATGAGCCGCGCGGCGGATTCCGCGAATTTCTGCAGCAGCACGACCGTCAGCGCAAAATTGCCGCAGGCGAGCACGCCGCGCCGCGCGCGGCGCGCGGCGAGATCGATCTCCGCATAATCGTCCTCGGTGAGGCCCGACGTGCCGATGACGACGTGCGCCCCGTGCGCGAGTGCGGCCAGGACGTTCGGCCTGGCGCTGGCAGGCTTCGTGTATTCGACGAAGACGTCGCAGCGGCGCTCGAGCGCTTCGGCAGCCGTGCCGACGATGCGCACCGGCAGCCGCGGCTCGCCGATCGCGTCGCCCAGCACCTGCCCTGCCTGACGGCGCGCGATGGCAGCGACGAGCGCGAGGTCGGGGCACGCCGCGATGCCGCGGGCGAGCGCGGAGCCCGCCCAGCCGGTGGCGCCCGCAAGGCAAACGTCGATTGTCACGGCGTGATCCGTCGGTCTGCGCGATCGGGCGATCCGGGGCGGCGAACGCGAAGCTCAGCGCGCGCGCTTCAGGACGACTTCCGCGGTGCCGCCGCTCGATCCCGCCGTCGTCCACCGGAGCTCGTCACCCGTGATTGCGAAGGGGCGGGCCTGCACCGTGCCGTTCCAGTTCGGAAACGAGCTCGCGTCGATGCGAAACGTGATCGTCCGGTCCGCTTCGTTGACGGAGTACGTGCCGAAGTGCGCAATGAGGCCCTGGACGATCGCCTTATTTTCCTCAGCGGTGCCTTCGTTCCGGTTGCCGGACGCGAGCTTGGGAAGACCGGCGCGCGACGTCATCAGCACATAGTGGCCGTTGGCGTCGAACATCGCGATGCCCTGCGGATTGGGGCCGAACATCGGCACTCGCGTGCCGTCGGAGCGCACGGTGTCGACGGACACGTACGTCCAGGCACCGACGACCTGATCCTTCAGCGCACCCTGCTGCGCCGCGGCGCGGCAGGGAATGAGGGCGAAGCCGGAGACCAGCACCGCGACGGCCGCGAGCGTGACAGGACGATTCCGTTGCATTCTTCTCCTCCCTTTTTTCGGCGCGGGTCCCCCGGGCCCTTCCGTCCGGAAGGCGGACGCGCCCTTCGATGGCTCCGTCAGATGTCGTTGCCCTTCAGCCGGACGAATGGGCCGATGCAGGCTTCGCCGGTGTCGTCCTGGCAGATGACGAACTGATCCTGCGCGGGATTGAACAGCACGAAATTCGTTGCGGAGTGACCTGCCACGGTGATGTCGCCCGAACAATCCTTCTTTCCGTTGTCCTTGGTGACCCGGTCGACCCATTTGTAGAAGCCCTTGGCGCTCGGCCGGTCGGAAATGGTGAAGTTGGACTCGGAGATCTCCTCGGCGCTCGTCACGACCATCGTGCCGTCACGGCGAATGTGGTAGGTCTCGTGACAGGAGCCGTCGGGAAGCTCGATCTTCCACGTGCCGATGATCGGGTGATCGGTGCGCAGCGACGCCGCGGACGCGACAGGCGCGGCGAGCACCACAAGCGTGGCGGACAGGAGGGTGATCAGCAGACGACGCATGGCGCGCTCCTCGGGTGGGCCTTCGGTATCGGCGCTGCAGGTCCGCGCGGCGCCCCGCGCCCTCAGCGCGTCTCGACGATGCGGACGTCGGCGATCCAGTTCCGCGTCCGGCGGCAAAGACGCGCGGCAACGTCCTCGCCGGCGAAGTCCGCGCTGGACCGATCGAGCGCTGACCGTTCGACATTCTCCAAGGCATTGACGTTCACCACCGCGTAGAGGCGGGAATCGATTTCGCTCGTCACCACGGGAACGGCGCCGCAGCGTGCGCACACGTGAAATGTGGCGGTGTCGGTGGCGAACCCGTATTCCGAGACGAGGGCGCGGTCGTCGATCATCACCGTCAGTGCGGAGCCCGGATGCGACGTCCACACGCCGCCGTGCTTGGTGCAGAACGAGCAATTGCACGCGCGTGCCGGAATCCGGGCCGGGTCGCCCTTCCAGTCGAGCGTGAGCGTAATGTTGCCGCAATGGCAGCGACCGTCGAGACGCATGCGGATCTCCCCCGCGCCCAAGGCGCATTGCAGGGCTTCGAGATGGTTGAGACGATAAGCGAGCCGGGCAGGCGACGCAAGAAGCCGCCGCAGGCGGGGCTACCAGCGGAGCACGAGCGGCAGCGCCGGGCGCAGGTCCGCATGTCCGCGGTCGGGTTCGTCGTCGAAGCCAAGTTCGAGCACATGCGCGTCGCCGTCGCCGACGTCGAGGAGTCCCGTCTTGACGACGGCGCGAAGCTCGGCGGACGGCGGGCGTCGTGACGGTCGCATCCAGCGCACGCGGGTCAGCTCGCGCACGCCCGTCGCGTGCTCGAGCGGATGCCGGTCCGAGGATGCGGCGGCATCCGGGCGGGCTCCGAACACGAGATGAAACAGCATCGGCTCGTCGAGCGCTTCCGAATTTCCGGCGACGTCGATGGCGAGATTGCCCGGAAGATAGCGCGGCCGGTACGGCCACGCCGAGAACGGGGGCGCCGTCGCCGCGTCGTCGCCCGGACGCAGGCACAGACCGAAGGGGCAGATGTGCGGATCGGCGCGCTGGCACCGCTCCCACAGCCGGGTCGGACGCGTGAGCGGGGAGCGGGCATCGTCCGCGTTGCACACCCAGAGAAACTCCAGCATCGCATTGCGGAAGAAGAAGCGCCGGTTGGCCGTTCCCTGCCCGGGATGCACGCCGCCCGGACCCTCGGTGAAGCCGAGCGCGACGAGGGCGTCCGCGGCGTGCGCGCCCGCGGATGTCGTGACGAAGACGTGATCGAGGGCGTACGGCATCGGTTGCGTGGCGGATGGACGAGCTTTCGCGGCGCGCATCAGACGAAACCGCCGGGGGCGGGCATCACTTCAGCTTCTTGTCTTCGCGCTTGGCGTCGGCCATCGCCTCGGGCTCGAGCTCCTCGGCCGAGCGGTTGAGGCGGACGAACACGCCCCAGGCGGCGAGGACCACGCCGACGGCGACGAGGATGCTGGCCGCATATGGAAGCTGCGCCGGATCCTCGTGCAGCGCACGAAACGTGGCGACGAGCCCTTCGATCGCGAGCGCGACGACGACGACCACGAAGAAGCGCGAAAGAAAGCGCCGCACCCGCGTCGGCGCGCTGATGTCGGCGTCGCGGACGACCTCCTCCTCGAAGATGGTTTCGGCGATCTGCAGCGCAACCACGGCCGCGGCGAGGAGCCCGACCGCTTCGATGATGGATTGCGCCGCCGCGCGGTCGAGGCCGGCGGCGAAGGCGAGCCACCCGATGCGGGCCGCGATCGCGATCAGCATCAGCGCGCCGCAGGCGAACAGCAGCGCCATCAGCCCGTGAATGGCGCGGAAGGTGGCGAGAAGCGTCTTCATGGGCAGGTTTCCGTCGGATCGCTTCATGGCGCGAACCATCGAGACAGCCGCCCGCGCTCAGGGGTTCCCGCCTCCTGCAGCGACGCGGTGTCAGCCATCGGTGCGCGGCTGCACCGGCGTTCGCTGCGCCGGGTCGTAGAAGAACTCTTCCTCCGCGATGCGCTCGCCTTCCCAGCGCTGGCAGGTGAGCTCCTCCATTCGCGTGCGCGTTCCGTCCCGCCACTCGAACTCGAAGATCCAGCGGATCACGACGCGATCGCCGTTCACGAAGACGGGAGGAACGCACTGCGACCGGACCGAGGCCGCGCGCGCGAGCACCCTGCGCTCGCCGGCGACGAGAAGATCGCGGCCGACGCGCGGCTCCGACTGGTTCTCGCGCATCGATGCGCGCTCCGTGTAGAACTCCTCGATCGCTTCAGCGTGCGCGTTCTCCACGACGCGGGCAATGAAGCGCGCGAGCGTATCGGGGCGGGGCATCAATGGCGCCCGGAAGCGGGGAGCCGCGGGAGCACGCCGACGCGCGGCGCGGCCGTGCGCACGCTCAAAGGCTCCCGTTGATGCGCAGTGCCTCGAGGCGAAGCGCGATGTTCTGCTCGAGCCCGGAGAGCTTCTGCTGCAGCGTCTCGCGCTCGGCCGGATCGTCCGTCGCCTGGACCTGCGCCTTCAGCCGCGCGCGCTCGTGAAACAGCGCGATTTCCGGAGGCGCCGCGCCGGCATCCTTCAGAATCTTCATCGGCATGCGAAGCGCGGGCGGCGTGGCGTCCCAGCCGGTGTCCTCCGCAAAGGGCTTGCCGTAGCCCTTGGCACTTTCGAGCTCGCCGGCGGCGGCGGCTTCCTGAAGTCGCCGTGCGATTTCTTCGTCCAGGGTGCGCATCGGAGGCCTCGCGCGAAATCTGCAGGATGTGTCCGTGGTCGACAGGCGAAGGGCCGTGCGGTGCCCGGGCATTCGGCCCTGAAATGCTAGAACCCCATCCGGGTGCCGACGCCGGCGCCGGTCCCGCCGCCCTCCACCGGCTTGCCGGCCGGATCGAAGGCCGCATAGGCGATCGAGGACCGGTATGATTTTCCGTCCTCGGCAAGCGTGACGGTTTCCGTGAGGACACCGTAGCCCGACGGCGACCAGCCGCCGCCCTTGCTGATGTCGTCGAACGAGGCGGGTGCCTTGGTCGAGTAGAACGTGTACTTCGCCTCGAACTGGTGCGGGCCGGTCTGTCGCCACACGCCATACGCGGGCGGCACGGGCGGTGCGCCGTCGTAATTCGACGATTCGGTCAGCGTTCCCCCGACGTTGAACACGTACATGAACTCGAGGTCCTTCACTTCGGCCAGCGCGCCGCTGGCAAAGCGGATCTGCGAGCGCCATGCGCCGGCGAGCGTGTCGCGCTCCGGCGAGGCGGGCGTCGGCGGCGAGCTGTTGCCGCAGGCGGACACTGCGAGCACTCCGAGCAGGGCGCCCAGGCGGCGAATCGGGTGCTTCATTCGGCGTTCTCCGGGTGAGAAGTCTCAGATGCGAGCACGATATCGCAGACCGGGCATGGCGGATCAAGTCGACGCGATGCTGAGTCGGATCGGCTATGCGTCGCCCGGCCGCACGCCCGGCCGCTCCATCGCCACTTCGGAGCGCGCGAAGCCGAGCTTTTCGTAGAACGCCGCCACACCGGTGCGTGCGGCGCGCAGAACCCAGGTCATCTGGCGGTCGCCCCCCATGACCGTCTCGACCAGGGCCCGACCGATGCCCTTTCGCCGGTGGGTCTCCGCAACCACGAGCATCGAAATGTATCCATTGGTCATGCCGTCGGTGATCGCACGCAGGAATCCGACGACCTCCTCGCCCTCGACGGCGACCAGCGTCCGCTGCGACCGGGACACCAGGGCGCGGAACATCTGCGGATCCGCAACGCGGTGCGTCCAGCCGGCCGCGGCGAGCAGCTCGCGCGCGGCTTCGATTTCCGACGGACGGATCGTGCGAATTTCCACGGCGCTCCCCGCGCGTCAGGCCCGGTCGATCGGCGGTTCCGTTCGGCCGATCACTCTTCGTGCTTGGCGCCCACCCGCCACGGCGGGTCGAGCCGGTTCTTCCCGGCATGATAAAGGCAGACGACGTTGCCGGCAGGATCGATGACGCGGGCCTCCCGCCAGAGCCAGGGCTCGTCGCGTGGCGCCTGCGCCATGCGAATGCCCTTCGCTTCGAGCGCCGCAACCTGCGCGTCGAGGTCCGCGCACTCGAAATACACGACGGTCTTCGACGGCGCCGCGAGCGCATCGACCGCATGCACCGAAAACGTCGCGTTGCCCACCGTCGCCTTGAAGCGCGCGTAGTGCGGCGCATCGACGACGATCTCGAATCCCATCCTGCGATAGAACGCGACCGACGCGGCGACGTCGAGCGCGGGCAGCGTGACCTGGTTCAGATCCAAGGGAGGCCGCGCGGCGCGCGCGTCGCGGCTCCGAACCGCGGGACGGAATTCGTCGCGCGGATCACGGCATCGTCGCCGGCGACGAGAATGGCTTGCCGGCGTCGACGACGAACATCACCAGCGCATGGAGGTCCGTCGTGCCGCTGGAGGACACCTGCATCGCGGACGCGGCGGCCTGGCCTGCCTCCGCCTGACCCGCCTTCACGCGCTGTGTGCCGTGTGCTCCGCGAATGCTCTGCTCGCCGGCAAGGACGTAGAACGCTTCGGAACCCGGGTGGCTGTGCACGGCGGTCACGCTTCCGGGCGGTCCGCTCGCCTCGTTGATGCGCAGCAGATACTCCGTCGCGGTGATGCGCGGAATCGGGCCGACTTCCGTCGCGCCGGCTGCGTTCGCGGACGCCTTGCCCGCCGGGCCCAGCGTGAACAGCCAGACCTTTCCGCCCGACTCGGCGACAAGCGACCATGGGCCCGCCATGCTCCTTGCCTGCTCGGTCGACGCGACGTTCTCGATTCGCCAGTAGAGCTCGCCCGGCGGCAGCTCGGTGACCTTGCGCTCCGCGAGGGGCTTGATGACGAGCGCCTGCTGCGCCACGGCCCAAGGCGCCGCGCAGGCGCACGCAACGAGAAGAAATCCGACGACAGTTCGTTTCATGGCGTGAGATACCTTTTCGCTGAGGAAAAGTTGAAGGCGAGGATCATGCGCGCTTGCGCAGGATGACGTGCGTCGCGCGCTCGCCCGCGACGTGCTGCGCACACTCGTAGCCGAGCGCGCGCATGTCGATGCCCTGCAGGAGATTCTCGCCGGAGCCGAGCAGCACCGGCCGCAGCGCGAGGTGGAGCTCGTCGACGAGGCCCGCAGTGAGATATTGCCGGACCGTCGCCACGCCGCCGCCAAGGCGCACGTCGCGCTCGCCCGCCGCGGCCTTTGCGCGCTCGAGCGCGGCGTGAATGCCGTCGGTGACGAAATGGAACTCGGTGCCGCCCGCCATCCTGAGCGTCGCGCGCGGATAGTGCGTCAGCACGAAGACCTGCGTGTGATACGGCGGCTCGTCGCCCCACCAGCCTTTCCAGCTGTCGTCGGGCCACGGTCCGCGCACGGGCCCGAACATGTTGCGACCGAGAATCCATGCGCCGATGCCGGCGAAGGACTCCTTGGCCATTCCGTTGTCGACGCCGGTCTCGCCGCCGTCCTGGCCGTGCATCTGACGCCAGACACGGGTATTCAAGAACCACTCCATGACCTCGGGGCCGTGGACGCCGAGCGGGTTCTGCAGACTCTGGTTGGGTCCCGCTCCATAGCCGTCGAGCGAGACGCCAAAGCTCAGTACGCGAAGTCTGGACATGGAATCCCTGGTTGGATCGCTCGGATTGGTTCGTGTACCGATCAGCGGGCCGAGTGGATTGGCCGCTCGGGATTCCCCGGCTCGGCCGGCGGCGCGACGCCGAACCCGCGGCGGTGGCTATGCAGCAGCGCAAGACCGGTGGCGGAGACTGCGATCGCTGCGCCGATGCCTGCGACATGCTCGCGGACGAGGTAGCCGCGCGCATTGGCTTCCTCCCACACCGGCAGGCGCGGACACGACGTGCGCCACGCATCGATCACTTCGGCGTACGGGCGCGAGCGCGGCCCGATCCACTCGAGGAGATCGAGCACCAGCGCGTCGACGGGATCCGGCACGCGCACCTCCACGGAAAATTCATCGCGAATGTACGCTTGCCGCGCACGGTCGGCAACGGTCCGGCTGCGGCGCGTCAGCGATTGTCGGGCGCGCGCAGCGCCGACTGCCGGGCCTTGCTGAGCCCGGCAAGCGCCCGCTGATACGACCACCGCACCAGGTCCCTGAGGTATGGCGCCGGAAAGCCTGACACGTTGACGATGGTGATCCAGTGGTAACGGCCACGATAACGCGCCGGCTTCACGCCCGGAATATCGGTCAGCTCGATGAACCGGTCGGGCGCCACCCGCGTGCTGAAGCGCCAGCGCTCGGGCTCGCTCGTCTTGAAGTACGCGAACTTGCGGTCGCCGATGCGGTAGACGAGGAAATTGTACGGCTCTCCGTAGTGCGTCTCGGTGGCGTGCGGAAATCCGCGGCAGAAGGCTTTCAGCTGCGCGACGTTCATGTGCCGGGCCGTCAGCGCTCGACCGTGACGACGTGTGCCCCGATCCTGCCGTCGACCACACCGCGGCCGAAGCGCCGGACGAGCGCTTCCTCGGCAGCATCGGTCGCCTCGGCGAGGCGTGCCGGGCCGCGCGCTTCGATCTCGTTGCGCAGCGGCGTGCCCTCGCAGTATGCGATCGCGACGATCCGGGGCGTTGCCGCACGGCTCCGGGCCGCGACCGTTTCGAAGCGAGGCGGCGCGGTGAATCCTGCATCGCCCAGGTCGCGCGCGATGGCGCGGTGGTCGTGATAGCCGTGGGGCGTGCGCGCCATGAAGCGTGGCGGGTCCGCCGGGAACAGGGCCGCGAGCGCGCTCGTCACGACATCGGCGAATTCGTTTTCCTCGATGCGGTCCCACACGCTGAACATGAAGACGCCCCCGGGACGCAGCACCCGCCGCACTTCCGAGAACGCCTTCGCCTTGTCGGGAAAGAACATCGCGCCGAACTGGCAGACGACGGCATCGAACGTTGCGCCGGCGAAAGGCAGCTGCATCGCATCGGCCGTGCGCCACTCGACCGGGCGCGCGGTTCCCTGCGCGATCGCTTCATCGAGCATCGTCTGGTTGAGATCGGTGGCGACGATGGCGCTGTCCACGGAAAGCGTCGCGGCGAGCGCGCGGGTCGCGACCCCCGTGCCCGCCGCGATCTCGAGCACGCGGGAGGGCGCTCGCGCGGCGAGCCTTGCTGCGAGGTCGGCGGCATAGGGCGCGAAGATCAACGGCACCAGGTGCGTTTCGTAGAGCTTCGGAATCGCACCGGCGAAAACCTTGTCGCTGGCGGAGCTGGTCATGATGCCCTCCCGCGTTCCATGGGATACTCGATCGAGATGGCGCAGTGACATCCCGGGCGCCGCTAACCCGCCTCGAACGACCACGTGCACTGGATGAGACCGCCAGTGATGTCGTAGACGACGGCGACCTCGAACGGCGCGTCGCGGGCGCCGGTGATGCGCTCGTGATCGATGACCTTGCTGCCGAGCACCATCCGGTTGACGAGCTCGGCGTGGAGGTTTGCGCGATTGAACCGCTGCGTGGCGTAGAACGCGCCGAACGCCGCCTTGCCGGCGATTGCCGGCTCCGCTGCCGGCGGACGATACACCCTGATCGTTTCGGCGTAGCACGCGAGAAAGCGCTCGAGATCGCGCGCGTTGTACGCATCGAGTTGTCGCTGGACGATAGCTGCCGCGTTCAAGGTCGGATCTCCTGTCGCGCCCTGCACGGACCGGGGCGCCCTTGTCTCATGCGGAGGGCGGCGCGGCGCGCAGCCGCCGCTGGTACCACGCCACGTCGTGCCACTTGCCGAACTTGTGCCCGACCGCCTCGAACGTTCCGAGATACTCGAATCCCACGCTGCGGTGCAGGGCGATGCTCGCGGGATTGGGCTGCGTGATGCCCGCGTACGCGTTGCAGTAGCCGGTCTGCGCGAGCTCGTGCAGCAGCGTCGCGTACAGCGCCCGGCCGATGCCCCTGCGATGCGCGCGCGGATCGACGTACGCGGACACCTCGACCGACCAGCGGTACGCCGCGCGCTCGCGGTGCGCCGAGCCGTACGCGTAGCCCAGGCAGCGCCCTTCCGCCTCGGCGACGAACCAGTGCCAGCCGGCGAGTGCCTTGCGAATGCGCGCCGCGAACTCCTCGGCGGAAGGCACGACGGTTTCGAACGAGATCGCGCTCGACAGCACGAACGGACGATAGATCGCGAGCAGCGACGCGGCGTCCGCCTCGGTGGCGGGGCGGATGCGGATCAGTTCATCCATGACAGTCGCCGGACTCGCCGCGACAGATCAGCGAACGCACCGCGCGCTGCTGGCGCCGGATGCATCGGTGCGCAACGCGGGCACGGTCCCTCACGCAAGATGCTGGATGTCCTGCGGCAGCCCGACCCAGGCGTGCCTGCGGTCCTCGTAGACCGACACCGTCGGCGCGGGGAAGCCCGGCTCGGCGAACGCGCCGACGGGGATCGCGACGAATTCCGCCATGCCTTCCATCGCATAGTGAACCGTCGATCCGCAGACGGGACAGAAGTGGAACGTGACACGGCTGCCTTCGTCTCCCGTGCGCACGTAGGTCGTCGACGTGCCGGCGATCGTCACGGCGTCCCTGCCAAAGCGAGCCTGCGCGCCGAAGACGCTGCCCGTGCGGCGCTGGCAGGCGAGGCAGTGGCAGACGGAAACACGGACCGGTTCACCGGTCGCGGTCACAGTGAGCTGGCCGCAGCTGCAGGAGGCGGTCCGCGCCGTCATCGCAGTGTGCCGCGGGTGCGCTTGGGCCGAGGCTTCGTGCGCATGGATCGGACGCGATGCATCAGCCCGGAATGTCGGGCTCGACGAGGGTGGCGAGCTGCGCCAGCGATTCCTGCCAGCCGAGGTAGCACATCTCGACCGGAATGACTTCGGGCAGGCCTTCCTGGACGATGTCGACGTCGGTACCGCAGGAAACCTTTTTCAACGTAATGGTCGTCTGCATTTCCCCTGGCAGATTGGGGTCGTCGAAGCTGTCGGTGTAGCGGATCCGTTCGGAAGGCACGAGGTCGCGATAGGTGCCGCCGAAGGCGTGTCCCTGGCCCGTCGCGAAATTCGTGAACGACATCCTGTAGGTGCCGCCGACACTGGCATCCATGTGGTGCACCGTGCACGTGAAGCCGTAGGGCGGCAGCCACTTGGCCATGGCGGCGGCGTCGAGGAAGGCGCGATAGACGCGGTCCGGAGTCGTGCGAAGCACGCGGTGCAGTCGGACGGTACCTTTGGGCATGATCGTTTCGCCTTTGACGGGTTCGGATGGGCCGGGCCGGGCGCCGGGTCGCCAAAACTATTACGCCGGCTGGATGGAGTCAAACGCCGCCGGTCGTTGCGTCCGGACTCGGCTGAATGCGGGCCGCATGGCATCGCGGGCCGCGCCAGCCGCGGTGAGCGTCGCGCCCGCTAAGCGCCGTCGCCGGGCGGGAGGTAGAGCAGGAAGCGCTGCTCGTCGACTTCGACACCCCATTGCGTGCCGCGTTGCTGGTGCGCCAGCCGGAATCCGCATTTTTCATAGAGATGCCGGGCGGCATCGAGCCCCGCGAAGGTCCACAGGTGCACGCGCTCATACCGCCGCGACCGGCAGAATGAAACGGCAGCCGACAGCAATGCCGAGCCGGTGCCGGCGCCGCGCACGGCATCGGAGCATATGAACCAGCGAAGATGCGCGCCATCCTCCGCGGCGTGCCGTCCGTCGATCGCGATGGAGCCCTCGATCGCGCCACCATTCATCGCAAGCCAGAGACCGTCGCGAGCGTCGTCGTAACGCTCGCAGAATTCGGCGAGCTCCCGTGCCACCCGGCTCTCGAAGGCGAGGCCGAAATCGAACTCGCGGTGATAGTACGCGGCGTGGAGCTCGACGATGCGGCCGATCGCACCCGGCAGATAGCCCTTGCGGATCGGTGCGTTCGCGCTCATGCCTCGTACGGCCCGCGCATCAGAACGCGGCTTCGACGAGGGGCAGCAGGCGCGAGTCTTCCAGCGCCGCGATCCGGTGCCCCATGCCGGCCATGTATTCGGGGTTGGAGGCAAACGCCAGGAACGCGGCGGAGTCCTGCTGCTGCACGAGCATGGCCGCGTCCCAGCGCTCGTCTGCGGGCCCGATCAGGAAATGGCCGCCACGACCGTAGAAGAGCAGCTTTCCACCGGAGCGCTCGAGGTGCGGCAGCGTGTGTTCCATGTAGAGCCGATAGGCCGCCTCGCCCGTGATCGGCGCGCCGGGCGCGAGATCCGGGGCGGCCGCATAGTCGGCGACGGCGCGAAACCGCAGCAGGTTGAGCATGACGATGCTGCCGGTAATGCCGCGGGCGAAGAACGCGCGGCCGGACTGTTGTGTCGGCTCGAGGTACGTCTGGGGGGACATCTTTACTCCTCGCTCGGGTTCACGACGTATGGTCGTGCACGGCGCGCCAGCCGGCCGGCGTGCGGATCCAGACGAGCGTGAACCAGCCCGACTGTTCGGGTTCCACGCCGCCCGAGAGAATGAACTTTCCGGTCATCAGCGCCGAGCGCGCCGACAGCCCGCGAATGTCGACGCGCTCCATCCGGAGATTCTGCCTGGGCTTGCCGTCGACGAAGTACGTCTGGCCGAAGGACTCTTCGATGGCTTCGATCGTCGGCCGCGGACCGGATTTCGTCATCACCGTGACCGACGCGTCATAGATGGCGAGATGGCCCTTGAGATCGCCCCGGTTCCACGCGTCGGCCGACGCCTGCACCGCGGCGCGCATCTGCGCCTCGTCCTGGGCGGTCACCGTGTCCGGCGGCGGAGCGGTGACGGCAGCGCAGGCGCAGAGAGCGAGAAGTCCGGCCGCGGCCGACAGTGTCTTCATCGCGCCATTCGAGATTGCGTGGATGCTCATCCGGGAAACCCGTTCCTGATGGTCAATGGTCGGTTGCACTGCGATGGCGGAGCACCGTCACTTCCTGCGATCCCTCGGGTGGTTGATGCCGTCCATCGTCGGCACCGGCCCGAGATCGAACGGGTTCACGCCGTCGAGGCAGCCCACGTTATACCCGTACTGATGGGGATTCGAGCGCCGCTGATGATGTGTGTAGATCCCGCAATGGACGCAGAAATAATGCTTCGCCTCGCGGGTGTTGAACTGATACAGGCGCAGCGAATCCGCGCCCTGGACGATGCGGATTCCGGTCAGCGGCACCGAGGCCACGATGGCGCCGCGTCGGCGACACATCGAGCAGTCGCAGCGTCGCGGATCGACGATTCCATCCGGCAGCTCGAGCTCCAGCACGACCGCCCCGCAATGGCAGGACAGCCGGTGCTTCGGCTTGATCTCGGTGGCGCCGACGAACTTGGACATGGGTGCACCTGGATCGCTCGCCCGCTAGAGGCCTGCGTCCCGATCGATGGTCGAGTATTCCATACGATACGTCGCCCCCAGGATCCCCGTTGCACCATGTGCTTCGAGCGAGGCCGTGCCGAGGTCGGTGCGCATCAGCTCCGCCACGGCATCTTCACTGTACCCCGTGACCAGCAGTGCCCAGGCGATGCCGGCGTCGACGCCGCGAATGCGCTGCTCGCGCGTCATCGCCGGCGTTGCGGCGCGCTCGAGCAGGCGAGCGCTGCCGATGCCGCGCCGTGCGGGCAGTTGAGAAAGCACGTCCTGCAGCAGCCAGTCGCGCAACGAAGACGCGCTATCGCCTGCCGGGCTGAGGCGTATCAACAGGCCGGCGCGACCGAGGCCGCAACCGAAGCTCCCCGTCACGCTGCAGAATCCGCGAATCATGCCCCGGTAATGGGGCATCATCCGCGCAGTCCACGGACTTGGATTGTTCAGCCGCTCGAGGTATGGGCCCGACGTGAGCGTGGCGAGCGCCTCGACCTCGTACATCACGAAATAGCGCGGCTGTCCGTTTGGCGCGACCCATCGCGTCCCGCGGATGAAGCCCGGAATTGCGAGCCGTTCCGGAAGATGCTCGTGCGTGTGCCACTCGTCGTGCTCGGCGATCGCGTCGGCCACGACGTCGAACAGCAGAAGCATCGCGGCCTGTCCCTGCGGCGGCATGTTCGTCCTGGCGTGGATGAGTACGGCAGCAACTCAGCCCGCATTTTCGTCGCGGCCCGCGACCTTGTACATGGCCATTTCGTCGGGCTCGTGGGCGACCGGACGGACGCCCGCGGTCGGCGTGGCGGCAAATCCGAGGTGGCGCAGGAAGGCCGCGGACCTCGCATTGCGCGCCTTGAGAACGGCGACGAACGCCGTCACGCCGTAGGTCGTTTCGAGCTCGTCCTGCATCGCGCGCACCGCGGCGCTGCCGATCCGCTGGCGCCAGAAGCTGCTCGCGAGCTCGTAGGCGATGTACGCCACGCGCCCTTCGGTGACGGTGGCCTGCACGTATCCCGCCAGCACGCCCGAAGGCAGGCGGACGACCCAGTTCAGCCATTGTTCGGCGCCGTCCGCGGAGCGTCGGGATTCGAGGCGCGCGAAACGCTCTTCGAGCCAGGCCTGCGACTCGGGTGGAGCGTTCTCGAACTCGTAGATGGCGGGATCGCAGAGCACCGGAAACATCGCCGCCGCATGCGCCGCGACCTGCGGCTCCAGTACCAGATCGCCGGCGACGAGCGTCTTCATGGCCGCGCTCCCAATCGGTCAGCCTTCGCTGCGCACGAGCGGGATCAGGAAGGTCTGGATGAGCGCCATCGCGAGGACGCCGCCGAGGATTGCCGCGCCGCCGAGCAGGAATGCGCCTGTCTTCACGGCCACGAGACCGCCGAGAAACGCGGGAATGGCCGCGAGGACGGCCAGGGAGTGCGTTGTCACCGGCTTCCCGCACGACTGGCAATTGATCACGCGGCCGGGGCCGAGGCCGGACTTCCGCGCGAGGCTCATTGCGGGGCGACTGCAGTAAGGACACTTGACCATTTGCGATGCCTGACAGTAGGAGTGGGTGGGCCCGGTCGGCGGCGGAAGCGCGATCGCTCCGACGCTCGCGTCAGGCGATGTCGCGCGCATCGCGACGGGAATCGGTGTCGGATCTCACAGCCAGCGGCGCACTGTTCCCTGATATGCCGAGTAGGCCGCGCCGAACTTGCCGGCGAGAATTCTCTCCTCGGGCGCGATCTGGAAGCGGTTCATGTAAAGCACGAAGACCACGATTCCAAGCAGGGCCCAGGGCGAAGACAGGAATACTGCCCACGCAAGCAATGCGAGCGCAAGGCCGGCATACATCGGATTGCGCGTGAACCGATAGACGCCGGACGTCACGAGGGACGAGCTCGTTTCCGGCTTCATCGGATTGTGGGTGGTCTTCGCGCGCCGGAACGCAGCGAGCGCCGATATGCCTGTGGCGACACCCGCCAGCGCGACCACGATCGCCACGACCGCGCGTACACGTGGGGGAGCCTTGATCACTGGCGTGACGCCTCCGATTCCCCACATTGCGGCTGCCGTGAGCAGCGCAACGAGCGGCGGCGGGACCTTGAGCTCGAGGGCGCGCATCAGCCGGCCTTTGCGATCGGGAGGACCCAGTCTACCTTCGACGCAGCCTCGGACACAAAGTGCTTTGCGCGTGCGTCCGGTTCAAGGGTGAGCGCTGCGACATCGCCTTCACTGTCCCGCCTGAAGCATCGCCGCCATTTTCTGGTGAATGAGATTGATCGCTTTCAGCGGCCTCAGCATGACCTTGAAGTCGACGATCTGTCCGGCATCATTCCAGCAAATGATGTCGACGCCGTTGACGAGGATGCCGTCGATCTCGGTCTCGAATTCCAGCATGGCATCCGCCGGGCCGACGATTTCGCGGACGTAACGGAACGTCGGGTTGCAGAAGACCTGGAACGCCGCGCCGAGGTACATGGCGGTCAGCGCTCGACCTTTCTGCGGCGTGTGGACGACGGGCGAATGGAATACCGCGTCGGCCGCGAGCAACGCGTGAAGACCGCTAGGATCGCGCGTGCGAACGAGCTGGTGCCAGGTCTCGAGGGCGTGCATCGCAGGTGGCAGGGCGATTCCTTCTCTCAGCGCTGGTGCTGCGGCAGGCCGTCGGCGATCTCGTAGTAGTCGCCTTTCTCGGCCACGAAGATGTGCATCTCCATGCGCGCGGCCGTGGCCGTGTCGAATGCGCCCATCGCGATCCCGATCCAGTCCCGCGCCGGCGGATCGAAGAACAGCGACGACCCGCACGTCGAGCAGAACCCGCGCCGCGCCTTCGCCGACGAGTGGTACCAGGCGATGTTCTCCTCGCCGGTGATCGTGAGCGCCGCCTTGGGCACGCCCGTGGAGACGAAGCAATGGCCCGACTGCTTTCGGCACTGGACGCAATGGCACGCGTCGGGAGGCTTCCGCGCGCCCGCGACGACGAAGCTCACGCGGCCGCACAGGCACGAGCCCTTGTGCACCTCGGTCATGGTGCGATTCCGTTTTGCAGCCGTTGCGCAGCGTTGTCGTTCACGATGGGCCCGGGGCCAATGACGAATGCGTTCCCGGCGGGAACAACTGCATCCATCTAAGACCATTCTCGACCTTCCAGTCAAGCCAGCCGCGATGGCGGTAGAAGCCGTACGCCCGCAGCGTCGTGTCGAGGTCCGTGGTGAGCCACGCCCTGTCGCAGCCGGAGGACCAGAGCCATTCCTCCGCCGATTCCATCAGCCGGTTTCCGATGCCCTTGCGCTCGAATTCCGGAAGCACGGCGATCACCCACAACTCCCCGGTGGCGCGATCGGCCATGCTGAATCCCACCACCGACGCCTCGACCTGGCACAGCCAACCCTTGAACGTCGACGTCAGTCTCGCGAGAACGGTCTGCTCGGTGATGCCCAGTGCCGTCAGCTGCTCCGGCGTGTAGCGATTTTCGCGGGTTCTGGTCCGCACGTGGAACAACGAGGGGACGTCGGTGCGCGTGATTTCGCGAAGCTTCATCTCAGGGCCCGAACGAGCAGAGGCGTGAGGCCGGGCGACGCCGTGAGCTCCACGAACGCGGGATCGAGCCCGAGGCGAGCGTGATTCACATCGTGTCGACTCCGCGTGAAGGAATGCCTCATGACTTCGCCTTCTTCGAAGCTTTCGGCTTGCCGGACCGGTTGAGGGCGATCGCCTCGCCGACGAGCGCCTTGAAGGCGGCGGCGTCGACCTCCTCGCCTTCGTGAATGTCGATCGCGCGGCGCACGTTCCCGTCGAGACCGGAGTTGAAAAGGCGCGCGGGATCCCTGAGCGACGCGCCCTTGGCGAAAGTGAGCTTCACGACGCTCTTGTAGGACTCTCCGGTGCAGATGATGCCGTCGTGCGACCAGACGGGGGTGCCCATCCACTTCCACTCCTCGACGACGTCGGGATCCGCTTCCCTGACGAGCTTGCGCATCCTGGCGAGAGTCTTCCCGCGCCAGTCCCCGAGCTCGGCGATCTTCTTCGAGATGAGCTCCGATGCCGGCTGGCCCTGCGTCGGATCTGGCTTTTTCATGTTCGCATCCTGAAAGTTTCGGCAACCCGAGCGGAAGGACGATCAACGGCGGCCACGCAGGACCGCACGAAGATGCCGAGCCGCGCCCCTGATCTCGATGCCTCGTCGGCGCCGGAGCCGTCAAGCGGATAACCCGTCTCCCGGGCAACTCCGGTCTGCCGGAGGAGGAATTGCCGTCGCCTGCGACCAGACGGCCTGCCATCGGCCGTCGCGCAGTTCGTAGGAGTCGGTGTGCCAGCACGTCACGGACTTTCCCGATGGAAACTCCAATCGGGCCACGTAGCGGACGATCGCGATCGCCGGTGAGAGACGGACCTCCATCGGTCCGAGTTCCCACTTTGAATAGAACGGACCTGCTGCGATCGCCGCGAGATAGTCGGCGCGATCGAAAGTGGTGCCCGCGGGAGTGATCAACTGGTAATTGTCGGCGTGAAGCCGCTCGGCGGTCTCGAGGTCCTGCGCAACGAGTGCCCGGGTTCGTTCTGTCTCGAGGGATCGAAAGTAGTCGACCGTCGGAGCAGGAGCATTGCCGCCGTCGTTGCAGGAGTTCATGGCGCGAGTGTGCTCGAGCGTCGGCTGGGACGCATGTTCGATTGGTACCACCTGAAGCTGGCCGCCACATCGTCGACGCCGATGATCGTCCACGTGCGTCTCATGCGTTCGCCGGCGATTCGAGGTGCTTGACCATGTTGACGCCGGTGACGTTGTATCCGAGCCTGGCATAAAGGGTCTGCGCCCCGGGGTTGTGGCCGAAGACGTGGAGCCCGATGCTCGAAATGCCGAGCGCGCGAATCATGGGCTCGAGCGCCTCGAAGGCTCGCTTTGCATGGCCCTGGCGGCGCGACGCGGCATTGATCTCGACGTCGTACACGTGCGCGGAGCGAACGCCATTACGCATTTCGACGGCGAACCAGATCGAGCCGACCGTCGGCCCCGCGGGCGTCGCGCGGATCTCGAACAGGTAGTTGTCCGGTGTGGCGAGCCCTTGCGGCAGCAGGTCTTCGAAGCTCGCGCGCGACTGTTGCAATGCGGTATCGCGAAGCCAGCGACCGGCGGCGACGTTGTCCTCGGCATAGGCGGCAATGGCCGCCTCGCGAAAGGTGCGATAGCGCTCCGGGCTCATCGGTACGAGGGTGGTCACGGCGACCTCGTGTATACCCTTCGAGCCCGGCGCTGGGGCTGCAATTGCTGCCGGTCGAGAATCTGCTCGGGCAGGGCGAGGATTTTCTGTGCGGCGTCGGTGTCCATCGATGGCCCCTGACGATGCGGCGGATCGGCGCCCGCCAATTGGTGCGCCAGGACGTCGCGGCGTGCTCGCGCGTAGGATTGAACGGCGGGTCAGCCCATCGCGTCAAGCACTTCGTGGCCGTAGGAATTGTCGATCGCGCACAGCCAGCGATCCCCGGCTTCCTTCCGGAAGACGTACGTCGCCTTGCGTTCCACCATCGGACGGTTCTTCGCCGACACCTGCGTCCGCGCGAGCACGAGCGCCGTATCCGCGTTCTCGAGAATCGCCATTCCGGCCTGACGGACATCCAGGCTGCGATCGAAGTGCGCTGCGATCCGTTCCATGGCTTGGCGGATCTGCGCCTTGCCCACGGCATGGTTCCCCGGCGCGATCACCAGCACCGCGTCCTCGGTGTAGAGATCGACGACGGTATCGAAGTCCTCTTCGTTGATGGCTTTGTCGGCCCTGGCGATGAGCAGAGCGATGGGATGTTGGGTCATGTCCATTTCCAGCGAATGCCTGAAGGGAAACGTCGGCCGGGGTTGAACGCCGGATCGGCTCGCAACCGATCGATCACCTTCGGCGCGCCTTGGCAAAAGGCAACAGCGCAGGTACGCGATGCCGATACTCCACATATGTCTCGCCGAATCGCTCGGTCATCCAGCGTTCTTCCAGGCCGAGCTTTCGCCACAAGGCGGCCCAGGCGACAAGGACCGCCAGAATGCTGCGCCACTCGCCGCGCGCCAGCGCCGAGCCGATGAAGGCGAACAGGAGGCCGGTGTAGATGGGGTGACGAACCAGCGCGTACGGACCAGTGTCGACGAGTTCGTGATCGCGCTTGATCGTGACGATGCCGCTCCAGTTTCGTCCGATGTGAACGCGCGCCCACACCGTGAAGAGCAGTCCGATGGCGGTCATCAGCGCGCCAAGCCAGACCTCCCAGGGGGCCCACGGGAAGAGCCGCGCGTTGAGAATTGCGCCGGGAACGCTCTGCGCCCACAGCAGCCACGCGGCCAGGCCCAGTGGCACCATGTGCAGCAGCCGCGACCCCGCGGACTCGCGGCGCTCGGCGGGCTTCACCGTCCGGGACGCGAGCCACCAGTAGGCGAACCACGCAATCCACATGGCGGGGAAAACATACCTGCCGATGAAAGACGTGGACATGCTTTGCGGGACGAGTCGCGCCGTCCGAGACTCGCGTCAAGCGGCCCGCGCGGGCGAAGCATTCACGCCCTTCACCAGGAGCCACAGCATCAGCAAGATTTCCGCCAGAGCACCGAAGGGCAGCACGAAGCGCGACAGCAGGGTTGCGAGCGGTGCCCACAGAAAGATCAGCCAGCCCACGCCGGCCAGCATCAACAGCACACCAAGGAACCGGGGCAGGAACGTCGACTTGAAGATGAGATAGCCGACGAGGAGGTCGTAGAGCGCGAAGAGCACCAGCGCAACGCCGAACGCCTGCGAGTACAGCTTGAGGCAGAAGAAAGCCGCTGCCCGCAGCTGCTCCGCGTTGAATGCGCTCGACAACGGGCCATCCGCAAGGATGGCCAGCGGCGCGAGCTGGAAGATGCCGCCGAGAATCTGGATCGTGCATCCGACCAGACTGAAGAATGCGGCGAGCAACGACATGCTTCGGTCCACAGGCGCAAACAAGCGATAGAAGAGCGCCGTCAGCGCGATGTAGAACGCGTTCGCGAGGAGGCCGACCGCGACGCCCGACCGATACGCGGGCTCATGCGCGAGAATGCCGTTGGCGGTGGCCGTGGCATCGCCCGGAGCCACCAATCCGTTCATGAGAAATGCACCCAGGAACGCCGCCAGAAAGTAGAGCAGATAGACGATGCCGATAGTTCGGGCGTTCGGTTGCGACGAGTCTCTTTCGAAGCGCTCCATCACACGTCTCCAGTTTTCCGGCCCGGCGCCGCGTCAGGCGACGCCCGCGAGATATTTGCTCATGTGTGCCAGCGTGATCCCCGGGACGGGCGTCGTGTTTCCCGTGACGCGGTATCCGTGACGCTCGTAGAAGGGCACGTTGCCTTCCATCACCGTGTTCGTGATCAGGTCGATGCGCGTCGGCGCGGGGAGTGCCGCTTCCAGCGCCTTCAGCAGCGTCGAGCCAACGCCCTGTCCCTGGCACGACGGATGAACGATCAGCGCCCGAATGGTGTGCGCATGCGCCTCCGCCACGCCGCGGACGCAGCCAACCAGCATCTCATCCTGCACCGCGACGAGTGCAAGCTGATGCTCGATGTGGTGCACGATGGAGGCGACGTCTTCCACGAGGGGCAGGATATCGCGGGTCCCCGAGCGTCGCCCCTCTTCCGCGAACGCGAGCTGCTGCAGTTCGTGCATGGCGGCGGCGTCGGTGACCTTGGCGCGGCGGACGGTGAGCATGCGATGGCGTCGGCGAGGTTGATTGGCTAGTCGCGATTGCGCAGGCGAACGCGGGCGACGCCGATGGCGATGCAGATCATGGCAGGCCAGAAGGTCAGGAAGAAGAGCAGGCCCGGACCGACTGGATTGGGGTTCGGATCGGGCCACAGCCCGACCGCCGCGGCAAGGATGATCAGGACGAGCGGAGCGGCGCCCACGCAAAGCAGGCCGACGCCCACCTTGACCCACAGAGACTGGAAATAATTCCGCATTGAGTGTTCGCGCAAGGCCGAAGGTCGGAAACTACCGCATTACGCCGACCGAGGCGCTGCTGCGGCGGCGACGCCGCGTGCACGCGGCGGCCGCGTCGGGCGACAGGTCATGCGGCACGTCTCGGAAGGTGGGCCACGATTCGTCGTCCCCGGACCAGTCACGCGCGGTGGTTTTCCACGAGCGTGGCAATCTGCACGAACTCGATGCCGGGACGCATGCCGTAGAGCCCGGCTATGCGCTCGCGCAGCTCGTCGGCGAAGAATGCCCTGGCGGCATCCTCCGAATCCCAGACGTAGAAGTTCACGGCCTCGCGCTTCGCGGAATTCAGCGTGAAGGCCTTGGAGCGCAGCTCCGGCATTCCCTCGAACCTCGGGCGCGCGGCCTCGGCGATCTTGCGCAGGGCTTGTTCGTCGAAGTCGTCCCCATACTGGAATGTAACGAATACACCGAGCATGTCGCACTCCTTTCGACGAGGGTGTTCAGGGTCACTCAGCGGCTGGATGACGCACGACGATCCGGGTCAGGCGGACCAGCCTCCCTCGGCAAATGCCCGCCTACTCCTCGAACCGATCCGTGGCGTCCCGATCGCGCTCGTATCGTCGCGTGAGCGGAAACGGCGGCAGCCAAGACTCGCGACGGACGGTCCAGAGTTCGTAGGTCGGCAGCAGCTGGTCGGGGGCGTCCAGGGATCCCAGGTTCACTTCGATTTCGTCCGCGGTCCGCCCGAAGACGGGCGAGCCGCAGCGGGGGCAGAAGAACCGTCCGGCGTAGTCGCGTGTTTCGCCCTCGATCGTCACCGCATCCTGAGGGAATATCGCGGACGCGTGAAACAGCGCGCCGTGATGCTTGCGGCAGTCGAGACAGTGACAAAGCCCGACCCGGTAGGGCCGTCCCGACGCCGCAATCCGGACATTGCCGCAAAGGCAGCCGCCCGTGAAACGGTCCATGCTGCACCTCCTCTGATATCGCGCCGTCGAAAAGTTTGCAACGAGGCCCGATCGCGGTGGATTCCACCTGTCCGCGCACTGGACCCTGAGGGGGGGTGATTGGCGGGGTGCCGCGCGGGCGAGGCGTGCGCGCGGGGCCTCCCTGTCGATCGAGGAGACAGGCATCGCGGCGGGCGCTACCCATGCGCGCATCGCCTAGCCGCGCTGCATCGCCTTGGCAACGCTGCCTTCGGGCTCGATCCAGTGCGTGCCAGGCGACACGGCGCCCAGAACGGCAACCTGATGCAACCGATCTGAACCTGCATTCCTGAGGGTGTGCGGCGTGTTCGCGGGAATGACCACGACGCTGCCCGCCCGGTATTGCTCAGGTACGCCACCCCGAAAGGTGCACTCGCCTTCTCCGGACAGGCAAACGATGACCTCCTCGACGGGATGCGAGTGCCAGGGCACGGCGGCACCCGGATTCAGGATGTTCTCGTAGACGGAGCAAGACCTGGTGCCCAGTTTGTCGTCAGCGAGCGTGACGAATGTTCTCTCGGTGTCCGTCGGAATGTTGCCGAGCATGTTGTGAGCGAGTGGCATGTTCGATCTCCGGATTCAAAGGCGCAACGACTGGCGCCGGGAGCAGTGTGGCGTGGCAGTTCGCGGCGCCTACCGAACCCACTCAACCCTCAAGGCGGCCCGCCAGCTCGGGCGACGCCGCTTCCAGCCGGCTCCCTCAAACACAAGATTGGCGCACACCCGTCAGCCATTGCCCATCCTGGCAATGGCCCAGGCCACGGCCAGGTATGCAGCCGTCGTGGCGACGCACGACAGCAAGAGGCTCACCCAGAAACCCCATCCCGCACGAAGCATTGGCGGCAACACCAGAAACAATACCAGCGACGGAACGACGAGCCACAGGACGTCTTGCGCAAGTGTGGCGACGCGCTCGGTGTCGCTCGTGTCAACGTAAAGCCAGATGAACGCGAGAACCGATGTCAGCGGCAGCGACGCCAGCAACGCGGCCCAGGCCGTGCTGCGTTTCGCGATCTCCGAAACCGCGACCACGACGAGTGTCGTCACCGCGATCTTGAGGACATAGGGCCACATCGCAGCGATTGGCGCCTAACGCAACGATGATCCGGCGGCCGTGGCCGCGCACGATGCGCTGCCCCTCGCCGTCCGGTTGAACGCGCGGTCAGGCTTCATCGCGGCGGGACTCGCGCAATCCTGCCGCCTCGGCGGCCCACGCTTTCGTGGCCTGACAGACTTCCATGGCCCGATTGTAGGCTTCGCGCCCGCTCGTGCGATTCACATAGGCCTGCTCCGCTTCGCCGAGGGTTGCCGCGCCGGTTCTCTGGGCAAACTCCAGGGCGTAGGTGACCGAGATGTCGGCTGCGGTGAATGTTCTTCCCGCAAGATAAGGCGAGCGCGCGAGCTGGCGGGACACCAGCCCCAGCCGGTTCCGGAATACCTCCAGCGCCTTGCCGGCGCCCCAGTTCTGCCGCTCGGCCTCCGGCGCGACGTTGCGGCTGACGACCACGAAGTAGACGGGGACGGCGAGGCCGGCTTCGCCGAGGTGAAGGAACTGTTGATACGCCGGGAAGGCCGGATCGTGCGGATCCGGCGCAAGCGGCGTCGGTCCGTAGCGGGCCATCAGGTATTCCATGATCGCGATCGACTCGACCATCGTGACGTCGCCGTCCCGGATCGCCGGGATGAACCCGGCGGGGTTGATCGCCAGATATTCCGTGTCGTTCTCGACGCCGGCCAGCAGGTCGACGGGCCTCAGTCGATATGGGAGGCCCATCTCCTCCAGCAGCCACACGACCCGGAACCCTCTGCCTTCGCCGAAGACGGTGATCATGTCCGCAGGAGTGTTGCGCCTAATGGGGTGAACCAAGCGGTCCCGGCTCGGCACGACGTCGCCGGCCGGCTCGCTCGGGCGCCGGGTCAGCATGCATGCTGCGTGACGCGCATCCGCTCATAGATGGCCGAAGTACACGGGAGGGGCGAAGCGGTCGTTACGTCCGTCGACATGGGTGATCGGCACGCGCGAGAGTTCCTCATCCGATACGTCCTCGAGACAGCCGATATTGACGCCGTACATCACGCCCATGGGCGTTTCGGTCCCCACGCCAAACGCGCGCACGCCGCAGATCCTGCAGAAATAGTGCCGGTTCTTCGTCGTGTTGAAAAGATACTGCGTGAGCTCGGGCTCTCCCGCGAGAAGACGAAACCCCTCGGGCTTCGCGACTGCGGGCCAGAAGCGCGTGCGCCGGCAGATCGAGCAGTTGCACCGGTAGGAGCTTTGCGTGAGATCGAGGTCGGCCTCGAACCTCACGGCACCGCAGTGACAGCTCCCACGATAGGTTTTCAGCATTGGCGGCCTCCGACCTTGCGACGATGGCGTTCGTGCGTCCCGAACCAGACCGACCGGCCACGAGCGATGCGATTGCGCGAGCGGTCAGGCGACCGGCCGCGCACTCATGACTCGAGCTTCAGAACGAACGGCATCTCGGTCCGCTTCTCGACGTCGAACTGTGAGCGTCCGGTGTGCTGGATGTTCTTTCCGTAGATGTGGAGCGACACGGAGACCGCATCGCTTTCGTTCTGGATGCCGTGGATCTGGCCGGTGCGCATGGCGAGCACGTCGCCCTCGCCGAACACCTTCTCGCCGATCTTCTTCAGCTCGGCGTAGCCGCGACGAGCGCGATCGTCGCAACGCTCGAAGAACACGTTCTTTTCCGGCCCGTCGACACCCGCAACCACGGCCCACGTGCCGTGATCGTGCGGAGGAGCGCCTCGATGGGGCAGCCAGCTCACGGCAAAGACGGCGAGGCTGTGGTCATCCTCTTCGTGGAGCAGATGCACCCCGAAGCCCTGCTCGGGATTGGCTGCGTAGAAGCGTTGTTCGAGCCACGAGTCCTTGGACTGCGCTGCGCGCAGTGCGAGCGGTCGAACGCGGCTCAGGATCTCGCCTTCATCCGCCGCTGCCGAAACGACGCGGCGCAAGTCCGTCACCAGATTCGGAATCGTATATCCGGAGGTCGCCATGAGTCCTCTCCTTGCCTGGATTCCTTCCGTAACCACCAGGTTCGACGACGCAGAAGCATTTCGCAGGTCGAGGAGAGGCGCGTATTCGGGCGAGGTGTACCACTCCTTCAGCTTGGCCATGGTGGGAAACTCGAGGATCACCAGGCGCTTCGGGGTCCAGTTGCCTTCCAGCACCTCCGTCGCGCCGCCGCGTGCGAGGTAGCGTCCTCCAAAGGCCGCGATGTTCGCGGTGACTGCATTCCGGTATTGCTCGAACGCCACCGGGTCCGTGACCTCGATATCCACAATTACGTAAGCAGCCATTGGGTTATCCGTCCTCTCGTGAGTCATCGACCGTCCGGGAGTGTGGCCCGCCGGAACAAAGCGAAGGGACTGCCGGGCGCGGCGCAGATCCCCCGCATCGGGCGAGTCCGGTAAGGGCCGAATTCCACATCGCGAAGCGTCAGAGCGCCAGTCTCAACGATCCACCCACGGGAACGGCTTCCCACCGGCGGGTGAGTTCGGCGATCGCCGTCCGCACGCCTTCAATGGCGTCCACATCGAGCGGCAGAGGTTGGCACTCCCGCGCATCGCAGGTCACGACGTACATTTCCATGATATCGGATGCGCTGCTGTTTCCGCCGGACCACGCATCGCCCTGAAACACTTCGACCAGCCGTTCCACGGCATCGCTCAGTGCCTCGGGCTTCATTCCAAACGCGGCTGCCTCACCCTCCGCTACACGGCCCAGGAAGCCCCGCACCTTGAGCGTGTGCTCCACGGCGTAGTGGACCATGTCGTGGGGGATGATCCTCTGCTTCGGGCATTCCACCCGCTCCGGAGAGTTTCCCGGCCGCATGACCTCCATCAGGTCGAACTTGCCGGCGCCTTTGGTGAAGTTGATCTCCATCGGATGACCTGGGACTCGGATTCTGCGAAGCGTAACGAACCAAGCTGACCGTCCGCAAGCGGACGGCGCGCCGGCGCCGCCCGCAAACGGCACGGTTGGGTGCGCTGCCGGCCACCGCACTGACGGTACGACCGAGTGCCCATCGCTCCCCGGGGCGCACCGCGGGCGTCATTTCAGGACGGATCTCAGGTCTTCGAGCTTGTCGAAGAGGTGCCAGATGTAATTACTCGTTCCGTTCACCCGGTGCGGATGCAGATCCGACAGCGCGGGGTCACTGCAGTAGCTCTCGAAGGCTTCTCTCGATTTCCACTCGACGAGGATCAGGACCGTCCGGGGCTCGATGCTTCCCGCGGCAGACTCGCGGTACTTGCCAAGCGCGACAACGCGCCCGCCATGCGCCTGAACCTCCTTCGCCGATCTTCGCGAATACGCCATGTACTCATCCTTGTTCGAGACGTCGAAGAGATTCAGAGCGTAAATCGGGTGTGACATGTCTTGTCCGAAATGGCTAGCGATGCGGTGTCTGACGAACCAAGGTGACCGGCGACCCGCTGCGCAGGCGGAGCCGGGCGTGTGGGGCATCCGTGCTGACCGAAAGGTCAGGCGTCATTGCGAGCCTCTCTCAGGGCTTCAGTCGCCAGTGAGTCGGCTCGCGGACCTGGAAGAGTTCCATGAGGAGATCGTCAGGTCCACTGATCATGACGTATCGGAATCCGGGTTCATCCCGGATCGGGTTCCGGAAACTGAAGCCGTTCGCTTTCATTCTCGACACCAGCGCGTCAAGGTCATCCGTTTCGATTCCAAGATGATGCATCGCGCCTCCTCGCGGCGCTTTCGGGCGCTGGTCATAGACCTGGAGAAACGAATTGCCAAGCGCGAGCCGTACGTTCCTCGCTCCCGCGGCATCTTCGTCCCATACAACGTCGGCCCCGAACATCGTGCAGAAGAACTCGACCGTAATCGAGAGATTCGACGAGAATATGTGTACGTGATCAAGTCCGACGCGCATGGCGATCAGCGTTGGCTTTGACGTCCAAGGGACCGTGTTGACCGCCCCGATGGCGGGGCCGAGGGCCCGCCGTTCGGGGTCCCTGTTGAACGCCGGGTCAGGCGCCAGAACACAATGGCCGCCGCAAGCCCCCACAGCAGGCTATTGCACCCGAGCGCGAACCATTGAGCAAGCGATGAATGCGGGCCGGGCCCAAGCACACCAGGGATGGACATGACCGGCTGAAACAGGACGTTCGATGCCGCAATGGCAAGACGTTCAATCGCCGACGGCTCCCGGAAATCCGCGGCGTCGAAGCGCGACATGCCGAGCGTATATGACGTCGCAAGGCTGCCAAGCGTCAACACCAGGTGGGCACCCGCAAGGATCACAACCAGACGCAGGAATCGAGAATGTGCCGACATGCCGGCGCCTAACGAACCAGGGTAATCGGCAACCCGCTGCGCAGGCGAAGCCGCGCATGCGGGAGGCCCACGTTGAGCGACGGGTAAGGCGTCGCAGGTATCGGCGGCGCAGCAGCAATGTGCAAACTCATCGCTGGCAGGTGTCGCAAGGTTACCAATGCCTAGAACCGATACGTCTTTCCCACTGCAGACGGCGCCACTGCATCGCCGAACGCCGCCGCAAGCGCATTCACTGCGCGCCAGCCAGTGCAATGGGCGGCCGCGATGGTCTTCAGTTCGAACGCGCGCATCGCGTCGACCGTTTCCGGAATGACGCGTTCGTTGCTGCCAGACAGATGAAAGCCCCCCATTACGCCGAAGAGCCCCTGGTCCGGAAAGCAGTTGCGGGCATGCGCCAGGACGTTGACGACACCCGCGTGGGAGCACGCAGTGAACACGACGACGCCCTTGTCCTTCACCCTGACCGCGACAAATCGCTCGTCCATCAATAGAGGGTCTGGCTCCCAATCCAACCCATCCTCCGTGCGGCGGTACTGTCCCGGCATCCCGGTCTCGAAGGCGGTGACACGCGGAATCTCTCCGCTCACGTAGAAAAGCCCATCGAGGATCCATTGCGCCTCGGTGGCATGCACGACAAGCGCGCCTTGTTGCTCGAGCATGGCCTGGGTCGGCACATCCTCGAACGGCCGCATGGAACCGTCCGGCGCCTTCATGGCACGGGTCCGGTACATTCCAGGGTGCATGTAAGTCGGGACGGCGCGACCTCCGCCCGTCAATTGGATCATCTCCAGTGCACGGAGCATGGCACCGCAATGGTCCCAATGGCCGTGCGAAAGAACGATGCCATTGACACTTCGCATATCGAACCCGAGACGCTCGACGTTGCGTTCAAAAACCCAGGCATCCGGTCCGGTATCGAACAGAAGTGTACGCGCGGTGTCGCCGCGCCAGGCCGTGATGGCGCAGGAAAGACCGTGCGCCCCACAACACAGGCAGTGTCCCGACAAGCGCTTCAGACCCCGTTTCCAAAGCCGGGGAAACTCATTCTCGACGTAGGCCGGCACCGTCGAGAGGCTGTCGGTGACGTTATCGACCAGTACCAGGACCTCTACCCTGTCGACCGCCGCGGGCTCAAGCATAGGTTGACCTCGTTTCGGTTCGCCAATCGAACTGTCGTGCGCGATCGCAACGGACTTCGCATGCTCCTTCGTCAAATTCTCGGAGGCGATGTTGGATGCTGATGAGCCTGGCGAATGGAGCCAGGCGGGCCAGCCGGCGGCGTCGAAACCGCGCCGAGCGGGGGCCGCTTGAACGCCGGATTAGGCGGCAGCTTCATGCCTTGGCCGGCCGCTCGAGAAGGCAGAACCCATGACCGAATGGATCGCTACAGAAGGCAGCGGAGCCGTGCTCGGGATTCTCGAAGACTTGTTCGCGCTTCGCCCCGAGCGCCTCGACCCGTCGAAGCGCGTCCTGCAGGTCCTTTACGTGGAAGTCGAGATGCACAGGACTCCAGTGACGCTCGTACCTGCGGTGATCGTTCGTATTGGGTGACGGCGCGGAACCGGGAGGCTTCTCGAGTAAGCAAAGCTCAACGTTGAGACCGTGCAAGACAGCGACGCCTGGTACAGGCCGAGACTTCTCGGTGAAGCCGAATGCGGCACAGTAGAAGGCGAGGCCCTTCTCAAGGCTTGGGACATCGATGCTGACAGAAACGGTGGTGGTCATCGATTTCGTTGCCGCTTAACGAAACAAGGTAACCGGCGGCCCGCTGCGCGGGCGAAGCGCCGCATCCGGGGCATCGGCGTTGAGCGCTTGGTAAGCCGTCTGTAATTCCACGCTAAGCAACTTCAAGCAGAGCCCGAGGGTTCTTCGCCGCGACCATCAGGAGTGTGCGTGCCGCGCCCGAGGGCGCGCGACGCCCTTGTTCCCATTCCTGCAACGTGCGCACGGAGACTCCGAGCAGAGCGGAGAACTTGGCCTGAGAAAGCCCGGTGCGCTCGCGAATCGTGGCAACAGAAGGGACATTCACCACGCGGCCCACCTCGCCTCGCTTGAGTTCGCGCAGTCCTTCAAGGATTTCCAGCCCAACGTCGCGCTTGAGTGAAGTCTTAGTCATCGATTTCGTCCTTGATCTGTTTCAGAACACTGGCAGAAATGTTCTCCGCCACATTCTTGGCGTAAAGCGTAAGCATCCAAATCTGACCGTGCCGGGTGCGGAGAAATATAGATGACTCGGATGCCACCCCGCTTCCCGCGTCCCGCGACACCCCAGCGAAGTTTGCGGATGCCGCCCGATCTTGGGATGATTGCCCCCAGCCTCAGGGTCGGCGAGCAGAGCCTGCTGGAGCGCCGCATACTCATCGTCCGACAGGTAATCCTGCACGAGCCGCGTGAACAGCTTGGTCTCGATAAAGCTGATCATTTGACAATTATACGGCAATGACGGACTACGTCAATGCCGTATCTAAGGCAAAGACGGCTACCGAACTGCGTTAGGTGGGCCAGCCGGCGACGGCGAAGCCGCGCTGAGCGGAGTCCGCTTGAACGAGATGTTAGGCGCCACCTGCTGCCTCAGGATTGGATGGAAGGACAACCTTTCCGGCAGCGTCCTTCAGCACGAGAGTGTCGCCAACGGCGTCGAGCCGCCAACCCTTCATGCGTTGCTGCCATTTGGGCGAAAACGAGAACCAAATGCCACGTATTTCCACGCGGGACTCGATCGGAACATCTTCGCGCGAATAAACGCCGGGAATCAGATTCCACTGCAGCGACGGGGAGTCTGCGCCGTAACGCTCCAACGCGAGATCGTGGAGATTGCTATCGCTCGCGTCAGGATCGATAGCGTGAAGCATCGCGTAAGGCGGTAACGTTGCCCCTGCCGACTGCACGAGGCTAATGATTGGGGATTCGATCGGAGAACCGGCAAGCTCGCGCTGAATCCTGGCGTAGGCGGCGTCGGTGATCGTTAGCGAACACATGGCGGTGCCTGACGAACTGAGTTAAGGGGGCCGGCCGGTGACGGCGAATCCGCGCCGAGCTGGGTCCGCCTGAACGCCGGCTTAGTCGCCACGGGTGCGGTCATGAGCGCGGACATTGCTAGCGCTCGTTAACTGAAGTGGTGCCATCGCAGCAGCAGCCTGACTGCTGGATGGGCGGACACTTGACCGAACCGTACGAGCAGAAGACACAGCAATCGCCGGGTTTCGGACGGAGAAGCGTGTGACAGCTGCCGCATTCGTAGAAGACGAGGCAGGCATCGGTAGGCATCATCTCGACTACCGCGAAACCACAATGCGGACAGGTAAGAGTGGACGCCAGTGTCGGCGGCGAGTGCGTCACGTGGCGCCTAATATTTGAGCTTACCTGCGGGCGACAGACGGCGCAGCCGGCTGGCGAACGCCAGCTGGAGCGAAGGGTTGAGTCCCACTGCGGTTGCCCGGCGCGTGCCAATAGTAGCGGCTGACCAGCTGCTCGTGGCCCTGGAACACCATGAACGCCTCGTGAACACGGACAAAGGACGCTCGGTCGAGCAGACGGCGCGATATGACGTTCTCGGATTCCGTGAGAGCCAGGACCCGTGACACGGCGAACGCGTCAGCGAGCCAGTTGCAGGCGTGGACGAGCGCCTCGGTGCCATAGCCGCGGCCACGGGATGACTCGGCGATCGCATAGGAGACCTCAACCTCGTCGTCGAAAGGACTGAAGCCAACATGTCCAAGCAACTTGGCCGCGTCTTTGTGTTCGACTGCCAAGACGTACGGGCCACGCTGCGGGTGGCCGGGCGCCGAGTAGCAGGAGATCAGTAACGCCAGCCTGGACGACGCGTCTTCGAGGGTCGGATAGACGTGCGACGGGAGCCAGTGACGCGTGGACGCCTCCGCATTCAGTGCCATGATCGGCGCCGCATCTTCCGGTACGAAGTGGCGCAGGCGAAGCGAGGGGGTTTCCAGGGGAAGGCCTTGCATAGCAGCAGCGGCAGCTTTGTGGGGCCTGACGAATGCAAGCTAAGAGCCTATCCGGTGCGGCGGCGCAGGCCCGCATCCGGGGGGTCCCTTTGAGCGCCGGGTTGGGCGGCACCAGCATGGCTAAGCATAGCTACGCCGAAAGATATAGCGCAAGGACGAGACCGAGGACGCCAAGGAGCGCCGCGACAACCAGTGGAAAGGCACGATGGATGGACGCCGGGAGGTCGGAATCCGGCAGCGATAGCACAAACTTTCGGTGTTGATAGGCGGCGAAAAAATTGGCCGCGGCACCTAGGACGACGAGTGCGATGCCCACAATTGCCGAGAGATGTGGCGTTGCATCAAGGGTTGAATTCGGCATGCCACGCTGCGCCGAGAGGAGGCTGAGAAAGAGGCCGAAGCGCGCAACCACAAAGCCAAAACCCATGATCGTAAGGCCGGTGCGGATCCACGCGAGGAGTGTGCGTTCTGCTGCAAAGTAGACGCGAGGATCAGACATGACCTGGTCTCATTTGGGCCAGAACCGATTGCCGCCTAACGGGTAAGGTAACCGGCGACCTCCGGCTCGCGCGAAGCGCTGCCGGCGGGGCTTCCGTGTTGACCGAGCGGTTAGGCGCCATCGTGAGTGGGAAACTCTTCTATTTAGGCGGTTGCGCCGAGAATTGGATGCCCGGGCCGAATGGTGGAGGCAAATCGAGTTTAGGTATCGGAGCATTCGGTTGCGTGGGCGAGGGCGCTGGCATTGATTCGGCAAGCCGCATGAGTTGCACGTAACCATCTGTTCTAACGTTTCGATTGATACTCAATTCGATGTGACGCCTGTTTTCCTCCCAGCTGAGCACGGAAAGTGCTTTTCCGGTCGCCGATTGCACGATTGTGAGCGTCGCAAGCTGGCCTTTGACTCGTTCGGTTTGGCGCTCCGGATCCAGCACGGAAGCGCCACCGCCAAGAGATGTGTCGAACTCGAAAAGATCCAGGAACTCGCCATTGCTTCCCGCAAAGTAACGGTGCAGAGCGCTCGCGCCGCGGCTGTCGCCGATAATGTCCGGACGGGCGCCCAATAGACGGTAAGCAACAAACGGCGTGTCGTCCAAGCGAATGGGCTGAAACGCGAGCTTAACCAGAACCGTCTCAAATGCTTCGAGCTGGTATGGGGGTGGTAGCGTCGGGATGGATTGATCACACACTGGCTCATACCCAAGCTGCGCGCGAATGCGGTCTCGTTCTTCGTTGTAACTGCTGAAGTCGGCTGAACCGGGAGCTGGCCCTAGGCCGCAGCGTTCGACAATCTGTCCCGCGGCGAACGATAGAGTGCTCGCGAATACGATGGAGGTGGCGCAAAGCACGCGACCGACGGCTGCTGCTGCGATGAGTCGACACGGCATGGTGAGGGCGCCTAATGGACTGAGCTGGGCGGGCGTCCGCGTTGAGCGACGGGTTAGGCATCGCTTTTGTGAAACTGCGGTTGTGCTGAATCTGGGGCAAATTCGACTGCCTGCCGCAGCGCCTGCTCGGCTTCGCCGGCCTCGCGGCGAAAGAACCAGGCGACAACAGCGATCGGAAATACGAGCGCACTGGCCAGGAGCCAATGTACTGTGGAAGTGTTCGCTGGCCCAAAGAAGGACAACGCAAACACGGCCGACAACGCCGTTGCATAGACACCCAAAAAGGCAAGGACAAAAAGAGGCAGGCGAAAGCGGATCCGCAACGTTCGGCCCTCAAATGAACCGACGATGACTACGACACTGCCACGCCATCGAAACCCCGCGCTCGGCTCCTGCAGAAGGCCAAGCTTGAAGTTTGACCTTCGATGTTTCCAACGAAGCGCTTGCCTCTGTGGCTTGCAACCCAATCTGCAACTTGGACTGGCCTCAGTGGCGCGACCGTTCTAGTAGGTAAGACCGTTGCCGAGAGGCGAGCAACTAGCACCTCGCCAGACTCGCTGGTAGTGAGAAGGATCGATCTGCCGAGGACCATATACGGAAGAGCGTGGAGTGAAAAAAACTCTGTGCTGGAGTCGGGAGGTTGGCTGCGATGCCTAACGGGCAAGGTAACCGGCGCCGCCGAGACGCTCGCCATGACCCGCGTCGCCGCTCGGCGTCCGGTTGACCGTAAGGTTAGGTCTCGCCGGCAGCATACTCGAATGCCCAAAAGTATCGCCACTTTGTAAGAACGCCGCCAGCGCCGATTCCGATCAGCGACGACTGCAACTCCTCTTCAGTAGGAAAGTTTTTCAAGACGCGATGCATTGAGCCATCCTTGAGTTGGCGCGTTTGATACGTATTACCGTCGGAATCAGCTTCCGTAATAGGCGAACTGCTCCCTTCCACGTATTGGTTGTCGAGCAAGATTACTTTGGCACCGGCGATAAGCAGCGCGTTCAGCCCACGCAGGAACGCATGCCGTCTCGCTTTGGGCACATGGGAGAACCAGCATCCAGCGAACGCCGCGCCAAACCTGCCGAGATCGCGGGGCAGATTGTAGGCATCGGCAACAAGAAATCGGACTCTTTTTACAGCTACTCGACGCTCGGCGATGCAGATGGTCTCAGGTGAAGTATCGATAGCCACGACGTGTGCCGCATCGTGGGCGATGTGTTGCGTCCAGTAACCTGTGCCACAGGCAATCTCAAGTACGTTCGCACCGGCATAGTGGGGTGGCAGCCAAGCCTCAATTGCACGAAGATCAGACTGACGCTCCGGCTTGACGTACACCTCGTCATACTCTGTCGCACGAGCTGCGTAATATGACCGCAATCGCGCCTCGTCGACGGGCATGGAGAGCCCTAACGGAACAAGTTAAGTGGCCCAGACGGCGTTGGCGAAGCCATGCCGATATGGATCCACTTGAATGCCGGGTTGGGTGTCAATGTCCCTGAGCGTAGGTTCATGTGTTCAGTGGTCATTTCTCGTTGCCATCAGTTGCCGCGGTCAACGCCTTCACGGCGATCGCAGCCACAAGTGCGGTCACCAGTACGCCGCACACGCCGATGAGAATGGCCAGCACGCGAGTGAGCAATAACCTGGGTGCAAGATCACCGTAGCCGATCGTCAGGCCGGATACGAAGGCAAAATAGATCGACTCGTGTACCGACCAGCCTTCGACCAGGCCAATCACCAAGCCGAGCGCGATGATCAGCCCGAGCAGGACCGACAGGATTGGCCACACGACGCGCAATCCAGTGAGCAGCCCGGCGACGAAGTGCCTTCTCAGCGTGCGCGAATCCGTGCGGCCTCCAAGTCGCTTCAATCTCTTCTCGAATGTCTGGTGTCAAGTAATTCGGAATGGCGCCCTGTATCGATAGTGTGCGTTTCCCATTTTCGACGCCCAACGAGTTAGCCAATCGGCGGTGCCGGCAGGCGCCGAAGGACGCCCGCGGGACACGGTCCGGTTGAGCGCGATGTTAGGCGTCATCGGACGAAGCACTGCTGTGCGACTAAGTGCTTGGACATGTGCACCGCCTGCGCAGTGCCCACCGCTTCCCGGTGAGTCTCGCGATATCCGAGCTTCGAGTAGAGGGCTAGGTTTTCAGTGAAGTGCTCGTTGGTGTAGAGGCGGACTTCACTCAACCCACGCCGTCTCGTCGCCTCTTCCGCGAAGAGAAGCAATTGTTGCCCAAGACCGCGGCCTTGCACCGTTGGGTGAACTGCGACATTCTCGATCAGAAGGTGCGTTTCGCGCGGGATGAGTTCCAGCACGGCGTGAACGAAGCCATCGCGTTCAAGTACCCATACTTCATGCGCCGAGACGGCGAAGTCGTAGTCGGCAAGCATCGGCTTAGGCTTTCGCCCGATCCGGGGAACCTACTTTTGATACGCGAGGTCAACCATCGCCGCGATTTGCGGCACGTCAGATGGAGTCGCGCGTCGAGGGTGCATATGACGCCTAGCGAAACAAGCTAACCGGCGGCGCGCTGCGAGGCGCAGCCCGCATGCGGCACGTCGGAGTTGAGCGACAGGTTAGGCGTGCCAGGACTCCAGCGCAATACCTATCGCCAGAGGCAGAAACATCCCGATGCATATGGACGCAAGCACATCGGTCGGCCAATGAACACCGAGCACCAGACGCGAAATGCCGACGGAAAGGACCCAAATGAGCGCAATCAACATAGCGAAATTGCGCGACCCGGGCCAGATTCGGTGCACGATGATAACCGTCGCGGTAGCGAATGCTGCAACAACCAGGGTATGTCCGCTGGGAAAACTGGGTCCCCAATACCACTCGGTGTCCCACAGGCTCGGGCGGGCGCGGCCGACCACCACCTTTAGCACATAGACGATGATGCCGCCGCTGATCACCGAAGCGGTCAGGAGCAGTGGCTCGAACCGTCGCCCGGCGAGAAGAAGCGCAAGTACCACGACTATCACGAGCGGCGCCAGAATGCCGGCTGAGCCGGTGAATGTGGCCGTCTCGAACATTCCGGTAAACGCGGGCGGAACGTTCGCATGTATGAACCGCAACGCAAGAACGTCAAATGGCCCCGATTCCTGGTTGACCACGTCCTCGCTCACCTTGATTCCGACGACCGCCACCAAAAGCATCAGGAGAATCGCAAAGCGACGTCGCTTGGCGAACGCGGACCACGCGGGCTGCCTCCAACCCAAATAGACGCTAAGCGAAAAATAGAGGAAGGCGACGATAAGCGTGAGCTTTATGATGTCTTTAATTAGCTCGAATGTCACCAGAACGCCTCCGGGCTCAGGACGAGAACCGCTTCAAAGTGGCGCCAAAGTCGCGGATGAAACGCGACTGCCCCTCCTATCATTTCGTGAACGTGCGACGAAATGAGGAACGCCTAACGAACTGAGTTAAACGGCACAGCCGGCGGCGGCGAAGCCGCGTCGGGCTGGGTCCGCTTGAGCGAGGTGTTAGGGCGCGGCTGCATTCAGGCTCCGAAACCATTGGTTGGATGTCGGGTGGAAAAGTAGATACATCACAACCGCATATAGCGCGATGAGAATGATGCGGAGGGAAGCTGCAATCAGCGTCATTTCCTGTCCGCTGAAAAAGGATGCGCCTATTGCCAGAATCGCGATGACTGCCATGGCGCCGTAAAGCATTCGCGCCCAATTGCGCCCGTTCGAGACCGCGCGAATGAGTAATACCAGGAGGACGATAATGACGACCGCTATAAATGAGGGGGCCAGTTCGAAAATTGAGATGCCCCCATGTGCCAAGACTACGACCGCAGCTGGAATCAAGATCATTACCCCGCCCACCGCGAGCATCACCCACATGATTCGGATCGCAGCGACCACTTGGGACGGCTTCGGCATAATGACGCGCCCTAACGGAGTGAGTTAAACGGCCCGCCGAACGCGGGTCCACTTGAACGAGGTGTTACGGCGCAACTTCCTCACATGGGTATCCGAAAATAGATAGTCGTGAAGAAAACGGACTTTTGTTGGCTTCCCTTTGGCCGTCATAGGAGCGAATTGCCATTGTCCTACGGCAGCAACGGCTGCCTCGGCGAATGGCGGATACGTGGAATCCAATACGGTGACTTTGTTAGACTCTGCCGGACTCATCAACATCAATCTGGAGCTTGACCGCCCCGTCGACTCCCTTCTCGACCGCCGCCCTGGGTGTTACCGGAAGCACGGAATGCACCAACTTCGGAGGTGCGTCGAGTCCGTCGAGAGATGAAGTAGGGATTGCTGAGATAGTTCCGCGCAGGGCTCGCTCAGCGTCAGCAGCAGACAGTTCGGGCGAGTCGCCGATGCGGTACGCTTGGCGTCCGCTTTGGGTTGGGTTATTGCTCGCGCAGCCGGCGATCACAACGACGAAGACGACAGACGCTAGGAACTGGCGCATGGTGAGGCCTAACGAACCGAGCTAAGGGGCGACCCGGTGCGGTGGCGAAGCCACGCACCCCGGGGCATCCCCTTGAGCGCCGGGTTAGGCGCGCGTCCGTGCAGTCATTTGGCCACCAAGTTTGCAACCACTACGAGAATGAAAAGAACAGACAACCCGAGGAAGACTGCTGCCGTAACTTTGATCGGCTAAACCCATTCCTTTACTTCGGGAGGAATTACCTCACCGAACAGCACCGAGAAACGGACGGGACTTCGCGCGAAGAAGGACTCTAGCCCGCGGGTAAAAAGTCTCTGCGCATATTCTGGAGCATTCCGCTTGACGATTTCGCGAGCGTTTCCGGCAGCAATATAGAAGATGAGGCCAGTGACCGCCATGGCGAGTACAACGGCAATGGGAGCGGTCACTTGCATGCGCGCCTAACGATTATTAGCTAACCGGCGGCCCGCTGCGCGGGCGCAGCCCCGCATGCGGGACGTCCGCGTTGAGCGACAGGTTAGGCGGCACTCGGATCACCCTTCGTCTTTGTCCGGTGAGGGTATCGAGACGATCAACGACGCCCGACGCACGCATGAGTTTGAACAGTTGCCGATTCCATTCGGCGTGGACACGCGGGTGAAGGTGGTTTACTGCTCTGGGTCGAATCTCAACTCCCGCCGCCATTGCAGCCGCGTTGCGCTTTTGCAAACGGTTGCGGCCAACCCGCATGCCAAGGATCTACAACCCCCCGAAGCCTTTTCCGCCATCGACGTCCCAGCACTTTTCGAATAACCGTGAGGCCTCATCTCCCAAGCGAATCCACTCAGCGAACCTCTCAAGCGTCGGAATCCATGCCCAGAATTCGTCCACTTGGCCACAGAAATCCACTACGGCTGCCGCGATCTGCGCCCTCGACATCCGCGGCTCATCTGGGTAATCAGTCGAAATGCACCAGAGATGAAGTCATTGGTGGATGGATCGATCTCTACCTCGGACCAGATTCCGTACCAAGAGCGCCCATCTTCATCTGCAAGGCCAATCCACATTAGCTCTGAACGATCCGACCACGGTGGGGCGGTCCACTCAGTGTCCACAAAGATTCGACGCTTCACGATTCGCCTTCGTGACGCCTAACGGACCGAGTTAAGTGGCCGTGCCGGCGGCGCCCAAGGCCACGTCGGACACGGTCCGCTTGAACGCCTGGTTAGGCGCAACATTTGCGCCGACCTTGTGTGCCCCGCCCGCGATTGGTGGGGCCGTAAGAACCAATGCCGACGTTCACGGCTGCTTCGCGCCGAATGAACTCAGCAGCGCTAAAGATTATTTCCCACGGTAGCCTCCTGGGTCATTGGCGGATCAGCCCCGTCCCAAATGCAATCAAAGCGGGATTCGAACCCCGGGCGTGCCAGAATCCCAATTTCGATTCGCACATTCAGAATGCCACGCGCCGGTGCATCTACGCTAACCTGAGCCGCGGCTGCCGGTTCGAGCTCATCACACCGCTGCCTCGCAGATGGAAGAAGGCATCCGCCAACGGTGTAGAGCTGCGAGCGATCCGGCTCCATGTGCGCCCTAACGAACTGGTCAAGCGGGCCAGCCGGCGACGGCGAAGCCGTGCCGGGCTGGGTCCGCTTGAACGAGGTGTTAGCCATGTCATTGGCCACAGCACGAAGCGCGTGGAGCATCCCGAGAAGCTCCTCGGGGTAGTAGCGAAACGTGGCCTCCTTCAATGGGCTGTCTTTGGCGATCCACTCCGCGCCAAGACGTTGATATTGCGCTTCGGTCATCCCTTCATACCGTTCATATGGATAACGAAGCGCAACAAAGTTCTCGCTCCACTCTCTTAGAACGATTCTCACGTCCGCATCCGTGTCCAGAGCAGAAGGGCCATTCGCGCCCTTGCATTTTTAAGGACTGTCTCTTGCATGGGGGGCGGCAAGGCGAGAAAGATTTCATCGTATTTGTGCCCATGAGCACGACTGTCAAGGCTAACCTCGTAAACAAGTTTGAGCAGGAGTTCAAGGCCGAGAAGCGATAGCAGATGCGCCGAATTCGAGGAATTTCGAATTGCGCTTGCGCCTGCCAGTACTTCTGCGTCGTTCAAACGCTCGAGTCCTTCGCGATGCATCAGCCTCAGGCGTAGAACGGACATGGCTAACGGGCCAAGCTAAGCGGCGGCCCGCTGCGGGCGCGCAGCCCCGCACGCGGGACGTCCCCGTTGAGCGCCGGGTTAGGCCACACGCAGTTCAGTCATGTCTATAAGGTTGAGCGCGGAAGGCTTGCAGCGATTGACCCTACCCAATTGGCGAGCACCATGATCAAGCGTCACGGCGATCCACATCCACGATGCCGCTAACGACATGCATCTTCTTCGGTATAATGCTTGAACTCCGCTTCAAATCGCGACCACTTGTGGTTAGCTACCAACATATAGTAATTGGCAAAGGTTAGGCCGAGGCAAAGCGGTCCCCACACCGTGAGAAATTCGTTCTTTGTGGCAAGAAAGAGATTGCGTTGAACGGCTAGCAGACACAAAGCCCAAAAACGCGAGGCCACCAAAATTCATCGCCGACTGTTAGCACGAGGATGGCCTTCCATTTCACCCGACGAATTGGCGCACGCCGCCTTGAAAGTGCCTCGTAGCACGAAGAACATGTACGCATACGCTTTCGCAAGGAATATGCCGCGATTTGCCAACCCTTCCATGAGCATACTCGTTTGGCCTAACGGACTGAGTTAAGCGGAACAGCTGGCGATGGCGAAGCCATGCCGAGCTGGGTCCGCTTGAACGCCGGGTTAGGCCCCAACGCGACGCCCATTGACCAGGATGCGCCAGTGCAGGAAGAACAATGCGGCGCTTATCAACGCGGCAATGCCCCAACGAACCAACGATTGCCTTGAAACCAACTCTTCGTTTCGAAGTCCGGCTTCCAACGCTGCGGCTTTGCGCTGCGCCACCACTTCAGGCGAAGCGGACACGGGATTAGAAGGGGCTTGAGTCCCAGCCGTTGGCTCTGACAAAGGAGGCGGTGGCATTGTTGGCTGCGGCGCAAGACTCATGGGGTGGGCCGTGAATTCAGGATATGCCACGCCGATTGCACTATAGATCGCGACACCGAGCGATATTGCCAGGCATCCGACCGCAGCGAAGCAGACCGCTGCCGCGTAGATTTCAAGAACCGTGCGTGGCACGAAGTCTCCTTTTGGGGCCTAACGGAACAAGTTAAGTCGCCCAGACGGCGACCGCGAAGCCGCGCCTGGCTGGGTCCGCTTGAACGTCGGGTTAGGCCTTAGTGTCCGGAGGTAAACCATACAAGATAGAGCACGAGTCCAGTGCCAAAGCCCAAAAGGAACAGCGATCTTAGCCACCTGGAGCCTGTGGACTCTTGGTCAACGGCGACGATTGGGCCGCCGACGATGCCAGAGAAGAAACCGTACACCACGTGACTCAGATCACCAATGATGTCGCCGACGAAAGGACCCGTGAAGAATCCCGTTGCGCCGAATACGCCAACCCCGAACCAAAGGTATTCGCTGCGGAAGTGTCCGTCCGTGAACCACGCCACAACAACGGCGATCAGACAACTATAGAGCGCACCGAATACTGCTCCCAATAGCGCGCAAGCAACTCGATCGGAGAAACTGAGCTTCGCCACGATCCTTAAGGCCTAACGGACTGAGTTAAATGGCCCAGCCGGCAATGGCGAAGCCATGCCGAGCTGGGTCCGCTTGAACGAGGTGTTAGGGGCCGGGCTACTCATACCAGGCAGGAACCACTACTGCGGCTACCAGGCAGGCAAGAACTGCAAAATAGAAGAAGCGCATCGAGTTTCGGCGTGATTCACCGTGGCGATCGAAGATGAACACCTTTACGGCAAACGCGTACATCAACAATACTGCCGCGACAATTGGCCAAACGATGCCCGCCATCGCGACGTTGCGCATGCCGGCAATGATAAAGAGTAGAAGCGGAGCGCCAAGAACAGCGCCAAAATCAGCTAGGAACAGTTGCCCGCGCTGACCCGCCCAGAAGCTCGCCGCAAGCGACAGAATCACACCGCCAGCTATTGCTCCGTAGATTGCTGAGACCGCGGTGAGGGCGTGCACAGGCCGGCCCCTAACGGACCAAGCTAAGGGGCCTGCCGGCGAGGCGAAGCCATGCCGAGCTGGGTCCGCTTGAACGAGGGGTTAGGGCGCATCATCGTTTGAACGCTTAGCGGAACTAGGAGTGCTCCATGAGCCAGTAAAGTGCAAGGGCCAACAGACCACCGAACAGACCGAAGATGACCCACCAACCTGGCCCGTGATATTATGCGCTTTGCGTGTGCGGCGTATGGCTCCGATATATGAAGTAGGCGCTACCAATATGAGTGAGACCCCAGACCGCCCAATATAGATAGAGCGCGCACGGCCGGCAAAATCGATCCGAAAAAGGTTGGCTCGTCCCATGATTTGTAAGAGTTGGCTTCGAAATATGCGCCGATGCGCCCTAACGAGTAAGGTAACCGGCGCCGACGAAACGCCCGCAATGACCTGCTACGCCGGCCGGCGTCCGGTTGACCGCGAGGTTAGGCCTTCGATGTGACAAGTTTGAACACACGCCAAGTTGCCCACATAAGAAGAGAGACGAATAGGAGCGAGAGGACATCCAGCCCCGATACGATGCCGTGATCGAGCGCGCCCAGCAAACAAATAACAGGTATTCCAATGCAGAGGAGCCGCATTGCGACTGCGCCCCAACTCGGTAGCTTGCCAAGTTGCGTGAGCAGCAACAGAACGCTAACACCCACAAAGGTAGTTGCAACGATGCCACCCATGAGACGTGTGGTCGCCGGGGCGTCCTGAAACATGGAAGCGACAAATGGCACTGCGACCGCGACGTTCAGGGCAAGCACGGCGATCCACGAGAGTGCGCGCACGGAAGGCCTAACGAACGAAGCTAACCGGCGGACCGCTGCGCGGGCGAAGCCCCGCGCGGGACGTCCGCGTTGAGCGACGGGTTAGGCCACACCGAGTTTCGGAACCACACGCAAAGTTGCATTGAGAATTTCCCGGTCCTCTGGATCAGGGAGCGCTGCTATCAGACGCTCGGCCTCGCGATAGCTGCTAGCGTGGGCCTCGGATTGGCCGGCTGCCGCCGCGACGCTGGCCTTGACCGCAAAGGCGCAAGCTCTTTCCCAAGGCTCGCAAACCTGCTCGAGGAAGAACGGCTCAGACTGCGCAAGGTAGTGCTTGGCCGGATTGGGCAACTTTAGCAACGCGTAGACGTGCGCCACGAGTTGCGCCGCATGGGCTCGGTTTCCGGCGTTGCCGACGAGTTTCCAGAAATACATCGATGCGTGTGCCGCCTGAAGCATTTCCTCGTCTTCCCGCGGCGAGCGACTTGGCGACTCTGACAGTCGCCATGCACGGTTGTTTGCCTGCGCGGCCAGTCGCCGCTGCCAGAGCGCGACTTCCTCGGAGGACGGAGTATCGGCCAATGCATGCTCCAGTGATGAGGGGTGGGGCCTAACGGACTAAGTTAAGCGGGCCAGACGGCGATGGCGAAGCCATGCCGATCTGGGTCCGCTTGAACGCCGGGTTAGGCGGCAGTTGGTGACAAGTGTTCATAGCCAATCGCCAAAGGCTACGCCAACAAAGAGCAATGCGTACAGAAAGAGCAAGGCGTAGGACAAAGGTATATACGCCGCCAGAATGACACCGCGAATCCAGAGACGAAAAGGAAGATAGATAGATTAACGCAGCGCCAACAAGGGTGCAAACGGAGAAAGCTAGATTGTCGGTGCTCGGTGAGCCAATACGCGCCGGCCAACGACTTAGCCATAGGTAGAGCGACAGCGCCACAACCGGAGCGAGAAGGATGCTCGCAATAAGCCACGACGTACCAAATTTGCGAGAGGTATCTCTCGGCATCATTGGGGCTGACGCCTAACGAACTGAGTTAAGCGGGCCAGCCGGCGACGGCGAAGCCGCGCCGAGCTGGGTCCGCTTGAACGAGGTGTTAGGCGGCCACGACGCCCACGCGGAACATTTCGCGTGAAGAAAGGCCATTTATCGTTTCAACCTAGTACGCGCAACGACCTTGATCGAAACGAAAAGAATAATGGATGCAATAAAGGACCAGGCTATCAGCACAATTGAAGAATACGGCTCAATAAGCCAAACGCCGAGCGCACTGGTTGGGGCGACTTGCGGCACTACAAGGCAGACCATGAGCCCGATGGTAGGAATTGTCGATACGATTGCCTCTGTCGTTGACAGAGGTTCTTTGAGTCCCTTGCGCCTCGGCCTCGGCCGTTGGGAAACGTCAACTCGACGGCGGTAGGCAATCTGTAGCGCGATTACGAGCACAAAAATCACGAGGGCAGATGCCGCTAGCCAAAGGGTCAACGTTGACATCTTGGCCGCCTAACGAAACAAGCTAACCGGCGGACCGCTGCGTCGGGCGTCAGCCCACGCATGCGGGACGTCCGCGTTGAGCGACGGGTTAGGCGGCAGCATCGGCCTGATTTCGACGCATTCGGATTCGTTGGGCGACGCGCGCTCCAGCAAAGGCGGCGATTGGCCCGACGGCATACTGCCCATATCGCCAAACATAGAATGCAATGTCCGCAGACTCTCCAGACGCATGGGCACTGGTTTGCGTCGTTTGCAAGATCAAGTACGTCAGCGAGAAGCAGACACCAACGGCGGCCGCCCATGGGCCAGGGTTGCGCGCCTGAACTAGCATTGCCACGAGAACGCCTACTGCAAAAAAGTAGGAAGCCACGTACAACCACTCAATTAAGAAACTCCAATATATCCACCCAAATGTCACCGGAAATATTCGGTCAAGAACGAATGCTTGCGCCCACCCCACCGACAGGTACGAATCAACATAAAAAGTTGCAACAAGAATTGCCACGCATACAAAGATGTCGATCGTGACGATTCGCATTGTGCCGCCTAACGGACCAAGTTAAGCGGGCCAGCCGGCATTGGCGAAGCCATGCCGAGCTGGGTCCGCTTGAACGAGGTGTTAGCGCGCTGCACGCATCGCATGTGACCACCCCCCGGATAGCACGAAGCGCGGAAACGTAACCCACTGCTCAAAGAAGATGCGGGCGATCGCGTTGGCTGGGCCCGTGAATGGCTCCGGTGGCATTTGCTCCTGGCTATGGCCACGACCCTGCAACGCGACCGAGACGACCATTGCCGCGATGGCGAGGGCCGCCACGAGCCAAGCTCGCTCAGCGAGCGCTACGACAGCCGCGACATTCGCAACGATAAATAGTGGAACCGCTGCGATGTGAAGCAGCAGATTTGCGCGCGAGCAGTGATAACGCGGATAGCCGCCCCATTGCCACTTAAGCAGTTGCGAGACGCTCACTTTGCCCTCAGTTGCTGCGCGCTAACGAACTAAGGTAACCGGCGGCCCGCTGCGGGCGCGAAGCGCCGCCGACGGGACGTCCGTGTTGACCGCGAGGTTAGGCGTTGTCATGTGTTGGGTCAGTGATAAAAATCAAGGCGAAATCTTGGGACTTTTTCCATCGCCACCACCGAATTGCCTTTCCAATTCCCACGCTAAATAGAAGTGAAAATATCCAAATGGCCTGATTGTAACCACTTAGCGGAATTAGATTGAACCACCGCAATAGCAGACCGCTCGGAAGAATAAGGAGCACGACGCCGAGCAGAGCATAAACGAGAGAATTCGTGAAAAGACGCAGCCAACGACCCCCGACCAAATGGCAAAAATCAGCGTTGTGGTCTTCGCTGCCTCCGCGTCGGACCGCATGAGCGCAACTCCAAACGTTACGCCGCAAAGTAAATTTATGAGGACAATCGCGAGCCAGGTCGGGATCATGCTTACAACGCCTAACTAGATCTATGGACTCCCCCTCATTTGCAAGACGGATTTGGTTAGGGTCGAGAGGACTGACTGCAGCAATCTATCCGGCCTACTTTGCAGCCCGTCGGCTGCGGCCCTGATGACATACGCCCGTGGGACCTCACAAGTAGGACGGCCTTGCAGCGGCCTATCTAGTTATCAGGCTTTTCCCACGTCGGTCTGACCTGTCTTCCCATCACCTCGTCTTCGCTCGCAATCGTCGGTGGGAACCCTCCATTAGCAATCGTTTCCGCTCAAGCCGCCAAGCGGTACTCAGTACCACGCGCCAGCATCGCCCAGATGATACGTGCATGCTTGGCCGCCAGCGCAACGGCGGCGACATTAGCGCCCCTACGGGCCTTGAGATTCAATGCCCAGCGATTTTTCCCATCAGTATCCCGTGCCCGCAGCAGGACCGAGCGCGTACCGTGAATGAGCAATGTCCGCAGATGGACATCTCCGCGCTTGCTGATGGCCCCAAGCTTCGTCTTGCCTCCGCTCGAATATTGCCGAGGCGTTAGCCCCAGCCAAGCCGCGAACTGACGGGCATTGGCAAACGCACGGGCATTACCTACGCTCGCCACCATTGCCGTTGCCGTAATGGGACCCACGCCAGCGATCTGCATCAGCCGTTGTGCGGACTCACTTTGTCGCGCCAACTGAGCGATGCGGCGGTCGTACAACGCAATGCTGGTGTCGAGGCTGCGCAGCCGGTCGTGCAGGTCAGCTACCGTTTCTCGCGCCACACTCGGCAACGCAAAGTCGCCGCCACCAATACGGGTCAGTATCTTCTTCAACGTACTCATCCCTTGGCTAAACACGAGCCCAAACTCGCCCAGCAACCCACGCACCTGGTTGGACAGTGCCGTTCGCTCGGAGACCAGCAGCGTGCGCGCTCTATGTACGGTGAGTACCGCTTGTGCCTCCTCGCTCTTGATCGGCACATAGCGCATATTGGGTCGCCCGACCGCCTCGCAGATCGCCTCAGCGTCGTTGGCGTCGTTCTTGCCACTCTTGCGGTAGGGCGTTACAAATTGTGCCGCCATCAATCGCGCATCGTGCCCCAGTCGCGCCAGTTCGCGCCCCCAGTAGTGGGCGCCAGCGCAGGCTTCGATGCCAATGATGCACGGCGGGCACTGGACAAAATATCTCAGCACCTCACCCCGCGACAGCGTCTTTCGCAGCACTGTCTTGCCATGCCCATCTACGCCGTGCACTTGGAACACCGACTTGGCAATATCAAGACCAATGCGAACAACGTTCATGACCTGGCCTCCTCTGAACGTCAGCAGCTCAATGCCGCCAACACTTGCTCAGTTTCCCGCCGGAGGCGAGGGGGAGTCCATCTCATTAGTAGAGCCCCGAAACGCGGGGCGAAAGGGCGCGCGAAGGACGAATAATGTCGGCACATCATCCGTTCGGCTGATTGAGGGGCGAGGGGGAAGGGACCAAGAATCAAGGCGCCACCTTGAATTAGAGGCGCCCAATGGCCGCGGGCAATCGCGTCGCATCCGCCGTTCCCGAGCATGCTCCCCCCTTGCTCGACCGCGTTCGGGACAAGATCCGCGTCAAACATTACAGCATTCGCACCGAAGAGTCCTACTGCCACTTCATTAAACGCTTCATCCTTTTCCACGGCAAGCGCCACCCCGATGAGCTGGGAGCGCCGGAGGTCGAGGCCTTCCTGACCCATCTCGCCGTCGACGGCAACGTGTCGGCGGCGACGCAGAACCTCGCGAAGAGCGCCGTTCTATTCCTCTACCGGGAAATCCTCGAGCGCGAGCTGCCCTGGCTCGACCACGTCGAGTGGGCCAAGACGCCTTCGCGCATGCCGGTCGTGCTGACGCGTGACGAAGTGATGCTGATCCTGCGGCGCCTGCACGGCGTCCACGCGCTCATCGGCCGGCTGCTCTACGGCACGGGCATGCGGATCCTGGAGGGCGTGCGACTGCGCGTTAAGGACGTCGATTTCAACGGCCGCGCCATCCTCATTCGCGATGGCAAGGGATTCAAGGATCGCATCACGATGTTGCCGCGCGGCATCGTGCCGCGGCTGCGGCGCCAGCTCGACGACGTGCGCGAGCAGCATGAGCTCGACCTCGCCGACGGATTCGGCGAGGTGTGGCTGCCGAACGCGCTCGCGCGCAAGTTTCCGAATGCGGGCCGCGAATGGGCGTGGCAATACGTCTTTCCGGCCGCGCGTCGCTCGCCCGATCCGCGCAGCGGCGTCGTGCGCCGGCACCACATCGGCGACCAGGCCTTCCAGCGCGCGATGCAGCAGGCGCTGCGCGACTCGGGCATCGCCAAGCTCGCCACGCCGCATACCTTGCGCCATTCGTTCGCCACGCATCTGCTCGAAGCGGGCTACGACATCCGGACGGTGCAGGAGCTCCTCGGCCACGCCAACGTCAGCACCACGATGATCTACACGCACGTGCTGAATCGCGGCGGGCACGGTGTGGTGAGCCCGCTCGACCGGAAGTGAGTTCGGAGAACGAATCCCGCGCGATCCGCGCGAGCGGCGGAAGGGGGGCGGAGCAAATCGAACGAAACGTCGCCGGCGACCCGCGCCGGCGACACAAACGCTACTTCGGGCAGTCGCCCAGGCGTTTTGCGACGACGCTCTCGTCGGTCGGCTTGCCGTTGGTGGTGCCGGTCACGCGCACCGTGTAGGCGGAGTCGCCGCTGACGGTCATCACGGTCGTCGTCTTGGAGTCGATCTGCGTCGTTCCCGACTTGATGGTGCAGGCGACGTCGAAGCTGTACTTGTCGCCGTCCTGGCGCACCGGCGCGAAGTTGCAGCCGGCCGCGGTCAGCATCGCGTCCTGCTCCTTCATGTCGGCGGTCGGATTCGCGCACTGGGTGATCACGCCCATCTCGCGGCCGTTGACCGACCGGTCGAATTGCCACATCCCGCGCTTCAGCGTGGGCAGTTCCTCGGCACCGGCGGTCGCGGCGAGCAGCATCCCGGCGAGCGCGATGCACCGAAGCGCGCGCCGCGTGCGCGGCGCGTTGAATTGCGACATGAATTTCTCCTGCATGCTGCGAAAAGGCCTGACCGGCGGGGAGCCTTGCGGCCGCCGGGTCCGATCGGCGCGGAAGCGGTCAGGGAGTCTCGGTGGCGTCGGGTTCCGGGGCCGGCGCTTCGCCGGCGGGAGGCGCGTGCCGCTCCTGCCGCTTCTTGAGCTTTTCCTCTTTCTTGCGCTTTTTCTCGAGTTCCTTCTGCCGCTTCTGGTATTCGAAGTTCGGTTTGGCCAACGGTGCGCTCCTCGGTCGAGTGGGTGAAGGGTGCGACGCGGCAGGTCGCGTCGCGCCGGTGGACGCCCCGGCGTGGCCATGATGATACGCTGTCGCCCGGACCGCCACGCTTGGGACATGCCCCTGCCGAGAACCTGCCTCCTGGCCGTCGCGATCGCCGCGCTCGCGGCCTGCTCGACGACACCGAAGGCCCCGCCCCCCGGCGCGGCGCCCGCGGCGCCGGCACCGCCGTCGACCAAGTATTACAAAGGCGACGGGCCCGGGGAGAATGCTCCCGCGAATCTCGATGCGATCCCCGATGCGACGCCGCGCCTGGAGGCCCTCAATCGCTTCGCCAACCGGCCGTACTCGGTGTTCGGCCGCGAATACGTGCCGGCGACGTCGCTGCGGCCGTATCGCGAGCGCGGCGTGGCCTCCTGGTACGGCAGGATGTTCCACGGCCAGAAGACGGCAATCGGCGAGACCTACGACATGTATGCGATGTCGGCGGCGCATCCGACGCTGCCGCTTCCCTCCTACGCGCGGGTCACCAACACCGCGACCGGCAGGAGCGTGGTGGTGCGCGTGAACGACCGCGGGCCGTTCCTGCACGACCGCGTCATCGACCTCTCGTACGCGGCCGCGATGCGCATCGGCATCGCGCAGAAGGGCAGCGGCGAGGTCGAGGTGGAGGCGATCATCCCCGGCGAGACGACGCTGACGGCGGCGGCGCCGCTGCCGCCGGTCGCCTCCGCACCGGCCGCACCGCCGCTGGCCGGCGCGCCGCCGTCGGAGGCGCGCGCGTCGGTGCCGGTGACGGCCGCCGACGGGGGCTTCAACGTCCAGTTGGGCGCCTTCGCCAGCAACGCGAACGCGCAGGAATTCGTGGCACGGCTCGCGAACCAATTGGCGCCCGTGGGCGTCGAAGCGAAGGTGCGGCAGGCGGGCGGGCTGTTCCGGGTCTATGTGGGCCCCTACCCGACGCGCGACGAGGCGAAGCGAACCGCGGATCGGCTGCGCGAGGCGCTGGGCCTGCCGTCGGTCATCGCCGCGCCGTGACGGCGCAGCCGTTCGCGCCGCCGAACGGGCGCCGCCGCAGCACGAGGGGAACCGCGCGCGACGCCGCGCGCACAAGAACAACGTAGCCGCCGCAACCAGAACTGCGAGCACGATTTGCACTGCACGATGCCGTTTCCGTTTTCCGGCCGAAGGGGTGCCCCGCGTGGCGTCTGCCCGGGTGCTGACCCGAATCCGCGATGGCGTTCGTTATAATTGCGCGATTGCCCGATGCGCGCGGCGCCATTCGGCCAACGCGCGCCGTCGCATCCGGCCCCCGCACCGCTTCCCTCCACGACCCGAGGCCCCCTTTGCAACGCATTCCTCTTTCCCGCCGGCTGATGCGCTGGCTCGGCGCCTGTCTCGCCGCGATGCTCGTCGTCGCCACGCCCGCGGGCGCGCAGCTGACGATCGAGATCGTCGGCGGCGCCGGCACCGCGATCCCGATCGCGGTCGTGCCCTTCGAGAACGAGCCCGCGTCGCGGCATGAGCAGCATCATCGGCGCCGATCTCGCGCGAAGCGGGCTCTTCCGCATCGTCGACGACGCCGGCATTTCCCCGCGGCCGTATCGCGGCGAGGACGTGCGCAGCGCCGATTTCCGCGCCCGCGGGGCGGATGCCGTCGTCGTCGGCTCGACGCGCCCGCAGGCCGACGGTCGCGTCGAGGTCCGCTTCGCGCTGGTCGACGCGGTGAAGCAGGTCCAGCTCGCGGCCGTGAGCTACGTCGTCACGCCGGCGCAGCTTCGCGCGACCGCGCACAAGATCGCCGACGTCATCTACGAGAAGCTGACCGGCGACATGGGCGTGTTCTCGACCCGCATCGCCTACATCACCAAGCAGGGCACGCGCTACGAGCTCATCGTCGCCGATGCCGACGGCGCCAATCCGCAGTCGGTGGCGGCGTCGAACGAGCCGCTGCTCTCGCCGTCGTGGTCGCCCGACGGCACGCGACTCGCGTACGTCTCGTTCGAGAGCAAGAAGCCGGTCGTCTACGTGCAGTCGCTCGCCACCGGGCGGCGCGAGGCGATCGCCAACTTCCGGGGCAGCAACAGCGCGCCGGCGTGGTCGCCCGACGGCCGCCGGCTCGTCGTCACGCTGTCGAAGGAGGGCGGCTCGCAGCTCTTCCTCATCAACGCCGACGGCAGCGGCCTCACGCGGCTCATCTCATCGCCGGGTATCGACACCGAGGCGAACTTTTCCCCCGACGGGCAGTCGATACTCTTCGCTTCGGATCGCGGCGGCACCCCGCAGATCTACCGTCTCAACCTGCTGAGCAGGGCAATCGAGCGCCTCACCTTCGATGGCAGCTACAACGTCTCACCGCGCGCGACGCCCGACGGCAAGGGATTCGTGTTCGTGCGCCGCGAGGGCGGGCGCTTCATGATTGCAACGCACGATTACGCGACACGGCAGGAGCAGGTGCTGACGCAGGGACCGCTCGACGAAAGTCCCAGCGTCGCGCCGAATTCGAAGCTCATCATCTACGCGGCGCAGCAGGGGGGGCGTGGTATATTGGCCGCAGTTTCCTCCGACGGCCGCGTGAAGACGCGGCTCGTGTCACCCGCCGCGGACGTGCGCGAACCGGCATGGGGTCCGCTTCCGCGCTGACCGCCGCCGTCAACCCGAGGAGATATAAAAATGCGCAAATGGATCATCGCTGCGGCCCTGGTCGTGCTGGCCGCCGGCTGCTCGTCCACACCCGAGAAGACCGAAACGCCGATCGACGAGAAGCCGGTCACGCCGGCCGCCACCACGCCCAGCGCGACCACCAGCGGCGCGACGACGTCCGGCGTCACCGGCACGGCGCTCCCCACGCTGCACAAGGATCCGAACAACATCCTGTCGAAGCAGCGCAGCGTCTACTTCGACTACGACCAGTTCGTGATCAAGGACCAGTACCGTCCGATGATCGAGGCGCACGCGAAGTACCTGCAGTCGAACCGCGGGCTCAAGATCACGATCCAGGGCAACACCGACGAGCGCGGCACGCGCGAGTACAACATCGCGCTCGCCCAGAAGCGCGCCGACGCGGTCAAGAAGACGCTGGTGCTCCTCGGCGTGCAGGAAGCCCAGATCGAGACGGTGAGCTTCGGCAAGGAAAAGCCGCGCCGCGAAGGCCACGACGAGGCGTCGTGGGCTGAAAACCGTCGCGCGGACATTGTCTATATCGGCGAATAGTGTTCGGGCGAATGAGCACTGCGCGCGGGGTGGGGCCGAGCGCATGCGATCAGTCGTCGTCCCCGCGAAGGCGGGGACCCAGTGTCGGCCGCACGCATCGTCGGTCCGTTGCAAACGTCGCTGGGTCCCCGCCTTCGCGGGGACGACGGCTCATCGGAACTCATGCGTCGCAGAGGCAACCTCTTGGTGCTCGACACCTGAGGAACTACAGGGAGGTTCGGGGTTGATCGCATCGACACTGATCCGGCGAAGCGCCGCTGCCGCATTTCTCCTGCTGACGCTCGCGGCCATCCCGGCGCGCGCCGCGCTCTTCGACGACGAGGAGGCGCGCAAGCGCATCGCCGACGTCAACGCGCGTCTCGCCACGGTCCAGAAGCAGCTCGACGACCGCATCACCGCGCTCGAGTCGCAGCTGAAGAGCCAGGGGCTCGTCGATCTCTTCAACCAGGTCGAGCAGGTCAAGGCCGACATCGCGAAGCTGCGCGGCCAGGTCGAGGTGCTGACCTTCGAGGTCGAGCAGGCGCAGAAGCGGCAGAAGGATCTCTACGTCGATCTCGACACGCGCCTGCGCAAGCTCGAAGGCGGCCCGGGCAGCCCGGCCGCCGGCGATGCGGCGCCCGGTGCGGCCGCGGCCGTCGCGCCCGTCGCCGCCGCCCATCGCAGCGCCTCCCAACGAGCAGCGCGCCTACGATACCGCACTCGACCAGTTCAAGGCGGGCAACTACGCCGGCGCGATCGTCAACTTCACGGCGTTCGTGAAGGCCTATCCGAAGAGTTCGCTCGCGCCATCCGCGCAATACTGGACCGGCAACGCGCAGTTCGCGCAGAAGGACTTCAAGGGCGCGATGGCCACGCAGCAGAAGCTCGTCGCCACGTGGCCGGACAGCCCGAAGGTGCCGGACGCGCTGCTCAACGTCGCGACCTGCCAGTTCGAGCTCTCCGACGTCGCGGGCTCGCGCCGCACGCTGGAGAGCCTCGTCGCGCGCTATCCGCAGTCGGATGCCGCCGCCAAGGCGCGCCAGCGGCTCGCCGCGCGCTGAGCGTCCCGCGTCGGGCGTGAGGCGCACCGCGGCGCCTTCCCTCAAGACCGTCGTTGCGCCGCCGGCGTCCGCTGCGCGCGCGCCGGGCGCATCTGCACGCAAATCCGACGCGTCGTTCGCATTGCGCGTCGTGCGCTGGCAGAAGGTGCACGGCCGCCACGATCTGCCATGGCAGAGCACGCAAGACGCCTATCGCATCTGGCTCTCCGAGATCATGCTGCAGCAGACGCAGGTGACGACGGTGCTGCCGTACTATGCGCGCTTCCTGGCCGCGTTTCCCGACGTCGCGGCGCTCGCGGCGGCCGGCGAGGATCGCGTGCTGGAGCTCTGGAGCGGGCTCGGCTACTACCGGCGCGCTCATCATCTGCACGCCGCCGCGAAGGCGGTCGTCGCACGTCACGGCGGTGTGTTTCCGACCGACGTCGGCGCGCTCGCGGCGCTGCCCGGCATCGGCCGCTCGACCGCCGCGGCGATCGCGGTGTTCTCGTCCGATGCGCGTCGCGGCGATCCTCGACGGCAACGTGAAGCGCGTGCTCGCGCGGCATCGCGGCATCGACGGCTATCCCGGCGCACCCGCGGTGGAACGCGCACTGTGGGAGGTGGCGGACGCATTGCTGCCCGACGCGCGACCTGCGCGCCTACACGCAGGGGATGATGGATCTCGGCGCGACGGTTTGCACCCGCATGGCGCCGCGCTGCGACGTCTGCCCTGTGGCATCGGATTGCGTCGCGCGACGCGAGGGGCGCATCGCCGAGTTGCCGTCGCCGCGCCCGCGCAAGGTGCTGCCGCATCGCGCGGTGCGCGTGCTGGTCCTCGAGCGTGCCGGCACGATCCTGCTGGAAAAGCGTCCGGCCGCGGGCATCTGGGGCGGGCTCTGGAGCCTGCCGGAAGCGGACGTCGACGCGGATGTCGTCGCGCATTGCCGCGCGCAATTCGCCGCCGCCGTGTCGCCGGGCGAAGCGCTGCCGCCGATCGAGCACGGCTTCACGCATTTCCGGCTGACGATCGAGCCGCAGCGCGTCGCGGTCACCGCGTGGCCGCCGCGCGCGGAATCACCGGGCCGGCTGTGGCTCACGCGCGACGACGCGCTCGCTGCCGCGTTGCCCGCGCCGATCAGGAAGCTCCTGCACTCGCTCTGAGTTGCGCCCGCGGGCGTTTCGCGGGCCGGCCTCCGACGCGCGCTCAGCGCGGCGGCTTCCAGTCGCGAAGATCGGGCGGCAGCAAACGCTGCGCATCCGCGTGCACCACGCGAAAGGCGGCGAGCTCCCTGTCCGCCGCGGCGAAATTCCTTCTCGGCGATCAGACGCCGGATCAACGCAATCCAGTCGGGCACCGCGAGCGCGGGATGCGCACCCGCGAGTGCGTCGGGCTCTCCGGCGGGTGCCGCGGCCGGTGACGCAGGCGTTCCCGCGTGCCGGCCTGCGCGCCTGCTCGCGGCGCAGCGACGCGCTGTCGGTCGGCGCGGCGCCGGGCTCGTTCACGGCCTGCGGCGGCGCCGCCTTGAGCTTCGCGAGTGGAACGGTGCGATTCTCCGGCGCGGGTTGGTCGGCGGCGCCTTGCGCAGTGGACGGCGACACCACGCCCGCCGCGGCGGGCGCGCGCGCAACGGACTCTTCGCTGGCTTCGCGCTTGGTCGTCGCGTCGCCGCGATTGGCGCGATCGGCAGGAAAGGCATCCGCGGCGCGCGTCGGTGCGACAGCCGGCGCTGCCGCGCGCTCGGCGCCGCGCGCAGGTGCGGGGGCCGGGGCCTCGGCATTCGCGGCCGGCGTTGCGGGCGCAACGTTTTCGCCGGCGTCGCGCTTGCGTTCGGCGGCGGAGTCCTTGCGCGTTTCCTGGTGCAGCTTGTCGGCGGGTGCGGCGGATGGGAACGCCGATGCCGCATCGGGCGATTGCAGCTCCTTGCGCGCCATGCCGCCACTGGCGGACGCGGAAGGCTCGGCAGGCGGTTCCGCGTCCTTGCGATCCGCACCGGGCGGCGCAGGCGCGGCGGGCGGCTGCAGGATCCCGGCTTTTCGTCCGCCGGCGCCGCGGCACTCGATGTGGCGTCGATCGCCTGCCTTTTCGCGGATTCGCTGCGCACCGCAGACTGCGAAGGCGGCATGTCGGAGACCACGGCGGCGTCGTGACCGGGGGCGCCGATGCGCTCGGGCGCGATCAGTTGCACGAGACCGACCGCGATGGCGCCGAGCGTCGCCGCGACCGCGAGCGGCCGCCACCAGTTCACCGGCTTCGCGGCGCGCGGTGCCGCGATCGCGGTCCGCCACGGCGATGCGCGGGCCCGCGTCGACCTCGCGCCGCGCCGCCGCGCGCATTGCGGCGTCGATCGCCGCCGGCGGCTCCTCGGCCGACAGCGCGCGCCACGCGTCGTCGAACGCGGGATCGCGCGGCAGGTCGTCTTCGGGGGGCTTCGAGGCGGAGGTCATCGCAGGTCTTCGAGTTCGGTGCGCAGCTTGGCGACGGCGTAGCGGATGCGGCTCTTCACCGTCTCCACGCCCGCGCCGGTGATCGCCGCGATTTCGGCGAGGTCGAGGCCGCCCTCCTGGTGCAGCAGGAACGCCTCGCGCTGCGCCGGCGGAACGTGGCGAGCGCCGTCGCGAGCCGCGCGCCGATCTGGCTCGCGCTGGCGCGCACCTCGGGCTCATCGTTGCGCGCGCCCGGGATTGCTTCGAGCGGATCGTCGTCGTCGTCGGCGCCGGCGTGCACGAGCTCGACGCGGCCGGTCGCGCGCCAGTGATCGATCACGCGATTGTGCGCGATCCGGTAGAGCCACGTCGCGAATTTCGCGCTCGGCGCGTAGCTCGCGCGGGCGCGGATCACGTTCATCCAGACGTCCTGGAACAGCTCGTCGGCGGTGCCTGCGTTGCCGCAATGGCGCAGCAGGTAACGGTAGACGCCGCCCTTGTGCCGCGCATAGAGCGCGTCGAACGCGGCGGCGTCGCCCGCCGCATAGGCCAGCATCAGGGCTTCGTCGCCTGAGGCATCGCGGAATGACGGTGCGACGTGCGCGCGCGGGCATCGCCCGCGAGTATGCGAGACGTGCCCGCGCCCGTTCGCAACAACGGTGCGGCGATGCGCTCAGCGCGGCGGATCGGGCACGAAGTGCGGCCACGCCGGGAACGGGTTCGGCGAGCGCGCGACGTAGGGCGGCGGCAGCACGCCCATCGCGACGAGGTTCTCGCGGCGGTCGTAGTGGATCGCGATCGTCTCGTTCGGCGCATCGCTCTCGCGCTCGAAGGCGACCATCTGCGTCGGCGATTCCTCGCTGCGGCCGTGGCCGGTGCCGAGCTTCGCGAGCGGTGCCGCGGCCGGCGGCGCCGGCGACGCCGCATCGGCGCGACTGCGCTCGGCGCTCTGCGCCTCGTTGCGCACGGTGCCCTGCGCCACTTCGTTCTTCGCATCGTACGATCCGCCGCTGGCCGCTTCCTCGGCCGCCTGCAGGCGAGTCACCTTGTCCTTCCACGACACGACGGGCGGCGCCTTCTCGCGGAAGAACGCGACGCCGATGACGCCGACGTTCTCGGGCGGCCGGTGCGCGTCGCGTACGCGTCGGGCAGCTCGGTGAAGTAGAACGCGGCCGTGCGCTCCATGCTCTTGCGCCAGCCGCTGATGTCGGCGCACTCCCACGCCGACAGCACGTAGCCCGACTGCAGCGGCGCCGCGGTGTCGCCGGTCACGATGTTGACGCCGTCGACGCTCATCACGGCGAGCACGCGCGCGTTGGTCCGGTTGCACACGCGCACCGAGTATTCGTGGCCGGGCGCGCCGACGACCCAGCGGCGGCCGTCCTTGGGATACACCGGCAGCACCTGCCCGTTGTCGCGCGTGACGACGTCGAGCGTGCCGACGGTGGCGCAGGCGGCGGTCGAGCCGGCAGCGGCGCCGAGCGTGAGGGCAAGCGCCGCGGCGAGCGCGGTGCGACCGAAGCTGCGGGGTGCGGCGCATTGCCGGGCGGCATTCGTGGCCGGGACATCGTCGTCTCCTCGAGCGGTGGTGCCGGCGCGGTGGGCGGCGGCTTCGAGGCTGTAAACGGACGCCTGTGCCGAAACGGGTTAACGCCTTCGCATTCGGCGGAGCTGCAGGGTTTGGGGGTCCTCGTCCGGAAGCCCGCATGCCATAATTTGCCGATGTCGAGTCCCGAGCATCTGCCGACGCTGGTCGCCGCGCTGGCGCTTCCTTGCCGGCGCCGTGTTCGGCGCCGTCGCGCAGCGCGTCAACTTCTGCACGATGGGCGCGATCAGCCGACATCGTCGACTTCGGCGACTGGCGCCGGATGCGGATGTGGGTGCTCGCCATCGCCGTCGCGATCGCCGGCGCCGGCGTGCTGCAGGCGGCGGGCCTCATCGATACCGGCAAGTCGATCTACACGGCAGCGCGCATGCGTGGCTGTCGCTGCTCGTCGGCGGATTCCTGTTCGGCTTCGGCATGACGCTCGGCTCCGGCTGCGGCAGCAAGACGCTGATCCGGATCGGCGGCGGCAACCTGAAGTCGCTGATCGTCATGCGTCTTCCTGGGCTCTCGGCTTCATGACGCTGAAGGGACTCTTCGCGGTCTGGCGCGTCAGCGCGCTCGATCCCGTGCGCATCGACGTCGGCGCGCACGACGTCCGACCTGCCGGCGCTCGTGCGGCGCGCTCGGTGCGCCGCCGCCGTCGCGGCGCGTGCTGCCGTTCGCGCTGGCGCTCGCGCATCGCGGTGCTGGGTGTTCGCGAGCCGCGACTTCCGCGCGCTCGCGCGAGATGATCGCTCGGCGGCTCGTCATCGGCGCGGTCGATCGTCGGCGGCTGGTACGTCTCCGGGCACGTCGGGCACCTCGCCGAGGACCCGGCGACGCTGGAGGAGAAGCTTCGTCGGCGACCAATTCCGGCCGCATGGAATCGCTTCCGTTCGTCGCGCCGGTCGCGTACCTGCTTCGAGCTTCTCGTCTACTGGACCGACGCGTCGCGGGTCGCTGACCTTCGGCATCGCCGGGGCGCTCGGCACGCTCGTCGGGCGGCCGCGCTGATGGCGCTCGCGACGAGGACGTTCCGCTGGGAAGGCTTCACGTCGACCGAGGACCTCGTGCAACCACATCGCCGGCGGCATCCTGATGGGTTTCGGCGGCGTCACGGCGCTCGGCTGCACGATCGGGCAGGGCATCACGCGGCGTGTCCACGCTCGCCGTCGGGCTCGTTCCTCGCGCTCGCGTCGATCGTCGCCGGCTGCGTCGCGGCGCTGACGCTACCAGATCTGGCGGGTCGAGCGCGCGGCGCCGTACACCGGGGTCAACGCCGGGCACGCCGAACGTTTCTCCGCATGATCATCTTCGATCTCGGCTGCACGGCGGGTCACCGCTTCGAGGGCTGGTTCGCCTCGGCGGACGACTTCACGCGCCAGTCCGACGGCGCGATGGTTCGCTGTCCCGGTCTGCGACGACGGAAGAGGTGACGCGCATCCCGTCGGCGAGCGTGCGGGTCGGCAAGGGCTCCGCGGCCAGCGCCGGCGCCAGACGAACGCGCCGGCGCCGCGGCGACGCCATCGCCGGGCTCCCGCCCGAGGTGCTGGCAAAGCTGCGCGAAATGGTCCGCAGCACCGAGAACGTCGGCGCCGCTTCCCGGAGGAGGCGCGCAAGATCCACTACGACGAAGTGCCGCCGCGCGCCATCCGCGGCCAGGCGTCGCGCGAGGAAACCGACGCTGCTCGAGGAAGAGGGCATCGACGTCTCGCCGCTGCCGGACTTCCTGACGCGCGAACCGCACTAGCGACGGCTCGCGCCGCGCGGAACATTTCCCGGCCGCTGCGGTCTGCGCGAGGCGCTGCGCTGTTCGGGGCGAACGCCGCCCGAGCGAAGGCGGCTGCGCGGCCGCATCTTGGAACGAACGCCCGGCTTCAGCTATAATCGTGCCCTTTCGGCGGGCCGTTAGCTCAGTTGGTAGAGCAGCGGACTTTTAATCCGTTGGTCGGCAGTTCGAGTCCGCCACGGCCTACCAGATTCAAGGTCCCGACGCCGCCCGCCGATAGCGCATTGCATTGGGTCGTTAGCTCAGCTGGTAGAGCAGCGGACTCTTAATCCGTTGGTCGTAGGTTCGATCCCTACACGGCCTACCAATACAGCGCGCTGCGAAGCCCCGCGACGATGTCGCGGGGCTTCGTCGTTCCCGGGCCCACGCTCAATCGAGCGTCGAGAGCAGGCGTCTCGCCTCGTCGAGTTCCGCTGAGTCGAGGCCCTCGGACGGGGCGCCGCACAAGGCGACGAGGCGCTTGCGTGCCTCGCCGGGCCTGCCGGCCTTCCCGAGCATGTGCGCAAGCGTCGTCACGGCACGCAATTCCAGCACGACGGCGCCCTGGTCCTTCGCGCGCGCGGCGGCGCGCTCGACGCGCGCGATGGCCTCGTCGATCGGGGCGTTCCCCCATTGCAGCATCACGTCTGCCTGAGCGCGCTCGGCCTCCGGCCGGTACCACCCCACTTCGGATTTCTCGGACACCTCGATGGCTTCGGAGAGAAGTTCCAGTGCATGGGCATGGTTGCCGATGCGAAGATTGGCCTCGGCCGCCAGTGTCAGGAGCATCGGGGTGAAGCTCACAAACGCGGACTTCCGCTGCGCAAGAAGGCCGTCTTCGATCAGCTTCAGTCCGAACGCGGTATCGCCCTGCGCAGTCCGGGACGCGCCGGCCATGATCAGGCTGGGACCCACCCACTGGGTGAATCCGTGCTTTCCGCAGGCCGCGAGCAGCTGTTCCGCGCTGGCCTGCGCGGCGGCGGGCTGCCTTGCGTTGTAAAGGACGATCGGTGCGAAGAGGTGTGCGGACGCGAGCGTGAACACGTGGTCGAGGTCGCGGGAGAGCGACATCGACGCGTTCACCAGCTCCAACGCCTCCGACGTGTGGCCCGTGGCCCACGCGGCCGTGGCCCCGAAATTGAATGCGCACACGCCCGGGTCGTGACCGCCGTACAGGTGCTTGTGATCCCGGTGCCGCGTCCGGTCGTAGAGCCGGATGCCCTGCAGAGTGTCGGCGCGCGCGATGGCGACGTTGCCGAGAAAGAAGAAGTTGGTCCAGCGCGAGTGATGTGCCTGCAGCACGTAACCATCATCGCCGAGCTTGCGGCCGAGCGAGACCAGGTCCTCGGAGCGGCGCGCCGCCGCGGCGAGCTGCCCGTTGGTGCTCTTGTATATCCAGTCGCCCCACATCGCCATGAAGCGCTCGGGTGATTCGCCCAGCGTTTCGGCCAGAGCGCAGGCGCGCGCGTAGTTCGCGCCATTCTCCGCGGCGCCCATTCCCTTGCGCGTCGTCAGCGCGGGACCGATCTTTACCCGGACCGCAAGCTCCATGGCCGCGCGTTCCGGTGAATCGGGGATCCGCCCGATCTCTTCGAGCGCGGCGTCGAGGTGGGCGACGGCCTCTTCGTATCCGGAGCGCCCCACCGCGAGCTCCCCCGCGCGCTGCCAGTAAGGAACCGCCGCCCCGGGGTGCAGCGCGCGGCTGTAGTGATGGGCGACGAGCTCCGGTCGCGATTGCGCGAGGTCGGGAAATCTCGCAACGTACGCTTGCGCGACGCGCAGGTGGTGCTGCCGGCGGTCGCTCTTGAGCAGCGTGTCATAGGCCTCCTCCTGGATCAGCGCGTGCTTGAAGACGAAGTGCGATCTTGGGAGGACGCCGCTCTGCACGATGATCTCCGCCTCATTCAGGGTGGCAAGGTGCAACGCGAGCTCCAGTTCGGGGACGTCGCACACAGCCTGCAGCACGGGGTAGTCGAACTCGCGGCCGAGCACCGATGCGAGCTGCGCAACCCCCTTCGCGGCACCGAGCCGGTCGAGTCGCGCGGTCAGCGCGTCGCGCAGCGTGGCCGGAACGTCGAGCTGCGCCGGCTGCCCGGGGGCGAGTTCGAGCAGGCCGTCACGCTCGACGAGCAGCCCGGACGCAACGATCGCCTTGGTCAGCTCCTCGACGAACAGTGGAACGCCGTCCGTACGGCGCACGATCTCGTCGACAATGCGGACCGGCAGCGCCCTGCCCGACGTCATACCACATGCCACCGCCACGACGTCCTCCGGCGACAGCCTCGTGAGCCCCAGCGTCGAGATATGCGAAGCCGGGCTCCAGGGCGGAACGAACTCGGGACGGAACGTGAGCACGATCAGCATCGGCACCTCGACGGTCCGCTCCAGAAGCCGCGCGAACAATTCGCGCGTCGACGCATCGATCCAGTGCAGGTCCTCCACGATCACGACCAGCGGCTGCCTTCGCGCGTCGGCGCGCAGCCACGCAATCAGCGCGTCGAAGGTGAGGCGCTTGCGCCGCTCCGGCGCAAGGTCGCCCGGCACTGGCGGCATGTCGGCGAGGCCGAGCAGTGATCCAAGAAGGGAAAAGGTCGTGTCGTCGCCGACGCCCGCTATGTCCAGCTCGCGCCGCAATGCCGCAGCTCGGTCCGGCGGCACTTCGGTCGCTGCCGCATGTATCGCCCTTTCGATAAGATCGATGATCGGATGAAGCGCGCTGTTTTGATAGAACGGCGAGCAGAAGATGGTCCGCCATGCGTTCCCTTCGGCGGCCGCGCGCTCGCGGAATGCGCGCAGCAGCCGCGACTTGCCGATCCCGGCCTCTCCGGTGATCTGCACCGCCTGCCCCTGCCCGCGCCGCGCCAGCGCCCATCGGTCGAGCAGGTGTGCGAGCTCCGTTTCGCGGCCGACAAGAGGTGCGGCGAGGCGGCGCTGTCGCTGATCGGCGTCAGCCTCGACCGCCGCGATGACCGCGAACAGCGCAGTGTCGTTCGCCACGCCCTTCAGCGGTCGTGCGCCCAGCGCACGCAGGTGAAAGCGATCGCTGACGAGCGCCTGCGTCGCGCCGCTGATGCAGACGGAATTCGGCGCGGCCTCGCCCTGGATGCGGGCGGCCAGGTTCGGCGTCTCGCCGATCGCATGGTTGATCTGCGCGGCGCCGACGCCCAATTCGCCCACCACGACGAGACCGGTGTGGATTCCCACGCGCACCTCGACACCCGCTTCCCCCTTCGCCTTCTGCGCCTGATCGAGGCCGCGCACCCCTGCAACGATGGCAAGTCCTGCGAGGACCGCACGCTCCGCATCGTTCTCGTGCGCCGCCGGATGCCCGAAATACGCGAGCACGCCGTCGCCGAGATACTGATTGACGTTGCCGCCGTAGCGTGTCACGCAGTCGGTGCAAACGCGGTGATAGGCGCGCAGCACGTCGCGCAATGCCTCGGGATCGAGTCGCCCCGATAGCGCCGTGGCGCCGACAACGTCGGCGAACAGCACGGTGAGCTGGCGACGCTCGCCGTCTGTCGCGATCGGCGCACGCGTCTTGCCGGTCGCGGCGTCCAGCGCGGCTTTCGCCTCCGTGCCATCCGGGAATTGCGTACCGCACACGCCGCAGAACCGTGCATCCGCACCGGCAGGCGCGCCACACGCCCGGACACGCCTTGTCGACCTGCGCTCCGCAGGCCTCGCAATAGCGCTGCCCCAGTCGTCCCCCGATACCGCACGTCCGGCATTTCATGGCACGCCCCCGATGGAGTGAGCCACGCCGGGCGCAGCCGGCGTCGGATTCCTGGAGGGAAGCATTGCCGCACCGGGCACTCATCGCAGTGGACCGTGTGGTTCGTCCGTGCGATGCGGTGGCCGATGCGGTCCACCCAAGTGGCTGGCAAGATACACCTCGGCAGCCCGACATGTCCTTTCGGGCTCCAGGCACGGCACACTTCGCCGGTCCGGCGACGGAACGCTGCCCGGCCTGGCGAACCGTGCCTGACGGGAGGGCCGGACCAAACGCGTCCGCGGCCGGGACACGAGGCGCCGCTGTTCCGCCGCCGCCCATTTGCGGCAAAATTCCCGGAGCGGCGGGCCGTTAGCTCAGCTGGTAGAGCAGCGGACTCTTAATCCGTTGGTCGTAGGTTCGATCCCTACACGGCCTACCAATACAGCGCGTGCGAAGCCCCGCGATGACCTCGCGGGGCTTCGTTTCTTCCGATCTGTTTCCGGGCGACCTTCCGGCCACGCCGCGCACGCGCCGGCGTCCCGTGCCGCGACGCCTATTGCGGCGTCACCCCTGCTTTTCCTTCTCCTTCTCTTTTTCCTTTTCCTTGTCCTGGTCGCGCGGCGCGTTGCGCTTCGGCTGCTCTGCGGGCGGTCCCTTGGGCGCGGGCTGCGGCTGCGCCTGGGGTGCCGCCTGCGGTGCTGGCTGCGGCGCGGGTTGCGGCTGCGCGCGCGGCGGCGGAGCGGGTTGAGGCGGAGACGCCTTGGGCGGCGCGGGGCGCTCCGCCTGCGGCTGCGCACGTTCCGGCGGTGCGGCGGCCGGAGGCGCCGCGCGCTCGGGTGCGGGTGCCGGCTTCGGCTGCGCGCGCGGCGGCGGAGCTTCGGCGGGACGGGCCGGCGGGGTCGGGGCGGCTGCCGGCTCAGCCGGGCGCGGTGGCGCCGCAACAGGTGGGACTGGGCGCGGACGCTCCTGCGGGACTGCGCGAGGCGGTGCCGGCTCGACGGCCTTGGGCGGGGCCGGCGCGATTGTCGGCTCGACCGGTCGCGGCGGGACGACGGCCGGCGGGGCGTTCATCGGTCGCTCCGGCGGGATGGCGCCCGGCGACGCGGGTCGCGCCGGTTTACCCTTCACGGGCTCCTTGGGCGGTTCCGCGGCGGGCACGGCCTTTTCATTGCGCGGCGGCGCGGGTGGCGTCGTCGCCGGCGGGGCGCCGGGCGCGGGCCGCATTGTCTCGTTCGTTGTCTTGCCGGTCGGCCCGCCATCGCGGGACTTCGGTGCCGCGTTCATGGGCGGGGTGGCCGGTGTGGCCGCGTGGCGGGGGTCGCGCGCGGGGCCGGCGCCGTTGGGGGCGCGGCGGGCGTTGCCGGCGTCGCCGCCTGCGCGGGGGCTCCGCGGCCCGGCCGCGATTCGCGTTGCGTGATCGGCGGGGGCGCGCCGGCGCCGGCCTTGGTCGGGTTCACCACCTTGATGTTGTGCTCGGCGGCTGCGGCCGCGGCTGCGGCGCCCGCGCCGGCGGCGACCGCCGGCGCACCCGGTCCCGGCGCGTTTCGCGTCGGCTGCACGGCGGCGCGCTCGACCGGCTTGCCGGGATCACGCTCGAGCGCGGTAACACGCTGCGCGACCGGCGTGGCCGCAGGTGGCGGCGCCGATCTGGCGATCACCGTGCGCTGCTGCACGGCGGCGGGAGGCGTGCCGCGCGCGGCGGGCGCATCGCCGGTGAATGCCTTGCGCGACGGCGCAACTCTGGCGAGCGACTGGATCTGTGCCCGCTCCACCGTGGCCGCAGGCATGTTCACCGCAACCCGGTCGACACGCTGTGCCTGCGCGAACGCGGCCGGCGGCACCGCCGTGACGGCGTTGGGCACCTGAAGGTTGCGATAGTTCGTGCGCGCGATCGGCGGTGCGGTCGTCGTCGTGAAATTCGAGACGTAGGTGTTGTTGATAATCGTCGTGTTGATCACCGTGTTGCTCACGTTGACCTGACGGTAATAGTCGCGGCTCACGTTGTACGACGGGCGATACACTTCGCGCGGCGCGAGCGGGAACCAGCCGATCGCCGGGCCCGACGACACGCTCACGCTGAAGCCCGAGCCGCCGATGAAGGCCACGAGGGCGGGCGCGTACACCGGCCGCACGTTCACGGGTCCGGGCACCCAGCCCCAGCGGTTGCTCGTGTAGGCCCAGCGGCCGTAGTGGAACGGCGCGAATCCCCACGGGGCCGCGTCCACCCATGTCCAGCCCCACGGATCGATCCACGACCACTGGCCATACCGATACGGGGTCCATTCACGCGGCACATCCCTCGGATACCAGACGTTGCCGTACTGCGCGTCCGGCTGCCACGTGCCGTACTGATCCAGATCCTCGTAGCCGACGACTTCCGGCGACACGTAGCGCGCGGACTGCGCGCGGCCGTAGCGCGCGTCGCGCTCGTCGGCGAAGCGGTCGAATTCATCGACGCCCGCAACCGATACGATGTCGGCGGCCTCGAGATCCGTTCCCGCGAAGCCGTACGCCTGGCCGGGTCCGATCGAGTATGCCGCCGTTTCACCGTACACGTCGCCTGCGCCGCTCCTGACGAGGACGTTGGTGGTGCCACCCTGCGGATCGACGATGACGCGGTAGCGCCCAGGCCGCGTGACCTGGAACGCAAGATTGGGCGTGTCGATCTCGACGATCGCGCCCTGCGCCATCTGGCGCACGCGAAGGTCGACAACGCCTTGCTGGAGCTCGAATTGCGCCGTGCGATCGTCGATGTTCGTCACCGAGACGCTGGTCGCGGCACCGAGCCACAGCGAGCCGCTGCCGAATCCGAGCTCGCCGCGCCCGCCGGCGTCGGCCCACAGTCGATCGCCCGCGACGAGAGGGCGATTCAGGACGGCTTCGGCCCACTGATCGTCGCCTGCGGGCGAAAAGCTCACCGGCCCGGCGAAATAGGAGAGCCGCGCGACGCGACCCGGCGGGTCCGCGCGGGCTTCCATGGTTCCGAAAAGTGCCATCGCCGCCGCCATCACGACGCCGACCACGACCATTCGCATGCTTCCCCGTATCCGCTCAGTCATCGCAGTTCCTCATTCGTTTTTATTGCGCATTTTCCCAGCCCAGTGCGGCCAAGATACTCGTCTCACGCAGGAGCTCTGTGCGGTAGCGCTCGTTTCAGCGTCCGCGGCGACGGGCTGCAGCCGCCTTTTTCGCGGCGGCGCGCAGCCCGGTTCTGCCTTTGGTGGCGACCGCCTTTTCGGCGGCGGCGTGCAAATTCGCAGGTCCGCGCGCCTTGGCACTCTGCGTCGCGTGACGCGCAAGCGCCCTGTACGAAGCGGCAGCACGGGGCTCGTCGCGCAGGGCTTCGAGCGCGACCTTGGCGCGCTTCACGCTCGATTCGCTGCTTGGTGCGCGCGCCCCACGTGCGGAGGATGCGCGCTTCGCGCTGCGTGTTCCCGCCGAACCGTTCGAACGCTCCCTCGTTAACGTTCCATGCTTCGCTTCGGATGACGCAACGTCCGACTTCGGATTCGGAGGAAGCGCAACGCCCGCGCGTCGCGCCTTGGAGAGCCCGATCGCGATGGCCTGCTTGGCCGAGCGCGCGCCGTGCACCCCTTCGCGGATGTGATGGACTTCCTCGCGGACGAACTCGCCTGCCTGCGTCGACGGCGACTTGCCTTGCCGCGCGTCACGCCGCGCGCGGCGGGTCGTCTCTTTGTCGGGCATCGCGGTCTCCGGGTAGCGGCGGGTCACGCTCGCGTGCAGCGCAGCTCGCCACGGGCTCCTCCCGTCGGCATGGCGCGACAAAAGGCGAGCGCACGTGCTGGCGGCGCCACGGGCCGTCACTCGGCAGGTCGGGATTCACGGCGCCGCCTCGTGCCTCGTCGGCATACGCACGGGTTTGCGCGGGCTCAGGGCTTCAGGACGCGATTGCGATACGCGTCGATCGTTTCGCCCGAGTCCGACATCAGATCCGGATGGCGCCTGCCCCCGCGGCCCTCGATGGCCCGCACGGTGATGGCAAGCGCGAGCACGGCGATCGACGCCACCAGCAGGTAATTCGGCCAGTCGCCCGCAACCGCGAAATTCGCCGCGGAGGCAGGCGCCGCCAGCATCATTCCCAGCGGGACACCTGCGGCGAATCGATGGAATGGCGTCGTTCCGGATGCATGGGTTCGCATGACTGATCTCCAGTGGTGCGTTGGAATGGGCCCAATGTATTCGCCGCCCGCGCAGGCGGTTTATCAGCAAACGGGTCGTTTCCCTGTAAGGCGGGCCGCGCAGAGGCGGAGCCCGCCGTGCGAGAGGTCGCTTCTCAGCGCGAGGTTCGCCGTTTCGCGCGCGGCGCAGGCGACGTTTCGCGGGCGCGTTGCGGAGGCGATTCCGTCGCGCGCGTCAGCGCGGTGTCTTCTTCCTTCGCTCGCGCGCGACTCTCGCGCTCGGCATCCAGCAGCTCCGTGGCTTCGCGATCCGATCTGGGTGCGGTGTTGCGCGCCGCCGCGGCGACCTTGCCGGCCGCGACGAAATCGCGCTCGGCCTTGTTGAATTGGCGCGCGGCTTCGTAATTGCCTTCGCCGTGCACGGTGTCCTTCTGCCGCATGCGCGCTGATTTCCTGGCTTGTTTCATTAGCGCACCCTAGCCCGACGGCGACGCATCGGGATCGACGCCTGCGTCCCGACCGAACCCTTCGATCGAATTCGAGCTCGCGGCGAGGGCCAGCACCCCGGCCATTGCGAGCAGCACTACGATCTTCAGCATGACGTGTCCTTATCAACAGGCGGAGCAGCCCCGACGCGGTGCGGTTCGCCGTTTCCGCATCTTTCCCCGTGATCGAGGAAGGGTCTGTCGGTGCGCGCATGCTCCGGACGTCGGACGTGACCTACGCGTTTGCGCAAACGCCCGTACGAGAACGCCGCGCTGATTTTCCATGCACGGATGAAAAATGTGCAGCGCCGACGAGGCGCGGCGCCTGCCTTGATGTCGATGCCTACGGGGAAGTTCGCGAGCACGGCGTGGCACCCGATTTGCTCCGTACCGTGGCGGAGACACGGCACGGTTCCTCCTGCCCGTATCGACATTTCCAGGAACGCGCACTGTGTCGATATACGTGCCGTGCTCTCCGCCCCGACACGGGCGCGGCCCGCCGCGTGGACGCCGCGACTGAAACCTTGAAATTTCCGATGCGACGTAGCGTGTTCGTGTTCGCAGTGCTGCTGCTGGTCGCCGCGGCGCTCTACGCCGCCACGTCGATGTGGATGGCGCTGGCGCGGCTCGATCGACTCGACGGCGCCGGCGAGGCGATGCTGCGCACCGAGGAATCGAGGACGCTTGCGCAGGGGCTCCTCGCCTCCGCCGTCGACATCGAGACGGCGACGCGGGGCTTCGTGCTGTCCGGCGACCCGGCGCTGCTGATGCCGCTCAACGATGCGCGCATGCGCGCGCCGCAGCAGCTCGATGCCTTGCGCGACCACGTGCGCTCCGACCCGGAACAGCTGTCCCGGCTCAACCGCGTCACGCGGGAGCTCGCGGAGTCGCTCACGCTTTCCGAGCTGATTGTCGAGCGCCGGCGCGTTGCCTCGGGGGCGCTGGAGATCGGAGAGCTCGGTGACCGCGCCGGGACGGCGACGAAGTCCATTCGCGCGCTGGTGGACGAAATCGACGCGACGCAAAGCCAGCTTCTCGGCAGCACCAGGGCCGGGTGGACGGCGGAATTGCGCGACGCGCGCACGGTCGAGATCGCAATGTGCGCATTGACGCTCGCGGTGGTGGGTCTGGCGGCGTGGGTGCTGGCGCGGCTGCGCCGCCTCGGACGGCGTGCCGACTTGGCGGAAGCGGAGCGCGAATCGCGGGAGGCGGCGATCCGCGGTGTGGGGGTGCATCTCGAGCGTGCGCTCGATGCGACCGGCCGCTTGCAGGCGGCACGCGGGGCCGACGCGGCCACGTCGGCACGGTTCGACCCGCTGCGATGCGGCATCGAAGGCGCGCTCGACGAATACACGCGCGTCACCGACGACGGTGCCTGTGGCCATTCGCCGGGGCGCGCTGGACGTCGCGCTGCACGAGCTCGCGCGCCGCGCGGGGCTCCGTCGCGGCACCGTCGTGCGCGAAGCGATCGACCCGCGCGCGCAGCCGATCGACCCCTCGCAGGCACGCCTCCTTTATCGCGCGGCCGAATGGGCGGAGCGACTATTGACGCGGCGGCCGCGCGACGGCGAGCTTCTCGTGGCGCTCACGACAACGGATCAGCGTGCCGAGGTTCGGGTGGAAGGGCCGTGCGCATGGGATGGTCCGCCGAACGAACTCAGTGCGGCCGAGCGCCACGCCTACGAGCGCATTGCGGCCGAAGTGGCGGCGGCGGGCGGCTCGTGTCAGTGGACGGCGGAGGCCGGAGCGGGACGCCTGCACGCTTCCGTGCTGCGGGTCGTCGAACGAGCCGGCGCGGGCGCGCGTTAGCGATTCAACGCGACGCGTCTGCTCGCGACTGTTCATCGTGCGCGGTCGTGCGCTCCGCGCGGTTCGCCTCGATTGCCGCCAGCTCGGCGCGAAGGAAATCCCCGCTCGACAACGTCTCCCCGCCGGCGAGATGCACTTTGTATGCTTGTCCCGTCATCGACGAGGCGGTGCCCAGACGATGGATGAAATCGCGCGCGGTCCGGATCTGCTCACCGGCGATTTCGCGCTTCACCTGGAGGTGGCGCGCCGCCTCGGCCGACGAGTACATCGTGCCGTTGCGCTCGAACGCAAGGTCGGGGCGCGCGGCGATGCGCCTGATCAGCTCGTCGATCTTGTCGCCTTCCGACGCGGGCTCGGCGGCCACCGGAAGCCACGGATTTGTCATGCAGATGAACGCCGCCACGCCGATCCCGGCCCGCAAGGCCGCGCGGCGGGCGCGCACATTCAACTTGTCCTCGATGCGCCCCATCGGCGATTGCTCCCTGGCCCTGCCCGTCGTGCGAGCGGCGCACCGCTCGCGGGGCAGGCCCGCGAGTGGCTGGCCGATCGCCGGCGGTCGTGCTAGGACTTCGACGCCATCTGGTCGACGACGTCCTTGACGCCGGCCACGTTCCTTGCGATCACGACGGCACGGTCGCGATTCGCCGCGGAATCGGGCGAGCCTGTCAGCGTGACGATGCCGTCCTTGGTGTCGACGTGAATTTCCATCGAGCGCAGTCCCGGCTCCGCGAGAAGCGCGGCCTTCACCTTGGTCGTGACGGCTGCGTCGTCGGTCGCGCTGGCGACGCGGTTGGCGGTCGAATCGGCCGTCGTTGCCGTCGACGGCGTGGTCGGCGACATCGTGTTGGAGCTGGTCCTGTCCGCCGGTGCCATCGTCGAAGGCTCGGTCGAGCGCGGCGGCGTCACCGCCGACGAATTGCGCGACGAGGGGGATTGATCGCACGCCGAGATCGCGAGTGCCGCCAATATAGACGCGGCGAGCACGGTCAATCGGGATTGTTGGACTGTCATTTCGTTCTCCTGTGACAAAGGGAGCAAACGCGCACGGCAACCGACGCAACGCCCATGCCAGTCGGCGCGCGCTCGCCAATGCCTTGATTTGTGCTGCGGGGCTGCCACGTCGACGCCATGACCCGATCTCGATCGCCGGCACTTTTTGCAAGCGACGGGGAAGAAGTTTCCCCCGATCCAGGTCAAACGCTCCCTGCGACGCGGTGCATCGTCAGGCTAGCGTGAAAGCGTGTCGTCCATGCCTGACGCGAGCAGTGCGCTGTTGCCGCCCTCGTCTTCCCAGCGTTTGAGGTTGTTCGTGAGCTCACCTTTTTCCTGTCGGGCGCGACCGGTGGTCAGCGCGCGTTGCGCGACAAGGCACGCCGCGGCCGCCGCGGCGAGGATCAGCATGGCTCTCAACATGACGGAATCTCCTCGAGTCCTTTGAGCTTCCGCCGCTCATCGCGACGGCGCAATGGCGATGGATGCAGCTTTCATGCCGCGTCCGCGCATGCGCGCGCGGCGCGTCCGGGAAGATGCGATATTGAAAATCTTCCATTTGCGCGCGGTCGGAATTGCACCGCACGATGCAAAGCAAATGTCGCAAGCGGCTGTTCTCGCATCGATGCACGCGTGGCACGCCAGATGCTCGTAGCGTCGCATTGTCGGAGCAGTCATCCCAAGGAGCGCCTCATGACGCGATCAAGGAACCGCTCGGGCCGTGTGCTCGATGCGCTCGTCGTTGCGCTGGCCGTTCCCACCGTGGCAATCGCGGCAACGATGGGAGTACGCGAATACGACATTGCGCACGAGCATGCGCTGGAGAGTTACCGTGCCGCGCTCGCGCGGTGCGACGAGGTGAGTGGTTCCGCAAGGGTGGCCTGTCGCAGCGATGCCGCGGCGGCGCGCCGAAATGCGGCCTTCGGTAGCCGAAGCGCAGAGGAGGCGGCGCAGCAGGCGGCCTACGTCGCTGACGCGCTGGCGCGAGCGCAGTGCGACGTGCTGACCGGCTATTCCGCGGATGCCTGCGGAGGGACGCAAAGTGCGCGCCGGCCGGTCGCACGCGCGCAGCCCGCTGCGCATCCCGTCGCCACGGACGACGCTCGCGAAGGATTGATCGCGGCGAATCCCCGGCCCGCACGCTAGCCCCTGGCGAAACGTTGCCCTGATGCGGGCCGGCCCGTCGGCATACACCGACAGTGAGTGATCCTCTCCGCCGATGCGACCGGCGTCGCGCCACCCCTACAGTGAGCGAATGCATCGCCAGCACACATTTGCAACCGAACGCAAACTTTTTGCCACGCCGCTGTTCTGGGGCGGGATTGCTTTTCTGTCGCTCTTCGCCGTGGGCGGATCGCTCGTGGTCGTCGGCGCGGGGCCGTCAGCCGCGGGCGCGATTGCCGGCATTGTCGTCGCGCTGATCGTCCTTTCGATCGGCGTCGTCCTTGCGCTCGCGGTGGCCGCGCCTCGCGTGCTTCGCGGTCCGTCGAAGGACGGTGACTGGGGCTACTGGTAGCGCGCCGCCCCGCATTCAAAGGACTCCATCATGAAATCACGACCCTGTTGGCAGGCTGCGGCGATCGCGACGTGCTTCGCCGTGATGGGCTGCAGCCGGAACCCGCCGGCCGTCCCGGAGAGAACGGCGGATGCGACACCGGCAGAGGCGCCGGTCGTGGCGGTCGTGCCGGCGGGCGAGCACTCGGATCCCTCGCTCGTCGACAGCACCGTGACGGCGAACCTCGACCCGAACGCGCCCTGGACGAGTCCTCAAGGCGAAGCGCCGCAGACGAATTCGGCTGCATCCGGCGAAGGCCACCAATCTGCGGCAGCTGCACAGGAAGAGGGGCCGTCGAATGCCGCGCAGGACGCAGGCTCCCGGCAGGCGAATGCACTGTCCGAGGCTCCCGCCCCCGTGACCGCCTCGCCGCAGGCGGCGCACGAAACCCCGACCGTCGACCTCGCGAAGTCCGGCGAGGCGTCACGCACCTCGACCAACTAGACGTGGCTCGCTAGTTCGTCCGCGAATCCGTCCCAGCGTCGACGGGACGGATTTGCGCGGCGTGCGCTGCGGGGGGCGCGGGCTCCTGGGTGCGGCCGTTCGGGCCGAGGAATTCCGCCCAGGGCGCGAGTACCGGAGTGTGCTGGGCCCAGATCTTGGCCACCAGCAGCAGCGGAATCGCGAGCACCATCCCCGCCACGCCCCAGAGCCATTCCCAGAACAGCAATCCCGCGAACACCACGACGGGATTGAGCGAGACGCGCCTGCCGACCAGCAGCGGCGTGATCAGGTGGCCCTCGAGGATCGTGACGACGGCATACGCGGCGGGAAGCGATATCGCCTCGGCAAACATGCTGAAGTGCGCCGCGGACACCGCCGACAGCACGACGAATGCGACGAACGGGCCGACATAGGGGAGATAGTTGAGCAGCGCCACCATCGTCCCCCATAGGAGCGGATTGGGCACCTCGAGGAACCTGCACACGAGCCCGATGACGATGCCGAGCACCGCGTTGATCGCGGTCACGGTGAGGAAATAGTGGCTGACCTCGTTCTGCACGGTGCGCACGATGCGCACGGCGTTGACCTTGTCGCGCACGCGCGGCAGCATCTGCACGAGGCTCTGCAGAAAATGGTCGCCGGCCGCGAGCAGGAAGAACGTGAGCAGAAGTATCGTGCCCACTGTCACCCAGCTTGACAGCACCGCGGTGAAGACGCCCGCCGATGCCGCGCCGCCCTGCTGCGCCGCGATCTCGGTCACGCGGTGTCCGAGCCACACGCCCACGGGCTGGCCGAAGGACTGCTGCGCCGCGCGCAGCAGCCGGTACAGCAGCGACTCCATTGCCGGCATCGTGTCGAGAAGCTGGGTCAGCGGGTCCACCAGCAGATCCACGGCGACGAAGATGCCCGCCGTCACCACGGCGACCACGCCGAACGACCCGACGGGGCACGGGACGTGCAGCGATTCGAGTCGGCCCACGATGGGCTTCAGCAGCGTCGAGAGCACCATCGCGCCGATCACCGGCATCAGCACCGGTTTCGCCCACCAGACAACGCCCAGCAGTGCAATCACGAAGAGGCCGACGATCGAGATCTGCGCCGGGCGAAGCTTGCGCTCCAGCGGGAGCGCCGGCGGCGGCGGCGCGGACGGGGGCGCCGCGGCGACATTCTCCGGCACTGCCACCGGGCCGGCGCGCGGCCGGCCCTTCGCGACCGTCACGGGGACAGGGTCCTCTCGAGCGAGAGATCGCGCGCGAGGAGCCGCGCGAGGTCGTCGGCGTGCTCCTCTTCGACCGCGAGGATTTCCTCCAGCATCCGCCGCGTGGTCGGGTCGTCGTTGCCGACGAAGTCGATGAGTTCGCGGTAGCTGTCGATGGCGATGCGCTCGGCGACGAGATCTTCCTTGATCATGTCGGCGAGCGACTTCCCTTCCACGTATTCCGCGTGCGCGCGCGCCGACATGCCGTCGGGCGAGAAGTCCGGTTCACCGCCCAGCTGGACGATGCGGTCGGCAATGCGGTCCGCATGCTCCGCTTCCTGAGCGGCGTGCTCGGCGAACTCCTTGGCGGCAGCCTCGGCCTGCGGCCCGTCCGCCATGAAATAGTGACGCTTGTAGCGAAGCACGCAGACGAGCTCGGTGGCCAGCGCTTCATTGAGCAGGACCAGGAGCTTTGAAACGTCGGCGCGATATCCCGCCGTCAGCGCGCCGGCGTCGATGTCGCGGCGGGCGCGCTCGCGCAGCGTCTGGATGTCGGACAGGGTGGCTGCGCCGTTGGCGCGATCAGGGTTCGACATGTCGCTCTCCTCCGTACCAGTGACGAAACGCCAGCCTTGCCGCCATGCGCGCAAGCGCTGCGAACACCGCGGCACGTGGCCACGAGAGGCGGCCCCGGCGGCGTCCCAGGACCCACAGCACCGCGAGCGCCAGCGCCCATTTCGCGCCGTTGCGAATCGTCGCCATGACCGCGCGCGAGCGTTGTTCGCCTCCGGCGACTGCGGCCTCGAGTCCCGTCCATTCGATCGCAATGCCCGAGCGTGTTTCCTCGATGCGGCGAATGACGCGCGCGCGCCGTGCGGGCAGCGACTCCGCGGTCCTCACGGTGAGCGGCAGGGCATCAGCCATGGATCGACTCGACGTCGCGCCTGAGCTCCATGAGGCTCGTGCGGAAGAGCGGCGACGGACGCGCCATCGTCGCGCGGAACGCCCACCACCCGCCCGCCGCCAACGCGCCGAACAGGAGCGGCAGCGCGATCACCACGGGCCAGCGATATGCGGTGTCCCACGCGTACAGCAGCACCCCGAGGGTCGCGAGTCCCAGCGCGAAGAAGGCGGCGGCGACACTGACGATCACCGCGATGGCGGCGATGAGCAGCCGCTCCTTCTCTTCGGCGAACTCGACGGCGAACAGCTCGCCGCGCGCCGCAATGTGCGCGATCCCCGCGGCAAGCAGCCGGCGAAGCGCCGTCGTGATGCCGGTGAGGGGCGAGGTCGCCCCGGTCGCAGTGATGTCGTGGTTCATGGGCGCCGGAAGATGAGGGCGCCTACGGCGAGCCCCACGGCCGCTGCAACACCGATCGAGATCCACGGCTCGGCGCGAACGTAGCGGTCCACGACCGCGGCGGCATCACGCGCACCCGCGCCGGCACGGGCACCGAAAGCGCCGATACGGCGGCGCGCGACGCGCAGCCGTTCCTGCGCCGCCGGCGAAAGGCCTGCCGCGTGCGGCACCCACGCCTCGCCGTGCGCGACCAGTGTGGCCAAGGCCGCGCGCATTTCGTCACGCGTTCTCACGAGCTCGTGGACGCCGTGAGGCGACGCGGGATCCTCTCCGCGCGCTTCACGGGTCTGCGTGACGGAGTCGACCGCAGGTTCCATCCGTCACGGCCCCCGGCCGGCCAGCAGTCCCCAGACGAGGCTGACGAGGAACAGCACGACGAACACCACGAAGAGCACCTTCGCGATCTCGGCGGCACCAGCGGCAATGCCGCCGAAGCCGAACAACGCGGCCACGAGCGCGATGACGAAGAAAATCGCTGCATAGCGCAACATGCGACACCTCGTATTGGTTGATTGAAATTCGATGCCGGCGCGAACGCCGGTATCCCCATGGTTTACGTGCATCCGCCATGCCAGCGAATCGCCGTCGGTAAGCGGTTGAATATTGTGTCGATTCGAACGATGCGCTGCGGGGCGGGCACGCCCGTCGATGCACTATCTTCCGCAGCGGGATGCAAAACCTGCATCCCGCGCGAAATTCATCTCGTGACGGATGCGGCGGCGTCGCGCCGCGAAAGTCAATGCGGACGCGCGCGGAGATCGGTCAGGAGCGACTTCACGGCGCCGAACTGGCGGGACTTGTCGAAGAAAAAATCGGCGCCGTAGCTGCGGCACGCATATTCGTAGTCGGGAAACGCGTAGTTCGTGAGCACGATGATCGTGGGCGGCGGTCCCGGGTTCTGCGCGCGCAGCGCCTTGATCACGCCGAACCCGCTTCCCGAGCGCAGGTTGAGATCGACGATCGCGACGTCGACCGGGTGCTCCGCGAGCGACTTCACGGACGCCTCCTCGGTGTCGGCGTAGCCGACGATCTCGACTTCGCCGGGCGCCTCCAGGAGCTCGATGAGGCGTTTGCGCAGGAGCTCCGAATCCTCGACGAGGAAGATCCGGAGGGGCGCGGCGTCCACGCCTGGCGTGTCGGTTGCCGGCGTACTCACGTGTGCGCGTGGACCATTCGCCGCTACCTCGCGCGGGGCGATCCCGCGCCGGGGCGGGGCTACTGGATCAGCCCGTTCTTGATCGCGTAATACGTGAGGTCGGCATTGCTCGAAAGATTCATCTTCTCGAGGACCCGGGCCCGGTAGGTGCTGATGGTCTTGCTGCTGAGATGGAGCTCGTCGGCGATGTCGCCCACCGACTTGCCCGCGGCGATCTTGCAGAAGATCTGGAACTCGCGCTCCGACAGCGTGGCGTGCAGAGGCCGTCCGTCGCCGTCGACGTCGTTGGCAAGGAGCTGGGCGACCTGGTTGCTGATGTACTTCCGGCCGGCGAGGAGCGTGCGCAGCGCGGTGATGACTTCCTCCGGCACCGCGTCCTTGGTGATGTAGCCGGTCGCGCCGGCGCGCAGCAGATTGACCGCGTACTGGTCCTCCGGATACATGCTGAGGATCAGGATCGGCAGCGTGGGCTTGTGCGGCCGGATCTGGCGGAGGATGTCGATGCCGCTGCGATCGGGCATCGAGATGTCGAGGAGCACCGCATCCCAGTTCTCGTCGCGCATCAGGCTCAGCGCGCGGTCGCCTGTCTCGGCTTCGCCGCCGACCTCCCAGTCGGTGTGCTCCTCCAGCAGCGCGCGCACGCCCGCGCGGAACAACGCGTGGTCGTCCGCGATCAGGATGCGTCGTTTCGCGAATGCCATGGTTTCCATCATAACTCCTGGGCCCGGTCCCGACATCCGCGATGTCAGAAGAGGCGCGAAAGGGCGACCACGAGGATCACGGCCGCCGTCAGCACTGCACCGGCGCTGTCGCCGGCGAACGGGTTGCCGATCCAGCGAAGCAAGGTGCGCATGTCGTCGCTTCAGGCAAGCCGCAGATGAGAGGCGGCCGCGCTGTAGACCGAGAGTTTGTTGTAGATCGTCTTGAGGCTGACGCCCAGGAGCTCGGCCGCCTTCCGCTTGTTTCCGCCGCAGTGGCTGATCGTGGCGAGGATCATTTCGCGCTCGGCGTCGGCGACGGTCGAGCCCACCGGCACGCGGATGCAGCCGTCCGGGCCGACGCGAATGCCGGCGGAACTGTCGGACCGCTGGCAGTCGATGTCGATGATGTCCTCGGACATGATGAACGCACGCTCGACGCAGTTGCGGAGCTCGCGCACGTTGCCGGGCCACGCCGCTGCGCGCACCGCCGCGATGGCCGCCGGGCTGAAGGACTTGGCCGTACCGTATTTCCGGTTCAGCGTATCGAGGAGATCCTGCGCGATCAGCTCGACGTCGTCGCCGCGCACGCGCAGCACCGGAAGACGCAGGACGAACACCGCGAGGCGGTAATAGACGTCCTCGCGCAGCCGCTCGTCCTGCACCGCCTGCATGGGATCACGGTTCGTCGCGGCCAGCACGCGCACGTCGACCGGGATCTCCTCGGTGCCGCCCACCCGAGTGATGCGGCCGGTCTCGAGCACGCGCAGCAGCTTCACCTGGAGCTCGTGCGGCATTTCCGTGACCTCGTCCAGAAACAGCGTGCCGCAGTGCGCGCGCTCGAAGTACCCGATGTGCTGGCGCTGTGCGCCGGTGAACGCACCTTTTTCGTAGCCGAAGAATTCGGCCTCTGCAAGATTTGCCGGAATCGCTCCGCAATTGACCGCGATGAAGGCCTCGATCCGCCGCGGGCTCAAGTCGTGGAGCGCGCGCGCGGCGAGCTCCTTGCCCGTGCCCGAGGCCCCGACGATCGTGACCGTGGTATCCGCGGGCCCCACCCGGCGAATCTGGGCAAAGACGCTGCGCATCACCTCCGAGCGTCCCACCATCCCGTAGAACGACGGCTCATGCTCGGCGCCGTTCTTGCGCGCTGGGGCATCCTTTGTCGGCGCCTCGGCGTGCAGGCGCGAGAAGGTCGCCAGCACCGCATTGCGCTCGAAGCCGGATCGGGTCCCGGCACCGGCGTCCGCCGGCACGTCGTCGTCGGTAACATATTCCATCGATTTCTCCTGCCAGACAGGCCGCCTCCAGCGGCGACCGTGGGTGAATTCTGCGGTGCGGCCCCGGCGTGCGCCGTAGGCACCCGGGCACAACGCCTTGTAGTTTTTTCCCCACCGGCGCGTAAGAATTGCCCTACAGCCGCCGGGCCCGGCGCTTGCTTGCCCATGGGGGCCATGTCCGCCCCACGGTCATCATCGCCATCGCCGCCCTCGGGGAGGACGGCTGCGCAGATCGGATACGCAGCGCTGATGCTGGCCGCCGTCATCAACCTCGCTGCGCTCTGGGTCACCGAGAAAAGCTACGACCGGCTCCGCGGCAACACCGACATCGCATTCAAGACGCAGCAGACCCTCGCCATGATCGAGCGCGTGCGCATGCTGCTGGTCGACGCGGAGACCGGCACGCGCGGCTACGTGATCACCGGCGACGCCGCCTATCTCGCGCCGGCGCGGGAAGCCGGGCGCGAAATGGGCATCGAGATCGCGGCGCTCTCGGAGCGAACCGCCGCCAATCCGGTGCAGGCGTCGCTGATGGAGACGGTGCGCACGCAGGTCGCCGCGAAGATGCGCGAAGCCGACGCGATTGCCGAGCTTCGCCGCAATCAGGGCTTCGACGCGGCGCGCGCCGCCGTCGTGACCCATCACGACAAGCTCGCGACGGACACGCTGCGCCTCACGCTCGACGGGATGGCGCAGGAGGAGGGGCGCGTGCACGCAACGCGGATCGGGGAGCTGCACTTCGATCAGCGCGCGATGCGGCTCGGCATCTTCGCAATCGCCATACTCAACTTCCTGCTGGTGTCGATCGGCGCGGTGTTCCTGTGGCGGGACCTCGTGCGGCGCGCCCGCGAGTCGACGGCGCTCGCGGTGCAGAGCGCCAATCTCGCCGCCGAGGTCGACGCACGCACGGCGCAGCTGCGCGAGCTCTCGCGCTTCCTGCAGAGCGACCGCGAGCGGGAGAAGGCGCAGGTCGCGCGCGAGCTCCACGACGAGCTCGGCGGCGCGCTGGCAGCCGCGAAGATCGACCTTCAGCTCCTGCGCGAGCGCGGGCCTGCGGCGCCGGATTCCATCGCGCGGCTCGACCGGATCAACCAGGCACTCGACGAGGCCGTGGTGGCCAAGCGGCGCATCGTCGAGGACCTGCGGCCGACGCTGCTCGACAACCTCGGCGTCAGCGCCGCGCTGCGCTGGCAATGCGAGCAGTACGCCAAGCGCAACAATTGCCCGTGCAACGTGCGGCTGGCCGAGGCGGACCTCCGCCTCTCGCCCGACATGTCGATCGCGATCTATCGCATCGTCCAGGAGACGCTGACCAACACGTCGAAGTATGCGCAGGCGAAGCAGGTCGACGTCTCGCTCGAGCGCGAAGGCGGGCGCTGGCACCTGCGCGTCCACGACGACGGCGTCGGCATCGACCTTGCGAAGCAGCATCATCCGACCTCGCACGGCCTCACCTCGATCCGCGAGCGCACGCGTGCGCTGGGCGGCGAGGTTCGCTTCAGTGGCGGACCCGGCCAGGGCACCACCGTCGATGTCTGGTTTCCCGACATCGCGGCCACGCGCTGACGCGGCGTTGTAGGGGCGGTCCTACGGCGCACCGCGGAAGTCTCCGATGGCTTGCCGCGTGCACGCCGGCCACGATGCATTCATGCCTCGATATCCAAGCTTCTATGTTCTGGGCGCGCTTGCCGGGTGCGCGTTGTGGGCCGTCCACGCGCCGCTGCCGTTTCCGCTGCTCGCCCTCGCGATCACGGTCTCGGGGTTTGCGGGTCTGGCGCTCTCGCTTGCCTATCTCTACTGTTTCGAGCGCCGCTCGTTGCGGAGGAAGCTCGCCGCGCTTCGCCGCGTGTCCCGCCGGCTCGTCGGCAGGCGCGCGGGACCGCGGGTGTCGTCGCGTCGACCGGTCGACGCGACGGCCCTCGTCGAATGGGACGCCGCCACGGGATCGACACCGGCTGGCGTCGCGCCGGGCGGATGGTCCATCACGCCCTGAACGGGCGCGCGCAACTCCAGGCGGCGGCTCGCGGCCGCCGCTCCCACATGGAGGTGACGATGAAGACCGTCTCTGGTCTCTTCGACAGTTACGCGGAGGCGAAGCATGCCGCCGACGAGCTCATGATCTACGGCACGCCCGCCAGCAGGATCAGCATCGTCGCGAGCGACCTGCAAGGCAGGTACACCGCGATCCGTGGTGACGAGGCCGCACCCGACGACGCGGGCACGGGTGCGCTCAGGGGCGGAATCCTGGGCGGCGCTGCCGGCGTCGCGGTCGGGCTCACCGGCCTCACGATTCCGATACTCGGTCCCGTCATCGCCGCGGGCCCGATCGTGGCGGCACTCGCCGGCGCGGGGATGGGCGCGGTCGTGGGCGGACTTATCGGCGCTTTGGCAAGCGTGGGCGTCGATGCGGAAGAAGCGCGGATCTACGCCGAAGGCATTCGCCGTGGCGGCGCCGTGGTGACCGTAGAATGCAGCGACGACGAAGCGGCCGCGCTTGCCGCGATTCTGGCGCGCAACGGCGTCGCGGACTCGGCGAAGCGTGCCGACGCATGGCGCCGCGAAGGCTGGCGCGATTTGGATCCTGCGGAGCAGCCGTACACGCTTGCCGACATCGAGCGCGAGCAGGCCTTCAATCGCGCCCGCGATTCGGCGCCGCGCTAGGCGGGAATTGCCGAAACGGCCGGACTAGCCGTTCGGCGCGCCGCAGGGCGGCGGCAGCGCCTCCGCGACGACTCGCTTCAGCTCGTCGATGCCGAAGGGCTTCTGCAGGATCCGCGCGCCGCGCGGCACGAAGTCTTCCCCCGTGATCGGCAGCCCCGTCATCAGCACCATCGGAAGCGACGGATAGCGTTGTCGCACGAGCCGTAGGAAATCGAATCCGTCGACATTCGGCATCCGGATGTCCGACAGGATCAGCGAGATGTCGCGGTTGCCGTCGAGATGCTCGACCGCCTGGTAGGCGGAGTCGGCCTGCGCGATCACGTAGCCCGCGGTTTCGAGGAGCCGCGCGACGAGATCGGCGGTATCCGGGTGGTCGTCGACGACCAGTATCGTCGCCCCCGCACCTGCAGCCATTGGGGAAGCCATTGCACTGCGGGACGAGCCCGTGGGACAGGAAAGGGGTGCAATGATGACCCCAATCGAAATGCCCGTAAAGCCCTGTGGTGCAGGCGCGGCGGAAAGCGGGCCGCGTGAACACTGAACAAGTCAGATTCAGTCGCCCGGATAATTATCGAGGGACGGGCGTTCGGTGGGACCGGTGACGAGGTGCGGCCGCGCGACCGGGTCGAAGTCGATCCAGCGGCTGTCGCGAATCTCGCCTTCGGCGCGTTCGATGTTGCGCGCGCCGCAGTGTCGCAGCGCCATGATGGCGATGTCCTCGCGGGCGCGCTCGGGGAGCGCGACCGCCGCAATCACGCCGGCGGGCCGGCGCGCGGGCTCCTCGGGCGACCCGTTTTCGCGTGTGCCGCCTACACCGCCCGCAAGAGCGCCGACGTAGGCTGCAGTCGGCGCGACGGCAACGACAGCGAGCGGAGCGACCGCGGTGGCTGCGAGCGCGGCGGCGGCACCCAGGGCTGCGCCCGCCGCGGCGCCGACGTCGGCATTCCGCGCGCCGGGGTCGGCATCCTCGTCGCCGCCGACGGGAAAGGTGTCGTGCGCCCCGGGGGGATTGTTGAAGAACACCGCGATCGACGCGGGCGCGAATGCCGCCCCGCGCAGCATGTTAGAGGCGGAGGTCGCCTCCATGAAGGTATCGAACTGCCCCGCGATGATGGTGGCCATCTCGACGCGCTCGCTCTCAGCGCAGCGCACGCTCGGCGCCGCGCGGCGCACGCCGCGCCGTGCGATGCCCGTAGCGTCGCATCGGTGCGGGTGTGCGCGGCTGCGTCGGAACTTCGATGGGATCCGAATTCGGATGCGACCCCGGAGGGGGCGGCACCTCGACGGGTGCGGGCTTGGGGCGCTCGTGTTCGCCGGGTTCGCGCGGTTCGCCCGGAGGCGCCACCGGATACAACTCGATCCCGGGTCGTTCGTCGAGGAATTCGTGGCTGTGTCGTCGCATTTTCATGCCTCCATGAATTCGGCGATCCTCGCAAATCGAGGCGCGGGACGGGGCTGGCCGCGCTGCCGGCCGGTTGCGCCGATGCGAACCGGCCGGAGCGGGCGTCGGCGCTCAGCGTCCCGGACGCTTCCCGTCACCCGACTCGTCGTCTTCCGAGTGGCCGGGGCGGATGCCTCGTTCGCTTTCGCTGTCCTCGTTTCCGTTGTCGCGACGGTCGCTGCGTCCGGGCGACTCGGAGGGCGGCTGGTTCACCGACGGATCGCCCTTGCGCTTGTCGCCCTGCTGGCCGGGGGACTGGCGGTCGTCCTGATGGCGTTGCGGGTTGTTCTCGCTGCCGCCCTGACCGCCGTACCGACTGTCCGCCGCGTCCGCCCTTGTCGCTCTGCCCCTCGCCGCCATGGCCGCTTTGACCCTGCCGCTCTGACCGCTTTGGCCGGTGTGCGAGGGATTTTGCTCCTTGTCCTTGCCCTGGCTCCGGTCCTGACCCGACGAGCCCTGCGATTGCTTGTCGTCACGGCCCGACTGGCCCTGCTGGTTTCGTTTCGAGAACTGGTTCATGTCAAAGCTCCAGGAAGTTGTAGAGAAAAAGCGTGGCGTCACCGCCAGCCCGGGGAAAGGTCGCAACAAGCGTACCGATCGCACACGGTTGAATTCGTGCGCGAATTCGACGCTCGCCTGCGTGCGACCCATGTAAGCGTTGCAATCGCCTTGGAAACGCTGCGCGCATGCCTGCATCGCTTGGTCACGAGGACAATCGCCTCATATCAGACGTGGACGAGGCTTGCGCAGCACGGTCCTGCCCACACTTGACGCCACTCCGCGCCGCCCATTCGAGCCGCGGGCCTGAAGGCGGCCGTTGAGCGTGTCCTGCTGTCCGTCGAACTCGAGCAGCCGATTGCGCGTCGCGCGTCCGAGCGCGACTTTCACCGCGCCACGACATTGCTTCCACCAGCCCGCGAATGCGCGCGCAATCATGGCGAGCGTTGCGGCGCATGGACGTGGGTCATTGGGGTCGGCGCGCATCATTGAAAGATGATGGCGCGCGGTTCCGGACCGCGCTGCCGGAGGGCGCGTCGAACCGGTGTAGGGAGAGACCGACGCCGCGGACGCGGCCCGCAGGGCTAGGGCGGCGGCGGTCCGGAGGCTGCGGCGCCGGTATCCGCATCATCGAGCGGCGCGCGTGCCAGTCGCTCGTATTCCGCGATCACCTGCGCGCCCAGCAGCAGGACGAGCCCGGCAATTTCCACCGAAAGCAGCACGGCGATCGCGGTGGTGAGCGAGCCGTACACGACGCGGATCTGCGCCATCGTCGCGTAATACCAGACGAGGCCGTGGCGCATGATTTCCCACAGCAGCCCCGCCGCCGCGCCGCCGATCAGCGCATGACGGAAAGACAGGCGCCCCGCGGGCATCACGAGGTAGATCGCCGTGAGCAAGAGGATCTCGCCGCTGACGCCCAACACGTACAGTAGCCCGCTCGACAGCGCGCCGAGCGAATGCGCGCTGCCGAGGAACACGACGCGACGCGATGCCATCGCTTCGAGGCCGCCCGCCACGACGGTCACGACGAGCAGCCCCGACGCGAGAAGGAGGATGAACACGTACGGCATGGCGACCGACACGAGATAATGCCGGCGCTTGATGCGAAAGCGGTGATAGAAGATCACCGACATCGCCGTTTCCAGCACCGAGAACGCGAGCGCGCTGAAGAAGAGCATCGTGACGAGCAGGAAGCCGCTCGCGGCTTCGCGGTGGAGCAGGAACGCGCGCAGCTCGTCGACGATCGCGGGACCCTGCCCCGGCACCACGAATTCGAGGTATTGGCCGAGCACCGCGAGGATCTGCGCCTCGTCGATGAAATGCGAGAGCCCGATGACGACGAGGATGAGCAGCGGCACCAGCGACAGCAGCGCGTAGTAGGCGACGGCGCCGCCGAGGAGCAGACCGCGGTTGGCGCGAAAACCTTCCAGCACGCGCAGCGCGAATGCCGCGGGGTGCCAGAGAATCTGCCAGGCTCCGCGCGTCGGAATCCGCAGCGGTGCACGTGGCTTGCCGGGCGGCGCCCTCCTCCGGATGCGCGGCGCCGCCATCAGCGCTCGCGCGCGAGCCACGCGAGCATGCGTGACCCGTAGACGTTGATTGCGAGCCCGGCGAACACGAGCACCGCTCCCGCCGCCTGCAGCGGCGCCAGCGACTCGTGCAGCAGCAGCGCGCCGCTCGCGATGCCGGAAATGGGGATCAGCAGCGCGAACGGCGAGATGATCGCCGTCGGATAGCGGTGCAGGAGCGCGTTCCACGAGCCGAATCCGAAGAGGGTCGCGCCGTAGGCCATCACGAGCACGCAGCCCCACGCGAGCGCGCTCATCGACATTACCGCCGAGACGACGGTGGGACCGCCCTCGGATGCATAGGACAGTGCGGCGAGCGGCAGTGGCGGCACGAGACTCGACCACACCACCAGCGCGAACATGTCGGCGCCGTGCTCGCCTGCGCCGCGCTTGGCGATGACGTTGCCGATCGCCCACGAGATCGCCGCCGCGATCACGAGCAGGAAGCCGACGAGCGTCGCGTTCTCGCCGGCCGACACCTTGTGCACCGCGAGCAGCGCGACGCCGGCGATCGCGACCACCGCGCCGATGACGTTGTGCCGGCTGACACGGTCGCCCTCGGTCAGCATCGCGAGGCCGATGGTGAAGAACACCTGCATCTGGATCACCAGCGACGAGAGGCCCGCGGGCATGCCGAGCTTCATGCCCAGGAACAAGAGGCCGAACTGGAAGCACCCGATCGCGAAGCCGTAGCCCACCACGTGGACCCAGGGCATCGACGGCGGACGGATGAAGAACACGACGGGAAAAGCCGCGAGGAGGAAGCGCAGCGCCGCGAGCGCGAATGGCGGCACCTCGGTCAGCGCGACCTTGATCAGCACGAACATGAAGCCCCACACCGCGACGACGGCGAGCGTGAGAACAAGATCGCGCGGCGCAAGGTGGGTTTTCATCGGGAACCGGCTCGTGTGCTTCCGAATCGATGCGACGCTGTGCCCCAATGCGGACGCGGACTGCGGGTGGGCGATCGGCGCAACGCGCGCCGCAGGCGCCCGGCGGAAGGCGCCATTCTAGCCGAGGCCCGCGCCCGTCCACCGCAAGCCGCCGCGCGATTGACGTCGCGGTACGCGTCGGCAACCATGTGACCTTCGCGCGCCACAGCCATCGGCGCCGGCACGGCGTGGGGAGCGGATCGAACGTGACACATCACAGGGAGTGGGCGCGCGGACGTTGCGCGCTGCTGCTCGTCGTCGTCGCGCTCGCCGGCTGCGCGGCGGCACCCGCGGGCGGCCCGCCATCGGCAGCACCGCCGCGGACCGTGAAGCTCATCGCATTCAACGACTTCCACGGCAACCTTGAGACGCCGCAGGGCGGCGTCGCCGACCGCGATCCCGCCGACCCCGGCAAACGGATCGTCGTCCCGGCCGGCGGGGTCGCGCAGCTCGCGACGCTGGTGGCGGAGCGAAAGGCGCAGAACCGCGACACGATCGTCGTCGCCGCCGGCGATCTCATCGGCGCATCGCCGCTCGTGTCGTCGCTCTTCAGGGACGAGCCGACGATCGAGGCGATGAACCTCGTCGGGCTCGACTACACGTCGGTCGGCAATCACGAGTTCGACCGCGGCAAGGCGGAACTGCTGCGGATGCAGAACGGCGGCTGCGCGCCGGTCGAAGGCTGCTTCACGCCCGAGGGCTTCTCCGGCGCGAAATTTCGCTATCTCGCCGCCAACGTCATCGACACGTCGACCGGAAAGCCGCTGTTTCCGCCGTATGCGATTCGCCGTTTCGACGACGGCATCGCCGTCGCGTTCATCGGCATCGTGCTGAAGGGCACGCCGTCGCTGGTGCGGCCGAGCGGCGTCGCCGGCCTCGCGTTCCGCGACGAGGCGGAGACCGTCAACGCGCTGGTGCCGGAATTGCGCGCGGCCGGCGTCGACGCGATCGTGCTGCTGATCCACCAGGGCGCGTTCACGACCGGCCTCTACGACGATCATCGCTGCCCGGGTGTCGTCGGTGCGATCCTTGCGATCGTGCCGCGACTCGATCCCGCGATCAGGCTCGTGGTCAGCGGCCACACGCACCAGGCCTACGTGTGCGAGATCGACGGACGCACGGTGACGAGCGCGGGGTTCTACGGGCGTCTCCTGACCGACATCGACTTGACGATCGACCCCGCCGCGCACGCACCGACGGCGATCGTCGCCCACAACGTCATCGTCGATCCGCGAAGGCTCCCGCCCGCGCCCGCGCTCGCGGAGCTCGTCGCGCGCTACGACGCGATGGCCGCGCCGCGCTCGGCGCGCGCCGCCGGCCGCATCACCGCCGACATCTTCTACAACATGCCCAATGCCGCCGGCGAGACGACCATGGGTGACGTGATCGCCGACGCCCAGCTCGACGCCACGTCCGCTGCCGATGCGGGCGGCGCGCAGATCGCATTCACCAATCCGGGCGGCATGCGCGCGTCGCTCGCCTTCCGCGCGCCCGACGGCGCGGTGTCCTACGGCGATCTCTTCAGCGTGCAGCCCTTCGGCAACAGCCTCGTCACGATGACGCTCACGGGAGAGGAGCTGCGCCTGCTCCTCGAGCAGCAATGGCTGCCGCCGCAGGACGAGCGCGGACGCGTGCTGCAGCCGTCGCGCGGCTTCGCGTATTCGTGGGACGCCACGCAGCCTGTCGGCCAGCGAGTGGTGCCCGGGTCGATGCGCCTTCGCGGCGTGCCGATCGACCCGGCGGCGTCCTATCGCGTGACCGTCAACGACTTCCTTGCCGAAGGCACAAGCTACGCGGTGCTCGCGCGCGGACGCGACCGCCAGGGCGGCGCGCAGGACATCGATGCGCTGGCCGCGTACTTCGCCATGCACTCGCCGGTCGCGCCGGGCCGGCGCGACCGCATCAACCGCGTGAAGTGAGGTGCGGCGCCGTCACTTCGGCGCCGCCTTCGCGAAATCGCCGGCAAAGGCGTACGCGAACTCCGGCGGCTTCACGTACTTCCTGAACGCCGCGTTGACTTCCGCGGTCGTGAGCTTTGCGATCGCGGCGTCGAGCGCCGCCGAAAACGCCCACGTGCGGCCGAGGAACGCCTGGTTCGCGAGCGCGCTCGCCACGGTGCCGTCCTGCGTGCGCGCGAGCCGGCGCTCCTGCAGCAGCCCTTGCTTGCCGGCCGCGACCTCGGCGTCGGTGAACCCGCCGGCGGTCGCCTGCGCGAGCTCCTCGGCGAAGTCGGCGCGCACGCGGGCGAGATTCTCCGGAGCGAAGATCGCGTAGACGCGAAGCGGGCTGTTCTCCTCGAACGAATTGGCGCCGAGGACCGAGCCGACGCCGTAGGAGAGGCCGTCCTTCTGGCGCAGCCTCTCGAAGAGCCGCGACGACGGCGATTCGCCGAAGAGGTAGTTCGCGACCAGCATCGCCGGAAAATCGGCGCTGGTGTCGTTCATCGGCAGCGCGGTGCGCCCGATCAGGAACGCGTTGGCCTTGTCGGAGATCGGCAGGCCCACCGCCGCCGCCTTGTTCGGCACCAGCGGCTCCGGAACGCGCGCATAGGCGGTGGGACTCTTCCAGCCGCCGAAGAGCTCTCCGAGCTGCGCCTTCACCGCGGCGGCGTCGAAGTCGCCGACGATCGCGATCTCGGCATTCCCGGCGCCGTAGAAATCGGCGTGGAATCTGCGCAGCGTGTCGACGCTCACGGCACGCGTCGCGGCGAGGCTCTCGTCCAGCGTCGGCGCATAGCGCGGGTCGCCTCTCGGATACGGATTGTTCTCGCGGCGCGATGCGCGCAGCGCAACGGCCTGCGGGTCGTTGCGCGACTCCTCGAGATCGGTCGTCTCCTCGCGCTTCAGCGTCTCGAGCTCGTCGGCGGGAAACGCGGGCTCGCGCAGCACCTCGGCGACGAGCGCCAGCGTGTCCGGCAACTGTTTGCGGAACGTCTGCCCGGACACGGCCGCGCCGGTGCTGCTGCCGTGGATGCTGAGCTTGGCGCGTAGCCGGTCGAGCGAATCCTCGATCTGCTGGCGGCTGTGCCGCGTCGAGCCGCGCAGCAGCATCGCGGCCGCGAGCTCGCCGTCGGCCTGCTTTCCGAAGGCCGTCTTCACGTCGGCGATAGTGCAGCGACATGGTGAAGCGGACCGCCTCGCCGCGCGTCTTCTTGGGCAGGAGCGCCACCTTCGCGCCGTTCGGCAGCACGAACCGCTCGGTGCGGGCTCGAGATTGGCGGGGCTCGCGTCGAACGCTTCGCCCGTCGCGGCGGCGGCGTCGCCCTTGTAGTCCTTGACCAGCGCGGCCACGTCGACCGGCGGCGGCACCGGCGCGCGGACCGGCTTCGCGTCGGGAATGAATTCGCCAACGGTGACGTTCGAGCGCATGAGGTATTCGCGCGCGACGCGATTGCACGTCGGCGGGCGTCACCGTGCGGTAGCGATCGCGGGTGATGAAGAAGAGTCGCCAGTCGCCCAGTCGCGATCGACTCGGAGATCGCGACGGCGAAGCGCTGCGGGTTGGCCATCGTCTCGTCGAAGTAGGTTGCCGCCTTGCTGCGCATCCGGGCGACCTCCTCCTCGGTGATGGGCTCCTTCGCGAGGCTCTCGAAGGTCGCGAACATCGCGTCGCGGGCCGGCGCGATCGCGTCGGCATCGGGAATCTGGGCGAAGAACGTGAGGTTGCCCGGGTCGCGCAGCTGGCTCGATCCACGCCTCGACCGCGGAGGCCTTCCCCGTCGACACCAGCGCCTTGTACAGCCGGCCCGCGGGCGCAACCGTGAGGACGTCGCCCAGCACGTCGAGCGCGACGTAGTCGGGATCCGCGCCGCGCACCGTATGGAACATCATGCCGAGGAACTTCGATCCGCCGACGCGGTTGAGCGTCACCGTGCGCTCGCCGTCCTGCACGGGCTCGACCGTGTAGAACGTCGGCAGCGTGCGCGCGGGCCTGGGAATCGACCCGAAATCCTTGACGATGAGGCGAAGCGTCGCGTCGGGATCGAACTTGCCGGCGACGATCAGGACGGCGTTGTCGGGCTGGTAGTAGAGACGGTAGAACGCCTGCAGCCGCCCGATGTCGACGTTCTCGATGTCCGAGCGCGCGCCGATCGTCTCATGGCCGTAGTTGTGCCACATGTACGCCGACGACAGCATACGGCCGTAGAGCACGAGCTGCGGATTGTTCTCGCCGCTCTCGAACTCGTTGCGCACGACCGTCATCTCGGGATCCAGATCGCTTTTGCGGATGTACGAATTGACCATCCGGTCGGCTTCCATTCCGAGCGCCCACGCGAGGCTCTCGTCGCTCGCCGTGAAGGATTCGAAGTAATTGGTCCGGTCGAAGCTCGTCGAGCCGTTGTACTGCATCCCGCGCCGGCCGAGCTCGGTCTGGATGTTGCCGCGGCTCGGCGTGCCCTTGAACATGAGGTGCTCGAGCAGGTGGGCCATGCCGGTCTCGCCGTAGTTCTCATAGCCGGAACCGACCTCGTAGGTGACGTTGACCGTGGTCGTCGGCTTCGACGCGTCGGGGAACAGCAGGATGCGGAGCCCATTGGCGAGGCGATATTCGGTGACGCCTTCGATCGACGGGCCCTGCGTCACGCCGGGCGGCAGCGCGGCCATCGCCGTGAGCGCCGCAAAGGCGAGGAGGAACGCGAAGACGAGGCGGCTGCAGCGGTGAAGAGGATTCATCGTGGGGAGGGCGAAATGGGCGAAGCCGTCCAGTATATCGACGGGGGAGGCCAATGGACCGCGGGACACGGGCCGGAGTTCAAGCGCGTGCGCGCCGCACCGGCACTACGCTCGCCCCACCCGGTCTTGCGGTCGCAGGATGCCGGGCCAAAGCCCCGGCACGGGTCAGCGGAGGAAGCGGCGGCGGCGGCGGAGCGCGGACGCGCTGGCGCCGGCGAGCAGCAGGGAAAGTGCGGCGAGCAGCAGCGGAGAGAGTGTCGGGATCGTCGCGCTCTGCGCGACCGGCGGGCTCGCCGGACCGAGCTGGATGCGCGGCATCACCGAGTTGGCGGTGTCGTCCCCCGCCGTGCCGTCGATCTGGCTGAAGCCCGGCTGGCTGAAGACGACATTGTTGTTGAGGTAGAAGAAATTCTGGTTCGAGTTGAGGGTGAAGTCGAAGCGGACCTGGTAGAAATTGCCGGCGACGAGTTGAAGAGGCGCGAACGAGAAGGTGATGAACTGCAGACCCGACGTCGTGAACGTGCCATTGCCCGAGCGGAGCACCGTCTTGCCGGTCCCGATGTTGCCGGTCGCGCTGGTGGTCTGGTCGATCTCGTAGTTGACCGGGATGCCGGTCAGGTCCTGGTAGAGACTGATCGAGTTGATCGTCTGGGTCGTCGTCGCCTGGAACACGACGCCGCGGCCGCTGGCCCAGCTGTCGTTGGCGTTGGTGGTGAGCACGGCGCCGGTCGGGTCGTTCGGCGGCACGAAGGTGATCTGCGCGTGCGCGCCGGAGGCGATCGCGCAAAGCGCGAGGATCGCGGCGGCGAACGAAGCCAGCCTCGTTTTCGAGCGGATGCCCACTGCAATCACCTGAACCTCTCGATGTTCATGCCGGGGCCGCGCCTGCGGCGCCCGGACTGTTGACGAATTATCCTTGGCCCGCACAGGGCGGCGCAAGGGAATGCCGGGGCGTCGGCGCGCGATGCTGCTTCATGGTGCATGCCTGTTGGCAAAATGCAGCATCGTAATGTCGGGTACCGGCGACATATCACGCCGTGGCCTCCGAATTGTCGGGCAGGGGCGACAGAGCCGAACGGACTGACGAACCCCGGGCGGATCGAACCTGACGCGTCCGCGGAGCGTGCGAACGGCGCCGCATGTTGACGTTTACGTAAACGTCATATAGCGTATCGGGCCGTCCGTCGCGCGGTCGGGGTGGAGTAATCTTCGCGTTCCCCGAGGCCGGTGCCGGCGGCGCGCCGCGCCCGAAGGAGGAGCCCGCCATGAACGACACCAGCCACCGATCGCTCGTCTACAAGCCGGTGCACAAGGTCCGCTTCGTCACCGCGGCGAGCCTGTTCGACGGCCACGACGCCTCGATCAACATCATGCGGCGGATCCTGCAGGCGTCGGGCTGCGAGGTGATCCACCTCGGCCACAACCGCTCGGTCGAGGAGATCGTCAACTGCGCGCTGCAGGAAGACGCGCACGGCATCGCGATCTCGTCCTACCAGGGCGGCCACGTCGAGTTCTTCAAGTACATGCTCGACCTGCTGCGCGAGCGCGGCGCCGCGCACATCAAGGTGTTCGGCGGCGGCGGCGGCGTCATCGTCCCCGCCGAGATCAAGGAACTGCACGACTACGGCGTCGCGCGCATCTTCTCGCCCGAGGACGGCCAGCGCCTCGGCCTGCAGGGAATGATCAACGAGATCGTCGCGGCGGCCGACGCCGACCTCGCGCGCGATCTGCCGGCGGATGCTCGCGTCGTTGACGACGGGCGACCGCTTCGCGCGCACGCGCGCGCTGGCGCGGATCATCACCGGCCTCGAAGCGGGCACGGTTCCGGCGGAGGTGCGCGACGCGCTGCTCGCCGCGGCCGCGAACGCGAAGGTGCCCGACGCTTGGCATCACCGGCACCGGCGGCGCGGGCAAGAGCTCGCTCACCGACGAGATCGTTCGCCGCTTCCGCCTCGACCAGCAGGACCGGCTGAAGATCGCGATCATCTCGATCGACCCGTCGCGGCGCAAGTCGGGCGGCGCGCTGCTCGGCGACCGCATCCGGATGAACGCGATCGAGCATCCGAACATCTACATGCGCTCGCTCGCCACGCGCGACGCCGGCAGCGAGGTCTCGAAGGCGCTGCCCGACGTGATCGCCGCGTGCAAGGTCGCGGGCTTCGACCTCGTCATCGTCGAGACCTCCGGCATCGGCCAGGGCGACGCGGCGATCGTGCCGCTGGTCGACGTGTCGCTCTACGTGATGACGCCCGAGTTCGGCGCCGCCTCGCAGCTCGAGAAGATCGACATGCTCGACTTCGCCGACTTCGTCGCGATCAACAAGTTCGACCGCAAGGGCGCCGCCGACGCGCTGCGCGACGTGCGCAAGCAGTACCAGCGCAACCGCGAGCTGTTCAAGACGCCGCCGGACGGGATGCCCGTGTACGGCACCATGGCGGCGCGCTTCAACGACGACGGCGTCACCGCGCTCTACCAGGCGCTTCTGCCGAAACTCGCCGCGGACGGGCTGGCGCTCGCGCCGGGAACGCTGCCGGCCACGGCGACCCGGGCGTCGACCGGCCAGCACGCGATCGTGCCGGCGGCACGCGTGCGCTATCTCGCCGAGATCGCCGACACGGTGCGCGGCTATCACGGCTGGGCGAGGACGCAGGCGCGGCTCGCGCGCGAGCGGCAGCAACTGCGCGCGGCGAAGGCGATGCTCGCCGCCGAGTGCAGGATGCGACGTCGCCGAGCTCGACGACGCTCGCCGCGAGAGCGCGAGCAGCGCGCTCGATCCGCGCGCGAAGAAACTCCTCGACATGTGGCCGAAGACGAAGGCCGCGTATGCCGGCGACGAGTATGTGGTCAAGATCCGCGGCAAGGAGATCCGCACGGCGCTCACGACGAAATCGCTGTCCGGCACGCACGTGCCCAAGGTCGCGCTGCCGAAGTTCGAGGACGACGGCGAGATCCTGCGCTGGCAGCTCCTGGAGAACGTCCCCGGATCCTTCCCGTACACGGCGGGCGTGTTCGCGTTCAAGCGCGAGAACGAGGATCCGACGCGGATGTTCGCCGGCGAGGGCGACGCCTTCCGCACCAACAGGCGCTTCCACCTGCTCGCCGACAACATGCCGGCGAAGCGGCTGTCCACCGCGTTCGACTCGGTGACGCTCTACGGCAACGATCCCGCGGTGCGGCCCGACATCTACGGCAAGGTCGGCAATTCCGGCGTTTCGATCGCAACGCTCGACGACCTCAAGGTGCTGTACTCGGGTTTCGACCTCTGCGCGCCGAACAACTCGGTGTCGATGACGATCAACGGTCCCGGCGCCGACGATCCTCGCGATGTTCATGAACACCGCGATCGACCAGCAGATCGACAAGTTCCGCGCGGACAACGGCCGCGAGCCGACCGACGACGAAGCCGAGAAGATCCGCGAATGGACGCTCGCGACGGTGCGCGGCACGGTGCAGGCCGACATCCTGAAGGAGGACCAGGGGCAGAACACCTGCATCTTCTCGACCGAGTTCAGCCTCAAGGTGATGGGCGACATCCAGGAATTCTTCGTCCAGAACGACGTGAAGAACTTCTACTCGGTGTCGATCTCGGGCTATCACATCGCCGAAGCCGGCGCCAACCCGATCAGCCAGCTCGCGTTCACGCTGTCGAACGGCTTCACGTTCGTCGAGGCGTACCTCGCGCGCGGCATGCACATCGACGACTTCGCGCCGAACCTGTCGTTCTTCTTCTCCTACGGGATGGACCCCGAGTACGCGGTGATCGGCCGCGTCGCGCGCCGCATCTGGGCGGTCGCGATGCGCGAGCGCTACGGCGCCAACGAGCGCAGCCAGAAGCTCAAGTTCCACTCGCAGACGTCGGGCCGCAGCCTGCACGCGCAGGAGATCGCGTTCAACGACATCCGCACGACGCTGCAGGCGCTGATCTCCACCTACGACAACACCAACAGCCTGCACACCAACGCCTACGACGAGGCGATCACCACGCCGACCGAGGACAGCGTGCGGCGCGCGATGGCGATCCAGCTCATCATCAACCGCGAATGGGGGCTCGGCAAGAACGAGAACCCGAACCAGGGCGCGTTCATCATCGAGGAGCTCACCGACCTCGTCGAGGAGGCCGTGCTGAAGGAGTTCGAGGCGATCTCCGAGCGCGGCGGCGTGCTGGGCGCGATGGAGACGGGCTACCAGCGCGGCAAGATCCAGGAGGAGTCGCTCTACTACGAGCACAAGAAGCACGACGGCTCGTATCCGATCGTCGGCGTCAACACGTTCCGCAACCCGCATGCGGAGGCCGCCCCGCAGAAGATCGAGCTCGCCCGCTCGACCGACGAGGAGAAGCAATCGCAGCTCGCACGCCTCGCGGAATTCCACGCGCGGCACGCCAAGGCGGCGCCCGCGGCGCTCGCGAGATTGAAGCGGACCGTGATCGAGGACGGCAACGTCTTCGCGGAGCTCATGAGCACCGTGCGCGTGTGCTCGCTCGGCCAGATCACCACCGCGCTGTTCGAGGTGGGCGGGCAGTACCGGCGGAGCATGTAGCGCGCGTTGCGGCGCGCCGCTGCATCGCCCCGTCGCAACGCGGGATTCCACAATGGCCGGACCGACGCGCGAATTCTGGAACGGGCGGTTTCAATCCGGCGACACGCCATGGGACCGCGGCGACGTCAATCCGCAGCTGGAACCGTGGCTCCTGGACGGGACGCTGCGGCCGTGCCGGATTCTTGTGCCGGGCTGCGGCTCGGGCCACGAAGTCGTCGCGCTGGCGCTTGCCGGCTTTGCCGTCACGGCGCTCGACTTCGCGCCGGAAGCGCTCGCCCGGACGAGTGCCCGTCTTCAGGCCGCGAACGCGAGCGCGGCGCTGGTCGAGGCCGATGCGCTGGCATGGCGGCCGGCGCAGCCCTTCGACGCCGTATACGAGCAGACCTGCCTTTGCGCCCTTTATCCCGATCGGTGGCGCGGCTACGCGGATCAGCTGCACCACTGGATCGTCCCCGGGGGCCGGCTCTACGCGCTTTTCGCCCAAATGCCTCGGCCCGGCGCCGCGGAGGGCAGCATCGAGGGACCGCCGTACCACTGCGACATCAACGCGATGCGTGCGCTTTTCCCCGCCGAGCGGTGGAATTGGCCCAAGCCGCCCTATGCGCGCATCGCCCATCCGCGCGCACTCTCCGAGCTCGCCGTCGTGCTGGAACGCCGCCCCTGATCCGCAAGCCGGCTGCCGGATCAGCCCCGGGGGACCGTGCGCGCTTGACCTCGGCTTCGCCCCGTCCAATACTCGGTTCCCCGAGCGACATCCTGCCCGCCTGACAACGCGCGCTGCGCGAAGGAGCTGCGATGCAAACGCAATACAACGTTCTCGTCCTGGGTGCGTCGTACGGCTCGCTTCTCGCGACGAAGCTCCTGCTCGGCGGGCACAATGCGAAGCTGGTCTGCCTCCCGGCCGAGGTCGAGCTCATCAATCGCGAAGGCGTGATCGTGCGGATGCCGGTCAAGGGACGCGAGGGGCTCGTGGAAGTCCGGTCGCGCGACCTGCCGGGAACGCTCTCGGCGGACGGCCCGGCCGACGTCGATCCCGACGAGTACGATCTCGTCGCGCTCGCGATGCAGGAGCCGCAATACCGCTCGGCAGGCGTGCGCGACCTGCTCTCCTCGGTGGCGCGCTCCGGTGCGCCGTGCATGTCGATCATGAACATGCCGCCGCCGCCGTATCTCCACCGGATCCCGGGGGTCTCCGCGGAGGCGTGCCGGTCGTGCTACACGGATCCCGCCGTCTGGGACGATTTCGACCCGGATCTCATGACGCTCTGCAGTCCCGACGCGCAGGCGTTCCGGCCGCCGGACGAGAAGGTCAACGTGCTGCAGGTCAGCCTGCCCACGAACTTCAAGGCCGCGCGGTTCGAATCGGACGACGACACGGCGATGCTGCGGCAGATCGCGGCCGACATCGAAGCCGCGCGCTTCGCGGCGCCGGGCGGCAGCGTGGATCTGCCGGTGAAGCTCAAGGTGCACGAGTCGGTATTCGTGCCGCTCGCCAAGTGGGCGATGCTCCTCGCCGGCAACTATCGCTGCGTGCAGCCCGACGCGGTTCGCTCGATCAGCGAGGCCGTGCACGCGGACATCGCCGAATCGCGCGCGGTGTACGAGTGGGTGCTCGATCTCTGCATGGCGCTCGGCGCCGATCCGGGCGACCTCGTCCCGTTCGACAAGTACGCGGCAGCCGCGCGCTCGCTGCAAAAGCCGTCGTCGGCCGCGCGCGCGCTTGCCGCCGGCGCTCCCTACATCGAGCGCACCGACCGGCTGGTGCAGGCGATCGGCGCGCAGCTCTCGATGCGCAACGCCGCCGTGGACACGACGGTGGCGACGATCGACGGCTGGCTCACGCGCAACCGCAGGAAGGCCGCCTGAGTCGCCGGTGGCCGCGCGCCCGGCAGCGGGCGGACGGCTACGACTTCAGCCGGTAGCCGGTCTTGAACATCCACGCGACGATCGCGAGCGAGATCGCCATGAACGCGCCGGTCATCGCGAGGCTCACGCCGACGCCCACGTCGGCAATGCCGTAGAAGCTCCAGCGAAAGCCGCTGATCAGGTACACCACCGGATTGAACAGCGTCACCTTCTGCCAGAACGGCGGCAGCATGTCGATCGAGTAGAAGCTGCCGCCGAGGAAAGTAAGCGGCGTGACGATCAGGAGCGGCACGAGCTGCAGCTTCTCGAAGCCGTCGGCCCAGATGCCGATGATGAAGCCGACGAGGCTGAACGTCACCGCGGTCAGCACGAGAAACACGAGCATCCACACCGGATGGACGACCTGCAGCGGCACGAAGAAGCCCGCGGTCGCGAGGATGATGAGCCCCAGGATGATCGACTTGGTCGCGGCGGCGCCGACGTAGCTCACCACGATCTCGAGATACGACACGGGCGCCGACAGCAGCTCGTAGATGGTCCCGGTGAAGCGCGGGAAGTAGATGCCGAACGACGCGTTGGCGATGCTCTGCGTCAGCAGCGACAGCATGATGAGCCCGGGCACGATGAAGGCGCCGTAGCTGATGCCGCCCACCTCCTGGATGCGCGAGCCGATCGCGGCGCCGAACACGACGAAGTAGAGCGAGGTCGAGATCACCGGCGAGATGATGCTCTGCATCAGCGTGCGCCGCGTGCGCGCCATCTCGAAGCGGTAGATCGCGCGGATCGCATGGACGTTCACGCTTCCTCCCGCACGAGGCTGACGAAGATGTCCTCCAGCGAGCTTTGCGTCGTGCTGAGATCCTTGAAGCGGATTCCCGCGCGGTCGAGGTCATCGAGCATGGCGGTGATGCCGGGCCGTTCGCCCTGCGTGTCGTAGGTGTAGGTCAGCTCGGTGCCGGCCGCCGAGAGCTCGAGGTGGTAGTCCGCCAAGTCCCGGCGGCACCTGCGCGAGCGGCTCCTGCAGCTGCAGCGTCAGCTGCTTCCTGCCGAGCTTGTGCATGAGGATCGCCTTGTCCTCGACCAGGATGATCTCGCCCTTGTTGATCACGGCGACGCGATCGGCCATCTCCTCGGCCTCGTCGATGTAATGCGTCGTCAGGATGACCGTCACGCCGCCGTCGCGCAGCCCGCGCACGAGGTTCCACATGTCCTGGCGCAGCTCGACGTCGACGCCGGCGGTGGGCTCGTCGAGGAAGAGGATCTGCGGCTCGTGCGACAGCGCCTTCGCGATCAGCAGGCGCCGCTTCATGCCGCCCGACAGCGTCAGGATCTTGCTGTCCTTCTTGCTCCAAAGCGACAGGTCCTTCAGCACCTTCTCGATGTAGGCCGGATTGGCCGGCTTGCCGAAGAGGCCGCGCGAGAACGACACCGTGCCCCACACCGACTCGAAGGCATCGGTGGTGAGCTCCTGCGGCACGAGCCCGATCAGCGTTCGCGCCGCACGGTAGTCGGCGACGATGTCATGGCCGTCGACGGTGATGGTGCCGGCGCTCGGCCGCACGATGCCGCAGACCGTGCCGATCAGCGTCGTCTTGCCGGCGCCGTTCGGCCCGAGGAGCGCGAAGATCTCGCCGCGGCGGATGTCGAGGCTGATGTTCTTGAGCGCCTCGAAACCCGACGCATAGGTTTTCGAAAGGTTCGTGATCGAGATGACGGAAGGCATCGGGCGTTTTTCGTGATCGCAAAATCCGCGACCCCGAATATTACGTCCGAACGGCAGCGGCGGGGCGATGCCGCGGATGTCACGCAATGGGCGCGGTCGGCTTCGTCGCACGCGAGGCAGGGTTGATCGTAGAATCCGGGCTGACGCGTGTCCGCGGCCGTGCCCGGGCCGAACATTCGCGCTTCGGGCGTGGTCCATGCCTCGCATGTGCCGCCGTTCGACGATCGACCCTGGAGGACGCCATGAACGCACCCGACTTTCCGAACCTGCGCCGCCGCCAGTTGCTGGCCGCGCTCATCGCGGGCGCCGCCGGCGTCGCGGCCGGCTGGCCCCGCGTCGCACGGTCCGCCGATTCCGCGAACGCCTCGATGAAGATCGGCATCATCGGGTCGGGGCGCATTGGCGGCACGCTGGGCGAACTCTGGTCAAAGGCGGGCTATCCGGTGATGTTCTCGTCGCTCGACCTCGCCCACGACAAGGAGCTCGCGGCGCGCCTCGGCGCCGGGGCCAGCGCCGGCACGCCGGTTCAGGCCGCCGCGTACGGCGATGTCATCCTCATCTCGGTGCCTTACAGCGCCATGCCGCAGCTCTCGCGCGACATCGCGGGCTCGATCAAGGGCAAGGTGATTCTCGACACGTCGAACCCGATTCCGTCGCGCGACGGCGACATGGCGAACGCCGCGCGGGAGAAGGGCGCGGGTCTCGCGTCGGCAGAATATCTTCCCGAACGCCAGGGTCGTCCGCGCGTTCAATTCGGTCGGGTTCAACTCGCTGCGCAGCGAAGCCCATCGCGCAGGGGACAAGGTCGCGATCCCGCTCGCGGGCGATGACGCGGCGGCGCTCGACGTCGCGAAGCGGCTCGTCGTGGCGGCCGGCTTCGAGCCCGTCGTCGTCGGCGGTCTCGCAAAGGCGAAGGACTTCGATCCCGGCACGCCGGCGTTCGGCAAGGCGCTGACCGCCGCGGAACTCAGGAAGACGCTCGGGATCGGATCGTAGGCAGGGGTGCTGACGGCGCACCGATCGCGATGAACGCCGACGCCCTGCGCGGGCGGCTCGCCCGCGTCGTCGCCGTGCGCCGCGGCGAGGTGGCGGCGCTTCTCTGGTCGTTCGCGTATTTCTTCTGCCTGCTCGCGGGCTATTACGTGCTGCGCCCGCTGCGCGACGAAATGGGCATCGCCGGCGGCGTGAAGAACCTGCAGTGGATGTTCACGGCGACCTTTGTCGTGATGCTGGCGGCGGTGCCGATCTTCGGATGGGTCGTGGCGACGCTGCCGCGCCGCCGTTTCATCCCGCTCGTCTACCACTTCTTCGTCGTCAACATCGCGCTCTTCTGGCTGCTGCTCACGCTGGATGTCGCGCGCACCGACGTCGCCCGCGTCTTCTTCGTCTGGATCAGCGTCTTCAACCTGTTCGCGGTGTCCGTGTTCTGGTCGTTCATGGCCGACCTCTACTCGAGCGAGCAGGGCAAGCGCCTGTTCGGGTTCATTGCCGCCGGCGGGTCGGCGGGCGCGCTCCTCGGGCCGGCCATCACCGTGTCGCTTGCCGTGCCGCTCGGACCGGTCAATCTTCTGATCATCGCGGCGATCCTGCTGGAGCTCGCCGTGCTCTGCGCACATCGTCTCGAGCGCAGCGCGCCCGCGCGGATCGCGGCGCAGCCGGATGTGGCGACGCGCGCGGCGGCGGTCGAAACGCGCGGCCTCGGCGGCAGCTGGCTCGCCGGCCTCGCGATGATCGCGCGCTCACCCTACCTCGCCGGCATTGCGCTCTGGGTGGCGCTGCTGTCGATCGCGGGGACATTCCTCTATTTCCAGCAGGCGAACATCGTCGCCGCGGCGTCCGACGACCCCGCGGTGCGCACGCGCATCTTCGCGACCATCGACCTCGTCATCGGCGTGCTGACGATCGCAGTGCAGTTCTTCGCGACGGGTCGTCTCATCGCACGCTTCGGCATCGGGCGCGCTGCGGCGTTCCTTCCGCTGGTGTTCGTCGTCGGCTTCCTCGTGCTTGCATGGATGCCGCTGCTGGGGGTCGTGATCGCCTTCCAGGCGCTTCAGCGCACCGCGAACTTCGCATTGTCGAATCCGGCGCGCGAAGTGCTCTTCACCGTCGTGCGCCGCGACGAGAAGTACAAGGCGAAGAACGTCATCGACATCGTCGTGTTCCGCGGCTCCGATGCGGTGGGCGGCTGGGCGTTCGCGCTGCTGCGCGGAGCGGGTCTCGAGCTGTCTGCAATATCGCTCGCCTCCGTGCCGCTCGCCGCGGCATGGCTCGTGCTCGCACTGGCGCTCGGTCGTGCGCAGGAGTCGCGGGCGTGCGCGGCGGACGCCGCCGACGCGGCACGCACCGGCGATTAGAGCTCCGCCGCGGTCAGGCGGAAAGCACCGACACCATCTTCGCGCGAAGCGCCGCGTCCGGATAGCTGCCGAAGCCTGCGCGCACGTTGTCCTTCATGTGCTCGGGGCGTCCCGTTCCGGGGATGACACAGGTGACCGCGGGATTCGCGAGCACGAACTTGAGCAGCACCTGTGCCCAGCTCGTGCAGCCGATGTCGGCGGCCCATGGGGGCAGCGATTTGCCCTGCATCGATCCCAGCAGTCCACCGCCGCCGAAGGGCCTGTTGACGATTACCGCGATGCCACGATCGAGCGCGAGCGGCAGCAGCCGCTCCTCGGCGGTGCGGTCGTTGAGCGCGTAATCGAGCTGCACGAAGTCCGGCGTCTCCGCGCGCATCACCGACTCGAGCTCGGCATACGCGCCCGGGGTGTAATGCGTGATGCCGAAGTAGCGGATGCGACCTTCCTTCTTCCATGCGCGCAGCGTCGCGAGCTGCGTCTGCCAGTCGACCAGGTTGTGCACCTGCATGAGATCGATCCGGTCGGTGCGCAAGAGTTCCATCGATCGTCGCATCTGCGCGATGCCCTCGTCGCGCCCCGTCGTCCAGACCTTGGTCGCGATGAACGCCTTGTCGCGAGCGCGCATCGTCGCGAGGACGTTGCCGACCACGCCCTCGGCCGCGCCGTACATCGGCGACGAGTCGATGACGGAGCCGCCGTTCGCGAACAGGATCTGCAGCACGTCGACGAGCGGCGCGCGATCGGCGGCGCTCGGCCCCACGTCGAACGTGCGCCACGTGCCGCAGCCGACGACGGGAAGCGCCTCGCGCGTCGAAGGGATCGGGCGGGTGTGCATGCGCTCGGTCACGGGAACCTCCGCGGCGAGTGCGCGCGGCGCGGCGCAAAGCGACGCGGCGGCGGCGGCGAGCTTCAGGAATTCGTTGCGGGTCATCGTCATTCCGGTGCCCCAGGACAGCGCGGGAAGCCGCGCGGAAAAGCGTAGCACGGGTGGCGCGGCACAGCCATCGACGCCCTTGCGTGCCGGCACGCCCCGGTCGACGAGCGCATTGCCGGATCGCGCGTCGCGATTGTTGCCCGGGAAGCGCGATGCTAGTATCGCCACCCGGCGTCGGGCGCCCTCGCGCATGACGCCGCAACGCGCCCTGCGGACATGGATGCCCTTTCCGACGTCCTGCGCGCCGTGCAGCTCGACGGCGCGGTCTATCTCGACGGCACGCTGCGCGCGCCGTGGTCGATAATGGGGCGGACCGACACCGCGCTCTGCGCCAATTTCCTGCCGAAGGCGGAGCGCGTCCTCTCGTTCCACTTCGTCACCGAAGGCTCCTGCTTTGCGATGCTCCCCGACCAGCGCGCCGCCGCCGTGCGGCTCGACGCCGGAGACTTGGTCGTCGTGCCGCAGGGCGAGACTCACGTGCTCTGCAGCGCGACGGAGGTGACGCCGGTCGCATCGGACACGATCCTCGCGAACCACGTCAGTGCGGTGCCCGGCGAGATCATGTCGCTGCGCTACGGCGGCGGCGGCGGCACGACGCGGCTGATCTGCGGCTTCCTTGCGAGCGACAGCGTCCTCAGCAACCCGCTGCTCGCAGCACTTCCCCGTCTTTTCCGGATCGGCATGCGCGGCACCGACGCCGCGTGGCTCGAGACGTCGATGCGATTCGCCGCGAGCGAAGCCGCGCTCGCGCGCGCGGGTGGCGCGACGGTTCTCGGCAAGCTCTCCGAGCTCCTCTTCATCGAGGCGGTGCGCCGCTACGCGGAGACGCTGCCGGAGAACGAGAGGGGCTGGCTCGCCGGGCTGCGCGACCGCTTCGTCGGCCGCGCGTTGTCGCTGCTGCATGCGCGGCCCGCGCACCCGTGGACCGTCGCCGCGCTGGGCCGCGAGGTGGGCCTGTCGCGCTCGGCGCTGGCGCAGCGCTTCACCGCACTCCTGGGGCAGCCGCCGATGCAATACCTTGCGCGGTGGCGGCTGCAGCTCGCGGCGCGCCAGTTGCGCCGCGGCGACGTCCCGCTCGCCGTGGTCGCGGAAGACGTGGGTTACGAATCGGAAGCCGCATTCAATCGCGCGTTCAAGCGCGAGTTCGGCGTCCCGCCGGCCACATGGCGGCGCGCGGGCGGTGATGCCGCCGCGCGCCGGCATGAGCCTGTGGCTTCGCGCCCCGACGCGACAGAATCGCCGCCGCTGCCTCACACGGCGAGAGCCGCCGCCGCGCGGGCGGCGAGAAGGTCGTTGAGCCGGCTGCCGGGCCTGCGCGCCGTCCGCTCCGCGGTCAGCGTGCGCGCGAGCCTTCCCCTGCGGCTTCGCAACGCCGCCTCGACCAGCGTGAGGTGGATGACGTCGCACTGCGCGATGCTGCCGCCGCAACGATCCGCGAGATGGCGCACCAGGGCGAGACGGTCAACGGTGCCGGCATAGTCGCCGGCGGCGAACGCCTGCAGCGCCTCGCAGATGATGACGGCGCTCCGCGCCTCGTCGCGCGAGCCGTGCGCGTTCATCACGCCGCTGCGGAGTGCGCGCAGGACCCGGTTCGCGACGTTGGTGCGACCGGCGGCGGCGAATGCCATCATGGCGTGGGCCTGGTTGAACACACGATGCTGATCGAACACGATCTCTTCCCACGCATTGGCGACGACGAGCCAGCGCGCGTGCACGTCGACGCCGCGCAACTGAAGCCGCCAGAGGAGCGCGGCGGCGTCGACGAGCCGGCTCGCGGACGGGTCCGTAGCGGGCGCGATGCGCGCGTCGTAGATCGCGAGCGCGCGCGCGGGCTCGTCGAGGTCGACGTGGCACAGTGCGAGGTGCCATGCACTGTGCACGCTGAATGACGTGCCCTCGGCCCAGTCCGGCGCGGTCGCCTCGAGCCACGCGACGCCGTCGGCCGGCCGGCCCTGCATTTCCATCACGTGCGCGATCGCGTGGATGGCGCCCGGGTGTCCCGGCGCGTGTTCGAGCGCGGCGCGGGCCGCGGTCTCCGCGCGCGCATACTCGCCGTTCTCCTCGAGGCCGAAGGCCAGCATCGCCAGCACCGAGCCGTAGCCCGGCACGCTGCGGTCCCAGAACGGAAGCACGCGCGCGACGCGGTCGCGCAGGAATGCGCGCCGGCCGAAGTGGAAGTCGAACGAGTGCGCGAGCTGCAGCGCGAGAATGTCGCGCGGGTAGTCGAGCACGAGATCGCCGTACAGGCGGGCGGCGCGGCGCGGATTCCGCTGCAGCGCGGCGCGGGCCGCCGCAAGATGCCGGCGCTCGCGGTCGAGCATGTGCGTCTCCGCGACGTGGGCGGCGTGGATCACGTCGGCGAGCTGCCGGTGCGCCGGCGCGTCGTCCGCGAGGACCAGGAGCCCTGCCTGGACGGCTCGGCCCATCAGGAAGTCGGGGTCGCTCGCGAGCGCGCGATCGATGGCTGCCTGCGGGTCGCCGCGGTGCCCGTGAAGCCGGTCCAGCGCGATTTCGTACGCGGCGAGCGAATCGGCGTTCGAAGTCGAGAGCGGAACGCCACGCGAGTCGAAGGAGCCCATTGCGGATGCCCGGTCGGTTGGTTTACCCGACCCGAGTATCCGTCCCGTCAACCGCTGGGGGAATGACTGGAACGCCGCGGTCCTTGTGCGAGCGTCCGGATTTGCGCGGACACCCGCCGCCGCACGCGGATTTGCTGCGCGTCGAACGGAGTGCCGGGCTAGGCGGCCGGCGGCTGCGTCGCCACCATCGAGTCCCGGCCGCTGAACCATTGATACCAGGCCGCGGTATTGGGATGCCGGTCCCGCCAGGCAAACGAGGCGAAGCGGAAGTCGAGATAGCCGAGCGCCGCGCCGAGTGCAATGAGCGCGATGTCGACGCGGTCGCCGAAATTCGTGGCGCGCCGCTCGAATTCGGCCAGTGCCGCGCTCACCTTCGCGAGCTGCCCGGTGCTCCAGTCGCTCCAGCGCAGCGCCTCCGGCCGCAGCGCGGTCTCGTAGCGGGTCAGTACCGCCGCATCCATGATGCCGTCGGCCAGCGCCTGCGCCGTCAGCACCTGCCAGCGCGCCGGGCCTTCGCGCGGAATCAGCCGATGGCCCGCCAGCGCATCGAGATATTCGCAAATGACGCGGCTGTCGTAGATCGTCGCGCCGTCGTCGGTGATGAGGGCCGGCACCTTGCCCAGCGGATTCGTGGCGACGACGGCGGGGTCGCGATTCACGGGATGCGCCGCGGCGGGCACCCGCTCGATTCGGTCGTTGAGCCCGAGCTCGTGGGCGGCGACAAGGCACTTGCGCACGAACGGCGATGCGGGCGAGTACAGGATCTTCACGGGGTCCTCCGGCGGGTGCGCGCCGCGGGCGCGGCGGGGAGCATTGATCCGAACGCGGAAGTCTAGCGCAATCGGCCGGCGCCGCTTGCCCGAGTCACGCGCGCAACCGACAATTCCACCTTGCCGAACCGGCAGGCCTCCGGACACCCGGTGAACGCATCGATCGACCTCGACGGCTATTTCGACCGCATCGGCTGGGGCGACGCGACGACGCACGGCTACGCGACGCTGGCGGCCCTGCTGCGCGCGCACATGGCGCACATCCCGTTCGAGAACTTCGACGTGCTGCTCGGGCGGCCGCCGCGGCTCGATCTGGAAGGGCTCCAGGCGAAGCTCGTGACGGCGCGGCGCGGCGGCTACTGCTTCGAGCAGGCGACCCTCTTCGCCGCGGTGCTGGAGGCGCTCGGCTTCGCGCCGCGACGGCATTCAGCGCGCGTCGTCCTGCAGGCACCGCGCACCGGGTCGCCGCGCACGCACATGTTCCTCACCGTGCCGCTGCCAGAGGGGACGTTCGTCGTGGACCCGGGATTCGGCAGCCTCGCGCCGCGCGCCCCGGTTCCGCTCGGCGACGATGCGATCACCGGCGCCGCTGAAGCAACGCACTGGATCACGCGCGACGGCGCGTACTGGACGCTGCACGCGCGCTCGGGGGAGGACGTGATCGCGGCGTGGGTGACCACGCTCGAGCACGACCATCCCGTCGACTTCGTGATGGCCAATCACTACACGGCCACGCATCCGGAATCCTCGTTCGTGAACCGCGTGCTGCTGCGCGCGCTGCGGGGCGACGGGCGCGTCTCGGTGATGAACCGCGATCTCACGATGGTCGAGGGCGGTGCGACCCGGACTTCGCAGCTCGCGGACCGCGCGGCGCTGCGGCAGGTCGTCGCGACGCACTTCGGCTTCGACCTGCCCGAGATCGAGACGCTGCGCGTCCCCTCGATTCCGGAATGGCGCTGAGCGCCGCTGCTAGAGCAGCGGACTCATCAGCCGCGCGAGATTCTCGGCGAACTTGATCGGCGCGCGCCGTGCCCGCCACGCGGATAGCTCGAGCATCTCGCCGTCGTCGAGATAGCGCCGCTGCTCCTCGGCGAGACGGGAGCAGACGTGGCTGTCGTAGAACAGCACGATGATCTCCGCGTTGAGCGCGAACGAGCGGATGTCGAGGTTGGACGAGCCGATCCAGGCGATCCGGTGGTCGATCGACAGGTGCTTCGCGTGCAGGAAGCGCTTGCCGTAGCGGCAGATCCGCACGCCGGAGCCGAGGAGCTCGTCGTAATACGAGCGCTGCGCGAGGCAGACCAGGAGCTGGTCCATCTGCAGCGGGACCACGAGCGTGACTTCGACGCCGCGCAGCACCGCGGTCTGCAGCGCCTGCATCACTGCGTCGTCCGGGATGAGATACGGCATCGTGATCACGATGCGGTGGCTCGCCGCGTGGATCAGCGAAACGACGAGCCGCTGGTTGTTCTCGCGCGGATAGCCGGGGCCGCTCGGCAGCACCTGCGCGGCCACCGTGCCGCCGAGCGCGGGCTCGGGGAAATAGCGCGGCTCGCCCAGGAATTCACCGGTCTCGATGTACCAGTCCTCGGCGAACACCGCCTGGAGTTCCAGCGCGACCGGCCCCGCGACGCGGACGTTGAGCTCCTCGTAGTCGAGGCCCTTGCGGAACGTCCTGTCGACGAGATTCTGCGATCCCGTGTACCCGATGTGGCCGTCGACGACGACGAGCTTGCGATGGTTGCGAAGGTCGAGCCTGCCGGCGCGCCCGAAGAAGCCGAGGCGCAGCGTCTCCCCGGCGAGGATGCCTTTGCTGCGAAGGCGCGGCAGCATGCGCCGGAATTCGGGTCGCGATCCCAGCGAATCGGCAAGCATGCGGCACGTCACGCCGCGCGCGACGGCGCGCGCGAGCGCCGCGATCACCCGCTCCGCGGTCGCGTCGTCGCGGATGATGTAGAAGAGGAGATGCACGTGGTCGTGCGCCGCGTCGATGTCGGCGACGATGCGCTCGATCAGCTCGTCGTAGACCGCGATGATGTCCGCGCCGTTGCCGCCCAGGATCGGCAGCTCGCCCAGGTTCTCGCAGAGCGTCACCGCACGGTTGATCGTCGGGCCGACGTCCGGATGGAAGATGTTGGGCTCGTGGCCGAGCCGCTCGATCTGCGGGGCCGCCAGACGGTCGAACTCGGCCTGCCGGGCGAGGCGCCACGCCGGCAGCGTCGGACGCCCGATCAGCAGGTAGAGGATGAGCCCGATCGACGGCTCGAAGAAGATCAGCAGCAGCCAGCCCTTCGCGGCCTCGGGCGAGCGCCGCATCGGCACGATGACGAGCATCGCGATGCGCACCATCCATTCGGCGGCGAAGAAAAGGTTGAGCCAGAGCGGATTGTCGGCAAACAGCGCGTGCATCGTTCGGGTTCCGATGACGGAAGACAGGCGGCACTCTAGCGCATCGACGCCCCGCGCGTTTGCGGGGCCGCGGGGTTGAAGGCATATTGCGGACTTCCCCTCTCGCCGGAACACCATGTCCCACGACAAGCCGCTGCACCCGGAAACGCTCGCCGCACAGGGGATGGGGCGAGTTGCCGCGCCGTATCTCGACATCGTGCCGCCGATCCACGTGTCGACCACCTACGAGCGCGGCGCCGATGGCACCTTCCCCGGCGGACGGGTCTATTCGCGCGCAGACAATCCGAGCTACGACGGGGTCGAGGCCCTCATCGCATCGCTCGAGGGCGCGGCATCCGCGCTCGTCTTCGCCTCGGGCCAGGCGGCCGCCGCGGCGGTGTTCCAGGCGTTCTCGCCCGGGGACGCGGTCCTCGCGCCGCGCAACATGTACTGGGCGCTGCGCCGGTGGCTCACCGAGTTCGCGGCGCCGTGGGGCCTCGCCGTCCACTTCTACGACAACGCGTCCACCGACGATCTCGCCGCGAAGATCGCGGCACTGCGTCCTAGGCTCGTCTGGATCGAGACGCCGGCAAACCCGACCTGGGACATCACCGACATCGCCACGGCCTGCAGGCTGGCGCACGCGACAGGTGCCATCGTCGCGGTCGATTCGACCGTGGCGACGCCGCTCCTGACGCGGCCGCTGGCACTCGGCGCCGACCTCGTGATGCACTCGGCGACCAAGTACCTCAACGGCCACTCCGACGTGATCGCCGGTGCGCTCGCCACCCGGGAGGAAGGCGCGCTGTGGCAGCGGATTCGCTACATCCGAGCCGGCAGCGGCGCGATCCTGGGACCGTTCGAGACGGCGCAGCTGTTGCGCGGCATGCGCACGCTGCACCTGCGCGTCGCCGCCGCCTGCGCCAGCGCGCTCGCGATCGCGCGGCACTTCGAGCGGCATCCCAAGGTTTCGCACGTGCTGTATCCGGGCCTCGAATCGCATCCCGGGCATGCGATCGCGGCAGCGCAGATGCACGGAGGATTCGGCGGCATGCTCTCGCTTCGCCTTGCCGGCGGCGAGGCGGCGGCGAAGGCATTCACCGCGAAGCTCTCCGTCTTCAAGCGGGCGACGTCATTGGGCTCCGTCGAAAGCCTGGTCGAGCACCGCGCGAGCGTCGAGGGTCCGGGAACCCTTTGTCCCGACGACCTCGTCCGGCTGTCCGTCGGCATCGAGCATGGCGACGACCTCGTCGCCGACATCGAGCAGGCGCTGCGCTGACGTCTGCGGGCGGTGCCTGCGCCGTCAGTGCTTGTGGTGCTTTCCGTGCCCCTGATCGCCTGACGATCCATCGACATCGAGCACGAGATCGGCGGCGCCTTCGTCCATCCCGCGCTTCTCGAGATCGGCGAGGAGGCCCTCGTCGGTGAGGTCGAGCGGTGTGGAGTGGCCCCAGTCGTGTTCGGCGACCTTCTTCAGCCGGTGCAGGATGTCGGCGTCGTTGACGTCGATCGCGAGCTCGCGCCGGCCGTCGAAGCTGCCGGGCGCGAGGTTGACCGAGCCGACGATCGCGCGCTCGCCCTCGGAAAGCATCATCTTGGCGTGCAGCCGCAGTTGCTTCAGCTTGTGCACCTTCGCGCCGACGTCCTGCATGATGCGCAGGCCGCCGACCCCCTCGATCAGCTTGTCCTTCTTCAGTGTGTGCGGAGGGCGCGCGAGGATGTGCACCTTGACGCCGCGCTTGATGGCACGCACGACGCGCTCGATGATCACGGCGTCCTGGTAGCGCTCGTTCTGCAGCCAGAGCGTGTGCCCCGCCTGGTCGATGAAGTGCGCGAAGCGCTCGCGGCCGTTGCTGTTGCACCAGATGAGGTGCGCCGCCTCGCCCGGCGCGAAATCCTTGCGGTGCCAGTCCGCCTCGAAGCAGGCGATGATCTCGGCGACCTCGTGCGGATGTTTCGTGACGACCGCGTAGTCGCGCGTCTCCGTGAAGTTGCGCGTCGCCCAGTTGAGTGACATCACGTAGGCGGTCGCATCGTCGACGACCATCGACTTCTCGTGCGTGAGTTCGAACGCGGGGTTGCTGTCCTGGACCGAGACGCCGCCGTCCTGCAGCGCCTTCCGCGCGGCGACGTTCTCCTCCTCGCCGCTGCGCCGCGCGGGATTCAGCATCACGCGGACGTCGACGCCGCGCGTCCTTGCCGCCAGCACCGCGTCCAGCACCGCGGGGTCCTCGAACACGAACATCTTGATCCGCAGCGACTTGCGCGCTTCGGCAAGGGCCGCGAGGAAGGGTTGCGACGTGTCGTCGGGGAGAACGATCAGCGAGCGGGACATGATGGCGAGCTCAGGTGGCGACGGCGGGGGTGGCCGGGGTGGAATCGTACTGCAGGCGATGGAGCTCGGCGTAGACGCCGTTCTTCGCCAGCAGCTCGTCGTGGCCCCCTTCCTCGGCGACCACGCCGTCCTTCAGCACGATGATACGGTCGGCGTCCCGGATCGTCGACAGCCGGTGCGCGATCATGATCACGGTGCGGCCCTTCATCAGCCGCGTGAGGCCCTCGATGACGAGGTGCTCCGATTCGGTGTCGAGCGCGGCGGTCGGCTCGTCGAGGATCAGGATCGGGGTGTCGCGGATCAGCGCGCGGGCGATGCCGATGCGCTGGCGCTGGCCGCCCGAGAGCGTGTCGCCACGATCGCCGACCATCGTGTCGTATCCGTGCGGCATCCGGTCGATGAACTCGTCGGCGTTGGCGAGCTTCGCGGCGGCGACGATTTCCGCGTCGGTCGCGTCGGGTCTGCCGTATGCGATGTTCTCGCGCAGCGTGCCATGGAACAGCACGGTCTCCTGCAGCACGAAGCCGATCTGGCTGCGCAGCGCCGCGAGTTTGCAGCCGCGGAGCTCGTGGCCGTCGATGACGACACGGCCGCCGACGGGATCGTAGAAGCGCGGGATGAGGCTGACGACCGTCGACTTGCCGCCGCCGGTCGGACCGACGATGCCGACGACCTCGCCCGGCTTGATCGAGAACGAGACGTCGCGCAGCACCGGCGCGTCGGCATCGTAGCCGAACGCCACGTGCTCGAACGCGATCGCGCCGGCGAGGCGCCCCGGGTCGACCGCGTCGGCGCGCTCGGGAACGATCTCGTCGGCATCGAGGATCTTCTGGATGCGCTCCAGCCCCACGCTCGTCTGCGCGATCGTGTTGGTCATCTTCGCGAGATCCTGCACGGGCTTGAAGAACTTGGAGAGGTACGCGAGGAAGACGGTGAGGCCGCCGACCGTCATCGCCCCGGCGATGATCAGCGCGGTGCCGCGCCAGAGCACGAACGCCGTGCACAGCGCGACGACGACGGCGACGACCGGCGAGAGCAGCGACTTGATCCGCCGCGCCCTCAGCGCCGCCTCGACCGTCGCGTGGCTCGCATCGGCCATCCGCCGCGTCTCGAGGTCCTGGCGCCCGAAGGCCTTCACCGAGCGGACCGAGCCGAGCCCCTGCTGCACGACGGCGACGACGTCGCTCTGCCGCTTGCGCACGTTGCGCGTCGCCTCCTTGACGGCCTGCTTGAACCGCATCACGAACATCAGCAGGAACGGCGTCACGCCGACCGCGACGAGCGCGAAGTCCCAGTTGAGCCAGAACATGATTCCCACCATGCCGACGATCGTCATCAGGTCGACGACGATGCCGAGCGTCGCCGACGACGCGAAGTTCTGCACGGTCGCGACGTCGTTCGTGATCGTCGAGAGCAGAGCGCCGGTCTGTGCCCTGTCGTAGTAGGCGAGCGATAGCCGGTGCAGGTGCTCGTAGATCCGGATGCGAAGGTCGCTCGCGACCCACTGGCCGACGCTCTCCGTGTAGTAGTTGTCGACGTAGCTGCCGATCGCGTTCAGCACGGCGATCAGGATCGCGAGCGCCGCGGCGAAGAGGGCGACGCCCATCGCGCTCCGGTCGACCCCGAGGTCGTGCACCCAGGCGAGCGCCTCGGGGAGGTGGCGATGGCCGACGGCGTCGTCGAGGATGAGCTTCAGCGGCCACGGCGCGGCGAGACTCATCAGCGTCTGCAGCATCATCGCCGCGAACACGACGGCGAGCCAGCGGTGATAGGGCCGGACCAGTTCGCGCACGAGCTTCGACATCGCCGGCCGAGCGGCATCCCCGCCCTTGCCGTGCGAGCCGGCGTCGGCGGAAGGGGTCGGGGCGATGGTGTTCGACGAGGGATCGTCCTGCGGCATGACGAAGGCCTTCTTGCGCAACAACGGCATCTTCCGCGTCGTCTCGAAGGCGGTCAAGGGATGGCCAACGCGCATGCGGACGCGGACAATGCCAGCGGAACCGTTCCGCCGCTGCCGTCGCGTCCCGCGCGGCCGAACGACGCAACGCGAACATGCCGCAAGGGTCGCCGATGGATCGGTACGAATGCATCGTGGTCGGATTGGGTGCGATGGGCAGCGCGGCCGCGCGCCACCTCGCAGGGCGCGGCGTGCGCGTGCTCGGCATCGACCGGTTCACGCCGCCGCACACGCTCGGTTCGACGCACGGCGACACCCGTATCACGCGCCTCGCGATCGGCGAAGGCGGGCACTACACGCCGCTTGCGATGCGCTCGCACGAGCTCTGGCGCCTGCTCGAGCGCGAGACAGGCACGTCGCTCCTGACGTGCAACGGGGGGCTCGTGATCTCGAGCCCGACCAAGACCTCGATCAACCACGTCGAGAACTTCTTCGGGAACACAGTCGCGGCGGCACGCCGCTTCGGCATCGCGCACGAGCTTCTCGACGCGGGCGCCATCCGCCGCCGCTTCCCTGCGTTCAACGTGAAAGATGACGAGTACGGCTATTTCGAGCCCAGTGCCGGGTTCGTCCGCCCGGAGGCCTGCGTCGCCGCGCATCTCGCGATGGCGGCGCATGACGGCGCGGCGATCCGGCGCGACGAGCAGGTGCTGGGATTCGATGCGTCCGACGCGGGCGTCGCCGTGCGCACCGATCGCGGCACGTACCGCGCCGACCGGATGATCCTCTCGACGGGCGCGTGGATTCCCGGCTTCGTCGGACCCGAGGTGGCACGCCATTTCCGGGTCTTCCGGCAGACGCTCTTCTGGTTCGATCTCCCGCGCGCGGCCGACGCTTATCTTCCCGAGAGATGTCCGATCTTCATCTGGGAGCTGCAGCACCGGATGCAGGGCATCTACGGCTTTCCGGCGATCGACGGTGCCGGAGGAGGCCTCAAGATCGGTGCCGAGCACTACGACGCCACGACCAGCGCAGACGCGATCGAGCGCACGGTGACGGCCGCGGAGATCGAGCACATGCACGAGCGCTTCGTCGCGCCGTTCCTCCCCGGTCTTGGCCCGCGCTGCGTGCGCTCCGCCGTGTGCCTCTACACGGTGACGCCCGATTTCGGTTTTGTCATCGACCGCCATCCCGCGTCGGAGCGCGTGCTGATCGTCTCGCCGTGTTCCGGCCACGGTTTCAAGCACTCCGCCGCGATCGGCGAAGCGCTGGCGCAGATCGTCGTCGACGGCGAATCGCGTCTCGATCTGTCGGATTTCAGGCTTGCGCGCTTCGGCACGTGACCGACCGGAGCTGCGTTTTGTGCTGAAGGTTTGTTTTCGCCGCACCGCCCGGCGGGTTCCCCCGCCGGGTCGGTTGCGACTGCAGACCGTGCGCATGACACGCACGGCGGCGATCCCGCAAATTCGGTTGATCATGCCGCGCACAGCATGAGAAATCGCCGTCTTGCCGCCGCTTGCGCGGCATCGTCCTGATCCCGGTCGTCGGATCTTCCGGTTACGGAATCCCGACGACGAGGCGCAGGGCGATTCTTGCCACCTGCCACACTAGCCACGCGCGGCGGGCCCACAGCGAGATCCGGAGCAACCGTTGCACGTGGGCGCATTCCGACCACTGCTTCAGCTGCCGCCAGCATCTCCGGGCGCGGTGTCCGACTCCGGCGCTTCGGATTTCCGGTCGTGCACGCGCCCGCGTTCCGGCATCGCGAGGCGGACCACCATCCCGTCCGCCGCGCGCCAGTACGCGCCGTTCCTGCTTTCCCGCACGAGCTCGAAGTCGCCGCACCCGTACGGCCTTGCGAAATCCAAGTCTGCTCGACTCATTTTCGGTGCCTCGTTGTCAGTGAGTTTCGCGCGCACCGGAAATGAAGAAGCCCGGTGCCGCATGGTTTCGGCGACCGGGCTTCCGCTCGGGGATGGGTGACCCGGTTACGGATCGCCTCCCGCGACGAATGCCCGGCAGCGCGTGTTTTCCCAGTCCATGTCCCGCGTCCCGGTGCAGTGCGCGAACGCACGCGACGACAGGACGAAGGAGCCCGCAGTGCCGCGCAGAGCCGACGCGCTCGGGTGAGCGCGCGCAGTCCGGCACGGCGCCTTGGCCGTAGGGATCGGGAAGTTGTGCGTCATGCGGTCCTCCTTTCGTCCTGCCGCGCGGCGCTTGATGCGCGTGCGCGGGCCATCACCACGTTACGGGTGGCGGGCTGTCGAGAGGGGAAGGGAATTCGACCTTCCGACAGTTCCGCCGACTCCCTGGCGGAATGTCTTCCGGTCAGGGTCTTGCTACGTCGTCGCGTCCGCGCCGAATGTCTTCGGCAGCGAATTCTGGAAACTGCGCGGGAAACCGCGCACTCCACGAGCGGCGCACGCACCGATCCCGCGGGCAGGAATGCCCTGGGCGGAGATCATTTCGGTGTGCATGGCGCGCGTCATGGTGTCTTGTGTGTGGCTTCCGTCTGCGATCGATCGGGACTGCTGCTTCGGATAACGACTGGCTCACGATGCATCGGTGAGCGTTCGTACAACGAGCGATGCAATGTTACCGTTGACATGCGATGGGCGACAAGGATTTTCCGTCGCGCCGCGCACGCGCAATTGCAGAAATGCAACATCCATTTCCGGCCGGATGGTCTTTGCCGGCCGATGTCGCCGCGCGGCGACGCGCCGTCGGATCTCGCCGATGCGGCACACATTGCGTTACCATTTCCGGATGAACACGCGCCGCGCCATCCTGCTGGGAATTGCCGTGCTGGTCGCATCGGGCTGCCAGGCACCGCCGCCACGCCCCGAGCCCGCGCCCGATCTCGCGGCGCTGCGCGCGGAGGTCGTCGCAACGGAGCGCGCGTTCGCCCGCACGATGGCCGACCGCGATTTCGCGGCATTCAGCTCCTTCATTGCCGAAGATGCAGTCTTCTTCTCCGGGCCGAAAACGCTGCGCGGCAAGGCGGAAGTCGTTGCCGCGTGGAAGAAGCTCTACGAAAAGAAGGACCCGCCCTTCAGCTGGGCGCCGGAGCACGTCGAGGTGCAGGACTCCGGCCTGCTCGCGCTCTCCACCGGCCCCGTGCGCGACCCCGCCGGCAAGCTCGCCGGCACGTTCACGTCGGTCTGGCGCCAGGTGGCGCCCGGCACGTGGCGGATCATCTTCGACAAGGGCGACGACGCCTGCGAATGCAAGGCGCCGTAGTCCGGGCCGAAGCGCGATTGCGCGCTGCCGGGGCCGAGGGGTAGCATCGGCGTCACCCGGGGGCTCGCGTTGCGAGGGAGCGCCGCGTATCGCGCGGTGGCCGCGACACTTCTCCCCGGCCGATGCAACGGATCCGCGGAGCCGCGAACGCGCCGGCGCAGTACGGGCGCACGCGGTGACCGTCACCCTCGGAAGGCGGAATGCGCACACTCGTCGTGATCGTGATCGGCATCGCGCTGGCGGGTGCGTTCGACGCCATCGCTGCGATGGTCAATGACCGGCGGGTCACGCGCGGCATCGACGGCGGCTGGCTGTTCATCTGGACATGGCTGCTGGTCGCGGTCGCGGATTTCGGCGTCGGCATCGTCACCGGCCATCCGGTCTTCGCGGAAATTGCGATCCATCTGCTGATCTTCGTCGTGCCGGCTTTGGTCGCGTGGTACCTCTCGCGCCGGCGCGAGACGCCGCGCGTCGGCGCGGAATGAGCGCACACGGCGCCGCGCTCCGGAGTCCGCCGCGATAGCACGAAAGTCCCGGCGCGCCGGTCAGGCGCAGGCCTGCACGGCGCGACAGGAGGCGTGATGCGCGGTTCGCGCATCGACCTCGCGCTGCGATTGGATTAGAGTAGACCGCTCGCCATCGCACCGATCCATGTCCGAAGCAAACTGGGGTTTTCCGAGGGACCTGCAGCCCAGGGCCGGCGAGTTTGCGTTCGACCTCGAGGCGGTGTTCGACTCGGTCGTCGCGCTGCGCGCCGAGATTCCCGAGGACGCGTTCACCGCGCCGATCCTCGGCACCGAGCGCGCCGGCAGCGGTGTCGTCATCGGCGACGACGGCCTCGTCCTCACGATCGGGTATCTCGTCACCGAGGCCGAGACGATCTGGCTCACCGGCAACAATGGCACCGTCGTCCCCGGCCACCCGCTCGCCTACGATTTCGTCACCGGGTTTGGCCTCGTCCAGCCGCTCGGCAGGCTCGACCTGCCGGCGCTTCGCATCGGGTCCGCCTCCGCCGTCGACGCCGGCGACCGCGTACTCGTCGTCGGGCAGGGCGGGCGCGCGCACGCGCTCAAGGCCGAAGTGTTCGCGAAGCGCGAGTTCGCGGGGCCATGGGAATACCTCATCGACGACGCGCTGTTCGTCACGCCGCCGCACCCGGAGTGGAGCGGCGCCGCGCTGGTCGGCGACGACGGCGCGCTTGCCGGCATCGGCTCGCTGTACGTGCAGGAACCCTCGGGGGAGGACGTCGTCAAGGGCAACATGTTCGTGCCGATCGACCTCTTGCCTCCGGTCAGGGACGAGCTTCTGAAGCTCGGCCGTCGCGCCGGTCCCGCGCGTCCCTGGCTCGGGATGTACACGGCGCAGTCGCCGGACGGACTCGTCGTCACCGGGATCGCGCCCGGCGGCCCCGCCGAGCGCGCCGGCGTCCAGCCTGGCGATGTCATCGTCGACGTCGAGGGGGCACGCGTCAGCGAGCTTGCCGATTTCTTCCGTCGGATCTGGAGCCTGGGCGCGGCGGGTGTCGAGGTCACCCTCACGCTGGCGCGCGGAGGAGCGCCGGCGCGGGTGCGCGTGCGCTCGGGCGATCGTGCCGACTTCCTGAAGCGACCGCGGCTGCAGTAGCGGCGCCCGGAGCACGTTTCGCCGAGCGCTCGGGCAGCGAAGGCGATTGCGCCCGCGCGGAGCCTGCTAGAATCGTCGCGACGGTTGCCGCACCACAGAACAAGAGCCCCGATCGCGCGGGAATCGCCGGGCCGGCAGAGGAGGGAATCGGCAGTGCCAACGGGTGTCGCCCCGACCGGACCGGATACCTTTCCGCGGCTCCTTGCGCATCACGCGCAGGTGCGCGGGGCGCATCCGGCCATACGCGAGAAGAACCTCGGGATCTGGCAGACGTGGACCTGGGCCGAGATGGCGGCGGAGGTGCGTGCGCTCGCGTGCGGGCTCGCCGCCCAGGGATTCCGGCGCGGCATGCACCTCGCCATCATCGGCGACAACCGCCCGCGTCTGTATTGGGCGATGGCCGCGGCGCAGGCGCTGGGCGGCATCCCGGTGCCGATGTACCAGGATGCGCCCGCCGCCGAGTTCATCTACGTGCTGAACGACGCCGAGATCGCCTACGCGATCGTCGAGGACCAGGAGCAGGTCGACAAGATGCTCGAGGCGGCGCCGCAGGTGCAAACGCTCGCGCACATCTATTACGACGATCCGCGCGGGCTGCGCAACTACGAAGGCGTCATGAGCTTCGCGGCACTGCAGGCGCAGGGGCGCGAGTACGACGCGCGCTCATCCCGGCTTCTACGAGGCCGAGGTCGCGAAGGGCGGTTCCGGCGACGTCTCGGTGATGCTCTACACGTCGGGGACGACGGGCAAGCCGAAAGGTGTGTGCCAGACGCACGGCGCTTTCATCGCCGCCGCGAAGGGCGGCTGCGACTTCGACGGCCTCACCGCCGACGACAGCATTCTTTCCTATCTCCCGATGGCGTGGGTGGGCGACCATCTCTTTTCGTTCGCGCAGATGTACGTCGCGGGATTCACGATCAGCTGCCCGGAATCCGGCGACACCGTGCTCACCGACCTGCGCGAGATCGGCCCGACGTATTACTTCGCTCCGCCGCGCGTCTTCGAGAACCTGCTGACGCAGGTGACGATACGGATGGAGGACGCGGGCGCGGTGAAGCGCTGGCTGTACCGGAGTTCACCGTCGTCGCGCGCCGCTGCGGCGCCGAGATCCTCGCCGGGCGTCCCGTGTCCACCCTCGACCGCCTGCTGTACGCGATCGGCAACGTGCTGGTGTACGCGCCGCTGCGCAACGTGCTCGGCATGAGCCGGATCCGGATCGCGTACACGGCGGGTGCCGCGATCGGTCCCGACCTGTTCCGCTTCTACCGCTCGATCGGCGTCAACCTGAAGCAGCTCTACGGCTCGACCGAGACCTGCGCCTACGTCTGCCTGCAGCCCGATGGCGACGTGAAGCTCGACACCGTCGGGCTGCCGGCGCCCGGGGTCGAACTGAAGATCGCCGACTCGGGCGAAGTGCTGGTGCGCGGGCCGATGCTGCTGAAGGAGTACTACAAGCGCCCCGACGCGACCGCCGAGTCGATCGACGCGCACGGCTACTTTCACACCGGCGACGCCGGGATCATCGACGAGGGCGGCCACCTCAAGATCATCGATCGCGCGAAGGACGTCGGCCGCCTCGCCGGCGGCGCGATGTACGCGCCCAACTACATCGAGAACAAGCTCAAGTTCTTCGCGCACGTGAAGGAGGCGGTGGCGTTCGGCGACCGTCGCGACACGGTCTGCGCATTCATCAACATCGACATGGGCTCGGTCGGCAACTGGGCCGAGCGGCGCAACCTCGCGTATTCCGGCTACACGGACCTCGCCGGCAAGCCCGAGGTGCGCGCGCTGATCAAGGAATGCGTCGAGCAGGTCAACGCCGAGCTCGCGGCGGATGCGATGCTGTCGGCTTCGCAGGTGCACCGGTTCCTGATCCTGCACAAGGAGCTCGACCCGGACGACGACGAGCTGACCCGCACGCGCAAGGTCCGCCGCGGCTTCGTCGCCGAGAAGTACGCGGTGCTGATCGACGCGCTCTACGGCGGGAGGGACGTCCAGCACATCGAGACCGAGGTCAAGTTCGAGGACGGTCGCCGGGGCATCGTCGCGGCGGACCTCAAGATTGTCGACGCGAAGACCTTCCCGGCGTCGCACGCGCGGAAGGCGGCGTGACGCGATGAGCGGCGGCGCGCGTCCGATCGGCGACGTGATCCTGAAGCTCGAGCACATCTCGCTCTCGTTCGGCGGCGTGCGCGCGCTGTCCGACATCAGCTTCGACGTGCGCGAGCACGAGGTGCGCGCGATCATCGGGCCGAACGGCGCCGGCAAGAGCTCGATGCTCAACGTGATCAACGGCGTCTACCGCCCGCAGCAGGGAACGATCACCTATCGCGGCACCGAGCGCCGCGGCATGAATTCGCACGACGCGGCCGCGGCCGGCATCGCGCGCACGTTCCAGAACATCGCGCTGTTCCGCGGCATGTCGGTGCTGGACAACATCATGACCGGCCGCAATCTCATGATGAAGGCGAACTTCGTCGAGCAGGCGATCTGGCTGGGCCGCGCGCGGCGCGAGGAGCTCGTGCACCGCCGCCGCGTCGAGGAGGTCATCGACTTCCTCGAGATCCAGCACATCCGCAGGACGCCGGTGGGCCGGCTGCCGTACGGGCTGCAGAAGCGCGTCGAGCTCGCCCGCGCGCTCGCGGCGGAGCCGACGATGCTGCTGCTCGACGAGCCGATGGCCGGCATGAACGTCGAAGAGAAACAGGACATGTGCCGGTTCGTCCTCGACGTCAACGAGCAGTTCGGCACGACGATCGTGCTGATCGAGCACGACATGGGCGTGGTGATGGACATCTCCGATCGCGTCGTCGTGCTGGACTACGGCAAGAAGATCGGCGACGGCGCGCCCGACGAGATCCGCGGCAACCAGGCCGTGATCGACGCCTACCTCGGCGTGGCCCACTGAGCGCGCGGGGACGCTTCCATGTTCGACGTCAACTGGCCATTCTTCTTCGAGGTGCTGATCGGCGGGCTCCTGTCCGGCGTGATGTACTCGCTGGTCGCGCTCGGCTTCGTGCTGATCTACAAGGCGTCCGGCGTATTCAATTTCGCGCAGAGCGCGATGGTGTTCTTCGCGGCGCTCACGTACGTCGGGCTGCTGGAGCACGGGATGCCGCCCCTTCTTGCCGTCCTCGCGACGCTCGCGGTGATGATCGTGCTGGCGCTCATCGTGGAGCGATTCGTGCTGCGTCCGCTCGTCAACCAGCCGCAGATCACGCTGTTCATGGCGACGATCGGCCTCACCTTCTTCATCGAGGGCCTCGCGCAGATGGTGTGGGGCGCCAACGTCCGCGGCCTCGAGCTCGGCCTGCAGGACGAGCCGCTGCAGTGGCTGACCGACAACGCCGGCATCAGCGTGTCGAAGTTCGACCTCGTGGCGGCCGGAGTCGCCGCCCTGCTGGTCGACGCTGCTCGCGCTCTTCTTCGGCCGCACGCGGATCGGACGCGCACTGCGCGCCGTGGCCGACGATCACCAGGCGGCGCTGGCCGTCGGCATCCCGCTGCAGCAGATCTGGGCGATCGTCTGGGGCGTGGCCGGCGCCGTCGCGCTGGTGGCAGGGCTCCTGTGGGGCGCGCGCAACGGCGTCCAGTACGCGCTGACCTTCGTCGCGCTGAAGGCGCTGCCGGTGCTGATCCTCGGCGGCTTCGACTCGGTCCCCGGCGCGATCGTCGGCGGTCTCATCATCGGCGCGTCGGAAAAGCTGGCCGAAGTCTATCTCGGGCCGTATGTCGGCGGCGGCATTGAAGGCTGGTTCCCGTACGTGCTGGCACTCGCCTTCCTGCTGTTCCGCCCCGAGGGGCTGTTCGGCGAAAAGATCATCCGCCGCATCTGAACCCCGCCACGGGAACGCGCAGACATGTTTTACCGGGAAGCAGGCCAGTTCAAGACGTCCTACCAGGCGGACACGGCGATCTTTCCGATCCGGCAGGACCGGATCGCCGTTGCGCTGATCCTGATCGCGGCCTTCATCGCGGTTCCGCTCTTTGCGACGCCCTATCTCGTCACGGGCATCCTGATCCCGTTCCTGATCTTCGCGCTGGCGGCGATCGGCCTCAACATCCTGACCGGCTACGCGGGCCAGCTCTCGCTCGGCACCGCGGCGTTCATGGCCGTCGGCGCGTTCGCGTCGTACAACTTCGTCCTGCGCATTCCCGGCATCCCGATCCTGCTGGCTTTCGCCGGCGGCGGCGTCGTTTCGGCGCTGGTGGGGATCCTGTTCGGCCTGCCGAGCCTGCGCATCCGCGGGTTCTACCTCGCGGTGGCGACCCTTGCCGCGCAGTTCTTCATCCTCTGGTTCCTGACCAAGGTCGGCTGGATCACCAACTACAGCTCCTCCGGCGTCATCACCGCGCAGCAGATCGAGATCCTCGGCTACGCGTTCACGACGCCGACGGCGAAGTACCTGCTCGTGCTATCGATCGTCGCCGTGATGGCGCTCGCCGCGAAGAACATGGCGCGCGGCAACGCCGGCCGGTCGTGGATGGCCGTGCGCGACATGGACGTCGCGGCGGAAGTGATCGGCATCCGCCTGATGCGCGCGAAGCTCCTGGCGTTCGCCGTGAGCTCGTTCTACTGCGGTGTCGCGGGGGCGCTTTTCGCCTACGCCTACCTCGGCACCGTCGAGCCCGAGGCGTTCAACCTCGACCTGTCGTTCCGGATCCTGTTCATGATCATCATCGGTGGCGATGGGAACCGTGCTGGGCGCGTTCCTGGGCAGCGCATTCGTCACGCTGGTACCGGTGCTGCTCAGCGTCACGGTGCGCTTCCTCGACAGCAACCTCGGCCTGCACATCGCCGAAAGCGCGATCTCGAACCTGGAGCTCATGGTGTTCGGGGCGCTCATCATCTTCTTTCTCATCGTCGAGCCGCACGGGCTGGCGCGACTGTGGCAGATTGCAAAGGAAAAGCTCCGGCTGTGGCCGTTCCCGCACTGATTTCCGGTGCCGGCGACGTGCCGGAAAGCCTGCGGAGCGGTACCATCTGGCGTGATGGAAATTCCGGCACGCGCGCCCATGGGAGGCGGCGGCCGGATCCGGTTGTTCAAACAGGCAATTGTCAGGAGGCGCAACATGAAGTCAATGCAAGTCGGTGCTGTTGGGCATCGCGCTCTTCGCGGCCGCATTCGCCGCGAGCGCGCAGAACGAGCAGTTCATGCCGATCCTGTCCTACCGCGTGGGTCCCTACGCCGCGGGCGGCTCCGGCTACTACGGCGGCGCGATCGACTATTTCACGCTGGTCAACATGACCGGCGGCATCAACGGCGTGAAGCTCTAGTGGGAGGAATGCGAGACCGAGTACAACGCGTCGAAGGGCGTCGAGTGCTACGAGCGCCTCAAGAAGAAGAACGGCGGCGCCACGACGGTCGATCCGCTGTCGACCGGCATCGCCTACGGCCTGTTCGACCGCGTCGCGCAGGACAAGATTCCCGATGACGACGTTCGGATACGGCCTCGCAAGCTCGGCGGACGGCCGCGTCTACGACTGGGTGTTCCCGCTCGGCACGACGTACTGGGACCAGATGGCGGCGATGATCGCCTACCTCGGCCAGAAATCCGGCGGCCTCGACAAGCTCAAGGGCAAGAAGATCGCCTTCCTCTACCACGAGTCGGCGTACGGCAAGGAGCCCATTCCCGTGCTCGATGCACTCGCCGCCAAGCTCGGCTTCGAGGCGCTGAAGATTCCGGTGGCGCCGCCCGGGCAGACGCAGGAATCGCAATGGCTGCAGATCCGCCAGGCGAAGCCCGACTACGTGATCGTATGGACGTACGGCGTGATGAGCACCGTCGCGCTCAAGACGGCGGCCAAGACCGGCTATCCGCGCGACAAGCTGCTCGGCGTCTGGTGGGCGGCCTCCGAGGAGGACTTGATTCCGGCCGGCGACGCCTCCAAGGGCTACGTCAGCGCCGCATTCTCCGCGTCGGGCACCAACTTCCCCGTCGTGCAGGACATCAAGACCAAGCTGTACGGCGCGAAAAGGGCAATCTCGAGGATCCGACGCGCCTCGGCAACGTGATGTACATGCGCGGCCTGTCCTACGGGATCATCCTCGTCGAGGCAATCCGCGTCGCGCAGGCGAAGTACGGCAAGGGCAAGGTGATGTCGCCCGAGCAGGTGCGCTGGGGCCTCGAGCATCTCAACATCACCGAGGCCCGCCTGAAGGAGCTCGGTGCCCCCGGCCTCTTCCCGCCGATCAAGACGAGCTGCGCCGACCACGAAGGCTCCGGCATGGTGAAGTTCCAGGAGTGGACCGGCAGCGGCTTCAAGCAGGTGGCGCCGTTCATGGCGGGCGACCGCGACATGGTGCGCAAGATGGTCGAGGAGACGGCCGGCGAAGTACGCGGCCGAAAAGAAGATCACGCCGCGCGACTGCTCGAAGGAAGGATAGTCTTGGCTCGCGCGGTGCGCCCCGGTGCGCCGAGCGAGCCTGCCGGCCCTCCCCGACGGGAGGGCTTGCCCGAGTCTCCGGCGACTGGGACTCGCGCAAGCCGCAAGCGCTCGACCCGCAAACTGCAATGACGACTGCCAGCGCCACTGCCGACGCTGCCGCGAGCGCGACGGCGTCCTATCTCTCGGTGAACAACATCGAGGTGATCTACGATCACGTCATCCTCGTGCTGAAAGGCGTGTCGCTCGAGGTTCCCGAAGGCGGCATCGTCGCGCTGCTGGGCGCGAACGGCGCCGGCAAGTCGACGACGCTGAAGTCGATCTCGAACCTGCTGCGCGCCGAGCGCGGCGACGTCACCAAGGGCACGATCGAGTTCCGTGGCAAGCGGGTCGACCGGCTCACCACCAACGAGCTCGTGCGGATGGGCGTATGCCAGGTGATGGAAGGCCGGCATTGCTTCGCGCACCTGACCGTCGAGGAAAACCTTCTGACCGGCGCGTTCACGAGCCGCGCGTCGCGCGCCGACATCAGGGCGGACCTGGAGCGCGTCTATCACTACTTCCCGCGGCTGAGGCAGCGGCGGTCGAGTCTCGCGGGCTACACGTCCGGCGGCGAGCAGCAGATGACCGCCGTGGGGCGCGCGCTGATGGCGCGACCGTCGATGATCCTGCTGGACGAGCCGTCGATGGGCCTCGCGCCGCAGATCGTCGAGGAGATCTTCGAGATCGTCCGCGACCTCAACACAAAGGAACGCGTGTCGTTCCTGCTGGCCGAGCAGAACACGATGGTGGCGCTGCGCTTCGCCGATTACGGCTACATCCTCGAGAATGGCCGCGTCGTGATGGACGGCAAGGCGAGCGATCTCGCGCAGAACGAGGACGTGAAGGAGTTCTACCTCGGGCTGTCGAGCGCGGGGCGGAAGAGCTTTCGCGACTCCAAGCACTATCGCCGCCGCAAGCGCTGGCTTGCGTGAGCGACCGCAGATCGCGCCGCGATGCTGCGTTGCTCGGTCGCTTGGCTTCGCTTGTGTACGTTTCAGTACACGGCGCTCGCCGCACTCCCTCCCGCCTTGCCTCGCGACGCGCTTTGCGGTCGCGTGCGGTCGGCTCGGGCTCGTGATGCTTTTCGCTCGGCCGGGAACCGTGACGCAAGCGCACATCCCGGGTGACCGCGCGTTCCCTGACAACGAATTCCGCGATGCAATGACCGAACATTTCGACACGCTGGAAACGCGCGACCCGGAAATCCGCGAGCGGATGATGTTGGCCGCGCTGCCGCGGCAGATTGCGCACGCGAAGGCAAACGCGCCGGCGTTCGCGCGGCTGCTCGCCGGCGTCGAGCCGACGGAGATCACGTCGCGCGCGGCGCTCGCGCAGCTGCCGGTCACGCGCAAGTCGGAGCTCCTCGATCTGCAGAAGGCGAGCCGGCCGTTCGGCGGGTTCGCCGCGCTCGAGCGCGGGCAGGCGGCGCGGGTATTCGCGTCGCCGGGACCGATCTACGAGCCGGAGGGGCGCGGTCCCGACTACTGGCGGCTTGCGCGCGCGCTGTTCGCGGCGGGCTTTCGCGGCGGCGATCTCATCCACAACTGCTTTTCGTACCACTTCACGCCGGCGGGCTCGATGCTCGAGACCGGTGCGCTCGCGCTGGGTTGCACAGTGTTCGCCGGCGGCACGGGGCAGACCGAGCAGCAGGTGCACGCGATCGCGGAGCTCGGTGCCGATGGCTACGTGGGAACGCCGTCGTATCTGCGCACCATCGTCGAAAAGGCCGACGAGCTCGGCGTGAAGCTTGCGTCCCTTCGCCGCGCACTCGTTTCCGGCGAGGCCTTTCCCGCCGCGGCGCGCGACGCGCTCGCGGCGCGCGGCATCGACGCCTACCAGGCCTACGCGACTGCGGACGCGGGTTCCATCGCCTACGAGTCGCCGGCGCGCGCGGGCCTCGTGGTGGACGAGGGCGTGCTGGTCGAGATCGTGCGTCCGGGCACCGGCGATCCGGTGGCGCAGGGAGAGGTGGGCGAGGTCGTCGTCACGACGCTCTTCAACGCGGAATATCCGCTCATCCGCTTCGGCACCGGAGACCTTTCCGCATTCCAGGCGGGTGTGAGCCCGTGCGGCCGCACCAACGTCCGCATCAAGGGATGGATGGGCCGGGCGGACCAGACGACGAAGGTGAAGGGCATGTTCGTCCATCCGGCGCAGGTCGCCGCGGTGATCGCACGGCACGCGGGCCTCGCGCGCGGCCGGCTGATCGTCGACAACCCCGACGGGATCGACCGGATGACGCTGCACGTCGAAGCGGAGGCCGGCGCGGCCGACGCGAGCGCGATCATCGCGTCCATCCGCGACGTCACGAAACTTCGCGGCGAAGTCGCAGTCCACCCGCTCGGCACGCTGCCGAACGACGGCAAGGTCATCGAGGACAAGCGCAAGATCGAATGACCCTTGCGAGCGTGCTAGCATGAGGACGTCGCTGCCGCCAGGAGGTCGCACTTGCCCGTCCACCGCGCTCCGGATCCCGCCGACCCGCTCGCGCCGCTGACGCAGGAGACGCTGCGCGCGATCGCGACGTCGGGCATCGTCCGCCAGTTTCCGAAGAACACGATCCTCATCAACGAGGGCGACGTCGGTGATTCGCTCTACATCGTCCTCACCGGAAAGGTGAAGGTCTTCGCCAGCAACGAGGCGGGCAAGGAGGTGGTGCTCGACTTCCACGGCCCCGGGGAATACGTGGGCGAGATGTCGCTCGACAACGAGCCGCGCTCGGCGTCGGTGGTCACGATGGAGCCGACGAGCTGCGCCGTCGTGAGCCGCGCCCACTTCCGCGAATTCGTCCTCGCGCATCCCGAGTTCGCGCTCAATCTCATCGAGAAGCTCATCCAGCGGATGCGGCGCACGACCGAGAGCGTGAAGAGCCTCGCCCTCTCCGACGTCTATGGCCGCCTCGTCCGCCTGCTGACGGGACTGGCGAAGGACGTCGACGGCGTGCAGGTCGTGCCGGAACGGCTCACGCAGCAGGACATCGCCGAGCGCGTCGGCGCCTCGCGCGACATGATCAGCCGACTGATGAAGGACCTCGTCGGCGGCGGCTATCTCAGCGTCGACGAGCGCACGATCACGATCCGCAAGAAGCTGCCGCCCGCCTGGTAGCCCGGCGTCACGCGCGCTTGCGCGGCGGACGCATCCCCGCCGTTCGCATGAATTTTCGACAGCGTCGGTGTCGAATGCTCCCTCGTTGCACGCGTCCCGCACGCCTAGAGTGAAGGTCGTCGGCAGCGGTTGAACATCACCGCTTCGATGCGAATTCCGCGGCTCGTGCCTTCGGTGATCCGCGGAACCAACCGGATGCAAGGAGACGGCAATGAGCAACGCATTTCATGGCACGAACGGAACATCGGCACTGCACGTCGGCGTCCGCGTCGCCGCTGTCGTGGCGGTGGTGGGAATGATCACGCTTGCGGCAGGTCGGGGAACGGTGCTGCTGGACGAGCTCGCGGTGGAGCAGCATCCGACCGCGACGGTCCAGGCGCCCGCAATGTCGCGACTCGCGGTATCCGATACTTCATTTGCGCTCGCACCGTTGTCGCGCGACCCGTCGCTGCCCAGCGAGGCAGACGTCATGCCACGCGCGTCGGACGAGCCCGCAGCGCCGACGTTCTGAATCGATGGCGCGCGTTCGCGCGGGTCGCTCGCGAGCGACCCGCACGCCGCGGCGGGCCGGGCTTCGCGCCCGGCCGGCGGACGCGGATTGAAAGGGGGGTCAGCGGTCGATGCCCCCGAAGCACACGTACTTGACTTCGACGAACTCGTCGATGCCGTACTTCGAGCCCTCGCGACCGAGCCCCGACTGCTTCATGCCGCCGAAGGGCGCGACCTCGGTGGTGATGAGGCCGGTGTTGACGCCCACCATCCCGTACTCGAGCGCTTCGGCGACGCGCCACACGCGGCCGATGTCGCGCGAATAGAAGTACGCTGCGAGGCCGAATTCCGTGCGGTTCGCGAGCTCGATCACTTCGGCATCCGACGAGAACCGAATGAGCGGCGCGACCGGGCCGAAGGTCTCCTCGCGGAAGATCTGCATCTCCGCGGTCACGCCCGTCAGCACGGTCGGCTCGTAGAACGTCCCGCCGAGCGCGTGACGGCGACCGCCGAGCGCGACCGTAGCACCCAGCTTCGTCGCGTCGGCCACGTGCTCCTCGACCTTCGCGAGCGCCGCGGCGTCAATCAGCGGTCCCTGCGTCACGCCCGCTTCGGAGCCCGGACCGACCTTCAGTGCCTTCACCCGCTCCGAGAGCTTCGCGGCGAACGCGTCGTAGACCTTCTCGTGGACGAACAGCCGATTTGCGCAGACGCAGGTCTGGCCCGCATTGCGATACTTCGAGATCATTGCGCCGTCGGCCGCGGCGTCGAGGTCGGCGTCGTCGAACACGATGAACGGCGCGTTGCCGCCGAGCTCGAGCGAGATCTTCTTGATCGTCGGCGCGACCTGCTTCATCAGCAGGCGCCCGACCTCGGTCGAGCCGGTGAACGAGAGCTTGCGCACGAGCGGGTTCGCGCACATCTCGCCGCCGATCGCGGGCGCGTCGCCGGTGACCACGTTGAGCACGCCCGGGGGAAATCCGGCGCGGTGCGCGAGCTCGGCCAGCACCAGCGCGGAATACGGAGTGGCTTCCGCGGGCTTGATGACGACGCAGCAGCCGGCGGCCAGCGCGGGCGCCACCTTGCGCGTGATCATCGATGACGGGAAATTCCACGGCGTGATCGCCGCGCAGACGCCGACCGGCTCCTTGATGACGGCGAGCCTGCGGTCGTTGCCGACGGTGGGGATCATGTCGCCGTAGACCCGCCGTGCCTCCTCGGCGAACCATTCGATGAACGCCGCGCCGATCGTCACTTCGCCCTTTGCCTCGGCGAGCGGCTTGCCCTGCTCGGTGGTCAGGATCAGCGCGAGGTCGTCGACGTTGGCGACCATCAGCTCGTACCACTTGCGCAGGATCGTCGCGCGCTCCTTCGCCGTCTTGGCGCGCCATGCGGGCCACGCCGCGCTGGCCGCCTCGATCGCGCGGTGCGTTTCGGCCGCTCCCATCCAGGGCGCGGTGCCGACCTGGCGGCCCGTCGCGGGGTTGGTCACGGGCATCGTCCTGCCGTCGTCGGCACCGATCCATTTCCCGCCCACGTAGCAGAGCTCGCGCAACAGCGAGGAATCCTTGAGCGCGGGCACCGCGCGTTCGATGGTGTCGGGAGGCATTTCCAATCTCCTTCATGCATGGTCCGTCGCCGTCGACGGAGAATCCGCAATTATAGGACGCGGCCGCACGCGGCGAGTTCGGGCGTCGCGAGGGCAACTTCTGCCATGCGCGGGCACGGCCGCAGCATGGCTGTCAGGGGCTCTCCGCCGTCTCGGCGATCGGGGGGCGACCACGGCGCAGCGTGACCAGCGTGACGCCGAACAGCACCAGCGCGGCGCCGGCCAGCTGAATGGCATAGACCGGCTCGCCCAGGATCATCGCGCCCAGCCCGATCGTGAACACCGGGCCGATCGATCCGACGAGCGATGCGGCATTCGAGCCTATGCGCCGGATCGCCTCGGCGATCAGCCACGTGGGCAGTACGGTCGAGAATATCGCCATCGCGAGCGAGATCCCATGGATCGAAGCGGGCACGCCGAGCAGCGCCGGCGAGCGCGTGAGGCCGAACTGGAGCAGCACGAACACGGTCGAGGCGAGCATCGCCCAAGAGATGAAACGCAGGCTGCCGATCCGCGCGATGACGCCGGCGGCGCGCACGAGATAGACCGCATAGAGGAACGCGCTCGCGAGGACAAGCGCCCCGCCGGTCAGAAGCGCCGCGGGGTCGCCGGTGAAGTTGAGGTCGTGCACGAAGACGAGCGCGATGCCCGCATAGGAAATGACGAGCGCCAGCAGGATGCGCCGCGTGATCGGCCTGCCTTCCCACCACGCCGAGAGCAGCACGACGATCGTCGGATAGAGGAAGAGCACCAGCCGCTCCAGCGCCGCGCTGATGTACTTCAACCCCATGAAGTCGACGAGGCTCGCGAGGTAATAGCCGATGAACCCGAGCCATGCGAGGCTCGTCCAGTCGCCGCGCGTGAATGGCCGCGCGCCGGGGCGACGGCTCGCCCACCATGCCATGGCCACGAAGAACGGTGCCGAGTAGATCATCCGCAGCGCCAGCAGCGTCACCGCATCGATCGGCGGATAGTCCGCATAGGCGAGCTTGATCAGGATCGCCTTGAACGAAAAGCCGAGCACGCCGACCGCGGCGTACACGGGGCCGACCCAGCGCGCGGACGGCGCCGGGCTGCCTAGTCCCACGTGACGACGCCGGCCCAGGCGGTCAGCAGGATCACCGCGCCGAACGCGATGCGATACCACGCGAACGGCACGAAGTCGTGGTGGCTCACGTAGCGGATCAGCCAGCGCACGCAGGCGAATGCCGAGACGAACGCCGCGACGAAGCCGACGCCGAACGCGGGAAGCGCGCCGGCGCTCAGCAGCGCGCCATCCTTCCACAGCGAATACCCGGTCGCGGCGAACAGCGTCGGAATGGCGAGGAAGAACGAGAACTCGGTGGCGGCGACACGAGAGAGCCCGAACAGCATGCCGCCGATGATCGTCGCGCCGGAGCGCGACGTTCCCGGGATCAGCGCGAGGCACTGCGCGCATCCGACCTTCAGCGCGTCGGTCCACCTCATCGCGTCGACCGAGTCGATGCGCACCGTCGCGGGCCGCGTCTTCTGCCGGCGCTCGACCCAGAGAATCACGAGCGCACCGATCACGAACGCGCCGGCGACCGGCACCGGCGCGAAGAGATGGGCCTTGATCGCCTTGCCGAGCGCCAGCCCGACGACGGCCGCGGGCAGAAACGCCACGAAGAGGTTCAGCGCGAAGCGCTGCGCGCGCGGCTCCGAGAAGAGGCCGCGCAGGACGCTCGCGAGGCGCGCCCGGTATTCCCAGCAGACGGCGAGAATGGCGCCGGCCTGGATCACGATCTCGAACATCTTCGCCTGGTCGCCGACGTAGCCGAGCAGCGAGCCGGCGACGATCAGGTGACCCGTCGACGACACCGGCAGGAATTCGGTCAGCCCTTCGACGATGCCGAGGACGAGAGCGGTGAGGAGAGTTGGCTGATCCAAGGCGCGGCGCAAGAAAAAGGCCGGGAGCGGCTGCTCCCGGCCTGCGAATTGTAGCGCAGCGCGTCGGTGCGCCGCGTGTCGCTCAGGCAGGTCGCTGCTGGTTGAGCAGCGCAAGCGCCTTCGAGACGAGATCGCCGTCGTCGTGCGGAATCGCGCCTTGCGGCGTCAGCTGGTCGATCACATGCGGCAGCATCGCGGCGAGACCGCCGGCCGCCTCACTGCTGTCGACGCCAAGATTCTGCGCGACCGAGCCGATCTGGCCGTGTCCCAGCACTTTCGCGAGCGCGTCCGCCGAGATCGGCATGTTCTGACCCGTCGAGACCCAGGACTGCGCCTGGTCCGCGTATCCCGCCTGCTGGAACTTCGCGAGCAGTCCCTGGATGCCACCGTTCTGCTGCAGGAGCTGCAGCGCCATCATCATCAGCGGGCTTTGCTGCGCGCCCGGCGCACCGCCGAATCCCGCGCCGGCGTTGCCGCCGCCCATCACGCTTCCCAGCAAGCTGTCCAGGAGTCCCATGTCTCGTCCTTTCGTTGCGCGACGGTGGCCGTCGCGGAGAGTCTACGCCGCCTTGTGGCGAATGTGCATGTGCGCCTCGGCGGCCGGGTAACCGGCGGCGCCGAACGTGTCGCGGATCGCGCGGTTGGTGTCGAAGTAGACCTGCCAGTAATGGTCGGTGTGGACGTACGGACGCACGGCGAGGACCGGGCCGCGCTCGTTGAACGCGAGGATCTCCACGTCGGGCGCGGGCGTGGCAACGACATTCGGGATCTTCGGCAGCGCTTCCTTCAGCCGGCGTACGGCATCCGCGGGATCGACGCTGTGGTCGAGCTGCGCGGTCAGGTCGACGCGGCGATGCGGGTTCGCCGAGAAGTTCTTGATCGTGCCGTTCATGATCTTGGCGTTGCCGACGTACGTCTGCACATTGTCCGGCGTGTCGATCGCCGTGATGAAAAGGCCGATTGCGCGGACGGTCCCCTCGACTTCGCCCGCGACCACGTAATCGCCGACCTTGAACGGGCGCAGCACGAGGATGAAGGCGCCGGCGGCGAAATTCGACAGCAGGCCGCCCCACGCGGCGCCAATCGCGATGCCAAGCGCCGCGATCAGCGCGGCGAACGACGTCGTCTCGACGCCGAAGTAGCCGAGGATCCCGATGACCAGCAGGACGTTGAGCGCGACCGCAATGGCGTTGCCGATGTAGCGGATGACGGTCGGCTCGACCTTCTGCCGCTCGAGCGCCTTCTGGATCAGCGTGCCGACGAAGCCGATCAGCACGCGGCCGACGATGTAGAGGACGATCGCGACCGCGACCTTGAGCCCGAAGGCGACGAGCGCGGGCTTCGCGCTTTCATACATGCTCTGGAGGTCCATTGCGTTTCCTGTCTTGTTTTCGATGAGCCCACGCCCGGGTGACGAAGGCCGCGTCCCCGGAATTCGCCATTCTGAAGCACGGCGCGCGGAGCGCGCAATGGCGCCGGCGGTTTGTCGAGCGTCCGGCGCTGCGCCGCGGATCGTGCGCACCTGCCATCCGCCCGCCGGCGCAGCGCCGTACGGGTGTTCAGCCCGCATCCGGGCTGCTATTGTGGGAGGACGAAACAGCCGGGACGCGGGGCTCCGCTGCGGCGCCCCGGTCATCCGGGCGAGGAACGGTTCATGGCACAGCGGCAGGAAGTGACCAACATGGCGTTGTTCTGCGACTTCGAGAACATCGCCCTCGGCGTGCGCGACGCCAAGTACGACAAGTTCGACATCGGCAAGGTGCTGGAGCGCCTGCTGCTGAAGGGCAGCATCGTCGTGAAGAAGGCGTACTGCGACTGGGAGCGCTACAAGGCGTTCAAGGCGCCGATGCACGAGGCGAGCTTCGAGCTGATCGAGATCCCGCACGTGCGCCAGTCCGGCAAGAATTCGGCCGACATCCGGATGGTCGTCGACGCGCTCGATCTCTGCTACACCAAGTCGCATGTCGACACGTTCGTCATCATCAGCGGCGACTCCGACTTCTCGCCGCTCGTCTCGAAGCTGCGCGAGAACGCCAAGTTCGTGATCGGCTGCGGCGTCAAGAACTCGACGTCCGACCTCCTCATCGCCAACTGCGACGAATTCATCTACTACGACGATCTCGTGCGCGAGCGTGCCAAGCCGGCCGCGCGCAAGGCGCCGGCGCGCGCACCGGCGGCAAAGCCTGCCGCACGATCGCCGGCGCCCGCCGAAAGCGTGTCGGCGCTGACGCGCAAGGGCGACGACGAGCGACGCGAAGAGGCGCAGGACCTCATCATCGAAACCGTCGAGGCGCTCGTGACGGAGCGCGGCGACGACGAGAAGATCTGGGGCTCGATGGTCAAGCAGGCGCTGAAGCGCAGGAAACCCGGCTTCAACGAGTCGTACTACGGATACCGCTCGTTCAACAGCATGCTGGAGGACGCGCAGCACGACGGCATGCTGGAGCTCGAGCGCGACGAGAAATCGGGCGGCTACATCGTTCGCCTGCCTCCCGGCGAGGGCTAGCGGCGGCACCGCGGCAATTTGTCGCGGCGATTGAACGTCGCGCTGCCGCCCTCAAATAAGGTGCTGAGCCGCCGTGCTTGCTGGCACGGTGGCGCTGGAGGATCAGCGGTGCGCCATGGCCGGTGCGCTGCCGCCCGCGACCCGTGAATTCCGGCCCTGACCGAAGAGGATCTGATGTCCGACGTGCGGCCGGCCGCCGTGGCCGGCATGTTCTATCCTGCCGGGCGCTCCGCGCTGCTGGACGAGGTGCGCGTGCACCTGACGCAGGCGTCGGCGCGCGGCCGCACGGAACTCCCCGTTCCCAAGGCGATCATCGTGCCGCACGCCGGCTACATGTACTCCGGCGAGATCGCCGCCTCCGCGTACGTGCGCGTCGCGCCCGCGCGCAAGACCATCCGCCGCGTGGTGATGTTCGGGCCGACGCATCGTGTCGCCGTGCGCGGGCTTGCGCTGCCTTCGACGCGGGCATTCGCGACGCCTTTCGGCCCGGTGGAAGTGGACCGCAACGCGGCCGCGCTCGCGCTCTCGCTGCCGCAGGTCGAAGTGAACGACGCGGCGCATGCGCTCGAGCATTCGCTGGAGGTGCAGTTGCCGTTCCTGCAGGCGGTGCTCGACGATTTCCGGATCGTGCCGTTCGCCGTCGGCGCCGCCGACGCCGATGAAGTCGCCGACGTGATGGAGCGCCTGTGGGGCGGTCCGGAAACGCTGATCGTGGTGAGCTCCGACCTCTCGCACTACCATCCCTATGCCGAAGCCGCGCGCATCGACCGCCGCTCGGCGGATGCGATCCTCGCGTCCGCGCCCAGTCTCGTCCATGACGAAGCCTGCGGCGCGACACCGATCAACGGGCTCGTCGCGTGTGCGCGCCGGCACGGGCTCGAAGCCGAGCTTCTCGATCTCCGCAATTCCGGCGACACCGCGGGCGACCGGTCGCGCGTCGTCGGCTATGCGTCGTTCGCGTTCGTGGAGCGCGGTCATGACGCGTGAAGCGGCGCTCGGCCATGCGCTTGTCACGATCGCGCGCAACGCGCTCCGGGTCGAGCTGGGGCACGCGCATGGCGCCGCGCCCGCGCATCCTTCGCTCGACGCGCCGGGCGCGACGTTTGTCACTCTGACGCAGCACGGCGATCTGCGCGGCTGCATCGGCTCGCTCGAGGCAAGACGGCCGCTGCGCATCGACGTGCACGCCAACGCGGTCGCGGCGGCATTCCGCGATCCGCGCTTTCCGCCGCTGGCGGCCTTCGAGCTCGAGAGCACGCAGGTGGAGGTCTCGCTGCTTTCGGCGAGCCTGCCGATAGCGGCCTACGACGAGGCCGCCTTGCTGCGCACGCTCGTGCCCAATGTGGACGGCGTCACGCTCGAATTCGGGCGGCATCGCTCGACGTTCCTGCCCCAGGTCTGGGAGTCGCTCGCCGAGCCCTCGAGATTTCTCGAGGCGCTGAAGCGCAAGGCCGGCCTGCCGTCCGATTTCTGGCATCCGCAGATGCGGTTTTCGCGCTACGCGGTGACCAAGTGGACCGAGGCCGACTTCGTCGAGGTGCAGCCATGAGCGACTTTCCCGGGCGCTGGTGGCATCAGCTCGACGACGGACGCATCCAGTGCGACCTCTGCCCGCGCGACTGCCGGCTGCACGAAGGCCAGCGCGGCGCGTGCTTCGTGCGCCAGCGCAGCGGCGATGCGATGGTGCTGACGACCTATGGACGCTCGTCGGGCTTCTGCATCGACCCGATCGAGAAGAAGCCGCTCAATCACTTCTATCCGGGCTCGGCAGTCCTTTCGTTCGGCACGGCCGGCTGCAACCTCGCCTGCAAGTTCTGCCAGAACTGGGACATCTCCAAATCGCGGGAGATGGACACGCTGATGGACGCGGCGTCGCCGCAGGCGATCGCGGAAGCGGCGCTCTCGCACGAACTGCCGCAGCGTCGCCTATACGTACAACGATCCGGTCATCTTCGCCGAGTATGCGATGGACACGGCGGACGCGTGCCGCGAGCGCGGCATCGCGTCGGTGGCGGTGACCGCGGGCTACATCGGCACGGAGGCGCGGCGCGAGTTCTACGCGAAGATGGACGCCGCCAACGTCGACCTCAAGGGCTTCACCGACGAGTTCTACGTGAAGCTCTGCGGCGCGCATCTCAACCCGGTGCTCGACACGCTCGTCTATCTGAGGCACGAGACGGACTGCTGGTTCGAGATCACGACGCTGCTCATTCCCGGGAAGAACGATTCGCCCGCCGAGATCGAGGCGATGAGCAAGTGGATCGCGCGGGAGCTCGGTCCGGACGTGCCGCTGCACTTCACGGCATTCCACCCGGACCACAAGATGACCGACATCGCCGCGACGCCGCCGTCGACGCTGGCGCGCTCGCGCGACATCGCGATTGCGCGAAGGCCTCCGGTACGTCTACACCGGCAACGTGCACGACCGCACCGGCGGCACGACGTTCTGCGCTGGCTGCGGCAAGCCGCTGATCGTGCGCGACTGGCACGAGATCCTGAGCTACGACGTCACCGACGACGGCCGCTGCCGCCACTGCGACGCGGCGCTGCCGGGGCGCTTCGAGCGCTACGCGCGTCCGCACGGACGCCGTCGGATCCCGGTGCGGCTCGACGTCGCCGCCTGAGCGCGGGCTGGCGAAGGCGCGGCCGGGGCGCCGCGCAACGAACTACTTCGCCGCCGTGGCGACGCCGTAATTCGCCGTCAGGTAGTCGACGATCTTCGGGACGTCTTCGGGCGGCACCTGCGCGCCGTAGGCCTTGATCATCTTCGTGACCTCGGCCTCCCAGACCTGGCGCGTCATGAACGGCGAGTTGGACTGGACGTAGTCGAGGCTGTGGCACATCACGCAGTAGCCCATGACCTGGTCGCGTCCGGGACCGGGCTTCAGCTCGATCTTCGATTCCTGTGCGTAAGCGGCCATCGCCAGGCGCGGCGGCCGCGATGCACAAAGCGGTTCTTGCAATCATCGCAATGGCTCCCCGATGCGGTTCAGGCGGCAACGAGCACGATCCGTTGCATCACGTTGTTGTGGTATCCCGCCGGATTGAAGATGAGCTCGGCGGTCTGCGTGGCCGCCCTGGCGATTGGTGGCGCGCGCCATGACGGGATAGTCGCCGGCCTTGGCGGGCCGGAATCGGTAGCTCCAGGTGCGGAACGAGAAGCGGCCGAGGTCCTGGCCGAGCTCGGCGGCATACCACGTGCGCCCGCCGTCCGGCGACACGTCGACGTCGCTGATGCCGTAGCCTGCGTCCCAGGCGATGCCGCGCACGATCGGTTTCCTGGCCGACAGCGATGCGCTGCCCGTCCTTGACGTTCGTGATCAGCGAGTTGACGACCATCTCGGTGATCGGCGTCGAAACGTCGCTTTCCTGCGACAGGAAGCGGTCGGCAAAGCGCGAACTTTCCCTTCGGCACACGGTACGCGGTGTTCATCCAGAAAGTGTTGATCGGCTTGTCGAGGGCGTCGATCGACGACGAGCATCTTCATCCAGTACGTCGCGGTCCAGCCGGGAACGATCACGCGCAGCGGCGCGCCGTTCAGATGCGGCAGCGGCTCGCCGTTCATCTCCCACACGAGGAGCGTGTTCTCGTCGAGCGCCTTCCACGGCGGGAATGCTCTTGTGAAAATCGGGCGTCGTCGGGCTCGCGGGCCGTTTCCGCGCCGTTGAAGGCGATTTCGACCGCTTCCTTCTTGAGGCCCGCCTTGTTCAGCACGTCGCGCAGGCGAACGCCCTTCCAGCGCGCGTTGCCCATCGCACCGAAGCCCCATTCGACCCCGGGAACATGGGGGTCGGAGAGGCCGCGCCGATTGCCGCTGCACTGGCACACTGCGACGAGTTCGACCTGCTCGAAGCCGCGCTTCAGGTCCTCGAGCGAGTATTCGGCGGCGGTGGTCGCGGCGGGTCCGCCGACCTTGAGGCGCCACGTCGCGACGTCGACCTGCGGGATGTCGGACAGGTGCCAGCGCACGAAGAACGCATTGTTCGGCGTGATCGCCGAATCGAAGAGGTTGACCGGCGTCTCGAAGTTCGGCGGACGAAACGACCGCTTGATGAGCGGCACCTTGCCGGGAAGCGTCTCCAACGACCCGGAATCGATCGCGCCGGAGGGCAGGCCGGCGGCGAGGGCGCGCTGCCAGTCAACCGTCAAAATCCCGCTGCCCGCGGCAGCAAGCAAAAACGATCGCCGATCCATGTCTCCTCCTGAGAGCGGGTTTCAGGGCGCACCTTGAGTTCCCGGGGGAACGTCCGGCGTCGTTGTTTCTACGAACCCGTAGATAATCCGCTGCCTGTGGGCTGTCAATACCCCGATCGAGGAGTCTTCGACCCGGAAGGCGGGCCTGGCGCATTTCGACGCCCTGGCCGATCGCGTGGTTCGCGTCGTCAGGGCCGTCCATCGGTCGCGACGCAACGGATCCGTGCCGGCACCGCGTACGCGTCCGTCGCGCGTTTGCTCAGGAATATGCGATGCCGAGTTCCGCGCAGAGCCTCGCAACGATCGCGTTCAGCGCCGCGACGTCGTCCTGCAGCCGGCCCACGTTGGCGCGCAGCGCGGCGAGCTCGGACACGGCGATGACGTCTTCGGCGGCCGCGCTTTCGCCGCTGGCGCGCGTCGACCCGGCCGGAGGTGGACCCGACAGCAGGTGCATCCAGCGCGTTTCACGCGCGCCCGGCGCGCGCGCAATCTCGACCGCCAACGCGCCGGCGGGCCGTGCCGCGAGCTCGTTGAGATAGCCCTCGACCGCCGACGCGTCGGCAAAGCGATGCAGACGTTCGCTGTGGATCCGAAGCTCGGCCGCCGTCTGCGGTCCGCGCAGCATCAGCGTCGCGAGCAGCGCGACGGCTTCCGTCGGCACCGCCAGCACCCGCTGCACGTTGTGCGAATAGCGCATCACGCGCCCGCCGCTCGATTCGACGACGAGCGAGAGCCCGATCAGCCGGTCGATCGTCGCCTGCACCTCGGCCTCGGTCGCGGCGAGGATCGGATCGCGGCTCGTCTTCTGGTTGCAGCCGGCGGTCAGCGCATTGAGCGTCAGCGGGTAGGCGTCGGGGACGGTGTGCTGCTTCTCGACGAGCACGCCGAGGACGCGGGTTTCGAGCAGCGAAAGGGCGGGAAGCGGCATGAGCGGGATCCGGGCAGCGTGGGCGTGCGCCGAGTTTACCGTGGACGCGGCACCTTGCCCCTCGCAGCGCGCCTTCGCGTGGTCGGCGATCGAGGCGCTTGCAGCTCGAAATGCGGCGCGTCCGGCTCGCCGAGAAGGTCGAGCAGCCGGCGCGCGTTGGCCGGCGCGAACACCTTCATCGTGTTGTCGCAATAGCAGAACGCGTGGGGTTTCGCCTGCGGGCGCGCGCCGCGGTCCGGTCGCGGGTTGCGCCGGCATGACGGAGGTTCACGCCTTGGTGTAGATCTCGCTGCCCTTTTTCACGAACTCGATCGCCTTCGCCTCCATCCCCTTCGCCAGCGCATCGGTCTCGGCGATGCCCTGCCTGGCGGCGTATTCGCGAACGTCCTGCGTGATCTTCATCGAGCAGAAGTGCGGGCCGCACATCGAGCAGAAGTGCGCGAGCTTGGCGCCGTGCTGCGGCAGCGTCTCGTCGTGGAATTCGCGCGCCTTGTCGGGATCGAGGCCGAGGTTGAACTGGTCCTCCCAGCGGAACTCGAAGCGCGCCTTGGACAGCGCGTTGTCGCGGATCTGTGCGCCGGGATGGCCCTTGGCGAGATCCGCCGCGTGCGCGGCGATCTTGTACGCCATGATGCCGTCCTTGACGTCGACCTTGTTCGGAAGCCCGAGGTGCTCCTTCGGCGTCACGTAGCAGAGCATCGCGGTGCCGTACCAGCCGATCATCGCGGCGCCGATCGCGCTGGTGATGTGGTCGTAGCCCGGCGCGATGTCGGTGGTGAGCGGCCCCAGCGTGTAGAAGGGCGCCTCGCCGCAGAGACGCAGCTGCTCGTCCATGTTGTGCTTGATGAGGTGCATCGGCACGTGGCCGGGACCCTCGATCATCACCTGCACGTCGTGCTTCCACGCGACCTGCGTCAGCTCGCCGAGCGTGGCGAGCTCCGCCATCTGCGCCTCGTCGTTGGCGTCGTAGCCCGAGCCCGGGCGCAGCCCGTCGCCCAGCGAGAACGCGACGTCGTACGCCTTCATGATCGCGCAGATGTCCTCGAAGTGCGTGTAGAGGAAGCTCTCCCTGTGGTGCGCGAGGCACCATTTCGCCATGATCGAGCCGCCGCGCGAGACGATGCCGGTCATGCGCTTCGCCGTCATCGGGATGTAGCGCAGCAGCACGCCGGCGTGGATGGTGAAGTAGTCGACGCCCTGCTCGGCCTGCTCGATCAGCGTGTCGCGGAACATCTCCCACGTGAGCTCCTCCGCCCTGCCGTCGACCTTCTCCAGCGCCTGGTAGATCGGCACGGTGCCGATCGGCACCGGCGAGTTGCGGATGATCCACTCGCGCGTCTCGTGGATGTTCTTGCCGGTCGAGAGATCCATCACCGTGTCGGCGCCCCAGCGCGTCGCCCAGGTCATCTTCTCGACCTCCTCGTGGATCGACGACGACACCGCGGAGTTGCCGATGTTGGCGTTGATCTTCACGAGGAAGTTGCGGCCGATGATCATCGGCTCGGTTTCGGGATGGTTGATGTTGCTCGGGAATGATCGCGCGCCCGCGCGCGACCTCGTCGCGGACGAACTCGGGCGTGATGACGTCCGGAATCGCCGCGCCGAAGCCCTGGCCGGGATGCTGGCGCGTGACGAGCGCGGGCAGCGTCGCCAGCATTTCCTCGCGCTTCATGTTCTCGCGGATCGCCACGAATTCCATCTCGGGCGTGACGATGCCGCGGCGGGCGTAGTGCATCTGCGAGACATTCGCGCCTTCGCGGGCGCGCCGCGGCTTGCGGTGGAGGTCGAAGCGCAGGCCGGTGAGCTCCGGGTCGGCGAGGCGCGCCTGGCCGTACGCCGACGAAAGGGCGGCGAGCTCGACCGTGTCGTCGCGCTCGGCGATCCAGGGCGCGCGCAGCGCCGGCAGGCCCTTGCGGATGTCGATCGTCGCCGCCGGATCGGTGTACGGGCCCGACGTGTCGTAGACGACGATCGCGCGGATTCTTCTCGGCGCCGAAGCTCGCGTCGGTGTCGCCCTGCGCGATCTCGCGCATCGGCACGCGCAGATCGGCACGCGAGCCCTGGACGTGGATCTTGCGCGAATTGGGCAGCGGCGCGACGGCGGCGGCGTCCACGTGCGCGTCGCGCGCGTAGAACTTGTCGGTGGCGTTCATGAAGGCTCCTCGGCCGGAATGACACGGGAGCGGGTGGAACTTCGCGCTTCCCTGCGCCGGCATTGTCCGTACAGGTACCAAGGGTGTGTTCTCACCCTTCCGCGTCGCGGAAAGGACCCCTAGCGTCGGCCCCGACGTTACGCCAAACCCCTGCACGAGGCAAGGCGGCACGTACGACGGGTGACCACAGGTCGCCGCCCGCGAGGTTTCGCCGACGTGTCGGCAGTCAATGACGGCACCGAGCGCACGGAATCGGACGTGGTGCGTCCAATCCTCCATGCGTCCACTTGGACGACGGTGCGCAGCGGAATAACGATATTCCGGAAAGGGATGCTGGTCCGACTGCGCTCGGCTCCCGGCCTTCCACGGTGTTCCGCGGCTCCCGGTCGATCTATACTTTCCGGCCCACGCGGGCAACGACGCGGAACCGACATGTCGAGCGAAGCGCGACCCTGAATGCGGACGACGGACGACAACTCTCGAGACGAGGACAACCATGGCACTCCGAATTGGCGACGAGGCGCCGGACTTCACGGCGGACACGACGGAAGGAACGATCCATTTCCACGACTGGATCGGTGATGGCTGGGCGATCCTGTTTTCGCATCCGAAGGATTTCACGCCCGTCTGCACGACCGAGCTCGGGTACATGGCCAAGCTCAAGCCCGAGTTCGACAAGCGCAACACCAAGATCATCGGCTTGAGCGTCGATCCGGTGAGCGACCACAAGCGCTGGGTGGGCGACATCGAGGAGACGCAGGGCAGCAAGGTCAACTACCCGCTGATCGGCGACAAGGACCTCACCGTCGCGAAGCTCTACGACATGATCCATCCGAACGCGAGCGGCGAGGCGCCGCGCACCGCGGCGGACAACGCCACCGTCCGCTCCGTGTTCATCGTCGGGCCGGACAAGAAGATCAAGCTCGTGCTCACCTACCCGATGAGCACCGGGCGCAATTTCGACGAGGTGCTGCGCGTGCTCGACTCGATGCAGCTCACCGCGAAGCACAAGGTCGCGACGCCGGTGAACTGGAAGGCGGGGCAGGACGTCATCATCGTGCCCTCGGTCTCCGACGAGGAGGCGAAGACGCGCTTTCCGGGCGGCTGGCGTGCACCGAAGCCTTACCTGCGCTTCGTTCCGCCGCCGAAATGACGGGGCACTGAAAGACGAAAGGGCGCCGCGGCGCCCTTTTTCTCGTGCGCGTTCGCCGCGGCCGGCGCAATCCGCGTGGTCAGTCCGCCGCCGACGTCGCGGGCACCGCGCGGCCGCGCCGCGCCGAGAACCACTGCTGCAGCTGCTCGAAGTAGAGATAGATCACCGGCGTGATGAATAGCGTCAGCACCTGGGAGACGACGAGGCCGCCGACCACCGCGAGGCCGAGCGGCCGGCGCACCTCGCCGCCCGCGCCCAGCGCGAGCGCGATCGGCAGGCTGCCCATCAGCGCCGCCATCGTCGTCATCATGATCGGGCGGAAGCGCGTGATGCACGCCTCGAAGATCGCTTCGGCCGCGGGCTTGCCGTCCCGGCGCTGCGCCTCGATCGCGAAGTCGATCATCATGATCGCGTTCTTCTTCACGATGCCGACCAGCATGATGATCCCGACGAACGCGTACATGTTGAGATCGATGCCGAACAGCCAGCAGCGTCGCGAGCGCGCCGAACCCCGCGGTCGGCAGCCCCGACAGGATGGTCAGCGGGTGGATGAAGCTCTCGTAGAGTATGCCCAGCACCAGATAGATCACGAAGATCGCGAGCACGAGCAGGATGCCCATGCCCGCGCAGCGATGCCTGGAACGCCTGCGCCGTGCCCTGGTACGAGCCGCTGATCGTGTCCGGCATCCGCAGGTCGGCGGTCGCCCGGTTGATCGAGGCGATCGCCTCGGAAAGCGACACGCCCGGCTTCAGGTCGAACGAGATCGTCACCGCCGGCAGCTGGCCCAGGTGGTTGATCGCGAGGGGCCCGATCGTCGGCTTGATCGCCGCGACGCTGTTGAGCGGAATGAGGGCGCCGGTGCTCGAGCGGACGTAGAGGAGCGGCAGCACCGACGGGTCGGTCTGGAAGCGCGGCTCGAGCTCCATCACCACCCAGTACTGGTTCGTCGGCGCGTAGATCGTCGACACCTGGCGCTGGCCGTACGCATCGTAGAGCGTGCTCTCTATCGCCTGTGCCGACACTCCGAGTGCGGACGCCTTGTTGCGGTCGATGACGACGGTCGCCTGCGGCTTCGTGATCTGCAGGTCGCTCGTGACGTCCACGAAGCCCGGCAGCGTGCGGACCTTCGCCTCGACCTTGGGCGCCCACTCGTACAGCTGCGCGGCGTCGGCGCCCTGCAGCGTGTACTGGTACGTGCTTTTCGTCACCTGTCCGCCGATGCGGATCGCGGGGATGTTCTGCACGTAGGCCTTGATGCCGGCCACCTGTGACAGCGGCCCGCGAAGCTGCTGGATGACCTCGTCGGCGCTGGGACGCTCGCGCCGCGGAATCAGCGAGACGAAGACGCGGCCGACGTTGAGCGACGCGCTCGGCCCCCCCGCTCCGACCGTGGACATCGCCCCGTAGACGTAGGGGTTCTGCTTGACGATCTCGGCGACCTGTCGCTGCATGCCCGCCATGGCTTCGAACGACACGTCCTGCGGCCCTTCGGTGAAGACGAGGATCAGGCCCTGGTCGTCGGCGGGCAGGAAGCCCTTGGGCATCACCACGAACAGCGTCGCCGTGGCGACGATCACGATGGCGAAGACCACCATCGCGAGTGGCCGGTGCACGAGCACCCACGCGAGCGTCCGCCGATAGGCGTCGCGCCACGCGTCGAAGGCGCGCTCGGAGAGCATGTACAGGCGCCCGTGCTTGCGCTGGTGCTCGTCGACCAGCATCCGGCTGCACAGCATCGGCGTCAGCGTCAGCGACACGAGACCCGAGATCAGCACCGCGACGATGATCGTCACCGAGAACTCGCGCAGCAGGCGCCCGAGGATGCCGCCCAGGAACACGACGGGGATGAACACCGCGACGAGCGACAGTGTCATCGACACGATGGTGAAGCCGATCTCCTTCGAGCCGTCGAGTGTGGCCTGCAGCCTCGACTTGCCCATCTCGAGATGGCGGGTGATGTTCTCCAGCATCACGATCGCGTCGTCGACGACGAATCCGACACACAGCGTCAGCGCCATCAGCGACAGGTTGTCGAGGCTGTAGCCGAACGCGTACATCAGCGCGAACGTGCCGACGATCGACAGCGGCAGCGCGAGGCTCGGGATCAGCGTCGCGTAGAAGCTGCGCAGGAACACGAAGATCACGGCGACGACCAGTCCCAGCGCGAGCAGCAGCGACGCCTGCACATCGTGCACTGCGGCCCGGATCGACACCGAGCGGTCGTAGAACACGGTGAGCTTGATGGCAGGGGGCAGCTGCTCCTCGAAGGTGGGCAGGATCTTGCGGATCGCGTCGACAATCTCGATCGTGTTCGTGCCAGGTTGCCGCTGCACGCCAAGCATGATCCCGCGCGTGCCGTTGAACCACGCGGCGATCTTGTCGTTCTGCACGCTGTCGAACACGCGGCCGATTTCGTTCAAGCGCACCGGCGCGCCGTTGCGGTACGCGACGATCATCGGTCCGTAGGCCGCCGCGGTCATCAGCTGGCCCGTGGCCTGGACTGAGGTTGCGCGATCGCGGCCGTAGAGCGTGCCGGTCGGCAGGTTGACGTTGCCCTCGCCGACCGCCTGCTCGATGTCGGTCAGCGCGATGCCGCGCGACGCGAGCGCATTCGGGTCGAGCTGGATGCGCACCGCATACTGCTGCGAGCCGTAGACGGCGACCTGCGCAACGCCGCTCACCGTCGAGATCTGCTGCGCGAGGCGCGTTTCGGCGTAGTCGTCGACGGTCGAGAGGGGCACCGACGTCGACGACAGCACGATGTTCATGATCGGCGCGTCGGCCGGGTTCACCTTGCGCTGCGTGGGCGGGTTCGGCATCGACGGCGGCAGCGAGCGCGCGGCGGCGGCGATCGCCGACTGGACGTCCTGCGCGGCGGCGTCGATGTTGCGGTCGAGCGCGAACTGCAGCGTGATCGTCGTGATGCCGTCCGTCGACGTGGACGTCATCGAGTCGACGCCGGCGATCGTGGAGAACTGCTTTTCCAGCGGCGTCGCGACCGCCGAGGCCATCGTGTCCGGATTGGCGCCGGGCAGCTGCGCCTGCACCTGGATCGTCGGGAAGTCGACGTTGGGAAGCGCGTTGACCGGCAGCAGCCGATACGCGATCACGCCGAAGACGAGGATGCCGATCATCACCAGCACGGTCATCACCGGCCGGCGGACGAACGGCTCGGAAATGTTCACGAAGCGCTGGCGGCGCGGCCGAGAGAGACCTTGGCGCCGGGTGAGAGGCGAAGCTGGCCGACGGTGACGACCTGTTCGCCGGAGGCGAGGCCGCTGGCGACGACCGTGTCGTCGCCCTCGGCACGGGCGACCTTGATGTTGCGTAGCTCAACGGTCATGTCGGGCTTGACGACGTAGACGTACTGGCCGGCGGGGCCGCTCTGCACCGACGCGGACGGCGCGACGACGGCGTCCTTCTGGTTGTAGAGCGTGACCGCGACGTTGGCGAACTGTCCCGGCCAGAGCGCGCGGTCGGTGTTGGGGAATTCGGCCCGAAGCTTGATGGTGCCCGTTGTCGTGTCGGCGCTGTTGTCGAGAAAGCTGATGCGCCCGCCCGTCGGCACGACGGTGGAATTGGGCAGGCGCGCCTGCACGTTGACGTCGCCCTTCGCGAGGTACGTGCGCAGCTCACTCACGTTCTGCTCGGGGACCGAGAACGTCACGAACACGGGGACGATCTGGTTCAGGGTGACGAGAGGCACGGTGTCGCCGGCCTTCACGAGATTGCCTTCCTGCACCATGATCTTGCCGGCGTAGCCCGTGATCGGCGCGCGGATCGTGCAGTATTCGAGCTGCAGCTTCGCGCTGTCGACGGCGGCCTCGTCGGCGCGCACCGTCGCGCTGGCGGTCGCCGTGTTCGTGACGTTCTGCGCGTATGCGTCTGGCGAGATGAACTTCTTGTCGAGCAGGTCCTTGTAGCGCTTCTCCTGCTCGACCGCGCGGTCGAGCAGCGCCTTGTCGCGCAGCAGATTCGCCTCGGCCTGGCGCAGGCTCGCCTGGAAGGGCCGCGCGTCGATCTCGAACAGCACTGCGCCCTTCTTCACCTCGTCGCCTTCCTTGAACCGGACGCCGACCAGCTGGCCGTCGACGCGCGCGCGGACGGCCACCGTGGTGTACGGCTCGACATTGCCGATCGCGTAGAGCTTCACCGGCATCGTCCGCGTCACCACGGTGGCGGCGGTTACCGGAATCAGCGGTGCGGCCTTGGCGTCGGCAGCGCGCGAGCCGGGCAGCCCCCGGATGATCACGAAGGCGACGGCCGCCAACGCCAGGAGGGCGACGGCCGCGATCCAGAGGTTCTTCCTTTGCACGATGGTCATGTGGGACGCGACGGCGTCGGTGGGAGGCGGGAGCGGCGGCGTTCGCGGGCGCCGGCGCCAGAAAAATAGACTATCACGATGCGCGGCGGTTCCTCTGCCGCCATGGACGGCGGAGGGAAATTTTGCCCCGGAATCGGTCCCGAATCTGCAACAAATTGAAACAGCCGACGGAGCGCGCCGCCTGCAGATGCTTCTCTGCGCGCGCCGAGGCTTTCGGGACGCTTGCTCAGCCTGTTTCGCGCGGAGGCCTCCGCTCGGGAATCCGCGGACTGCGCGCCACGAGCATCAGCACGCCGATGAGGATCAGCAGCACCGGAACGAGAAGGCTGAAGCGCACGTGATGCTGGTCGTGCGCCCACCACGCGACCCCGAGCCCTATCAGTGTGGGCCCGAGCACGACCGAGCTCTTGGTGACGCCGTCCATCACCAGCACCAGCACGCCGCCGGCAATGAATCCGATCGAGGTAATCGCATCGAAGTCGGGAAACCAGCCGAAGTACCAGACGAGCCCGAGAGCTCCCGAAGACGATCAGCGTGACGGGCAGTGCGGCGTTGCGCATCGAACCTCTCCCTGAGGACGCCGATGGGATCGTCAGCATAGCAAAGGCAATCGCGGTCCACGCGGCGGCACCGCCCGTCGCGCCGGCCGTTGGCTGATCCGGCGCTGACGCACGGCCGAAGTCGGGCGGTTTTCGTTACAATCCTGCCTTGTGCGGGTGTAGCTCAATGGTAGAGCAGAAGCTTCCCAAGCTTACGACGAGGGTTCGATTCCCTTCACCCGCTCCATCCGCCAGCCAAGCCGGATGAGGCGGGGCGCAGCCGGGGCAACCATCTCGACGGTCGCTCTCGCCACACGATTGGCGCGTCGGCGAGCGCTCCCATGAGCGCGCGCCTGCCGTCGTCTCCGACCGAACGCCGACCCGGCGCCGAATTCCTGTCATATCCAGTGCGCTCCGATTGCACTCTGCGCGGATCCGGTCTTGCGCGATATGCAAGTGCCGCTCATTACCCGATGCGCATGCCTTCCAGCGCAAAATGGCCGGCCTTCATCTGCGCCAGCGCAATTTTGTGCGTGAGAATTGCGACAAATCAATGTATTGAACCAATGTGCCGAGGATATTGTCGGAGACGAGGAGGAGTTTTCCTCTACGGATTTTTTTGCTCGGAGCGCAGTGGTGTTCAGGACAATTGTTGTTTTGTGTGTTGCCGTGGTCTCCGGCACCAGCTTTGCCCAAATGATGGGCACGCCAATAGCAACGACGCAGTATTTACCACTCGTCGATGGTGCACGATACGACTACATGTACACCAACGGCCCCTGGTCGACCTCGACTGCGACGATGCACGCCGGACAGACTTGGGCGGGAGTCTCCGGGCTGACGGCGATGCACATGAGCTACACGTGCGTCGCGGGAGTCAGTTGCGCTCCGGATTCAACCGACTTCTTCCGGATGGACCCGGACGGCATGCACTACTTCGGCGGCACCGGCGCGAACCCCACCGGCCATCAGTTTTCGATGATGAACCTCACGAGCCCGGAATGGCTGCTCAAGAATCCGGTGACGCCGGGAACCATGATGGGCGGACCCGGCGGCGGCTACCAGAACATGGAGATGTGGCAGGCCGGCGTCATGGGCACGGGCAGCATGATGGGCGGACAGAACTACATGAGCAGCTACCAGGCCGATGCACTCGAGACTGTGACCACGCCGGCCGGCACCTTCACCAACGCGCTTCACGTGCACGAGCAGCGTGGCTCGGGCTACGTCCGCGACGTGTGGTATGCGGTGGGCGTGGGAATGGTCAAGATGCAGGACGCGACCAGCACCGCATTGCTGACGGGCTACACAATTCCTGGTGCCGTCGCGCAACCGGGCGGTGGAGCAGCTCCGCTCGCGTTTACCCCCGTAACCGGCTTGTGGTGGAATCCGAACGAATCGGGCAGCGGCTACGACATCGAAGTGCACCATGAGGTCATGGTTGTGACCATGTATAGCTATGGAGCCGGTGGTGACCCGCAGTGGTATCTCGTCGCCGGGAATCTTGCAAATGCCGGCGGCGGCGTCGCGGCCACGGCAACTCTCGACAAGTACCGCGGCGGGCAGTGCGCCTCGTGCACGTACCAGACGCCCACGATGACGGGCAACGATGGCGCCGTGACCATCACGTTCACTTCGCCCACGGCCGCGACGGTGCAGCTTCCCGGCGGCCGCGTCACCCAGATTCAACCGGACGCGTTCTGACCAGGGCGCACCGCGCGGTCTTGACAGGCTTGGTCGACGTTCGATTCGCGCTCGCCCGAGATGCGGGTCGTCGAACAGTGTGGCGCCGCATCGAAGCGGCGCCATTCATCGAGATCTGGGAAATCCCACCCGTCAGGCGGCCGGGTCACCTGCGTGCCAATCGCGACGGAAGTACGTCTGCAGCCGTTCTGTGACGCCGGTCACAGACTGCGAATGGCGCGCCGTGAATAATCACGGTCGTCTGCAACGTCAATGGAGCGCACCGTGCAAACCGCAACCGATGCCGAATTCAAGGCCGCCGTACTCGATTCCGAGCTTCCCGTACTCGTCGATTTCTGGGCCCCCTGGTGCGGCCCGTGTCGAGCGGTGGCCCCGATTCTCGAGGAGCTCGACGCCGAGCTTTCGGACAGGCTGAAGATTGTCAAAGTCAACGTCGACGAAAACAACATCGTCGCGGGTCAGCTCGGGGTGCGCAGCATCCCGACGATGGTCGTCTTCAAGGACGGGCAGGTCGTCGAAGGGTTTGTTGGCGCCATGTCAAAGGGCGACCTGCTGCGGTTTGTCGGCAAGCATCTCGAGAAAGCCTGACGCATGCCCGGCCGGCGGCGCGAAGCTGCTCATGAAATAGGAAACTCCGCAATCGCATACTGAGCCGCTGCGGTCATATGCAGAGAGGACGGTCAATGTATTACCTTGTCGATACACAAAAATCGTTTGGTCAGGCATCGACAGACCTGGCGGCCGCGGTAACGCGCCACGGCTTCGGCGTGCTGCACGTCCACGACCTGGGGGCGACGCTGCGCAGCAAAGGAATCGGTTTCGATGAGGAGTGCAAGGTATTTGAAGTCTGCAATCCCGGTCAGGCGGCAAAAGTCCTGTCCGCGGATATGCGCCTGAATATGGCGTTGCCGTGTCGAATATCGGTTTTTACGGAGAATGGCAAGACACGGATCGGCCTCATCCGGCCGGTGCAGATGCTTTCGGCGCTGTCTCAGGATGCGAGCCTGGTTCAAGTGGCCAAGGAGGTCGAGGCAAAGACCATCCAGATGGTCGACGAGGCCAAATAGATCACGCTGCACGCTCGTCCGCGGCGCAGGGAAAAGCCGTTCAATGAGTGGATTCGACAACCCGCTTGACGCATGGAACGCGAGATATGCGCACGAAGATTTTCACTTCGGCGAAGAGCCCAATGCCTTTTTGCGCGCGGGCGCACATTACCTGAAGGCCAGACAACGCATTCTATGTGTCGCCGACGGGGAGGGGCGGAACAGCGTCTTCCTGGCGGAATGCGGAGTCGACGTTACGGCATTCGATTTCGCACCCAATGCCGTCGCAAAGGCCAAACGCTTGGCGGAGCGGCGAGGCGTTCGCGTCAACCACCAGCTTGGGGATATCAACGCGTGGGACTGGACGGCCACGGCCTATGATGCTGTCGTCGCGGTCTTCATTCAGTTTCTGCCACCGCAGAGCCGGGAGCGGGTTTTCGCGGGAATGATGATGGCGGTTCGCCCGGGCGGGCTGTTCCTCCTCGAGGGCTATCGACCGGAGCAGGTGGATTACGCCACCGGGGGACCGCCCTGCCGCGAGCACATGTACACGCGGGATTGGCTCGACAGCCAATTCTCCGGCTGGGAAATTCTCGAGTTGAAGTCGTACGACGCGGAAATTCGCGAAGGCAAGGGCCACAGCGGCATGTCGGCCCTTATCGACCTCGTTGCGCGAAAGCCTTCCATGGCGCCCACTGGCGGCGGCCGTTAGGAAAATCGCCGGGGCACGCGCGACGCAAGAATGCATCTCGGAGTGAGCCGTACCTGCGGCCGCTGCCGTCGCTAGCCAAGTCTTCGGGCAACGCATTTTCTTGGACTCGGTCTCGCGCCACATCGGCAGCGGAGCCGAGAGCGCACGAGACGCGCCGAATTCACACGCGCGGCAATTTTTGATGCAAAATCAGTGGAGGATTGGGGTTCGATTCCCTTCACCCGCTCCATTACCTGCTCCGAAATCCGCGCCGACCTCCGCCCGTCAGCGGCGACCTTGCCGCAGCGCTCGACCGCACTGCCGGTGACCTCCTGACCTCGTCGCGACCCGCCTCCCAGATCCCACTTTCGGCGGTCGGATTCATCGTCACGGCGGTCGGCTGCTTCTCGCTGCTCGACGCGACCGTCAAGCACCTGACCGGCCTCTACCCGGTCGTGCTGATCGTCTTCACGCGCTACGCGGCGCAGGCCGTCGCCATGGTGCTCTGGCTCGCGCCGTCGCTGCGATGGAACCTCCTCAGGACCGCGCAGCCGCGCTTCCAGATCGCGCGCGGGATCGTCCTCGCGCTGTCATCGGTGTGCTTCGTCAATGCGCTGGGTTTCCTGCCGCTCGCCGACGCGACCGCCATCAACTACACGACGCCGATCCTCGTGGTGCTGCTGTCGGTGGCGTTCCTCCACGAGCGGATGACGCGTGCGCGCATCGCGTTCGTCGTCGCCGGCTTCGCGGGCATGCTGCTGATCATCCGGCCCGGCGCGTCCATCCTGCACGGCGGCGCGGCGTTCGCGCTCGCCGCGGCGGGGTTCTATGCGATCTACCAGCTGCTCACCCGGATGCTGCGCGGCGACGATCCGCGCGTGACGCTCTTCTACCCCGCGCTTTGCGGCAGCGTGCTGATGCTGCCGGCGCTTCCCTTTCTCGATCGCGGCGCCGACATGCCGTGGACCGACATCGCGCTCATCGGCCTGACCGGCATTCTGGGCACCGTCGGCCATTTCCTGTTCATCCTCGCGTTCCAGCGCGCGCCGGCGTCCGGGCTCACCCCCTTCACCTACCTCCAGCTGGTCTGGGCGATCCTTCTCGGCTGGCTGTTCTACGGCCAGTTCCCGGATGTGCTGACGCTGGTGGGCATCGGCGTGATCGCCACGAGCGGGCTTCTTCTCGCGTGGCACGAGCGGCGGCGCGCCCGCGGTGCGGCGGTCGTCGAGGAGCCGCCCGCAGTCGACTGACCAAAGGTCCGATGTTCGCGCGGCGCCGTCGCGCGGTAGTAAGATTCCGGCCATGGGCCCGACCCGCCGCGGTCGGGCTTTGCATTTCAATGGACGGGGGCACTCATGGGCAGCGACACGAAGACGCGCATCGGTTTCATCGGTCTTGGCCTCATGGGTCACGGCATGGCGAAGAATCTCGTCACCAAGGGCTTCCCGCTGACGGTCACCGCGCACCGCAATCGCGCGCCGCTCGCGGACATTCTTGCGGCGGGCGCCGTCGAAGCGAAGACGCACGCCGAGCTCGTGCGCGGCAGCGACGTCGTGATCCTCTGCGTCACCGGCACGCCGCAGGTCGAGGCGATCGTCTACGGCGGCGACGGGCTCCTCGCCAATGCGCGGGAGGGCCAGATCTTCGTCGACACGTCGACCGCCGAGCCTGCGTCCACCGCGAAGATCCATGCCGATTTCGCGAAGAAGCGCGCGCACTTCGTCGACGCGCCGCTCGCACGGACCCCGAAGGAAGCGGAAGAGGGGCGGCTCAATATCATGGTCGGCGCGGACGAGGCGACGTTCGACGCGCTGAAGCCCGTGCTCTCCGCGTTCTGCGAGAACGTGATCCACGCGGGGCCGGCGGGGCACGGGCACACGCTGAAGCTCATCAACAACTTCATGGCGATGTCGATCGCGACCGCGACGGCGGAAGCGCTTGCCACCGCAGCAAAGGCGGGGGTTTCCATCAGGAAGCTGCACGAGGTCATTTCCGCCGGCGCGGTCAACTCGGGGATCTTCCAGATGCTCGCGGGCAGGATGCTGGAGTCGGGCGACCTCGCCGGACTCAAGTTCACGCTCGTCAACGCGATGAAGGATCTCCGCTATTACACGCACCTCGCCGAGTCGCTGCCCGTGTCCGCGATCGTCGGCGAAGCCGTGCACCAGACGCTCGTCAACGCCAACCTGCTCGGATTCGGCGACAAGTACGTCGCCTCGCTGATCGAGGCGCAGGAAAGGCTGGCCGGTGTGACCATCGTGCCGCGGCGCTGATGCCGATGACCTCGGAGCAAGCCGTCGCCTACGCGGCATTCGCGCGCGAGACCGCGGTCGCCGCGGGCGCTCTAATCCTCCCGCATTTCCGCGTCGCGCTCGACGTTGACGACAAGGGCGCCGCCGACGAGCCGTACGACCCGGTGACCGTCGCCGACCGCGCCGCCGAGGCGCTGATCCGGGAAAGGATCGCGCGGGCATTTCCCGACCACGGCATCCGTGGCGAGGAGCACGGCTGGCAGAAGGGCACGTCGAATTGCACGTGGGTGATCGATCCGATCGACGGCACCCGGAGCTTCATCCTCGGCCAGCTGCACTGGGCGACGCTGATCGCGATGAACGACGGCGAGCGCATCGTCGCCGGCATCGCCTACCAGCCCTTCGTCGGAGAATCATTCGCGGCCGCAGGCGGCGAGGCCTGGTGGCAGCGCGGCGCGGAACGGCGCCCGCTCGCGACGCGCCGCTGCCGCACGCTTTCCGATGGCGTGCTGGCGGGCACGGACCCCGGCATGTTCAGGGAGGCGGGGACGCTCGACGCGTTCGAGCGCGTGGCGGCGAGGGTGCGTCTGCGGCGCTGGGGCGGCGACTGCTATTGCTATTGCCTCCTCGCGATGGGCCTGATCGATGTCGTGATCGAATCGTCGCTGCACGCCTACGACGTGCAGGCGCTGATCCCGATCGTCGAAGCGGCCGGCGGCGTGATGACCGACTGGAGCGGCAACCGCTGCGACGAGGGCGGCTCGGTCGTCGCCTGCGGCGATCGCGGGCTGCACGAGCAGGTCCTGAAACTGTTGTCGCGATGAAGCTCCTGATCCTTGGCGGGACGAGATTCCTCGGTCGGCACGTTGCCGGCGAAGCGCTGCAGCGCGGCCACGCGGTCACGACGTTCACGCGCGGCAATCTGCCGGTGATCGCGAACCGCGCTGTCGTGCCGCTCGCGGGCAATCGCGATCCCGCGATCGCGCCGGGATTGGCCGCGCTCGCGGGCGGCCGCTGGGATGCGGTAGTCGACACGAGCGGGTACGTCCCGCGCATCGTCGGCGCGTCGGCGTCGCTGCTCGCCGAACGCGCCGGCCGTTATCTCTTCGTGTCGTCGGTGTCGGTGTACGCCGACTCGAGTCGGCCGGGCCTCGACGAGGAGAGCGCCGTCGCGACGCTCGCGGATCCTGCCACCGAGGACATCCTGCCGAACTACGGCGCGCTCAAGGCCGCGTGCGAAGCGCGCGTTCTCGACGTCTTCGGCAGCAGCGCGACCATCGTCCGCCCCGGTCTCATCGTCGGCGCCGGCGACGGCACCGACCGTTTCGGCTACTGGGTCGCGCGTTTCCAGTGCCCCCACCTCCTCGGCGAGCGTGCCGCGCAGGCGGTGGTGCCGGCGCCGCTCTCGCGGCCGATCCAGATCATCGACGCGCGCGACCTCGCCGCGTGGATCGTCGACCTGCTCGAGCAGGATCGCGGCGGCACGTTCAACGCGGTCAGCCCGGCCGGCAGATGGACGTTCGCGGATCTGGTCGACGTGCTGGTCGAAACGGCGATCGAGCCGCCGGCGCCGGTGGCGGTGCCCGATGCCATGCTGGTCGCCCACGGTGTCGAGCCCTGGATCGGGCTGCCGCTGTGGCTGCCCGACACCGAGCCCGACGCCGCGGGCTTCATGTCGGTCGACGGCACGAAGGCCGAGAACGCGGGATTGGTCGCACGGGCTCTCCCCGACACCGTCCGCGACACCGCGGAGTGGCTGATGGCGCGCACCAATGCGGGCGCCTGGCAGCACGTGCTGTCGGCAGACGCCGAGCGGGAGATCCTCGCTTCGACGAAATCGACATGCACCTGATCAAGGCTTCGGTCGCCGCGCGTCCGCCGCCGCCACTCGAAGTTGTCGGCTAATCGATCGAGCCGACTCGTCGGAATTGATGCGACGCATCGGCCGTCGCGTCTTGCAGGGCGTCGCGCTTGCAGCAGACCGCCCGCCAGCTAGTGCAGCGGCCGTACCAGCGGAAGCAGCTGCTTCGCGATGGCGTCGGGCATATCCTCTACCTGCCGCGGTATCGGGATCGGCATCGGAATGATCAACGCCGGCAGCGCGAAGGTGACGTCCTCGCGCTGATGGTTGACTTTGCCCGCCTCGGCGGCGGTCACGAAGTCGAACACGTTCAATCGCCCGACTTCATTGCGCGTCCACCACATCAGCCCGAAAAGACCTCCTCCGCCGTATCCGCCGACGGCACCGATTTCGCCGTGCCGCTTTGTCGATGCCCCGAGCGAGTCGGCGAACACGAGATACCGGATGCCCATCGCTCCGACGCGCGCGGCGACGGCAGGACGGCGCAGCCACTCCGCGAGTTGCGTGTCGGACATGTCGGCCCAGCCTAACCAAGGATAAAGCGCGCGCCGCAGATCGGCGGCCGATACGATGTCGATGGTCCGATCCAACCTGCGGAGTGCGTCGCCCACCGCGACGGTGTCCTCGGTTGCGTTGCAGCGACGCAATCCAGCCATGCAGCTCACGATGACCACGCCGCGGGGATTCCCTGCGATGTCCCGGGGTCGAACATCCGGCCACTGCCATTCGAGCCCTCGACCCGCACTCCAGACGGTGATTTCCGGCGACAAGATCAAAGCTGTCGCCAGATCGCCTGCGGCATCGATCAGGAAATCGTTCACCGCGGGCAGGGGTTTGGCGAGCGGGGTAATGCCCGACTGTTCAGGGACAGGCGGCGACATTGCCCAGTTTTCGATTCTGGCGATGCGTATTCCATCGGGCGCAAAGACGTCTATACCGAGCAAATACGACGCTGCCAATGATTCGAAGCGAGGCACAAGGATAAGATCTACCATGCCCGCGCTGCCTTCCCCGCCGGTCAACGACGTTAGCGGGATTGAGCGCTTGAACAATCCATCGAAGTCCTGGTCGAGCAGGACGACGGCGGCGGCGCCGACTTCGTACTGGTAGCGCGGAATGTCGCCGCCGCCCGCCATGACGACAGCCCTGCGGAATTCCGGTGGGTAATAAACGGCGACGGAGATTGGTAGCGTCGGGACGAGCGGCGCGTCAGCGAGCCGCCTCACCGGAACAGTGATTGTCGTGGCCGGGGAATCGGGACCGTATTTCGGAGCCGTCGGCCCGGTTGCGCATCCGGAGAGAAGCAATGCCACTCCCGCCACCGCAACGAAGTGGACGGTCACTCGTGCTATGCGAAGCCCATCTAGCGCCATCTCGCGCCCTTTTTCTGCCTTTCTCTACACTGATCTTCTAATGCGGGGCCGGGATTGCGCTGACGCAAAGTCGAATGGCTTCGTTTTCGAGGGGCGCATCTTGCGGCCCGTGGGAGGGCAATGAGGCCACGCGCCCGCCCGATATAGCCCCCGCGGTCCAGGGGCCGCGTTTGATCTACTTTGGGGGAATCCGACCGTCAGCCGCCGCTTGTGCTCTTGGCCCTCGTCCCCACGTCATTGATTACGCACGGGATGGATGCGTTTCCGCGCGCTTTCTGTCATAGTTGCGGAGTTTTCCGGTCAACAGGTCTGTTAGTGCTCACTCCTCTCGGATTCACGCTCCTGCGCCATCTTGCCGATGGCAACTTCCACTCGGGTGAAGATCTCGCCGATACGGTGGGGCTCACGCGTGCGCGCGTTTCGCAGGTACTGAAGGACGCCGAGGCCGCCGGTCTCGCCCTCGAGCGCATCAAGGGACGCGGCTACCGGCTGCTTGGAACCCCCGACTTTCTCGACGCCGACCGGATCAAGGCGGCAGTAGCCGCGCGGCCCCCGCGAACGCCTTTGACCCTCGAGGTTGTCGACCAGACCGACTCGACGTCGTCCGAGCTGATGCGTCGCATCGGCCGACGCGACATCCACGGCGTTGCGCTCGCCGCGGAGTGGCAGACCGCGGGCCGTGGCCGGCGCGGCCGCACCTGGACCGCGGTCGCCGGCGGCAGCATCACGTTCTCGCTCGGATGGCGTTTCGAGCAGGGCGCGGGATTCCTCGCCGGGCTCTCGCTCGCCGTCGGCGTCGCCGTGTCGCGCGCGCTCGAGGCGGAAGGCTTCACCGGGATCGCGCTCAAGTGGCCGAACGACCTCGTCCATCGCCACATGAAATTCGGCGGCATCCTGATCGAGGTGAACGGCGACGCGCTCGGCCCCTCGAACACCGTTATCGGCGTCGGCCTCAACGTCCGGCTGCCGCAGGCGGCGCGGGCCGACCTCGCGGTGCCCGTCACCGATCTCGCGACGGTGGCGGGACGCAAGATGAAGAGCATCGATCGCAACCACGTGCTGGGGGCGATCCTTGCCGAACTCGCCGCCGTGCTCGAGCAGTATGCGAAGGAGGGCTTCGCCCCCTTTGCCGCGGAGTGGCAGCACCGTCACGCATATCAGGGAAAGCCGGTGCGATTGCTCCTGCCCGACGGTGCGGCGGTGACCGGCAAGGTCGCGGGGGTCGATGCGAGCGGGGCGCTGGTGCTGGCCGACGGTCCGCGCCGCGCGCGCTTTCTCTCCGGCGAGATTTCGCTCCGACGGGCGTGACGTGCGCGCCCGCGTCCGGAATCGCCCCGACCGCGTACCGGACTTGAACGACAGGCTGCACCCGCGCATCCTTTCCGCGTGAGCCTCATTCTCGCACTCGACGTCGGCAACAGCCGGATGAAGTGGGGCCTCGCCGGCCCGCATGGCTGGCGCACGCTCGGCATCACCCCCAACAACGAGATCGGCGCGCTCGCGCTGCGCGACTGGCACCACCTGCCGCGGCCGATTCGCGTCGTCGGCGTCAACGTCGCCGGCGAGGCGGCGCGGGTCCGCGTCGAGGCTCAGCTCGCGCGCTGGCGGCTCGTCCCGGAATGGCTGCTCGCGACGGAATCGGCGTGCGGCGTCAGCAATCGATACGCGCGGCCCGCCCAGCTCGGCCCCGACCGGTGGGCGTCGCTTTGCGCCGCACGGCGGCGCGCGGTCGCGACCGATCTTTTCCCGCCCGCGTGCGTCGTCGTCAACGCCGGCACCGCCGTCACGATCGACTCGCTCGATGCAGAAGGCGTCTTTCGCGGCGGATTCATCCTGCCGGGAATGCGTCTGATGCTGCGCACCCTCGCGGAGAACACGGCCGCGCTCGGCGTGCCGCCGGGCGCCTTCAGCGCGTTTCCCGACAACACGGCGGACGCGCTCTACACCGGAGCGATGCAGGCGGTGTGCGGGGCCGTCGAGCAGATGCGCCGGCAGGTCGACACCAATCCGGCGCAGGTGCGCATCTATCTCGCCGGCGGGGCCGCGCCCGAAATCGCGCCTCAGCTTAACCCGCCCATCGAGGTCGTGGATAATCTCGTGCTGGAAGGTGTGCTGGCGCTGGCCGGCGTCCCGGTTTCGCTTGACTAGAATCGCGCCCTGGCGGCGCGCACGGCATTTGCTTCCCTCCTCCCTATGCGCACCGTCGTCATCCTCCTGATCCTCGCGAACCTCACGCTTTTCGGGTACACGTTCCTCGATGGCGCGAGCGGCGGCGAAAGTTTCCGTCTCGCCCAGCAGGTCCAGCCCGACAAGATCAAGCTGCTGACGCCGCAGCAGGTCGCGGCATTGGGCCCCGCCAGGGCCGCGTCGCTCGCCGACGTCTGCCTCGAATGGGGGCCGCTTTCGGACGCCGATCGCACGCGCGCGCTCGCCGACCTCGACCCGCTCGGTCTCGGCAAGCTCGTCACGCAGAAAAAGGTCGAGACGGCGATGACCTACTGGACCTTCCTGCCGCCGTTCGCCACCAAGGCAGCGGCAACCAAGCGGCTCGACGAGCTGGTGGCGGCGGGCATCGCCGACGCGTTCGTCGTCGACGGCGGGGCGCAACGCTTCGCAATTTCGCTCGGTGCCTGGCGCAGCGAGGACGCGGCCAACGTCCAGCAGGCGGTGTTGACCAAGCGCGGCATCGCCGGCGTCAAGGTCGCGCCAAGACAGCAAACGGTCGTGCAGACGGCGCTCGTCGTTCGTGACCCGCAGACGACCGCTGTCACACGCATCAAGGAGTTGTCGACGGCGTACCCGGGCAGCGAGCTCAAGATCGGCAGCTGCGACAAGCCCGCCGGCTGACGCCGGGCTTACTCAGCGCGCCGCGCGAGCGAATGTCCGCAATGAGCGCAGCACCGGCCGTCCGCGAGGCGACGACGCCGGAGGACATCGCGGCGGCCCGCGCGCTGTTCCTCGAATACGCGCAGTGGCTGGGCGTCGATCTCTGCTTCCAGGGCTTCGATGCGGAACTCGCGACGCTGCCGGGTGCGTATGCACGACCTCGTGGCCGGCTGCTCCTCGCCGGACCGTCCGACCGTGCGTTCGGCTGCATCGCGCTGCGGCCGCTCGAAAGCGTCGCGAACGGCAGCAGTCCCGAAATTGGCGAAGTGAAGCGGCTCTACGTGCAGCCGAATGCGCGGGGTGGGGGATGGGGCAGGCGGCTCGCGGAGCGCATCGTCGCCGACGCCCGGGCAATCGGGTACACCGAACTCAAGCTCGACACGCTCGAATGGATGACGAGCGCCCGTGCGCTTTACGGGGCACTCGGCTTCCGCACGTGCGCGCCTTACTACGACAATCCGCTGCCGGGCGTCGTGTACATGTCGCTCGCGCTCGACGCTCCCGCGCGGATCACGCGCTAGCGCTCACCGAGAACCTCCGCTCGCCCTCCGGCGTCTCGTCGTCGACGGGCCATGCCGCCGGCCCGACGGCGACGTCCGAAAAGCCCGCGTCGCCGAGCAGCGCGACGATCTCGTCCTCGGAATACCAGGTCAGCGCGAGCACCTCGTCCTCGCGCGCGACGATCGTCGCGCGCTCGCGCTGCTCGTAGCGGCTGCGGATGTCGATGCGCCTGCCTTCGGCGTCGACGAAGAGCTCGGAGCGCCGCGCGATCTTCGTCCCGTCCGGCAGCGAGACCGTCTGCACGTGGACGACCGGCGCGCCGGGCGGATGCGTGGCTTCGGCGGGAACGTAGAGATCCATCAGCAGGAGGCCGGGCGCGACGAGATGCGCGCGAATCCGTTCGAGCATCCTTTGCGCCGCGACCGGATCGACCAGCAGCTGGAACGACCCGGCGGCGACGAACGCCGCCGCGTAGCGAAACGGCAGGTTGAGCGTGACGGCATCCTGGCGGAAGAGCGGCGTCGTCAATCCGGCCGCATCGAGCCGCGCCGCGCAGCTCGCATGCATCGACGGGGAGACGTCGACGCCGTGAACGTTGAGCCCCCGCCGCAGCAGCGGGAGCAGCAGACGGCCGGAGCCCGACATCACCTCGAGTGAAGGGCCTGCATCACGGGGCAGCCGCTGCGCGTACCACGCGGTTTCCGCCTCGGAAGCGCGCGGCTTGTCGGCATCGTAGAAAAGCGTGCAGAGGCGGCCGTAGGCGGCCATGGTAAGCGCGATGCTCGGGTGGAAACCGCGAGAGCCTACACCACCGAGATTCTGTCGCGTCAGTTGGCCAAGAACCCTTGTCAAAAATCGAGCGAGCAGCCCCGAGTGCCTCAGTTGCCAGATAAGGGCCCGCAGCGAGTCCCGAGATAGTACTCAGGCGTACAGTGAGGGACGAGCGAGGACACGACAAAGCAATCGGGGCGCGCAGCCATTTTTGGGAAGGGTTCTACAGCTGCTCCCAAGGCAGGCCTTCCATCCGCCAGCCCGAATGCGTGCCGCGATGATGCTCCTCGTCGAGCGGACCCTCGAAGCCTTCCAGCACGTTGTAGACCTCGGTGAAGCCGGCGCTCTCCAGAGCGATGCCGGCGTCGATCGAGCGGTGGCCGCTGCGGCAGATCAGCACGACCGGCCGGTTCATGCTCGCGACCTTCTTCACCTGCCCGACGAAGTGCGGATTGATCTCCCAATCCGGCCCGTCGTTCCAGGCGACGTGCTGCGCGCCCTTCGGATGGCCGACGAAATAGAACTCCATCTCGCTGCGGCAGTCGATGAATACCGCCGCAGGGTTCTTCTGCAGGAATTCGTGGGCTTCTTTCGGCATCAGGTGTTTCATGCGCCAAATCTAGCACGGGCGGCGCGCGGCCGATATTCCGATTGGCAACATGCTTATGCCCCGGCCGAGAGGCCCGGTCGGCGCGACGCCCGCATCGGCGATGTTAGAATTTCCCTCCCGCCCGTCGTTCGCGGGCGAAGGCTCTTCCGCGACGCACCATGCAACCCGATCGAACCGCCGAACTCAAACCTCTGCTGGACCGGCGCATCCTCATCCTCGACGGGGCGATGGGCACGATGATCCAGGGCTGCCGGCTGGGCGAGGCCGAGTATCGCGGCACCCGCTTCGCCGCGCACTCGCACGACCTCAAGGGCGACAACGACCTGCTCGTGCTGACGCGCCCCGACGTGATCCGCGACATCCACGACGCCTATCTCGAGGCGGGCGCCGACATCATCGAGACCAACACCTTCAACGCGACGTCGATCGCGCAGGCCGACTACCAGCTGCAGGATCAGGTGCGCGAAATCAATCTCGCCGCGGCGCGGATCGCGCGCGAATGCGCCGACGCGTGGACGGCGAAGCACGCCCGACAAGCCGCGCTTCGTCGCCGGCGCGCTCGGGCCGACCAATCGCACGGCGTCGATCTCGCCGGACGTCAACGATCCCGGTGCGCGCAACGTGACGTTCGATGAGCTGGTCGCGGCCTACGCCGAAGCCATCGAAGGGCTTGCCGAGGGCGGCGTCGACCTCTTCCTCGTCGAGACGATATTCGACACGCTGAACGGCAAGGCCGCGCTGTTCGCGCTCGAAGCGTTCTTCGTCAAGGCAGGACGCCGACTGCCGATCATCGTCTCCGGGACGATCACCGACGCCTCGGGCCGCACGCTGTCCGGCCAGACCACCGAGGCGTTCTGGAATTCGGTCCGCCACGTGCGCCCGCTCGCGGTCGGCATCAATTGCTCGCTCGGCGCCGCGCTGATGCGCCCGTACATCGAGGAGATGGCGCGCGTCGCCGACACGTACGTGTCGTGCTATCCCAACGCGGGGCTGCCCAACCCGATGGCGGAAACGGGCTACGACGAGACGCCGGCCGAGACGGCGCGGCTCCTCGAAGATTTCGCGACGAGCGGCTTCGTCAACATCGTCGGCGGCTGCTGCGGCACGACCCCCGCGCACATCCGTGCGATCGCCGATGCCGTGAAAAAGCTGCCGCCGCGCGCGTTGCCGCGCGCGGAGATGGCGGAGGCGGCGTAGCGGCGCGATGGCGCGAGGCCCGTGCGCGCGAGGCGCCGGGCGCGGCCCGGCTTCCCGGGCGCCGGCTCCGGCGCGCGCTGGAAGAGGGACGAAACGTTTCGACCGACAATGCCGAACCCATGTCCCGCGTGATGCGCCTAGCCGGCCTCGAGCCGCTCAACGTCGACGACGAGTCGCTGTTCGTCAATGTCGGCGAGCGCACCAACGTCACCGGCTCGCGCGCCTTCGCGAAGCTGATCCTCGCGGGCGACTTCGCCGGCGCGGTCGAGGTCGCGCGGCAGCAGGTCGCGAACGGCGCGCAGATCATCGACGTCAACATGGACGAGGCGATGCTCGACGCGAAGGCGGCGATGGTGCGCTTCCTGACCCTGATCGCCGCCGAGCCCGACATCGCGCGCGTTCCGGTGATGATCGACTCGTCGAAGTGGGACGTGATCGAGGCGGGCCTCAAGTGCGTGCAGGGCAAGCCCGTCGTCAACTCGATCTCGATGAAGGAGGGCGAGGCCGAGTTCCTGCGCCAGGCGCGGCTCGTGCGCCGCTACGGCGCCGCGGCGATCGTGATGGCGTTCGACGAGAACGGCCAGGCCGACACGTTCGAGCGCAAGGTGGAGATCTGCCAGCGCGCCTACGATCTCATGCTGCGCGAGGCGGACTTTCCGCCCGAGGACATCATCTTCGACCCGAACGTGTTCGCGATCGCGACCGGCATCGAGGAGCACAACAACTACGCGGTCGACTTCATCAACGCGACGCGCTGGATCCGCGCGCACCTGCCGCACGCGAAGGTGTCGGGCGGCGTCTCCAACGTGAGCTTTTCGTTCCGCGGCAACGAGCCGGTGCGCGAGGCCATCCACACGGTCTTCCTCTATCACGCGATCCGCGCCGGGATGACGATGGGCATCGTCAACGCCGGCCAGCTCGGCGTCTACGACGAGATTCCGCCCGAGCTGCGCGAGCGGGTCGAGGACGTCGTGCTGAACCGGCGCCCCGACGCGACCGAGCGGCTCGTGACCTTCGCCGAGACGGTGAAGGCGCAGGGCAAGGTCGTCACCGAGGACCTCGCCTGGCGCGAGGGGACCGTCGAGGAGCGCCTGTCGCACGCGCTGGTGAGCGGCATCACGACCTACATCGTCGAGGACACCGAGGAAGCGCGGCAGGAATTTCGACGCGGCCGATCCAGGTGATCGAGGGCCCGCTGATGGCCGGGATGAACGTGGTCGGCGACCTCTTCGGCGCCGGCAAGATGTTCCTGCCGCAGGTCGTGAAGAGCGCGCGGGTGATGAAGCAGGCGGTGGCGCATCTCGTCCCGTACATCGAGGAGGAGAAGGCGCGCTCGGGCGACGCCGGCAAGCCCAAGGGCACGATCGTGATGGCGACGGTCAAGGGCGACGTCCACGACATCGGCAAGAACATCGTCGGCGTCGTGCTCCAGTGCAACAACTTCGAGGTGATCGACCTCGGCGTGATGGTGCCGGCGCAGAAGATCCTCGATACGGCGACCGAGCGCAGCGCCGACATCGTCGGGCTGTCCGGTCTCATCACGCCGTCGCTCGAGGAGATGGCGCACGTCGCGCACGAGATGCAGCGGCTCGGGATGAAGCAGCCGCTGCTGATCGGCGGCGCGACGACCTCGCGCGTGCACACCGCGGTGAAGATCGCGCCGCACTACGCGGGCGTGACGGTCTACGTGCCCGACGCGTCGCGCGCGGTGGGTGTCGCGAGCAATCTGCTGTCGACCGAAAGCCGCGACGGCTTCGTTGCCGAGGTCGCCGCCGACTACGAGAAGATCCGCGCCCAGCACGCGGCGAAGAAGGGCCCGACGCTGCTGCCGCTCGCCGCGGCGCGCGCCAACGGGTTCAAGACCGACTGGAAGCACTACGCGCCCACCGCGCCCACCTTCATCGGCCGCCGCGAGCTCCGCAACGTCGATCTCGCGGAGGTCGCGAAATGCATCGACTGGGCCCCGTTCTTCCAGGCGTGGGAGCTCTCCGGGCCGTACCCGGCGATCCTCGACGATGCGATCGTCGGCGAGGCGGCGCGCAACGTCTTCGCCGAAGGCAAGGCGATGCTGAAGCAGATCGTCGAAGGCCGCTGGCTCCGCGCCGGCGCCGTGATCGCGCTGCTGCCGGCGAACGCCAACGGCGACGACATCGAGTTCTACACCGACAACACGCGAGCGCAGGTCGCGCTCGCGTGGCGCAACCTGCGCCAGCAGAACGAGCGTCCTGCCGGCAAGCCGAACTACTGCCTCGCCGACTTCGTCGGGCCGAAGGATTCCGGCGTCGAGGATTACGCCGGCGTGTTCGCCGTGACCGCCGGGCTCGGCATCGAGAGAAAACTCGCCGAGTTCGAGGCAGGGAAGGATGACTACAGCGCGATCATGCTGAAGGCGCTCGCGGACCGGCTCGCCGAAGCGTTCGCCGAATGGCTGCACATGAAGGTGCGGCGCGAGCTCTGGGGCTACGCGCGCGACGAGCATCTCGACACCGTCGCGCTGATCCGCGAGGAGTACCGGGGCATCCGCCCGGCGCCAGGCTACCCGGCCTGCCCTGACGATCACGTCAAGGCGCCACTGTTCGATCTCCTGCGCGCGACGGAGATCGGCATGAGCTTGAGCGAGAGTCGCGCAATGCTGCCGGCGGCGTCCGTGGCGGGGTTCTACCTCGCGCATCCCGAAGCGACGTACTTCGCCGTCGGGCGCATCGGCACCGACCAGCTCGACGATCTCGCCGCGCGCAGCGGCATCGTGCGCGCGGATCTCGCGCGCTCGCTCGCGCCGAATCTCGGCTGAAGCATTGCCCGGGCGAGGCGCTCCCCCTTGCGGCGCCGCGGCCATCGGTGTGAAATGGCCGAACACCTGGACCACGAGCGAGGTCTCCGATGTCGCAATCCTCCGGGAATCGATGGCGCCTGCACGGTGTCCGCGTCGTCAGGGCCGGCGAGCTCGACACGAACACGCCGCAGACGCCGGGCATGAATCGCGCCGCCGCGATCACGCATGCGCGCGCCGGCGCGGAGAAGATCTGGGCGGGCACCGTCGTGATTCATCCGAAGGCGAAGACGGGCGCCCACCACCACGGCCCGGTCGAGAGCGTGATCTACGTCGTCAGCGGACGCGCGCGGATGAAGTGGGGGGATCGCCTCGAGTTCATCGCCGAGGCCGGTCCGGGCGACTTCATCTACATCCCGCCCTTCGTCCCGCACCAGGAAATCAACGCGAGTGCCGAGGAGCCGCTGTCCTGCGTGCTCTGTCGCAGCGGGCAGGAGCCTGTGGTCGTGAACCTGGACCTGCCCAACGTCGAGCCGAACCCCGAGGAGGTGCATTGGGTCGACAACATCCACCCCGATCCGACGACCGCCGGATCGAAGTAGCCGGGACGATTCGCTCCCGCTGACGTCGTCGTTGCCCGCGCGCGAGACACCCCTCGTCGCGGGCAGGCCCGCCTCCGGACGGCGGCGTGAATATTCCGCAATCGGCAGCCGGATTCCGCGCTGTCCCCCGCGACGCGGCGCGCCCACCATGGACACATCCGCCATCGGCCGACCGCTGCAACGCGGCGAGCACGATCGACGGGGCGCCCCAAGGGGCGCGCGGGCGCAGCCCGCGACAGTGAACGGAGGACATCATGGGCAACGTTCAACGTACGGCGAGCACCCCGCGCATCGCCCGGATGCTGCGGGAACTGGAAAGCCCGCCGTCCGGCATCGAAACCGGGGTCTCGGCGCGCATGGAACGGAGCTACCACCACCGCCTCCGGCGTCGCGCCGGACGGCGCCTGCTGGTCGGTTTCGTGGTGATGGCGGGCATCGCGCTTGCGGTGGCAACGGACTTCATGCAGTTCCGTGTGGAGGCGGGACACGCGAACGCGCACCAGATGGCCGCCAGCGTCGTCTCGGCCGGACGCGTCGACGGCACGGAATAGACGCGTCGCTCCGTATTCGGGGTGCGTGACGGCGCGTCGCCGCGGCAGGTACCATGCGCACCTGCGCCGACCGCTTCGGCGCAGCATTATTCGCGCTGCAAAGGGCGCAGGCGCGCGTTCCTGCGTTCGCGGATAGAATGCACGTCCGCCGTCGTCCCACCCCGAACCGCAAGGACTCCCATGAAGATCTCCATGTACCAGGCGAGCGTGCCCCGCTTCGTCAACATCCTCGGCAATCTTTCGAACATCCTCGACAAGGCGCAGGCTTACGTCGATGCGAAGAAGATCGATGCGTCCGTGCTGCCGAACTACCGGCTGTTTCCCGACATGCTGCCGATGAGGGTGCAGGTGCAGATCGCCTGCGACACGGCCAAGGGCGCGGCCGCGCGCCTTGCCGGTGTGCCGATTCCGGCGCACGAGGACAACGAGGTCACGCTTTCCGACCTGAAGGCGCGCGTTGCCAAGGTCCTGGCCTTCCTGGGGACGATCACGCCGGAGCAGATCGACGGCACCGAGGACAAGGAAATCGTGCTGAAGCGAGGCGACAAGGAGACCCGCTACACGGGGATCCAGTTCCTGCTCGGTCACGCGACGCCGAACTTCTATTTCCACGTGACGACGACGTACAACATCCTGCGTCACAACGGCGTCGAGATCGGCAAGCGCGACTACCTCGGCAATCCGTAACACGCACGCTCCGCGAGGCGGTTTCCCGCCACGCACGAAAAAGCCCCGCGCGATGGCGCGGGGCTTTTTTTGCCGGAACGCGTCTACTCGGCCTCCTCGACGGTTCAGGTTCGCGGCGGTCGCATTGTCGGCCTCATGCGTCGGCTCGCGTTTGCTCGCATCCCCTTGCCGCTGCGCGGCGTGGGGCCCCTGCTCGCCGCTCGCGCCGCTACAGCCGCTCGATGATCGCCGCGATGCCCTGGCCGCCGCCGATGCACATCGTGATGAGGCCGTAGCGCTTGCCGGTGCGATGCAGCTCGTACATCGCCTTGACCGTCAGGATCGCGCCGGTCGCGCCGATCGGATGGCCGAGCGCCACCGCGCCGCCGTTCGGATTGACCTTCGCCGCGTCGAGACCGAGCTCCTTCGACACGCCGAGCGCCTGCGCCGCGAACGCCTCGTTCGACTCGATCACGTCGATGTCGGAGATCTTGAGGCCCGCCTTCGCGAGCGCGTTCTTCACCGCGGTGACCGGACCGAGGCCCATGATCTTGGGGTCGATGCCCGGCATGGCCGTAGGACGACGAGGCGCGCCATCGGCTTCAGGCCCGCCTTCGCCGCCGCAGCCCGTCTCCATCAGCACGACGGCCGCCGCCGCGTCGTTGATGCCGGACGCGTTGCCCGCCGTGACGCTGCCGTTCTCCTTGATGAAGACGGCCTTCAGCTTGCCCATCCCCTCCATCGACGAGTCCGCTCGCACGTGCTCGTCGGTGTCGAACACCGTGGTGCCTTTCTTGCTCTTCAGCTCGACCGGCAGGATCTGCGACTTGAAGTGGCCGGCGGCGATCGCCGCCGCGGCGCGCTTGTGGCTCTCGACCGCGAACGCGTCCTGCTGCTCGCGCGAGATGCCGCACTTCGAGGCGACGTTCTCGGCGGTGACGCCCATGTGCACGGTGTCGAACGGGTCGGTCAGCGCGCCGACCATCATGTCCATCATCTTGGAGTCGCCCATCCGCGCGCCCCAGCGCTGCGTCAGCGACGCGTACGCGGCGCGGCTCATGCTCTCGGTGCCGCCGGCGACCGCGGTGTCGGTCTCGCCCAGCAGGATGTATTGCGACGCCGACACGATCGCCTGCATGCCGCTGCCGCAGAGGCGGTTGACGGTGAATGCGCCGGTGTCGTGCGGCAGCCCGCCGTTCACGCACGCGAGGCGCGAGATGTACATGTCCTTGGGCTCGGTGTGGATCACGTTGCCGATCACGCACTGGCCGACGGTCTTCGGATCGATCTTGGCGCGGCTGACCGCTTCCTTCACGACGCGCGCGCCGAGCTCGCTCGGCGAGATGTCCTTGAGGCTGCCGCCGTAATCGCCGATGGCGGTGCGCACTCCACTCAGAATGACGACTTCGCGTTGCTCACTCATGGTCCGACCTCCGGGAAAGGGATGTCAATTATCCGCCGGATCGGGCCGGTTCGCACGTGCGGGATTGCGATCCAAATCAAAGGCGGGCCGTGTCGACGCGGGCCGCCTTTGCGAGCGGCAGCGCGCGCCGGGATTCAGGCGGCAGCGGTCGTCCGCTTGGCGCCCAGATTTCCCGGGCCGTATTGCGCGGCGTTGACGTCGGCGAAGGCCAGCATCGCGCCCATCCTGCGATCGGCGCCCGCCTCGAATCCGCATTCGCCCATGAATTTCGCCGGATTGCGGAAGGTTCCGAACAGCATGTCCCACGGAGGAAAGTCCGAGTAGTTGTAGTAGTGGAATCCCATCCGATGGTGCACGCAGTGCGACTCGGGACGCTGGATGACATAGCCCAGCCACTGCGGCGTGCGCACGTTCCAGTGCTGGAAGAACCCGTTGAACGCGATGAGATAGCCGACCAGGGCCGCGGCGAGCGGATCGAGCCCCAGCACGATCACCGTGGCGAAGAGCTGGAGCAGCACCTGCACCGCCATCTCGAGCGGATGGAAGACGAGCGAGCCCGCCATGTCGACGCGCTGCGGGCTGTGGTGCATCTGGTGGAAGCCCCTCCAGAGGAAGCCCACGTTGTGCGCCGTGCGGTGCCAGGCGTAGATGAATCCTTCCATTACCACGAATCCGACGATCGTTCCGCCGACGACGCCGAGGCGCGTCCCGTCGAGCATGCGGTGCGCGTCGAGCCACGGCGCCGGGATCAGCAGCGGGACGATGGTCGAGATCGTCATGATCAGGACCAGGAACCCGATTCCGATCCATTGCCAGCCCTTGCGGGGCGGGAATTCGCGCGCCGGCCAGAGCCTTTCGGTCGCGAGGAACACGAAGTAGGTGACGGGAACGAGCAGTCCGATGATGTCGACGGTTTCCATGCATTCTCCGCGAATGTGTTTACACTGTAAGTCTGTTGCGAAACTATATCCTTACGCCGTAAGATTGCAAGTGATGGCCAAACCACCTCGCGCGGCCCCGCCGGATTCTGCCGCCACGACGCCCCGGCCGACAAGGCTGCGCGCGCCGGCGCGCCATGCCGCCACCGATCCGGACCCGTCCGTCCGGCGCAATACCATTCCGCTCACCCGCGACCGCGTCGTCGCCGCCGCACTCGCCCTCGTGGACGCGGACGGGCTCTCCGGTCTGTCGACGCGCAAGCTCGGGGAGGCGCTCGGGTGCGAGGCGATGAGCATCTATCACCATTTCGCCAGCAAGCAGCACTTGCTTGATGCGCTGGTGGACGCTGCGCTCGCGAGCATTCCGCCGCCGCCGGCGCACCTGCCGGCGATCGAGCGCCTGCGCGACCAGGCATACGCCTATCGCGCGATGGCGCATCGGCATCCGCGGCTCTATCCGCTGATTGCCGTGCACCGGCTCAACACGCCTACCGGGGTGCGCCTCATCGAGCGCACGCTCGCCATCGTCGCCGAAGTGACGGCCGACGCCGAGGCCGCCGCGCGCGGCTTTCGCGTCCTGGGGTATTTCGTCACCGGCGCCGCATTGGACGAGACTGCCGGCTACGCGCGTGGGCCGTCGGCGGCGGATGCCGTCGACGACACGTTCATCGCGCGCGAATGCCCGCATCTCGCCGCGGCCGCGCCATACGCGCAGCCCGGACACTGGGACCGGACGTTCGCGCTGGGCCTCGACGCCGTCATCGCCGGGATCGTCGACGCCGGAACGCAATCACGCGAAGACGTGCGGCCCTCGCCGAAGCCGGTGATTCACCCCAAGCGCTGAGCGTCCCCGCGCGTCAGTGCGCGACGACGTCGTAAAAGCGCCACTGGCTGCGCAGGAACGGGTGCTGCCGGAACCCGCGCACCCATGGCTGCGCGAGGATGTTGTCGTACGGATACGTGCTGAGGAGCCACGGCGCGTACGCGACGACGAGTCCCGTCATCCGACGGTAGAGCGCATTGCGCTCGGGGCCGTCCGGCAGCCTTCGCGCCGCTTCGTAGGCCTTGTCGTACTCGGGAAGGCGGAAGCGCGCGTCGTTCATCGTGCCGATGTTCTTCGAATACAGCGTCGAGTAGAAGGTGTCGGCGTCCGGCGTCGACGCGATCCACGACAGCCCCCACATCATGAGCTGCCCCGCCTCCGACATCTTGTTCAGCTCCGGCCACTTCTGCTTGTAGTCGACCATCCGGATGCCGATCGCGTCCATGCAGCGCTTCCACAGCTCGTCCGCGGCCCGCGCCGCCGAATCCGGCGTCGACGCGCGGACGATCGTGAGCGGCTTGCCGTCGGGCGTCTTGCGATAGCCGTCGGCGTCCCTCTCCCGATAGCCGAACTTGTCGAGGAGCGCGCGTGCCGCCGCCGGATCGTAGGCGTTCGGCGATGCGAACGACGGGTCGTAGCCCGGCACGGGCGGGGGCACGGGCTGTGTGGCCGGAATCGCCTGACCATACAGCAGCGTCTTCACGGCGGCGGCGCGGTCGAAGCCCATGCCGATCGCGCGGCGCAGCGCGATCTGCACGGGCGCGTAGCCGCCGACCACGGAATTGTCGAGATTGAAGAAATAGAACGCGACCGACGGCTCGATCTGCCGGTGCAGCACGATGCCTTTCTTCGCATACGCCGGTTTCAACCGCGCGCCGTCCAGCACGTTGCCGGCGAGCGAGGCGGGCAGCTCGAGGAAGTCGAGGTCGCCCTGCTCGAAGGACAGCAGTCGCGGCTGCGCCTCCTCGAGCACATTGATCTCGATGCGGCCGATGAACGGCACCGGGCGTCCCGCGTACCCCTTCGCCACCGCGAAATCCTCCGCGGGGCTGCCTGCGGGCGGAGTCGGATAGCGCTCGTCGCGATAGTCGGGACGCGCCTCGAGCACGATCTTCTGGCCGCGCGTCCATTGCGCAAGCCGATAGGGACCGGTGCCGACCGGATGCTCCATCACGCGGTTCGAGCTGTCCTTGTAGGCGTCGACGACCTCGCGCGCGACGGCGGCGAACTGCGCCGACGTGAGCCAGTGCTGGAAGCTCCAGTCGGGCTCGTTGAAGCGGATGCGCAGCGTGTAGCGGTCGAGCGCCTGCAGGCCCTCGATCTTCTCGTCGTAGTCCAGGGTGCCGCTCTTGCGGGCATGGGCGAGCGGGGCGTCGAGCCCGGTCAGGTGATTTTCGAAGAGGTAGAGCCAGTACGAGCGGATCTTCGGATCGATCATCCGCTTGATCGTGTAGACGTAGTCTTCCGCGACGAGCTCGCGCTTCTTTCCCTTGAACGCCGGATCGTCGGCGAAATAGATGCCCGGCCGCACCTTGATCGTGTACGTGCGACCGCCATCGGTGATCTGGGGCAGGCCGTCCGCCGTGCGCGGCGCGAGCTTCACCGGATTGGCGAAGTAGTCGTAGGTGTAGAGCGGGTCGAAGATCGCATCGACCACCAGCGACGAGTAGTTGTCGCTGAAGGCCTGCGGATCGAATCCGGACTCCGCGACGCGGAACTCGACGCGCAGCGTCTTGCTCATGTCCGCGGCCGCCGCGATCGAGGCGAACGCCGCGCCAACGATGACCAGAACGGCGGCGGCGGCGGAACGGAAGTTCATGAGTGACGGGAGTCGGCTGGGTGCATTCGGGGGGTAACGGCAGTTCGACGATTTGCGCAAATCGGGCGGTCGGCCGTGCGGAATGATACCTTCGGCGGGTTCGGCGACGCGAAGCGCTCGGCGCAAGGCTTGGCGGCGACTCCCCCGCGCAGCGCCATCGCACCCTCGAGGCCAACGCCAGATGACCCAGAATATTCCGTTGCCGCGCCGTCAGCGCGGTGCATTCGCCGGGAAGCTCGCCGCGATTCTCGCCTGCGGCGCCATCGGCGGCGTCGCCGCCTGGTCGATCGTCGGCGTCATGGGCTGGAGCGGCGCCGGCGGCGCGCTCGTGGCCGCGCTGATCGCGATGGTCATTTCGGTGGCGCTCTGGGCGGCGGGAGTTGCCGCGCTGCAATCGCTTGCGCGCAGGCGCTGACGCGCTCTCGCCGGCGCGACCCTGACCAACGGATCCGCGCCTCGTGCGCGACGGCTGGCCCCGGGCGAGATCGCAATCCTGCAATACCCCACGCCCGGCCCCCGCGAATTGACGCGGGCCGTGGCGCGCAGGACACGCGAGGTCAGACCGTATCGCGCAATGCGGTCGCGATGACCACGTAGCGGAGCGTCGCGCCCGAATCTCCGGCGCTGAACGGATACCACGTGACGAGCGTGAGCGTGGGCTCGGTCGGCGCTGCCGTCGCATTGATCTCGTCCCGTGCTGCGATGCGGACGTCGCGCACGCGGTAGCGGAACTGCTCGCCGTGCTTCGATTCGACGATCACTTCGTCGCCCACCTCCACGCGCCGCAGGAAGCGCAGGCTCGCTTCGCGGCTTGCGGTGACGACGACGTTTCCGGGGCTGCCGGGCCCGGCCCGGCGCTCGTGGCGACTCGTCTGCTTCGGCACGGCGACGTCGACGGCGCGCTCCGGCACGACGAGCCGTGCGATCGACGCGGGGTCGAGGCGCGCCGGCATCCCGGCGGCACCTGCGGCAGCCGGCGCAATCGTCGCGCGTTCCGGCGGCGCCGCATGGACGGTGTCGGTCCGCTCGCCGTGAAGCCTGCCGCTCGCCGCCGCGAGCGCCAGCGTCGCGAGTGCAACCGCGACCCAGGCGAAAGTGCCGCGGTGACGCGAGCGGTGCTGCGGCATCGGCGTGGCGCGCGGGCCGACGGGGGAAGACTCGGCCGCGCGGAACCGGAATGCGATGCCGGGAGGCGAGGCGCGCATCCAGTTGCGGGACTCGGTCCCGTCGCGGTCGAAAGGTCCTCCCCGGTCGGCGGCGCTGGCGAACACCCCCCGATGGCGCTGCGCGCCTTCCCCCCAAGGGGGGCAAGCGCCTTGGGACGGCCCGGCGGCGCTCATGCCCGTGCCTCGGCAGTTGCGGCGGCGGGGGCGTCCTGCCCGGCATGTGGGGCGATGTTCGTATCGGTCGAGCGCGCCGTCGTCGTCGCGATGAGAACCGCGAGCGCCAGCGCGAGGCTGGCGATAAGGCCCGCAGCGAGCGCCTCGCAGAGGAGCCGGCCGAGGTCACGATAATGCGCCGGTCCGCTCCAGGGAGGCGTGGTCCCGCGGGTGCCGTGGTCGAGGTTCATGGCGGATCTCCCTTGTCCGATCGGCCGTCGAACCGGGGTGCGCGGTGGGGGCCGCCGTTGCCGGTGCGCTCGGGATCGTGACTCGATTGAAGCGCCGCAGTGCGGCGGCGGCGGGCGCGAAACATGGCGTGACGGCGATCAATTGTGGCAAAAAGATGGCAGCGCTCGCCGCGTGTCCCGGCCCCGCGTGCCGCCTGCGCTATAGTCGGACCGTCGAATCGCCCCCCCGTGACTGCACCGATATGACCCGCCGCATTGCCGTCGTCGAGGACGAGCCGGCCATCCGCGCCAACTACACGGACGTGCTGAAGAAGCAGGGCTACGAGGTCGCTGCCTATGGCAACCGCGCCGACGCGCTGACGGCATTCCGCACCCGCCTGCCCGACCTCGCGCTGATCGACATCGGCCTCGGCGAGGACGTCGACGGGGGATTCACGCTCTGCCGCGAGCTCCGCGCGCTGTCGCCGACCGTGCCGATCCTCTTCCTGTCGGCACGCGACTCGGATTTCGACATCGTCGTCGGGCTCCGTCTCGGTGCCGACGACTACCTCACCAAGGACGTCAGCCTGCCGCATCTGTGCGCGCGCATCGCGGCGCTGTTCAGGAGGAGCGATCTCCTCGCGACGCCGGCCGCGACCGAGGACGTGCAGACGCGCGGCCGCCTCACGCTCGACATGAAGCGCCTCACCGCGCAGTGGGACGGCAAACGTGTGGACCTCACGCTGACCGAATTCTGGATGGTGCACGCGCTCGCGCGCTTCCCCGGTCACGTGAAGGACCGCGACGGTCTGATGCGCGAGGCGAGCATCTTCGTCGACGACAGCACGATCACCTCGCACATCAAGCGGATCCGCAGAAAGTTCGCGGCGCTCGATCCCGCGTTCGACCGGATCGAGACGGTGTACGGGATGGGCTACCGCTGGAACGCCGAAGCGGAAGCGTGACCGGCGCGCACGGTCGCGCCCCACCGCCATGCGCATCGCCCTAGGCATTCGCGCCCAGCTCTTTCTCGCGCTCACCGTGTTCCTGGTGATGCCGTACCTCGGCTACGAGTACGTGCGCGAGCTCGAGCGCTTCCTGCGCGATGCGCAGGAGCAGTCGCTCGCGGGCACCGCGCAGGCACTGGCCGCGGCGCTCCACGATCGGCCGCGGCTTTTCGACCTGACGCCGCTGCCGCTCGATTCGCTTCCCGCCGAGCGGGCCACCGGCATGGGGCCGGTGCCGCCGGTGCCCACGCCGCATCCGGCCGCGGTCGCGGAGATTGCGCAGATCCTGCACGGCCTGTCGCGCACGCCGGCGCGCATCTGGGTGATCGACCGCGACCTGCGCGTGCTGGCGCGCGCGGGCTCGCTCAATCAGCCCGTCGCGCCGCCGGAATCCGAGGTGACTGGTCTCGCCCGCGTGTGGCGTTCGATCGAGGAAACCGTGCTGCGTCCGATCTACCTGCGCGTGCTCGATCAGCCGGCGGAGAACTTCCGCGACGACCGCAGCGAATCGGCGCTCGGGCAATCGCGCGAAGTCACCGGCGCGCTGGCCGGCGTGCTGACGATCGACCGGCGTGCAAGCCCCGACGGGCGCGCGCAGATCGTCGCCGTCGCGCAGCCCGTCTGGGTCGGCGACCAGGTACGCGGGGCCGTGATCGTCGAGGAGACGACCAACGCCGTGCTGGCCGAGCGCAATCGGGCGTTCGAGCGGCTCTTCAGCATCGTCCTCGCGGCGCTCCTGATCGGATCGCTGGTGCTGACGCTGTTCGCTTCCGTGCTGACGTGGCGGATCCGGCGCCTGCGCGACGACGCGGAGGCGGCGATCGACGCACACGGCCGCGTCAAGGGCGCGCTCGCCGAATCGCGTGCGGGCGACGAGATCGGCGACCTGTCGCGCAGCCTGTCCGCGGTGCTCGCGCGGCTCGCGCGCTACGCGAGCTATCAGGAGAACATGGCAAGCCGGCTTTCGCACGAGCTGCGCACGCCGGTCGCGGTGGTGCGCTCGTCGCTCGACAACCTCGACCTGCACGACGTGCCCGCACCGGCGCGCGTGTACATCGAGCGTGCGCAGGAGGGGATCAGCCGGCTGGCCGCGATCCTCACGCGAATGACCGAGGCGACGCGGCTCGAAGGCAGCCTCGCCGACGCCGAGCGGACGCGGGTCGACCTGGGCAAGCTCCTCGCCGCGTGCGTCGAAGGCTACCGCAGCGCCTATCCCGCGCGCCGCCTCGATCTAGTGATCGCCCCGGGCGGACAAGTAATCGACGGCGCCCCCGACCTCATCGCGCAGATGCTGGACAAGCTCGTCGCCAACGCCGACGAATTCGGCACGCCGGGGACGCCGGTCGCGCTGCGCCTCGAGGACGTCAATGGTGTCCTGCGCCTCGTCGTCGCCAATGATGGCCCGCCGCTGCCCGAGGGGATGCGCGAGCGGCTGTTCGACTCGATGGTGTCGGTGCGTCCGCAGACCGGCGGGGCGACGCCGCATCTCGGGCTCGGGCTCTACATCGTCCGCCTCGTCGCCGAATTCCACGGCGGGCGGGTGCATGCTGCGAACCGCACCGACGGCACGGGCGTCGAGATCGTCGTGACGCTGCCGCGCGCGGCAGCCGCCTGAGCGATCGCGCCAAACCCCGAGACCCCGCTTTACCCCGGCGGCCCCGGGTGGGATGATTTTCCGACACGCGCGCGACGATCGCACGTCGTCCCCGATCCGGAGGCCGCCATTCCCAGCTACGAGTTCCGTGTCAACGGTTCGGCCCGCAACGTCACGGTGCGCGATCCAGACGAGCCGCTGCTCTACGTGCTGCGCGGCCAGCTCGGGCTGACGGGGGCGAAGTACGGCTGCGGCGTCGGGCAGTGCGGTGCGTGCACCGTGGTGATCGACGGCGAGGCGCAGCGCTCGTGCCTCGTCCCGGTGCAGAAGGCCGCGGGTCGGACAATCGTCACCGTCGAAGGGCTGGGCACGCCGGCCAAGCCGTCGCCGCTGCAGCAGGCGTTCATCGCCGAGCAGGCGGCGCAGTGCGGCTACTGCGTTGCCGGCATGGTCATGACGGCTTCGGCGCTTCTCGCCAAAGAGCCGAATGCAACCGAAGAAGCCATTCGGACGAGCGCTCGCCGGCAATCTCTGCCGCTGCGGCACGCACAAGCGAATCCTGCAGGCGGTATTGCGCGCGACCGGGAAGGCGACCGCATGAAGTGCCTCTCGCGCCGCGAATTCCTGCAGACGGGCGCCGCGCTCGTCGTGTCGTTCTCGCTGTCCCCGGTGGCGTCGGCGCAGCGCGCGGCGAGCCCCGACGCAGCGCTCGGCAAGCCGCTCGCCACGACGGACGTCGACGGATTCGTTGCGATCAATGCCGACGGCAGCGTGACGATCTACAGCGGCAAGGTCGATCTCGGCCAGGGCTTGCGCATCGCGATTCCGCAGATGGCCGCGGAGGAGCTCGCCGTCGAGGTCCGGCGGATCACGCTGATCGAAGGCGACACGGCGCTCACACCCGATCAGGGCGCGACCGGCGGCAGCTCCGGCGTCATGCGCGGTGGCGTCGAGATTCGACGCGCGGCCGCGACCGCGCGCGAGGCGCTGCTCGCGCTCGGCGCCGAGCGCATGCAGCGTCGCGCGGCGGATCTCGTCGCGATCGACGGACAGGTCCTCGCAAGCGACGGCAGCGAGGCCATCTCCTATGCCGACCTGCTGCGCGGGCGCGCGTTCGCGCTGAAGGTCGACCCGAAGGCGCCGCTGCGCGATCCGTCGACGTATCGCGTCGTCGGCAAGTCGATCGCGCGGCCGGACATTCCCGCCAAGGTCACCGGCACGCACACGTTCGTGCACGATCTCGTGGTGCCCGGAATGCTGCACGCCCGCGTGGTGCGGCCCGCGTCCGTCGGCGCGAAGCTCCTCGACGTCGACGAGAAATCGATCGGCGCGATTCCCGGGGTGCAGGTCGTGCGCGTCAAGGACCTGATCGCCGTCGTCGGCACCGACGAGTGGGACGTCGTGACGGCGACGCGACGGCTCAAGGTGAAATGGTCGGAAAGCGCGGCGCTCGTCGGGACGTCCGGCGTGCGGCAGTGGCTGCGCGCCGGGCCGTTCGAAGGCCACGAGACGCTGGTCAAGGTCGGCGATGCGCAAGCCGCGCTGGCCGCGCCTGGCAGGAAGCTCTCGGCCGAATACTTCTGGCCGATCCAGTCGCATGCGTCGATGGGACCGTCGTGCGCGGTCGCCGACGTGCGCGGCGGCAAGGCGACGATCTGGTCGGCGTCGCAGGCGACGCACAAGTTCCGCGACACCATCGCACGCGCGCTCGACCTGCCGCGTGACGCGGTGCGCGTGATCTACGTCGACGGCTCCGGCTGCTACGGGATGAACGGCCACGATGACGCCGCCGCCGACGCGGCGCTGCTGTCGCGCGCGATCGGCGCACCGGTGCGCGTGCAGTGGTCGCGCGAGGACGAGCTCGGCTGGGATCCGAAGGGACCGCCGCAGATGCAGGCGCTCGAAGCGCGCCTCGACGCGGACGGACGCGTCGCCGCGTGGCGCACCGAGATGTGGCTGCCGAAGGCCACCGCCAACCTGCCCAACATGCCGCTGCTGGCGCTCGACGCCGCGGGCATCGCGCAGACGCCGGGGATCTCGACCGGACTCATCAGCCAGAACGGCAATCCGCAGGTCGCAGTGCCGAACCAGGAAGTGACCGTGCACTGGCTCGCGACGGCGCCGCTGCGGCCGTCGAACATCCGCGCGCCGGGCAAGATCGGCAATCTCTTCGCCGTCGAGAGCTTCACCGACGAGCTCGCGCATGCGGCGGGGCGCGATCCGGTCGAGTTCCGGCTCGCCGGCATCAGCGATCCGCGCGGCATCGAGGTCATTCGCCGCGCCGCCACGCTGCTCGGCTGGCAATCGCGCGCGTCGCCGGGGCCCGGCGGCGTCGGACGCGGCTTCGCCTATGTGCACTACAAGAACAACGAGTCCTATGTCGCGATGGCGATCGAGGCCGAGGTCGAGCGCGCGTCGGGCGCGATCCGCGTGCGGCGCGTCGCCTGCGCGCACGACTGCGGGCTCGTGATCAACCCCGACGCGCTGCGCGCGCAGATCGAGGGCAACATCCTGCAGACGCTGTCGCGGACGCTCCTGGAGGAAGTGCAGTTCGACCACGCGCAGGTCACGAGCGTCCACTGGGCGAGCTACCCGATCCTCACGTTCCCCGACGTGCCCGCGATCACGATCGATCTCATCGTCCGGCCGTACGAGCCACCGCTCGGCGCCGGCGAGGCCGCGTCGACGCCGGTGCCGGCGGCGCTCGGCAATGCGATCTTCGACGCCGCGGGAATCCGCCTGCGCACGGTGCCGTTCACGCGCGAGCGCGTCCGCGCCGCGTTCGCCTGACCGCGCGGCAAGCGGCCGCATCCGCAACACCATCGCGAGTCGGCGATAATGCCGGCTGCGGCGGTGCCATCGGGGCCCGCGCTCCGGCAAGGCATTCAATGCACCTCCACATCCTCGGCATCTGCGGAACCTTCATGGGCGGCATCGCCGCGATCGCGCGCTCGGCCGGGCACGTGGTCACGGGCTGCGATGCCAATGTCTATCCGCCGATGAGCACGCAGCTCGCGGCGCTCGGCATCGACCTTGTCGACGGCTTCGGTCCGGAGCAGCTCGACACGGTTGCGCGAAATGCGGATGTCTTCCTCATCGGCAACGTCATCACGCGCGGCAATCCGCTGATGGAGGCGATCCTCGACACGGGGCGGCCGTACATCTCGGGGCCGCAGTGGCTCTACGAGAACGTGCTGCACGACAAGTGGGTGCTGGCGGTGGCGGGCACGCACGGCAAGACGAGCGCGACGGCGATGCTCGCGTGGATCCTCGAGCGCACGGGGCTCTCGCCCGGCTTCGTGATCGGCGGCGTGCCGCTCAACTTCGGCGTGTCGGCTCGCCTTGCCGACAGCGCCTTCTTCGTGATCGAGGCCGACGAATACGACACGGCGTTCTTCGACAAGCGCTCGAAGTTCGTGCACTACCACCCGCGCACGCTGATCCTCAACAACCTCGAGTTCGACCACGCCGACATCTTCGCCGACCTCGCGGCGATCGAGACGCAGTTCCACAACCTCGTGCGCATGGTGCCGCGGCACCGGCCGGCTCGTCGTCAACGGCGAGGATGCCGCGCTCGCGCGCGTGCTCGCCCGCGGCTGCTGGTCCGAGGTCGAATACTTCTCCGGCGCGGAGCTCGCGTCGCCCGACGGCGTGCCGGCGCCCGCCTGGCGCATCGCCGTCGACGGCAAGGTCACGCACGGCAGCGCGCCGCAGGGAATCGTCGGCTGGCCGGCGGATTCGCCGCAGCTCGGCCGGCACAACCGGCTGAACGCGCTCGCCGCGCTCGCGGCGGCGCGTCACGCCGGCGTTCCGGTGCACGTGGGTCTCGCGGCACTGCAGGAATTCCGCGGCGTGCGCCGCCGGCTCGAGCTGAAGGGCGCGGTGCGCGGCATCACCGTGTACGACGACTTCGCGCATCATCCGACGGCGATCGCGACGACGATCGACGGCCTGCGCCGCGCCGGCGACGGCGGACGCATTCTCGCGGTGCTGGAGCCGCGCTCGCAGACGATGAAGCGCGGCGTGATGAAGGGAGCGCTTCCGGCAAGTCTCGTCGGGGCGGATCGCGTGTTCTGCTACTCGCACAATCTCGGATGGGACGTTGCCGCCGCGCTGGCGCCGCTCGGCCGGAAAGCCGCCGTGCACGACGACATCGATGCGCTGGTCGGCGCCGTGGCCGGGGAGGCTCGTACCGGAGATCGCGTGCTGGTGATGAGCAACGGCGGCTTTGGCGGTATCCACGAGAAGCTTCTCTCGGCACTCGCCGGCTGAGCGTTGGCGCCGGCGCTCGTCTACCTGCACGGATTCCGCTCGTCTTCACAGAGCGCGAAGGCGCAGCTTTTCGTGCGCGCCGTCGCCGCGCTGCCTAGGGAGATCCGCCCGCAGCTCCATGTCCCGGATCTTCCGTTCGACCCGGTGGAGGCAGTCGCCGGCGTGGCCGCATGGATCGAGCGCGCAATGCCCGGCGGCGATGCGGCGGGGCGGCTGACGCTCGTCGGAAGCTCGCTCGGCGGCTTTTACGCGACGCACCTCGCCGAGCGCTTCGGCGCGCGTGCCGCATTGATCAATCCGACGGTGCATCCCTGGGACGACCTCGTCCCGTCCGTCGGCCTGCAGACGAACCTCTACACCGGGGAATCGTTCGAGTTGACCGCCGCCCATCTCGATGCGCTGCGGGCGCTTGCAGTCGCGCGCATCACGCGACCGGAGCGCTGCTTCCTGCTGGTGCGTTCGGGCGACGAGGTGCTGCCGTGGCGGGACGCGGTCGCGTTCTACGCCGGCGCGTGGCAATACGTGCGCGGGGGCGGCGATCACGGCTGGGCCGATTTTGCGCAGGAGATTCCCGCGGTGCTGCGTTTTGCCGGTTGTCGGATCGAATGACTTTGTTCACGGGGTGCGCACGCATTGTCCGGTTAGAATGCGGGCGAGACCGCGCACGATGCGCCGGTGCTCACCAGGGAGAAGAAATGAATCGGAATCGATTTGCCGGCACGCGCACCGCGCGCGCCTTCGCCGTTGTCGCGCTCGCGCTGCTGACCGCCATGCCCGCGGCTGCCCAGATGGGCTACAAGGCCGATCCGCAGGGCAAGGACGAGCTCTGGGACGTCACGTCGAAGATGGACATGCCCGGCATGCCGATGGCGATGCCGGCGCGGACCAACCGCGTGTGCGTCGAGAAGGGCAACGACGCCGCAACGATTCCGAAGAACGAGGGCTGCACCGTCGTCGACACCAAGCGCGTCGGGAACAAGTTCACCTACCGGATGCAGTGCAAGAACGCGAAGAACGACTACACGGCGACCGGCGAGTCGACGTCGGGCCCGAACGGCTACCAGGGCAAGATGCACATGGCCGGGAAGATGGAAGGCGAGCAGATGGAAATGTCGCTCGACTATTCAGGCACGCGCGTCGGCAACTGCACGTCGACGGCGAAGCAGGACATCGCTGCGGCGAAGGCGCAGGGCGAGAAGGGCGTCGCGGACGCCTGCAACGGCGGGATCGAGCGCCTCATGTGGCAGATGTTCGAGCCGAAGGAGCTCTGCGCGGCGAAGCGCGATGCGTTCTGCAGCGCGGTCGCGAAGGCGGCCGTGTCGATGCAGGACCCGGCGCAGTACACCGCGATGGCAGGCCGCAACCCCGATCTGCGCACCAGCTTCGCCAAGTGCGGGCAGGACCTCGCCGCCACCACGCGCGCCGCGTGCACGCGGGCGACGGGCGCGGGCAACTGGAATTTCGTCGGCAGCGGCCATTGCGACGACGTCGTTCGCTCCGAGGGGCAGATGCGCTGCGCCGGCCGCGGCGGTAGTCCCGAGCCCGCGCTGTATCCGCTGTGCTCGCGCTACGTGACGATCACGCGCGGCGCCGCCGGGGGCTCGCCGGGAGCGCAATCCGGAATGCCGCCGGCCAATCCGGCGGCACCGGCGACGCCTCCTGCACAGGATCCGGTGCAGCAGGGCATCGACAAGATGAAAAAGCTGCTGCCGTTCTGAACAAGCTCATGCGGCGCGTGATCGCCGCGTTCCTGGTCGCATTCGCCGGCGCGGCGGGCGCGGATCTTCCGCCGCCCACCGACGCCTTCGCCGGCGCAGCCGCCGCGTATCTGGTGGAACTCGATGGCGCACCGCTCTGGGCGGGGGCGCCCGAGCGGCGACTTCCGCCTGCGTCGCTGACCAAGCTGATGACCGCGCTCGTCGTCGACGCGAGTGCGCGGCCCGACGCGATCGTGACCGTCAGCACGCGTGCCGCGGGCGCGGGCGGCGCGCGCATGGGGCTGAAGGCGGGCATGCGCATCGCGGTCGCGGAGCTGACGGCAGGACTTCTGCTTCGCTCCGCCAATGACGCCTGCCTCGCGCTGGCCGAGCACGTGGCGGGCACCGAGACGCGTTTTGCCGAGCGGATGAATGCGCAGGCGGCGGCCTGGCAGCTCCGCGACACGCATTTCGTGAATGCCTGCGGCTTCGATGCGCCCGGGCAGTACTCGAGCGCGCGCGACATCGCGGCGCTCGCGCGCCGGGTCGTCGCGACACCGCGTCTCGCGTCGCTCGTCGCGCTGCCGCGCTACACCGCGCGCACGGCGGACGGGCGCACGTTCGCGCTCCGCAGCACCAACGCGCTGCTCGGCTACGTGCCTGGCCTTCTGGGGGTCAAGACCGGCTATACCGATCGCGCGGGACGCTGTCTCGCGGGTTACGCGGAACGCGACGGGCACACCGTGCTCGTCGTACTGCTGGGTGCCAACGACCGCTGGTGGGATGCCGTGGCGATGTTCGAACAGGCGTTCGCGCGGGCGGCGGCGCCGCCGCGGACTGCGCCGGATGGGTGAGCGCACCGCATCGCTGCTGCTGGTCGGCGCGATCGTCATCGCGTTCGCGAGCGCGATCGGAACGACGTTCCAGTTCGACGATTTCCATCTTGTCGTCCGCAATCCGGACGTGCACTCGTGGAGTGCGTGGACGGCGTCGATGCCCGGCATGCGGCCGCTCACCAAGGCGAGCCTGACATTCGGTTGGGTGCTCTCGCCCGCGCCGGCGGGGTTCGTCGTGTTCAGCCTGCTCTGCCACGCCGTCGGTGCGCTGCTCGTTCTGGCACTCGCCCGGCGATGGGTGCCGGTGCTCGCGCCGGAGTGCCCCCGTGCGGCATTCGCGGCGCTGCTGACCGCGTTCGTCTTCGCGCTGCACCCTGCGCAGACCGAGGCCGTGACCTACGTCTCGGGCCGATCGGTGGCGCTTTCCGGCGTGCTGTATCTCGCCGCGCTGCTGGCCCACGAGCGCGGCTGGACCGCGACCTCGCTGCTTTCGTTCGCCCTCGCGCTCGCGGCACGCGAGACGGCCTGGACGCTCCCCTTCGCGCTGATGCTCGTCGAATGTGCGCGCGGCGCGACGTTGCGAGGCGCACTTCGCCGCGCGGCCGGGCATTTCGCGCTGCTCGCCGCGGCGATCGTCGCAATGGCGGCGCTGCCCGCCTACCGGGCGCTGCTCGAGGCGAGTCTCGCGCACCGCTCGCCCGGCGCGAGCCTGTACGCGCAGGTCGAGGGCATCGCATATCTCGTCACCCATCCGCTCGTCACGCTGCGCGTCAACGTCGATCCCGACATCGTCGTGCCGGCCGCGCCGGACCTTCACTGGTGCCTGGCCGCGGTCGCGATCGCCGGTACGATCGCGTATGGACTATTGCAGTTGCGGCGCCGACCGTGGCTGGGGTTCGGCATCCTGTGGTTCTTTCTCAATCTCGCGCCGACCAACTCGCTCGTCGCGCGCTACGACCTCGCGAGCGATCGCGCGCTCTATCTCGCCCTGATCGGGCCCGCGTTGATCATCGGCGTATCGCTCGGCAGCTGGCGGCAATGGCGCGACGCAACGAGCGGTGCGGTCGCGCTCGTTCTGCTCCTCGGCGTCGCGACATTCGTGCGCAACCTCGATTACGCGAGCGAGGTCGCGCTCTGGGAGGCGACGGTTCGCGCATCGCCGGCGAAGCCGAGGGCGTGGAACAACCTCGGCTATGCGCGGCAGCAGGCGGGCGACTTGGCCGCTGCCCGCACGGCATACGAGCAGGCCCTTGCCCTCGATCCCGATTACGCCCGCGCGAGAATCAATCTCGACGCATTGCCGGTCCGCTGACGCCGCGCCCGCTTGCTGCACCGCATCTCGCGTTCGCGAGGCGCGCAGGGTAGACTAGTCTCATGATTTGGCGCGACAATCGCGCCTTTTTCCGTTATTCCAGCAGGGCGTTTCGCCGTCGGCCACGAGCCGACCCGCGAACGCGCGGCCCGCGGCGGCGACGCGCCCCCGGGCCCGACTCTCACGAGGAGCATTGGCAATGGAAATGCGTACCGCCGCCGGCGTCGCGCCGGCTTCCGGCATCGCCGGAGAAGATACATCGATCGCGCTCGAGCGCCGCTATGCGGCGCGCAACTACGATCCGCTGCCCGTCGTGCTGACGAAGGGCGAGGGCGCGTGGCTCTGGGACGAGCACGGGCGCCGTTACCTCGACATGATGAGCGCGTATTCCGCGGTGAGCTGCGGTCACGCGCATCCGCGCATCGTGGCAACGCTGATCGAGCAGGCGCAGAAGCTCTCGGTGACGTCCCGCGCCTTCCACAATCCGGTCCTGCCGCGCCTCATGGAGCGCCTCGCGCACCTCACCGGGTTGAGTCGCGTGATCCCGTCGTCCGGCGGCGCCGAAGCTGTCGAAACGGCGCTGAAGACCGCGCGCAAGTGGGGTTACCAGGTCAAGGGCATTCCCGCCGACAAGGCCGAGATCATCGTCTGCCGCAGCAACTTTCACGGCCGCTCGGTCACGATCGTCGGCTTCTCGTCCGAGCCGCAGTACCGCGACGGCTTCGGTCCTTTCGCGCCGGGCTTCGCGGCGATTCCCTTCGGCGACGCCGGGGCGCTCGCGCGCGCCATCGGTCCCAACACCGCCGCGTTTCTCGTCGAACCCATCCAGGGCGAAGGCGGCATCATCGTGCCTCCGGCCGGCTATCTCGCGCAGTGCGCGCGGATCTGCCGCGAGCGCAACGTGCTCCTCATCTGCGACGAGATCCAGACGGGACTCGGCCGCACCGGAAAATTCCTCGCCTGCGAGCACGAAGACGTGAGGCCCGACGGCGTGATCCTCGGCAAGGCGCTGGGCGGCGGCCTCCTGCCGGTCTCCGCGTTCGTCGCGACCGACGCGGTGATGAGCGTCTTCGCGCCCGGCGATCACGGCAGCACGTTCGGCGGCAATCCGCTGGCGGCGGCCGTGGCGCTGACCGCGCTCGACGTCATCGCCGACGAAAGGCTGGTCGAGCGCTCGGCGGTGGAAGGCGCGCACCTGATGGCGCGGCTGGCGACGATCAGGAGCCCGCTGATCAAGGACATCCGCGGCAAGGGACTCTTCATCGGCATCGAGGTCGATCGCGAGCGCATCACCGCGCGCGCGGTCGTCGACCGGCTGCTCGCGCGCGGCATCCTTTCCAAGGACACGCACGGCACCGTCATCCGCTTCGCGCCGCCGCTCAACGTCGAGCGCAGCGCCCTCGACTGGGCGGTCGAGGAAGTGCGCGCCGTGTTCGCCGAGATCGGCGACGGGATGAAGCGCGCGGCATAGACGGAAGGGTGCGCGCGGCGGCGGCAGTATACTTCGCGGATGGCGAAACCCACGCTCGCGGACAAGCTCGTCGTCGCGATCTCATCGCGGGCGCTGTTCGATCTCGCCGAAAGCCACCGGGTGTACACCGAGGCCGGGGTCGCGGCCTACCACCGCTACCAGGTCCAGCACGAGGACGAGCTGCTCTCGCCGGGACCGGCGTTCGTGCTGGTCAAGAAGCTCCTGCGCCTCAACCGTCCCGACAAGCAGTACGTCGAGGTGATCCTGCTGTCGCGCAATTCGGCCGATACGGGCTTGCGCGTCTTCAACGCGATCAAGCATTACGGGCTCGACATCACGCGCGCAGTCTTCACCAAGGGCGAGGCGACGTCACGCTACGTGCCGGCGTTCGGCGCGCACCTCTTCCTGTCGGCTGATCAGGGCGACGTCCGCCGTGCGCTGGAGGAAGGGCACGCGGCAGCGACGATCTTTCCGAGCGCAGTGGGTGCCAACGAGACCGAGGAGCTGCGCATCGCGTTCGACGGCGACGCGGTGCTCTTCTCGGACGAGGCCGAGCGCGTCTATCAGGAGCAGGGGCTTGCGGCGTTTTCGCAAAGCGAGTCGGATGCGGCGATGGAGCCGCTGTCGGGCGGGCCGTTCAAGGATTTCCTCGCCGGGCTGCACCGGATCCAGGCCGATTTCCCGGAAGATGCGGGCCCGATCCGCACGGCGCTCGTCACGGCGCGCAGCGCCCCGGCGCACGAGCGCGTGATCCGCACGCTGCGCGCCTGGAACATCCGGATCGACGAGGCGCTCTTTCTCGGCGGCCTCGACAAGGGCGAGTTCCTGCGCGCGTTTCGCGCCGACATCTTCTTCGACGACCAGCGCACGCACATCGAGTCGGCGCTGCAGCACGTGGCCGCCGGGCACGTCCCGCACGGCGTCGCGAACAACTAGGCTGGACCAACCCTGGAACCTTCAAGATGGGGCGAGCGGTCCGAGTGCCTCAGTGGCCGATGAGGGCCCGCAGCGAGCTCCGAGATAGTAGACAGAGGTACAGCGAGGAGCGAGCGAGGACACGACAAAGCAATCGGGCCGCGCAGCCGATTTTGAATGGTTCTAGCGGACGATTCGTCCGAAGAACGGGTACTGCGGATCGTTGTAGCCGTGCGTCGACGCGTGGCCCGGCTTCACCAGCGAGTCGACCAGCGCCTCGTCCGCGCCGTCCCAGCGTGTGCCGAGCGCGCCGACGTAGTCGTTCCACTGCAGGAGCGTGCGCGGGCCGGCGATCACCGAAGTGACGATCTCGTTCGCCCACAGCCAGGCGAGCGCGAACTGAGTGAGCGTGCGTCCGGTCTTTTGCGCGTGCGCCGCGAGCGTCTGCGCGATCGCAACCGACTCCTCGCGATATTCCGTTTCCATCATCCGCGCATCGCCGCGGGCGGCGCGCGAGCCTTCGGGCATCGCGCCGGGGCGGTACTTGCCGGTCAGCACGCCGCGCGCGATCGGCGAGTACGGCGCGACGCCGATGCCGTAGTGATCGCAGGCCGGAAGGATCTCGACCTCGGGCTGGCGATTGAGGAGGTTGTAGTACGGCTGGCAGACGACGGGCAGCGGCACGCCCTGCGCCTCGCATTCGGCGACGACTTCGGCGATGCGCCAGCCGCGGTAGTTCGATACGCCGAAATAGCGGATCTTTCCGCCGCGGATCAGGTCGCCGATCGCGCCGACGGTCTCGCCGATCGGCGTCTCTGGATCGTCCTTGTGCAGGTAGTAGACGTCGATGTAGTCGGTGCCAAGCCGCGCGAGGCTGTCGTCGCAGGCCTGCAGCACCCAGCGCCGCGACAATCCGCCGTCGTGCGGCTTCGCCGTCATCACGTTGCCGACCTTGGTCGCGAGAATCCAGCGCTTGCGGTTCGCCCGGATCGCGGCGCCGACGATCGTCTCCGAGGCTCCCGTGGAATAGGCGTCGGCGGTGTCGATGAAGTTCACGCCGGCCGCGAAGGCGGCGTCGACGATCCGCTGCGCTTCGGCGGCGTCGGTGCGATCGCCGAACATCATCGTGCCAAGGCACAGCGGCGACACGCGCAGTCCGCTGTCGCCGAGGGAGAGGTAATCCATTGTCGTCGTGGTCATCGGGATTTCGCAGCGTCGTCGCGGGGCGCAAAGTCTACCATCGGCGCGCGCGTCGGCAGGCTATAATCCGGGCCCCGATCGGCCGCTCTGCGACCGCGCCCAGAGCGATTCTCCTATGCACGTCTATTTCGAGGACGACGGCCAGCTCAAGGCCGGCACCGTTCTCGCCGACAACGACACGTCGCTGCAGGTCGAGGCAGTCTCGGGCAAGCGCCTCAAGATCAAGGCCGCGGCCGTGCTGCTGCGTTTCACCGACCCGTCGCCGGCGGCGCTGTCGGCCGACGCGCAGCGGCTCGCGGGCGAGCTCGACCCCAACTTCCTCTGGGAGGCGTCGGCGGAAGACGAGTTCGGATTCGCCGATCTCGCGCAGGAGTACTACGGCCGCAAGCCGGTGGCGCCCGAGGCAGCCGCGGTCGCGCTCGCGCTGGCGGGCGCGCCGATGTATTTCTACAAGCGCGGCAAGGGCAGATACCGCAAGGCACCGCCGGACGCGCTGAAGGCGGCGCTCGCCTCGGTCGAGCGCAAGAAGCGCGAAGCCGCGGACGTCGCGGCCTGGTGCGTCGAGCTTGCCGCCGATCGGCTGCCGGACGCGCTGCGGGCGAAGCTGCCGATGCTGCTGCACAAGCCCGACAAGCAGTCGCTCGAATGGAAGGCGCTGATGGCGGCGTGCGAGGCGCGCCAGACCAATCCGCTGGCCCTGCTGTCGCGCTGCGGCGCGATTCCGTCGACGCACGATTACCATTTCGACGCGTTCCTCGCGCAGGCCTTTCCGCAAGGCATTGCGTTTCCGCCATGGGGCACGCTGCCGGCGATTGTGCCTCCTCCGGCCGCGACGGCGCGCGCGTTCTCGATCGACGATGCGACGACGACCGAAATCGACGACGCGTTCTCGGTGCGCGAGCTTCCGAACGGCAACCACGAGATCGGAATTCACATCGCCGCGCCGGCGCTCGCCATCCCGCGCGGCGCGCCGCTCGACGCAATCGCGCGGAACCGGCTGTCGACCGTCTACATGCCCGGCCGCAAGATCACGATGCTGCCGGAGGAAGTCATCGGCGCATTCACGCTCGGCGCCGGACGTACCGTACCTGCGCTGTCGCTCTATGCCGAGGTGAAGCCGGACGGCGCGCTCGTGAAGCACGAGACGCGCGTGGAGAGCGTGCCGATCGCGGCCAATCTTTCGCTCGACACGATCTCGGATGCGTTCGCGAACGAGCTGCCGTCGCCCGCCGACCCCGAGTGGACGCCGGAGCTTCGCACGCTGTGGAAGTTCGCGCAGGCGCTGTTCGCGGCGCGCGGCAAGGCAGATTTCGCGCGGATCGACTACAGCTTCGACGTCGACTGGGGCGCAACGCCGGAGGAGCGCGTGACGATCCGGCCGCGGCCGCGCGGCAGTCCCCTCGACAAGCTCGTGTCCGAGCTCATGATCTTCGTCAACAGCACCTGGGGCAAGGTGCTTGCGGACGCGCACGCCGCGGGACTCTACCGGACGCAGGCGAACGGCAAGGTGAAGATGAGCACGCGGCCGGCCGAGCACCAGGGCCTGGGGCTCGCCCACTATCTCTGGGCAAGCTCGCCGCTGCGCCGCTACAGCGATCTCGTGAACCAGCGGCAGCTCATCTCCGCGTTGTCCGGAGCGAAGCCGCCCTATGCGGACAACGACGCCGAGCTCTTCGCGATCCTGGCCGATTTCGAGGCGACCTATTCGATCTACGCCGAGTTCCAGGACCGGATGGAGCACTACTGGTGCCTGCGCTGGCTGCTGCAGGAGAAGATCGAGGAGTCGCCCGCGACGGTGATCCGCGAGAATCTGGTGCGCTTCGACCGGCTTCCGCTGGTCGTGCGACTCGCCGACCTGCCGGCGCTCGCACCGGCGTCGCCCGTACGGGTCGGCATCGGCCGCATCGATCTCCTCGCGTCGACGCTGGAGTGCCGCTACGCCGGACTCGTCGAATAAGCGCCGCGGGGCGGGGCAGCGGCGGGCGGCCCAAGCTACAATACGACATTGACATAACGCGTCCCGCACGAATTGCCGCGCCGACCCGCCTCGCCGAAGCCGATAGCGCCCCCGCAGCTAGTGCCGGATCCCGCGGCGGCGCCGCCGCCGCGCGCGCCGCGGACGCGCAAGCCGGTGGCGCCGCGCGACGCGCTCGCGAAGCCCGCTGCTTCTTCGCCCGCGGCCGCACGCACGAAGCCTGCCGCTGCGCCCGCATCCCCACAGTCCGAGCCCGCAGGACCGGTCGCCGCGAAAAAGCCCGCGAGAAGCGCGGCGACGAGCGCGAAGAGCGCGCCATCGACCGCGAGCACCCCGCGCCCGCGCAAGCGTGCGGAGCCAACGTCGACGGCGCCAGCCGCGCGAGCCGCGCCCGTCGCCCTCGTCGTGCCGCAGGTCTCCGCCGGCGGCGCAGCTGCGGCGGCAGCGCCGCTGCCGGTCGCGTATTTCGACATCGAACCGGGCGAGCGCCGGCTTGTGGTCTGGACGCTTTGCATCTCGATCGCCGTTCACGCGATCGTGCTGGCGATCAAGTTTCGCCCGTTCGATCTCGACAAGATGTTCGATCGCGGCCCGATGCTCGAGGTCGCGCTCGTCAATGCGAAATCCGCCACCAGGCCGACCAAGGCGGACATTCTCGCGCAGGCGCACCTCGACGGCGGCGGCAACACGGATGCCGACCGCCGCGCGAAGACGCCGTTGCCGGTCATGCCGAAGGAGGAGACGAGCAACGACCTCTCGGTCGCGACGCAGCAGACCGTCGCGCTCGAGCGGCAGGCGAAGGAGCTGCTGACGCAGCTGAAGGACGCGCGCACGCCCGCCGCGGTCGCAAAGCCCGTCGACGCTCCACCGAACACGGAGACGCCGACCGCCACCGAGATGGCGCAGCGCACGCTCCAGGTGATGCGGCTCGAGGCGCAGATCGCGAAGGAGATGGACGCCTACCAGAAGCGGCCCAAGCGCAAGTTCATCGGCGCGCGCGCCGAGGAGTTCCGCTTCGCCCGCTATGTCGAGGACTGGCGGCTCAAGGTCGAGCGCGTCGGCAATCTCAACTATCCGGAAGCGGCGCGGGAGCAAAAGCTCTATGGCAGCCTGCTCCTCACCGTGTCTATCCGCGCCGACGGTACGATCGAGGACATCGAGGTCAACCGTTCGTCGGGACATCGCCTGCTCGATGCGGCCGCGATCCACATCGTCGAGATGGCCGCACCGTATTCGGCGTTTCCGCCGGACATCCGGCGCGACACCGACGTCGTTCACATCACGCGGACCTGGACCTTCACCAAAGGCGACGAGCTTCGCAGCAACTAGGCATCACTGATGACAGACCGCTACGCCATTGTCGGCAATCCCGTCGCCCACTCGAAATCGCCGTTGATCCACGCGGAATTCGCGCGCCGCACGGGCCAGGACATCAGCTACGAGCGGCTGCTCGCGCCGATCGACGCCTTCTCTGCCACCGTCGAAGCATTCGCCGCATCGGGCGGCCGCGGCCTCAACGTCACCGTCCCGTTCAAGGTCGAGGCGTTCGCGCTCGCCGCCGAATGCACCGAGCGCGCGCGCCTCGCGAAGGCCGTCAATACGCTGAAGCGGGTCGGAGATCACTGGCACGCCGACAACACCGACGGCGCGGGGCTCGTGCACGATCTCGTCGAGAACATGGGCATCGCGCTCGCCGGCCGTCGCGTGGCGGTGCTCGGGGCCGGCGGCGCCGCGCACGGCATTCTCGCGCCGATCCTTGCGGCGCAACCCGCGAGTGTAGTCATCGCGAACCGCACCGTCGCGAAAGCCGAAGCGCTCGCCACCGATTTCGCGCGGCTGGGCCCCGTCACCGCGGTCGCTCCGCCCGAGCTCGCGGGCGCGACCTTCGACGTCGTCATCAATGCGACCAGCTTCGGGATGCGCGAAGGCGATCCCGGCCCCGCGCCATGCCCCGCGACGATCTTCGCCGCCGGCAGCTTCGCATACGACCTGGTCTACGCACGCGACGACGTGCCGACCCCGTTCGTGCGTTTCGCGCGGGATCACGGCGCCGCGCGCGCGGCGGACGGGCTCGGCATGCTGATCGAGCAGGCTGCGGAGAGCTTTCACCTGTGGCGCGGCGTGCGTCCCGACACGACGGCGATGTTCCAGTTGCTGCGCGGCCACCCGCGCGCCGCCTGAAGCCATCTCCAAAACTGCTGTGCGCCCCGATCGCTTTGTAGTTCCGGCCACCGCTTCGCGGCCTAATGCTCGCATTGCTCGCGTTAGCCTCCACTGAAGCATTCGCTTTCGTGTCCTCGCTCGCCCCTCGCCGTACCGCTCAGTACTATCTCGGGGCTCGCTGCGGGCCCTCATTCGGCAAAAGCGGCGCTCGGGGCTGCTCGCTACGTTTTTGAGATGGCTTCAACGCGATGACCAGGCAGCCCCGCGCCAAATCCACAGGAAGGAGCATCGCCCGCATCATCGGCATCGCGGCGGCGGCCGCGCTGGCGGTCGTCCTGCTGTGGGTCGTGTGGATCGCGCTTCACATCGCGTGGTATGCGGGCCACGTGCCCGGCGAGACGTCGTTCATGGCGCAGCGCGCCGGCGAGGCGCGCGCGAAGAACCGCAACGCCGTGGCCCGCTACGACTTTGTGCCGTATGCGCGGATCTCGATGTCGTTGAAACGCGCGATGATCGCCGCGGAGGACGCGAAGTTCGTCGACCACGAAGGGTTCGACTGGGACGGGATCGCGCTCGCGCTGGAAAAGAATCAGAAGCGCGGCCACATCGTCGCCGGCGGCTCGACGATCACCCAGCAGCTCGCGAAGAATCTATTTCTCTCGTCGCAGAAGAGCTACTGGCGCAAGGGCGAGGAAGCCGCGATCACCGTGATGCTGGAGGCGATGCTGCCGAAGCAGCGGATCTTCGAGCTCTACCTCAACGTGATCGAATGGGGCGAGGGCATCTTCGGCGCGGAAGCCGCCGCGCGGCGCTACTTCGGCGTGAGCGCGGCGCAGCTGTCGCCGGAGCAGTCGGCGCGCCTCGCGGCGATGGCGCCCAATCCGCGTTTCTACGAGCGCAATCCCGGTGCGCCGGGATTGGCCCGGAAGACGGGGATCATCCTTGCCAGGATGCCGTCGGCCGAAGTACCGTAGCACCCTGCAGTCTACAGCCGCGGCTCCGAATCCGGTCCCGAACGCCGCGTGCAGGAATAATCCGCGGAATCCGCCTGTTGGCCGTGGCGCCCGCACTCTCATACCAATGGAGAAGAAGATGAACAAGACGATGCACTGGCTCACCGCCGCCCTCGTTGTGCTGACGCTGGCCGCCTGCCAGTCGATGACGCCCGCCATGGCCCCGGTGCCCGCGAAGGTTGCCGACGGAACGCTCGCCGATCCCAACGGGATGACGCTCTACACGTTCGCCAAGGACGTCCCCAACAGCGGCAAGAGCGAATGCAACGGTCCCTGCGCCAATCTGTGGCCGCCGTTCGTCGCCGGCGCGGATGCGAAGGCTTCGGGCAACTATTCGCTGATCAAGCGCGATGACGGCAGGATGCAATGGGCATACAAGGGCAAGCCGCTCTATACGTATGCCAAGGACACCAAACCTGGCGACAAGACCGGCCACAACTACAACGGCATGTGGTTCTGGGCAACGGAATGACGCGCGCAGCCACGTGAGCGACGCCGCGCGCGCAGTGCCGGGACCGACGTCGCGTCCGCGCGCCTCGTGATGACACCGGTCACGCCGCCCGCGCCTCCGCTCCCGCACCCCGAGCTGCTCGCGGCGATTCCCCGCCTGCGCCGTTACGCGCGCGTGCTGGTCGGCGACACGTCCAAGGCGGACGACCTCGTGCAGGACACGCTCGCGCGCGCCTGGGAGAAACGGCGGCTCTGGGAGGCGGGAACCGACCTTCGCGCATGGCTTTTCACCGTGATGCACAACCTCCACATCAACCAGCTCGCGACCATTCGCCGCGACGCGGCGACCGCCTCGCTCGACGACGACACCACGGGTGCCGCGTGGCAGGTTCCGGTGCGGGCGAACCAGCAGGAGCGGGTGTTGCTGCAGGAAGTCATCCGACAGATGGAGCGGCTGCCGGCGGAGCAGCGCGAAGTGCTCGTCCTGGCCGCCGTCGAGGAGATGCGCTACGACGAGATCGCCGCCGTGCTGTCCGTGCCGATCGGCACCGTGATGTCGCGGCTCTCGCGCGCACGCGAACGGCTTCGCCGTCTCGTTGCCGAGCCTTCCGCGCCGTTGCGGATCATCAAATGAACGTCCGTCGATTCCCATGAGCCCGGCGAACCGCGACGCCTTCACCGACGCCGACCTCCACGCCTTTGCCGACGGCCAGCTCCCCGCGCGCCGCGTCCAGGAGTTCGAGGCGGAGCTCGCCCGCGCCCCCGAGCTTGCGCTCCGGATCGCGGAGATCCGCGCCCAGAACGCGATGCTGCGCGACGCGCTCGATCCGGTGCTCGCCGAGCCGATGCCCGACCGCCTCGTCGCGGCAGCAGCGCCGCCCGCCCGATCGCGCAGCTTGGCGCGCCGGATGATCGCGTCGACGCTGGCGGCGGCGGCAGTGCTGGTCGTGGGGATCTCCATCGGATGGCTGGCGCGCGACATGATGCTGGAGCGCGCCGGCACGCCGACGACGTTCGCCCGGCAGGCTGCGTTCACGCATGCGCTGTACGCGGCCGACGCGCGCCGCCCGGTCGAGGTCTGGGCCAGCGAGGAAAAGAGCCTGGTGACCTGGCTCACCAAGCGGCTGGGATTCCCCGTCCACGCGCCGAATCTCAATGACGTCGGCTTTGCGCTCGTCGGCGGCCGGCTGGTCGCGGGCAACGAGCAGCCGACCGCCCTCTTCATGTACGAGAATCCGGATCACCAGCGGCTGTCGCTGCAGGTGAGGAAGCAATCCGGCGCGCTCGGCGGCGCATCGGGCGGCAGCGGCGAGACCGCCTTCCGCTATTCCGTCGCCAACGGCGTCGGCGTGTTCTACTGGATCGACGACGATTGCGGCTACGCGATCTCCGGCAACGTCGACCGCGGCCAGCTCCTCAAGATTGCGCAGGTCGTCTACGGCCAGCTCGCCGCACTGGAGGCGGCTGCGCCGAAATAGAGGGAATGCGAGAATGCAGCCTTGCCCCGATGCGAGAGCCGCATGACCCGCGCCGCCACCCCCGTCGTCTACCTTCGTTTCGCCGCCGCCGCGACGGCGGCTCGGCTCGCCCGCTGATGCAAAGCCCCCCCGCCCGCGTCGGCGACTCGGTCGATGACATCGACACGCCGGCGCTCGTCGTCGATCTCGATCCGCTCGAGCGCAATCTCGATCTGATGGCGAACGCCGCGCGCGGCTCCGGTGTGGCGCTGCGTCCGCACGCGAAATCGCACAAGTGCCCGGACATCGCGCTGCTGCAGGAGGAGCGGGGCGCGGTCGGGATCTGCTGCCAGAAGGTCGGCGAGGCGGAGGCGTTCGTCGCCGCGGGCATCCGCGACGTGCTCGTCACCAACGAGATCGTCGGAGAGAAGAAGCAGCAGCGCCTCGCGCGCCTCGCCCAGGATGCAAAAATCGGCGTACTCGCCGACGATGCGGCGTCCGTGTTGCACCTGGGGGCGGCGGCGCGCGCGGCGGGAGTCGCGATCGACGTGCTGGTGGAGATCGACGTCGGCGCGCAGCGCTGCGGCGTCCTGCCGGGCGCACCGGCGCTCGCCATTGCGCAAGCGATCGCGCGCACGCCCGGGCTCGTCTTTCGCGGCCTTCACGCCTACCACGGCGCCGCGCAGCACCTGCGCAAACCCGACGAGCGCAAGGCTGCGATCGCACGCGCCGTCGCGTTCGCGCAGGAGACGAAGGCGCTGATCGAATCCGCCGGCATCGCATGCGGCACCGTCACCGGCGCGGGAACGGGCACGTGGCAGCACGAGCGCGACAGCGGGGTCTACACCGAGATCCAGCCCGGTTCGTACGTCTTCATGGACGCCGACTACCATCGCAATGCACTGGCACCCGACGAGCATCACTTCGAGCAGAGTCTCTATGTGCTGGCGACGGTGATGAGCACGCCCGCGCGCAACCGCGCGATCGTCGACGCCGGCCTCAAGGCATTTGCGTTCGATTCGGGGCCGCCGCAGGTCTACGGCGCGCGCGGCCTCGACTACGTGAAGGCGTCCGACGAGCACGGCGTGCTCACCGTCTCGGACGACGCCGAGCCGCCGCTTCTCGGTGATCGCGTGTGGCTCATTCCGGGCCATTGCGACCCGACGGCGAATCTCTACGACTGGATCGTCGGCGTGCGCGGCACCCGGGTCGAGTGCCTGTGGCCGGTCAGCGCGCGCGGGGCGCTCGCGTAGGTTTCATCGACCCGCATCGGCATCGGACGTGGCGGCGCCTGCCGGATCCCGGACGTCCGCCTCGAAGAGCTCCTGCAGCTGCGCCGCGGCCTGCGCCGTCGTCTGGATGAATTGCTGCTCGTCCTGGCGCACCGCGTACTGGACGTCGAGCAGGTCGACGTCGTGCTTGCGGAAGATCTCGACGGCGCGCGCGGCCTGCGCGGCGTCCATGCCGGAGACTTCGAGCGCCTGGCGTGCCGTCACGAGGCTCGACTGGAATGTCTCGCGCTCGATCGCGTCGATGTCGAGGTCGCGCAGCCGGTAGAGGTGAACCCGATTGCGGGCGCGGGCGAGGATCGGCAGGTTGGGAAAGTGCTTGCGCACGACGGCCGCGGTCTTGAGTGAGGCCTCGACGTCGTCGATCGCGAGCACGAAGAGCTTCGCTTCGCGCGCCCGGGCCGACTCGAGCAGCTCGAGGCGCGACGCGTCGCCGTAGTACACCTTGTTGCCGAAGCGGCGCACGAAATCGACCTGCTGGTAATCCTTTTCGATCGCCGTGAACCGGATGCCGGCCATCCGCAGCACGCGCGAGACGATCTGCCCGTAGCGCCCGTAGCCTGCGATGATCACCGGATTGCCCGGCCCGTCGATGACGTCGAATTCCGGCGGCTTCCTGCGCTCCTGCCAGCGCGCGAGCAGCCGCTCGTGGGCGACGAAGGTCAGCGGCGAGAGCAGCATCGAGACGGTCACCGCCAGGATGAAGAACTGGGCGGTCGAGTCCTCGAGAATGCCCTCGCTCTGCGCGGCCGTGAACAGCACGAAGGCGAACTCGCCACCGGCCGCGATCCAGACGGCGATCCGCTGCGCGTCCTCGTTGCCGCTGCCAAAGAATCGCGCGGTCGCGTACATCAACGCCACCTTCAGCAGCATCAGGCCTACGGCAATGCCCAGCACCGCGAGCGGCTGCGCCGCGAAGAGCGAGAGATTCGCGCTCATCCCGACCGCCATGAAGAAGAGGCCCATCAGGAGCCCCTTGAACGGCTCGACGTCGGCTTCGAGCTCGTGCCGGAACTCCGAATCGGCGAGCAGCACGCCCGCCAAGAACGCGCCGAGCGACATCGACAGTCCGATCGCCTCCATCAGCAGTGCCGCCCCGGCGACGACCAGCAGCGCGGCGGCGGTGAACACCTCGCGGCCGCCGAAACGCGCGACGAGCTTCAGCAGGGGCCGGATCGCGAGCCGGCTGCTGACGACGACGACGAGAATTGCCGCGACCCCTTTCACAGCGAGCAGCCACCCACTCGCGACACCGGTGCGATCGGGCGCGAACAGCGGAAGCAGCGCTATGAGCGGGATGACTGCGAGGTCCTGGAACAGCAGGATCGCAAAGGCGCGCTGTCCCGCGGGGCTGCTCAGCTGTCCCCGTTCGCCGAGCCACGCGAGCACGATCGCCGTCGACGACATCGCGAGGCCGAAGCCGACGATGGTTGCCGCGGGCCATGCGAGCCCGAACACGTGCGCGAGCACGGTGACAACCGCGCCGGTGACGGCGACCTGGACGCCACCCAGACCGAACACCGGCTGGCGCAACGCCCACAGTCGCGACGGCTCGAGCTCGAGCCCGACGAGAAACAGCAGCAGGACGACGCCCAGCTCGGCGAAGCTCAGTGTGGCCTGCGCGTGCGGGACGACGCCGAGCCCCCATGGTCCGATCAGCGCGCCGGCTGCGAGATATCCCAGTACTGCGCCCAGCTGCAGCCGGCGGAAGAGCGGAACCACGAGCACGGCCGTCGCGAGGAAGATGGCGGCCTGTTCGAGAAACGACATGGCGAATCTCCTGGGAGTTCGTCGAAATTGCCGGGGCCCTGGAGTCGCGGCGCCAGTCCGCGATGCTCTACAGGACCGCAGTGCCGCGCGGACTGCGCAGCATCATCGCGAGACGCGGCGATTTCGCGTACGTGACCTTCAGCACGTCCGACAATCCAAGCGTCGCGATCTCCGCCCGGATCAGCTCGGGCGTCGGATGCTCGCCCGCAATGGCGGCGAGGCGCAGGCCGGAATCCGGCAGCCCGTCCGCCGGATGGCGCGCATCGCTCCACTGGATGAGGGTCGGCACCAGTCCGCGTCCCGGCAGATGCCCGTCCGCAGGTATGGTGATGCGCCACTGCATGTCGCCGCGCGTCATCGGCGTGGCCGCGCCGTGATCGGGAAGGCGCGCGACCCACGCATCGAGGTTGGTTGTGCGCGCGACCCAGTGGACGAGATGCGGGCCTTCCGCAAGCGCGGCCTTCATGCGCGGCTCGTCGAGATCGAACCAGCGCGGGCGCGGCGGCGCCGCGCCTTCCGGGTCGACCGCGATCACTTCGAGGTAGAAGCGCTTGCCGAGTCCGACGAGCGCGTTGTGCGTCCCCATTGCGACGTGCTTGCCGCCGGCCTGCGGACGCACGCCGAGCTTCGCCTCGACCCAGTCGCACCCCTGCTCGAGCGTCAGTGCGGCGACGACGAGATGATCCGGCTCGACGGCGGGCAGCCTCATCCGCGCGGACCCGGCTCGTCGCCTGCGAAATCGAGCTCGACACGGGCGCCGTTCGGGTCGTGAAAGAAGAGCTGCCACGTCGCCGCGCCGGCGAGACGCCGGCAGTCGTGCGCGATGCCGCGCCGCTCGAGCTTCTGCAGCGTTTCTGCGAGGCCGCGCGCGGAAAACGCCATGTGATCGATGACGCCGGCGCGCAGCTCGCTGCGTGGCTTGCCGCCGACGACATGCAGGATCGGCTGGCCGCCTGCGTAGAGCCACGCACCCGGGAACGTGAACGGCGGCCGCGGGCCCGCCTCGAGCCCCAGGAGGTCGCCGTAGAACTCGACCGTCGCCGGGACGTTGTCGGTCAGGATCGTGAAATGGTTCATTGCGGTCGCGGGCATGAGCGGCTCCGGGCGGGGCGTCGGGAGTGCAATGTTACGGCAAGGCGTCGCGCAGGAAATCTCGAACGAGCGCGGTGGCGTCCGGTCCGAGCGCGTCGTTGAACGGCAGCGCGTCGTCGCCGCCGCTCCATGCGTGTCCGAGACCGTCGATCCACACAAGGCGCGCGACGAGGCGGTCGCCGACGCGCCACTCGCGCGTCGTGCACGAGCGCTCTCCGGGCGCCGCGTCGGTGCGCTCGAGGTCGGCTGGCGGGAGCGCTCGTGGCGCAACTCCCACCGCATCGACGGCCGGATGGCCGTTGAGGCGCAGGTACTGGCGCACCAGCATCGCCGCGTTGACCGCGCCCACCACGGTGTCGCCGCCGCCGTGGATCGCGAGGAGCGGCACCGGCAGATGGGATCTGGCATCGGTCGCCGCCTTGGCGGCGATCGCCTCCACGTCGTTGTCCGGCCCGCGCTGCATTACGCTGATGGCGGTGAAGGCCGACGTCGCGGCGCCGCAGGCGAGACCCGAATGCACGGCGACTGCATGGACGAGCTTCGGGTGGCGCACGCCGAGTGCCGCCGCGAGCGCTCCGCCCGCCGACATGCCGACGACGAGGACGCGATGGCGGTCCGCGCGATACCGGCGGCGCACCTTGCGTATCATCGCGGCGACGATCGCCGATTCGCCGGCCCCTCCCGCGGTGGCCGCGTCGAACCAGTTCCAGCAGCGCCACGCGTTGGCCGAATCCTTCTGGCGAGGCAGCAGCACGAGACAGCCGGACGCGTCGGCGAGCGCGGCGATGCGCGTCCCCTCGGCGAACTCCTCCGGCGTCTGCCGGCAGCCGTGGCAGAACACCAGCAGCGGCGCGCGCTTCCATCGCGACCAGCCTCGCGGGACATAGACGAGGTATTCGCGGCGCGGCCAGATCCACGGCAGCGTGCGCAGGAATCCCGAGAAGGCAGACTTTGCGCCCGGAATGAAGCGTCCCGGCTCCGGGGGCCGGCGGCCGAACAGCCGCGCGAAGAAATCGCCGATGCGCGCGAGGAGCTTCACGTCGGCGTCGTCCCCACCCGATCAGATCAGCACGATGTCGTACTGCTCCTGCGTGTAGATCGACTCCACCTGGAGCGAGATCGGCTTGCCGATGAAGTCGCCGAGCTGGGCCAGCGACTGCGACTCCTCGTCGAGAAAGAGGTCGATCACCGGCTGCGCGGCGAGGATCCGGAATTCGCGCGCGTTGAACTGCTTCGACTCGCGCACGATCTCGCGCAGGATCTCGTAGCAGATCGTCTGCGCGGTCTTCAACTCGCCGCGACCGCGGCACATGGGGCAGGGCTCGCAGAGCACGTGGGCCAGCGACTCCCGAGTGCGCTTGCGCGTCATCTCGACCAGGCCGAGCTGGGTGAAGCCGTTGACGGACAGCCGCGTGCGATCGGGCGCGAGCGCACGATTGAGCTCGGCCAGCACCGCGCTGCGGTGGTCGAGATTCTCCATGTCGATGAAGTCGATGATGATGATGCCGCCGAGGTTGCGCAGCCGCAGCTGCCGCGCGATGACCTGCGCCGCCTCGAGGTTCGTCTTGAAGATCGTGTCGTCGAAGCTGCGCCCGCCGACGAAGCCGCCGGTGTTGACGTCGATCGTCGTCATCGCCTCGGTCTGGTCGACGATCAGGTAGCCGCCCGACTTGAGATCGACGCGGCGCGCCAGCGCCTTCTCGATCTCGTCCTCGACGCTGTAGAGATCGAACAGCGGCCGCTCGCCCGAGTGGTGCTGGATGCGCTCGGTCAGCGCGGGCGTGTATTCGGCCGCCCATTCGCGCATCCGCACGAACGTCTCGCGCGAGTCGACGACGACGCGCAGCGTCTCCTCGGTCGCCATGTCGCGCAGCACGCGCTGCGCAAGATTGAGGTCCTGGTAGAGCAGCGCGGGCGCCGGGACGACCCCGGCACGCGAGTTGAGATCGCCCCACAGCTTCGTGAGGTACCCGATGTCGTTCTCCATCTCGCGTCCGGTGGCGGTCTCCGCCATGGTCCGGATGATGAAGCCGCCGATGAGGCCGTCGGGCAGCAGCAGCTGCAGCTTTTCGCGCAGGCTCTCGCGCTCGGCCTCGTCCTCGATGCGCTGCGAGATGCCGATGTGCGAATCCTGCGGCAGGTACACGAGCAGGCGCCCGGCGAGGCTCACTTGCGTCGAGAGCCGCGCGCCCTTGGTGCCGATCGGATCCTTGATCACCTGCACGAGCAGCGACTGGCCCTCGTGCAGGATCTTCTCGATGGGTCGGATGTCGCTTCCGCCGTGGCCATTCTGGCGGTGCTCCCAGATGTCGGCGACGTGGAGGAACGCCGCGCGTTCGAGCCCGATCTCGACGAACGCGCTCTGCATGCCCGGCAGGACGCGGGCGACCCGGCCCAGGTAGATGTTCCCGACGAGCCCGCGCGCGCTTGCGCGTTCGATGTGCAATTCCTGCACGACGCCCTCGCCGAGCATCGCGACGCGGGTTTCCTGAGGCGTTACGTTGATAAGGATTTCATGTGACATTCGCGGGCGGAAAGGTCCAAGGTGAGAATCCTTTTTGCACCGGCGCGATTCTCCGGGCGTGGGCCCGCGCGAACGCGCGCGCAGCGATATGGGTTGCCGACTTTATAGCACGGGGAAGCCGATCCGGGCGAGAAGGGCCGCCGTCTCGTAGAGCGGCAATCCCATGACCCCCGAGTAGCTGCCATCGATGCGGCGCACGAACGCCGCGCCGCGGCCCTGCACCGCATAGCCGCCGGCCTTGTCGAACGGCTCGCCGGTGGCGACGTAGCGGTCGATGTCGGCGCGCTGGATGTCGCAGAACGTCACCGACGACGCGGAGATCTCGGCGCTGATCTCGTCGTTCCAGCAGACGGCGACGGCCGTCAGCACTTCGTGCGTGCGGCCCGAGAGCGCCATCAGCATGCGCGCGGCGTCCGCGGCGTCGCGCGGCTTGCCGAACACGACGCCGTCCAGCACCACCTCGGTGTCGGCGCCGAGCACGGGTCGCGGATCGAGCTTGCGCCGCTGCATCTGCTGCGCGCCGACCAGCGTCTTGGTACGCGCGATGCGCTCGACGTAATGGAGCGGCGGCTCGCCGTCTCGCACCTCCTCGACGACGTCGCGCTCACGCCCCGCCGCCTCGCGCAGCAGGAGCGGCTTGAAATCGATGCCGAGCTGGCGGAGCAGCGCCTCGCGGCGGGAGCTTTTCGAGGCGAGGTAGATCGAAGGTGCGCTCATGGGGACGGTCCTTGGATCGGGGGCGTTCAGTCGCGATGATACGGGTGGCCCGACAGAATGCTCGCCGCGCGATAGAGCTGTTCCGCCAGCAGCACGCGCACGAGGCCGTGCGGCAGCGTCAGCGCCGACAGCGCGACGGTGTGGGCGGCGCCGTGCTTGACGGACGCGTCGAGCCCGTCGGCGCTGCCGATGACGAAGGCGACGTCGCGGGCGTCGGTGCGCCAGGCTTCGAGCCGGGTGGCGAGCTCGCGGGTCGTCCACGACTTGCCATGCTCGTCGAGCGCGACCACGCGGGCGTCCTTGCAGGCCGCGCCGATGCGCTGCGCTTCGGTGGCGAGCAGCGCGGCCACGGGCTTGCCCTGGTTGCGCGTCTCGGGCTTCAGCGCGATGAGCTCGACGCTGAGATCGCGCGGCATCCGCCGCGCGTAGTCGTCGAATCCCGCATCGACCCACGCCGGCATCCTGTGGCCCAACGCGACGATGCGAAGCTTCATCGCGGGCGGCGGCGATCGCGGCCCCGCGGGCGGCTACGCCGCCGCGCGCTGCGCGGGGCGCGCCCGGGCGAGCCGGGTCTTCGGCGGCGCCCACAGCTCTTCGAGGTTGTAGTAGGCGCGCACCGCCGGCTGCATGATGTGGATGACGATGTCGCCGGCGTCGACCAATACCCATTCGCCCGTGTCCTCGCCCTCGACGCCGACGATGGTCGCGCCGGATTCCTTCAGCTTGTCGCGGACGTGGCTCGCGAGCGCCTTCACCTGCCGATTGGACTCGGCACTGGCGATCACGAGGGTGTCGCAAAGGCTGGTGAGCTTGCGGACGTCGAGAACGGCGATGTCGCGCGCTTTGATGTCTTCGAGTGCGGTGACGGCGGTCTTTTGCAGCTTGTTAAGTCGCATCCGGGCGTAATCGGTAGAGTTGGTTGCGTTCAATATAGGCCAAAACCGCGGGCGGAAGCAAACCTGCCGCCGCAACCGCGCCGTCGCGCCCCCGCGCCAGCAGCGCACGGATCGCCGACGCCGATATCGGGTGCGCGGTGATCGGCTGCACGACGATCGCACCGGCCGGGCGGCGCGCGAGCTCGCTGGGGTCGGCGGTGAAGCGCCGCTGCCAGTCGTGCGCGAGCTCCGGTGACACTGCGTGAGCGGATTCGAATCCGGGTCGCGCCACGACGACGATGTGGGCGAGCCCGAAGATTTCGCGCCAGCGGTGCCATTGCGGCAGGCCGGACAGCGCGTCGGCGCCGACGATGAGCGCCAGCGGGCGAACGGGCGCTTCCGCGCGCAGTTCCTCCAGCGTGAGCACGGTGTAGCTCAAGCCGGCACGTCCTATCTCGCGGTCGTCGACGCCAAGCCCGGGATATGCCTCGACGCCGAGTCGCGCCATCGCGAGGCGGTGCGCCCCCGATGCGAACGGCGCCGGACGGTGCGGCGGCGTGCCGGCCGGAACGAGCCGCAGCTCGGCAAACGGAAGCGCATCCCTGACTTCGCGTGCGAGCTCGAGATGACCGTAGTGGATCGGGTCGAAGGTTCCGCCGAGGATGGCGAGTCCGCCCTGGTTCGCATTCTCCATGGCCGCGCGTCTTCAGCGTGCGCGCGAACGCGAGGCGCGCCGCGGCCGCGCCGGCGCGCGCTCGGTCACGCTGCGTGGATCGGCCGAAAGCTGCATCGAAGGTCCGGATCAGAAGCGCGACCCGGGTCCCTCGAGAAATGCCGTTTCTTCCGGCGTCGAGGCGCGGCCCAGGATCGCATTGCGGTGGGGAAAGCGGCCGAAGCGGTGGACGATCTCGGCGTGCCGCCGTGCCCAGGGCATGAGCGAGTCGTCGCCCGTCTCCCGCGCGAGGGCGGCGAACAGCTCGACCGAGCGATCCTGCACCACCGCGGATTCGTCGTGCTCGAACGGCAGGTAAAGGAATTGTCGCTCGTAGCGGTCGAGTGCGCGGTCGAGGCCGGCATCGACGACTGCGGTGGCTATCGCGAGTGCCTGCGCGTCGCCGGCGAATGCGCGCGCAGTGTCGCGATAGATGTTGCGGGTGAATTGATCGAGCAGGATCACGCGCGCCAATGCGCCGCGCGTGGAGACCGACCAGTCCGAGAACGCACCGTCCTGCGCCGCGGCAACCGCATCGCCGAAACGCTCGCGGATCAGGGCGTCGAAGGCGGGATCCTTGCGGAACCAGACGTCGCGACTCTCGTGCGGCAGTTCGCCGAACCAGAACAGAAGAACATCCGATGCCGTCGCGGTCATCGCGGGCTCAGTGCCGGAACTTCCAGTAGACCGCGTCGAGCGTCTTGTGCAGCACGCCGTGCGCGTGCGCCTTCAGTGCCTGTCCGAGCGCGTAGGAGCCCGGCACCTCCTGCCGGGTAGCAGATGAACGCCACTGCGCGATCGTCGTCGACGATGAGCGAGCGCACGTCGGCAGCGACACCCTGCGTCTTCAGCCACGCTTCGGCGTCGCGGTCGAGCGCCCGATCGGAGCTGTCGATCAGCAGGCGTCGATTGAGCGCCGCGAGAAAAAGCGCCATCACGCCGAGGAGAATTCCGACGACGATGGCGACCGCCGCGTCGAACTCGGGCCGCGGCCCCGCGACGTACGACACGCCGGCGACGAGCAGCGTCAGCAGAATGCCGAAGAGCGCGACGGCATCCTCGAGCAGCACCGCGAGCACCGTCACGTTGTTGCGGTTCTCCTTGAGGCCACGCAGACCGCCGATCTCCTTCCACGCGATCGAGAACGTCCATCCCTCGAGCGCGAGCGCGAACACGAGCAGGCCCAGCACCAGCAGCGAAAACGGCTGGATGTCCGTCGGGCTGATGAGGGCGTGGATGCCGTGATAGACGTTGATGCCGCAGCCGATGAAGAACACGCTGACCGCCGACACCAGCGCCCAGAAGAATTTTTCCTGGCCGCGCCCGAAGGGATGATCGCGGTTGGGGCCGGCACGGCCGCGCACCTCGCCGATCTTCAGCAGCACCTGGTTGCCGACGTCGGCGAGCGAATGCACGGTCTCGGCGAAGAACGTGGGCGAGCCGGTGACGAAGAAGCCGAAGCCCTTCGCCGCGGCAATCGCGCTGTTGGTCGCGATGGACACCGATACCGACGATGACATGGGCGGGCTGCGCTTTCGTTCGTGGGGTAAAGCGAAGTGAGCCCGGGCGAAGCGCGGGCCGCGGCGTGCGCTAGCTCTCTCGGATCTGGCCCGAGCCCAGCACGATCCACTTCTGGCTGGTGAGTCCTTCCAGCCCGACGGGACCGCGGGCGTGCAGCTTGTTGGTGGAGATGCCGATCTCGGCGCCCAGGCCGAACTCGAAGCCGTCGGCGAATCGCGTCGATGCATTGACCATGACCGTGCTCGAGTCGACCTCGCGCAGGAAGCGCATTGCCGCCGCGTGATTCGCGGTGACGATGGCGTCCGTATGCTGCGAGCCGTACTTCGCGATGTGCGCGATCGCCGCGTCGAGATCGTCGACGACACGCACCGAGAGGATCGGCGCGAGATACTCGGTGTACCAGTCGTTCTCGGTCGCGACCTTCATCGCCGGCACCAGCGCGCGGGCGCGCTCGCAGCCGCGGAGCTCGACGCCCTTCGCCGCGTAGATCGACGCCAGCGGCGGCAGCACGCGCGTGGCGATGGCGGCGTGGACGAGGAGCGTCTCCATCGTATTGCACGGCGAGTAGCGCTGGGTCTTCGCGTTGTCGGCGATGCGGACCGCCATGTCGACGTCGGCGTAGGCGTCGATGTAGACATGACAGACGCCGTCGAGGTGCTTGATGACGGGAACCTTCGCTTCGCTCGCGATGCGTTCGATGAGGCTCTTGCCGCCGCGGGGGATGATCACGTCGACGTGCTTTTCGTCGGCGATCAGGCAGCCGACGGCGGCGCGGTCGCTGGTCGCCACGACCTGCACTCCCGTCGGGGGCAGGCCCGCGGCGACGAGGCCTTCGTGCACGCACGCGGCGATCGCCTGGTTGCTCGAGAGCGCCTCCGAGCCCCCGCGCAGTATCGACGCATTGCCAGACTTGATGCAGAGTGCCGCGGCGTCGGCGGTGACGTTGGGACGCGACTCGTAGATGATGCCGACGACGCCGAGCGGCACGCGCATCCGCCCGACCTGGATGCCGGATGGCCGGTTGACGAGCCCGCTGATCTCGCCGATCGGGTCAGGCAGCGCCGCGATGGCGTCGATGCCGTCCGCCATTGCATCGACCTGACCAGGCGAGAGCGTCAGGCGGTCGACGAAGGCCTTGTCGCTGCCGGCGGCTTGCGCCGCGGCGACATCCACGCGATTCGCCGCGACGAGCTTTGCGCTGGCGCGCCGGATCGCGGCGGACATCGCATGGAGCGCGTCGTTGCGCGCCTGCGTGCCGGCGCGGGCGAGTTCGCGCGACGCGGCACGGGCGGCATCGCCGACGCCGTGCATGTACGCGGCGACGTCGGAAAAGGTGCCGAGCCCCGGGATCAGGAGATTGGACATGCGGACATTCTAGCGCCAACGCAGCCGGGCGGCGGCGCGGGCGGCGTTCAGACGACCAGCGTCTTCACCCCGGTGTTGCTGCCAAGCAGGATCACGTTGGCGCCGCGCTGCGCGAACAGCCCGACCGTGACGACGCCGGCGATGGCCCGGATCCTCGCCTCCATCTCGACAGGATTCGTCAGCGCGAGGCCGTGGACGTCGAGGATCACGTTGCCGTTGTCCGTCGTGAAGCCCATCCGCCACGCCGGCTGGCCGCCCAGCAGCACCAGCTGGCGCGCCACGTAGCTCCGCGCCATCGGGATCACCTCGACCGGCAGCGGAAACTTGCCGAGCACCGGGACGAGCTTCGTCGCATCGACGATGCAGACGAACTTGCGCGCCACGGCCGCGACGATCTTCTCGCGCGTCAGCGCGCCGCCGCCGCCCTTGATCATCGCGCCGTGCTCGGTCACCTCGTCGGCGCCGTCGACGTACACCGGCAGGCCGGACACGTTGTTGAGGTCCTCGACGTAGATGCCGTGCCCCTTGAGCCGCTCGGTGGACTTCGCCGAGCTCGACACCGCACCCTTGATCCGGTTCTTGACCCTGGCGAGCTCGTCGATGAAGAAATTCGCCGTCGAGCCCGAGCCGACGCCGATGAACTCGTCGTCGACAACGTATTTGATCGCCTCGCGGGCGACCGCCTGCTTCATTTCGTCCTGGGTCATGGCTTCTGCCCTTCGATTGTTTGATGAATTTATTCGTGCATCAGCGTATGGGTGGCAGCGTTTCGAGCTTTGCCGCCACGGCGCGGCATGCCGCGATCAGATCCGCGACGAGACGCTCGTCGATGTCGAGCTCGCCCTCGTACTCACCGAGGTTGCGAACGTCATGGCCCTTTGCGAGCACCCGCCACACCTCCGGTCCGAGGTCGAGCGTGTGCGGCAGCGTCTGGAACACGATGTAGCGATTGGCGGGCCGGAACCCGCGATGCCGCAGCGCCGCGAGGCAAAGCGCGTGAGCGGCGTTGTATGCGGGATCGAAGCGGCCTTCGAGCGAAATGGTCGTGTTGCACGCATCGCCAAGCCGGGTCAGGCCGGACCGTTTGAGACCGGCGAACTCCTTCGCATCCGCGGGTTCGATCGACGGCGCCTTGCCAGGGATCGGCCAGGCGGTCAAGCGGCGATGTCATCTTCGCTCCCGATCACCCAGATTTTCGGCTGCGCAAGCACGCGCTTCACGAAGGCGTTGTCGCGGGTGACGCGCCTGCGCAGTTCCTTCATGCTGTAGACGGTTGGGTTCACCGTTCGACGGAGCTTCGCGGCCAGCGGCTCCAGCGCGGCGAACACGTCGGCGTACGTCAGGTCGTCGCTGACGACCATGAGATCGATGTCACTGGCGACCGTGTCCCGTCGTTTGGCGACGGATCCGAATACGAATGCCGCCATAATCTTGTGTGCCAACCTGGCGAGGACTTCGCGCAGCGGCTCGGCCAGTCCAAACGTCTTTTGCGCAATGCTGCACCGTTCCGCGTAAAGCGGCGATTTCGGATTGGCTTGATAGTGCCTTTGCGTCCCGAGCCGGCGAGTCGTGACCAGCGCGGTCTGCTCCAGCCGGGCCAGTTCTCGCTGAACGGCGCCCGACCCGGCGAGCGTCCGGGCGATCAGCTCCGTCGCGTAGAAGCTGCGGTCGGGTTGACCGAACAACAGGCCGAGCACGCGTTGCTGCGTCGTCGAAAACAGAGCGTCCGCCAATCCCGACGCTCGACGCCTGCGTGTCCCGACAGTCTTTGTGCCCATATTGGGTGTGAACATGCCCGTTTTGGGTATATTCGGCAATACGCGTGCGGCCCTCAGGAAAAAATCTGCGCGCCTGAATTCTGCGGTACGCGCTATTTCTTGCGCGCCGGCGGAAGATCCGTGCAGACGCCCTCGAAGGCTTCGGCGGCGAGGCCCACCGATTCGGACAGCGTCGGATGCGGATGGATCGTGCGGCCGATGTCGACGGCGTCGGCACCCATCTCGATCGCGAGCGCGAGCTCGGCGATGAGATCGCCCGCGTGCGTGCCGACGATGCCGCCGCCGACGATCCGGTGCGTCGCCGCGTCGAACAGCAGCTTGGTGTGCCCCTCGTCGCGGCCGTTGGCGATTGCGCGACCCGACGCCGCCCAGGGGAAGAGGCTCTTTTCGACCTTGATGCCTTTCTCCTTCGCTTCGTCCTCGGTGAGCCCGACCCATGCGATCTCGGGATCGGTGTAGGCGACCGACGGAATGACGCGAGCGTCGAAGAAGCTCTTTTCGCCGGCGGCCGCTTCAGCGGCGACGTGGCCTTCGTGCGTGGCCTTGTGCGCGAGCATCGGCTGGCCGACGACGTCGCCGATCGCGAAGATGTGCGGCACGTTGGTGCGCATCTGGTTGTCGACGGGAATGAAGCCGCGGTCGGTGACGGCGACGCCGGCCTTGTCCGCGGCGATCTTCTTCCCGTTGGGCGCGCGGCCGACGCTCATCAGCACGGCGTCGTACGGTTGCGGCTCCTTCGGCGCGTTCGGGCCGTCGAAGCGTCACCCACAGCGCATCGGGCTTCGCTTCGACCGCGGTCGTCCGGGTGCCGAGCATGATGCGGTCGAAGCGATGCTTGTTGACCTTCTCCCAGACGCGGACGAGATCGCGGTCGGCGCCCGGCATCAGCCCCGGCAGCATCTCGACGACGTCGAGGCGCGAGCCCAGCGTCGAGTACACGGTGCCCATCTCGAGGCCGATGATGCCGCCGCCGATCACGAGCATGCGCTTGGGAATCGACGCGAGCTCGAGCGCGCCGGTCGAATCGAGCACGCGCGGGTCATCGGGGATGAACGGCAGCCGCACGACCTGCGAGCCGGCGGCGATGATCGCCTGCGCGAACTTAACGACCTTCTTCGCACCCGATTTCGCCTGACCCGTTCCTTCGGTCACCTCGACCTCGAGATGGTGCGGGTCGAGGAACTGGCCGACGCCGCGCACGACGTCGACCTTGCGCGACTTCGCCATGCCCGCGAGGCCGCCGGTCAGCTTGCCGACGACCTTGTTCTTCCACCCGCGCAGCTTGTCGAGGTCGACCTGCGGCGTACCGAAGGCGACGCCGTGGTCGGCAAGCGCCTTCGCCTCGTCCATCACGGCGGCGATATGCAGCAATGCCTTCGACGGAATGCAGCCGACGTTGAGACAGACGCCGCCGAGGTCCGCGTAGCGCTCGACGAGCACCGTCTTCATCCCGAGATCCGCGGCGCGGAACGCGGCGCTGTAACCGCCCGGGCCCGAGCCCAGCACGAGCATCTGGCATTCGACGTCGACCTTGCCGGTGTACGCGGGCGCCGCGCCGGGAATCGGCGCGGCGGCGGCGCGGCGGGCGCGGCGGGCGTCGCCGTCGCCGCAGCAGGCGGCGCGGACGCCGCGGCGCCGGCCTTTGCACCGGACGCAGGCTGCGACGGTGCGGTCGCGGCCGCGGCGGAATCGAGCACGACGATCAGGGAACCTTCGCTGACCTTGTCGCCGACCTTGACGTGGACTTCCTTGACGATTCCCGCGGCGGGCGAAGGCACATCCATCGTCGCCTTGTCCGACTCGAGCGTGACGAGCGAATCCTCGGCGGCGACCGTATCGCCCGGCTTCACGAACACCTCGATGACCGGGATGTCCTTGAAGTCGCCGATGTCCGGAACCTTGACTTCGATGGTAGCCATGTCGGATCCGTCTAGAGCATCACGCGGCGCATGTCGGCGAGCAGCGCGCAGAGGTACGCGGTGAAGCGCGCCGCCGACGCGCCGTCGATCACGCGATGGTCGTACGAGAGCGACAGCGGCAGCATCAGGCGCGGCGCGAACTCCTTGCCGTTCCACACCGGCTTCATCTGCGACTTCGACACGCCGAGGATCGCGACCTCGGGCGCGTTGATGATCGGCGTGAACGCGGTGCCGCCGATGCCGCCGAGCGAGGAGATCGAGAAGCAGCCGCCCTGCATTTCGGCCGGCCCGAGCTTGCCCTCGCGCGCCTTCGCGGAGAGCTCGCCCATCTCCTTCGCGATGGCGAGCACGCCTTTCTGGTCGGCGTTGCGGATCACCGGGACGACGAGGCCGTTCGGCGTGTCGGCGGCGAAGCCGATGTGGAAGTACTGCTTGACGATGAGGTTGTCGCCGTCGAGCGAGGCGTTGAAATCCGGGAACTTCTTCAGCGCCGCGACGCTCGCCTTGATCAGGAACGCGAGCATCGTCACCTTGATGCCGGCCTTCTCGTTCTCCTTGTTGAGCGCGACGCGGAAGGCCTCGAGGTCGGTGATGTCCGCCTCGTCGAACTGCGTGACGTGCGGGATCATCACCCAGTTCCGCGCGAGGTTCGCGCCGGAGATCTTCTTGATCCGCGACAGCGGCCGCGTCTCGAACGGCCCGAACTTCGCGAAGTCGACCTTCGGCCATGGCAGCAGATTGAGCTCGCCGCCGCCGCTGATGCCGCCGCCCGTCGCGGCGCCGGACGCCGCACCGGTCATCGCCTGCTTGACGAAATTCTGCACGTCCTCCTGGAGGATGCGGCCGTGCGGACCGCTGCCTGTGACCCGGGCGAGATCGACGCCCAGCTCGCGCGCGAACTTGCGCACCGACGGCGACGCGTGCGCCGCCTTGAAGCTGTCGCCGTCGATCGGCGCTGCCGGTGCGGCGGCGGGTGCCGCGGCGCGGGGCGCGGGCGCGGGTTCCGCAGGCTCCGCGGACGCTGCCGATGCCGCAGGGGCCGGCGTCGGCGCAGGCGCAGCCGCGGGACTGGGAGCGGGCGCCGTCGACGCTGGCGCAGCCTTGGGCGCCGCGTCGCCAGTCTCGAGCGTGAGGATCAGCGTGCCCTCGGCGACCTTGTCGCCGACCTTCAGCTTCATTTCCTTCACCGTGCCTGCGGCGGGCGCCGGCACGTCCATCGTCGCCTTGTCCGATTCGAGCGTGACGAGCGAGTCCTCGGCGGCGACGACGTCGCCGGCCTTCACGAAGACCTCGATGACCGGGACGTCCTTGAAGTCGCCGATGTCCGGGACCTTGACTTCGATCGTGCTCATGCTGATGGCTCCACGTGTCGGGCGGCTAGACAGTCCATGGCGCCGGCTTCTCCGGATCGAGGCCGTACTTCTTCATCGCCTCGGCCACCTTCGCCGCGGGCAGCGTGCCCTCGTCGGCGAGCGCCTTCAGCGCGGCGACGGTCACGTAGAAGCGGTCGACCTCGAAGAAGCGCCGCAGCTTCTCGCGCGTGTCGGAGCGGCCGAAGCCGTCGGTGCCGAGCACGACGTAGCGGCGCGCGACGCAGGCACGGATCTGGTCGGCGTACGCGCGCATGTAGTCGGTCGCGGCGATCACCGGGCCCGTCGTGCCCTTGAGGCACGCGTCGACGTGCGCCTCCTTCGCCGGCGTCGGTCGGATTCAGCATCGCGTCGCGCGTCACCCGCATGCCGTCGCGCGCGAGCTCGGTGAAGCTGGGGCAGCTCCAGAGATCGGCTTCCACGCCCCAGTCGTTCTTCAGGAGGTCGGCGGCCGCGATCACCTCGCGGAAGATCGTCCCCGAGCCCAGCAGCTGCACGCGCGGCGCCTTCGCCTTCTTCGGGCCCGCCCGGAAGCAGATACATCCCCTTGATGATGTCGGGCGCCGCACCTTCCGGCATCGCCGGCTGCGCGTAGTTCTCGTTCATCACCGTCAGGTAGTAATAGACGTCCTGCTGCTCCGCGTACATCCGGCGCAGGCCGTCCTGGATGATGACCGCGACCTCGTAGCCGAACGTCGGATCGTACGAGATGCAGTTCGGGATCGTCGCCGAGATCATGTGCGAGTGCCCGTCCTCGTGCTGCAGGCCCTCGCCGTTCAGCGTCGTCCGGCCGGCGGTGCCGCCCAGCAGGAAGCCGCGCGAGCGCATGTCGCCCGCCGCCCACGCGAGGTCGCCGACGCGCTGGAAGCCGAACATCGAATAGAAGATGTAGAACGGGATCATCGGCACGCCGTGCGTCGAGTACGACGTCGCGGCGGCGATCCAGTCGCACATGCCGCCGGCCTCGTTGATGCCTTCCTGCAGGATCTGGCCGTTCTTCGACTCCTTGTAGAACATGAGCTGGTCGGAGTCCTCCGGCGTGTAGAGCTGGCCCTGCTGGTTCCAGATGCCGAGCTGGCGGAACATCCCCTCCATGCCGAACGTCCGCGATTCGTCCGGGACGATCGGCACGATGTGCTTGCCGAGGGTCTTGTCGCGCACGAGGAGCTGCAGGATCTGCACGAACGCCATCGTGGTCGAGATCTCGCGGTCCTCGGTGCTCTTGAGGAAGCGCTCGAACGCGGCGAGCTCCGGCATCGCAAGCGCCTCGGCCTTCTGCCGGCGGGCCGGCAGGTAGCCGCCGAGCTCCATCCGGCGCGCCTCCATGTACTCGAATTCGGGCGAGCCCTTCGGGAACGTCAGGTACGGCACGTCGTCGAGCTTGTCGTCGGGCACCGGCATGTGGAAGCGGTCGCGGAACCGCCGGATCGACTCGTTCGACATCTTCTTCTGCTGGTGCGTGATGTTCTGCGCCTCGCCCGATTCGCCCATCCCGTAGCCCTTGATCGTCTTGGCGAGGATGACGGTCGGCTGGCCCGTGTGATTCACCGCCGCGTGGTACGCGGCGTAGACCTTGAACGGATCGTGGCCGCCGCGGTTCAGCATCCAGATGTCCTCGTCGGACTAGTCGGCGACGAGCTCCTTCAGCTCCGGCGTGTTGAAGAAATATTCGCGGACGTAGGCGCCGTCCTTCGCCTTGAACGTCTGGTACTCGCCGTCGACGCATTCCATCATCCGGCGCATCAGGATGCCCTTCTTGTCGCGCGCGAGCAGCGGATCCCAGTGCCGTCCCCAGACGACCTTGATCACGTTCCAGCCCGCGCCGCGGAAGTCGCTCTCGAGCTCCTGGATGATCTTGCCGTTGCCGCGCACCGGACCGTCGAGGCGCTGCAGGTTGCAGTTGACGACGAAGATCAGGTTGTCGAGGTTCTCGCGCGCCGCCATGCCGATCGCGCCCATCGACTCGGGCTCGTCCATCTCGCCGTCGCCCATGAACGCCCAGACCTTGCGGCCGTCGGTCTTCGCCATCCCGCGGTCCTGCATGTACTTCATGAACCGCGCCTGGTAGATCGCCATCAGCGGCCCGAGGCCCATCGATACGGTCGGGAACTGCCAGAAATCCGGCATCAGCCAGGGATGCGGATACGACGAGATGCCCTTGCCGTCCACTTCCTGCCGGAAGTTGTCCATCTGCTCCGGCGTGAGGCGCCCCAGCATGAACGCGCGCGCGTAGACACCGGGCGCCGAGTGGCCCTGGATGAACACCAGGTCGCCGCCGTGCGCGGCGGACGGCGCGTGCCAGAAATGATTGAACCCGATGTCGTAGAGCATCGCGGCGGACGCGAAGCTCGCGATGTGGCCGCCGACGTTCGTGTCCTTGTTCGCGCGCACGACCATCGCCATCGCGTTCCAGCGAACGTAGTGCCGGATCTTCTGCTCGATGTTGAAGTCGCCGGGCAGGCGCACCTGCTTGTCGGCCGGGATCGTGTTGATGTACGCGGTGTTCGCCGAGAACGGCAGGTACGCGCCGTTGCGGCGCGCCTTGTCGATCAGCTGCTCGATCAGGAAGTGGGCGCGATCCGGCCCCTCGTTGGCGAGCACGCCTTCGAGCGCGTCGAGCCATTCGCGCGTTTCCTGCGGATCGTGGTCGGGAATGTCGTCCATGCTGCCTCCGGAACGCTTGACCGTTTGCCGCGGACGTCGCGGCCGGTTCTTTGGGGAAAGTGATTGTATGCGCGCGGGTCAGGTTGCGCCCGCGTGCTCCTTGGACCCGACCGGGCGGCGGGGCGCGGCGAAGTTTACCACCAGATGGAATCTATTTCCAAAATATTCATTGGCGAGCAAAGAGCCGGGCGAATCCAGGAGTCGTATATGGCTGGATAATCCATGGCGTGTGAGCACACACTTTCCGCTTGTGAGCTGCCTGGCCTTGGTTCCCCCTCAGGGGCGCGTCGTGAGCGGCGCCTTGACAGGGGACCTGGCGGCGCCGATCCGGCGCGTCTAGCGTGTCGTCGCCCCGGCCCGCTCGATCACGAGCGTCTGCGATTCCGTGACGATCACGTCCACGCAGACGTCGTGCGGCGCCCACGGCACGCGATCGACGAGCTGGAGGTCGAACGCGCCGGCGACCCGCGTGGCGCGTCCGAGGAGCGGCAGCAGCCGGTCGTAGTATCCGCCGCCGTAGCCGAGGCGCCGACCGGTCCGGTCGAACGCGACACCGGGAACGAGGACCCATTCCACCGATTCCGGCGGGACCCGATCCGCCGTGGCCTCCGGCTCGGGAATACCGTAGGCGCCCGGGAGAAGTGCGCGCGCCGAATCGGAAAGCGAGTGCAGATCGAGCATGCGCGTCGCGCGATTGACCCGCGGCGCGGCCACGGTCTTGCCGGCGGCGAGCGCCTGCTCGACGAGCGGCAGCGTGTCCCATTCGCTGCGAAACGGAAGCGTCAGCAGCACCGTCCGTGCCGCGATGTACGACGGCAGGGCGGCGATCCGCGCGGTGATCGCGGCGGAGGCCGCGAGGCGTGCCGCGGCGGGCAGCGCGTCGCGTGCCGCCATCATCGCCTGCCGCGCCGCGAGCTTCGCCTCGTGCAGCGCGCTGCCGCGCGGCGCGGCCGGCTCCGGCGCGGGGGAGGCGTCTGTCGGTGACATCGGTCGATGGTAACCCAACCTAAATCACCGCCGCACCGCGCGAGCAGCGCGACATTAACCTCTATAATTGCCGGCCTCGCCGCAGCCAGATCGCCGACCCATGAAAAACGCCCATCAGGCCCACCGTGATCGCCGCACCGCGCTGCTCGCGCAGATGCGCGCGCAGACCGGAGGCGGCCTCGCCCTCATCCCGACGGCGCCCGAATTTGCGCGCAATCGCGACTCGCTCTATCCGTATCGCCACGACAGCTATTTCTACTACGTGTCGGGCTTCACCGAGCCCGAGGCGGTGATCGCGCTCGTCGCCGGCAAGGACGGCGACCGGCAGATCCTGTTCTGCCGCGAGAAGAACGCCGAGCGCGAGATCTGGGACGGCTTTCGCTACGGGCCCGACGCCGCGCGCGAGATCTTCGGCTTCGACGAGGCGCACACCATCGCGGAGCTCGAGGGGATGCTGCCGGCTCTCGCTTCCGACCAGCCGGCGCTCTACACGCCGCTCGGCCTCATTCCGGCATGGGACAAGCGCGTCACCGATCTCCTCAACGAGGTCCGCGCCCGTGCGCGCACCGGCGTCTCGGCACCCGAGGAGATCGTCGACGTGCGAAAGCCGCTCGACGTGCTGCGTCTCGTCAAGGACAAGGACGAGGTTGCGCTGATGCGCCGTGCGGCCGAGATTTCGTCGCGCGCGCACCGGCGGGCGATGGCGGCGACGCGTCCGGGCTGGTACGAGTACCAGGTCGAGGCCGAGCTCACGCACGAGTTCCTGAAGGGCGGGGCGCAGGCCGTCGCCTATCCGTCGATCGTCGCGGGCGGGCCCAATGCGTGCGTGCTGCACTACCGCGACAACAACCGTCAGCTGCAGGACGGCGAGCTCCTGCTGATCGACGCCGGCTGCGAGTATCAGAGCTATGCGTCCGATATCACGCGGACGTTTCCGGTGAGCGGCAGGTTCTCCGGCCCGCAGAAGGACGTCTACGAGCTCGTCCTCGCGGCGCAGCAGGCTTGCCTCGACGCCGTGAAGCCCGGCGTGAACTTCCACGATTACCATCAGGCCGCCGAACGCGTCCTCGCGCAGGGCTACATCGATCTCGGCCTCGTCCAAGGCACGCTCGACGCCGTGCTGGAGAGCGGCAGCTACAAGCAGTTCTACATGCACCGTGCCGGCCACTGGCTCGGTCTCGACGTGCACGACGCGGGGCTCTACCAGGTCAACGGCACGTCGCAGAAGCTCGTTCCCGGGATGGTGCTGACCGTGGAGCCCGGCACCTACATCCGCCGCGCCGACAACGTGCCCGAGGCGTTCTGGGACATCGGCGTGCGCATCGAGGACGACGTACTCGTCACCGCGGACGGCCACGAGAACCTCACGCACGGCTCGCCGAAATCGGTTGCCGACGTCGAGGCGGCCTGCACCCGATAGGCGGCCGCGATTCCGTTCATTGACGAGCCGGCGCGCCGCGCCGGCAGATGCCATGCATGACGTCGTGGTCGTCGGCGCGGGGCCCGTGGGCGCAACGCTGGCGCTGGCGTTGCGCGACGCCGACCTCGACGTCGTCGTGCTCGACGCCCGCGCCAAAGGGCAATCGCTGCGCGGCGACCGCTCGCTCGCGCTGTCGCACGGCGCGCGCCTCATCCTCGAGCGGCAGGGTGTGTGGCAGGAGCTCGCGGCCGCGCCCGGCGCGGTGACGCCGATCACCGAGATCGACGTGTCGCAGTCCGGAGGCTTCGGCATGGCGCGGCTCGCCGCCGCCGACGTCGGTCTGCCCGCGCTCGGCTACGTCGCGAGCTATCGCGCACTGCAGGCAGCGCTCGACGCCGCGCTCGTGCATGCGAAAGTGCCGATCCGGCACGAGGCGTCGGTGAAGTCGGTCGGCGCGACCGCCGCCTATGCCGCGGTCGAGCAGGCCGGAGGCGATGGCCAGCCGCTCGTCGCGCGCCTCGTCGCGATCGCGGACGGAACGGGTGGCGTTCTCGCCCGCGCATCGCGGCAGCGGCACGATTACGATCAGGTGGCGATGGTCGCAAAGGTGGGCACCGATCCCGACCCCGGCGGCATCGCCTGGGAACGATTCGCATCCGCGGGTCCGATCGCGCTCCTTCCCGAGGGCAACCACTACGGTCTCGTGTGGACGATGTCGCCGGAACTCGCGGAAAAGAGGCTGGTGCAGGACGAACCATCGTTTCTCGAGGACCTTGCGCACCAGTTTGGATCGCGCCTGCCGCGTCTCACGACCGTCGCCGATCGGCGCACCTTTCCGCTGGTGCTGGAATTCGCATGGAAAACAGCGGGCACGCGCTGCGTCGCGCTCGGCAATGCGGCGCAGACGCTGCATCCGGTCGCGGGGCAGGGCTTCAATGTCGGGCTGCGCGACGCCTACGGGCTCGCGCTCGCGATTCTCGATTCGCCGCGCGAGGACATCGGCACGCGCGCAATGCTGGATCGCTACGTCGGCTGCGCGCCGGATCGACCGGATGGCGGGCATCGCGTTCACGCACGGACTTGTCGGAATTTTTGGCAGCGACGCCGGATTGCTTCGGTGGCCGCGCGGGTTGGCGCTCACTTTCCTCGACGCCGTCCCGCCGGTGAAGCGCGCGTTCTCGCGCGCGATGATGTTCGGACTGCGTTAGACCGGGCGCGTCGTCCGGCCACGTTCCAAGATTCGTGCCATTGCCGCGGCGTTCGTCCACGCCGGTACCAACATTTGCATTGCTCGCGGACGGGCCGGAGCGGTTATAATTTGCCTCCCCCCGCTCGTTTGCTCAAGCCGCGAATTCTGATCGTCCCGCCGTGCGCATCGGTACCTGCATCATTGCCAACAATCTCGTCGTGGCGCCGATGGCCGGCGTCACCGACCGGCCGTTCCGTCAGCTCGCGAAGCGGATGGGCGCGGGCTATGCGGTGTCGGAAATGGTGGCGTCGAACCCGCGGCTCTGGGGCACCGAGAAGTCGCAGCGTCGCATCGATCACCGCGGCGAAGTCGAGCCGATGTCCGTGCAGATCGCAGGCTCCGATCCCGCCATGCTGGCCGAAGCGGCACGCTACAACGTCGGCCGCGGTGCGCAGATCATCGACATCAACATGGGCTGCCCGGCGAAGAAGGTCTGCAACGCCGCCGCCGGCTCCGCGCTGCTCGCGAACGAGGCGCTCGTTGCCGCAATCGTGTCCGCCGTCGTGCGTGCGGTCGACGTTCCCGTGACGCTCAAGATCCGCACGGGCACCGATCCGCGCAATCGCAACGCGCTTGCCATCGCCCGCATCGCCGAGGACGCCGGCATTGCCGCGCTGGCAGTGCATGGCCGCACGCGCGCCTGCGCCTTCGCGGGCCCGGTCGAGTACGACACGATCCGCGCCGTCAAGGCCGCGGTGCGGATTCCGGTGATCGCGAATGGCGACATCGATTCGCCGCAGAAGGCGCGGGCGGTGCTCGACGAAACCGGCGCCGATGCGCTGATGATCGGTCGCGCCGCGCAGGGCCGCCCCTGGATTTTCCGCGAGATCCGCCATTTCCTCGACCACGGCACGCTGCTCGCGCCGCCGACGGTGGCCGAGGCGCGCGCGGCGATCCTGCACCACCTCGACGACCACTACGAGTTCTACGGCGAAGCCGCGGGCGTGCGCATTGCGCGTAAGCACCTTCACTGGTACACCCGCGACCTCGCGGGCGGCGCCGCGTTCAGGAGCGCGATCAACGCCACGGAAACGGTCGCCGCGCAGCTTTCGGCGGTAACGAATTACTTCGACGTGCTGGCCGGATGCTCGGAGCGCCTCGACTATTGCCTCCCTGCGGCGACGGTCGTGGACGCGCGGGATTCGTTCGGCCGGAACCATGAGGCATCGCTTCGGGGCGGGGAGGCCCTGGCCGCGTGAGAAAGACACTGCGCATCAACGGCAACAACGAGATCGGCAAGGTCGTCGAGAAGTCGCTCGACGAATATTTCCGCAAGCTGGACGGCGAGCCTCCGCACGGCATCTACGACATGGTGATCGGCAACGTCGAGCGCTCGCTCATCGCTTCGGTGATGGAGCGCGTGGGCGGCAACCAGACGCAGGCGGCCGACATGCTCGGCATGAACCGCAACACGCTGCGCACCAAGCTCTCGAAGTACGGCATCCGCTGAAGGCTGACCCTTGCGCGCCTGCGTCCGCCCGCGGCCGGGCAAGGAACCGTGCGCGCGCCGCCCCGCGCTTGCGGCGCCGCGCCTGCGCTGAACCCCTGCCACTTTGACGATTCCCATGCCCCACCCTTGCACGCAGGCCCTGCTGTCCGTGTCCGACAAGACCGGGGTCGTCGACTTCGCGCGCGGCCTCGCGCAGCTCGGCATCCGGCTCCTGTCGACTGGCGGCACCGCGAACGCGCTCGCCGACGCCGGCCTCACGGTGACGGAGGTCGGCGATTACACCGGCTTTCCGGAAATGCTCGATGGGCGCGTGAAGACGCTGCATCCGAAGGTGCACGGCGGCATTCTCGCGCGCCGTGACGATCCGGCGCACGTCGCCGCGCTCGAGAAGCATTCGATCCCGGCGATCGACCTCGTCGTCGTCAACCTGTACCCGTTCCGCGCCACGGTGGCGAAGCCGGGATGCACGCTCGACGATGCGATCGAGAACATCGACATCGGCGGCCCGACGCTGGTGCGCGCCGCGGCGAAGAACTGGCAGCACGTCGGCGTTGTCGTCGACCCGGCGGACTATGCGGCGCTGCTCGCTGAGCTCGCGACGGGCAGGGCGCTCTCGACGGCGACGCGCTTCGCACTTGCGCGCAAGGCCTTCACGCACACGGCGGCCTACGACGGCGCGATCTCGAACTGGCTGACCGCGCGCGGCCCCGACGGGGCGGCGGCAGCATTTCCGGACGCATTCAACCTTCAGGTCGCGAAGGTGCAGGACCTTCGCTACGGCGAGAATCCGCACCAGGCGGCGGCGTTCTATCGCGACCAGGAGCCCGTGCCCGGCACCATCGCCACCTCGCGCCAGCTCCAGGGCAAGGAGCTCTCGTACAACAACATCGGCGACAGCGATGCCGCGTGGGAATGCGTGAAGGCGTTCGAAGGCTCCGGCCTGCGTCATCGTCAAGCACGCCAATCCGTGCGGCGTCGCGGTTGCCGACGGCCCGCTCGCGGCGTATCGCAGGGCCTTCGCGACCGATCCGGTATCCGCATTCGGCGGCATCATCGCCTTCAACTGCCCGGTCGACGCCGCGACGGTCGAGGCGGTCGCCGCGCAGTTCCTCGAGGTGCTGATCGCGCCGTCCTATACCGCGGACGCGCTCGCAGCGATCGCGCAGAAGAAGAACGTGCGCGTGCTGGAGATCGCGCGGCCGATGGCGATGCCGGCGCCGCAGCAGGATTTCAAGCGCGTCGGCGGCGGGCTGCTGGTGCAGACGGCCGACACCGACAGCGTGACTGCGGCCACGCTCAGGATCGTCACCCGCAAGTCGCCTTCGCCGGCCGAGCTGACCGATCTCCTGTTCGCGTGGCGCGTCGCCCGATTCGTCAAGTCGAACGCGATCGTATTCTGCCGCGACGGCCAGACGCTCGGCGTCGGTGCGGGCCAGATGAGCCGTGTCGACTCGACGCGCATCGCCGCGATCAAGGCCAAGAATGCCAACCTGACGCTGGCCGGCTCGGTCGCGGCGTCGGACGCATTCTTTCCGTTCCGCGACGGCCTCGACGTCGTCGCCGACAACGGCGCTGTCGCCGTGATCCAGCCCGGCGGCAGCATGCGCGACGAGGAAGTGATCGCCGCCGCCGACGAGCGCGGCATCGCTATGGTCTTCACCGGCATACGCCACTTTCGACACTGATCGGCGGAACGAATGCGCACAAGACACTGGACACTCCGGCTCGCCACCGCGCTCATCCTCGGCCCGCTCGCCGCGTTTCCCGCGCTGGCGGCGTGCGACGACATGTGGGACTGGGTCAACATGGCGTGCCGGCACGTGGTCGATACGTTCGACAAGGGCCACAACGAGATCCTGGTGTCGGGGTTCGCCTGGCACGTGCCCGCCACCTGGACCGCCGAGGCGCGCGCGCAGGAGAACCAGAACGCCTGGGGTGGCGGCTGGTCGCGCACGCTGGAGAGCGACGATCACACCACCGAGAACGTCTTCTTCCTCGTCTTCAACGATTCGCACAGCCAGCCGGAATATCAGGTCGGCTACGGCTGGAACTATTTCTGGGGCGAGCGCCAGAACATCCAGCCGGGACTGGGCTACACGGTGATGCTCGTGCAGCGGCCCGACATCGCCAACGGCATTCCCTTTCCGGCGATCCTGCCGCTCTTCTCGCTGCGCTACCAGAAGGCGACGCTGATCTCGACGTTCATCCCGACGCTGAACGGCGGCATCAACCACGGCAGCATTCTCTATATCTTCGGCTCGATCGGGATCGACTAGTGGTGCCGGCGTGAACATCCTCGTCGTCGGCGGCGGCGGCCGCGAGCACGCGATCGCGTGGAAGCTCGCCCAGTCACCGCGCGTCGGCAAGGTGTTCGTCGCCCCCGGCAATGCGGGCACGGCGCTGGAGTCCGCGCTCACCAACGTCCCTCTCACGGACATCGCGCAGCTGGTCGAATTCGCGAAGGCCGAATCGATCGCATTGACGATCGTCGGCCCCGAGGGTCCGCTCGCCGCCGGCATCGTCGACGCCTTTCGCGCCGCAGGGCTGCAAGATCTTCGGACCGACGCGCACCGCGGCGCAGCTCGAGAGCTCGAAGGATTACGCCAAGGCGTTCATGGAACGCCACGGCATTCCGACGGCGCAGTACCGGACGTTCACCGACCCCGCGCTGGCCAACGCCTACATTGCGGAGCGGGGCGCGCCGATCGTGGTGAAGGCCGATGGCCTCGCGGCGGGCAAGGGCGTGGTCGTCGCCGCCACCGTCGCCGAAGCGCAGGCCGCCGTCGACGCGATGCTCGTCGGAAACTCGATGGGTGACGCCGGCGCACGCGTCGTCGTCGAGGATTTCCTCGCCGGCGAGGAGGCGAGCTTCATCGTGATGGTCGACGGGCGCAACGTGCTGCCGCTCGCGTCGTCTCAGGACCACAAGCGCCTCTCCGACAACGACGAGGGTCCCAACACCGGCGGCATGGGCGCGTATTCGCCGGCGCCCGTGGTCACGCCGACGCTGCACGCGCGGATCATGCGCGAGATCATCCTGCCGACCGTCGCCGGCATGACGGCGGACGGCATTCCGTACACGGGATTCCTGTACGCGGGGGTGATGATCGACGACGCCGGCACGCCGAAGGTGCTCGAATTCAACTGCCGCCTCGGCGACCCCGAAACGCAGCCGATCATGATGCGGATGAAGTCCGATCTGGTGGAGCTCGCCCTCGCCGCGTGCGAAGGCCGGCTCGACCGCGTCGAAGCCGAATGGGACCGCCGCACTGCGCTTGGCGTGGTGCTCGCGGCGCACGGTTATCCCGACAGCCCGCGCAAGGGCGACGCGATTGACGGTCTCGCGCGGGTCACCGAGGCCACGCATCCCGATTGCAAGGTGTTCCACGCGGGCACGGCGCAGGAGGGCGAGCGCGTCGTCGTCACCGGCGGCCGCGTGCTGTGCGTGACGGCGCTTGGCGATTCGGTGCGCCAGGCCCAGCGGGCCGCCTATGCCGCAATCGGCGAGATCCGCTTCGACGGCATGCAGTTCCGCGGCGACATCGGCCATCGCGCGATCGCGCCGCGCGCCGCCTGACACGACCGTCCGCGCCGCCCGCCGCGGCCATTGCGGCCCGTGCGCGCCCGCGGGACAATCCGCGCGTCCTCGCGCCACCTCCCGCGATCGCCCGCAATGAACCCTGAAGCCGTACGCGCCTACTTCGTCGACCTGCAGCAGCGCATCGTTGCAGGGCTCGAGGCGATCGACGGCACGCCATTCCGGCGCGACGCCTGGACGCGCCCGGAGGGCGGCGGCGGCATCTCCCGAATCCTCGAGGACGGCAACGTGTTCGAGCGCGGCGGCGTCAACTACTCGCATGTCGCGGGCGCGAAGCTTCCACCCGCTGCGTCGGCCGCGCATCCCGGCATCGGCGGCCGGGCGTGGGAGGCGCAGGGCGTCTCGCTCGTGCTGCATCCGCGCAATCCGCATGCGCCGACGGTTCACCTCAACGTGCGCATGTTCGTCGCATACGCGCCGGGAAACGAAGGACGGATGCGGCCGAGTTCGGGGTCAGGGCGCGAAAGCGCCGAGCCGGCGACGAGACAGTACGACGAGGTACGGCGAGACGCCGGCGAAGGCGCTGACAAAGCCATGGCCCCGGAATCGGCTGCAGACGTCTGGTGGTTCGGCGGCGGCATGGATCTCACGCCATACTACGGTGTCGAGGAGGATGCGATCCACTTCCACCGCACGTGCCGCGACGCGCTGGCGCCGTTCGGCGCCGACGTGCACCGCAGGTACAAGAAGTGGTGCGACGAATACTTCTTCCTCAAGCACCGGAACGAGCCGCGCGGCGTCGGCGGCATCTTCTTCGACGATCTCGCCGAGGGCGGATTCGAGCGCTGCTTCGCGCTGGCGAGAAGCGTCGGCGATCATTTCCTTCCGGCCTACGCGCCGATCGTCGAACGGCGCAGGGACGTGCCCTACGGCGAGCGCGAGCGCGACTTCCAGGCGTATCGGCGCGGCCGCTACGTCGAGTTCAATCTCGTCTGGGATCGCGGCACGCTGTTCGGGCTGCAGTCGAACGGGCGCACCGAGGCGATCCTGATGTCGCTGCCGCCGGTGGTGAAGTGGCGCTACGACTGGAAGCCCGAGCCGGGCTCGCCCGAGGCGCGCCTGTATACCGACTTCCTCGTCGGCCGCGACTGGGTCTGACGCGATGACCAACCGGCGCGACGATCGTCACCTCATCGAGACGCGCATGACGTCCGAGGAGGTGTTCGACGGCAAGCTCCTCCACGTGCGACGCGACACCGTGCGGCTGCCCGACGGCTCGACGGCGACGCGGGAGCACGTCGTCCATCCGGGGGCGGTGCTGATCGTGCCGGTGCTGCCGGACGGACGCCTCGTGGCCGAGCGGCAATTCCGCTATCCGCTCGATCGCGTGTTCATCGAGTTCCCCGCCGGCAAGATCGATCCGGGCGAGGCCGAGCTCGCGACGGCGCAGCGCGAGCTCATCGAGGAGGCGGGCTACGCCGCGGCGACCTGGACGGAGCTCGCGACGATCCACACGCTCATCTCGTACACCAACGAAAAGATCGTCATCTTCGTTGCCGAGGGCTTGACCCACGTCGGCGCGAAGCTCGATGCCGGAGAATTCCTCGACATCGTGACCTTCCGGTTCGACGAGATGCTGGCGGCACTCGACCGCGGCGAGATCACCGATGCGAAGACCGTCGCGGCGCTGCTCCTCTACGCGCGCCGGATCGCCGCCGCATGACCATCGCGCGCCGCATCGTCGTTCACGGACGCGTCCAGGGAGTCGGCTACCGCTATGCCGCGGTCGACGCGGCGGAGCGGCTTTGCGTCGCCGGATGGGTGCGCAATTGCCGCGACGGCACGGTCGAGGCGCATCTGCAGGGGAGCGAAGATGCTGTGACCGCGATGATCGCGTGGTGCCGGCGCGGTCCGGGCGCGGCGCAGGTGATCGACGTCGTCGTCAGCGAGGCGCCGGCGCAGCCGCTCACGGATTTCTCGCTGCGACCCACGGCGTGAGGCGGGCGCTTCAGGCGGGCGCGGCCGGGATGCCGAAGACGTCCTTCCACGCCGCGTAGCCTGAAGCCGCCCAGAGCGGCAGGGCGAGCAGCAGCCCCAGCCCTGAGGTCAGGACGCAGAACCCGAGCAGGACCAGCGACACCGCCGAATACGCGAGCAGCGGCAGCGCATTGATCGCGAATCCGCCGATGCTTGCCGCGAAGGCGGCGCGCGGCATCACGCGCTCCAGCAGGACGTGATACGGCACGAACGTGAACGGCAGCGACACCAGTATGCCGATCGCGTGGATGCCGATCAGCGTCACTGCCGGGAGCTCGGTCATCTTCGTGTCCGCGCCGAACACATTGACGTCGGCGAGCCACCACGCGGCCAGTGCCTGCAGCATCGACGGGACCACGCTTGCCGCAATGACCGCGATCAGGGCGCCCGCCGGAATGCCGAGCGCGGCAACCGCGTAGCGCAACGATGGCGCGTCGCCACGGTCGGTGACGGCGGCGGCGTAGACGAGCCCACAGGCGACCACCGGCGTGATCAGCTCGCTGAGATACGCCCCGGCGACGGGTATCGCGGTCAGCAGGAACTCGGTCGCGACGGCGATCAGCGCGAGCCCGATCCACGTGCCGGGCGCCTGCTTGAATAGGCGCAGCGCGTCTTCATACCATCGGAATGCGTGGCTCGCCGGCACGGCGCGCGGAAGCAGGTGCGCACTTTCCGCTGCGGTAGCGCCCGCCTCGGGAGGGAAATCGCTCATCGGGCGAGGCCGGGCGTCAGCGCAGCGGGGCGCTCACGCCGTCTCGCCGAGATACGCGGCGCGCACGGCCGGGTCGTGCAGCAGCGACTTCGCGTCGCCGGACAGCGTGATGACGCCCGATTCCATCACATAGCCCCGGTTCGACACCTCGAGCGCCAGCCGCGCGTTCTGCTCGACGAGCAGGATCGTCACGCCCTCGCGCGACACGGTCATCACCGTCTCGAACACCTTCTGCACCATCAGCGGCGCGAGACCCATCGACGGCTCGTCCAGCAGCAGCAGCGTCGGCCTCGACATCAGCGCGCGCGCAATCGCGAGCATCTGCTGCTCGCCGCCGGACAGCGTGCCGGCCGTCTGCGTGCGCCGCTCCTTGAGGCGCGGGAAAAGCTCGAAGCCGCGCTCGATGTCGTGGCGGATCCCCGCCCTGTCGCTGCGCGTGTATGCGCCCATCGCGAGGTTCTCGTCGATGGTCAGCGCGCCGAACACGCCGCGGCCCTCGGGCACCATCGCGAGGCCGCGGCGCACGAGCTGGAAGGGGGGTTTCCCGGCAATGCTCTCGCCCTGGTAGTGGATCGTTCCGCTCTTGATCGGCTGCAGGCCGCAGATGCCCTTCAGCGTCGTCGTCTTGCCTGCGCCGTTCGCGCCGATCAGGCAGACGAGCTCGCCATGGCCGATCACGAGGTCGATGCCCTTGATCGCCTGGATGCCGCCGTACGCGACTTCCAGCTGGTGCAGCGCGAGGATCGGCGCGGACGCGGCAGTGTTCACGCCGCGCCCTTTGCGCGAACTGGACGTCGCCCTCTCATGCCGCGCCCTTCAGATTGAGCGTGACCTCGCCGCCGAGGTAGGCGGCGATGACCTTTGGATCCTTCTGCACGTCGGCGGCGACGCCTTCGGCGATCTTCGGCCGTAGTCGAGCACCAGCACGCGATCGCACACGCTCATCACGAGCTTCATGTCGTGCTCGATCAGCAGGATCGTCGTGCCGTCGCGGCGGATGTCGTCGAGCAGCCCGCGCAGCGCCGCAGTCTCGGTCGCGTTCATGCCGGCGGCGGGCTCGTCGAGCGCAAGGAGCTTCGGCTCGGTCGCAAGCGCGCGCGCGATCTCGAGGCGGCGCTGGTCGCCATAGGCGAGATGCCGCGCGAGGGTGTTGGCGCGCTTGGCGACGCCGACGTATTCGAGCAGCTCGCAGGCGCGCTTCGTGATCGCCTTCTCCTCGGCCCGCGTCGTCGCATCGCGGAAAATGGCGCCGACCACGCTCGCGTGCGTGCGCACGTGGCGGCCGATCATCACGTTTTCCAGCGCCGAGAGATTCGCGAACAGGCGGATGTTCTGGAACGTGCGCGCGATGCCGCGCGCGGCGACCTCGTGCGGCTTCAGCCCGGCCATCGGCTCGCCGTCGAACACGAACTCGCCGCCATCCTGCTGATAGATGCCGGTCAGCACGTTGAAGAGGCTGGTCTTGCCGGCGCCGTTGGGACCGATCAGGCCGTAGATCTCGCCATGGCGGATGTGAAGCTCACGTCGGAGAGCGCGTGCACGCCGCCGAAGCGCTTGCTGATGCCCTTCGCGACGAGCAGCGACAGATGGCGCTCGCTCATGACCGGCCTTCGCGCCGCGCTTTCATGTCTGGTCGGTCTCGAGTTCGCGCTTGCGCAGCGCGGAGGGCAGAATCCCGGCCGGCCGGAACAGCATCATCAGCACCAGAGCGAGGCCGAACAGCAGCATGCGGATCACCTCGGGCTCGATCAGCATCCGGCCGAAGAGCGCTCCTGCACCGGCTGACCGTGGAGCGCAGGACCTCGGGTACGAACGACAGCAGCACCGCGCCGAGGATCACGCCCCAGATGTTGCCCATGCCGCCCAGCACCACCATCGACAGCACCATTACCGACTCGACCAGCACGAAGCTCTCCGGGCTGATGAATCCCTGGATCGCCGCGAAGATGCCGCCAGAGACGCCGCCGAACGACGCGCCCATCGCGAAGGCGAGCAGCTTCATGTTGCGCGTGTTGATCCCCATCGCGCGCGCGGCGATCTCGTCCTCGCGGATCGCCTCCCAGGCGCGGCCGATCCGCGAATCCTGCAGGCGCAGGTTGATGACGATGATCGCCATCAGGATGACAATCAGCAGGTAGTAGTACTTGATCGGCCCGCTGAACGCGAGCCCGCCGATCGTCTCGGTCCTGAGCGAAGCTGAAGCCGCCGATCCGGAACGGGTCGATCAGCTAGATGCCCTGCGGCCCGTTGGTGATGTTGACCGGCTGCGAGAGGTTGTTGAGGAAGATCCGGACGATCTCGCCGAAGCCCAGCGTGACGATCGCGAGATAGTCGCCGCGCAGCTTCAGCGTCGGCGCGCCCAGCAGCACGCCGAACATGCAGGCGACCGCAGCGCCGAGCGGCAGGATCACCCAGAACGGCAGGTGCAGGTTGAAGTGCGGCGAGGCGAGCAGCGCGTAGACGTAGGCGCCGACCGCATAGAAGGCGATGTAGCCGAGGTCGAGCAGCCCGGCGAAGCCGACCACGATGTTGAGGCCGAGCGCCAGCAGCGCGAACAGGATCGCGATGTTGGTGATCCGCACCCAGGACGTGCCGATGTGCGCGAGCACGAACGGCAGCAGGAGCAGTGCGGTCGCGATCAGCGCAATGCCGATCCAGGCGGCACGTGGATGCTTCTTGCGGTCGAGGAAGGCGTGCATGGTGTTCTTGGCTCAGGCGCGGTCCGACACGCGCTCGCCGAGCAGGCCCGGACGGACGGAAGATCAGCACGGCGATCAGGACGATGAACGCGAACACGTCCTGATAGTTGCTGCCGAACAGCGTGAGGTTCGGGTCGCTGACGCAGCGCTGCGCGATCGCGTCGGACCAGCCGGAAAGCTGGCACAGGTTGGTGAGGTCACCGACGTAGCCCGCGCCGAGCGCCTCGATGACGCCGAGCAGCAGGCCGCCCAGCATCGCGCCGCGCGAGATTGCCGATGCCGCCCAGCACCGCGGCCGAGAACGCCTTGAGGCCGAGGATGAAGCCCATCTGGTACTGCGCGATGCCGTAGTAGCGTGCCGACCATCACGCCGGCGACCGCGCCCAGCGCCGCGCCGATCACGAAGGTGAGCGAGATCACGGTGTTGATGTTGATGCCCATCAGCCCGGCGACCGCCTGGTTCTGCGACGTCGCGCGCATCGCGATGCCGAGCTTGGTCCGGTACACGAGCGCGAGCAGGCCGGCCATCATCACGATCGACGTGACGATGATCGCGATCTGCACGTTGGTGATCGTCGCGCCGTTGACGGTGCCGGTGATGTGAATACGGGACGACGGCGATGATCTGCGGAAACGACAGCGGGTTGCGGCTCCAGATGATCATCGCGAGGTGCTGCAGGATGATCGAGAGGCCGATCGCGGTGATCAGCGGCGCCAGGCGCGGCGCGTTGCGCAGCGGCCGGTAGGCGACGCGCTCCAGCGTGTAGCCGACGCCCATGCACACGGGCACGGCGACCAGGATTCCGGCCAGCAGGATCGCGATCGGCGGCAGCGACGTGTGGAGCGCCGGTGAGCGCGATGATCACGGAGAGCGCGATCATCGCGCCGATCATCACGACTTCGCCGTGCGCGAAGTTGATGAGCTGGATGATGCCGTACACCATCGTGTAGCCGAGCGCGACGACCGCGTAGACGCTGCCCAGCGTCAGCCCGTTGACCATCTGCTGCAGGAAAATGTCCACGGTGCGGGAGTCGGCGAGTCGAGGGACCGGGGCGGAATCGGCGCAGCCGCAGCGCCTGCCGTCGGCCAAACCCTGCCGTCGTGGCGCCCGGGGGCATTGTGCGGGGAGCGGCCGATGACGGCAATCCCGTCTCGCCGTGTCGGGCGCGCCGGCGCAAAAAAACGGCGCCCGGAGGCGCCGTTTTCGTGATGCCGAAAGCGCGATTACTTCTTCGGCGCGTCCTTGCGCCATCGGTGCCATCGCCGGCGCCGCCGCCGGCGCCATCGCGGGGGCTGCCGCCGGGGCTGCCGCCGGCTCTGCCATGGCTTCGCGACCTTGGTCGTCTTGCCCGCCTTGACGATCGCGACCGGCACGACGTTGCCGTCCTTCAGCTGGAAGATCGTCATTTCGGCGTCCTTGCGGTCGCCCTTTTCGTCGAACTCGATGTGGCCCGTCGCGCCGTCGTACGAGATCGACGCCAGCGCCGGCAGGTACTTGGCCGGGTCGACCGAATCCGCCTTCTGCATCGCGGCGATCTCGAGGTTCGCGGCGTCGTAGAAGAACGGCGCGTATTGCTTCACGTCGCCATACTTCGCCTTGAACGCATCCTGGAAGGCCTTCGACGCCATCTGTGTCGGAATGCCGGCCTGCGAGCAGTACATGCCTTCGGATGCGGCGCCGCCCAGCTTCGTCATTTCGCTGGTGCACGCGCCGTCGCCGAACGCGAACGTCGCCTTGATGCCGAGCTCGCGCGCCTGCTTGATCATCGGGCCGCCGGTTGCGTCCATGCCGCCGTAGAAGATGGCGTCGGGATTCTTGCCCTTCATCTTGGTCAGGATCGCCTTGAAGTCGGTGGCCTTGTCGTTGGTCTTCTCGCGCGCCACGACCTGCACGCCCGCCGCCTTCAGCGTCTTCTCGACCTCGTTGGCGAGGCCTTCGCCGTAGGCCGTCGCGTCGTCGGCGATCGCGACCTTCTTTACCTTGAGCTCGTTTGCGAGGTACGCGGCAATCGCCGGACCCTGCTGGTCGTCGCTGCCGACCGTGCGGAACACGACCTTGAAACCCTGCTCGGTCAGCTTCGGGTTGGTGGCCGAGCCCGAAATCATCGGAATGCCCGCCTGGTTGTAGACGGCCGACGCTGGAATCGTCACGCCGGAATTCAGGTGGCCGACCACGCCGGCGACCTTGGCGTCGACGAACTTCTGCGCGATCGTCGGGCCCATCTTCGGATCGGCCTGGTCGTCCTCGCTCATCATTTCGAACTTGATCGTCTTGCCGCCGATCTTGAGCTTCTTCGCATTGGCCTCGTCGATGGCGAGATGGGCGCCATTCTCGTCGTCCTTGCCGAGGTGAGCGATGCCGCCGGTCAGCGGGCCCGCGACGCCGATCTTGACGACCTGGACGTCTTCGGCCGGCGCCTTGGGCGCCTCGCGCCTTCTTGGGCTCTTCCTTGCCGCAGCCGTACAGAGCGAACAGCGCGCCGCGGAAACGATGGTCAGCCCGAGCTTTTGCTTGCTGTTCATCTAGAATCCCTCCCGGGAAATGGATTGGCCAATAGAGCAACAGATAATTATTGGCCAGTGGCAAACCCCTGTCAATCAATCCCTTGGCGAATCCGCCCGCATGCAGCCCGGGCCCGTCCGGGTGCCGCCCGTCGCCGCAGGAAGCGATCCGTCGCACCGGCCTTTGCGCTGAGGGACCGCGCCGCCTAAACTACGCCACTTTTTTGAATCCGCGCCACCGGTGATGCGCATCCAATGGGGACGAGCATTCCGGCGGGCCGGCCCGGACAACCCGGGGCCGTCGTCGAACGCATGGGGGCGCCGCAACCGCGGTCGCTGCCGCAAGGGGGCAAGCATGGCATTTCGATTGAAGCGGCGGGGCGTCATCGTCCTCCTGGTGGTTCTCGGCATCGCCGGCGCCGTGGGCGGCAGCATGGCGATGCGAATGCGAAGAAGGGCGCGGCCGCGCCCGCGCCGGGCGCGGCCCCTGCCGCCGTCACGCTCGAGTTCACCAATGCCGACCTCGCGCACGTCGAGGCGGTGCCGCTCGCGCGCTGGCTGCCGGTATCGGGCACGCTGCAGCCGGTCAACCAGGCGACGGTCAAGGCCAAGGTCTCGGGCGACGTGCGGCAGATCACGGTCCGCGAAGGCGAGACGGTGCAGGCGGGCCAGGTGCTCGCACGGATCGACACGGCCGATCTCGAGGCGAAGCTCGCCGCCAGCATCGGCGCCCTCGAATCGGCGAAGGCCCAGCTCGCGCTGGCCGAAAAGACGCGCGCGACCAACCAGACGCTGCTCAAGCAGAACTTCATTTCGCAGAATGCCTTCGACAACTCGGAATCGAGCTACGGCGTCTCGCAGGGCACGGTCGCATCGGCGGAGGCGCAGGTGCAGCTCGCGCGGAACGCACTGCGCGACGCCGTCGTGACGTCGCCGCTGACCGGCATCGTCGCCAAGCGCCACGTCCAGCCGGGCGAAAAGGTTGCGTTCGACTCGCCGCTCGTGACCGTCGTCGACCTGAAGTCGCTGGAATTGCAGGCGATGGTCCCGGCGGTCGACGTCCCCGAGCTCACCATCGGGATGAAGGTCGAGCTCACGATCGACGGCTTCGGCGACGCAGCGCTTCGCCGGACAGATCGAGCGCATCAACCCGTCGACCGAGCCCGGAACCCGCGCGTTCCTCGTCTATGTCGGCATTCCGAATCAGCGGGAGCGTCTTGCGCGGCGGCATGTTCGCGACGGGCCGCGATCGCGCTCGCGGCGCAGGCGCCCGTCGCCGACGCTGCCGGCCACCGCGATCCGGACCGAGGCGGGGCAGTCCTACGTGTGGACGATCGACGGGCGGCAAGCTCGTGCGCAAGAGACGTGGTGCTCGGACGGCGCGACGACGACGCGGGACGGGTCGAGCTCAAGACCACGCTGCCCGGCGGACCTGCCGTGCTCGGCAGCAAGTTCGACAACCTGAAGGAGGGCGCGCCGGCGCTGGTCAAGGCGGCATCGGCGACGCCGGACCAGCCGGCATGACCCCGGGCGGCGAGTCCCGTCAACGCACTGCCTGAATCAGGAACACTGCCATGTGGATCACCCGCGTCTCGATCAACAATCCGGTCTTCGCCACCATGGTCATGGTCGGCATCGCGGTGCTCGGCATCTTCGCCTACAACCGGCTGCGCGTCGAGCAGATGCCGGACGTGAGCCTGCCGTACGTGCTCGTGCGGACGCGCTATCCGGGCGCGTCGCCCGAAGTCGTCGAGACCGACGTCACCAAGCCGATCGAGTACGCGATCAACACGGTATCCGGCGTTTCGATGATCCGCTCGAACTCGTCGACGGGCGCAGCGACGTGTTCGCCGAGTTCCGCATGTCGACCGACATGAACCGGGCGATGCAGGACGTGCGCGACAAGATTGCGCGTGATCCGGCCGGGATTCCCGCGCGACGTCAAGGATCCGCTCGTGCTCCGCGTCGGACCAGGAGAACCAGCAGCCGGTCGTGTCGCTTGCCGTGATGTCGCCGACGGCGAGCCTGCGCGACCTCACGTCGCTCACCGACCAGACGATCGTCAAGGCGCTGGAGAACGTGCCGGGTGTGGCGCAGCATCGACGTGAACGGGCGCGTGACGCGGCAGATCCTCGTGCAGATCAAGCCGCACGGCGCTGACCGCGCTCGGCATCAGCGTCGACCAGGTCATCGAACGCGATCCGCGCGGCCAACCAGGACGTGCCGGCCGGCCGCATCACGCGCGGCGTCAGAACGACGCCATCGTCCGGGTCGAAGGCAAGATCAAGGATCCGGCGCAGTTCGGCCGCATCATCGTCGCGCAGCAGGGCGGCGCGCCGATCTACCTGTCGCAGGTCGCCGACGTCATCGACGGCGAGAAGGACCAGGACTCGATCTCGCGCATCAACGGCCGGCCGGCGATCACGCTCGACCTGCAGAAGGCGCAGGACGCGCAACATCGTCGACACCGGCCGCGGCGTCAAGGAGGCCGTCGCCGCGCTGAAGCCGCGCCTGCCGCTCCGACGTCGAGCTGCGCATCGTCCAGTCGCGGCGCAGACGACGTCGAGGCGAGCGTCAACCGCGTCAAGCAGACGATCATCGAGGGCGCGCTGCTCACGGTGCTGATCGTGTTCCTGTTCCTGCACAGCTGGCGCAGCACGATCATCACCGGCCTCACGCTGCCGATCGCCGTGATCGCGACGTTCATCGCGATCTACGCGTTCGGGTTCACGCTCAACTTCCTGACGCTGATGGCGCTGTCGCTGTGCATCGGCCTCCTCATCGACGATGCGATCGTCGTGCGCGAGAACATCGTGCGCCACCTCGGCATGGGCAAGGGCCACGTGGCGGCGGCGCAGGAGGCACCGACGAGATCGGCCTCGCCGTGATGGCGACGACGTTCGCGATCGTCGCGGTGTTCGTCCCGATCGCGTTCATGAGCGGCATCATCGGCCGGTTCTTCTTCCAGTTCGGCGCTCACCGTCGCGGTGGCCGTGCTGGTGTCGCTGTTCGTGCAGCTTCACGCTCGACCCGATGCTGTCGTCGGTCTGGCACGACCCGCCGGGCTCGCGCTTCAAGCAGGCGCCCTGGCTCGGCCGCTTCATGGACCGCGTCGAGCGCGGCATCGAGTGGCTGCACGCGATCTACGGCCGCATCCTCGAGTGGGCGCTCGCGCCATCGCAAGAGCGTGCATCGCCATCGCGCTGGCCTCGTTCTTCGGCAGCTTCCTCGTGCTGCCGCTGGTGGGCACCGAATTCGTGCCGGACACCGACCAGAGCTTCCTGTCCCTTCGCCTCAACACGCCGGTCGGCTCGAGTCTCGAGTACACCGACGCCAAGGTGCAGCAGGTCGAGGCGGTGCTGAAGGCCTTTCCCGAGATCGCGCTGACGATGACGACCATCGGAACCGAGGACGGCCGCAACTACGCGCGCGTCAACCTGAAGCTCGTCGACCGCGGCAAGCGCGACCGCTCGCAGAAGGAATTCGAGCAGTCGATCCGCACCGCACTGAAGCCCATTCCCGGCATCGAGCCCGCGTTCGGCTACGACCGTCCCGTCTGGGTGAACCTGCTCGGACCAGATCCGGAAACGATGACGAAGCTGATCGGCGAGTTCGCGGACAAGGTCGCGAAGATCCCCGGCATCGCGGACCTCGAGATCTCGGAGAAGGCCAACGAATCCGGCGCTGTCGATCCGCCTCAACAACGACGCCGCCGCCGACCTCGGCATCACCGTGCAGCAGGTCGGCGCGACGACGCGGCCGCTGCTCGCCGGCGACACGGTCAGCTACTGGCTGGCACCCGACGGCAACAACTACGAGGTCAACGTGCAGCTCGCCGAAGGACAGCCGCCAGCTTTCGTCGGACATCGGCAACCTGTACCTCACGACCAGCAAGAAGGGTCCCGACGGCGAGGCGCGGATGGTGCCGCTGCGGCAGGTCGCCGACATCGTCGAGTCGACCAGCCCGCAGATCATCAAGCGGCAGGAGCTGCAGCGTCGCGTCGCGCTGTACGCGAACGCCGAAGGGCGCCCTTCCGGCGACGTGAACTCCGACGTGGCAGAAGATCGATGAAAGAGTTCAAGCTCCCGCCCGGTTACCGCTTCGACGTCGGCGGACAGGCGAAGGACAGGCAGGAATCGTTCCAGGCGGCGCTGGCGGCGCTCGGGCTCGCGGTGATCTTCATCTACCTGATCCTCGCGTCGCAGTTCGCGAGCTTCACGCAGCCGATCGCGATCATGGTGTCGCTGCCGTTCTCGCTGATCGGCGTGTTCCTCGCGCTGCTCCTCACGGGCACGACGCTCAACCTGTTCTCGATGATCGGCTTCATCATGCTGATGGGCCTCGTGACCAAGAACGGCATCCTGCTGGTCGACTTCGCCAATCGAGCGCGCCGCGGCGGCGCGAGCCTGCACGACGCGCTGCTGCAGGCGGGCCAGGTGCGGCTGCGGCCGATCATGATGACGACCGCCGCGATGATCGGCGGGCATGATGCCGCTGGCGCTCGGGCTGGGCGAGGGCGGCGAGACGCAGGCGCCGATGGGTCGCGCCATCATCGGCGGCGTCATCACGTCGACGCTGCTCACGCTGGTCGTGGTCCCGGTCCTCTATACGTATCTCGACCGGTTCGCCGAATGGCGCAAGGCGCGCCACGCGGCGCGCGATGCCGCGCACGCCGCCGAGGCCACGCATGCCGGAACGGCGCACGGGCTCCCCGGCGAGGCCGATTGAGCGCCGTGCAGCGAATCGTGGCCGGCATCGATCGTGAGATAATGTTGCGCGAAGCAGCGACACCGGGCGCGCCGATCGAGGGATCGGCGCCGGGCCGGCCGTCGGATCGGGCAAAAGTCATGGACATCGAGCAGGCGCGCTTCAACATGGTCGAGCAGCAGATCCGGACGTGGGAGGTGCTCGATCAGGACGTGCTCGACCTCCTGTTCTCGGTGCGCCGCGAGGATTTCGTGCCGGCCGGCTACGCCGCGCTCGCGTTCGCCGACCTCGAGATTCCGCTCGGCGACGGCGAGAAGATGTGGACGCCGAAGCTCGAGGCGCGGGTGCTGCAGGAGCTCGATGTCAAGCAGGGCGAGCGTGTCCTCGAGATCGGCACCGGCAGCGGCTATCTCACCGCACTCATCGCGAGCCAGGGCGCGCACGTGACGAGCGTCGAGATCGTGCCCCGGCTGTCGCAGGAGGCGCGGGTGAAGCTGACGCGCGCGGGCATCGCCGGCGCGGAGCTCGTCGTCGGCGACGGCGCCCGCGGGTGGGGCGATGCGAAGTACGACGCCATCGTGCTCACCGGATCGACGCCGCTGCTGCCGGGCGAATTCATCGCTCAGCTGAAGCCGGGCGGACGCCTCTTCGCCATCGTCGGCGAGCGACCGGTGATGACCGCGCAGCTCGTGCGCTGGGTGGCGCCGGGAGACGTGACGTCGGAGGACCTTTTCGAGACGGTGATCGACCCGCTGCGCAACGCGGCGACGCCGGCACGTTTCGAGTTTTGAGCGCCCGGGAACAGTCGACCCGGCGCATCGGTGGAACCAAAATCCGCGGGACGGGGATCGAATCGGCGCGATGCACGTGCGCGGTCGACGGACCCACGCGCGATCAACGCATGCTCCTCAACAAGAGTGGTGAACGGATGAAGCAGAAATCGACGATGAAGCGGCGCCTCCTTGCCGTGATGATGCCGGCCGCCCTGGTGTTCGCGCTCTCGCCTTGCGCCGCGCTCGCCGAGGATCTGCTGCAGATCTACCGCGACGCCGTGCGCAACGACCCGGCGCTCGCGTCGGCGCAGGCGAACTGGGAGGCCACGCAGGAGCTCGTGCCGCAGGCGCGCGCCGGCCTGCTGCCGAACGTCCAGGTGACGGGCGAGGCGTCGGCGCAGCGCTACCAGGCGTCTATCAATACCGATCCCAAGCAGGACATCACGAATCGCTACAGCCAGAACAACGCGCTCGCCTCCGCATCGCAGCCACTGTTCCGCTACCAGAATCTCGTTGCGTACGACCAGTCGAAGGAGCAGGTCGCGCAGTCGAACTACGTGCTCGACCTCGCGAAGCAGGACCTCATCGTGCGCGTCGCCGTCGCGTATTTCGACGTGCTGCTGGCGCAGTACAACATCGAGCTCGCGCAGAGCCAGAAGAAGGCCGTGTCCGAGGCGCTCGCCCAGGCGAAGCGGAACTTCGAGGTCGGCGTCGCGACGATCACCGACACCAACGAGGCGCAGGCGAAGTACGACAACATCGTCGCGCAGGAAATCCAGACGCAGGCCGATTACGACAACAAGGTGACGGCGCTCCGCGCGATCATCGGCCGGTTCCCGAAGGACCTCAAGAAACTCGGCCCGGGACTCGTTCCCGTCGCACCGGAACCGAACCGCCTCGACTACTGGGTCGACCGCTCGCTGATCGACAATCTCAACGTCCGCGTCGCGCAGAAGAACTACGACATCGCAACACTTCAGATCGACTTCGCCAAGGCGGGCCACTATCCGACACTCGATCTCGTCGCGAGCTACGGCTGGAACAACTACGGCGGCGCCGCGGTCAACTTCGGCGTCTCCAACTGGTCGACGACGGGGATCATCGGCGTCCAGGCGACGATACCGATCTATCAGGGCGGATTCGTCGACTCCAAGGTGCGCCAGGCGTATTCGCTGCAGGACAAGGCCCGGCAGGACCTCGAGTTCGCGAAGCGCTCGGCGTTCACGCTCGCGCAGACCGGATTCACCGGCGTCACCAGCGCGGTCGCATCGGTGAAGGCGTTCGAGCAGGCGCTGGTGTCGGCGGAATCGGCCTATCAGTCCAACGTGCTGGGTCAGGAAGTCGGTGTCCGCACGTTCCTCGACGTGCTGCAGGTGCAGCAGAACGTCTACTCGACGCGGCGCGACCTCGCGCAGGCCTACTTCAACTATCTCACCGGCATCCTGCGGTTGAAGGCCGCGGTCGGGACGCTGGACGAGAAGGACGTCGAGGACATCAACCGTCAGCTGCGCGGCTAGGGAACCGTCAGAGGTTCCTGTGGCCTAGCGCCGCATCGAGCTGCGGCGCGAGCCAGCGCCACAGCCGGTCGGCGGCGCCGCCATGCGCGGCGTGAAAGGCCAGCGCGGCTGCCTGCATCGCGTCGCGCCGTGCCGGGTCGCGCAGCAGTTCCACCGCCGCCACGAGCAGTGCATCCGCATTCGATACCTCGACCGCCGCACCCGCGGCGACGGCGTTCGCCGCGGCCTCCGCGAAATTGAACATGTGCGGGCCGATCAGCGTCGGCTTGCCGGCGGCAATCGCCTCGATGAGGTTGTGTCCGCCGAGGGGCGCGAGACCGCCGCCGACGAACACGACGTCGGCCGCGACGTAGTACGCCGCCATTTCCCCCATCGAGTCGCCGAGCACGACGCGCACGTCCGCGGGAACGGGAGCGTTGTCGCTGCGGCGGACGAACGGCAGGCCGCGCTTGCCGAAAAGGTCCGCCACCGCGGCGAAGCGCTGCGGGTGGCGCGGCACGATGACAAGGAGCGTGTTGTCCGGCAGCGGCTGGCGCGCGATCGCGTCGAGCAGCATCGCCTCCTCGCCGTCGCGCGTGCACCCCGCGACGAACACCGGGCGCGAGTCGCCGAAACGTACGCGAAGCTCGCGGCCGAGCGCCATTGCGGCGTCCGGAATCGCCACGTCGAACTTCAGGTTGCCGGTCACGACCGGCGACGGTGCGCCGAGCGCCGCCAGGCGTTCCGCATCGGCGCGTGCCTGCGCGGCGACGCCCGACAACGCTGCCAGCATGGGGCGCACGAGCCCCGGCACGCGCGCGTAGCCGTCGGCGGACCGCTGCGAGAGTCGCGCGTTGACGAGGAACATGGGGCTGCTGGTGTCGCCCATCGCCGCGACGAGATTCGGCCAGAGCTCGGTTTCCATGACGATGCCGGCGCGCGGTCGGTAGTGCTTCAGGAAGCCGCGTACTGCAAACGGCAGGTCGTAGGGGAGCCACGCCTGCACGATGCGATCGCCGAACAGCGTGCGTCCCGCTTCGCGTCCCGTCGCGGTCATGTGAGTGAGCAGCAGCGTCGTCTCGGGATAAGCCCGCAGCAGCCGCTCGACGAGCGGCACGGCGGCCCGCGTTTCGCCAAGCGACACCGCATGCAGCCACAGCAGCGGCCCCTTGGCGAACGAGCCGGAATAGCGGCCGAAGCGCTCGGCGACATGCGTTGCGTACGCCGGCTCTTTGCGGGCACGCCAGGCGAGCCGCAGCGGCAGCAGCGGCAGCGCGAGGTACCAAAGCAGTGTGTAGACGAAGCGAATGCGCGACTCCGTTGGATTTCAGCAGCGCGGTGCGCCGCGCAGCAGTGCGCTCGCGGCCTCCCGCACGGCGGCGACGGTCGGCAGTTGCGCGACGCCGCCCAGGTCGCGGGCATGCGCGCCGGTGCGCGCCACGCCTGCGAGCGCGGGATCGGTCGCGACGAACAGCGCCACCGTCGGCGTGCCGAGCGCGGCGGCGAGGTGGACGAGTCCGGTGTCGACGCCGACCACGAGCTCGGCGCGGGCGAGGAGCGCGGCCTGCTGCTCGAGCGGAACCCGAGGTGGAACGATTGTGGCAGGCGCTCCCGCGGCAAGCCGATCGCTGCGCGCGTGCTCGGCGGCATCGCCCCAGGGAAGCACCGTCGCGAAACCCGCGTGCGCGAAGCCCGTCAGCAGTTCCGTCCAGTGGTCTTCGGGCCACAGCTTGCTCGCACGGCTCGTTGCATGCAACGCGACCACGTACGGGCGATCCGGCGGCGCAAGCGGGGCGCCGGGCGGCGGCACGGCGAAGCGGAATCGCGGCGGGCCTTCCGGGTGATATCCGAGCGCGGCGCCGGCGAGCTGGCGGCAACGGTCGATGAGGTGCTGTGCGGGATCGATGCGGTGATGCATGTCGTGCGCGAGTGTGGCCACCGGCTCGCGGATGCTTTTCCTGTCGGGCCCGTGGCGAAGCCCGCGCGCGGCGCGTGCGATCAGCGCGCCCTTCACCTGCTCCTGCAGGTCGAGCACCGCCGCATAGTCGTCGCGTCGCAGCGCGCGGCGGAAATCCGCCATCTCGCGCCACGTCGCCGGCGCCATCGGCGAACGGCGCCAGCGGCGCAGCGCGACCGGAATGACGCGGCGGACGTCGGGGTCGAGCGCGACGATGCCGGCGAAAGCCTCCTCGGCGACCCAGTCGATCGCGATCTCGGGCCGGTGCCGGCGCACGTCGGCGACCAGCGCGAGCGCGTGGACGACGTCACCCAGCGATGACGGCCGCACGACCAGAATCGCGCTCACGACGCCACCGCCGTGACGTCCGACCGCGGTGCGGTGCCGCGCGTCGAGCGCCGCGGGGGGAATGCCGGAGTGCGGCGGTGCCGGCATGAATTCGCAGTGCTCATCGGGAGCATGTCGCTGCCGGAAGCGCAGCGGGCGACCCCGCGCGCGTCGAAACCCCGTAGAATGCGCGCCATCCCATTGTGCGCGGAGCGTTGCGCTCCGCGATCGTCAGGCGCATGTCCGGGACGCTCCCCTTGAGCCTTTGTGTGATCACGCGTGATGCCGCCGCCATGCTCGCGGATTGCCTCGCGTCGGCCGCGTTCGCGGGCGAGGTCATCGTCGTCGATTCCGGCAGCCGCGATGATACCGTGGAAATCGCCCGTCGCTGCGGCGCGCGCGTGATCGAGCGCGACTGGCCCGGATTCGGCGCGCAGAAGACCTTCGCCGTGGCGGCCGCCAGAAACGACTGGGTGCTCTGCCTCGACGCCGACGAGCGCGTGACGCCGGAGCTCGCGAGCGCCATCGCGGCGGCGTTGGCCGCGCCACGTGCCGGCGCGTACGCCATGGCCCGCCGCAACCGCTTTCTCGGCCGCTGGCTCGCGCACGGCGAAGGCTATCCCGACTGGAACGTGCGGCTCTTCGACCGCAGGCGCGCGCGCTGGAGCGACGATCCCGTGCACGAGCACGTCGTAGCCGACGGTCCCGTCGCGCGACTGTCCGGCGACCTGCTGCACGCGTCGGCCGAGTCGCTCGACGCCTACTTCGCGAAGCAGAACCGCTACACGACGCTGCAGGCCGAGGCGATGCACGCACGCGGCGAGCGCGCGAGTGCGGTTCGTCTCGTCGTCTCGCCGTTCGCGCGCTTCTTCCGCTTTTACGTGGTGCGGCTGGGCTTTCTCGATGGCGTGCCCGGATTCCTGCACATCGCGATCGGTGCGTTCGCAAGCTTCATGAAGTATGCAAAGCTGCGCGCGCTTGCCGTTGCGGAGCCGCGGCGATGAGCGCGGCCGCCGGCCCTGCGCGCCACATCCTCCTGACCGGCGCCGCGGGGTTCATCGGCATGCACGTTGGCGAGCGGCTGCTCGCGGCGGGTTGCATGGTGACCGGCGTCGACAACCTCGACCCGTATTACGACGTCGCGCTGAAGGAGGCGCGGCTCGCGCGGCTCGTGCGGCACGAACGATTCAGATTCCTGAGGCTCGATCTTGTCGATGCCGCCGCGTGCGCCGAGCTTTTCCGCGAGGGTAGATTCACCGAAGTTGTCCACCTCGCCGCGCAGCCGGGGGTGCGCCATTCGCTCGTCAACCCGGAAGCGTATTTCGCGAACAACCTCACGGCGTTCGGCCACGTTGTCGAAGGCTGCCGGCACGCGCGCGTCGGCCACCTCGTTTTCGCGTCGAGTTCGAGCGTCTACGGGGCGAGCCACACGCTGCCGTATTCCGAAGACCAGCAGGTGGACCATCCGGTCAGCCTGTACGCAGCGACCAAGAAGGCGAACGAGCTTATCGCGCACAGCTACGCGCACCTCTTTCGCGTTCCGATGACCGGACTGCGCTTCTTCACGGTTTATGGTCCGTGGGGACGGCCCGACATGGCGCCGACGCTGTTCACGCGCGCGATTCTCGCAGGGCAGTCGATCCGCGTTTTCAATGAAGGCCGGATGCGGCGCGACTTCACCTACATCGACGACATCGCCGAAGGCGTGCTGCGCGTGCTCGACCATCCGTCCGCGGGGGATGCGGACGGTGCGCCCTATGCGATCTACAACATCGGCAACCACGAGGCGGTGCCGCTCACGACGTTCATCGAAACCCTCGAGCGCACGCTCGGCCGCACTGCGCTCAAGGAATACGTCGCGATGCAGGCGGGCGAAGTCGAGGCGACCTACGCGTCGATCGATCGGCTCGGTGCGCTGACGGGATTCGTGCCGCGCACGCCGCTTGTTGAAGGGCTGCGGCAATTCGTTGCGTGGTATCGCGAGTATTACGGCGCTCCCGCCTGACCTGCGCGGCCCTCCGCCTCGCGGATGGTAAAATCGGCAGCTCCTGCGGCATCGCGCCGGCTCACCCCAGATTCTCATGATTCTCGTCACCGGCGGCGCCGGATTCATCGGCGCAAACTTTGTCCTCGACTGGCTCGCGGCAGACGGCGAGCCCGTGGTGAACCTCGACAAGCTGACCTACGCCGGCAACCTCGGCAATCTGGCGGCGCTCGAAGGCGATGCGCGCCACAGGTTCGTGCACGGCGACATGGGAGAGCGCGCGCTCGTCCTTGCGCTGCTCGCGCAGCACCGCCCCCGGGCCGTGCTCAATTTTGCCGCCGAGACGCACGTCGACCGCTCGATTCACGGACCCGCGGCGTTCATCGAGACCAATGTCGTCGGCACGTTCAACCTGCTCGATTCGGTTCGCGAATGGTGGTCGACGCTACCCGCGACGGAGAAGTCGGGGTTCCGCTTCCTTCACGTCTCGACCGACGAGGTCTACGGCTCGCTCGGCGCCGCCGATCCGGCGTTCGCCGAGACGACGCCCTACGCCCCCAACAGTCCGTACGCGGCGTCGAAGGCCGCCTCCGACCATCTCGTGCGGGCGTATGGCCACACCTACGGGCTGCCGGTGGTGACGACGAACTGCTCGAACAACTACGGGCCGCGGCAGTTCCCCGAGAAGCTCATTCCGCTGATGATCGTCAATGCGCTCGCGGGCAAGCCGCTTCCCGTGTACGGCGACGGCGCCAACGTGCGCGACTGGCTCTACGTGGGCGATCATTGCGCGGCATTGCGCGTGGCGCTCGCGCGCGGGAGGGTCGGCGAGACGTACAACGTCGGCGGCAATGCCGAGATCCCCAACATCGAGGTGGTGCGCACCGTCTGCCGCATTCTGGGCGACGCGCGGCCGGGCCGCGATTACGCGGCCCAGATCACCTTCGTGCAGGACCGTCCCGGCCACGATCGCCGCTATGCGGTCAACGCGGAGAAAATTCGCGCCGAGCTCGGCTGGGCCCCGGCGGAATCGTTTGCCACCGGCATGCGCCGGACGGTGCAGTGGTATCTCGACAATCCGCGCTGGCTCGCCGGCGTGACGAGCGGCGCCTACCAGAAGTGGATCTCGCTCAACTACGCGGCGAGCGCGGCATGACGCACAGCGGCGCGGAGTAGCGATGACGAGGAAGGGCATCATCCTCGCGGGCGGGTCCGGCACGCGGCTCTATCCGGTGACGCAGGTCGTCTCGAAGCAGCTCCTGCCGGTGTACGACAAGCCGATGATCTACTATCCGCTGTCGACGCTGATGCTGGCCGGGGTGCGCGACATCCTGCTCATCTCCACGCCGGAGGACACGCCCCGTTTCGCGCAGCTTCTCGGAGACGGCCGCCGCTGGGGCCTCTCGCTGTCGTATGCGGTGCAGCCGGCGCCGGAAGGCCTTGCGCAGGCGTTCGTCATCGGCCGTTCGTTCGTCGGCCAGGATCCGTCGGTGCTCGTGCTCGGCGACAATATCTTCTACGGGCACGATCTTTCGCAGCAGCTGCGGCGCGCCAGCGCCCGTGCCGCGGGCGCAACGGTCTTCGCCTACCGCGTGGCCGATCCGCAGCGCTACGGCGTCGCCGAGATCGATGCCTCCGGCCGCGTCATCTCGCTCGAGGAAAAGCCGGCGCGCCCGAAATCGCGCTATGCGGTCACCGGGCTCTATTTCTACGACAACTCGGTGCTGGACGTTGCCGCCGCGCTGAAGCCGTCGCCTCGGGGCGAGCTCGAGATCACCGACGTCAACCGCGCATTTCTCGACGCCGGAACACTGCACTGCGAGGTGATGGGGCGCGGCATGGCGTGGCTCGACACGGGCACGCACGAGTCGCTGCTCGAGGCCGCCCAGTACATCGAGACGATCGAGCGGCGGCAGGGACTGAAGATCGCGTGTCCCGAGGAAATCGCGTTCCGTCTGGGCTACATCGATGCGGCGGCGGTCGAGAAGCTGGCCGCGGCGATGGCGAAGAACGGCTACGGCCAGTATTTGCTTGCCATGCTGCGCGAGCCGAGCGTCGGCTTCCAGTGAAGGTCGCGCCAACCAGCCTGCCGGACGTGCTGCTGATCGAGCCGCGGGTGTTCGAGGACGCGCGCGGTCATTTTTTCGAGAGCTGGAATGCGCGTGCGCTCGCGGCGGCCGGAATCGACGCGACGTTCGTGCAGGACAACCACTCGCGCTCGAATCGCGGGGTGCTGCGCGGCCTCCACTATCAGATCCGGCACCCGCAGGGCAAGCTCGTGCGCTGCGTGAAGGGCGAGGTATTCGACGTCGCCGTGGACATGCGACGCGGCTCTCCGACTTTCGGCCGGTCGGTCGGCGTCACGCTTTCGGAGGACAACCGGCGCATCCTCTGGGTGCCGCCCGGATTCGCCCACGGCTTTTTCGTGGTCTCGGACTCGGCCGACTTCCTCTACAAGACGACCGACTACTGGTATCCCGAGCACGAGCGCACGCTGCTGTGGAACGATCCGGCGCTTGGCATCGGGTGGCCGTTCCCCGGCGCGCCGATCGTCAACGCCAAGGACGCCGCAGGCGTCCCGTTCGCCGCGGCGGAAGCCTACCCTTAGGCGCGCGTACTAGCGATCCATGCAACGTCCGACGATTCTCGTGACCGGCGCCGGCGGCCAGGTCGGCTTCGAGCTCGCGCGCCTCATGCTGCCGCTACGGCGACGTCGTGGCGACCGAGCGGGCCACGCTCGATCTCGCGAATCCGGACGCCATCGTCGCCGCCGTGCGTGGCGCGAGACCGAAGCTCATCCTCAATGCCGGCGCCTACACGGCGGTCGATCGCGCGGAGGACGAGCGCGCGCTTGCCCACGCGGTGAATGCAAAGGCGCCGGGCGTGCTCGCGGAAGAGGCGCAACGCCTGGGGGCCGTCCTCGTCCACTATTCGACGGATTACGTCTTCGACGGCACGCGCAGGTCGCCGTATCCGGAGGATGCGCCCGTGGCGCCGCTCAACGTCTACGGGATGTCCAAGCTCGAAGGCGAGCGCGCGATCACCGCGGTCGGCGGGCACGCGCTCGTCTTCCGCACGAGCTGGGTCTATGGCACGCGCGGGAAGAATTTTCTCACGACGATCCGCCGGCTTGCCGGCGAGCGCGACGAGATCCGCATCGTCGCCGACCAGCGCGGCGTGCCGAACTGGTGCGTGGCGCTCGCCGAGGCGACGGCCCGCATCGCTGCCGGAGGCACGGCGGCAATGGCGGAACGCGCCGGCCTCTATCACATGAGCTCGACCGGGGACGCGAGCTGGCACGAGTTCGCGCGCGCGATCGTCGGGGACGCCACGAAGCCGAGCGTCGTGCCGATCACGACCGCCGAATATCCGCTGCCGGCGCGCCGGCCCGCCTACGGGGTGCTGGCGACGGCGAAGTTCGAGTCGGCGTTCGGCTTCGCGCTGCCCGACTGGCGCGATGCGCTCGCTCGGTGTCGCGAGGCGGAGGCGTAGCGGCGAGTCCGCCGCGCCGCAGCGGCCGCAGGCGCTGCGCGCCCGCGGGTTCGCCGGAAGCTCAGCGCAATCCGGCGGTGTACTCGGTGACGGCCTTCATCTGCGCGTCCGACATCCGCGCCGCGATCGTCGTCATGATGGCGCCGTTGACATCCTTGCCTTCCTTGTCGGCGCCGCGCTCGCGCGCCTTGAACGCCTTGAGCTGCGCATAGGCGTAGTCGGAATATTGTCCGGCGAGGCGTGGATAATTCCTCGGCACGCCGGCGCCGGCCGGCCCGTGACACGCCGCGCACGCGGGCAGGCCGGTCGCGGAGTCGCCGCCGCGATAGATTCTTTCGCCGATGCGAGCGAGCGCGACATCCTTGGCCGACCGGAGCTTCGGCTTCTGCTGCGAAAAGTACACGCCCAGCGCGACCATGTCGTCGGGTGAGAGTCCCGCGGCCATGCCCTGCATCACCGGATTGGCGCGGATTCCCGCCTTGAAATGGCTCAATTGCAGGGTGATATACTGGGCCGGCTGTCCAGCGAGCGACGGATTCACGGGCGTCGCGCTGTTGCCGTCGGTGCCGTGACACGCCGAGCACACCTGCGTCACGATCGTCTGCGCCTTGGCAAGATCGGGTTTCGCGGGCGCGCCCTCGGCGGCGTACGCGATCGCAGCGGACCACGTGCCGACGACCGCGGCCAGCAGCATCAAGCGTTTCATACGGGTGACTCCTGGACGTGCGGCCGACGGCTCCCCGGGAATTGAGATCCGGTGTCCTGCCAACGGCCGATTCAATGGTGCAAAACCCACGCATTGTAGCGGATTCATCCGGCCCGGCCAAAACCCGGTCGCGCTCGCACGTTTTCCGGCGCCGCAACGCCTGATGCATCCGCTGCAGAACGCCGAGTTCGTCCTGTCGGTCGCGAACGACGACCAGCTGCCTGCGCCGGGCGCGCCGGAGATCGCGTTCGCGGGGCGATCGAACGCCGGAAAATCCAGCGCGATCAACGCGCTCGCCAATCGCACCCGTCTCGCGTTCACCAGCAAGATGCCGGGACGCACGCAGCAGATCAACTTCTTCCGGCTGATTTCGGGGGCCCTCGTCGCGGACCTTCCGGGTTACGGCTACGCGGCGGTGCCGCAGGATCTCAAGCGGCACTGGCAAGACTTCCTCGGACGCTACGTCGCGACGCGGCAGCCGCTGGTCGGGCTCGTATTGATCGTCGATGCGCGGCACGGCGTGTCGCAGCTCGACGTCAACCTGCTTGCGTCGTACCTGCCGTCGGCACGTCCGGTGCTGGTCCTCGCGACCAAGATGGACAAGCTGACCACGTCGGAACAGCGCGCGGCCGCGAACGCAATTGCCGCCGGCCTCGACGAGGTCTTTCCGCTGCACACGACGCAGTTCAGAATCGTGCCGTTTTCGAGCACGCGCCGCATCGGCATCGAGGCGGCGGAGACGGCGATCTGCGCCTGGCTCGAACTCGAGCCTCCGACACCGGAGGCTCGTGAACGCACGGAGCGCGTCGCCAAAGAAAAGGCCCCGCGATCAAGGGGAGTGCCGCGGGGCCCAAAACGCCCTGCGTAGGAGTAGATCGCTACGAGGGCACCCGCTCAGGGAGGAAAGCGGGAGACGTTGCCGTCTGCGAAAATAGACCGCCCGTGTTCCGCGGAGTTCCCGACCATTTTCTTGATCTGCATCCACAGCCGCAACAGGGATAAGTACAAGAATGGCGTCCTTGTGCAGGCCGCCGTGCAGCGTTGCCCGGCGCGCGACCCGCGATTTCCACAATCTCTAACAGGCTGAATCATGGGATTCGATTTTTCCGGAAAGTTTCCCGCGACGCGGATGCGGCGGATGCGCCGCGACGAGTTTTCGCGTCGCCTGATGCGCGAGAACCGACTCTCCGCCGACGATCTCATCTATCCGGTGTTCGTCCTCGACGGCGAGCGGCGCGACGAGCCCGTGCCGTCGCTGCCGGGCATATCGCGCAAGAGCCTCGACCTGCTGCTGCGCGATGCCGAGCGCTGCGTCGAGCTCGGCATCCCGGCGCTGGCGCTCTTTCCCGTCATCACCGCGGAACGCAAGAGCCTGGATGCGGCCGAGGCGTGGCGGCCGGAGGGCCTCGTGCCGCGCGTTGTGCGCGCGCTGAAGCAGCGTTTTCCCGAGCTCGGCGTGATCACCGACGTGGCGCTCGATCCATACACCAGCCACGGTCAGGACGGCCTCATCGACGCCGACGGCTATGTGGTCAACGACGAGACGGTCGAGGCGCTGGTTCGCCAGGCGCTGTGTCATGCAGCGGCCGGGGTCGACATCGTCGCGCCGTCGGACATGATGGACGGTCGCATCGGCGCAATCCGCGCGGCGCTGGACGGCGCGGGATCGATCCACACGCGAATCCTCGCCTATTCGGCGAAGTACGCATCGTCGTTCTACGGGCCGTTCCGCGACGCGGTCGGCTCGTCGGGCAATCTCGGGGCCGGCAACAAGTACACGTACCAGATGGATCCCGCGAACAGCGACGAGGCGCTTTGGGAGGTCCGGCTCGACTTGGACGAGGGCGCCGACATGATCATGGTGAAGCCCGGGATGCCCTATCTCGACATCGTTCGCCGCGTGAAGGACACGTTCGGCGCGCCCACCGCGGTCTACCAGGTATCCGGCGAGTACGCGATGCTGAAGGCGGCGGGCGGCCACGGCTGGATCGACGAGCGGGCCTGCGTGATGGAGGCGCTCGTATCGTTCAAGCGCGCCGGCGCCGACGCGATCCTCACCTATTTCGCGATGGTGGCGGCGCAGTGGCTCGCCGAGGAGCGCCGCTGATTCAGCCGGCGGCGTCGAGCAGGGCGGCGACGGCGGCCGCATCGAGCCGGGGGTCGTCGCCGTGCCGCGGCCGATTGCGGCGCTGCTGCTCCGAGACGATGGTCAGGCGAACGTCGGCCCGCGGCGACTCGATCAGCAGGTGCGTGGCGCGGCCATCCTCCGTGTCGTCGCGCGGGGGCAGCGCCGCATAGCGGACGCCGGCACTCGCAAGAGTGATTTCCACCGACTTCGGATCATCGGCGACGAGTTCCAGCCTGACGTCGCTGTGGCGCGTCGCCCATCCCGCGGCGACGCCGCCGACGAGGAGCGGTCCCCACGTCGCCAGCCGCTTCATCCACACCAGCGCCTCCGTGCGCTGCGCACGCAGGCTTTCGGCATGCGCCGCGGAGTCGAACAGCGCGTGATGCGCCTGCAGCGCTTCGGTCAGCTCCTCGTTCGACGGAAGCGCGGTCGATTCGGGCAGCATCAGCTGACGCTGGGCCTTGCGCTTCGCCGCCGACCAGTCGGTGAGGCCGTGCTCGGCTATGAGTCGGGCCGCGAGCTGGGCGATGCGCGCGCGGTCCTGCTGCACCCGCGCAGCGCCCGCGCGGTTCCTGCCGCGCCCCGCGTCACGGCTGCGCTCCTGCGACATCAGAAGAGCTGATCGCGAATGTCCTTGCCGGGCTGCCCGGAGGGCGAAAGGCTGTCGTCGCGGCTGCGCGGCGGGAATTCGCTGTAGAAGAACTCGGTGAATGCGCTGGTGTCGTCGCGCAGGCCGGTGTCCGTGTTGACCTTGACCGCAACGATGCCCTCGGGCATCGGCAGCGTCGATTCCGGAACACCCTTCAGCGCCTTCCCCATGAAGCCTATCCAGATTGGCAGCGCCGCGACGGCGCCGGTCTCGTTGGTCCCGAGCGTCTTCGGCTGGTCGTAGCCGATCCAGGCGACGCCGACCATCGCCGCATCGAACCCGCAGAACCAGGCGTCCACGTTTTCGTTGGTCGTGCCGGTCTTTCCCGCGAGGTCGGTCCGGTTCAGCGACATCGCGCGGGCCCCCGTGCCGTACCTGACGACGTCCTTCAAGAGCGAGGTCATGATCCACGCATTGCGGGGGTCGATCGCGCGGTCGCGCGAGTCGTCGGGCGATGGCGGCGCGACCTCCGACAGGACGTTGCCGCGCGCGTCGACGACCCGCGTGATCAGGTAGGGCGTCACCCGATAGCCGCCGTTCGCGAACACCGCGTAGGCGTCGACCATCTGGAGCGGTGTCGCGGCGCCGGCGCCCAGCGCCATTGTCAGGTACGGCGGGTGCAGCTTGGGATCGAACCCGAAGCGCGCGATGTAGTCCTGTGCGTAGCGCGGGCCGATCGCCTGCATCACCCGGACGGTGACGAGGTTCTTCGATTTCGCGAGCGCCGTGCGCACTCGCATCGGCCCTTCGAACTTGCCGTCGTAGTTCTTGGGTTCCCAGTCCTCGCCGCCCGCCTTGTCCGCCGGAACGAAGAATGGCGCGTCGTTGACCACGGTCGCCGCGGTGAAGCCCTTTTCCAGCGCTGCCGAGTAGATGAATGGCTTGAACGCCGAGCCGGGCTGGCGCCAGGCCTGGGTCACGTGGTTGAACTTGTTGCGGTCGAAGTCGAACCCGCCGACGAGGGACAGGAGCGCTCCGTCAGTTGGGCGCATCGAGACGAACGCACTTTCGACCTGCGGCATCTGGGTAATGGTCCAGCGGCCCTTGTCGTCCCGGGTCACCCGGATGACGGCGCCGGGCCGGATCCGGGTGGCGGCCGCGGCCTTGTCGCCGAGCGAGCGGGCGGCGAACTTGAGGCCGTCGCCCTGGATCGACAGCGACTCGCCGTCCGCGAGCACGGCCTTCACTTCGGTCGCGGAGATGGCCTCCGACCACCGCGGTGGCGAGGCCGTCGCTGTCGGAGACGTCCTGGAAGACCTTTTCGAGCGCCGCTTCGCGCTCGGCGGGGTCGTCCGGCAAGGACACGAAGCTCTCGGGGCCGCGGTAGCCGTGCCGGTGGTCATAGTCGAGCACGCCCCGTCGCACTGCGGCATACGCGGCCTCCTGGTCCGCCCGCCGGATGGTCGTGTAGACGGTCAGTCCCCTTGTGTAGGCCTCCTCGCCGAAGGCTTCGAAGACGACCTGCCGGGCCATTTCCGCCACATATTCGGCGTGTGTCGGAAGCACGTCGCGCACGCCTTGCCGGACGTTGAGAGGCGCCGTCTGGGCGTCGTTGAACTGCGCATCGTCGAGAAAGTGCAGGTCGTGCATCCGGCGCAGCACATAGAGCTGCCGGATCTTGGCCCGCTTCGGGTTGGTGACGGGGTTGTAGGCCGAAGGGGCCTTCGGCAGACCGGCCAGCATGGCCGCTTCGGCCGGTGTCACGTCCTTCAGCGGCTTGCCGAAGTAGATCTGAGCCGCCGCCCCGAAGCCGTAGGCCCGCTGCCCCAGGAAGATCTGGTTGATATAGAGCTCGAGGATCTCGTCCTTGGACAGGTTTGCCTCGATCTTCCAGGCGAGGAGGGCCTCCCTGAGCTTCCGCGTCAGCGTCTTTTCCCGGGTCAGGAAGAAATTGCGCGCCACCTGCATCGTTATGGTGCCGGCGCCCTGCTGGGACCCGGTCGAGACATTGGACAGGGCCGCCCGGAGAACGCTGAAATAGTCGACCCCCCCGTGACTGAAGAAGCGCTCGTCCTCGGCCGCCAAAATGGCCTTTTTCATGACATCCGGGACTTCGCCGATCGCCACCAGCGCGCGCCGTTCCTCGCCGAATTCCCCCAGGAGGTCGCCTTCGGCCGAAACGATCCGCAGGGGGATCTTCGGCTGGTAGTCGGTGAGGCTTTCGAGGGAAGGCAGGGTCGGATAAAGGAGGGCCAGCACGAAGGCCCCCAGAAGGCCGCCGACGACCGCCAACCCAAGCAGGACGGACCCGACGTAGAGGAGCCAGCGCTTTAGCATGTAGGAATAAAACTTGCGTATCGGGGCCGAAGGAGCCTGGAATTATAGGCGGGCATACAACAACACAATCCCGGCCCGGCAAACAATTTGACAAGATTCATACTTGCTGCCAACCTTTAATGTAAATTGTCAGCATTGCACGCAAGGCTGCCATGCTCAGGGAAACCCTCAATTCGGCACTTGACGTCTTCCGGACGAAATCCCCGTCCCTGATCGGGGTCGACATCAGTTCGACCTCGATCAAGCTCGTGGAACTGTCCGATGCGGGCAACGGAGCCTACCGCCTGGAGCGGTATGCCGTCGAGACTTTGCCGAAGGACACGGTGACCGACGGCAACATCGCCAACCTCGACCAGGTCAGCGAGGCGTTGCGGCGGGCCGTCAAGCGGCTCGGCAGCCACAACCGCAAGGTCGCGCTGGCGCTGCCCGCCGCGATGGTGATCACCAAGAAGATCATCGTCCCCTCCGGCCAGAAGGAGGAGGAGCTCGAGCTCGCCGTCGAGGCCGAGGCCAACCAGTACATCCCGTTCGCGCTCGACGAGGTCAACCTCGATTTCCAGGTCCTCGGGCCCGTCGCCGAACAATCCCGAGGAGGTCGAGATCCTCATCGCGGCCTCGCGCAAGGAGAAGGTCGAGGACCGGGTGGCGATCGCGGAATCGGCGGGTCTCAAGCCCCTGGTCATGGACGTCGAGTCCTACGCCACGCAGGAGGCGTTCCGGCTCATCGCGCCGACGCTGCCCGTCGAGCGGCCGCGACCAGAACATCGCCCTCGTCGACATCGGCGCCCACGTCACCCATTTCTATGTGCTGCGCAACGACCAGTTCCTGTTCTCCCGGGACCAGGCGTTCGGCGGCAACCAGCTGACCCACGACATCCAGCGGGCCTTCAATCTTTCGCCCGAGGAAGCCGAGTCCGCAAAGAAGAACCAGGGCCTGCCCGAGAACTATGACGCCGACGTGCTCCAGCCGTTCATGGAGACGCTGGCGCTCGAGATCACGCGCGCGCTGCAGTTCTTCTTCACCTCCACTTCCTACAGCCAGGTCGATCACATCGTCCTCGCCGGCGGTGGCGCGCTGCTTCCCGGGCTCGACGAGCTCGTCGCCAAGCGCGCCGGTGTCGCGACCGTCGTCGCCAATCCGTTCGGAAGCATGGCGACGTCGGACCGGATCCGGCCGCGGCAGCTCGCGCAGGATGCGCCGCTGCTGCTGATCGCGACCGGACTCGCGCTGCGGAGCTTCGAATGATCCGCATCAACCTGCTGCCGCACCGCGAGCAGAAGCGGCAGGCGCGCCAGCGGCAGTTCATTTCGATCGCGTGGGACTCGCGCTTCTGGCATTCGCCGTCGTCGGCCTGGTCCACGTGATCCTGTCCTCGCAGATCGACCACCAGCAGGGCGCGCAACAAGCTGCTCAAGACCGAAATCGCCAAGCTCGACGAGCAGATCAAGGAAATCGACCGGCTGCGCGAGCAGACGCAGGCGCTGCTCGCCCGCAAGCAGGTGGTCGAGACGCTGCAGACCAACCGGACAGAGGCCGTCCATCTGCTCGACCAGATGGTTCGCCAGCTGCCGGACGGCGTCTATCTGCGCTCCTTGCGCCAGACCGGACCGAAGGTCACGCTCGTCGGCTACGCGCAGTCGAACGCGCGGGTCTCCACGCTGATGCGCAACATCGAGACCTCGCCCTGGCTTACCCAGCCGGAGCTCGTCGAGATCAAGTCCGTGCCGAATCCTGCGGCAGCAAAGGGGAGCACGCAGGACCAGCGCGTCAATGAGTTCACGCTGACCTTCCAGCTGAAACGCGAAAAGCCGCCGACCGAGAGTCCGGCCGGCCGCCGCACCTCCGAAGCCGGCCAAAGCATGATGACCCTCGACGACCTCCGGCGCCTCCGATTCCGCGACGTCGGCAACTGGCCGCTCGCGCCCAAGCTCGCCATTTTCGCGGTCATCGTGATCGTCATCCTGATCGGCGGCGCGTTCCTCGACTGGAAGGACCAGTACGACGCGCTGGAGTCGGCCCGCCAGGAAGAGGTCAAGTTGCGCGAGCAGTACGCCACGAAGAAGGCGAAGGCGATCAATTTCGATCTTTACGTGCAGCAATTGCAGTGAAATCGAGGAATCGTTCGGCGCGCTGCTGAAGCAGCTGCCGAACAAGTCGGAAATGGACGCGCTGCTCACCGACATCAACCAGGCGGGACTTGGGCGCGGACTGCAGTTCGACCTGTTCCGGCCCGCGTCGCAGGAAAAGCTCGCCGAGTTCTATGCGGAACTGCCGATCAATATCCGGATCACCGGCAACTATCACGACATGGGAGCGTTTGCGAGCGACGTCGCGCAGCTCCCGCGGATCGTCACGCTGAACGACGTCGCCATCAGCAACGACAAGGGCGTGCTCAGCATGGAGGCGCAGGCGAAGACGTTCCGGTATCTCGACGAGGACGAGGTCGCCAAGCAGCGCCGCGCCGCGCGCGAAGCGAAGGACAAGGCCAAGAAATGAAGTACTGGCTGACACTTGCGGCGATGTCGCTGCCTGCTTCTCTCCGGCTGCGGCGGCGAGAGCTACAAGGACCTGCGCGACTGGATGGCGGAGCAGGGCAAGGGCGTCAAGGGCAAGCTCGACCCGCTGCCGCAGATGAAGCCCTACGAGCCGTTTGCGTACAACGCGTTCGACCTGCCGGATCCGTTCAAGCCACGCAAGATCGAGCCGAGCAAGGGCGGAAGCAAGCTCGCGCCCGACTTCAATCGCCGGCGCGAGCCGCTCGAGGCGTACCCGCTCGAGTCGCTCAACATGGTGGGCACGCTCGAGCGCGGCAGGACGACGTACGCGCTGGTGCGCACGCCCGACAAGGAGCCTCTATCAGGTACGCCAGGGAAGCTATCTCGGGCAGAACTTCGGCGTCGTGACCAACGTCACCGACGCGGAAATCCGCCTGCAGCGAACTCGTGCAGGACGGCGCCGGTGACTGGACTGAGCGGTCGAGCACGCTGCAGCTCATCCAGACCGATCAAGAAATAGGAGCGAGGGACATGAGCGCGTTCGATTGGTCTCAAAACTTGGCGATCGGCGCCCGGCAGGCCCGCGACGTGCTCGCGGCATTGCTCGCGGGAATTGCATTCGCGGCGAGCGGAACGGCAATTGCGCAGCAGGCCAACACGATCAAGTCGATGACGGTGTCCAAGGGCACTTCCGGCAACACGATCGTCAAGTTCGACCTGTCCGCGCCTCCGGCAAATCCGCCGGCAGGCTTCGCGATCGCGAGCCCGCCGCGCATCGCGCTCGACTTTCTCGACACGCCGAACGGCCTCGGCGCCACGCAACGCACGGTCGACGACCCGGCGCTGCGCAGCCTCAACGTGATCCAGGCCGCAACCGCACGCGCGTCGTGTTCAACCTCAACCGGCCGCAGACCTTCCAGACCAGCGTCGAGGGCAATTCGGTGCTGGTCACGCTGTATCGACCAGGGCGGACAGCTCGAGGCGACGACGCAGACCGTGCAGCGCTTTGCGGAAGCTCAGCCCGGCGACATCGATCATTCCCTGCGCGACATCGACTTCCGGCGCGGCGTCAACGGCGAAGGGCGAATCGTCGTCGATCTCTCCGACAATTCGACGGGAATCGACATCCGCCAGCAGGGCAAGTCGCTGATCGTCGATTTCGTGAAGACGTCGCTGCCGCGCAACCTCGAGCGCCGGCTGGACGTCGGCGACTTCGGCACGCCGGTGGTGTCGGTCGACACGTTCAAGCAGGGCGCGAACACGCGGATGGTCATCGAGCCGAAGGGCCTGTGGGAGCACTCGGCCTACCAGACCGACAACCGCTTCATCCTCGAGGTGAAGCCGATCCAGGAGGACCCGAACAAGCTGACGCAGGGGACGCGGCAGGGCTACAAGGGCGAGAAGCTGTCGCTCAACTTCCAGAACGTCGAGGTGCGCGCGGTGCTGCAGGTCATCGCGGACTTCACCGGCCTCAACATCATCACCAGCGACACGGTGACGGGCAGCCTCACGCTGCGCCTCAAGGACATTCCCGTGGGACCAGGCGCTCGACATCATCATGCAGACCAAGGGCCTCGACATGCGCAAGAACGGCAATGTCGTGCTCATCGCGCCGCGCGAGGAGCTCGCGCTCAAGGAGAAGCCAGCAGCTCGAGAACGCGCAGGCAGATCAGCGAGCTCGAGCCGCTGATCTCCGAGTCGTTCCAGCTCAACTACATCAAGGCGAACGACCTCCTCAACCTGATCGCGACGAACAGGCAGCAGCAGTTCGGCGCCGGCGCCGGGCAGACCGCCACGACCGGCGGACAGGGCTCGATCCTCTCGAAGCGCGGCGTCGCCTTGGTCGACCCGCGCACCAACATCCTGTTCGTGCAGGACACCGCGTCGCGTGCTCGAGGAGGTCCGCAAGATCATCCGCCAGATCGACATCCCGATCCGCCAGGTGATGATCGAGGCGCGGATCGTCATCGCCAACGACAACTTCAGCCGTCAGCTCGGCGTGCGCTTCGGCGCAGCAGACGGGCTTCACGTTCAACAACAAGCGCTACGCGGGCGGCAGGGCGGCAGCCTCAGCACGCAGCCGGTCGTCAGCTGTACCGGCGGATCGGCGACGACTCCCGCGACCTGCACGCGCGAGACGCGGACGCAGACGCCGTTCGAGCTCGCGTCGGGCATCGCGTCGGCGGGCTATTCCGACTCGCCGCAGCTCAACGTGAACCTGCCGGTCATCAACCCGGCCGGACCAGCTCGCGCTGACGCTGATCAACCTCGGCAGCGGCAACCTGATCAACCTCGAGCTGTCAGCGCTCGAGGCCGACAACCGCGGCAAGGTGGTATCGAGCCCGCGCGTCGTGACGGCCGACAACCAGAAGGCGCAGATCGAGCAGGGCACGGAAATCCCGTACGTGACGCCGGGCACCGCGAACAATCCCGCCACCGTGACGTTCAAGAAGGCGGTGCTGAGCCTCGTCGTCACGCCGCAGATCACGCCGGACAACCGCATCATCGATGGGGGTCGAAATCCGCAAGGATTCGGTCGGACAATTCGTGCCCACCGGGCGGCGGCTTCGGTGCCGTCGATCGACACCAAGAACGTGATGACGCAGATCACGGTCAACAACGGCGACACCGCGGTCATCGGCGGCATCTACGAGGAAACGTCGAACAACACGTCAACAAGGTGCCGTTCCTGGGCGACATCCCGATCCTCGGCTACCTGTTCAAGCAGACCAGTCGCACGACGCGAGAAGACCGAGCTCCTCATCTTCCTGACGCCGCGCGTCGTCAAGGAGTCGATGTCCGCGGTCAAGTGACGCGGGCGCCGTTCCCGGGCGCGCGACGCGCGCCGCAATAGCAGGTTGCGTGCGGCGCACGCGGTGGCGACGTCACCGCGCGCCGCGCGCGCTCGTCGCAGCCATTGCGATCCTCTACAATGCTGCGGTGCAGCTACTGCGTAACAACCTCTATCTCATCGGGCTTCCCGGCGCCGGCAAGTCGACGCTGGGACGACAGCTCGCGCGGCGCCTCGGGCTCGCTTTCGTCGACGCCGACGCCGAGCTCGAACGGCGCCTGGGCGTGACGATTCCGACCATATTCGAGATCGAAGGCGAGGCCGTGTTCCGCGACCGCGAGGAGGCGATGCTCGCCGAAATCATCGAGCGCACCGGCATCGTGCTCGGCACCGGCGGCGGCGTCGTGATCCGCGCGGCGAATCGAGAGCGCCTGAAGGGCAATGGCACGATCGTCTACCTGCACGCCGACCCGGTGACGCTGCGCGAGCGCACGCGCAGGAGCCGCGACCGGCCGCTGCTCAACGCGCCGGATCCGCTCGCGCGACTGCAGGAGCTCTATGCGCAGCGCGATCCGCTGTATCGCGAAATCGCGCACCACGTCGTCGAGTCCGATCGCGAGGCGATTGCGCGCTTTGCCACGGGATTCGCGTCGGACGTCCGCGACTCGAAACAGGCCTGATGCCAATGCTCACCCGCACGGTCGGCCTCGCCGACCGCAGCTATCCGATCCACATCGGCGCCGGCATCCTGGGCGGAGCCGGCCGACTGCTCGCGCCGCTTCTGCCGGCCCCGCGGGCAGTCGTCGTCAGCAATCCGGTGGTCGCCGCGCTCTGGCTCGCGCCGCTGCGCGCGGCGCTGTCCGACGCGGGCATCGCGAGCGAGGCGATCCTCGTTCCCGACGGCGAGGCGCACAAGACGCTGCGCACGCTCGAGGACATCCTCACGCGTCTCCTCGAATGCCGCGCCGAGCGCAGCGACCACGGTGATCGCGCTGGGCGGCGGGGTCGTCGGCGATCTCGCGGGATTCGCCGCCGCAATCTACCAGCGCGGCATGCCGTTCGTGCAGGTGCCGACGACGCTGCTGGCGCAGGTCGATTCCTCCGTCGGCGGCAAGACCGGCGTCAACCATCCGCTCGGCAAGAACATGATCGGCGCGTTCTACCAGCCGCGCGCCGTGCTGATCGATCCTGCATGCCTCGCGACGCTTCCGGAGCGCGAGCTCCGCGCGGGACTCGCGGAAGTGGTGAAATACGGCGCCATTCGCGACGCCGGGTTCTTCGGCGCGCTCGAGCGCGACATCGAGCACCTGCTCGCGCGCGATCCCGACGCCCTGACGCGCGCGATCGACCGCAGCTGCGCGATCAAGGCGGAGATCGTCGCGCAGGACGAGCGCGAGGCGGGCCTGCGCGCGCTCCTCAATTTCGGACACACCTTCGGTCACGCGATCGAGGCGGGCGCAGGCTACGGCGAGTGGCTGCACGGCGAGGCCGTGGCAGCCGGGATGGTGATGGCCGCGCGGCTGTCGACGCGGATCGGTACGTTGCCGGAAAGCGATACCCGACGACTTCGCGATCTCCTGGTGCGCGCGCGCCTGCCGGTAGAAGGGGCACCGCTCGGCGCCGCCCGCTACCTCGAGCTCATGGGCCGTGACAAGAAGGTCGCGGCCGGCGCCATGCGATTCGTGCTGTTGCGCGCGCTTGGTGACGCATACGTCACGAGCGACGTGTCACTCCCCGAGCTCACGACGGTCGTGACCTGAGAAGTCCGGGACCCGGAAGGACAAAGAAGAACGGCGCCGACAGGCGCCGTTCTTCCATGCAGGATCGGCCGGGGTTGACTTCTCGGCGTTCCAATCAGGGGCAGGTGATCGTCGCGGACACGGTCTTCTGCGGCGAACTTTGATCGACGAACGTGATCGTCGTGACACCGCTCGGGACGGTGGTGACCGACACGACCGCCCCCGACGTCGGAGGAGCAGGCACCGAGGTAATGACCGGGCCCGACGGACTCGCCGAGACGCTGTAGGAACCGGTACCACCAACCGGAACGAAGTTGAACGTCTTGCCCACGCACGACGCCGGTGCGGTGATAGTGACCGAGGGCGGGCTGACCGTAAGCGCCGGCGGCGGCGTCGGCGCCGTCGTGCCGACCACGTTCGACAGCGTCGGCGATGCGCTGCCCGGGATGGTGCGCCCGGTGGCATCCGTGATCGCGAACTGCATGTTGGTGAAGCACGAGCCGTTCGTCAGCACGTCGAAATGCCCGCCGTTGCTGAACACCGGCACTCCGGAGAGCGAGACCGCCTGCGGGAACGACGCGGCGACCGTATACGGGGGAGTGCCCCCGAAAATGTAGTACGCGACGTCCGCGCCGGTCGAGCACGTCGTCGTGGTTGGTCCGGTGATCGTCGTGTTGCCGGTCGGAATGACCGACAGGACCGCCGATCCGTCGGTGACCTGCTGGATCGTGAAGTTGGCGGTGACCTGGTTGCCGGTCGTGACATCCGTCGCGCGGATGGTCGCGACCTGTGTGGAGGCATTGACATTGACCACGAGCCCGACGCTCGCATTGCCGTTGGCGTCGGTGACGACGGTAAGCGTCGACGCGAGCGGCAGCGCAGGATTGGCGGTCTGGATCGCGTAGCTTCCCGCGACGACGTCGAAGCGGACCTGGCGGCCCGCGATGCCCGCGCCGCCCGGGGCGGTCACCACGACCGATGCCGTGCCGGTGCCGCCTGAGCAAAGGTTGTTGGCACCCGCGCAGTCACCGTTCGGCAGCACGGTGATGCCGCTTGGAAGCAATGGCGCCGGGCTGACCGTCACGCTTGCGGAGGGGCTCGCCGTCGTGCCGGTGCGGTCGCCCGCTGCGTCCTGTATGTCAACGACGACGTTCGTGGTGGCGCCGACGCTGTTGGCGAGCAGAAGCAGTGTCGAGCCGGAGACGCTTTGAGATACCGGCAGGACCGTTGCATTGGACGAGAACGCCGAATATGGCGGGACACCGCCGCTGATCGTCAGCGTCGCCGGGACACCCGAGTAAATGGTCACGGATTGCGGCAGGATCGTCAGCGGCCCGGCCACCGTACCCGGCGGCGTATACGGGTTGTTCGGCGCCCCGCTGCCGCCGCCGCAGGCGGAAAGCGCGAGCATGCCGGCAAGCGCGGCGACTCCGGCAAGCGGACGCAGCCATGTGCGGAAAAGGCGGGTTTGGGTCATGTCGGAATCCTGATGATGTTGTCCTAAAGAGCGCGCCCGGTTATGCCGTTTTGGATGTTGCAACAAGCATCTAGCCGCTTTTGTTCAGATTAAAGCCTAAGACTACCCACGGCGCAAGTATTTTGCTCCGATCCGGACGACCGCCGGGCGGGTGGTGTTGCGCCCCGGCCCATATATGACGGGGAACGGGTTGCCGCATCGCAACATCGTAGATAATATCCGTAGGTTTCGCCCCTGTTTGGCGAAACGCGGGTCGGGCGGCGCTTTGCGCACCCCGGCCTCCGCAAAAAGTCGCCGGTGAGGTCATCGTGGATCAAGTTTTCGCGGGTCAGCGGGATTCGGTACCAGGCCGTCAGGGGCTCTACGACCCGGCCAACGAGCACGATGCGTGCGGACTCGGATTCATCGCGCACATCAAGGGCCAGAAGACCCACGCGATCGTCTCGCAGGCGCTCGCGATCCTGCGCAACCTCTCGCATCGCGGCGCCACCGGCGCCGACCCTCTCCAGGGCGACGGTGCCGGCATCCTGATCCAGCTCCCCGACATGTTCCTGCGCAAGGCGTGCGGCGCGCAGGGGCTCACGCTGCCTGCCGTCGGGCAGTACGGCGTCGGCATGGTGTTCCTGCCCAAGGAGCCCGCGTCGCGGATGGCCTGCGAGCAGGAGATCGAGCGCGCCGTCACCGGCGAAGGCCAGATCCTGCTCGGATGGCGCGACGTCCCCACCGACAACAGCGGGCTGTCGCTGCGCACGAAGGAGGTCGAGCCGATCATCCGCCAGGTCTTCATCGCGCGCGGGTCGAACGAAATGGACCAGGACGCGCTCGAGCGCAAGCTCTACATCATCCGCAAGAAGTCGGGCCACGCGATCCAGGCGCTGAAGCTGCGCCACGGCAAGGAGTTCTACGTCCCGTCGATGTCGTCGCGCACGCTCGTCTACAAGGGCATGCTGCTCGCGCACCAGGTCGGCGAGTACTTTCTCGATCTCAAGGACGAGCGCATGGTGTCGGCGCTCGCGATGGTCCACCAGCGCTTTTCCACCAACACGTTCCCGACGTGGGACCTCGCGCACCCGTTCCGGCTCGTCTGCCACAACGGCGAGATCAACACGCTGCGCGGCAACGTGAACTGGATTCGCGCCCGCCAGCACGGCATCGCGAGCGCGGTGCTCGGAGCCGACCTCGACAAGATCTGGCCGCTCATCTACGACGGCCAGTCGGACTCGGCGTCGTTCGACAACGCGATCGAGCTCCTCGTGATGGGCGGCTATTCGCTGGCGCACGCGATGATGCTGATGATCCCCGAGGCGTGGGCCGGCAATCCGCTGATGGACGAGGATCGCCGCGCGTTCTACGAGTACCACGCCGCGCTGATGGAGCCGTGGGACGGTCCCGCGGCGATGGCGTTCACCGACGGCCGCCAGATCGGCGCGACGCTCGACCGCAACGGCCTGCGGCCGGCACGCTTCATCGTCACCGACGACGACTACGTCGTGATGGCATCCGAAGTCGGCGTGCTCGACATCCCCGAGCGCAAGGTCGTCAAGAAGTGGCGGCTGCAGCCCGGCAAGATGCTGCTGGTCGACACCGAGCAGGGCCGCATCATCGACGACGACGAGCTGAAGCGCACGCTCGCGACGGCGCGCCCGTACCGCGACTGGATATCGCAGTCGCGGATTGCGCTCGATGCGCTGCCCGAACCCGCGTCGCCGCCGCCGCCGGAGGTCGCGCTGTTGGATCGCCAGCAGGCCTTCGGCTACACGCAGGAGGACGTCAAGATCATCCTCGCGCCGATGGCGCGCGACGGCGAGGAGCCGACCGGCTCCATGGGCAACGATGCGGCGCTGCCCGTGCTGTCGGACCGGCCGAAAGTCCTCTACAACTACTTCAAGCAGCTGTTCGCGCAGGTGACCAACCCGCCGATCGATCCGATCCGCGAGGAGCTCGTGATGTCGCTCGTCACGTTCATCGGCCCGCGCCCGAACCTGCTCGGCATCGACGAGACGAACCCGCCGCCGCGACTCGAGGCGCAGCATCCGCTCCTCACCGCGGAAGGCATCGAGAAGATCCGCCACATCGCGCTCTTCACCGGTGGGGCGTTCAAGTCGTACGAGCTCGACATCTGCTACCCCGCGGCGTGGGGCGGCAACGGCATGGAAGCGGCGCTGGCATCGCTTTGCGCCGAGGCCGAGGACGCGATCCACCTCGGCTACAACATCCTCATCGTCTCCGATCGCAGGGTGTCGGCGGAGCAGCTGCCGATCCCCGCGCTGCTCGCGACCGCCGCCGTGCACCAGCATCTCGTGCGCAAGGGCCTGCGCACCAGCACGGGCCTCGTCGTCGAGACGGGCTCGGCGCGCGAAGTGCACCATTTCGCGCTGCTCGCGGGGTATGGCGCCGAAGCGATCCACCCGTACCTCGCGCTCGAAACGCTGGCGACGCTGCCTGCGCTGGTGGACGGCGCGTCGCCGCGCGACGCCGAATACCGCTACATCAAGGCGATCAACAAGGGGCTGTACAAGGTGATGTCGAAGATGGGCATCTCGACCTACCAGTCGTATTGCGGCGCGCAGATCTTCGAGGCGGTCGGGCTCACCCGGGAGTTCGTCGACAAGTATTTCACCGGGACCGCGAGCAACATCGAGGGGATCGGCCTCTTCGAGGTCGCCGAGGAGGCCGCGCGTCTGCACGCGGGCGCCTTCGGCCACGACGCGCTGCTCGCCGGCGCGCTCGATGCGGGCGGCGAATACCAGTACCGCGTCCGCGGCGAGGAGCACATGTGGACGCCGGATTCGATCGCGAAGCTGCAGCATGCGGCGCGCGCCGGCAGCTACGCGACGTACAAGGATTACGCGAAGCTGATCAACGACCAGACGCGCCGGATGCTGACGCTGCGCGGTCTGTTCGAGATGAAGTACGCAGCGACACCGCTGCCGCTCGACGCGGTCGAGCCGGCCGCCGACATCGTCAAGCGCTTCGCGACGGGCGCGATGAGCCTCGGCTCGATCTCGACCGAGGCGCACACGACGCTCGCGGTGGCCATGAACCGCATCGGCGGCAAGTCGAATACCGGTGAAGGCGGCGAGGACGCGCGCCGCTACCCGCTCGTCAAGGCGGGCGAATCGCTGATGTCGCGCATTCCGGCCGCGGTGGTCGACGTCGCGCTGAAGGAAGGAGATTCGCTGCGCTCGAAAATCAAGCAGGTGGCGTCGGCCCGCTTCGGCGTGACGGCCGAGTACCTGATGAGCGCCGACCAGATCCAGATCAAGATGGCGCAGGGCGCGAAGCCCGGCGAGGGCGGGCAGCTGCCCGGCCACAAGGTGTCGGAGTACATCGCGACGCTGCGCTTCTCGGTGCCGGGCGTGGGCCTGATCTCGCCGCCGCCGCACCACGACATCTACTCGATCGAGGATCTTGCGCAGCTGATCCACGATCTCAAGAACGCGAATCCGGCGGCGTCGATCTCGGTGAAGCTCGTCTCCGAGGTGGGCGTGGGCACGGTCGCCGCCGGCGTCGCCAAGGCGAAGGCCGACCACGTGACGATCGCGGGACACGACGGCGGCACCGGCGCCTCCCCGGTGTCCTCGATCAAGCACGCGGGAACCCCGTGGGAGCTCGGGCTCGCCGAGACGCAGCAGACGCTGGTGCTGAACCGCCTGCGCGGGCGCATCGCCGTACAGGTGGATGGCCAGATCAAGACCGGCCGCGACGTCGTCGTCGGCGCGATGCTGGGCGCCGACGAGTTCGGCTTCTCGACGGCACCGCTGGTCGCGCAGGGCTGCATCATGATGCGGAAGTGCCACCTCAACACGTGCCCGGTCGGCATCGCGACGCAGGATCCGGAGCTGCGCAAGCGCTTCACGGGGCAGCCCGAGCACGTCGTCAATTACTTCTTCTTCGTCGCGGAGGAAGTGCGCGAGCTGATGGCGAAGCTCGGCATCGCGAAGTTCGCTGATCTTGTCGGCCGCTCGGATCTTCTCGACACGCGCCCCGGCATCGACCACTGGAAGGCAAAGGGACTCGATTTCACGCGCGTCTTCCATCAGCCGGCGATGCCGGCGGAAGTGGCGCGCCGCCACTGCGAAACGCAGGACCACGGTCTCGCCGGTGCGCTCGATCACGCGCTGATCGCGGCGGCGGCGCCGGCGCTCGAGCGCAAGGATGCCGTGCGTCTCGCCTACCGGATCCGCAACGCGCACCGCTCGGTCGGCGCGATGCTGTCGGGCTCCGTCGCGCGACTCTACGGCCACGCCGGCCTTGCGGACGACACGATCCACGTCACGTTCGACGGCATCGCCGGACAGAGCTTCGGCGCTTTTCTCGCGCGCGGCATCACGTTCGAGCTGCAGGGCGCCACCAACGACTACGTCGGCAAGGGCCTCTCCGGCGGGCGCATCGTCGTCTATCCGGATCCCTCCTGCCCCGCGAAGCCCGAGGACAACATCGTCATCGGCAACACGGTGATGTATGGCGCGATTGCAGGCGAAGCGTATTTCCGCGGCGTCGCGGGCGAGCGTTTCTGCGTGCGCAATTCGGGCGCTGTCGCCGTCGTCGAAGGCACCGGCGACCACGGCTGCGAATACATGACGGGCGGTACCGTCGTCGTGCTCGGCCCCACCGGCCGCAATTTCGCGGCCGGCATGAGCGGCGGCATCGCCTACGTCTACGACGTGGACGGCACGTTCGCGTCGCGCTGCAATCCGGCGATGGTGGCACTCGAGCCGCTGCGCTCCGAAGCGGAGCAGATCGTCGACGAGACGGCGCAGGCGCTCGCGGGCAAGGCGTGCCTGCGGCACGCGACACGTTCGGACGAATCGCTGCTGCGCGAGCTCATCGAGCGGCACCTGCGCTTCACGGGCAGCACCCGGGCGCTCGCGATCCTCGACGACTGGGAGGCGTCGCGCGGCCGCTTCGTCAAGGTGTTCCCGCACGAATACCGGCGCGCGCTGACCGAAATGCACGCGAAAGCAGGCGCCGGCGAAGGCGGGAACGCCATCCAAGCAGCGCGAGGCGGCATAAATGGGCAAGATCACCGGTTTCCTCGAGCTGCAGCGGATCCAGGAGGCGTCGCTGCCCGTTGCCGAGCGCGTGAAGTCCTATCGCGAGTTCGTGCTGGCACTCGCGGACGACGACGCGTCGAAGCAGGGCGCGCGCTGCATGGATTGCGGCATCCCGTTCTGCCAGAGCGGCTGCCCGATCAGCAACGTGATCCCCGACTGGAACGACCTCGTCTATCGCAAGGAGTGGCGCGCGGCGCTCGACGTGCTGCACACGACGAACAACTTCCCGGAGTTCACCGGCCGCGTGTGCCCGGCGCCGTGCGAGGCCGCGTGCACGCTCAACATCAACAACGACCCCGTCGGGATCAAGTCGATCGAGCACTTCATCATCGACAAGGGCTGGGAAGAGGGCTGGGTCGTCGCGCAGCCGCCGGAGGCGAAGACGGGCCGGCGCGTCGCGGTGATCGGCTCGGGCCCCGCGGGCCTTGCCTGCGCCCAGCAGCTGGCACGCGCCGGACACGACGTCGTCGTGTTCGAGAAGTCCGACCGGATCGGCGGCCTCCTGCGCTACGGCATTCCCGATTTCAAGATGGAAAAGCACCTGATCGACCGGCGCATGGCGCAGATGTCGATCGAGGGCGTCGAGTTTCGTCCCGGCGTCAACGTCGGCAAGGACGTGACCGGTGCCGCGCTTCTCGCCGATTTCGATGCCGTCGTGCTGGCCGGCGGGGCCGAGGCGCCGCGCGACCTTCCCGTGCCGGGACGCGAGCTCGCGGGCGTGCATTTCGCGATGGACTTCCTGCCGCAGCAGAACAAGGTCGTCGCCGGCGATGCGGTGAAGGGACAGATCCTCGCCACGGGCAAGCGCGTCGTCGTCATCGGCGGCGGTGACACCGGGTCCGACTGTGTGGGCACGTCCAACCGGCAGGGCGCGCTGTCGGTGACGCAGTTCGAGCTTCTGCCCCAGCCTCCCGAATGCGAGGACAAGCCGCTGGTGTGGCCGTACTGGCCGATCAAGCTGCGCACCTCGTCGTCGCACGAGGAGGGCTGCGCGCGCGACTGGTCGGTGGCGACCAAGCGCTTCGAGGGCAGGAACGGCAGGGTCGAGAAGCTCGTCGCCGCACGCATCGAGTGGAAGAAGGACGCCGACGGCCGGATGAAGATGGTCGAGATGCCGGACAGCGAATTCGAGCTGAAGGCGGATCTCGTGCTGCTCGCCATGGGGTTCGTCGGTCCGCAGTCCGGCGGCCTCTTCGAGGCGCTCGGCGTGGCGCGCGACGCGCGCAGCAACGTTCGCGCCGACACCGAGGACTACGCGACCTCGGTGCCCAAGGTCTTTGCCGCCGGCGACATGCGCCGCGGACAGTCGCTCGTCGTGTGGGCCATTCGCGAGGGGCGCCAGTGCGCGCGCAGCGTCGACCTGTTCCTGATGGGCAGGACCGACCTCCCGCGCTGATGTCGTCGATCGTCAACCTCGACATCGCCGACTGGCACCCCGCGCTCGCGCCGGACGTGCAGGCGCGATTGACGCGCCAGCTCGAGGAAGGGCAGGTGCTCGCGCTGCCACGGCTCGCCTTTGCCCTGACCGAAGCGGAGCGGCGCTTTCTGTCGACCGCGTGGTCGGACGGCCGCGCGAAGAACATCAGCCTCGACGGCGGCGCGCTCAAGGGCGCCGCGGGAAGCGCTTCGGATCTCGCGGCGATGGCCGCGATGGTCGCGCGGTTCGCCGCGCTGGCGACGGGCCTCGTCGGCGCACTGTTCCCGACGTACGCGAACCACCTCACCCGCGCCCGCACGAGCTATCGCCCGCAGCCGGCGGTCGGACGCGACGTCTCGTGGCGCAAGGACGATTCGCGCCTGCACATCGACGCCTTTCCGTCGCGGCCCAACGGTGGCGAACGGATCCTGCGCATCTTCACGAATGTCAATCCGGCGCTGCCGCGCGTCTGGCGGGTGGGCGAGCCCTTCGAAGCGATGGCGCGGACATTTCTTCCGCGGATCCGGCGCGAACTGCCGGGGTCTTCGGCCGTGCTGCGCGCGCTCTTCGTGACCAAGGGCCGGCGCACGCCGTACGATCACCTGATGCTCGGCCTCCACGACTGCGCGAAGGCCGATCTCGCGTACCAGCGCGACTGCGCGCAGGAGACCGTGCCGTTCGCGCCGGGCACGACGTGGATCTGCTTTTCCGACCAGGTCATGCACGCCGCGGTATCGGGACAATTCATGCTGGAGCAGACGATTCACCTCCCGGTGGCTGCACTTGCCAATCCGGAATGCTCGCCGCTCGCGGTGCTGGAGCGACTGACCGGCCGCGCGCTCGCGGCCTGATTCCCTTTCCAACGCACGACGCTTGCCACCGCCGTCGGGTCCATCCGGCGGCAGAACCCACTTTCATTCCTCCACGATGCCGACACTCCAAAACGACACCCTGCTGCGTGCCCTTCGCCGCGAGCCCACCCCGCACACCCCCGTCTGGCTGATGCGCCAGGCGGGCCGCTATCTGCCCGAATACAACGCGACGCGGGCCAGGGCCGGCAGCTTTCTCGAGCTCGCGCAGACCCCGTCGCTCGCGACCGAGGTCACGCTGCAGCCGCTCGACCGGTTTCCCCTCGATGCGGCGATCCTGTTTTCGGACATCCTGACGGTCCCGGACGCGATGGGGCTGGGACTGAGCTTTGCCGAAGGCGAAGGTCCGCGCTTTGCGCAAACCACCGCCGACGAGGCGTCGATCGCCGCGCTGCGTGCGCCCGACATGGCGAAGCTCCGCTACGTGTTCGACGCCGTGGCCGAGATCAAGCGCGCACTGAAGGGGCGCGTGCCGCTGCTGGGGTTCTCGGGCAGCCCGTTCACGCTGGCGTGCTACATGATCGAAGGCCGCGGCAGTGCCGATTTCGGCAACGTGCGCCGGATGGCGTTCGGCCGACCCGAGCTTCTGCAGCGTCTGGTCGACGTCAACGCGGAAGCGGTCGCAACGTATCTCAACGAACAGATCGCCGCGGGTGCGGATGCCGTGATGGTGTTCGACACCTGGGGCGGGCTGCTGTCGACCTCCGCCTACGAGCGGTTCTCCCTCGCGTCGATGCGCGCCGTGCTGGCGGCGCTCCGTCCCGCGCCGGACGGGCATCGCGTGCCGACGATCGTATTCACCAAGGGTGGATCGCAATGGCTCGACGCGATCGCGCAGTGCGGCGCATCGGCGGTCGGGCTCGACTGGACCGCGGATCTCGCGCACGCACGACGCACGCACGGCGCGCGGATCGCGCTGCAGGGTAACCTCGACCCGATGGTGCTTCTCACCGATCCCGAGACCGTGCGCCGTGAAGCGATCGCGGTCGTCCGCGCGGCGGGGCCCGCGCCCGGGCACATCTTCAACCTGGGCCACGGCATCCTGCCGACGACGCCGCCCGACAATGTCGCGGCACTGGTCGACGCCGTGCATGCCGAATCGCGCGCAGCCCGCGCCGCTGCTTGATCCGCGCCGCGCTTCCCTCGGAGAAATGCGTCCGGACCGCGCCAGTGCTGGGTTTGCGGGGTATTGACAAACGCTGCAATCGCGGGTTTCCCAAGCTACTTATGCACATATGGCCCTCGATTGTCGGCGGAAAATTCGGCCGCCCGAGGTTCCCTAGGAAGAGCCTCGTAAATAATTGAGTTGTAAAGAGAAATTTTTTGCGGCTCGGTGAAGGCGGCAGGCACGGGCGGCGCGGGGCGCAAAGCCGGCAGCGACGAATTTTCACTTACGCACAGAGTTATGCACAGCGCGCCTGCGACATTTTCGGGTCCCACAGAAATCAAGGACTTGGCAGGTGTTGCTACTGCGAATGCTGAGCATTTGGAAGACTACAAGATGCGAATCCGAGCGATGCCCGGGCCGCGTCAGCCATGACCATCGCACGCGTCGCCCTGCCGGTCGCGACTGAAGGCGCCTTCGACTACTGGGTGCCCGCCGGCATCGCCGTTGCGCCGGGTGCGATCGTGCGCGTGCACCTCGGACGCCGCGCGCTGGTCGGTATTGTCGTCGACATCAGCACGACGACCGATGTCGCCGCGGATCGCCTGCAGCCCATCGGCGAGTTGCTCCCGGGCCTTCCGCCGCTGCCGGCCGACGTGCTGGTGCTGGCGCAATTCGTCAGCGGCTACTACCAGGAGCCGCTCGGCCTCGTCCTCGCACAGATGCTGCCGCCGATCGGCGCGGGCGCCGGAGCGTCACGCAGCGCGACGGGTGGGCAGGCAATGCGGCTCACCGATGCGGGTCGCGCGGCGCTCGCCGCATCGCTCTACCGGGATTCGCCGACGCGGCGGGCTTTCCTGGAGTTTGCCGATTCGCCAGAGGGCTTGCTTCCCGCTGCCGCGCTCGCCGCATTCCCCGCAGCGATCCGACGCACGCTGCGCACGTGGTGCGACAAAGGCTATCTCGCACGCGCGGATCCCACGCCCGCGGCGTCGCCAAGCCGCGTCGATCTCAATGCCGAGCAGCGCGTTGCCGTGGACGCGATCACGGCGGCACATGGCTCGTTCGCCCCCTTCCTGCTTCAGGGGGTCACGGGCAGCGGCAAGACCGACGTCTACCTCGAGGCGGCGCGCGCGTGCATTGCGGCCGGCGGGCAGGCGCTCTTCCTCGTGCCGGAGATCAACCTCACGCCGCAGTTCGCGCAGCGCATCGCCGACGCGCTCCCCGGCCACCGCGCGGTCACGCTGCACAGCCGCCTCGCGGCCGGAGAACGGCGCCGCAACTGGCGAGAAGCGGCGGAAGGTGGCGCCGATCTTCTGCTCGGCACGCGGCTTGCGGTGTTCGCGCCGCTGCCGCGCCTCGGGCTCATCGTCATCGACGAGGAGCACGACCCGTCGTTCAAGCAGCAGGATGGCGTGCGCTATCACGGGCGCGACGTCGCGGTGTGGCGCGCGCGGCAGCGCGGCGTTCCGATCGTGCTGGGCAGCGCTACGCCCTCGCTCGAAACGCTGCTGCAGGCGCAGCGCGGGCGCTACCGGCACCTGCGGCTCACCCGGCGCGCGATCGCGCCGGCACGGCTTCCGGCGTGCCATTTCGTGTCGGACAAGGCGCCGGGGACGCTCGAGGGGATCAGCGCGCCGCTTCTCGCCGCCATCGAGGCACGTCTTTCCCGCGGCGAGCAGTCGCTGCTGTTCGTCAATCGTCGCGGCTTCGCACCGTCGCTCCTGTGCGCCGGCTGCGGCTGGCAGGCCGCCTGTCACCGCTGCAGCGCGCGCCTCGTCGTTCACCGCGACGATCGCATGCTCCGCTGCCATCACTGCGGCCACGCCGAGCGGCTGCCGCGCGCGTGCCCCGACTGCGGCAATGTCGACCTGCTGCCGCTCGGGCACGGCACGCAGCGGCTCGAGCGCGCGCTGACGGAGCGCTTTCCCGCAGCGCGGATCGCGCGCGTTGATCGCGACAGCACGCAGAGAAAGGGCGCATTCGCGGGACTGCGCGAGCAGGTCGAGGCCGGTGCGCTCGACATCCTCGTCGGGACGCAGATGCTGGCGAAGGGCCATGACTTTCCGCGACTGACGCTGGTCGGCGTCGTGGGCGCCGACAACGCGCTCTTCAGCGCGGATTTTCGCGCGACGGAGCGCCTCGCCGCGCTGCTCTTCCAGGTCGCCGGCCGCGCCGGACGCGCGTCGCTGCCGGGCGAAGTCATCGTCCAGACCGACTTCGCCGCGCACGCGGTGTTTCGCGCGCTTGCCGCGCAGGATTACGAGAGTTTCGCCGCCACCCTGTTCGCGGAGCGGCGGGCCGCGGCGCTTCCGCCGTTCACGTATCTCGCGCTGCTCGCGGCGGAGGCACCTCAGCGCAAGGCCGTCGACACCTTTCTCGCGGCGGCGCACGCGGCCGGGACCGCGCTGACGCGCGCGGCGCATCGGGCGGTCGAGGTGTTCCCTCCGGTGCCCGCGGCGCTTGCGCGTCGTGCCGGCGCGGAGCGCGCGCAGGTCGTCGCCCAGAGCGAGGACCGCGGCTCGCTGCAGCGATTTCTGACGCAGTGGCGCACTGCGATCACCGCGATTCCGGGGCGGCAGGTGCGCTGGTCGCTCGACGTCGACCCGCTGGGGTTTGCGTGAACGGAATGCATGCGGGAGTCGCCGGGGCGGCAGCCATCGTCGCTGCGGTCCGGGCGGGCGTGTGATCACGTGCGGCAGGCTATAATTCGCGCTGACCGCGAACTCGCGCGTCGCCTGCGGCGACGACCGGTTCGCGTTTTCATTGCCGTCCACGCGCTTTCGAATCGCCGATGACCGATACCCGCTCCCGCCTCGAATCCTGGCTCGCGCAGGGCCTTGCCGCGATTGCGCCGGATGAGGCGAACGTGCCGATCGTCGTCGAGCGCCCGAAGCAGGCAGCACACGGCGATTACGCGACCAACGTCGCGCTGCAGCACGCGAAATCGCGCCGGCGGAATCCTCGCGAATTCGCGCAGGCGCTCACGGCTGCGCTGCCCGCGTCCGACCTCGTCGCGCGCACCGAGATCGCCGGCGCGGGATTCATCAACATCTTCCTGACGCCGGCGGCCCGGCAGGCGGTGGTGCCGCAGGTCCTGGCCGCACGCGAGGCGTTCGGCCGGAGCGATGCCCGGCGGGGCGAGCGCGTGATGATCGAGTTCGTTTCGGCGAATCCGACCGGGCCGCTGCACGTCGGCCACGGGCGACAGGCGGCGCTCGGCGACGCGCTCGCGCATCTGCTCGAGGCGCAAGGCGCCGACGTCACGCGCGAGTACTACTACAACGATGCCGGCGCGCAGATCCAGAATCTCGCGGTGTCGGTGCGCGCGCGGGCGCAGGAGATTCTCGGCGAGCACACGACGTTCCCCGAGGATGGCTATCGCGGCGACTACATCCGCGAGCTCGCGCAGCGGTTCCTCGACGAGGTCGGGCACGATCTCGGCGACATCGAGGTGATCCGGCACTTCGCCGTGGCGGAGCTGCGCAAGGAGCAGGATGCCGACCTCCTGGCGTTCGGCGTGCGCTTCGACAACTATTATCTCGAGAGCTCGCTCTATTCCGACGGCCGCGTCGACGCAACCGTTGCGCGACTCGCCGCATCGGGGAAGACCTATGCGCAGGAAGGCGCGCTGTGGCTCAAGACCACCGACTACGGCGACGACAAGGACCGCGTGATGCGCAAGTCCGACGGCGGGTACACGTACTTCGTGCCCGACGTCGCCTATCACGTGACCAAGTGGGAGCGTGGCTTCGCGAAGGCCATCAACGTGCAGGGCTCGGATCACCACGGCACCGTGATGCGGGTGCGCGCCGGGCTGCAGGCGATGGACATGGGCATTCCCGCCGGCTATCCCGATTACGTGCTGCACAAGATGGTGACGGTGATGAAGGGCGGCGAGGAGGTGAAGATCTCCAAGCGCGCCGGAAGCTACGTGACGCTGCGCGATCTGATCGACGAGGTCGGGCGCGACGCCGTGCGCTTCTTTCTCATTTCGCGCAAGGCCGAGGCCGAATTCACCTTCGACATCGATCTCGCGCGGTCGCAGTCGGAGGAGAATCCCGTCTATTACGTGCAGTATGCGCACGCCCGCGTCGCGGCGGTGATGCGCCAGGCCGGCATGACGATCGCGCGCGGCGTCGCGGAACTCGCCGGCGCCGACGTCGCGCCGCTCGTGAGTCCCTACGAGGATGCGCTGCTGCGCAGGCTCGCGGACCTGCCGTCCGAATTCGCGCTGGCGGCGCGCGACCTCGCGCCGCACCTCGTCATCTTCTATCTCAAGGATTTGGCCGCGGAGTTCCATAGTTACTATAATGCGGAACGTTTCCTGGTCGACGATCCTGCGCTCCGGCAGGCCCGCCTGGCGCTCGTCTCCGCGGTGGGACAGGCGCTGCGCAACGGCCTCGCCGTCCTCGGGCTCGCCGCGCCCGAGCAGATGTAGGCCCGATCCACGTTCCGCGCGCGCACGCAACGATGCCCATCCGTTCCCACACCAGTCCCTACGCCGCGAGGAAGCGCGCGCCGGCCCCCGCGCCGCGGCGCACCGGCGCAGGCGGCATGCTGCTCGGGGTGTTCATCGGGCTCGTGCTCGGATTGGGTCTCGCCGCCGCCGTCGCTTACTACCTGATGAAATCTGGGAACCCCTACCAGACGACGCCGCCGTCGCGCGAGTCCGCGAAGGAAATCGCGAAAACCGGAAAGACGGATGCCGCCGCGAGCGACAAGTCGCGCTTCGATTTCTACAAGATATTGCCGGGCGCCGAGGAGCCGAAGGTCCAGGCCAAGGCGCCGGAGCGCGCGACGCAGGACAAGGCCACGGTCGAGCGGGCTGCGGCGCCTCCGGACAAGGCCGAAAAGGCGGCGCCGAAGCAGGAAGCGCGTGCCGCGCCCGAAGCGCCTGTGCGCACCGCAAAGGCAGCCGACAGGTTCTGGCTCCAGACCGGCTCGTTCGCGGCGGAGGGTGACGCCGAGGACCTCAAGGCACGCCTCGCCATGGCGGGCTGGGAGGCCGTCGTGCAGTCCGCCTCCGTGCCCGACAAGGGAACGCGTTACCGCGTGCGGCTCGGTCCGTTCGACAATACCGACGAGCTCAACCGCGTCAAGGGCGAGCTCGGCAAGCGCGGCTTCGATGCCGCCGTGATCAAGTACTGAAGGCGCAACGCAGCGCGTCAACGGAAATACGCGGAACTACACGACGCGCCCGCGGACCAATCGACGCACGGTCGGGCGCCGCCCGGCGACAACTGCATGACGGAGACAAGAACGATGAATCCCATTCGCACGCTGCAAAAGCTCATCCTGCCGCTCGCGGCCATGCTCGTCGCCGCCGCGGCGACCGCGCAGGTGCCCCAGGAGGGCAAGCAGTACCTTCGCCTCACGACGCCGCAGCCGGTCGAAACGGGCAAGAAGATCGAGGTGCTCGAGTTCTTCTCGTATGGCTGCCCGCACTGCGGCGACTTCGAGCCGATGCTCCAGGGCTGGGTGAAGAGTGCCCCTGCCGACGTCCAGTTCCGCCGCGTGCCGGTGATGTTCCAGGACCGCTGGGTTCCGCTCGCCAAGGAGTACTACACGCTCGAGGCGCTCGGCGAGGATGCACGGCTCTCGCCGATGCTCTTCACTGCGATCCACAAGGACGGCCTGCCGGCGTGGCAGGAGAAGGCGTTTTTCGACTGGGCGCAAAGCAAGGGGCTCGATCGCAAGAAGGTCGAGGACATGTACAACTCGTTCGCCATTTCCGGCAAGGTGAACCGCGCGCGCTCGCAGGCGCAGGCGTACAACGTACAGGCGGTTCCGCTCATCATCGTCGACGGCAAGTATCTCGTGAGCGGCGAGACCACCGGATCGAACGCCGCGATGATTCCCGTCATCGATGCCGTCGTCGTGAAGGCGCGCGCCGAGCGCCCGAAGAGCTGACGCGAGGCAGGCGCGACGCGGCGGTTGCCACCGCCGTGCGAGCGCGAGCACGCCTGCATGCCGCCCCCGATCGTCTTCATCACCGGCGCCAACAGCGGCATCGGCGAGGCTCTCGCGCGCCGCTATGCGTCCGCCGGGGCGACGGTGGGACTGTTCGCGCGACGGGAAGCGGCGCTCGCCGCCCTCGCGGCCGCGTTGCCGGAAGGCCGGTGCGCCACCTACGCGGGTGACGTTCGCGACCGCGCGGCGCTCGAGCGCGCCGCCGACGATTTCGTCGCGCGCTTCGGTGCGCCCGACGTCGTCGTCGCCAACGCCGGAATCTCGCGCGGCACGGTGACGGGCGAACGCGAGGACCTCGACGACTTCGCTGCGGTGTTCGACACCAACGTGCTCGGCATGGTCCACACGTTCCATGCGTTTCTCGCGCCGATGCGCGAGCGCGGCACCGGTGCGCTCGTCGGCATCGCGAGCGTTGCCGGATTCCGCGGCTTGCCGGGTTCGGGCGCCTACAGCGCATCCAAGGCGGCGGCGATCAGCTACCTCGAGAGCCTGCGCGTCGAGCTTCACGGCAGCGGCATCGCGGTCGTCACCGTGTGCCCTGGCTACATCGCGACACCGATGACCGAGCACAATCCGTATCGGATGCCGTTCCTGATGCGTCCGGAGAAGGCCGCGCGGCTCATCGCGCGCGCCGTCGCGCGGCGCCGGCGTTTCTACGTGCTGCCGTGGCAGATGGCGCTCGCCGGGGGAGTGCTGCGTCGGCTGCCGCGTCCGCTCTACGACGCGGTCTTCGCGCGCGCGCCGCGAAAGCCGAGGCGCGCCGGCTGAGCGCGCCCGCCAACCCCGCGCACGAATGAAACGGGGCCGCGATCGCGGCCCCGACTCGATGCAACAGGCGGAAGCGAACTACAGCGGCGCGCGCACGCCGAGCGTCACCGCCCAGTAGTCGCCCGAGCTCTTGCCCGCGGTCGCGGCGCCATACAGCGACAACGGCGACGTTGCCGACGTCGGTGCTGACGCCGAGATTGAACAGCGCCCAGCTGTTGTCCGGGTTGTAGGCGGGGAGGGTGAAGCTGCCGCCCATGCTGGTGACGGTCGCCGTGACGCTGCGCTCGTCCGCCTTCGAATCGTATTCCCACGACACGCGGCCGAACGGACGGAAGCCGTTGACGTTGCCGGACACCTGCCAGCCGAGACTCGTCAGGAATTGCTTGCGCTCCTGCTGGTCGAATCCCATCGCCGTGCTGGACGAGCCGTTTTCCTGATACGAGTGGACGACGACGTCGTCGTAGGTGAACTTGGCCCACGGGCCGTGCACCCAGTTGTTGTCGTAGCGGAACCAGTAGCCGCCCAGAACGCGTGCAACCGTCTGGTAGCCGTTTGCCGAACCCGTTTCGGTGCGCGTCTGCGCGCCGAGCTGGATCGTGCGGTTGATGTTCGAGTAATCGAGGCCGCCGGCACCCAGCGTCGCGCCGACGTACCAGTTGTCCTCGCCGTAGCCGAGGTACGCGGTGCCCATGTAGTCGTTGAGCTTGTAATCGACCGCGCCGAGGTTCCCCTTGTCCTGCGTATAGCCGAACTGCAGGCCGAACAGCAGGCGGTTGGAGAGCTTCATGTCGCCGCCGATCGAGATCGTGTTGAGGTTCGCGTTGCCGTCGTAGAACCCGCTCGAATAGTCGGGGCTCGCGTAGTCGTACGCGGCCCACGCCTCGATCTTGTTGGTCGGGCGCGACGCGTTGATCGCGGAGGCCATGCGGCCGTCGAGCGCGCGCCAGTTCGCCTGCTCGACGTCGAGCGGCGTCTCGGCGAGCACGGAAACCTGCTGCGGCGCGGCGATCACCGACTCGGCGTACTGCGCATAGATCGCGGTCATCGCCGAGTCGTCGGGTGAATGCCGTCGGCGAACACGTAAGTCTGCGCCGCATTCGGCGTCGACGAGATTCGCCGGCGTGCAGACGAGGGAGGGAACGTCGTGCCGCACGCGCGCTCCGTTGACGTTGGTGAATCCGTACGCGGCCGGATTTGCGACGACCTCGTCCTGACAGCGCGAAGATGTTCAGCCGGATTGTCGGCACGTGCGCGGCGTCGAGGCCCGCTCTGCATCGTGGAGTTGTAGAACTGGGTGAGCTGCGGTGAACAGCGCGGCCTGCCCGGAATCGATGCCATAACGGCGTCTTGCCGACGTCCGGAATGTTCGAGACCAGGATGTATTGCGCGCCGGCGGCATTGAGCCTCACGACCTTGCCGACAAGTTGCGTTGCCGCGAGCGCAACGTTGGCCTGGAGTTGCGCCTGCGTAATCTGTCCGGCCTGCAGAAGACTGTGACTGCGTGAGCATGTCGTTCGCGCCGCCCTGTATCGAGTAGAGCGCGTTCGGATTCGGCGCGCCCCTTGGCAAGGAACTGGGTGACCTGCGTCGAGATCGGGACCGCCGCGACGGCGGACGTCGGGTACCTGGCTCCGTCACGCGCGCGCCGCCCTAGGCGAAGTCGTTGCCGCCCTGGTTCGCCGGCGTCGCGGTGAACCCGTAGTGTTTGCGACGAATCTGCGTCCACAGCGGACCGGGATTGGTCGTGAACAGACCCGTGCCCGGCGGCAGCACCGGCTTGTACGGAGCCCGCATCGGAGAGGCTGTCGCCGAAGAAGAACGTGCCGGTGAACTGTGCGGCGGCGGGCGCCGAGACGGCGAGCATGATGGCGCCGGCGAGCAGGGTGCGCTGGAAGGTCCGCATGGGGGTCTCCTCTTGAGGTATTCGGGGCTGGAGGGCGCGGCGAGGGCCGTGTACTGCTGAGAATCCCGATTCTAATCGAAATCCGCGCCGGCCAGCCGGAATGCGCCGTTGTCGAGACGGTTGTTGAGGGAGGTCAACCGTGTCCTCGCGGCCAGCCGTTCTGGTGAAAACGAGGAGCTGTCGTGGACGGATCTGCGATCACCGATGCGCCAAGTTGGCCTCACCGCGCGACCGCGCTTTGCGTGGCTGCCGTCACGTCATTGCTGCTCGCAACGGTTGCCTTGCCCGCGCCTGCGCAGGCGCCGGCTGAAGATGAACTGCCCGCCCGCGTCGCGCGCGTTGCCGAATTCGCGGGCGACATCTTTCTCGCGACCGAGGACCGTGCCGACCAATGGACGCCGGTCGGCCTCAACTATCCCGTCACGTCCGGCGACAACCTGTGGGTCGGCGGCGACGGTCGCGCCGAGGTCGATTACGGCGGCGGGCAGTTCCGCATGGGCGGCGACACGAACGTCAACGTGTCGCGCCTCGACGATCGCCAGATCGTGCTTTTCGTCGCACAGGGGCGGCTCCTCGTGCGCGTGCGTGCGCAGGCCGCGGGTGACGGCGCGCGCGTCGACACGCCGAACGCGCAGATCCGGCTGATGCGGCCGGGCCTCTACCGCATCGACGTGCCGCCGGATCGCGCGACGACGACGGTGTCGGTGCGCGAAGGCGAGGCGCAGATCGCATTCGCCGGCGGCATCCAGCAGACATTGCCCGGACAGTCGGTGATCCTGGTCGGCGCGGAGCCCGAGTTCGCCGATGTGCGCAATTCGATGCCGCGCGATGCGCTCGACGCGTGGAGCGCGAATCGCGATCGCTACTACGAAAGCGGCCCGGCGGCCGGCTACGTGTCGCCGGAAATGGTCGGCTATGCCGATCTCGATCATTACGGCGCGTGGGAGAGCTATCCCGACTACGGCAACGTCTGGTTCCCGACCGAAGTGGTGCCGGGCTGGGCGCCGTACAGCGACGGCTACTGGACGAGCGTCGGCGGTTGGGGCAACACGTGGGTCGACGCGGCGCCGTGGGGCTATGCCCCGTCGCATTACGGACGCTGGGTCTGGTTCGGCCGGCGCTGGGGCTGGTGCCCGGGACGCGTGCCGGCGCATCCCGCGTGGTCGCCGGCGATGGTCGCGTGGGTGGGAGGCGCCGGCTGGGGCGCGACGCTCGGCAATCGCGGACCGGTGTACGGCTGGGTTCCGCTCGGCTGGCGCGAACCGTTTCACCCGTGGTGGGGTGGATGTGGCGAGCGCTGCTGGACGCGCTACAACCGCCCGTATTCGGTTGCGGTGCCGTATGCCCAGCGGCGAAGCGGGCCGGCGCAGCATTACGTGAATGCGAACGTGCCGGGCGCGCTGAGCGCGGTGGCCGGCGCGACGCTTGCCGAGCGCAAGCCGGTCGCGCCGAACCGCATCGCGCTTCCGCCGCGCGCGGCCGACGCCGCCCCGCTGCTCGCCGATGCGCCGCCGGTCAGGATCGCCCCCGGCGGCATCCCGGCACGATCCGCCGGAAGGACCTTGCCGGCGCCCGCGTCCACAGTGCGGCCGACCGCGCACGGCCGACCGTTCGATGGGTGGGCCGGGCATGAAGCCCGCGCGTGCGCAGCCGGCCGCGTCCACGGCGGCGACGCCGGGCGAGGCGCGCGTGCGCGCACCCGGCAATGTCGGCACCTCGCCTGCGGCGGTCGTGCCTGCCGCCCCTGCCGCCGGCGCGATGAGCGCCCCGGCGCGCGGTACCGTTTACCCGGTCCCGGTCCAGACGGCGCCGCGGGACGCCGCAAGAACGAACGCGCCGCCGGCAGCGGCCGACGGACGGGCGAACGTTCACGCCGATGCGCCGCGATCGGTGCCCGTGCCTCCATCGACCACGCCATCGCGCGACGCCGGGATCGCGATGCCGCCGCCGCGCGGAGATGCCCGTGCGCTCCGTTCCGGTGCCGCAATCCGTGCCTGTACCCGCTGCAACGGTCCCGACGCCCGCGCCACGTGCCGTGCCGGCGCTGCCTGCGCGCACCGACACCCCGCCGCGCCCCGTTGCGGCTCCGCAGGCCCCTTCACCGCAGGTTCAGGTACCCGCGCAGGGGGCTCCGGCGGTTCCGGCCGAAAGTCGACCCGCGCCTGCGCCGCATTCGGGCGTTGCGAAGGACGCGCCGGCGCCCGCGTCCGCCACGACGCCGGCCGGCACGGCACGCTAGGCGGACTCGCAATGCAAAACGCCGGGAATTCCCGGCGTTTTGCGCGGCGACCGATGTTGGATCAGTTCGCGATCAGTGCGAGGCGCTTGCCGCCGTCGACCAGCTTGACGCGATCGTTCTCGTGGACCGTCGGCTGGCTCGAGTACGTGAACGTGCGCGTATTGCCCGCGTCCATCCTGATCGACACGGCCCAATAGCCCGTGGTGTTCTTCTTCTTCTCGACCTCGTTGCCGACGTAGGCGCCGCCGGCGGCGCCGGCGATCGTCGCGACGGTGTTGCCGCGGCCGCTGCCGATCTGGTGGCCGATCACGCCGCCGACGACGCCGCCCGCGACCATGCCGACGCCGCTGCCCTTGCCCTTCTGCTCGACGTAGTTGACGCTCTGGACGACGCCGCAGTCGTTGCTGCACTTGGTCTGCGCGACGGCCGTGGTGGCGCTGCCTGCGAGCGCAAGCGTCGCGGCAAGCATGAGTGTGCGGGCAATGGATGAATTCATGACGTGCCTCCGGAAAAGGTTGATGCGAAAACTATAGCAAATCGGCGCATCGGCGCTCACGTCGGATCGGCGCGGACGCGCGCGTAGCTGCCGGGCGCCGCCTCGATCACCTTGAGCTTGCCCTTGCCGGGCACGCGCGCCGGCACCTCCTTGCCGAGATGGGGCCGAGCCACGTGCGCCAGTCGCTCCACCACGAGCCCTCGTGCTGCTTCGCGCCCTCGAACCACGCGTCCGGCGCATCGGGCAGCTTCTCGTTGGTCCAGTAGCCGTACTTGTTCGCGGCCGGCGGATTGATCATGCCGGCGATGTGGCCGGAACCGGACAGCACGAAGCGCGACTTGCCGCGCATCACCTTCGGTCCCGAATAGGTCGTCTTCCACGGCGCGATGTGGTCCTCGATCGCCGACACGAAATACGTCGGCACGGTGATCTTCGAGAGGTCGATCGGCACGCCGGCGAGCGTGATCCCGCCCGGCTCTCGCAGCAGGTTCTTCATGTACATGTTGCGCAGGTAGAAGCTGTGCATCGCCGCCGGCATCCGCGTCGAGTCGACGTTCCAGTGCAGGAGGTCGAACGGGAACGGGTCGCGGCCGAGCAGGTAGTTGTTGATGACGAACGACCAGATGAGGTCGTTCGAGCGCAGCATGTTGAACGTGTTCGCCATCTCGCTGCCCTCGAGGATAGCCGCGCTCGCTCATCTTCTTCTCGAGCGAGGCGACCTGCGCCTCGTCGATGAACACCTCGAGCTCGCCGGTGCGCACGAAGTCGACCAGCGCCGTCATGAAGGTCGCGCTGACGATGCGCTTGTCCTTCTTCGCCGCCATGTAGGCGAGCGTCGCGGCGAGCAGCGTGCCGCCGAGGCAGTAGCCGAGCGCGTTGACCTCGCGTCTCGCCGGTCGCCTTCTCGATCGCGTCGAGCGCCGCCAGCGGCCCCTCGAGCAGGTAGTCCTCGAAGTCCTTGTGCGCGAGCTCGCGCGTCCGGGTTGACCCACGAGATCACGAACGTCGTGATGCCCTGGTCGACCGCCCACTTGACCATCGAGTTCTTCTCGCGCAGGTCGAGGATGTAGTACTTGTTGATCCACGGCGGCATGATCAGCAGCGGCCGCTTGCACGCCTTGGCGGTCGTGGGCTCGTACTGGATCAGCTGCATCAGCTCGTTCTGGAAGACGACCTTGCCCGGCGTGGTCGCGATGTTGACGCCGAGCTCGAACGCCTTCGTGTCGGTCATCGAGATCTTGAGCTGGCCGTTGCCGCGCTCGATGTCGTCCAGCAGGTTGTGCAGGCCGTGCACGAGGTTCTGGCCGCCGCTCGAGATCGTCTCGCGGAACACCTCCGGATTGGTCAGCGCGAAGTTCGACGGCGCCAGCGCGTCGATGTACTGGCGCGTGAAGAAATCGACCTTCTTGCGCGTGCCGTCGTCGAGGCCCTCGACGCTTGGCGACGGCGTCGTGCAGCCAGTGCGCGGTGATGAGGTAGCCCTGCTTGATGTAGTCGAACAGGAAGTGCTGCTCCCAGTCCTCGTGCTTGAAGCGCTTGTCGCCCTTCGCGGGCTGCGCGACGGGCTCGGCGGGCGCGCCCAGCATCCGCAGCGTCGAGGACTGCCACAGGTTCATGTAGTCGCCACCACAGGTTCATCTGCGACTCGGCCATCCGGTACGGATTCGCGAGCATCTTCGCGGCGAGCTCCATGAACGCCTTGCCGATGCCGAGCTCGTCGGACAGCATCGAGCCGCCGCCCTTGGCGTGGCGGCTGGCGAAATCGCCCATCAGCTTGGCGCTCTTTTCCGCGGCGGAGGCGAGCGATTCGGCGAGGGCGACGGGATCGTAGCCCTGCGACGGCGTCGCGTCGGTGCTGGCGGTCTTGGCGGTGGCGGACATCGGTGCTCTCCCTGGCGTGGATGGGTGTTCAGTGCTGCGGCGTGGCAAAGCGCAGCGTGCCGTCTGCGGCCGTGCGCCGGTCGAGCCGGCGCGCGTGCCAAAGGTAATTGAGATGCGCGATCGCCTCGCCCATCGCGAAAAAGCGCTGCTGCAGGTCGAGCTCGCGGCGGAACAGCACCGGCACGAGGTCCGCCGCCGACAGCGGCGCGGCGGCTGCCGTCGACCGCGGCGGCGAGCTCGGCGAGGCGCGCGTCGTGATGCGCGCGCAGCTGCGCGACGCGAACGGCGATGCCGCGAAACGGCAGGCCGTGCGACGGCAGCACCAGCGTGTCGGGCGGCAGGCGCTCGAACGCCGTCAGCGAATCGAGGAAGCGCGCCAGCGGGTCGCCGTCCGGGTCGACGGCCCACACGCGCGACGTTGGTGCTGATCTTCGGCAGCAGCATGTCGCCCGAGATGAGCAGCGCGCGCGCCGCGCAGTAAAGCGACGCATGCTCGGGCGAATGGCCGTGGCCCTCGACGACCCGCCACGTCGCGCCCCCGGCCGCGACGCCGTCGCCGTCGAGCAGGCGCTCGAACGTCTGCGGCAGCTCCGGCACGCCGCGCCGGTAGCGGTTGCCGCGCGCGGCGAGCGCGTCGAGATGCTCGGGCGTCATGCCGTGACGGCGAAAGAGCTCGATCGTCGCGGCGCCGCTGTGTCCGCTGTGCTCCGCCGGCAATCGCGTGCGCGCGTCAGGAATTCCGCATGCGTCATCGCGACCGGCGCGGCGAAGCGCGCGGCGAGCCATGCGGCATTGCCGACGTGGTCGGGATGGCAATGCGTCGCGATGATGCGCGCGATCGGCTTGCTCCGCGAGCGTTCCGGTGAAATGCCGCTGCCCACAGCTCGCGCGTGACGGCGTCGCCGTAGCCGCAGTCGACCAGCGTGAAACCGTCGCCCTCGTCGTGCAGCCACAGATTGATGTGGTCGAGCGCGAATGGCAGCGGCATGCGCAGCCACAGGAGCCGCGGCGCGACCTCGACCGCTTCGCCGGGCGCCGGCGGGCGCCGCGAACGGATAGTCGAGCACGGCGGGCAGCGCGGCGGTCATCAGAGGCGTGTCGATTGGAGGAGAAGCGGCGTTCGCGGCGCGCCCGAGGCGCGTTTTGTGCAACGCAACATCGTCGGGCGAACCGGGCAGGCCTGTCAAGGCGTTATGGTATCTTGACACGCTGCGTCCGCCGCCCCGATTTTCTTCTCCCGCGCCACGTCCCGATGCCCGTCGCGAATGCCCCGCCTGCCACGCGCCAAGCGGGACCCGGCCACGCCCGCCGCAGGCCGGCGCGCCGGCGAGCGCGGCGGCCCGAGCTTCTCGATCTCCGCGCTCGCCCAGGAATTCGCGCTGACGACGCGCGCCATCCGCTTCTACGAGGACGAGGGGCTGCTGGCGCCGCTGCGGCGCGGCCAGACGCGCGTCTACGGCGAGCGCGAGCGCACCCGCATCAAGCTGATCCTGCGCGGCAAGCGGCTCGGGCTTTCGCTCTCCGAGATCCGCGAGCTGTTCGATCTCTACGAGGCCACCGGGAGCGAGCGGGCCCAGCTCGCCAAGTTCCTGCCGATGCTCGCCGAGCGGCGCGCGATGCTGCTGCAGCAGCGCGAGGACATCGACGCGGTCCTGGCCGAGATCGCCGTGCTGGAGCGCGACTGCCGCCGCCGTCTGCGAGCGAGGGCGCGCCGGCCGCGCGGCCGGCGCGCGCTGCGGTCCCGCGGTAGCCCCACGGCGGTCGAGGTTGACGTTTACGTAAACGGCACGTAGAGTTTCCGATCCCCTTTTGCGAGCGCCGCCGCGCCGGACCCGCCGTGTCCCAGACCGTCAACCCGCAACCCGCCGACCGCGTCGTGGCAGCCGCAGGACCCGGCGTACGCCGAACGGGTGCGGGCGAGCTTCGCGCGCCAGGGCGCGATGCACACGCTTGGCGCCGAGCTCGTCGGCGTGGCGCCCGGGCTACTGCGCCATCGCGCTCACCCCGCGGCCGGACATCTCGCAGCAGCACGGATACGTGCACGCGGGCGATCGTCGCCGCCATCGTCGATTCGGCGGGCGGCTACGCCGGCTTCACGCTGTTCCCCGTCGACGCCTCGGTGCTGACGGTCGAGTACAAGCTCAACCTGCTGAACCCTGCGCAAGGCGATCGCATCGTCGCGGAGGGGTTCGTCGTGAAGCCGGGGAGGACGCTCGTGATCACGCGCGGCGAGGTCCACGCGGAAAAGGGCGGCGAGCGCACGCTGGTCGCGATCATGCAGCAGACGCTGATGGTGATGCACGGCAAGGCGGACGCGTGAATTCCACGCGCCGCGAGAAGTGACGGAGGGGACGATGCGCACGAGGCGCGGGACATGCTGAGCTATCCGGCGCTGGACTTTCACCTCGGCGAGACGGTCGACATGCTGCGCTCGAGCGTCGCCGATTTCGCCGCCGACGGAGATCGCGCCGCGCGCCGCCGAGATCGATCGCGCCAACCCGTTTCCGGCGGACCTCTGGCGCAAGATGGGCGACCTTGGCCTCCTCGGCATCACCGTCGAGGAGGAGTATGGCGGCACGGCGATGGGCTATCTCGCGCACATCGTCGCGATGGAGGAGGTGAGCCGCGCGTCGGCAGCGGTGGGACTGTCCTATGGCGCGCACTCGAACCTCTGCGTCAACCAGATCCGCCGCAATGCGAGCGACGCGCAGAAGCACAAATACCTGCCGAAGCTCGTCTCCGGCGAGCACGTCGGCGCGCTGGCGATGAGCGAGCCCGGCTCCGGGTCCGACGTCGTGTCGATGCGCCTGCGCGCCGACCGTCGCGGCGACCGCTACGTGCTCAACGGCAGCAAGATGTGGATCACCAACGGCCCGGATGCCGACACGCTCGTCGTCTATGCCAAGACCGACGTCGCCGCCGGGCCGCGCGGCATCACCGCGTTCATCGTCGAAAAGGGAATGAGGGGCTTCTCCACCGCGCAGAAGCTCGACAAGCTCGGCATGCGCGGCTCGAACACCTGCGAGCTCGTGTTCGAGGACTGCGAAGTGCCGGCCGAGAACGTGATGGGCGCCGAAGGGCGCGGCGTCAACATCCTGATGAGCGGCCTCGACTACGAGCGCGCCGTGCTCGCGGGCGGTCCGCTCGGGATCATGGTGGCGTGCCTCGACGTCGTGCTGCCCTACGTGCACGAGCGCTCGCAGTTCGGCCAGCCGATCGGCGAATTCCAGCTGATGCAGGGCAAGCTCGCCGACATGTACACGACGATGAACGCGGCGCGCGCCTATGTGTACGCCGTGGGCGCCGCGTGCGACCGCGGCGAGACCACGCGCAAGGACGCCGCCGGCGCGATCCTGTTCGCCTCGGAGCGCGCGACGTGGATGGCGGGCGAGGCGATCCAGGCGCTCGGCGGCAACGGCTACATCAACGACTACGCGACGGGGCGCCTGTGGCGCGACGCGAAGCTCTACGAAATCGGCGCGGGCACGTCGGAGATCCGGCGCATGCTGATCGGCCGCGAGCTCTTCAACGGGAGCAAGTAAGATGGCGCTCGCGATGAAGCCGTCGTGCGAGAAATGCGCGGCGCCGCTGCCTGCGGACGCCGCCGATGCCCGCATCTGCAGCTTCGAGTGCACGTTCTGCACGGCCTGCGCCGGCGCGATGCGCGACGTCTGTCCCAATTGCGGCGGCGAGCTCCTGGCGCGGCCGCGGCGCATCGAACGCAGCGCAGGAACCTGAGGACGAATGGAAGGAATGGAATCATGCTGAACGACCCGATCGTCATCGTCGGCGCGGCCCGGACGCCCATGGGCGGTTTTGGCTCCGGCCGCTCGCTTCGCGAGCTTGACTTCGCGTTCGCGAAGTCAGCCTGCACCGAAACCGCAATCGGCGAACTCGCTTTGCCGGAGGATTGCGATGCTCAATGATCCGATCGTCATTGTTGGGGTCGCCCGGACGCCGATGGGCGGTTTTCAGGGCGATTTCGCGGCACTGTCCGCGAGCGATCTCGGCGCAGCGGCCATCCGTGCTGCAGTCGAGCGCGCCGGCATCGCGCCCGCCGACGTGCAGGAAGTGATCATGGGCAACGTGCTGCCGGCGGGGCAGGGCCAGGCGCCGGCGCGGCAGGCGTCGCTGAAGGCGGGACTGCCGCTTTCCGTCGGCTGCACGACGGTCAACAAGATGTGCGGGTCGGCGATGAAGGCAGCGATGCTCGCGCACGACCTCATCGCCGCGGGCACCAACGAGATCATGGTCGCGGGCGGCATGGAGTCGATGTCGAACGCGCCGTACCTGATGCCGAAGGCGCGCGCGGGCTACCGAATGGGGCACCAGACGGTGTACGACCACATGTTCCTCGACGGCCTCGAGGACGCGTACGACAAGGGCCGGCTGATGGGAACGTTCGCCGAGGACTGCGCGGCAAAGTTCAGTTTCACGCGCGAGGCGCAGGATGCCTTCGCCCTGGCGTCGCTGTCGCGGGCGCTCGCCGCGAACAACGACGGCACGTTCGACTGGGAGACGACGCCCGTCACGGTGCCCGGCAGGAAGGGCGACGTCGTCATCGCACGCGACGAGCAGCCCGCCAAGGCCGCGCCGGAAAAGATCCCGACGCTGAAGCCCGCCTTCCGCAAGGACGGCACCGTCACCGCCGCCAACTCGAGCTCGATCTCGGACGGTGCCGCCGCGCTGGTGCTGATGCGCCGCTCGACTGCGGAGAAGCGCGGGCTCGCGCCGCTCGCGGTCATCGTCGGCCATGCGACGCATGCGCAGGAGCCCGGCCTCTTCACGACGGCACCCGTGGGCGCGATCGAAAAGCTCTATGCGACAACCGGCTGGTCGACGAAGACCGTCGACCTCTTCGAGATCAACGAGGCGTTCGCCGTCGTGACGATGGCGGCGATGCACGAGCACGGCATCGCGCACGAGATCGTCAACGTGCATGGCGGCGCCTGCGCGCTCGGTCACCCGATAGGAGCCTCCGGCGCGCGCATACTCGTCACGCTGATCGGCGCGCTGCGCAAACACGGGAAGAGGCGCGGCGTCGCGGCGCTGTGCATCGGCGGCGGCGAGGCAACGGCAATGGCGGTGGAGCTCGCCTAGTGGTCGCGGCGCAGGACGCGATGACGGCGTGCGCAGCGTCCTTGCGCGACGCGGCGCCCGGCGGGCCGCCGCCGTTTCCGATCGTCGTCGGGTGCCCGCGCTCGGGCACGTCGCTCCTCGCCGTCATGCTGGACAGCCATCCCGAAATCGCGTTTCCACCGGAAACCGCCTTTCTGAAGCACGTGATCACGCTCGAAGGCGACCCCGAGGCGCAGCGGCAGCGCTTTGTCGACATCGTCACCGCCGACCGCACACCGATCTCGAACTGGTCGGACTTCGGCCTCGATCGTGCTGCATTCGCGGCGCGGATCGCCGCGCTGACGCCGTTCACCGCCGGCGCCGGCGCGCGCGAGTTCTACCGGATGTACGCGGAAGGCCAGCGCAAGCCGCGTTCCGGCGAAAAGACGCCGGACAACATCTTCGTGATGCGCGAGATCGCCGCGCTGCTGCCGGAAGCGCACTTCATTCACGTGATCCGCGATCCGCGCGACACGGTGCTCTCGTGGCGGCGCACGTGGTTTGCGCCGAGCCAGGATTTCCGCCAGCTGGGCCTCGCGTGGCGACAGCACGTCGAAGCGGGGCGACGCGGCGGTGCCGCCGTGCCGCACTACGTCGAGACGCGCTACGAGGACCTGGTGCTGCGTCCCGAAATGGAGCTGCCGCGGCTCTGCCAGTTTCTCGGCGTGGCGTATGCGCCGGCGATGCTCGAGTTCGGCGCGCAGGGGGCTGCACGCATCGCCCGGCTGCAGGGAAGAATGCACGTCAGCGGGCGCCGCGTGTCGCGCGAGGACCGCACGTCGATTCACGTCAATCTTGCGAAGCCGCGGCAGACGCAGCGTGTGGGCGTGTGGCGGCGCGAGATGAGCGCGGCGGACCGCATTGCCGTCGAACAGGGCGCCGGGCCGCTGATGGCCACGCTGGGCTACGCGGGCGAATGAGCGATGGCGCGTCGATGCGGTCAATGCACAGGGGAGGCGCAATGACGAACGCGGGAGCCGCCGCACCGCCGCATCCGCTGGACGCGCCCCGGCACGCTGAAGGCCGCCGATGATTCCGCTCGACAGCCTCGCGCTCTTTTCGCTCGCCTGCGTGCTGCTCGCGCTGACGCCGGGGCCGAATCTGCTCTACCTCATCTCGCGCACGCTGTGCCAGGGACGCACGGCCGGCCTCATATCGCTTGCCGGCACCACCACCGGCTTCCTGTTCTATGCGATCGGCGCCGCGGTGGGCATCACCGCCGTGTTGGTTGCGATTCCGTTGCTCTACGACGTGCTTCGCTATGCCGGCGCCGCGTACCTGCTGTGGCTCGCATGGGACAGCGTGCGGCCGCACGGCAACGGCGGACTCTTCGCGCGGCGGGACCTGCCGGCGCTGGCACCCGCGACGCTGTTCCGGACAGGGATTCTGACCAGCATCCTCAATCCGAAGGTCGCGCTTTTCTACCTCGCGCTTTTTCCGCAGTTCGTCGATCCGGCGCGCGGCAGCGTGCTCGCGCAGTCGCTGCTGCTCGCCGCATTGCAGATCGTGATCGACGCCGCCTGCGACCTCGTGTTCGTGCTCGCCGCGGCGCGGGCGGCCGATTGGCTCGCCACACGCCCGGGATGGCTCGCGCTCCAGCGCTGGGTGCTGGGTGGCGTCTTCGGCGCGATCGCCGTGAAGCTCATGCTCGATTCGCGCCGCTGATCCCCACGGGACCCACCCAATGTTGCTCAACGACACACAGCAGCTCATCCGCGACACGATTCGCGCCTTCGCGGTCGAGCGGCTCGCGCCCAATGCGGCGCGCTGGGATCGCGAGCACCATTTTCCGCGCGAGGAGATCGCGGCGCTGGGCGAGCTCGGCGCCCTCGGCGTCGTGATTCCCGACCGCTGGGGCGGCGCGGGTCTCGACTACGTCTCACTCGCCGTCGCGCTCGAGGAGATCGCCGCCGGCGACGCGTCGACGTCGACTGTCGTCGGCGTGCAGAACTCGGTCGTCTGCGGTCCGATCAACGCATTCGGCAGCGAGGCGCAAAAGGCGGCGTGGCTGCCCGCGCTCGCGCGGGGCGAGAAGCTCGGCTGCTTCTGTCTCACCGAGCCGCAGGCGGGTTCCGACGCCAGCGCGCTCGCGACCCGTGCCGTCGACGCTGGCGGACATTGGGTGCTGAACGGCGTCAAGCAGTTCATCACGACAGGCAAGAATGCCGATGTCGCGATCGTGTTCGCCGTGACCGACAAGGCGGCCGGCAAACGCGGCATCTCCGCGTTCATCGTCGACACGGCAACGCCGGGGTACGTCGTTGCGCGCATCGAGGACAAGCTCGGCCAGCGCGCCTCCGACACGGCGCAGATCGTGTTCGAGGACTGCAAGGTGCCTGCGGAAAACCTTCTTGGCCGGCCGGGCGAAGGCTATCGGATCGCGCTCGCCAACCTCGAAGGCGGGCGCATGGGGATCGGCGCGCAGGCCGTGGGCATCGCGCGCGCCGCCTTCGAGGCGGCGCTGCGCTACGCCGGCGAGCGCACGGCGTTCGGCAAGCCGATCGCCGAGCATCAGTCGGTCAACTTCAAGCTTGCCGACATGGCCACACAGATCGAGGTCGCGCGGCAGATGGTGTGGCACGTCGCCGCGATGCGCGACGCCGGGCTGCCGTGCCTCAAGGAGGCCTCGATGGCGAAGCTCTTCGCGTCGGAAATGGCCGAGCGCGTGTGCTCCGACGCGATCCAGGTCCACGGCGGCGCCGGCTACGTGACCGACTTTCCGGTCGAGCGCTACTACCGCGACGTGCGCGTGTGCCAGATCTACGAGGGCACGAGCGAGATTCAGCGCCTGGTCATCGGCCGCGCGATCGTCGACTGAGCCGACCCGGAGACGCCATGGCCGCGCCGATCGAGTTCTACTTCGACTTTTCGTCGCCCTACGGCTATCTCGCGTCGCGCCGGATCGAGCCGCTGGCTTCCAAGTACGGCCGCGACGTCGACTTTCGCCCGATGCTGCTCGGCGTGCTGTTCAAGCACGTCGGCACCGCGCCGCTCGTCGACTATCCGCTGAAGGGCGACTATTCACGGCACGACATCCCGCGCAGCGCGCGGTTTCACGGCGTCGCCGATTTCCGCATGCCATCGCGCTTCCCGATTCCGACGCAGGCAGCCGCGCGAATCGTGCTGTGGCAGAAGCGAACCAACGCAGCCCTTGCGGTGCGTGCCGTGCATGCGCTCTATCGCGCCTACTGGGCCGACGACGTCGACATTTCGGCGCCGGACGCGGCGGTCACTGCTGCGGCGAGTGCGGGCGTGGACGCCGAAGGCGCGCGCGCCGCGATCGATGACCCGACGGTGAAGGACGCCCTCAAGGCGGAGGTCGAGCTCGCGATCACGCGCGGCGTCTTCGGCTCTCCGTTCGTGTTCGTCGACGGTGAACCGTTCTGGGGACTCGACCGCTTCGACCAGATCGAGCGCTGGCTCGCCACCGGAGGATTCTGACGCGATGGCCGAATACGTTCTCCACTGCTTCGCCCAGTCCGGCAACGCCTACAAGGCCGCGCTGATGCTGGAGCTCGCCGGCGCGGACTGGGAGCCGCGCTTCGTCGATTACTTCAATGGCGAGACGCGAACGCCCGAGTACCGCGCCGTCAACGTGATGGGCGAGGTGCCGGTGCTGCTGCACCGCGGGCGCACGCTCGCGCAATCGGGCGTGATCCTCGATTATCTCGCCGAATCGACCGGTGCATTTGCTGCCGCCGATGCCGACGAGCGCCGCGAGATCCTCCGCTGGCTGCTCTGGGACAATCACAAGCTGACGAGCTACACCGCGACCTACCGTTTCATGCGCACGTTCACGAAGGACCCCGATCCGGCGGTGCTGAAGGTCTTTCGCACGCGCGCCGAGGCCGCATGGAACGTCCTCGCCGCACATCTCGCCGACCGCCGCTATGTCCTCGGCGACAGGCTCACGATCGCCGACCTGTCGCTGTGCGGCTACCTCTTCTGGCCGGAGGAGATCGGCGTCGACTGGAACGAGCATCCGCCGATCCGCGACTGGCTGGCGCGCATCAGGGAGACGCCGCGCTGGGTCCATCCCTACGAACTGATGCCGGGTCACCCGCGCCAGGCGGCCGCGTAAGATGACGTTGCCCGCGCCAGGCTCACGTCGTCACCGCGCGCGCCGGAGGGCCCGCTGATGGGCATCCACGATTTTGCGCTGTTTGTCGTCGCCGGTCTCGCGTTGAACCTCACGCCCGGTCCGGACATGACGTATATCGCCGCGCGCGGCGCGAACGGCGGGTTCGGTGCGGGCGTGGCGGCGACGCTGGGAATCACCGCAGGCTGCGTCGTCCACACGCTCGCCGCGGCGGCCGGATTGTCGGCGCTGCTCGCCACGTCGGCGACGGCATTCGCCGTCGTCAAGTGGTGTGGTGCCGCCTACCTGCTGTACGCGGGGCTTCGCCTGCTCGCCTCATGTCTGCGCCACGAAGCGGCGCAGTCGCCGCGGCCATCGTTCGCGGCAGCGGGTAGCGTCAGGATCTTTCGTGAGGCGTTCGTCATCAACGTGTTCAATCCGAAGGTCGCGCTGTTCTTTCTCGCCTTCCTGCCGCAGTTCATCGACGCGGACGCGCCGTCGAAGGCGCTGGCCTTCGTCATGCTGGGCTGCGTGTTCAATTTCAACAGCCTGTTCGTCAACGTGCCGGTCGCATGGCTCGCCGCACGGGCCGGGCGGAGCGTTCGTGCGACCGGGGCGGCGAAGCGCTGGCTGTCCGGCGCCGTGGGGGCGCTGTTCGTCGCGCTGGCCGTGCGGCTTGCACTGGCCGAGCGGACCTGAGCGAAGGAAGCGACAAGACATGCCGGTCATCGCAAGCCTGATCGATACGCGCGACGAGACGTTCGCGAAAAACCGCGTGGCGATGGAGACGCTCGTCGCCGACCTCCGGGCGAAGGTCGCCGAAGTCGAGCTGGGTGGCGGCGAAGGACCGCGGGCAAAGCACGCCGCGCGCGGCAAGCTGCTGCCGCGCGATCGCGTGCGCGCGCTGATCGATGCGGGCACGCCCTTCCTCGAGTTCTCGCAGCTCGCCGCCTACGGCATGTACGACGACACCATTGCTTCGGCCGGCATCATCACGGGAATCGGCCGGGTCGCGGGCCGCGAATGCGTGATCGTCTGCAACGACGCCACCGTCAAGGGCGGGACCTATTTCCCGCTGACCGTGAAGAAGCACCTGCGCGCGCAGGAGATCGCGCGCGAGAACAACCTGCCGTGCATCTATCTCGTCGATTCGGGGGGCGCCAATCTGCCGAACCAGGTCGACGTCTTCCCCGACCGCGAGCATTTCGGCCGCATTTTCTACAACCAGGCGACGATGTCGGCACAGGGCATTCCGCAGGTCGCCGTGGTGATGGGCTCGTGCACGGCGGGCGGCGCCTACGTTCCGGCGATGTCGGACGAATCGATCATCGTCAAGGATCAGGGCACGATCTTCCTCGGCGGCCCGCCGCTCGTGAAGGCGGCAACGGGCGAGATCGTGACCGCGGAGGAGCTGGGCGGCGCCGACGTGCACACGCGCGTGTCCGGCGTGGCGGACCACTACGCGCAGAACGATCACCATGCGCTCGCGATCGCGCGGCGCATCGTCGGCAACCTCAATCGGCCGAAGCGCGTCGAGCTCGAGATCGCCCCCCCGTTCCGCCCAGATACGCGCCCGAGGAAATCCACGGCGTCATCAATGCGGACATCCGCAAGCCCTATGACGTGCGCGAGGTGATCGCGCGGATCGTCGACGGCAGCGAGATGGACGAGTTCAAGGCGCGCTACGGCACGACGCTCGTCACCGGATTCGCGCGGCTGCACGGGTATCCGGTCGGCATCGTCGCCAACAACGGCATCCTGTTCTCGGAATCGGCGCTGAAGGGTGCGCACTTCATCGAGCTCTGCGCGCAGCGGCGCATTCCACTCGTGTTCCTGCAGAACATCACGGGCTTCATGGTCGGCCGGAAATACGAGGCCGGCGGCATCGCCCGCGACGGTGCCAAGATGGTGACCGCGGTCTCGTGCGCGCAGGTGCCGAAGTTCACGGTCATCATCGGCGGCAGTTATGGCGCCGGCAACTACGGCATGTGCGGGCGCGCGTTCGGCCCGCGCTTCCTCTGGATGTGGCCGAATGCGCGCATCTCGGTGATGGGCGGCGAACAGGCCGCCACGGTGCTCGCCACCGTGCGGCGCGACGCGATCGAGGCGAAGGGCGGCAAGTGGAGCGCCGAGGACGAAGAGACGTTCCGCGCGCCGATCCGCGACCAGTACGAGCGCGAAGGCCATCCCTACTACGCAAGCGCAAGGCTCTGGGACGACGGCATCATCGACCCGGCCGACACGCGGCGGGTGCTGGGACTCGCGATCTCCGCGTCGCTCAACCGCGCGATCGAGCCGACGAAATTCGGCGTCTTCCGGATGTGAGGTCGCAGATGGCAACGGCACCGAAGGGCCGCGCGAAGGCGGGGAGGGGCAAGAACAAGCCCGCGACGAGGATGGCGCGACGCGCAGCCCCCATGTATGCGACGCTGACGGTCGAGATTCGCAACGGCATTGCGCTCGTGGTGCTCGCGCGCCCCGAGGTGCACAACGCGTTCGACGAGACCTCGATCGCCGAGCTGACGCACGCACTCATCGAGTTGGAGCGCGACGCCGCCGTGCGCGCCGTCGTCCTGCTGGGCGCGGGCAAGAGCTTCTGCGCGGGCGCCGACCTCAACTGGATGAAGCGGATGGCGGGATTCGGCGAGAAGGAGAACCTCGCCGACGCGATGGCTCTCGCGACGCTGCTGAAAACCCTCTACCGTCTCGCGAAGCCGACGATCGCGCGCGTCCACGGTGCGGCCTATGGCGGCGGCGTGGGCCTCGTCGCCTGTTGTGACATCGCGGTGGCGACGCAGACGGCCACGTTCTCGCTGTCCGAGGCGAAGCTCGGACTCATCCCCGCAACCATCGGACCGTACGTCGTCGAGGCGATCGGCGCGCGCGCCGCGCGGCGCTATTTCCTGACCGCGGAGCGCTTCGATGCCGGCGCGGCGTACCGCATCGGGCTCGTGCATGACATCGTGCCCGCGGAAGCTCTGGACGGCCGGATCAACGAGCTCCTCGGCGCACTGATGACGGCCGGTCCGCGCGCCCAAGCCGAAGCGAAGGCGCTGATACGCGCGATTGCGGGACGGCCGATCGACGACGGGATGAGCGCCGACACCGCGGCGCGGATTGCGCGGATCAGGAAATCGCCGGAAGCCCGCGAAGGCGTGGCGGCCTTTCTCGCGAAGCGACCGGCGGCCTGGGTCCCGCAAGAGGTGGACGACGAATGAACAGCCTCGGCGGCCTGCCCTCATTCGACACCACGCAGCTGGTGGCGCTTGCCGCGGCGCTCGGCTGGGCGAGCGGCATCCGTCTCTACGCCGTGCTGTTCATCGTCGGGGGGCTGGGCTATCTCCACTGGGTGGAACTGCCGGGCGGTCTCGTCGTGCTCGCGCATCCGTGGGTGCTCGCCGCTTCCGGCTTCATGTTCTGCGTCGAATTCTTCGCGGACAAGGTGCCGATCTTCGATTCGGCATGGGATCTCGTCCACACGTTCATCCGCATTCCGGCGGGTGCCGCGCTGGCCGCGAGCGTCTTCGGCGATTCGAACGCGGCGGCGACGGTCGCGGCTGCCATCCTGGGCGGCTCGCTCGCGGCGGGCAGTCACCTTGCAAAGACCGGTGGCCGCGCGCTGATCAACACTTCGCCGGAGCCGTTCTCGAACTGGGCAGCATCCTTCGGCGAGGAGCTCGCCGTCGGCACGCTGCTGTGGCTTGCGTTCACGCATCCGCTGGCGGCACTCGCCGTGGTCGCGGTGCTGGTCGCACTGATGGTGTGGCTCATTCCGAAGGTTTGGCGATTCATTCGGACCGCATTCGCAAAGGTCTCCGGCAAACCATCGCCGGCACCGGAGCGCCTCACCGATGTTTGACAAGATCCTCATCGCCAATCGCGGCGAGATCGCCTGCAGAGTCGCGAGGACGGCGCGCCGGATGGGCATCCGCACGGTCGCCGTGTATTCCGACGCCGACACCGAGGCGCTGCACGTCGCCGCCTGCGACGAGGCGTACCGGCTGGGACCTCCCCCGCCGCGCGAAAGCTATCTCGCCGGTGCCGCGATCCTCGCGATCGCGAAGAGGTGCGGCGCGGGCGCCATTCACCCCGGCTACGGCTTCCTGTCCGAGAACGAGGCGTTCGCCGCGGCATGTGCCGCGGCCGGCGTCGTGTTCGTCGGGCCGCCGCCGGCAGCGATCGCGGCGATGGGGTCGAAGTCGGCGGCGAAGCGGATCATGGAGGCGGCGAAGGTCCCGCTCGTGCCGGGCTATCACGGCGAAGCGCAGGATGCGGAGCTCCTCGCCCGCGAGGCCGCGAAGATCGGCTTCCCCGTGCTGATCAAGGCGACGGCAGGAGGCGGCGGCAAGGGCATGAAGGTCGCCGCGGCCGCCGGCGAATTCGCGGCTGCGCTCGCCTCGGCGCAGCGCGAAGCGAAATCCGCGTTCGGCGACGAGCGGGTGCTGGTCGAGAAATACCTCACCGCGCCGCGGCACATCGAGATCCAGGTGTTCGCGGACACGCACGGCAACGCCGTCTATCTGTTCGAGCGCGACTGCTCCGTGCAGCGCCGGCACCAGAAGGTGCTGGAGGAGGCGCCGGCGCCCGGCATGAAGCCCGAGCATCGTCGCGCCATGGGCGAGGCCGCCGTCGCGGCCGCGCGCGCGATCGGCTACGTCGGCGCCGGCACCGTCGAGTTCATCGCCGCCGACACGTTCGCACGGGACGGCACGTTCTTTTTCATGGAGATGAACACGCGGCTGCAGGTCGAGCATCCCGTCACCGAGATGATCACGGGCCTCGATCTCGTCGAGTGGCAGTTCCGGGTTGCCGCGGGAGAGCCGCTGCCGAAACGGCAGGACGAGCTCGCGATCGACGGGCACGCGATCGAGGCGCGCATCTACGCCGAGGATCCCGAGCGAGGCTTCCTGCCGTCGATCGGCACGCTCGCGCATCTGCGCGCACCATCCACCGACCTCAATGTCCGCGTCGACACCGGCGTGCGCGAAGGCGACGCGATCTCGCCGTACTACGACCCGATGATCGCGAAGCTCGTCGTCCACGGCGAGGATCGACCCGCGGCGCTGCGGCGCCTGGGCGAGGCGCTCGCGGACTTCGAGATCGCCGGCGTCGCGACCAATATCGCGCTGCTGCAGCGGATCGTCGCGAATGAGGCGTTCGCATCGGGGCGCGTCGACACCGGCCTGATCGAGCGCCATCGCTCCACTGCTTTTCGCGCCGCTCCCGCCGCTGCCGGAAACGGTGCTGGTGGCGGCGGCCGCCGCCGAAGTGGACGGCCTCATCCGGCGGCGCGCGGCACAGGCGGCCGTGACGAGCGAACCGCATTCGCCATGGGCGGAAGTGGATCCGTGGTGGCTCGGCAGCGCGGCCCACGCGCTCTCGTTCCGGTTCGCCGAAGGCGACGCGATGCACGACGTTGCACTGCGCCGCGCCGGCACGAGCTGGCGAATCGATCTCGGCTCCGGGGCGACCGATGTGCGCTGGACCGAAGACGACGGGCGCCTCGCGATCGTCTGCGGCGGCGCGGAGTATCGCGCCACGGTGATCGCATTGGGCGAGATGCGCCATGTGTTCCACGGCGGGATGCAGCGGCGCCTGCGCCTCGTCGACCTGCTCGCGCAAGCCGGCGAAGTCGAGGTCCACGGCGGGCATCTGATCGCGCCGATGTCGGGCACGGTGATCGCCGTGATGGTGAAGGTCGGCGATCGCGTCGCCAAGGGCGCGCCGCTCGTGATCCTCGAGGCGATGAAAATGGAGCACACGATCGTCGCGCCCGGCGACGGCGTGGTGCGCGCCATCAATTTCCGCGCCGGCGAACGGGTGGCCGAAGGCGCCGATCTCGTCGACGTCGACGAGGCATAGACTTCCGTGCACGTCGTCGTCACCCTCTCCGCCGCGGAAGCGCAACCCTGGATGGATCTCTTTTGCGAGGCGCTGCCGGGCGCGCGCGTGGTCCGGCGTGATCCGGGCCATCCCGTCCAGGACCCCGAGCCGCCGGCCGACTACGTCGTGCTTGCCGAACCCTGCCGCACCGTGTTCGACGCGCAGCCGTCGCCAAAGGCCGTGTTCACGGCGAGCGCCGGCGTCGGGCACCTGCTGCGGGTACCGAATCTCCCGCGCGACGTGCCGGTGGTTCGCCTCGAGGACGCGGGAATGGCGGGACCGATGTCCCGTTATGTCCTCGCCGCCGCGCTGCGTTTCTCGCAGCGAATGGATCGCTACGCGCGGCAGCAGCACGAGAGGTGCTGGGACCAGCAGCACGAGCGCGCGCCGCGCGATGTTCGTGCCGGCGTGCTCGGCCTCGGCGTCATCGGCGGCGCGATCGCGACGGTGCTGGTGGCGCAGGGCTTCGCCGTGCGCGGCTACGCGACGACCGAGCGTCGCCTCGAGGGCGTCGCATGCTTCGCCGGCCGCGATCGCCTCGACGCTTTCATGAACGGTGTGGATTTCCTGGTCAACGCGTTGCCGCTCACGCCGGCGACGACGGGCCTCCTCAACGCGGGCACGCTCGCCCGGCTCGCCGACGGCGCGCACGTCGTCAACGTCGGGCGCGGGCGCACGATGGTGGACGCCGACCTGCTGGCACTGCTCGACAGCGGCAAGCTTTCCGGCGCGACGCTCGATGTGTTCACGGAGGAGCCGCTGCCGCCGACGCACCCGTACTGGAGCCATCCGCGTGTCGCCGTCACGCCGCACGTCTCGGGTCTCACCGTTCCCGAGGATGCCGTCGCGCAGATTGCGGCGAAGATCGGCCGCCTCGAGCGCGGCGAAGCGGTGACCGGACTCCTCGATCGGGAGCGAGGCTACTGATGGAACTGCCTGCAAAGGTGCGTCTGGTCGAGGTCGGTCCGCGCGACGGCCTGCAGAACGAGGCGGCGATGGTGCCGACCGACGTCAAGGTCGCGCTGATCGATCGTCTCAGCGACGCGGGGTTCCCCGCGATCGAGGCGACGGCGTTCGTGTCGCCGAAGTGGGTGCCGCAGATGGCGGACGCCGCCGACGTGATGGCGCGCATCCGGCGCAGGCCCGGTGTCCGCTATCCGGTGCTGGCGCCGAATCTCAAGGGCTTCGAGGCGGCGCTCGCCGCGGGCGCCGACGAGGTCGCCGTGTTCGTCGCCGCGACCGAGTCGTTCTCGCGGAAGAACATCAACTGCTCGATCGACGAGAGCCTCGAGCGCGCGCGGCCGATTTACGCCGCGGCGAAGACCGCCGGCGTGCGCGTGCGCGGCTACATCTCGTGCGTGCTGGGCTGTCCCTACGAAGGCGAGGTCGATCCGCGCAAGGTCGCGGAGGTCGCCGCCGCCCTGTGGGACGCCGGCGTCCTACGAGGTGTCGCTCGGCGACACGATCGGCACCGGGCACGGCGGGACGCACGCGCGAATCTGATTGCGCGTGTCGCCGAGCGCGTGCCGGTCGCAGCACTCGCCGGGCACTTCCACGACACCTACGGACAGGCGCTCACCAATCTCTACGTGGCGCTCGAAATGGGCGTCGCGACGTTCGACTGCTCGGTCGCGGGGCTGGGCGGCTGTCCGTACGCGAAGGGCGCGACCGGCAACGTCGCCAGCGAGGACGTCGTCTACCTGCTCGACGGACTCGGCATCGACACCGGCGTCGACCTGACGCAGACTGCGCGCGCGCCGGGCAATACATTTCCGATTTCCTCGGTCGCCCGCCGGTGTCGCGCGTCGCGCGCGCGCTCGCGGCGAAGTCGCCGCTGCCGCAGGAAACGTGAGCGCCTCGACGCCGAAAGACCGGCGCGCGGGGCAGGGCGTGGCCTCGCCCTGCATCAGCGTCTGCGTGATGGACCATCACCGGGCTCTGCACCGGGTGCTTCCGCACGCTGGACGAGATCGCCGCGTGGAGCGTGCTCGACGACGCCGACAAGCGCGCGATATGGGCGGCGCTCCCCGCGCGTGCGCGCGAAGACGAATGCCGGACGCTGACGCTTGAATCACGCGATGCCGCCCGCGCCCGCGACCTCCGATGATCGCCGACTGGTATTTCGACTTCGTCTCGCCGTTCGCCTACCTGCAGAGCGAGCAGCTCGCCTCGCTCGCGCCGCGGATCTCGATCCGCTACAAGCCGGTGCTGTTCGCAGGACTCCTCGGCGCGAACGGCCAGAAGGGTCCGGCCGAGATCGCGGCCAAGCGGACGTTCACCTATCGCTTCGTCTGTGGCAGGCGAAGCGCCTTGGCATCCCGCTCAAGTTTCCGCCCGAGCATCCGTTCAATCCGCTGCCGCTCCTGCGGCTCGCGATCGCCTGCGACTGCGACGCCGGAAGCGGTGCACGGCATCTTCCGCTTCGTCTGGCGCGACGGGCGCCTGCCGGACCTGCCGATCGAGTGGGCGGACCTCGCCGCACGCGCTCGGAATGCCGGATGCGACGGCGCGCATCGCGCGAACCGGCGGTCAAGGACGAGCTGCGCCGCAACACCGACGAGGCGATCGCGCGCGGCGTCTTCGGCGTGCCGACGCTGGCGCTTGGCAACGAGCTCTTCTGGGGTGCGGATGCGACGCAGATGGCGGCCGACTTCGCGGCAGCCGGGTGCCGCTTCGACGATCCCGAATATGCGCGCCTGGCAAAGCTTCCCGTGGGGGCGGCGCGCAGCGAAGCGCCCGCAAAGCCGCCCGCGCGCCCGGTGCGAAAAGCCTAGGCGACGCGACGTCACCCGGAGCGTGCCGGCGCAGGTGGAGCGCAGCGCCGCGACGCTGCAGTTCAGATGAGATCCGGCTCCGGGATGCCGAGTTCGCGCTTGATCGTCCGCGCGGTGGCGAGCGCGTCGTCGAGCGTCGCCCCGAGGCAGGTGACGTGCCCCATCTTGCGCCCGCGTCGCGCGTCGGACTTGCCGTAGAGGTGCAGCTTCGCCTGCGGGTGCCGCAGCACGCGCGCCCAGTCGGGCTCGCGCGGCGACGCCGCGCCGCGGCGCGTCGAACCAGACGTCGCCCAGCAGGTTCACCATCACCGCGGGCACGTGCTGGCGCGTGTCGCCGAGCGGCAAGCGCCGCGAGCACGCGCGCCTGCTGCTCGAACTGCGACGTGACGCACGCGTCGATCGTGTAGTGGCCGCTGTTGTGCGGCCGCGGCGCGATCTCGTTGACGAGCAGCGCGACCGTCCGTCGCGACGAACATCTCGACGCAGAGCACGCCGCGATAGTCGAGCGCTGCGGCGACCGCCGTCGCGACCTCGCGCGCGCGGTCCGCCTGCGCCGCCGCGACACGGGCGGGCACGATCGACACGTCGAGAATGCCGTCGCGGTGCCGGTTCTCCGCGACCGGCCACGTCGCGGTCTCGCCGCGTTCGTTGCGCGCGACGATGACCGACACCTCGCAGGCGAGCGGAACGAGCTGCTCGAGCACGCAGGGCACGCCGCCCATCGCGCGGAACGCGGCCGGAACCTCGGCCGTGCGCCGCGATCCTGATCTGTCCCTTGCCGTCGTAGCCGAAGCGTGCGCTCTTGACGATGCCGGGGCAAAGGCGCGGATCGATCGCACGCGCCTCCGCGTCGGTGCGCGAGCACCGCGAACGGCGCGACGGCGAAGCCCTTGCCGGAGAGGAACTGCTTTTCGCGGATGCGATCCTGCGCGATCGCCACGCTGGCGGCCGCCGGCGTTACGCGCGCGCTTCGCGCGAGGAACTCGAGCGCGGCGGCGGGAACGTTCTCGAATTCGGTCGTGGCCGCCGTGGCGAGGCGCGCGAGCTCGGCAAGGCCGGCGCGGTCGAGGTACTCGGCGCGGATATGGCGGTCGGCGACGCTGCCCGCCGGGCTGTCGCTCGCCGGGATCGAGCACGACGACCTTGTACCCGAGGCTTTGCGCCGCCATCGCAGAACATGCGGCCGAGCTGGCCTCCGCCGAGAAGCCCGAGCCACGCGCCCGGTGCGATCGGCTGCGTCACGATCCGGATCTGGACCCTTCCGCCGGCACGCGCATCGCGCGGGCGGTGTTGGTCTGCTTCGCGCGAAACGCGGCGAGCTTGCGCGCGACGGCAGGGTCGGTGATCGCCACGATGGCGGCGGCGAAGAGCCCCGCGTTGGCGGCGCCTGCCTCGCCGATTGCGAACGTCGCGACCGGAATGCCCTTGGGCATCTGCACGATCGAGAAGAGCGAATCCTCGCCGCGCAGATACTTCGATGGCACGGGCACGCCCAGCACCGGCACGGTGGTCTTCGCGGCAAGCATGCCCGGAAGGTGCGCGGCGCCGCCGGCGCCGGCGATGATGCAGACGAGGCCGCGCGGGTGCGGCGTCCTCCGCGTATTCGAACATGTCGTCGGGCATCCGGTGCGCCGACACGACGCGCGCCTCGTAGCCGATGCCGAAAGCATCGAGCTGGGCCGCGGCGTGGCGCATGATGTCCCAGTCGCTGTCGCTGCCCATCACGATCCCGACCTGCGGCGCACTCTTGCGTTGTGGCATCGGTTCTCCCTCCGATCAGCTCGCGGCTCCGCGCACTGCGCGAAATCCGCGCGTTGCCGGGCGCACGGCATTGTTTAGACGGAATTTTAGCACTCGAACCGAATTGTTCCCCTGCGGTCGGATCACGGTCGCGCGTACGGATTCGCACGGATGGGCTTGCCCGCACACCGTCGCGACGCTCAAAATGGCCCTTATGCTTCGATATTCCGCACTTTTTACCGCGCTTCTCCTCTGGTTCGGCCTTGCCGCGGCGGAGCCGCCTGCGCCTGTCGTCGCGTCCGACGCCGATTTCATCGCGGCACACACGGCCTTCGAGCGCGCCGACAAGGCGAAGCTCGACGCGCTCGCCCCGAAGCTCGCCGACCATCCGCTGCTGCCTTACGTCGAGTACTGGCGGCTGAAGCTCCGGCTCGACATCGCGACCGATGACGAGGTGCGGGGCTACCTCGCACGCTGGCCGAACGGGCCGATCGCCGACCGCCTGCGCGTCGAGTGGATGAAGTCGCTCGGCAAGCGCGGTCAGTGGGCCGCCTTTGCCGCGTACTATCCGCCGCCGTACGGCGAGGACCTCGAGCTCACCTGCTATGCAATCCAGGCGCGCCGGCAGCAGGAGGGCGAGGCGGCGCTCGCCGCCGCGGTGCCGCTGTACGCGACGGGCCAATCGACGCCCGACGCCTGCGAGCCGCTCTTTGCGGCGCTGATCGCGCGCGGCAGCATCACGCCGTCCGATCGGGTCGCGCGCTTTCGCCTCGCGACCGACGCCGGCAACATCCGGCTCGCGCACCTCATCGCCGTCGATCTGCCAGCCGAGGACCGGATGACCGGGCCCGAGCTGATTCGCGCCGAGCGCGATCCCGCACGCACGCTTGCCAAGGGCGACTTCCGCTGGAAGCAGCGCGGCGGACGCGAGCTCGCGCTCTACGCACTGGAGCGCGCCGCCCGCACCGACGCTGCCGGCGGCGCGCCCGGCATGGGAAAAGCAGCGCATTCACCTTTCCGACGCGGATCGGCGCTACGGCAATGCCCGCATCGCCTATCACGCGGCGCGCCAGCTCGACCCGCGGGCCAACGACTGGTTTCGCGAGGCGGACGGCGCGCCGCTGACGGACGCGCAGCATGCCTGGCGGGTCCGCGCGGCCCTGCGCGCCGGATCGTGGCCCGACGTCGCGGCCGCGATCGGCGCGATGCCCGCCACGCAGGCGCAGGACCCTGCCTGGCGATACTGGAAGGCGCGGGCGCTGGCCGCGCAAGGCAATGCGGCCGAGGCCGAAGTCATCTATGCCGCGCTCGCAGGCGAGACGCATTTCTACGGCGTGCTCTCCGCCGAAGCGCTCGGTCGCCGCGTGGCGGCGCCGGCGGCAGCGGCGGCGCCCCCTGCCGCGGCGCTCGCGGCATTCGGCGCGCGACCCGACGTGAAGCGCGTGGTGAAGCTGGCCGAGCTCGACATGCGCTCCGACACGGTGCGCGAGTGGAGCTACATCGTCCGTGGCCAGGACGACGATGCGCTGCTGGTCGCCGCGGAATACGCGCGGCAGGCGGGACTCTACGATCGCGCGATCAATGCTGCCGAGCGGACCTCGACGCGGCACGACTTCGCGCTTCGCTACCTGATGCCGTTCCGCGAGCACTTCACCGCCGCCGCACGCGAGCAGGCGGTCGACGAGGCGCTGCTGTTCGGGCTCGCGCGACAGGAATCGCGCTTCGTGCCCGACATCGTGTCGTCGGCGGGTGCGGTCGGACTGATGCAGCTGATGCCGGCGACCGCGCGCTGGGTCGCGAAGCAGATGGGCCGCGCCGACTACCGTCCTGCGCAGATCGCCGACGTCGGCACCAACACGCAGTTCGGCGCGTTCTATTTCAAGTATTGGCTGGAGCGGCTCGCGCGTCAGCCGGCGCTTGCCGCCGCTGCGTATAATGCGGGTCCCAATCGCGCGCAGGCGTGGCGCAGCGGCGCTCCGCTCGAGGGCGCCATCTGGGTCGAGTCGATTCCGCTGAACGAAACCCGCGACTACGTGAAGAAGGTCCTCGCGAACACCATGATCTACGCGCAATTCCTGAGCCAGCCTTACGTGTCGCTCGGCGCCCGGCTCGGGATCGTCACGCCGCGCGGCACCGCGCCGGATACCGACGCGCTCACTGCCGCGGCGCCCGCCAATTGACGATGGTGCTGCCCTCGGTGGTCGTTCTTGGCGGCACGGGGTTCGTCGGCCGCCACGTCGTGGCCGCGCTGGTCGACGCCGGCTATCGCGTCGTCGTGCCGACGCGGCGGCGTGCCGCCGCGCGCGATCTCTTCCTGCTGCCCACCGTCGAGATCGTCGAGGCGAGCATCCGGGACGGCGCAGTGCTGGCGCGGCTCGCGAGCGGCGCCGCGGCCGTCGTCAACCTCGTCGGCATCCTCAACGAATCGCGCCGGCAGACCTTCGCCGACGTTCACGTCGGCGTCACGCAGACGGCCATCGACGCCGCGAGGGCCGCCGGCGTGCCGCGCTTCCTGCAGATGAGCGCGCTGAACGCCGATCCTGCCGGGCCGAGCCGCTATCTCGCGACCAAGGGAGAGGCCGAGGCCAGGGTCGTGGCGTCGGGACTCGCGTACACGATCTTCCAGCCGTCGGTGATCTTCGGCCGCGAGGACGACTTCCTCAACAAGTTCGCGACGCTGCTGCGGCTCGCTCCGGTGATGCCGCTGCCGGGCGCCGACGCGAAATTCCAGCCGGTCTACGTCGGCGACGTCGCGCAGTGCTTCGTGCGTGCGCTTGCTGACGACGCGACGATCGGCATGAAATACCGGCTCTGCGGGCCGACGATCTACACGCTGCGCGAGCTCGTCCGCTATGTCGGCGAGGTGACCGGCAACGTGCGCCCGATCATCGGCCTCGGTCCGACGCTCGCCGGGGTGCAGGCATGCGTGCTGGAGCACATGCCGGGCACGCCGATGAGCCGCGACAACCTGCTGTCGATGCAGCGCGACAGCGTCTGCGGCTGCCCCTTTCCCGCGGAATTCGGAATCGTCCCCGCGGCGATCGAGGCACTCGTGCCGACCTGGCTTTCCCCGCAGGCCATACGCAGCCGCTACGACAGGATCCGCGCCCAGGGCGGGCGCTGACGGCGTGACGGCGCGGGAGCCGCCGATCACATTGCGAACGGCGGTCCGGACCGCTAACGTTCGGGCATGAGCCGTTCGGCGAGGCCCCCCGAAGTCAGGATCTATCGCGTCGGCGGATCGGTGCGCGACGAGCTCATCGGCCGCGCGGACGCAGATCGCGACTGGGTCGTCGTGGGCGCGACGCCCGAATGGCTGATCGCCTCGGGGTTCCGGCCGGTCGGCCGCGACTTCCCGGTCTTCCTGCATCCCGAGACGCACGAGGAATACGCGCTCGCGCGCACCGAGCGCAAGCACGGGCGCGGCTACCGCGGCTTCGAGTTCTTCGCCTCGCCCGAGGTGACGCTCGAGGACGACCTCAGGCGCCGCGACCTGACGGTCAACGCCATGGCGCGCGCAGAGGACGGCACGCTGATCGATCCCTACGGCGGCGCCGGCGATCTGCGTGCGGGCATCCTGCGGCACGTGTCGCCCGCCTTCGCCGAGGATCCGCTGCGGGTGCTGCGCGTCGCGCGATTCGCGGCGCGATTCGGATTCGTCGTCGCGCCGGAAACGATGGCGCTGATGCGCGCGATCGCGGCGGGCGGCGAGCTTGCGCTCCTTTCGCCCGAGCGCGTCTGGCAGGAACTTGCCCGCGGACTGATGGAGCCCACACCCGTCGCGCCTGCTTGCCGTGCTGCGCGACTGCGGCGCGCTCGAACAGCTGCTGCCCGAGGTCGACGCCCTCTACGGCCGCGCGAAATCGGCACGCGGAATGAGCGCCGCCGGGAAGCGCCTTGCCGCCGCGCTCGATTACGCGGCGGCGAAAGGGTGCACGTTGCCGGTTCGCTACGCGGTGCTGGCACAGGATCTCGCGCCGGATCCGCCCGCGGCGGGTGCCGCCGCTACCGCGGCGCGGCACCACGCGGCGCGCTGCGAACGCCTCGCCGAAGTGATGTCGGCACGGCTCAAGGTGCCGCTCGATTGCCGCGACGCCGCGCGCCTCGCGGCACGGTGGCATCGCAGCGTGGACCGCGCAGCGAAGCTCACGGCGGCCGCGCTGCTCGACCTCCTCAACGCGGCCGATGCGCTGCGCCGGCCCGAGCGCCTCGATGCGTTGATCGGCGCGGCCGAATGCAAGGCACTGTCGCGGCCGCGCGCGGGTAAGGATTATCCGGCGGGCGCGTTGCTGCGCGACGCCCTCGCCGTTGCAAGAAAGGTGGACGCTGGCGCGATTGCCCGGGACTCCGACGATGCGCGGGCGAAACGGAAGCCTGCGGGCGACGGAATCGCCGCCGCGATCCGCGCGGCGCGGATCAAGGCGCTCCGCGCGTGGATCGCTTCACGCGCAGCGGGCAAGCCGCGGCCTCAGACGCGGTAGGCGACCGTCCGCATCACGTCGGCGGCCGCGCGCATCAGGAGCCGGATCGGAAAGGGCAGGTCGACGGCGCCCGCGGCCATCGCCATCGCGCCGTGGCGCATCTCGTCGTCGCGCATCTGCTCGACGATGGCGCGGCTCCTGCCGTCGGCCGCGGGCAGGCGATCCATGTGCGTCGTCAGGTGCTCCTCGACCTGGCGCTCCGTCTCGACGACGAAACCGAGATTCACCCGATCGCTCGCGAGGCCCGCGGCAATGCCGATGGCAAGCGCGCCTGTATACCAGAGCGGATTGAGAAGCGAGGTCCGGTCGTCGAGCTCGGCGAGCCGCGCCTGCGTCCACGCGAGATGCTCCTCTTCCTCGCGCGCCGCCTGCGCGAACTGCCGCTTGATCTCGGGATCGCGCGCGACCAGCGCCTGCGCGCTGTAGAGCGCCTGCGCGCAGACCTCGCCGGTGTGATTGACCCGCATGAGGCCGGCGGCGTGCCGCGTCTCCTCCGGCGTCAGCGCGGCATTGGTGATGGTGCCGCCGGGAACCGGCCGCTGTGTGGCGGCGAGCCCCGCAAGCGTGCGGAGCGCGCGGTCGAAGCCGATGACGAGAGGATCGAGCATGGGGAAATCATAGCGGAAATCGCGGCGCGCGGACGCTGCCCGCCGCGGCAAAAAAAACGGGCGCCCGAAGGCGCCCGTATGATCACTTTGAACTTCAGATGCGAATTGGTGCTGCCGGGTATCCTACCAGAACTCGACCAGGCCGAGGGCGAAGCCCTGCGGACGGGCGGCGTCGCCGCAACCCGAACCGGCGCCCAGATTGGCGGCTGCGTTGTTGCCCGTGCAAACGCCGGCGATCTGGTTGACGTGGAAGTTGTAGCCCGCGTTCTTGGCGTTGTCGACCATCACGTAGCCTGCGTACAGCAGGGTGCGCTTCGACAGCGGATACGTGTAGCTGAACTCGTACATGTTGACGCTGGTGTCCGGACCCCCGGTGACGGCGCCGACGCGAGGTGCCGAGGCTTGCGTCGCGCTGCCGCAGGCGACGAACTTTCCGGCGGCGTCCAGGCACTGTGCCGAGCCGCGGCCGTTGGCACCATGCCAGTAGCCAGCGTAGAACTGACCCGGACCCCAGTTGGCGGTCATCGAGGCGCCCCACATGTTGCGCTTCAGGTCGCCACCGGAGGCGATGTCGTAGGCGAGGCCTTCGTACACGGCTGCAAGCTTGACCGGACCCCACTGGTAGCTGACGGCCGCCGTGATGCCCTGATCCTGCAGGCTCGTCTGGCACGTCGGGCACGCCGCACTGGCCGGGAGGCCGGCGCGCAGCTTGTTGTGCTGTTCGTACGCGATGCCGCCCGTGAACGGGCCGTTCGTGTACAGGGTGCTGATCGAGAAGATCGACGCGTGACGGCGGGCCTGGGTAATGTCGCCACCGTCGTTGCCGCCCGTGTCGCGTCCTGCGACCAGGCTATTGACCACGAAGCCCTTCATGTTGGGCGTCGTGTACTCGATCGAGTTGCCGGCACGGTCATCGAATGCGCCGGTGTCGATCGAATTGCCGACGTAGCCCGTGTTGGACCAGACCGCGGACGAGCCCAGAATGCCGGTGATCAGCGTCGGGACCGAGCCATGGATGCCGCCGATGTCGTCGTACGGGGTCAGGAAGTAGCCGACCTTCAGCGTGCCCCAGCCCCCTTGCAGGCCGGCGTAGGTGTCGCCGCCCGTCGTCACGTTCGACGAATTCGACGCATCGTAGCGCTCTTCAACCTGGAAGATCGCATGCAGACCGCCACCGAGGTTTTCGTCACCGCGCACACCGACGCGCGACGAGTTCGAGCTCACCCGATAGTAGTTCCCCTTGATCTGCTGGGCGGAGGTGGAAGTGTCCTGCTTTGCGTTGATGATGACTTCCGCGTCCATGTTGAGGCGACCGTACAGGGTCACATTCGCGGTTTGCGCCTGCGCGGTCAGCGGCAAAGCACACGCGCCGGCGACAGCGAGGGCGACGAGCTTTTTGTTCATGAAGTCTCTCCTCTAACGGAAAAAATTGGCAAGGAAACGACGTCCTCGTGCCTTTGCCATCCTAACCTTCTCAGCGATATCGAGAAGCCAACTTCATTGTGCCAAATGGGCGGAGCCCGTGGCAAGGTAAAGTCCGGATGACCGGCGGGGCTCACGGGCCCTGTTGTTAAAACGCGACAAGGATGCGACTTAGCATCGCAGGCGCGAGAGCGAGCCCCTCGGACTTTCGCTTGAAAAACCACCGCTAACGTCATGATCGGCCGCGGAAAACATCAAAATCCCCGGAAAATCGCGGTGCCGACCCATTGTGAGCCGGTTTTGAATGGTTTTTGTGGCCGGGACCGCCGTTCGGGCCTGTGATACCTTCGCCCGCGGCACCCGCCATGAAAGCCGGCCTTCCCAGTTCAAGCCCCGTGTTCCTCGAATCCCCGATCGCCGCGACGATCTTCGCGTTCATTGTCTCGGCGCTGGCCGTGGCGGCGCTTCTGCGCACCCGCTCCCGTCTTCCGCACGCCATCCCCGGGGAGCGATCGCTGCATGACCGTCCGACGCCGCGGGTCGGCGGGCTTGCGATCTGGGCGGGCTTCCTTCCCGTCGCCGTCTTTGCGCCTGCGCCGGTTCCCGACGGCAGCACCTGGCTCGTCGCCTTTGCCGCAATCGGTCTTGTGTCGCTGCTCGATGACTGGCGCGGGGTGTCGGCCGTATCGCGACTGCTTGTGCACGCCGCAGCGGCGCTTGCCATCGTAGAGACCCTGTTCCCTGTCGGGATCGACACCGGGGCGGCCGAGTGGCTCGTCGCGGGGGTCGTCACACTCGGGCTGGTCTGGTCGGCCAACCTCTTCAATTTCATGGACGGCAGCGATGGGCTCGCCGCGACCGCGGCACTGGTGGGCTTCGCCGTCTATGCGGCCGCCGGAGCGCTGGCGGGCGACGCCTCCCCGCTTTGCCTTGCGCTCGTGGCGGCCATCCTGCCGTTCCTGGCGGTCAACCTTCCGCCCGCGCGGATGTTCATGGGCGACGTGGGGTCGGTGCCGCTCGGGTTCCTGGCCGGAACCTTCGGCATCGCCGGCGTCTGGCGCGGCACCTGGCCGGCGTGGTTTCCGATGCTCGTGTTCCTGCCGCTGATTGCCGACGCGTCAGTGACGCTCGCGCGCCGGTTCTTCCGCGGCGAGCGCGTGGGCCTGCCGCACCGAACGCACTACTATCAGCGGTTCAATCGGTCGGGCGCGGGCCACCGGGGAACGTTCTGGCTTTTCGGCGGCCTCTGTGCAGGATGCGGGGCGAGCGCCATCGGGGTCCTCGTCCTCGCGCCGGAATGGGGCCGGACCGCGCTTTTCACGTGGACCGGGATCGTGGCGATCATTTTCGCCGGCATTGATTATCATTGGAATCGATTCGGCCGCACACGATGACGCAGCTTCGCAACTGGCGAGCCTGGTTCGCCTTCGCCCACGACGTCTGCGCCATCGCGCTGGCGTGGACGGCCATGTACTGGCTGCGCTTCAATTTCGACGTCAACCCGTTCGTGCCCGACATCCTCGCGACGCTCGCGTGGATCGTGCCGCTGCAGGCGGGACTTTTCGTCGGGTTCGGCCTCTATCGCGGCCTCTGGCGCTTCGCGAGCCTGCTCGATCTGCGCCGGATCGTGCTCTCGGCGTGCGTCGGCGCCCTGCTGATACCGCTGGTGCTCGTGATGCTGCAGCTGCGCTCGATCGTGCCGCGCAGCGTGCTGATCTTCTACCCGTTCGCGCTGATCTTCCTGATGGCCGGCAGCCGCTTCGCATTCCGGTTGTGGAAGGAGCACCGGCTCTACAGCCCCATCGCGGCGCTGGGCGAGCCCGTGCTCGTCGCCGGAGCGGGAGACGCGGGCGAGCGCCTGACGATGGAGCTTGCCCGAAGCCGCCACTGGCGCGTGGTCGGCCTCCTCGACGACGACGCGACGAAGCACGGGCGACTGCTCTACAACGTGAACGTCTGCGGTCCGATCGCGTCGCTGCCCGAATGGGCGCGCAAGTACGGCGTGCGCAAGGTGATCATCGCGCTGCCTTCGGCAGCCCACGGCGTGCGCCGCCGCATCGCCGAGATCTGCGCCGCCAGTGGCCTCGAGGCGCTGACCGTGCCGTCGTACGACGATCTCATCAGCGGCCGCTCGGCGCTCACCACGATCCGCAACATCGAGCTCGACGACCTCCTGGGACGCGACCCCGTCGTGCTCGACAGCGCCGGCCTCGGCGACTGGCTCGGCAACCGCGTGATCATGGTCACCGGCGCGGGCGGCTCCATCGGCGCCGAGCTCGCCCGTCAGATCGCGCGCTTCCGTCCCGCGAAGATCGTGCTGTTCGATCTGTCGGAGGCGGCGCTCTACGAGATCAGGACCGTGCTGGTCGACGCGTTTCCGCAGCTTCCGCTCGCGGCGGTCGTGGGCGACGTGAAGCACGTCGCGCTGGTGGAGGAAGTATTCGCGCGCGAGCGTCCCAGCGTCATCTTCCACGCCGCGGCGTACAAGCATGTGCCGCTGATGGAGGAGACCAATGCGTGGCAGGCGGTGCGCAACAACGCCTACGGCACCTGGGTACTGGCGCGCGCGGCGGCGGCGGCCCGTGTCGAGAAATTCGTGCTGGTGTCGACTGACAAGGCGGTGAATCCCACCAACGTGATGGGTGCGTCGAAGCGCTTGGCCGAGATCGTCTGCCAGACGATGCAGGGCGGCGCCACGCAGTTCGTGCTGGTGCGCTTCGGCAACGTCTTCGGCAGTGCCGGCAGCGTGATCCCGCGCTTCTCCGAGCAGATCGCGCGCGGCGGCCCGGTGACGGTGACGCACCCCGACATCACCCGCTATTTCATGTCGCTCTCGGAGGCCACGCAGCTCCTGCTGCAGGCGGGGCTGCAGGGGAAGGGCGGAGAGATTCTCGTGCTCGACATGGGCGAGCCGGTGCGCATTGTCGATCTCGCGCGCGACATGATCCGACTGTCGGGCGCCGACCCGGATCGCGTCCCGATCCTGTTCACGGGCCTTCGTCCCGGCGAAAAGCTCTTCGAGGAGCCGCTCGCTCTCGACGAGACGACGTTGCCGACGACGCACCCGAAGCTGCGCATCGCGCAGGCGCGGGAGGCAAACCGCGATGCGATCGGCCAGATGGTCGCGTGGTGCGAGCGCGACCGCGTCGCCGACGACGCGGAAGTGCGCGCGCGACTGAAGACCTGGATCCCGGATTACGCGCCGACCGCCGGCGCTCCGGTTCAGCCGATCCCGGCCGGCCCCTCTGACGTCGGGGTGCCCGTGCCGGTGCCGCTGCGCGCGCCGCGACGGCGCTAGCGTCCTTCGCCGTCCTTCGCTTCCCGCGGAACGGCGGCATCGGACGCCGGCGGAGCGCCGCTCGCCGCCACCACCGGAGGCTCCGCCTCCGGCATGGATTCGACGGCGGCAGGCTCCGCGCCAGGAGGAATATCGGGCGGCGCGGATGCGGCGTCGCTCGCGGGAACCGAACGAGGCACCGAGGGCGAGGCTCCCCGCGCCTTGCGTATCGCCTTGCCTTTTTCCCGCGCCGTCACCGTCGCCGCGAGAAGGTCGCGGTAGAGGAGCACGAGCTGCAGCGTGATCGCGGCGGGCGAGAGGGGCAGCGCCGCCTTGCGCGCGTTGGCGCCGAGGCGCTCGCGCGTTTCGGGCGCAAGCAGCGAACGCATCTGCGCCGCAAGGCCGGCGACGTCCCCGGCCGGGCACACGAATCCGGCGTCGTGCTCGAGCAGCAGCTCCGCCGCGCCCGACTTGGTGCTGGTCACGACGGGCAGGCCGCAGGCCATTGCTTCGAGCGTCGAATCAGGTGCCGGGTCGTACAGCGTCGGCAGCACGAAGACGTCGGCGGCGCCGTAATAGGAGCGCAGATCGACTTCCGGGTCGGCGACGGTGATCCGGTCGGCGACGCCGAATTCGCGCGCCAGCTCCCGATAGCGCTCCGCGTGGCGGCTGCGACCGGCAATGATGAGGTGCGTGGGTGGCGGCAGTTCCGCCAGCGCCTCGATGGCGTCGCCGGCGCCGCTGTGCTCGTAGCCGGTGCAGGCGAGGAGGAATATGGTCGCGTCGGGGTTGATGCGATGCCGCTCGAGGACCGTCGGACGTTCGGTGCGCAGGCCAGGATGCAGCACGGCGGTGTCGACCGAGTTGTAGATGACGTGCAGCTTCGCCTCGGGCACGCCGAAGCGCTCGCGGATCTCGTTCTTCACCATTTTCGACGGGCAGATCACCGCCTGCAGCCAGGGGCTTGCGAACACGCGCCGTTCGGCACGCAGCATGTACTGATGCGTTGCGGACAGCCGCTGCCGCATCAGCGTCAGCCACGACGCCCCCTTGTAGCGCTGCGCGAGCCAGCTCGCGTAGACGCCATCCCAGGCACGGTAGACGTCGCAGCAGGACACGCGGTCGTGCGCCTCGACGAGATCGACCTTGGCGCTGCCGATGGCCCGGCCGACCGAGCGCGCAAAGCTCCACTCGCGCCACAGGCTTCCGAAGTAAGGGGGATTGCACAGCACCGTCTCGATCAGCTGCAGCCGCGGCTCGTCCCACGAGCGCGTGTAGAGCGAGATGGCGACATTTCGCTCGAGCAGCGCGGCGAGCGCCGCCTCGAGCCGGCTCTCGATCGCGCCGCCGGGCGAGTAGCGCTGCCGGATGATCGCGAGACGCATCAGCGTGCGTCCGGCGTGCGGCGGCAGTGCGCGATCCGGCGGAGGTCGGCGGCGTGGGAAATCGGCATCGTCGCCAACGATAGCAAAAATTCGCGCGGCGGGTGCTTTCGATTCGAAGTCGCGCCGCCTGATTCAGTCAGGGCTCACTTGCCGGGCGGACGGCGGCGGGCCGTGATGCGCGGCATTTCGCGGCGCGCCGCTTCCGGTACAATCCACAGAGGGATCCCGCGCCGTCAGAAACCAATCCGGGCCCGTCCGAGGGCTCGCCTTCCGCCATGCCGATCGACGCCGTCAACGCCGCCCTCAAGGCGCAAATCCTCGCGGAGGCGCTCCCGTACATCCAGCGTTTTCACGACAAGACGATCATCATCAAGTACGGCGGCAACGCGATGACCGAGCCCGCTCTGAAGGCGGGCTTCGCGCGCGACGTCGTGATGCTGAAGCTCGTCGGAATGAATCCCGTGATCGTCCATGGCGGCGGCCCGCAGATCGGCGACCTTCTGAAGAAGATGGGCATCCAGAGCGAGTTCCGCCAGGGGATGCGCGTCACCGATGCCCGCGTGATGAACGTCGTCGAGATGGTGCTGGGCGAGCTCAACCAGGAAATCGTCGGCCTCATCAACCAGCACGGCGGCAAGGCCGTCGGCCTGACCGGGCAGGACGGCGCGTTCATCCACGCGCGGAAGATGCTGCTGAAAAGCGAGACCAAGGACGACGAGCTGGTCGACATCGGCCTCGTCGGCGAGATCGAGCGCATCGACCCCGAGATCATCCAGCTGCTCGATTCGCGCGACTTCATCCCGGTCGTCGCGCCGATCGGGGTGGGCGACGACGGCGAGGCGTACAACATCAACGCCGATCTCGTCGCGGGCAAGCTTGCCGAGACGCTGCGTGCCGAGAAGCTCGTGCTGATGACCAACACGGTGGGCGTGCTCGACAAGCACGGCACGCTGCTGACGGGGCTCACCGCGCGCGAGATCGATGCACTCTTCGCCGACGGCACGATCTCGGGCGGCATGCTGCCGAAGATCGGCTCGGCGCTCGATGCCGTCCGCAACGGCGTCGCGAGCTCGCACATCATCGACGGCCGCGTCGAGCACGCGCTGCTGCTCGAGGTGCTGACCAACGAAGGCGTGGGCACGATGATCCGCGCCGACGATGCCGTGCCGGTGCACGCCCGCGCCCCGGCAGCCGCAAGCAGGACCGCATGAGCGCGAAGCCGGGCGAACGCCGCCTCCAGATCCTGCAGAAGCTCGCGGCGATGCTGGAGAGCCCGCGCGGGGAGAAGGTGACCACCGCGGCGCTGGCGGCGAAGCTCGACGTGTCGGAAGCGGCGCTCTACCGCCACTTCGCGAGCAAGGCCCAGATGTTCGAAGGCCTCATCGAATTCATCGAGACGACGCTCTTCACCCTGATCAACAAGATCGCCACCGATACGCAGGACGGCGCCGCACAGGCACAGCAGATCGTCTCGGTGCTGCTGGGCTTCGCCGAGAAGAATCCGGGCATGACGCGGGTGCTGATCGGCGACGCGCTCGTCAACGAGGACGAGCGGCTGCAGGCCCGGATGAACCAGCTCTACGAGCGCATCGAGGCGGCGCTGCGGCAGGCGCTGCGCATCGCGCAGGCGGCAGGCACGTGGCCGGGCGACCCGGCCGCCGAAGCGGGCGTGCTGCTCGCCTACGTGCTCGGCCGCTGGCAGCTCTTCGCGAAGAGCGGCTTCAAGCGTGCGCCGCAGGAAGGCTGGGAGGCGCAGCGCAAGTTCCTCTTTGGCTAGGGCTCCGTCTCGAGCCGCGATCACGCGCATCGTGCGTACCCGGTCGCGGCGATCGACGCTGGCGCAGTGCGCGCAAGCTGGTTCCGCTGGGATGCCCTGAATTCCCCTGATGGCTGACATCGACAATCCGGGCACACCGGGCCGCGGCTTCGACGAGCGGCACCCGATACGCATCGCGGTCATCGCGATCCTCGTCGTCGTCGCGCTCGTCTGGATCGGATTCCAGTTCCTCCAGCCGCTGCCGCCGCGGCGCATCGTGCTCGCGTCCGGCGCCGATTTCGGTCTCTATCACCAGTACGCGCAGCGCTACAAGGCGATCCTCGCGCGCGACGGGATCACCGTCGAGGAACGGCAGACCGCGGGTGCTGCCGAGAACCTGAAGCTGCTGCTGGATCCGAAATCGCACGTCGACGTGGCGTTCATGCAGGGCGGCGTCGCCACGTCCCCCGCGGCCGACGACATCGTCATGCTGGCGAGCCTGTACTACGAGCCGCTCTGGGTCTTCTATGTCGGGAATCAGACCTGGACGAATCTCCACCAGTTGCGCGGCCACCGGATCGCCACGGGCGTGCCGGGAAGCGGGACGCGGACGCTCGCCGAGCCACTGCTCGCCGCGAACGGCGTCACGGCGGACAACACGAACGTCATTGGAATCGGCGGCGGCGAAGCGATGGACCGGCTTCGGAAAGGCGAGATAGACGCGGTGCTGCTCGTCGGCGGAGCGGGGACCCCGCTCATCCAGCAGGCATTGCGGGACCGGGGCCTCAAGCTGATGAGCTTCGCGCGCGCCGACGCCTATCCGAGACGGTTCAGCTACATCGCGCGCCTGACGCTGCCGACAGGGACGATCGATCTCGACGCCGGAATCCCGGCCACCGACGTTGCGCTGATCGGGACCAAGTCGATGCTGGTGGCGCGCGACGACCTGCACCCGGCGCTCGTCAACCTGCTGACCGACGCCGCGCGCGAGATCCACGGCGGGCAGGGCGCCTTCGAGGCCGCGGGCGAATTCCCGTCGACCGCGCCGGTCGATCTCGAGGTGTCGGAACACGCGGTGCGGCACATTCGCTACGGACCGGGGATCGTGCACCGGTACCTGCCGTTCTGGGCGGCGACGCTCGTCGAGCGCGCGATCCTGCTGCTGCTGCCGCTCGTCGTGGTGCTCGTGCCGGCGCTCAATTTCCTGCCGCAGTTCATGCGCTGGCGCGTGCGCTCGCGGATCTATCGCTGGTACGGCGAGCTCGCCCTGCTGGAGCGCGACGTCGCGACCCGCCCGCCGCCGCTGCCGATCGCGCAGTGGATGCGCGACCTCGAGCGCATCGAGCGCTCGGTCGGCCAGATCCATACGCCTGCGAGTTTTGCGAGCGAAGCGTACACGCTGCGCGAGCACGTCGACTTCGTGCGACGCGCAATCCTCGCGAAGGCCGGTTCGGGCGCGGCGATGTCGGCAGGGCCGGACGCCGCGGCACGCGAAGCCGCGACCCCGCTCAGCCCCCGCGGCTGACGCGGCGCCGCCGCGCAGCGCTCAGCGGCTGCCGCAGACGGGACACGCCGGATCGCGCGTGACCGAAAGGTCGCGCCAGCGCATCGACAGCGCATCGAGCAGCAGCAGCCGGCCCGCCAGCGATTCGCCGACGCCCGCGATGAGCTTCAGCGCCTCCGCCGCCTGCACGGCGCCGACGATGCCGGTGAGCGGCGCGAAGACGCCCATCACGGCGCAGCGCGTTTCCTCGAGCTCGTCGCCCTCGCCGAACAGGCAGTGGTAGCACGGGCTCGCGGCGTCCCGCGCGTCGAACACCGCGATCTGCCCGTCGAAGCGGATCGCGGCGCCGGACACGAGCGGGCGCCCGGCGGCGACGCAGGCGCGATTCACCGCGTGGCGCGTGGCGAAGTTGTCGCTGCAGTCGAGGACGACGGTCGCCGCCTGCACGAGCGGCGCGAGCTCGGCGGGGCCGAGGCGCGACGCGATCGCCTCGATGCGGATTTCCGGATTGACGGCGGCGAGTCGCGCCTTCGCCGCTGCGACCTTCGGCATCCCGACGTCCGCGGTCGCGAAGAGTACTTGCCGCTGCAGGTTGGTGAGGTCGACGGCGTCGGGATCGCAGAGCGTGATCGTGCCGACGCCGGCCGCCGCGAGGAACTGCGCCGCGGGCGTGCCGAGGCCGCCGGCGCCGACGATGAGCGCGTGCGCCGCGGCAAATCTGTCCTGCGCCTCGATGCCGAGCTCGGTCAGCAGGATGTGCCGGCTGTAGCGAAGCAGCTCTTCGTCGTTCATGTCAGGGAACCCCGAACGCTCCTTAAGTCCGCCATAACGAAACGCCCGGCGGGGCCGGGCGTCGCGATGTGAAACTGCTGCTTGCGCTTACTGCGGCTTCACCTGTGCCGAAAGCGACTTCGAGGACGCGAGCACCGGCTCGCCCTTGAGATGGTTGATCGCCTGCGTCAGCTGGAAGTCGTCGGCGGCGCCGAACTCGAAGCGCGGGAACGCGGGCTCGAGCACCGGCCTTGCATCCTTCGCGCCCGGCTTCGACGGCGCCGGCGTCTGCACGTTCGCGGAAGCACCCGGCGGCGCCGTGGTCGCGGCGATCACCTTCGTCTGCTCGAGATGGTTCTCGAGATTCGCTTCCTTGATGCGCGCGTCGCGCCCGTCGTCGACGGCGATGTCGGGCTCGATGCCCTTCGCCTGGATCGAGCGGCCGGACGGCGTGTAGTAGCGCGCCGTGGTGAGCTTCAGCCCCGCATTGTTGCCGAGCGGGAGGATCGTCTGCACCGAGCCCTTGCCGAACGTCTGCGCGCCCATCACCGTGGCGCGCTTGTGGTCCTGCAGTGCGCCGGCGACGATCTCCGAGGCCGACGCCGTGCCGCCGTCGACCAGCACGACCATCGGCACCTTCTTCACGCCCGGCGGAAGATCGCGGAAGGCGTCCTCGCCGCGGCGGGAATAATCCTCGCGCCGCGCCGACAGGCGCATCTTCGCTTCGGGCGTGCGGCCGTCGGTGTAGACGACGAGAACGTCCTTGGGCAGGAACGCCGCCGACACGGCCACGGCCTGGTTGAGGAGTCCGCCCGGGTCGCTGCGCAGGTCGAGCACGAGACCGTTCAGGTCGCCCGTCTTGTACATGTCCTTCAGCGCCTTGGCGAGGTCCTCCGCGGTGCGGTCCTGGAACTGGCGTATGCGGATGTAGCCGATGCCCGGCTCGATCGTCTTCGCGCGCACGCTCTTGATGTTGATTTCCTCGCGCGTGAGCTTGAACGTCATCGGCACGTCGACGTCCTTGCGCACGACGGTCAGCACGACGTCGGTGCCCGGCTTGCCGCGCATCTTCTCGACGGCCTTGGTGAGCGGGATCCCGCGCGTGGCGAGGTCGTCGATCTTGACGATCAGGTCGCCCGACTTGATGCCGGCGCGGAACGCGGGCGTGTCCTCGATCGGCGAGACGACGCGCACGACGCCGTCCTCGACGCCGACTTCGATGCCGAGGCCGCCGAACTTGCCCTGCGTCGAGATCTGCAGGTCCTTGAACGCCTCCGCATCGAGGAAGTCGGAGTGCGGGTCGAGCCCGTGCACCATCCCGTTGATGGCTTCCTTGATCAGCTTGTCGTCGGCAACGGGCTCGACGTAGTCCGACTTGATCTTGCCGAACACCGCGGAGAGGAGCTGCAGGTCCTCGTACGGAATCGGCGTGCGCACGTCCCGCTGCGCGATCGCGGAGAAATTCAGCGAAAGCAGGAGACCCAGCACCGCTCCCAGCCCGATCAGCCCTGCCTTCTTCCAGTTGCTCATAGCATGTCCTTTGCCTTTGCCGCAGTCACGCGCCCACCGGCACGCGGCCGTGGCCGTGTGTCACCAAAGTATACCGCTCCCCGGGGGATGTCACGCCTGCAGGTCGGCGCGCTTCGTTTACGCCAGGATCGACGGTCCGACTGGGAAATCCGGCCGTTGCGGGCGTTTTCGGCCGGGCTTGGCGGCGCCAAGTTCCCGACCGGCGCCACCGCCTGAGCGACCGGCGGTGCGCCCAAGACCCTGCCGTCGAGATGAACTTCCCTTGCCAAGCCAGCGTAAGGCATCGGGAGGGATTCTTAGTTCCGCCGCCTTACAGACGAATCGTGTCAATTCGTTTCCAGGATTTCCTCGGGGCCGGGGCGCCGCGTACGGGCGCGGATCCGAAAGTGAGCGGCCACTGACCGCACAGCTCAGGAGAAGCGAAGGAGGGAGTGGCCCGTCATTTCCGGCGGCGGGGGAAGTCCGAGCATTGCGAGGAGCGTCGGTGCGATGTCCGACAGCGCGCCGCCCTCCGCCATCTGTGCCCGTCGTCCGACATAGACGCACGGCACAAGGTTCAGAGTGTGCGCGGTATGCGGCTGGCCCGTCTGCGGATCGAACATCTGTTCCGCGTTGCCATGGTCGGCCGTGATCAGCACCTCTCCGCCGGCCTTTCGCGCCGCATCGACGACCCGCCCGACGCAGGCGTCGAGCGTCTCGACGGCAGCGGTCGCCGCCGCGAGGTTGCCGGTGTGCCCGACCATGTCGCCATTGGCGTAGTTGCAGACGATTGCGTCGTAGGTGCCCGCGGCGATGGCGGCGACCAGCCGGTCGGTCACCTCGCCCGCGCTCATTTCGGGTTTCTGGTCGTACGTCGCGACGCGCGGCGACGGAACCAGGATCCGGTCCTCGCCGGGATACGGCGTCTCGGTGCCGCCGCTGAAGAAGTACGTGACGTGCGCGTATTTCTCGGTTTCCGCGATGCGCAGCTGCTTCAGGCCGAGCTTCGCGACGAATTCGCCGAAGCCGTTCGCGACCGACTGCGGCAGGAACGCGACCGGCAGCGCCGCGAACTCGTCGCCGTAGCTCGCGAGGCATGCGAAGCGGGCGAGCTTCGGCACGCGTGCCCGGGGAAAGCCGTCGAACGCGGGATCGGTCAGCGCGCGCGTGATCTCGCGCGCGCGGTCCGCGCGGAAATTCATGAACACGACGGTGTCGCCGTCGGCCATTGTCGCGGGTGCTGCACCGGGCGCGACGATGGCGGTGGCGGCGACGAACTCGTCGGTCTCGCCTCGCGCGTAGGCGGCGGCAAGTCCGGCGGCGGCGTCCGGCGCGCGATGCGCGGCACGCCCGTCGACGAGGAGCTCGTAGGCCGCCTGCACGCGCTCCCAGCGCTTGTCGCGGTCCATCGCGTAATAGCGGCCGACGATCGACGCGATGCGCGCGCCCGGATGCCGTGCGCACACGGCGTCGAGGGCGGCGAGCGAAGCGGCGGCGCTTTGCGGCGGCGTGTCGCGGCCGTCGAGGAAGGCGTGAACGTGAATGCGGGGAACGCCCTGCGCGGCCGCGAGCTCGACCATCGCCGCGATGTGGCGCTCGTGACTGTGCACGCCGCCCGGCGAGACGAGACCGAGCACGTGCAGCGCGTTTCCGGTGGCGGCCGCGGTTGCTGCAGCGTCGCGCAGCACCGGATTCGCGGCGAATGTCGCCATCCCGGATCGCGAGGTCGATCCGCGTCAGGTCCTGGTAGACCACGCGGCCCGCGCCGATGTTGAGATGCCCGACTTCCGAATTCCCCATCTGGCCGCCGGGCAGCCCGACGGCGAGCTCCGAGGCGTCGATCGACGTGTGCGGGCAGCTTGCCAGCAGGCGATCCCAGTTGGGCTTCCTTGCCTGCGCGATCGCGTTGTCGGAGGTGGCTTCCCGGCAGCCGAAGCCGTCGAGAATCAGCAGCACGACGGGGCGAACGGAAACGGGAGTCGGGTCGGGCATGAGCGCGGGCCTCGAGAGGTGCGGCGACCTGCTGCGAACGCTCGCGAGGTGCCACTGCGCTATCATTTTACCTTCGTCACCTCTGCCGGATCGGAATCGAATGAAATTCGTGCTCGACAACTGGATGCTCATCGCGGTGATGGCGGCCTCGGGTGCGATGCTGCTCTGGCCGCTCATCCAGAACCGCCTCTCGCCGGTGAAGGACGTCGGCAACGCCGAGGCCACGCTGCTCGTCAACCGCAGCGATGCGATATTTCTCGACGTGCGCGAGCCGAAGGAATACGCGGGCGGGCACTTGCCGAACGCCATCCACATCCCGCTCTCGCAGCTCGATGCGCGCTCGGGCGAGCTCGCGAAGCTGACGGCGCGTCCCGTGGTCGCGTATTGCGAAAGCGGGCGACGCAGCCGCGCGGCCGCGGCCGCGCTCGGCCGCGCCGGCTTCAAGGACATCTACAGCCTGCACGGCGGCATCTTCGGCTGGAAGAAGGACGGGCTGCCGGTCGAAAAGTGAGATGAGCACCGCGTCGCCGACGATCACGATGTATTCGACCGCGATCTGTCCCTACTGCATCCGCGCCGAGCATTTTCTGGCGGCGAAGGGCGTTACGCACATCGAGAAGATCCGCGTCGATCTCGAGCCCGCGCTGCGCGTCGCGATGGTGCAGCGCACGGGGCGCCGCACCGTGCCGCAGATCTTCATCGGCGACGTCCACGTCGGCGGCTACGAGGATCTGGTCGCGCTCGACCGTGCCGGCCGTCTCGGCGCGATGCTCGCGGGCGGCGCCTGAGCCGTCCCGACCCTCCCGGTCGCGACGGCGCGCAGGCGGGGCACGCGAGGACGCCCTGGAGTAAAATCGTTCGTTTGACCCCTTTCGAAGGACTTGCATCATGGCCGACACACCGATTGACCTTGGCATGCCGGACGCGCCTGCGTTCGCGATCGAGAAGATCTACGTCAAGGACCTTTCGCTCGAGAACCCGGGCGCGCCGCAGTCGTTCCGCCTCAACGAGCCGCCGCAGGTCGAGATCGGCCTTCGCACCCGCGGCGAGAAGATCGACGACGACACCTATGAATGCGTGCTGACGGTCACGATGACGGCGAAGGCCGCCGACAAGACGCTGTTCCTGATCGAGGCGTCGCAGGCCGGAATCTTCACCATCAAGAACATCCCCGCGGAGCACCTGCAGCCGGTGATGGCGGTGAACTGCCCGAACGTGCTGTTCCCGTACGTCCGCGAGACGATTGCCGACGCCGTGACCAAGGCGGGATTTCCGCCGGTGCACCTCGCGCCGATCAATTTCGAGGCGCTCTATCAGCAGCAGCTCGCCCAGTCGGCCACGCAGGCGCCGGCGACCGCCGCCGTCAACTGACGCGAAGACGATGAGCGCGCGCGCGGCATCGGGCGGTCCCGCTCCGTGCGCGCGGCGGCGCGCCGCGTTCACGCTGCGTGCGTCGTCGCGCCTCGCGCTCGCCGCGCTCGCGATGTGCGCGCTCCTGCCGGCCATCGCCGCCGCGGCCGATTTCCGCTCCGTCGCCGATGCGGCGGTGATCCTCTACGACGCGCCGTCGCAGAAAGCGAAACCGCTCTACATCCTCGGCCACGACACGCCGCTCGAGGTGATCGTTCCCGTCGAAGGCTGGATGAAGGTCAAGGATGCGGACGGCACGTTCGGCTGGGTCGAGAAGAAGGCGCTGTCGGACCGGCGCATGCTGCTCGTCCGCGCACCCTTCGCCGAGGTGCGCGCGAGCGCCGACGAAAAGGCCGCACTCGTCTTCCGCGCCGAGCCGGGCGTCCTGCTGGAGCTCGCCGAGCCCATCACGTCGGTGGCCGCCGCGTCGATGCCCGGCTGGGTCAGGGTCAAGCACCAGGACGGGCAGACCGGGTTCGTGCGGATCACGCAGGTGTACGGCCTCTGATTCGATGAATCCCGGCGGCTGCCGTCCGCTCCGCGCGCCCCGCAGAGTGAACGCCTCGCGATGAAGACGGCGATTGCCGTGCTGGGCGCGGGTGCGTGGGGCACCGCGCTCGCCGCCCATCTCGCGCGGCGCTCGGACATTCGAGTCACGCTCTGGGCCCGCGATGGCGCGCAGGCGGCACTGCTCGACGCGGCGCGCGCGAACGCGCGCTACCTTGCGGGCGTCGAATTTCCGGCCGCGCTTGAGGTGACTGCGCAAATCGAGGCGGCCGCGCAGGCGGATCTGCTCGTCGCCGCGACGCCGATCGCGGGCCTGCCGGACGTCGTGGCGCGCCTCGCCGCGGCCGAGGCGAAGGCGCCGCTCGTGTGGCTCTCGAAAGGGATTCTGGCGGTCCCCGTGTCCGCCGAATTCCCGGCCGGCGCGGCGCTCGCGCACCAGGTGATCGCGCCGCGCTGGCCCGCGCCTGTAGGCGTGATCTCCGGGCCGAGCTTCGCGGAGGAAGTGGCGCGCGGGCTGCCGACGGCGGTGGCTGTCGCGGCGACCGACGACACGCTCGCCGCGCGCGTCGCGGCGCTGCTCCGCGCGGACACGCTGCGCGCCTATGAAAGCGACGATATCGCGGGCGTCGAAGTCGGCGGCGCCGTGAAGAACGTGCTGGCGATCGCCGCCGGCGCGAGCGACGGCCTCGGCTTCGGCAACAATGCTCGCGCGGCGCTCATCACCCGCGGACTCGCCGAGACGAGCCGCCTTGCTGAAGCGCTCGGCGCGCGGCGCGAGACGCTGATGGGCCTCGCGGGTCTGGGCGATCTCGTGCTGACCTGCACCGGCGACCTGTCGCGCAACCGGCGTGTCGGACTGGCGCTCGCCCGTGGGATGAGCCTCGACGCGGCGCTCGCCGAGATCGGTCACGTCGCGGAAGGCGTGGGCGCCGCCGAAGCGCTGCACCGGCTCGCCGCGCACCATGGCGTCGACATGCCGATCTGCGACGCCGTTTGGCGTGTGCTGCGCGGCGGCCTGCCGCCGCGCGCCGCGGTCGAGGCGCTCTTGAAGCGCGAGCCGAGGCCGGAGCGGCACTGATCGCAGGCGAGCGTCACCGAACGGCGCGGCGCACCGGCTCTTGGGTGCCGTCACTACAGTTATCGAGTGCGCGGTCGCCAGCGCGACGCGTGTCAGGCGCCGCCCGCAAATCCCGCCTGGCGCCAGGCCTCGTAGACGGCGATCGCCACCGCGTTCGACAGGTTGAGGCTGCGCACCTGCGCGCGCATCGGAATGCGCAGCCGCGCCTGAAGCGCGAACGTGCCGATCACGTCCGGCGGCAGGCCGCGCGTCTCGCAGCCGAACACCAGCACGTCGCCGGGCGCGAAGCGGGCGTCGAACAGTGAGCGCGAGCCTTCGGTCGTGAACGCCCACCATTGCCGCTCGGGCGGTGCCGCGAGCGCCGCCCGGCAGGCGGCGAAGTCGCGGTGCACGCTGACCCGCGTGTATTCGTGATAATCGAGACCGGCGCGCTTCAGCTCCCGATCCTCCATCCGGAATCCGAGCGGCTCGACGAGATGCAGCTCGGCGCCCGCATTCGCGGTCAGCCGGATCACGTTGCCCGTGTTGGGCGGGATTTCGGGATGCACGAGCACCACCGCAAACGGGCGCATGGTGCCGGCCGCACCGTTCTCGCTCATGCGCGGCTTTCGCGCAGCGTGCGCGCGACCACCCAGCATTCGACCCGCTGTGCACCGCCACGCAGCAGCGTGCGCGCGGCCTCGGCGAGCGTCGCGCCCGTCGTCATCACATCGTCGACGATGGCAATGCGCCGCCCGCGCGCCGCGCCATCCGCGGAAAATGCGCCGCGGATGTTGGCGGCGCGCTCGGACCACGACAGCTCCGACTGCGGTGCCGTTTCGGCGGTGCGAGCGAGGAGTGACGCGATGGGAACACCGATCCGTCCTGCAACGCGCACGGCGATCTCCTGCGCCTGATTGAAGCCGCGCTCGCGTTGGCGGTCGCGGCCGAGCGGCAGCGCAACGACGGCATCCGGACGCTCCTGCGGCAGGCGCGCGGCGAGCGTGCGCTCCACGATGCTGCCGAGCGCGCTCCCCGCCCAGTCGGCGAGCGCAAGACGGCCGCCGTACTTCAGCTCCTGCAGCAGGCGATCCACGGGAAACGCGTACGTGTAGGCGGCGATCGTGGCGGCGAATGGCGGGGGGTGCGCGAGGCACGCGCCGCAGGTGGCGAAGCCCTCCGCGGGCAGGGCGCACACCGGGCATGCCTGCGGCAGCGCGGGCAGGGCGGCCGCGCACTCGGCGCAGAGCAACGCACCGCCGGCGTCGGCGACGCAGAGCGCGCAACGTTGCGGGAGCGCCGCGCGTGCCCCGTCGCGGACGCGGCCCCATGCGGCGCAGTCAAATGCTTTCGCGAAGTTAATTGACAACATCGGGATGTGCCTCGACACTCGACAGCGATTGTAGTCGTGGAGCATGCAAGATTTCCGCGACGGGATCTGCCCTCAAGTTAACTGGATCCACTGCGCAATGCCATCGGCCGAAGGTACGATCGTCATCGAAGCCGGCGCGACCGCGCGGCCCTCGACCGCGGCCCGGACCGGCGAAGGCTGGACCGTCGACGCGATCGAAGCGCTGTTCGAGCTTCCGTTTCCGGAGCTCATGTTTCGCGCGCAGCAGGCGCACCGCGAGCATCACGTGCCGAACCAGCTCCAGCTGTCGACGCTGCATGTCGATCAAGACCGGGGGCTGCCCCGAGGATTGCGGCTATTGTCCGCAGGCAAAGCGTTATCACACCGGCGTCGCCGAAGCGCCGCTCGCGGCGCTGCCCGAGGTCGTCGCCGCCGCGGCGGACGCGAAGGCGCGCGGCGCATCGCGTTTTTGCATGGGCGCCGCATGGCGCGGGCCGAAGGAGCGCGATCTCGCGCCCGTGCTCGACATGGTGCGCGCGGTGAAGGCGCTCGGCCTCGAGACCTGCTGCACGCTCGGCATGCTGAAGGATGGCCAGGCCGAGGCGCTCCGGTCCGCCGGCCTCGATTACTACAATCACAATCTCGACACGGCGCCGGAGTTCTACGGCGAGGTGATCACAACGCGCGATTACCAGGACCGCCTCGACACGCTCGCCCGCGTGCGCGATGCCGGCATGAAGGTGTGCTGCGGCGGCATCGTCGGAATGGGCGAGTCGCGGCGGCAGCGCGCGGGGCTCGTCGCCCAGCTCGCGAATCTCGACCCGTATCCCGAATCGGTGCCGATCAATCACCTGGTCCAGGTCGAGGGGACGCCGCTCCACGCGCGCCTTTCGGGCGACGCGGCGCTCGACCCGCTCGAGTTCGTCCGCACGATCGCGGTCGCGCGGATCACGATGCCGAAGGCGATGGTGCGACTGTCGGCGGGCCGGCGCGAACTGGGCGAAGCGGTGCAGGCGCTGTGCTTTCTCGCGGGCGCCAACTCGGTGTTCTACGGCGAGAGGCTCCTGACGACGGGCAATCCGGAAGCCGATGCCGACCGGGCGCTGTTCGCGAAGCTCGGCCTCGCCACCGTTGGCTGACACGCCGGTGAGCGGCCCCGCGCTGCCCGCTGCGCGTGTCGTTCCGGGCTCCACGCTGATCGCCGCCCTCGAGCGCGCCCTCGCCGCGCGCGCGGCCGCCGGCCTCGCGCGCTCGCGGCGCGACGGTCGCGTCGGCGCAGGGTGCGCACGTCATCGCCGGCGGACGCGAACTCGTAGCGTTCGCGAGCAACGACTACCTCGGCCTCGCGAATCATCCCGCGGTGGCCGCGGCGGCGCGCGACGCCATCGCGCATTGGGGCATGGGCGCAGGCGCGTCGCACCTCATCTGCGGCCACACGACGGCGCACGCCGCGCTCGAGACGGAACTCGCGGCGTTCGTCGCTCCCGGTGACAACGCGTGTGCACTCACGTTTTCATCCGGCTATCTCGCGAACCTCGCGATCCTCACCGCGCTCGCCGGCCGCGGCGACGCGATCTTCGCGGATCGCCTCAACCACGCCTGCCTCAACGACGGCGCGCTCCTGTCGCGCGCGGAGTTCGTCCGCTACGCGCATGGCGACGTCGCGGCGCTGCGATCGCGTCTCGCCGGAACCCCGCGCCGCGCGCCGGCTGATCGCGACCGACGCCGTGTTCAGCATGGACGGCGACCTGGCGCCGCTGCCGGCGCTGCTCGCGCTCGCCGAGGAATTCGACGCGTGGCTCGTCGTCGACGACGCGCACGGCTTCGGCGTGCTCGGCGAGCGGACGCGGCACGCTCGCGCATTTCGGCCTGCGCTCCGAGCGCATCGTCGCGATGGGGACGCTCGGCAAGGCGGCGGGCGTGGCCGGCGCGTTCGTCGCCGCGCACCCGGCGGTCATCGAGACGCTGCTGCAGACGGCGCGATCCTATGTCTACACGACGGCGGCGCCCGCGCTGCTCGCGGAGGCGAGCGCGCGCCGCGCTCGCGCTGATCCGCGACGGCGACGCCGCGCCGCGCGCACCTCGCGCAGCTGATCGCGCACTGGCGCAGTCGCGCCGCCGCACTGCCGTGGAAGCTCGCTGACTCCGCGACGCCGATCCAGCCGCTCATCGTCGGCGACAATGCCGCCGCCGTCGCGCTTGCCGACGCGCTGTGGCAGCGCGGGTTCTGGGTGCCGGCGATCCGTCCGCCGACGGTGCCGGCCGGCACGGCGCGGCTGCGCGTCTCGCTCAGCGCGGCGCACACGATCGCGGACGTCGATGCGCTGGTCGACGCGCTTGCCGATCTCGCGTCGCGCGGAGTGGACGATCCCCGCGAATGAGCACGCCGCTGTCGATCGAGTCGGCCGGCGCCGGCGCGCCGCTCGTGCTGCTGCACGGCTGGGCGCTGCACGCCGGCACCTGGGGACCGCTGGTTGCCGCGCCTGGCGCAGCGCCATCGCGTGCATGCGGTCGATCTGCCCGGCCACGGCCACAGCGCGCCGATGTCGCCGTTCACGCTCGATGCGGTGGTGCGCGCGCTCGATGCGGCGTTCGCCGACGCGCCGCCGCTCACGATCCTCGGCTGGTCGCTCGGCGGGCAGGTGGCGCTGCGCTGGGCGCAGCTGCGGCCCGCGCGCGTCGCGCGCCTCGTGCTCGTCTGCACGACGCCGCGGTTCGTCGCCGGCGCCCGACTGGCCGCACGCGATGAGCGAAGCGACGCTGCAGCGCTTCGGCGACGAGCTCACCGTGGCGTGGAAGCTCACGGTGCAGCGCTTCCTGGCGCTGCAGGTGCACGGCAGCGAGCACGGCCGCGCGGCGCTTGCGCTGCTGCGGCACGATCTCTTCGCGCGCGGCGAGCCGTCGCCGCAGATGCTTGCCGAGGCGCTCGCCGTGCTGGCCGACGACCGACCTGCGCGCCGACGTCGCCGCGCATCGCGCAGCCCACGCTGGTCATCTGCGGGCGAGCGCGACATGCTGACGCCGCCCGGCGCGGGCCGCTGGCTGGCCGCGCCATCTGCCGGACGCGCGCTTCGTCGGAATCGACGGCGCCGCGCATGCGCCGTTCCTGTCGCATCCCGACGATTTCGGCGCGGCCGTGGAGGCGTTCCTCGATGGCCGATGACCACGCCGTCGACCGATGGCCTGCGCGACCCGACGCGCGGGCCGTGCGGCGTGCCTTCGCGCGCGCGGCGGCGACCTACGACGCGCGCCGCGGTGCTGCAGAAGGAGGTCGGCGCGCGCATGGCGGAGCGGCTCGACTTCGTGCGGCTCGCGCCGCGCGCGGTCCTCGACGCCGGCTGCGGCACCGGCGACGCGCTCGCCGAGCTTGCGCGGCGCGCTATCCGGAGGCGCGCCGCGTCGCGCTCGACCTCGCGCTGCCCATGCTGCGGCGTCGCGCGCGCGCGCGCTCGCGCCGGGTCGCTGCTGCGCTCGGACCGGCTGCTCGGCGCCGCTGCGCGGCGGCGCCGGCGCGCTGCCCGACTTCGTCTGCGGCGATCTCGACGCGCTGCCGTTCGCGCCGGCGCCTTCGACCTCGTCTGGAGCAACCTGCGACGCTGCAGTGGGTGCAACGACCTGCCGCGCGCGTTCGCCGAATGTCACCGCGTGCTGGCGGTCGGCGGCCTCTTCATGTTCACCACGTTCGGGCCCGACACGCTGAAGGAAGTCCGCGCCGCGTTCGCGCGCGTCGACGCGCTACCGCACGTCAGCCGCTTCGTCGACATGCACGACATCGGCGACATGCTGGTCGCCGCGGGATTCGCGGACCCGGTGATGGAGATGGAATACATGACGCTGACCTACCCGGACGCGCTCGCGATGCTGCGCGACCTGAAGGCGATCGGCGCGACCAACGCGGCGCGCGGCCGGGCGCGCGGGCTGATGGGGCGCGCCCGCTGGCGCAAGCGCCCTGGAGGCGATCGACGCGACGCGCACGGAGACTTCGGGCCGCGCGAGCGCGACGTTCGAGGTGATCTACGGCCACGCGTGGAAGGCGGCGCCGACGCGCACCGCCGAAGGGCACGCGATCGTGCAGCTCGAGCGCAGGCGCTGACGATGGCCGCGTCATCGGCGACGCCGACCGCGACGCGCGGCATCTTCGTCACCGGAACCGACACCGGCGTCGGCAAGACGCGCATTGCCGTGGCGCTGCTGCGCGCGCTTGCGGCGCAAGGCGTGCGCGCCGTCGGCATGAAGCCGGTGGCGGCGGGCATCGAGCCCGGTGCGGGCAGGAACCGCCGATGTCGCGGCGCTCGTCGCGGCCGGCAACGTCGCGGCCGCGCGCGCCGACGTGAATCCGTATGCGCTGACCGCCGCGATCGCGCCGCATGTCGCCGCCGCGCGCGAGGGCGTCGGCATCGAGCTCGCGACGATCGCCGCGGCGTACCGGCGCCTCGAGGCGCAGGCGGACGTGGTCGTCGTCGAGGGCGCAGGCGGCGCGATGGTCCCGCTCGACGCGCGCCACGACATGCTCGACATCGCGTCGCGCGCTGTCGCTGCCGGTGCTGCTCGTCGTCGGCGTCCGGCTCGGCTGCCTCAACCACGCGCGCCTCTCGGCGCTCGCGATCGGCGCGCGCGGCCTCGTGCTCGCCGGCTGGGTCGCGAACCGGATCGATCCCGCCATGGAGGCGGCCGACGAAAGCATCGCGACGCTCGCGGCGACGCTGCCGGCCCCGCTCGTCGCCGATTGCCCGTGGGAGCCAGATGCTTCGCCGGCGCTCGACGCGCGCGCGTTGCGCGCCGCGTTCGGATGGTCGGCGCCGCTCTGATTCGCACAGTGTCGGATGCGCGAAAACATGAATCTTTGGACAGCGTCTTGATCCATGCTAAGATTTCGCGCCTTTTGCAGCAGTCCGGCGCGGCGGGATTGATTCTCGGTCGGAACGCCGCGTGCCGATCCCCGTGGACCGGCGCCGGCCGAATCCGTCCCGACTCCATCCTTTTTCCCGCGCGGTCGCGGTAGAGTGCGCGATTCGCGCCGGAATGCAGGATTTCCTGCCCCGGTCCGCCCCGCCGCTTCGCGCGCGGCGCCGCGCATGGGCGCCGGGCACGAACGACGGAAAACGAGAAGACGTGATCGAGGGAAGCATGGTTCGCAATGATTTCAAGGCCGGACGCCGGCGCACATTGACCGCCGTCGCGCTGGCGCTTGCCGCGCCCGGTGCCGCGCAGGCGGAGCTCGAATACAACCTGCAGACGCCCGTCACGCCGATCGCGCAGCAGATGTACGACCTGCACTCGTTCATCTTCTGGATCTGCGTCGTCATCTTCATCGGCGTGTTCGGCGTCATGTTCTACTCGATCTTCAAGCACCGGAAGTCGGTGGGACACGCGGCGCAGCAGTTCCACGAGAACACGACCGTCGAGATCATCTGGACGATCATCCCGTTCCTGATCCTGCTGTTCATGGCGTTCCCCGCGACGAAGACCATCCTCGCGATGAAGGACACCGCGGCGCCCGACGTGACGATCAAGGTCACGGGCTACCAGTGGAAGTGGAACTACGACTACCTGCAGGAGGGTTTCGGCTTCTATTCCAATCTTTCGACGCCGCTCGACCAGATCGAGAATCGCGCGCCCAAGGGCCCGAACTACCTCCTCGAGGTCGACCATCCGATGGTCGTTCCCGTCGACTCGAAGATCCGGCTGCTCGTCACCGCCGGCGACGTGATCCACGGCTTCTTCATGCCGGCGTTCGGCGTGCAGCACGACGGCATTCCGGGCTTCGTCCGCGACACGTGGTTCAGCGCCGACAAGGTCGGCACCTACCGCGGCCAGTGCTCGCAGCTGTGCGGCAAGGAGCACGGCTTCATGCCGATCGTCGTCGAGGTCGTGTCGAAGGACGACTACGCGAAGTGGGTCGACGCGCAGAAGAAGCAGGCGGCGGCTGCCGGTGACGATCCGAACAAGGTCTGGGCGCTGGCCGACCTCGTCGCGCGCGGCGAGAAGGTCTTCACCGCGAACTGCGTCGCCTGCCATCAGGCGACCGGCAAGGGCGTGCCCGGCGCATTCCCCGCGCTCGACGGGTCCAAGGTCGTCACCGGACCGAAGGCGGAGCAGATCAAGACCGAATTGAACGGTGTCGTCCGCGACGGCAAGCCGACCGCGATGGTCGGGTTCAAGTCGCTTTCCGACGTCGATATCGCGGCGGTGATCACCTACACGCGCAACAGCTGGGGCAACAAGACCGGCGAGGCAGTGCAGCCGTCCGAAATCAAGGCCGCGCGGTCCTAGGACCCGCAGCCAGTGCAATAGATCAAGTCCAGGAGCACGCAATGAGCAGCGTTTCCCACGATGTCGCGCCGGCTACGGCCACAGTCACGACGACCACGGGCACGACGACCACGCGCATCACCCGACCGGGATCATGCGCTGGATCACGACGACCAACCACAAGGACATCGGCACGATGTACCTGTGGTTCTCGTTCACGATGTTCATCGTCGGCGGCATCATGGCGCTCACGATCCGTGCGGAGCTGTTCAAGCCCGGGACTGCAGATCGTCAACCCCGAGTTCTTCAACTCGATGACGACGCTGCACGGCCTCATCATGATCTTCGGCGCGATCATGCCGGCCGCGGTGGGCTTCGCGAACTGGATGATCCCGCTGATGATCGGCGCGCCCGACATGGCGTTCGCGCGGATGAACAACTGGAGCTTCTGGCTGCTTCCGCCGGCGGCGATCCTGCTGATCTCGTCGCTCTTCGTGCCGGGCGGCGCCGCCGCCGCCGGCTGGACGATGTATCCGCCGCTGTCCGTGCAGGCCGGGCATGGGCATGGACCTCACGATCTTCGCCGTCCACATCATGGGCGCGTCGTCGATCATGGGCTCGATCAACATCATCACGACGATCCTCAACCTGCGCGCGCCCGGCATGACGCTGATGAAGATGCCGCTCTTCTGCTGGACCTGGCTCATCACCGCGTACCTGCTGATCGCGGTGATGCCGGTGCTCGCCGGCGCGGTGACGATGCTGCTCACCGACCGCCACTTCGGCACGTCGTTCTTCAATGCGGCCGGCGGCGGCGACCCGGTGCTGTTCCAGCACGTGTTCTGGTTCTTCGGCCACCCCGAGGTCTACATCATGATCCTGCCGGCGTTCGGGATCATCTCGCAGATCATCCCGACGTTCTCGCGCAAGCCGCTCTTCGGCTACGCGTCGATGGTGTACGCCGTCGCGGCCATCGCGATCCTGTCGTTCATCGTGTGGGCGCACCACATGTTCACGACGGGCATGCCGACCGCCGGGCATGCTGTTCTTCATGTACGCGACGATGCTGATCGCGGTGCCGACCGGCGTGAAGGTGTTCAACTGGCTCGCGACGATGTGGAAGGGCTCGATGACGTTCGAGACGCCGATGCTGTTCGCGATCGGCTTCCTGTTCCTGTTCACGCTGGGCGGCTTCACCGGCCTCGTGCTCGCGATCGTCCCGATCGACATCCAGCTGCACGACACCTACTACGTCGTCGCGCACTTCCACTACGTGATGGTGGCGGGCAGCCTGTTCGCGTTCTTCGGCGGCGTCTACTACTGGATGCCGAAGTGGACCGGCACGATGTACGACGAGAAGCTCGGCAAGCTGCACTTCTGGTCGTCGATGATCTTGTTCAACGTCACGTTCTTCCCGATGCACTTCCTCGGCCTCGCCGGCATGCCGCGCCGGGTTCCCGACTACGCGCAGCAGTTCGCCGACTGGAACATGGTCGCGTCGATCGGCGCGTTCTGGTTCGGCCTGTCGCAGCTCATCTTCCTGCTGGGCGGTGCTGAAGTGCATCATGGGCAAGGGCGCCAAGGCGCCGGCCAAGCCATGGGAAGGCGGCGACACGCTGGAGTGGACGGTGCCGTCGCCCGCGCCGTACCACACGTTCGAGACGCCGCCCGTCGTCAAGTGACATGGACCCGGGCGTCCCGGTTGAAGCGGACGCCCGAACGACAATGATCGACACCGGAAGTCACGATCCCGCCATCCCGGCCAGCTCAAGGCCGCGAACCGGCGCACGGCGCTGACGCTGCTGTCGATCGCGCTCGTCTTCTTCGTCGGCGTCATCGCGCACGCATTTCGTCGCCGACGCGACGACCGGCATCGCGGTGATCGGCACCGCGGTGCTGCTGTTCCTCGTCGTCGCGATCGGCAGGAATCTTCGCGCGGGCCCGGACGGAGTGAATCCGGGCGAGCGAGACACGGTCGATTCCGCTCGGACGGATCCGGGGTCGCGGCGATGAGTGCCGGTGCGCAGGCGATCGCGGCCGAGAGTCGGCGCCGCTCGAACCGGACGCTGCTCGTGAAGCTCGGCGTCGTCGCGCTCGCGATGTTCGGCTTCGGCTACGCGCTGGTGCCGTTCTACGACGAAGATCTGCGAGGCGACGGGCCTGCGCAACATCGACCGCGCCGACGAGGTCCGCAACACGCAGGTCGACACGGCACGCACCGTGCGCATCGAGCTCGATTCCAACGTGCGCAAGCTGCCGTGGTCGTTCCGGCCGATGGAGCCGATCATCAGCGTGCATCCGGGCGAGGTGCGGCAGGTGGTGTTCGAGATCGTCAACACGACCGGCCGGACGATGACGGGCCAGGCGATCCCGAGCTACGGACCGCCCGACGCCGCGCAGTATTTCAAGAAGCTCGAGTGCTTCTGCTTCGCGAAGCAGACGCTGGCAGCCCGGCGAGAGGCGGCAGATGCCGGTCGTGTTCGTCGTCGATCCGCAGCTGCCGCGCGACATGGCGACGATCACGCTGTCGTACACGTTCTTCGAAGTCGAAGGCGCGGGCAGCACATAATCCCAATGGCGGGCGGCCGGCGACGGTGCCCGCGCGACGTGAAAGAGGTCATCTGAGATGAGCGCAGCAGACACCGGCGCCAAGCCGTATTACTTCGTCCCGCAGCCGTCGCACTGGCCGATCACCGGCTCGCTCGCGCTTGCTGCTCCTGGCGTTCGGCGCGGCGTTCTGGGTCAACGACCTTCCGGCGGGCCCGTGGCTCTGCGCGATCGGCTTCTGCATCCTGCTCGTGATGCTGTTCGGCTGGTTCGGCACCGTGATCGGCGAATCGGAAGGCCACCTGTACAACCGGAAGGTCGACCTCTCGTTCCGCTGGAGCATGAGCTGGTTCATCTTCTCCGAAGTGATGTTCTTCGCGGCGTTCTTCGGCGCGCTGTTCTACATCCGCAACCTGTCGGTGCCGGACCTGGGCAGCCTCGGGTCGAAGCTGCTCTGGCCCGACTACACGTCCGGATGGCCGACCGTCGGCCCGTACATCAAGGAGCAGTTCACGCCGATGGGGGCGATCGGCATCCCGCTGCTCAACACGATCATCCTGCTGTCGTCGGGCTTCACGCTCACGATGGCGCACCACGCGCTGAAGGCCGGACACCGCGGCGCCGCTCAAGCTGTGGCTGTTCGTGACGATCGCGCTGGGCTCCACGTTCCTGTGCTTCCAGGCCTACGAATACCACCACGCGTACACCGAGCTCAACCTGAAGCTCTCGACGGGCGTCTACGGCTCGACGTTCTTCATGCTGACGGGCTTCCACGGCGCGCACGTGACGATCGGCGCGATCATGCTGACGGTGATGCTGGTGCGGATCATGCGCGGACATTTCACGCCGGAGCACCATTTCGGCTTCGAGGCCGCGGCGTGGTACTGGCACTTCGTCGACGTCGTCTGGCTGCTGCTGTTCGTCCTCGTCTACTGGCTGGCGTGACCGAGCGTGGCGAAGCCGCGTGCTTCGGACCGGTGCGGCATCGACGCCCGGCCGAACACGCGGGCGCAGCCGACCTGGCGACTGCAGGCGCGCCGTTTCGGGCGCGCTTCGACGCTCCGCCCGATTCACGGCTTCGGACGCGCGGTGATGCGGCGGACTAGCGCAGCCCTGCGGGCCGATCCAGCCCATCCAGTACGAGATCACCAGGAACGCGACGAGCCCGACCGACAGCGCCGACGCGGATCGCGAGCATCCGCACCATGCGCGTGCCCTGGCCGCGTCGCGATAGAGGTAGTAGAGCGCCGAGAACAGGCGCGACGACGACGGCGATCAGTGCGGCGACGACGATGATCTTCATGGGACTTCCGTGGTCGAACGTCGAGTGTAGAGGATGTCGCGCCGCATGCCAAACGCCGCCGGATCCGCATGACCTCTCCGCCGCGCCGGCTCGTTCGCGGCGCGTGCTGCCCACGCTCGCGACGGTCGTCGGCATCGCCGTGTTCGTCGCCGCCGGCCAGTGGCAGCAGCGGCGCATGCACGAGAAGGAGGCGCTGCGCGCGCAGCAGGACGCGGCGGCGCTGGCCGCCGCCGCTCGTGCTCGATCTCCTGCGCGCGACGCCACCGACTGGGCCGCGCTGCGCTATCGGCACGTGAGCGCCGCCGGCACGTTCGACGCGCAGCGCCAGATCCTGATCGACAACAAGGTGCACGACGGGCGCGCCGGCTATCACGTCGTCACGCCGCTCGCGCTGCACGGACGGCCGCACCGTGCTCGTCGACCGCGGCTGGATCGCGCAGGGCGCTTCGCGCAGCGAGCTGCCGCGGTGCCGCCGCCGCAGGGCGCCGTCGACGGTCGTCGGCCGCGTCGCGATTCCGCCGCGCGGCTATCTCGAGCTCGGCGCGATGCCGCGACCGGGCCCGTCTGGCAGAACCTCGACCCCGCGCGCTTCGCCGCGGCGACCGGACTCGCGGTGCTGCCGATCGTCATCGAACAGACGGCGCCCGTCCGGCGCCGGCGACGACCTCGTCGCGCGACTGGCCCGCGCCCGATTTCGGCATCGACAAGCACCGGATCTACATGGTGCAGTGGTATGCGTTCGCGGCGCTCGCCGCGGGGCTTGTGGCTCGTACTTCAGCTTTCGCCGCGGGAGCAAAGCCGATGCGTGACCGCGTCGCCCGCTTCGCCCGAGAGGCGCGCGCCGCCCGCCGCGGCCGCCGGACGCTGCTGCTGATCGCCGCGGTGTGCCTCGCGCCGATCGTCGCGTCGTACATCGACCTACTACTTCTTCCCGCGCGAGGCGACGGCGAACTACGGCGACGCTGCTCGCGACGTGCCGGCGCCGGCGCTCGCCGGCACGCACGCCGGCGGGCGCGCCGTTCGCGCTGTCGCGATCTGCACGGGCAGCTGGGTGCTGCTGACCGTCAGCGCCCGGCGCTTGCGACGCGGCGTGCGAGCGCGATCTCTACGCGACGCGGCAGGCGCGCACGATCCAGGGCCGCGAGCAGGACCGCGTCGTGCGCGTGCTGCTCGTCGCCGACGACGCGCGCGCCGGCGCCCGGCGCTCCTCGCGCAGCATCCGGGCCTCGTCGTCGCGCAGGCCGCGCCGGCGATGCTGGCGCCGCCTGCCCGCGGGCGCGCGGCATCTACATCGTCGATCCGCTCGGCAACCTCGTGCTGCATTTCCCGGCGGACCCCGACATCAAGCGGATCGCCAACGACCTCGAGCGCCTGCTGCGGGCATCGTCGATCGGATGAGACGGCGGCCCTTCGGTGTAAAATCCGCGGTTGCCGGGCGCGTCCGGGCCCGCCAACGATGCCCGCCCGACTCCCATCGCCATGACCGCGCTCGCCTCGGACCGAAATCCGCCTCCGGCAGTTCCTCGCGCTGACCAAGCCGCGGGTCGTGTCGCTCATCGTCTTCGGCGCCGTGATCGGCATGTTCCTCGCCGTTCCCGGCATGCCCGCCCGCGGGTCCGGTCGTGTTCGGCACGCTCGGCATCGCGCTCGTCGCCGGCGCCGCGGCCGCGATCAATTGCCTCGTCGAGCAGAAGATCGACGGCGCTGATGGCGCGCACGCGCCGCCGGCCGCTGCCGCGCGGCGAGCTGACGTCGCTGCCGACGCTCGTGTTCGCCGTGCGTGGTCGGCGGCACGGGCCTGTGGGTGCTCTACGCGTTCGTCAATCCGCTGACGATGTGGCTGACGCTCGCGACCTTCGTCGGCTACGCGATCGTCTACACGGTGCTGCTCAAGCCCGCGACGCCGCAGAACATCGTGATCGGCGGCGCGTCCGGCGCGATGCCGCCGGTGCTGGGCTGGGCCGCGGTCACCAACGACGTCGCGCCCGAGGCGCTGCTGCTCTTCCTCATCATCTTCGTGTGGACGCCGCCGCACTTCTGGTCGCTGGCGCTCTACCGGACGCAGGACTACGCCAAGGCGGGCCTGCCGATGCTGCCGGTCACGCACGGGCCGCGCTACACGCGGCTGCATGATCGTGCTCTACACGGTCGTGCTGGTCGCGGTGACGCTGCTGCCGTTCGCGATCCGGATGAGCGGCTTCCTCTATCTCGTCGCGGCGCTCGGCGCTGGGCGGGCTGTTCCTGCTCTACGCGGTGCAGCTCTACCGCGACTACAGCGATCGAGCTCGCGCGGGCGACGTTCAAGTACTCGATCATCTATCTCGCGGCGCTGTTCATCGGCGCTCCTGGTCGACCACTATCTCTGACGACGCGCGGCGCGTGCGCCGCCGCGCAATCCTGCGGATCGAATCATGATCGCCTCCCTTCGCCGCTGGCTCCTCGTCGGCGCCTGCGCGCTCGCCGCGGCGTGCGCGCCGGATGCGCCGAAGTTCATGGCTCCGACGTCACCGGCACGACGTTCGGCACGCGACTTCGCGCTGACCGACCATAACGGCAAGCCGCGCACGCTCGCCGACTATCGCGGCAAGGTGGTCGTGCTCTTCTTCGGCTACACGCAATGTCCCGGACGTCTGCCCGACCACGCTCGCCGAGCTCGCCGAGGTCGATGCAGCGCCTCGGTCCCGACGCGAAGAAGCGTGCAGGTGCTGTTCGTCGACGATCGATCCCGAGCGCGACACGGCGGAGCTGCTTGCGCAGCTACGTTCCCGCGTTCGACCCGTCGCTTCGTCGGGCTCTACGGCGACGCCGACGCCACCGCGCGCACGGCGAAGGAATTCAAGGTCGTCTACCAGAAGCAGCCGGGACCGACGCCGGCGACCTACACGATGGACCATCAGCGCCGGCACGTTCGTCTTCGATCCGCAGGGGCGGCTGCGCGCTCTACGTCGGCTACGGGCAGGGCCCCGAGGTCTTCACGCACGACATCCGCGAGCTCCTGCGCACGCAGGGCTGAGCGGCGAGGCGTTCGCGGAATGTTTTCCGTTGGCGCCGTCGCGCGCGCCGGCGGGCGATCTTCAGCGTCGCGACAGCCGGTAGACGCGCGACTCGCCGTACCCCTTGGCGAGGCCGACCCGGCCCACGTATTCGGGCACGAATTCGGTGCTGCCCGACGCGGCGAGCGTCGCGGCAAAGGCTTCGCTCGCGAACACGGTGCCGGGCGGGGTGATGGGCTCGATGCGCGCCGCACGCGTCACCGACGCGCCGAAGTAATTGTCGCGGCCGATCACCGGATCGAACGCGCAGAACACGGGCCCCGCGTGCAGGCAGATGCGGATCTGGCTCGTCGCCGGCAGGCCGAGCGCCGCCCAGTCCGCGGCCTGCATGCCCTCGGACAGCGCAAGCGCAAAGGCCGCGCCGGCGGGAGCATCGTCGAACACGACGAAAAGTCCGTCGCCCCACGTGTTGGCGAAGACCGGCTTTACCGGCGACGCCGCAATCGCGCGTGCGGCGATCGCCCAGAACTCGCCCTGGAAACGCGCCGCGTTGATGTCCTGCACCCGGCTGTAGCCGGCGAAGTCGGCGAAGACGAGCGTCTTCAGCATCCGCGGCGCGCGCGTCTCGCTGTCATCCGGGCTCGCTGCCGGCCGCACTGCGGCGTTGCGTCTGCTCGCGACGCGTGCATTCGTGGCGATCCGATCGGTGACTTCGCGCGCAGCGCAGCGAGGTCGATGACGTCGGGCGCGCCGATGCACCGCTGCCAGCGCTCGAATGCCGACCGCGTGCCGCCGACCTGTCCGCCGGACGCGGCGTCGATGACGCACAGGAGCCGCGGCCGGCCTGCAGCTGCGCGGCGCGCAGCACCGCGAGCCCGTCGACCAGCCGCGCCGCGTGCTCGAAAAGGACGTCGTCTCCAAGATGGCGCTCCTCGGTCGCCGGCACGATCCGCGCGGCGCGCGGACAGCGCGGCATCGAACCGCGCGAGCCACCGCTCGCCGCCGTTGACCACGCTGCTGCGGATGAAGTCCTGCCGGTCGAACGGCAGCACGACGTTCACCTCGGCGCCGGCGGCGAGCGCGGCTTCGAGGACGATGATGTCGGCGCCGCACGCGGCCGAGCCATAGAAGACCGGGCGGTTGCAGCTTCGCGATCCAGGCGCGCACCGCGCGCCGCGACCGCCGGCTCGAGGAGCGCGGGAAACCGCGGGACGGCGCGGTCCGGCGCATCGATCATGTGGCCGGTGAAGGCGACGACATCGGCCGCACGCACCACGTCGAGCATCGCGCGCGGCGTCGGGAAGCACACGCGAGAGCAGCAGCAGTTGCCGGCGCATCGTCGCGATCGCCCCGGCGTCGGCGCCGGCCAGCGCGTGCGCCTCCGCATAGTGCCGGCGCGCCCGCTGTGCTCGCCCAGCAGCAGCGCGGCCTCGCCCGCGCGTCGCGTGGTCCCATGCGTCGCGCCGCGCGCCCTTCGCCGCCAGGCGCGCGTCGACCTCGCGCGCCAGGTCGCGCGCGCTGCGCGGCGATCGCCAACAAGCAGTGCGAGCGTCGCGGCGTTGATGCCCGGATACGGGTCGTGCTGCAGCGACCAGGCGGCCATGTATTCGTCGCGGGCGCGCAGCGCGATCGCCGCGGCATCGGGTGCGTCCGGCCGCGATGGAGGCGGTCCTTCCACAGACGCCCGCGCAGGCTGAGGATGTCGCGCGAGCAATTGCGGCGATGCCCGCGCCGCGGACTGCGCGCGATCGAGCAGCGCGCGCGCCTCGTGCGTCGCGCCGGAGCGCGCATGCGCGAGCGCGCCGCAGTAGAGGAGCTCGGGATCGGTCGCATGTGCGACGGCGGCAACGCGGAACACGTCGCATGCGTCCCACGGCGCGCCCTGCGCGAGAAGACTGCGGATCCGCGCGCAGGCTTCGCCGGACGCACTGCCCTCGGCGTCGGTCGGGATGAACGGTGTGCGAAATCGGAGCCGCGGCGATACCGCGCCGACCGTTGCCTGCCTCGCGAGCAAGGTCGTGCTCGCGTTGCTCGTGATCCGCGGCATGCCTGCGCGATCGGCCGGCCTTGGCGTCCACACGATCACCGCCGTCACCGGGTCTTCTGTTCCTCGGCGATGTAGCTGCGGATCAGCATCGTGCTTTTCAGCTGCCGCACGGCGGGCGGAATCCGTCGATGATCCCGGCGGCCTCCTTGAGCTGCCCGGGATCGCTTGCGGTTCGGGCGCTGCGAGGGCGGAGACATACAGTGCGCCGCGCCAGCTGCAGATGCTGGCCGAGATCGTCATTGCCGCCCCGCGTGTAGAGTTCGCGGTGGAATTTCAGCACGGGATCGATCATCTGCCGCGCCTCGGCTCGCTGTCCGAGCCGCGCCGCGATCGCCGCCGCGAGCATCATCTCGTCGTTCGGCATCACGCTCGATCCTGCAGCGTTCGTTTCGGGACGGTCCGGTGGTATCTCGAGCGCGCGCTTGATTGCTGCATCGGCGGCGGCGTAGTCCTTGAGGTTGATACAGCGCATCGGCCAGAACCACGTAGGTCGCCCCGACTCCCCTGATTCCTCAGCATTTCCTGCTCGCGGATTCCCTGGCTTCAGCGCTTCGCCGCGCTTGATCGAGGCCTCGGCCATGCTCCGCACGGTCTGATAGTCGCGCGCCGGCGATCGGAATCGCGTCGTGGCCCAATCCGATGCCGGTGCCGTAATACGCCAGAACTCGCCGATCGCAGACCGCGGGAACGAATCCGGCGGGGACGAGTTCTGATCGTCAGTTGGGCGAGTCTCCGGTTGTCGGCCAGCGCGGCTTCCGCCGCCTCCCGGTTCCCGGTGTCGGCCTCGAGCAGCGGCGAGGTTCCGGCCGGCGCGAATGGACAGCATGCCGGCAATGAATGGCGATGACGTCTGCCTTTCCACGGAGAGCGCGCTTCGCCACTGCCGCCTGCTCTCGCCAATGCGTCCCATCCGCCACAATACCCACGCCTTCTGCAGCCGCGCGTCGCCGAGATTGTTCCAGGCGATCTGATTGGTCGGATCGATCCTGACGATCGCCTCCCAGTCACGCTCGCTCCCGTCGAGGAGCTCAAGGGCCTTAGCAAGGTGAAGGGTGTCGAATTCGGAGTTCCCGAGCGAATCGCCGATGAGCGCACGCGACCGCAGTGCCGACATGTGTCCCGGCCGACGTTCGAGCACCTTGCCCGCGATGCCGGACGCTTCGGCGCCAACGCGCCGGGCGTCGTCGTTGCGGCCCAGGCTCTGCAGCGCCGACACCTGCCACGACGACGCCTCGGCGTACGCCGCCGCCGATGACAGATCGTCGAGTTTGAGGCCGTCGATGCTGCGGTATGTTTCGCGTGCTTCTTCCAGGGTCTTGACGGCCGATTCGAACTGCTCGATGCTTCAGCTGCGCGAAGCCGAGGAAGAGCATCGCCCCGCCATAGGCGCGGCGAAGACGGAACCGATGGCGCCGAACCGGGCATCGCGGCTTCAGCACGTCGACGCCCTTGCTGGCCAGCTGCACCGCTCGGTCTGCTTGTTCAGGCTGTCCTGGCCACGCGCGCCTGCGACATGAGTCCGATGCCGAGGCCGATGGTGGTCGGTTCCGACGTGTCGCCGTCCTGCCGCAGCTGGGTGAGCACTGCCACCGCCTCCGACAGCGCCTTCTGGCTCTCGTCGAGCTTCGACTGCGTGCGCAGCACGGCACCGTAGCGGACAAGCGCCAGCGCACGGTTGCGATTCGGTCTCGGCGGTGCGAAGCTCCGGCGGCAGCGCCGCCGTAGTAGTCGAGCGCGCGCTTCGCGAGTTCGGCGACGATGTCGAGCCGCCCGACCGGCTCGAGCTCGAGGTAGAAGTCGTCGAGCAGATAGACGATAAGCTTCTCCGCCTCGCCGCGCGCCTGCTCGGCCATGTGCCGCGTCGCGTGCGCCTTCGCCTCGGCCTCCTGCGCGCGCTTCATCCCGAAGATAGCCGAACACCGCACTGCCCAGCGCCAGCACCGCGAGCACGGCGCACACCGCCGCGATCTTGCGCGCGCGCACCAGCGCCGCGCGGGTCGCGCGCTCGCGCTCGCGCTGTGCCTCCAGCTTGCGCTCGGCCTCGTCGCGCGCAAGGCGTTCCAGTCGCAGGTCGCGGCTCGCCTTGACGACGCCGCACAGCACGTCGTGCGTCAGCTCGACGCGGCGAACGTCGAGCCGCTCCTCGATGCGCAGCAGACGCCGGTTGACGAGCGTCGCCAGCGTGTCGGCAGGCGCGCCGGCCGCGGCGAACAGCTTGACGATGCGCTCCTCGGCGAGGCTCTCGCGATAGCCGGACTCGGTGAGGAGATTGTCCTCGATCACCTGGCGCACGCCGGCAGGCTGATCGGCCAGCGCGCGCTCGTAGAATTCGGAGAGGATCGTTTCGCGCGAGCCCGCGAGGAGGTCGGCGGAAATCTCGTCGCGGCCCTGCGCGATGCCGCGCGTTGTTGAGCTCGCGGCAGATGAGCGAGAGCAGCGACGGCTCGACCTCGGCGTTCGCAAGCTCGGCGCCGCCGGCGACGAAGCGGACGATCGACGCGGCCACTTCCTCCGAGACGAGCTTGCCGCCGGGATTCATCACCGCCGCCAGCGCCTGCGCGCCCGTCATCCGGGCGAGGCGCATCCGGTTCTGGGTGATCGAGGGCATCTTGCCCTTGAGCCCCTCGAGGTGAGCGAGGTAGTCCTCGCGCAGCGCGATCAGGATCCGGTAGTCGGCGCGTGCGAAGTCGAACTTCTCGGCGGCGGCGTCGTCGCGCTCGATGCGCTCCTCGAGCTCCTTCGGCGCGCGGTTCTCGACCAGATCGGCGAGATCGTCGAGGAACTGCGCCGCGCGCTGGCGGCCGAAGTCGTCGCTCTGCGCGAGCGTGAAGATCTCCTCGAACTGGTCGAAGATGAGGAGCGGGATGAGCGTCTTGCCCGCCTTGTCGCGCAGCACGTCGTCGCGGTGGTGCAGGAACTCCCACAGCGATTCGCCGCTCGCCGCCGAGCCCGGCTGCGACCACGTGCCCGACGCCTGGGTCTCGCGGAAGATCGCCTGCTTGATCTGCTCGGACGGCGGCGGCGATTCGGGCGAGTAGTCGATGCGCACGTAGACCGGGCAGTAGCCCTCGGGCCGCAGCCGGGGCACGATGCCGGCACGCAGGATCGACGTCTTGCCGAGGCCCGACTGGCCGAACAGGATCGTGAGGAGCTTGCGCTGCACGCGGCGCGCGAGCTCGCCGACCTCGTCCTCGCGGCCGTAGAAGATAGCCGCGCGTCTCCTCGGTGAACGACGCGAGTCCGAGCCAGGGATGCTGCGCGTCGACCGCGGACTGCGCGGCGGCGATCGTCCGGGCGGGGCTCATCGGCCTAGGCGCTGACGCCCGGCGACAAGGTCGCTGCAGCCGGCGCGCGAACTCGGGCGTCACCTCGCCACCCGGCAGCCGGGTGAAGTGGACCGACTTGAACTTGTCGGGCACACGCGCCGCGCCGGCGTCGGTGTCGTCGACGCACACCGGCAGAATGAACACCGCGCCCTCCGCGATGTTGCGCGTGCGGTCGATCGCGTAGCTCCATTCGCGGCGGAAGTATCCCTCGAGGCGCCGCTCGGTCGTCGCCGAGACCACCGGGATGAAGAACGAGCAGCGGGCGATGTTGCGCTGGATCTTGCGGTCGTAGTCGTCGCCGCCCTCGAGACGCTCCAGGTCGAACCAGGTCTTGATGCCGGCAGCGTCAAGCCCGGCCTTGAGGCGCTGCACCGCGGGAAGGTCATCGCGCGCGTAGCTGATGAACACCGCGTTCTCCGGCATCTCGCGCTCGGGCGGCAGGAAGCGCTGCGGCGCCGTGCCGAGCGGAATGACCTCGCCGGGACCGCGCCGCGTGGTCCAGCGGCGATGCAGCTCGTCGACGAACTTCTCGGCGCCGCTGTAGACGCGCGTGCGCACGCTGACCTGCTGCAGGAACCCCATCAGCCGGCCGTCGCCGCCGGAGTGGCTGTCGGCCAGCACCTCGCCGACGTCGCGCGGATCGGACAGCCGGCGCCGCTTCGCCATGCGCAGGAAGAGGCGCGCGAGCCAGTTGGTGAAGCTGCTGCCGATGAAGAGAAGGTGGCTGTGCTCGAGCTCGTGGAAGAGCTTTTCCGGCGTCAGGTGCTCGCTCTGCAGCGCGCAGATGAATTCCAGCGTGTCCTCGTCCGAGATGACGTACGTCGGCGACGCCGACAGCCGCCCGAGCAGATGGTAGACGACGGGGCGCTGCAGCTGGTCGCGCTCCGACGGCAGGTCGGCGACGCGGTTGGGCGAGTACGCGATGACCTCGGTCGACTGGGCGCCGCCGAAGCGCTCGGCGTTGATCGCCTGCTCCAGCAGCGGGTCGAAGGTGGTCGTGACGAAGAGGTCGAAGTCGGTGATCTGCGCGAGCTGGCGAAGCGCATGCGGCGGCGCGAAGTTCGCATCGCGCAGGATGCTGCGGATGCGCGTGTACGCCTCCTCGCGGCGGCCGTGCGACGACAGGTACCAGCAGACGACGTCGTTCAGCGTGTAAGGCTGGGGCAGGTGCGCGGTGTCGACCGCGAGCTTGCCCGCGAGCCGCTCGGCGATCCAGTCGTTGAGGAGCCGCGGCCCGGTCTCGGTGTCGACCTTGAGGAGCTCGGGCCCGATGATCGGGATGACGCGTCGCTCCTCGATGTAGTTGAGGAGGTCGTCCCACGCGTCCTCGTCGAGCGTGGCGATCGGCGTCGGAATCGGCGCGACATTGCTCATCGACGCTCCCCGGGGAGGCGCGAGGTGTGCATGCGGGCGCCGCGCTGAGGAACGGGTGGTAATTGCGGGACTTCGCCAACGGGTCACCTTTTTCGCAGGTCCGATGCGGATCGCGAGTCGGAGGCGGCGCACGCGCGCCGACCACGAACACACCGCGCGGCAGCGTATCACGGCCGGGGGCGGATGCGTCAATGCGCGGGGGGCCTCCGTGCATTGACGCACTGCGGCATCGCGGCGATCAGCCGGCAGGCCGCCGCTGCGAGGCGTGCGCCGCGCGGACCGGCGGAGTCAGTTGCCGCCTCTGATGTATTGCACCGATTCGATCGCAGTCCGGACCCGTGCGGCGTCCGGCGCGATCTGCAGGAACTCGATCATTCGCCCGATTTCCCGGCCCGGGTTGGCGACCATGTCGGCGAATTCGACGCGCAGGTGCGGCGTGTCCGCGAAGAAGCGCTGCAGCGCGTCCCACAGGTGCCGCTGCAGCGATTCGGCGAGATCGGGCGTCCACCAGCCGATCCGCTTGATCGAGTCGATCGATTCCTCGACAGGGCGCCAGGTCCAGATGAAGCGGACATCGGGGCCCCACGCCTCCTGCAGGTCCTCGCCGCGCGCCGACAGCAGAGGGTGCTTCGCGCCGATCCAGGGCGTCCCCTTCTGCTCCTGCCACCCGATCCAGTCCGCGAGCCGGCGCACGCGCGCTTCGCGCGGCATCATCTCCTGGAATTGCGGCTCCCGCCACCAGAGGCGGAGCTTCCGCGCGAGCAGCAGCGATTCGTAATGGTCCCGAAAATACGGCGAGCCCATGTCGACGCCGAGGTGGTGCAGCGCACCGGCGGCGGCCGAGGAGCCGGAGCGGTACAGGCCGAGGACGGCGATCCTGCGCTTGTCATTCATGCGTCGTTCCCGGTGGGAAGTTGAGGCGCGGATTGGACGGGCGCGGCACGCGTTCGTTCATGCGCGTCGCGCCGCGCTCGGGCCGCGCGGCTGCATGTCGGCCGATTTGAGGATCTGCAGTCCCGGCGCGGGATCGCGCATGGCGGCGATCAGCGCCGCCGCCACCGTGGCGGCCTCGATCGGACGCACGGCGGCCGGAACGATGCGCCGGATCGGACCGACGAGCCGCGCCGCCCAGCGCTCGCCGGCGCGCACCGGCTGCCCCAGTGCGGCGCGATCGCCCAGGAGAAGCGAGGGTTGCGCGATCACGAGCGACGGATAGCCCAGTCTCGGCTATCGGCCTCCTGCATCTCGCCCTTCACTCGATTGTAGAAGACGCGCGAACCGGCGTCGGCACCGAGCGCGGACACCACGGCGAGCCGGCGCGCCCCCGCGGCGTGGGCCGCACGGGCCGTGGCGACGACGAAATCGAAGTCGACCTGACGGAACGCCGCCTCCGAGCCCGCCACGGCGATCGTCGTGCCGAGCGCGATGTAGACGTCGTCGACGGCGGGAAACGCCGCGGGAAGGTGCGCGAAGTCGACGCGATGGACCTGCAGCTTGCCGCTCGACGGTATGTTGTTCACGACACGACGCAGCAGGACGTGCACGCCTCGATAGCGCCGATCGTCCTGCAGCAGCGCGAGCAACGCCCGCCCCACGAGGCCCGTGGCGCCGGCGAGGAGGGCAACGCGGGATTCCGAGAGATCCGTCATGCGCGCACTTTACCCCGCGCACCGCGGGAGCCGCCCTCGGGCGCGCACGCCACTTCGCGACGCCGATTCATCGGGGCGCATTCCTCGCGCGCAACCAACGGAAACGTCGCGCCGTCCGCAGGTATTGCCAGTCGACGCGGGCCAGCGCGACGACGAGCCCGAGCAGCAGCACCTGCGACACCACGAAGTAGAGCGCCGAAATACTGCTGCGCGTCGGTCGCTTCGGCGGCGAGGCGCTGCGAGACCTCGGACGCCGTGAACACGAAGAAGCTGTAGCTGACGAAGCGACCGATGCAGAACGGGACCGCGGCGAGCCAGAGCGGCAACGTGGTAAGGCCATAGGCAATGAAGAGGTAGTTCGACGGAAACGGCCCGAAGGCATAGAGCAGGAATCCGCTGAACGTGAGCGTGCGATGCCGCTCGAGGCTCTCCCGGATCACGTCGATGTTGTCGCGCAGCGCGGCGGAGAGCCAGTGGCGGCGAATCACCCGCGCGAGCCGCGCGAGCACGATCCGCCCCGCGGTCGCCGCGAGCGCGCCGAGCGCCGCCACGACGAAAGGATTGAGGAGCGGCCGGCTGAAGCCGACCCACGACAGCGCCATCCACGTCGGCGGGGCGAACGCGGGGATCACGTTGAGCGCGAACACGACGGCGACGAGCGTCGCCGCGTCGATCAGGCCGCCCATCGGCGCCTCTCCAGAGTCCGGACATGCGCATTATCGGCGATCGCCGTCGCCCGCGACGCGCAGCGGCATCGGCCGGGCGCTTGATTTGCGCCACCATCGGACCGATATTGTCCGGACGCATGGAAATCCATCTGCCCGATCCGGCGTTCACGAGCTCGCGGCGCGCGCACGAGAACTTCCGCCTCGCCGTCCGGCTCGCGCTTGGCTTCGTGGCGCTGCTCTGGATGATCCTGCTGCTCGGCCAGGGCCTCGATCTCGAGCGGTTCGGCGTCGAGCCGCGCGTGTGGTCGGGTCTCGTCGGCATCTTCGTGGCACCCCTCCTGCACGGCGGCTTCAAGCATCTCCTCGACAATTCCATCCCGCTGGTCGTGGTGGGCACGGCGATGCTCTATCTCTATCCGAAATCCTCGTTGCGCGTGCTGCCGGCCGTCTATCTCGGTCCGGGCATCGCGGTCTGGCTTTTCGCGAAGGGCGGCATCCACATCGGCGCCAGCGGTCTCGTCTATGGGCTCGTCGCGTATGTGTTCATCGCCGGGCTCATCCGCCGCGATCGGCGCGCGATCGCCGCGTCGATGCTGGTCGCATTCATGTACGGAACGCTCGCGTGGGGGGTCACGCCGATCCAGGTCGGCATGTCCTGGGAGACGCACCTCGCGGCGGCAATCATCGGCGCCGCAATGGCGCTGCTGCTCCGCCACTACGACGTGCCGCCGCGGGTTCGCTACGACTGGGAAGGCGAGCCCGGCTACGACTACGACGGGGAGGCCGTTCGTGCCGACGACGAATGGGCCGATTCGAGCGGCACCCCGCCTCCGGCGCCGGACCGCCTGCTGCACTGAATTGCGCCGGCCCTCGCGACTACCGGCGCCCGCGCTCGATCAGCTCGATCTTGTAGCCGTCGGGGTCCTGCAGGAACGCGATCACCGTCGTGCCGCCCTTGACGGGACCCGCCTCCCGCGTGACGGCGCCGCCCTTGGCGCGCGCGGACGCGCATGTCGCCGCCACGTCGTCGACTTCGACCGCGATGTGACCGTACCCGCCGCCGAGATCGTAGGTCCCGACGCCGTAGTTGTACGTGAGCTCGAGCACCGCGCTGTCCGACTCGTCGCCGTAGCCGACGAACGCGAGCGTGTATTTCTGCTCCGGGCGGTCGGTCGTGCGCAGCAGCTTCATGCCCATCACGCCGGTGTAGAACTCGATCGAGCGCGCGAGGTCGCCCACGCGCAGCATCGTGTGCAGGATTCGCATCGCGTAGCCTCCTAGAATTCCACCATCTCGAAATCCTCCTTGCGGGCGCCGCATTCGGGGCAGCTCCAGTTCGGGGGAACGTCCTCCCATTTGGTGCCGGGAGCGATGCCTTCATCCGGCGCGCCGGTCGCCTCGTCGTAGATCCAGCCGCAAATGAGGCACATGTATTTTTTCATCGGGGGGAAAGGCCTTGGAGTAAAATCCCGCAATTCTAGCAAGCGCCGCACTGCCCGCGCAGGTTCGTGACAGGACACGCGCGGCCCGACGCACGATTCGCGATGCCCGACTCCGACGAACCCGCCTTCCCGCCCATCGTTCTCACCTTCGCCGCGTCCGACCCTTCGGGCGGCGCCGGCCTGCAGGCGGACATCCTCACGCTCGCGAGCATGGGCACGCATCCGCTGTCCGTGGTCACCGCGATCACCGTGCAGGACACGCTCGGCGTCGAAGGATTGCAGGCGCTCGATGCCGAGTGGGTCGCCGATCAGGCGCGCTGCCTGCTCGAGGACATGCCCGTCGACGCTTTCAAGATCGGCGTGATGGGCAGCGTCGAGAACATCGCGGCGATCGCCGAGATCATCTCCGACTATCCCGAAGTGCCGCTGGTCCTCGATCCGGTGCTCGCGTCCGGCCGCGGCGACGAGCTCACCACCGAGGAGATGGCGCAGGCGATGCGCGAGCTCCTGCTTCCGCACGCGACGATCATCACGCCGAACAGCATCGAGGCGCGACGGCTTTCGGAAACCGGCGACGACGACGACACGTCGCTCGCGAGCTGTGCCGCGCGGCTGATCGAAATGGGCGCCGCGCACGTGCTCATCACCGGCACGCACGAGGCGACACACGAGGTCGTGAACACGCTCTACAGCAAGAAAGGCGTCGTGCGCACGGATTCGTGGCAGCGCCTTCCCGGCAGCTATCACGGATCAGGGTGCACGCTCGCCTCCGCGATCGCGGCGATGCTCGCGAACGGCCTGGAGCTGCCGGAAGCCGTGCGCGAGGCGCAGGAATACACGTGGCAGGCGCTGAAGAAGGCATACCGGCCGGGGATGGGCCAGTTCCTGCCGGACCGCCTGTTCTGGGCGCGCGACGACGCCGATGCACCGGCCGGCGAGCCCGACGTGCCGCGCGTTTCCGATGCAAGCCATCGCCACTGACGAGGGGCGCACCCGCCGTCGCGCGCGCGCGGAGCGCCTCTTCGGTCTTTACGCGGTCACGCCGGACGAAGCCGACACGGCGTCGCTCGCGGCGGCCGTCGGCGCGGCGATCGCCGGCGGCGCCTCCGCCGTCCAGTATCGCAACAAGTCGGCGGATGCCACGCTGCGCCGCGCGCAGGCGGCGGCGCTCGCGCGCGTTCATGCGACGCGCGGAGCGCTCTACATCGTCAACGACGACGCGAAGCTGGCCGCGGACATGGACGCCGATGGCGTCCATCTCGGCAGCGACGACGGCGACATCGCCGCCGCACGGGCGATCGTCGGACCCGACCGCATCATCGGCGTCTCCTGCTACGACGACTACGCCCGCGCCGAGGCGGCCGTCGCGGCAGGCGCCGACTACGTCGCCTTCGGCAGCTTCTTCGCTTCCGCCGTGAAGCCTGCCGCGCGCCGCGCCGACATTGCGCTGCTCGAGCGTGCCCGCGCGCTCCCGGCGCAGGTCGTCGCGATCGGCGGCATCGATACGTCGAATGCCAACTCGCTGCGCGTCGCCGGCGCCGACGCGGTCGCCGTGATCTCCGCGCTCTTCGACGCGCCCGATGTCGAGGCGGCAGCGCGCGCCTTCGCGAAACTGTTCGAACCCCTTTGAGCCGGACGTTGCCGCGCGCGTGGCGAGCCGGCGCTCCACCCATTCACCGACACTGACGATCCAGGAAGCCCGCCATGAGCCGCAACGAAGAACTCTTCGCCCGTGCGCAACGCACGATTCCCGCCGGTGTCAATTCGCCGGTGCGCGCGTTCCGCTCGGTCGGCGGCACGCCGCGCTTTCTCGTGCGCGGCGAAGGGCCGTACGTGTGGGACGCGGACGGCAAGCGCTACATCGATTACGTGGGATCGTGGGGCCCCGCGATCCTCGGACATGCGCATCCGGACGTCGTGCGCGCGGTGGTCGAGTCGGCGCCGAACGGCCTGTCCTTCGGAGCGCCGACCGAGAGCGAGATCGAGATGGCCGAGACGCTGTGCCGGCTGCTGCCTTCGCTCGAGATGGTGCGCCTCGTATCGTCGGGCACCGAGGCGACGATGTCGGCGCTGCGGCTCGCGCGCGGGTTCACGGGCCGCAGCAAGATCCTCAAGTTCGAAGGCTGCTATCACGGTCATGGCGACAGCCTGCTCGTGAAGGCGGGCTCGGGCGCGCTGACCTTCGGCCAGCCGTCGTCGGCGGGCGTGCCCCCGGCGATCGCCAACGAGACGATCGTCGTCCCGTACAACGACCTCGCCGCGGTGGAAGCGGCGTTCGCCGCAGGCGGATCCGACATCGCGTGCATCATCGTGGAGCCGGTCGCGGGCAACATGAACCTCATCATGCCGCGCAAGGGCTTCCTCGAAGGCCTGCGCGCCATTTGCGACCGGCATGGCGCCGTGCTGATCTTCGACGAGGTGATGACGGGCTTTCGCGTGCATCCGCGCGGCGTGCAGGGGTTGACCGGCGTGACGCCGGACCTCACGACGCTCGGCAAGGTGATCGGCGGCGGCATGCCCGTGGGCGCATTCGGCGGCAGGCGCGCGATCATGGAGAAGATCGCGCCGCTCGGTCCCGTCTACCAGGCCGGAACGCTGTCCGGCAATCCGGTGGCAGTCGCCGCGGGGCTCGCGACGCTGAAGGCCATTTCGGCGCCCGGATTCTACGAGGCGCTGTCGGTGCGCACGAAATCACTGACCGACGGCCTTGCGCGGGTGGCAACGGAGGCCGGCGTGCCGTTCGTCGCGCAATCGGTGGGCGGCATGTTCGGCCTCTACTTCGCAAAGGCGGTTCCGGATTCGTACGACACCGTGATGGCGTGCGACAAGGAGCGCTTCAACAAATTCTTCCATGCGATGCTCGACGCCGGCGTCTACTTCGCGCCGTCGGCCTTTGAGGCGGGCTTCGTGTCGGCGACGCACACGGCCGACCACATCGACGAGACGCTGCGGCACGCCGCCGGCGCGTTTCGCACGCTCGCCTGAGCGCGCGATGACTGCGCCGCATTGCGCGACCTGCGACGCGGGGTGCGCCGCGTGAAGGTAGCGCTCGGCGCCGGCTTTCCGCGCTACGAGGGTTTCGCGCCGGTGGTGCCGGTGCATCGCGTCACGCCCGAGCGCGCGGGCATGATCCACCGCTTTCACGACACGTCGCCGTTCAGTCCGTCGGGACGCTACCTCGCGCTGACGCGCCTCGCCGCCGAGGACCGCCTTCCGCTGCCGGGCGACGTCGCCGACATCGTCGTCGTCGATCTCGAGTCGGGCACGCTGCAAAGCGTGGCGCAGACCTGCGGCGCCGACACGCAACTCGGCGCGCAGGTGCAATGGGGTGCGGACGATCACAGTCTGTTTTTCAATGACGTCGACACGACGACGTGGCGGCCCTTCGGCGTGCGGCTCGATCCCGCGACGGGCGCGCGCCGTGCGCTCGGCGGCACCGTCTACTCGGTGTCGACGGACGGCACGAAGGCGGCGAGCCCGTGCCTCCTGCGCACCGCGCGCACGCAGGCGGGCTACGGCGTGATCGTTCCGCCGGAGCATGTGCCGCGCAATGTCGGCGCGCCTGACGACGACGGCCTCTACGTCACCGACACGGCGACGGGCGACTCGAGGCTGCTCGTTTCGCTCGCACGGATCGTCGCGGAGGCGTTTCCATCCGCGGAACGCGCATTTCTCGCCCAGGGCTCGTTCTATGGTTTTCACGCCAAGTGGAATCCGCAGGGCACGCGCCTCATGTTCGTGCTGCGCTGGCTCGCTCCGGCGCCGGTGCAGATGCGGCTCAACACCGTGATCACGATGAACGCCGACGGCAGCGGCATCGCGCGCGCGATCACGGACGCGCAGTGGCGGCGCGGCGGGCATCACCCCAACTGGTGTCCCGACGGCGATCACGTGCTGATGAATCTCAACCTCCACGGCGACGGGCTCCGCTTCATCGCGGTGCGCCACGACGGCACCGGCTTGCGCGCGCTTTCGCCGACGCTCGTCGGCTCGGGACATCCGACGCTGCATCCGGACGGGCGTCACGTGCTCACCGACGCGTACGTGTCGGAGCCGCTCGCGTTCGGCGACGGCACGACGCCGATCCGCTGGCTCGACCTGCCGCGCTCCGCGGAGACGCAGCTCGTGCGCATTCGCACGGCCGCGGCCTTCACCGGACCGCGGCAGGAGCTTCGCGTCGATTCGCATCCGGCGTGGGACCGCGCGTTCCGCCGCGTCGCGTTCAATGCGTGCCCGTCCGGCAGCCGCGAGGTGTTCGTCGCCGACCTCGAATCGCTGGTGGAAGCGACGGGTCCGGCAGCCTGATTCGAGCGGACAGTCGCGGCGGTGACGACACGCCAGGGCGAGCGCGACACAATGCCGCGCATCCCGAGCGGCGAACCTATTCCCGCGATTGCATGTCAGACGTCCCGATCACCGGAAAGGAAAGCAGGCTCCGGTGGCACAGAGCGAGTTCAAAAGGGATCGAAACGGTGGCGATGTCGTCGGGGCTCGGCGACACATCGTGGCCGCGGCGTCGTGAGATGACGACAGATCGCGGGAAGAATCGCACGCAACACATTGATTTTTTACGGGCGAACGGGGAAACCCATGCGATCGCTGTGCTATGATCGAACGCTCTTTTTTTGCCTAACGGCGACAGGCTGAACCGATGACCATGGCGGCAAGAAAACGCATCGGCGAGATCCTGATCGAGCGGGGCAAGCTCGATGCGGCAGGGCTCGAACGCGCGTTGCGGATCCAGGAGGACAGCGGCGAGAAGATCGGCACGCTGCTCGTCACGCTCGGACTGACTGCGCAGCGCGATGTCACCGAGGCACTGGCGCTGCAGCTCGGGCTGCCGCTCGTCGACGCGGCGGGCTACCCCGAGTTCCCCATTCTCGAGGAGCGCATCTCGACGCGCTTCCTGATGGAAGCGCGCGCGCTGCCGCTGACCGAGGACGAGCACGAGCTGGCACTCGCGATGGCGGATCCCACCGACGAGTACACGATCGGCGCGTTCCGCATGTTCACCGGGCGCGAAGTGAAGCCGCGGGTCGCGATTCCCGGCGAGCTCGAGGCGGCGCTCGAGCGCCTGTACGGCACGAACCGCTCCGCGGTCGGCCAGATCATCGGCGGCGACATCGAGCAGCGCGGCGACGACCTCTCGTTCGACGCCGACGTGCAGCAGCTCAAGGATCTCGCGGCGGAAGCGCCGGTCATCCGCCTCGTCTCGCTCATCATCACCAACGCGCTCGACACCCGCGCGTCCGACATCCACATCGAGCCGTTCGAGAACCGGCTCGCCGTGCGCTATCGCATCGACGGCGTCCTGCACGAGGTCGAGTCGCCGCCGCGCCGCTTCTCGGCCGCGGTGATCTCGCGCGTCAAGATCATGGCGAATCTCGACATCGCCGAGCGCCGACTGCCGCAGGACGGCCGCATCCGGCTGCGCGTGCAGGGCAAGGAGATCGACCTGCGCGTCTCCACGGTGCCGACGATGCACGGCGAGTCGGTCGTGATGCGTATTCTCGACAAGGGCGGCGTCGCGCTCGACTTCAAGCGGCTGGGCTTCGAGGATGACATCCTGCAGCGCTTCCTCGACGTGCTGATGGAGCCGCACGGCATCCTGCTCGTCACCGGTCCGACCGGCTCCGGCAAGACGACGACGCTCTACACCGCGCTCGAGAAGCTGAACCAGCCGGACGTGAAGATCCTCACCGTCGAGGACCCGGTCGAGTACCAGATGCCCGGCATCAACCAGATCCAGGTGAAGCCGCAGATCGACCTCACGTTCGCCAACGCGCTGCGCTCGATCGTGCGGCAGGACCCCGACGTGATCATGATCGGCGAGATCCGCGACCTCGAGACCGCGGAGATCGCCGTGCAGTCCGCTTTGACCGGCCACCTCGTGCTGTCGACCGTCCACACGAACGACGCCGCGTCGACGATGAACCGTCTGCTCGACATGGGCGTCGAAGACTACCTCCTGACCTCGACGGTCATCGGCGTCCTGGCGCAGCGCCTCGTGCGCACGCTGTGCTCGCACTGCAAGGAGCCGTATACGGCGCTGCCCGAGCTCGTCGAGGAGCTTGGCCTCGCGCGATTCGGGCACGGCAGCGACATCACCCTTTATCGCGCCAAGGGCTGCCCGCAGTGCGCGCAAACCGGCTATACGGGGCGGATCAGCATCCTGGAGATGCTGCCGATCACCGACCCGATGCGAAGCCTCGTCATGCGCCACGCGACGGCGGCGGAGCTGCGCAACGCGGCCGTCGCCGAAGGCATGCTGACGATGTACGAGGACGGCCTGCGCAAGGCCGTGAACGGCGTGACGACATTCGAGGAAGTGCTTCGTGTCACGCGCGAGAAGTGACGTGCGGGCGGCACTCGTGACTCGGTCCCTCGCTCGTCTCTCCCAGGACACCGGCGCGAGCCCGGAGCGCTAGCCCATGGCTGTTTTCCGCTACAAGGCCGTCAATGCCGCCGGCGCCGTCGCGGTGGGCGAGCTCGACGCCGCCAACGAGGCGGAGATCGTCGGCCGCCTGCGCGATCAGGGGCTGATGCCGATGCAGGTGCAGGCGGCGACCGCCGGCTCCGCGGGCGCGCGCGTCGCCGATCGCGCCGCGCCGCGCGCCGGGCGCCGCTGGTTCGTGCGCAAGACGGTCAGCGGCGACAACGTGATGACGATCACGCGCGAGCTCGCGATGCTGCTTCGCGCCGGCCTGCCGCTCGACCGCGCGCTGGAAACGCTGATCGGACTGTCGCCGACCCCGCCCGTCGCCACGCTGCTGCAGGGCATTCGCGACGACGTTCGCGGCGGCAAGGCGCTGTCGCAGGCGCTCGACGCCCGGCGTGACGTGTTCTCCCGCTTCTACGTCAACATCGTCCGCGCCGGCGAGGCGGGCGGCGCGCTCGGCAACGTGATGACGCGTCTCGCCGATACGATGGAGCGCAACAAGGAGCTCCGCGACAGCATCGTCACTGCGCTCATCTACCCGACGATCCTGGTCGGCGTCGCCGTGGCGTCGCTGATGCTGATCCTCGCGTACGTCGTGCCGCAGTTCCAGCAGACGTTCACGCAGGCGGGCAAGGCGCTGCCCGTGTCGACCCAGATAGTCATCGTCATCGGCACCGGGCTGCGACAATGGTGGTGGGCGATCGCGGGCGCCGTGTTCCTGCTCGTCACGTGGATGCGCCGGCGCCTGAAGAACCCGGTCATCCGCGGCGCGTGGGACGCGCGCCTCCTGCGCTGGCCGCTCGTCGGCGACGTCGTCACCAAGGTCGAGGTCGCGCGCTTCGCGCGCACGCTCTCCACGCTGCTCGCGAACGGCGTCACGCTGCTGGCCTCGCTCAGCATCGTCAAGGAGACGCTCGGCAACACGGTGCTCGTCAATTCGCTCGACGGCGTGATCGCGCGGCTCCGCGAGGGCAAGGGCTTCGGCCGGCCGCTCGCCGAGACCGGCCTATATCCGAAGCTTGCCGTGCAGATGATCCTCGTGGGCGAGGAATCGGGACGGCTGGAGGAGATGCTGGGGCGCGTCGCCGACATCTACGACCGCGAAGTCGCGGTGTCGATCAAGCGCTTCCTGGCGGTGCTGGAGCCGGCACTCATCCTGTCGCTCGCGGTGCTGATCCTCGGCATCGTGCTTTCCATCCTGGTCGGGGTGATGAGCATGACCGATCTCGTCCAGTGAGCGGGACGCGGGAATTTCGCGCGGTCGATCGCGACCGCGCCGCATGTCAACGAAGGAGAAACATCATGGAAGTCCGGAATCGGCGGCCGCACCCGGCGCGCGGGATGACGCTCATCGAAATTCTCGTGGTGCTGGTGCTGCTCGCCGTCATCATGAGCGTCGTCGCGGGCAACTATCTCGGCCGCGGCGAGAAGGCAAAGGCGGACGCGGCCAAGATCGAGATCGGACAGATCAGCCAGACGCTCGATCTCTACAAGCTCGAGGTCGGGCGCTTCCCCACGACGCAGGAGGGCCTGCAGGCGCTCATCACCGCGCCTTCGGGAGTGACCAACTGGAACGGGCCGTACTGGAAGAAAGGCACCGTGCCGAAGGACCCCTGGGGCAACGAGTACAAGTACGTCTCGCCCGCGCAGAACGCGCCGTACGAGATCATCTCGCTTGGCGCCGACGGCCAGGAAGGCGGCGAGGGCGTCAACGCCGACATTTCCAGCTCCAAGCTTTGACTATCGGAGTCGCCCTGACGGAAGCATGCAAGGCACGCGCGGAAGGTGACGTGGATCGCGCGCGCGCCGCGGGCTTCACGCTGATCGAGCTCCTTGTCGTGCTCGCGATCCTCGCGCTCATTTCCGCGATGGTGATTCCGCGAATGCTGAACGGCCCGTCGACGACCGAGCTTCGCAGCGCCGCGCGACAGGTCGCCGCGGGACTTCGCTTCGCGCGGAGCGAAGCGGTGGCTAAGCGGCAGGAGGCGCGGCTGATACTCGATCTCGAGCACCAGAGCTTCGCCGTCGATGGCGACAATCAGGTGCGCGCGCTGCCGCGCGGCGTCGGCGTGAAGCTCTTCACTGCGCAGAGCGATCTCGTCAGCGACAAGATCGGCGCGATCCGCTTCTTCCCGGACGGCGGCTCGAACGGCGGCCGGGTGACGGTCTTCGCCGGCGAGCGCAAGTACGACGTCGATGTCGACTGGCTGACCGGCCGCGTCGCCATTCTTGATTGAACATGACCTCGCAAAGCTGCTGCGGAGCCGATCTGCTTTGTTGCAAGCGCGCTCGCGATCCTCATGCGCAGCGGCGTGAGCCGGGGAGCAGGGCCCCCGTGCCCCATAGCGGCGAGGGGATGCGACCGGGGCGAATCGACGCGCAGGGCCGACGCGCAGGACTGTGCACGATTCAGGGACTTCAGCGAGGTCCGGTGAGTGCATTCCGGTCGCTCGTGCGAAAGCGCCGCGCCTCTCGGCTTCCTCGCGACGCTTTTCGAGGCCATGTTAATGCCAGCCCGTTGCGAGGTTCGTCAGGCTTTTCGCTGCTCGAAGTTCTGGTCGCGTTCGTGATCCTGACGGTCGTCGCCGGAACGCTCTTCAAGCTGTTCTCGGGGGCGCTCGCCAACGCGTCGGCGGCGGAGGACTACAGCCGCGCGGTGCTCGTTGCCGAGAGCGTGCTCGCGGAAACCGCGTCGGTGCGACCGCTGCGCGAGACGACTCGCGACGGCACGGCCGACGACGGCCGCATCCATTGGTCGGCGAAGGTGGCGGCGTACACGCCCCCGGGCGTTCCCCCCGACATCGAGCAGACGGGGCAGTCGATCGCGACGCGCCTCTATCGCGTCAGCGTCGACGTCGAGTTTCCCGCGCCGTCCGGCGGCACGCGCACGCTGGCGCTCGCGACGACGCGCATCGGCAGCAAGGACACGCTGCAATGACGCCCCGTGCTCGCCGCCGCTCCGCGGGCTTCACGCTGATCGAGCTGGTCGCGGCGCTGGTGCTGCTCGCGCTGATGTCGAGCGTGATCTACGGCGCCCTTTCGCTGGCCGGGCGTTCGTGGGATGGCGGAGAGGCGAAGGCGGCGCAGGTGTCCGAGATGCGCCACACGCACGAATTCCTGCGCGAGGAGCTGACCGCTGAATATCCGCTGCGGCTGCGCAAGGCCGCCGACTTCCCGCTGCTCTTCACGGGCGAGCGCGACGAGCTCCGCTACACCGCGTCGCTGCCGACGCGCGTCGCCGAGGGCGGCGTGCTGTACTTCCGGCTGGCGCTTGCCCGCAACGACGACAAGAATCAGCTCATCGTCGAGCGCCTGCTGCCGGATCCGCAGGCGACGCAGAATCCCGAATTCCAGGACGTCGAGCATTCGGTGCTCGCGGACGGCATCTCCGAGCTCAAGATTTCCTATTACGGCCGCGACCCGGGCGCCGTCGAATCGGAGGCGCCGTCGTGGCGCGATCGGTGGGACGACACGCAGAAGTTGCCGCTTCTCATCAAGATCGAAGTGCAGCCGAAACAGGGCCCCGCCTGGCCGGCGCTCGTCGTCGAGCCGCGGCGCGCGCCCGAAGCCGGCTGCACCACCTACGACGCGCAGCGCGGACGCTGCATGGGAGTGAGCTGATGCGCGAAGACGGCATCGCGCTCGTGGCAGCGCTCTGGCTCACGGTGATGCTCACCGTGATCGCGAGCGGCTTCGCATTCAGCATGCACTCGGAGGCGCTTTCGGCGCGCAACGCGCTGTCGGTCGCGCAGGCGCGGGCGACCGCGGACGGCGCGATCGAACGCGTCGCCTTCGAGCTCGCGCGGCCGCGCACGTCGCCGGACGTCTGGATGCCGGACGGGCAGGTCCACACGTGGACCGACGGCGACGCGACGATCACGGCGACCGCTCTCGACGAGGCCGCGCGCATCGACATCAACACTGCGACCGAGCCGCTGCTGAAGGGCATGCTGCAGAACATCGGCGGACTCGATGCCGACGCCGCGCAGGCGATGGCCGAGAAGATCGAGGACTGGCGGGACCCGGACGACCTCGTCCGCCCCAACGGCGCGGAGGCCAACGAGTACACCGCGGCGGCCAAGAAATACGTGCCGGCCAATGCTCCGTTCAGCACCGTCGGCGAGCTGCAGCGCGTGCTCACGATGACGCCCGGACTCGCGGCCCGCGTTGCCGACAGCCTTACCGTGTACTCGCGCCAGCCGGGCGTCAATCTCGCCACGGCGCCACGCGACGTGCTGCTGTCCATTCCCGGCACGACGCCGGAGCAGATCGACATGTTCATCACCCAGCGCGCCGACGCCATCGCCAACAAGCTGCCCATCCCGCTGCTGCCGCAGGCACAGGGTTTCAGCTCGGCGGCGGCGCCCGTCTGGCGGATCCGCGCCGAGGCCGTGCTGCCCGATGGTGTAACCTTCGTCCGCGAAGCGGTGCTGCGACCGTCCTCCGACCCGCTGCGGCCTGTGATCGCGCTGCTCTGGCAGGAGGGGACGAAGCAGGCCGCCCCCGCGATCGCCACCGGCGCCACCGCCGCACCCGACCAATATGGAACAGGCAAGCGTTGACCTTCTGCAACGGATGCGCGCGGCTGCGCATCGATTCGGCCTCACCGCGTTCTGGCGCTGGTGGGCGGATCAGCTCGCGCCGATGGCGCCGCCCGCATTCTCCGCGGTGCTTGCGCGCAGGCGGCTGCGGCCGGTGCTCGCCTTCGAGGCCGACGAGATCGTGCTGTGGGCCCCGGTGCTGCGCGAGCAGACCATGGGATTCGCCGAGACGGCTCGGATACCGCGCACGGGCGACGCCGCGGCGCTTCAGAACGCCGGCCATGCCGCCATCGCCCGGCTGCCGCGCGCGCCGTATGGAGGTGCCGCGCGCGCCCCGGCGGTGGTCATTTCGCTGCCGCGCGGGGAAGTCCTGCGCAAGCAGTTCACGCTGCCCGCCGCCGTCGAGCGCGACCTCAAGCAGACGCTTGGCTACGATCTCGACCGGCACACGCCGTTCAAGCCGGACGAGCTCTATTTCGATGCGGTCGTGATCGCGCGCGACCAGGCGAAGAACGAGATTCGCGTCGACTGGGCGGCAGCGCGGCGCACCGTCGTCGACCAGGCGGTCCGGCAGGCGGAGGCGTTCGGAGCGAGCGTGGTTGCGGTCACGCCCGACAGCACCGACGCGCAGGGCCCGACGACCCGGCGGCGCACCCGGCTCGACCTCCTCGCTGTTGCAGCGCGGCCGGACCATTCGTGGTGGCGGCGCTGGCAGCTGTGGGCCCCGCTCGCGCTGATCGCGCTCCTGCTCCTCGTCGCGATCGTGCTGCCGCTGTGGCAGAAGCGCGCCTACACGATGGCGCTGCTGCGGGTCACCGGCGAGGCGCGCGTGCAGGCCGAGGCGTCGAGTGCATTGCGCGCCCAGCTCGAGCAGCAGACAGCCGACTACAACTTCGCGCTCGGCAAGAAGTATGCGTATCCGAGTGCGATGCAGGTCCTCGACGACGTGACCAAGCTCATGCCGGACGACACCTGGATCACGCAGTACGAGGTGAAGAGCGCGACGAAGGGCAAGGAGCCGTACCGCGAGATGATGCTGAAGGGCGAGAGCGGCAACGCCGGCCAGCTCGTGTCGCTGCTCGAGGACTCGCACAAGTTCACCGACGCGGCCCCGCGCTCGCCGACGATGAAGGTGCAGCCCGGGCCCGGCGAGATCTTCGATTTCTCGGCGCGCGTGAAGCCGCTGCCCGCACCCGCGCCGATCGAAATTGCGACGGCGACGCCGATCGCGCCTCTCGCGCCCGCCGACGGTGCCGCGGCGCCCGCCGACGCGACCCCGGCGTCCGCCGCGCCGGCAACGCCGCCGCGCCAATCCCGCACCCGCCACCGCCTCGGCTCCTGTGCCCACGGCTGCCGGCACGGCCGCGGCGCCCAGCGCGCCGCCGGCAAACCCGCCTCCATCCAGCCCGGCCGCGGGAACGACCGCGCCCGCGGCGGCGCCCAGCGCGCCGCCGGCAAACCCGCCTCCATCCAGCCCGGCCACGGGAACGACCTCGCCCGCGCCGCCGCGTCCCTCGGCAGCACCGACGCCGTCCGGCAACGAGCCGCACAACGCGCAATTCGGGCCGCCGCCGCCAGCCGGGCCGCCCGACGCGGCCCCGGCGCGGCGCGCCCCCGGCACTGCGGAGTCAATGTGAGCGTCAACGCGGCAATCGCCCGCATGCCCGCCGAGCGGCAACGCGCGTTGGCTCTCGCGCTGCTCGCGCTCGCGGTGCTCGTCGCGGTCGCCGTCGTGCTGGCGCCGATCCTGCTGATGCACAAGCACTACGACGATGCGATCGATTCGCTGACCGAGCGGCTCGCGCGCTATCGGACCATCGCGGCCGCCGCGCCCGAGTACCGCAAGGCGCTCGAGATGATGAAGGCGAAGGACGGCCGCCGGTTCTTCCTCAAGAACACCGCGCCCAATCTCGCCGGCGCCGAGCTTTCCGAACTCGTCCGTGCTGCCATCGAAGGCAACGGCGGGAGACCTACGACCAGCCAGTACCAGCCTCCCCAGGACGAGGGCCGATTCCGCCGCATCGCGGTGTCGACGCAATTCTTCGCGACTACGCCCAACCTGCAGAAGATCCTCAACGCACTGGAGTCGCAGCCGCCTTATCTCGTGATCGAGAACATCTCGATCCGCCCGCTCAATGCGTTTCGCGGGTTCAAGCCGGCGGCGGGCCAGGAACCGGAAGTCAGCGTGCAGATGGAGATCGCCGGCTATGCATTCGCGGAAGCGGACAAGGCCGAGAAGAAATGAGCGCGCGATGAACGAGCTCGCGAACAATCTCCGTCACGTCTCGTGGTGGCTCGTGCCGCTCGCGGTGATTGCGGTCGCCATCGTGCTCGAGGCGGAGTTCGGCCGCGGCATGGATCCGCCGCCGCCCGCGGAGGTTCCTGTCGAGGCGAAGCCGGTCGTCACCGCGCTGTTGCCGGAATACTCGATCGAAGGCGGCACCGCCGCACGCACGGATACGGTGCAGCGCACACTCTTCAATCCGACGCGCCGGCCGGCGCCGACGCTCGCCGACAAGGGCGTCTCCCGCATGCAGCGCGGCCAGTTCACGCTGGCGGGGACGCTGCTGATCGACGGCAACAACACGGCCTATCTCAAGGAAGCAAACGGCGGCAAGCAGCGGCGCGTCAAGCAAGGAGAGCAGATCAACGGCATGACGGTCGCCGAGATCAAGCCCGACCGCGTGCGCCTGACGCTCGGCGACGAGGCCGAGGAGATCACGCTCAAGGTTGCGACGAATCCACGGCCCACGCCGATGGCCGCCGCGGCAGTGCCGGCTGGGATGCCGACACCGGTCCCGATGGCCGGAGTGACTCCGGCCGGGGCCGGCGCGGCGCCCGCCAACGTGGGCGACGAGCTCGCCCGGCGCCGTGCCGCCGCGCGCGCGGCCGCCGCCGGCAACTCGCCCACCGGCGTCCCGCCAGCGTCGTCGCTGACGCCGCAGCCCGGTGCCGCGGCCGCTGGCGCGGATCCTGCCTGGGCCGAGGCGGCGAAGGCCTATCAGAGTCAGACGCCCGTCGGGCCCGCCCGCCGCAACAAGAAATGACAACCTTCGACAACTGCCGTGATGACGACTCGCCGCCATCTCCGAAAACGACCCGCTTGCGTCGCGGCCCGCTGCGACGCGGGGAATGCGGCCACTGGAAAAGAACAATGACGACTCACCGACACCTGCCGCTTGCCGCGGCGCTGACGCTGGCGCTGACACTCGCGGCCTGCGCTTCGAAGGAACCCGTGCCCGAACCCGTCGAGCCCGGACAGACGACGCGGTCGACTCCCTACAAGTCCACGCAGGGAATGTCGCCGGCAATGGCCGACGCGGCGCAGCGCGCGCTCGAGCCGGGCCTGCCGACCGAAGCCGAGAAGGCGAAGATCTTCCGCGGCACCGGCGTGCTCGTGAAGGGGCAGCAGCAGGGCGGGGGCGTGCCGCCCGGCCCCGCGGTACAGCCGACGCCCGGCGGAGGGGTCGTGCTCAACTTCGAGGGCGCCGACATCCGCGAGGTCATCCGCAACATCCTGGGCGACATTCTCAACGTCAGCTACAGCATCGAGGGAACGGTCGGCGGCACGGTGACGCTGCGCACGTCGTCGGGCATCCCGCGCGACGCGCTGCCGGCCACGCTGGAAATGCTGCTCCGCGCGAACGGCGCGGCGATGATCAAGGAGGAGGGCATCTACAAGATCGTGCCCGCCGCGAACGTCGTGCGCGGCAACGTCACGCCGCAGCTCGGCAACTCGCAGCGGGCGCTGCCGCCGGGCTTCTCGGTGCAGGTCGTGCCGCTGCGCTACGTCGGCGTGCGCGAGATGGTCCGCATCCTGGAGCCGTTCGCCAAGGACGCCGCCGCGGTGCGACCAGACGACCTGCGCAATCTCGTGATCGTGTCCGGCACCGAGAACGAGCTGCGCCATCTGCTCGATACGATCGCGATGTTCGACGTCAACTGGATGGAGGGCATGTCGGTCGGGCTCTTCACGCTGCAGAACGCCGACGTGAAGATCGTGGGGCAGGAGCTCGACAAGGTGATCGGCGACAAGGCGACTTCCCCGCTCGCCGGCATCCTGCGCATCATCCCGATCGAGCGTCTCAACGCGCTTCTCGTCATCACGCCGCAGCCTGCGTACCTCGACGAGGCCAAGAAGTGGATCGCGCGCCTCGATGCGGGCGGCGGCGGCGACGGCCCGCGGCTGTTCGTCTACAGCATGCAGAGCCAGCGCGCCGAGAAGCTCGGGCCGCTGCTCACGCAGGCGTTCACCGGCCGCGTCCAGCAGCAGGCGGCGACGCCGGCGCCCTCGCTCGCTCCGGGCACGACGCAGGGGACGATCGTCAGCCCGCCGGGGTTCGTTGCGCAGTCGACAATGCCCGGCCAGCAGCCGCTGCAGATCCAGACGACAAACATGAATCCGCCGCCGGCGACGGGCACCGCCGCGGGCGGCGCGGCGCGCGCAGGCGCGGCCGCAGGCGAGGGGCTCGGCATTGTGCGCAACATCCAGGTGGTGGCCGACAAGGACAACAACCAGCTCCTCATCGTCGCGACGCCGCCCGAGTACGCGGTGATCGAGACGGCGCTGAAGAAGCTCGACGTGCCCTCGCGCCAGGTTGCCATCGAGGTCACAATCGCTTCGGTCTCGCTGAACGACAGCCTCACGTTTGGCATCGACTGGCTGTTCAAGGGAGGTGCTCCTTCGGGCCAGGGGTCTGGCGGGAACTTCAACAGGGTGATCACGCCGCTCAATCCGGCCGTTCCGCTCGCGGCTGCCGCCGCGGCAGTGACCAATCCGGCACTCGCACTGGCGCAAGGCTTCTACTACATCATCAACAACTCGAACTTCCCCGGCGGCGTCCAGGCGGCGCTGCACCTGCTCGACCAGTACGGCGACACCAAGGTCCTCGCGAACCCGCACCTGGCCGCGCTCGACAACCAGAAGGCGACGATCAAGGCGGGCCAGCAGATTCCGATCAACCAGCAGAGCATCGTGGGCGGCACGTCGAACGTGGTCACGACGGCGGCCTCGTACATCGACACCGGCGTGCTGCTGCAGGTGACGCCGCATATCAACGTCGGCGGGCTCGTGGGCCTGGAGGTCAACGCGGAAGTCAGCGTGCCAGGCACTCCGGCGAACCCGGGCGACGCGCCGCCGATCGACACCCGTTCGGTGCAGACGAGTGTCAGCGTCCAGTCGGGTCAGACGATGGTGATGGGCGGTCTTATACAGGAAACGAAAGCCAATACTTCGAACGGGCTGCCGCTCATCTCGCGAATCCCCGTGCTTGGCGGCCTGTTCGGCACCCAGGAACTCAAGAACAACCGGAACGAGCTCATATTCTTCATCACTCCCCGCGTGGTCGAGTCCGAGATCGACCTTCGCAGCATCATCGACGACCTCCGCAAGCGGATGGAAAAGGTGGACGACACCTTCGACGTCTTCCAGCGCGCGACCTCGAACCCGAACCTGCTCGGACCGGTGCCGCCGAAGCCGGCGCCCCCGGCGTCAAATGTCCCTTTTTCGCCTCCGGCGCCTTTACCTCAAAATAATCCTGCAACTATCGGAAAATAAACGATAATTTTGTAGACTGTCTCCGTCCGGCGACAAGCAAACGTCGCCAAACCCCGACAAAACCATGTTGCTGGCGTGCAACGGAAAATTTAGAGCAAAGAAATCGCAAAATCGGCCGTTGACGCTCAGGGGCTCAGTGGGTAGGCTCTGAATCGAGGATTGCCGCGCAGCCGGGCACGTCGGACGTCGAGGGGCAACAAGGCAAGCGGTCCTCGCTGCAATGCTTGGCCGCGCAGATTATTTTTCGAGGCAATCCGAATGAATTGGCAACCGATGTGGCAACGCTCGGGTAAGCGGTCGGGTGAGGGCGCGCAGCTGGCGTTCCGCACGAAAATGGCGTTGGTCGCCGCAGTGATCGCGGTGGCAGGATGCGCCGGGTTCGGAGGGGTCACCAAGGACTCCTCCCCCGAGGCAAAGCGGGCTGCGGTGACGGAGCGGGTGAACGCGAGGTGGGCGGCCCTGATCAAGGGCGACATGGACACCGCGTACACGTTTTTTTCCCCGGCAACGCGCCAGCTGTTGACCCTAGGAACGTACAGGCAGCAGGCAAGGGGGTCGGGGTTCAGGAAAGCGGAGATTTCAAGCGTCACCTGCGAGGCGGAAGTCTGCCAGGTCGCCGTGGTCGTGACCTTGGATCTCCGGCAAATGTCGGGGCTGCAGTCGACGGTCGACGAAACCTGGGTGCTCGACAACGGACAATATTGGTATACCTGGCGAAACTGACAAGAACCGGGGGCCGTTGCAAATTATCCACAGGGGGGCTTGGGGCAGGAAACGAAATCGTTTGGACAAGAGTGGCAAGCTGTAATAAGATCGTTCCGCTGTCGGTTTTGAAGTGATCACTTTGAATCGCATTCGCACATACAGGAGTCATCACCAACCATGAATACTTTCAACAAAAAGTCGCTGTATGCCGCCATTGCCGGTCTTGGCGCGCTGGGCGCTGTTGGCACCGCGGAAGCGGTCCACGTGAATCCGGATGGTCTGGGCCAGGTCCTGATCTACCCGTACTACACGGCACGCACCCGCACGACGGGCATCTTCTCGGGCTCGCAATACAACTCGCTGATCTCGGTCGTCAACTCGACCGCGTCCGCGAAGGCCGTCAAGGTCCGCTTCCTCGAGTCCCTCGACTCCCGCGAAGTGCTTGACTTCAACTTGTACCTGTCCGCCCACGACGTGTGGACGACGGGCGTCGTCCCGACGTCCGCCGGCGCCGGCATCGTGACGTCCGACGTTTCCTGCGTTACGCCTGCGATCGCGAAGCCGGGTTCCCCGCCGACGCCGTTCCTGAACTATCAGTACTCGGGTTCGAACGCGGACGGCGCCGACACGTCGCTCGACCGCACGCGTGAAGGCTATGTCGAAATCATCGAAATGGCGAACATCGTCGACGGTACCGCGACGTGGTCCGCCGTCACGCACTCCAAGGGTTCGGGTGGCGTGCCGACGTGTACGGGCATCGCCGCTGGCGGCACCGACTACACGACGGGCAACGGTGGTCTGTTCGGCTCGCTGACGATCATCAACGTCCTGGCGACCGCGGAAACGGGCACCGACCCGGTCGCGCTCGAGAACTGGGAAACCGCCGGCTCGATCTGGAGCTCGACCACCTCGATCACCCCGAACCTGGGCAGCGGCAACGTCCTGACGTCGGAAACGTTCAAGGGCGGCGCGGTCGTCACGCTCGACGTGGGGTTCGAACATCGACGCGGTCTCGGCCTCGCTGATGCACGACACCATCATGAACGAGTACATCCTCGATGCCGGCACGAATTCGGGGACGGACTGGGTCGTGACCTACCCGACGAAGCGCTTCTATGTCATCGGTGGCGCGCCTGGCAACGGCTTCCCGCCGTTCCAGCACAACTTCGACGGCAAGTCGTGTGACACGGTCGGCATCGCGTTCTGGGATCGTGAAGAGCGCACGCCTGCCGCCCCGCCGGGAGGCTTCTCGCCGCCGCCGCCGGGAAATCCGCCGTCGTCGCTGTGCTACGAAGCCAACGTCGTCACGTTCAATCAAACGAACGTGTTCGCGTCGCCGGTCAGCGCGAATATCTCCACGCCGTATCAAAACGGCTGGGCGATCCTCGATCTGACGGCCCGCGCTTCGGTCGCACTGCCGTATCACCAGATGGTCCTCGGGTGCCAATACGTACAACGGTCTGCCGGTCATCGGTTTCGCGACGGCGACGTTCTACAACGGCAGCCTGCCGACCGTGTGCACGCCTACCGCGGGTACTTCCTGCCCGGTGACTCAATCGGCGTACGGCGGCAGCTACAAGCACAAGGCGACGAACAACTAAGTCGCATCTGCAGAGAAGTTCGAAGGGCGGGATTCGTTCCCGCCCTTTTTTTTGGAATCAGGCGAAAGAGCGGAGCCCGCTTAGGGTGTTCCGATGTCGAGCGCACGCAAGGGCGCGCCCGTTTGCAGCAGCGCGCGCAGCAAGGCGCGACCAATCGTCGCATCTGCTCGTTTTCCGGAACCAATCGCCGCGCCGCCGCATCGAACCAGCCGATTTACGCGTGCCGCTCATTGGCTGACTGCAACGTAGGACGATCGCCCCGCCCATCGTCGGCGTTCAGCCGACGGAAGGGGCCGCTGATAACATTAAGTCATTTGTCAAAGTCCCTGTTTCTGGATATAATTTCCTAGTTGCGACCGGAACCGCGTTCTGATTTCCGGAGCGTTTTTTGCGATCTGATTCTGCCGTCCGCGTCGTTGCGCCGGGCCCTGCAGGGAGAAAGTTATGACGAAGTCATTGATTGCGCTGGCCTTCGCGTGCGTCTGCGGAATGCTCGCGGTTGCCGTCCCCGAAGTCGCGCAGAGCCAGAGTGTCACGATACAGGGCTGCTCCAGTCCGACATTCAATACGCAGACGCTCGTGCTGAGCTGCGGGGGCGTCACTTCCGGGCCGCCGTCCTGCACGATCTCCGGCAACGCCAACGGCACCGTCGGCGTCGCCAATCCCCTCACCGCGAATTGCAGCCCCGCCGCCACCTCGTGGTCGTGGACCGGGGGCAGCTGCGCGGGCGTCACGACGTCGACCTGCAACGCAAACGAAGGAAGCACCGGCACCGTGACGTACACGGTCACCGGAACCAATGCACAAGGGCCGGGCGGCGCTTCGCCCGGCTTCCAGGTGCAGTGGCTGTCGACCAGCGGCCCGCCGCAGGGCTGCGTAATCACACCCGCGTCGCAATCGATGGGCAGCTCCGGTGGCGCCATCTCGCAATTGAAGGTGAGCTGCGCGGGCGGCGCTCCGTTGACCACGTTCGCGTGGACGGCGACGGGCGGCGGCTGCAACGCCAACTTCGTGCCGTCGACCACCAACAAGCAGGACGACACGGTGCCGTCCAACCCGAGCTCGACGCAGGCCGCGACCTGCACGTACAAGGCGACGGTCGACAACGGCAGCGGCACGCCGCAGGCTCCGACCGCCACGGTGACCATCGCCGCCAAGACGACGTCGCTGGACTGCAAGTCGTCGCCGCAGGGCGCCGCATTGGGCATCACCGGCAGCACGACGACGTACAACGTGCCGTGGGTGACGGACAGCGGCAACACCGACTACACCGGCAACGGCACGCTTCCGCCGCAGAAGGCGGGGATGGCGTTTGTCGGCGTGATCAAGGTGCCCGCGGGCGCGCCGACCGGCACGAACATCGGCCGCATCGACACGCACGAATACATCGATACGACGAAATATCGGCTGGTCACGGTCTCGCAGACGCCGTGCTCGTGGGGCAAGCCGGGCGACGGCACCACGTTCACGCAGTTCGGCACCAATCCCAACTTCTACTTCACGGTGGGGCCGAATTCCGGCGGTTACGTGCCGATGCAGCCTGGCTCGACGTGGTACGTGAACATCGTGATGCAGGACCCGTCTAAGATCCCGCCCAAGGGCAACACGTGCGGCACGCTCACCTGCAACATGGTCCTCGAGTTCTGGAAGCCCAACGGCACGTGAGCTGAGACCGATCCAGTCGCTCGAACGAAGCCCCGCGCCGCGGGGCTTCGTTTTTGCCAGCTTGCGACGATGGTGCCGCGTTCCTTCGCGCGAAACGCGCCCCCGCGCGATAATTCAATCCTCACTCCCCATGGAAGCCGAAACATGACGTTCCAAGCCATGCCTCTCGTACTGCTCCGCGCCATTGCGACCGGCGCCGCCGCAATCCTGCTGCTCGGCGCATCGCCGGCGACGGCCGCGGACAGCGTCGTCGTAGATCCCATCCTGGTCCAGCGCGGCGACGTTACACTTCGCAAGTCCGACTTCGACGCGGAATTGCTGCGCATCCCGGACAAGGACCGCGCGATCTTCCTTGCCAGCCCGAAACGCGTGCGCGAGCTGCTCGAGCGGATGATGATGACGCTCGAGCTCGCCGAGACGGCGCGCGCCAAGGGTGTGGACAAGGATCCGGCGGTTGCGCGGCGCATCGAGCTCGAGCAGGACAAGATCCTCGCGCAGACCTACATCGGCAACGTCGAGAGCGCCGCACGGCACGAGTTCGACGCGAAACTGCCGAGCGTCGAGCCGGCGGTCCGCGAGAGCTACCTCGTCAACAAGGCGAAGTACACGAAGCCCGAGACGGTGATGATCTCGCAGCTCAATTTCCGCTTCGACGGCGCGCCCGACATCGCCAAGGCGCGCGCCGACGACGCCTACGCCAAGATCAAGGCCGGCGCCGACATCGGCGACATCGTCGAGCAGGTCACCGACAATGCCGCTGTCGGCAAGCTGCGCGGCATCCGCGGCCCGCTCGAGCGCAAGGACGTCGACCCCGAGCTCGTCGCGCTCGTGTTCGAGACGGCGAAGATCGGCGAAGTCAACCCGCCCGTGCGAACGCAAAGGACGTGGTCGATCGTGCGTGTCAACGAGCGCATCCCGGGCTCGACACAGTCATACGAGGAAGCGAAGCCGTCGATCATCAACCTGATGCGCGACGAGTACGTCACCCACGCCCGCGACGCCGCGCTGGCCGAGCTCGGCGCCGGGAAGAAACTGGTCGTCAACGAGCCCGCCATCGAGGCGCTGCGCACGCCTGCCGGCGCGAAGAACTGAGGAAGGACGGCGCCGGCGCGCTGCCGCGGCGTTCTTGATATGCTTCAAGGATGACGTCGCAGAGCGAAATCGCCGGCGCCGCCGCGACCCCCGCCGCACCGAGGCAGGGCGCCGCCGCAGGCCGCGCGCGACGCAATCGCGCGCTGTTCGCCAACTTCTTTCGGCGCGAGCTCACCACCCGTTATCTCGGCAGCGTGACCGGGCTCGCATGGGCGGTGCTGCATCCCCTGGTGCTGCTCGGCGTCTACTGGTTCGTGTTCACCAATGTCTTCCGGGCCACCGGTTTCGGCGGCAAGAGCTTCATCGCCTTCGTCGCGATCGCGCTGTGGCCATGGCTCGCCGCGCAGGATGGATTGCAGCGCGCGACGGTGTCCCTCGCCCAGTACGCGGGACTCATCCGCAAGGTCGCGTTCCCCAACGAGATCGCCGTCTATGCGTCCGTCGCGGCGACTCTTGCACTGCAGTTCGCGGGATACCTCGCCGTCCTCGTCGTGCTGGCAATCGCGGGCGAGCCCGTGCACTTCGAGGGACTGGTGATCGCCATTCCCGTCTGGCTCGTCATCGCGCTGGCGATCACGGGCATCGGCCTCGCACTCGCCTCGCTGCAGGTCTTCGTGCGCGACGTGGAGCATGTGCTCGCTCCGCTGCTCATGATCCTCATGTATCTCACGCCGATCCTCTATCCGCTGTCGGCGGTCCCGGAAACGCTGCGCGGCTACGTCGCGGCGAATCCGTTCGGCTGGGTCGTGACGCGCCTTCGCGACGGGCTCCTCGACGGCAACCTCGCGCTGCAATGGGGCGATGCCGTCGCATTCGTCGCCGCGCTCGGGATCTTCGCCGGTGGCCGCTGGATGTTCCTGCGCCTGTCGCCGTATTTCGAGGATTTCGTTTGATTCCCATGCCACCCGGCTGCGCGCTTCCGTGAGCGCACTTCTTTCCGCCAGCGGCGTCGGCAAGGACTACGCGAAGGTCGAAACGCACGGCGGACGTCTCCGGCTCGTGTGGGACCTCCTGCGCGGCCGGCCGGCGGCGCATTCGTTTCGCGCGCTCGATGGGGTCGACTTCGAGCTCGCGCGGGGCGCCTCTCTCGCCGTGATCGGCGAGAACGGGGCCGGCAAATCGACGCTGCTGAAGATTGTCGCCGGAGTCGTTGCACCCACGCGCGGCCACATCGTGGTGAACGGCCGTGTCGGAGCGCTGCTGGAACTGGGCTCGGGCTTTCATCCCGATTACACCGGTCTCGCCAACATCGACCTTGCGGCGGCGCTGCTCGGGCTCTCGTCCGACGAGATAGCGGCCAAGCGCGAAGCAATTGTCGCCTTTGCCGACATCGGCGAGCACATCCACGACCCGATCAAGAGCTATTCGTCCGGCATGGTGGTGCGCCTCGGCTTCGCGATCGCGTCGACGCTGGCGCCCGACATCCTCATCACCGACGAAGTGCTCGCGGTCGGCGACGAGTCGTTCCAGAAGAAGTGCGTGACGTGGATGGAGCGCTATCTTGCCGAAGGCGGAACGCTGCTGATGTGCTCGCACAGCATGTATCACGTGCAGAAGCTGTGTCGGGTGGCGTTGTGGCTGAAGGACGGGCGCATCGAACGCTACGGTCCGGTTGCGGACGTCGTTCCGGCGTATCTCGCCTACCACGAGGAGAAGTCCGCGCAGAAAACCGCACGGAAGGCCGCGCCGCTGCCGGATGCCGCTGCCCGCACCGCGGGCCTCTACACGATCCGCGAGATCGCACTTTCGCCCGACGGCACGATCGCGCAGGGAATGGACCTCACCGTGAGCGGCGAAGCATTCTCGCCGGACGGTCGCGCGCCGGTGCTGCTGATCGGCATCGTGCGCGCGGATGGCACGCCGGTGTACGGCGTCGGGACCGACATGGACGGGGTCGTGCCGCGACGGGTTGCGCCTGACCGCTTCGCCTTTGCGCTGACGTTTCCCGGGCTGGCTTTGCTGCCGGGCAAGTATCGCATCACCGCGGTGGCGGCCGACCCTGAGGGGCTTCGCGTCTTCGATACGCGCGAAGTACCGCTCTTCGTGACGGGATCGTCGCGCGAGCTTGGCCTCGTGCGCCTGCCGCACCAGTGGCACGAATGACGAGTCCGCAACGCTCCGGCGAGTGCGCGTCCTGCCTCGATCGAACCGCGCGGCGATGAGCACGGCGCAGACGCACTGGCAGTGGCCGGCCCTTGCGGCGACGTTGCCCGCGCCGGCGGGCTTTGCGCTCCTCGAACGCATCGCCAACGCCGACCGCGTGCGCTTTCCCGCCGAGGAGGAGGCGTGGATCAATGCGCGTGGGCTCAACGGCACGCATCTCCCCGAGGACGGCGACCGGCCGGCCAGCGAAATGCGCTGGCGCCGAGCGTGGCGACTCGTGCAGCTCATCGATCACGCGGACATGTTCCTCGCCTCGACGCGGCGCGCAGGCTGGCTCGACGCCAATGTGACGACCGAGGGCGCGTGGCCGCAGGCCGGAACTCCGATGCTCGCGGTGACCTGCCACTGGGGCGCCGGCCTCTGGGCGCTGCGCCATCTCGCCCGCTCCGGGCATCCCGCGCACTTTCTCGCGCGGGCACTCGAGGAGGACGCGCGCGGAGCGGACGCCTGGCAGCGCCGCTATGGACGGCTGCGCATCCGCGCGACCGAACGGGCGTCCGGGCGTCCGGTGATCTACACGGGCGGCGCGACGGAGAAGATCGGCGCGGCGTGGACGCGCGGCGACAGTGTCGTCGCGCTGTGCGACGTGCCGCTCCCGCCCGGCCGGTCGAAGATCGCCGTTCCCTTCCGCGGCCGGACGCTGCTGATGCCCCAGGGGCTGATCCGCGAGGCGTGTGCGCGTGGCATTCCGGTGGTCACGTTTGCATCGGCGCCCGATCGTGCGACCGGACGCCGCTGGCTCGGCATCGCGCCGGCCAAGGTGTATTCGGACCCGCTGGAACTCGCGACCATGCTCGCGCAGCATCTCGAGCGGCTCATCGAGCGCGACACGGCGGCGTGGCACATGTGGCCGTACGCCGCGGAGCTCGTCCGCTGAATCGCCGTCGACGGGCGGCGGTGCCGCGCCGTCAGTCGACGTGCGCGACGACCATCACGCGCTTGCCGCTCGCGAGCTGCTCGTAGGCGCCCTCGGGCGGCGCGACGCGCTCGACGCGCGCGAACCCGACCTTGCGCAGCACGTAGACCAGCGCCTCGTAGCTGGGGCAGAGGCAGATGCCCGTGGTCGACGCCTCCGGGGCATGCGTCTCGGCGGTTTCGTCGATCAGCGCGAAGCTGCCCATCATGTGCCGCTGGAACGTGTAGGCGCCCCAGTCGACGACACCGGTCATGTTCGGCGTGACCTGGGTTTCGATCACGCAGGCGCGCCGTGTCAGCGCGCGCGCAAGGCGCATCGCACCGACCGGGTTTTCGACGTGATACAGAAGGCCCAGCATCAGCGTGATGTCGAACGTCCCGAGCGAGCGCGGATCGAGTGTCGCGACGTCGGCTTCGACGGCGCGAAGATTGCCGAGGCCGTACACGCCCGCCATCAGCGTCGTATCGGCAATGTGCTCGGGACGGGCATCCACGGCGACGACTTCGCGGCAGCCCTTGCGCGCCACGTGCGTCGAGAAGAATCCCTGGTGGCAGGCAATGTCCACGACTGAAAGCCGATCCCAGCCCGTCGCGGCGATCGGGGCGAGCGCCTGCCACAGCATGGCAAGGCGGGTCGTGTGGATCTGCGCCACGCCCGGCGGAAGGTACGACGCCGTGGTCGTGCCGTCCGGCAGGTCGAATTCGTAGAACCAGCGGCGCGCGTGCGCCTGGCGGAGAAGGTCGGGAGCGTTCATGCGATGGCCGCGAAAACGCGAAGTTTACTATGCCGGCCTGCCGCGCCCGGCGTCCACGCTGCATGCCGGCGCTGCCGACCCCGGAAGGTCTGCGTATCCGATAAAATGCGGAATTCGCGGCGCCTGCTCCGTGCGCCCGCCGCGACGCACTTCGCGCGCCCGCGCGAAGCAATGAATCTCCCGCGTTGCCGATGCCCGACGAACCTCATTCCTATCGCGAGTACGCGTTCTCCCGCGGCCGGCGCGACCGCGGCCGCGATGCCCGCCCGCCCAATGCGCGCCGCGTTGCGCTGCTCCGCGCCATCCCGCTCGCCGCCCTTCGCCGCAGGAGCGACATCATGGTGCAACGGGCCGTTGCCCGTCTGCGCGACACCCGCTGATGGCCGCCGCCGAATACGAGCAGTGGATGGAGCGCGGCCGAGCGCACCAGAGCGAGGGCCGGCCCATCGATGCGATGCTCTGCTTTCACCGGGCGGCACGGCTCGATCCGCGTTCGTCCGATCCGCAGTTCGCGATCGGCGAAACGCAATGGCAGCTCGGCCGCCTGCCCGAAGCGATTACCGCATGGCGCGAAGCGTCGCGCATCGTCCCGAATCACGCCGCGCCACTGCAGGCGACCGCCGAAGCGCTGCTCGCCATGGGTGACTTGGACGGCGCGGTCGCGACCGCGTCGAAGGTGCAGTCGCTGATGCCCAACGACGGGCGGGCGGCGCTGATCCGCGGCATCGGGGGACTCGCGCGCGGCAACGCGGCAGACGCGCAAGCCGTAGACGCGGTACTCGATCGCGACCCGTCGCTGCTCGCGATTCCCACGCTTGCCGGTCCGCTCGCGCTGGCGCTCGAGCACGTGATGCCGTCGCCCCAGCGCGACGCGTTGATCGAGCGCATCGCCGGTGCGCCGGAGGCCATCGCCAGCGCGCCGCCGCAATTGCTTGCCGTTGCGCTGGAGCATGCGGCACGGTCCGCCACCATCGACCGCGCGGCGCGAGCCCGGCTGGCAGCCATCGCATGCGCACGAAACTACGCGCCGACGGATCATGAACTGCTGCGCCGCGCGGCCTACGCAACGTCGGCGTTTGACGCTGCCTCGGCAAGCACGCTTGCGGCGATCTACGCGAACCTCTGCATGATCGCATTCGCGGTTCCCGCCCCCCTGCTCTGGCCGGTGCGGACGGCAGGCACGCGTTTTCGCGTCGTCGCGCTCGTGGGGCCGGACCCCGCGCTCGATGCGCATCTCGCCGCGCTCCGCGCGCTTCCCCCGGCGGACTTCGACCTGGTGGTTGCGACGATCGGTACACCGCCGCCGTCCCTTGATGGCATGACGGCGGTTGCGCTGCCAGCGGGTGCGGACGCCACGGCGGCGCGGATCGTCGCGTCGCGCGACCCCGACGTGATCGTCGACCTCGTCGGACTGTCCGCAACGACGGGGCCATTGCTTGCACGCGCGCCGGCGCGCTTGCGTGTGACCGTGGCCTCGCTTGCGTGCCCGAACGCGACGCCGCTCGTCGATCGCCTCGTTCCCGACGCGTCGGCGCTTGTCGCCATGCTCGCGGCCGAGCGCGCCGCGCACGACTTCGGGCAGGACTGCCCGGCCGATGCGGCCGTGATGGCGCGGCAATGGGATGCGGCGGTGCGGCTCCACCAGGAAGGTGACCGCGCCGGCGCGATCGCCCAATACGACCGCGTGCTGGAACTGCAGCCCGCATTCGCGCCGGCATCGCATCTTGGCGGCATCGCACGCCGCGATTCCGGCGACCTCGAAGGCGCTCTCGACGCATTCTCCGCGGCACTCAACGCCGCGCCGCTCTATGTCGAAGCCCGCGTCGCAGCGATGCGCGCGGCAACAGCGCTCGGCGCGCACGAGACGGCGATCGCGCTGGGCGACGCGGGACGCGCGCTGACGCCGGGCAACCCGGTGGTGTTGCGCGCGGCGGGCCAGGCCGCGCTTGCGCGCCGCGACGGTCCCGCCGCTGCCGCCGCCTTCGCCGAGGCCCTGCGCATCGAGCCCACCGACGGCGAAACCCAGTTTCATCACGGCGTCGCGCTGCAGATGATGGACGACGTCGCCGAGGCCGCTCGCGCCTACCAGCGCGCGCTCGCCTTCCGTCCCGATCTCGTCGCGGCGCATTTCAATCTCGGCGTCCTGTTCCAGAAGCAGGGCGTGCACGAGGGCGCGGCCGAAGCGTTCACCGAGGTGCTGAAGGCAGACTCGGCAAACATCGCCGCCTGGAAGTACCGGGGCGAGGCGCTGATTGCCGGCGCACGCGTCGAGGAGTTCATCGCGCACTTCCGCCGCTTCGAGGCGCGCCACCCGAAGGCGCTGCCTCTTGCGGTGCAGGCGATCGAGGCCTGCCAGTATCTTGCCGACTTCAACCTCCTCGAGCGCTACATCGATGGGCTTCGCAACGACCGTTTCGTCGTCACCGACGAGCTCGAGCTCGTCGACGCGCTGGAGCAGCTCCTCTACCTGCTGCTCTACGTCGACGTCGAGCCCGACCTCATCCTCAAGCTCTCGCACACGTACGACGCGGCCGCCCGGCGGGTCTACGGCGAGCCGCTGCCGCGGCCGGCCTCGCGGCGCCCGGGTCCGATCCGGGTCGGCTACCTGTCTGCCGACCTGCGCAATCACGTGATGGGGAAGATGGTGTGGTCGGCCGTCGAGCACCACGACCGCGATCGCTTCGAGCTCCATTTCTATTCGCTCTCGCCCGTCGACGACGAATGGACGGCGCGCTTTCGCGGCATCGCAACCGAATTCCGCGAGCTGTGGAACGTTCCGGAACGCACGGCGGCCGAGGCGATCGCCGCCGACGATCTCGACGTGCTGGTCGATCTGTCGACGCACACCATGGGCGCGAAGCCCGGCATATTGGTCGCGAAGCCGGCGCGCGTGCAGATCACGCATGTCGCGAGCTCCGGGACGGTCGGCCTGTCGACGATCGACTTCAAGCTCACCGACCGCTTCGCCGATCTGCCCGAGAACGCCGCGACGCAGATCGAGCCGCTGCTGCCGATGGACGGGTGCCTCTATCCCTACCGGCACATCGAGGCCGCGACCGAGCATCCGTATCATCGGGCGGCGCTCGGAATCGCCGACGATACGATCGTCATCGGCGCATTTTCCAGCGCGCTGAAGCTCACGCGCCGCTGCGTCGCGCTGTGGCGCGAGGTGCTAGAGCGCATTCCGCGGGCCAGGCTCGCCTTCTCGCCGTTCTACCCGGCACTGCGCCAGCTCTATCTTCGTCTCACCGCCGCCGGCGGCATCCCTGCCGACCGCCTCATCTTCATTCCACCGGGACGTGGCGAAGCGGAGGCGATGGCGCGCTACGCGATCGTCGATTTCGTCATCGACACCATGCCCTACGGAAGCGTCAATGGGGCGCTGGAGCCGCTCGACGCGGGCGTACCGGTGGTGACTCTGCTGGGCCGGCGTCACGGCGAGCGTACGGCGTATTCGATCCTTGCCAATCTCGGCGTCACCGACACCGTCGCGCGGAGCGGACGCGAGTACGTCGACATCGCCGCCCGGCTCGCAAGCGAACCGGATTTCATGCGCGACGTGCGCGAGCGCATTCGCGCCGGCATCGCGCACTCGCCGCTGACCGATCGCATCGGCCACACGCGCGCGCTGGAGCGGGCCTACGTCGAAGCGCTCGAGCGCTGCGCACCCGGGGTGCTCGAGTCGCTGGCAACGCGGTCGCATGCCTGACGTGCGCAAGCCGGATTCGCGCTTTGCGCAGGCGCAAGCCCTGCTTGACGCCGGCAATCCTGCCGCCGCCGCGGCGCTGATGTCGGCGATCCTCGCCCGACCGGGCACCGCGCGATCGGAGACGCGGATGGCGCTCCTGGTCCGGTCGCAGGCGCGCGAAGCGATGCACGAGATCAAGCCCGCGATCGACGACATGCGTGCGGCGCTTTCGATCGACGACCGCGACGCGCGCACGCACAACTCGCTCGGCATCCTGCTGGTCGACAGCGGCGACATGGAAGCGGCGCTCGGTGCGTTCCGCAAGGCTACGGAGATCGATCCGAACCACGCGCGGGCCTGGGCCAATCTCGGCAACACGCTGCGCACGCTGGGTCGGTTCACCGAGGCCGTCGACGCGACGCGGCAGGCAGTCCGGGCGAAGCCCGACTACTTCCTCGCGTGGGGCAACCTTGGCGCCATGCTCGTCGACATCGGCAACGTGACGGATGCCTACGAAGCGCACAAACGCGCGCTCGCGCTGAAGCCGAACGCCGCAACCCTGCAGGCGCTGGCGAATATCGACCGCCAGCGCGGCGATCTCGATTCCGCGATTGCCTTTTCCTCCCGCGCCGTCGCAATGGCACCCGGCGAGGAAGGCCCGATCCACCAGCTCGGCGGCCTCTTCGCCGAGCGTGACGACATCGAGGCGGCGCTGCGTGCCTACGGCGCGGCGCGACGCATCCGGCCGAACTCGATCCGGCTCGCATTCGCGCAGCGCCTCACGCTGCCGATGGTGTATTCCAGCGGCGCGGAGGTCGAGGCGCAACGCGAGCGATACGGCGAGGGCCTTGCGCAGCTCGCGCAGGAAGTGCCGTCGCTCGTTGGCGGACGCGCGGCCGACGAGGTGATGGCCGACCTGCGCTGGACGAATTTTCTGCTGGCCTATCAGGGCGAGGACGATCGTGCATTTCAGGAGCGCTTCGCCGCGATCACGGCGTCCGCGATCGACGCGGCGGGGCCTCAGTGGCGCGCGCCGATGCCACGCAATTCCGCCGGGAGCCGCATCCGGATCGGATTCGCATCGGCGCTGTTCAGCGAAGGGACGGTGGGATACTACTTCCGGAGCTGGGTGACCGGACTCGACCGCAGCCGCTTCGAGGTGATCGTCTACAACCTTCGCCACGACGTCACGCCGTACCAGAAGGATCTCGTCGGCAAGGTCGACGCCGTGCGCAACTTTCCCGGCGCGGACCTGATGCCCGCTCGCGTCGCCGCCGCGATTCGCGCCGATGCGCTCGACGTTCTCGTGTACCCCGAGCTCGGCATGGACCGCACTGCGTTCGTGCTCGCCGCACTGCGCCTCGCGCCGATCCAGTGTGCCGGCTGGGGACATCCGGTCACGACGGGACACCGCACGATCGACCGGTTCATCACCTGCGCGCGGATGGAACCCGCGGACGGCGACAATCATTACACCGAGAGGCTGATTCGCCTACCCGGCATCGGCACCGACTACGCGCCGCCGGCAGTGCCTCCTTCCGCGCCGCGCGCGCGCTTCGGCCTCGACGACGCGACCCCTCTGCTGCTGTGCCCGCAGTCGCTGTTCAAGATCCATCCGGACAACGACGCCATATTCGCGCGCGTGCTTCGCGAGGTTCCCGCGGCCAAGCTCGTGATGTTCGAAGGACGCCATCCGAAGCTGACCGCGAAATTCAACGCGCGGATTCGCGCCTCGTTCGAGCGCGAAGGCGTCGGCGTCGACGGCCGCGTGGTGTTCCTCCCGCAGTGCGACCATGACGATTTCCTTCGGATCAACATGATGTGCGACGTCATGCTCGACACGCAGCGCTGGTCGGGCGGCAACACGAGTCTCGACGCGCTCGCCGCGAGCCTTCCGATCGTGACGCTGCCGGGGCGCTTCATGCGCGGCCGGCAGAGTGCGGCGATGCTCTCGCTCGCGGGCCTGGAGGAGCTCGTTGCGGCCGATGCCGACGATTATGTGAGGATTGCGGCACGGATCGCGACTGACGCGGCCTGGCGCGATGCGCTTCGCACTCGAATGCGCGACGGCCGCGGCCGCGTGTTCAACGACGCGGCGCCCGTCGCTGCGCTCGCGGCGGCGCTGGAGTCGCAGGTCCGTTCGGGCGCTGCCCGCTGACGTCATGCGACAGCCTCACCATGCACTCAGCGGCGAGGGGAATCGCCTTCGCGTGACGGCTTCAACGCTGCGAGCGCCGCACCCACCTCGGCGACCACCGATGCCCAGTCGCCCGGCGCCGGCTGCCGGAACACCCGCGCGCTCGGATACCAGATGCTGTTGCTCCCAAGCGGATACCAGCGCCAGTCGGGCGCGAACGACAGCAGGACGAACAGCGGACGGCCGAGCCCGCCGGCGAGATGCGCAATGCCCGTATCGACGCTGAGGATCACGTCGAGCTCGTCGATCAACGCGGCGGCACCGTCGAACTCCTCACGCAGCGGCAGCTGGCGCAGCGCGCTCGCTGCGGAAACGATGCCGATGTCGCGCTCGTCGGTCGCCCGCTGCAGCGAGAACCATGCAGTTCCCGGCAGCGTGAGCAGCGGCGCCAGCGCGGCAAGCGGAATCGAGCGCCGATGGTCGTTCGTATTCTGCGGATTACCCGACCAGGCGAGGCCGATGCGAAGCGATTGCGCAAAGGGTGCGACGGCGATTGCCGCGTTGGCGCGGAGCACACGGTCGGCCCTGAGGTACGGAACGGGCGCGGGGTGCGCATCCGGGATGGCAGCCACGAGTCGGGGCAGCGACATGAGCGGAACGTGCGCATCGTATGCGGGGAGCCGCTGGTCGGCAGCCACGACGGAGCTCACGCCCGAAGCCGTCGCAAGCAAGCGGGCGAGCGGTGGCGGCGCGCGCAGGATGACGCGAATGCCGTGCTCGGCAAGCGGGCGCACATAGCGGACGAATTGCAGTGCATCGCCCATCCCTTGCTCGGCGGTCACGAGCAGCGTCAGTTCGCGGCGGAGCGCGCCATCCCAGAGCACACCCGGCGTTTCCCGCTCGGCGCCGCCGAGCGATGCGATGCGCACCCGCCATTCGTATTCCTGCCACCCCTCTTCGTATTCGCCATTCGCAAGAAGCGCCAGCGCGAGGTTCCAGTGGGCCTCCGCGAAATTGGGAGAGCGCGCGATCGCCTCGCGGTAGGCGACGATCGCCTCCGGCACCTCGCACGCGGCGAAGAGCGTCAGGCCGAGATTGTTCCAGGCGATGATGTGATCGGGCGCAAGACGAAGCGCATTGCGAAAGGCCGCGATCGCCTCGGCGTTGCGATCGGCCGCCGCGAGCGCAAGGCCGAGGTTGTTCTGGAATTCGGGCTCGCCGGGCACGGCGGCGGCGGAGCTCTCGAGGAGCGGGATCGCCTCGTCCAGCCGGCGCCGCTGATAGAGCACCACGCCGAGGAAGTGGGTGGCGTGGACGTGCGCCGGCGCGAGCGCGAGCGCGGCCCGGTATTTTTCCTCGGCGCCGTCGAGGTCGCCGCGCTGATGCCGCTGCAGCGCCTCGTGGACCAGCGGGTCGGCTTCCGTCGTTGCGGCGATGTCCTGGGTTTGTGACGTGCCTTGCATATCGTCGGATGAAAGGGGGGCGGTCGGGACCGGTTGCCGCAGCGATTTCCGGCGCAACCCGCTCCACTCGCAGAACAGCAGCACCATCCAGATCGTTGCAAGCGGCGCGATGTGCAGCGTCGCGCGATTGAGGTTGACCGGATCGACACGCAGCAACCAGCCGGGAGGAAAGAATAGCGATGCGAGCACGAAGACGACACCCGACGCGATGATCAGCGTGAGCGGAGTGAGCCGCGCCGACAGCAGTTGGCGACGGCCGAGCAGTGCCGCGCCGAGCACACCGAACCACAGCAGATTCCAGTTGGCGAAAACGAACCACGACTCCACAACGGCATCACGCACCGCCGATGCGTCGGCGCCCTCGGCGGTTCCGGCGGAGAGCGGCCCCATGCGGAATCCGATGCCGAGTGCGATGACTGCCGCAGCGAGGCATGCGGCGCCGATGCGCTGCCGCCACTCGGGAAGTGCCGCGGCGGCGATTCCCGGAACGATCAGCGCGAGCCAGACGGCCCCGGCGGGCTTGATCAGCGGAACGGCGACGAGCGTGAGCGCCGCGATTGCGATGTCCGAGGGATCGCGCTGCTCGATGACGCGCAGGCAGGCGAGCACCGCAACCGTCAGGAAGGCGCTCGAGGGCAGATCGGCATAGCCCGCAAGCGCGATGTGTACGTCGAGCATCGGCAGCGAGGCGACCAGCGCGGCGCCGATCAGCGCTACCCACGACGGGATGCGGCGTCCGGCGAGAAATCCATAGATCGTCAATGCGAGCGCTACACCGCAGAGCCACCACGGAAGATTGACCAGCGCGTCGTCCCAGCGGCCGAGCAGGGTGGCTATGTAGGTCTGCAGCAAGGGCACCGTCGCAGGCAAATCGGCCATCGAGTCGGTATAGGCGCCGGCGCCGGCGAGCCATGCGGCACCGTCGACAAACGGCACGAGAGCGCCCTGCGCGAACCAGACGTGCGCCTTGGTCGCCCATTGCGTCCACGCACCCCAGGGGAACATCGGGCGCGACGTGACTTCGACCAGCAGCAGCGCGAAACGCAGCGTGATCCAGAGCAGCAGTGCGATCCACGCGACGCGGCTCCAGCGCGAGCGATCGTGCGCGAACAGCGAACGGATTGCTTGCCGCGCGGCGACAAGCGGGGTTCCGCGATGACGCTTCCACGCGATCGCCGCAAGCGCGAGTGTCGCCACGGCAATCGGAATCGCGATGGATGCCACGCTGAATCGCAGGTGCAGCAGCGAACAGGCGCGCATCCACAGCGTGGTGAGGAAGGCGCCCGCGAACCAGCCTGTGCCGGCGATCCACGCAATGTTTCCGCGCTCGTCCCAGCGCTCGCGTGAATGCAGCGCTGAAATGAGTGCAATCCCGAGCATCCAGGGCATCAGTGCGGCGGCGAGGAGGCGAACGAGATCCATGGCCTACTGGACGACGAACAGTGCCGCGCCGTCGCCGACGAGCTTTGCTTCGGCGGAAACGATCTGCCCCTGATCCCAGCGCAATTTGTGCTGCTTCGGATCGTACTGAACGCCGGGCCGCTGCCAGACGAGAATCCAGTCGCCGGGGCGCATCAGGGACGCCGGGGCGGGTGCCGCGCCCTGCACGTCGGCGTATGGGTTGTGCGGGTACAGGTGATAGGCGGCGCGGCCGCGAAAGTACGGGACGTCGGCCATCACGAAGACGCGGGCCGGCTCGGCGGGCATCACGGCACGGGCTTTTTCGATGAAGGCGAAGAGCGCGCCATCCTCGGCGGCGAGATTCCGCTCGCGGTCGTCCTTGCCGCCGTAGCGGCCCAGGGTTTCGGCGACCTGGCGCGTCAGGTTCCACGTCCACCTCGCATCGTCGATGAACCACGCAAGCAGAAATGCGATGGCAATCGAGGCAGCGACGCCGATGCCGAGCGCGCGCGGCACCCAGCGCGCGAGCGCGTACGCAAAGATGCCGGCGAGCGCGACCGCAGCCGCCAGCAATACCGGCAGCGGAAGGTCCTGTGTGTCGGCCCCTCCCACGACGCTGTTGATCGAGGTGCCGGTCCAGCCTTCGAACGCGAGCCACTCGGCCGCGCGGTCGCGCAGCGTGCCGAACGCACCCATCGGCTTGGCGACGACGCCGCGAATGCGAAGTGGCATCGGAAGGGGCCCCTGCACCGTCAGCGCGAGGCCCGTGACGTTCCCGACCCAGCGGCGGGTGCCCAGCACCTGCACCGGGCGCAACCGTCCGGCCTCGATGTCGACAGGAGCGACGTTGACCCGCCCCGGGAGGTAGTCGCTGTTCCACAGCATCGTCACCCGGGCCTGTTCGGAAAAGTCGGCGCCGATCCATGCGATCGTCGGATACTGGCCCGAGCGAAATTGCGCATTGAGCGAGATGATCACGGTCCCCGAGGCGTCCGGCGCGGTGACGACGAGTTCGTCGCCGACGATTGCGCCGGTGCCGCGGACCATCGCGAGATCCCGCGCGCCCCACGATTTGGTCTCCGCGCGCGGAAACCACGCGCCGGGGACGCTGACGCCGAGATAGCCGATCACGCAGAGGAGGAGCGCGATGGCGAACAGCAACACGGCGCGCAGCGCTCCTGGCGCGCGGTTTGGGAGTGAGCCCGTGGGCGTCGCCATCCCGTCCGGTCGGGCGCTGGTCGGGACGTCGGTGGAAGGCAAGGTGAAGGCGGGCGAGGTGAGATGCGAAGACGGACGCGCTGCGCCGCCCGTTTTTCAATGCCGGTCGCGCTCGGGCGACGAATCGACGCCGCCGCAGCGGGCCGGCGGCTAGCATTCTACTGAAGTGCGGGCCTCCCGCCCTGCGGAACCGCGCATGCGCGGGCCGGAAGTTCACGTGGCGGAACGGTCACGGCTGCGGCGGCGCGGCCAAGACTGTTGACCTCGGCCGGTTTCGCGGTATAATCGCGCCTCTTTGCCTCTGCTTTTCCGGATCCTGTCATTTCACGAGATTCCGGGCAGCACGGGGCCTGTTCCTTAAAAATTTGCAACCGATAGGTGTGGGCGCTTGGGATGTCACGGCGCTCTGGGGAGGTGTCACGCGAGTGATGCTGTCCTGGGGTGAAGAGACATATTAGGTGCTCACACGACGCAAAGACGCTCTCGTTTCGCAAGGGATGGGGGCGCAAGTCTTGTCTTGATCCTTTTGGGAAACTGAGGGGGTTGGGATGGGGCCAACGTCGATTGAGTGACTTTGAAGAGATCGAACTTTTTCAAGTGAAGAGTTTGATCCTGGCTCAGATTGAACGCTGGCGGCATGCTTTACACATGCAAGTCGAGCGGCAGCGCGGGGGCAACCCTGGCGGCGAGCGGCGAACGGGTGAGTAATGCATCGGAACGTATCCCGTAGTGGGGGACAACGCCGGGAAACCGGCGCTAATACCGCATATGCTCTACGGAGGAAAGTGGGGGACCCGCAAGGGCCTCACGCTATGGGAGCGGCCGATGTCCGATTAGCTAGTTGGTGAGGTAAAGGCTTACCAAGGCGACGATCGGTAGCTGGTCTGAGAGGATGATCAGCCACACTGGGACTGAGACACGGCCCAGACTCCTACGGGAGGCAGCAGTGGGGAATTTTGGACAATGGGGGCAACCCTGATCCAGCCATGCCGCGTGAGTGAAGAAGGCCTTCGGGTTGTAAAGCTCTTTTGTCCGGGAAGAAAAGGCTTCTCCTAATAAGGGGGGTTCTTGACGGTACTGGAAGAATAAGCACCGGCTAACTACGTGCCAGCAGCCGCGGTAATACGTAGGGTGCGAGCGTTAATCGGAATTACTGGGCGTAAAGCGTGCGCAGGCGGTTCGTTAAGTCAGATGTGAAAGCCCCGGGCTCAACCTGGGAACTGCATTTGAGACTGGCGAGCTGGAGTGTGGCAGAGGGGGGTGGAATTCCACGTGTAGCAGTGAAATGCGTAGAGATGTGGAGGAACACCGATGGCGAAGGCAGCCCCCTGGGCTAACACTGACGCTCAGGCACGAAAGCGTGGGGAGCAAACAGGATTAGATACCCTGGTAGTCCACGCCCTAAACGATGTCAACTGGGTGTTCGGGAAGCGATTTCTGGGTACCGTAGCTAACGCGAGAAGTTGACCGCCTGGGGAGTACGGCCGCAAGGTTAAAACTCAAAGGAATTGACGGGGACCCGCACAAGCGGTGGATGATGTGGATTAATTCGATGCAACGCGAACAACCTTACCTACCCTTGACATGTCCGGAACCCTGCTGAGAGGTGGGGGTGCCCGAAAGGGAATCGGAACACAGGTGCTGCATGGCTGTCGTCAGCTCGTGTCGTGAGATGTTGGGTTAAGTCCCGCAACGAGCGCAACCCTTGTCCCTAGTTGCTACGCAAGGGCACTCTAGGGAGACTGCCGGTGACAAACCGGAGGAAGGTGGGGATGACGTCAAGTCCTCATGGCCCTTATGGGTAGGGCTTCACACGTCATACAATGGTCGGTACAGAGGGTTGCCAACCCGCGAGGGGGAGCCAATCCCAGAAAGCCGATCGTAGTCCGGATTGCAGTCTGCAACTCGACTGCATGAAGTCGGAATCGCTAGTAATCGCGGATCAGCATGTCGCGGTGAATACGTTCCCGGGTCTTGTACACACCGCCCGTCACACCATGGGAGCGGGATGTACCAGAAGCAGCTAGCCTAACCGCAAGGGGGGCGGTTGCCACGGTGCGTTTCGTGACTGGGGTGAAGTCGTAACAAGGTAGCCGTATCGGAAGGTGCGGCTGGATCACCTCCTTTCTCGGAAACCGGAGTCAGGTCAGAAGACGAGGTCGGCAACGACCGCGCTCGACTGTCTGCACTCCCACTGTGATGTCCGAAGTGCCCACAACCTATCGGCTGCAGCAGCAAGAAGGCAAACGCGCGGCAGCGCCGGACAGCCAGGACACCGGGCCTGTAGCTCAGTTGGTTAGAGCACCGTCTTGATAAGGCGGGGGTCGATGGTTCGAATCCATCCAGACCCACCAGAATGCAAACCGGGGTTTTACGAGTGAACATGGCGCCGCGCCTGGCGAGAAGCGAGCAGGGCGAGGCGTGAGGGGCCGACGTGTAGACCCAAGCTACACGAGGCCTCGAGCAACGACGCCATGCGACGCTTATCGGCAGGCGAAGGGGCTGTAGCTCAGTTGGGAGAGCACCTGCTTTGCAAGCAGGGGGTCGTCGGTTCGATCCCGTCCAGCTCCACCAATGCGCCAGAGATCAAAGCTAAGCGGTAGTCGTTTAGCTCTGGTTTTTAGCCAGACCTGAATATCGGTTGTTCTTTAACAAAACGGAAGAAGTAAAGGTCTTGCTCGGAAGGGCGGGCTTTGGCGCGAGCTAAAGTCTGGCTGGAAGAGTGAGATTGGGTTGGATTGTATTGTCCTCGTGCACGCTGTGAGTTCGGTGTGTGCGGGGGGCGCAAACGCCCGTGATGTTGAGCGAATGTCAGTGCTCAGTGTTATGGGGTCAAGCGACTAAGTGCATGTGGTGGATGCCTTGGCGATCACAGGCGATGAAGGACGTGGCAGCCTGCGAAAAGCTGCGGGGAGCTGGCAAACGAGCGATGATCCGCAGATGTCCGAATGGGGAAACCCGGCCCGCAAGGGTCACTCCCACCTGAATCCATAGGGTGGGTAGAGCGAACCCGGTGAACTGAAACATCTCAGTAGCCGGAGGAACAGAAATCAACCGAGATTCCCAGAGTAGTGGCGAGCGAAATGGGAGTAGCCATCGCGATTTAGCAGTTGTCTCAGGAGAACGGTCTGGAAAGGCCGGCCGCAGTGGGTGATAGCCCCGTAACCGAAGAGACGATTGTGGAACCAGGCGCGAGAGAAGTAGGGCGGGACACGTGAAATCCTGTCTGAAGATGGGGGGACCATCCTCCAAGGCTAAATACTCGTGATCGACCGATAGTGAACCAGTACCGTGAGGGAAAGGCGAAAAGAACCCCGGGAGGGGAGTGAAATAGATCCTGAAACCGCATGCATACAAACAGTCGGAGCCCTAGCTTAATTGGTCTTCATGGTTCTTTGACGCGCGAACGAATGTGAGCGCGGCAAGAGATCATTTAGATGAAATGGATCCTCGAGAACTAGGGTTCTTTCGGCGAGCGCGCAAGCGCGAGTCAAAAGACCCGCAGGCAGAAAGAGATCCTGATCACGACCTGCAGGTTGGTCAAATGCGGGACGGCGTACGCGAGCGAAAGCGAGCGTAGCCGTCACCCCAGCTTGACTGAACCGTGGAGTGATCGAGAGGGCCAATCAAGCTGGGGTGACGGCGTACCTTTTGTATAATGGGTCAGCGACTTACGTGGTGTGGCGAGCTTAACCGAATAGGGGAGGCGCAGCGAAAGCGAGTCCGAACAGGGCGATTCAGTCACATAGCGTAGACCCGAAACCGGATGATCTACCCATGGCCAGGCTGAAGGTGGGGTAACACTCACTGGAGGGCCGAACCCACTCCCGTTGAAAAGGTAGGGGATGAGCTGTGGGTAGGGGTGAAAGGCTAATCAAATCCGGAAATAGCTGGTTCTCTCCGAAAACTATTTAGGTAGTGCCTCAGGTATCACCGACGGGGGTAGAGCACTGTAATGGTGGCGGGGGTCATTGTGACTTACCGTGCCATAGCAAACTCCGAATACCGTTGAGTGCGAGCCTGGGAGACAGACATCGGGTGCTAACGTCCGGTGTCGAGAGGGAAACAACCCAGACCGCCAGCTAAGGTCCCCAAGACACGGTTAAGTGGGAAACGAGGTGGGAAGGCACAGACAGCCAGGATGTTGGCTTAGAAGCAGCCATCATTTAAAGAAAGCGTAATAGCTCACTGGTCGAGTCGTCCTGCGCGGAAGATGTAACGGGGCTCAAACCGTGCACCGAAGCTGTGGATCGCGCACCTGATTCAAACTGCTTGTCGAAGCGAAAGCTTGGGCGAGGCTCACTTGCATGTGGTTGTGCAAGTTAAGCGCCGTAAGGCGCGGCCGAGACCAAAGCGCCCTCACTGGAGAGTCGGTGAGGGTGTCGCGAGGATGACAGGAGGTTTGAATCAGGTGCGTGATGGTAGGAGAGCGTTCCGTAGGGCTGTGAAGGTGAGTCGAGAGGCTTGCTGGAGCCATCGGAAGTGCGAATGCTGACATGAGTAGCGATAAACAGAGTGAAAAGCTCTGTCGCCGAAAGCCCAAGGTTTCCTGCGCCACGTTCATCGGCGCAGGGTGAGTCGGCCCCTAAGGTGAGGACGAGAGTCGTAGCCGATGGGAAGCAGGTCAATATTCCTGCACCGATTCGAGATGCGATGGGGGGACGGAGAAGGTTACCGCGGCCGGGTGTTGGAAGTCCCGGTTTAAGCGTGTAGGCGTGGCCCTTAGGCAAATCCGGGGGTCTTAGCTGAGGCGTGATGACGAGGGCCGGCTTGCCGGCCTGAAGTGCGCGATACCCTGCTTCCAGGAAAAGCCTCTAAGCTTCAGTCTCGAATTGACCGTACCGCAAACCGACACAGGTGGGCAGGATGAATATTCTAAGGCGCTTGAGAGAACTCAGGAGAAGGAACTCGGCAAATTAGCACCGTAACTTCGGGATAAGGTGCGCCCCTGGTAGGTGAAGGCGTACAGCTGGAGCCGAGAGGGGCCGCAGAGAAATGGTGGCTGCGACTGTTTAACAAAAACACAGCACTCTGCAAAGACGAAAGTCGACGTATAGGGTGTGACGCCTGCCCGGTGCCGGAAGGTTAAATGATGGGGTGCAAGCTCTTGATTGAAGCCCCGGTAAACGGCGGCCGTAACTATAACGGTCCTAAGGTAGCGAAATTCCTTGTCGGGTAAGTTCCGACCTGCACGAATGGCGTAACGATGGCCACACTGTCTCCTCCTGAGACTCAGCGAAGTTGAAGTGTTTGTGAAGATGCAATCTACCCGCGGCTAGACGGAAAGACCCCGTGCACCTTTACTGTAGCTTTGCATTGGACTGTGACAAGACTTGTGTAGGATAGCTGGGAGCCTTTGAAGCGCTGTCGCTAGATGGCGTGGAGGCAACGTTGAAATACCAGCCTGGTGTTGTTGCGGTTCTAACCTGGGTCCATTAACTGGATCGGGGACCGTGCATGGTAGGCAGTTTGACTGGGGCGGTCTCCTCCCAAAGAGTAACGGAGGAGCTCGAAGGTTTCCTAGGTACGGTCGGACATCGTACTGATAGTGCAATGGCACAAGGAAGCTTGACTGCGAGCCTGACAAGGCGAGCAGGTGCGAAAGCAGGACATAGTGATCCGGTGGTTCTGTATGGAAGGGCCATCGCTCAACGGATAAAAGGTACGCCGGGGATAACAGGCTGATACCGCCCAAGAGTTCATATCGACGGCGGTGTTTGGCACCTCGATGTCGGCTCATCACATCCTGGGGCTGTAGCCGGTCCCAAGGGTATGGCTGTTCGCCATTTAAAGTGGTACGTGAGCTGGGTTCAAAACGTCGTGAGACAGTTTGGTCCCTATCTGCCGTGGGCGCTGGAGATTTGACGGGGGCTGCTCCTAGTACGAGAGGACCGGAGTGGACGTACCGCTGGTGTACCGGTTGTGACGCCAGTCGCATCGCCGGGTAGCTATGTACGGAAGCGATAACCGCTGAAAGCATCTAAGCGGGAAACGTGCCTGAAGATGAGATCTCCCGGGGACTTGATCCCCCTGAAGGGTCGTGGCAGACCACCACGTTGATAGGCCGGGTGTGGAAGGGCAGTAATGCCTTGAGCTAACCGGTACTAATAGCCCGTGCGGCTTGACCCCATAACCGTGTGCACTGACCACGGTGCGTTGCGCTAGCACCAACCCAATCCCTTTACTTCTTCCTCCGGGTGCCGACATCACGTCGCACCCGACGCTCAATGCCTGACGACCTTAGCCCGCCGGCCCCACCCCTTCCCATCCCGAACAGGACCGTGAAACGGCGGCACGCCGATGATAGTGTGGATTACCCATGCGAAAGTAGGTCATCGTCAGGCACCCTACAATAAGAAAGCCCGGCCTTCGCGCCGGGCTTTCCTATTTCGTGCACAAGAACGCACAACGCTGACCTGACTGGATCCCATCGAGAGGACAAACATGAGACTGCTGCTGCTCAGCAACTCCCAGACCGAGGGCATGCGCTACCTCGAGCACGCATCGGCAAACATCCGCGATTTCCTGACGGGCGTCCGACCGAATGCGGTCTTCATTCCCTTTGCGGCCGTCACCAAATCCTACGACGACTACGTGGCGCAGGTGCAGGGTGCGTTCGGCCCGCTCGGCGTCGGCGTCAAGGGGCTGCATGAATTTGCCGACCCGATCGCTGCGGTGCGTGGCGCCGCGACCGTCATTGTCGGTGGCGGCAACACGTGGAAACTGTTGCGCGACGTTCGCGCGGCGGGGCTGCTGCGCGTGATCCGGGAGCGCGTGATGGCGGGCACTCCGTACGTCGGCTGGAGCGCCGGGTCGAATCTGGCCTGCCCGACGCTCATGACCACCAACGACATGCCGATCTGCGATCCGCGCGGGTTCGATGCGCTCGATCTCGTCCCGTTCCAGATCAATCCGCATTACCTGCACGGCAATCCGCCCGGCTTCAAGGGCGAGACGCGGGAGGAGCGCATCGCGGAGTTCGGCGTGCTGCAGCCGGACGTCTGGGTCGCCGGCCTGCGCGAAGGAACGGGCCTCCGCATCGAAGGAGCACGCGCGCGACTCCTGGGGAGTGCAACGTGCCGGATCTTTCGCGGCGCGGCGCCGCCGCGCGAACTCGGTGCGCACGACTCGTTCGACTTCCTGCTGGAGGCGTGACGAACGCCGGAGCAACGGCGTCCGCCGGCCGCCTCCGGCAACGCGCAAGCTGAGCCGCATCCGGCACCGGTGCGCGAACGCCGGCGCAAAGGCGCCGGCTAAGCGGGCTGGCGCAAGTCGGCGTCGACGAGGCCGCGGCCCGCGAGCATCGGTCCGACCACGGCGTCGCGGCCGCGAAACGCGCGAAACGCCGCGGCAGGCTCGAGAGTGGCCCCCGACGAATAGATGTAGCGGTGCAGCCGCTCCGCGACTTCGGAATCGAACGGGTCGCCGGCCTCGACGAACGCCTCGTAGCCATCGCTGTCGAGCACTTCGGCCCACATGTAGACATAGTATCCCGCGGCGTAGCCGTCGCCCTGGAACAGGTGGCCGAAATGCGGGAGCCGGTGCCGCATCACGATCTCGCGCGGCATGCCAATTCGCGCGAGCTCGGTGCGCTCGAATTCGCCGATGTCGATCCCGCCCACATCCGTGCGCGAATGCAGCGCCATGTCGACCAGCGCGCTCGCGGTGTACTCGACAGTCTCGAATCCCTGGTTCCAGCGCTGCGCCTCTTTGATCTTGGCGATCAGCTCGTCGCTGATGCGCTCGCCGGTGACGCAGTGGATCGCGTGCCGTTTCAGCACCTCCGGCTCCTGCGCCCAGTGTTCGAAGATCTGCGAGGGGAGCTCGACGAAGTCGCGCAGCACGCGTGTCCCCGACAGGCGCTCGAAGGTCACCTGCGACAGGAGCCCGTGCAGCCCGTGGCCGAACTCGTGGAACAGCGTGGCGACGTCGTCGACGGAGAGCAGCGTCGGCTGGCCGGGCGCCGCCTTGGCGAAATTGTTGTTGTTGACGATGATCGGCAGCGTCTCGCCGTCGACCTTCGACTGGTTGCGATAGGCCGCCATCCACGCGCCGCCCCGCTTGGTGGGACGCGCGAAATTGTCGGACAGGAAGATGCCGACGACCTTGTCGTCACGTCCGCGCACCTCGAAGGCGCGCACGTCCTCGTGATACTTCGGCAGATCCGGCCGCTCGATGAAGCGAATGCCGAACAGCCGGTTTGCGGTGTCGAACGCGGCACCGAGCATTCGGTCGAGCGCGAAATACGGCTTCAGCGCGGCGGCGTCGAAGCCGTAGTGCGCCTTGCGCACCTTCTCCGCATAGAAGCGCCAGTCGAACGGCTCGATCGGATGCGCCGCCCCGTGCGCGAGCGCCGTTGCGCGAAGGGCGTCGCATTCGGTCGCGGCGCGCGCCTTCGCGGGCTCCCAGACCTGCGCCAGCAGCGCCGACACGGCGGCCGGCGTACCGGCCATCCGGTCGACGAGCGCGTAATCCGCGAAGTTGGTGTAGCCGTGCAGCCGCGCGAGCTCGTTGCGCAATGCGAGGATCTCGCGCGCGACGGGACGGTTGTCGTGCTCGCCGTCGTTCTCGCCGCGCCGCGTCCATGCCTTGAACGCCTGCTCGCGCAGGTCGCGGCGCTCGGAGAACGTCAGGAACGGCGCGATCAGTGAACGCGACAGCGTGATGAGGGCCCCCTCAGTCTCGCCACGCTGCTTGGCAGCCGCATATGCCGCGGCACGCAGATCCTCCGGCAGTCCTGCCAGATCACGCTCATCCTTCAGCACGAGCCTGTAGCTTGCCTCGTCGGCGAGCACGTTCTGCGCGAAGCGCGTCGACAGCGTCGCAAGGCGCTCGACGATCTCGGCGCGCCGCACCCGGGCCGCACCCGACAGGCGGGCTCCGGCACGCTCGAAATCGAGATGGACTCGCTGCAGCAGCCGCATTTCCTCGGCCGAGAGTCCGAGCTCGGTGCGGCACTGGAATAACGTGTCGATCCGAGCGAAGAGTGCCGCATCGAGGTGGATCGCGCTGTGATGCGCGGCAAGACGCGGGGACATCTCGCGCTCGACAGCCTGCAGCGCCGGCGAAGTTTCGGACCCCGTGAGGTTGTAGAAGACCTTTTCGATTCGCGAGAGCGCGGCGCCGCTGCTGTCGTACGCCACTAGCGTGTTGGCAAACGTGGGCGCTAGCGGCGACGACGCGATTGCGGCGATTTCCGCGCGATGCAGGCGCAGCGCTTCATCGAACGCAGGGACGAAGTGCTCCGGACGGATCTCGGCGAACGGCGGAAGACCGAAAGGCGCGGTCCATGGCTGAAGAAGCGGATTATCGATGTGGGATGTCATGGTTGGAGAGAAACAGATTTCGCCAGAAGGGTTTTTACCCGATTAAACTGGGCAGACAAGGGCGCTATCGTACCTCAGCTTTCCCGCCCACGCCGCCGCGATCGACGTGCAAAATCCCGGTCGCGCTGCGCTTGTTCGCTGTCGGTCCGCATCGAAAATTCCGAATGTGACGTGTTCGCCCTTCGTGTTGCAGCGCGCATCCGACGATGCGTCGCGAAGGCAATCGGGAGATGCACGCGCTCGCAATGCTCGCCACGCATCCAAACGCGTCGGAGAGATGCCTACGGACCTCGACCCATCCGCTTACAGCCGGAAGGGAAGTTCGCCGATGTCGGGCGCTCCTCCCGCGCGGACACTTGGTGTAGGAGTACGCGGCTCGGCCGAGCCGGCTACGGGGTCTCGACCGCGACCGCCGCGCCTGCGCGCATAAGCAAGCGATCGACAGGCGGATAAGACGCAAACCGTAGTGCGTAGTTGTAATGGACTCACGTGGAGATTCAGATGAATATGTCATTCAAAGTTGCTGATGTCGCCGACCGTTCGTATGCTTTCGGTTCAAGCGCGATTGAGGCAGTGATAAAGAAGGCGATCGTTGGAATGATCGCAGGGGCGGCCGCTTCCACGGCATTCGCCCATGTCGCGATGCAGACCCCGACCGCGACGGCAAAGGAACAACTGTTGGCGAGCATTACCGAACAGACGGCGAAAGGCGCCGACATCAGCCCAGTTGCCGCCGGCATGGCGGCGGACGCGGACAGAGCAATGAAAGGCGAGCCCAAAGTGCTGATGACGGACCAGCAAAAGCAGGTGGTGGTCGCGTCAGCAACGATTGCTGGAGCTGGTGGTGGCTATGGAACCAGGATGAACGGCTTGGCCGCCGATCGCCTCATGGCTGCGGCGACCGAGCCCAAAGCGCTGACGACGGACAAGGAAAGGCAGCAGGCGGTCGAGTCGGTAACGATTGCTGGAGCTGGTGGTGGCTATGGAACCAGGATGAACGGCTTGGCCGCCGATCGGCTCAGGGCCACGACCGGCTAGCCAACCTTACTGCCGAGCTGGATCGAATTGCAGACGACCATGCAGTAGGCGAGGTCAGGGAGGCCTCGCGCGTCTGCTGAAAACGAGCAGGCACTCGGCACCACGCGTGTCGGGGGTGCCACCTGCAACGCGCTGGAACACGCGCAAGGGCAGCACGTGTGCAGCCTGCGCGATCGCGCTTGACGGTGTTCTGACTTGACGGCGCATGCGCCGAGCGCGCGAACTCATTCCTACACCGGATCACCGCGTCGCCTACAGCGGGACCGCGACTCCGCCGATGGCGAGCGCTGCGCCCGCGCGGACACTGATAAGCGGGGCGCCGGTCGGGGTCGGCGGGCAACTTGACAGTGCGCTCCGGGTTCAACCGATTCGCAAGCCAAGTCAAATGGAGAGTGTCAAATGAGAACATCGAAATTGCGCATGACCGCCGTCGCTGGCGCGCTACTGGTTGCGCTCGGCGGATGCTCGACCGCAAGCTGGAACGACATGATGAGCCGCGTGCATGGCAACACGAACACCGCGGAGTCGACCAACCAAAGCACTCGGATGAGCAATTCGTCGAACACGGGCAGCACGTACGGTACGTCGAATACGGCGTCCGCGTCGGCGCCAAACACGGCGTACGGGACATCGAATACGACGTCCGGCACATCCACCTCGGCGTCCGCGACGCCGTCCAACACCAAGGCCAGCACGTCGAACTCGCTGGCCGGTGGGACGACATCGGCGCCTCCAAGCATGAGCATGGGGTCGACAGGCACGGCGTCTGGCGCCGGAACCACCTACGCCCAGAATCAGGCGTCTGGGATGGGCACGGCGAGTACCGACATGTCGGCGAATGGTGGATCGTCCTATTCCGCCAACGCCAGCGATCGCGCAACCCATTCGACCTCCGGCGTTGCCGATACGCATGACGCGACCGTGGTACGCGAAGTGCAGCAGGCGCTGGGCGAGAAGGGCTTCAACCCCGGCCCGATCGACGGCAAGTGGGGTCCGCGCACCCAGGCAGCGCTGACCAAATTCCAGAATTCGGAAGGGATCACCGCTTCACGCAAGCTCGATGACCAGACGCTGGCAGCGTTGGGCGTTGACGTGTCGAACATCCACACGTCGCAGGCCGGATCGTCTTCTTCGATCCGGAATTCGGGGACGTCGAGCAGGGATGTTTCGACGAGCGGACAGACGTCGTCGTCCACCGATTCCTCCACGCAGGTGTCGTCGAACACGACCGGGCAAATGCAGCCCCAAAAGCACTGACGACCAACGTGTCACGGGCCGGCCGCGACGCACCTATCGCGGTCGTCCCTTTTCTCGGCACGCGTTGTGGTCTTACACCGCAATGCGTGGACGACAGTCGCGTCGGCATGACCTTACGCGATGATCGAGCGCAGTCCTATGCCTTGGAACCGGCGCGAAGCCCAAGATGGTCGGCATGTCGCAGGCATGGTGCCTCGGCACGCGGGCAGGTCATTGCAAGGAGCACTCATGAGATACCCCAAGGCATTGCTGTTGGCTGGTTTCGCTTCCGTTGTCGCCGTATCGACGGCGATGGCGCGAGATGTCGACGTGCAGCTCAACTTCGGTCCGCCGGCCGTCATCTACGAGCCAGTTCCAGCTCCGCGCGTCGGGTATGTCTGGGCGCCGGGTTACTGGGACTACGACGGCCATCATCACGTATGGCGCGGAGGTCACTGGGAGCACGAGCGCCATGGCCAGCATTGGGCGAACGGCCGCTGGTACGAGCGCGACGGGCGCTGGCACCTCGATCGCGGCCACTGGGAACGCGGGTGATGTGGCGCGGCAGTTGACCGCCGCCCATCCCGCCGCGGCGCGTCTTCCCGTCGCGCGGCAAAGCTGGACGCTCAGGCGTCCAGCTTTTGTTTTGCGCGCAGATACTCGACGATGAGATCGGCGGCCGCATCCGCGGAGGCGACCGTCGTGTCGATCCGGATCTCCGCGGCCTCGGGCGCCTCGTAGGGCGAATCGATGCCCGTGAAGTTGGTGAGCTCGCCACGCCGCGCCTTGCGGTAGAGGCCCTTGGGGTCGCGCGCCTCGGCGACGGCCAGCGGCGTGTCGATGAACACCTCCACGAATTCGCCTTCCGGCAGCAGCGAGCGCGCCATGCGGCGTTCATTGCGAAATGGCGAAATGAAGGCGGTGAGAACGATGAGTCCGGCATCCGCCATCAGTCGCGCCACTTCGGCGACGCGGCGGATGTTCTCCACCCGGTCGGCGTCGGTGAAGCCGAGATCCTTGGTCAGCCCGTGGCGTACGTTGTCGCCGTCGAGCAGGTACGTGTGCCGGCCTTCGGCGAACAGCTTGCGCTCCACGATGTTGGCAATCGCGGACTTGCCGGAGCCGGAGAGCCCGGTGAACCAGAGCACGACGGGCTTCTGGCCCTTGATCGACGCGTGCGCCGCCTTGTCGAGGTCGAGCGCCTGCAGGTGCAGATTCTGGGAACGCCGCAGCGCAAAGCGAAGCATGCCCGCGCCTACGGTATCGTTGGTGATCCGGTCGATCAGGATGAATCCGCCAGTGTCCCGGTTCTCGAGATACGGATCGAACGCGATCGGGCGGTCGATCTCGAAGTCGACGACGCCGATCTCGTTCAGTTCGAGCGACGATGCCGCGACGTGCTCAAGCGTATTGACGTTGATCTTGTACTTGAGCGGCATCACGGTCGCCGTCGCCGTGCGTGCGCCGATCTTCATCATGTAGCTCCGGCCGCGATGCATAGGCTGCTCGCTCATCCAGACGAGCGTGGCCTGGAACTGGTCGGCCACCTGCGGCAGCGCCTCGGTAGACGCGATGACGTCGCCGCGGGAGACGTCAATCTCGTCCGCCAGCACGAGCGTCACCGACTGCGCTGCCACGGCCTCGTCGAGATCGCCGTCGGCGGTGACGATGCGCTCGACCTTCGATTCCCGGGCGGACGGCAGCACGCGGACTCGCTGTCCCGGCCGGATGACGCCCGAGGCGACGGTGCCGGCGAAGCCGCGGAATTCCGAATTGGGCCGGTTGACCCACTGCACGGGCAGGCGGAACGGCTGCTGCTGCAGCCGGTCCTGGTCGACCTCGACCGACTCGAGATGCTGGATGAGCGTAGGACCGCGGTACCACGGCGTCCGCGCCGAGGGCGCCACGACATTGTCGCCATGCACGGCAGCGACAGGAATGGCGGTCACGTCGGCGAGACCGATCGTGGCGGCGAACTCGCGGTATTCCGCGGCGATCGCCGCGAACGTTGCCTCGCTGTAGTTGACGAGATCCATCTTGTTGATCGCGACCACGACGTGCCGGATGCCGAGCAGCGCGACGATGTAGCTGTGGCGCCGCGTCTGCACCAGCACGCCCTTGCGCGCGTCGACGAGGATGATCGCGAGGTCGGCGGTCGAGGCGCCGGTCACCATGTTCCGCGTGTACTGCTCGTGCCCCGGCGTGTCTGCGACGATGAACTGGCGCCGGTCGGAGGAGAAGAAGCGATACGCGACATCGATGGTGATGCCCTGCTCGCGCTCCGCGGAAAGCCCGTCGAGCAGCAGTGCGAAGTCCACGTCGTCGCCGCGCGTGCCCGCCTTGCGTGAATCGGCGGCGAGCGCGGTCAGCTGGTCCTCGAACAGCGCCTTCGATTCATAGAGGAGACGCCCGATCAGAGTGCTTTTTCCATCGTCGACGCTGCCGCAGGTGAGAAAGCGCAGCAGATCCTTCTTCTCCTGCGCTTCGAGGTACGCGGCGAGTCCGTTCGCGAGCGGCGTGGCGTCGGCCATCAGAAGTAGCCTTCCTGCTTCTTCTTTTCCATCGACGCCGCGCCGTCGTGATCGATCATGCGTCCCTGGCGCTCGGACGTCGTCGCGAGCAGCAGCTCCTCGATGATGCCCGCAACATCGGCGGCATCGGACTCTATCGCGCCCGTGAGCGGATAGCATCCGAGGGTGCGAAAGCGCACGCGCTTCTGCACGGCCTTCTCGCCTGGGGCGAGGCGCATGCGCTCGTCGTCGACCATGATCCACGCGCCGTCGCGCAGCACGACCGGCCTCTCGGCGGCAAAATAGAGCGGGACGACCGGAATGTTCTCGCGGTGGATGTATTGCCAGACGTCGAGCTCGGTCCAGTTCGAAAGCGGGAACACGCGGATGCTCTCGCCCTTGTGCTTGCGCATGTTGTAGAGTCGCCAGAGCTCCGGACGCTGGCGCTTCGGGTCCCAGGCGTGCTGCGCCGTGCGGAACGAGAAGATGCGCTCCTTGGCGCGCGACTTCTCCTCGTCGCGCCGCCCGCCGCCGAACGCGGCGTCGAATCCGTACTGGTCGAGCGCCTGGCGCAGTCCCTGCGTCTTCCAGAGGTCGGTGTGCACCTGCGAGCCGTGCTCGAATGGATTGATGCCGAGCTTCTGCGCCTCGGGGTTGCGGTGGACAATGAGGTCCATCCCCATTTCGTTCGCCATGCGCTCGCGCATCGCGTACATGTCGCGGAATTTCCACGTCGTGTCGACGTGGAGAAGCGGAAACGGCGGCGGCGCGGGATGGAACGCCTTTTTTGCAAGGCGCAGCATGCACGCGCTGTCCTTGCCCATCGAATACAGCATCACGGGGTTGACAGCCTCCGCCACCACTTCCCGCATGATGTGGATGCTCTCGGCTTCGAGCCTCTCGAGGTGGGTCAGTCGCTTCATCGGAGTGGTTCTTGGTCTCGCGGGCGGCCGGACGTCCGGCCGGTTTTCGCCGCATAGTCTACCGCGCGGCCGCGCCCTTCGAGATCGACCTCTGCCGCTCGCTTGCGCGGCTCAGCGCGGCTGCCCGTAGGTCTGGAACTTCTCCAGCGTGACGTCCATCTCCGCATCGGAGAGGAGTTCGGGCTCGCCGTGCTGCAAGAGCCGCCAGTACATCTCCGCCAGCGTCTCCACTTCCAGCGCGACGGCGAGCGCGGCCGCGAGCGTCGCACCCGTCGCGATCATTCCGTGATGGGCAAGGAGGCACGCGCGCCGATCGGCGAGCGCCGCGACCGCGCGATCGGACAGCTCCTGCGTGCCGAACGTCGCATATGGCGCGCAGCGGATGTCGCGTCCGCCGGCGATCGCGACCATGTAGTGGAACGGCGGTATGCCGCGGTTCATGCACGCGAGTGTGGTCGCGTACGGCGCATGGGTGTGGACGATCGCGCCGGCATCCCCCCGCGAAGCGTAGATGTCGCGATGAAACCGCCACTCGGACGAAGGCAGCCTCCGGCCGTGCGCTTCACCAGCGAGCGTCATGGCGACGATGTCCTCCGGCATCGTCTGCGCATAGGGGAGACCCGTCGGCGTGATCAGGTAGCCGTCGAAGTCCTGCGTGACGTACCGCACGCTGACGTTGCCCGAGATGCCGCGGTTGATGCCGAGTGCATTCATATCGCGCGCGGCGGCGATCACCGCCTCGCGCATCCGCAGCTCGCTCATCGTGCCCGCTCGGGAAACATCGCCATCAGCGCCGCCCGGTCTGGCGCGGCGATGCCGCGCTCGGTGAGGAGGCCGGTGACAAGGCGCGCCGGCGTGACGTCGAAGGCGGGATTGATTGCGTGCGTGCCCTCGGGCGCGATCGCAACGGTGGTCGTCTGGCCATAGGCATCGCGCCCGGTGATCGCGAGCACTTCGTCCGCATCGCGTGTCTCGATCGGAATGGCGGCGCCCGAGTCGAGTGTCGTGTCGAGCGTGGGTGACGGCAATGCGACGTAGAACGGCACGGAATTGTCCTGCGCGGCGAGCGCCTTCTCGTACGTGCCGACCTTGTTGCACACGTCGCCGTTGGCCGCGACGCGATCCGCGCCGACGATGACGACATCGACGTCGCCGCGCTGCATCAGCGCGCCGCTCGCGACGTCGGCGAAGAGGGTATAAGGCAGACCGCGCCGGTGCATCTCCCACGCGGTGAGGTTGGCGCCCTGGAGCCGCGGGCGCGTCTCGCTGACCCAGACGTGCAGCGGCAGGCCTTCCGCGTGGGCGAGGAACAGCGGCGCGGTTGCGGTGCCCCAGCCGCAGGTGGCGAGCGCGCCGGCATTGCAGTGCGTCATCACGCCGACGGGGCCGGACCGCCGCCGCGCGATCTCGCGCAGCAAGGCGAGCCCGTGCAGTCCGATCGCATGATTGCGCGCGACGTCCTCGCCGGCGATGGCGTCGGCCTCCTTCCACGCGGCATCGGCGCGCGCGTCGGCCGGGAGTGGCGCGACGGCGGCGCGCACCCGGTCGAGCGCCCAGCGGAGGTTCACGGCGGTGGGCCGCGTCGCATCGAGCGTCGCATGCGCCTCGGCGAGCGCGCCATCCGATGCATCCCGATCGAGCGCGAGCGCGAGGCCGTACGCGCCGACGGCGCCGATCAGCGGCGCGCCGCGAATCCACATCTTGCGAATCGCGCGCGCCGCGGTGCCGAGATCCGCGATCCGCACGGTGACGACCGCATGCGGCAGCGCGCGCTGGTCCAGGGCCTCGACGTGGCGCGTCCCGGCGGGGTGGACGAGCGCGCGATAGGACGCCGGATCTTCCGTGGCGATGGCCGGCTGACGCGCGCGTTGCATGCGAAATTCTAGCGCGAACGCGTACGGGTCGCCCGCCCGGCGCTCAGAAATCCTTGAGCACCTGGACCAGATTGTTGAAGTCGTCGGTCCAGAGGCGAAGGCCGGGGCGGGGCTGGATCGGGGTCGCCACCGCGACGAGCTCCGGGGCGTCGAGGAGTGCCTTGTTGGCGGACAGCAGGATCCAGTCGCTGCGGCTCGCGTACGGGTTCTCGTCGCCGTTGTCGTCGATGCGAAGCACGTTCAACCCGTGGCTCTTCGCAAGCAGCCCGACGACCGGCGCGAGATCGAGAAAGCGGTTCGTGACGTGGAAGGCGATCACCCCGTCCGGCTTCATGTGCCGTGCATAGACCTCGAGGGCCTGCGTCGTGATGAGGTGGACCGGAATCGCGTCACTCGAGAACGCGTCGATCGCGAGGACGTCGAACTGCTGCGACGGCTCGCGCTCGAGCGACAGCCGCGCGTCGCCCAGCACCAGCTCGATCGTGGCGTCGCTGTCCTTGAGGAACGAGAAATCGCGTTGCGCGATGTCGATCACGGCGGGATTGATGTCGTAGAAACGGAAGACATCGCCCTTCGCGCCGTACGCGGCGATGGTGCCCGTGCCGAGCCCGATCACGCCGACCTTGAGCGGCGCCAGCCGGGGATTCAGCTTTTCCAGCAGCCGGCCGATGCCCGACGTCTCGGTGTAGTACGTGGTCGGCGTGCGGCGCGTTCCTGCGCCGAGAAACTGACGGCCGTGCATGATGGTGCCGTGCATCAGCGTGCGGTAGTGATTCTCTCCCTCGGCGTGATAATCGAGCACGCGGACGACGCCGTAGAAATTGCGCTTCGCGACGATCGTCCCGTCATAGAACGCGCGAATTCCCCAGATCGCGCCTCCGAGCGTCACCACGGTGGCGGCGATTCCGAGAAGCCGGAGTAAGAAATAGCCGCGGCGCACCTGCCAGAGCAGGAGCAGGGCGCACAGCGTCAGTCCGAACGCGAGCTCGAAATACGCCGGCAGCACGAGGGGCGCGACGATGCCGACCAGCACGGATCCGACCGCGCCACCGAGCGACAGCATGAGGTAGAACCGGGTGAGGTAGCGCGGCGCCGGCTTGAGGCGCGCGAGTTCTCCGTGGCAGAACATGCAAGCGACGAAGAGTCCGGTGCAGAAGACCGCGATCTGCAGGCCGAGGCGATGCTCGAGCTCGGCGTCGGCGAGGGTGAATGCCATCCCCGCAAGCGCCGCCGCCGCCAGCACGCGCATCAGGCGCGGGGGGTACCAACCCGCAGCATCGAAGCAGAGGATGAACGTCAGGAGGTAGATGGCGAGCGGCACGAGCCACAGGAGTGGCACCGACGCAATGTTCTGCGTGATGTGGTTCGATATGCCGAGCAGTAGCAGCGAACCGGTCGCCGCCAGCGTGCACCATAGAATCTGCCGCGCGACGGTCGGTGGCGCGGCGCCTTCGCCGCCCGCCGTCGCACCTTTGTCCGGCGCGAGCGGATGCACGACCGGTGCCTGCGTGCGCCCGATGCTCGTCCAGCCCGCGGCTGCGCACAGCCCGACGAAAAGTGCGTACCCCAGCGACCAGCCGATCGCCTGCGTGCGCGTCGGCGACCACGGCTCGAACAGGAACGGGTAGCCCAGCAGCGCCAGCATCGACGCGAGGTTCGAAAGCGCGAACAGTCGATAGGGGCTCTCGCGCGGGCGTGCTCGCGCAAACCACGCCTGCACCAGCGGGCTCGTCGTCGACAGCAGGAAGTAAGGGCAGCCGATGGTGACCGCAAGGAGTCCCAGGATCAGCCACGAGGGGTTCTCGGCGCCGCCGGGCTTCCATCCCGACGACGGGACGATCGGAAGCACCGCGATCGAGAGCAGCAGCAGCACCACGTGCAGCGTGACCTGGTTCCTGGGATTCAGCCGCCGCACCACCGTATCGGCGTAGAGATAGCCGGCAAGGAGCGTGGTCTGGAAGAACACGAGGCAGGTGGTCCAGACCGCCGCGGTGCCGCCGAACCACGGCAGGATCTCCTTCGCGACGATCGGCTGCACGAGGAAGAGCAGGAACGCGCTGACGAAGATCGTGACGGCGAACAGGAGCATCGGGAGGAGATGGCGCGTCGGCGTTCGCGCGAGTGCCGCGCAGCGGGCATTCTACCGGAGGGCGGGGAGGGAGCGCCGCATCGGAACGTGCCCGTGGGCCTCCGCAATCATGCGGACGCCGTGCGTATAATCGGCTGCGGAAACCGTCCGCGATTCCCGCACTTCCCAGCCCCTTCGGAACGCAGGAAACCAGAGGAACCCATGGCCGCGCGAAAGAAGCCCGACGAGCTGCGCTCGCACCGCTGGTTCGGCGAGGAAACGCTGCGCAACTCGACACACCACTCGCGGGCGGCGCAGATGGGCTACTCGCGCGCCGACTACGCGGGCAAGCCGATCATCGCGATCCTCAACACCTGGAGCGAGATCAACGTCTGCCACTCGCATTTCCGCCAGCGTGCCGAGGAAGTGAAGCGCGGCGTGCTGCAGGCCGGCGGGTTCCCGCTCGAGATGCCGGCGATCGCGCTCGCGGAGATCTTCCAGAAGCCAACGACGATGCTCTACCGCAACCTGCTCGCGATGGAGACCGAGGAGTTGCTCCGCTCGTATCCCGTCGACGGCGCGGTGCTGATGGGAGGTTGCGACAAGACGACCCCGGCAATGCTGATGGGCGCCGTCAGCATGAATCTTCCGGCGATCTTCATGCCGGCCGGCCCGATGCTCCGCGGCGACTGGCGCGGGCAGTTCCTGGGCTCCGGGACCGACGTGTGGAAATACTGGGCGGAAAAGCGCGCCGGCAACCTGACCGACGACGAGTGGCACGCCATCGAGGAAGGCATCGCCCGCTCGCCCGGCCACTGCATGACGATGGGCACGGCATCGACGATGACGTCCGCGGCCGAGGCGATGGGCTTCACGCTGCCCGGAGCCGTATCGATTCCCGCTGCCGATTCGCGTCATGCGCGAATGGCGGCCGAGACCGGCCGCCGCATTGTCGAAATGGTCTGGGAGGACCTGAGGCCGCGGGATTTCGTGACCGCAGCGGCAATCGACAATGCGATCACGACGATTCTCGCCATCGGCGGCTCGACCAACGCGGTCGTGCACATGGTGGCGCTCGCGCGCCGCGCCGGCGTTCCGTTGACGATCGACCGCTTCGATGAGCTCGCACGGCGCACGCCGCTCGTCGCCAACATCCGCCCCGCCGGCAAGTTCCTGATGGAGGATTTCTACTATGCCGGCGGGCTGCGCGCGCTGCTCGCGGAGATCGCCGACCTGCTCGATCTCGACGCGCGCACCGTCAACGGGAAGTCGCTGCGCGAGAACATCGCCGGCGCCGAAGTCTTTTCGAGTGACGTGATACTGCCGCGCGACAGGGCGCTCGTCGCGCGCGACAGCCTCGCCGTGCTGCGCGGCAACCTCGCGCCGGGCGGCGCCGTGATCAAGCCGGCGGCGGCGGAGGCGCACCTTTTGCGCCACACCGGACCCGCGGTCGTGTTCGCCGACTACAACGACATGGCGGCGCGCATCGACGATCCGGCGCTTGCGGTGACGAAGGATTCGGTGCTGGTCCTGCAGCACGCCGGTCCGCAGGGCGCCCCGGGCATGCCCGAATGGGGCCAGCTGCCGATTCCGAAGAAGCTCCTCGCCGAGGGCGTGCGCGACATGGTGCGAATTTCCGACGCACGGATGAGCGGCACGGCCTACGGCTGCTGCGTGCTGCACGTCGCGCCGGAATCGTTCGTCGGCGGCCCGCTCGCCCTGGTGCGGGATGGCGACCTGATCGAGCTCGACGTCGATGCGCGCCGGCTGGAGCTCAAGGTGAGTGATGCCGAACTCGCGCGCCGTCGCGCGGCCTGGACGCGGCCGGCGCCGCGCTACGAGCGCGGCTTCGGTGCGCTCTACCAGCAGCACATCACGCAGGCGGATCAGGGCTGCGATTTCGACTTCCTCGAAGGCACCGCGCCGACCGCGGATCCGGAGATCCACTGATTCGAATGGGCGCCGCCGACGCCGAACTCTTTCCCGGATTCGCAGAGCATCGGATCAGGACGTCCGGTGCGGAGATTCCGTGCATCGTCGCGGGGAGCGGCCCGCCGCTGCTGCTGCTGCACGGTTATCCGCAGACGCACGCGATGTGGCACCGGATCGCGCCGCGGCTCGCCGAGCGCTACACCGTCGTGTGCAGCGACCTGCGCGGCTACGGGGATTCAGCCAAGCCCGCGGGAGGCGAGCGCAGCGTCAACTATTCGAAGCGGGCGATGGCGAAGGACCAGGTCGAGCTGATGCACGCGCTGGGATTTCCACGCTTCCGGCTCGCCGCCCATGACCGCGGCGCGCGCGTGTCACACCGTCTTTGCCTCGATCATCCCGACGCGGTCGAACGGGCCGCGCTGCTCGACATCTCGCCCACGCGGATCATGTACGAAAAGGCCGATACCGCGTTCGCCACCGCGTATTACCACTGGTACTTCCTGATCCAGCCCTTCGACCTGCCGGAGCGGCTGATCGGATCCGATCCGGTCTACTACCTGCGACGCAAGCTCGCCGGCTGGGGCTCGGCGGGACTGTCGATCTTCGATCCGCGCGCGCTCGCGGAATACGAACGCTGCTTCAGCGATCCCGCGACGATTCACGCGACCTGCGAGGATTACCGCGCGGCCGCGGGCATCGACCTCGAGCACGATGCGGCCGATGCATCCGCCCGCGTCACGTGTCCGCTTCTCATTCTCTGGGGCGAGAAGGGCGTCGTGCACCGCCTGTTCGATCCGATCGCCGACTGGCGCTCGGTCGCAATGGACGTGCGCGGCCGGAGCCTGACCTCCGGCCATTACCTCGCGGAAGAAGCGCCCGAGCAGACGCTCGCCGAGCTGACGGCGTTTTTCGGCGCCTGAGCGCATCCGGTGGACGCTTGTAAACCAAGAGTACTGCACAGACAGCCCGTAACCGTCATAATGCCGGGCACGGGGCGCCGAGGTCCTGCCCCTGTGTTCCTGCCAGGGCCGCGCCGTGCAAGCACCGGGCGCGTGCCAATCTCATCAGCGAAGGAGAAAACTCATGAGCAAGCAGTTCTGGATTTTCGTGGGGGCCGTGACACTGGTCGTCGCCGGCGTCGCCTACGCCCAGTATCCGGTCATGGATGCGGTCGCCAACAAGGTGATCCAGAAATACGAAAGCGCGAGCTGCGAGCAGCTGTGGGAAAAGAAGGGCCAGCCGAAGTCGGCGGAGGAGCAGCGCGTGATCGGCTTCCTGAAGAACGACCCGCAGATGCGTCAGGCATTCTTCAACAAGGTCTCCGGGCCGATCGTCAACAAGATGTTCTCGTGCGGGATGATCCCCTGATTTTCCACGGCGCCCGTCCGGGCGGATGGAGTTTTCGATGAATCGTTTGGTTTGGATGGGACGGGCGCTCGCGTTCGTCATGGGATCGGTATTCGCGGTCACGGGGAGTGCGCAGTCCGCGGCACCCGCCGCCGCGCCGGCGGCGAAGGCACCGGCGAAGGCGCCGGCGAAGTCCGCAAAGGCGAAGAAGCCCGCGGAACCGGCCTTCAAGATGGTGCTGGAGCCGAGGGCGATGGATCTGCTGAAGACGATGAGCGACAGGCTCGCCAAGGCGAAGGCGATGTCGTTCACGGCGACCGCCGGGTACGAATATCCAAGCAAGCTCGGACCGCCGATCGTCTACACGATCCGCTACGACGTGACGATGCAGCGGCCGGACAAGCTCAAGATCCTGATGCCCGGCGACGGCCCCGCTTCCGAGTTCTACTACGACGGCAAGGCGATGATGGCGTATGCGCCCGCGGAGAACCTCGTGGCCGTATCCGCGGCGCCGCCGACCGTCGAGGAGGCGCTGAAGTTCGCGTACAACTCGGCTGCCCTCTACTTCCCGTTCGTCGATCTTCTCGTCAACGATCCCTATGCCGCGCTGACCGACGGCGCCATCCTCGCGTTCTACATCGGACCATCGAGCGTCGTGGCGGGCACGAAGACGGACATGCTGGCCTGGGCGAACAAGGACGTGTTCCTGCAGATCTGGATCGGTGCCGACGACAAGCTGCCGCGGCGCGTGCGTGCGGTCTTTGCCGCCGACCCGCAGCAGCTGCGCCACGAGCTGGATCTTTCGAACTGGAAGCTGGATTCGGACGTCACGCCCGACACGTTCACGTCGGTGAAGGCGCAGGCCGCGCCCCGCATCGCGTTCAAGAGCCCGACCACCGCGCCGCCCGGCATGAAGCCCATCGTCAAGATGACGCCGGCGAAGCCCGCCCCGGCCAAACCGCAAACCAAGACCCCCTGATCGGAGTTGCGATGAAAACGATCGTCACCATGACCGCGGCGCTGATCGCGAGCGCGGTTGCAGTCTGGGCCGGCCCCGCGGCCGGCTGGGCATCGGCGAATCGCGCCGGCGGCAGCACGAGCCACAGCTATGGCTCGACCAGCCACGAGAACCGCTACGGCGGCAGCACGTCGCACGAAGCGGGCGAGGGCACCGAGCACACCAATGCCTACGGCGGCAGTACTGCGCACGCGGAAGGCGGCGGTACGGAGCACACCAACGTGTACGGCGGCACCACGGCCGGCGCGTACGGCGCCGGCGCCGTGCACACGACGCCTTACGGCGCAACCGCCTACCACCCGCCGGGCGCGTATCCCGCGACCTACTATCCGTATCATCCGCCGACGGCCGTTCCGTATTACGCGTCGGGTTGCTATGGCTGCGCGGCCGCGGCGGGCGCGGTCGTCGGCGTAGCCGCAGGCGCCGCGGTCGCCTCGGCGAACTCGCAGGCGGCAGCGTCCAATGCCTATGCAGCGGGCGTCGCCACCGGAAGCGCCAACACCGCGGCGGCAACCAGCGCGGCGTACGGCGCGGGCGTTGCCACAGGTGCAGCAATGGCAAGTGCGCCGCCGGCGAACTATTCGACGGGCGTCAACTACGCGGCGCTGCCGGCCGGATCGATGGCGATCAACAAGAACGGCACCACGTATTACCTCAACGGCAACACGTGGTTCCAGCCGAGCTACGGCGCGAACGGCGTCTATTACACGGTCGTGCCGGCGCCGTGACGCGTGCCTGGCACCGGCGCGCGTCGGTGTCTCGCGCGATGAAGCCGTGGCGCCGCTGATCGCGCCATGGCGCTTGCCGTGCGCTCGATCGCCGTCGTAGGCTTCGCGCGATGGATGCGCTCGCCGTTGCCGCCGTTGTCCTGACCTGCGTCTTCGGGGGCGCGCTACTCGGCCGATTCCTGCGCGCCCGGCTGCCCGATCACCATCTGGGCGACGATTCGAAGGACATCGTGAAGCTCGCGATCGGCGTCGTCGCGACGATGGCGGCGCTGGTGCTGGGGCTGCTCGTGTCCTCCGCCAAGGGCTCGTTCGATCGAATGGGCGACGAGCTCACCGTGACGGCGGCCAAGGTCATCGAGCTCGACCGTGCACTACGGCAGTACGGTCCGGAAACGGCACTGATTCGTGCGGGACTGCGCACCAATTATGGTGCGGTGGTCGATACGCTGGTGTCGCAGAACGAGGCCCGTCTCGCGCAGATCCAGAGCCCCACCGCCAATGGACGCATCGAAGGCCTCGTCAACGCCATCCGCGAGCTCGTGCCGCGCGACGAAGCGCAGCGCGAGCTCCGCGTCCGTGCCACCGGGCTCGCACAGGACCTCAGCGCCAGCCGGTGGCTGCTGCTGCTGCAGCGGCACGATTCGATCTCGACGCCGCTTCTCGTTGTCGTCGTGTCCTGGCTGACGCTGATCTTCGTCGGCTTCGGGCTGTTCTCTCCGCCGCGCAATATGACCGTCGTCGCGGCGCTGTTCCTGTGCGCCCTGTCGGTCTCCGGCGCCATCTTCCTGATTCTCGAGATGGACGACCCGCTCACGGGCCTCGTGCGGATCTCGGACGTGCCGATGCGGCGGGCGCTCGCCTTGATCGGGGGCGATTGACCATTGTTCGCTGTGAGCGGTTCGCGCAACTGCGGCGCCAACAATGTTCCGCACGCGCACGAGCGCCCGGGCATCGGACCTTGGCGGAATTCGGTTATAATCAACGGCTTGATCACTGATTCCGTTCGCGTCAGTCTGTGCGGCGCCGTCATTGCAATCAGATTGCTCTAAGTGATTGATTTGCAATTGGCCAAGTTCCTTGTGGCCGTTACAATTCGTGCAACACCTTGGCCAAGTAGCTCAGTTGGTAGAGCAGAGGACTGAAAATCCTTGTGTCGGTGGTTCAATTCCGCCCTTGGCCACCAACAAAACAAAGGCTTGCACGCCCAGTGGGCGGCAAGCCTTTTCTCTTGGTGTAATTCCCTTGCACTTGGTCCGGCATGCTCTAACCGCGACGCGATTGCAAACGTTTGCCCCGTGACGGCCGCGTTTCGACTCCGCTAGCACGGAGCGCGAGGCCAGTCTCACACGTACCCCGAGGGTCCGGGTCGAAGTTCGTGAAGCTGTGGGTCTCCGCGCCTCCGTCATTTCGAGGCGCCGTGCTTCGGGAACACCCGTAAAGCGGCAGCCCCGTAAATCGAACAGGTCGGTGGGCGAGCGGTGTCAGGCGAACGTTTACGGCTTGGGAAGAATTATCGCCGTCGTCACGCACTGACTTCCAGACTTCGCGATGTCGAAAATTCAAGCGCGCCGCAGTGGATACCGTTCGACGCAAGCTGCGGCAATTCGCCGCGGACGCTGAAAGACGGAGCTGCCCGCCGAGCAACCGCCCGGCCGATCCCGAAATTGCTGGCGCGCCGTCTACGGATGGGCCGCTGAAAGGACTGTCACCAGCAGGTACAGCCAGACGCAGACGTCAACGATCAACAGACCAATTTCTACGAGGCTCTTCATGGCCCGCTTTCCCCGGTTCGATCATCCCCGGAGGCAACGGTGCGCCGACGCGGGGTGCCAGGTATTGTGGCACGTCAAGAGTGCGTCGGAGGTTGACCACTACTTGTACTCGACCCACAGGATTACGCTCGGCGCAACCCACAAGGCAAACGCGGGCCGGCTCCGCGACAACGTGTCGCACCAGTCGCCACGCAATTCGATAGCGTCACCGGACGCCATATCCCAGCGCATGCGGAAGCCACAGCACGAGCTGCGGGAAGAACGTGATGAGCGCGAGCGCGCCCATCAGCACGCCGATGAAGAGCCACGCCTCGCGGATCATGCCCTTCAGCGGAACGCCGGCCAGCGCATTGATGACGAAGAGCAGCATCCCGAACGGCGGCGTCACGAGGCCGATCATCATGTTGACGACGAGCATGACGCCGAAGAACACGAGGTCGATGTGGAGCAGGTTGGCCGCGGGCAGGATGATGGGAACCAGCACCAGCAGCATGATCGACGTGTCGAGGAAGCAGCCGAGGATGAGGAACAATACGTTGACCGCAACGAGGAAGCCGGTCGGCGAGAGCTGCATCGCCGTGAGCCAGCCGGCGACCAGCGCCGGCACGCCCTCCGCCGTGAACGCGTAATTGACGACGAACGCGGACGCGATGATCAGCGTGACCGACGCGCTCGCCTTTGCCGATTCGACGAGAATCTCGTAGAGTCGCCGCCACGTCAGCGCCCGGTACACGACGCCCGCCAGGAAGAGTGCGTACAGCGCGGCGGCGGACGCGGCTTCGGTCGGCGTGAACACCCCCGAGTAGATGCCTCCCAGCAGCACCACGGGCAGCGTGAGCGGCAGGAGTCCCCGCAGGAGGATTCTCGGGTAGTCGCGCCACGGCATCGGCTCCGCGCGCGGCAGGTTGCGCTTGCGGGCGACGGAGTGCACGGCGAGCATCAGCGCGATCGCCATCAGGAATCCAGGAATCACGCCGCCGAGGAACAGCGCGCCGACCGACGCGCCCGAGACGAGCGCGTAGATGACCATCGGGATCGACGGCGGGATGATCGGGCCGATCGTCGACGACGCCGCGGTCAGCGCGCCCGCGAATTCCGCCGAGTAGCCATTCTTCTGCATCATCCGGATGCTGACGATGCCGGGGCCCGCGGCGTCCGCAATCGCGCTGCCGCTCATGCCCGAAAAGATCACGCTGACGATGATGTTGACGTGGGCGAGACCGCCGCGCAGCCGGCCGACCATGGCCTGCGCAAAATCGAACAGCCGTTCGCTGACCGTTCCGGAGTTCATCACCGCGGCGGCGAAGATGAACAGCGGCACCGCGAGCAGCACGTAGCTGTTGTACATCCCGTTCAGCACCTGCTCGGCGACGAGGCCGATGTCCTGGCGCTTGACGAGTAGGTACGCGACGCCGCTTGCGAGCATGCCGAAGCCGATCGGCAGGCGCAGCACCAGCGTCAGTGCCAGCATCAGCAGCAGCACCGTGAGGGCGACACTCATGGGGTCAGAGCTCTCGCGTCCAGCCGCTTCCGAAGAGACGCACGAGCTTGACGACGTAGCGCCACGCGACCAGCACGACGAACAGCACGAACGGCGCGAACACGATCGAGAACGGGACGCCCAGCACCGGCGTGCTCTCGCGCTGCATGAAGCGCACGTAGTCGTACGCCTCGGGCAGCAGCACCAGCAGGAGCGCCGCCATCAGCGCCGCGCCGACGATGGCGAAGATGCGCTGTCCGCCGGGCGGCAGCGCGGCGTAGACGAGGTCGAGCATCACGTGATCGCGTTCCTTGAGGAGCGTCGCCGCTCCCCAGAACACCATCAGGATGTAGAGGATCATGATGAGCTCGTCGGACCAGGCGAGCGGGCGGTTGAACAGGAAGCGCATGCCCACCTGGACGACGAACGTCAGGAAGAGGAGCGCGAATACGCCCGCGGCGACCGCCTCGGCCAGCTGCGTGAGACGCTTGCGCATCGCGCGCCCCGTCACTTCACGCCGTTGATGCGCTCGAGAAGGCCCTTCGGCCACACCTTCGCATAATCGGACTCGAGATAGACCTCCTGCACGTGCTTGCGGAAGGCCTCGCGGTCGGGAATCGTCACCTGCAGCCCCTGCTGCTTGAGGAACTCGACCAGCTGAGCCTCCTCCTTGATCCGGTTCTCGTTGTTGTACTGGGCTGCCGCAACGGCCGCGGACTTGAGCTTCTGCTTCTGCGCAGGCGTCAGGGCGTTCCACGTCTTGTTGGCAATCGCGATGAAGATGCAGTCGACGAGGTGATCCGTCATCACGAGCTGCTTCGTCACCTCGTAGAACTTGGCGGCGCGTACCGTCGGCAGCGGATTGTCCTGCCCGTCGATCGTGCCCGTCTTCAGCGCGAGGTAGACCTCGCCGAAGGCGAGCGGCGTCGCGGTGGCGCCGAGCGCATCGCCCAGGAACAGCCACTCCTTCGAGCCCGGCATCCGCAGCTTGACGCCCTTGAGGTCGGCCGGCGTGCGCACGTTGCGCGCCTCGCGCAGGTTGACCTCGCGCGTGCCGAGATAGGCGGTGGCGAGCACCGTCACGTCCATCTTCTCCGACACCGGCTTGAACATCTCCTCGCCGATCGGGCCGTTGAAGATCTTCTGCTGCTGGGCGGCGTCCCGTACGACGTATCCGGCGGTGAAGATCGAGAATTCCGGCACCAGCTTCGCAATGTCGAACGCGGAGATCGCGGACATCTCGAGGTTGCCGCGCGCCATCGCGGCGGGCTCCGTGCCCTGCTTGAACAGCGACGCGTTGAGATTGATCTGGACGTCGAACTCGCCGGGCGCGCTCCTGTCGAGCTGCTCCTTCATCACGGTCCACATCTTCGCGTGCCAGTCGTCGGGCACGGCGGGGGTCGAGATGCGCAGCAGCACCTTGTTCTGGGCCTGCGCCGTCACCGGCAAGAGCAAGGCGATTGCGAGCGCGCCACCGGTGGCGAGCAGCGTGCGGCGCGTGCGGGATGTCGTCATGGAGTCCTCCTGTTCGTGGTCAGTCTTTGGTGGGATCAATGCCGAACGCGCGCAGGTCGCGTTCGAGTGCTGCAAATTCGCCGGCGCCGTGCGCGCGCAGCGGGGGGCGCACGCGCAGCCATGCGGAGTCTCCCGTCAGGCTCGCCATTGTGGCCTTGAGTGCCGGTGTGAGCGAATAGTCGCGGAAGACTTCGAGAAATGCTCGTGCGCGCGCGAGATCCGTCCCGGCGCCAGGCGCATCGGGCTCCAGAACCAGCCGTCGCACGAGTCGCGGCGCGAAGTTGGCGAGGCCGCTGACCGCGCCGGTGCTGCCGCGCCGGCCGAGCGCGGGGAGGTCCGGCTCGTTGCCGACGTAAACCGGGAGGCCCGGCATGAACGCGTCGGCGAGCGCCAGCGAATCGCGGAGCGTGCAGCCGCTGTCCTTGATTCCGGCAATGGTCTGCGGATACAGGCGCCACAGCGCCCGGATCACGTCGTGCGAAAGCGCGATGCCGGAGACCTGCGGGATGTGATACAGATAGAGCCGAAGCCGCGGATCCGCCGCACCGTCGATGACGTAGCGGTAGGCGTCGATCACGCCCTCGTCGGGAACACCCTTGAGAAAGAACGGGGGCATCATCAGGCAGCCGTGCGCGCCGACCGCGAGCGCGTGACGCGTGAGCGCGAGGACATCGGGCAGCGCGGCGCAGCTCACCGATACGAGAAGGTTCGCGCCGGGAACGCCACCGGCAACGAGCGCGTCGACCGCCGCGCGACGCTCATCGACCGAGAATGACGGCCCCTCGCCCGTGGTCCCGAACGGCGTCACCCCTCCACAGCCGGCAGCGAGCAGCGAACGCGCGTGCGCCGCGAAGCGCGCGTGGTCGATGTCGAGCTTCGCGTCGAGCGGCGTCAGGAGCGCCGGCCAGATGCCGCGCAATGCGGTGACCGGTGCCGTCGCGCTCATCGCCCTTGCGGGATCGCGCGAGGCGCGTCAGCGCCGTTCGAGCGCGGGGGCGCCGATCTGTGCGAGCGCCTGCTCGAGGCTCTTCACGGTGCGGGTGACATTGCCGAGCTTGTCGAGGCCGAAGAGGCCGATGCGGAAGCTCTGGAAGTCGGGACCTTCGTCGCATTGGAGCGGGACCCCGGCGGCGGTCTGCAGACCGAGTTCGAGGAATTTCTTCCCGTTCTGGACGTCCTTGTCGTCGGTGAAGCTCACGACGACGGTCGGCGATCGGAAGCCTTCGGCCGCGACGCTCGCGAAGCCGTGCGCGGCGAAGAGCGCGCGGACGCGGCCGCCGAGATCCTGCTGCGCGGCGCGCGCCTTCTCGAAGCCGAAGCGCTCGGTCTCCTTCATCGTGTCGCGCAGCCGCGCGAGCGAGTCCGTCGGCAGCGTCGCGTGATACCCGTAGCCGCCCTTTTCGTAGGCTTCCATGATCGACAGCCATTTGCGGAGGTCGCACGCGAAGCTGGTGCTGGTCGTGTCGTCGATCGCGGCGCGCGCACGCTGGTTCAGCATCACCAGCGCGGCGCCGGGCGTGCTGCTCCAGCCCTTCTGCGGCGCGGTGATCAGCACGTCGACGCTGCAGGCGTCCATGTCGACCCACAACGCGCCCGAGGCAACGCAGTCGAGGACGAACATCCCGCCGCTGGCGCGCACGGCATCGCCGACGGCGCGCAGGTAGGTGTCGGGAAGCAGAATGCCCGAGGCGGTCTCGACGTGCGGCGCGAAGACGAGATCGGGCTTCGTCTCGCGGATCGCGGCGACCACTTCATCGATGGGCGCCGGCGCGAACGGAGCCGTCGTTCCGGCGCCGGTCCGGCGCGCCTTCAGCACGGCGGCGTCGGCCGGGATCTTTCCGGCATCGAAGATCTGCGTCCAGCGATAGCTGAACCAGCCGTTGCGCAGCACGAGGCACTTCTTCGCAGTGGCAAATTGTCGCGCCACCGCCTCCATGCCGTAAGTGCCGCCGCCCGGGACGACAATGGCAGAATGCGCGTTGTAGACGTGCTTCAGGATGCCCGAGACGTCGCCCATGACGCGCTGGAAGCGCTGCGACATGTGGTTGAGCGAGCGGTCGGTGAAGACCACCGAGTATTCGAGAAGGCCGTCGGGATCGACGTCTGGGAGAAGGCCTGGCATGGTGTCCCCTGCGGGAGGGTTTCGAGTCGGGCGAGCCGCGAGCCGTTCGCGGGAAGACGAGCTTAGCACGACTCGGCATGCGGCCCGTCGCGGCTGCACACATTCGCGTCCCGGCGCGGCCGCCGCCGGCCCCACGCAATGCAGCGGCGCGCCACGCCGATGACGACGCGCATCGATTCCGCGCGCGACCTCGGCGCCCGTCCCGGGGTGCGGGCGCTCGTCGCCTCGCAGATCCGCGAGGTCGCCAACGCGGGCATGGGCGACCCTGACATCCTGCCCTTCTGGTTCGGCGAGCCGGATGAAGTCACGCCCGAATTCATCCGCGCGGCCGCCGTCGGCGCCCTCGCCGCGGGTGAGACGTTCTACTCGATGAATTTCGGGATCCCCGAGCTTCGTGATGCGCTCGGCGCGTATGTGTCGCGCCTGCACCCGTCGCAGGCCGGCGCGGCCGTGACGAGCGACCGGATCGCGGTGACGGCGTCGGGCATGTCGGCGCTGATGCTCGCCGTCGAAGCGCTGATCGGGCCGGGCGATCGCGTCGTCTGCGTGACGCCCTTGTGGCCCAATCTCACCGAAATCCCCAAGATCCTCGGCGCCGACGTGGTGCGCGTCGCGCTCGATTTCGGCGAACGCGGCTGGACGCTCGATCTCGACCGCCTGCTTGCCGCGCTCACGCCGGGGACGCGCGCCGTGATGATCAACTCGCCGAACAACCCGACCGGCTGGACGCTGCGGCGGCGCGAGCAGGAGGCGATCCTCGCGCACTGCCGCCAATTTGGAATCTGGATCGTTGCGGACGACGTCTACGAGCGCCTGCACTACGCCGACGACGGGTCGGCGTCGATCGCGCCTTCCTTTCTCGACATTGCGGCACGAGGCGAGCGGCTGGTCAGCACCAACAGCTTCTCCAAGGCATGGCTGATGACCGGATGGCGGCTCGGCTGGATTGTCGCGCCGGACGAGCTGATGCCGGATCTCGGCAAGCTGATCGAGTACAACACGTCGTGCTCGCCGGTGTTCGTCCAGCGCGCCGGCGTCGTCGCGATCAACGAGGGCGAACCGACGGTCGCGCACACGCTCGCGCGGTTTCGCCGTGCCCGCGATTTCCTCACGGCGGAGCTTGCCCGGATTCCGGGCGTCAGCGCCGCGCCGCCTGCCGGTGCGATGTATTCGTTCTTTCGCGTCGACGGCATCAGCGACAGCCTCGCGTTCTGCAAGCGGCTCGTCCGGGAGGCGAAGCTGGGACTCGCGCCCGGCAGTGCCTTCGGTCCGGAAGGCGAGGGATTCGTCCGCTGGTGCTTCGCGTCGGGCGAGGCGCGGCTCGCCGACGGCATCGCGCGGCTGTCCGGGTTCCTTGCCCACGAGCGCTGAAGCCGGCCCTTGCTGGGCTGCGCGAGTAACACTGGACGGGGAACGAGGTGATTCGGCAGCGAACGTCGCCGCGCCGAGCGCGCGCCACGACACGTCGCGACGTTGTATGCTCGACCGATATTCATCCGGCCGCCCCGCGAAGACGCGATGCTCTGGTCCGACATTGTCCAGCTGTCCGCGGCGATCCTCGTCGTCGTCGGCGCCGTGCTGCCGGTGGTCAATCCGCCGGGTGACGCGCCGCTCTTCCTGCGCCTCACGTCCGGATGCGACGAGCCGACCCGGCGCGCGCTGGCGCGGCACATTGCCGCCTACTCGTTCGCGCTGCTGCTGGGCTCGATGCTGCTGGGCTCGTTCGTGCTGCGGTTGTTCGGGCTCTCGGTGCCGGTCATCCAGGTCGCGGGCGGCGCGGTCGTCTGCGCGCTCGGCTGGAAGCTCCTCAACGACGACTCGCGTCCGGACGAAACGACGGCCGATTCGCGCGGGGCGTCTGCGGCTGCGCTGGCGCGCGCGTTCTACCCGCTGACGATGCCGCTGACCGTCGACCCGGGCGTGATGTCGGTCGCCGTGACCATCGGCGCGAATCACGCGCACACGCTCGACCGCCTGATCATGCAGATCCTCGCTGCGGTCATCGGGTCCTTCATCGTCGCCTTGACCATCCTCCTCACATATCGCTATGCCGACCGGTTCGCGGCGCGCATCGGGCACCGGGGGATGGTCATCGTGCTGCGGCTCTCCGCGTTCATCGTGCTGAGCATCGGCGTGCAGATCTGCTGGAACGGCATCAGGGCGATGCTGAAGGAAGTCGGCATCCCGGCGTGATGCCGACCGACACCGCGCCAAACGTGCAGCAATCGCGACGATGATCCGCCGCGGGGGCCGCGCGTCGCTTCGCTGTCAAACGGCACCGTCTTCATGTACCGTTGCGCCTTCGTTTCCAAGCGAAGGCCGGATGCGCGTGTGTCAAAGCAAGGCTCAGATGCCGGGGGCTTGCGCCGCCGCGAGGGCCCTGTCGACGGGAGTCGTGACCCGGTTCGGGAGATTTCCTCGTGGCAGTCCGTAACGCCGTGGTACTCCTGAGCGGCGGCCTCGACTCGGCCACTGTGCTGGCGATCGCCGTCAGCGAAGGCTACTCGGCGCACGCGATCAGCTTTCGCTACGGGCAGCGGCATGCGGTCGAGCTCGAGTGTGCGGCGCGCGTCGCCTCGGCCCTCGGCGCGCGCGAGCATCTCGTCGTCGACTTCGACCTGCGCCGCTTCGGCGGTTCTGCGCTGACCGCCGACATCGACGTGCCGAAGGGCCGCTCCGCGTCGGACATGGCGCATGGGATTCCGGTGACGTACGTCCCCGCACGCAACACGATCTTCCTGAGCTTTGCGCTCGCCTGCGCCGAAACGCGCGGCGCGACCGACATCTTCCTCGGCGTCAACGCGCTCGACTATTCCGGGTACCCGGACTGCCGCCCGGAATACATCGCGGCATTCGAGCGAATGGCGAATCTCGCCACGCGCGCCGGCGTCGAAGGCACGCAGCGACTGGTGCTGCACACGCCGCTGATCGCGCTCAGCAAGGCCGACATCATCCGCCGCGGTCTCGCGCTCGGCGTCGACTTCGCGCTGACCTGCAGCTGCTACGACCCGGCGCCGGACGGCGCGCCTTGCTGCCGATGCGATGCCTGCCTCCTGCGGCAGAAGGGGTTTGCCGAGGCCGGCGTCGAGGATCCGCTGCTCGCCCGCCACGGGATCGAGTGACGCGTGGCACAGCGATTGCTCTGACCACTCGGCCGACGCACGGCGAAGCGCCCAAATCTGGTAGATTCCGGGGCGCGCCGGTACTGTAGCCAAAAGAACACCCGGACGCAGCTCACTTTCGGAGACTCGTCAGGACGGGATTCGTCAGGCTGGGTTGCCGCGCCGGTCAGGTTGAACCGGCGGATTCGAGCGGGTGTTCGTTTTGCAGCGGCATTGCAGTCATCAAGACCGGGAGTCCCTTGAACCTCAGCCTTCGCTTGCCCGTCCCGCGCATCGCGCGTGCATATTTGTTTCGCACGCTGCTCGTTGCGACGGCGCTCGCACCGATGGCGGCGTTCGCGTCGGTCGGACTCAACAAGTCGTTCGCGCCCACCAATGTCTCCGCAGGACAGACTTCGACGCTGACGGTCATCCTCCTCAATTCGAATGCCGCGCCGGCGACGGCGGTGACGTTCACCGATACGCTCCCCGGCAGCGTCGTCGTCGCGAATCCCGCAAATGCCTCGACGACGTGCGTCGGCGGCGCGGTCACGGCGACGCCCGGGAACGGTTCATATTCGTTCTCCGGCGGAACGATTCCCGCCGCCGCCGCCGGCGTTGCGGGCCAGTGCTCGATGCAGGTGACCGTCGTCTCGCCGACGCCCGGGGTCTACATCAACACGATTCCGTCCGGCGCGGTCAGCTCGTCGCAGGGGACCAACCCGCAGAACGCCTCGGCGACGCTGACGGTCGCCGCGCTGCGTTCGGTCACCGGCGCGAAGGCGTTCCTGCCGACGAACATTCACGGCAACGGGACCGCGTCGACGGTCACCATCACGCTGACCAACCCCAACGGGGTCGCGCTGACCAGCGCCGCCTTCACCGACACGCTTCCCGCCGGCCTGGCCATCGCGTCACCGGCGAACGCGTCGACGAGCTGCGGCGCCGGAACGGTGACGACGGGCGCGACCACGGCGAGCCTCGCGTCGGGGACCATACCCGCCAACGGGAGCTGCAACGTCAAGTTCGACGTCGTCGCGTCGGCGCCGAACGTCTACGCCGACGGCAACGTGACCAACACGATCGCCGCGGGCGCGCTGACGACGGCGCAAGGCGTGACCAACCCGGCATTTTCCAGCGCGGTGCGTCTGCAGACCGGCGCGCGGGTCGACAAGTCGTTCGCGCCCGACGCCGATCACGACCGGCGGGACCTCGACCCTGACCGTCACGGTGCGCAATTTCAACGCGACGCCGCTTGCCGGCATCGGGTTCACCGACACGATGCCAGCAGGGATGACGGTGGCGTCACCCGTCACGACTGGTGGAACCTGCACGCCGCCGCTCGCATTCACGCCGGTACCGGTTGCAGGCGCCAACGCCTTCACGGTGTCGCGGCGGCACGTTGCCCGCAGCGGGTGCGAGGCATCACCAACGCGAACTGCACGGTGACGATCAGCGTCGTCGGCACCAACGCCGGCGTCAACCCCGTGACGCTGACCAACACGATTCCCGTCGGCAATTTCGGTGGCGTCGCGTACTCGTCGGGAGGCGCCGGTCTCGTCGTGAAAGCCGTGACCAGCGTCGGCGGCAGCAAGTCGTTCTCGCCGGCGACGATCCTGCAGGGCCAGGTGAGCACCTTGACGATCACGCTGACGAATTCGGCGGCGGCGCAGGCCATGATCACGTCGTTCACCGACAATCTGACGACGCTGGGCGCGAGCCCGCAGTTCACCGTTGCGGCGTCTCCGGCGGCGTCGACGACCTGCGGCGGGGGACTCAACGCCGCGCCGGGCGCCACTACGGTCACGCTGAGCGGCGGCAATGCGATCCCCGCGGGCGGAACCTGCACGATCACCGTGCCGGTGCAGGCATCGGCGACCGCATCCACGGGCACGCGGACCAACTCGATCGCCCAGGGCGCACTGGTCACGAACCAGGGGCGCACGCAGGCGGCCATCACCGGCAACCTCGTCGTCAACCCCGTGCTCTCGGTCGCAAAGGCCTTCGCGCCGACCACCGTCGCGGCGGGTGCGGACACGCGGCTCACGATCACGCTGACGCGCGCGGCGGGCGCGTCGGCGCTGTCGGGACTTGCCTTCACGGACACGCTGCCCGCCGGTCATCTCGTTTCGACGACGCCGAATCTCGTCAACAACTGCGGCGGCGCGGTGACGGCGAATTCCGGCACGGGTACCGTGGCGCTTGCGGGCGGAATCCTCGCCGGAGGTGCGGCGGCGACGTCGTGCACGATCCTCGTCAACGTCACGACTCCCTCCGGCACCGCCGGCGCGCCGACCAACACGATCGCGGCGGGGGCGGTGACGTCGACGCAGGGATTCGTCAATCCCGCTGCGGCGAACGCGGTCATCACGCGCGTGCTGACCAGCGTCACGCTCAACAAGTCGTTCAGCCCGACCTCGGTGCTCGTCGGCGGCACGTCGACGCTGACGATCAACGTCATCAACACCAACGCCAATGCGCTCGCGATCACGAGCGGCGCGCTGACGGACGCGCTGCCGGCGGGAATGATCATCGCGACGCCGCCCGCCGCGACGAATACCTGCGGCGGCGCGCTGACGGCGGTCGCCGGCGCATCGTCGCTGTCGCTCGCCAACGGCAGCATCGCGGCGAACGCGACCTGCACCATCACGGTGAACGTGGTGACCAACGCCAGCGGGAACCTGACCAATACGCTCGGCGCCGGCGCGTTCACGTCGGCGCAGGGCGTCACGAATCCGCTGCCGGCCTCCGCCACGCTGGCGGCGACCGGCGTCGCCGACCTCGCGATCACCAAGACCGACGGCGTGGCGAGCGTCACGCCGGGCTCGACGACGACCTACACGATCGTCGCGCGCAACAACGGACCCAACGCCGTCGCGGGCGCGAGCGTGGTCGACACGCCGCCTGCCGGCGTCACGTTCACGGGCTGGACTTGCGTCGCGTCGGCGGGCTCGGCGTGCAATGCCAGTGGCAGCGGGCCGATCAACGAGCTCGTGACGCTTCTGAACGGCGGCACCGCAACGTTCACCGTCACGGCCGCGATCGCGCCGGGTGCGACGGGCTCGATCACGAACACGGCCACGATCGTCGCGCCCGCGACGGTGGTCGACACCAACGCCGGCAACAACACGGCGAGCGACACCGACACGCTTGTGCCGGTGACGAGCCTCGCCATCGGCAAGACCGACGGCAGCGCAACGTACACGCCGGGCACCGGCGCCATCTACACGATCACCGTCACCAACGCGGGCCCGTCGGATGCGACCAGCGTCACGCTCGCCGACACGCTGCCCGCGGGCGTCTCGCAAAGCGCGGGCGCGACGTGCGTTGCCGGACCGGGCGCCAGCTGCGGCGCGATCACCAATCTCGGCACCGGATTCTCGGTCGCGGGCGCCTACGTGCCGACCGGCGGCAGCAGTCTCGTCTACACGGTTCCGGTCAGCTTCGGTGTGGGGATGGTCGCGGCGTCGATCACGAATTCGGTCACCGCCGCCAATGCCGCGAGCAGCGGGCCCGGCTCGACCGCCACCGCGACCGACACCGACACGCTGGCGCTGGTAAGCGATGTCGCGATCACCAAGACCGACGGCAGCCCGACGTACACGCCGGGCAGTCCGGTCACGTACACCATCGTCGCGTCGAATGCCGGGCCGAGCCCCGTCGCCGGCGCGACGGTGAACGACATCGTGCCCGCGGCAATCACCTCGCCGACGTGGACCTGCGTCGCGTCGCCGGGCAGCAGCTGTCCCGCATCGGGAAGCGGCAACATCGGCGCCTCCGTCAATCTGCTGGTCGGCGGCACCGCGACCTTCACGCTGACGGGGACCGTGTCGCCGGCGGCGACCGGCAATCTCGTCAACACGGCGACGGTGGCGGTCCCGGGCGGCGTCACCGATCCCAATCCGGGCAACAACAGCGCAACCGACACCGATACGGCGAATCCCGTCGCCGACCTTGCCGTCACGAAGACCGACGGCCAGACCAGCGTCAGCGCCGGCGGCACCACGACGTACACGATCACCGTCACCAACAACGGACCCGGCGCGGTCAACGGCGCCACCGTGAGCGATCCGCTGCCGGCCGGTGTCGCTTCTTTCGCGTGGACCTGCGCGGCGACCGCGGGGTCGTCCTGCCCGGCATCGGGCAGCGGCGCCATTGGCACGAGCGCGGTCAATCTGCTCCCCGGCGGCGTCGCGACGTTCACGGTCGCGGCGACCATCAGCGGCACGGCGACGGGGTCGATCGTCAATGTCGTCACCGCGTCCGTGCCTCCAGGCACGACCGATCCGACGCCCGGCAACAACACGGCGACGGATACCGACACGGTGTCGCTGGTCGCCGACCTTGCCATCACGAAGACCGATGGCAGCGCGACCTACACGGCGGGCAACCCGATCACCTACACGATCGTCGCGACCAACAACGGACCGAGCGCCGTCGTTGGCGCGACCATTGCCGACGCGGTTCCGGCGGCGATCACTTCGCCGGCGTGGACCTGCGTCGCGTCGGCCGGCAGCGCATGCGGCGCGCCGTCGGGCAGCGGCAACATCGGCACCACCGTCGATCTTCTCAATGGCGGAACGGCGACGTTCACGCTGACCGGCACCGTATCGGCCGGCGCCACAGGCAACCTCGTCAACACGGCGACCGTCACGGTACCGTCCGGCACGACCGACCCGACGCCGGGCAACAACAGCGCGACCGACACCGACACGGCGAATCCGGTCGCGGACCTCGCGATCACCAAGACCGACGGCAGCGCGACCTACACGCCGGGCAATCCGATCACGTACACGATCGTCGCCAGCAATAATGGGCCGAGCGCCGTCACGGGCGCGACGGTCGCCGACACCGTTCCCGCCGCAATCACGTCGCCGGCGTGGACGTGCGTCGCTTCCGCGGGCAGCAGCTGTCCCGCGTCCGGCGGCGGCAACATCGGTGCGTCGGTCAATCTCCTGGTCGGCGGCACCGCGACGTTCACGTTAACGGGGACGGTCTCCGCGAGCGCCACGGGCAATCTCGTCAATACGGCGACCGTAACGGTTCCGCCCGGCACGACGGATCCGACGCCGGGCAACAACACCGCGACCGACACCGACACCGCGAATCCGGTCGCGGATCTCGCGATCACCAAGACCGACGGCAGCGCCACGTACACGCCGGGCAATGCGATCACGTACACGATTGTCGCGACCAACAACGGACCGAGCGCCGTCGTTGGCGCGAGCATTGCCGACGCGGTTCCGGCGGCGATCACTTCGCCGGTGTGGACGTGCGTCGCGTCGGCCGGCAGCGCGTGCGGCGCGCCGTCGGGCAGCGGCAACATCGGCGCGTCGGTCAATCTCCTGGTCGGCGGCACCGCGACGTTCACGCTGAGCGGCACCGTGTCCGCGGGTGCAACGGGCAATCTCGTCAACACGGCGACGGTGGCGGTCCCGCCCGGCACGACCGATCCGACACCCGGCAACAACAGCGCGACCGACACAGACACGGCGAATCCGGTGGCGGACCTCGCCATCACCAAGACCGACGGCACGTCCTCTGCCACGCCGGGCACGCCGATCACCTACTCGATCGTCGCGACCAATAACGGACCGAGCGCGGTCACGGGCGCGACGGTCACCGACACGCTTCCCGCGACGATCACCGGCGCGTCCTGGACCTGCGCCGCGTCGGCGGGCAGCAGCTGTCCCGCGTCCGGTAGCGGCAACATCAACGCGCCCGTCAGTCTGCTGTTGGGCGGCACCGCCACGTTCACGCTGACCGGCACGCTGGCGTCGACCGCGACCGGCGTGCTCGCCAATACCGCGACGATCGCGCCGCCCGGCGGCACGACCGATCCGAATCCGGGCAACAACGCGGCGACCGACGTCGACACCATCGTGCCGCAGGTCGCGCTGACCCTCGCGAAAACCGACGGCAGCCCGAGCTACACGCCCGGCGGCAGCGCCACGTACACGATCACGATCGGCAACGGCGGTCCGTCCACGGCAAACAATGTGACGCTCACCGATCCGCTGCCGGCCGGTGTCACGCTTTCGGCCAACGCCACGTGCGTTGCGAGCGGTACGGCGAGCTGCGGCTCGGTCACGGGCGCTACGGGGCAGACGAGCTTCGGCACGACGGGGGCGAGCATCGCCGCCGGCGCGGGGAACAGTCTCGTCTTCACGGTGCCGGTGACCTTCGCCTCCGGCATGACGACAGACCCGCTTGACAACACCGCGACCGCGACCGATCTCGCGGCATCCGGACCGGGCAGCACCGCGACTGCCACCGACAGCGACGTCCGCAGCGCGGTCGTCACGCTGCTGGTGACGAAGGACGACGGCGCGTCGACCTACACGCCCGGCAGCACGGCGACCTACGCGATCACCGTGCAGAACACCGGAACGTCCGATGCGGTCGACGTCACCGTCGCCGACCTCCTTCCGCCCGGGGTGACGCTCGCCGCCAACGCGACGTGCAGCGCGAACGGCACGTCGAGCTGCGGCACCGTGACTGGCATCACGGGACAGACGAGCCTCGGCGCCGTGCACGCGTACCTCGTTCCCGGCGGTGCCAATACGATCGTCTTTCTCGCGCCGGTCGCCTTCGCGCCGGGAATGTCGGCCAATCCGCTTGTCAACTCGGCGAGCGCGACCGACGTTCCGACCGGCGCCAACGCGAGCGGACAGGACAGCGACACGCTGTCGGCAAATGTCACGCTCGCGGCGACCAAGGACGACGGCAGCGCGACCTACACGCCGGGCGGCACCGCCACATACACGGTGACCTTGAGCAATACCGGCGTCTCCGACGCGCTCAACGTGACCGTCGCCGATCCGTTCCCCGCGGGGATGACGCTTTCCGCGAGCGCCAACTGCGTCGCCAACGGCACGTCGAGCTGCGGCGCGGTGACCGGCACCACCGGCCAGGCGAGCTTCGGCACGACCGGCGCGCGCATCAACGCGGGCGCCGCGAACTCGCTGGTGTTCACCGTGCCCGTCGCCTTCGCGGCGAGCATGGCGGCGAATCCGCTGGTCAACACGGCGACGATGACCGACATCGCGAGCGGCAACACGACCAGCGCGACCGACAGCGACACGCTGGCGGCGCAGGTGACGCTCGCGGTGACCAAGGACGACGGCAGCGCGACCTACACGCCGGGCGGCACGGCGACCTACACGGTCACCGTCGCCAACACCGGGCTTTCCGACGCACTCGATGTGACCGTCACGGATCCGCTCCCGGCGGGCGTCACGCTCTCCGCCAATGCGACCTGCGTCGCCGGCGGCACCTCGACCTGCGGCACGGGCACCGGCACCACCGGCCAGACGAGCTTCGGCACGACGACCGCGCGGATCAACGCGGGCGCCGCGAATGCGCTGACGTTCACGGTCCCGGTCGCGTTCGCTTCGGGAATGACCGCGACTCCGCTGATCAACACGGCGACCGCCACCGACGTGCCGACCGGCACGACGGCCAACGGCAGCGACAGCGACGTGCTCGCGGCCAGCGTCGCGCTCGCCGTCACCAAGACCGACGGAAGCCTGACCTATACGCCGGGCGGAACCGCCACCTACACGATCGTCGTCACCAACAACGGCCCCAGCGACGCGGTTACAACGGCAGTCGCGGACGTGCTTCCCGCCGGTGTCACGCTGGCGGCTGCTGTGGGCTGTGTGCCGACTGGCATCGCGACCTGCGGTGCGGTGAGCGGGTCGGCGGGTGCAACGGCCTTCAGCGCTTCCGGCGCGACAATTGCTGCCGGAGCCGGAAACATGCTTACGATCACGGCACCCGTGACGTTCGCGGCGAGTCTCACGACCAATCCTCTGGTGAACACGGTGTCTGTGGCCGATCTCGCGATGCCCACGGCGATCACCGCGTCCGACAGCGATACTCTTTCCCCGGACGTATCGCTGGTCGTGACGAAGACGGATGGCAGCACGACGTACACACCGGGAACCGGAGCGACCTACACGGTCACGGTGACCAACACCGGCGTCTCCGATGCGGTCGACGTGACCGTCACCGACGCGCTCCCGGCGGGCGTGACGCTTTCGGCGAACGCGACCTGCGTTGCGAGCGGAACCTCGGCGTGTGGCGCCGTCACGGGTACGACGGGACAGGGGGCATTCGGGACCACTGGCGCGCGGATCGATGCGGGCGCCGGCAATGCGCTGACCTTCACGATTCCCGTGCTGTTCGCTGCGGGAATGACGACCGATCCTCTGGTCAATACCGCCGCGGCGACCGATGTCCCGAGCGGTGCGACCGGCACCGGCACGGATTCCGACACGCTCGCCGCGGCGGCGGGACTCGGCATCACCAAGACGGATGGCAGCGCCACGTACACGCCGGGCGGCACCGCGACATACACGGTCGTCGTCACCAACGCAGGCCCGAGTGCGGCGGGCAGCGTCACGGTCACGGACGCGCTGCCGGCAGGGGTCACGCTCGCGGCGGCGGTTTCCTGCGTGCCGACGGGTGCCGCATCCTGCGGCGCGGTTGTCGGTGCGGCGGGTGCGGGCGCATTCGGCACGACGGGGGCGACGATCGCCGCGGGCGCCGGCAACCGCCTCACGTTCACGGCACCGGTCAATTTCGCGCCGGGCATGACCGCCGACCCGCTCGTCAACACCGTGATCGCAAGCGATCCTGCCGCCGGTGCGCCGGTCAGCGCGTCGGACAGCGACGTCCGCCAGGCATCGGCCGACGTCGGCGTCCTCAAGACCGGGCCGGCAACAGTCAAGCCCGGCGACGCGATCACCTACACGCTGCTCATCACCAACGCCGGGCCGGGCCCCGCCGATGGCGCGACGTTCATGGACAACGTTCCCGGGGTCATCACCGGCGTCGCGGCGAGCTGCGGCAGCGCGGCGGGCGGCGCTGCCTGCGGTGCGGTGAACGTCTCGGGCAATTCCGTGAGCGGCACGGTGCCCGTCCTCCCGGTCGGCGCAAGCGTGGTCATCACGATCACCGGCACGGTTACGGGAGCCACGACGTTCACGAACACCGCGACCGTCGCGCCGCCGCCCGGAACGCTCGACCCGAACCCGAGCAACAGCTCGAGCTCGGCCGCCACCAACGGCGTCGTCGGCGCGAACCCGATTCCGGTCGATGCGTCGTGGGCGCTGGCAATGCTCGCGCTGCTGCTCGCCCTGGCAGGCGCCGGGCGTGCGGGCCGCGCGCGGGTGCCGGGCCGCCGGCGCTGAGGCATCCGGGACGACAAAAAAGCCGGGCAGGTGCCCGGCTTTTTTGTTGCGGAAGAGACTCCGCGGACGCCGATCAGGCAGCCTGGATGTTGCGACGCCTGCTTGCCCTTCGGACCCGTCGTGACTTCGAACGAGACCTTCTGGCCTTCCTTCAGCGACTTGAATCCCGGCATGTTGATCGCCGAAAAATGCGCAAAGAGGTCTTCACCGCCGCCGTCCGGCGTGATGAACCCGTAGCCCTTCGCATCGTTGAACCACTTCACAGTACCTGTTGCCATTTGCTTTTTTCCTCAGGAAAAAATGATATCGGGATGATTCCCGTCAATGTTTCGATCTCAAGGAAAGAGCGGCGACGACTGCAAAAATGGTCGCACAGGGCGTTCTGACTGCCTTGGGACAAAACACGCGCAGGATGATACCGCAATCGGGGAAAGGCAACTACCCGGGCCGATTTTCCGGCCCGGCCGGGATCTTGCCGGTCTCGCCGGTTTGGATTAAGGGGGCAGGCCGGGCGCCGCCGGCCCCGCGGCCCGGTCGATGCCTGGCCCGGGCTCCGGGGCCACTGTCCCAGGGGCGCGGCGACTCGATCACCGGGGCCGGGCGGTCAGCCTGCGCCCAGTTCGGTCCGGACCAGCGCGGCGCCGGCGCCCAGAGCCTTCAGCTTTCCGCGCGCGACGTCCCGGGCGAGGGGAACCATCCCGCAGTTCGTGCAGGGATAGAGCCGGTCCGCCGGGACGAACTTCAGCGCCGTGCGGATCGTCGCGGCGACGTCGTCGGGCGTCTCGACCCGGTCGGAGGCGACGTCGATCGCGCCGACCAGCACGTCCTTGCCGGCAAGGAGGCCGATCAGATCGATCGGCACATGCGAGTTCGCGCATTCGAGCGACACCTGGCGGATCGACGAATTCGCGAGCAGCGGAAACGTATTCTCGTACTGCCGCCATTCGCTGCCGAGCGTCTTCTTCCAGTCGTTGTTCGCCTTGATGCCATAGCCGTAGCAGATGTGCACGGCGGTCGTGCAGGCGAGGCCCTGCGCGGCGCGCTCCAGCGCGGCGACGCCCCAGTCGCGCACCTCGTCGAAATAGACGTTGAATGCGGGCTCGTCGAACTGGATCGTGTCCACACCCGTGGCCTCGATCGCCCGCGCCTCCTCGTTGAGGATTTCGGCGAACGCCCACGCGAGCTTCTCCCGGCTCCGATAGTGCGCGTCGTAGAGCGTGTCGACCATCGTCATCGGGCCGGGCAGCGTGTACTTCACCCTGCGCGTGGTCGCGCCCTTGAGGAAGCGCGCGTCGTCGACGTAGATCGGCCCGCGCCGCGCGACCGGGCCGACGACCACCGGCACGTCGGCGTCGTAGCGGTTGCGGATCCGGACGGTGCGCTTGTGCGCGAAGTCGACGCCGTCGAGACCCTCGATGAACGTGGTGACGAAATGCCGCCGCGTCTGCTCGCCGTCGCTGACGATGTCGATCCCGGCCTCCTCCTGGTCGCGCAGCACGAGGCGCACGGCGTCGCGCTTGCCTTCGGCGAGCGCCTCGCCTTCGAGCTTCCACGGCGCCCAGAGCTCGTTGGGAGTCGCGAGCCAGGACGGCTTGGGCAGGCTGCCGGCGATCGTCGTTTGCAGGAGTTTGGGCATCGGCGGGATCGGCCGGGAGACGCGCGGAGCGCGACCGGCGTTGGTTCGGGGGCGCCGATTATAGCGTTCCCGGCCCGGCGCGCCGCTTAATTGGCCTTACCACTTGACCATCGGCGGCACCACCACGTACCGTTGCGCGTCCCCGCCCGCGCCGTTCGGGCCGAAAGCCCGCCGCGAGTTGCCCCCGATGCCCAAGGTCCTCCTCTCCGACAACGATTTTCCCGACATCGGGCAGGAGCGCGAGATCTTCGCCGCGGCAGGGATCGACCTCGTCACGGCGCAGTGCCGCAGCGAGGACGACGTCATCGCCGCCGCGCGCGACTGCAGCGCGATCCTGCTGCAGTACGCGCCGATCACCGCGCGGGTCGTCGCGGCGCTGCCGCAGCTCGGCATCGTGAGCCGCATCGGCGCGGGGTACGACACCATCGACACCGAGGCCTGCGCGAAGCACGGCGTCTGGGTCGCGAACTCGCCCGACTACGGCGTCGGCGAGGTCGCCACGCACGCGCTCGCGCATGGCCCTCGCGCTGATTCGCAACGTCGTTGCCTACCACCGCGACATCCAGGCCGGGACCTGGCATTACCTGTCGTCGGGGCCGTTGCGGCGCGCGAGCGACATGACGCTCGGCATCGTCGGGCTCGGACGCATCGGCAAGCGCTTCGCGCACATCGGGCGCAACGTGTTCCGGCGGGTCATCGCCTGCGACCCCTACATCATCGACGGCGACTTTCCGGCGTACGTCGAGCGCGGCGGCCTGACCGACGTGTTCGCGCACAGCGACGTCGTGTCGCTGCACGTGCCGCTCAATGGGCAGACGCGCGGCATGATCGACGCCGCCGTGCTCGGCGTGATGAAGCCCGGCGGGTTTCTCGTCAACACGGCGCGCGGCGCGGTCGTCGACATCGACGCCGGACTCGCGGCGCTCGAGCGCGGAACGCTGGCCGGCATGGCGCTCGACGTGCTCCCGGTCGAGCCCGTCCCGCCCGGCTCGAAGCTCATGGGCCATCCGCGGGTGATCCTGTCTCCGCACGCGGCGTTCTACTCGGCGGAATCCGAGCGCGAGCTGCGCCGCAAGGCGGCGCGCAACATCGTCACCTGGCAGGCCACCGGACGACCCGACTACGTGGTCTCGGCCGGCACGCGCCGCCCATAGCTCCGGTCAGCCACGCCCCACGATCCGGCAAAGGTAGAATCAGCCCATGGCAGGCGTTCGCATCGTTGCAGTGCACAAGCGGTTCGGCTCGACGCACGTGATCCGCGGCGTCGACATCGCGATCGACGACGGCGAGTTCTGCGTGCTGGTCGGGCCGTCCGGCTGCGGCAAGTCGACGCTGCTGCGGATGATCGCCGGGCTCGAGGAGATCACGCGGCGGCGAGGTGCTGATCGGCGAGAAGGTCGTCAACCGGATGGCGCCGAAGGAGCGCGACATCGCGATGGTGTTCCAGAACTACGCGCTCTATCCGCACATGACGGTGCGCGACAACATGTCGTTCGCGCTGATGCTCGCGAAGCAGCCGAAGGCGGAAGTCGAGGCGCGGGTGAACCGCGCCGCCGACATCCTCGGGCTCGCACCTTATCTCGACCGCTATCCGCGCCAGCTCTCCGGCGGCCAGCGCCAGCGCGTCGCGATGGGCCGCGCGATCGTCCGCGACCCGCAGGTGTTCCTGTTCGACGAGCCGCTGTCCAATCTCGACGCGAAGCTGCGCGTGCAGATGCGCACCGAGATCAAGGAACTGCACCAGCGCCTGAAGACGACGTCGATCTACGTGACGCACGACCAGATCGAGGCGATGACCATGGCCGACAAGATCGTCGTGATGAAGGACGGCGTCGTCGAGCAGACCGGCGACCCGCTGACGCTCTACGACCGTCCGGTCAACACGTTCGTCGCGGGATTCATCGGCTCGCCGGCGATGAACATCATCCCCGGCGTGGCACGCACCACGGGCGGCGCGCCGCACGTCGACTTCGCCGACGGCTCCGCGCTGCCGCTGCCGGCGGGCGCGCGCGCCGACGACGGCCAGCAGGTGCTCTACGGCATCCGCCCCGAGCATTTCGCGCTCTCGGCCGCGGGCGTGCCGGTCGACGTCGTCGTCGTCGAGCCGACCGGCGCCGACACGCAGCTCTACTGCCGATTCAACGGCCAGGAAGTCACCGCGACGATCCGCGATCGCGCCGACTGCCGTCCGGGCCAGCGCATCCATCTCACGCCCGGATTTCGCGCGAGCGCACCTGTTCGACGCGGCGAGCGGCGAGCGCCTCGCCGCCTGATCCTTCACTACCGGGCACAAGAAACCGCCCATCACCCGAGGAGGCAACAATGAGCATCGTCAAGCGTCGCAAATTCCTGAAGGCATCCGCGGCGGTGGCCGCGAGCGCCGCCGTCGGGCCGTTCATCTGGGTCAAGGATGCGAGCGCCCAGTGGAAGAGCACGCCCGAGAAGGGCGCCAAGCTGCGCGTGCTGCGCTGGAGCCGGTTCGTCCAGGGCGACATCGACCAGTACATGAAGAACGTCAAGGCGTTCACCGACAAATACGGCATCGAGGTCCGCGTCGACAACGAGGGCTGGGAGGACGTGCGGCCGAAGGCGGCCGTCGCCGCGAACACGGGCGCCGGTCCCGACATCATCCTGTCGACCAACGACGACGCCAACCTGTACCCGGAAAAGCTGGTCGACGTCACCGACGTCTGCAACTACCTCGGCGCGAAGTACGGCGGCTGGTATCCGGTGTGCGATCCGTACCTGCGCCCGGACGGCAAGAAATGGATCGGCGTGCCACTCGGCGTGGCGGGCGTGTGCATGGTCTATCGCGAAAGCCACATCAAGGCGGCCGGCTTCGACAGCTTTCCGAAGGACACCGACGGCTTTCTCAAGCTGTGCAAGGCGCTGAAGGAGAAGGGCACGCCGCCCGGTTTCGCGCTGGGCAACGCGACCGGCGACGCCAACACGTGGTGCCAGTCGCTCGTCTGGTCGTTCGGCGGCAAGCTCGTCGACAAGGACAACAAGGTCGTCATCGACAGCCCCGAGACGATCAAGGCGCTCGAGTACGCGAAGGAGCTCTACGGGACGTTCGTGCCCGGCACGCTGTCGTGGCTCGACCCGAACAACAACAAGGCGTTCCTCGACGGACAGATCTCGCTCACCAACAACGGCATCTCGATCTACTACGCCGCGAAGAACTCGCCGGACCCGAAGCTCAAGGAGATGGCGGCCGACATCAACCACGCGAACATGCCGATCGGGCCCGTGGGACATCCGACCGAGTTCCAGCTGTTCTTCAACCAGATGATCTTCAAGTACACCAAGTACCCGAAGGCGGCGAAGGAGTTCCTGCGCTTCATGATGGAGGCCGAGCAGATGGACCCGTGGGTGCAGGCGTCGATCGGCTACGTCACGCCGGCGCTGCGCTACTACGAGAAGAATCCGATCTGGACAGTCGACCCGAAGCACACGCCGTACCGCAACTCGATGATCAACATGATCCCGTCGGGCTACGCCGGCAAGATGGGGTATGCATCGGCCGGCGCGCTGTCCGATTTCATCGTCGTCAACATGGTGGCCGAGGCGGCTTCGGGGTCGAAGACGCCGAAGGAAGCCGCGGAACGGGCGCAGAAGCGGGCGGAGCGCTATTACAAGGTCTGATATTCCGTCGCGCGTGTCCGGCGGTTCAGCCATGCCGCCGCCTGCACGCGCGACGTTATATCTGTGCGCGTTAGGCGGCGGCGACGCCGCCTAACGCGCACCCGCCCTGCGATCCTCGCAGCCCATCGACGTTTCGAAACAGCGCGCGGTTCGCTGACAAGACAGATCGCATTGCCCAGTGGCAACCAAGCAAAGCGCGCTCGGGCGCGCCCTCGACAACCGGCACCTGCTCGGCGCGATCTTCATGCTGCCGGCGGCCGCGCTGCTGCTGGTCTTCCTCACCTATCCGCTCGGATTGGGCACCTGGCTCGGCTTCACCGACACCAAGATCGGCCGCCCCGGCGAATGGATCGGTCTCGAGAACTTCGTGTTCCTGTGGGGCGACGACGTCACGCGGCTCGCGCTCTTCAACACGATCTTCTATACGACGGTCGCGAGCGTCATCAAGTTCGGGCTGGGTCTGTGGCTCGCGCTGCTCCTCAACAAGCACCTGCCGTTCAAGGCGTTCTTCCGCGCGATCGTGCTGCTGCCGTTCATCGTCCCGACGGCGCTTTCGGCGATCGCATTCTGGTGGATCTACGACTCGCAGTTCTCGATCATCAGCTGGGCGCTGATGAAGATGGGCGTGATCCACACCTACATCGACTTTCTCGGCGAGCCCTGGCATGCGCGATTTTCGACGATCGCCGCCAACATCTGGCGCGGCGTGCCGTTCGTCGCCATCACGCTGCTCGCCGGGCTGCAGACGATCTCGCCGTCCTATTACGAGGCCGCGAGCCTCGACGGCGCCACCGACTGGCAGCAGTTCCGCTACGTGACGCTGCCGCTGCTGACGCCGATCATCGCCGTCGTGATGACGTTCTCGGTGCTGTTCACGTTCACCGATTTCCAGCTGATCTACGTGCTGACGCGCGGCGGCCCGCTCAATGCGACGCACCTGATGGCGACGCTGTCGTTCCAGCGCGCGATTCCCGGCGGCGCGCTCGGCGAGGGCGCGGCGATCGCGACGGCGATGGTGCCGTTCCTGATCCTCGCGATCATGGTGAGCTACTTCGGGCTGCAGCGACGCGCCTGGCAGCAGGGAGGGGCCGACGCATGACAGGCCAATGCGCATGACCGAATCCACCGCCACGCCCGACGTCGTCGACTCGCAGGGGATGAACTACCTCGTTTCGCTGCCGCGGCGTATCGTCACCGTCTACGTGCCGATCGGCGTCTTCCTGGTCGTGCTGCTGTTCCCGTTCTACTGGATGGTCATCACGACACTCAAGCCCGACCAGGAGCTCCTGTCGCGCGAGGGAAATCCCTTCTGGGTGCAAAACCCGACGCTTGCGCACATCAAGAAGCTGCTGTTCGACACGTCCTACCCTGACTGGCTGTGGAACACGATCCTGGTCTCGGTGGTCGCGACTTTCCTGTCGCTCGTCGCGAGCGTGCTCGCGGCCTACGCGATCGAGCGGCTGCGGTTTCGTGGCTCGCGCTACGTCGGCATGAGCATCTTCCTTGCGTATCTCGTGCCGCCGTCGATCCTCTTCATCCCGCTTGCGACGATCATCAACCAGCTCGGCCTCTTCGACACGCGCCTTGCGCTCATTCTCACGTACCCGACATTCCTCGTGCCGTTCTGCACGTGGCTGCTGATGGGCTACTTCAAGTCGATACCGTTCGAGCTCGAGGAGTGTGCGTTGATCGACGGGGCCAGCCGACTGCAGATCCTCGTCAAGATCATCCTGCCGCTTGCGGTGCCGGGCCTCATCTCGGCCGGCATCTTCGCGTTCACGCTTTCGTGGAACGAGTTCATCTACGCTCTGACGTTCATCTCGTCATCGGAGGTGAAGACGGTTCCCGTGGCCGTCATCACCGAGCTCGTCGAAGGCGACGTCTACCATTGGGGATCGCTGATGGCGGGGGCGCTGCTGGGCTCGCTGCCGGTCGCCATCCTGTACTCGTTCTTCGTCGAGTATTACGTCTCCGGCCTCACCGGAGCCGTCAAGGAATAGCGTCGCGAGCAGTGAGCAGGGGCCCCGCGCCGACGGCGCGGGGACGCGAACGAGTGCGAGTCGACGCAGGAGGCCGACGACGCAAGGTTGACCGACCTCGACCGTTGCGGAGGCCGAGGCGTGAGCGGCAACAAGGAAGCCGCGCTCTATTGATTTCAGGCACGGCACCGCCAATTCTGTAAAATTGCCGATTGGCGCCAACGGAGCAACCCCATGAGCATTCAGGACATCATCAGCAAGCAGGTCAAGTCGAACCGCGTCGTTCTCTACATGAAGGGCACCCCGCAGGTCCCGCAATGCGGCTTTTCCGCGACGGCGGTCGAGATCCTGAAGCGCTGCGGCGTCTCGGAGTTTCTCGCCGTCGACGTGCTGGCGGACGAGGCGATCCGGCAGGGAATCAAGGATTACGCCAACTGGCCGACCGTGCCGCAGCTCTACGTGAACGGCGAATTCGTCGGCGGCTGCGACATCATGCGCGAGATGTATCAGTCGGGAGAGCTGCAGCCCGTGCTGTCGGCGCAGGCGGCCTGACCTCTCGACGTCAGCGTCCGGTCGCGTCCCTCTGAGACGCAAATCTGATCCGACGGGCCGCCTTTGTGCGGCCCGTTGGCATTCTGGTGCGCGAAATTCTGCGCTTGGCGGAGGCGCGGCAATTCGCACCAATGCGGTGCGAATTTGAGCGTCTTCGATTTATACTCGCGTAGTCCGCATGGTCATCTCGCGCCGCGCCGCAACTTCTGCTGGCTCCGCGCCAAAGGCGACCCGCGGCCTTCACCAACGCCCATCGCCGGTGCAACATCGGCGTTGCCACTGCCTGATCGGGGAGATTTCCATGGACGCGCCCAATTCCGCCAGCGACACGCTGTTCATCCTTCTCGGCGCGATCCTCGTGCTGGCGATGCATGCGGGGTTCGCGTTCCTGGAACTCGGCACCGTGCGCAAGAAGAATCAGGTGAACGCGCTCGTCAAGATCCTCGCGGACTTCTCGGTGTCGACGATCGCATACTTCTTCATCGGCTACGCGGTCGCCTACGGCGTCACGTTCTTCTCGGGCGCAGGCGCGCTCTCGCTCAAGCACGGCTACGAGCTCGTCAGGTTCTTCTTCCTGCTGACCTTCGCGGCGGCGATTCCGGCGATCGTCTCCGGGGGGATCGCCGAGCGCGCACGATTCAACCCGCAACTCGCCGCGACGTTCCTGCTCGTCGGCTTCGTGTACCCGTTCTTCGAGGGCATCGCCTGGAATCAGCACTTCGGCATCCAGGCGTGGCTGAAGAGTGTCTTCGGCGAGGAATTCCACGACTTCGCGGGCAGCGTGGTCGTGCATGCGATGGGAGGCTGGATCGGCCTCGTTGCCGTGCTGATGCTGGGGGCGCGGCGAGGGCGCTACACGAGGGAAGGCAGCATTTCGGCGCACCCGCCGTCGTCGATCCCGTTCCTCGCGCTGGGCGCGTGGATACTCTCGGTGGGCTGGTTCGGCTTCAACGTCATGAGCGCGCAGACCCTCGACAAGATCTCGGGGCTCGTCGCCGTCAACTCGCTGCTGGCGATGGCGGGCGGCACGATCGCGGCGCTCGTCGCCGGACGCAACGATCCGGGCTTCGTGCACAACGGTCCGCTCGCCGGGCTGGTGGCGATCTGCGCGGGCTCCGACGTGATGCATCCGCTGGGCGCGCTCGCGACCGGCACCGTGGCCGGTGGCCTCTTCGTCGTGCTGTTCACGTTCACGCAGAATCGTCTCAAGGTCGACGACGTGCTGGGCGTCTGGCCGCTGCACGGCGTTTGCGGCGCGTGGGGCGGGATCGCGGCGGGCATATTCGGCGCCACCGCACTGGGCGGGCTGGGCGGCGTTGCCCTCGGCGCGCAGGCCGCCGGAACGCTGCTGGGCATCGCGGTTGCGATGACCGGCGCGTCGATTGTCTACGGCGCGCTGCGCCTCACCGTGGGCCTGCGCCTCGACGCCGAGGAGGAGTTCAACGGCGCCGATCTCACCATCCACAAGATCTCGGCGACACCCGAGCGCGAGGCATCGTGGTGATCGACGGCGAGCCCATTCGACGTCATTTGCTCAGGCTGCGCACCACGTGAGCAAACGGCCGGGTCGTCCTAACAGGCGACAATTACTGGCGTCACTGCGCGTCCGCCTCGTTGCCGCGACGAGACTCGTTCACGGGCGACGCAACCGGGTGACGGGCAGCAATCTATTGGTTTTAAAACAGATTGTGCCGTTCGCAACCAGTCCGAAAAGTTTGGCACATGGCTTGCTTATGCAGTGCGAGCATCAGTGCCTTGCCGGCGAGCATCCCCGCGCGGGCCGCGCCCGGATAAACCACGGAATGGAGCAAGAGATGAACGTAACAAAAGTCAGGGTGGCGCTCGCCGTCGCCGCAGCAGCGGGTCTTCTCGGATCGGTCGGAGCGAGCGCGGCGGACTCCGTCACCGTCACGGTTTCGGCCAACGTAAGCGGCGTGTGCAAGTTCAACTCCGGCCAGACGCCGACGGTCACCGTCGCCAACTCGGGCGCGAACATCGATCCCAGCTCCGCGACGACCGCGACGGGGAGCGCCAACGTCCTCTACCGTTGCACCAACGGCACGGTACCTTCGTTCACGGTGCCCACGCCGGCGACCATCACGTGTACCTCCGCCCCTACCTGCGGTTCGACCACGATGGCGGCGACGATGACCAGCACGAGCGGTGGCGCCGGCGCCGGGTTCACGACCGACAAGACGCTGGTGGTGACGGGAACGATCCTTCCCGCGACCTTCCAGGTCGCGCAGGCGGGCTCCTATTCGGGGACGATCAGCGTCACCGTCAACCCGTAACTACCGTTGCGCATGCGCCAGAAAGGCCGCAGCGATGCGGCCTTTTTCGCGGCGCGGTGGCCGCTGGCCATTGTTTCGCGCAAAAAATGCCGCGTCGAGCGCGAATGGCCCGTTTCCTGCACAACCCTCCCGCCGCCGGCGTACGCGAGCGCGCCGTGCGCGTCGATATTGGAAGTTCGCTGAGCCGCGCATCCGGGCTGTTGTCCGTCGCGCTGCTCCTCTGTTTTTGCCACGGGGCGCATGGGCAGGTGTGCTCGTTCAATGGATCGGCAGGCGGAATCACGTTCGCTGCGCTCGATCCCTCGCTGGCGACACCGCAGTCGGCGTTCACGACGCTCAAGGTGAAATGCACGCCGGCAGGATTCAAGCCGACCTGGCAGTTCACGGGCACCAACGGCAGCGCGCCATTCCGGATGAAGCACGCGGTGCAGAACGCGTTCATCCCTTACAGCATCTCGATCACGTTCATCAACAACACCGGTGTCAACCAGAACTGGATGCTCACGGCCAGCGTCCTCGGGTCGGATTACGTCGACGCGCTGGCCGGATCCTATTCCGATACGCTGTCCGCGACGGTGCTGCCCTGACATGCCTGCCCTACGGAAATTTGGTCTTCTTGCACTCTCGCTTCTCTGCGGATGGGCCGGCTCGACGAATGGCGCCGAGTTCGTGATCAATCCGCTGCGGGTCGACCTCGACCGCACTCACAAGGCGGGCGAATTCGTCGTGCGCAACGAGGGCACGGAACCGCTCCGGATGCAGCTGCAGGCGATGAGCTGGAAGCAGGACACGCAGGGGAAGGACCAGTACGAGTCGGACGAGTCGTTGATCTTCTTCCCGCGCACGATGGAGATTCCGCCTGGCGCGACGCGCGTGGTCCGGCTTGGCGTCAAGGCGGCGCCGGTGACGCGCGAGGACGCCTATCGCCTGTTCGTCGAGGAGCTTCCTGGCTCGACGCCAGGGCCGATTGCACCGGGTGCGTCGCTCAAAGTGCTCCTCCGGGTCGGCGTGGCCGTTTTCGTCGCGCCGGCGCAACCCGAGATCGCCGGAGCGATTTCCAGCCTCGAGATGCAGGGCGGACAGGTGGCGTGGAGCGTCGCCAATACGGGGAACGTCCATTTCCGGGCCGATCAGCTCGAATTGTCCGGACACGCGCGCGACGGCACGCAACTCTTCCTCGAGAAAGTCGATGACCGGTACTTCCTGGCGGGTACGACAAAGCAGATGCGCTTTCGAGTCCCGCCCGAACTGTGCGGCCGGCTCTCATCCGTCGAAGCAAGAGTGGCCGCGGAGAAGGTCGATCTGAAGCGCGGAATCGATGTCGACATCAGCCGCTGCAGGTAATCTGCGGCGGCTCCTATTCGTCGCTGCAATTGCCGCCGCGCTGCCGCTCCGCCTCGTCGAGCCGGCATGGGCCGGCCCCGGAAGCTCCCCGCCTGCGGGCATCGCGCCCGCCGCAGGCGCGGCGCTCGAGACGCTGATCGCGCGCGTCGTGGTGAACGGGATGCCGAAAGGCGACATTCCGATCGTGCGCGACGGCGTGGGGCACATGCTGGTGCCGGTGGCCGAGTTTTCGCGCTGGGGGGCGAAGCTGCCGGGCATTTCCACCATCGCGGTGAATGGCGAGCCACACGTCGACATCGCTTCCATACCTGGCCTCACCGCCGCGTTTGATCCGGCGACCGTGACGCTCGACATCCGTTTCGGCGCGCAAGCGTTCCAGGGAACCCGGGTTGACCTTGCGCCGCGCCGGCGGGCGGATACCGAATATCCGTCGGAAGCGAGCGTCTTTCTCAATTACGGCCTCAATGCGTCCGGCGACGGCGATTTCGGACAGCGTCAATACCAGTTCGCCACCGAGCTCGGCGCGCGAATGGGCGACTGGCTTTTCTACAATACGACGAGCCAGGCCTGGGGCAACAGCGCTACGGGCATCGGATCGGGCTTGACGCGCCTCATCACGAACCTGCAGCAGGACGATCGCGCCAATCTTAGGCGGTTGACGCTCGGCGATTTCTTCACGCCGTCGTTCGATCTCTCCGGTGCCGTTCCTCTGGGTGGGATCAGCCTGACCAAGTACTACTCAATGGACCCATATTTCGTCCAGTACCCGACGGCATCGTTCCGTACCGAGGTCGCGCTCCCCTCGACCGTCGTTGTCCGGATCGATGGCAACGTCGTGGATCAGAGGCAGGTTCAGCCCGGACCGCTCGACGTATCGAACATCACCGGCGTTACCGGCGCGCAAAACGTGAGCGTCGTGGTGCGCGACCCGTTCGGACGCGAGCAGGTCCTGCAGCAGCCGTTCTTCTTCGCGACCAACGCGGGGCTTGCCGAGGGGCTTCACGAATACAGCTACAACCTCGGATTCGTGCGGCGGCAGTACGGCATCGTGAGCGACGATTACGGCGGCCTCGCGGCGTCCGCATTTCATCGCTACGCCTTTACCAACGAACTCACGCTCGGCCTGCGCGGCCAGGCCGCAAGCGGCATCTACAATTTCGGCCCGTTCGGCAGCTACCAGTCGCCTCGCTTCGGATTGATCTCCGCCGGCGTTTCGCTCGGTGGGGGGAACGGCCAGAGCGCACCGGCCGGCTCGCTCGCATACACGTACGCGGGAAACAACGTTTCCCTGGGCCTCGGCGCGCGCTACCTGGCACGCGAGTACGCGCAGCTTTCCGACCTCGCCTCGGCGTACCGGACGCGAAGCGATCAGTACGGAACGTTGTCAGCCTTCGAGCCGACACTGGGCAACGTCGCCGTCACCTACACGAGCACGGAGCGGTACGACGGCCCGACCACGCGGCTCTGGAACCTCGGCTACACGCGCGCGGCGCTCGCGGGCAAGGGCCTCATTTCTCTGACCTACACGAGAACGGTGGAGCCGGCGTCGGCGTACACGTGGTTGCTCTCATTCCGCTATTACTTCGACTCGCAGACCTCGATGGCGCTCGGGGTGGGCGGCACGCGCCGGGCCACGACCGAGACGGTTTCACTGGATCGAGCAACGCCGCAGGGCGAGGGAATCGGCTACTCGTTGACGGGCGCCCATGTATCCGGGGGCGGCATCGACGGCGGATACGGTCAAGGGTACGTCCAGGTCAATGCCGAGCACGTGACCGTCGGTGCGAACTATGCACGCTCGAGCGCCGGCGACGCAGGCCCGTCGTTCAGCCAGGTCTTCGTCGCGGGGAGCATCGGCGCAGTCGGCGGCACGATCTTCGCCGCGCGGCCGGTGCTGGACAGCTTTGCGGTGGTGCGCGTACCCGGGCCGGAGGGAATCCCGGTTTACGCGAACGGCTGGTACGCGGGCAAGACCGACAGCAGCGGTGAAGTCGTGGCCACCAATCTTGCGTCGTACTACGACAATTTCATCAGCTTCCGCGCGTCCGACGTGTCGTTCGACTATGCATTCGACCGTGCCGAGCGTGTCATATCGCCGCCGACAAGAAGCGGCACCGTCGTGGCGTTCTCGGTCAGGCATACGCGTGCCGTCAGCGGGACGCTCGTGGGCGACCTGGGAGAGGGGAAGCGAATGCCGCTCGAGATGCGTGACATTCGCCTTTCGCGCGGCGATGCAGCGATCGCCGGATTCACGGCGCGGCGCGGCGAGTTCTACTTCGAGGGGCTCGAGGCCGGTGAATACGTTCTGCGGTCTGACGCTGCGCCGGCGTGCATTGCGCGCTTCACCATCCCCGAAGGCGCCGGCACGATGACCGAGCTCGGCGTTGTGATCTGCCGGACGGCTGACTGAGGGATCGACTTGCGGCAGCGGCAGCGTCGCGGCGTCAGGTGCGCGCGCGCTGGATGCGCCTCACCTCGGGGACGCGCTTCAGCGCCCGCATCACCTTCGCGAGGTGGCGCCGGTCCTTCACCTGCACGCTGAAGAACATCGCCAGCACCTCGCCGCCGTCCGGGCGCTCCATCGACACGTTGTCGATGTTGCCGTCGGCATCCGCGATCGCCGTCGCGAGGTCGGCGAGGAGGCCGCGCCGGTCGTCGACCAGAAGGCGAATGCCGGCGTCGAACACGCCCTCGATGTCGTGCGCCCACTCGACGTCGATCAGCTGATCGGGATCGGGGCGCTGCTTGCGCAGCGTCACGCAGTCGCGCGTGTGCACGAGCAGGCCGTGCCCCTTGCGGAACTGCCCGACGACGACGTCGCCGGGAATCGGCCGGCAGCACTTGGCATACTGGATCGCGACGCCCTCGACGCCGCGCAGCGTCAGCGCGCCGGTCTTCGACGGCGTCGGCGAGATCGACGGCGCGGACTCCTCGCCGCCGGCGACGCGCGTCAGCGCCTGCGCGACCGACGAACGACAGCCGCTTGCCGAGGCCGATGTCGGCGAGGATTTCGAGCTGGCTTTTCGCGCCGTATTCCTTCTGCAGCGTTTCCCAGCGTTCCCAGCGAATCGATTCGGGCGCCATCTTCAGCGTCGCGAGCGCCTGCGCGAGCAGCCGCTCGCCGAGCGCGGCCGACTCCTTCTGCTGCAGCCCCTTCAGGAAATGGCGGATGCGCGAGCGCGCCTTGCCGGTGCCGACGAACGACAGCCACGACGGATTGGGTCGCGCGGTCGGCGAGGTCAGGATCTCGACGTGGTCGCCGTTCTTCAGCTCGGTGCGCAGCGGCAGGAGCTCGTAGTTGATTCGCGCCGCGACGCAGTGGTGGCCGATGTCGGTGTGCACCGCGTACGCGAAGTCGACCGCCGTCGCCCCGCGCGGCAGCGCCATGATCTTGCCCTTTCGGGCGTGAACACGTAGATCTCGTCGGGGAAGAGGTCGCCCTTGATGTTCTCCAGGAATTCCTTGGAGTCGCCGGATTCCGACTGGATCTCGAGCAGGCTCTGCAGCCAGCGGTGCGTCTCGCGCTGCGCCTCGGCCAGGTCGAGCGTGCCGCCCGACTTGTAGAGCCAGTGCGCCGCCACGCCGGCCTCGGCGATGCGGTGCATGTCGTGCGTGCGGATCTGCGCCTCGAGCGGCGTGCCGAACGGGCCGAACAGCGTGGTGTGCAGCGACTGGTAGCCGTTCGCCTTCGGGATCGCGATGTAGTCCTTGAACTTGCCCGGGATCGGCTTGTAGAGGCTGTGCAGCACCCCGAGCGCGCCGTAGCAGTTCGTGCGGTCGGCGACCAGCACGCGCACGCCGTAGATGTCGAACACCTGCGCGAACGTGTAGTGCTTCTCGCGCATCTTCTTGTAGACCGAGTAGATCGTCTTTTCGCGCCCGCTCACCGTGGCCGCGATGTTCGCCTTTCCGAAGCCGTCGCGGATCACGTCGAGCAGCCGGTTCATCACCTCGCGCCGGTTGCCGCGCGCCGCCTTGATCGCGGCGGCGAGGATCCGGTAGCGCATCGGGTTGATGTGCTTGAACGAGAGGTCCTGCAGCTCGAGGAAGAGCGCGTTGAGGCCGAGCCGGTTGGCGATCGGCGCGTAGATCTCGATCGTCTCGCGCGCGATGCGGCGCCGGTGCGTCGGCGCCATCGCGTCCAGCGTGCGCATGTTGTGCAGCCGGTCGGCGAGCTTGATCAGGATGACGCGGACGTCCTGCGCCATCGCGAGCAGCATCTTGCGGAAGCTCTCCGCCTGCGCGTCCTCGCGCGAGGTGAACTCGATCTGGTCGAGCTTGGAGACGCCGTCGACCATGTCGGCCACCGGCCGGCCGAACGAGGTCTCGATCTCCGCCTTGGTGACGGTCGTGTCCTCCATCACGTCGTGGAGGAGGGCGGCGGCGAGGCCCTGCGCGTCGATCCGCCACTGCGACAGGATGCTCGCGACCGCGAGCGGATGCGTGATGTAGGGCTCGCCCGATTTGCGGAACTGGCCGCGGTGGGCCGAATCGGAGAACAGGAACGCGCGCTCGACGAGCGCGACGTCAGGCGGCGGCAGGTAGTTGCCGAGGTGTCGGGTGAACTCCGCGATCTCCGACATGTGGCCTCGTCACCCTATGTAGAGAAGTGCGTTGCGCCGCCGGAATGCCTTTCTGCAAGGCGCGGGATGGAACGGATCGGATTCTTCGCCAAGGCGGCGCCGCGTCGCCGCGGGGCCGGGCCGGACGTCGTCGAACCTCAGCTTTGCGCCTTCAGCAGCATCTCGATGCCGACCTTGCCTGCGGCGATCTCGCGCAGCGCGATCACCGTCGGCTTGTCGCGGTCCTGCTCGACCAGCGCAGCGGACCCGGCGCTGATCTGGCGCGCGCGGTTGGTCGCCGCGAGCGTCAGCTCGAAACGGTTGGGAATCTTGTCGAGACAATCTTCGATCGTGATGCGTGCCATGGGCGCCTCTAGCGTTCGGTGGGTTGGAGCATTCGTTGCAGGAGCGCCGCAATCCGCACGGTCTGCCGCGTCGCAGCAAGCCGTGCGGCGCGGACGATGGCCGACAGGTCGTCGACCGCTCTCGCAAAGTCCTGATTCATAATAACATAATCGAACTCGCCGCAGTGCGCCATTTCTTCGCGGGCGGCGACCAGCCTCCGGGCGATCACCTCGGGCGCATCCTGGCCCCGCCGTTCGAGACGCTCGCGGAGCGATTCGAGCGAGGGCGGCAGGATGAAGACGTGGACGGCGTCGGGAATGAGCCGGCGCACCTGCGCCGCGCCCTGCCAGTCGATTTCGAGCAGCACGTCGTGGCCGAGCTCGGTTTCGCTGCTTGAGCCACGTCGCCGACGTCGCGTACCAGTTGCCGTGCACGTGGGCGTGCTCGAGGAACTCGCCGGCGGCCTTCAGCGCGAGGAAGCGCGGCTCGTCGACGAAGTGATAGTCGACGCCGTCGGCCTCGCCCGGCCGCGGCGGCCGCGTCGTGTACGACACCGAGAGCCGGATGGCGGGCTCGCGCTCGAGCAGCGCGCGCACCAGGCTCGTCTTGCCGGCGCCGGAGGGCGCAGCGAGGACGAACAGGCAGCCCGTTCCGGGCGTCGGTCCGGCCGCCGCGACCGCCGCCGCGTCCTTTGTCTCTTTTGTTCTCGTCATGTTTGGAATCGGTCGTGCCACCCGCCTGGCGGACCCTTCCGAGGCTATTCGAGGTTCTGCACCTGCTCGCGCATCTGCTCGATCAGCACCTTGAGCTCGAGCGACGCCTGCGAGAGTTCGGCGTCGACCGATTTGGAGCCGAGCGTGTTCGCCTCGCGATGCAGCTCCTGCATCAGGAAGTCGAGGCGCTTGCCGGCGCTGCCGCCGGCCGCGAGCACGCGCCGCACCTCGGCCACGTGCGTGGCGAGCCGCTGCATTTCCTCGGCGACGTCCACCTTGGTCGCGAACAGTGCGAGCTCCTGCTTCAGTCGATCCTGGTCAGGGTCGAGCCCGGCCTCGCGCAGGCGCGCGGACAGCTTCTCGACGTAGGCGGCGTGGATCACGGGGATGCGCGGCGCGACGCGCTCGATCTGCACCTCGATGGCGGCGCAGCGCTCTTCCAGTGCCTGCGCGAGCTTGGCGCCCTCACGGGCGCGCGATGCGCGGAGTTCCGCGAGGGCATTTCCGACGAGCCGCTGCACCTGCAGTGCGAGCTCTTCGGGCGGGACGGTCGGCTCGGCGAGCACGCCGGGCCAGCGCAAGATTTCGGCGACCGAGAGCGGCGCCGCATTGGTGAGCTCTCGCGCGACCTCGGCCGCCGCCCTGGCGAGCTGCTTCACGCGCGCGCTGTCGATGGCAAGCTCCGCGGCGCCCGGCGCGCTCCGGTTGAGCGAGACGCGGCATTCGACCTTGCCGCGCTTCAGTTCGGCGCCGATGCGCTCGCGCAGAGCGGGATTCCTGCGCGCGGAGCTCGTCGGGAAGCCGCACCTGCAGGTCGAGGTACCGGTGGTTGACGCTGCGCAGCTCGACCGAGAGCGCGACGCCGGGCAAATCCGCGGCAACCGCGGCAAAGCCGGTCATGCTGACGATCATCGGGAGTTTTTCACCGGTTTATGCACGATTTCCGCGCCCTCGGCGCGCCGCGAAGAGCCACGAATGTATGCGTTATCCCTCGCCCGCGCAAGCTTGGGCGCGCCAGTTGGCACGCGAATTGCGAGCGCATACTGAGGTTATCGCTTATTATTTGCGCCCATGGCAGTCACCAACCAGGCACTTTCCGGCGGTTACCAGCTGCTCAACTACCGGATCGACCGGCAAATCAGCCGCGGCGGGTTTTCCATTGTCTACCGCGCGTTCGACGAGACCGGCGCGCCGGTCGCCATCAAGGAATACCTGCCGTCGTCGCTGGTGCTGCGCACCGAGGGCGACATCGTCCGCGCGAGCTCGGCCGAGAACCTCACGTCGTTCCGGTACGGAATGAAGTGCTTCTTCGAGGAGGGTCGCGCGCTCGCCAAGATCAACCATCCCAACGTCGTGCGCGTGCTGAATTTCTTCCGCGCCAACGAGACGGTCTACATGGTGATGCGCTACGAGCGCGGGCGCACGCTGCAGCAGCAGATCCAGATGCGGCAGGACCAGATGTCCGAGCGGCTCGTGCGGCACGTGTTCATGCACCTCCTGAACGGCCTGCGCGAAGTGCACACGCACAAGCTCCTGCACCTCGACATCAAGCCCGCCAACATCTACCTGCGCACCGACGGCAGCCCGGTGCTCCTCGACTTCGGCGCCGCGCGGCAGACGCTGACGACGAGCCGGCCGAAGCTCGCGCCGATGTACACGCCCGGGTTCGCCGCGCCGGAGCAGTATCGCGAGCCCGATCGCCTCGGCCCGTGGACCGACGTCTACGGCGTCGGCGCCAGCATGTTCGCCTGCCTCGCCGCGTTCGCGCCGCAGGCGGCGGACGCGCGCCTGCAGGAGGACCACCTCGTCTCGGCGAAGAAGATCTGGTCCGGCCAGTACTCGGACAACGTGCTCGAGGTCATCGACTGGTGCCTGCGCCTCGACCCGCTCGAGCGGCCGCAGTCGGTGTTCGCCCTGCAGAAGGCGATTCGCGAGATCCCCCCGAAGAAGCGCAAGCTCACCTTCTTCGGCAATCTCAAGCGGAAGCTCTTCACCGAAATCGGCGCCTGACGCGCACGCGAAACAACGCTTCATGCGCTTCACGATCTTCCAGGAAAGCCGCAAGGGCTCGCGCAAGGTCAACCAGGACCGGATCGCGTACACGTTCGGCCGCGACACGCTGCTGCTCGTCGTCTGCGACGGCATGGGCGGGCACGCCGGCGGCGAGATCGCCGCGCAGATCACCGTGCGCCTCTTCATCGAGCGCTTCCAGGACGAGGCGAAGCCGATCCTCAAGAACCCGCTCAAGTTCCTGCAGGACTCGATGATCCGCGCGCACGCGGCGCTTGGCTCCTACGCGAACCAGTTCTCGATGCTGGAGACGCCGCGCACCACCTGCGTCGCCTGCGTCGTCCAGGCGAGCCACGCGTACTGGGCGCACGTCGGCGACTCCCGGCTCTACCTCTACCGGCAGGGCGGACTCATCGGCCAGACGAAGGACCACTCCAAGGTCCAGTACCTCGTCGATCAGGGCATCATCGGGGCCGAGGACGTCTTGCTCCATCCCGATCGCAACAAGATCTTCAGCTGTCTCGGCGGCCTCGTCGATCCGGTGATCGATCTCGGCAAGCGCACGCCGCTGCGCGAGGGCGACATCCTGATGCTCTGCACCGACGGCCTGTGGAGCGTGCTCAGCAAGGACGAGATCGCCACGTGGCTCACGTCGACGCCGATCCTCAAGTCGGCGCCGCAGATGGTGCGCGAGGCCGAGCGCCGCGGCGGCGACGAAGGCGACAACGTGTCGACGATCGTCGTCCGCTGGGGTCCGGATTCGATGGCCGACCAGCCGTCGACGACGATCACCGAGACGATGGGCCTCGGCGAGTTCCAGACCCAGATCGACCGCACGCTGACCCTGACCGACCGCAAGGGCACGCAGCGCGATCTTTCCGACGACGAGATCGAGCGCGCGATCGCCGAGATCCAGGCGACGATCCAGCGCTACCGCAAATGACAGTTGACAGTGGCCAGTTCGACAGTTGTCAGTAACACCGTTCGTTCGGGTGCTGTTCATGCCGTCGACTGTCAACTGACGACTGACTTCTGATGCGCCAGATCGTCCTCGACACCGAAACCACCGGCCTCGATCCGAGGCAGGGCCACCGGATCATCGAGCTCGCCGCCATCGAGCTCGTCGACCGCCGTCCGACGGGCCGCACGATCCACTTCCGGATCGATCCGGAGCGCGAGATCGACGCCGGCGCGACCGAAGTCCACGGCATGACCTGGGACGACCTCAAGGGCAAGCCGAAATTCCGCGAGGTCGCCGCCGATTTCATCGAGTTCGCGCGCGGCGCCGAATGGGTGATCCACAACGCGCCGTTCGACATGGCGTTCCTCGAGGCGGAGTTCGGCCTCGCCGATCTTCCCGCCTGCGTCGGGCACTGCGCGAAGCTCGTCGACACGCTGGCGCTGGCGCGCGAGACGTTCCCGGGCAAGCGCAACAACCTCGATGCGCTGTGCGAGCGCTTTGCCGTCGACCGTTCGCGCCGAACACTGCACGGCGCGCTGCTCGACGCCGAGCTCCTGGTCGAGGTCTACCTCGCGATGACGCGGGGACAGGAATCGCTGACGATCGACATGGTCGTGCCCGCCCGTCCGGGCCTGTCGGCGCAGGGGGACGGGGGCGAGCCCGGCATCGCGCGTCCGGCGATCGTGATCGCGCCTTCGGCCGACGAGGCCGCGCTGCATGCCGAGTACCTTGCCGCACTCGACCGCGAGTCGGGCGGCCACTGCGTGTGGCTGGTCGAGCCCGCTGCAACGGCGCCGGAACCGCTGGCGGTCGCCGCCGCGTAACCGCACTGTCACGTGCGGGAGGCAAGCTGATGGACGCTGCGCACGCACCAATCCGGCTTCGGGTTTCCGCCCCGGACGCGCCGGGGCTGAAATTTCACATGTCCCATCCCGACGCCGACACGCCACCGATCAACCGCGAGCTTTCACTGCTCGAGTTCAACCGCCGCGTGCTGGCGCTGGCGGCGGACCCGCGCGGTGCCGCTGCTCGAGCGGCTGCGCTTCCTCTGCATCCTCGGCAGCAACCTCGACGAGTTCTTCGAGATCCGCGTCGCCGGCATCAAGGAGCAGCTCCGCGCCAAGATCGCGCCTGCGGGGATGACGCTGCAGGAGCGCGCGCACGATGCTGCGCGCCGTCGGCGACGAGGCGCGCGCGCTGATCGCGCGAGCAATACATGCTGCTCAATCGCGATGTGCTGCCCTCGCTCGAGAAGGCGGGCGTGCGCCTCGTCCGCCGCACGGAATTCACGCCGGCGCAGCGCCGCTGGGCGGCGCGCTATTTCGAGGCGAGGTGAGGCCGCTCCTGACGCCGATCGGGCTCGACCCGGCGCACCCGTTTCCGCAGGTCGTCAACAAGAGCCTCAACTTCGTGATCGAGCTCTCCGGCCGCGACGCGTTCGGGCGCGATTCGGCGATCGCGATCGTGAAGGCGCCGCGCGTGCTGCCGCGGGTGATCCGCATTCCGCGCGACGTCGGCGGCCGCGACAACGACTTCGTGATGCTGTCGTCGGTGATCCACGCGCATCTGCACGAGCTCTTTCCGGGCCGCGCCGTCGTCAATTACGCGCAGTTCCGCGTCACGCGCGACGCCGACCTCTGGATCGACGAGGAGGAGGTGAAGAACCTGCGGCAGGCGCTGCAGGGCGAGCTGCCGCAGCGGCAGTTCGGCTCGGCAGTGCGCCTCGAGGTCGCGGCCAACTGCCCGGAGCCCCTCGCCCAGTTCCTGCTGCAGCAGTTCGAGCTGACCGATGCCGACCTCTATCGCTGCGACGGGCCGGTCAACATCGCGCGGCTCGCCTCGCTCGCCGACCAGGTCGACATCGACGCGCTGAAGTACGAGCCCTTCGTCCCTGGCATTCCGGACCGGCTGCGCGAGCAGCCGGACATCCTCGCGGCGATCCGCAGCCGCGACATCCTGCTGCATCACCCGTACCAGTCGTTTGAGCCGGTCGTGGAGTTCATCCGCCGCGCGGCCGAGGATCCCGACGTCGTCGCGGTGAAGCAGACGGTCTATCGCACCGGCGTGAATTCGGTGCTGATGGAAGCGCTGATCGAGGCGGCGCGCCGAGGCAAGGAGGTGACGGTCGTCATCGAGCTGATGGCGCGCTTCGACGAGGAGACGAACATCAACTGGGCGGAGCGGCTGGAACACGCCGGCGCCCAGGTGGTCTATGGCGTGTTCGGGCTGAAGACGCACGCGAAGCTCGCGCTCGTCATCCGCCGCGAGCCCGACTCGCGCGGACGCGTGCGGCTGCGGCCCTACGCTCACCTCGGCACCGGCAACTACCATCCGCGCACCACGCGCCTCTACACCGATTTCGGGATGCTGACCGCCGATCCCGTGCTCTGCGCCGACGTCAACGACGTGTTCCTCCACATCACGAGCCTGTCGCGGGCGGGGCGGATGCGCCGCCTGCTGCTGGCGCCGTTCACGATGCACCGGCGCGTGATCGAGATGATCCGGCGCGAGACGCGGCACGCGCGGCAGGGCAAGCCCGCGCGCATCGTCGGCCAAGATGAATGCGCTGCTCGAGGAAGGCGTGATCCGCGCGCTCTACGCGGCGTCCCAGGCCGGCGTGAAGATCGATCTCGTCGTACGCGGCGCGTGCGCGCTGCGCCCGGGTGTCAGGGGCGTTTCGGACAACATTCGCGTGCGCTCGATCCTCGGGCGCTTTCTCGAGCACCACCGCGTCTGGTATTTCGAGAACGACGGCGCCGGCGACGTGTGGCTCGCGTCGGCCGACTGGATGGGACGCAACATGTTCCGCCGGATCGAGGTCGCGTTTCCCGTGCGCGATCCCGAGCTTCGCCGGCGCGTGCTGGACGAGGGGCTCTCCGAATACCTCGCCGACACGTGCGACGCGTGGTCGCTGCGCTCCGACGGCGAGTGGACCCGTGTCAAGCCGCGCGGGCGCGCGGCCGGCCGCTCGGCGCAGCAGGCATTGCTCGCGCGGATGCGCGAGCAGGACGAGGCGGACTGATCATGGATCTTATCCTGTGGCGACATGCGGAAGCCGAAGCCGGCGAGCCCGACATGGGCCGCCGGCTCACCGCAAAGGGATTGAAGCAGGCCGAGCGGATGGGCGATTGGCTCGACCACCACCTGCCGGAGACGACGCGCATCCTCGTGTCGCCCGCCGACCGCGCGCAGCAGACCGCGCTCGCGCTGAAGCGCAAGTTCAGAACGGTCGACGAGATCGCGCCGGGCGCCAGTGCGCACGCCCTGCTCGTCGCCGCGGGCTGGCCGGATTCGCGCGAGGCGGTGCTGATCGTCGGCCATCAGCCGACCATCGGCGCGGTCGCGTCGTTCCTCCTCTCGGGCGAGGAGGCGTGGTGGTCGGTCAGGAAGGGCGCGGTATGGTGGCTCTCCAACCGCGACAAGTCGGGCGCTGCGTCGGTGGTGCTGCGCGTCGTGATCGGCCCCGACTTCGTCTGAAGCGCCCGCGCCGGCGCCTGACGGATGTTCACGGCGCCCGCAGTGGATGACCCTGCGCCGCCCATTCGGCGCGTTCCTTCGCAAGCAGATGGGACGTCAGCGGATGCGTCTTCAGCCAACGCGCGGGCACCCGCAGAGAGCCGCTGCCGCCTGCCATTCGCAGCGTGATGCGCGGCAGTGCCATCGGGCGCCGCGCATGGTGAAAGATGACGGCGAGGCGAAGCGCCACGAGCCTTGCCCGCAGCTCGCCGTTCGCGAGCGCCGGAGCGATCTTTTCGAAGCCCGCCACGGCACCCGAGCACCAGCAGCGCGATGTCGTTCTGCTCGCGGGAGGAGAATCCCGGCATGTCGGCGTTCTGCAGGATGTACGCGCCGTGCTTGTGGAAGCCCGTGTGCGACACCGAGAAGCCGGTCTCGTGCAGCAGTGCCGCCCACTCGAGGCGCTGCGCGGCGGCGGGGTCGGGCGTGCGCACCGCGCCCGCGGTACAGCGCCATCGCCATCGCGGCGACCCGCTCCGCGTGCTCGCGGTCGATCCGGTAGCGGACGAGGAACTGCTCGACGGTCGCGGCGCGCTCGTCGCGCTGCACGGTCCGCCCGAGCAGATCGTAGAGCACGCCGAGGCGCAACGCGCCGCCGACCGGATTGATGCGCTCGACGCCGAGCTCCGCCGACCGCGGCCGCCATGATCGCGAGCCCGGCGGCCAGCACCGGGCGCGCGTTCCGGCTTCAGCGCGGCGAGCGCGAGCCGCTCGACGTGGCCGCAGCCGATCATCCGCTTGCGCAGCCGCGCGAGCCCGTCCGGCGTGATCCCGGCGGCGGATAGGCCGTTCTGCTCGAGGATTTCGGCGAGCGCCAGCGCGGTGCCCGACGACGCGTATGCGGCGCTCCAATGCTCGCGGCCGAACTCCTTCGCAATCACCTCGATTTCGGCGCGCGCGACGCGTGTCGGCCTCGGCGAACGCGGTCGGCGGTCAGCTTGCCGCTCGCGAAGAACCGCTTGGTGAGCCCGACGCACCCGATCTTCAGCGAATCGAGCTTCAGCGGAACGTGGCCGCGGCCGATGATGAACTCGGTCGAGCCGCCGCCGATGTCGACGACGAGGCGCGGCTCGGTCGTGGCCGGCAGCACGTGGGCGACGCCGTTGTAGATGAGACGCGCCTCCTCGTGGCCGGTGATGACGTCGATCGGGAAGCCCAGCGCGCGCTCCGCCCTCGGCAGGAATTCCGCCGCGTTGGTCGCAAGGCGAAACGTGTTGGTCGCGACGGCACGCACGGCCGACGGATGCAGCCCGCGGATGCGCTCGCCGAAGCGCGCGAGGCACGCGATCGCCGCGCGCCGGGCCTCGGGGGTGAGGCGGCCCTTGCCGTCGATGCCGGCGCCGATGCGCAGCGTTTCGCGCCACGTGTCGAGGCGGTAGATCTGGTCGCCTTCGACGCGGCCGATCTCCAGCCGGAAGCTGTTCGATCCCATGTCGACGACGGCGAGCGTGGCGGCGGTCAGGGGTGCGTGCGCGGCATCGTGCGCGAAGCGCTACCAGATGCTAGCGCAACGCACGAACCTGCGGCGCGGTGCCGCGGTTTCCGCGGCGCGGGCTTTCCTGTTACGCTCGGACGATCGCAACTCCGCGCGTCGCCGCAACGCGAACCGTGCCCGTCGATTACCTGCAGAAGATCCTGACCGCCAAGGTCTACGACGTCGCGATCGAGTCCCCGCTCGATCACGCGCCCATCCTGTCCCGGCGCCTCGGCAACCGCGTGCTGCTGAAGCGCGAGGACCAGCAGCCGGTGTTCTCGTTCAAGCTGCGCGGCGCGTACAACAAGATGGCGAACCTCAGCGCCGCGCGAGCGCGCGCCGCGGCGTGATCGCGGCGTCCGCCGGCAACCATGCGCAGGGCGTCGCGCTCGCGGCGCAGACGCTCGGCTGCAAGGCGACGATCGTGATGCCGGTGACCACGCCGCAGATCAAGATCGCCGCGGTCGAGAGCCGCGGCGCCAAGGTCGTGCTGCACGGCGACTCGTACAGCGACGCCTACGCGCACGCTCTGACGCTGCAGAAGAAGCTCGCGCGCGACGTTCGTCCATCCCTACGACGATCCCGACGTGATCGCGGGGCAGGGGACGATCGCGCATGGAGATCCTGCGCCAGTGCCAGGGACCGATCGACGCGATCTTCGTCGCCGTCGGCGGCGGCGGCCTCATCGCCGGCATCGCCTCCTACGTGAAGCGCGTGCGGCCGGACATCAAGGTGATCGGCGTGCAGCCGGTCGACTCCGACGCGATGACGCGCTCGCTCGAGGCCGGGCGGCGCATCGCGCTGCCGCACGTCGGGCTCTTCGCCGACGGCGTCGCGGTGAAGCAGGTCGGCGTCGAGACGTTCCGCATTGCGCGCGAGCTGGTCGACGACATGGTGCGGGTCGACACCGACGCGATCTGCGCGGCGCTGAAGGACGTGTTCGAGGACACGCGCTCGATCCTCGAGCCCGCCGGCGCGCTGTCGGTCGCCGGGCTTAAGGCGTGGGTCGAGCGGCACAAGGCGAAGGGCCGCACCTACGTTGCGATCGCCTGCGGCGCCAACATGAACTTCGACCGGCTGCGCTTCGTCGCCGAGCGCGCCGAGCTCGGCGAGGAGCGCGAGGCGATCCTCGCGGTGACGATCCCGGAGCATCCGGGCAGCTTCCGCGAGTTCTGCCGACTGCTCGGCAAGCGCTCGGTGACGGAGTTCAACTACCGTTACGCCGACCCGAGGATCGCCCATCTCTTCGTCGGCATCGAGGTCGCGAACCGGCGCGAGACCGAGCAGCTCCTCGCCGAGCTGAAGCGGCACCGGATCGACGCCTACGACCTCACCGACAACGAGATGGCGAAGCTGCACGTGCGCCATCTGGTCGGCGGCCACGCGCCGGCCGCCGAGCACGAAAGCATCTACCGGTTCGAGTTTCCCGAGCGGCCCGGCGCGCTGATGCGCTTCCTCAACAGCATGAGCCGGGGCTGGAACATCAGCATGTTCCATTACCGCAATCACGGCGCCGACTACGGCCGGGTGCTGGTGGGGATGCAGGTGCCGCCGTCCGACCGGCGCGCCTTCCGCGCCTTTCTGGACGAGCTCGGCTACGACTGCGTCGACGAGACGGCCAATCCCGCCTACCGGATGTTCCTGGGCAGCTAGACCGAACCCCGGCCCGAGCGCGGCGCGGATCCTGGATTGCCGCGAAGCTGCACCCGCATCCGCGGGCGCGTCGCTCCGAATGCGTCCGAATTTGCCGCCGTCGCGCTCCGGCGAAAAGGACGCGGCGCGTCCGCCCCTGCCGCGGCGCGGCAGTTTCGGCGGGGAAAACTTGCTCCGGTGTTGCAAAAACAGCGAGATCAGGTCGCCGAAGCCTATTCCGGCAAGGTTTATGCTCTAGTCAACGAGCTTCGGTCATGGCAAACTTGCCCCGGGACGCGCGGCGCCCAATTGGCGCAGCGCCGGCGCGGAGGGGCCCGAACGGGAGAATACGTTGGCGGAGCCGAATACACTGTCTGGCGTCAAGGTAATGGTGATCGACGACTCGAACACCATCCGCCGCAGCGCCGAGATCTTTTTGCTGCAGGCGGGCTGCACGGTCATCCTCGCCGAGGATGGCTTCGACGCGCTCGCGAAAATCGCCGACCACCAGCCGGCGATCATCTTCGTCGACATCATGATGCCGCGCCTCGACGGGTACCAGACCTGCGCGCTCATCAAGAAGAACTCGACGTTCCACGGCACGCCCGTGGTGATGCTGTCCTCGAAGGACGGCCTGTTCGACCGGGCGCGCGGACGCATGGTCGGCTCGGACCAATATCTCACGAAGCCTTTCACCAAGGAAAGCCTGCTCAAGGCGGTGGCCGCGCATGTGAGGCGCGCCGCGGCGGCCTGACGATGCAAGGCGGCGCTGCCGGCGGGCACGGGTCCGCCGCGGGGGAAATGCGAAACAGGGCAGGAGCAATGGCAATCAAGAGAATTCTGATCGTCGACGATTCGCCGACCGAGCGTCACGTGCTGAACGACATGCTCTCGAAGGCGGGATACGAGGTCGTCGCCAGCGACAACGGCGAGGACGCGATCCTGAAGGCGCGGCAGGTGCATCCCGATCTCATCCTGATGGACGTCGTCATGCCGGGCCTTAATGGCTTCCAGGCGACGCGCGCGATCAGCCGCGACGCCGAGACGCGGACGATCCCGATCATCCTGTGCACGTCGAAGAGCCAGGAGACGGACAAGATCTGGGGCATGCGCCAGGGCGCGCGCGACTACGTCGTGAAGCCGATCAACAAGGACGAGCTCCTCGCGAAGATCGTCGCGCTCGGCTGATCGTCCACCCACGCCAACCGCCCCATGGCCCGCGCCGCCAAGCTCGACCTCCGCTCGTTCCAGCAGGAGCTCGCCACGCGCCTTGCGAGCAAGACCGCGGCGCAGGTCGAATCGTCACGGCTGGGCCTTTCGTGCGCGGGCGCGCAGTGGCTGATCCGGCTGGCCGACGCGGGCGAGGTGATCGCGATGCCGCCCGTCGCGACGGTGCCGCTGACGCAGCCGTGGTTCCTCGGCATCGCGAACATCCGCGGCAATCTCTACAGCGTCATCGATTTCAGCGGATTCCTGGGCCAGGGCGCCAATCCGGCGGCGACAAGCCCGGGGCAGGCGCGCCTCCTGCTCTTCGGTCCGCGCGTCGGCGACTTCAAGGCGGGGATCGTCGTCGAGCGCGTGCTGGGACTGCGCAGCATCGCGGAGCTCGCCCCGGCGGCGCCGCCTTCCGAGGCGCCCGCGTGGTACGGACAACGATGGATGGACGCGGACGGCGCCGTCTGGCAGGAAATCGATCTCGCGCTGCTTGCGCAGGACGCCAATTTCCTGCGGGTCTCCGCCTAGCGCCATGCCGATAGAAAACGAAGGCCCCGCGTCACCGCGGGTGCAGATGCGATCCCGGGAGGAACCATGGCGCTCAACCTGAAGTTGCCGAAACTCTTCGGCGCCGGCAAGAACGCCGATCAGCCGCTCGACCTTGACATGCCCACCACGCAGGTGCGCGCCGGGACGGCGGGCTACGACCCGCTGGCATCGGTCTCCATCATGGACCAGCTCCGCGCGGCGAAGGGCGACGTCGCGGCGCCGTGGCGCATCCCGCTCGTCGGGCACCTGCCGATCGTGCGGCAGTTCCAGGTGCTGGGCGGGCTCATGGTGCTGTTCCTGATCCTGGCGGCGCTGATGGTGATTCTCGACGCGCGGGTCGCGGCGCAGGGCTCCGCGATGGCGTCGACGGCCACCGAAATGCAGATGCTCTCGCAGCGCCTCGCCCGCGGCACGGCGCTCGCGGCGCAGGGCCAGAACGCGGCGTTCGCGGCGGTGAAGGACAGCCGCGACCGCTTCCGCAGCGACTTGGAGCCGCTCGTGTCGGGCGGCACCATCAAGGGCGTGTCGCTCGATGTGATCCAGGACGCGGCGACGACCAAGCAGCTCCTGGCGATCAAGGAGCGCTGGGCGCGGGTGGACACCAACGCGGGGCGCGTGCTCGAGAACCAGCAGGCGCTGACGTCGCTCGCCAAGGGGCTCGAGACCATCAACCAGGGCAACACGGCGATCCTCGAGCTCGCGCAGCAGGCGGCGCAGCAGATCGGGCAGGGCAACGGCAGCCTGCGCGAAGTCGAATACGCCAATCAGCTCGCGGTGCTGTCGCAGCGGATCGGCAAGAACGCCAACGCGCTCGCGTCGTCCGAGGAAATCGATCCCGAGGTCGCGTTCCTGCTCGGCAAGGACGCCGGCACCTTCCGCGACATCCTGAACGGCCTGCTGAAGGGCAGCGAATCGCTGCGCCTTCCGGGCGTGAAGAACGACGAGGCGCGCACGACGCTGGTCGAGCTCTCGAAGCGCTTCGTCAACTACGACGCCGGCGTCAGCGCGATCCTGCAGAACATGAACCGCCTCGTGACGGCGAAGCAGGCGGCGCGCGCGGTCAACAGCGAATCCGAGGCGCTTCTCAACGACACGACGCTCCTCGCCGACTCGTTCGAGGGCGGCGGGCGGCTGCGCACCGTCACGCTGTGGCTCGCCATCCTCTTCGCCGTGCTGGCGCTCGCCGCGCTGATCCTGCTCGGCAAGGTGTTCCTCGACGACGCGCGCATCCGCGCCCTCGAGAGCGAGCAGGAGAACAAGCGCAACCAGGAGGCCATTCTCCGGCTGCTGAACGAGATGGGCAATCTCGCCGACGGCGACCTCACGGTGCAGGCATCGGTGACCGAGGACGTGACCGGCGCGATCGCGGACTCGATCAACTTCACGATCGAGGAGCTCCGCACGCTGGTCAAGGGCATCAACTCGGCGACCGACCAGGTGGCGAAGGCGACGCAGGACGCGCAGGCGATCTCGAACCGCCTGTACGAGGCGTCGCAGCGGCAGAACAAGGAAATTCAGCAGGCGTCGTCGTCGGTGCTGCAGATGGCGCAGTCGATCAGCGAAGTGTCGCAGAGCGCCGCGCAGTCGCAGAAGGTCGCGCAGCAGTCGCTGGCCGCCGCCGAAAAGGGCGCGCAGTCGGTGCAGAACCAGATCGCCGGCATGAACGAGATTCGCACGCAGATCCAGGACACGTCGAAGCGGATCAAGCGCCTCGGCGAATCCTCGCTAGAGATCGGCGAGATCGTCGAGCTCATCTCCGACATCACCGAGCAGACGAACGTGCTCGCGCTGAACGCCGCCATCCAGGCCGCATCCGCAGGCGAGGCGGGCCGCGGGTTCACCGTGGTGGCCGAGGAAGTGCAGCGGCTGGCGGAGCGCTCGGGCGAGGCGACGAAGCAGATCGAGGCGATCGTGAAGACCATTCAGGCCGACACCCAGGACGCGGTGGCGGCCATGGAGAAGTCGACGGTCGGCGTGGTCGAGGGAACGAAGCTCTCCGACGCCGCCGGTCAGGCGCTGGAGGAGATCCGGCGCGTGTCGCGCGAACTGGCCGAGCTCATCGGCGGCATCTCGGCGCAGACGCAGAAGCAGTCGGCGTCGGTGTCGGATGTGACGCGCGGCATGCAGGGCATCCTCAAGATCACCGAGGAAACCACCGAGGGCACGAAGCAGACGAACGTGTCGATCGGACAGCTGACGCGGCTCGCAGCGGAACTGCGCAGTTCGGTGGCGGGGTTCAAGGTCTGAGACGGACGCGGCGCGGGGCACGGCGCTGACGCAGGGCGCGGGCCCGGTTCTTGCTCAAGTGTCGAGGATCCGACAGGACCATCATGGCGACCGACTCCACAAACGAATTCGACCTCGGCCCTCTCTCGTGGGTCCAGGGTGAGATCGACCAGGCGCTGACGCGCGGCCTCGAGTCGCTTGCGGCATTTCGCGCGGCGCCCGCCGATCCGGCGCCGCTGAAGCACGCGCGCACACACGTCCACCAGGCGGCGGGTGCGATCCAGATGGTGGGGCTCGACGCCGTCGTCGCGTTCTGCGACGAGATCGAGCGCCAGCTCTCGCTGCTCGCGGAAATGGACCCGCGCGAAATCCCTGCGGTGTGCGACCTCGTCGACAAGTCGTGCCGCAAGCTCCGCATCTTCTTGGACGAGCTCGTCAAGGGCGCGCCTCCCGTGCCGCTGAAGCTCTTCCCCGAATACGAGCTGATGCAGCGCTCGCGCGGGGTCAGGGCCTCGGCGCCGACCGATCTCTTCTACCCGGATCTCGGTCCGCGCGCGCCGCGCCTCGGGACGCCGCAGGTGATCCCCCCCAACAAGCTGCCGTCGTACATGGTGAAGCAGCGCCGCCTCTATCAGCGCGGGCTCCTTGGGTGGCTGCGCGGCGACGACGAGGGTGCGGTCACGATGCGCGACGCCGTCGCCGCCATCGAAAGCGCGACCACGCAGCAGAACCTGCGCGCTTTCTGGTGGACGGTGGGCGCGCTGCTCGACGCGCTGGTCGAGCGCGGCCTCGAATCGGGCTTCGGCGTGAAGCAGCTCGCGGCGCGCGTCGACCTGCAGATCCGGCGCGTCGTCGAAGGCTCGGGCAAGGTCGCCGACCGCCTGCGCCGCGAAGTCCTCTATTACGTCGCGATCAGCGCGCCGGTCGCGCCGTCCGTGCAGGCGGTGCAGCGCGGCTTCAGGCTCGGCGGGCTCATCCCGTCCGCCGAGGTGCTGAATGCCGACCTCGTGCGCATAGAGCCGCACCTGCGCGATGCGCGCGAGCTCCTCAATGCCGCCAAGGACGCCTGGCTCAAGTTCACGTCGGGGCGTCCCGAGAACCTGCCGAAGCTGAAGCAGACGCTTGCCTCCGTGCACAAGCACGCTGCGGAGGTCGGCAACGGTGCGCTGATGAAGCTGACGGCGGCGCTGGTCGAGCGGCTCAACAAGCTGCCGCAGTCGATCTCCGAACCGTTCGCGATGGAATACGCGACCGGCATCCTGCTGGCCGAAAGCGCGTTCGAGAACTACGCGAGCCTGTCGCAGGACTTCCCCAAGCAGGTCGAGGCGATGGTCGCGCGGCTCGGCAACGCGCAGCTCGCGCGGCCCGCCGCGGGCGGCGCCGCGCCGCTCCTCGACGAGATGTCGAAGCGCGCGCAGGAGCGCGTGCTGCTGGCGCAGGTCGGCCGCGAGATCCAGACGAACCTCCGCCACATGGAGCAGGTGCTGGACGCCTTCTTCCGCGACCCGTCGAAGCGCGGCGAGCTCGCGACGCTCACCAAGGACAGCCAGCAGATCCGGGCGCGCTCCGCATCCTGGGCCTCGACGACGCCGAGCGCCTGCTCGGCCTTTGCGAAGCGCAGATCGACACGTATGCCAATCCGGAGACCGAGGTTCCGAACGAGGACCTCGAGCTCCTCGCCGAGGCGCTGTCGGGGCTCGGCTTCTACATCGAGGCGGTCGAGCAGCAGCGTCCGGACCGCGAGCGGCTCATCGCGCCGCTCCTCGCGAAGCGCCTCGGCGAGGCGCCGAAAGAGGTTGCGGCCGACCATGGTGATTCAGTCGAGGCGGCGGTCAGGGAGCTGCGCAATGCGTTGCCGCAGCTCGTCGACGAGATCCGCCACGCGCCCGCCGACGTTGCGATCCGCGAGTCGCTTCGCGCGAAGCTCGCGAGCCTCCGCGACGACGCCGAGCTGATCGGCGACGAGGGCCTCATCCTGCAGGCCGAGGTCGCGCTGAACGAGCTCGACGCCGGCGGCGCCGGCGGACTCGCGGCCGCCGTCGAGGCGATTGCCGAGAGCGGCGCAGCCGCACCCGCTCCCGCGATCTCGGAGGAGACGCAGCGCCTGCTCGACACCGATGCCACCGGTCTCGACGAGGAGCTCGTCGGCATCTATCTGGCCGAAGCCCAGGAAGTGCTGGAAACGGTCGACGTGCAGCGGCACGCGCTTGACGCCAATCCGGGCGACCGCGAAGCATTGCGCACGGTGCGCCGCCAGTTCCACACGCTGAAGGGCAGTGGGCGGATGGTGGGACTGACCGACCTCGGCGAAATCGCCTTCGGCGTCGAGAAGATTCTGAATCGGCTGCTCGAGGACGATCATCCGGTCACGCCCGCGGTGCTCTCGATGATCGCGACGGCGCACCGCGAATTCACGTCGTGGGTCGCTGCGATTTCCGCCAGTGGGCGAGTCGTCGTCAACCCGGGCGTGCTGCATGCGGCGATCGAAGCCGTCGAGGCCGAGCTGCCGAAGGGGCGCGAGTCGGCGCTGGCGCCAACCCCGGCCGTGCCGGAGCACGAATTCGCGCCGCCGCAGGTCGCGGAGCCCGAAGCGGACGCCGAGCCCGTGCTCGAGCTGGAACCGGAGCCGCTGCCCGCTCCCGAACCGGAAGCCGCAGGCGGATCCGCAGAGGAATTCGAGCTGTTCGCGCTGCCCGAACTCGGCGCGACGCACGAGAGCTCGTCGCCGCAAGTGATCTCGTTGTTCGACGCGGCGGCCGGCCGGCCGCCGCCGCACGCCGGAAAGAGCGAGGCGGTCCATGAGGCGCCGGCACCGGCACCGGAACCGACGGAACTGCCGCCCATCGAAGGCGCGAACGAAGCCGTGCCCGCGCCCGCCGACGTTCCCGGATTCGCCGCCGACGCGGGGATGCCGGAGACCCTGCCGGACGAGAACGACAACATCACCATCGGCGACGTGACGCTCTCGGCGGCGCTCTTCCAGATACTCGTCGACGAGGCGGACCAGCACCTCGCGACGCTCGCGCGCGAGCTCGAACTGCTGCAATTCGACTCGCACCACGTCCCGTCGACCGAAATGGTGCGCGCGAGCCATACGCTGTGCGGCATTCACCGGACCGGCGGCTTCCCGCTGGTCGCGGACACCGCGAAGGCACTGGAACAATGCCTGAGCGGTCTCGCCGAGCGCGGTACGCCGCCGCCCGGCCCGGCGCAGCCGGTACTCGCCCGCGCGATCGAGGGTCTGCGTGCGCTGGCGGGCCGCGTGAAGGCGCGTGCGGGATTCACGGCGTCGGATGAAGTCGAGGCCGGCGAGATCCAGCAGGAGCTGGAGTCGCTGCGTCAGGAAGCGATTCCCGAGCCGGTAATGACGGACGCCGAGGCGCATGCCGAGCGCGAAGCCGCCCGCGCGCTGCACGCGGAGGAGCACGCTGCCGAACCTGCTGCGCCCGACGCCGCAACGCAGGCGGCGAAGCCCGCGGTCGTCACCGAGCTGCGTCCCGCGGCGCAGGCCGCCGTGACCGAGTCGGGTCCGATGGATGCGCTGGATGTCGCCACGGCGTCGCCCGTGGCCGAAGTGAAGACCGATCCGCTTGCCGGCGTGCACGACGACGTCGACCGCGACGTGCTCCCGATCTTCCTCGAAGAGGCGGCGGAGCTCTTTCCGCAGGCCGGCGAGGAGCTCCGCGCCTGGCGCCGTCAGCCCGGCAGCGACGAGTATGCAAGCAAGTTGCGCCGTACGCTGCACACGTTCAAGGGCAGCGCGCGCATGGCCGGCGCGATGCGTCTCGGCGAGCTCACCCACCTGATGGAATCGCGGCTCGTCGCGGGCGACACGCCGGTGGCGGGAACGCCGGCGCTTTTCGACGCGCTCGACGACGATCTCGATCGCGTCGCATTCGTGCTCGAGGCGCTGCGCGAAGGACGCACCAATGTCGCGCTGCCCTGGGTCTCCGCGGACGTCGCCGCCGCGTTCCCGACCGAGCGTGCCACGACGCCGGAGCACGAGCCGGTGCCGGCTCCCGTCGCGGCAGTGCCGCCGGTCGCCGAGCGACCGATCGTCGTGCCGATGGCCGCGCCGGCGCCGAGTGCACCTGCGACGGTGATCCCGGCCACGGCCGCACCCGCCGCTCCCGCGCCCGCGATCGAGACCGATGCCGCGCAGCGGCCGCTATTGCGCGTGCGCGCCGACGTCATCGACCGCCTCGTCAACGAGGCCGGCGAAGTGGCGATCACGCGCGCGCGGGTCGAAGGCGAGCTCCGGGCGCTGAAGAGCAACCTGCTCGAACTGACCGGCAGCGTCATCCGGCTGCGCACGCAGGTGCGCGAGATCGAAATCCAGGGCGAGTCGCAGATCCAGTCGCGGATGTCGCAGGTGGGCGAGGCGGCCGAGGGCTTCGATCCGCTTGAGTTCGACCGCTACACGCGCTTCCAGGAGCTCACCCGCTCGCTCGCCGAAGGCGTCAACGACGTCTCCACCGTCCAGCAGTCGCTCCTGAAGAACCTCGACGACGCCGACGCCGCGCTGGTCGCGCAGGCGCGCCTTTCGCGCGACGTGCAGCAGCAGCTGTTCTCGATCCGCACGGTGCCGTTCGCCAGCATGTCCGAGCGTCTTTACCGGATCATGCGCGCGACGGCGAAGGAGCTCGACAAGCGCGCCAATCTCGAGATCCGCGGCGGGCAGGTCGAGCTCGACCGCTCGGTGCTGGAAAAGCTCGCCGGTCCGCTCGAGCACCTGCTGCGCAACGCGCTCGACCACGGCGTCGAGCCGCGCGCGACACGCGTCGCCGCCGGCAAGGCCGAGACCGGAGAGATCACGCTGACGGTGCGCCAGGTCGGCAACGAAATCGCGATCGAGATCGCCGACGACGGCGCGGGCCTCGATTTCGCGCAGATCCGTGCGAAGGCGGTCGCGCTCGGCCGCATCGCCGCCGATGCGCAGCCCACCGATGCCAACCTGATCGAATTCATCTTCGAGCCCGGATTCTCGACCGCGACCCGGGTGACGCAGGTGTCGGGCCGCGGCATCGGGATGGACGTCGTGCGCGCCGAAATCGCCGCGCTCGGCGGACGCGTCGAAGTGACGTCGCGGCCCGGACACGGCACGACGTTCCTGCTCTACCTCCCGCTCACGCTCGCGGTTGCGCAGGCCGTCCTCGTGCGTGCGGGCGGCCGGCTCTGGGCGCTGCCCGCGCCCATGGTCGAGCAGGTCCAGCAGGTCAAGGCCGAGGCGCTGCTCGCCATGTACGTGCAGCACCAGGTCGAATGGAAGGGCGTCGTCTATCCGCTGTTCTATCTGCCGCGGCTTCTCGGCGACGCGCAGCACAATCCGGAGACGGCGCGCTTCAATCCCGTCCTTCTGCTGCGCGCCGGGCAGAGCACCACCGCGATCCACGTCGACGAAATGGTCGGCAACCAGGAAGTCGTGGTCAAGAACATCGGGCCGCAGCTCGCTCGCGTTTCCGGCATCGCCGGCGCGACCGTGCTCGGCACCGGCGAGATCGTTCTGATCATCAACCCGGTGCAGCTCGCGCAGCGGGCGAACCTGCCGTCCTACGATCCGCACGCCGAGCGCGTCACCGGTCACGCCGAGGCGCCGCCGCCGGCCGCGCTCGCGCCGCTGGCGATGATCGTCGATGACTCGCTGACGGTGCGCAAGATCACCGGGCGCCTCCTGACCCGCGCGGGTTTCCGCGTCGTCACGGCCCGCGACGGCGTGGACGCGCTCCAGCTCCTCGACGTCGAGCGTCCCGACGTCATCCTGCTCGACATCGAGATGCCGCGCATGGACGGCTTCGAATTCACGAAGACGATCAAGGGCGATCCGCGCAACGCGCACGTCCCGATCGTGATGATCACGTCGCGGACCGCGGAGAAGCACCGCAACCGCGCGCGCGAGCTCGGCGTCGACCTCTTCCTCGGCAAGCCGTTCCAGGAAGAGGAGCTCATCCGCAACCTGCGCGAGATGCTCGCGCTCGCCACCCCGGCCTGACCGCCGCGCGCCGACCGGAATACCCGCGTCGCACATATTCCGAAGATGCGAGCCGCGGCCTTTTGCCGCGGCCGTGCATTTCCGGCGCGCATTTCCGCGGCAATTTCCCGACGCATCGAGCGACGCCGCCGGCGTCGCCCGCCGCCGCCGGTATAATCCTCCTGTCACGAACATCGGAGGTAGGTCGCATGCCGAGCTATGCCACTCAGAATCTTCGCACCGTCGCACTCGTGGGGCAGGGCGGCGCCGGCAAGACGACCCTCACCGAAGCGCTGCTTCTCAAGTCCGGCGCGATCAAGGAGGCCGGCGCGGTCGAGCGCGGCACCACGGTCAGCGATTTCGACGCGATGGAGAAGAGCTGGCAGCACTCGCTGCGCGCCTCCATCGTTCACATCGACACGGCCGACACGCGCATCCATCTGATCGACACGCCGGGATTCGCAGACTTTCTGGGTCAGGCGATCGGCGCGCTGGACGCGGTGGAAACCGCCGCCGTCATCGTGAGCGCGCAGACCGGGCCCGAGATGATCGCGTCGCGGATGATGGACTGGGCGGCGAAGCGGCGCCTGTGCCGCATCGTGATCGTCAACAAGATCGACGCCGAGAATGTCGACCTGCCGCAGATCCTCGCACAGATCCAGGCCGGCTTCGGCCGCGAGTGCCTGCCGATCAACCTCCCCGCGGGCGGCGGCAAGCGCGTCGTCGACTGCTTCTTCAATCCCGACGGAGAAGCGGACTTCTCCTCCGTCGCCGACGCGCACCGCGCGCTGGTCGACCAGGTCGTCGAGGTCGACGAGGAGCTGATGGCGCTCTATCTCGAGCAGGGCGAGATCTCGCCGGATCAGCTGCACGCGCCGTTCGAGAAGGCGCTGCGCGAGGGACACCTCGTGCCCGTGTGCTTCGTGTCGGCGAAGACCGGCGCGGGCGTGGCGGAGCTGCTCGACGTGCTCGTGAAGCTCGCCCCGAACCCGACCGAGGGCAATCCGCCGCTCTTCCACAAGGGCAAGCGGCGAGACGGCCAGCGAATTCCGTTCCGAGCCGGACCCGAAGAAGCACGTGCTCGCGCACGTGTTCAAGGTCGTCGTCGACCCGTTCGTGGGCAAGCTCGGCGTGTTTCGCGTGCACCAGGGCACGGTCACCCGCGACACGCAGCTCTTCGTCGGCGACAGCCGCAAGCCGTTCAAGGTCGGGCATCTCTTCCTGCTGCAGGGCGGCAAGAACGTCGAGATCGACCGCGCGGTGCCGGGTGACATCGCCGCGGTCGCCAAGGTCGACGAGATCGTCTTCGACGCCGTGCTGCACGACTCGCACGACGAGGACCAGATCCACATGCGTCCGCTGGAATTCCCGGTGCCGATGCACGGCGTCGCGATCACGCCGAAGAAGCGCGGCGACGAGCAGCGCATCTCCGACGTGCTGCACCGGATGCTCGCGGAGGACCCGACGCTCGTGATCGAGCACGACGCGACCACCAACGAGACGGTGCTGCGTGCGCTGGGCGAGCTGCACCTGCGCTCGATCCTCGAGCGGATGGCCGCGCAGTTCAAGCTGGAGATCGAGACGCGGCCGCCGCGCATTCCGTATCGCGAGACGATCACGGCGTCCGCGGAGGGTTTCCACCGCCACAAGAAGCAGACCGGCGGCGCGGGCCAGTTCGGCGAGGTGTCTCTGCGCGTCGAGCCGCTCGGTCGCGGCGCGGGCTTCGAGTTCGTCGACAGCACGAAGGGCGGCGTGATTCCGCACCAGTTCATGCCGGCGGTGCAGAAGGGTGTCGAGCAGGTACTCGCGACCGGCGCCATCGCCGGATTCCCGATGCAGGACGTGCGCGTCGTCGTCTACGACGGCAAGCACCATCCGGTCGACTCGAAGGAAGTCGCGTTCGTGTCCGCGGGGCGCAAGGCATTCCTCGACGCGGTCGAGAAGGCGCGTCCGATCGTGCTGGAGCCGATCGTCAACGTCGAGGTCGTCTGCCCGGAATCGAACACCGGCGACATCGCCGGCGATCTCTCGTCGCGGCGCGGTCAGGTCACCGGCACGACGGGATTGCAGCCCGGGATCATCGTGATCAACGGCTTGGCGCCGCTGGTCGAGCTCGAAGGCTATTCGGCGCGGTTGAAGTCCGTGACCGGCGGCCACGGCTCGTGGTCGATGGAACTGGCGCGCTACGAGCAGGCGCCGCCTAACCTGCAGCAGCAGCTCAAGGAAGAGTACAAGAAGTCGCGGCGCGTCGAGGAAGAGTGAAGCCATCTCCAAAACTGCTGCGCGCCCCGATCGCTTTGTAGTTCCGGCCGCCGCTTCGCGGCTTAACGCTCACGTTGCTCGCGTTAGCCTTCACTGAAGCTTGCGCTTTCGCGTCCTCGCTCGTTCTTCGCCGTACCGGTTCGTACTGTCTCAGAACTCGCTGCGCGCCCTCATTTGGCAACTGAGGCGGTCGGGGCTGCTCGCGACGTTTATGAGACGGCTTTCCGCCGCTGCCGCTATTTCGCCGCGGCGCCGCGCGTGCCGATGCGCGTTTCGTCGAACACGCGCTCGACCATGGGCTGCGCCGCAACGAACTTCACGAGCGCGCGCCGCTGCGACTGCGTGTGCACGCAGCCGGACAGCGTGACCCACCTGCGCGTCGTCGTGAGCCACAGCGACGTGTTCGCGAACGCGCGGTTGGCGGCAAGCGCGGCGCGGACGTTTTCATTGACCTCGCCGTCGCGGCGATAGGCGCCGCCCGGTTCGCATGTGCCCTCCATCGCGCAGCGCGTGCCGCGCTCGGCGCGCTCGTGCGCGGCGACGCGCGACTGCGCGAGCGTCAGGAGCGGGGGCGCCGTCGGCGCGCAGCCCGGATAACCGCCGGTTGCCTGCGCAAAGGGGTCGAGCTGCACCATATCTTCGGCGCCTGCGTGTGACACGGCGCATGAGATCGCGCATCCGGCGAGCGCGACGCCCGCCGCGACGTTGCGGCGCATGCCGCGCCACGCGGCAACTTGCGGCGCGGCGATGGACATCGGCGGCGCCTCGCGAAGGCCGGGTCTGCCGGGAAAGTCGTCGGGACGGCGCAATCGGTCCTCCGGCGCGCGTGACGAAGGGGATTCGAATTGTGCCGCGGGGGCGCGGCGTTTACAATTCGTCCTATGGCCGGCTCATCCGCCAACTTCACGGATCACTTCCTCATCGCGATGCCCGCGATGGCCGATCCGAATTTCGCCCACACCCTCACCTACGTGTGCGAGCACAACAAGGACGGCGCGCTCGGCATCGTCATCAACAAGCCGACCGACATGATGCTCTCGGCCCTGCTGGAGCAGATCGAGGTCCCGGCGACGGCCAAGCGCCTCCGCGCGACGCCCGTGCACTTCGGCGGCCCGGTGCAGGTCGATCGCGGCTTCGTGCTGCACCGTCCGCTCGGCAACTGGCAGTCGACGCTCGCCGTCAAGGACGACCTCGGGCTCACGACGTCGAAGGACGTGCTCGAGGCGGTCGGCCGCGGCGAGGGCCCCAAGGACGTGTTCGTGTCGCTCGGCTACGCGGGCTGGTCGGCGGGGCAGCTCGAGCACGAGATCGGCCAGAACGCCTGGCTCACCGTCGCTGCCGATGCGGACGTGATGTTCGACACCCCGGCCGACGCGCGCCTGCCTGCGGCGATGCGCCTTCTCGGCATCGATTTCTCGCGGCTGTCCGACGCCGTCGGGCACGCGTGACTCTTGGCTGCCGATCCGCAGGCGAGGGAGCGAACGATCCTCGCCTTCGATTTCGGCACGCGCAAGATCGGCGTCGCGGTCGGCAACACGCTGATCCGCATCGCGCATCCGCTCGCGACGGTCGACGCCGCGACTGCGTCGCTCCGACTGGAAAGATTGCGCAGCTGATTGCGCAGTGGGAGCCGGCTGCGCTTGTCGTCGGCCGGCCGGTGCACGCCGACGGCACGCCGCACGGGATGACGGCAGCGTCCGACAGGTTCGCACGCGAGCTTGCGACGAACTTCGCCCTTCCGGTGCTCCGGGCGGACGAGCGCTACTCGACCCGCGAAGCGACAACGGCGCTGGCGGAGACTCCCGGCACCCGGCGCGAAACGCGCAAGGCGGCGCGCGATGCCGTTGCCGCGCAGCTCATTCTTCAAGCGTGGTTCGACCGCGCACCCCAAGGCGATGACCCGAATGCCCCTGCCTGACGCCGAAAAGACGCTGGCCGCGCTCGCGGAGCGCATGCAGGGCGCCGTCGCGTTCGACGCGAAGTTCGTCGGAATCTACTCCGGCGGCGCGTGGATCGCGCAGCGCCTCGCGCAGATGATTCCCGGCGAACACGCCGTCGGGTACATCGACGTGTCGTTCTACCGCGACGATTTCAACCGGACCGGCCTGAAGCCTGCGCTGAAGCGCACCGAGATTCCGTTTCCGGTCGACGGCGCGACGATCGTGCTGGTCGACGACGTCCTCTACACCGGCCGCAGCGTGCGCGCCGCGATCAACGAGCTGTTCGACTACGGCCGCCCGGCGCGCATCGAGCTCGCCGTGCTGGTCGATCGCGGCGGCCGCGAGCTGCCGATCGAACCCACCTACGCCGGCACGCGCCTCGCCGTCGCGGAGAACCTCTCGCTCGAGCTCGCGCGCTCGGACGACGGCAAGCTTTCGCTTTCCACCACGAAGAGCGCGACCGGAGCAGGCAATGCGTAACCCCCAGCTCGACGCCGACGGCCGGCTCATCCACCTGCTGACGCTGGAGGGCCTGCCCGCGGAGGTGATCGTGCGCATCCTCGATGCGGCGGTCCCGTTCGCGTCGATCTCGGAGCGCGAGGTGAAGAAGGTCCCGCTGCTGCGCGGCCGGTCGGTGTTCAACCTCTTCTTCGAGAATTCGACGCGCACGCGCACGACCTTCGAGATCGCGGCCAAACGGCTGTCGGCGGACGTCATCAACCTCAACATCGGCGCATCGTCGACGAGCAAGGGCGAGACGCTGCTCGACACCGTCGACAACCTCACGGCGATGAACGCCGACATGTTCGTCGTCCGCCACGCCGAGTCCGGCGCGCCGCACCTCATCGCCGCGCATCTCAACCGCACCGGCCGCAATCACGTGCACGTGATCAACGCGGGCGACGGGCGCCACGCGCATCCGACGCAGGGTCTGCTCGACCTCTTCACGATCCGGCACTACAAGAAGGAGTTCCGCCACCTCACGGTGGCGATCGTCGGCGACGTGCTGCACTCGCGCGTCGCCCGCTCGCTGATCCACGGCCTCACGACGCTCGGCACGCCCGAGGTGCGCGTCGTCGGACCGAAGACGCTGCTGCCGACGGCGGTGAACGCAATGGGCGTGCATGTTCACCACGACATGCGCGCCGGCCTCGCCGGCTGCGACGTGATCGTGATGCTGCGGCTGCAGAACGAGCGGATGAACGGCGCGCTGCTGCCTTCGGCCGGCGAATACTTCAAGCACTACGGACTCACGCCGGAGAAGCTCGCCCTCGCGAAGCCCGATGCGATCGTGATGCACCCGGGACCGATGAATCGCGGCGTCGAGATCGATTCGGCGGTCGCCGACGGCGCCCGCTCGGTGATCCTGCCGCAGGTCACGTTCGGCATCGCCGTGCGGATGGCGGTGATGAGCATGGTCGCCGGAAATTGACGCCACAACCAAGCGAAGGCCTCGCCGCAACGTGAAGATCGAGATCAGGAACGGCCGCATCGTCGACCCGAAGAATGGCGTCGACCGGGTAGCGACGCTCTACGTGTCGGCGGGCAAGGTCGCCGCCATCGGCACGGCGCCCGCCGGATGGAACGCTACGCGCACGATCGACGCCAAGGGGCTCGTCGTCGCGCCCGGGCTCGTCGACCTTGCCGCGCGGCTGCGCGAGCCTGGCTTCGAGTACAAGGCCACGCTGGAGTCGGAAATGCACGCCGCCGTGGTGGGCGGCGTGACGAGCCTCGCGTGTCCGCCGGACACCGATCCGCCGCTCGACGAGCCGGGCCTCGTCGAAATGCTGAAGCACCGCGCGCGCTCGCTCAACCAGGCGCACGTGCACCCGGTCGGCGCGCTCACGGTGGGCCTCAAGGGCCTAGAGCTGACCGAGATGGGCGAGTTGGCAGAGGCGGGCTGCGTTGCGTTCTCGCAATCGGAAGCCGCGCTCGCCGACACGCAGGTGCTGCTTCGCGCGATGCAGTACGCTTCGACGTTCGGCCATCGTGTCTGGCTGCGCCCGCAGGATCCGTACCTCGGCAAGGGTGGCGTCGCGCACGACGGCGAGGTCGCGACGCGGCTCGGCCTTTCGACGATCCCCGCGTCGGCCGAGACCATCGCGCTGGCGACGATCTTCGCGCTGGTGCGCGAGACGGGCGCCGGCGTGCACCTTTGCCGGCTGTCGACGGCCGACGGCGTGGCGATGGTCGCCGCCGCGAAGAAGGGCGGCCTTGCCGTCACCTGCGACGTCGCCGTGCATCACCTGCACCTGTGCGACAACGACATCGGCTGGTTCGACACTCAATGCCGCCTCGTGCCGCCGCTACGCGGCACGCGCGACCGCGCTGCGCTGCGCGCAGGGCTCGTCGACGGCACGATCGACGCCGTGTGCTCGGACCATTCGCCCGTCGACGACGATGCGAAGCAGGTGCCGTTCGCCGAGGCCGAGCCCGGCGCGACCGGCCTCGAACTTCTGCTGCCGCTGACGCTCAAATGGGCTGCGGAGAACAAGGTCGGGCTCCCGGACGCTCTGGCTCGCGTTACCGTGCGACCCGCGGCGATCCTCGGCATCGACGCGGGCCACCTCGCCCCCGGCGGGGCCGCGGACGTCTGCATCTTCGATCCGCACGAGGCGTGGACGGTCGTGGCGTCGGCACTGGCGAGCCAGGGGAAGAACACGCCTTTCCTCGGGCTCGAGCTCGCCGGACGCGTTCGCTACACGCTGGTGGGCGGCGAGGTCGTGCACGAGGCCTGATTCCACCGCACCCGCGTGCGGTGTCGAAGCACGCCGGATTTCGCCCGCGTCGTATTCACTTCAAACACGTGCATCACGGAGGCAACATGGCGCTCGATCTCGAACAGGATATGAAGGGCATGCTGCCCGAGAAGGATTTCGACCGCCGCGATTTCATCTGGACCGCGCTCGGCGCGAGCGCCGCGCTGGCGCTGTCGCGACCGGCATCGGCACAGGAAATCAATACGGATGCCGGAGGGCTCGTGGCCGAGGATGTGTCGATTCCGACGCCCACCGGCAACCTGCGCGGGTATCGCGCGATGCCGACGAAAGGCGGACCCTTTCCGGTGGTGCTCGTCGCGGCCGAGATCTTCGGCCTCAACCACTACATGAAGGACATCTGCCGGCGGCTCGCGAAGGAAGGCTATTACGCGATCGTGCCGGATCTGTACACGCGCAAGGCCGATCTCACGCAGTTGAAGTCGATGGCGGAAATCGCGCCGATCGTGAACACCAAGTACGACAGCGAGCTCGTCTCCGACTACGACGCGACGGTCGAATTCGTCCGCGCCAGCGGCAAGGGAGATCTCGCGCGCTGCGGCATCACGGGCTTCTGCCGCGGCGGACGCACGCCGCTCATCTATGCGGCGTCCAATCACAAGCTCAAGGCCGTCGTGTCGTGGTACGGCCCGGTGGGCGGCACCGCCAACGAGTACACGCCGAAGACGGCGATGGATCTCGTCGGCGAAATCAAGTCGCCGGTGCTGGGCCTCTACGGCGCGAAGGATGCCGGTGTTCCGGCCGCGCAGGTGGAGAAATTCTTCGCCGCGCTGAAGGCACAGGGCACGCCCGCGGAGCTCGTCATGTATCCGGACGCGGGACACGGTTTCCACGCCGACTTCCGGCCGGACAATTACCGCAAGGCGGACGCCGAGGACGGCTGGAAGCGAATGCTCGCGTGGTTCGCGAAATACGGCGTGGCCTAGCACCGCTTCGGCATTGGACGCAAACGGGCGGCCGGCGGGCCGCCCGTTTCGCGGCGGTCATGGAGGAAGGTATTCGGACGCGTGCAGGGCCGCGAGCCTTCCCCTGACCTGCGTCGCTCCCGCGCCGACGAGCCGCCCCTCGAGGGGTTGGGCGACGATCGAGACGCCGGTCGTGTCGTGCAGCGCGTGGTCCGCGGATGCGCGGCCGGCAAGCTCAGGCTGCGGTGCCGCCGCCGGGCGCCTTCGGCACGAAGCGGACATCCTGCAGCGCTTCGTCGGGGAGTACGTAGGTCGTCTTCAGCAGATCGCTGCCCTCGTCCAGGATTTCCGGGTAGGCGCTGCCGGCGAGCGCGTGCACCGCGAATATTTCCTGCACCGCGCCGCTGAATTTCAGGAATGCGATCGTCCTGCCGGTCTCGATGTTGACGACCCAGACGCCGCTCATGCGGTCGGCGTTCTCGTCGGTGATCGGAATGTCGGTGAAGGCGTTGGTCTCGCGAAGCTGCGACAGGCCGATGAATGCGAGCGGGCCGAGGAAGGAAAGACCGCGTGTGAAGCCGGGCACGCGCGCGACGGTCTCGACTGCACCGGTCGCGGGATCGACGACGGCCAGGCTGCCGCGTCCCGACTCCAGCACCCAGACCCGCTCGCGGTGCCAGCGCGGACTGTGCGGCATCGACAGCCCGCGCGCGACGACGTCGCCCGTCGCGAAGTCAATGAGCACGCCGCCATCCTTCTTGTTGGCGCGCCATCCCTGCACGGTGTCGGTCGCGCCGAGCGCGGTGAGCCAGCGCGGCTTTCCGTCGGCCATGGCGAGACCGTTGAGATGACAGCGATCCTCCGGCGAGAGGCCGGTGATGAAGTTCGGCCTCCAGCGCGGCACGAAGCTTTGCTCGCACTTGAGCGTGCAAAGGCACGAGAAGCGCGTATTGACGAACCACAGCTCGCCGCTCGCGCCGAGCGCCATCTCGTGGATGTCGATGTCGCCGGTCACGTGATGATTGCGAAACACGTAGACCGCATCGTGACGCCCGGGCGGATCGAGCCGCGCGGACACGTCGGGGACGTTGCGGAACTCCCGGATGCCGGTTTCCGTGCCGACGACGAGGCGTGCGGCGTCGGCGGCCAACCCCATCGGCTTGCGCACGCCGACAAAGTACGTATTGATCGATTGCCCGTCGTGCCGGACCACGATGAGCTTGCCGGTCTGGTAGGTGGTGACGAGCAGCGACGCACCGAGCTCGCGCAGGATTTTCGGCAGGTTGGTCGTGAAGACGCTGCCGAGCTCCGCGGGGTTCACGGGCGCTGTTGCGTCGCCTTGCGACACGGGCGCGGCCTCGCTCATCCGACAGCCGCGCGATCGGGCGCGGTGCGCCCGCGCGCATCGCTCAGGAGCCTGCGGGCTTGCGCGTCGGCCGCGAACAGCGCCGGCAGGAAAGGCGCCATCGCGTCCTCGTGCCGCCGCCATTTCTCCGGATGCGGCGGCGAAAGCGTATGGCGGGACGCAGGCAACGCTGCCGGAACGGGCCGGTCCATGCGGATGCCCGCGAACGCGCATATTTCGCGCACGTGACGCGCCGGATCGGCAACGAATTCGCGGTAGTCGAGCGCATGCACGCGTTCGGCGTGAATGGCGGCGAGGTCGTCCTGCAGGATCTCCTGCGTGCGTCGCCACTGCTCGGCGGCGATCGCCGCGAGCGGCCGTCCGGCGAGATCGCGCCAGCCCGGCACGAGCAGGAAAGACCAGGGCAGCCCGTGCCAGTCCGGCAAGCCGGGGTAGGTCACGAACCGGCCCGATTCCCAACCCTCGATCAGGCTGCTGACGTTTTCGCGCGGGTCGCGATACAGGTAGACATAGAGCGCATCGGGAAACAGCGCATCGAGGAACGGCAGGCGCAACGCGTTCTTTGGCGTCTTCTCCAGCAGGCGCACGGCGGCGCTCCTGGGCGGTCGGCCCTCGCGATCGCGCAGTGCGGCTGCAAAACCCTGCCTGACCGCGGCCCGCGTCGCCGGATCGGCGTCGCTGCGGTCGAGCCGGTTCGAATCGAATCCGCGGCTCGCGGGCCGCAGCGCGTGAATCGTCTCGAACTGCAGATGGCTCTCACCGCCCACCGTGACAAGGTCCGGGCTGGCGGCGAGCGTCTCGAACAGCAGCGTGCTGCCCGAGCGGGGTGCGCCGAGAATGACCAGCGGCCGGTCGAAGCGCAGCGGCGCGCGAGAGATTACCGCCGGCGCCTCCGGGCGTGCCACGGGCGTCTCTCCGAGATCGGGCGCCGCACTTCGTTGCGAGCCACCGCCCGCGAGCGAGGGTGTGTGCATCGCACGGAGCAGCGACTGCACGAGCAGCTGCGCGAGATCCATTCCGTTCGGGAGCGGGATGCGGCCCGCGAACGTGCCGGCCAAGGAGCGCAGCCGCGCGATGAGGTGAACGTATGTCGGCCATCCCGAGGCCCGATCGGCGTGCTCGGCCCACGTGCTCCGCCATTCGCGCAGCACCGGCTGCATCGCCGTGCCGAGCGCGGCAATGGCATCGGCGTCGGCCGGCCCCGCGCAGGCGTCGGCGAGCCAGTCGCCCCAGATGCTCTCGATCTCCCATGGCGACATGACGATCGGAAGGTTCGACGTCTCGTAGCGCAGCGCCGGCGAGGCGTCCGGAGCGAAGGCGAGAGTAAGTATTGGCTGGGCACCTTCGGTCATCCGCCAGAACGCCTCGCTGCCCACGGTGTCGGCGACGAGGTGGATGCGCTCGCGCGAGGTGGGGTTGTGCACGTTGTGCCGGCGCCACGTATCGAAGATCCAGCATTCGCCTGGCGCCATGTGCGTCGCGGCGTCGCCGCAGCTGAACTCGACTTCGGGAAACGTCACGATCGGCACGTGGATGCGCACGCGCTGCTGCCAGTAGTAATTGATGTCGACGTGCGCCGTCGCCTCGGCGTGGGCGTCGAGCTTCATGAGACGGGTCCGGCCGAGCGGAGCGGACAGCGCCGCGAGCACCTGGCGAAGATAGGGGCAGCGCTCGAGATGTGGGGTCGGCAGCATCGGCCCGGCAACGCCGTCGTCGAAGGGATCGCCGCGGACCGCGATCAGCGGGAGCGCCGAATTGCCCGGATGGCCCTGCGGATGCGGGCGCCAATCGTCCGGCCCGAACTGCGCGGCTTCCGCGGCGAGACGCCCCGCGTCGAAGTCGAGCGGCAGGCGGATGAAGGGGACGGAAAGTTGCATCGGATTATGACAATGACATGAAACGTCGCCGGCAAAGCCAGCGGGAGTGCCTCCATTCTAGCGGCAAGGGCAGCGCGTGGCCCGTGTCTGCGCAGCGACAACGTGCGGAGGTGGCGCGGCCGCGCCACGGAGCAATTCTTGCAATGCCCGGATTCTTCGCGTAATTTCCGCAAGCGGTTGGCGGCGGCCTGGGCGCCGCGCCGAAATCGCTGCAGCCGAAGGCTGGCCCAAAAAAACGAGATTCAGGGAGCGTCAATGAACCAGACCATTCGACATTCGCAGTCGCGCATGCAGTCGTTCGCCGGCGAGATGAAGCCGATCGCCGCTGCCATCGGCCTCGCATTCGGACTCGGCACGTGGCAGGTCGCCAATGCCGCCACGCTGACGGTTACCAATTCCAGCGACGCCGGGGCGGGCAGCCTGCGCGATGCGGTGTCGACCGCGGCCCCCGGCGACACCATCGTCTTCGGCTCGGTGACGGGAGTGATCACGCTGACGTCGGGCGAGATCGTCCTCAACAAGAACCTCACCATCAGCGGGCCCGGCGCCGCCACGCTCGCGGTCAGCGGCAACAACGCCTCGCGGATTTTCAACGTGGACGGGACGACGGCGCCCACGATCACGATCTCCGGGCTCACGCTGCGCAACGGCAGCACGGCGACCCAGGGCGGCGCGATCACCTATGCCACGGGCGACGGTACGCTCAACCTGCAGAACATGGCTTTCACGCAGAACGTGGCGACCGGGTCCGGTGGCGCGCTCTGGATGGCCTGCAACACCTGCTCGGTCAGCATCAGCGACTCGACGCTCACGTCCAATTCGACCACGGGGACGCTGTACGGCGGCGGCGCGATCTCCGCGGAGTCGGGGGCCAATCTCACCATTGCGCGCAGCACGATATCCGGGAACACGTCGGCGACGGACGGCGGCGCGATGCACATTGATGACGTCGTGCTGCTGATCGACAGTTCCACCATTTCCGGCAACGCGGCAGTGGACGGTGGCGGCATCTATCTCTACGCGGACACGGCCTCCACCATCCGCAACTCGACGATCACCGGAAACACGGCGAGCAGCGGCAACGGCGGCGGCATCTTCTTCTACAACGACGGCGGATCGACGATGACGATCCAGAATTCGACCATCGCGGGCAACACCGGCAGCGGGATTTTCCTCTACTTCGATACGCTCAACGACGTCGTCCTGCAGAGCACGATCGTCGCCAACAATTCCGGGCCCGACGTCGCCGGCGCGGGATTCGCGCCACGCATCGCTGCCGACAATTCGCTGATCCGCACGCCGGCGGTGGGTACCGCGATCACCGGCGCTGCGAACATCACGGGACAGAATCCGCTGCTCGGCGCGCTCGCGAACAATGGGGGCCCGACGCAGACGATGCTTCTGCAGGCGGGGAGCCCGGCCATCGACACTGGCTCCAATCCGGCGGCCCTCGCGTTCGACCAGCGCGGCGCCGGATTCCCGCGGACCGCGGGCGCCGGCACCGACATGGGTGCGGTCGAGGGCGCCGGGGCGGGTCCGGTCGTCGGTCTTCAGCCGGTGCCGACGCTGTCGCAGTGGAGCCTCGCGCTACTCAGCGTGCTGACGGCCGCGTGGGGCATGCTCGTCGGCTTCGGCCGCCGACGAAAATCGTAGTCGGCCTCGGCATTTGACGGGCGGCCGCGGCCGCCCGTCTCATTTGCGCCGCTTACCGGCGCGGCACGCGTCCCAGCAGATGGAACTCGTCGTTGGGCCGCATGCCGATGAGGTTCGCCATCCGGTTCGACAGCGCAAAGAACGCGGCGATCGCGCCGACATCCCAGATGTCCTCGTCGGAGAATCCGTGCCGCTTCAGCGCCGCGAAATCCTCGTCGACGATCTCCGCGCTGTTCAGGGCGACCTTCAGCGCAAATGCGAGCATCGCCTTCTGCCGCGGGGTGATGTCCGCCTTGCGGTAATTGGCGGCCACCTGGTCTGCAACGAGCGGATTCTTCGCGTAGATCCGCAGGATCGCGCCGTGCGCGACGATGCAGTACAGGCAGTCGTTCGCGCCCGAGGTCGCGACGACGATCATCTCCCGCTCCGCCTTGGAGAGTCCGCTTTCCTTCTCCATCAGAGCGTCGTGGTACGCGAAGAACGCGCGGAACTCGTCCGGCCGGTGCGCGAGCGTCACGAACACGTTCGGAATGAAGCCGGCCTTCTCCTGCACGGCGAGGATGCGGGCGCGAATGTCCTCCGGGAGATCCTCGAGCTTCGGGACCGGGTAACGGCTGATCGGATGTGTACTCACGTTGCGCTCCAGCCAGTGGACCGTCTGCGCGGCGACGTCATGTCGCGTCGACTTCGGGCGCTCTTGCGCTACGGGCTGGGCGGCACGTAGCCCTGCGGCATCTCGGCGCCGCCGCCGAAGAAGTGCTGCTCCATCTGTTCCGCCAGCCACTTCCGCGCGCGCGCGTCGGCGAGCGACAGCCGGTTCTCGTTGACGAGCATCGTCTGGTGGCGCAGCCACGCCTGCCAGGCTTCCTTCGACACGTTCTCGTAGATCCGCTTGCCGAGCTCGCCGGGATACGGCGGGAAATCGAGTCCTTCGGCGTCCTTGCCGAGCTTTACGCAGTGAACCGTGCGCGCCATGAGCTGCTCCTAGAGGTTCTTGCAGTAGACCTGCGACTTGCGTTGATAGTTGTAGAGCGCCTGCTTCTGCTTCGGCAGGTCCGCGATGCCGGCGTTGCGGAATCCCCGCTCGAGGAACCACTGCGACGTGCGCGTGGTGAGCACGAACAGGCGCTCCAGCTTGAGCTTGCGGGCGCGCGCCTCGATCTCGTGCATCAGCGCCTCGCCGTAACCCTCGCGGCGGAAATCCGGCTGCACGGCGAGCGCGGCGAGCTCGCCCGAGCGTTCTTCGGGAAACGCGTACAGCGCCGCGCAGCCGACGATGCCGTTGTCGTGCTCGGCGACGACGAAGCGCTCGATCTCCATTTCGAGCCGCTCGCGCGAGCGGCGCACCAGCGTGCCGTCCTCCTCCAGCGGCTCGATGATCTGCAGGATGCCGCCGACGTCGTCGATCGAGGCGCTGCGCAGGTGCGCGAGCGGCAGCGCGGCGATCATCGTGCCGACGCCGTCGCGCGTGAAGAGCTCGAGCAGCAGCGCGCCGTCGAGCAGGCGGCTGATGAGATGCGCCCGGGTGACGCCGTTGTTGCAGGCGCGCACGGCATAGGGCAGGTAATGGCGGACGTCGGGTGCCAGCTTCGCCGGTGCCTCGAGCAGCGCCTCGGCGTCCCGCGTCGAGAGATCGGAAATGAGCTGGCGCCGGCCCGCGCGCACGCCTTCGGTCTCCATCAGGAAGATGAGCTTGTGCGCGTCCATCTTGACCGCGACCTGCATCGCAACCTCTTCCAGCGCCATGTTGTAGATCTCGCCGGTCGGCGAGTAGCCGAGCGGCGAGATCAGCACGATGTCGCCATCGTCGAGGCGCTGCTGGATCGCCTGCGTGTCGATGCGGCGCACCTCGCCGGTCAGCTGCATGTCGACTCCGTCGACGACGCCGATCGGCTTCGCCGTGATGTAGTTGCCGCTCGACACGCGGTTGTAGGCGCCCGCCATCGGCGAGTTCGCGATGCCGAGCGAGAGCAGCGCTTCGATGCGGCTTCGCACCTGTCCCGCCGCCTCCAGCACGCAGTCCATCGTTTCGGTGTCGGTGATGCGAAGGCCGTTGTGATAACGGCTCTCGATCTCCTGCTGCGTCGAGGATCGTCTCGATCTGCGGGACGCATGCCATGCACGACGACGAGCCGGATGCCGAGCGCGTGCAGCAGATTGAGGTCGTGGATGACGCCGAGAAACGTGTCGTCGGCGACGACCTCGCCGCCGAACGCGATGACGAACGTCTTGCCCTGGAATGCATAGACGTACGGTGCCGCCCGGCGAATCCACTGCACGAACGCGCGCGCGGTCGCGGAATGGGCGGTGGGCGCGTCGCTCGGGATCGTGGGCATCGGTGGCGCGGCAGGAGTTCGGCGGGAAATGCGGTGCGATTATAACGCCGGCACGGACCCGGGCCGGGCAAACGCCACTATAATCGTGCGCTCGGACGCGCCCCGTCGGCCGCCCCTGCCGCACGCCTTCCGCGATCCATGGCTTCCCCTCTTCTCGCCGACCTCAATCCCGAACAGCTCGCGGCCGTCACGCTGCCGCACCAGTCCGCGCTGATCCTCGCCGGTGCCGGGAGCGGCAAGACGCGCGTGCTGACGACGCGCATCGCGTGGCTGCTCGGCACCGGGCAGGCGTCGCCCCTGTCGATCCTCGCGGTGACGTTCACCAACAAGGCGGCGAAGGAGATGCTGACGCGGCTCTCCGCGATGACGCCGCTGCACACGCGCGGGATGTGGATCGGCACGTTTCACGGTCTCTGCAACCGGATGCTGCGCGCGCACTTCCGCGACGCCGACCTGCCGCAGCTTTTCCAGATCATCGACACGCAGGACCAGCTCGGCCTCATCAAGCGGATGTACAAGGCGCACGGCATCGACGATGAGCGCTTTCCGCCGCGCCAGCTGCAGGGATTCATCGCCGACGCCAAGGAATCCGGCCAGCGCCCGAATCAGGTCGAGGCCGGCGACGAGTTCGCGCGCCGGCTGGTCGAGCACTACGCGCTCTACGAGGCGATGTGCCGGCGCGAAGGCGTGGTCGATTTCGCCGAGCTGCTGCTGCGAAGCTACGAGCTCCTCGCCGGCAACGAGGGCATCCGCGAGCACTACCGGCGGCGCTTCTCGCATCTCCTCGTGGACGAGTTCCAGGACACGAACGTGCTGCAGTACAAGTGGCTGCGCCTGCTCGCCGGCCCGCACACGGCGGTGTTCGCGGTCGGCGACGACGACCAGTCGATCTACGCGTTCCGCGGCGCGAACGTCGCCAACATGCAGCACTTCGAGCGCGACTTCGCGTCGGGCGACCTGCCGGTGCGCCTCATCAAGCTCGAGCAGAACTACCGGTCGCACGGGTACATCCTCGACACGGCGAACGCGCTCATCAGGCAGAACCAGTCGCGGCTCGGCAAGAATCTGTGGACGAGCGACGCGCGCGGCGAGCCGGTGCGCGGATTCGCGGCGCCGTCCGATCTCGACGAGGCGGCGTTCATCGTCGACATCGTGAAGGGCTTGGCCGGCGACGGCGTGGTGCTGTCCGAGGTGGCCGTGCTCTATCGCTCGAACGCGCAGTCGCGCGTCCTGGAGCACGCGCTCTTCAACGCCGCGGTGCCGTATCGCGTTTACGGCGGAATGCGCTTCTTCGAGCGTGCCGAGGTGAAGCACGCGCTCGCCTACCTGCGCCTTCTCGCCACCCCCGACGACGACGGCGCGTTCCTGCGCGTGGTCAATTTCCCGCCCCGCGGCATCGGCGCGCGCACGCTGGAGACGCTGCAGGACCACGCCAACGCGCAGCGGATCGAGCCTGTGGCGCGCCGCGTGCTCCGGCGGCGCTGAGCGGCAAGTCCGGCACGAGCCTCGCCGCCTTCGTGAAGACGATCGATGCGATGCGCATGGCCACCGCGAACCTCCCGCTGCCCGAGGCGGTCGAGCACGTCAACGCCGCGTCCGGCCTTGCGGCACATTACAAGAACGAGAAGGACGGTCAGGATCGTCTCGACAATCTCGACGAGCTCGTCAACGCGGCGGAGAGCTTCGTGCGCGAAGCCGATTTCGCCGTCGACGCTCCCATGGTCACGTCGGAGAGCGATGCCTCCGACCCGGCGACCGAGGGCGCGGTCGATCCGCTGACGGCATTTCTCGCGCACGCGGCGCTCGAAGCCGGCGAGACGCAGGCGGCGGAGGGCCGTCCGGCGCTGCAGCTCATGACGGTGCACGCGGCCAAGGGCCTCGAGTTCCACACGGTGTTCGTCACCGGCCTGGAGGAGGGCCTCTTCCCGCACGAGAACAGCCTTTCCGAATTCGACGGCGTCGAGGAGGAGCGGCGCCTCATGTACGTCGCGATCACGCGCGCCCGGCGCCGCCTCTATCTCACGCACGCGCAGAGCCGGATGCTGCACGGTCAGGTCCGCTACAACATTCCTTCGCGTTTCGTCGACGAGATCCCGCGCGAGCTCGTCCAGTGGCTGTCGCCGCAGCGGCGCTACGCGTCGCGCGCCATCGATTTCGACACGTCGGAATGGGGCGCACTGGGCGCCACGCCCACGGCCCGCGACGTGCCGCGCAACCGCGGCGCCCGCGGAAAGCGGCGCGCCGGCCTGGCGCATCGGGCAGAGCGTGCGCCACGCGAAGTTCGGTCTCGGCATCATCATCGACGCCGAAGGCCGCGGCGCCGACGCACGCGTGCAGGTCAATTTCCGCGACGCCGGCGTCAAATGGCTGGCGCTCGACTACGCGCGCCTCGAGGCCGCGTAGCGCGCGTTACGGCGCGCCGGCTCCGGCGCCGGGATCGGGCGCGGCGGCGATCGGCGCACTCGCGTCGGGATGGAAGATGTCGCGGTAGCTCACGTAGTCGGAAATCGTCTGCACCGTGATGAAGACGAAGACGTAGGGCACGATCGTCAGGACGACCGCGATGCGCGCCGCGGCCTCCGGCAGCAGCGAGGCGATGAGAGCGATCCCCATGGCCGGGAACACCGCGCCATAGAGCGCGACGATGAGTCCGTACACGGCAAGCGGCTTCCAGTTCGCGAACACGGCCCTGAGGCTCGTCGCGAGTGCACGCAGGGTGCCGCAGTTGTTGAACACGACGAGCGCGGGCGCGAACCAGGCAGCGGCCACGACCGGCAGCGCGAACGCGATCGACGCGAGCATGCCCAGCTGGACTTTCGGGTTGGGCAGCGCCTCCTCGGTGGATTCGGTGGACTTGATCGCGTCGACCAGCGCGCCGCCGTCGAACGGAATGCTCGCGAGCACGGCGACGAGCGTTCCAAGGAGCAGGAACACGCCGATCGGGATCAGCGCGCCGAGGTTCGCGCGGAAGCCGCGCACGAGATGCGCGAGCGACGGCGTGCCGCCGCGTTCCTGCGTCCACGCCGCGGCGAGGAAGCCCACGGTGAAGACCGGCCGCAGCACCATCATCGCGATCGGCCCGGCGTAGGGAATGAGTCCGACGATGAGCTGGATGAAATAGAACGCGAGCACGAGCGACAGCCACTGCGCACGCGCCGCCTTCAGCATCGCGAAAGCCTGGCGCAGCCAGAGGATGCCGCGCGAGCCGGGTTGACGGACGAACGCGATGTCGTCTGGTCCGGCGCTCACGGCGCGGCTCCGGCCGAAGGAATCGCAGCGGCCGACTCGGGCAGGCGCGCCGGGTGCGCGATCCGGTCGCGCAGGATGCGCTCGAAGTGCGCCGGATCGTGGGCGTGGATCAGCTCGCCCGGGCGTGGCAGATTGAGATCGTAGAGGCGCGACAGCCAGAAGCGCAGCGCCGCCGCCCGGAGCAGCGCGCCCCACTGTGCGCGCTCGTCGGCATTGAGCGCGCGCACGCCCTGATAGCCGCCGATCAGTGCGGCGACGAGCTCCGGCACGAGCTCTCCGCTCGCATCGCCGCCGTCGGCAATGCACCAGTCGTTGACGGTGATCGCGAGATCGTAGGCGAGAAAATCGGTCGCCGCGAAGCCGAAGTCGATGATGCCCGACACGCGGTCGCCGACGAACAGCACGTTGTCGCAGAAGAGATCCGCGTGTATCGCGCCCCGCGGCAGCTTGCCTTTGCCGAAGCCCGCCTGGAACCTGAGCTCGGCGGCGAGGAGCTCGTTCTGCTCCGGATCGAGGAATGGCCGCACCGCGCGCGCGGCCTGCCGCCACCATCCCGGGCCGCGCCGGTTGGTGAGTCGCGGACGGTACGTGGCCCCCGCGACGTGCAGCCGGCCGAGCGCCGCGCCAACTGCGGCGCAATGCGGGACGTCGGGCGCGTCGATCTGGCGTGCCATCGACGCGGACCACGAGCCCGGCCGGCTTGCCGTTGAGGACGCTGAAGAGCGCGCCGGTGCGATCCGGAATCGGGGCGGGGGCCTCGACGCCGGCGCGCGCGAGATGCGCCATCAGGTTGAGATAGAACGGCAGCTCTTCCGCGGGCAGGCGCTCGTAGAGCGTCAGCACGTAGCGGCCCTTCGCCGTCGTCACGAAGTAATTGGTGTTCTCGATCCCGGACGCGATCGGCGACTGCTCGACGAGCGATCCCACCGCATAGCGCGCAAGCCAGGCGTCGAGTTCCTCAGTCGAGACGGGTGTGTAGACGGACATGTCGGTTCGCGGCGCGCGTCGGCGCCATACTGCGTGGGCGGGCCGCGTTCCTCCGGCTCACCAGCTGAACAGCTGCCACATCGGGACGCTGAGCGCCGTGTCGAGGCTGTTCGCGCGCACATACGTGTTCGCGCCGTGTCCGGTGGGAATGAGGTAGTACGGCACGCCGGTGCGCGGCGTCACCTTGATCCAGACCAGCGCGCCGTTGTTGCGCGCCTCCTCGATCTTGTCACCGTTCCTTTGCGTGACGGTGACCTGAGGCTCGAAATCGGCGTCGCCCGCACCTTCCGGCGGCGGTATTTCCGGCAACGGCTCGAGCTTCTGCGGCGTCGCCTGCGACTTTGCCGCGGCAGGCGGCGCAACGGGAGGCAGCGGTGCCGCCGCGGGCAGCGGCGGGGGCGCGGCGTTCTGCGCGGCGGCGCCTGCTGTCGCCAGCAGGATGCAAAGACCGGCGCAGATCAGGGCGGGCGAGCGGTTCATTTCAGTATCCGGAGAGGGTCAATTCTAGCAGAGGGAGGCCCTGCGGTCGCGTGCCGGCGCCTCCATCGGCTTCGACAATCGCGATGGCGTCGCGTGCGTCGCGCGCGGCTGCCGTTTCGCTGTACCCGCGCTCAGAGATTCAGCATGCGCTCGCGCTCGGCGCGCGTCGGCTGGAACCCGATGTTCTCGTAGAACTTGAAGATCGCCTCGACGATCGCTTCGGGCTCCTCGATCACCTGCAGCAGATCGAGGTCGGCGGCGTCGATCATCCCCTCGCCGGCAAGCGCGTGCCGCGCCCAGTCGAGCAGCCCCTGCCAGAATTCGCGGCCGACGAGGATGATCGGAATCCTCCGCGCCTTGCCGGTCTGCACCAGTGTCAGGCACTCGGAAAGCTCGTCGAGCGTGCCGAATCCGCCGGGCATCACCACGTATGCGGACGCCCAGCGCACGAACATCATCTTCCGCGCGAAGAAGTAGCGGAAGTCGAAGCTCACGTCCTGGAACTCGTTGCCGCCCTTCTCGTGCGGCAGCACGATGTTGAGGCCGATCGACGGCGAGCGCCCCGCGAACGCGCCTCGGTTCGCGGCTTCCATGAGTCCCGGGCCGCCGCCCGAGATCACCGTGAACCCGGCATCCGACAGCAGCCGCGCAATCCTTTCCGTCTTCGCGTAATACGGATGACCCCGCTTCACGCGCGAGCTGCCGAACAGCGAGACGGCGGGGCGCAGTCCGCGCAGCCGCTCCGTCGCGGCGGCGAACTCTGCCATAATCCCCAGCACCCGCCAGGCTTCCTGCCCGTTCGATGTGTACATCGCCTGCGGATCGACAAGTTCCGGAATCTTGCTGGTCGCTGCCATGGCTCAACTCGTGCTGGTGGATGGGTCGTCGTACCTGTATCGCGCGTTCCACGCGCTGCCCGACCTGCGGACCTCGCGCGGCGAGCCGACCGGCGCGCTGCGCGGCGTCGTCTCGATGCTGCGCAGGATAGCCGAAGACGAGAAGCCCGACTACTTCGCCGTCGTGTTCGACGCGCCGGGCAAGACCTTCCGCGATGCGTGGTATCCCGCCTACAAGGCGAACCGGCCGCCGATGCCGGACGATCTCGTGCGCCAGATCGAGCCGCTGCACGACCTCGTGCGCGCGAGCGGATGGCCGCTCCTGATGATCGACGGCGTCGAAGCCGACGACGTCATCGGCACGCTGGCCGCGCAGGCAACCGCTGCCGGCGTCGACTGCCTCATTTCCACCGGCGACAAGGACCTCGCCCAGCTGGTGCGCCCGGGCGTCACGCTCGTCAACACGATGAGCAACGAGACGCTCGACGAGAAGGGCGTGCTCGCGAAATTCGGCGTGCGGCCCGACCAGGTGCTCGATTTCCTCGCGCTCACCGGCGATGCAGTCGACAACGTTCCTGGCGTGCCGAAGGTCGGTCCGAAGACCGCCGCGAAATGGCTCACGCAATACGACACGCTCGACGGGGTGGTCGCGCACGCCGCCGAGATTCCCGGCGTCGTCGGCGAGAACCTCCGCGCCACGGTGCGGATGGCTGCCGACGGGGCAAGCAGCTTCTCACCGTCAAGTCCGATTGCACATTGCCGCTCACGCCTTGCCGATCTCGCGCCGCGTGCGCCTGAGAAGGACAAGCTGCGCTCGCTCTACGACCGCTTCGAGTTCAAGTCGTGGCTGCGCGACGTCGATGCCGGCAGCCCGGCGCCGGATGCGGGCGCTGCGATCGCCGACCGCGCGTCGCGGCAGGACATGCGTTCGTTTGCGCCTCCCGAGGGAAGCGAGCGTGCCGCGCCGGCACCGGCACCGGTCCCGCGGCATTACGAAACCGTCCGCGACGAGGCCGCCCTCGTCCGCTGGCTCGATCTCATCCGGCGCGCGGACCTCGTCTGCTTCGATACGGAAACCACGAACCTCGACCCGATGCAGGCGCAGATCGTGGGGCTCTCGTTTTCCGTCGAGCCGGGCCGCGCGTGCTACGTCCCGCTGGCGCACCGCTATCCCGGCGCGCCCGAACAATTGCCGTTCGACGCGACGCTCGCGCGGCTCGCGCCGTGGTTTGCCGATCCGGAGCGCCGGAAGCTCGGGCAGAACGTCAAGTACGACGAGCACGTGCTCGCGAATCACGGACTGACGCTGCGCGGCGTTGCCCACGACACGCTGCTGGAATCGTACGTGCTCGAAGCGCACCGGCCGCACGACATGGACAACCTCGCGTGGCGTCATCTCGGCGTGAAGACGATCACGTATGCGGAGGTCGCCGGCAAGGGCGCGAAGCAGATCGGCTTCGATCAGGTCGGCATCGAGGAGGCGACCGCATACTCCGCCGAGGACGCCGACATCACGCTGCAGCTGCATCGGCACCTCTATCCGCAGGTCGCCGCGGACGCGAAGCTCGAGCATGTCTACACGACGATCGAGCTTCCCGTGCGCGAGGTGCTGTTCCGCATGGAGCGCAACGGCATCATGCTGGACGCGGGACTGCTTGCAGCACAGAGCAGCGAGCTTGCCGCGAAGGTGCTGGCGCTCGAGGAAAAGGCCTTCGGCCTTGCCGGTCAGCCGTTCAATCTCGCCTCGCCGAAGCAGCTGGGCGAGATCCTGTTCCAGAAGATGAACCTGCCCGTCGTGCGCAAGACGGCCACCGGCCAGCCGTCGACCGACGAGGACGTCCTCAACGAGCTCGCCGCGGACTATCCACTGCCGAAGGTGCTGCTCGAGCATCGCGCGCTGTCGAAGCTGAAGTCGACCTACACCGACAAGCTGCCACAGATGGTGAATCGCGCGACCGGACGCGTGCACACGACCTTCAGCCAGGCGACCGCGGTGACGGGACGGCTCGCGTCGAGCGACCCCAACCTGCAGAACATTCCCGTGCGCACGCCCGAAGGCCGCCGCATCCGCGAGGCGTTCATCGCGCCGCCCGGCAACGTGCTCGTGTCCGCCGACTATTCGCAGATCGAGCTTCGCATCATGGCGCATCTCTCGGGCGACGCGGCGCTGGTGAAGGCGTTCCACGAGGGCGCGGACATCCACAAGGCGACCGCGGCGGACATCTTCGGCGTGCCCGTCGCCGAGGTGACGCCCGACCAGCGCCGCTACATCAAGGCGGTGAACTTCGGCCTGATCTACGGGATGGGCGCGTTCGGGCTCGCGCAGCAGCTCGGCATCGAGCGCGCCGCGGCGCAGCAGTTCATCGACAAGTATTTCCAGCGGTACCCGGGTGTTGCGGAATACATGCAGCACACGCGCGAGTTCGCGCGCGACAACGGCTTCGTCGAGACGATCTTCGGGCGCAGGCTGTGGCTGCCCGACATCAAGGCCGCGGGCGGGCCGCGCCGCGCCGGTGCCGAGCGCGCGGCGATCAACGCTCCGATGCAGGGCACTGCCGCCGATCTCATCAAGCTCGCGATGATCGCCGTGCAGTCATGGCTCGACCGTGAGCACATGGACACGCGCCTCGTGCTGCAGGTGCACGACGAGCTGGTGCTGGAGGTGCCGGCGCACGAGGAAGCGCGCGTGCGTGCGGAGCTGCCGGGTCACATGACCGGCGTCGCGCAGCTCGCGGTGCCGCTGGTGGTCGACGTCGGCGTGGGTCCCAACTGGGAACGCGCGCACTAGCGGCGCGAGCCCGGGAGCAGGGGCCCCATGCGCGAAGCGAATGGGGATGCGACCAAGGCGAGTCGACGCATGAGGCCGACGATGCGGCGTCCGTGAACCTGGACAGTTGCGGAGGCCGAGGCGCGAGCCCGGGAGCAGGGGCCCCATGCGCGAAGCGAATGGGGATGCGACCAAGGCGAGTCGACGCATGAGGCCGACGACGCGGCGTCCGTGAACCTGGACAGTTGCGGAGGCCGAGGCGCGAGCCCGGGAGCAGGGGCCCCATGCGCGAAGCGAATGGGGATGCGACCAAGGCGAGTCGACGCATGAGGCCGACGACGCGGCGTCCGTGAACCTGGACAGTTGCGGAGGCCGAGGCGCGAGCCCGGGAGCAGGGGGAGCGCGCGAGCGGCGAGCAGGGGCCCCGCGCCGAGCGCGGGGATGCGAGCATGCGCGAGTCGCGCTCGGAGGCCGACGACGCGACGCTCGCGTATTTCGACCGTGGTGGAGGCCGAACCGCGCGGAGCGCGGGGATACGACCAAGGCGAGTCGACGCATGAGGCCGACGACGCGACGTTCGCCTGATTCAACCGAGGCGGAGGCCGCAAGTCATCTCCACGCCTTGCGATAACTTTCGGGCCGAGAAGCCGATCCGGAGCGTGCCCCGTCAGTCGCCGAAGATGTCGCGGTAGCTCGCGTAGAGCGACGCCGCGGACACCGGCATCAGCACGAACCAGCCGAGACCGATCGGGATGGTCGCGACGATCGCGAACAGCACGCCGAGCGACGCGTAGACCACGAGCAGCGGCATGAAATTGGCGAGGCAGGCGCGGAAGCTTGTCTTCATTGCGGCGACGGGCTCATCGCCGCGCAGCGTCACCAGCGCCGGGGCATACCAGAATGCCATCAGCAGCAGCGTGACCAGCGTCAGCGCGATGAGAACGACGAGGATCGTGCCGAGGCTGAATGCCGCCAGCGCACCGAGGCCGGTTTCCAGTGCTTCGCCTGACATCAGCGTCCCGACGCTGCCGACGCCGACGACGGCGACCACCAATGCGAGCGTCACGACCCAGATCACGAACCACCCCGCGAGATAGACGAGTCCGACGATCAGGAGCGGTGTCAGGCGGTCGTTGGAAAAGCAGGCGAAGAGATCGCCGATCGCGAGCTTGCCGCCGCGCTGCTGGGCGCGGCAGCCGAGCATCACGCCGCCGATCAGGATGGGCGTCAGCAGCATTGACGCAAACTGGCCGAGCACCGGAACCAGCGTGACGCCGATGCTGATGCCGGCGAACACGATCATCGTGACGATCCATTCGACCGGCGAGGCGGTGAAGTAGCGCCAGCCTTCGCTCCACCATTCGACGCCGCGTCCGGCGGCGACCGTCGCGCCGCCCGCGGGGCGCGCGTTCGAATCGGGCCGTGCAGGGGTCGGGGACAGCGGGGGTGGAAAGCTTGCCATGGCGCGTCTCCGTTGAGGGGCGCCATTACGGTAGCACAACGAACCGGTCGTCGCGGCGAACGCCGCAGCTGCAACGTCAGCCGGATTTCGGCGCGCGTGCGTCCGCGGGCACGAACTCGCGCATCCGCCGCCCGAGCTCGGCCGGCGCGTCGGCGCGCAGATACCACTCGTGACTCTGCGATTCGATCACCGGCGTGTACTGGAAGCTCGCGAGCAGATGCGCCATCGCCGGGCTGTCACGTCCGAAGCGATTGACGCGCACGACGTAGGCCTTCTTTCCGGGAGGCGTCTCGAGCAGGGCCTGCATCATCGCGCGGCCGTGGCCGTGGCCGCGCCACGCCGCGTCGACGCCGGTCAGCCAGAGCTCGAAGCCGATGTCGGTTGCGCGGAAGAGCCCGAAACCGATCGGCTGGCTGGACGCTCCGCCGCGATCCGGCATGTACACGTAACCGGGAACTGCGACCGTGTCGAGATCACCGGTGTTGGGATCCTCGACGACGAAGTAGCCCGTGTTGAGAGCCTGACGCAGGTTCGAGAAGAACAGCGCCGCGTCGCGCGAATCGCCCGCCAGCGCACGGTCGAATGCGCCCCGCACCGCGCCGTCGCGAATGAGCGCGCGCAGAACCGGCAGATGTCCGACATGGGCAGGCTGAAGCATCGCGTTCGGGCGTCCGGATGACATTCGCGACGGTAACGCCGGCTGGCGCGCCGCGGCACCATCATCTTACAGGCGGTTGCGGAGGGGCCGTGGGCGGCAGCGAAAGGATCGCCGGGCCGCCAGGCCGGGTGATCAACCCGCCTGCAGTTGATTTTCCGGGTGACACCGCCTATTATTAGCACTCGCTGGCGTCGAGTGCTACCAAGATTCCCTGTCTGCCCGGCCTCTGAAGTTCCGGGGCGGGCGACGTTCTCGACGCATCGATAGCAACTTATTGAGTTATAACGATTTTCTTTCGGAGTGAGCACTCACCATGAAGATTAAGCCTTTGCACGATCGCGTGATCGTTAAGCGGCTCGAAGAAGAACGGAAATCCGCCGGCGGCATCGTCATCCCCGACACCGCAGCCGAAAAGCCCTCGATGGGCGAAGTCGTCTACACCGGTCCGGGCAAGCTCGACGACAACGGCAAGGTCATCCCGATGGGCGTGAAGCCCGGCGACAAGGTGCTGTTCGGCAAGTACTCCGGCCAGGAATTCAAGATGGACGGGCAGGATCTGCTGCACATGCGCGAAGACGACATCATCGGCGTCGTCGCCTGATCCCCCTTCCAAACACAAGCATTCAGGAGAAACACCATGGCAGCAAAAGACGTCCGCTTCGGCGAATCGGGACGCAACCGCATGATGGTTGGCGTCAACGTTCTCGCGAACGCCGTGAAGGTCACGCTCGGCCCCAAGGGCCGCAATGTCGTGCTGGAACGAAGCTTCGGCGCACCGACGATCACCAAGGACGGTGTGTCGGTCGCGAAGGAAATCGAGTTGAAGGACAAGTTCGAGAACATGGGCGCGCAGATGGTCAAGGAAGTCGCGTCCAAGACCTCGGACGTCGCCGGTGACGGCACCACGACCGCCACGGTGCTGGCACAGTCGATCTGCAACGAAGGCTTCAAGTTCGTCGCGGCGGGCATGAACCCGATGGACCTGAAGCGCGGCATCGACCGTGCTGTGCTCGCCATCGTCGAGGAACTGAAGAAGATCAGCAAGCCCTGCACGACGAGCAAGGAAATCGCGCAGGTCGGCTCGATCTCGGCCAACGCCGACGAAGCGATCGGCAAGACGATCGCCGAAGCGATGGACAAGGTCGGCAAGGAAGGCGTGATCACCGTCGAGGACGGCAAGGGCCTCGAGAACGAGCTCGACCTCGTCGAGGGCATGCAGTTCGACCGCGGCTACATCTCGCCGTACTTCATCAACAACCCGGACAAGCAGGTCGCGATCCTCGACGACCCGTACGTGCTGCTGCACGACAAGAAGATCTCGAACATCCGCGATCTCCTGCCGGTGCTGGAGCAGGTTGCGAAGTCGGGCAAGCAGCTCCTCATCATCGCCGAGGACGTCGACGGCGAAGCGCTCGCGACGCTGGTCGTCAACAACATCCGCGGCATCCTGAAGACGACCGCCGTCAAGGCGCCGGGCTTCGGCGACCGCCGCAAGGCAATGCTGGAAGACATCGCCATCCTGACGGGCGGCACGGTCATCGCGGAAGAGCTTGGCCTCAAGCTCGAGAACGCGACGCTGAAGGACCTCGGCCGCGCCAAGCGCATCGAAGTCGGCAAGGAAGACACGACGATCATCGACGGGGCCGGCGAGAAGGCGGCGATCGAGGCGCGCGTCAAGAACATCCGCAAGCAGGTCGAGGATGCGACGTCCGACTACGACAAGGAAAAGCTGCAGGAACGCGTCGCCAAGCTGGCCGGCGGCGTTGCGGTCATCAAGGTGGGCGCAGCGACTGAAGTCGAGATGAAGGAGAAGAAGGCCCGCGTCGAGGACGCGCTGCACGCGACCCGTGCAGCCGTCGAGGAAGGCATCGTTGCCGGCGGCGGTGTCGCGTATCTGCGCGCGCGCGGCAACCTCAAGGGCCTGAAGGGCGACAACCACGACCAGGATGCCGGGATCAAGATCGTCCTGCGCGCGCTGGAAGAGCCGCTCCGCCAGATCGTCGCCAATGCCGGCGACGAGCAGTCGGTCGTGCTCAACAAGGTCGTCGAAGGCAAGGGCAATTTCGGCTACAACGCAGCCACGGGCACGTACGGCGACATGGTCGAGATGGGTGTGCTCGATCCGACCAAGGTCACCCGTTTCGCGCTGCAGAACGCGGCGTCGGTGGCGGGCCTCATCCTCACGACCGATGCGATGGTCGCCGAGGCCCCGAAGGACGACAAGCCGATGGGCGGTGGCGGCGGAATGGGTGGTATGGGCGGCATGGGCGACATGGACATGTAACCGATCGTTCTCGAGCCGCATGGCTTCGTTGCGCGGGCTTGCCGTACCAGATATGTACTGTCTTCGCCCGCGCGCCTCGCCCTGCGACTCGAGCTCCGATCGGTAACTTCGGCGGCCGCAAGACAACAAGCCCCGCTTCGGCGGGGCTTTGTTTTTCGCGCCGCCTCGCCCTGCGACTCGAGCTCCGATCGGTAACTTCGGCTGCCGCGAGACAACAAGCCCCGCTCCGACGGGGCCTAGCTTTTGGGCCGCTTCGCTCTGCGACTCGATATTCGATCGGTAGCTTCGGCCGTCGCATAACAACATGGCCCCGCATCGGCGGGCCTCGTTGTGCGGGGCGCCTTGGCCTGTAGCCCGAATTCGGATCGGCAGCTCCGGCGGCCGCAGGAAGACAGGGCCCTTTTCGCCGAGGGTGGGGCGGCGGCTTCCCGACGTCCGTCCGCTGCAGATAGGCGAGCTTCGTTGCGCCGACGACACAGCTCGGGCCTCCGGACGCGACGGCTCCCGCTCGGGGCTGCGGTTGGTAGCAGGCACTTCGCAAAATGCTTTAGACTAGGCTCCAAACTCCAATCAGATCATGAATCAGGGAATCCTTTTCGCGCTCGCCTTCGGGGCGTTCGTCATCTTCGTCATCGTGGGATTCGTCCGGCGCAGCCGCACGAACCGCGCCGCGAAGGGTTCCGCGGACTCGCCGCCGACGGTCGCGCAGTGGACCGAAGGCGAGACGACGCGTCTCCTGTCGTCGGCCGAATTGCCGGGCCTCTACCTGCTGCGTCCACGCTTCCTGACCAAGGCCGAGAACGTCGTCTACCTGCTCCTCAACGCGGCGTTCCCGCGACATGAGATCTTTGCGCGCGTCCGCCTCGCCGACGTGCTGCAGGTGAAGATCGGGCCGCAGGGCATGGAGCGCCTGCGGGCTTTCCGCAAGATCGCGAACCAGCACGTGGGCTTCGTCGTGTGCGACCGCGACATGACGATCCTCGCGATCGTCGACGCGAAGGAGCCCGACCAGGTCGTCAACCCGCGCGACCAGAAGCTCGAGATCATCAAGCAGCGCTGCCTGCAGGCGGCGCAGGTGAAGTACATCTGCGTGTACCCGCCGCAGCTGCCGCGCTATCGCGAGCTGCGCGAGCAGATTCTCGGACCGGCCGCAGATCTCGTGTAGCGGCGCGCATGGTCGCGCGCTCTCGCGCGCGAATCGTTCAGCTCCACCCCGCCGAGAGAATCCGCGCATAGAGCGCGCGGTCGATATTGCCGCCCGACAGGATGAGTGCGGTCCGGCCCCGTTGCGGGCCTTCCTTCAGGAGCGCCGCGAGCGGTGCGGCGCCCGCACCTTCGGCGACCTGGTGCGTGTCGCTGAACAGCGCGCGGACGGCACCTTCGACTTCGGCATCGGTCACTTCGACGATGTGCTCGACACCCCGGAGGATGACGTCGAGCGCTGCCGCGACCGGCACGCGCACGGCCATGCCGTCCGCGAGCGTGTCGGCGCGGTCGGTCGAAATGGGGCGCTTGGCGGCGAAGGACTGCGCGTAGCAGTTCGCGCCCGCCGACACGACGCCGACGATTCGCGTCGTCAGCCCGAGCGCGTCGCGCGCGCTCACGAGGCCGCAGATTCCGGAGCCGCAGCCGATCGGCGCGTAGACGGTGTCGAGGCCGGGGACGGCGAGCATGAGCTCGAGCGCGTACGTGCCGACGCCGGCGACGAGTTCCCGGTCGAAGGGCCCGATGAAATGCAGGTTGCCCTCGCGGGCGCGCACGCCGGCGTGCTCGCGTGCCTCGTCGAAGTCGCGGCCGAACTCGATGAGCGTTGCGCCGAACGCGCGCATCGCCTCGTTCTTGTCCGACGAGTTGCCGTGCGGAACGACGATCGTGCAGGTGAATCCGTGCCGCCGCGCGGCGAGCGCGATGCTCTGTCCGTGATTGCCGCGCGTCGCCGTGATGATGCCTGCGGGCCTCGGAGCGCGCCTCGCGAGCTGCGCGAGCAGATTGAGGCCGCCCCGGATCTTGAATGCGCCGGTCGGCGTGTGGTTTTCGTGCTTCACCCACACCTCGCCGCCGCAGCGCCGCGCGAGCAGCGGCCACGCGTACTGCGGCGTAGGCAGCATTGCCGCGTAAACGCGCGCGGCGGCGGCCTCGAGCTCGCCCCGACCGATCATCGCGATGGCTGGGTCATTGGCGACGCGAACGCTGCCGCGCTTTGCGCGATGGCATCGCGCGGCTGGCCATCCATCCCTATTTGCCGGGATCCTTCTGCTCGGGAAACTTGTCGAATTCGACGTTGTAGAGTCCGCCCGGGGTCTTCTCGACTTTGCGGATGTAGATCGTCTGGACCACGTCCCGCGTTTCCGGATCGATCATGATGGGTCCGCGCGGACTGTTGATCTTCATTCCCTTGAGCGCCGCCATGATCTTGTCGCCGTCGGTCGATCCTCCGGTGATCTTGAGTGCCTCATAGATCGCCGCCATGCCGTCGTAGCCTGCGACCGCCATGAAATTGGGGCGCAGCTTCGTGCCGTTCACCTCGGAGTAGGCCTTGAGAAACGCCTTGTTCTCCGGCGAATCGTGCGCCGCGGAATAATGGAAGCTGGTGACGAGGCCGATCGTCGCGTCTCCCATCGCCTCCAGCACGCCGTCGTCGGTGATGTCGCCCGTCGCGATCAGCTTGATGCCGGCCTCGGCGAGGCCGCGCTCGCTGTAGCCCTTCATGAACGCGACACCCTGTTCGCCGGCGGGAAGGAACAGGAAGATCGCCTGTGGCTTCGCGTCCTTGGCCTTCTGGATGAACGGCGCGAGGTCGGGATTCTGCAGCGGGACGCGCGACGAGCCGATGATCTCCCCGCCCGACGCCTTGAACGCCTTGATGAACGCCCCTTCGGCGTCGATGCCCGGGCCGTAGTCGGAGACGATCGTATAGACGCTCCTGATCCCGTTCTTCGCCGCCCACAGCGCGATCGGCTGCGTGACCTGCGGCAGCGTCATCGACACGCGCGCGATGTAAGGCGACTTGGTGGTGATGATCGACGTCGCCGCGTTCATGATGATCATCGGCACCTTCGCCTCGGTGGCGACGGGCGCGCTCGCGAGCGCATTTGGCGTGAGGCCGAATCCGACCAGGAGGTCGACCTTGTCGCGGGTGACGAGCTCCTGCGCGAGGCGCTTGGCGACGTCCGGCGCGGGGCCGCCGGTGTCGCGCTGGATGACCTCGATCTTCTTCCCGGCGACGGTGTCGCCGTGCTCCTTCATGTACGCCTTCATCCCGCCATAGATCTGCGCGCCGTATTGCGCGAACGGGCCGGAGAATTCGCCGACGAGGCCGAGCTTGACGACACCCTGCGCGTGCGCGGCGGGAGCCCCCGCGACGAACGCGGCGCCGACGAGCGCCGCCCGGAAAATGGTGCAAATCGACATGACACTCTCCTCGATCGCGTCCGCTTGGGCGGACTGTCTTGTGTGGAACGATGGACCCGCCGCGTCGCGCCGCGGGCACGCCCGCGAGTATGCCGGCAAAAGCAGCGACTGTCGCGGGCCCCGGGACTGCCGCGCTCCCGCGCGTGCTACCTGCGGACGGGGCCGATGCCGAGCGGCGGTGGTGCGAGGCTGAGGACGCGCCGGAAGAGCTCGCGCGATGCCTTGGTCGCCGGGAGGCCGACCAGCGGGTCGGCATTGGACGCGAACGCGGCGTCGATCGCGCGCCAGTCGTCGCTCGTCAGCGTGGCCAGCGCAAGCGGCAGCGCGAGCTCCTCCTCCTTGCGCATGTGCGCCCAGTGAAAGTCGGCGTAGCGCTGCAGTGCCGACGCGAACGCCTCGGCGCTGCCCGGCTCGCCGTCGCGGTAGCGCGCAAGGGCGCCCGTCAGGCCGGCAATCATCGTGCGCCCGCGCACGTGCTCGGCCGAAAGATCGTCGAGCATCGTCGCCGATTCCGGCAGCACCTCGCGCAGCCGCGCATAGACGTACACGTCCTCCTTCGGGTGATGCAGCTTCTCCGGAAACGCCTCGATATAGTCGAGCATCGCCGAGATCAGTCGGAAATTGGGCCTCCCGCGTGCGCCGCGGATCTCGCTGCATGTCTGCAGCAGTCCCTCGAGCACCGCGGCGAACGAGCGGTGCTCGTCGCGGATGATGTCGATGGCGCGGGGGTGGGGCATCGCGGCGGCCGCAGTCGGTCGCTACCGGAGCGCGACCCGGCAGCGCGGCGCCACCGCGCGGCGCGGCGAGGACGTGCTCAAACGCGCTCGATGATGACGGCGATGCCCTGGCCCACGCCGATGCACATCGTGCAGAGCGCGTACCGTCCGCCGGTGCGGCGCAGCTGGTAGAGCGCCGTCGTGACGAGCCGCGCGCCGCTCGCACCCAGCGGATGGCCGAGCGCGATCGCGCCGCCGTTGGGATTGACCCGCGGGTCGTCGTCGCCGAGCCCGTGGTCACGCGTCACCGCGAGCGCCTGTGCCGCGAATGCCTCGTTCAGCTCGATCACGCTCATGTCGCCGAGCGTGAGCTTCGCCAGCGCAAGGGCCTTGCGCATCGCCGGTGCGGGGCCGAAGCCCATGATGCGCGGCGCGACGCCGGCAACCGCGCCGGCGACGATGCGCGCACGCGGCGTGAGGCCGTGCCGGCGCGCGGCGTCCTCGGATGCGATGAGCGTCGCGCAGGCGCCGTCATTGACGCCGGATGCATTGCCCGCAGTGACCGTGCCATCGGGGCGCACGACGCCCTTCAGCTTCGCGAGCGACTCGAGCGTCGTCGCACGCGGGTGCTCGTCGTCCTTCACGACGACGGGATCGCCTTTCTTCGCGGGCAGCGTGACCGGCACGATTTCCTCGGCGAGCCGCCCGGCGGAAATCGCGGCGGCCGCGCGCTGCTGGCTGCGCAGCGCGAACGCGTCCTGGTCGGTGCGCGCAATGCCGAACTCGGCGGCGACATTCTCGGCCGTCTCGGGCATCGAGTCGATCCCGTATCTCGCCTTCATCAGCGGGTTGACGAACCGCCAGCCGATCGTCGTGTCCTCGATCTTCGCCGCGCGCGAAAATGCGCTGTCGGCCTTGGCGAGCACGAACGGCGCGCGCGACATGCTCTCGACCCCGCCTGCGACGAGCAGCGACATCTCGCCGCTGCGAACGGCGCGCGCCGCGATCGTGATGGCGTCCATGCTGGAACCGCACAGGCGATTGATCGTGCTGCCCGGCACGTCGACCGGCAGGCCCGCCAGGAGCAGCGCCATCCGCCCGACGTTGCGATTGTCCTCGCCCGCCTGGTTGGCGCAGCCGTACACGACGTCGTCGACCGCCGCCCAGTCGACGCCCGGATTGCGCTCCATCAGCGCCTTCAGCGGCAGCGCCGCGAGGTCATCGGTGCGCACTCCGGAGAGCGCGCCGCCGTAACGGCCGATCGGCGTGCGGATGGCGTCGCAGAGAAATGCGTCGGTCATGCTTTCGTTCCTTTCATGTCGTCGTGACCGCGTCGGAGGAGCGCAGCAGCGGCACGTCGGTCATCCGCTGCAGTGCGTCGAAGTCGAGCCCCTCGCACATCGCGGCGACGGCGAGCCCGGCCGAGGTCACATCGATCACCGCGAGATCGGTGTAGATGCGGTCGACGCACGCGATGCCGGTCAGCGGATACGTGCAGCGCGGCACGATCTTGCTCTCGCCCTGCTTGGTCTGGTGCTCCATCATCACGTAGACGTGCCTGGCGCCGACCGCGAGGTCCATCGCCCCGCCGACCGCCGGGATCGCGTCCGGCGCGCCAGTATGCCAGTTGGCGAGATCGCCGCCGGCCGAGACCTGGAACGCGCCCAGCACGCAGAAGTCGAGGTGGCCGCCCCGGATCATCGCAAACGAGTCGGCATGGTGGAAGAAGGCGCCGCCGGGGAGCATCGTCACCGGCTCGCGGCTCGCATTGATGAGGTCGAAGTCCTCCTGCCCCGGCGCCGCGGGAGGTCCCATGCCGAGCAGCCCGTTCTCGCTGTGCAGGATCACTTCGCGGCCGCCGGTGAGATGACGGCCGACGAGCGTGGGCATGCCGAGGCCCAGATTCACGTACGACCCGTCGGGAATGTCGCGCGCCACGCGGGCCGCCATCTCGTCGCGGGTGTAGCGTCGGAACGTCATCGCGTCACGCGGCGGAGCGGGGGCGCATTGCGGTGACTGACGCATCCGGCACGACGAACGCGACGAAGATGCCGGGCGTCACGATCGCCTCGGGGTCGAGCGCGCCGAGCGGCACGACCTCGCGCACCTGCGCGATCGTGCACCGCGCCGCCATCGCCATCAGCGGACCGAAGTTGCGCGCGGCCTTGCGGTAGACGAGATTGCCCCACCGGTCGCCGCGATCGGCGCAGATCAGCGCGACGTCTCCGTGCAGCGCGTACTCCAGCACCTGGATCTGCCCGTCGATCTCGCGCGTTTCCTTGTCCCTGGCGAGGTCGGTGCCGGAGGCGGTCGGCGTGTAGAACGCGCCGATGCCGGCGCCCGCGGCGCGGATGCGCTCGGCGAGCGTGCCCTGTGCCACCAGCTCGAGCTCGATCCTGCCGGCGCGGTAGAGGTTCTCGAACGCGTACGAGTCCTTGTGCCGCGGGTACGAGCACACGAGGCGGCGCACGCGCCCGAGCGCGATGAGCCGCGCGAGTCCGGTGTCGCCGTTGCCGGCATGGTTGCTGGCGACCGTGAGCTCGCGCGCCCCTTGCGCGATCAGCGCGTCGATGAGCAGCGCGGGAACGCCCGAGGTGCCGAAGCCGCCGATCAGCACGGTTGCGCCGTCACGGACGTCCGCAACGGCGTGCGCGGCGGACGCGGCGATCTTGTCGATCATCGCGTCACGCGTCCCCGGAGGACAGCGCGCTGCCCCGTCGTCATTTCACGAAATTGAGATAACCCCAGAGCAGGATGAGGGCGCCGATCAGTGAAATGAAGAAGCCACCCGGATGAAACTTGCCATCGGGGGTCTTCCAGATCATGCCGCTGATGAGGCCGCCGACAACGGAGCCCGCGATTCCGAGGATCGCCGTCATCCAGAACCCCAGCGCGACGGCGCCGGGATAGAAGAAGCGCGCCAGCAGGCCGACGATGAAACCGACGACGATCATCCAGACGATGCTCATGATTCCCATGATTTTGCTCCTTGGACGGGTGGGTCCGCGACGGCGGCACGGCGATCGTAGCACGTGCCCGCCGCGTGCGACCGGCGTAAGGTGCGGGGGTGTCCGTGCGACGAACGGCATCGTCGCAACGTCCAGGAGTCCCGCGCATGCGCATTCACCGGAACAGGGCACTCGGCGGGCGGGCGTTCGTCGCATTTGTCGCGGGTGCGGCGCTCGCGCAGCCCTCGATCGGCTTCGCCGCCGCGTGTTCGGCCCACAGCGGATCGCAGACCACGGCGCTCGTCGAGCTCTACACGTCCGAAGGCTGCGACAGCTGCCCGCCGGCCGATCGCTGGCTCGCAGCGTCGTTCGCGCCAGGCGGGACACCTATCGGCGCCGTCGCGCTCGCATTCCACGTTGACTACTGGGACCGTCTCGGCTGGAAGGATCGCTTCGCTTCCGCAGCCTACACCGAGCGTCAGTACGACGTCACGCGCACCGGCAACGCCCGCTTCGCCTACACGCCGCAGGTGGTGCTCCAGGGGCGCGATTTTCCGGACTGGCATGGCAAGGACACGCTCGCGGCGATTGCGGCGATCAACGCGCGCGCCGCGCGGGCAACCGTCACCGTGGATGCCGCCTCGAAGGACGGCGCGATCGACGTGCATGCCGTCGCTGAGGTGGCCAGAGCCGCGGATCGCAAGGATGCCAAGCTGTTCGTCGCGCTCACCGAGAATTCGCTGGTGTCGGACGTCAAGGCGGGCGAGAACGCCGGCGTGCGCCTCACCCACGACCATGTCGTGCGTGCTTTGCGGGCCGGGCCGGGCATCGGATCCGACGGTGTCGCTGACATGAGCGCAGAGCTGAGATTGCCGGCCGAGCGCGGATCGTCCACGACGATCGTCGCGTTCGTGCAGAACACCCATACGGGCGAGGTGCTGCAGGCGCAGGCGCTGCCGGTCGGCGCCGGCTGCGCGCCGGCGCGTTGACGCTCAGTCGTCCGCCGTGCGGCCCGCGCTCGACCGCCGTTCGACGGCCGAGCTCTCCTCGCCGTCGCGATAGGGAAAGCGCGTGTGCCCATAGCGGATCACGAGCACCGCGATCGTCAGCAGCAGGATCGCCGCCGACACCGCGAGCATGCGCAGCTCGGTCAGGTCCTTGATGTCGAGGATGATGTAGCGCGCCATCGCGACCATGGCGATGTACAGCGGGAACCGGACCGGAAGCTGGCCCGAGTTGAAGTACTGGCCGATCATCGCCAGCACCTCGAGGTACAGGAACATCAGCAGGAGATCGGCCAGCGTGACCCCCGCGGCCCGGATCATGCCGACGATCTCCTCTCCCATCGCAAATGTGGTTGCGAAGCCGATGACGAGGAGGCCGACGTACTCGACCAGCGTGACGCCGCGCTGGAAGAGGCGATGAATGCGCTTCCATTCCGGGCCGTTCGGAATCATCGAGTTTCCCTTCTCTCTCGCGACGCGAGGCCGGCGCGGCGACTCGCCGCGCGGCGTTCCGGCAGACGATTCAGCGGACGACCTGCGCGAGCTCTCCGGACTTGTACTTCCTCGCGACGGCATCGAGCGGCAACGGCTTGATCTTGCCCGCCATCCCGGCGCATCCGAACTGCTCGTAGCGCTGCTTGCAGATCTGCTTCGCCGCCTCGCGTGCGGGCTTCAGGAAGTCGCGCGGGTCGAACGCGCTGCGATTGGCGTTGAGGTACTTCCGCACCGCGGCGGTCATCGCCAGCCGGATGTCGGTGTCGATGTTGATCTTGCGCACGCCGTGCCGGATGCCTTCCTGGATCTCCTCGACGGGCACGCCGTACGTCTCCTTCATCTCGCCGCCGTTTTCGCGGATGATCTGGAGCAAATCCTGCGGCACCGACGAGCTGCCGTGCATCACGAGGTGCGTGTTCGGGATGCGCGCGTGGATCGCCTTGATGCGGTCGATCGCAAGGATGTCGCCGGTCGGCTTGCGCGAGAACTTGTACGCGCCGTGCGACGTGCCGATCGCGATCGCGAGCGCGTCGAGCTGCGTGTTCTTCACGAAATCGGCAGCCTGGTCGGGGTCCGTCAGCAGCATCTCGCGCGTCATCGTGCCCTCGGCGCCGTGGCCGTCCTCCTTGTCGCCCTTCATCGTCTCGAGCGAGCCGAGACAGCCGAGCTCGCCTTCGACGGTGACGCCGGTCGCGTGCGCCATCGCGACGACCTTGCGCGTGACGTCGAGGTTGTAGTCGTAGCTCGCGATCGACTTGCCGTCCGCCATCAGAGAGCCGTCCATCATCACGCTGGTGAAGCCGAGGCGCATCGCGGACGCGCACACGTCGGGCGACTGGCCGTGGTCCTGGTGCATCACGACCGGAATGTCGGGATAGCTCTCGACGGCGGCCTCGATCAGGTGGCGCAGGAAGGCCTCACCCGCGTATTTCCGCGCGCCGGCGGAGGCCTGCATGATCACGGGGCTGCCGGTCTCCGCAGCCGCCATCATGATGGCCTGCACCTGCTCCAGGTTGTTGACGTTGAACGCGGGAAGACCGTATTCGTGCTCGGCCGCGTGGTCGAGCAGTTGCCGCATGGAAACGAGGGGCATGGCAGAACTCCAGGGATGGACCGGCGAATTATGTGATTTTACGCCGGTCTGCGCGGAGGCGAAGCCGGGCCTTTGCGCCCCGGAAATCGGGCAGCGCGAGGCCGACCACCGTGCGCGTCCAGCCGATGCCGATGGCGTGCCTCCCGGCCATCCTGCTACGGTGGGCCGGCGCAGCCCCCGAATCTGCAGGGGCAAGCCGGCACCACGGCCTGCGTGCTGCACGCCGGCCGCGGATACGCACGCCCGCCGACTACATCGCCGGCAACGGATTGATCTCCATGACCTCGATCGAGGACTGGGGAATCTGCAGGTGCGGATGACCCTCGAACGTCTTCGCCGCGGACTCCTGGGAGTCTGCCTCGACGATCGAATACAGCATGATTTCGTTGCGCGCATCGGCCGCGCCCTTTGCCGTGACGCGCTTGGTCTTGCCGACGCCCGCGCCCCGGTCGACGAACATTTTGGCGTTCGAGCTCATCCATTGCTTCCACGCACCCTGCATTTTTTCTTCTTCCTCCTTTCGCTGCTCGGGCGCCTTCTTCTTCCAGTCGTCGATGACGGACGGGGGGGCGAGATACGTCACCAGAAATTTCTTCATGATTCGGTTTCCTTGGGAATTGGATGTTTCGGAGATATGCCGCGCACGGCAGCGCGGGTTTGCGCGGGCGTGTCCTGCAGGCCCGCAACGGGGACCGCAGTGGTGGCGAACGCTTCGCTCGCGCGTGCGCTGCGGCGCCTCCACCCATCCCCGAAATGGAAGCTTGCCGCTCGCGGGCGAAAGAGTCTGTAGGGCGCGCGCTGACACGCGCAGTGCGGGGACGGTCAGCTGCGGTGCTCGCCGACCTTGACGATCTTCATCGTGTTGGTGCCGCCGGATTTGCCCATCGGCTCGCCGACGGTGAGCACGATGAGGTCGCCGAGCAGCACCTGCCCCTTCGCGAGGAGCAGGTCCTCGGCCGATTGCAGGACCGCGTCGCGATCCGCGCCCTGCTCGAAGTAGAGCGGATGCACGTTGCGATAGAGCGACATCTTGCGCTGCGCGGCGATTTCGGGCGTCAGCGCGTAGATGGGGCAGCCGCAGCTGTGCCGCGACATCCACAGCGACGTCGAGCCGGATTGCGTCAGCGCGGCGATCGCCTTCACCTTGAGATGGTAGGCGGTGAAGAGCGTGGCCATCGCGATCGACTGATCGATGCGCGTGAACGTGCGGTTCAGGAAATCGCGATCGAATTCGACGGTCACCGACTTCTCCGCCTCGGCGCAGATCTGCGCCATCGCCTCGACCGTTTCGACCGGATACTTCCCCGAGGCCGTCTCCGCGGACAGCATCACGGCGTCAGTGCCGTCCAGCACCGCGTTGGCGACATCGGAGACCTCCGCGCGGGTCGGGACCGCGTGGTGGATCATCGACTCCATCATCTGCGTCGCGGTGATGGTGAGCTTGTTGCGCTCGCGCGCCATCCGGATCATGCGTTTCTGCAATCCGGGGACGGCGGCGTTGCCCACTTCCACGGCGAGATCCCCGCGCGCCACCATGATGCCGTCGGACGCGCCGATGATCTCGTCGAGCGCCGGTATCGCCTCGGCGCGCTCGATCTTCGCGATCAGGAGCGCGTTGCCTCCCGCGACATGAACGAGGTCGCGCGCCATCTGCATGTCGTGCCGCGACTTCGGGAACGACACGGCGACGTAGTCGGCCGCGAGCGTCACCGCGGTCTTGATGTCGTCCATGTCCTTCGCCGTGAGCGCCGCCGCCGACAGCCCGCCGCCCATCCGGTTGATGCCCTTGTTGTTCGACAGCGGACCGCCGACATCCACGCGCGTGAGGATGCGCGGCCCGTCGATCGACTGCACGGTGAGCCGAATGAGGCCGTCGTCGAGCAGCAGCACCGCACCAGGCTCGACGTCGCGGACGAGATCCTTGTAATCGAGCCCGACGCGATGCTCATCGCCGGGCGAATCGGTTTCCGCGTCCAGCAGGAATGGTTGGCCCGCCTCGAGCATGACGGTGCCGGCGGCGAACTGGCCGATCCGGATCTTCGGGCCCTGGAGATCGGCCATGATCCCGACTTCGCGCCCCAGCGCCTTCGCGACCGCGCGAACGTTGCGCGCGCGGTCGACGTGATCGGCGGCCGTGCCGTGCGAGAAATTGAGGCGCACGACGTCGCAGCCTGCGGCGATCAGGCGACTCAGGACTTCAGGGGTACTGCACGCAGGACCCAGTGTGGCGACGATCTTGGTGGCGCGCGGCAAGCGGAATGAATGGCGGAGACGGGGCGGGAGCCAATGTTACGTGATTTTGCCGCCGCCCGGCACTGCGCCCGCGACGTCCGCCGTCGCGGGGTGCGGGTTTCAGTTCTCCGCGCGCGCTTCCAGCACTTCCACGGCGGGCAGTGTCTTGCCCTCGAGAAACTCCAGGAACGCGCCGCCGGCCGTCGAGATGTAGGAGATCCGGTCGGCGACGCCGAACTTGTTGATCGCGGCGATGGTGTCGCCACCGCCGGCGATCGAGAACGCGCTGGAGGCGGCGATCGCTTCAGCCAGCGCACGCGTGCCTCCGGCGAAGGCGTCGAACTCGAACACGCCGACCGGCCCGTTCCACACGATGGTGCCCGCCTTGGCGATGATGAGCTTCAGCGCGGCCACCGACTGCGGGCCGATGTCGAGGATCATGTCGTCGGGTTCGAGGTTTTCGACCGCCTTCAGCTCGGGCTTCGCGTTCGCGGAGAACTCCTTTGCGCACACCGCGTCGATCGGCACCGGCACCTTGCCGGGAAAGAGGTCGAGGATGGCCTGCGCCTCCCCGACGAGGCCGGGCTCGGCGAGCGACTTGCCGACGTGCCCGTGGGCCGCGAGGATGAACGTGTTGGCGATGCCGCCGCCGACGACCAGCACGTCGACCTTCTCGGCGAGCGCCTTCAGCACGGTGAGCTTGGTCGAGACCTTGGAGCCGGCGACGATGGCGACGAGCGGCCGCGCCGGGTGCGCGAGCGCCTTGCCGAGCGCATCGAGCTCGGCCGCGAGCAGCGGACCGGCGCACGCGATCTTCGCGTACTTCGCGATGCCGTGCGTCGTCGCCTCGGCGCGATGCGCGGTCGCGAATGCGTCGTTGCAGTAGACATCGCAGAGCTTCGCCATCTTCTGCGCCAGCGCGTCGTCGTCCTTCTTCTCGCCCTTGTTCACGCGGCAATTCTCCAGCAGCACGACCTTGCCGGGCGCGAGTGCGGTGAGCCACGCGCCGCCGTCGACCCAGTCCTTGACGAGCGGGACCGGCGTGCCCAGAAGCTCCGCGAGGCGCTCCGCAACCGGAGCGAGCGAGTCTGCCGCGTTCCATTCGCCTTCCTTCGGGCGGCCGAGGTGCGACGTCACCATCACGGCGGCGCCGCGCGCGAGGCATTCGCGAATCGCCGGGGCGGACGCGCGGATCCGCGTGTCGTCGGTGATCGTGCCGTGATCGTCCTGCGGCACGTTGAGGTCGGCGCGGATGAACACGCGCTTGCCCTTGATGTCGATGTCCTGCAGACGGCGGAATTTCATGAGCTGCTCCGGTGTGCCGGCATGGCCGGCCGTTCGTTTCGTCGTGTTGATCGGATAGTGATCGCGGAGACGCGCATCCTGCGGGAGGCGCGTCAGATCTGCCAGTCGAGCGGCTCCATCGTCTCGACGTCGTAGACCTTCACGGTGCGCCCGCGCGACGCCGCGCGCATCGCGACGAGCTCGTCGTTGCAGCGCGAAGCCGTCGTCACGAAGCAGAACGGCAGCACCGCATGCACGAGCGCCGCGAGGCCGCCGCCCGCCATTTTTGCGCCGAAGCGCGACGCGAAGCGGAAGTGCTGCCAGTACGTCTCGCCGACGGAGGCAGGGTGCGCCGTGAACGGATTTCCCATTTGACGGCTCCTCAGGAAGGCACGGTCGCGGTGACCGCGGGACGCGTGAACGGGGAACCCCGCGCCGCGTTGGCGGCGTCGATGAAGGCGACGTCGTCGGCGGACAGATATTCGCCGTAGTTGCCGATCTTGCCCTTGCGAACCTTGAACGACTCGGGATCGTCGCCCCGTCCCGCGCGAAGCACCGGCGTGCGGAACCGGTCGTCGGCCTCTGCCTGGCGAAGGTTCTCGAACGAGCAGAACTCGACCGCGGCGTCGATCGCCGCCGGCGCGATGTCGGCGCCGATGAAGCGCAGCACGTGCGCGAGCGTGCCGGCCGGATCGCGGTGAAGGTCCTCGTAGCGCAGGAACGTGAACGCGGCCGGGACGTGGCGCTGCTCCCACCAGTTGCGGTAGAACGCGAGGATCTTCTCGACGCCGTAGACGTCGTGCCGGATGAACTCCGAGATGGGTCCGGTGAACACGTTGATGCGGCGCGTCGCCTGCAGATACGCCGACACGAGGTTGTCGCGGATGTCGCGACCCATCAGCAGCACGCGCCGGTCGCGATAGAAGCTCTTGTCGGGCGCCATGTAGTCCCACCGGATGCCGTCCAGCATCGCGCTGCCGTCGTGATCGAACAGCGTCGCCGGGAGCCCGGCCGCCTGCGTGAGCGCGATGGTGTTGAGGAGTTGCGTCTCGGGCATCGCATACCGGTCGACGAGCGCCTTGCCGATCAGCGCCCGCAGCCACGTGCGCCCCGCCTTGGGGTAGGACAGGAAATAGACGTCGGCCCGCGGCGACGTGCCGCCGCGGGTGGGAATGCGCGCGGCGGCGTCGGCAGGCATCGCGTGCGGTGGCGCGAGCGGACCTACTTCGCCATCACGCGGATCATCTCCAGCACCTTGCACGAGTAGCCCCACTCGTTGTCGTACCACGCGACGACCTTGACGAAGGTGTCGTCGAGCGCGATGCCGGCGTCGGCGTCGAACACCGACGTGCGCGACTCGCCGCGGAAGTCGGTGGCGACGACCTTGTCCTCGGTGTAGCCCAGCACGCCCTTCATCGCGCCTTCGGATGCCGCCTTCATCGCGGCGCAGATTTCCTTGTACGTCGCCGGCTTGACGAGCTCCACCGTGAGGTCGACCACCGAGACGTCGGAGGTCGGCACGCGGAACGACATGCCGGTCAGCTTCTTGTTGAGTTCGGGAATCACCTTGCCCACGGCCTTGGCCGCGCCCGTCGACGACGGGATGATGTTCTCGAGGATGCCGCGGCCGCCGCGCCAGTCCTTGTTCGACGGGCCGTCGACGGTCTTCTGCGTCGCCGTCGCGGCGTGCACCGTCGTCATCAGGCCGCGCTTGATGCCCCACGTGTCGTGCAGCACCTTGGCGACCGGCGCGAGGCAGTTGGTCGTGCACGACGCATTGGAGATGATCGCCTCGCCCGCGTACTTCGCGTCGTTCACGCCGAACACGAACATCGGCGTGTCGTCCTTCGACGGCGCCGACATGATGACCTTTTTCGCGCCTGCGGCGAGGTGCTTCTCGGCGGTCTCCTTGGTGAGGAAGAGGCCGGTCGACTCGACGACGACGTCGGCGCCGATCTCGCCCCATTTGAGCTCGGCCGGATCCTTGACCGCGGTTAGCCGGATCTTCTTGCCGTTCGACGATGAGCGTGTGGCCGTCGACGGCGATTCCACCCTTGAAGCGGCCGTGCACGGAGTCATAGCCCAGCATGTACGCGAGGTAGTCGGGCTCGAGCAGATCGTTGATGCCGACGACCTCGATGTCGGGGAAGTCGCGCACCGCAGCGCGCAGCACCATGCGGCCGATGCGGCCGAATCCGTTGATGCCAACCTTGATCGTCATTGCTGTCTCCGATGTTGTCGATGGCGGATGAATCAATGCAGCGCCGGCGCGGATGCGCAGGCAGCGGCGAGGGCGGCGAGGTCGCTCCAGGCGTAGCCGGCTTCGACGAGGTCGAGGCCGTCCCACTGGAAGGGCTGCTCCACGAGCAGGCTCGCGCCCAGCTTTTCATAGAATGTACGCGCGGGCCGATTGGCGGCGATGACCCACGTCAACAACCCGGTTGCGCCGCGATCCCGCAGCGTGCCGGCGACCGCGCCGAGGAGCCGCGCGCCGATGCCCGAGCGCTGGAAGTCGCGGGCGAGATAGATTGCCGAGAGCTCGGCGTCCAGGCCGTGCTTCGGCGGCACGAGCCGGTTGCCGCTGGCAAAGCCCCTGACGACGCCCGCGTCCTCTGCGACAAAGACGCACACGGCGTCGGCGTTGGCCGAGAGCACGCGCAGCCAAATCGCAGTGCTGTCCTCGACTTTCATGGCGGCGAGGTAGGCGTCGGGGATCATGCCGCGGTAGGTGACGCGCCATGCCTCGATGCGCACCTGCGCGATCGCCGCCGCGTCGGCGGGCGTGGCGGCACGGATGACGGCGGACGCCAACGCGATCGCCCGTCAGTCGCGCGCCGCGGCGACGACGCCGCGTGCAGCGGCGGCGACGGCGTCGGCGGTGATGCCGAAGAACTTGAAGAGGGCGGGACCGGGCGCCGATTCGCCGAAGCGGTCGATGCCGACCACGGCGCCGCGCGGATCGTCGGCAGCGCCCACGTACGCGCGCCAGCCGGCGGTGACGCCGGCCTCGACGGCGACCCGCGGGACCCCCGCGGGCAGCACGCTCGTCCGGTAGGCGGCGTCCTGCCGCTCGAACACGCTGGTGCAGGGCATCGACACGACGCGCGCGTCGATGCCTTCGCCGGCCAGCGTGGCGCGGGCCGCCACCGCAAGGGAGAGCTCGGAGCCCGTCCCGATCAGCACGACGCGGTGCGCGCCGGGAATGCCCGCGAAATCGGCGAGCACGTAGCCGCCGCGGCGGATGTCGGCGACGGCGCGCGCGTCGCGCGCCTCGAACGGCACGTTCTGCCGGGTGAGGATCAGCGTGCTCGGGCCGTCGGCGCGCTCGATCGCCGCGACCCAGGCGACGACGGTCTCGACCGTGTCGCCGGGGCGCCAGACGTCGAGGTGCGGAATGAGGCGCAGGCTCGCCGTGTGCTCGACCGACTGGTGCGTCGGTCCGTCCTCGCCCAGTCCGATCGAATCGTGCGTGAACACGAACACGGCGCGCAGGCGGATCAGCGCCGCCATCCGCAGCGCGTTGCGGGCGTAATCCGAGAACGTGAGGAACGTGCCCACGTAAGGGATGAAGCCGCCGTGCAGCGCGAGGCCGTTGGCGATCGCGCACATCGCGAACTCGCGCACGCCGAAATGCACGTAGTTGCCGGCCTCGGTGCGCGAGATCGCCTTGCTGCCGGACCAGTCGGTGAACACCGAGCCCGTGAGGTCGGCGGAGCCGCCGATCAGTTCCGGCAGTGCCGGGGCGAGCGCTTCCAGCGATTGCTGCGAGGCCTTGCGCGTGGCGACGGTGGCGGCCTTCGCGTTGGCCGCGTCGATCGCGGCTGCCGCGACTTCCGCCCAGTTCGCGGGCAGCTCGCCCGCCATGCGCCGGCTGAATTCCTCCGCCAATTGCGGAAACGCCACGCGATAGGCGGCAAAGCGCTCCGACCAGGCCTGTTCGAGCTGCGCGCCGCGCTCGCGCGCGTCCCAGCCGGCATACACCTCGGGCGGGATCACGAACGGCGGATGGGTCCAGCCGAGCGCCACGCGCGCCGCCGCGACTTCCTTCTCCCCCAGCGCCGCGCCGTGCACGTCGGCGCTGCCTGCCTTGTTCGGCGCGCCCTTGCCGATGATCGTCTGGCAGCAGATGAGCTGCGGGCGTCCGGAGCGCGCTCCGTGGGTCTTCGCCTTGGCGAGTGCGGCGGCGACCGCCGCGACATCATGTCCGTCGACCTTCGGCTGCACCTCCCAGCCGTACGCCTCGAAGCGGCGCGGCGTGTCGTCGGTGAACCAGCCGCTCACCTTGCCGTCGATCGAGATGCCGTTGTCGTCGTAGAACGCCACGAGCTTGCCGAGCCCCCAGGTGCCGGCGAGCGACGCCGCCTCGTGGGAAATGCCTTCCATCAGGCAGCCGTCGCCGAGGAACACGTAGGTGTGGTGATCGACGATCGCGTGGCCCGGCTGGTTGAACTCTCGCCGCCATCAGCCGCTCGGCGAGCGCCATGCCCACCGCATTCGCGAGGCCCTGCCCGAGCGGGCCCGTCGTGGTCTCGACGCCGGCGGTGAGGCCGTGTTCCGGATGGCCAGGTGTTTTCGAATGCAGCTGCCGGAACTGCTTCAGCTCCTCCATCGGCAGGTCGTAGCCGGTGAGATGCAGCAGGCCGTACAGCAGCATCGAGCCGTGACCGTTCGACAGCACGAAGCGATCGCGGTCCGGCCACTGCGGATGGGCGGGGTGGTGGCGCAGCGCGTCGCGCCAGAGCACCAGCGCGATGTCCGCCATCCCCATCGGCATTCCCGGATGACCGCTCTTCGCGGCTTCGACGGCATCCATCGCCAGCGCCCGCAATGCGTTGGCGAGCGTCGCTGCGGAAACGGCGGAGGGGGCTCTAGCGTTCATGGGTGCCGATCGACGGGGGACGCGAAGTGTTGCGCTGACAGCGGAATGCGCGCTTCGCCGCGCGCGCAAGAGCGCGAAAAGGGGCAAGAATATCGCTTTTGCCCCTTAAATGTGCGATAATTTTACGTTTATGTCAGTGGCTTCGGCAAGCGGGAAATCCGCGTTTTCAGAAATATCACGCGAGCGCGCGACGTGGCGGCCGGATGGAAATCCAGGCGATCGGTCATTTCGGCAGACACGCTGGCAGACTCAAGGCAACAGGACGCCGCGCGCACGCCGGTGCCACGAACGCAACGCTGCGGCTGATTGTCGCAAAGGGGACGACTAATGGACGGAATCCATCTGTTAGGCGAATGGTACGGCTGCCCTGCCGACACGCCGGAATTCACGCGCGCCGATGCGCTGCGCGCGCTTTGCGTCAAGTCCAGCACGGATGCGGGTCTCACGGTCGTGGGCGAGTGCTTCTACCAGTTCGAGCCGCAGGGGGTCACCGGCACGGTGCTCCTCGCCGAATCGCATCTCGCCATCCACACCTGGCCCGAGCATGGTTTTGTCAGCGTCGACGTGTACGTGTGCAATCTCGCGACCGACAATTCGGCGAAGGCGGAGAAACTGTTCCGCACGCTCGAAGCGGCACTGAAGCCGAAGCGCGTGAAATTCCATTCGATCCATCGCGGGGGCAAGGATGGCGCCTGAGGCCGCGGACAAGCCGGCCGGCGACATCGTCCCCGGCGCGATGACGGAGCATCTGACCGACGAGTGGGGATTCTTCGTCCGCGCGTCGCGCCAGTTCGAGCGATTCCGCTCGCCGTTCCAGATGGTCGAAGTCAGCGAAAGCGTGCCTTTCGGCAAGCTCTTCCGCCTCGATGGGCATTTCATGACGTCGGAGAAGGACGAGTTCTTCTATCACGAGAACCTCGTCCATCTCGCCGCGCTGACGCATCCCAGCCCCGAGCACGCGCTCATCGTCGGCGGCGGCGACGGCGGCTCGGCCGAGGAGCTCCTCAAGCATCCGTCGATCCGCTCGGTGACGCTCTGCGAAATCGACCTCGCCGTGATCGACATCGCGCGGAAGTACCTGCAGGGCGTGCACCGCGGCGCCCTCGACGATCCGCGCCTCACGCTGCGCATCGGCGACGGCTTCGAGTACGTGCGCGAGACCGAGGACCAGTACGACATCATCGTGCTCGACCTGACCGATGCAGGCGGCCCGTCAGAGTCGCTGTACACGCCGGATTTCTATCGTGCGTGCGCGTTGCGCTTGAAGCCGGCCGGCGCGATGACGCTGCACGTCGCGAGCCCGGTCGCGCATCCGGAGCGCATCCGGAGCTGCCTCGCCAACCTTCGTTCGGCATTCCCGATCGTCACGCCGTACCTCACCACCGTACCGCTCTACGGCGGACTGTGGATGATGGCGTGCGCGTCGCAGACGCTCGACCCGAAAAGTCTGTCGACGCGCGAGATCGACCGCCGCATCGCCCAGCGCGCGCTCAAGGATCTGCAGTACTACAACGGCGACATGCACCGGGCGGCGCTTTCGCTGCCCAACTTCGTCCGCGAGCTCGTCGCGTAGGCGCGTCACCCGCGCGGAAGGCCGCTCCCTACGCGGGCGAAGGCACCACCCTTACGCCAACGCGGGATGGCCCTTGAGTGGCTCCCGGGCGCCCCCATGTTCCAATTGGAAGGCCTGCACGTGTTGCGGGTCATGCATTGGAGGCGCAACGGCAATGAGGGCCAAGCTCCCGGAACTTTCCCGCGCGATGGCGGGCGCCGATTTCGTGCTGATCAACGGCGTCGTGTTCGCGACGGACTATCTCCGCATCCCGGACGAAGGCACGGTCGGCGACGACGTCGTGCTGGAGGCATCGCACGGCGATACCGAAGTCCTGTTCACGCGCGACGAGATGGAGGACGCCGAGCACGTCGGCGAGGGCGTGTACCGGCTGAAGTCCGGCGCGCTGCTGCGCTTCTTTTCCAGCGCCACCGTCCACTGAGCGCGGCTTCGCACGCCTGACGCGCGCGTCCCGCGATCAGAGATCAGCGCAACACGACGTCGAAGCTTCCCTTCACCGCACCGGGCTCGCGCCCATTCATGGGGCTGAGCATCACCGAGAGACGCTCCAGCGTGCCCGGCGGTGACTGCGCCAGCACGAAATCACCATCGGTGCGATCACCCGACATGTAGAGCTGTGTGGTCAGCCCGGGGTGTCCCACCGCCATGATCTTGAGATGCAGGTGCGGCGGTCGTCCGCCATAGGGGACCGGCCGGATCGTCCTGAACGCGAAGCGCCCGTCGGCATCCGAGGTTGCGACGCCGTAACCCTGGAAATCGTCGTCGCGTGGCTGTCCTTCGTCACCCGCGTGGTGATAACGCCCGAAGCGATCGGCCTGCCACAGCTCCACCTTGGCGCCTGCAATGGGGCGCCCGTCGGGCGTCAGGACGCGGCCAGTGAAATACAGCACCGTTCCCTGCGCCTGTCCGCCGTGGCCGCTGATGCTGACGAGATCGGAGTCGCGGTCTGCGGGCAGCGTTTGCGGATAGAACGGCCCCTCGGTCTGGGCGGGTGTGGGCGGCAGCGACGCGGCCCCCGCATGTATCGCGCCCGCGAACAGCAGGCCGGCGATCAGCGCACGAGCCGTCGTTCTTCGATATGCGCGCTGTGGCGCGGCGCCAGCGTGAATGTTGTCGATGCGCATCGCTGCCTCGCATGCGGCCATGAGACGATGCCTTCGATTATGCCGCAGTGACGTGACGTTCGATCGCGCCGGCTCGCGGCGGTTCCGCGCGGCACGCGAGTTCGCTATGATGCGCGGGCCATGCCCACGCGTTCCCGCAAGTCGTCGACCCGAGTCACGCTGGTGCTGATCGGTGCGGCGGCGGCGCTTGCCGGCTGCGGCAGCTCGAGCGATGCGGATCTGCGGCGCAATCTCTATGCGTCGAAGGAAGATTGCGTCGCCGACTGGGGCGATCCGCAGGACTGCGAGCAGAGCACCAACGCGTATACCGGCGGTCGCACCGGCCGCGTCTGGTACGGCCCTTCGTACAGCTACGGCAGCGGCCATGCAGGCGGGATCGCGCCGCATTCGGGCCGCTCGATAGGCAGCATGAGCGTCTCGCGCGGCGGGTTCGGCGCGAGCGGGCACGCACATTCGTCCGGCGGATCCTGATGCAGCGCGAGGACATGACGCCGCGCGCCGACTGGGTGGCCCAGTGCGAGAGCGTCGGTTTCACCTACCATTCGCTCGGGGGCACGTACTGGGACGAATCGCGCTGCTACCGGTTCACCGCCGATGAGATCGACGCGCTCGAGGCGGCGACGGCGGAGCTGCACGCGCGCTGCCTCGACGCCGCCGCGCACGTGGTCGCGCACGGCCGTATGCAGGAGCTCGCGATCCCCGCCGCGTGGCACGATCGCGTCGCCGCGTCGTGGCAGGCGCGCCAGCCTTCACTCTTCGGCCGTTTCGACCTCGCATTCGACGGCCGCGGCGCGCCAAAGCTCCTCGAATACAACGCCGACACGCCGACCGCGCTGCTCGAGGCATCGGTCGTGCAGTGGCACTGGATGCAGCAGGCGGTCCTGCCGTCGAACCCCGATGCCGACCAGTTCAACTCGCTTCACGAAAAGCTGATCGCGAACTGGCGCGCGCTGGGGGTCACGTGGTCCGCGGACACGCCGGTCCATTTCACCTGCGCCGGCGACAGCGAGGAGGACCGCGGCAATCTCGACTATCTGCGCGACGTGGCGACTCAGGCCGGCGTCGTCACCCGCCATGTCGCCGTCGAGGAGATCGGCTGGGACGCGGCGAGCGGCACGTTCGTCGACACCGACGACGTCGGGATCTCGGTGCTGACCAAGCTCTATCCCTGGGAGTGGCTGATCGCCGATCCGTTCGGCGCGCAATTGCACGACGCGCGGATTCGCGTGATCGAGCCCGCCTGGAAGCTGCTGCTGTCGAACAAGGGCATCCTGCCGATCCTGTGGGAGCTCTTCCCGAACCACCCGAACCTGCTGCCGGCATATTTCGAACCCGGCCGCATCGCCGGCGACTGGGTCGAAAAGCCGCTCCTGTCGCGCGAAGGCGCCAACGTCGTGATCCACGGCACCGGCGCGCCGATCGTGTCGGACGGCACCTATGGCGCCGAGGGACGCGTCTATCAGGGGCGGGCGACGATTCCCCGCTTCGGTGACGATTACGTGACCATCGGGTCGTGGATCGTCGGCGACGCTCCCGCCGGGATCGGCCTGCGCGAGGACGCGAGCGAGATCACGCGCGACACCAGCCGCTTCGTTCCGCACTATTTCACCTGACCGCATCCCTAGGAGGCACCATGGAACTGGTTTCGCAATCGCTCGCCGGGCTGCCGTCGTTCCTGCTCTATTTCGCGCTCGGCATCGTCGTGTTCGCGTCGTTCTGCGTGGTTTATTCGGCGGTGACGCCGTATGACGAGCTTGCGCTGATCCGCGACGGCAACGTCGCCGCCGCAATCTCGCTGGGCGGCGCGCTGCTGGGCTTCGTGCTGCCGCTCGCGAGCGCCATCGCGCACAGCGTCGGACCGGTCGACATGGTCGTCTGGAGCGTGATCGCGCTCGTAGCGCAGGTCGTCGTCTACTTTCTCGTCGCGAGGCTGGTGCCGCGGTTCGCCGAGGCGATCCGCGCGGGGCGCATCGCGGGCGCCACGCTGCTCGCCGTGCTGTCCGTGGCGACCGGCATCCTCAATGCGGCGTGCATGACATACTGAAATTCTGTTGATAGAATGGTTTTGGCGGATCCAGGGGAAGTGCGGTCTTTCCATTTCTTGCCACAGGTCGCGGAAATCATCGGGCCGTGGTCATCGGAGGAGCAATGAAAGCGAAGCGCAGGGACGTCCTGAGGGCGGGCGGCGGCATTACGCTTGCCTTCGTTTTGTCTGCGACAGGAATGCTGCGGGCCGGCGCGGTCGCGGCGCAATCCTGGAACAAGGCGGCGTTCGAAGCGCATGGTCTTGACGCGACGCTGAAGGCGCTCGGCATCGCCAAGCCGCCCACGAGCAAGGACGTGACGTTCATTTCGACGCCGGACATCGCCGAGAACGGCGCCGTGGTTCCGATCGGCATCGCGAGCGCGATTCCCAAGACCGAGTCCATCGCGATCCTGATCGAGAACAACCCGAGCATGATTGCCGGCATCTTCGAGATTCCGGCGGGAACGGAGCCGTCCGTCAGCACCCGCGTCAAGATGGGCGAGACGTCGAACGTCTATGCGCTCGTCAAGGCCGACGGCAAGTACTACGTCGCCTCGAAGGAAATCAAGGTGACCCTGGGTGGGTGCGGCGGCTAGCGCCCGAGCCGACCCCGCTCCGTCATTCGTCCAATCCGAAATCCGACCGGAAACGCCATGCCAGATCCGATGAAAATCCGAGCCACCGCCACCGGCGACTGGACGGAGGTCAAGGTGCTGATGAGCCACGAGATGGAAACCGGTCAGCGCAAGGACGGCGCCGGCAAGCCGATCCCCGCGTGGTTCATCCAGAACGTCATGGTCACGCACAACGGCAAGACGGTGCTGAGCGCGCAATGGGGACCGGCGGTCGCGAAGAATCCTTTCATCGCGTTCAAATTCAAGGGTGGCGCGAAGGGTGACAAGGTCGTCGTCACCTGGCAGGACAATCGCGGTGAGAAGCGCACCGACGAAGCCGTGATTACGTGAGCAGCAGGGCCGGGCCGGCATCTGATTGAATGTGCAGTTGCAGGGGCCGCACCAGTCGAACCGAGCCGGGCCCGCGCCACGAGGGATGGGCGGCGGAGGGGTAAGGCTTGCGCAAGAGCCGCCGGATGCCGCAGCCACCAGGCCGGCGCCAAGATCAGGAGGAGTGCTGATGATTGCCATTGCACGGCGCGCCGTCGCGCCCGTACTGTTTCTCGCGGCGTCGGCGGTTCTGGCGCAAGGCAGCACAATCGACGAGATCGCGAAATACCGCGCTGCCCTTCAGGACGGCAATCCGGCCGAGCTGTGGGAGGTGCGCGGAGAGGGCCTGTGGAAGGAGCCGCGCGGCCCGAAGCACGTATCGTTCGAGCGCTGCGACCTCGGGCTCGGGCCCGGTGTCGTCAAAGGCGCCTACGCGCAGCTTCCGAAGTATTTTGCGGACGCCGACCGTGTGATGGATCTCGAGACGCGCCTTGTCTGGTGCATGGTCACCCAACAGGGTTACTCCGATGCTGATGCAAAGAAGGGCCCGTTCGGAGGTCCGGGCAAGAAGTCCGATATCGAAGCCCTGGTTGCCTGGGTCACGTCGGAATCGCGCGGCGTGAAGATGAATGTGGCCCTTGGCAACCCGAAGGAGCAGGAAGCCTATCGGGAAGGCGAGAAGATCTTCTACTTCCGGGGCGGCCCGCACGACTTCGCATGCGCGACGTGTCACGGCGAGACCGGCAAGCGGATTCGCCTGCAGGATCTGCCGAACCTCTCCAGCGTCGAGGGCGCGCAGAAGGCGTACACGACCTGGCCCGCGTATCGCGTGTCGCAGGGCGAGCTGCGGACGTTCCAATGGCGGCTGAACGACTGCTTCCGTCAGCAGCGGTTCCCGGAGCTCGTGTTCACCTCCGACGCGTCGATCGCACTGACGATGTTCCTTGCCCACAATGCCAATGGCGCGCCCTTCAACGCGCCGGCCATCAAGCGCTAACCGGAGGCCACGCGATGCCGCGTCATATGCTGTTGCTGGTTCCCACCTTCGCGTTCGCTTGCGGCGCCTTTCTCTTCGGTTGCGCGACCGCCCCTTCCGATGCCGAGATCAGCGCGAAAACGGAGGCGTTGCTGAAGTCGTCATTCCACGAGCACGGTCAGGCGAAGCTCGATCGCCTGGTGCAGGACGACACGCAGAAGGCCTGCAGTGTTCCCGCGGGCACGGTTCTGCCGAAGGACGTCGTCGCGCGGATCGAGAAGGAGAATCTGGCGACGATCCGCTGGCCCGCGGACGGCAAGTACGTCGGCGACTGGAAGAACGGCGAAAAGATCGCGCAGCAGGGCGTCGGCATGCAGTATTCCGACGATCCCAAGAAGCCCGTCGGGCGGCAACTGCTACGCGTGCCACCAGCTCACGCGCGAGGAGGTATCGTTCGGGACGATGGGCCCTTCGCTCTATCAGTTCGGGAAGTCGCGCGGCTACACGGACGACACGCGCAAGTACGCGTACGGCAAGGTCTGGAACGCCGAGGCCTACAGCGCATGCACCAACATGCCGCGCTTCGGGCACAGCGGAATCCTGACCGAGGCGCAGATCAAGGACGTCGTCGCCCTGCTCGTCGATCCCGAATCGCCGGTCAACAAGTAGCCGACCCGGTCGCGGCCGACGACGCGACGCGCCGTTGCCCGCGCCGGCCGACGCCCGAAGCGACATGAATCGCCGCGAGTTCCTGCACATGATCGCGGCCGCCGCCGCGGCGGGACTGCCGGTCGGCACGCAGGCGCAGGGTCGCGCCGACGGCGCGGCGTTCTACGATGCGGTCGCGCCGTTCGGCAACGTTAGCATGCTGCACTTCACGGACACGCACGCGCAGCTCAATCCGATCTATTTCCGCGAGCCCAGCGTCAACCTCGGCCTCGGCGCCGCGCGCGGTCGTCCGCCGCACCTCGTCGGCGAAGCGCTGCTGCGCCATTTCGGCATGAAGTCCGGTACGCGCGAGGCGCACGCCTTCACCTATCTCGACTTCACCCAGGCGGCACGCACGCTACGGCGCGGCTGGGCGGCTTCGCGCATCTGGCCACGCTCGTCAGGCGCCTTCAGCGCATCGCGTCCCGGCGCGCTGCTGCTCGACGGCGGCGACACGTGGCAGGGCTCGGCGACGAGCCTCTGGACGCGCGGCCAGGACATGATCGATGCGCAGCTCGCTGCTCGGCGTCGACGTGATGACGGCACACTGGGAGTTCACGTACGGCGCCGAGCGCGTGAGGAGGTCGTCGGCCGCGACTTCGCGGGCAAAATCGACTTCGTCGCGCAGAACGTGCGCACTGCGGACTTCGACGATCCGGTGTTTCCGGCGTATGCGATGCGCGAGGTGCGACGGCGTCCCGGTCGCCATCATCGGCCAGGCGTTCCCGTACACGCCGATCGCCAATCCGCGCTACTTCGTTCCGGAATGGACGTTCGGCATCCGCGACGAGGAGATGCAGAAGGTCGTCGACGAAGCGCGCGCCAAGGGCGCGCAGGTCGTCGTCCTGCTGTCGCACAACGGGATGGACGTCGACCTGAAGCTCGCGACGCGGGTGCGCGGCATCGACGCGATCCTCGGCGGCCACACGCACGACGGCGTGCCGCAGCCGACGCTGGTCGCCAATGCCGGCGGGCGCACGCTCGTCACCAACGCCGGCAGCAACGGCAAGTTTCTCGCGGTGCTCGACCTCGACGTCAAGGCCGGCAAGGTCGCCGATTATCGCTATCGGCTGCTGCCGGTGTTCAGCGCGCTGCTGCCGCCCGATCCTGAAATGGACGCGCTGATCCGCCGGCACCGCGCGCCGTTCGCGGAAAAGCTCGACGAGAAGCTCGCGGTCACCGAAGGGCTTCTCTACCGCCGCGGCAACTTCAACGGCACCGCCGACCAGCTGATCCTCGACGCGCTGATGGCGGAGAAGAATGCCGAGATCGCATTCTCGCCCGGGTTCCGCTGGGGCACGACGCTGCTGCCGGGACAGGCGATCACGTTCGAGCACCTGATGGACCAGACGGCGATCACGTATCCGTTCGTCACCGTGAACGAGATGACCGGCGAGACGATCAAGACGATCCTCGAGGACGTCGCCGACAACCTGTTCAATCCCGACCCGTACTACCAGCAGGGCGGCGACATGGTGCGCGTCGGCGGCATGCGCTATGCGATCGACCCGAACGCGACGATGGGGCGCCGCATCACGAACATGACGCTTGCACGGCAAGCCGATCGATGTCGCGCGGAAGTACAAGGTCGCCGGCTGGGCGCAGCGTGTCGGAGGAGGCGAAGGCGGCCGGCGGCGAGCCGATCTGGGACGTGCTGGCGCGCTACCTGCGTCGGACGAAGTCCATCAAGCCGCTGCAACTCGACCTGCCGCAGGTCAAGGGTGTCGCGGGCAATCCGGGCATGGCGTGACGCGCCGGGCAACGAGGGGAGAGCAATGCGATCGGAAATCAGGATTTGCGCAATGGGCATCGTCGCGCTGGTCGGCGTCACGGCGCCCGCGCTCGCGCAGAAGATGCTGGCGAACTATCCGACGCTGACGACCGTCGCGGCGCAGCAGGCGGCGCAGGCGGCGCTCGCCCGCTGCCAGAAGGACGGCTTCACCGTGGCCGTCGCCGTCGTCGACCGCGGCGGACAGCCGCTCGCGGTGCTGCGCGACAACCTCGCCGGCGCGCACACGACGCAGACCGCCATCGGCAAGGCGGCGACCGCCGTCAGCTTTCGCACCGACACGACCGAGCTCGCCGCGAGCACGCAGGCGGGCAAGCCGCAAAGCGGCATCCGCCAGTTGCCGAACGTCGTCGCCGTCGCGGGCGGTCTCGTGATCCGCGCCAAGGGTTCGCTGGTGGGCGGCATCGGCGTGTCCGGCGCGCCGGGCGGCGATGCCGACGAAGCCTGCGCGAAGGTGGGCGCCGCGGCGATCAACGAAGCGATCGAAATGGAGTAATTGCGTCCGTTCGCGCCGGGAACCTCGCGGGCCGCCGCCTTGGCCCGCGGGTCAGACGACCGTGACGCGCGCGAACTTCCGCTTGCCGGCCTGCACGACGACGGTCGTGCCTGCGGCGACGACGTGCGCCTTGTCGGCGACGACGTCGCCATCGAGCTTCATGCCGCGCTGCGCGATCAGCCGCAGCGCCTCCGACGTCGACTCGACGATGCCCGCCTGCTTCGCGAGCTGCGCGATCGGAATGCCGGCGCCGGCCGTCTGCAGCGTCACCTCGGGCATGTCCTCGGGCAGCGCCCCGCCGCGGAACCGCGCCTCGAATTCCGCGAGCGCATGCTCGGCGGCGGACTTCGAGTGGAAGCGGGCGACGATCTCCTGCGCCAGCGCCACCTTGGCGTCGCGCGGATTGCGGCCCTCCTCGCACTCGCGCTTCAGCCGCGCGATGTCGGCCAGCGGCGCGAACGACAGGAGCTCGTAGTAGCGCCACATGAGGTCGTCCGAGATCGACATCAGCTTGCCGAACATCTCGTTCGGCGCCTCCGTGATGCCGACGTAATTGTCGAGCGACTTCGACATCTTGTTGACGCCGTCGAGGCCCTCGAGCAGCGGCATCGTCAGGATGCACTGCGGCTCCTGCCCGTAGTGGCGCTGCAGCTCGCGCCCGACCAGCAGGTTGAATTTCTGGTCGGTGCCGCCGAGCTCGACGTCGGCCTTGAGCGCGACCGAGTCGTAGCCCTGCGCCAGCGGATAGAGGAACTCGTGGACGGCGATCGGCTGCCCGCCCTTGTAGCGCTGCGCGAAGTCGTCGCGCTCCAGCATGCGCGCCACCGTGTACTTGGCCGCGAGCTTGATCATTCCGTCGGCGCCGAGCGGCATCAGCCACTTCGAGTTGAACGCGACCTCGGTCTTGTCCCGGTCGAGGATCAGGAAGACCTGGTCGGTGTACGTCTTGGCATTGGCCGCGATCTCCTCGGGCGACAGCGCCGGCCGCGTGACGTTGCGCCCGGTCGGGTCGCCGATCAGCCCGGTGAAGTCGCCGATCAGGAAGATGATGTGGTGGCCGAGGTCCTGCAGCTGGCGCAGCTTGTTGAACTGGACCGTGTGGCCGAGGTGGAGGTCGGGCCGTGTCGGGTCGAAGCCCTCCTTGATGCGCAGCGGCTTGCCGCGGGCGAGCTTGGCCGCGAGCTCGGTCTCGACCAGGAGCTCGTCGGCGCCGCGGCGGAACACGGCGAGGTGGGCTTCGACATCGAATGCCATGGAGGGCCCGGGCGATGGGTGGATTTCGTTGTGGGATCGGGCTGCCGGGACCCGGAATCCGGTCCGGGAACGGTGTTTGCTAGACTTGCGACTTCGCCCCTACGTCACCTTGCCAAATTGCGATGGGCGCAAGCAAGCCTCGTATTTTAGCGCAACAGGCTGCCGCCGCCTTCCGTGGCGGGCGCCGCGCCGTCGCGCGCGCGTTCGCCGCCGCCGCCCCCGGCTACTGGCTGGCCTTTGCCGTCATGTCGCTGACCGGCGCGGCGGCATTCGGCCTCGCCCCGGGGACGACGCTCGAGACAGTCCCCGTGCATGCGATCGAGCGCGAGCTGCCGGTCCCGGCGATCGCCGTCACGGCGGAGGCGCCGGCGCAGCGCTTCTGGCAGCGCGCGCGCATCGACCGCGGCGACACGCTCGGCAGCGTGCTCTCCCGCGCCGGGGTTGACGACCCCGACGCGATGCAATTCCTGCGGACGAACGCCGCCGCGCGGGCGCTCTATCAGCTGCGCCCGGGCAAGTCGATCGCCGTGCGGACCGACGAGGCGGGTGCGCTCCTCGGACTGCGCTTTCTCGCCAACGACGGCACGCTGCTCGCGATCGCCCGCGACGGCGACGCGTTCAGCGCATCGGCAGCGCCCGCGACGGCGGACGTGCGCTGGGAGATGGCCACCGGCGAGATCCGCACGTCGCTCTTCGGCGCGGCCGATGCCGCGGGGCTGCCCGACGCGATCACGATGCAGCTTGCCGACGTGTTCGCCGGCGACATCGACTTCTACAAGGACATCAAGCGCGGCGATCGCTTCGCGGTCGTCTACGAGGTGCGCGACCTCGACGGCGAGCCGATCGGTGCGGGACGCATCGTCGCCGCGCGATTCGAGAACCGCGGGCGCACGCTCGAGGCGTATCTCTGGCGCGACGCCGGCGGCAACGATGGCTACTACACGTCCGCCGGCGTGCCGCTGCAGCGCGCGTTCCTGCGCTCGCCGCTCGCGTTCTCACGGGTCACGTCGGGATTCTCGCTGGCGCGCTTTCATCCGATCCTCAACATTTGGCGCGCGCACAAGGGCGTCGACTACGCGGCGCCCATCGGCACGCCGGTCCGGGCGACGGCGAACGGCACGGTGCTCTTCGCCGGACGGCAGGAGGGCTACGGCAACGTGATCCACCTGCAGCAACCAGGGCCAGTACTCGACGCTGTACGCGCACCTGTCGGCCTTCGCGAAGGGGATGAAGGCCGGCGCGCGCGTGATGCAAGGCGAGGTGATCGGCTACGTCGGCCAGACCGGCTGGGCGACCGGACCGCATCTGCACTACGAATTCCGCGTCGGCGAACGTCCAGCGCGATCCGCTTGCCGTCGCGTTGCCCACCGCGGAGCCGCTGCCGGCGTCGCTGCGCGCAGCGTTCCGGGCGGGATCGCGCCCGTCGAAAGCGAGCTCGCGCTGATCAGCCGCGTTCCCGTGTTCTTCGCCAGCGCCGACTGACGCCGGCGCCTGTCTGTCCTTTCCACCCGTGCAACGCGAGCTCTACGCGGGCGTGATGTCGGGCACGAGCCTCGACGGCGTCGACGCGGTGCTCGCCGATTTCGCGCCGGCGGGTGGACGGCCCTGCGAGCTCGTCGCCGCCGCGCATGTGCCGTTCGCGCCGGCGCTGCGGGCCGAGCTGCTCGCGCTGCAGCGCTCGGGGCCGGACGAGCTCGCGCGCGCCGCGCGCGCCGCCAACGCGCTCGCCGACGCCTACGCGGACGCGCTGGCCGAAGCTGCCCGCGCCGCCGGCGTCGCGGCGGCGACGATCGTGGCGGCGGCGTCCACGGCCAGACGCTGCGGCACCAGCCCGACGACGGCTGGACGCTGCAGCTCAACAATCCGGCGCGCGTCGCCGAGCGTGCCGGCATGACCGTCGTCGCCGACTTCCGGAGCCGCGACGTCGCCGCGGGCGGGCAGGGTGCGCCGCTCGTGCCGGCCTTCCACGCGGCGCTCTTCGGCGGCGGCGTCCATCGCGTCGTCGTCAACATCGGCGGCATCGCCAACGTCACCGACCTTCCGTCGGGCGGACCGGTGCGCGGCTTCGACACCGGGCCCGGGCAATGTCCTGATCGACCTGTGGCACGCGCGGCATCGCGGATGGGGCATTCGACGCCGACGGCGCGTGGGCCGCGTCGGGCCGCGTCGATGCCGTCCTTTTCGGTGACCTGCTGGCGGAGCCCTATTTCGCGCGCACGCCGCCGAAGAGCACGGGCCGCGACCTCTTCCACGCGGACTGGCTCGACGCGAAGCTCGCACGGACGGGCGCTCGCGCCGGCCGACGTGCAGGCGACGCTGCTGGCGCTGACGGCCCGCACGATCGCCGACGCGATTCGCGCGGAGTGCGGAGGTGCGGCCGAGATCCTGGTCTGCGGCGGCGGCGCGCAACAATTCGGCGCTGATGGCGGCGCTCGCCGCGCGAGCTTGCGCCGCGAAGCGTGGCGACGACCGCGGCGCATGGCGTCGCCGTCGAGCATGTCGAAGCGCTGGCGTTCGCCTGGCTCGCGCGCGAGGCGCTCGCCGGTCGTCCCGGGAATCTTGCCGCCGTCACCGGCGCGCGCGGACCGCGGGTGCTGGGCGCGATCTACCCGCGTTAAGCCACGTCCCGCAGCCGCGCCTGCCGCGCCGCTTCCTCGAAACGCGCGTCGTCGATTTCCCGCATCACGCCGTCGAGATCCACCGCCTGTTCGGCGCGCTCGAAGCGGCCGGTGAGAGCCGTGTCCGGGAGCAGCTTCCCCGCCTCGTAGAGCGCCCAGATTTCCTCGCCGTACCGGGTGGCGAGCAGCTCCGGCGCGTAGCGACCGAAGCAGGTGCGCAGATTGGCGACGTCCCGCTCGAGAATCTTGGGCGCGTGGTTGTTGCCCGCGGCGTCGACCGCCTGGGGCAGGTCGATGATCACCGGGCCGTCGCTGCCGACGAGGATGTTGTATTCGCTGAGGTCGCCGTGGACCACGCCGGCACAGAGCATCCGCACGACCTCGCGGATCAGCCGCGCGTGGTGGTGGCGCGCCTCGTCCGGCGTGAATTCGAGATCGGCGAGCCGCGGTGCGGCGTCGCCGTCGTCGCCGGTGACGAGCTCCATCAGCAGCACCCCCTCGTGAAAGAGGTACGGCGTCGGCACGCGCACGCCGGCCGCGGCGAGGCGGTACAGCGCGTCGACCTCCGCGTTCTGCCAGGCGTCCTCCTGCGCCTTGCGGCCGAACCGGGTGCCCTTCGCCATCGCGCGCGCCGCTCGCGTGTTCTTGGTCTTGCGGTTCTCGGTGTAATCGACGGCCTGGCGGAAGCTGCGCTTGTCGGCTTCCTTGTAGACCTTGGCGCAGCGCGTCGCGTCGCCCAGCCGCACGACGAACACCATCGCTTCCTTGCCGCTCATCAGCTGCCGGACGACCGTGTCGATGAGGCCGTCGTCGAAGAGCGGCTTCAGCCGCTTCGGGACCTTCACGGCCGTGCCGGCGCGGCGACGCGCTCGCGGCGCGCAAAAAGCAACGGGGCCCGTGCGGGCCCCGTGCGCTTGCCGTGCGGAGCGTGGCTCAGACGGAGAACGACGAGCCGCAGCCGCAGGTGGTCTGGGCGTTCGGGTTCTTGATCACGAACTGCGCGCCCTCGAGTCCCTCGGTGTAGTCGATCTCGGCGCCGACGAGGTACTGGTAGCTCATGGGGTCGATCAGCAGCGTGACGCCGTTCTTCTCCATCGCCGTGTCGTCCTCGTTGACGACTTCGTCGAACGTGAAGCCGTACTGGAAGCCGGAGCAGCCGCCGCCCGTGACGAACACGCGGAGCTTCAGCTCGGGATTGCCCTCCTCCTCGATCAGCGACTTCACCTTGATGGCCGCATTGTCGGTGAAGACGAGCGGGGCCGGCATTTCGGTCATTGCATTCATCGATGCTCCTTGCGCTAAGGGCGTTGCGCTCATTATCGGACCACCCCCTTCGCGCCGCAACCCTGCCGCCGATGGGGACGGTCAGGGCTGCGGCCGGGGCACCAACGCCCCCCGGTCCGGCATTTCGGTCAATCGGATGCGACGCGCTTCAATTCGACCACGGACGCCATGCCCGGTTCGACGTGATCGAGTCGCCCCTGGATCACGGCACCGACGTGAATCTCGAGCGTCCGGTAGGTCACATCGCCGGTGATGCGTGCATTGGGCTGCAATTCCAGATAATCGTTTGCAATCAGCGGCCCGTTCACGGTTCCGTTGATCACGACGTGCGACACGCGCACTTCGCCGTCGACCTTCGCCTGGTCGCTGATGACGAGTGTGCACGGGTCGCCGTTGGCGGCAACGACGTTGCCGTGGACCTCTCCGTCGATGCGCAGGCCGCCGCTGAACGTCACGTTGCCCTCGACCACCGTGCCGGCGCCGATAAGGCTGTCAATGCGCTTTTGCGGCGCCGTGTGCTTCTTGCGTTGCCACATGGGGCCTCCTTCAGGGAACCACAAGGCTGCGGGTGGCGCGCGCGCTGGCCTGGCCGTTTTCGTATGCGCGGGCGACGAGCGAGCGCACATTCGCACCTTCGGGGAGCTCGAACGATCCCTCGATCCGCTGATAATACTTGAACTTGAGCTTCAGCGCCTGGGCGGTGTCCGGCTGGTCCTCGGGCAGCATCAGCGTCAGGGCGTGCGGCGCCGCGGCACCGCCGGCGGGCGCCTGCGCCGAGACGGTCAGCTTGAGATTGCCTTCGAACTCGTCGGTCGGGCTGCCGCCGCGCACCACAAGCAGGCTGTAATGCCACGCGTTGCCGCGCTCACGCTCCACCGCGAACCGCTGGATGCCGAGGCCGACCTGCTTGTTGGAGTCGGCGACGAGCTTCTGCAGGAAGGCCAGCTCCTCCTTGATCTGCGAATTCTCGGCGGAGAGCTCCTGCGCCTGCTTCGACAGCGTGTCCTGCGCGCCCTTTGCCATCGCGAGCTCGGTCTCCAGCTCGGAGTTCCGGGCGCGCAGCGTCTTCGCCTCGGCCCGCAGGTTGACCGCCTCGGTCTCGAGCGCGGTCTGCCGCGCCTCGATCTCCTTGCGGTTGAACCCGCCGAAGATCTGGCCGAAGTCGAAGCCCCACCACCACATGCCGCCGACGATCGCGAGCAGCACCAGCGCGACCACCGCGCGCCAGGGCCACGGCAGGTGCGAGCGCACCGCCATCCGCGGTGCGTCGATGCGGAAATGCTTGAAGAACTGGCGCGTGCGGCGCCAAGTACCCGGTATCGCCAAGGCGCGTCTCGGGACCTAGGGCAGCACCGGCAGCGGCGGTGAGCCCGGTCGTTTCCGGCAGTCCGAACATCAGGTTCATGTTCTGGATCGCCTGTCCGGCGGCACCCTTCACGAGGTTGTCCTCGACGACGAGCACGGTGACCATGTCGCCGTTGCCCGGACGGTGGACTGCGACGCGCGCAACGTTGGACGCACGCACGCTGCGCGTGTCGGGCATCGAGCCCGGGGGCATGACGTCGACGAACGGCTCGCCGGCATAGCGCTTCTCGAACAGCGCCTGCAGGTCGACGTCGGTGCGCGTGAGCCGCGCATAAAGCGTCGAGTGGATGCCGCGGATCATCGGCAGAAGGTGTGGCGTGAACACGAGCTTCACCGGCGTGGCGCTGTGCGCGGCGAGCTCCTGCACGGTCTCCGGATGGTGCCGGTGGCCCGAGACGCCGTAGGCCTTGAAGTTGTCGGAGGCCTCGGCCAGCAGCAGCCCGACCTCGGCCTTGCGGCCGGCGCCGGAAGCGCCCGACTTGCAGTCGGCGATGAGATGCTCGGTGTCGACGATGCCCGCCTCGAGCAGAGGAATGAATCCCAGCTGGATCGACGTCGGATAACAGCCTGGATTTCCGACGACGCGCGCCTTCCGGATCTCGTCGCGGTGGAATTCGGGCAGGCCGTAGACCGACTCGGCGAGGAGATCGGGGCAGGTGTGCGGCAGCTTGTACCACTTCTCGAACAGCGCGGCGTCCTTGATCCGGAAGTCCGCGGCGAGATCGATGACCTTCACGCCGGCCGCGACCAGCGCGGGCGCCTGCGCCATCGCGACGCCGTGCGGCGTCGCGAAGAACACGACGTCGCATTCGGTGAGATCGGTCTTCGCGGGATCGGTGAACGCGAGGTCGTAGCGCCCGCGCAGGCTGGGGAACATCGCCGCCACCGCCGTGCCTGCCTCGCCCCGCGAGGTGATCGCGCGCACGTCCGCTTCCGGGTGCGAGCCGAGCAGGCGCAGGAGCTCCACACCCGTGTAGCCGGTACCGCCGACGATGCCGATCTTCACCATGAAACAACCTCGATCAATGTGCGCTCACTTGCGTGTGAGCAGGAATCTTAGCATCGGCGCAGCGACGTCCCCGCTGGTGCAAATGCCGATCCCAAGAACACGAAGGCCGCCTCGCGGGCGGCCTTCGCAATGCATGCTACGGTGCCGTCAGCGCTTCGAGAACTGCTTGCGCCGGCGCGCCTTGTGGAAGCCGACCTTCTTGCGCTCGACTTCGCGCGCGTCGCGCGTGACGAGCCCGGCCTTCGACAGCGTGGGCTTCAGCGCCGCATCGTAGTCGATCAGCGCGCGGGTGATGCCGTGGCGCACCGCGCCCGCCTGGCCCGACTCGCCGCCGCCTTCGACGTTGATCATGATGTCGAACGTCGCTTCGTGGTTGGTGAGCTTCAGCGGCTGGCGGATGACCATCCGGCCGGTGTCGCGCGAGAAGAACTCGTCGGCGGGCTTGGAGTTGACGACGATGGCGCCCGTGCCCTTCTTCAGGAACACGCGCGCGACCGCGCTCTTGCGCCGGCCGGTGCCGTAATAGTAGTTACCGATCATTTTGCGTCAGATGTCCAGAGGTTTGGGTTGCTGTGCCGAGTGCGGATGCGCGTCGCCGGCGTAGCACTTCAGCTTTTTCAGCATCTTGTAGCCGAGCGGGCCCTTGGGGAGCATGCCCTTGACCGCCTTTTCGAGGGCGCGCCCGGGGAACCGGGCCTGCATCTGCGAGAAATTGGTGGTCGAGATGCCGCCGGGATAGCCGCTGTGGCGGTGATAGAGCTTGTCCTCGGCCTTGTTGCCGGTGACGCGGAGCTTCTCGACGTTGGTCACGACGATGAAATCGCCGGTGTCCATGTGCGGGGTGAAGATCGGCTTGTGCTTGCCGCGCAGGCGAAGGGCGATCTGGCTCGCGAGGCGGCCGAGCACCTTGTCGGTCGCGTCGACGACGTACCAGTCGCGCGTGATGTCCTGCGGCTTGGCGGAAAAGGTTTTCATGAAGGCGTACCCGGCGCACTTTCGTTCCCGGGCTGAAGATTCAGCAAAGTCTTGCATGATAATGGATTTTTGCCGACGTGGTCAAGGCGCGGCGGGGTCTGGCCGAGCCGCGGCCCGGGCCCGGTCAACGGCCGTACAATCGCCGGCGCGTGGAACGCGGAATATTGCAGTGCAATGGTCGGGTTTTCGACGTTTTCGTCCATGCCTTCGCCGCCCCGAAAAATCGAAAAAAAGAGCGCGGCCCTTGCAGGCCGCGCTCGGAGGATTCCGCCCTAGGAGGAGGAAGGGTGGAATTGGCCGGCAGGGGAGACTTGGAAATCTCCGGGACTGCCGACGTGCATATGCTCTCATATTGCATCGCACAAGGCAACTTGCGGCCCACGCGAACCGGTTGGACAATGCGTCGATTGCGGGGGCGATCGACGCGGTAGAGGTGAGCGCTCACTATCTAGATTCGACTTCGGAAACTGCCTTTCCGAGTCCGGGAACGACCGGCGCGCAAGGGCGTGGGGCAAAGAAAGGCCGCGGATGAAGACCAGGGTCAAATGGATCGAGAACGTGAGCTTCGTCGTCGAGACGGGCAGCGGGCACGCGTTCGTCGCCGACGGGGCACCGGAGGCGGGCGGGCGCAATATGGGCGCGCGTCCGATGGAGCTCTTCCTCTCCGGTGCCGCGGCGTGCACGGCCTACGACGTGGTCACGATTCTGAAGAAGGCGCGCCAGCCGATCGCCGATTGCGTGGTCGAGGCCCAGGCCGAACGGGCCGAGTCGCCGCCGCGCGTGTTCACCCGTGTCCATTTCAAGTACACGGTCGCCGGACGCGGACTCGACCCGCAGCGCGTCGAGCATGCGGTGCGGCTCTCGCACGACACCTATTGCTCGGCGACGCAGATGCTCGCGAAGACGGCGAGCATCACGCACGAGATCCTGATCGTCGATGGCGATTCGGTGCCGCCGCCAAGCTGATCCGCGGCGTCGGGCGGAACGCTCGGAGGCGGTGCCGGACGCAAGCGTGCCGCAGCGCTGCGAGGATCGCACGTGGCGCCAACTCGCACGCCGCGACGATTCCGCCGGACCTACTTCGCGTTGCGCAGCACGCGAATCAGGCTCGACGTGTCCCAGCGCGACCCGCCCATCGCCTGCACCCGAGCGTAGAACTGGTCGACCAGCGCGGTGACAGGCAGTGCGGCGCCGTTCGCCCGCGCCTCCGCCGTGCAGATCGAGAGGTCCTTGCGCATCCAGTCGACGGCGAAGCCGAAGTCGAACTTGTCGGCGACCATCGTCTTGCCGCGGTTGTCCATCTGCCACGACTGCGCCGCGCCCTTGCCGATGACGTCCAGCACGAGATCGGCGTCGAGGCCGGCGCGCTGCGCGAAGTTGATGCCTTCGGCGAGCGCCTGCACGAGGCCCGCGATGCAGATCTGGTTGACCATCTTGGTCAGTTGTCCGCTGCCGGAAGCCCCCATCAGCGTGACGGCGCGCGCATAGTTCGCGAGCACGCTCTCCGCCCGCGCGAACACGTCGGCCTCGCCGCCGACCATGATCGTGAGCTTGCCGTTCTCCGCACCGGCCTGCCCGCCCGACACCGGCGCGTCGAGAAAGCCGACGCCCTTTGCCTTCGCCGCCGCGTGGACCTCGCGCGCCACGCTCGCCGACGCGGTCGTGTGATCGACCAGCACCGCGCCTGCGGCCATGCCGGCGAGCGCACCGTCCCTGCCCAGCGCGACCGCGCGCACGTCGTCGTCGTTGCCGACGCACATCATGACGAGCTCGGCGCCGGCGGCGGCGGCCGCCGGCGTGGCGGCGCTCTTTCCGCCGTGCTCGCCGATCCACTTGGCGGATTTTTCGGCGGAGCGGTTGTAGACGGTGACGCGATGGCCGGCGCGGGCGAGATGACCCGCCATCGGATAGCCCATCACGCCCAGTCCGAGAAATGCGACGTTCTTCGAGTCCATCAGCGGTCCCTTTCCGGTGGGGAGGCGACGTGCGGCGCGGGTGGCGCGTCGCGGCCGTAGCGCCATTTGAGAAACAGGATCGCGAGCGCCAGCGCGAGCGTGATGACGTTCGCGAGGATGAGCGGCAGCGCGTCGAGGCGGATGCCGTACCACAGCCACAGCGCGATGCCGGTGCAGAAGATGCCGAACATCCACCACGAGATGTCGTGCGCCGAGCGCGTCTTCACGATGCGAAAGATCTGCGGCACGAACGCGACCGTCGTGAGCGAGCCTGCGGCGAGCCCCAGGGCGTCCTGCGCTGAAATCATTGCCGGGGCATGCGGAACACGGAGAAACGCGGGACTAGCGCTTCGGCAGCGCCGCGCGCGCGGCGGCGGCGGCGGCGCGCACCTGCGCCGGCGCGGTGCCGCCCGGGTGGTTGCGGCTGGCGACGGAGCCGTCGAGCGTCAGCACCGCGAACACGTCGGCGCCGATGACGCCCGCAAACGACTGAAGCTCCGCGAGCGGCAGATCGGCGAGGTCGACCCCCTTCGCTTCGGCATGGCGCACGGCGCGCGCGACCGCCTCGTGCGCGTCGCGAAAGGGCAGGCCCTTCTTCACGAGATAGTCGGCGAGATCGGTGGCGGTGGCGAAGCCTTCGCGCGCCATCGCGCGCATCCGCTCGACGTCGACGGTGATGCCGGAGGCGACGAGGTCGGTCAGGAGCGCGAGCGAATCGTCGAGCGTGTCGACGATGTCGAAGAGCGGCTCCTTGTCTTCCTGGTTGTCCTTGTTGTACGCGAGCGGCTGGCCCTTCATCAGCACGAGGAGGCCGGTGAGGCCGCCGACCACGCGCCCGGTCTTGCCCCGCACGAGCTCGGGCACGTCGGGGTTCTTCTTCTGCGGCATGATCGACGAGCCGGTGCAGAAGCGGTCGGCGAGCGTGACGAGCCGGAACCCCGGCGAGCACCAGAGGATCAGCTCTTCGGCGAAGCGCGACAGGTGCACCATCGCGAGCGCCGCGGCCGCCGCGAATTCGATCGCGAAGTCGCGATCCGACACCGCGTCGAGCGAGTTGGTGCAGATGCCGTCGAAGCCGAGCGCGCGCGCGACGTGCTCGCGGTCGATCGGGTATCCGGTGCCGGCGAGCGCGGCGCTGCCGAGCGGCAGCCGGTTGACGCGGCGGCGGCAGTCCGCGAGCCGCTCGGCGTCGCGGGCGAGCATCGCCTCGTAGGCGAGAAGGTGATGGCCGAAGGTGACCGGCTGCGCGATCTGCAGGTGCGTGAAGCCCGGCATGATCGTGTCGGCGTGACGCAGGGCGAGGTCGATGAACGCGGCGCGGAGCGCGGTGAGCCTGACGCCGAGCGCGTCGATCGCGTCGCGCAGCCAGAGTCGCAGGTCCGTCGCGACCTGGTCGTTGCGCGAGCGCGCCGTGTGCAGGCGCTTGCCGGCGTCGCCGGAAAGCGCGATCAGCCGCTTCTCGAGGTTGAGGTGCACGTCCTCGAGGTCGCGTGACCAGGTGAACGCTCCGCGTTCAATTTCGCCGCGAATCGTCGCCATGCCGGCCTCGATGGCAGCGAGGTCTTCGCCGGAAAGGACGCCGACGGCCGCGAGCATCCGCGCATGGGCGAGCGAGCCGGCAATGTCGACCTGCGCGAGCCGCCGGTCGAAATCCACGGACGCGGTGAACCGCTTGACGGCCTCGGTCACCGGCTCGGCGAAACGGCCGGACCAGCCCTGCGCCGAGGCATCGTGCGGCTTTCCGGGATGCGACATGGGGAGCTCTCGAACCTGAAGGACCGTGAAGTCGGAACGGGCGCGGGTCCGCCGGCCGGGCGGATAACGTCGAAAAATCGCCGGGCTTGCGTGCCCGCCGGCGCTTGCCGAAAATAACGCGGCCACCGCGGCGATTTCCAGCGAACCGCCGTGCGAAAATCCGGCACGAAGCTTGCATGCCGACGCTTTATGCGGTCGATTATAAGACAAAACGGGATTTCGCCGACGCTGCCCGACTTCCGCAATCTGGGAACGATCCTGCGCATCCTGGTCGCGGTGAACGGGGCGGTCGCGGTGGCCGCGCTGCTGCGGGACCCGAGCCTGCGCACGTGGCCCCTCGCGTGGACGGACATGGTCGCCGTCGCCGAGCCGCAGCTCCTCATCATGCTCGCGGCGCTCTACGTGCTGCAGCCGTGGCTCGCGCGCCAGACCTATTCGCTGGGCGTCACCGTGCTGCTGGCGCTGACGGTGCTCGCCGGAATCGCGGTGTACACGCTGCTCGGCCACAATGAAGTGCCGGAGCCGGGTGGACTGCTGCGCACCGTGCTGCTCGGGCTGCTGACGGCGTGGGGCCTGATCGCGTACTTCCGGCTCCGCGCCCGGGCGCTCTCGCCGGCGATCACCGAAGCGCGGCTGCAGGCGCTGCAGGCGCGCATCCGGCCGCACTTCCTGTTCAACAGCATCAATGCCGTGCTGTCCCTCGTGCGCACCGATCCCAGGCGTGCCGAGACCTCGCTCGAGGACATGGCGGACCTTTTCCGCGTGCTGATGCGCGACAACCGCGGGCTCGCACCGCTCGCCGACGAAGTCGAGCTCTGCCGGCAGTATCTCGCGCTGGAGAAGCTCCGCCTCGGCGATCGCCTCGTCGTCGAGTGGCACACCAACAACATGCCGGCGGACGCGATGGTGCCGCCGCTCATCCTGCAGCCGCTGCTCGAGAACGCCGTCTACCACGGCATCGAGCCGCTCACCGAGCCCGGCATCGTGTCGGTCAACATCTTCTACAAGGGTGGCGATGTCCACGCGATCCTGCGCAACCCGTACCGGGTCACGGGGGGCCAGCACCACGCCGGCAACAAGATGGCGATGGCCAACGTGCGCGAGCGTCTCGCGCTGCATTTCGACGCCGAGGCCACGCTGGAATCGAGGGTCAAGGCGGACGCGTACGAAGTTCACCTTCGCATTCCGTACCGCACAGAGAAATCGGCGGCGGCGCGCGGCGACGTCGCCCAGCGTCGCGACGCCGCGACCGCACCGGCCGCCGACCCGAAGGCGCCGCTCCGGCGAGGGATGGTCCATGGCTGAGCCGCCGCTTCGCGTGCTGGTCGTCGACGACGAGGCACCGGCGCGCCGACGCCTGCGCGACCTGCTCGACGACTGCGCCGCCGCGCTGCCTCTCGCGGTGGTCGGCGAGGCGGGTGGCGGCCAGGAGGCGATCGACCTCCTGCAGGCGACGACCGCCGACCTTGTGCTGACCGACATCCACATGCCCGGAATGGACGGCATCGAGCTCGCGCGCCACCTGCTGAAGCTCGCGCAGCCGCCTGTCGTCATCTTCACGACCGCGTACAACGAGCATGCGGTGCAGGCGTTCGACGTGAGCGCCGTCGACTATCTGATGAAGCCCGTGCGCATGCAGCGCCTCCTCGCGGCACTGCAGAAGGTGCCGCGTCTGAAGCCGGTCTCCGTGTCGAAGCTGGACGAGCTGCCGGCCTCCGCGCGGCGCTTCCTGTCGGTCACCGAGCGTTCCCGCGTGGTGCTGGTGCCGGTCGACGAGATCGTCTACCTCAAGGCCGAGCTCAAGTACATCACGATCCGCACCGCCGACCGGGAGTACCTGCTCGAGGAATCGCTGACGCGGCTCGAGCAGGAGTTCGGGCACCGTTTCGTCCGCGTGCACCGCAACTGCCTCGTCTCGCGCGAGTTCATCCGCGGCTTCGAGCGCTGCGTCAGCGACGACGGCGACGCGCACTGGGAGGTGCTGCTGAAGGGCATGGCGGAGACGCTGCCGGTGTCGCGCCGCCAGCAGTTCATCGTGCGCGAGATCGGGCGCGACCCGTACCTCGCCGTCGCCACGGCGAAGTAGCCCCGGCGTCGTCTGTACCCGCGGTCGTCCTGTCCGCGCCTCGAGCGGCGGCGGCCTGCTAAACTCGCGCGCTGTTCCGTTCCCGGTCACCACATCCCCGATGCCCTCCATGCGCACGCTGATCTGCGGCTCGCTCGCCTACGACACCATCATGGTGTTCCCCGACCGCTTCGGTCGCCACATCCTGCCCGGCGAGACACACGTGCTTTCGGTGTCGTTCCAGATCAGCGAGATGCGCCGCGAATGGGGTGGCTGCGCCGGCAATATCGCGTACAGCCTCAAGGCGCTGGGCGGCGAACCGGTGATCATGGCGACGATCGGCGACGACGGCGCGCCGTATCGCGAACGCCTCGATACGCTGGGAATCGCGCGTGACGGTGTGCGCACGATGCCGGGCAGCTACACGGCGCAGGCGTTCATCATCACCGACCTCGACGACAACCAGATCACGGCGTTCCATCCCGGCGCGATGAACGAGTCGCACCAGAATCGCGTCGGCGACGTCGAGAACGTGGCGCTCGGCATCGTCGCCCCGGACGGACGCGACGGGATGCGCGCGCACGTGGAGCAGTTCGCCGCCGCGAAGATCCCGTTCATCTTCGATCCGGGCCAGGGTCTGCCGCTCTTTTCCGGCGACGAGCTGATCGAGATGATCGACGCGGCGAGCTTTCTCGCCGTCAACGACTACGAGGCGCGCCTGCTCTGCGACCGCACCGGGCTCACGCTGACCGACATCGCGCAGCGCGTCGACGCGGTGATCGAGACGCTCGGCGCCGACGGCTCGCGCATTCACACGGACGGTGCGGTGATCACCGTTCCCGCCCTGCCGACCGATGCGCTGGTCGATCCCACCGGATGCGGCGACGCCTATCGCGCGGGGCTTCTCTACGGCATTGCGCAAGGCTGGGAGTGGGAGCGGACGGGTCGTCTCGCGGCCACCCTCGGGGCGATCAAGATCGGCAGCCGCGGCGGACAGAACCACGGCGCCGGGCGTGACGCGGTCGCGGCGCGCTATCACGGCGCATTCGGCGAGTATCCCTGGTGAATTCGCGGGCCTTCGCGCGCGCTCGCGCGAGCGGGCACGCGCGACGCGGCTGAGCAGCCCGGATGCCGCGGCCGGCACCGCTACCGATGCGCGTCATCCGGTCACTGCGTGTCGCCGCGCACGTGGCCGAGGGGCTCGCGACTGCGGTCCTGGTCTTCCCGCATCGTGCAATCCCCGCGCCGCAACGCGCTGACGAAGCGCTGGTCGCGGCGCCTCCTGCGGATGCTGAACGTCGACGCACGACTGCACGGCCACGCGCTCGACGGAGTCGAGGGCAATTTCCTGATCGTCGCCAATCACATTTCATGGCTCGACATCTTCGTGCTGCTGGCGGCGCGGCCCGCGCGATTCGTCGCGAAGGCCGAGCTCCGGCGCTGGCCGGTCGTGGGGCCGCTCATCACCGGCGCCGGCACGCTCTACGTGGAACGCACACGCCGGCACGACACGCACAAGGTGAACCGGCGTGCCGCGGAGGCGCTCGCGCGCGGCGACGTGCTCGCGATCTTTCCCGAAGGCACGACCACCGACGGCCGTTCGCTGCTGCCCTTCCACGGCTCGCTGCTGCAGCCGATCGTGGATGCGCAGGGGCACGTGGTCCCGGTGGCGATTCGCTATCGCACGCCCGCGGGCGAGCACACGGATGCCGCCGCCTATGTGGGCGACACGAGCATCCTGGAATCCTTCTGGCGCCTCACCGCCGAGCGCGCCGTGGTGGTCGACGTGCACGTCGCGGCGCCGCTGCCGGCGCACGGTCGCCACCGGCGCGAGCTCTCGCGCGCGGCGGAAGCGATCATCCGAACGGCTTTGGCGCCACCGGGGACACCCCCGGAACCTGGAACACCCGGCGATCCGCAAGCCGCACCGCCGTGAGCGTGCCGCCCCACAGGCAGCCCGAATCGAGCATCAGCAGGTTGGGAGCGAGCTTCAGCTCCAGCGTCGACCAGTGTCCGCACACGACCGTCACGCCGCCCGATGCGCGCTGCGGGTGCAGGAACCACGGCAGGTAGCCGTCGGGCGCGCTGTCGGGGCCGCGCTTTTCGGAAAGCTCCATCGTGCCGTCGGCGCTGCAGAAGCGCAGTCGCGTGCACGCGTTGACGACGACGCGCAGCCGGTCGAAGCCTTCGAGATCGTCGCGCCAGGTGCGGGGCTCGTCGCCATAAAGGCATGCGAGAAATTCGCCGACACGCTGGCTTTGGAGCATCGCCTCGACTTCGCGCGACAGCATCAGCGCCGTGGCGGGCGTCCAGCCCGGCAGCAATCCGGCGTGCACCATCAGCCGCTCGTCCTCGATCGTGACGAGCTGTCGTGCGCACAGCCAGTCGATCAGCTCGGCTCGGTCCGGCGCGTCGAGGATCGGACCGATGGTGTCCTGCCGATGCGCGCGCTGGTGGCCGGCCGCGACCGTCGAGCAGATGGAAGTCGTGATTGCCGAGCACCGTGACGGCGGCGTCACCCAGCGCCTTGACCTCGCGCAGCACGGCGAGCGAATCGGGACCGCGGTTGACGAGGTCGCCGACGAGCCACAGCCGATCCGTGCGCGGCGAGAAGCCGATCAGCTCCAACAGCCGGCAGAATTCGGCGTGGCAGCCCTGGATGTCACCGATCGCGTAGAGGCTCATGATTACGGAATGCGCGGCGCGGCAATGCGCGGGACGATGCCGCGGCGCGCGCATGAGCGGCCTGCTAGAATTCGCGACGGATTCTAACATCGGCCCGTCACGCGGGCGGCGGGGCGCATGTCCTTTCCTCTCAATCCCGCACAGCGCGAGGCGGTGCGCTACGTCGACGGTCCGCTGCTCGTGCTGGCAGGCGCGGGCAGCGGCAAGACGCGCGTCATCACCGCAAAGATCGCGCACCTCATCGACCGCGGCCACGATCCGAAGCGCATCGCGGCGATCACGTTCACCAACAAGGCGGCGCGCGAGATGCGCGAGCGCGTCACGCGCCTCCTGACCGACGAAGGCCGCGGCGACAAGGCGGACGCGCTGACGATCTCGACGTTCCACGCGCTCGGCCTCGCGATCGTGCGCGGCGACGCGCGCGCCCTCGGACTCGCGCCGCGCTTCTCCATCCTCGATCCGGGCGATCTCGAGCCGGTCATCGCGGAAATCCTGCCGACCACCGATCTGGCCCGAGCGCGTGCTGCGCTTCGCACGATCAGCCAGTGGAAGGGCGCGGGGATCTCGCCCGCCGTCGCGGTCGAGAAGGCTGCGGACGACGACGAACTCGCGTTCGCAAGGGCTTACGCGCGCTACGACGAGACGCTGCGCGCATACCAGGCGGTCGATTTCGATGACCTGATCGCATTGCCGATCGAGCTCCTGTCGAATCATCCCGAGGTCGCCGCCAGGTGGCAGGAGCGCTGCGCGCACCTCCTCGTCGACGAATACCAGGACACGAATCCCGCGCAGTACCGGCTGCTGCGCCTTCTCTCCGGCGAGCGCGCGGCGTTCACCGCCGTTGGCGACGACGACCAGGCGATCTACGGCTGGCGCGGTGCCACGCTCGACAATCTCGCGCAGCTGCCGCAGGACTATCCGAACCTCAAGGTGATCAAGCTCGAGCAGAACTATCGCTCGACGATCCGCATCCTGCGCTCCGCCAACGCGCTGATCGCCAACAACGCGAAGCTCTTCGACAAGAAGCTCTGGAGCGAGCTGCCGAACGGCGACACGATCCGCGTGACACCCGAGCCGGACGACGAGGCCGAAGCGGAGTCAGTCGTGCGCCGGCTGCTCGCGCACCGGTTCGAGCACCGCGGTCAGTACTCCGACTACGCAATCCTCTATCGCGGCAACCACCAGGCGAAGCTTTTCGAGCAGCAGCTCCGCGCGCAGAACGTGCCCTACGACATATCGGGCGGGCAGTCGTACTTCGACCGTGCCGAGATCCGGGATCTCATCGCCTACCTGAGGCTCATCGCGAACGATGCCGACGACTGCGCGTTCATCCGCGCAGTCACCACTCCTAAGCGGGGCGTCGGCGCGACGTCGCTGGAGCGCCTCGGCGGCATCGGGCAGGCCCGCGGCGAGTGCCTGTTCGCGGCGGTGCACAGCGACGAGGCGCGCGCGAGCCTGCCTGGGCGGCCACGCGAGATCCTCGAATCGTTCTGCGCGCTGATCAATGGGCTGCGTTACCGCGCCGAGCGCGAGCCGGCGGGCCGGCTGCTCGACGAACTCGTGGTCGCGATCGACTATCGCGAATACCTGGGATCGGTGGGCGAGCCGAAGCAGGCCGACGCGCGCTGGCAGAGCGTGCGCGACTTCATCGACTGGCTCGCGAAAAAGGGCGAGGCCGACAACAAGAATCTCCTCGAGCTCACGCAGACCATCGCGCTCATCACGATGCTCGAAGGCAGGGAGGACGCCGAGCGTGACGTGGTGCGCCTCTCCACGCTGCACGCGGCGAAGGGACTCGAGTTCCCGCACGTGTTCATCGTCGGCGTCGAGGAAGGACTGCTGCCGCATCGCGAGACGATTGCCGCCGGCAATGTCGACGAGGAGCGGCGGCTGTTCTACGTCGGGCTGACGCGCGCGCAGCGAAGCCTGCACCTGTCTTTCTGTCGCAGGCGCAAGCGCGGCGGTACCGGCGGCGTCGAATGCCATCCGTCGCGATTCCTCGCCGAGCTCGCGCAGGACGACCTGCGCTGGGCCGATGCCGCGCTGCCGCCGGACGAGGCTGCGCGCGAGAAGGCGGCCGGCAGCGAGCGGCTGAAGTCGCTGAAGGCGATGCTGGCGCGGTAGACGTCCGCATTGCCCATGCGGCGAGCGACAAGACCGCGACGCCTGCGCGGTCGCGTCGAAGCGGCACGGCGGCGTAGACTTTCCGCTCCCCGAATCTCCGGCGGAGGAGAAGCGATGAGCCAGCACTTCGACGCCATCGTCATCGGCACCGGCCAGGCGGGCCCGTCGCTGGCAGTGCGCCTCGCGCAGTCGGGACGCAGGACCGCCATCATCGAGCGCAAGCGCTTCGGCGGCACCTGCGTCAACAACGGCTGCATTCCGACGAAGACGCTGATCGCGAGCGCACGTGCCGCGCATGTCGCGCGCACGGCCGCAAACTGGGGTGTGATCGTCGCGCAGGCTCCGCGCGTCGACATGCCTGCCGTCAAGGCGCGGAAGGACGCCATCGTTCGCGAGTCCAACGCGAACATCGTCAAATGGCTGCGCGGGACGGACGGGCTCACCGTCATCGAGGCGCACGCACGCTTCGAAGGCCCGCGCACCGTGCGCGCGGGCGATGCGCTCCTGGAGGCACCGCAGATCTTCATCAACGTCGGCGGCCGCGCCGCCACGCCGCCGATCGAGGGCCTCGCTGACGTCCCCTGTTTCGACAACGTGTCGATCATGGACGTCGATTTCATCCCGCGCCATCTCGTCATCATCGGCGGCAGCTATGTCGGACTCGAATTCGCGCAGATGTACCGGCGCTTCGGCGGCGACGTGACCGTGGTCGAGATGGGGCCGCGCCTCATCGGCCGCGAGGACGAAGAGGTGTCCGATGCCATTCGCGGCATCCTCGAAGCAGAAGGCATTGCCATTCGGCCGGATGCGAAGTGCGTCAAGGTCCGCCGTGAAGGTGTGGACATTGTCGTCGGCGTGGACTGCGCTCGCGAGCCCCGCGAAGTGAAGGGCTCGCACCTGCTGCTCGCGACCGGCCGGCGCCCGAACACCGACGATCTCGGCTGCGACCGTGCCGGCATCGAGCTCGACGCCAAAGGCTACGTCGTCGTCGACGACGCCTTGCGGACGAGTGCCGACGGCGTCTGGGCACTGGGCGACGTCAACGGCCGCGGCGCGTTCACCCACACGTCGTACAACGACTACGAGATCGTCGCCGCGAACGTGCTGGACGCCGGGTCGCGTCGGGTGACCGAGCGGATTCCGGTGTACGCACTGTTCATTGATCCGCCGCTGGCGCGTGTCGGCATGAGCGAGCGCGAGGCGCGGCAATCCGGCCGCGAGGTTCTCATGGCGACGATGCCGATGAGCCGGGTGGGGCGCGCACGCGAGCGTGGCGAGACGACCGGCTTCATGAAGGTGCTGGTCGACGCCCGCTCCGAGCGGATTCTCGGTGCGGCGCTGCTCGGCATCGAGTCCGACGAGGCGATCCACGCGATCATCGACGTCATGTACGCGGACGCGCCGTACACGCTTCTGAAGCGTGCGATGCACATCCATCCCACGGTTGCCGAGCTGATCCCGACGCTGCTGGCGAAGCTGAAGCCGCTGGAGGCAGCATCGGCGACTTGACATCGAACTGCTGCGCTACCTCGCCTGGTACAACCTCGAACGCCCCCACCACAGCCTGCCTCTGCCCGTGCCTGGCCGCAAAACCCCACGCCTGCTCTCGCCGGTACAATTTCTCCATCTCAACCACCAGTGCAATATGTACTGGCCCAATACAACGGATTGACCGGAGCGCGACGGTGCGCCATACTCAGGCCGCGCCGATTTGAGCCACAGCTTGCGGGCGCTTAACAAATACCGCTAAAGCGAGGCTACTCCGCGCCGGATCTCCAGGGCGCGCAGCAAAGCCCGTTCAGCGGACGTTGAACGGGCTTTTTGTTTGCGGACTCGCCATGAGCAAATCCTCGCCAAAGCGCGGCTTCACGACTTCCATCCTCCACGCCGATCGAGACGCGCCGATCGAGCACGGCGCGCTGCACAAGCCGCTGCATCTTTCGGTCGCTTATGGATACGACGACGCGCGCGAGCTCGCCGCGGTGTTCCAGGGGCGCGCACCCGGGTACGTCTACGGGCGCCAGGGCAATCCGACCGGCGCCGCACTCGAGGTGAAGGTCACGCGGATGGAGGACGGTGTCGCGACGGTCTGCTTCGCGACTGGCATGGCGGCGATCGGCGGGCTGATGCTGTCGCTGCTGCGGGCGGGCGACCACGTCGTCGCGAGCCAGTTCCTGTTCGGCAACACGGTGAGCATGCTCAACACGCTGCTGCTGCACGGCATCGACGTCACGTTCGTCGATGCCACCGACGTCGCGAACGTGGGTGCCGCGCTGAAGCCGACAACGCGCCTGGTATTCGTCGAGACGATCGCGAATCCGCGCACGCAGGTCGCCGATCTCGCGCGCATCGGCGCGCTCTGTGCCGGGCGCGGCATCGTCTACGTCGTCGACAACACGATGACCTCGCCCGCGCTGTTCAGGCCGAAGGCGGTCGGCGCCTCGCTCGTCGTCAATTCGCTGACGAAGTACATCGGCGGTCACGGCAACGCACTCGCGGGTGCGGTGACCGACACGGGACTGTTCGACTGGACGCGCTTTGCCGGCATCGCCGACGCGTACAAGTCGCAGCCGCCCGCGATGTGGGGCATCGCGCAGATCCGGAAGAAGGGGCTGCGCGACTGGGGCGGCACGCTTGCCGCAGAGCAGGCGCACCACATCGCAATGGGTGCGGAAACACTGGCACTGCGCATCGAGCGGGTCTGCGCGAATGCGCAGGCGCTCGCCGAGCGCCTCGCTGCGCATCCGCGGGTCCGCGCCGTCCACTATCCGGGGCTCGCGAGCCATCCGCAGCACGCGCTGGCGAAGGAGCTCTTCTGCGGCTACGGCGGACTGTTCGCGTTCGAGCTCGCCGACGGCATCGACTGTTTCGACTTCCTCAACCGGCTTTCGCTCGTAATCTCGTCGTCGAATCTCGGCGACAACCGCACGCTGGCGATTCCCGTCGCGCACACGATCTTCTGGGAACTGGGCGCCGAGCGACGCGCGGCGATGGGCATCGCCGACTCGCTGATCCGCGTGTCGGTCGGCATCGAAGACGCCGCCGACCTCATTGCGGACTTCGTGCAAGCACTCCGCTAGCGCGATTTCCTACCTGAGCACCCTGGCTTCCCGAGTCATTGCGCGCTGGAGGCCAGGCGACCATCCGCGTCCGGCCAACTGAGGCAAGGCGCTTCGCCCCACAAAGCAGCCGTTCCGAACCCGTGTAGCATGTGCGAGTTGGACTGCCGTGTCGCCGATTCGCACTATGACAATGGCAGCCGATGATCACTCCAAACATGAAAGGAAATGTCATGAAGAGTCTCCTCGTTGCCACGGCGATCATCCTATTCGCCAGCACCACCGCTTTCGCGGCCAACTCATCCTGTGAAGCGCAGGCTGTAGAGAAGAAACTCGCGGGAGCCGCCAAGTCGAGCTTCATCAAGAAATGCGACAAGGACGCGGCAGAAGCAGCGACGACGGCTTGCACGACCCAGGCAACGGAGAAGAAGTTGGCCGGTGCCGCGAAGTCGAGCTTTATGAAGAAGTGCGTAAAGGACGCAACGATGGAGACGAAGTAGACGGATTGTCCCGGGGACGAATCCACGCCTTCTTGACAACGCCGGATCGGAGTTCGGGCTTAATCATGCGAGCATGAGGCGGGAGAGTCTACCGTGCCGTCCATGTACCGTCCGAAACACTCGGTCATCGCGCCTGAAAGCGATGTTTGCCATGGTGCGCACGTCGACACGGACGCACTCCCTGCGCAGAGCGCGATCTCCGACAACCAACCCGATTGGGTTGGGCGTCGCAAGGCCCACCCCGCGGACGTGCTTCTACCGACAACCCGTCGCTGGTTGGAAGCGGTGCCGGACGAGTATCGACCACTCGAATTGGCAGGGCAATTCGCGCGCTTGGCAAATCTCATTGCCTCCACTTGGAACGACCCCGGAGACTGCAGCGCGTTCATCCACTCGCTCTTGCGCGATCAACGCGGTGCGCGGCGCGGCTTTCCGCCCGAGGTGATGGAGGACATCATCAAACTTCGCGTGTACTTTGCACGATTACATCCCATTGTTGATTGGGAGACGGGTGCTGACGCGGACAGTCATCGTGAGGGATGGAGTCCGTCCGTCTCGAAGCGCTAGCGCAGTACGAATTGGACGGAGACGGATTTCGTCCACTGCCAGGTCGGTCGGTTCAGGCGTTGTGAGACCGCCTGATTAGACCGATGCTGATTCGGTTGGCCAACGCGGCGAGCGGGGGGCAACGACCGGCTACAGAATAACCTCTTGCGCAGGAATGGACCCAGCGCACGTAATAGCGGACACCAGGCGGGATCCGGATTTGCCCCCGTGACTGTGAGTCGGTGTGCCTGGTTCTGACGGCGGCAAGCGCTGCAAGCCGACAAACTTCACAACGTAGCTCGACGGCTGATGTCCGCTACGCGACGGGAACGTCGTGCGTGTGCCCGCCAGCGGCGTCGAACTGCAGGTAGCTGCCGCGGTCGTACCAGTCGGCGAGCACGAAGCGCTCGCAGTCGCGGCCGTCGACGATGCTGTGGTGCCTCGCGGGCCGGTGCGTGTGGCCGTGAACGATGCGGGACACGCCGGCCCGGCGAAACGCCGCTTCGACGGCGGCAGTCTCGACGTCCATGATCGAGTTGGACTTCCGCGCGACCGTGGCCTTGCTCTTGCCGCGAAGCCACCTGGCGAACGACTGGCGAAACGCGAAGGGCAGCGCGAGAAACCCGTTCTGCCAGCGCCGGTTGTGCGCGATCCTGCGCCAGCGCTGATAGCCGACGTCCGACGTGCAGAGCTCGTCGCCGTGCATGATCAAGGTCGGCACACCGCCGATGTCGACGACCTGCTGCTCCGGCAGCAGCGTCGCGCCGGCCGCGGCGGCAAAGCGCTCGCGCATCAGGAAGTCGCGATTGCCGATGATGAGGCCGATCTTCACGCCGGTCGCCGCAACGTCGGCGAGAGACTTCGCGACGCCGGCCACCATCGGCTCTTGCAGCTCGTCGTCGCCGATCCAGCTGTCGAAGAGGTCGCCGAGGATGTAGAGCTCGCCCGCAGCGCGTGCGGGGCCGGCGCAGAAGCGGTGGAACGCGGCAAGCTGCGCCGGGCGCTTCGTCGAGAGATGGAGATCCGAGACGAAGAGCGTCGGCTTCATCGCAGCCGCGACGCGGGCGTTCCGTGCGCGCGCCGGGGTGCCGTCGCCATCGAGATCGGCGGCGGGCACCGGCGCCATCGCGCGGCGGCTTGCATCACGCCGCCTTGGTTTCCTCGGCCCGCGTGAGCACGACGTCGTCGCGCGGGACGTTCTGGTGCATGCCCGCGTTGCCGGTCGGCACGCCCTTGATCCGGTCGACGACGTCCTGCCCGGCGACGACCTTGCCGAACACGCAGTAGCCCCAGCCCTGCGGGCTCGGCCCCTTGTAGTCGAGGAAGTCGTTGTCGGCGACGTTGATGAAGAACTGCGACGACGCCGAATGCGGCTCCGACGTGCGCGCCATCGCCACCGTGTACTTCCTGTTCTTGAGGCCGTTGCCGGCCTCGTTGGCGATGGTCGCGCGGGTGGGCTTCTGCTTCATCCCGGGCTCCATGCCGCCGCCCTGCACCATGAAGCCGTCGATCACGCGATGAAAGATCGTGTTGTCGTAGTGCCCGTCGCGGACGTACTGGAGGAAATTGGCGACCGTCGCGGGCGCGTTCTCGGCGTCGAGCTCCAGCGTGATGTCGCCGTGGTTCGTGTGCAGGATGACCATGTCGGTGCTCACTTCGTCTCGACGACGAAGGCCTTGGTGATGATGACGGGCGTCGCGGGGACGTCCTTGGGGAACGGGCCGCCCGCGCCGGTGGGCGCCTTGGCGATCTTGTCGACGACGTCCATGCCGGAGACGACCTTGCCGAATACGGTGTAGCCGATGCCGGCCGGATCCGGCGAGCGGAAGTTGAGGAACTTGTTGTCCGCGACGTTGATGAAGAACTGCGCCGTCGCCGAGTTGGGATCGCTGGTGCGCGCCATCGCGAGTGTGCCCGGCACGTTGAGGAGACCGGCCTTGCTCGACTGCTCGGCCTCGTTGACGACCGGCGGCTTGGTCGGCTTCTGCATGAAGTCGGCGGTGAAGCCGCCGCCCTGGATCATGAAGCCCGGGATCACGCGGTGGAACTGCGTGCCGTCGTAGTGCTTCGACTTCACGTAGTCGAGGAAGTTGGCGACCGACTTCGGCGCGGCGTCGGGATAGAGCTCGACCTTGAAGCTGCCGGCGGTCGTGTCGAACTGCACCTGCGGATTGGCGGCAAGCGCCGGAATGGCGAACGTCGCGGCCAGTGCGACGGCGGCGGCGGTGATGAGGCGTTTCAGCATCGGAGTGCTCCTTCGGTTGTCGAAAACGTCGTGTTGCAGTGAATGGATCGAATCGGGCGGCACCGTTCGCGCTCGCGTGCGGCGGCCCGCGGGCGCGGCCCGCTTACTTCGCAGTCGTCGCCGGTACCGGCGTCACAACTGGCGCCGGCGCTGCCTTCTGGGTTTCGGCCGCTGCCGAGGCTGCTGCGGCCGCCGGCTTCGCCGGCGTCGCCACGGGCGCGGCCTTCAGGATGTCGCGCGCCAGCGCGAGCTTGGCATTCGCCGACTTGTCTTCCTTGTCGAGCTGCGCGGCGCGCTCGTATTCGCCCGCGGCGATGCGCACGTAGATGTCACCGAGGTTCTCGTGCGCGACGGCCCAGTCCGGCGCGGCCTTGACCGCCGTCTCGAGGGCGACGCGCGCGCCCTCGTACTGGCCCTTTTTCGCGTAAAGCACCGCGAGGTTGTTGTACGGCTCCGGCAATTCGGGAAAATCCGACGTCAACGCGAGAAACGTCGCCAGCGCGGCGTCGTTGTCGCCTTCCTCGGTCTGCACGACGCCCTTGAGAAAGCGCGCCTGCGGTTCGCGCGGTCGCTGCGCATTGAGCGCGTCGAGCTTCGCGATCGCGGCCGGGTAGTCCTTTTTCGCGATCAGGTCGCGCGCATCCCTGAGACCTTGTGCGTAAGCCCTGCGTGCTTCGTCGGTAAGCTCGCTGCCGATGTTCGCGGGCGCGGCCGGGGCTACGGGCGCCGCCGCTGCAGATTTCGCGGGGGCTGTCGGCGCAGGCGTCGCGGTCTGCGCCGTCGCCGTGGCGGCGATGAGCGGAAACGCGGCGCAAAGCGCGGAAAGGAGTCGAATCGTGCGAGGCATCGGCGGGAGCGGAGTGGCAGCGACCGAAATCGGGTCGCGACCGGGGCGCCATTCTATCAGGGTCGGATCGGCATCCGGGCGAGGCGCGCGACCGTCGTGTCGATCAGCCGGCGCGCGATGGAAACGCTCGGCGGAAGCTTCGGCACGGCCTCGGGCGCGAACCACTGCGCGTCCGCGATCTCGGTGCCGTCGGGGATGAGCTCGCCGCCCGCATATTCGGCCGTGAACGCGATCATCAGAGAGTGCGGGAAGGACCACGACTGGCTGCCGAAATACGTGAGGCCCTCGACCGCGATGCCCACCTCCTCGCGCACCTCGCGGTGGATGCAGTCCTCGATGGTCTCGCCCGGCTCGACGAAGCCGGCGAGCGCGCTGTACATCGCGATCGGGAAGCGGTTGGCCCGAGCGAGCAGCACGTCGCGGCCGCGGGTGACGAGCACCATCATCGCCGGCGACACGCGCGGGAACGCCGTGTGCCCGCAGGCGGGGCACTCCTTGGCGCGGTCGCCCGGCTTGTCGCGCGTGGCGGTGCCGCAGACGCCGCAGAAGCGATGCGTGCGATCCCATTCGACGATCTGAGACGCACGCGCGGCAGTGGCGAGCACCGGTTCCGGCAGCGCAAAGAACAGCGAGCGCAGTCCGGCGAGCCGCCATCCGGCGGGCGGCGGCGGCTCCGCCGCGATGCCGATTGCGACGCACGGCGTGCCGTCGAGCGTGCCGAGGAAGTGCGTCGCGCCGCTGAATCCCTGCGCCGCGAGGTCGCGCCACGCGGGGACGGAGGGCGCCGGTCCGTCAGGAGCGCCTTCCTCGCGCACCAAAAGACGCCCGTCGTGAAACGCGAACGCGAGCGCTTCCGGCGGCAGCGGATCAGGAAGCGCGTGTCCGGCAACGAATCCCTGCGGGGTGTGCATCAGCGCATGATAGGGGAAACGGCGATGCCGCCAAAGCCGCGGGCCCGACCCTCGCGCCCCCGGGGCGCGGAGGGTCGTTCGGCTATAATCGTCGATTGCCACGAAAGCCCACGCCATGGACGCAGAACGCCTGAACCAGCTCGCCGCGACGCTCGCGGGACTGAAGGAGCGCACCTCGGATCTTCGGAGGTATCTTTGACTTCGATGTGAAGGCGGTCCGCCTCACCGAAGTCGCGCGCGAGCTCGAGAACCCGAAGATCTGGGAAGACCAGCAGCGCGCGCAGGAGCTCGGCAAGGAAAAGAAGCTGCTGGACGGCGTCGTCGGCGCGATCACCGAGCTCGAAGCGGGCATTCGCGACAGCACCGAGCTCTTCGCGCTTGCGCGTTCCGACGCCGACGACGCGACGCTCGAAGCGGTGGCCGCGGACGTCCGGGCACTGGAAGCGCGGGTCGGCGATCTCGAATTCCGCCGGATGTTCGGCAATCCGCTCGATCCCGCCAACTGCTTCGTCGACATCCAGGCGGGCTCCGGCGGCACCGAAGCGCAGGACTGGGCGGCGATGCTGGAGCGCATGTACATCCGCTACTGCGAGCGCAAGGGATTCAAGACGGAACTTCTCGAGGAAACGCCGGGCGAAGTCGCCGGCTTGAAGAGCGCGTCGCTCAAGATCAGCGGCGATTATGCGTACGGCCATCTCCGTACCGAAATCGGCGTGCATCGCCTCGTGCGCAAAAGTCCGTTCGATTCCAATGCGCGGCGGCACACTTCGTTCGCCAGCGTGTTCGTCTACCCGGAGGTCGACGACTCGATCGAGGTCGAGATCAATCCGGCCGACCTTCGCATCGACACGTTCCGTGCGTCCGGCGCCGGCGGCCAGCACATCAACAAGACCGACTCGGCGGTGCGCATCACGCACCTGCCGACCAACACGGTCGTCCAGTGCCAGACCGACCGCTCGCAGCACCGGAATCGCGCCGAGGCGATGGCCATGCTGAAGTCGAAGCTCTACGAGCTCGAGCTCCGCAAGCGTCAGGCCGAGCAGCAGAAGCTCGAGGACGCGAAGACCGACATCGGCTGGGGTCACCAGATCCGGAGCTACGTGCTCGACCAGTCGCGGATCAAGGACCTTCGCACCAACCACGAAGTCGGGGACACGCAGCGGATCCTCGACGGAGATCTCGACGATTTCATCGCCGCGAGCCTGAAGCAGGGAGTCTAGAGCGTGAACGAGAAGAGCAAGGCCGCACCCGCACCCGCGCCGGCGACAGACGAGAACCAGATCATTGCCGAGCGCCGTGCGAAGCTCGCCGCGCTCCGCGCGCAGGGCAACGCGTTCCCCAACGATTTCCGCCGCGACAGCCTCGCCGCGGATCTCCACCGCGACCACGACGCGAAGGTCAACGAGGAACTCGAGCCGCTCCATGCCGCCGCGACGGTCGCCGGCCGGATGATGCTGAAGCGGGTGATGGGCAAGGCGTGCTTTGCGACGCTGCAGGACATGAGCGGGCGCATCCAGCTTTACGTGACGCAGGACGCTGTCGGCCCCGAAGCCCTCGATGCGTTCAAGCACTGGGATCTCGGCGACATCGTCGGCGCGACGGGCACGCTCTTCAAGACCAAGACCGGCGAGCTGTCGATCCGCGTCACGGCGATCCGGCTCCTTTCGAAGGCGCTGCGCCCGCTGCCCGAGAAGTTCCACGGGCTCGCCGACCAGGAACAGCGCTACCGGCAGCGCTACGTCGACCTCATCACGAATCCCGAGGCGCGCCGCGTGTTCGCGCAGCGCTCGGCGATCGTCCAGGCGATGCGCGAGTTCTTCGTCGCGCGCGGCTACCTCGAAGTCGAGACGCCGATGATGCATCCGATCCCGGGCGGCGCCGCCGCGCGGCCGTTCGCGACGCATCACAACGCGCTCGACATGCAGCTCTTCCTGCGCATCGCGCCCGAGCTCTACCTCAAGAAGCTCGTCGTCGGCGGCATGGAGAAGGTGTTCGAGATCAACCGCAACTTCCGGAACGAAGGCATCTCCACCCGGCACAACCCCGAGTTCACGATGCTCGAGTTCTACGAGGCCTATCAGGATTACCACTACCTGATGGATCTCACCGAGGCGCTGCTGCGCGAGGTCGCGCAGAAGGTCGTCGGATCGACGACGCTCACCTACCAGGGACAGGAGATCGACCTCGCGCGGCCGTTCGACCGCCTGACGATGGCCGAGGCGATCCACAAGTACAACCCGCACTATCCGCTCGCGGAATTGGGAAAGCCGGAATACCTCCGCGTCGCGATGGCGCCGTTCGACACCGAGCTTTTCGCGACCGACGGCCTCGGGCTGCTGCAGCTCAAGCTCTTCGAGGCGACGACCGAGGACAAGCTCGTGCAGCCGACGTTCATCGTCGCGCATCCGACCGACGTGTCGCCGCTCGCGCGCGCCAACGACGCGAATCCGGCCGTGACCGACCGCTTCGAGCTCTTCATCACCGGACGCGAGTTCGCGAACGGGTTCTCCGAACTGAACGATCCGGAAGACCAGGCGGCGCGCTTTTCTGCGCAGGCGGCGGCGAAGGAAGCGGGCGACGAGGAGGCGATGTTCTACGACGCCGACTACATCCGCGCGCTCGAATACGGCCTGCCGCCGACCGCGGGCGAGGGCATCGGCATCGATCGTCTGATCATGCTGCTGACCGACAGCCCCTCGATCCGCGACGTGATCCTCTTTCCGCAGCTGAAGCGCGAGAACTGACGCGAGGCTCGCCATGGCCATGGACTTTCGCAGCGACACGGTCACGCGACCCACGCCGGCGATGCGCGCGGCGATGGCGGCGGCGCCGGTCGGCGACGACGTGTTCGGCGACGATCCGTCGGTCAACGCGCTGCAGGAGGAAGTCGCCGCGCTGCTCGGCTTCGAGGCGGCACTGTTCGTGCCGTCCGGCACGCAGTCGAATCTCATCGGCGTGATGACGCACTGCGCGCGCGGCGACGAGGTGATCCTCGGCCAGCAGGCCCACACGTTCCGCTACGAGGGCGGTGGCGGGGCGGCGCTCGGCAGCGTGCAGCCGCAGCCGCTCGACAACGCGGCGGACGGGACGATTCCCGTCGCCGCCATCGAGGCGGCGATCAAGCCCGAGGATTCGCACTTCGCAAGGACGCGCCTCATCGCGCTGGAAGACACGCTCGGCGGCAAGGTGCTGCCCGAAGGCTACGTCGCCACGGTCCGCGCGCTCGCCGACCGTCGGCGGCTTGCCATGCATCTCGACGGCGCGCGACTGTGGAATGCCGCCGTGAAGCGCAACGTCGCGCCGCGCACGATCGCGCAAGGCTTTGACTCCGTCTCGGTGTGCCTGTCGAAGGGACTCGGCGCCCCGGTCGGCTCGGTGCTGTGCGGCTCACGCGCGTTCATCAAGACCGCGCATCGCTGGCGCAAGATGCTGGGCGGCGGCATGCGGCAGGCGGGCGTTCTCGCCGCCGCCGGCAGCTACGCCCTTGCGCACCACATCGATCGCCTCGCGGAGGACCACGCCCATGCGGCGATGCTGGCAAGCGGCCTCGCGAAGCACGGCGCGCTCAGCGTCGAGGCGCCGCAGACCAACATGTTCTTCGTCGACGTGGATCCGGCGGTTGCCGCGGAATTCGCCGCCCATCTCGCGTCCTCCGGCATCCTGATCACGGGTGTCACCCACCAGCGCTGGGTCACCCACCTCGACGTCGCGCGCGAGGATGTCACGCGTGCGCTCGCTGCGGTCGACGCGTTCTTCGCGCGGCGTTGACGCCGGCAACCCGACGACCCGCGTCCGGAGGGCTGCGATGACCACTCGTTTCGCATCCTTTGCCGAGTTCTACCCGTTCTACCTCGGCGAGCACGCCAACCGCGTCTGCCGCCGGCTGCATTTCGCCGGCACGACGCTCGTCCTCGTCTTTGCGATCGCGGCCCTCGCGACGGGCAACGCCTGGTGGTTCGCCGGCTGCCCGCTCGCGGGTTACGGCTTCGCCTGGCTCGGGCATTTCGCGTTCGAGCACAACCGTCCTGCGACCTTCTCGCATCCGCTCTACAGCCTCATGGGCGACTGGGTCATGTACAAGGACATGCTGACCGGGCGCGTGCCGTTCTGAGCGTGCCGGCGCGAGGCCGCTGCGATTGACCAAAGTCATCGGCGACCCCCCTTGAGGCGGCGTAGAATCGGTCCCATCTTCGGCAGGAAGATGCCGCAGGTGTCCGCAATGTCCCAGCGCACCGTCGACCTCACGCTCACCGGAATGACCTGCGCCGCATGCGCGGCCCGGATCGAGAAGGTGCTGAACCGCGGCGAGGGCGTCGAGGCGGCGGTCAACTTCGCGACCGAATCGGCGCGCGTGCGTTTCGATCCGGACAAGACCGACCCGAAGCAGCTGATCGAGGCCGTGCGCAAGGCCGGCTACGATGCCGCGCCGGCCGTCGACCCGTTCGCCGTGCCGACGCACGAGGCGCACGTGCAGCAGCGGCTGCAGAACAGGGAGTTCGCGCGCTTCGCGACGGCGGTTGTCCTCACCGCGCCGTTCGTCGCGCAGATGCTGTTCATGGTCACCGGCCGCCACGAGATGGAACTGCCGGTGTGGCTGCAGTTCGCGCTGGCCGTGCCGGTCCAGTTCTGGTGCGGCGCGCGCTTCTATCGGGGCGCATGGCACGCGCTGCGCGGCGGCGCCGCCAACATGGACGTCCTCATTGCGCTGGGGACGTCGGCGGCCTTTTTCTTCAGCGCGGCGGTGTGGCTCGTCCCGCTGCCCGACCAGCACGTCTACTTCGAAGCGGCGGCGGTGGTGATCACGCTGGTGCTGCTCGGCAAATGGCTCGAGCGGCGCGCGACGGCGCGCACCGCCAACGCCATTCGCAACCTGCTCAGCCTGCAGCCGCCCACGGTGCTGCGCGAGCGCGACGGCGAGATCAAGGAAGTGTCGCTCGCGCACATGCACGCGGGCGACGTGTTCATCGTCCGCGCCGGCGCGAGCGTGCCGGTCGACGGCCGCGTGCTGAATGGCGAATCCGCCGTCAACGAGGCGATGCTGACCGGCGAGAGCGAGCCCGTCGCGAAGAAGCCGGGCGACCCGGTGCTGGCCGGCACGGTGAACGAGCTCTCGCCGCTGCGCTGCGAGGCCACCGCGGTCGGGCAATCGACGCTGCTCGCCGGCATCGTGCGGCAGGTGGCGGCGGCACAGGGATCGAAGGCGCCGGTGCAGCGGCTCGCCGACCTCGTGGCCGGCCGGTTCGTGCCCGCGGTGCTCGTGATCGCGCTGATCACGCTCGTTGCCAACGGGCTCCTGCTGCACGACTGGGCCGCCGCGCTGATGCGGGCAACGGCGGTGCTCGTCATCGCATGCCCGTGCGCGCTGGGTCTCGCGACGCCGACCGCGCTGATGGTGGGCATCGGTCGCGGCGCGCAGGCCGGCATCCTCGTCAAGAACGCGGCCGCGCTGGAGCGTGCCGAGAAGATCGACACGCTGGTCGTGGACAAGACCGGCACGCTGACCGCCGGTGAGCCCAGCGTCGTCGCGCTGCATCCGGGCAAAGGCTTCACCGGCAACGAGGTCCTGCTTCTCGCGGCGTCGCTGGAACACGGCGCGACGCATCCGCTCGCTCGCGCGATCGTCGATCGCGCGCAGCTGGATGAGCTGGAGCCGCTGCCCGTCACCAACATCCGTTCGTATCCGGGGCGCGGCGTCACCGGCGTGAATGGCACTCAAACCATTCGGCTGGGCTCGCCCGCGTTCCTCGTCGAGTCCGCGGTGAAGATCGATCCGGAGGGCCTCATCGAGGCGCGCGGTCTCGGCCGCACGATCGTCGGCGTGGCCGAAGGCACGACGCTGGTCGGCTGGATCACGCTCGCCGACGCGCTGCGACCGAATGCGTCGGCGGCCGTCGCGGCGCTGCGCGAGGAAGGCGTCGCGGTGACCATGCTGACCGGAGATCACCCGGCGCCTGCCGAAGCCGTGGCCAAGGCCGTCGGCATCGACAGCTGGCAGGCCGAGCAGCGTCCCGAGGACAAGCGCGCGTCGGTGCTCGCGCTGCAGAAGGAGGGCCACGTCGTCGGCATGCTGGGCGACGGCGTCAACGACGCCCCGGCGCTGGCGCAGGCCGACGTGTCGTTCGCGATGGGCGCGGGGGCGGGCAGCGCGCTCGCCGCCGCCGATCTCACGCTGCTGCGCAACGACCTCGCGGGAGTCGCCGCCGCGATCGATCTCTCGCGCGCGACGCTCGCCAAGATCCGGCAGAATCTGTTCTTCGCCTTTGTCTACAATGCGCTAGGCATTCCGCTGGCCGCCTTCGGACTGCTCTCGCCGGTGATCGCCGGTGCGGCGATGGCGGCGAGCTCGGTGTCGGTGGTCGGCAATGCGCTGCTGCTGCGCCGGTGGCGTCCGCCACGGGCCGCGGCGGTGCACGGCGCGGCCGGCACCCCGTCGCGGGTCGTTCCGGTGCCCGCAACGCAGGATTCGCAAGGAGCTGCCAAATGAGCTACATGAAAAAGGAATTCGTCGTCGACGGCATGCACTGCGACGGTTGCGTGAAGAGCGTGACGCGGGCGGTGCAGCAGATGCCGGGCGTGAAGCAGGTCGTCGTGTCGCTGCCCGACAAGCGGGCGACCGTCGATTACGACGGCGCGGCGGTCAATCCGGCCGAGATCATCGCTGCGATCGTCGGCGCGGGATTCCTGGCCCGCGCCAAGTGACTGCCGCCTTCGCTTGTTGGCGGGGCGTCCTGCGGGGATAATCATGCGCTCGGGGTGTAGCGCAGTCCGGTAGCGCGCTTGCTTTGGGAGCAAGATGTCGGAGGTTCGAATCCTCTCACCCCGACCATTTGCGCGTCGTCCTGACGCATGGCGTAACCGCAACGGCGGCATCGTCGGTCCCCGGTACTGACCCTTGTCGACTTGACCGCCTCGTCTCGCCGCGGCAACGTCGCGCCTGGGCGCAGCGTCCGCGCCGGGTTCGCGGCTCGATTCCGACCGTCCTCCGCAAGCCTCGGCAGGGTGCGCCGCGCCACATCTTGATCCTGCGCAAGGGAAGTCGATCGCTCTCGCGATACTCTCCCCCGGCCCTCGGTTTGCCCGCGGGCTTTGTTCATGACGATGAATGGCGGCGGAATGGTACATTGCGCGCCACGTTCGGCGGCCACGACGCTGCCGCCGGCCACAAGGGAGAGAAGAATGTTTTTGCGGAAGACGGCATTGGTCACGGCAGTTGCCGCAGCTTTTTTCGGCACGACGCACGCGAACGCACAGCAAGTCACCGGCACTCTCGGCTCGCCCAGCGCGACGACGACGATCAGCAACAAGCAGCTCCCGGCGCCCGACCCGGCGTTCGGCGGCGTGATCAAGGACGACGCGCTGCAGTCGAAGGCCTGGTGGGCGCCCCGCATCGTGCCGCCGAAGAACGCGCCGAACGTCCTTCTGGTCATTACCGACGACGCCGGGTTCGGCGTTCCCAGCACGTTCGGCGGCGTGATCCCGACGCCGACGATGGACCGCATCGCGAAGGAAGGCCTGCGCTACAACCGCATGTTCTCGACGGCGCTCTGCTCGCCGACGCGCGCCGCGCTGATCACCGGACGCAACCACCATTCGGTGGGCTTCGGTGTCATCTCCGAGCAGTCGACGGGCTTCCCCGGCTACAACAGCATCATTCCGAAGGACAAGGCGACCATCGGCCGCATGCTCCTCGACAACGGCTACTCGACCGCGTGGTTCGGCAAGGACCACAACACGCCGGCGTTCGCGGCGAGCCAGGTCGGCCCGTTCGACCAGTGGCCCACCGGCATGGGCTTCGAGTACTTCTACGGCTTCGTCGGCGGCGACGCCAACCAGTGGGAGCCGAATCTCTTCCGCAACACGACGCAGATCTATCCGTTCCAGGGCAAACCGGGCTGGAACCTCGTCACGGGAATGGCGGACGATGCGATCGATTACATGACGCGGATTCACCAGACCGACCCGTCGAAGCCGATCTTCATCAAGTACGCGCCGGGCGCCACCCATGCGCCGCACCACCCGACTCAGGAATGGGTGGACCGGATCCACGCGATGCATCTTTTCGACGATGGCTACGAGAAGCTGCGCGAGCGCATCTTCGAGAACCAGAAGCGGCTCGGCGTGATCCCGAAAGACCTGACGCTCACCCCGTGGCCCAAGGAGATGCTGAAGCCCTGGAACGACCTCTCCGCCGACGAGAAGAAACTCTTCATCCGCCAGGTCGAGGTGTTCGCCGCCTACGCCGCCTACAGCGACTACGAGATCGGGCGCGTGATCCAGGCGTTCGACGACCTCGGCAAGCTCGACAACACGCTCGTCATCTACATCAACGGCGACAACGGGACGAGCGCCGAAGGCGGTCCGCTCGGCACGCCGAACGAGGTCGCGTTCTTCAACGGAGTCGAGGTTCCGGTCGACGTGCAGATGAAGTTCTACGACGTCTGGGGCACCGAGCAGACGTACAACCACATGTCGGCCGGCTGGTCGTGGGCGTTCGACACGCCGTTCGACTGGTTCAAGCAAAACGCGTCGCGTCTCGGCGGCGTCAACCAGAACATGGTCGTGTCGTGGCCCGCGCGGATCAAGGACAAGGGCGCGCTGCGCGAGCAGTTCGTCCACGTGATCGACGTGGTGCCGACGATCCTCGAGGCGGCCGGGCTCAAGGCGCCCGAGTACGTGGACGGCATCAAACAGGCCCCGATCGAGGGCACGAGCTTCCTCTACACCTTCGACGCGCAGAACGCGAAGACGCCGTCGCATCACAAGACGCAGTACTTCGAGATGATGGGCCAGTGGGCGCTCTATGACGACGGCTGGCTGCTGTCCACCAAGGTCAACCGCGCGCCATGGCAGGCGTTCGGCCCGGCCAATCCGGACCCGCTCAACAACCAGGAATTCCAGCTCTACGACCTGCGGAAGAATTTCAACCAGACGGACGATGTCGCCGCCAAGTATCCGCAGAAGGTGAAGGAGATGCGGACGAAGTTCGTGGCCGAGGCGAAGGCGCACGAGGTGTTCCCGATGGACGCGTCGGTGGCGGCGCGCATTGTCGCGCCGCGTCCGAACATCACGGCGGGACGCGGCGAGTTTGTCTACACGCGGCCGATGGTCGGGCTCCCCCAAGGCGACTCGCCGAACATCCTCGACGCGTCGTACACGTTCACGGCAGACCTCGACGTGCCGCAGGGCGGCGCCGAGGGCATGATCGTGACTTCCGGAGGACGCTTCGCAGGCTACGGCTTCTACCTCCTCAAGGGCAAGCCGGTGTGGTTGTGGAACCTCGTAGACCTCGAGCGCCTCAAGTGGGAGGGCCAGCAGGCGCTGACCCCGGGCCGGCATGTCGTCGAGTTCGATTTCAAGTACGACGGCCTCGGCGCGGGAACGCTCGCGTTCAACGACTTCAGCGGGCTGGGCCGCCCCGGCGTCGGCACGCTCAAGGTGGACGGCAAGGTCGTCGACACGAAGACGATGCCGAAGACGCTGCCGATGATCCTGCAGTGGGACGAGAGCTTCGACATCGGCTCGGACACGCTGACCGGCGTGAACGATGCCGACTACAAGCCGCCGTTCGCGCTGACCGCCAAGCTCAACAAGCTGACGATCAAGATCGACCGTCCGCAGTTGTCCCCCGCCGATATCAAGAAGCTGCAGGCGGCGATGCAGGAGAAGGCAAAGGCCGACTGATCGAGCGCTGATTTGCCCCGATGAGGAATCGCGCGGTCGGCATAGCGTATACAATTGGCGCGATGGTGAGCGGCAATCGCCGGAACAGCGCATGTCGCGCTGCCCGGCCATTGCGCAGGCGGAACATCTACCCGCATTCGACAGGTTTCAGTGCTGTCGTGCGTATCGCGGAATCAGGAAACGGAGCATTCATGTCGAACACCCTTTTCAGGATTGCATCGGAAGCGCGCGGGAGGACTTCGCGCTGGCTGGAGCTGCTGGCGGGTGCCGTGTTGCTCGTCGCGGCACTCAACGTCGGCGCGCAGGCGCCGGCGCCTCCGGCGCCACAACAGGATCTCGTCAGCCTGGTGGGCCGCATTGCGCTCTACCCGGACGACCTTGTCGGGATCATCCTGCCGGCGTCGACCAATCCGCTGCAGCTCGTGCAGGCGGACCGCTATCTCGACAAGCGCAAGGCCGATCCCAAGCTTCCCGTCGACGAAAAGTGGGACGACGCAGTCAAGTCGCTGCTGAACTACCCCGACATCGTCAAGATGATGAGCGGCGACCTCGACTGGACGAGCGCGCTCGGCGAGGCCGTCGTCGACGACCAGAGTGCGGTGCTCGACGCGATCCAGGCGTTTCGCCGCAAGGCGCAGTCCGCCGGCAACCTCAAGTCGGACGGCAAGCAGGTCGTGAAGGCGGAGGGCGAAACCATCGCCATCGTTCCCGCCGATCCGCAGGTGATTTACGTGCCCCAATACAATCCAACCGTCGTGGTGGCGGGGCCGGCTCCCTACTGGGGCTATTACCCCACGCCGTACCCCTCGTATTACTACCCGTACCCGCCGGGCGCGGCGCTCGCCACGGGCATCATCTGGGGCGCCGCCATCGGCGCCGCGTGGAGCGGCAACCGCTACGGCTGCTGCGGCGACGCCAACATCAACGTGAATCGCAACACGAACATCAACACCGGGAACATCAACCGCGGCAACGCCGGCAGCGGCGGCACCGCGTGGAAATCGAACAAGCAGCCGGGTCAGGTCAGCAATTCGGTCGGCAAGTCCGCGCCGTCGGCGCGGGCCGGCGATGCGCGCGCAGGCGGTGCCGGTGCGGCAGGTGGCGGCGCAGGTGGCGGCGCAGGTGGCGGCGCGCGTGCCTCGGCGCAGGGCGCAGGTGCCGGCGCTGCGAGTCGTGGCGGCGGCGGCGATGCCTTCGGCGGCTACGGCGGGAGCTCGGGACGGCAGACGCAGATGGACAGCTCGCGCGGCGCGTCGAGCAGGAGTTCGATGGGTGGCGCCAGCGCCAGTCCGATGTCGAGCGGCGGAGCCTCGCGCGGCGCGTCGGGCGGCGGCGCGCGCGGAGGTGGTGGCGGCGGTGGTGGTGGTGGCCGTGGCGGCGGCGGCGGTGGGCGCGGCGGCGGCGGCCGTCGGTGAACGGAGGAGACCGCTCATGCGCACAATCCGATCCCTCGAATTCAAGGCAAAGCTGATGAACACCACTCGATTCTGGTCGTCCCTGCGGCGGCTTGCGCTCGCGCTGCTGCTTGCGATGCCGCTCGCCGCGGCCGCCGCACCGCAGGACACGTTCGCGACGCCCGAAGCGGCGGTCGACGCGCTGATGGCGGCGCTGAAGGCCGACAGCGACCCGGCGATGATCGCGATTTTCGGCGAAACTCATAAAGACCTCATCGTCGGTTCGGACAAGGCAGCGTCCAGCGCGACCCGCGCGAAGATCCTCGCCGGGATGCAGGCCTTTCACGTGCTGCGGGCGCCGACGCCGGACCGCCGCGTGCTGGTGATCGGCGACGAGGCGTGGCCGGTGCCGATCCCCATCGTGCGGACCGGAGATCGCTGGCGCTTTGCCACCGAGGAGGGCGAGGATGAGATCGTCAACCGCCGCATCGGCGGCAACGAGCGCAACGCGATCTACGTGGCACGTGCGTACGTCGATGCGCAGCGCGCCTATGCCGCAAAAGATCGCGACGCCGACGGCGTGCTGCAGTACGCGCAGAAGCTCGCGAGCACCGCGGGCAAGCAGGACGGGTTGTACTGGGCCGCCGATACCGCGAAGGGCGAGGAGGCGAGCCCGTTCGGACCGCTGGTCGCCGAGAGCTCGGCCTATCTCAAGGGCCACGTTGCCGGAGACCCGTACCGCGGCTATCACTTCCGGATCCTGACGCGCCAGGGAAAGAGTGCGGCGGGCGGCGCGTACAGTTATGTGATCAACGGACACATGGTCGCGGGCTTCGCGATGGTCGCCTATCCCGCCGAGTACGGCAAAAGCGGCGTGATGACGTTCATCGTCAACCAGAACGGCAAGGTCTACGAAAAGGACCTCGGCAAGGATTCGGCTGCGATCGGCGCGAAGATGTCTGCGTTCGATCCCGGTCCGGGCTGGAAGGCCGTCGCACCCTGACGAACTCGCGTCGCCGGAACGTCAATCGCGGGCGCTTCGGCGCCCGCGCTCATCTGTGTACCCGTCATGCGGTCGAGATCATCTGGAAAGCGGCTCGCGGCTCGTCGCGCGGCACCCCAATGCGCGACAGCGCCGTCCCACCCGGCGGCGTGCGCACCGCTCCCGCACGGAACCGACAGCCGGATACGTGTCGTGCCAGTGCTCACTGCCCCGCCATCTGGATGGGAGGCGGGCCCGCAGGCTCGACGTCGACCGACACGAGTCGCATGTTGACGAAATGCAGGCGGCGCTCCTCGGTCGCGCCAGCCGTGCGGTAGATCCAGTCCTCGTGCCATGCATGCGGCATCCGTGCGCGCGTGACGCTGCTGGGGCGCCCCCAACCCGCAAGGTTCAGCACCTCGTCGTCCGACATTCCAACGGCGAGCGTTCGGCGGCCCCACGGGAACGGACCCCGCCGTGAAGCCGAAGGGCGGGCCGATGAGTTCTCCAGCTGCATTGAGGGTGCTTCCGGTTCTGCGGGAGGCCGGGAGCGGAGAGGTGCGTCCGCCGTCGCTGCGGCGATGTTCATCCGCGTTTCCGCGGCACTCGCATCGCACGGATCGCTCTGATACGCGGTTCGACCGGCGCTGTCGACGCACTTGTAGACGGACCCTGTGGCGCTCATCGCTGCGTCGCTCAGCAGCAGCGCGCCGAGCATCGCGGCCTGCACGACGTGTAATGGCAGCTTCATGGCCTGAAAGGTACGACGGTCGCAATTCACGGCGCAGCGGCGCGCGTCACATGCGGATGTAGGCGGCCGCCGCGTCGGCTGTTGCGCCGCGCCTGTCAGCTGGGCGACGGAAGCGGGGTGGGCGGCGGCGTTAACGGCTCCGTGCGAGCGGATGTCGCTAGAATGCGCCGATGCGCATCTGCCTCCTGACCAACCAGGACCTGCTCGCGGATCCTTTTCCTTCGGACGACTGGCCATGCGATCCCCGGCCCTTCTTCCCCGAAGCGCAGTGGCACGTCGAATACCTGCGCAAGCGGACGTCCGTCCGGCAAGTGTGCCGGCTGATCGGGGAGGGCTACGACGTCTACTTCAACCTGTGCGACGGCGCCGCAGACCAGAAGATCGCCGGCATCGAGGTCGTGGAGACGCTCGAAGCGCACGGCGTCGCATTCACGGGCGCCACTTCGGTGTTCTACGAGCCGTCGCGCGAAGCAATGAAGGCCGCATGCCGGGCCGAGGGCATCGCGACGCCGGACTACGTCCTCGCGCGCAGCGACGAGGACGTCGAGCGCGCGGCGCAAACCCTGCGCTTTCCGCTCTTCGTCAAGCATCACAGCAGCTATTCCAGCGTGGATCTCTCGCGGCGCTCACGCGTCGCGTCGCCGGCGGGACTGCGCCGGCAGGCGCGCAAGATCATGCGGCGCCATGGCGCCGCGCTGATCGAGGAATACATCGACGGCACGGAATGCACGGTGCTGGTCGCGGAGAATCCCGACGATCCTGCGCACCCGAAGACCTACACGCCGCTGCAGTACCGGTTTCCCGAAGGCGAATCGTTCAAGCACTCGGATCTCAAGTGGGTCGAGTACGACAGGATGGCGGTGCAGCCGGTCGCCGATCTCGGCCTCGACGCGCGTCTGCGTGACGCCTGCGCCCGGTTCTTCGTCGCGCTCAACGGCGCGAGCTTTGGTCGCTGCGATCTGCGGGTCGACCGCGGTGGCACGCCTTACATGCTCGAGATCAATCCGAATTGCGGCGTCTACTATCCCGCGACGGACGCGGGAAGCGCGGACCTCTGCCTGCTGCACGATCCCGACGGCCACGCCGGATTCACGCGCCTTCTGATCCGCGCCGCGCTGCAGCGCAGGCAGCGTCGAATCGCGTCACAGGTCCCGGACGCTCGCAGGGAAGTCGCGCGAGCCTGACGCGAAGCTGTCACCGCGCGAGTGCGACGCCGAATCGGCTCGATTGCATGCGTTGCCCGAATCCTCGGGGCTTCGCACCGAAATGGTGAAAGCGAATGCAAGGCCCGGGCGAGCGGGGACTCGCCGGTCAAAGATGCATCGAATAGCGCCGTCGCGACTTGCGACCGTTTATTGTAGAAATTACACTGGCGGGCCGCGTCGGGCGGGGAAGTAGACCTACCATTCACATAACGATCTTCCAGGGATGAACATGCGAAATCGTGAATCGCGCTTCAGCGTGCGAACGCTGGTCGGCGGAATTGCGCTGTCGGCCGTTGCGTTTTCCGCGGCGGACGCGCAGCAGGTCTACGGAACGCCCGGCTCGCCCAGCGCGACGACGACCATCAATGGTAAGCAGATCCCGGCGCCCGCGCCGGCGTTCGGAGGCGTGATCAAGGAGGGTGCGCCGGAATCCACGCCGTGGTGGCCGCCGCGCATCGTTCCCCCGAAGGGTGCGCCCAACGTTCTGCTCATCATGACCGACGACCAGGGCTACGGCGTGTCGGGCACTTTCGGCGGCGTCATTCCGACGCCAGCGATGGATCGCATCGCCAAGATGGGCTTGCGCTACACGCAGTTCCACTCGACGGCGCTCTGCTCGCCGACGCGGGCGGCGCTCATCACGGGCCGCAACCACCATTCGGTCGGCTTCGGGGTCATCGGCGAATTGTCCACCGGATACCCCGGCTACGATTCCATCATCGGCGCGGACAACGCGACCATCGGCGCCATCCTCAAGGGCAACGGCTACGCGACGTCATGGTTCGGCAAGAACCACAACACGCCGGGCTTCCAGTACAGCGTGGCGGGGCCGTTCGATCAGTGGCCGAGCGGCATGGGCTTCGACTATTTCTACGGATTCATGGGCGGCGAGACCGACCAGTGGACACCCTATCTCTTCCGCGATCACACGCAGGTGTTCCCGTGGCTCGGCAGAACGGACTACAACCTCATCACCGACATGGCGGATGACGCCATCCGGTACATGACAAGCCTCAACGCCGCCGCCCCGGACAAGCCCTTCTTCCTCTACTACGTGCCGGGCGGCACGCATTCGCCGCACCAGCCGAAGAAGGAGTGGGTCGAGAAGTTCAAGGGCAAGTTCGACATGGGCTGGGAGAAGCTGAGAGAGCAGATCTTCGCCAACCAGAAGCGGTTGGGCGTGATTCCTCCGAATACGCAGTTGACGCCGTGGCCGGATGACCTTCCGAAGTGGGATTCGCTGTCGCTCGTGCGGAAGAAGCTCTATGCCCGCGAAGCGGAAGTGTTCGCGGGCTACGCGGCCTACACCGATCACGAGATCGGGCGCGTGATCCAGGCGGTCGCGGACATGGGCAAGCTCGACAACACGCTGATCATCTACATCAGCGGCGACAACGGCACCAGCGCCGAGGGGACGCTCGAAGGCACGCCGAACCAGATGACCGCCTACAACGGCATCCTCGATCTTCCCGAAGCGGAACTGATGCTGAACTACGAGGCATGGGGTTCCGACAAGACGTATCCGCACATGTCGGTGGCGTGGTCGTGGGCCTTCGACACGCCGTTCAAGTGGACCAAGCAGGTGGCGTCGCACTTCGGCGGCACGCGGCAGGGCATGGTCATCGCATGGCCCGACCGCATCAAGGACGCCGGAGGCATTCGCACGCAATTCCATCACGTGATCGACATCGTGCCGACGATCCTGGAGGCGGCGGGCATCCAGGCGCCGGCAATGGTCGACGGCATCGCGCAAAAGCCCATCGAAGGCGTGAGCATGGCGTACACCTTCGACAAGGCGAACGCGAATGCCGCCTCGAAGCGGACCACGCAGTATTTCGAGATGCTCGGCAACCGCGCGATCTACCACGACGGCTGGATCGCCTCGACGACGCCGCCGGCACCGCCGTGGCTTCTGGGCACGGGCAAGTTGACGCCGATGAACGACTACAAGTGGGAGCTCTACAACATCACCGAGGACTTCTCGCAGTTCAACGATCTCGCCGCGAAGAATCCCGCCAAGCTCAAGGAGCTGCAGGCGATCTTTCTCACCGAGGCGGCGAAATACAACGTGTTGCCGCTCGACAATTCGGGCTTCGTGCGCCTCCTGACGCCCCGGCCGAGCGCGGTCGCCGGGCGCACGGTCTTCACCTACGCCGGCGAGAACGCCGGCATCCCGCCGGGGAACGCCCCCAGCATCCTCGACCGCGATTACACGATCACCGCGGAAGTGACGATTCCGAAGGAGGGCGCGGAAGGGATGATCGCGACCATGGGCGGAAAATTCGGCGGTTACGGGCTGTACCTGCAGAAGGGCAAGCCCGTGTTCGTCTACAACCTGCTCAACCTGAAGCGTTACCGCTGGGAAGGTGGCGTGGGCGGCGCCGACTGGCTCGGCAGGTCGCTCAAGACCGGCAGGCACACGATCGTGTTCGACTTCAAATACGACGGGCCCGGTCCGGGCAAGGGTGGCACGGGCGTGCTCTCGGTCGATGGCAAGGAGCTGTCCCGCCAGAAGATCGAGCACACGATCCCGCTGCTGATGTCGATCGACGAGACGCTCGACATCGGCGTCGACACGCGCACGCCGGTCGACGACAGCTACAAGCTTCCGTTCCGGTTCTCGGGAACGATCAACAAGGTGACCTACAAGCTCGGACCGGAGCAGATGACGGCCGAGGAGCAGGCGACGAAGGCGAAGGCGCTCGCCAACGCGCGCAACTGACAACGATTGGCCAAAGCTCGATTGCCGGCGTCGCCTCGGGCGACGCCGGTCGTCATTTGCAATTCGGCTTCGTGCATCCGTCGATTCCGGGGCCAACACAGGAATTGCCTTGCGTCCGGTGTGCGTTCGTTCCGGCGATGCGGGACGTCACGCTGCCAGAATGTCATTGTTGAAACAGAAGACGTTTTCGCCGCGCAGCACGACGTCGAAATTGAATGCGGCAATGACGCGAAGAAAGTTCCTCGAATTGGCGGTGCCGGGGAACCGCCAGTCATGCAGTTCGATGATCAGCAGCGGGAATGCCTGCACCCACGCGGTGTTTTCGCGAAAGAGGTCGGCCTCGCCGCCCTCGATGTCGATCTTGAAGATGAACGGGACGTCGCCGCGCGCCGTCGCGTCGGCGACGATCGCGGACGCCGCGAACACCGGAACCGGATATTCGCCCTGCGTGTCCAGCCGGAAACTCCAGTCGCCGCGGCCCGGATCGTTCAGGAAGCTTTCGCCCGCTGCGGCGCCGATTCCGCCTTCCAGCAACTCGAAATTCAGCCCGCCGCAATTGGTGCGCAGCACCGCGCAGTTGTTGCGCTCGGGCTCGATGGCGACAATCCGGCACTTCGGAAAATTCCCCGCGAAATAGACGACGCTCGCGCCGATGTTCGCGCCGGCGTCGACGATGAGCGGCGTGCGGCCCGAGCCGACCGTCTCCCGGTACAGGCGCAGCAGCGGGTCGCCCAGCGCGAATTTGGTGAGCCGGTAGCCGCCTTCGCGGAAGATCTGCTCGATGACGCCGCGATCGCCGGTGCTGTCGGAGCGATAGAAGAACGGGCGCATGACGTCGCCAATCTGCAGGTTGACCTGGGCAAGCGGCCGGCTCGCCGCGCGTGTCGGCTCCGATCCGCGATTCTCTTCGCTCGGCATGTCGGGCCGCACTACCGGTCCAGCGCCACGTAGTGGCGGAAGATGCCGTCCTGGTTGAACGGGATGCGGCGCTCCGATGCGAGATAGGCGGCGATCCGCGGTCGCGCCGCCACGCGCGCGCGCAACGCCATCATGTGCGGATGGCGCCGGCCGACACGCTTCATGGCCTTCGGAAACGCGTATTCCAGACCGGCAACGACCTGGAACAGCGACAGGTCGGCGTAAGTCGTCCGTCCGCCGACGAGATGCGCGGGACCGCGCGGATTGGCAGCGAGCACGCCTTCGAAATAGCCGAGGAACTTCGACAGGCGATGGGCGATGAAATCCGCCGCGCGAAGTTTCGCCTCGCGCCGCTGCTCCTCGTAGTAGAGGCCCGACGCAATCGGATGATGCGTGTCGTGCACCTCGGCGACGAGGTCGGCGAGGGTCAGCTGAAGCTGATGCGTCCAGAGGCGCGCCACGTCCGCCTTCGGCGCGAGGCCGTGGCGGGCGCCGAGGAACAGCAGGATGTTCGCCGTCTGCCCGATCAGCTGCCGCCCGCTCTTCAGGAACGGCGGGGCGAAGGGCGGGAACGGGTTCCCCTCGCGCCCCATGAGGGCAAGCATCCGCGTTTCGCCGCTCCTGGTGCGCGCGACGTCGACGTAATCCGCGCCGGCCTCCTCGAGTGCAAGCCGCACGAATTCGCCCCGGCCCTGGATCGACGGCCAGTAGTAAAGCTCATAGCGCATGGGGTGGCTCCCGCGAGGACGGAATCCAATTCTCGCACCGCCGCACGCCGCGCGACAAACGTCGCTGCAGCGCACTCGCATTGGTCGACGATGCGTCGCCGTACTGCATGGCCTCGTTGCAATTGCGCTCGTTGTCGCGTGGCGCGGCGGGGCCGTCGGCGCGGAAGTGGTAACGTGACAGCGATTCGCGACCTCGGGAAAGCAGGCAACGGAATGACGAAGCATCGATTGCGGGCACTTGCGGCGCTCTTCTGCATGGCCTGGGGAACCGCGTTCGCACAGGGCGCAGCGCCGGGCGCGGCTCAGGCTGCGGCGGCGGCATCTGTTGCAGCGACCGGCGTCGACGCGTTGAAGGGCACGTGGGTCCGCCCCGACGGCGGCTACCAGATCGTCATCGGCGCGGTGGGGAAGGACGGCCGCCTCGAGGCGATGTATTTCAACCCCAGTCCGCTGCCGTTTGCCAAGGCGTTGGCGACGAAGGAGGGCGAGACCATCCGCGTGTCGCTCGAATTGCGCGCGGGCGGCTACGACGGCTCGACGTACGAGCTCGTCTACGAACCGCTGCGCGATCATCTGACGGGCGTTTACTACCAGGCGGTGGTGAGGCAGAAATTCGACGTGTACTTCGTGCGCAAGACCGTGCGCTGAAACTGAGAAGCATTTGCGTTGATCGACGGCGGATCGAAGCGGCCTCCGGCGTCGCGCCGCGGCACGCGCCGCCCCTGCTGCCGGACAGCCCCGCACGAATACGGCGCGTGCGCTGAAAACGGTATCATGGCGGTCTGCAATGAATCGCACCGGTGATGCCATGGCTCCCTCGCGCTTGTCCTCCCTGTTGGTCCTCTTTGCCGCAATCCTCCTCGGCGGCTGCGCGACCCGACCCGTCAATCCGCCGCTCGAAGCGCGCCGGCGCCGGCGAAGGCTACCGCATCGAGTCGAAGCTTCGCCGCAGCCCCGACAAGGAGAACCTCGTCATCCTCGCGTTTTCCGGCGGCGGCACCCGCGCTGCGGCGTTTTCCTACGGCGTGCTCGAGTTCCTGCGCCGCACCGAAGTCGTGGGTCCCAAGGGCAACAAGGTTCGCCTGCTCGATGCGGTCGACGTGATCACCGGCGTCTCCGGCGGCAGTTTCACCGCGCTTGCGTACGGCCTCTACGGCGACAAGCTCTTCGACATGTACGAAGAGAGCTTCCTGAAGCGGAACGTCCAGGGCGAGATCGTCGCCCGCACGCTCAATCCCGCGAACTGGGGCAACCTGACGTCGACGGCGTGGGGACGCTCGGAACTCGCCGCGCAGCTCTACGACGAGATCCTGTTCCACAACGCGACCTACGGCGACCTCGCGCGCGGCAATGGCCCGCTCATCCTCGCCTCCGCGACCGACATCTCGACGGGCTCCCGGTTCGTGTTCAACCAGACCATCTTCGACGTGCTGTGCTCGAATCTCAACGATGTGCCGCTGTCGCGCGCAGCGGCCGCCTCGTCCGCGGTCCCGGTGGTGCTGTCGCCCGTCACGATCAACAACTACGGCGGCACCTGCGACGCGAAGTTCCCTGCCTGGACCAAAGTCTTCCTCGATTCACCGAATCCGCCGCGCCCGGCGGCGCGGGCGTTGCGGGAGCTGAGAGGGATACAAGCCTTCGGCGACAGCGCGCACCGACCGTACCTTCATCTGGTCGACGGCGGAGTCTCCGACAACGTCGGCATGCGCGGCGTGCTCGACGCGCTCGAGGTGCTGGAGGCGCTGCACGACGCCGGTCTCCCGACTCGCCTCGATGACGCGCGGCGGATCATTGTGTTCGTCGTCAACTCGCTGTCGACGCCGCCGACCGACTGGGACGAATCGGAGGCGCCGCCCGGCACGGTCGACATCCTGCTCAAGGCGACCGGCGTCCCGATCGACCACTATTCGTTCGAGGCGATCGAGCTCCTGAAGGACACGCAGGTCCGCTGGGAGACGATGCGCAGGATCCGCGAGCGGCCCGCCGTGAAGAATGCAAACGACAAGGTGCTCGACGACCTCACGCGCGTGCCGCACGCCGAGGTCTACGCGATCGACGTGTCGTTCCCGATGCTCGCCGACAAGGCCGAGCTCGATTACCTGAACCAGCAGCCGACTTCCTTCGTGCTGCCTGCCGAAGCCGTCGACCGGCTGCGCGCCGCCGCGGGAACGATCATCATGGCGTCGCCCGAATTCCAGCGACTCCTGAAGGACGTGGGCGCGCGCATCCTGCCACCGGCCGACGTGCCGTCGAAGGCGGCGCCTCCGGCGAAATAGGCGACCGCTGCGGCGGGCCGCCGCACCGCGCATCGATCGCGCACCGGATTGGCGGCCGCGATCGCGCGTCCTTGTCCCTGCGTCAACATCCGCCGCACGCGAAGCGCCTAGACTGGACCTGTCGGGACGAGACCGCGGATCATCCGCGCCGCGGCCGAATCCACTGCCGGCGTCGGTTGGCGACGCGGCGGCAAAGGGTGGGACGCGGCCCATGTGGCTGCGACGCCCGCGAGGAGATCATGATGGCCGAAAGAATCTGGCTGAGGAGTTACCCGGCCGGCATGCCCGCGGAGATCGACCCCGATCAGTTCAATTCGGTGCCGGACGTGCTGGAGATGCTTGCCGCCAAGTTCGGGGACAAGCCCGCGTATCACAATCTCGGATATTCGATGAGCTACACGGAGCTCGCGCAGAAGTCGCGCGACTTCGCGGCCTACTTGCAGGGGTTGCCCGGCATGGCAAAGGGCGAGCGCGTCGCGATCATGTCGCCGAACCTGCTGCAGTACCCGGTCGCGCTGTTCGGCGTGCTGCGCGCCGGCATGACGGTGGTCAATGTCAACCCGATGTACACGCCGCGCGAGCTCGAGCACCAGCTGAAGGACTCCGGTGCGAAGGCGATCGTCATCCTCGAGAATTTCGCCGGCACGCTGCAGAAGGTCCTCGAGACGACGCCGGTCCGGCACGTAATCACCACGGAGATCGGCGATCTCCTTCCCGCGCCCAGGCGCTGGATCGTCAATTTCGTCATCAGGCACGTGAAGAAGATGGTGCCGGACTGGCGCATCGACGGCACCACTTCGTTCCGCGACGCGCTGGCCCGCGGCGCGGCGGCGCCGTTCACCGTTCCGCCGATCGCGCATGAGGACGTGGCATTCCTGCAGTACACGGGCGGCACCACCGGCGTTGCGAAGGGCGCGATGCTCACGCACCGGAACATGCTCGCCAACCTCGAGCAGACCGGCATCTGGATTTCCGGGAAGTTCGTCGAGGGCGGCGAGATCGTCATCGCGCCGCTGCCGATGTATCACATCTTCTGCCTCACCTCGACTCTGTCGTTCATGAAGTGGGGCAGCCTGGTCGTGCTGATCACCAATCCGCGCGACCTCCCGGGCTTCGTCAAGGAGCTTCGCAAGTGGAAATGGAGCGTGATGACCGGCGTCAACACGCTGTTCAACGGGCTTCTCAACGCGCCCGGCTTCTCCGACCTCGACTTTTCGTCGGTGAAGGTGGTGGTGGGGGGCGGCGCCTCCGTGCAGAAGGCGGTCGCGCAGCGCTGGAAGGACGTCACGGGCGGCTACATCACCGAAGCGTACGGCCTCACCGAGTCTTCGCCGGGCGTCACCGCCAATCCGCTCGGGCAACCGTGGAACGGCACGATCGGGTTGCCGTTCCCATCGACCGACGTCACGATCCGCGACGACGACTTCAACGTGCTGCCGGTGTGGACGGGCACGGGCGAGATCGAGCGGCACACGGGCGAGATCTGCCTGCAGGGACCGCAGGTGATGCTTGGCTACTGGAACATGCCGGCCGAGACGGCCAAGGTGCTGCGGGACGGCTGGCTCAGGACGGGCGACGTCGGCCATCTCGACGACAAGGGCTACATCACGATCACCGACCGCAAGAAGGACGTGATCCTGGTCTCCGGGTTCAAGGTCTTCCCGAACGAGGTCGAAGGCGTGGTCGCGATGCTGCCGGGCGTGCTGGAATCCGGCGCGGTCGGCATCCCGGACGCGAAGACCGGAGAGGCGGTGAAGGTCGTGATCGTGCGCAAGGACCCGGCGCTCACCGTGGACGCCGTCGTCGCGCACTGCAAGGCGCAGCTCACCGCGTACAAGGTGCCGCGTCACGTCGAGTTCCGCGAGTCGCTGCCGAAGTCGCCGATCGGCAAGGTGCTGCGGCGCGAACTCCGCGAGCCGGCGAAGGTCTGAGGTCGGACGGCAGCCGGCGCTGCGGAGGGCCACGGGAACAGTCGACCCTGGGCGCCGTGATCCGCGTATAGTCGGCATGGCTGTTCCCCGCATTCCATCAGGAGACGCGACCATGTCCCACAACCCCCCGAAGGAAAGCAAGAAGAAGGCGCAGCACACCGCGAAGGAAAAGAAGCAGATCAAGCAGCAGAAGAAGCAGGGCGGCGACGCCGTGCCGTTCATCAAGCACTGACGCGCGCGCCCGGCGGCGCTCCCCGCTGCCGCAATCCGACGCATCAAGGCCGCGTGCTTTCGCAGCGCGCGGCGATTCCCTTAGAATCGGACCGCGGGACCGAAGCGACCGGCGCGCAGCGATGCCCGGCGTTCCCGCGGCTGCCCGCGGTTGTCATCTGCCGCCCGGGGGGAGGGGCCTCATGGACACGCCGATCGCCACGAACAGCCTCGTTCTGGGGCCGTTGCTGGCGCGTAACGCCCGCTACCGGGGACATCACGCCGCCGTCGTCGTCGCGCCGCGTTCGCCGCATGAGCGCGAGCTGCGTCTCACGTGGAAAGAGCTCGACGCCTACGTGAACCGCCTGGCGAACGGTCTCGCCGCGCTCGGCGTCACGCGCGGCGAGCGGGTCGCGACCGTGCTCACGAACTCGCTGGAGCTCCTCGCGACGTATTGGGCATGCGCGAAGCTCGGTGCGGCCATCGTTCCGCTGTCGCCGCTGCTGACGGCAACCGGCCTCGCGTCCCTCCTGGCGGACGCACCGCCGCGGGTCGTGCTCGCGGCCAGCGACCAGATTCCGATGCTGGACGAGGTGCGCGCGCAGCTGCCGCCGGGACCGTCGTGGGTGCTGATCGACGCCGACGCCGACGATGGCAGTTCCGGCTACTTCGGCTACGGGGCGATGCTCGCCGCGGCGAGCGATGCCGCACCTGCCGCGCGGGTCGAGTCGGGCGACCTCCTGACGCTGATGTACACGTCCGGGACGACCGGCCTGCCGAAGGGCATACAGCACACGCATTTCATCCGCGCGATGTACGCGATGCTGTTCGCCAATGCGTGGCGGATGGCGCCGGAATCGGTCGTGCTGCACTCGGGCGCGATCGTCTTCAACGGGGCGATGCTGACGATGTTCCCGGCGTTCATGCTGGGTGCGACCTACATACTGCACCGCGCGTTCGACGCCGAGGCGTTCATCGACACCGTCGAACGGAAGCGGGTCACGCACACGATGCTTGTCCCCTCGCAGATCATCTCGATCCTGGGCGCGAAGGGCTTCGACGCGGCGCGGCTCTCATCGCTGCAGATGGTCATGTCGGTCGGCGCGCCGCTGCACAAGGAATACAAGGAGCGGCTGAACGTGCTCCTGCCGCGCCGCTTCTACGAGCTCTACGGACTCACCGAAGGATTCGTCACGATCCTCGATCGCGACGATGCCGAGCGCAAGGTGGGCAGCGTCGGCGTGCCGCCGCCGTTCTACGAAATGCGGATCGTCGGCGACGACGGCAAGGACGCGCCGCGGGGCGAAGTCGGCGAAATCGTCGGTCGCGGCCCGATCACGATGCCCGGCTATTTCAATCGCGCGGAGCAGACGGCGCAGGCACTGCGCGACGGCTGGCTGTTCTCGGGCGATCTCGGCTATGTCGACGAGGACGGATTCCTCTACCTCGTCGATCGCAAGAAGGACATGATCGACAGCGGCGGAGTGAAGGTCTATCCGAAGGACATCGAGGAGATCGCGGCGCATCATCCCGACGTCCGCGAGGTCGCGGTGTTCGGCGTGCCGCACGAAAAATGGGGCGAGACGCCCGTCGCGGCGATCGTGCTGCGCGAATCCGGCACGGCAGGCGCCGAGGAGCTGAAGGACTGGATCAATGCGCGGGTCGCGGCGAAGTATCAGCGGCTCGACCGCGTGATCGTGATGGATGACTTTCCGCGCAATGCCGCGGGCAAGACGCTGAAGCGCGAAATGCGCGCGCCATTCTGGGAAGGGCGCGACACCAAGATATGAGCGGGAGCGCCGACGCGAAGGGCGCCAGCTCGGGTAGAAGTGCCGGGCCGTGGTGGCTCGCGCTGGTCGTGATCGCCGCGGGCGCTGCCATCGTCGCGGGGGCGGCGGGCTGGTTGCCGCTCAGACTTTCTCCCGGAGTTCCGCGCTGGGTAGGCGCCGCGGCGGGAATGGTGTTCGTACTGGGCGGCGTCGCCGTCGCCATGCCGCCGCGGGCATCGCGCGCGAAGGATGCGATCGGTGCCGCGCTGGTCACGATGCTGACGGCAGTTGGCGCATGGGTCGCCTTCTGGCCGGGCGCGCGGACGTTCGGCTCGAGCGTCTCCGGCGGTGGCGTGACGGCGAGCGGTGGCGGTAACGAGTGGGTCGGTCGAATCGTGTTCGGACTCGGCGCAATCCTGTGCGGCGCATTCGCCGCGTTCCTGTGGAAGCGGGTGCTGTTTCCACCGCGCGGCGACGCACCGCCGCCCGTGCGTTAGAGGCTTCCTGCTACTTGCACGCCACCATCAGGAAGATCGGGAATGTGCGCGGCGTGCCGGCGACGTCCTTGGTCATCTCGTAGGCGGTGACGAAGCGCACCGACGCGAAGCCTGCGCGTTTGGCAAGTGCGCCGAGATCGGCGCGGTCGAATCCGAGATGGCCGTCGAATCCGGCGCCGTGAAAGGCCCCGTCCTCGCGATCGAGGTCGGCGATGCAGAGGTATCCCTTCGCGCGCAGCACGTCGTGGAAGCGCTTCAGGATTGCCGCGGTGTCGGGAATGTGGTGCAGCGTCATCGCCGAGAAGATGACGTCGTAGCGCAGGTCGTGCAGCGGCTCGTCGAGGAGGTCGAGCCGCACCGCGTGCATGTGCGCGTCGCCCGCCGCCCTGATCTTCGCCGCCGCAACGGCCAGCATGCCTTCCGACAGGTCGGCGAGCGTCACGTCTGCGAGCAGCGGCCGCAGCATGAAGCCGACGAGGCCCGTGCCGGCGCCGTATTCGAGCGCGTCCATGGTGGGTGCGAGCGGGACTTCGCGAGCGATCGCATCGGCGATCGCTCGCGCTCGCGCGACCTTGGTGGGATCGTCGTCCCACGTCGCTGCGCGGGCGTCGAAGCCATCGATGTCGTGTGCGGAATTCGGAATGGTGTCGGTCATCGTGACGAGACTGCGCGTGGAGGGTGGGTTTCCGCGGCCCGGCCACCGACGCCGTCGGTCATGAGCGGCCCGACGCGCGCGGCGTCGCAGATTGCGAATATGCGCGCGATCGCCTCGCGCATTTCGGCCGGCGTAGCAGCACCGCTCCATTCTGCGAGCCGCAGCGCCTTCGCTTCGAGCTCCTCGCGCGAAAGCGTGTTGCCGGGGTCGCCCTTCGGCTCCTCGACGCGCGCGGTCAGCGTGCGGCCGTCGGCGGTCTCGACGTCGACCTTGCCGATCCACTGCCGCGGGTAGGCGGCCTCGACCTCGGCGTCCTGCACCATATGTACGCGTTCGGAGAAGGCGACGACGCGCGGATCGCGGAAGTGCTGCTGGAATTCCGCAAGCCCTGCGCGGCGGTACGTCGCGATGACGCCCAGCACCGTGCCCATCGAGAACTTCGCCTGGTGCACGGTGCGCGGATCGACGACCGGCCCCAGCACGTCGATCGCCGCCTGGTGCACGTGCGCCGTGACGCCCACGATGTCCTCGGGCGCGAGGTCGTGCGCGACGACGAGCTGGAGCAGCGCGTCCGCCGCGGGATGCGTGTGCCGGCACGACGCGTGGAACTTGAACGAGGTCTCGGCGAGCGCCCAGCGTTCGCCGAGGCGATCGGTGAGGCGCCGCGGGTCCGCGTCGGTCGACATGCCGGCGGCCATGCCTTGCGCACCTTCGAGAATGCGCTGCGCGCCGGTGAAGCCCTCCTGCGCGAGGCACGCGGCCATCAATCCGTCGCCCGCGGCCTTCGCCGTGTGCAGCTGCTTCGAATCGGCGGCATCGCGCAGGAATTCCCACAGTCCCGCCGCCTGCGTGCCCGCGGAGCCGAACGCGTGCTGCATTTGCGCGGGCGAGAGCCCGAGCACCCGGCCAGCGGCAGCGGCCGCTGCAACGGTGCCCGCCGTCCCCGTCGTATGGAACACCTTGTAATGCGAGCGGCCCAGGAATTCGCCGACCCGTATTCCGACCTCGTAGCCCGCGACGGCAGCGGTGATGAATTCACGCCCTGGCGTGCCGTGGGCCTGCGCAAGGGCGAGCGCGGGCGGGAACACGACCGCCCCGGGGTGGAACACGGACCCGTTGTGCACGTCGTCCTGCTCGGCGAAGTGCGACGCCGCCGCATTGACCATCGCCGCGAACAAAGGCGACGTGCCACGTCGAGAAATGAGCACCTCGGACGGCCCGTCCACCGGACCCATCGCGCGCGCGAAGTGCTCGATCGATTCGACGGCGCGCGCCCCCTTGCCGGCGAGCGCCGAGCCCAGCCAGTCGAGCAGCAAATCCTCGGCTCGGCGCACCACGTGCGCCGGGATGTCGTCGAAACAAAGCTCGCTGGCGAAGCGCGAGAGCACGGCGGTCGGTCCTGCCGTCGGGGTCGTCATCGCCGCGCCAGGCCGGAGTCAGGAGACATGGGTTCGGCAGCGCGCGCTCGCGTCGTCAGAACGAGCGCGGCAGGCCGAGCACGTGCTCGGCGACATAGGCGAGGATGAGATTCGTCGAGATCGGCGCTACCTGGTAGAGGCGCGTCTCGCGGAACTTGCGTTCGACGTCGTACTCGTTGGCGAAGCCGAAGCCGCCGTGGAACTGCAGGCAGGCGTTCGCCGCCTCCCACGAAGCGTCTGCGGCGAGGAGCTTCGCCATGTTGGCTTCCGCGCCGCACGGCTTGTGCGCGTCGAACAGCGCGCAGGCCTTGTAGCGCATCAGGTTCGCCGCCTCAACATTGACATAGGCGCGCGCGATCGGGAACTGCACGCCCTGGTTCTGGCCGATCGGGCGTCCGAACACCACGCGCTCCTTCGCGTAGGCGGTGACCTTGTCGAGGAACCAGTAGCCGTCGCCGATGCATTCGGCCGCGATCAGCGTGCGCTCGGCGTTGAGCCCGTCGAGGATGTACTTGAAGCCCTTGCCCTCGGCGCCGATGAGGTTCTCCGCGGGAATCTCGAGGTCGTCGAAGAAGAGCTCGTTGGTCTCGTGGTTGACCATGTTGGCGATCGGCTTCACCGTCATGCCGTGGCCGATCGCGTCGCGCAGGTCGACCACGAAGATCGACATGCCTTCGGAGCGCTTCTTCACTTCATCGAGCGGCGTGGTCCGCGCGAGCAGGATCATGAGATCGGAGTGCTGGATGCGCGAGATCCAGACTTTCTGGCCGTTGACGACGTAGCGATCGCCCTTGCGCACGGCCGTCGTGCGGATCTTTGTCGTGTCGGTGCCGGTCGTCGGCTCGGTGACGCCCATCGATTGCAGCCGCAGTTCCCCGCTCGCGATCTTCGGCAGGTACTCCTGCTTCTGCGCGGCCGAGCCGTGGCGCAGCAGCGTGCCCATGTTGTACATCTGACCATGGCACGCGCCGGAATTGCCGCCGCAGCGGTTGATCTCCTCCATGATGATCGACGCCTCGGTGAGGCCAAGTCCGGAGCCTCCGTACTCCTGCGGGATCAGCGCGGCCAGCCAGCCCGCCTTGGTCAGCGCGTCGACGAATTCCTCGGGATAGCCGCGCGCCTCGTCGATGCGCCGGAAATACTCGGCGGGAAATTCCGCGCAGAGATCGCGGATCGCGTCACGGATGTCGTGGTGGGATTCGGGGGGATTCGACATGAGGGCGCATCTCCCGGCGGGGTGGTCAGCACACGCGCGGCTTCGCCGCGCTGACCGTGACTCTTGCACCATTTCGAGGCGGGTGCAACGCTGCCACCGGACGAAAGGAATCCGAGGATGCGCATTTATCCAGGGCGGTGCCAATTATGCCTCACGGCCGCGTGCGCTGCCACGAGGCCGCGATCAAGAATCGACGCAATATGCGGGCGACGCGCCGGGAAAACGGCGTACACTCCACGGTTCTTTTCCAAGCGGATCACTCAGCGGCTGCTCCGCGAAAAGTAAATCGGTTCCTCGATCTCGGAGACTCCATGAACACGTTACGAAAATTCTCGTTGGCCGTCGTGGGCGCGGCCGCGATGGCCGTCGGCGCACCTGCATTCGCGCAGGCCCCGGCAAAGCAGCCGAACATACTCGTCATCATGGGCGACGACATCGGAATGTGGAACATCGGCGCGTATCACCGCGGCATGATGGCCGGTCGCACGCCAAACCTCGACAGGATCGCCAAGGAAGGCATGCTGTTCACCGACTATTACGCCGAGGCGAGCTGCACGGCGGGCCGCGCGAACTTCATCACGGGCGAGCTGCCGATCCGCACGGGCATGACCACGGTCGGCCAGGCCGGCGCCAAGATCGGCATTCCCGCGGAGGCGGTGACCATCGCCACGGTTCTGAAGTCGATGGGCTACGCCACCGGCCAGTTCGGCAAGAATCACCTCGGCGACCTGAACGAGTTCCTTCCGACGGTCCACGGCTTCGACGAGTTCTTCGGCTATCTGTATCACCTCGATGCGATGGAGGACCCGGCGCATCCGAACTACCCGCAGAACCTGCTGAACGTCGTCGGCCCGCGCAACATGGTGCACAGCTGGGCGACGAACGTTGACGACCCGACGGTGATGCCGCGCTGGGGCAAGATCGGCAAGCAGAAGATCGAGGACGCCGGCACGCTGTATCCGAAGCGCATGGAGACGGTCGACGACGAGATCCGCGACCTCGCGATCAACTTCATGGACAAGGCGAAGAAGGACGGCAAGCCGTTCTTCGTCTGGCTTAATCCCACCCGCATGCACATCGTGACGCACCTCTCGCCGAAGTACGAGGCGATGCGCAATTCCGAGAACGGCTGGTCGGAGGAAGAAGCGGGGATGGCGCAGCTCGACGACGACGTCGGCCTCGTGATGAAGCATCTGAAGGACATGGGCGTCGACGACAACACCATCGTCGTCTTCACGACCGACAACGGCACCGAGGTCTTCACCTGGCCCGACGGCGGCCAGACCCCGTTCGCCCAGTCGAAGGGCACGGTCCTCGAAGGCGGCTTCCGCGTGCCCGCGCTGCTGCGCTGGCCCGATCACGTGCCGGCGGACAGCGTGCAGAACGGCATCTTCTCCGGGCTCGACTGGCTGCCCACGTTCGTGGCCGCGGCCGGCAACCCGAACATCACCGAGGAACTGCTGAAGGGCAAGACGATCGACGGCCGCACGTACAAGAACCATCTCGACGGCTACAACCAGATGGCGGCCATCACCGGCAAGGGTCCGTCCGCGCGGCACGAGATCTTCTACCTCGGCGAGAGCACGGTGGGCGCAATTCGCATCGACGACTACAAGTATCGCTTCATCGACCAGCCGCGGGGCTGGCTCGGGGAGAAGACGCACGTCGACGTGCCCTACCTGATCAATCTCCGGCTCGATCCGTTCGAGCGCACGGGCTGGCCCAACGACGGGACCAAGGAAGGCGGGCAGCAGTACTTCGACTGGTTCAAGTACCAGTTCTGGCGCTTCGTGTTCGTCCAGCAGGTGGTGGCCAAGGAGTTGCAGACTTTCATAGACTACCCACCGATGCAGCGGGGTGCCAGCTTCAACCTCGAAGCGGTGAAGGCGGAGATGGCGAAGCGGATGGCCCAGGCCGAAGCCGCGGCGAAGGGCCCCGGCCAGTAGTTTTCGGCGCTTCACAAAGGCCGTGCTGCCGAAGGCAGCGCGGCTTTTTTTCGTCCCGGCGTCGGGAAGCGGGGCGGTTGACCGAATCCATTCGACCCGCAATACTCGCGGCTCCCCGTATCCTCACTCATTCCGCGCCGGAATCAACCTGCGGACGCCGCCATGTTCCTCAAGATCAGAAACCTCCTCAGCGCGGCCGAAGTCGCGCGTCTCGTCGCACTTTCGCGCGAGCTTCGCTTCGCCGAAGGACGGTTGTCGAATCCCGCCAACGTCACCAAGGACAACCTCCAGGTCGATCACGGCGACCCCAAGTATGCCGAGTCGGTCCAGATCGTCAACGCGGCGTTCGGGCGCTCGCGCGAGTTCCTCGACTTCGCGCTGCCGAAGCGCATCGCACCGCCGCTTCTGTGCCGCTACGAGCCCGGCATGAAATATGGCGCCCACGCCGACGCCGCGCTGATGCAGATCGGCAACGCGATGCTGCGCTCCGACCTTTCGTGCACGGTATTCATCAACGATCCTGCGACCTACGAGGGCGGCGAGCTCGCGGTCGCCGTCGGCAACCAGATGATCCCGTTCAAGGGCGCCGCCGGCGAGGCGATCGTCTATCCGTCGACCGAACTGCACGAGGTCGTTCCGGTCCGCTCGGGCCAGCGCCTCGTCTCGATCACGTTCATCGAGAGCTTCATCCCGGACCAGCACCAGCGCTCGCAGGTGTACGAGCTCGGCGAGATTGCGGCGCTCGAAGGTGCGACGATGAAGTGGGAGAACCGCGCCCGCCTCGACGTCGTCCGGCAGAACCTCATGCGGATGTGGGCGACGACTTAGTCGGTCCTGCGGATCCGCTTCATGGCGCTCAACGCCGAATACGCGCCTATCATCGCGGGCATCCGTTTCCTCGAAGGCAACTGCGACACGCCGCTGAAGACGGTTCCGACGCGCCCCAGCGGCTGACTCGAAGGCCAGACGCTCGCCTACCTGATCGACCTCCTCGGCGCCGCGTGTTCGACGCGCCTCGCGCCTACGCCGTGCCGCCTTGCAGGGTGTCGGGATCGGTCGGCGCGCGCTCCGTCGACCAGAGCGGCTCCGCGTCGGCCGGGCGCAGCGCGCGTTCCGCGTCGAGGGGCGACTGGCGGTGCGCGTCGCGCTCACGCGCGTCGGCGTCCCGTAATCCGGATTCGGAAGGCTGCGCATGGCCGGTGCGGCGCTGCCGCGATTGCCATGCATCCCAGACACCCGCTCCCCCGATCAGGAGGACCAGTGCGACCACGACGCCGACCACCGCGACGCGCAGGATTGTCGCGAGAGCGGAGCCTGGCGCAGGCGCCGACAGATTCTGCGCGCCGCTCACGAGCTGTGGAAAGGCGCCGCCGGCGAACAGCGCATCCGGCCGGCCCAGCGCGAAATAGGAGACAATGGTGACGCCGGCGACGATCACGACCACGGCCACGACGATCCGCATCGCCATTCTCGCGATCGCGTGCAGCGGTGGAATATCGGGCCGGTTGCCAGGTCTCATTGCGCCGTCCGGTGACCGATCGAATCCGCCGGGACGCGGACTTCGTTCGGAAGGTCGCCGGCGACCCCGAGTCGGGGCTCGGTGTCGCGGGACCTCCAGGAAATCCTACGTCAACGGAGCCTGCGGCGAAAGCCGAATATTCGACAGGCGCGGGCGGGGTCGCGGCAAAGGTTCGCCGCAGCGAGTCCGGACGCGACGGGTCGTGGATATGCTATATTTCGACCGCTGTTTCGATGACCGGATGGCGGGGGCCTGCACTTGGCGCGCCGCCACCGAAAGCGGCGCGGCAGGGCCTTCCCGGCATGGCCGTCCGGTGCGTGTTTCCCCATCCGACCGAGCGCCCGTAGCTCATCTGGATAGAGCACCGGCCTTCTAAGCCGGCGGTAACAGGTTCGAGTCCTGTCGGGCGCGCCAACTTTTCCTGTTCCTGCGGTCGGGCGGCATTGCCGCTCAGGCAACATCACCCGATCCGCCCGTGGTGGCTGTAGCTCAGCTGGTAGAGTCCCGGATTGTGATTCCGGTTGTCGTGGGTTCGAGTCCCATCAGCCACCCCACTCATTTCCAAGAGGATTTCTTCCTCGCTTGAGGCCCGTGCTGAGGCGCCGGGTGTCAGGATTTCTGCCTGCTTGATCTCCGGGACTTGCCGCTCGGCAAGCCCGCTGGTGCCCGCAACCGGCGCGAGATATCCCGGCCCGACGTCGCTCCGCGCATATCGCAGGGGTGCCAATGGCGCGTCGCGATCGTTGACGACGAGCGCGACCGCTCAGGGCGCGGGCAATGATTTCGTGAGATTGGCGTTGGTGATGCCCTTGTCGGCGACTGTCAGCGTACCGCTCGCGCTGACGTCCTTCAGATAGTTCGCCGCGGTCACGGGCTGCGCGAGCTGTGCATTCACGAGCCCCAGGTCGGCCACTGTCACGACGCGAGTCTGGTTCACGTCGCCGCGAAGCAGGCCGAGCCGGATCGACGCGGTGCCGCCGGTGGTCGACGCGGACGCGACATTGGTCAGCGACACCGTGACGTACTGCTGGTCGGCCACTCCGGTGAGAGCCACTGTCACGTCGTTGCCGCTGAAGGTCGGCGCGCCGGCGGTTGCTGTGCCTTCGGTGATCGCGGCGTTTGCGCTGACGACCGGCGAGTCGAACGTCATCACGATGGTCGCCGTCGTACTCTGCCGCGGCTCGGTGGTCGGGTTGGTTGCGACCATCGACAACGGCAGGTCGAACGTGCCCGCGGCTCCGTGCACCTTGCGCGACACGGCGCCCATCAGGGCGGGGGGAGGAGTGGTGAGGCGGCCGATACGGTTGCCGAACCATTCGGCAAACCACAGGTTGCCATCGGGGCCGGCCGTGATCCCGAGTGGGCCCGAGAACGCGCTGATACCCGCGCTGAACTCGGTCACAATTCCGCCCGGAGTCATCCGCCCGATTTGACTGCTGAATTCAGTGAACCAGAGGTTGCCGTCGGGGCCGGCTGCGATCCCGTAAGGCTCCGTCCCCGTAAGGCCAACGAACTCGGTGACGACTCCACTCGGGGTAATTCGTCCGATCCGGTTGAGGTTGAACTCCGTGAACCAAAGATTGCCATCGGGACCGGCGGTGATGTACTGAATACTGGCGTTCGCCGTAATGCCGGCGCTGAATTCGGTGACACTGCCGCCTGTGGTAATCCGGCCGATGCGATTGCCGTTGTTCTCGGTAAACCACAGGTTGCCATCCGCGCCGGCCGCGATGCCGAGAGGGACCGCGCCGGCAGTGATGCCGGCGGTGTACTCGGTGACGACGCCGGCTATCGTAATTTTTCCGATCCGGCCGGCTGCTTCGGTGAACCACAGGTTTCCGTCGGGGCCGGCCGTGATGTCAGTCGCTGATCCGGAGATGCCGGCGGTGAATTCGGTGACGACGCCGGCCGTCGTAATCTGGCCGATCCGCGAGCCATTCTGTTCCGTGAACCACAGGTTGTGGTCGGGACCGACCGTGATGCTGGTGGGATGCGAACCGGCGGTGACGCCCGTGGTGAACTCGGTGATAGTGCCTGTCGGGGTAATTCGCCCGATCCGGTCGCCGGCGGATTCCGCAAACCATAGATTGCCGTCCGGGCCGGCCGTGATGCCCCAGGGTTGTGCGCTGCCTGTGATGCCCGTGTGGAATTCGGTGACGGCCTGCGCTTGGGCTCCGCCCGAAAACAGGGAGAGGGCCGCAAATACGCAGGCAAACGTGGCGCGACTTTCGTTCATGTTTGGCCCTCGCTTCTGTTCTTGTTCGCCCGGCACGATGCCGGATTTCGACGGCGAGAAGCCTGAACATCGCGAGCGTCATCGCAATTGCGAATCGACACGACGACGCCCAGCCCAGGTCCGCGCGATTCTGTGTGGGCGTCATTGCAATGTCAAGGCGCGCAGGCAATCCTTGCTGGAACCTGACGACATCAACACGCAATGCAATGCGCGAACGGGAAGCTGCAGATCAACGCGGACGTCGGATCGGCGTCGAGGGCCATCGAGCGATTGCCGCACGGCTGCGACAGGCGACGCGCGACCATCCATTCGCTTGCCGTTGCCGCGTCGGTTGCTGCACCGGAATCGCAGCGCCACTCTGCTGGCAATTCAACCGATGTGTGCCGTGTGGTGCCGCATGGCGGCGGTCACCGCAATTCGGACATTCGCACAGCGCGCGGGGGCTGTGCGATCGCGCTTGAATCCGCGGGCGCGGCCCGAGCAAGCGGCTCGGGCGCGCCCGCAGTAAAGCTACGGCGGGGGCAGCGGGCGCGTCAGGTTCGCGTTGGTGATGCCCATGTCGGCGATGGTCAGGGTGCCGCTCGCGTTGACGTCGAGCAGGAAATTCGCGGCGGTCGTGACGTGCGTGAGCTGCGCGTTCACGAGGCCGAGGTCCGCCACCGAGACCACCCGCGTCTGATTCACGTCGCCGGCGAGGAACCCGATGCGCACGTTCGCAGTGCCGCCGACGCTTCCGTCGGACGCCGCGATGTTGGTGATGGACACCGTGACATATTGCCGGTCGGCGACGCCGGTGAGCCCGACCACGACGGTGTTGCCGCCGAATGTCGGCGCGACTGCCGTCGCAGTGCCTTCGGTGATGGTCGCGGTCGCGGCGGTGATCGGCTTGTCGAAAGTGAGCACGATCGAATGCACCGGCCCCTGGCGCGGCTCGGTCGTCGGATTGTGATTGATCGCGGGCGGCGCCACCGTCGTCAGCGTCAGGTCGAAGGTGCCGGCGGCGCCATGCGTGCGACGCAATGCGGCGGAGACGAGCGTTGCCGGCGTGAGATCGAAGGTTGCAGTCACCGCGACGGCCGCGTTCATCGTCACGACGCACGTGCCGGTGCCGGCGCAGCCGCCACCTGTCCAGCCGGTGAAGAGCGACCCCGCATTGGGCGTTGGCGTCAGCGTGACCGTCGCGCCTGCCGCGAACGAGGTGCTACAGGTGCCGGGGCAGCTGATGCCGGCAGGAGCGCTGATAACCGTCCCGGTCCCCGTTCCGCTGAGCGTGACCGTGAGGGGCTGCGGCGCGGCGTCGAACTGCGCATTCACGGTTGTCGCCGCGGACATGGTCACGACACACGTGCCCGTGCCGGAGCATCCGCCGCCGCTCCAGCCGATGAACGTCGAGCCCGCGGTTGCACTTGCGGTGAGCGTCACGACGCGCCCGACGTGAATGGTGCGCTGCAGGTCGCGCCGCAATTGATGCCAGCAGGCGCGCTGGTCACGGTGCCGGCGCCGTGCCCGACTTCGTCACGGTCAGCGTCTTCGGCAGGAGGTCGAACTGCGCATTCACCGTTGTCGCTGCGGACATGGTCACCACGCACGTGCCAGTGCCGGAGCATCCGCCGCCGCTCCAGCCGATGAACCCCGAACCCGCGGTCGCACTCGCCGTGAGCGTCACGACGGTTGCCGCCGCGAACGGCGCCGAGCAGGTCGCGCCGCAATTGATGCCAGCGGGTGCGCTGGTCACCGTGCCGGTGCCGGTGCCCGACTTCGTGACGGTCAAGGTTTGCGGCACGAGATCGAACTGCGCATTCACGGTTGTCGCCGCGGACATGGTCACCACGCACGTGCCGGTGCCGGAGCATCCGCCGCCGCTCCAGCCGATGAACGTCGAGCCCGCGGTCGCACTCGCGGTGAGCGTCACGACAGCGCCCGACGTGAATGGTGCGCTGCAGGTCGCGCCGCAATTGATGCCCGCAGGCGCGCTGGTCACGGTGCCGGCGCCGGTGCCCGACTTCGTCACGGTCAGCGTCTTCGGCAGGAGGTCGAACTGCGCGTTCACCGTTGTCGCTGCGGACATGGTCACCACACACGTGCCGGTGCCGGAGCATCCGCCGCCGCTCCAGCCGATGAACCCCGAACCCGCGGTCGCACTCGCCGTGAGCGTCACGACGGTTGCCGCCGCGAACGGCGCCGAGCAGGTCGCGCCGCAATTGATGCCAGCGGGTGCGCTGGTCACCGTGCCGGTGCCGGTGCCCGACTTCGTGACGGTCAAGGTTTGCGGCACGAGATCGAACTGCGCATTCACGGTTGTCGCCGCGGACATGGTCACCACGCACGTGCCGGTGCCGGAGCATCCGCCGCCGCTCCAGCCGATGAACGTCGAGCCCGCGGTTGCACTCGCGGTGAGCGTCACGACGGCGCCCGACGTGAATGGTGCGCTGCAGGTCGCGCCGCAATTGATGCCGGCAGGCGCGCTGGTCACGGTGCCGGCGCCGGTGCCCGACTTCGTCACGGTCAGCGTCTTCGGCAGGAGGTCGAACTGCGCGTTCACCGTTGTCGCCGCGGACATGGTCACCACGCACGTGCCGGTGCCGGAGCATCCGCCGCCGCTCCAGCCGATGAACCCCGAACCCGCGGTCGCACTCGCCGTGAGCGTCACGACGGTTGCCGCCGCGAAAGGCGCCGTGCAGGTCGCGCCGCAATTGATGCCAGCGGGTGCGCTGGTCACGGTGCCGGTGCCGGTGCCCGACTTCGTCACGGTGAGGTTCACCGGGGGCGGGCCATTGAAAGTTGCGGTGACCGTTATCGCGGCGTTCACCGTCACGACACAGGTACCGGTTCCCGTGCAGCCGCCGCCCGACCAGCCGGCGAAGCTCGAGCCGCCGTTCGGCGTCGCGCTCAGCGTGACCGTGGTTCCGGGATAGATGTCGGAGCACGTGGCGGGACAGCTGATGACGCCGACGTCGCTGGTGACGACACCCGTGCCCGTGCCCGCCTCGACGACCGTCAGCTTCTGCCCGACGAGAACGCTGAAGGACGCCGTCGTCGACATGTCGTAATCGTTGAAAGCCGTGTCGGTGATGGAGGAGTTGCCGCCCGGCGTCGGCGCAATCGTGTAGGTGCCGAAGGGCGTCGCCGCATCGACGCTGAACGTGATCTTCTCGATGAACAGGTTGTTGCCGGTCGGGGCGCCGACCAGCCCGAGAGTGTTTCGGCCGAGATTGTCGTCGTTGGACGGATTGAGGAGCGCGCTCGGCGTCGCCAGCACCGTTGCATCAGGCGTCCCGGAAAACGTGTCGTCGTAGATCGACCCGGTGAAATCGCGCGCGGTGATCTGGAACACGACCGGCGGCGTCGCGGGCGTCGTCTGCAGGACGCGAAAGGCAGCTCCGAGCGTCGGCGTTGCGGGCGCGTCGACACGCACGTCCATCGCGAAGGTCGATCCCGGCACGGCCTTGGTCGAGGTTGCCGCGCTGCCCGGGACAGTAAAGCGTGCCGTGACCTGGCCGAGCGCTGCCGTGGACACGAGTGCCCCGAGCGCGAGGACGGCTACGAGATACGTGTAAGACTTTCCCGATCGCATTGCGTCATCTCCGGAAGAGGGCATGCATGGTAATCGATTCACGTCGTGCTCGCACGCGCGCCACGAAGCTGCCAGTGCGAATGCGCCGGCGGCACGACGGGCAAAGCATTCACGGCGCCGGCAGCGCGCGTGTCAGATTGGCGGACGTGATGCCGGTGTCGGCGAGGCTGACCGTGCCGCTTGCGTTGACGTCGAGGTGGAAATTGGCGCCGGTCGCCGCCTGAGCGAGCTCCGCTTCGACCTGCCCGAGATCGGCGACCGATACGACGCGGTTGCGCGTCACGTCTCCGACCAGCAAGCCCATGCGCACCGATCCCGTCCCGCCGACGCCGCCGTCCGCCGAGGTGACGGCGCTCAATGTCACCGTCACGTACTGCTGGTTGGCGGCGCCGGTGATCGGCACCGTGATCGAGTTGCCGCTGAACGACGGTGCTCCCGCGCTCGCGCTGCCTTCGGACACGGCGGCGATGGCGGAGACAACGGCCTTGTCGAACATGAACACGATGTTGTGGACCGGGCCCTGCCTCGGCTCGGTCGCAGGATTGGTCGGGACGAGCGACAGCGGGAGATCGAACGTGCCGGCCGCGCCGTGCACGCGGCGCGACACGGCGCCCTGCAGCAGCGGCGCCGGGGCCGAGCCGACGATCCATGCGACCGGCGCGTCGAGCGTCGTCGAGCCCGAGCTGTTCGTCGCCACGAGGTGGTACGTGACGCTGGTGGCGCTCGCCTGCGTGTCCGTGCAGGTGGCGGCCGACGCGCAGGCGCCCGTTCCCAGCGCGCCGACGGTGGCCGACCATGCGTACGTCGGAGCATTGGTGCAGCTCGCGTTGAGGGTCAGCTGCGTTCCGACGGCGTAGGTGGTTGGCGCCGCGGGATTGAAGCTGCACACGGGCGGCGTGGACGCGCTGCCGCACACCAGTGTGAGCGTGCCGGCATTCCACGTGGCGTTCGCGCAGCCGGTGATCGTCACCGACTGTGCCTGCGCGACGTCGGCGGCGAACGCCGCGAGCGCCGCCCACGTCGTGAGAAGCAAAGGCGCGAATGACACCCTACGCACGCTGTACCGCCAGCATCGAACGTTCTCCGCTCCACGAATCGCGTCGGGCGAAAGGCGCCTCGACAGGCGTGCGCTTCGCCGCGCTGCTCAGCCGGTGACTGGACGGCCCTGTGTGCTCGCGGGGATGCCCCGCACGGAAGCCACGGCGCCACCATGCCGTTGTCATAGCCTACACGCAAAACGCTCCCGCTGCGCGATCGGCAGCGGAGGAGCGTATGAACGCGGCGGACGGGCCGACCGGTGGCGCCGGAAGCGGCGATATTCCGTCGCGGCTCGTGCGGACGCGTCAGGCGGGCTCGGCGACCGACGGCAATCCGGCCAGCGCCATCGCGAGCTCGCCTTCGTCGTACTCGAGGTCGGCCAGCTTGCCGCCGAAGTAGTCGATGTAGGCCTGCATGTCGAAGTGCCCGTGGCCGCAGAGGTTGAACAGGATCGCGCGGCTCCTGCCTTCCTCGCGGCAGCGGATCGCGGCGTCGATCGCGCCCTTCACCGCATGGTTCGCCTCGGGGGCGGGCAGGATGCCTTCGGCACGGGCGAACTGCACGCCCGCTTCGAACACGCCCGTCTGGTGGTACGCAACCGCGTCGATCAGCCCCAGCTCCTTCAGGTGCGACACCAGTGGCGCCATGCCGTGATAGCGCAGCCCGCCCGCGTGGAAACCCGGTGGCGTGAACGTCGAGCCCAGCGTGTGCATCTTGGTGAGCGGCGTGAGGTGCGCAGTGTCGCCGAAGTCGTAGGCGTAGGTGCCGCGCGTGAGGCTGGGGCACGCGGCCGGCTCCACTGCGATGACTTCGACCTTGCGTCCGCCGCGCAGCTGCGCGCCGATGAACGGGAACGCGATGCCGGCGAAGTTCGATCCGCCGCCGGTGCAGCCGACGATGACGTCCGGATAGTCGTCGGCCATCTCGAGCTGCAGCATCGCCTCCTGACCGATCACGGTCTGGTGCAGCAGCACGTGGTTCAGCACGCTGCCGAGCGCGTACTTGGTGTCCTCGCGCTGCGCCGCCACCTCGACGGCTTCGGAAATCGCGATGCCGAGACTGCCGGGATGGTCGGCGCGCTGCGCGAGGATCGCGCGGCCCGACTGCGTTTCCGGCGACGGCGACGGAATGCAGCGCGCGCCGTAGGTCTCCATCAGCGCGCGCCGGTAGGGCTTCTGGTCGTACGACACGCGCACCATGAAGACCTGGACGTCGATGCCGAACAGCGCGCCGGCGAAGGCGAGCGAGCTGCCCCACTGGCCGGCGCCGGTCTCCGTCACCAGCTTCTTCACTCCCGCCTCGCGGTTGTAGAACGCCTGCGCGACCGCGGTGTTGGGCTTGTGGCTGCCGGCGGGCGAGACGCCCTCGTACTTGTAGTAGATGCGCGCCGGCGTCTGCAGCACCTTCTCGAGGCGGCGCGCGCGATAGAGCGGCGTCGGCCGCCATTGCCGGTACACGTCGCGCACGGGAGCAGGAATCTGGATCTCGCGCTCGGTCGAGACCTCCTGCAGGATCAGCTCCATCGGGAAGAGCGGCGCGAGGTCGTCGGGTCCGACGGGCTTCTGCGTGCCGGGATGCAGCACCGGCGGCAGCGGCTTCGGCAGGTCGGCCTGCAGGTTGTACCAGGTCCTCGGAATCCGCGATTCCTCGAGGACGTACTTGACGGTGTCGTTCACGTTCTCCCCTTCCCGGTTCGTCGCCGCGGCGGCAGCATGCATCACCCGTTTCGCGGATTCTCGCATCCGCGGCGCACCGGCCGTTGACGCCGGTCAAGCCGCCGCGTGCCGCTCCACCCACGCCGCGAACGTCACCATGAACCGGGTGATGAGCTCGCGCGTGCGCTCGTCGGTGATCGCTCCGTTGTCGTCGAAGAGCTTGCCGGCGTTCGCGATGTAGGCCTCCGGCTGCTGCATCGCCGGCATGTCGAGGAACACGAACGACTGCCGCAGGTGATGATTGGCGCCGAACGCGCCGTATTGCCCCGGCGAAACGCTGATCACGGCGCAGGGCTTGCCGCTCCAGACGCTCTTGCCGTAGGGACGCGAGCCGACGTCGATCGCGTTCTTCAGTGCACCGGGCACCGAGCGGTTGAACTCCGGCGTCACGAACAGGACGCCGGCGCAGGGCCGGATCGCGTCCCGGAACGCGACCCATGCGGCGGGCGGCGCGTCCCCGTCGAGGTCCATGTTGTAGTGCGGAAGCTCGCCGATCTCGACGATCCTCGCGGCCAGCGTCGCGGGCGCGAGCGCGATGGCCGCGCGAGCCATCTTGCGGTTGAGCGAGTCCTTGCGCAGGCTGCCGACGACGACCGCGACGCTGTAAGGGGAGGCCATTGTTGTTCCTTTGAATTGGCGAGCGGGGTTGGCGGGCCGGGACGGTGCCACCGACGGACCGGCGATGTTCGCCGCCGCGCGCAGCGCTCGCAAACCGTCAGAGCACGATCTGGGAGCCGAGTTCCACGACCCGGTTCGGCGGCAGGCGGAAGTAGGCGACCACCCCGCCTGCGTTGCGGTACATCGTGGCGAAGAGCTTCTCGCGCCAGAGCGCCATCTCGGAGCCGAGCTGCGGCAGCAGCGTCTCGCGGCCGAGGAAGAACGACGTGTCCATCAGGTCGACCGGCAGGCCCTGCTCGGCGCTCCATTCGAGCGCTTCCGGCAGGTTGGGCTCGTCCATGAAGCCGAAGTAGATGCGCGCCATCCAGAACTGCGCGTTGATCGGCTCGATGACGAGGCGCTGCATCGGCTGCACGTGCGGGACGTCGAGCGTGGTCACGTTGAGCAGCATCACGCGCTCGTGCAGGCTCTTGTAGTGCTTCATGCTGTGCAGCAGCGCATGCGGCACCGTGCCCGGATTCGCCGTCATGAAGATCGCGAGCCCGGGCACCTTCGCGCAGTCCTGCGACGCGCTCTCGACGAATGCGGCGAGCGGAATCGAGTCGGCCTCGAGGCGCTGGTTGAGGAGCTCGCGGCCGCGCTTCCACGTCGACATGAACAGGAACACGCAACCGCCGAACGCCAGCGGGAACCAGCCGCCCTCGACGACCTTGACGAGGTTGGCGGAGAAGAAGCTGACATCCACGAGCAGGAACAGGCCGAAGAGCGCGATGCTCGCGGGAAGGCTCCACTTCCACAGGCGGCGCGCGACAACGAACGCAAGGACCGTCGTGATGCCCATCGTGCCGGTGACCGCGATGCCGTACGCGGCGGCGAGGTTCGTCGACGAGCCGAAGCCCAGCACGAGTGCGACGACGCCGAGGAACAGCGCGCGGTTGATCGCAGGCACGTAGATCTGCCCGATCTGGTGGCTCGACGTGTGCTCCAGTTCCATCCGTGGCGCGTAACCCAGCTGCATCGCCTGCTGCGTGATCGAGAATGCGCCCGAGATCACGGCCTGCGACGCGATGATCGTTGCCACCGTGGAGAGCGCGACAAGCGGATACAGCGCCCACGCCGGCGCCAGCAGATAGAAGGGATTCGCGACGGCCTTCGTGTCGACGAGCAGCAACGCGCCCTGGCCGAAGTAATTGAGCGTCAGCGCCGGAAGGACGAGGAACGACCACGCGAGCCGGACCGGCAAGGCGCCGAAATGCCCCATGTCGGCGTAAAGCGCCTCGGCGCCGGTAACCGCGAGCACGACACCGCCCAGCGCGAAGAAGCCGAGCATCGTATGGCCGTAGAGGAAGGCAGCGGCATGGTACGGATTGAGCGCGAACAGCACCTGGGGCGCGCGCAGGATTCCGACCACGCCGAGCACGGCGAGCGCGGCGAACCAAATCATCATGATCGGGCCGAACAGTGCGCCGACGCTGCCGGTGCCGCGCTTCTGGACGGCGAACAGCATGACCAGCACGATCAGAGTGAGCGGAATCACGTAGGGCTTGAACGCGGGCGTCGCGACTTCGAGCCCCTCCACCGCCGAGAGCACCGAGATGGCAGGCGTGATCGTCCCGTCCCCGTAGAAGAGCGCTGCGCCGAAGAGGCCCATCAGCATCAGCACGCGTGCGCGCCGCGGATTGCTCTCCGACGAGAGCACGAGCGCCATCAGCGCCATGATCCCGCCCTCGCCCTTGTTGTCCGCGCGCATGATGAAGACGATGTACTTCACCGAGACGATGATCACCAGCGACCAGAAGACGAGCGACAGGATGCCGAGAACGTTGGCTGCGTCGACCGGCACGGGATGATGCGTTCCGCCGAACACTTCCTTCAGCGCGTACAGCGGGCTGGTTCCGATGTCCCCGTAGACGACGCCCAGCGCCGCGATCGACAGCGTCGCGACGCGTGCGCGCTTCGACACGGGTACTGCCGGAGCGGGCGCGGCCGCGGCCGCGGCCTCGACCGCCGTACGGCGCGCGTGTCCCCGCAGGGCGGCAGGCTTGCGCTTCATGCGGGATCCAGCTGGAATCGGTAGCCCACGCCTGTCTCGGTCACGATGTGCTTCGGCTGCGCCGGGTCGGACTCGAGCTTCTGCCGCAGGTTGACGACGTAGATGCGCACGTAATGGCTGCTCTCGACGGACGACGGTCCCCACACTTCGCGCAGCAGGTGCCGGTGCGTGAGCACCTTGCCCGCGTTCCCGATGAGAAGCGTCAGCAGCCGGTATTCGATCGGCGTCAGGTGCACGGGCGACCCGGCCTTGCGCACCACACGGTTTGCCTGGTCGACCTCGACATCGCCGAAGCGGAATACGGACGTCCCGTCCGCAACGGGCGCCGCCTGGCGGCGCCGCATCGCACGCACCCGCGCGAGCAGCTCGCCGACGCCGAATGGCTTGGTGAGATAGTCGTCGGCGCCGGCGTCGAGCGCGGCGATCTTGTCGCTTTCGTCGGCATGCGCCGAGAGCACGATCACCGGAATCGACGACCAGCCGCGCAGGCCGCGAATGAAATCGACGCCGTTCCCGTCGGGAAGGCCGAGGTCCAGCACGACGAGGTCGGGCTTGCGCGTGCCTGCGTCGATCAGGCCCTGCTTGAGCGTGTCGGCCTCGGCCACGTTCCATCCCTCGGATTCGAGCGAGGTGCGCACGAACCGCCGGATCTGGCGTTCGTCTTCGACGAGTAGCGCGGTCGGTGGGGAGTCTGGCATCGGGGCGGGCGCCGCGCAGCCGATCCGGAGTTGTCGCAGGATGCGGCGCGCCGGGAGCACCGGGGGCGAGGCCCTTATTATCGCCGGAAACTGCCCGGCGAGGATCAAAGCCCCGTTTACGGGGTCAGGCGACGACCGGCGCCTGACCTTCGTCTGGAGCCGCGGGGGGATTGCCCAGCGGAAGCGTGAATGAAAAGCTGGCGCCGCCGGCCGGATTGTTTGCCGCCCGGATGATGCCGCGGTGCGCGTCGACGATCGCGCGGCTGATCGCGAGTCCGAGGCCGACGCCCGGCGCCGTCGATTCGCGCGAGCCGCGGGTAAATTTCTCGAAGATCAGCTCTTCCTGGCCGTGCGGAATGCCCGGGCCGGCATCGCTCACGGTGACGACGAGGTTTCCGGCTGAAATTTCGGCGGCGATCGTGATCGGCGTGCCGGCCGGCGTGTACTTGGCGGCATTTTCGAGAAGGTTGTAGAGAACGCGCTCGATCAGCGTCGCATCGAATTCGATCAACGGAAGCGTGGAGGGCACGCTGACAGTGACCGGATGCCGGGCGAGGGCAGCCTGCGCGGACTTGAGCGCGCTGCCGACGACCTCCTCGAACGGCTGCCACTGCCGGCGCAGCTTGACTTCGCCGCTCTCGATGCGCGCCATTTCGAGCAGGTTGTTGACGAGCGCGCTCATCCGGCGCGCCTCGTCCGCGATCGCCTGCGCCGATTCCTGCTGTGCGCCCGACAGCGGCGGGCGGGTGAGCGCGAGCGACTCCGCGAGGCCGACCAGCGACGCGAGCGGCGTGCGCAGGTCGTGCGATAGCGCGGACAGCAGCGAATTGCGCAGCCGCTCGGATTCCATCCGCAGCAGCGCCTTCTGCGCGACCTCGACGTAATGGACGCGCTCCAGCGCGATGGCGGCGAGCGCCGCGAAGGTGTCGAGCTGGCGCTTCTGCTCCGGGACCAGCAGGTCGCGCGGCGATGGCGGGCCTGATCGCGAGCACGCCGCGCGTGCGCATCGGCGCGCGCAGCGGCAGGTAGAGATAATCGCTGCCGGCCAGCGTGTCGGTGCCGAGGCCCGCCGCCTGCGCGTTGTCGAACGCCCATTGCGCGGTGCCCGCGTCGACCTGCGCATTGCTGTCGCCCTCGGCACTGAGCTTGAGGCGGTCGTTTTCGTCGAGCACATAGACCGCCACGTCGCCGCGGAACGTGCGGCCGATCGATCGGCTCGTCGTCGCGACCACTTCGTCGGTCTGCAGTAGGCTCGACAGATCGCGGGCGAATTCGTAGAGTGCGCGCGAGCGCTCCTCGCGATAGGCCGCGACGCGCGCCTGATAGCGCAGTCCGGCCGTCATCTGCCCGATGATCAGCGCAACCGCCAGCATGATCGCGAACGTCAGCAGGTACTGCGCGTCGCTCACCGCGAACGAGAAGCGCGGCGGCACGCAGAAGAAATCGAACGCGGCGACGTTGACGAAGGCTGCCAGCACGCCCGGACCGCGCCCCCAGCGCACGCCGACCAGGACGACAGAGAGCAGAAAGAGCATCACGATGTTCGCGAGGTCGAAGTACGGCACGAGCGCCAGTGCGACCGCCGTCGTCAAGGCGCATGCGCCGAGCGCCCAGACGTAGCGCAGTCGTCTCGCGGTCGCGGCGCGCGTCCTCGGCCGGCGGTGCCGGCGACATGTCTGCTGCGCGGTCGCTGGCCTGCGGCTCGCCGCGCCCGATCTCGATCAGGTCGATTTCCGGCGCAAGGACGGCCGTGCGTTCCGCGATGCCGCGGCCGAAGCCCCAGCGGCGCGCTGCGGTGTTGCGTCCGACGATCAGCTTCGAGCAGTTGTGCGACGCGCGCGTAGTCGACGATTGCGAGGCCGCATCGCTCGCCGGAAAGGATCGCCGTCTGCCCGCCCAGCTCCTGCGCGAGCTTCACCGTGCGCAGGATCCGCTCCCGCTTTGCCGCGGGCAGGCGCTGCGAGCCGCGGCGTCTCGACGTAGACCGCCGTCCAGTCGACGCCGAGCTGGGTCGCGAGGCGCGCGGCGCTGCGCACGACGTGATCGGCGCCGGCGCCGGGGCCGACGCAGCACAGGAGCGACGCTTCGGTCTTCCAGACCGGCTCGATCGCCTTGTCGGTGCGATAGGCCTGCACGTCGGTCTCGACGCGGTCCGCCGTGCGGCGCAGCGCGAGCTCGCGCAGCGCCATCAGATTGCCCTTGCGGAAGAAATTGCCGGCGGCGCGCTCGATCTGCTCGGGCACGTAGACCTTGCCGGCCTTGAGCCGCGCGAGCAGGTCGTCCGCCGGAATGTCGACCAGCATCACTTCGTCGGCATCGTCGAAGAACGTGTCCGGCACTGTCTCCCAGACCTGGATGCCGGTGATGCCGCCGACGACGTCGTTGAGGCTCTCGAGGTGCTGGACGTTGAGCGTCGTGAAGACGTCGATGCCGGCGGCAAGCAGCTCCTCGACGTCCTGCCAGCGCTTCGGATGGCGCGAGCCGGCGACGTTGGTGTGCGCGAGCTCGTCGACCAGGATCAGCGCCGGATGCCGCGCGATCGCCGCATCGAGGTCGAACTCGGGGAGCTTCGTTCCGTGCGCGTCGATTAGCGCCGGCGGAAGTACTTCGAGCCCCTGCAGCAGCGCCTCGGTCTCCTTGCGGCCGTGGGTCTCGACGATGCCGACGACGACGTCCTTGCCCTCGTCGCGCAGCGCGCGAGCCGCGGCGAGCATCGCGTAGGTCTTGCCGACGCCGGCCGAAGCGCCGAAATAGATGCGCAGGCGGCCGCGGCGGGCGGCCGCCTCCTTCCGCTGCACCATCTCGAGCAGCGCGTCGGGGTCGGGGCGCGTATCGGTCACCGGCATTCCACGGATCGTCGTCGCACCGAGCCGCCGAGGGACGCCCGGTCGGATCGGATCGTGGCTCCGCCGTACCATCGAATGCGGAGCAGGGCGTTCACAGCTTACCCGGTGCGGCGCCGGAAAGGCGAGCGTTGCACCCGAAGGGGCGCATGCAGACGATCACGACGAATCGTTGGGCTATTTCGCCAGCCGATCGAGGGCCAGATTGAGCGCCAGCACGTTGACGCGCGGCTCGCCCAGGACGCCGAACGTGCGCCCGCTCGTGTTTGCGGCCACGAGCGCGCGGACCTTCTCGACGGGCAATCCGCGCGCCTTCGCGACACGCGCCGCCTGGTAATCGGCCGCGGCGATGCTGATGTCAGGATCGAGCCCGCTGCCCGACGCGGTGACGAGATCGACGGGCACCGGCAGCCTGTTGTCCGGGTCGGCGTCGCGCAGCGCCTTGACGCGGTCCTTCACGGCGTCGGCGAGCGCGGGATTGCGCGGACCGAGGTTCGAGCCGGACGACGCGGCGCCGTTGTAGGGCTGCGGCGAGGTCGCCGACGGCCGGCTCCAGAAGTACTTCGGATCGTCGAACGGCTGGCCGATGAGCTCCGAGCCCAGTGTCTTGCCGTCGACGCACGATCAGGCTGCCGTTCGCGGCGTGCGGGAAGGCCACTTGCGCGATGCCGGTCATCAGGAACGGATAGGCGACGCCGGTCAGCGAGCGTCAGCACGACGAGCATGCGCAGCGCGGGGGCGAGTTGGCTGAACATGAGGGTCTCCCGATCAGGCGAGGTTGAGCGCGACGAGCATGAGGTCGATCACCTTGATGCCGATGAACGGCAGCGACGATGCCGCCGACGCCGTAGATCAGCATGTTCCGGCGCAGGATCGCCGCCGCGCCGACCGGCCGGATACTTGACGCCCTTCAGCGCCAGCGGGATCAGCGCGGGGATGATCAGCGCATTGAAGATCACCGCCGACAGGATCGCGCTGTTGGGCGTGGCGAGTCGCATGACGTTGAGCGCATCGAGCACCGGGTACGTGCTGGCGAACGCCGCGGGGATGATCGCGAAATACTTGGCGACGTCGTTCGCGATCGAGAACGTCGTCAGCGCGCCGCGCGTCATCAGCAGCTGCTTGCCGATCTCGACGATCTCGATCAGCTTGGTCGGGTTCGAGTCGAGGTCGACCATGTTGCCGGCTTCCTTCGCCGCCTGCGTGCCGCTGTTCATCACGACGGCGACGTCGGCCTGCGCGAGCGCCGGCGCGTCGTTGGTGCCGTCGCCGGTCATCGCGACGAGCTTGCCCTCCGCCTGGATCTCGCGGATCAGCTTGAGCTTGGCCTCCGGCGTGACTTCGGCGAGGAAGTCGTCGACACCCGCTTCCGCGGCGATCGACGCGGCGGTGAGCTTGTTGTCGCCGGTGATCATGATCGTCTTGATTCCCATCCGGCGCAGCTCGGCGAAGCGCTCCTTGATGTTCGCCTTGACGATGTCCTTCAGCTCGACGACGCCCAGCACGTGCCGGCCTTCGGCGACGACCAGCGGCGTCGCGCCGCGCCGCGCGACGTCCTCGACACGCGCGAACACCTCCGGGCCGACGGCACCGCCCTGCGGCTCGATCCACGCGCGCACGGCGTCGAGCGCACCCTTGCGGATCTCGCGGCCGCGGAATGTCACGCCGCTCATCCGCGTCTGCGCGGAAAACGGGATGATCGTGAACTGGCCCGGCTCGAGCGCCGGCGGCGCGAGCCCGAAGGCGCGCTTGACGAGCGCGACGATGCTCTTTCCCTCGGGCGTCTCGTCGCCGAGCGAGGCGAGCAGCGTCGCTTCCGCCATCTGCTGCGCCGTGACGCCTGCAACGGGATGCAGTGCCGACGCCTGGCGGTTGCCGTGCGTGATCGTGCCGGTCTTGTCGAGCAGCAATACGTCGCAGTCGCCGGCGGCTTCCACCGCGCGGCCCGAGGTGGCGATGACGTTCGCACGCATCATCCGGCCCATGCCGGCGACGCCGATGGCGGAAAGAAGGCCGCCGATGGTCGTCGGAATGAGGCAGACGAGCAGCGCGACCAGCACGGTGATCGACACCGGCGTGCCGGCCTTCGCGACTTCGACGCTGTAGATCGAATAACGGCAGCAGCGTGACGGTTGCGAGCAGGAACACGAGCGTCATCGCGACCAGCAGGATCGTCAGCGCGATCTCGTTCGGCGTCTTCTGCCGCTTCGCGCCCTCGACCATGCCGATCATCCGGTCGAGGAACGCCTCGCCCGGATTGACGTTGATGCGCACGACGATCCAGTCGGACAGCACCAGCGTGCCGCCGGTGACCGTGTCGAAGTCGCTGCCTGCGGCGCGGATCACGGGAGCGCTTTCGCCGGTGATCGCGCTTTCGTTGATGGAGGCAACGCCTTCGATGACCTCGCCGTCGCCCGGAACGAGGTCGCCCTTCTCGACCAGCACGATGTCGCCCTTGCGAAGGTTCGCCGACGGCGTCGGCGTCTGCGCCGCGTCGCGGCTCGCCTTTGCGAGCCGCTTTGCAATCGTGTCCCGGCGCGCGCTCTTGAGCGAGGCCGCCTGCGCCTTGCTGCGCCCCTCGGCGATCGCCTCGGCGAAGTTCGCGAACAGCAGCGTTACCCACAGCCAGAGCGTGACGGCAAGAATGAAGCCCGCCGGCGCCTCTCCCGTGCCGGTCAGCGCCTGGATCCAGAGGATCGTCGTCAGGATGCTGCCGATGTAGACGACGAACATCACGGGGTTGCGCCACTGGTATCGCGGCGTCAGCCGGCGGAAGCTGTCGATGAGAGCCATCGTCAGCGCTTCGCGGCTCACGAACCACGACAGCGCGGTCTTGTTGGCGGCCAGAGTTGCCATGTCGATTCCTCGAGGGTTCGCGGCCGGTCAGTGGCCGGCGAAGATGAGCAGGTGCTCGACGACGGGGCCGAGCGCCAGCGCCGGCACGAACGTCAGCGCACCGACGGTGATCACCGTGCCGATCAGCACGAACACGAACAGCGGCGTGTGCGTCGGCAGCGTGCCGGCGGACGGCGGGACGAGCTTCGCGGCCGCGAGCGCGCCGGCGATCGCCAGCACGGGAATCGCGAGCCAGTAGCGCGCGAAGAGCATCACGACGCCGAGCGACGTGTTGAAGAACGGTGTGTTGGCGGAAATTCCGCCGAACGCGCTGCCGTTGTTGTTGGACGCCGACGAGAACGCATACAGGATCTCGGAGAAGCCGTGCTCGGCGGGATTTGCGACCCCGGCCTTGCCGGCGTCCACCATGACGGCGATCGCCGTTCCGCAGAGGACGAGCAGCGGCGGCAGCAGGATCGCGATCGACGCCATCTTCATCTCGAACGCGCCGAGCTTCTTGCCGAGATACTCCGGCGTGCGACCGATCATCAGGCCCGCGATGAACACCGCGATCAGCGCGAACATGATCATCCCGTAGAGGCCCGAGCCCACGCCTCCGTAGATGACCTCGCCGAGTTGGATCAGCCACATCGGGATCATGCCGGCGAGCGGCATGAACGAATCGTGCATGGAGTTGACCGATCCGTTCGACGCGGACGTCGTCGCGACCGCCCACAGCGTCGAGTTGGCGACGCCGAGGCGCATCTCCTTGCCCTCCATGTTGCCGCCGGGGTTCGTCGCACTCGACGTCTGGTCCACGCCCAAGGTGGCGAGGATCGGGTTGCCGGGTGCCTCCAGCGCGTAATCGGCCGCCAGCAGCGGGACGAACACGAGCGTCATCGCCGCGAGCAGCGCCCAGCCCTGCCGCGTATCGCGGACCATCTTCCCGAAGGTGTAGCAGAGCGCCGCCGGGATCAGAAGGATCGCCAGCACTTCCAGGAAATTGGAAAGGGGCGTCGGATTCTCGAACGGATGCGCCGAATTGACGTTGAAGAAGCCGCCGCCGTTCGTGCCGAGCTGCTTGATCGCGATCTGCGACGCCGCAGGCCCGAGCGGAATCGTCTGCTCGGTCGCCGTTGCCTTCTCGGTGACCGGATTGCCCTTGTCGTCCTTCAGCGGCTGGCCGTCGGCACCGTTCTTCGGATTGTCGTAGGTGACCGGCTGGACGAGCGTCGCCGCCGCATACTTGTTGAACGTCTGCGGCACGCCCTGGCTCACGAGCGCCACCGTCAGGATCACGGAGAGCGGCAGCAGAATGTAGACCGTCGAGCGCACGAGATCGACCCAGAAATTGCCGATGCCCTTCGCTTCCTTCCGGGAGAACCCTCGCACGAGCGCCACCAGCACCGCCATGCCCGGTCGCCGCCGAGACGAAGTTCTGCACGGCGAGGGCGAGCATCTGCGTGAGATAGCTCATCGTCGACTCGCCGCCGTAGCCCTGCCAGTTCGTGTTGCTGATGAAGCTCGTGGCGGTGTTGAAGGCCGAGTCAGGCGTCACCGCAGCCATGTCCTGCGGATTGAGCGGCAGCCAGATCTGCAGTCGTTGCAGCGCATAGCAGAACAACCCGCCGGCGAGGTTGAACCACAGCATCGCCATCGCGTAGTCGACCCAGCCCATGTCGCGCGCGGGATCGACGCCCGCGCCGCGATAGATGAGCCGCTCCAGCGATCCGCCGACGCGTTGCGCCCGCATCGCGCGTCCTTCGTAGACGGCCGCCATGTAGCTGCCGAGCGGCTTCGCGAGCAGCAGCAGCACGACCACATACAACGCGAGTTGCGACCACCCGGAGGCGTTCATTCGAAATACTCCGGCTTGAACAGCGCGATGACGAGATAGACGAAGATGCCGATGGCGGCGATGCCGCTCAGCCAGTAGACCCAGTTCATGAGCGTCTCCCCGACTTGGATGGTTGCGGCTTCACGGCGCGAGGCGCCACCGCCGCGGCTGCGACGATGGATTTCGCTGCGACCGAAAGCAGCAGCGCCTGCGCGAGCCAGGGGGTCACGACTTTCCCCCATTGCTACGCAGGTGCTCGCAGAACCGGATCAGCCCAGCGGACAGTGCAAAGAAGGCCACGATTGCGCCGATGAAGATGAAATCCATTTCGAGCTCCGTTTCCCGGCACGTGATGCCGAAGTCCGTTTCAGACGATGCACGACCCACGGTCGGCAGTTGCTGATGCCACGGTGTTGCGCGCCTGCCCTTGCCCTTCCGCGGAGTCGGCATCCGGCTCCGGTGACGCGTTGCGCCCATCCTTGCGTCGCTTCCCGGGAATGTATGCAACGGCCAGAATCACCCCAAATGCCAGCAGCATTGCCGTGACCTGGCAGGGCATAAATTCGTACCCGTTCATGAATCGACCCCCGGGATTCAGCGCAGCGCCAGATTGCCGTCACGTCGGTCCGAGTCGCGCCCGCGGGCACTTGTCGTCCGTTACCGGCGGCGATCACGATGGCCGACGACGAAGGCTATGCCCAGAAAGATGCCGAATACCAGAAGCAGCAGTGCGAAGCGAAGAATCAGCCATTCATGCATGTCCAGCGTCATTGCGAATTCCGTTGGATGAATCTACGCCGCGCCGGATATAGAGGTCGTTCAATTTCCGCGCCGCGGTGTAAAGAAGACGTAAATGCGGCCCCCGCCCTGTGGCGTCTCGCCGCATGCGGGGGCGCGCCGTCCGTTCGCCTCCTGGACGAAGCCGACAAACCGGTCGTCGACCGTGCTGACATCCGTCCGGCATGACGAGGTGCCGGCAGCGCTCGACCCTCGCGAAGGAAATGACGCGCTGCAGCTTTCCCTTCCACGCATGCAGGCCCACACTGGCCACCTTTGCCGGAACGAATGGCGCGCCGCGGTTCCCGCGGCCGCCGGCGCCGCGAACGGGGCTGCGGGTAGAATGGCGCCCCTTCCGGCGGCGTCGACGCCTATCCGAATCCCCTACACAGGTCCCCCATGTCCAATCATCCGATCCCGTCCTACCTCCAGGCCGACCATCTGGGTCCCTGGGGCGTGTTCCTGCAGCAGATCGACCGCGTCACGCCGTATCTCGGCGAGCTCGCCTACTGGGTGGAGTCGCTGAAGCGGCCGAAGCGCATCCTGATCGTCGACGTGCCGATCAAGCTCGACGACGGCTCGGTCACGCACTTCGAGGGCTATCGCGTCCAGCACAACACGTCGCGCGGCCCGGGGAAGGGCGGCGTGCGCTTTCACCAGGACGTGACGCTCGCCGAGGTGATGGCGCTGGCCGGCTGGATGACGGTGAAGAACGCCGCGATCGGCGTGCCGTTCGGCGGTGCGAAGGGCGGCGTGCGCGTCGACCCGCGCCGGCTGTCGATGGCGGAGCTCGAGCGCGTCACGCGCCGCTACACGAGCGAGATCGGATTCATCATCGGCCCCGACAAGGACATTCCGGCGCCCGACGTCAACACCAACGAGCGGATCATGGGCTGGATGATGGACACGTATTCCGTCAACCAGGGCCGGACGTCGACCGGCGTCGTGACCGGCAAGCCGATCTCGCTCGGCGGCAGCCTCGGCCGGCGCGACGCGACCGGGCGCGGCGTGTTCGTCATCGGCCGCGCCGCGGCGGCGAAGCGCAACGTGCCGATCGACGGCGCGCGCGTGGCCATCCAGGGCTTCGGCAACGTCGGCGGCGCCGCCGCCGAATGCTTCGTCGAGGCGGGCGCGAAGGTGATCGCCGTGCAGGATGTATCCGGAACGGTCTACAACTCGCGCGGACTCGACGTGCAGCAGCTCCTCTCGCTGCAGAAGGCGGGCGCGCCGCTCACCGAATGCACGGGTGCCGACGTCATCGCCGACGACGACTTCTGGGGCATCGAAACGGACTTCCTGATCCCGGCGGCGCTGGAGTCGCAGATCACCGAGGCCAACGCGGGCCGCATTCGCACGAAGATCATCCTCGAGGGTGCCAACGGACCGACGACGACCGAGGCCGACGACATCCTGAACGCCAACGGCATCCTCGTGGTGCCCGACGTGCTCGCCAACGCGGGCGGCGTCACCGTCAGCTATTTCGAATGGGTACAGGACTTCTCGAGCTACTTCTGGACCGAGGACGAGATCAATCGCCGCCTCGACCGGATCATGGAAGAGGCGTTTGCTTCGATCTGGGAGACGGGCCTCCGCGAGAAGGTCACGCTGCGCACCGCAACGTTCATCGTCGCGTGCAAGCGCGTGCTGGAAGCGCGCCACCTGCGCGGTCTCTACCCCTGACGCGGCGGCGCCCCGCGTGGGGCGCGCTGCGACGCGTGCCTGCCGCCGGCCGCGGCGGGCGCGGCATTCGCGCGGCGGACAGGTTAAGATTTGTCCGCGCCGACGCCACGCCATGCACTTCACTGTCGCAACGTACAACATCCACAAGGGGTTCTCGCAGCTCAACCGGCGGATGGTCATCCACGAGCTGCGCGAGCGCCTGCAGGGACTCGCCGTCGACATCCTGTTCCTGCAGGAGGTCGTCGGCGTGCATTCGCGACACGCGGCGCGGCACCTCGACTGGCCGGCGCGGCCGCAGCACGAGTTCATTGCCGACACCGTGTGGCAGGAGGTCGCCTACGGCAAGAACGCGATCTACCGGCACGGCCATCACGGCAACGCGGTGCTGTCGCGCTTCCCGATCACCGCGCAGGAAAACCTCGACATCTCGGCGCACCCGTTCGAGAACCGCGGGCTCCTGCACTGCGAGATCAAGCTGTCGCCGCGCGGGCCGACGCTCCATTGCATCAACGTCCACCTCGGCCTCTTCGAGCGCGGCCGGCAGCGGCAGATCCGCGAGCTCTGCGAGCGCATCCGCGTCTCGGTGCCGAAGGGCGAACCGCTGGTGATCGCCGGCGACTTCAACGACTGGCGACGCAAGGCCGACCGCGCGCTGGTCGACGTCCTCGAGGTGCGCGAAGTGTTCGAGGCGGTGCGCGGCCGCCCGGCCCGCACGTTCCCGTCGGTGATGCCGATGTTCCGCCTCGACCGGATCTACGCGCGCGGCCTTCGCATCACCGATGCCCGCGTCCACTACACGTTTCCGGCCGCGCGGATGTCGGACCACGCGGCGCTGGCGGCGTCGTTCGAGACCGTGCGCCGGCCGCGATGAACCGGTTCGTGCCCGGCAACCGCATCGAACTCCTGCGGAGCGGCGCCGAATTCTTTCCCGCGCTGATCGGCGCGATCGACGCCGCCCGCGAGGAAGTCGCGCTCGAGACCTATCTCTATGCCGACGATCCGTCGGGACGCGCCGTCTCCGAGGCGCTGGTGCGGGCGGCGCGGCGCGGCGTCAAGGTGCGCGTGCTGGTCGACGGCTGGGGTGCCAAGCATTTCCTCACGCGCGCGATCGAGGACATGCTGGCCGACGGCGGCGTCGCGCTGCTCAAGTACCGGCCCGAAGTCGCGCCGTGGCAGTTCCGCTCGCATCGGCTGCGCAGGCTGCACCGCAAGCTCTGCCACGTCGACGGGCGCATCGCGTTCGTCGGCGGGATCAACATCATCGACGACATGAACGCGCCCGAGCACACGCCGCCGCGCGTCGATTTCGCGGTGGCCGTCGAAGGGCCCCTGCTGGGCGAGATCGTGCACACGATGCGCCGCGTCTGGACGCTGAACGAGCTGGTCCAGTTCAAGGGCACCGACGTCCCGGCGCTCGCACCGCCGGTGCGCGGCGCCCGCGTCGGCACGCAGACCGCGAAGTTCGTCACCCGCGACAACCTGCGCAATCGCCGCGCGATCGAGCACGCGTACCTCGCGGCGATCCGCACGGCGAAGCAGGAGATCCTGATCGCCAACGCGTATTTCTTTCCCGGCATACGCTTTCGCCGCGCGCTGATCGCCGCCGCGCAGCGCGGCGTCACCGTGACGCTGGTGCTGCAGGCGCGCGTCGAATACCTGCTGCTCCACTATGCGTCGCGGGCGATGTACGGCCAGCTGCTCGACGGCGGCGTCGCGATCCAGGAATACCACCGCTCGTTCATGCACGCGAAGGTGGCGGTCGTCGACGGGCGCTGGGCCACGGTCGGCTCCTCGAACATCGATCCCTACAGCCTGCTGATGGCGCGCGAGGCCAACGTATTCGTACGCGACGTCGCGTTCGCCGCGGATCTTCGCACCGAGATCGAGCGGATGATCGTCGAGGGCGCGCATCCGCTCGGCCCGCAGGACTGGGCGTCGCGCTCGCGGCTGCACAAGGCGATGGTGTGGCTCTCGTACGGGCTGGTTCGTCTGGCGATGGGGCTTCTGGGCTACGGCGGCAACGAATTCTTTCGCGGGCGGCTCTCCCGCGATGCGCCCCCCGCCGACGAGAATCGCGCAACGCAGTGAGCGCGCGCGCGGGCCGGGTGCACCCGCCTGTTAGAATTTAACGATGCGCCACGCCGGACCCGCTTCGTCGCTGCCAGGCCCCGCACACGGCGGCGACTGGCACACGATCCGGACCCTCCTGCCGTACCTCTGGGCCTACAAGGGCCGGGTGCTGGCAGCGATGGCGGCGCTGGTGCTGGCGAAGGTCGCCAACGTCGGCGTGCCCGTGCTCATGAAGTCGATCGTCGACGGGCTGGATCAGCGCACCGCCATCCTCGCCGTCCCGCTCGCGCTGCTTTGCGCCTACGGCCTGCTGCGGCTGTCGACGACGGCGTTCACCGAGCTGCGCGAGTATCTTTTCGCCAAGGTCACGCAGCGCTCGGTGCGCACGATCGCGCTGGAGACGTTCCGGCACCTGCACGCGCTGTCGCTGCGCTTCCATCTCGCGCGGCAGACCGGCGGCCTCACGCGCGACGTCGAGCGCGGCCAGCGCGGCATCTCGACCCTGATCAGCTTCACGCTCTTCTCGATCCTGCCGACGCTGGTCGAGATCGGGCTCGTGTCGGCGATCCTCATCGCGCGCTACGACTGGACGTTCATCGCCATCGCGCTGACCGCGCTCGCGCTCTACATTGCCGCGACGATCCTCATCACCGACTGGCGCACCGGCTTCCGCCGGCAGATGAACGAGCTCGACTCGAAGGCCAACACGCGCGCGATCGACAGCCTGCTCAACTACGAGACCGTCAAGTACTTCGGCAACGAGGAATGGGAGGCGCGCCGCTACGACGAGAGCATGCAGCGCTGGGAGGCGGCCGCGGTGAAGAGCCAGACGTCGCTCTCGCTCCTCAACATCGTGCAGAGCGCGATCATCGCCGTCGCCGTCACGCTCATCATGTGGCGCGCGACCGTCGGCGTCGTCGCCGGCACGATGACGATCGGCGACCTCGTGCTGGTCAACGCGTTCATGATCCAGCTCTACGTGCCGCTCAATTTCCTGGGCGTCCTCTACCGCGAGATCAAGCAGGCGCTGGCCGACATGGAGCGGATGTTCGCGCTCACCCGCGAGAACACCGAGATCTCGGACGCGCCCGGCGCCGTGGCGCTCGTCGTCGGCCGCGGCGAGGTGCGCTTCGAGCACGTCGACTTCGGCTACGAGACGAACCGGCAGATCCTGTTCGACGTGAGCTTCACGATTCCCGCCGGGCACACCGTGGCGGTCGTCGGCGCCTCCGGTGCGGGCAAGAGCACGCTCTCGCGCCTGCTGTTCCGCTTCTACGACGTGACCGGGGGACGCATCACGGTGAACGGCCAGGACATCCGCGCCGTGCAGCAGCAGAGCCTGCGCGCGCGCGATCGGCATCGTGCCGCAGGACACCGTGCTCTTCAACGACACGATCGAGTACAACGTGCGCTACGGCCGGCCGGACGCGACGCGCGACGAGATCGTCGCGGCGACGAAGCTCGCGCAGATCCACGATTTCATCATGAGCACGCCGGAGCGCTACGAGACCCCGGTGGGCGAGCGGGGCTTGAAGCTCTCCGGCGGCGAGAAGCAGCGCGTCGCGATCGCTCGCGCCGTGCTGAAGGACCCGCGGATCATCATCTTCGACGAGGCGACCTCCGCGCTCGACTCGAAGTCGGAAAAGGCGATCCAGGCCGAATTGCGGCGGATCGCGCAGAACCGCACCACGCTCACGATCGCGCACCGGCTCTCGACCATCGTCGACGCCGACGAGATTCTCGTGCTCGACCATGGCCGCATCGTCGAGCGCGGCACCCATGCGGCGCTCCTTGCCCGTGACGGGCTGTACGCGCGGATGTGGCGTCTGCAGCAGACGGAGCAGCGCGCGGAAGCCGCAGGCGAAATCCCGAAACTCGTGTCGGCGGAATGACCGGCACGCACGTTGCTACCGGACTTCGGTGACGCCGGACGTTTTCCGCGGTCAGCGGGGGCGCCGGACGCGCCGGGATCGCCCGGTCCGGTCCCGGCCGAATCCCCATTTTTAAGTCATTGTTATTACAGGCATATTGCGTGCTGATTTCCGCGTGTGTTATAAAGCCGCGAACCTTGAGACCTGACTTCATGATCAATCGCTTTCTTTTTGTTTTCCTTGCGCTAACCGCTTCCGCGGCCGTCGCAGGCGGCCCGCTGGACGCGAATGCGGCGCGGGATCCGGCGAAGCTCCGGCTCGCGTCGGCAAGCGCCATCGTGCTCGATGCCTCGGATGGCCGTGCGGTCTATGCGAAGTCGGCGAACTCGGTGACGCCGATCGCCTCGCTGACCAAGCTGATGACCGCCATCGTCACCATCGACGGCGGGCAGTCGCTCGACGAGCCGATCGGCATCGACATCGACGACCTCGACTACCTCAAGGGCACGCGGTCGCGGCTGCGCATGGGCTCCGAGCTCTCGCGGCGGGAAATGCTGCGGCTCGCGCTGATGGCCTCCGAGAACCGTGCGGCGTCGTCGCTCGCGCGGCACTACCCCGGCGGCACCGCGGCGTTCGTCGCCGCGATGAACGCGAAAGCGGCCGCGCTCGGGATGACGCACACGCACTATGCCGATCCGACCGGGCTCACGCCCGAGAACGTCTCCACGGCGAGCGACCTCGCGATCCTCGTCAACGAGGCCGCGAAGTATCCGCTGGTCCGCGAATTCAGCACGACGCCGAGCCACTACGTCGAGCTGCAGCAGAACGGCAGGATCCTCGGCTTCAACAACACGAACAGGCTCGTCAAGAGCTCGGGTTGGGACATCCAGCTCTCGAAGACCGGCTACATCCGCGAGGCGGGCAAGTGCCTCGTGATGCTCGCCACATCGCGAGCAAGCCGTTCGTGATCGTGCTGCTCGATTCGAGCGGGCAAGTACACGCGCCTCGGCGACGCGCAGCGCGTGCGCCACTGGCTCGAGACCGGCGAGACGCTGGCGCTCCCGACCGCGGGCAAGCCGGCGAAGGCGACGCGCTCACGCGCGGCCTTCCGCAACGCGTCGGCGGGCTGAGCCGACCCGGCGGCGCGAACGGCGCCGCGAAACCCGTAAGCTTCCGCAGGGTCGAACGACCCATTGGAATGTCGTCCCACGGGAGTTGTCCATGAACCGCCGTCTTTTTCTCTCCGCCGTCGCCGGCGCCGCCTGTGCCCGCATGCTTCCCGCGCGCGCTGGCGGCCGACGCCGCGCCCGAGCGCATCGTGCCGGTGGTGAAGTCCGAGGCCGAATGGCGCGCGATCCTCACGCCGGAGGAGTTCCACGTGCTGCGCGAGGAGGGCACGGAGCGCGCGTTCACGAGCCCGCTCAACAAGGAGAAGCGCAGCGGCACGTTCGTCTGCGCGGGCTGTGCGCTGCCGCTCTTCGTGTCGGCCACGAAATACGACAGCGGCACCGGCTGGCCGAGCTTCTACGACTGCATCAAGGGGCACGTCGCGAGCGAAACCGAATTCAAGATGTCGTGTACGCCTTCAGCGAATACCACTGTGCGCGCTGCGGCGGCCACCACGGGCACATCTTCAACGACGGCCCGAAGCCGACCGGGTTGCGCTACTGCGAGAACGGCGTCGCGATCAAATTCGTTCCTGCGTGAGAAACGCGAGCGTGTGGATGCTCGCCGGCGCGTTGGCGGGCGCCGCCTCCCTGCTGGCGCAGGGCGCCGCCGCACAGCCCGTCGCGAAATCGTTCGCGCACACCGTCAAGCCGAAGGGGATCGCCGAGGAATGCCTTCGCCTTCCGGCGGACGCGTCGGTCGGCTACGCCTTCGACGCCAGCGGCCCGGTCGACTTCAATATTCACTTCCATCGCGGCAGCGACGTCGAATATCCGGTGAAATCCGACCAGGTTCGGCAGGCCGACGCGCGCTTTACCGCGCCGTCGACGCAGGAATATTGCCTCATGTGGACGAACCGGACCGCCGCGCCGCTCGCCGTCACCGGCACGCTGTCGCCCTGACAGGCGTACGCGCGACTACCGCCGTGCCGGGCGGCGGTGCTGCTCCAGCAGTTCCTGCGCATGCGCGCGGGTCTTGGCCGTGATCGCCGACCCGGCCAGCATCCGGGCGAGCTCCTCGACGCGCGCCTTGGCCGCAAGCGCATCCACCGCCGCATGAATCGCGTCGGCGTCGCCGGCCTTGGTGACGCGAAAGTGCGCGTCGGCGAATGCCGCGACCTGCGGCAGGTGCGTGACGCACAGCACCTGGCGGCGGCTGCCCAGCGACTGCAGCAGCCGACCCACGGTTGCTGCGACTGCGCCCCCGATGCCGACGTCCACTTCGTCGAAGATCAGCGTCGGCACGTTGCCGACCTCGCTCGTCACCACCTCGATCGCCAGCGCGAGCCGCGACAGCTCGCCGCCCGACGCAACCTTGGCGATCGGGCCGAGCGGCTGCTTGGGATGGCTCGCGACGCGGAACTCGATCTGCTCCTGCCCATGGCTCGTGGGCGAGCCGAGCGGAACGAGGGCGACCTCGAAGCGGCCGCCTTTCATCGCCAAAGCCTGCATCGCCTTCGTCACCTTGGTCTGCGAGCTCGGACGCGGCGAAGCGCCGCTTGCGCGCCAAGCTCGTCGGCGAGCGACCTCCACGCCGCCTCGGCCTCCGCGGCACGGCGCGTCAGGAGCTTCGCGTCGGTGCTCTGCGTCAATGCCTCCAGCTCGGCGGCAGTGTCGTCGTAGAGCGCCGCCAGCGCGTCGGGACGCACGCGATATTTGCGCGCGGCGTCGTGCAGCGCGGCGAGCCGCGCCTCGACGCGCGCCAGTTCCGCCGGATCGACATCGAGCTTCGCAAGATAGCCGCGCAGCTCGCGTGCCGCCTCGTCCAGCTGGATTCGCGCCGCCTCGACCAGGGCCACGATCTCGCCCAGCGCGGCATCGTGCGCGGCGGCGGTCCTGAGTCGGGCGACGAGCGTTCCCAGCCGGCGCGTCAGCGCGTCGTCGGTCTCGGAGATTTCGTCCTCGGCGGCGCGGGCGGCTTCGGTGAGTGCCGCGGCATGCGCGAGCCGCGTCTGCAGCTGCGAAGTCGCGGCCCAATCGTCGGGGGTCACGCCGAGCGCGGAGAGCTCGGCGAGGCGCGCCTCCAGCGTTTCGCGGTGCGCGATGTTGGCTGCATCGGCCTTGGCCGCGGCGTCGCGCGCGTCGACAGCGGCACGCCAGGTGCGCCACGCGTCGGCGCACGCGCGCGCGAGCGTCGCGAATCCGCCGAAGGCGTCGAGCAGACGCGCGCTGCGCGTCGGCGCCGGTCAGCGACTGGTGCGCGTGCTGGCCGTGCAGGTCGACCAGCATCTCGCCGACCGCCTTCTGCTGCGCGAGCGTCGCCGGCCGGCCGTTGATCCACGAGCGGCTCTTCCCCTGCGCGTCCAGCACGCGCCGCAGCAGCAGCGTGGCCGGATCGTCATCCGCATGAAGGCCTTCGTCCGCCAGCCACGCGGCGACGTCGTCGCGCCCGTCGATGTCGAACATCGCGGCGAGTTCCGCGCGCGCGGCGCCCGGCCGCAGCTGCCGCGTCTCGAAGCGGTCGCCGAGCAGCAGGCCCAGTGCGTCCAGCAGGATCGACTTGCCGGCGCCCGTCTCGCCGGTCAGCACCGAGAAGCCGCGCTCGAGCTCGAGGTCGAGCGCTTCGACGACGACGAAATTGCGGATGGAAAGAAGGCGAAGCACGTGAAGCGTCGGGACAAAGCCAGTTGAAGTCGGCGGAGCGGGGAAAGTTCGGTGCCCTGAACGCGCTGCGGCAACGTGAAGGCGCCGCGCGGCGCCGTCACGCGGGGCCGCGGCGACGCCTAGTCCCCGCGTCCGGCGAAGGCGGTTTCGTGCAGCCGTTCGGGCGTTTCGCTCCAGTGGAGCTTCTGGCGCAGCATCGCGAAATAATCGTATCCGGCCGGGTGCAGGAGTCGCATAGTGTGCCGCGCGCGGCGAATGATCACGCGGTCGCCCTCGGCCAGCTGGAAATGGGTCTGGCCGTCGCAGTGCACCCACGCGTCGATGCCGCGCAGCAGCGTCACGCGCACCGTCACCGAGTCGCCGACGACGATCGGCCGGTTGGTGAGCGCGTGCGGCGCGACCGGCACCAGCAGGATCGCAGGCACGCTGGGCTCGACGATCGGTCCCTGCGCGGACAGCGCATAAGCGGTCGATCCCGTCGGCGTGGCGACGATGAGGCCGTCGGAGCGCATCGCGTAGACGAAGCGGCCGTCGATCTCGACCGCGCTGTCGATCATCCCGCCCTGCGTGCCGCGGTTGACGACGACCTCGTTGAACGCCTGCACGGATTCCGTCGGGCCGCCCGCCTTGCGCTCCAGCACGACGTCGAGCATCGAGCGCCGCTCCTCGACGAACGCGCCGTCGAGGATCGCGGCCAGCGCGGGCTCCATCGTGGCGGCCGGGACGTCGGTGAGAAAGCCGAGGCGTCCCTGATTGACGCCGATCAGCGGGATGTCGAAGGCGGCGAGCTCGCGCGCGGCGGACAGCATCGTGCCGTCGCCGCCGACGATCACCGCGACGTCGGCGTCGCGGCCGAGCTCACCCGGCTTGGCCTGGCGGCACCCCGGAACGGGGGCGTAGCGGGCCGTCTCCGCCTCGAGCACGACCTCGTGGCCGCGCGCGGCGAGAAAGGTCGCAAGAGCCGTCAGAGGCTCGGCGAGGGCCGGGCTCGCGTAGCGTCCGACCAGCGCGACACGGCGAAAGCGTAGGCTCGTTGCGGACGTGGACATGGTCCCGGATTAAAGCACAGCCGACCGCGATGCCAAAGCCGCCCTCCGGATGATGCGCGGAAGCGAGCGCCCGGGTTCCGATGGGCGGCGCCGCCGCGGCGCGGAATCCGGCCGGTGACGCGTAAAATGGCCGCATGCTGGAGCCGCGCGCACAACATCTGCTGAAGACCCTCATCGAGCGCTACATCGATGAAGGGCAGCCGGTCGGCTCGCGGATGCTGTCGCGCCAGTCGGGACTCGAGCTTTCGCCGGCGACGATCCGCAACGTGATGGCCGACCTCGAGGAGCTGGGCTACATCGCGAGCCCGCACACGTCGGCGGGACGCATCCCGACGGCCAAGGGCTACCGTTTCTTCGTCGACAGCCTGATGGTCGTGAAGCCGCTGCACGAGCAGGAGATCCAGCGCCTCGAAGGCGAGTTCACCGCCGACCGCCCGCAGCAGCTCGTGAGCGCGGCGGCGACGCTGCTCTCGCAGCTCACGCATTTCGCCGGCATCGTGATGACGCCGAAGCGGCGCGAGGCGTCGTTCCGCCATCTCGAGTTCCTGCGGCTGTCCGAGCGTCGCGTGCTGCTGATCATCGTGACGGCCGAGGGCGACGTGCAGAACCGCATCCTGCACACCGACCGCGGCTACTCGCAGTCGCAGCTCGCCGAGGCGACGCACTTTCTTCAACCAGCACTACGCCGGGCAGCCGTTCGGCGCGCTGCGCACGCTGCTCACCGACGAGTTGAAGTCCCTGCGCGAGGACATCGTCGGGCTGATGACGGCGGCGGTCGAGGTCGGCGAGCGCGGCGATCCACGAAGGCGACACGCTGGTCGTCACCGGCGAGCGCAATCTGCTGTCACGCCGACGACCTCGCCTCGAACATGGAGCGCCTGCGCCAGCTCTTCGACCTGTTCGAGCAGAAGACGTCGCTCCTGCATCTGCTCGACATCTCGCAGCGCGGGCAGGGCGTGCAGATCTACATCGGCGGCGAGTCGGGCCTGGTGCCGCTCGACGAGTGCAGCGTCGTCACCGCGCCGTACGAGGTCGACGGCCAGGTGATCGGCACGCTGGGCGTGATCGGGCCGACGCGGATGGCCTACGAGCGCGTGATTCCCGATCGTCGATGTCACGGCGAAGCTGCTGTCGAACGCGCTCACGCAGCAGATGACCGATTAAGAGACGATGGATCCGCGCGCATCCCAACGCAGCGGTGATCGAGCGGTTCTACGCCGCGCTCGGCCGGCGCGACGCCGAGGCGATGCTCGCCTGCTACGCGCCCGACGTCACGTTTTCCGATCCGGTGTTCCCGGATCTCGACGCGGCGGGCGTCGCCGCGATGTGGCGGATGCTGTGCGCGCGCGGCAAGGATCTCGCCGTGGTCGCCTCGGACATCGAGGCCGACGCGACGGCGGGCCGCGCGCACTGGGATGCGACCTACACGTATTCGGGCACCGGCCGCCGCGTCGTCAACAGTATCGACGCGACGTTCGCGTTTCGCGACGGGCGCATCTGCCGGCACCAGGATCGATTCGACCTCCATCGCTGGCTGCGGCAGGCGCTGGGCTGCGAAGGGCCTCCTGCTCGGGTGGCTTCCGGCCGTGCAGCGCAAGGTGCGCGCGCAGGCGGCGGAGGCGCTGGCGCAGTGGCGGGCGCAGTCCTCTTAGGCTCGCATGGTCCCGCTGCGGCGGCTTGCGTCCGCAACGTGTCCTGACCCGCATCAATCGGCACGCGCCGTCTGCATGCTAAGGTTCGCGGTCGCGATCGACGCGATTTCGCGTCGTACCTTCCACTCACCGCCTACTCCGCCGCCATGATGTCCGTCCCCGAGCCGCCGTTCACGCACGACCGCACGCCGCGGATCGGCGTCCTGCTCGTCAATCTCGGCACGCCGGACGCGCCGACGGCCTCCGCGGTGCGCCGCTATCTCGCGCAGTTCCTGTCCGACCCGCGCGTCATCGAGATCCCGTCGTGGGCCGTGGAAGCCGATCCTCTACGGCGATCATCCTGCTCGTGCGGCCGCCGAAGTCGGCGCGCAAGTACGCCGCCATCTGGACGAAGGACGGCTCGCCGCTGCTCGTGCACAGCCTGAGGCAGCGGACGCTCCTGATGGGTTATCTCGGGCAGCGGCTCAAAGGGGCGGGGTTTCCGGCCGACCTGTGCGCGGTCGAAGTCGGCATGCGCTACGGCAACCCGAGCATCGGCGACGCGCTCGACAGGCTGCGCGCGGCGAACTGCGAGAAGATTCTCGTCGCTGCCGCTGTATCCGCAGTACTCGGCGAGCAGCAACGCATCGGCGTTCGACGCGGTCGCCGCGCACCTGCGAGACGGCGCGCCGGCTGCCGGCGCTGCGCTTCGTCGAGACGTTCCACGCCGACGCCGGCTACATCAAGGCGCTCGCGCAGAACGTCAACGACTACTGGGTGAAGCACGGCCGCCCGGATCACCTCGTGATGTCGTTCCACGGCCTGCCGCGGCGCACGCTCGATCGCGGCGACCCCTACCATTGCCTATGCCAGATGACGGGGCGCCTGCTCGCGCGCGAGCTCGGTCTTGCGAGCGGACCAATGGACGCTCACGTTCCAGTCGCGCTTCGGCAAGGCGCAGTGGCTCAAGCCGTACACCGTCGACGTCGTCACGGCGCTCGGGAAGAAAGGCGCGGGGCGGGTCGACGTCTTCTGCCCCGGGTTCGTCGCCGACTGCCTCGAAACGCTCGAGGAGATCGGCATCGAGGTGCGGCGACGCTTCGTCGCGGCCGGCGGGAAGGAATTCCACGTGATTCCCTGCCTCAACGAGCATCCGCTGTGGATCGCGGCGCTGGCCGATCTCGTCGACGAAACCTCGCAGGCTGGCTGGCCGCGCCGCCCGACGCCGCGGCCCGGGAGCTCACCCAGGTTCGCGCGAAGGCGCTGGGCGCGGCGAAATAGCGCTCCCGGCGTCCTTCCCGGAAGGTATCCGGCGCCGACCGGGCTGATACCGCGGTTCCGACCTTCAAGTCCTTGTTTTCGCGAGTGCCGACGGCCGGGCGATCCGGAGCCGTCGCACTGCCGCGCGGGACGTTGAAAGGCCGCGAAATGCCCCCATTGTCGAATTGGGCGCCGAAAAGAGCGCAAAAACGCCAGTCAAGGAGTGCGCATGACCACCCAGGAAAGACCCGAGGCACCCGTACCGGGTGATGCCTCGCCGCCGACGCTGACGGGTCGGCGCGAGCCCGAATACGTCCGGGAATCCGGACACCGCCGACCCGGCCCCCGATATCGCGGCGCTCCTCAAGAAGGCCGAGGACGAGGCGGCGGAGCTGAAGGACGCGTGGCTGCGCGCCCGCGCCGACACCGAGAACGTCCGCAAGCAGGCGGCCAACGACGTCGCGCAGGCGCACAAGTACGCGATCGAGAATTTCGCCGAGGACCTGCTGCCGGTCAAGGACGCGCTGGAAGCGACCCTCGCCGCCGGCGACGCCGCGCCGGACGCGCTCAGGTCCGGCGTCGAGCTCACGCTGAAGCAGCTCGCCGCGGCCTTCGACAAGGCGCAGATCGTCGACGTCGACCCCGTCGGCGCGAAGTTCGACCCGCATCGTCCACCAGGCGATGACGATGGTCGACGCCGACCTGCCGCCGAACACGGTCGTGCAGGTTTTCCAGAAGGGCTACCTGCTCAACGACCGCGTGCTGCGCCCGGCGCTGGTCGCCGTGGTCCGGCCGAAGGCGTCCGACTGAGGCGCGACATCCGGTCCTTTCCAGGTTGATTTGCAACCGCGAAAACCCCATCTGACGGACGGCATTGAACGAATCCCTCGAATCCGGAGGAAATGAACATGGGCAAGATCATCGGCATCGACCTCGGCACCACCAACAGCTGCGTCGCCATCATGGAAGGCGGCACAGCCGAAGGTGATCGAGAACTCGGAAGGCGCGCGCACCACGCCCTCGGTCGTCGCATACCAGGACGACGGCGAGATCCTCGTCGGCGCGCCGGCGAAGCGGCAGGCGGTCACCAACGCGAAGAACACCATCTTCGCGGTCAAGCGGCTGATCGGCCGCCGCTTCGAGGAAAAGGAAGTGCAGAAGGACATCGACCTGATGCCCTACAGGATCGTCAAGGCCGACCAACGGCGACGCCTGGGTCGAGGTGCGCGGCAAGAAGATCGCGCCGTCAGCAGGTGTCGGCGGAAATCCTGCGCAAGATGAAGAAGACGGCCGAGGACTACCTCGGCGAGGAAGTCACCGAGGCCGTGATCACGGTCCCGGCGTACTTCAACGACTCGCAGCGGCAGGCGACCAAGGACGCCGGCCGCATCGCCGGCCTCGAGGTCAAGCGGATCATCAACGAGCCGACCGCGGCGGCGCTCGCGTTCGGCATGGACAAGAAGGAAGGCGACCGCAAGATCGCGGTCTATGACTTGGGCGGCGGCACGTTCGACATCTCGATCATCGAGATCGCCGAACGTCGACGGCGAGCACCAGTTCGAGGTGCTGTCGACCAACGGCGACACGTTCCTCGGCGGCGAGGACTTCGACCAGCGGCTGATCGACTACATCGTCACCGAGTACAAGAAGGAATCGGGCGTCGATCTCAAGAACGACGTGCTGGCGCTGCAGCGGCTCAAGGATTCGGCCGAGAAGGCGAAGATCGAGCTCTCGTGCGTCGCAGCAGACCGAGATCAACCTGCCGTACATCACGGCGGACCAGTCCGGGCCGAAGCACCTGTCGATGAAGATCACGCGCGCCAAGTTCGAGGCGCTGGTCGAGGACCTGATCGAGCGCACGATCGAGCCCTGCCGCGTCGCGATCAAGGATGCGGGCGTCAAGCTCGCCGACATCGGCGACGTCATCCTCGTCGGCGGCATGACGCGGATGCCCAAGGTGCAGGACAAGGTGAAGGAATTCTTCGGCAAGGAGCCGCGCAAGGACGTGAACCCCGACGAGGCGGTCGCGGTCGGCGCGGCGATCCAGGGCGGCGTGCTGAAGGGCGACGTCAAGGACGTGCTGCTGCTCGACGTGACGCCGCTGTCGCTCGGCATCGAGACGCTGGGCGGCGTGATGACGAAGCTCATCAAGAAGAACACGACCATCCCGACCAAGGCGCAGCAGGTGTTCTCGACGGCCGACGACAACCAGGGCGCGGTGACGATCCACGTGCTGCAGGGCGAGCGCGACGTCGCGTCCGGCAACAAGAGCCTCGGCCAGTTCAACCTCGAGGGCATTCCGCCGGCGCCGCGCGGCATGCCGCAGATCGAGGTCACGTTCGACATCGACGCCAACGGCATCCTGCACGTGTCGGCGAAGGACAAGGCGACGCAGAAGGAGAACAAGATCACGATCAAGGCGAACTCCGGGCTCTCCGAGAGCGAGATCCAGACGATGGTGAAGGACGCCGAGGCGCACGCCGAAGACGACCGCAAGCTGCTGGAGAAGGTGCAGGCGCGCAACGGCCTCGACGCGCTGGTGCACAGCGTGAAGAAGTCGCTGACGGAATACGGCGACAAGGTCTGGGCCGACGAAAAGGCCAAGATCGAGGCGGCACTGAAGGAGGCCGAAGCGCTGCTGAAGGACAAGGACGCGTCGAAGGAGGCGCTCGAAGCGAAGGCCGAGGCGCTCGCCACCACGTCGCAGAAGCTGGGCGAGACCATGTACGCCAAGGCGCAGGCGGAAGCGCAGGCGGCTTCCGCCGGCGCCCCGGGCGGCGATGGCGCGGCCGGCGGCCACGCGCATGGCGGCGGCGACGAGAAGGTCGTCGACGCCGAGTTCACCGAAGTCAAGGATCGCAAGGCCTGATGTCGCGCAGCGGGCGATGCCGTCGCACAGCGGTTGCGGCGGCGGCGCCCGCGCCGCACGTGCGCCGCGCGCGGCGACCGTGATATAAGTCTGCCCGGCACGATCCACCACATCCAGAACTGTTCATGGCTTCCAAGCGCGACTACTACACGGTGCTCGGCGTCAATCGCGACGCCTCCGAGGAGGACATCAAGAAGTCCTATCGCAAGCTCGCGATGAAGCACCATCCGGACCGCAACCCGGACAAAGGGTCCGAGGACAAGTTCAAGGAGGCGAAGGAGGCTTACGAGGTCCTCTCCGACGCCAAGAAGCGCGCCGCCTACGACCAGTTCGGTCATGCCGGCGTCGATCCGTCCGCGGGCTTCGGCGCAGCCGGCGCGCGCGGCTTCGGCGGCGGTCCGGAAGGCTTCGGCGGCTTCGCCGATGCGTTCGGCGACATCTTCGGCGAGATCTTCGGTGCGCAGCGCGGCGGCCGCGGCAGCGGCGTCTATCGCGGCGCCGACCTGCGCTACAACCTGGAGCTCTCGCTGGAGGAAGTCGCGCGCGGCACCGAGGCGAAGATCCGCATCCCTGCGCTCGAGGAATGCGCGACGTGCCACGGCACGGGCGCCAAGCCCGGCACGCAGCCCAAGCAGTGCACGACCTGCCACGGGCGCGGCGAAGTGCGCGTGTCGCAGGGCTTCTTCTCGATCCAGCAGACCTGCCCGACCTGCCACGGCACGGGCAAGATCATTCCCGAGCCCTGCGCGACGTGCCACGGTGCCGGCCGCATCAAGAAATCACAAGACGCTCTCGGTCAAGATTCCGGCGGGCGTGGACCAGGACGACCGCATCCGGCTTTCCGGCGAGGGCGAGGCCGGCGTCAACGGCGGCCCTCCGGGCGACCTCTACGTCGTGGTCAACCTGAAGCCGCACGCGGTGTTCCAGCGCGAGGGCAACGATCTCCACTGCGAGATGCCGATCAGCTTCGCCACGGCGGCACTCGGCGGCGAGATCGAGATCCCGACGCTCGACGGTCACGCGAGCATCAAGATCCCGGCCGAGACGCAGACGGGGCAGGTGTTCCGGCTGCGCGGCAAGGGCATCAAGCACGTGCGCGGCGCACAGCACGGCGACCTCTTCTGCCACGTCTCGATCGAGACGCCGGTGAAGCTCACGTCGCGGCAGAAGGAACTGCTGCGCGAGTTCGAGGCGATCAACGAGCAGGATCCCGCCGCGCACAATCCGCGCGCGAAATCGTTCTTCGACAAGGTGCGCGACTTCTTCGCGCCCTGACGCCGCCGGCGCGATGCCGGTGCGGCACGGTCCATGAATCCGGCTGAGTCCTGCGACGTCGCCGTCATCGGCGCCGGCGCCGCCGGCATGATGTGCGCGGCGGAGGCCGCGCGGCGCGGCCGCCGCGTGGCCCTCATCGAGCACTACCACGTGCTGGGCGAGAAGATCCGCATCTCCGGCGGCGGCCGCTGCAACTTCACCAACGTCAACGCCGGACCCGCGAACTACCTGTCGCAGAATCCGGATTTCTGCCGCTCCGCGCTGTCACGCTACACGCCGCGCGAATTTCTCGCGCTGGTCGAGCGGCATCGGATCCGGTACCACGAGAAGAAGCTGGGCCAGCTCTTCTGCGACGATTCGGCGCGACAGGTCGTCGCGATGCTGCAGGCGGAATGCGATCGCGGCGGCGTGCGCTGGCGGATGCCGTGCGCGGTCGAGTCGGTCGCGCGGGACGGAAGCGGCTTTCGCGTCGCCACGGCAATGGGCCCGCTGCACGCGCAATCGCTGGTCGTCGCCACCGGCGGCCTCACGGTGCCGAAGATCGGCGCGACGCCGTTCGGCTATCGCATTGCCGAGCAGTTCGGCCTCGCGATTGTCCCGCCGCGTCCCGCGCTGGTGCCGCTGTCCCTGCAGCCCGATTCGCTCGGGCGCTACGGCGATCTCGCCGGTATCTCGCTCGACGCCGAGGTGTCCTGCGGCGAGGGCCGTTTCCGCGAAAACCTGCTGTTCACGCACCGCGGCCTGTCCGGCCCGGCGATCCTGCAGATCTCGTCGTACTGGAACGGCAAGGAGCCTCTCACCATCGACGTGCTGCCGGGCGTCGATGCGGCCGCGTGGCTTCTCGGGGCGCGCGGATCCGGCGCGCATCTGTCGACGTTGCTGGCGGAACGGCTCCCGGCGCGATTCGCGCAGCAATGGTGCGCGGCGCACGACGCGGTGGCCCCCCTGCGCCAGATGTCCGATGCGCGACTGCGCGAGCTCGCCGCCGCGCTGCACGCATGGAAGGTGGTGCCGTCGGGCACGCTCGGCTACAACAAGGCCGAGGTCACGCTCGGTGGGGTCGACACGCGCGGCCTGTCGTCGAAGACGATGGCGGCAATTACGGTCCCGGGGCTCTTCTTCATCGGCGAGGTCGTCGACGTCACCGGCTGGCTCGGCGGCTACAATTTCCAGTGGGCGTGGGCCTCGGGACACGCCGCGGGACAATTTGCCTAGCGCGCGTCGTTGCGCTTACGATTCGGCCGTCATCTTCGCTCATCCGCTCGGGAGTCACGCGTGCTCACTCGTTTCGCATTGGCGTTGCTGGCATCAATTCCGCTGCTGTGCGGCGCGCAGGTCAGGATCGGGCTCATGGTGTCGGCGACCGGGCCGACGACCGCGATCGGCATCCCGCAGCAGAACACCGGCATGCTGCTGCCGGCGCGGATCGGCGATGCGACGGTCGAGTACATCCAGCTGGACGACGGCGGCGACACGACGCGCGGCGTCCAGAACGCGAAGAAGCTGATCCAGGAGCACAACGTCGACGCGCTGATCGGCCCGTCGACGACGCCGATCGCGCTGGCCATTCTCGACGTGATCGCGGAGGCCAAGGTGCCACTGCTCGCGACGGTCGGCAGCTCCAACGTGATCGAGCCCATGGATGCGAAGCGGCGCTGGGTGTTCAAGACGACGCAGAACGACGAGCTCATCGCCGCCGCGCTGGTGCGGCACATGGCGAAGTCCGGCGTGAAGACATTCGGGTTCATCGGCTTCAAGGATCCGTACGGCGAGAACTGGTACAAGGTCTTCGTGCCGATGGCCGAGAAGGCGGGGGTGAAGCTCGTCGCCACCGAGTATTACCAGCGCACGGATTCGAGCGTCACGGCGCAGGCGCTGAAGCTCGTTGCCGCGAAGCCGGACGCGATCCTCGTCGCCGGCGTCGGCGGCCCCGGCGTGCTGCCCGAGATCACGCTCCGCGATCAAGGCTACAAGGGGCCGATCTACCAGACGCACGGCGTCGCCACCGACGACTTCATCCGCCTCGGCAGGGAAAAGGTCGAGGGCACGATCCTCGCCGCCGGCCCGATGCTCGTGATCGACGAGATTCCCGACGCCAATCCGGTGAAGAAGGTTGCGCAAAGCTACATCGCCGCATACGAGCAGCGCTTCGGGCAGAAGCCTGCGACGTTTGGCGCGAACACGTGGGACGGCGGCATCCTCCTCCAGCGCGCGATCCCGGTCGCGATGAAGAAGGCGAAGCCGGGGACTGCGGAATTCCGCGTCGCGCTGCGCGACGCGATCGAGCAGGAGCGCGATGTCGTCGGCTGCCAGGGCGTGTTCAACATGTCGGCGGCCGACCACAACGGCATGGACGAGCGGGCGCGGGTGGTGGTCGTGGTGCGCGACGGCCGCTTTCGACTGCTGCCCGAATGAGCGGGACGCGTGCGCGAGGAGGGCGAAGCCAAGGCCCGCAGGGCGCGTCTTTCGAGCGCGCGCGGCGGCCGACCACGCGGAGCATCGAATTGAATTCGACGGTTCGGAGGCCGCGGCGAACCCACGAGTGTCGAAACGCGCGTCCGCGAGCGATTGAGCGCCGCCGACGGCTTGAGGCAACGCTTCCAGTCGCCCGAACCGAGGCCGCGAAATGAGCGAGCGGAACGTGTGAGCGTGCGCCCGACCTCGGTCGTCGGCATTCTGCTCGCCGCGGGCAGCGGCGTGCGCTTCGGCGGCCCGAAGCTCCTCGCGCGTATGCCGTTGCACCAGGCTGGCGGCGAATGCGTCGGCGTCGTCGCGTGCCGTCATCTCATCGCGGCGATTCCGGACGTCATCGCCGTCGTGCGCTCCGGCGACGCGGCGCTGGCCGTCGCGCTGGGGGCCGCCGGGGCACAAGTTGTGCGTTGCGACAACGCGGACGAAGGCATGGGCGCGAGCCTTGCGTGCGGCGTGCGGGTCATGCCGCAGGCCGCAGGGTGGGTCATCGCACTGGCGGACATGCCGTGGATCGCGCCCGAGACGATCGCACGCGTCGCCGCCGCGATCGCCGCGGGGACGCAGATCGCCGCGCCGTTCCACGGCGGCGAGCGCGGCCACCCGGTTGGATTCGGGCGCGCGTGCTACGCGGAGCTTGCCGCGCTGACGGGCGACACGGGTGCGAAGTCGGTTCTCGACGCGCGCCGCGATTCGCTGGTCCGCATTGACGTCGAGGACGCCGGCATCCTGCGCGACGTCGACGCTCCCGCCGACCTCGCCGGCGCGCCGCGCATCAGCTGAACCGCGCGATTTTGGCCGGCGTGCCGTTCCTGCCGGTCACGACAGCGGCCGGTCGCCCTGCCACATGTCGCCCTGGCGGCCGACGATCCGGTTCTCCTCCTCCTGCAGGTGCCACCAGTCGCGCAGCGCCGGCGCCTCGAGCGGGCGCGAGATGAGGTAGCCCTGCGCCTCGTCGCAGCCGTGGCGCTTGAGGAACTCGAGTTGCGCCGCGGTCTCGACGCCTTCCGCGATGACGCGCAGGCCAAGTGAATGCGACAGCGCGATGATCGCCTGCGTGATCGCCTCGTCGTTGCGGTTCTGCTCGAGACCGTGGACGAAGCGCTGGTCGATCTTCACCGCCTGGATCGGCAGCCGCGTGAGGTAGGAGAGACTGGAGTAGCCGGTCCCGAAGTCGTCGACGGTGATCGACACGCCGCGCTCCTTCAGCCTGACGAGCGTCGCGACGGCCTTCTCGGGGTGCGTGATGATGACGCTCTCGGTGATCTCGAGGTCGAGGTATTGCGGCGGCAGTCCACTCGCGGAGAGCGCCTCGTCGACGATGGAAAGCCAGCTGTCGTGCTGCAGCTGCTGCACCGACAGGTTGACCGACAGCCGGAGCATCATGCCGAGGCGATGCCACGCGACCGTCTGCCGGCAGCTGTCGCGGAGCACGCGCGCGCCGAGCGCCTGAATCATCCCGGATTCCTCGGCGACCGGGATGAATTCCGACGGCGCGATGACGCCGCGCTCCGGATCGCGCCAGCGGCACAGCGCCTCGACCCCGCACGCGCGCCCGGTGTGCATCTCGATCTGCGGCTGGTAGACGAGGAAGAACTCATCGTCCATCAGTCCGCGCCGCATGTCGGTCTCGAGCTGCAGGCGCAGCTGGACGCTTGCGTTCATGTCCGCGGTGTAGAAGCGGTACGCGTTGCGGCCGGCGTCCTTCGCCGCGTACATCGCGGTGTCCGCCTGCTTGATCAGCGAGACCGGGTCGATAGCGTCGTGCGGGAACATCGACACGCCGATCGAGCAGGTGAGCGTCGGCATCTGGTCGGAGATGCGAAACGGCGCCATGAACGACTCGCGCACACGCGAGAGCACCGACATTGTCTCGAAGGTCGCATTCGCCGGATCGAGCCCCGGCAGGATCAGCACGAACTCGTCGCCGCCGAGGCGCGCGACGGTGTCCGACTCGCGGACCGCGTTGGTGAGCCGCTGCGCGACCGACTGGAGCAGCTGGTCTCCGGAATCGTGGCCCAGCGTGTCGTTGATCCGCTTGAAGTGGTCGAAGTCGAGGAAGAGGCAGGCGACGTGCGTCGAGTCGCGATGCGCCTGTGCGATGATCTGCTTCAGCCGCTGGTTCAGCAGCGACCGGTTGGGCAATCCGGTGAGGATGTCGTGCTGGGCGAGCTTGTACGCGTGCGCAGTCGCGATCTCGAGCTCCTTCGTGCGCTGCGCGACCTTGTCCTCCAGCGTGCGCTGGTACGTCGCGACCTCGGCCCGCGATTCCGCAAGCCGCTGGGTCATGTGGTTGAACGTGTGCGTGAGGAGGCCGAGCTCGTCCGACGAGCGCGCGGGCACGAACACGTCGAGCTTGCCGGACCCGACCGCACGCGCTGCGCGCATCAGCCGGCGCATCGGTGCCACCAGGCGCCGCGTCAGGACGAGCGTTGCGCCGGTCGCGAGCACGACGAGGAGGCCGATCACCGACGCGAAGCCGAGCAGCATGTTGCGCAGCTGCGCCTGCTGTCGCTCGAAGGTCATGCCGACGCGGACGAAGCCGATCGGAGCGCTGGCTCCCGTTCCGCGCGCCGGCGGCGGCGGGCGCTCGCCCGCACCCTCGACGAACGCAGTCGCGGTGGCCGCCTTCGTGCTGCCGACGGGCGCCATCAGCTCGATGTAGCGCCGTCCCAGGATCGTGCGCTCCTTGTTGACGACCCCGACCGCCGCGGCGGGCCCCACGTCCGGGATCGCCGGCAGCGCAACGTCCTGCAGCGATTCCGCGATGCGCCGCACGACGACTGGCCGGTGCTGGACATCGTCGACGACAACGTAAGCGATGTCGCCTTCGGCGTTCACGCTGTTCAGCACCGATTCGAGATAGGCGCGGTCGTTCGTGTAGAGGCCGTATTCGGTGAGCTCCGCCAGCATCTCGACCACCGACGAGCCCTGCGCCTTGAGCTCGTTCGCGCCGACCCGCGCCTGCTGCCACACGGAGAAGCCGGTCATTGCCACCGCGGTCGCCAGGATGATCCCGACCGTCAGCGTGTTGAGCTTGGCGAGGAGCCCCATGCGCACCGGCGGCAGCTCGAGCGCCGACGTCGTGTCGCTCGCGAGCGGCGTCATGTGCCTGCGCAGGCGTCGGAGCGCCTTCATTCGAATGACCGGTCGATGTCGTGCAGGAGGCTCATGTCCCACTTGATGCGGAGCTGCTCGGCTGAGCGCAGGTTGATCGCGATGCGCGGACGCGGCAGCGGCGGCAGCGGCGCCTTCGCCGACTGCAGCGCGCGCAGCGCGAGCGCGCCGCAGTACGCGCCCAGCTCCTCGTAATCCCACTCGACGGCGTACAGCGCGCCGGCCTTCACCCATGCCTCGGTGAGGCCGATCAGCGGAATCCTGTTGCGGAACGAGAAGAGCAGCAGCGCCTTCGACGCCTGCTGCGTGTACACCGTCGTGTCCGGGATCGCGAGGATCGCGTCGACGGCATTGGGAAGGTTCGCGAGCGCCTGCGGCAGCATCGCGTGCGACCTCACCGGGGCGAGCCGCGTCTGGTATCCGGCAGCGGCAAGCGCGGACGCCATCACTTCGACGCGCCGCGCATTGATCGCCGGATCGAACAGGATGCCGATCGTCTGCGCCTGCGGCAGGAACGTGCGAAGCGCCTCGATCTGCGCGTCGATCGGGACGTCGATCGAAACGACCTGCGCATTCGGCGCATTGCGCGCGGCGTCGGGCGCCACGACGAGGCAGCTCACCATCGGCGACGGCGACCCCGCGCGCGCGACGAGTTCGCTGGCGCGCGTGCCGAGCGCGACCACGGCGGTGTCGCGTCCAAGCCGCGCGTAGGCGCCTGGGGGGGCGCTCTCCACGCCAGGTCCGAGCAGCTGGGCGTCGACCGTGATGCCCGCGATCTTCTGGATGCCGGCGAGTGCCTGCTGGTAAGGCGGCGCTTCGTCCGCCGAGACGACGACGAGACGCTGCGCGTGCGCGGTTCCCGAGGCCGCGATTGCCGCAGCCAGCGCGGCAGCGAGCGCGGTCGCGCCCCTTGTGCGGCGGCGATCGGACCCGGCTGCGACACGTCGGCGATTCAATTGCATCAGAAGCCCACCACATTGGGGAACCACGATCGGCCCGCCTGCGGAGTCGGATCCTGCGCGTGTTCGGGCTCACTGCCGAGGCAAATCGGCACGACGAATTTCGCGCGCACTTCCGGAAGGAGTGGTGGCCGCGATGAGACCGCGTGTCGGGATCGGCAGCTGCAGTCGTGCATTCTTGTTCCTGCAGCGGGCGAAAGTTCAGGCGCTGCCGGCCGGTGTGTCGCGCCGCCTCCCGGCAGACGGGGTCAATGTGGTCGAAACGGAGTTATTTAAGCACACTCCGTGCCATATCCGGAGCGCCGATGTCGGGAGCATCGTTGGGGCGAACCGGGCGGCGCGCCCCGGGGCCCGGAATCGGCACGACGTCAGGATGCGACGGCGATCCGCTGGCGCCACTCGCGGGGGCCGGTCTCGTGGACCGACTCGCCCTGGGCGTCGACCGCGACGGTGACCGGCATGTCCTTGACGCCGAACTCGTAGATCGCTTCCATGCCGAGATCGCCGAAGGCGACGACGCGCGAGCTCTTGATCGCCTTCGCGACGAGGTAGGCGGCGCCGCCGACCGCCATCAGGTACGCGGCCTTGTGCTTCCTGATCGCCTCGATCGCGGCCGGGCCGCGCTCGGCCTTGCCGACCATCGCGATCAGCCCGGTTTGCGCGAGCATCATCTCGGTGAACTTGTCCATTCGCGTCGACGTCGTCGGGCCGGCCGGGCCGACGACCTCGTCGCGCACCGGATCGACCGGGCCGACGTAGTAGATGACGCGGTTGGTGAAATCGACCGGCAGCTTCTCGCCCTTGGCGAGCATGTCGGCGATGCGCTTGTGCGCGGCGTCGCGCCCGGTCAGCATCTTGCCGGAGAGCAGCAGGCGCTCGCCGGGCTTCCAGCGCGCGACCTCCGCCGGCGTCAGCGTGTCGAGGTCGACGCGCCGCGCGTCGGGCGACGGCGCCCATTCGACTTTGGGCCAGCGCGACAGGTCGGGCGGCGCGAGCTTCGCCGCGCCGGAGCCGTCGAGCACGAAATGCGCGTGCCGCGTGGCGGCGCAATTGGGGATCATCGCGACCGGCTTCGATGCGGCATGCGTCGGATAGTCGAGGATCTTGACGTCGAGCACGGTCGAAAGGCCGCCGAGGCCCTGCGCGCCGATGCCGAGCGCGTTGACCTTGTCGAAGAGCTCGAGGCGCAGCTCCTCGAGCGCGTTCTTCGGCGCCGCGCTTGCGGCAGCTCGTGGATGTCGATCGGCTCCATCAGCGCTTCCTTCGCCAGCACCATCGCCTTCTCGGCGCTGCCGCCGATGCCGATGCCGAGCATCCCTGGCGGACACCAGCCCGCGCCCATCGTCGGCACGGTCTTCAGCACCCAGTCGACGATCGAATCGGAAGGATTGAGCATCGCGAATTTCGACTTGTTCTCCGAGCCGCCGCCCTTGGCGGCGATGCTGACCTCGACCGTGGCGCCGGGGACGATCTCGTAGTGCACGACCGCGGGCGTGTTGTCCTTCGTGTTGGTGCGCCTGCCGGCGGGGTCGGCGAGGATCGACGCGCGGAGCTTGTTGTCCGGGTCGAGGTAGGCGCGGCGCACGCCTTCGTTGATCATCTCGGTCGGCGTCATCGTCGCGCCCTCCCAGCGCACGTCCATGCCGAGCTTGACGAAGGCGACGACGATGCCGGTGTCCTGGCAGATCGGCCGGTGGCCCTCGGCGCACATCCGCGAATTGGTGAGGATCTGCGCGATCGCGTCCTTCGCCGCCGGCGACGCCTCGGCCTCGTACGCGGCGCCGAGCGCCTCGATGTAGTCCTGCGGGTGATAGTAGGAGATGTACTGCAGAGCGTCGGCGACGCTGTCGATGAGGTCCTGCTGGCGGATCGGTTTCATGGCGGCCCTGCCTCGAGTGGGATGGAGTTCCTGTGTCGCGACGCCGGTGGACAGGCGTATGCGTCCGCGTGGTGCCGCGAAGGAAAAGCCGGGATCGTGGGCGAAGGAAATCGGCGAGGACCCGCGACGCGCGCGCCATGGCGGCGGTGCTCGGAAATGCCTCGGAATTCTAGCACCGGCCGCGACCCGCGGGGACGCCGACTTCGCCCGCGCCGGCACGATCGGAGGTGCCGCTTCTTGCGCTGGGTCAATCTTCCGTCATTGCACGGCAAGCGCGTCGTTGGTTAGACTGCAAGACGACTGTCCAAACAAGGGCGCGCGAAAATGCGCCCCCACCGCACGACCTCCTGGAGGAGCATCGCAATGTCCACGATCGAATCGGTATCGAACGAAACCCGCATCTTCGCGCCGCCCGCCGGATTCGTCGCGCAGGCGAACGTCAAGCGTGCCGACTTCGATGCACTGAACGCCGCCGCCGCGAAGGATTTCACCGGCTTCTGGGCGAAGCTCGCGCAGGACGAGCTCGCTGTGGAACAAGCCGTTCACGCGGACGCTCGACGAGTCGAACGCGCCGTTCTACAAGTGGTTCGACGACGGCGTTCTCAACGTCTCCTACAACTGCCTCGACCGCAACCTCGAGAACGGCAATGCCGACAAGGTCGCGATCATCTTCGAGGCCGACGACGGCAGCGTCACGCGCGTCACCTACAAGGAGCTGCACCAGCGCGTCTGCCGCTTCGCCAACGCGCTGAAGCGCCAGGGCATCAAGAAGGGCGACCGCGTCCTCGTCTACATGCCGATGTCGATCGAGGGCGTCGTGGCGATGCAGGCATGCGCGCGCATCGGCGCGACGCATTCGGTCGTGTTCGGCGGGTTTTCGGCGAAATCGCCTGCAGGAGCGGATCATCGACGCCGGCGCCGTCGCGGTCATCACCGCCGACGAGCAGGCGCGCGGCGGCAAGCACCTGCCGCTCAAGACCATCGTCGACGAGGCGCTCGCGATGGGCGGCTGCGAGACCATCCGCTGCGTGATCGTCTACCGCAGGACGGGCGGCGCCGTGCCGTTCAAGTCACCGCGCGACCTCTGGATGCACGAGATCACCGCGAAGGAAGCCGACACCTGCGAGCCTGAATGGGTCGGCGCCGAGCATCCGCTGTTCATCCTCTACACCTCGGGCTCGACCGGCAAGCCGAAGGGCGTTCAGCACAGCACCGGCCGGCTACCTGCTGTGGGCGATGCTCACGATGCGCTGGACGTTCGACATCAAGCCGTCCGACGTGTTCTGGTGCACGGCCGACATCGGCTGGGTGACGGGCCACACGTACATCGCGTACGGCCCGCTCGCCGTCGGCGCGACCGAAGTCGTGTTCGAGGGCGTGCCGACGTATCCCGATGCCGGCCGCTTCTGGCAGACGATCGCGAAGCACAAGGTCATCGATCTTCTACACGGCGCCGACGGCGATCCGCTCGCTGATCAAGGCGTCCGGCGTCACGCCCGCCACCGCGCCGAAGAACTACGATCTCTCCACGCTGCGCCTGCTCGGCACCGTCGGCGAGCCGATCAATCCCGAAGCCTGGATGTGGTACCACGACAACGTCGGCGGCGGCCGCTGCCCGATCGTCGACACGTGGTGGCAGACCGAGACCGGCGGCCACATGATCACGCCGCTGCCCGGCGTGACGCCGCTCGTGCCGGGGTCGTGCACGCTGCCGCTGCCCGGGCATCATCGCCGCGATCGTCGACGAGACCGGACATGACGTCGAGAACGGTCACGGCGGCATCCTGGTGATCAAGCGGCCGTGGCCGGCGATGATCCGCACGATCTGGGGCGATCCGGATCGCTACAAGAAATCCTATTTCCCGGAAGAGCTGGGCGGCAAGCTCTATCTCGCGGGCGACGGCTCGGTGCGCGACCGCGTCGCACGGGTACTTCACGATCATGGGCCGCATCGACGACGTGCTGAACGTGTCCGGGCACCGTCTCGGCACGATGGAAATCGAGTCGGCGCTCGTCGCGAATCCGATCGTCGCGGAGGCCGCGGTCGTGGGCCGTCCCGACGACATGACCGGCGAGGCGGTCTGCGCGTTCGTCGTGCTGAAGGGAGCGCGTCCCGCGGGACCGGAAGCCGAGCGCATCGCGAAGGAGCTGCGCGACTGGGTCGGCAAGGAGATCGGACCGATCGCGAAGCCCAAGGACATCCGCTTCGGCGACAACCTGCCGAAGACGCGCTCCGGCAAGATCATGCGCCGGCTGCTGCGCTCGCTCGCGAAGAACGAGACGATCACGCAGGACGTCTCGACCCTGGAAAATCCGGCCATTCTCGAGCAGCTGAAGGAGGTGAAGTAGCAATACCTACGGATTGGCGAGACGAGTCGGCCGGATTTCGGTGCAGGATTTCCCGCCGCCGCAGGCGGCCGTTTTCCGGAGCCAAAATCCGGCCATTCTCGAGCAGCTGAAGGAGGTGAAGTAGCAATACCTACGGATTGGCGAGACGAGTCGGCCGGATTTCGGTGCAGGATTTCCCGCCGCCGCAGGCGGCCGTTTTCCGGAGCCAAAACCCGGCCATTCTCGAGCAACTGAAAGAGGTCAAGTAGCGCCCGGTGCGGATTGCCGGGACGATTCGGCGGGTTTCGCCAGGATTTCCCGCCGCCGCAGGCGGCTGTTTTCCGGAGCCAAAACCACGCCATCCTGGAACAGCTCAACGAAGTCAAATGAAATCATGGCCGGGTTTCGGCGAAGGGTTTCGCGCCGCCGCCGGCGGCCGTTTTCCGAAGCCAAAATCCCGCCATTCTCGAGCAACTAGAAGGCGTCAAGCAGCAATATTTCTGGACCGGCGACGTCATGCCTCCCGGACTTGGCGGGGGCCTCATCGCGAAAGCTTGCAAGCGCGACGGGGTCATCATGTCGCGCGGCGGCACGTGAGTTGAATTCGGAAATAGGCGTAAAGTGCGGTGCTTCGCACCAAGCGTTCGCCACAGCTGCTCTCACGATGGACAACCGACGCGTCGCCCGCACTGCCAAGGGGCAGGACGAGATTGCCAACCGGCGCAAGTCGCTGAAGGGCAAACTGCGCACCGTGCTCTTCCTCATCGATCCGGGCAAGCCGGTCGATGCCATCCTGGAGCAGATCGCCCTGATCGGCGCACCGGCCGACGCGCTGGCGCAGCTCGCCGCCGAGGGCTACATCGAGGAGACGGGCGGGCAGGGCGCGGTCGCATTCGCGGCAGCGCCGTCGCCAGTCGGCGTGCCCGAGAGATCCGCTGCCGAAGGCGCTCCGCTGCCGGCGATGTCCGTCGAGGACGAGGTGGCGAGCTTCCGTGTCGCCAAGGCGTTCATGAACGACACCATCGTCGATGCGCTCGGCATTCGCGCGTTCACGTTCACGCTGCGCCTCGAGCGCTGCTCGACGCGCGACGATCTATCGGCGCTCCTGCCCGATTACACCGAGGTGCTCCTGAAGAAGCTCGAGCGGCCCGCCGTGCGCGCGCTGGTGGACCGCACGCGCGAGCTCATCAACGCCGGGCGCCGCTGAGCGGCGCCAAGGCGACCCGCGCCCGACGTCAGGCGACGCCCATCGGCGGATTGGCCCGGATCTGCGGCCGCGGCGCGGTGGTGTCCGCGCGCTCCGGCGTGCGCACGACGTGCACGCTGCACGGCGCGTTCGCCGTCACCGTGGACGCCACCGAGCGCCACCAGGCGAGGGCGCGATCCGAGGGGCCCGGCGCGCCGATCACGATGAGGTCGACGTGATTCGCGCGGGCGAGGTCGAGCAGCGTTTCCGCGGGGTCAGCCGATTCGACGACGTGCAGTGACATGCGCGATGCCGGCAGCTTGAGCGGCGCGACCCACATGCGCAGCCGATTCCGGTGGTCGAGGTGCTTGCCCGACGCCGTGTCCTCGAGCCGCTCGCCTTCGCCCAGCGGCGCCGCTTCGATGGCCGACACGAACATCAGCCGGAATTCCGCGTTCATCGCGACGAGCGCCTGCGTTGCGCGGCGCAGCGCCGGATGCCGCTCGTCGTCCGGGTGCTCGGTGTCGACCGCGACGAGGATGACCGGCGCGTTCCCGGCGACGGCGGGGGCGCGGCGACCGGCACCGCGACGCCGCGCGCGCGCCACCAGCTGCGCAGCTGCCGTCCGAGGCCGGCTCCGGCCGTCCATTCCGCGCGCTCGCGTGAGCTGCACCTGATCGGGGTGGCGCAGGTCGAACGCGACGTGCGCCGCCGACGCTAGCGGCGGTCGGCGCGCGTCTCGAGGCAGTGCAGGATGATCTCCTGCAGCCACGGCGGGAGCGATCGGCACGAGACTGCGCGGTGGCGAGGGGAGACGCCACAGCCGGTCGCGCATGCCGGCAAACGTCGCGGGCTCGCCGAACGGAGGCTCTGCCGGTCGCGAGCTCGTAGAGGACGACGCCCAGCGCGAAGATGTCGCTGCGCGGGTCGCCGCGGTTGCCCTGCAGCTGCTCCGGCGATACGTACGCCGCGGACCCTGCCGCGAACGTCTTCGCCTCGGCGAGCAGGTCGGGGTAGCGCGCGTGGCGCGCGAAGCCGAAGTCGAGCAGCACCGCTTCGCCGCCGGCGCGCATGATGAAGTTCTCCGGCTTGACGTCGAGATGGATCACCTGCTGCCGGTGCACGCTCTGCAGCGCGTCGGCGAGCGCCGCGCCGACGCTGGGCGAGCGCCGCCGCGTCGAGCGGGGCGCGCGCGACGAGCGCGGCGAGCCCCTCGCCGACGATCTCCTCCATCACGAGGTAGGGACACATCGCATCGTCGCCGACCGCCGCGACGCGCGGCACGTGCGAGCCCGTGAGCTGCGGCAGGATCGTCTGCTCGATCTCGAAGCTGACGACGCCCAGCGTGGGCTCGCCCGGACCGACGCCCGGGACCTTCATCAGCAACGGGTAGCCAGGGTCGCGTTCCGGTGGCGGGCGCACGCGGTAGACGTAGCCGTTGCCGCCCTTGTGCAGGCAATCGCCGATGGCGAATCCGTCGATCGTGTCGCCGGGGCGAATCTGCGTGGACATGGCGGTCGGTGAAAGGTCAGATGCCGGATTCGACGCGGTAGGCGAGCGCCGCGGGCAGTCCCGCGCGCCGGATCTTGTCGGCGGCGGCGAGATAGTCGTAGGACACCCGGTGGAACGTGATCTCGCGCCGGACGTCGTCGAACATCGTATACGCCGCCGCGGGATTGCGGTCGCGCGGCTGTCCCACCGATCCGACGATCGCGAGCCAGCGGCGCGGCCCGCGCACGGGAATCGGCGTCCCCGGCGACGGCTGGAACGCGCTCATGCGACCCGGCGGCGTCTCGAAGTAGAGCATCTGGTCGTGCACGTGGCCGCAGAACGTGTAGGCCTCGCCTGAGGCCTCGGCGCAGCGCAGCGCCGTTCCCGGGCTGTCGACGTAATCCCAGCGCTCCGGCGCCGCCGCCGATGCGTGCACGAAGTACGACGGCGCACGCTTCGCGACGAGCGGCAGGCCCGCGAGGAAGCGCTTCTGCGGTTCCGACAGCGTCTCCCGCGCCCATTCGAGCGCCGCCTGCGCCTGCTCGTTGAAGTAGCCGCCGCGCCGGTCGATCGCGGCGTCGTGGTTGCCCTTCAGCACGATCGCGCCTTCCTCGGCGAAGCGCATCACGCGCTCGACCACCGCGCTCGCATCGGCGCCGTAACCGACGAAGTCACCGAGCAGCGCGTGCATCCCTGCACCTTCCGCGCTCGCGTGCGCGACGCAGGCGTCGAGCGCCTCGATGTTCGCGTGGATGTCGGACAGGAGTGCGATGCGCACGGGATTTGCAGGACGACAACTCGTTGTCAGCCGCCAGCGATGTTAGCAGGCGAACGTGATGGCGGGGGAATCCGTCCCTCCGCAAAGAAAAACCCCGGCCTTGCCGGCCGGGGTCGTCGTCTCCGCCGGCCCGAGGGCCGGAAGCCTACAGGTACGCGGAATCGTCGGCGTGCAGATCGACGTTCTTGCGGTCCCGCAGGAAGATGAGCCCGATCACGAACGTCATCAGTGCGACGACGATCGGATACCACAGCCCGTAGTAGATGTCGCCCTTCGCGGCCACCAGCGCGGTTGCAAGCAGCGGCAGCATGCCGCCGAACCACCCGTTGCCGATGTGATACGGCAGCGACATCGACGTATACCGGATCTTCGTCGGGAACATCTCCACGAGGAACGCGGCAATCGGCCCGTAGACCATCGTCACGTAGATGACCATGATGAACAGGATCAGCAGCGTCATGCCCCAGTTGATCTGCGACTTGTCGGCACCGGCGGGATAGCCCTGGGCCTTCAGCGTCTCCAGCATCTTCTTTTCGTCGAAGCCGGAAAGCTCGGTCTCGCCGATCTTGGTCGCGACGGCGGATCCCGCCGGCAGATCGTTCGTCTTGAACGACAGGCCGTACTTCGTCAGCGCGTCCTTGACCTTGTCGCACTCGGAGAACTTCGACCACGGGCCGACGAAGACGTGCAGTTCGCACGTGGCGGGATCGGCGGCGACCGTGATCGGCGTCTTGGCCTGGAACGCCTCGAGTGCCGGGTTCACGTAATGCGTGAGCGCGCCGAACAGCGGGAAGTACGTGAGCGCCGCGATCAGGCAGCCGGCCAGAATGATCTTGAGGCGGCCGATCTTGTCCGACAGCCAGCCGAACACGATGAAGAACGGCGTGCCGAGCAGCAGCGAGATCGCGATCAGCGTGTACGCGGTGATGCCGTCGACCTTGAGCGTGATCGTCAGGAAGAAGAGCGCATAGAACTGGCCCGTATACCAGACCACTCCCTGGCCCGCGGTCGCGCCCAGCAGCGCGAGCAGCACGTACTTGTTGTTCGGGTAGCGCAGGAAGCTGTCCGTCAGCGGCGCCTTCGAACCCTTGCCCTCGGCCTTCATCCGCTGGAACACCGGCGACTCGTTCAGCTTCAGCCGGATGTAGATCGAGAAGATCAGCAGGACGAGCGACACGAGGAACGGGATGCGCCAGCCCCATTCGGCGAACTGCGCGGTCGTCATCACGTTGCCGAACCGGCAGATGCCGATCACCAGCAGCGCGAGGAAGAGGCCGAGCGTGGCCGTGGTCTGGATCCAGGCGGTGTCATAGCCGCGCTTCCCGGGTGTCGCGTGCTCCGCGACGTAGGTTGCCGCGCCGCCGTACTCGCCACCGAGGGCGAGGCCCTGCAGCAGCCGCAGCGACACGAGCAGGATCGGTGCGCCCCAGCCGATCGCGGAGTACGTTGGCAGCAGGCCGACGGCGAACGTCGAGAAGCCCATGACGATGATCGTGACGAGGAACGTGTATTTCCGCCCGACGAGGTCGCCGATCCGCCCGAAGAAGAGCGCACCGAACGGCCGGATCAGGAAGCCCGCGGCATACGTTGCGAACGCGGAGAGCAGTGCCGCAGTGTCGTTGCCCTTCGGGAAGAACAGTGCGGCAAAGAATGGCGCCAGCACCGCGTAGAGGTAGAAGTCGTACCACTCGAAAACCGTTCCCAGGGACGACGCGAAGATGACGCGCGATTCTTCCTTCGAGATCCCATGCGTGCCCGGCGCAGGCGCGGGCTTGACGACTGTGCTCATCGAGTCTCCTCCACTAGAGCGTTCTGGGCGGTGATGCCCACGGAATGTCGCAGGCCTCTTTGTCGGGCCCGTCAGCGGCGCTAGTCTACACGAACATCCCGGAAATTAAGCAAGGGGCGCGGTGCCCATGACGGCGCCGTGGTCGGCCCTGCGGCGGCCATACGGGCGCCGTGATTCCGGGCGCGGGTACGGCGCGCTACGCCGCGGGCGGCGCGGTGTCGGCAAACGACGGGCGCGTCGCGAGTCGATCCGCGAGCCGCGCGAGATTGACGTGTCGTTCGCGCCACTCGAGCTCCGCGTGACGCAGGTCGAGGTAGCCGAGCGCGCAGCCCGTCGCGATGTCGGCGAGCGAATAGCTCTCGCCGTTGCACCACGGGCGCTCCTCGAGCTCGAGCGCGAGAGCATCGATCGTACGGACGATCTTCTCTTGCTGGTGCGTGATCCACGACTTGCTCTGCTGGCGCACGGGGCGCCGGCGCTCCTGCGCGATCAGCATCGCCGCATCGCAGATGCCGTCGGCCAGCGCTTCCCACCGCTTCACGGCGATGCGCTGGCGCGAGGGCTCCGGGATCAGGCGACTCACCGGGCTCACCGCATCGAGGTATTCGACGATCACGCGCGAATCGAACAGCGTCGTGCCGTCTTCCAGCACCAGCGTCGGAATCTTGCCGAGCGGATTGTACTGCGCGACGGCGCTCACCGCGTCCCACGGCGAGGCCTCGATCAGATCGTAGTCGATCTTCTTCTCGGCGAGCGCGATGCGGACCTTGCGAGCGTACGGACTGGTGAGCGAGGCGAGCAGCTTCATCGCGTGGGCGGAAGGGGTGCGAATACGTCGGCGAGTATAGCATCGGCGCACGCGCATCGCGCTCGCGCCGGAGCGCGCTTCACGTCGGTGGAACGCGTGCTAAACTCGTTCATCCCGAACGTCACGACGCCCGCGCGAGCGCGGCGCTCCTGCCCGATGTCCGCGACAGACCCTGCATTGACCGCGCTATCCCCGCTCGACGGCCGTTACGCGGCCAAGGTCGCGCCGCTGCGCGAGCATTTCAGCGAGTATGGATTGATACGCGCGCGGGTGCGCGTCGAAATAGCGTGGCTCGTGGCGCTCGCCGACGAGCCCGGCATCCCCGAAGTGCCCCCGTTTTCGCCGCAGGTCGGCGCGCTGCTGCAGGACATCGCGGCTGAGTTCTCGACCGACGATGCCGCGCGGGTCAAGGCGATCGAACGGCGCACCAATCACGACGTCAAGGCCGTCGAGTACTGGCTGAAGGAGCGCTTCGCCGGAACGCCCGAGCTCGCCCGGGTCGAGCGAATTCGTCCACTTCGCATGCACGTCCGAGGACATCAACAACCTCGCGCACGGCCTGATGCTGGCGGACGCGCGGCGCGCGATCCTGCTGCCGGCGCTGCGCGGCATTGCGGCGTCGCTGCGCGAGCTCGCGCACCTGCACGCAGGCACGCCGATGCTTTCGCGCACGCACGGCCAGCCGGCGACGCCGACGACGCTCGGCAAGGAGATGGCGAACGTCCACGCGCGCCTCGAGCGGCAGATCGCCGGCATCGAGCGCGTTCCGATCAAGGGCAAGGCGAACGGCGCGGTCGGCAACTACAACGCGCACGTCGCCGCCTACCCCGACGTCGACTGGGAACGCCTCGCGGCAAAGGTCGTCGTCGGCGTCGGGCTGGAGTTCAATCCGTACACGACGCAGATCGAGCCGCACGATTACATGGCCGAGCTCTTCGACGCGATCGCGCGTGCCAACACCGTGCTGATCGACTTCGACCGCGACGTGTGGGGCTATATCGGGCTCGGCTATTTCCGGCAGCGGGTGACCGAAGGCGAGGTCGGGTCGTCGACGATGCCGCACAAGGTCAATCCGATCGATTTCGAGAATTCGGAAGGCAATCTCGGCCTCGCCAACGCGCTGCTGCGCCACTTCGCCGAGAAGCTCCCGGTGTCCCGCTGGCAGCGCGACCTCACCGATTCGACGGTGCTGCGCAACATGGGCATGGCGCTCGGCCATTCGCTGCTGGGCTGGGTGTCGCTCGCGCAGGGCATCGCCAAGCTCGACGCCGATCCGGCGCGGCTTGCGGCGGACCTCGACGCGAACTGGGAAGTGCTGGCGGAGCCGATCCAGACGGTGATGCGCCGGTATGGGCTGCCGAATCCGTACGAGCAGCTCAAGGCGCTGACGCGCGGCAAGGCCGGCATGACCCGCGAGGCGCTGCACGCGTTCATCGACGGGCTCGCGCTGCCGGACGACGCGAAGGCCCGCCTCAAGGCATTGTCGCCCGCCACCTACGTCGGCCGGGCGGCGGCGCTCGCGAAGCGCGTCTGAGGGAACCCGGCGCGCTGCTGCGCGTTCGGCAATGCGGGCGCCGCGTGCGCTACCGGTGCCGCGTCGACCGGCGCTCGCGCACGAACGTCACGACGGCCGGCACGAGCGAGGCGATGACGATGCCGATCACGATCAGCGACAGGTTGTCCTTCACCCACGGGATGTTGCCGAACAGATAGCCGGCATACACGAGCGAGCCGATCCAGGCGATCCCGCCGATCACGTTGAAGGCGAGAAACCGGTGGTAGCTCATCCCGGCGACGCCTGCGAGGAACGGCGCGAACGTGCGGATGATCGGCACGAAGCGGCCGATGATGATCGTCACGCCGCCGTACCTGTCGTAGAACGCCTTCGTCCGGCGCAGATGGGACTGCCTGAACCAGCGCGAATCGGGCCGCTCGAATGCCTTCGGTCCGATGTAGCGTCCCACCGAGTAGTTGAGGCTGTCGCCGAGGATCGCGGCCGCCGCGAGAACCGCCACCAGGATGTGGACGTCGAGTCCCGCCGTCGCGACGACCGTTCCGGCGATGAACAGGATCGAGTCCCCCGGCAGGAACGGGAACACCACGAGGCCGGTCTCGGCGAAGATCACCAGAAACAGCAGGCCGTACATCCAGTGCCCGTACTGGAGCGCGAGCGTGGCGATCGATTGATCGAGCGCCAGCAGCGAGTAGAAGAGCGTCGTCAGCATCGGGAGTCGGGCGGATTCGTGCGCGGCGTTGTGGGCGGAGGCGCCGGCCGCGCCCCGGGCCGCTCGGCGACGTGACGGAGCCGCACCGGTTCGTTCGCGGCGCTACGGCAGGATCTTGCCGCCTTCGCCTTCGGGCTTGCGCTCGGGCTTCACGAGGTCCTCGCGCGAGACGCCGAGCCACATCACGAGCGGCGCCATCACGAGCACCGACGAGTAGATGCCGAAGCAGATGCCGATGGTGAGCGCGAGCGCGAAGTAGTGCAGCGTCTCGCCGCCGAAGAAGAGGATCGACAGCACCATCATCAGCGTCATGCCGTGGGTGATCATCGTCCGCGAGATCGTGCTCGTGATCGCGTTGTCGATCACGTGGGTGACGGTCGCCTTGCGCATCTTGCGGAAGTTCTCGCGGATCCGGTCGGCGATCACGACCGACTCGTTGACCGAGTAGCCCAGCACCGCGAGCACCGCCGCCAGCACCGGCAGCGAGAATTCCCACTGGAACAATGCGAAGAAGCCCAGGATGATGATGATGTCGTGCAGGTTGGCGATGATTGCCGCGACGGCGAAGCGCCACTCGAACCGCATCGCGAGGTACCCGACGATGCCGAGCGAGACGAGCAGCAGCGCCAGCGCGCCGTTCTCGTAGAGCTCCTTGCCGACCTGCGGTCCCGACGAACTCGACGCGCTGCTGCCGCGCCGTCGGGTCGGCCGCCTTGAGGGCGCCCATCACCTTCTCGGACAGCTGCGCGCTGGAAAGGCCTTCCTTCAGCGGCAGGCGGATCAGCGCCGTGTTCGAGCCGCCGAAGCTCTGCGCCGAATACTCGCCGAGGTTCAGGGTGTCGATGGCCGCGCGCACGTGGTTGAAGTCGACCGCCTTTTCGTAGGTGACCTCGATCACCGTGCCGCCACGGAAGTCGACGCCGAGATTGAGGCCGCGGGTCGCGAGGAAGAACACGGCGAGGATGAACGTGATCAGCGAGATGACGTTGAACACGAGCGCATACCGCATGAACGGTATGTCGCGGGAGATGCGGAAGAATTCCATGGCGGTCTTTGTCGGGAGTGTTGCGTGCGGGCGCTAGCGCGCCGGCGCTTGCGGGCGAAGGGAGGTCGATTGCGTCATTTCGCGGCCGCGGCGGGGCGCCAGACCTGCCCGATCGAGATCGACGACAGGTGCTTCTTCGAGCCGTAGATCAGGTTGACGATGCCGCGCGAGACGAACACCGCGGAGAACATCGACGTCAGGATGCCGAGGCAGTGGACGACGGCGAAGCCGCGCACCGGTCCCGTGCCGAAGATGAGGAGCGCGATGCCGGCGATCAGCGTCGTCACGTTGGAGTCGAGAATGGTGCCCCACGCGCGCTCGTAGCCGGCGGTGAGCGCCGCGTGCGGCGTCGCGCCCCAGCGCAGCTCCTCGCGGATGCGCTCGTTGATCAGCACGTTGGCGTCGATCGCCATGCCGAGCGCCAGCGCGACGGCGGCGATGCCGGGCAGCGTCAGCGTCGCCTGCAGCATCGACAGGATCGCGACCAGCAGCAGCAGATTGATCGACAGCGCGATCGACGAGATGAAGCCCATCAGCAGGTAGTAGACGCACATGAACACGACGAGGACGGCGAAGCCGTAGGCGACCGAGTTGAAGCCCTTGTCGATGTTCTCCTTGCCGAGCGACGGCCCGACGGTGCGCTCCTCGACGATCTCCATCGGCGCCGCCAGCGCGCCTGCGCGCATCAGCAGCGCGATGTCGTTCGCCTCGCGCGTGCTCATCCGGCCGCTGATCTGCACGCGCCCGCCGCCGATCTCCTCGCGGATCACGGGCGCCGTGATCACCTCGGACTTGCCCTTCTCGACCAGCACGATGGCCATCCGCTTGCCGACGTTCTCGCGCGTGATCTCCTTGAAGATCCGCGCGCCGCTGCCATCGAGGTTCACGTGCACCGCCGGCTCGTTGTTGCGCTGGTCGAAGCCGGGCTGCGCGTCGTTGATCCGGTCGCCGGTCAGCACGACCTGCCGCCGCACGAGCACCGGCGCGCCCGACCGGTCCGTGTAGAGGTCGCTGCCGAACGGCACCTGTCCGGCCTGCGCCGCCGCGAGCGCGCCGGCATCGTCGTTGACCATGCGGATCTCGAGCGACGCGGTGCGGCCGAGGATGTCCTTTGCGCGCGCGGTGTCCTGCACGCCGGGCAGCTGCACGACGACGCGTTCCGCACCCTGCTGCTGGATGATCGGCTCGGCGACGCCGAGCTCGTTCACTCGGTTGCGCAGGATCTGGATGTTCTGCTGGACGGCACCCGCCTGGATGCGCGTCTGCGCCTCCGGCTTCAGCGCCGCGACGAGACGCAGGTCGCCGCCGCCGGCATCGGCGTCGCGCAGCACGAGATCGGTGTAGGCCTTCTCGATCTCGAGGCGCGCGCGGTTGCGCTCGGCGTCGTCGCGAAAGCGCACCACGACGCTGGCGCCTTCCCGGCCGATCCCCGCGTACTGGACTTTCTTCTCGCGCAGCAGCGAGCGGATGTCCGTCGTGTAGCGGTCGGCCGACTTGTCGAGCGCCGCCTTCATGTCGACCTGCAGCAGGAAGTGCACGCCGCCACGCAGGTCGAGGCCGAGGTACATCGGCAGCGCGCCGATCGACGCGAGCCAGTGCGGCGATGTGGAGAGCTGGTTCAGCGCGACGATGTAGTTCTCGCCGAGCTTCGTTTGCAGCAGGTCCTTCGCCTTGATCTGGGTGTCGACGTCGGAGAGGCGGACCTTGACGCCGACGGGATCGAGCTCGGTACCGAGGTAGGGGACGCCGCCGTCCTTCAACGCGGACTCGACGGTGCCGAGGAGCGCGGTGTCGATCTTGACCGCCGCCTTGGACGACGACACCTGCACCGCCGGCACTTCGGGGAAGAAATTCGGTAGCGTGTAGAGGAGGCCGATGACCAGCGCGACGGCGATGACGATATATTTCCAGAGCGGGTAGCGGTTCATGGGCGGCGGCTTGGCGTGGTCGGTGGACGGCGGATGGGGCGTGCGTCGGGCGGGCAGGATCGCGACGCGAAGGCGCCCGGCACGGCGTCAGAGGTTCTTGAGCGAGCCCTTGGGCAGGACCGTCGCGACGGCCTGGCGCTGCACCGTGACTTCGACCCCGGTCGCGATCTCGACGGTCGCGTACTGGTCGGTCAGCTTCGAGATCTTGCCGACGATGCCGCCGACAGTGACGACCTCGTCGCCCTTCTGCAGCGCTTCCAGCATCGCCTTCGTCTCCTTGGCGCGCTTCTGCTGCGGCCGCAGCATCAGGAAGTAGAAGACGACGAAGATCGCGACGAGCGGCAGGAAGGACAGGAGATCGGTGCCGGCGCCGGCCGCGGGGGCCGATTGGGCATAGGCAGGGGAGATCAGGAAATCAAGGATCACGGTTCGTTCTCCGAAGGATCGGTGGCGCCTCCTGGTTGCATGGGCCGCGGGCGCCGGCGCTTCCACTGCCCGTCCCGTGCGTGCAAGGGAGGTGGAAAAGCGCGCTGTCCCGGGCCGCTCGGGCGGCCGGAAAATTATCAATTTTAGCATGGAGCGACACCGGCCCCGCCATGCTTGTCCCGCCCGGGTCCGGGGACGGCGTGCCTTGCGGCCGTCAGGCCCCGCGGGCGCGGTTGGCGTGGAACTCTACGACGTGGTCGGCGAGACGATCCCGCGCGATCGCCTCGCGCAGGCCGGCCATCAGCGCCACGTAGTAATGGAGGTTGTGAATGGTGTTGAGCCGCGCTCCGAGGATCTCGTTCACCTTCTGCAGGTGGTGGAGGTAGGCGCGCGAGAACGTGCGGCAGGTGTAGCAGGCGCAGGTTGCGTCGAGCGGCCGGAGGTCGGTACGATGCACGGCGTTGCGGATCCGGACGTCGCCGAAGCGCGTGAAGAGATGCCCGTTGCGGGCGTTGCGGGTCGGCAGCACGCAGTCGAACATGTCGATCCCGACAGCGACCGCCGCGACGATGTCCTCGGGCGTGCCGACGCCCATCAGGTAGCGCGGATGGGTCGCGGGCATCCGCGGCGCGCTGTGGGCGAGGATGCGCAGCATGTCCTCCTTCGGCTCGCCGACCGAAAGCCCGCCCAGCGCGTAGCCCTCGAAGCCGATTTCAGAGAGACCGGCCTGCGAGGCGTCGCGCAGGTCTTCCTGCATCCCGCCCTGGACGATGCCGAAGAGCGCGTTCGGCCCCTGTTTGGCCGTGAACGCGTCGCGCGAGCGCTGCGCCCAGCGCAGCGACAGCTCCATCGAGCGCGCCGCCTCGTCGCGTGTCGCAGGCCACGGCGTGCACTCGTCGAACACCATCGCGATGTCAGAATCGAGCGCGTGCTGGACCTCCATCGAGATCTCGGGGGTGAGCAGCATGCGGTCGCCATTCACCGGCGAAGCGAACGTGACCCCTTCCTCGCGCACGGTGCGGAGCGCGCCGAGGCTCCACACCTGGAATCCACCGGAGTCCGTGAGGATGGGCCGATCCCAGCCCATGAACCGGTGCAGACCGCGGTGCGCGCCGATGACGTCCACCCCCGGACGCAGCCACAGGTGAAACGTGTTGCCGAGGACGATCTCGGCGCCGAGGCCCACCAGTTCGGTCGGCGCCATCGCCTTGACGGTGCCGTAGGTGCCGACGGGCATGAACACCGGCGTCTCGACGGTCCCGTGCGGGAGCAGCAGCTGTCCGCGCCGCGCGGCACCCGAGGTGGCGCTCACCTGGAATTTCATCGCCGACGTCATGCGCGTGCGCCTTGCGCCCGCGACTCGGTGTGGCGCAGCGCGATGATCACGTACGGCGAGGCGCGGGGTTCGGTGAACGAGTTGAGCGGCATGAGAGGACGGAAACCGGTGCGGGCGACGAACGCGTCACCCGAACGGACCGGATCGATCGGGACAGTAATTGTTTCGAGCGGCGACAGCCAGCTTTTTGCGCCGGCCGGTCACGCAAAGCGCGCGCACTGTTGCGCGGATCGTCTCCGTCGCCCGCGCTGCGGTCAACGCGCCCGTGCGGGCTCGAGCAGCATGGCGTCGCCGTAGCTGAAGAAGCGATACCGCGCGGCGATCGCGTGTGCATAGGCGGCGCGGATGTTCTCGTGCCCCGCGAACGCGGACACCAGCATCAGCAGCGTCGATTTCGGCAGGTGGAAGTTCGTGAGCAGACGATCGACGACGCGAAACCGGTAGCCCGGCGTCACGAACAGCGCGGTCTCGGCATCGCCCGCCGCGATGCTGCCATCGATCGTCGCGGCGGATTCGAGCGCGCGAAGACTCGTGGTTCCGACCGCGACGACGCGCCCGCCGCGCGCGCGGGCGGCGGCGATCGCGTCGACCGTGGCTTCGGGAATGCGGTAGTGCTCGGCGTGCATCACGTGACGCGAAAGATCGTCGTCCTGCACGGGCTGGAACGTTCCGGCGCCGACGTGCAGCGTCACGTACGCGAAGGCGATGCCCGCGTCCGCAAGCGCGCCAAGCAGCGTCTCGTCGAAATGCAGGCCTGCCGTGGGCGCGGCGACCGCACCGGCATGGCGCGCATAGACGGTCTGGTAACGCTCGGCGTCATCGGCCTCCGACGGTCGCGTGATGTAGGGCGGCAGCGGCACGTCGCCGTGTCTTTCCAGGAAGTCGACGAGCGACGGCGGGCCCTCGAACCGTAGATGGAAGAAGCGATCGCTGCGTCCCTCGACGATCGCCCGCACACCGTCGGCGAGCAGCAGCACGCCTCCCGCTTTCGGCGGATGGCTCGCGCGGAGCTGGAAGAGCGCCTCGTCGCGGCCGAGCATGCGCTCGAGCAGAAGTTCGACGCGCCCGCCCGACGGCTTCGTCGCAGCGAGGCGCGAGCGGATCACGCGCGTGTCGTTGAACACCAGCAGATCGCCGGGCGCGAGCAGAGACGGCAGGTCGGTGTAGGCGAGGTCCGCCAGTGTTGCGCCGGCGACGTGGAGCAGACGGCTCCCGGTGCGCTCGCGCGAAGGTGCCTGCGCGATGAGCTCGCGCGGCAGCGTGTAGTCGAAATCCCGGAGTGTGTAGCGGGGCATTGCCTGGCGGGCGCCGATCGGTGTGGTGCCGGGAGAGGGACTCGAACCCTCATGGCATTGCTGCCGGCGGATTTTGAGTCCGCTGCGTCTACCAGTTCCGCCATCCCGGCCGAGGGGCCGGGCGCGTCCATCTCGAGACGCCACCCGGGGTGCGCCGGCCCGCCATTATCGCGGAACGGGCGGGCGCATACAACGCGAGCGCGCGAATCGCGTCAGATGTGGGCGAAGGCGAGCGCTGCCAGCGCCACGGACGCACCCGCGACGGCGATCGCGCCGATGCCCATCCGCCTGCTGCGCGTCAGGAGCGCGATCGCGCCCAGCGCGATGCCGATCTGGATCAGCGTCATCGCCTGCGCCCAGCGATGGTGGACGTGCATCGCCTCCTCGCTCTTCTCCTCCGCCGTGGCCGAGGCCGCCTCGAGCTTCTTCGCCTCGGCCATGATGGCGTCCTTCTCGCCCTTGTAGCGCTCCGCGTCCTTCGCAAATTTCGCCTGTGCGTCGCCGGTCGCGAGCACGGCGCCCAGTTCCGCGAGATTCTGCTTGCTGCTCTTCGCCTGGTAGAAGTTCCACTGATCGGACGACTCGGTCTTCCTGATCGCCGCCTCGTTCTTGAACAGGAGCGCCTCGTTCTGCGTCGCGCCCGCCATGTAGCCCATCATCGCGCCGAGCGTCGCGAAGATCGCGGTCATCACCGCGATGCGTCCCGCGAACGGGTCGCCGGAGTGTGCCGCGTGCTCGACTTCGTGATCGTGCGGACCGTGCACGTGAAACCCGCCTTCGGACATGATCGTTCTCCGTGGATGCGAATGCGTGATCGGTTGCGGCCGGGCCGCGCGAGCGGCGTCAGTCCCCGGTTCGCGTGTAGGTGACGAAGGCGTAAGCGACGCCGCCCGGCGCCTCCGGCGAATGCGGTTCGCGCGCGCTCTCGCGCCAGTGCGTGCGATCGAACGCGGGAAACGTCGCGTCGCCTTCGAAGCTGGCGCCGATCTCGGTGAGATGCAGCGTCGTCGCGCGCGACAGCGCCTCGCGGTAGAGCTCGCCGCCGCCGATGCAGAACGCCGGCGCCGGCAGCGTGACCAGCGCGAGCGCTTCGTCGAGCGAGGCCGCCGCCTGTGCGCCTTCGGCGCGGAAGGCCGGCGCCCGTGACACCACGATGTTCTGCCGCTGCGGCAGCGCGCGCCCGATCGATTCCCAGGTCTTGCGTCCCATGATCACTGCGTGCCCCGTGGTCAGCGCGCGGAAGCGGCGCAGGTCGGCGGGAAGATGCCATGGCATCCGGTTGCCGGCGCCGATCACCCCGTTCGCCGCGACCGCCGCGACGATCTCGAGCTGCGGCATTGCCTTGCCGGGACCGGTGCCCGCGACGGACGCAGGGGCGGCGCGGGTCATGCCGGCATTCGCGGGGTCGAGTACGGTGTCATAATTGGCGCAAATTATAGCGGCGATCCCCCGTGTATTACCCCAGATCGTTCCTCAAGTTCATCCTGCTCGGGTTCCTGCTGGTCAGCCTGCCGCTGATCTATGCGCTGGCGGAACTCATCCTGTCGCTCGACCAGCTGCAGGCGCAGGGGCAGGAAGCCGTGCAGCAGGCGGCACAGGCCGTGCGCGCCAGCCGGCAGCTCGTCGAGCAGTCGGCGACGCTCGAGCGCATCGTTCGCCAGTACCTGATCCTCGAGGACGGCACGCTGCTCGACGACTACGCCCGCGTTCGGCAGGAATTCCTCCAGACCGAAAAGCAGCTGGCGTCGCTGCCGCTCGCGGAGGACAAGCTCGTGGCACTGGCGCGCCTCGCCGACAGCGAGTCGATGCTCAACAAGTCGCTGGGAGCGCCGCTGCATTCCGCGGATGCGCAGGCGCAGCTCGCGGCCGGCTACTCGAAGCTGGTCGAGGGCGCCCAGCTCACCGTCACGGCGACCAACGACCTCACCGACCGCGCGATCCTGCGGCTGCAGGAGATCGCGGCGCAGGGCCACGAGAAATGGCTGTACCTGACGCTCGCCACGGCCGGCATCGCGCTCGCGCTCGCCATTCTGTTCGCCGTCCTCATCGCGCGCCCGATCCGCCAGCTCGACCAGGCGATCCGCCAGATGGGCACCGCCGACTTCACGCACGCGATCGAGGTCAACGGCCCGCAGGACCTGCGCTATCTCGGCCAGCGCCTCGAGTGGCTGCGCACGCGGCTGCACGACCTCGAGGAGCAGCAGAATCGCTTCCTGCGGCACGTGTCGCACGAGCTCAAGACGCCGCTGACGGCGGTGCGCGAAGGCGCCGAGCTCCTGCGCGACAACGTCGGCGGCGCGCTGTCGCCGGAGCAGCGCGACATCGTCCGCATCGTCCGCGAGAACACGCTGTCGCTGCAGAAGCTGATCGAGGACCTCCTCACCTATCACCAGACGCGCGCGATGGAGCCGCAGACGCTCTCGACCGTCTTCCTGCCCGACGTCGTGGGCCGGGTCGTGCGCGAGCACAAGCTCGCCGCGCTGGCACGGATGATCGCGTTCGTGCCCGACCTCAAGCCTGCGCAGGTGATCGGCGACGCCGACAAGATCCGCACGATCGTCGACAATCTCGTCTCCAACGCGATCAAGTACTCGCCGCGCTCGGGCGCGATCGCGATCGACCTTCGCACCGAGGACGGCTTCGCGGTGCTCGACGTCGTCGACCAGGGCCACGGCGTCGACGAGGGCGACCGGCAGAAGATCTTCGAATCCTTCTATCAGGGCAAGGCGCCGGTCGAGGGACGCGTCAAGGGATCGGGGCTCGGGCTCGCCATCGCCCGCGAGTACGCGCTCGCGCATGGCGGAAGGATCGAGGTGCTCGACCGCGTCGACGGACGCCGCGGCGCGCATTTCCGGCTGACGCTGCCGGCTGCCGCTTCCGGCGCCGCCGAGGCCGCCGAGGCCGCCGAGACACCGCCGAGCGCCGCGCACGTCGCGATGGGCGGAAGCCGATGAGTCGCGCGCGCTGGCTGATCCTGCTCGCGGCCACCCTGTTGTTCGGCTGCGCGACCCCGCTGCCCGCGCCGCACGACGAGGAGGAGTACCCCGCGACCATCGCGCCGACGCCGGCACCGATGGTCGAATATCCGCCGATCGAGCCGGTCGAGCCGCCGCTCGTGACGCCCGAGCCCGAGAAGAGCGCCGAGCCCGCGCCTGCGCCCGCACCGACCGTGTTGCCGCCCGCGCCCGCGGTGGCGGCGCGGCCCGTTCTCACGTTCGAGGAGGAAGACCTGCTGGTGCTCGTCGCCGATCTGCAGCGCTACGGAACGCTGAGCCCGGACGAGCAGAAGCGCGAGCGCGACGCCGCGACGCAGGCGCTCGCGCGGCAGCGCACCGATGCGAACCGGATTCGCCTGGCGGTGCTCTACACGATTGCACGGACCTCGCCGCAGGACGACCAGCGCGCACTGCAGCTGCTCGAGAACGTCGCGCAGCAGCAATCCGGGCTCGCCGATGATGAAGCAGCTGGCGGCGGTGCTGCAGGCGCAGATCGTCGAGCGCATGCGCGCCGTTCGCGACGAGCAGCAGAAGACCGACGCCGCGCTGCAGAAGCTCGAGGATCTGCAGACGATGGAGCGGAGCCTGCTGCGCGACCGCATGCGCGGGATGGGCGGCGGAGGCAGCGGCGCGAGCGGCGGTGGCGGCGGAAGTGGTGGCGGCGGCGGCGGCGGAGGCGGGCGCTAGCGCCCGGAATCGAAGCGCATGGGCTCCATGGTTCCCGCGGGCGACATCCTGCTGGTCGACGACGACCCTGACCTGCTCAAGCTGATCAGCCTGCGGCTCACGTCGGCCGGCTATCGCGTGCGCACGGCGGACAGCGGCGAAACGGCGCTTGCCGCGCTCGCGGTGGCGCGGCCGGGCGCGGTGATCACCGACCTGCGGATGCCGGGCATCGACGGCCTGCAGCTCTTCGAGGCGATCCATCGGCAGCATCCGGCGCTGCCCGTGATCATCCTGACGGCGCACGGGACGATCCCCGACGCGGTGTCGGCCACGCAGCGCGGCGTCTTCGGCTTCCTCACCAAGCCGTTCGACAGCCAGGAGCTGCTGCAGAAGGTCGCGGCGGCGATGGCGCTTGCCGGCGACGCATCGGGCGACGTGCAGGAATCCTCGGGCGAATGGCGCGCCGGCATCATCACGCGCAGTCCCGCAGATGGAGGACCTGCTGCGCCAGGCGCGGCTGCGTCGCCGATTCCGACGCGAGCGTGCTGATCTACGGCGATTCCGGCACCGGCAAGGAGCTGCTCGCGCGCGCGATCCACCGCGCGAGCCCGCGCCGCGACGAGCCGTTCGTCGCCGTGAACTGCGGCGCGATCCCCGAGCCGCTGCTCGAATCCGAGCTCTTCGGCCACGCGCGCGGCGCGTTCAGCGGCGCGGTCCAGGCGCACAAGGGACTGTTCCAGGCGGCCGACGGCGGCACGATCTTCCTCGACGAGATCGGCGACATGCCGCTGGCGCTGCAGGTGAAGCTGCTGCGCGTGCTGCAGGAAGGCGAGGTGCGTCCGGTCGGGGCGACGCAGTCGATCCCGATCGACGTGCGCGTGATCTCGGCCACGCACCGCGATCTCGAGGCGCAGAAAGCCTCGGGCCGCTTTCGCGAGGATCTCTACTACCGCCTCAATGTCGTCTCGCTGCGGCTGCCGCCGCTCGCGGACCGGCGCGAGGACATCCCGCTGCTCGCGACGCATTTCCTGCGCCGGCTCGCCGAGCGCTACAAGCGGCCGGTTCCGTCGCTCGCGCCCGACGCCATGGCGCTGCTCGTGGCGGCGCCGTGGCCCGGCAACGTGCGCCAGCTCCTCAACCTGCTGGAGCAGGCGGTCGCGCTCGCGACGACGACGATGATTCCGGCGACGCTCGTCCAGAGCGCGCTGCGCGAGGATGCGAGCGCGCTGGTGCCGTTCGAGGAGGCGCGCAAGGATTTCGAGCGCGACTACCTCGTGCGGCTGCTCAAGATCACCGGAGGCAACGTGACGCAGGCGGCCGCAGCTCGCCAAGCGCAACCGGACGGAGTTCTACAAGCTGCTGCAGCGGCACCGGCTCGAGCCCGCGATGTTCAAGGAAGGCAAGCCGGGCTGACCTCTCGCGACGCGCCACGCGGTGCAAACCGTACCGGCGCCCCTGCGCCGCTTTCGCGCCCCGCGGAGGCCCTCATTCCAACGTCATGGATTGCCGCCGTTGTGCGGCGCAACCTCCCTCGGCCGTCGCCGATTGGAGACATCAAAAAACTTGCAAAAACAAGTCATTAACACAAATGACACATAGGATGTCGGTTTGCCGCGACAGGTGCGCTCGTTTCGCATTGCGTACGGCCCGCGCTTCGCCGCATCGCAACGTTGACGTTGTCATAGGGGAAACGGCATCAGGACTTGCAAGGTCCGCATCGTCCATGCCGAATGGCACGGAACCTGCTTAGTGTTGGACAGGCAGCGAACCCAACGAGCCACACCACCATGCCCACGTTCTCGCCCGAACTTGCTCCGCGATGGCTCGACAGCCTCGAGTCGATGCGAGGCGATGCGCGTGACGACGGCGAGGCGGTGTCGGCCGCCCAGCAGGAGACGCTCGAGGCCCTCGCGGATCGGATCAGCGCCGCGCGCGCGATTGCCTGACGCGCGCGACGCACAACGAGATTGACCGGCCGGCGCATGGCGCCCGCCGCAGGCGAGCCGGCATCGAACGATGCCGCCGCACTCAAGTCCCCCTTGCCCGCTAACCTCCTCCCGGCGGGCTTCTTTTTTTCCGCTGCTGGTTTCGCGGCGCGCGTCGACAACGCACGCAGACGTCAGATCGAGCCCGAGCGCCGTCGGAATCGCGTCGACGCCCGACGGTTGCGCCGGCAGAACCTCCTCATGCGTCGGCAATGATTGCAACGTTTCCGTCGGCCGGACGGAAACGAGGTCGCCGCGGACGGAGGCAGCATCGACTGCGACGACGCTGCCTCCGGCCCGCTGAGCTCAGCTCGCTTCCTTGACCGGCGGAATCTTCCAGCTGCCGTCGAGGATGGAGGGCGCCTTCTCCTTCGGCCAGTACAGCCGCATCATCAGGACGAACTGGTCCTTCGGCGCGGGCAGCCAGTTCTGCTCCTTGTCCTTGCCGGGAGACTCGTTCTGGACGTAGAGGTCGACCGATCCGTCCGCGTTCTGCTTCAGCTTGTTGCGCTGGCTGACCGTGTAGCGGTTGATCGGATTGGGCACGAAGAAATAGTTCGCGTCGTACATCGTCAGCGACCAGAAGCCGTCGACCGGCGGCAGCTCGCCCTTGGGGAAATGCAGCACGTACTTGTTCGCGCCGCTGTACTTCTTGACGATGTCCGGTCCTTCCGAAGTCGGGTAGACCGCGTCCTGGGGACGGTTGGCACCGAGGCCGATGGCGGTGACCAGCGCCCGCTGCCGGTAGCTCGTGCCGTAGATCCCCGTCTTGGTGGTGAAGTACCAGCCGTTCTCGACCTTCGCGTCACCGGCGACGATTCCTTCCTTCATCCACGCCATGATCTTTTCCTGCCCCGGCTTCGGCGCGGCCGCGAGCCCCTTCGCGACCGCCGGGTCGAGCTTCGACGCATCGAAGTCCTGTCCCGGCACGATGCCGATCTTCGCGAGCTTCGCCACCATCGGCGCGTCCTCGGCCACGGGAGGATTCGCCTTCAGCAGCTGTGCGAACAGCTTGAAATAGGATGCCGCGTCCATCGCGTTGACCTGGTCGCGAATCGACGTCTTCATGTCGATGCCCGGATCCACCGTCCCCGCCGCGCTGTGTAGGGCTTGCCATAGGACGAAAGCGGCACCGCCGTCATCTGGTCCTGAAGCGCGTGCACGACCTTGTAGTCCTCCGGCGTGCCGGTGCAGTAGATCCGGCCGAGCAGCCACACCATCGACGTTGCCGACTTGTATTCGGTGACGCCGGCCGGGAGCGTTCCCGTCCAGCCCGGCCCGGTGATCGCGAACTTCTGCGCGCCCGTGCCCGTGGTGCGCTTGCCGGGATCGGCGAAGACCGTCGTCCATCCGTCCAGCATCGGCAGCAGGAAGAACCGGCCCTTCATGTCGGGTGAGCTGACGATCCACGGCTCCTTGGAGACGTCCAGCCAGATGACGGTGTAGAGCGTGTCCGCGTTCGGCGCCGTGACCGTGTGGTCGTCGACGGCCGGATAGCCGCGCAGCTTGGCGAATTGCGCCATCGGCGCCTTGCTTCCTTCCGGCGCCGCCACGTTCGTCGACACGCGCCGCGTCAACTCCATGGTCACGAGCGGATAGGCGTACATGTAGGCGTCGATGCCGGTCTCGCGCGCTTCCGCTTCCTTGGCGAGTGCCTCTGCGTCCTTGGCCGCGGCCGCAACCTTGTCCTTGGCTTCGGTGGCGGCCTTCTCGGCGGTGGTATCGGCCTTCTGTCCGCAGCCGGCCAGCGCTGCAGCGACGAACGCCAGGCAAAGCGTCGTTCGTATCGTCATTCCCTTCACAAATTTCTCCCTGAATTTGGTGTCATGCCGCCGGGTGCGCCGATTGAACGCACCGCGCCTCCAAAGCGCCGGCGGTAGGCGCGGAATTCTGATTGCTCGTCCGGTTGCGCGTCAAGCGCGCTCCGCGATTCGGCAAGGACCGGAACTCGATGGCGGGGAGCGGCGTCGCCGCGGTCACGGGGCCGGTCAGACGGCGACAGGCGCCTTGATGGCGGGATGCGGGTCGTAATCCAGTATCGCGAAATCCTCGAACCGGTATTCGGCAATCGATGCGGGCTTGCGGAGAATGGCGAGCCGCGGCAGCGGACGCGGCGCGCGCGACAGTTGCAGATCGACCTGCTCCAGATGGTTGAGATACAGGTGGCAGTCGCCGCCGGTCCACACGAAATCCCCGACGCCGAGATCGCACTGCTGCGCCACCATGTGCGTGAGGAGCGCATAGGACGCGATGTTGAAGGGCACGCCGAGGAAGATGTCGCAGCTGCGCTGGTAGAGCTGGCAGGACAGCTTTCCGTCAGCCACGTAGAACTGGAAGAACGCATGGCAGGGCGGCAGCTTCATCTGCGGAATCTGGCCGACGTTCCACGCGGAGACGATGAGGCGGCGCGAATCCGGATTGCGCCGGATCTCGGCCAGCACATTGGCGATCTGGTCGACGTGGCCGCCGTCCGGCGTCGGCCAGCTGCGCCACTGGTAGCCGTAGATCGGGCCCGAGCTCGCCGTTCGGATCCGCCCATTCGTCCCAGATCGTCACGCCGGCGGCCTGCAGCGAGCGCACGTTGGTCTCGCCGCGCAGGAACCACAGGAGCTCGTGGATGATCGACTTCGTGTGGACCTTCTTGGTCGTCAGCAGCGGAAATCCGGCGCCGAGATCGAAGCGCATCTGGTAGCCGAACACCGACAGGGTGCCGGTGCCGGTGCGGTCCGCCTTGCGGTGGCCGTGGTCGCGCACGTGGCGCATGAACTCGAGGTATTGCTGCATCGTGTCGGGCCTGTGCCGAAAGCGCGGTGGCGACTCGCCGGGAGACGAGGGTGCCTCCCGCCAGCCCGAATTGTAGCGTCCGGCACAGCTGTACTGCGCGGCTCGCATCCACAGCCTCGCGGCGGCGACCGTTCGTCGGACGCGTTGCCGGACGCCTCTTTCGCCTCTTGACAGCCGCTGCCGCATCGCTAGACTACAAAACCATATAACTAGTCTATTAGTTATATATTCGGCCGGCCGAGGACAGCGATCGATGCGACAGAGCTATGCGAAAGCGATACCGCGCGCCTGGCGCCGCACGGCGGGCATGTTCGTCGCGCTGGGCGACGCGCACCGGCAGCGGATCCTGCTGATGTTCGAGCCCGGCGAGCGGCTCAACGTCGGGCAGATCGTCGCCGCCTCAACGCTGTCGCGCTCCGCGGTGGCGCACCACCTCAAGGTGCTGCGCGAGGCGGGCGTCCTGGTCAGCGAGAAGATCGGCAAGGAAGTCTGGTACTGGCCCGATCCCGATGCGGTGCGCGCGGCGCTCGAGTCGGTGCTGGAGTATCTCGATGAACAGCAGCCGTGAGGGGAGGGCGATGCGACCAAGTGTTCCGATGCACAATGCCCGTGTGCCCGATCCAGCCCGCGGCCGCCGATTTCCACTCCGGCGGCACCCGCCTCGCGTCCCGCCTGTTCGAGACGCGCCCCTTCTTCACGAACCCGTCCTGAAGGCGCAAACGATGCACTCCCCGAGCCAATATGACCTCCTGCGCGAGCGCCGCTTCGCTCCGTTCTTCTGGACGCAGTTCCTCGGCGCCGGCAACGACAACATCTACAAGAATGCGCTGATCATCTTCGTCGCCTTCGAGGCGGCGCAGATGACCTCGCTCGACGCGAACGCGCTCGTCAATCTCGCGGGCGCCGTCTTCATCGCGCCGTTCATGCTGTTCTCCGCGACCGCGGGCCAGCTCGCGGACAAGTACGAGAAGTCGCGACTGATCCGCTGGATCAAGCTCCTCGAGATCGCGATCATGGTGATCGGCCTCGCCGGATTCTGGCGGCACGACCTCGTGCTGCTGTTCACGGCGCTCGCGCTGATGGGCGTGCACTCGACGCTGTTCGGCCCGGTGAAGTACGCGATCCTGCCGCAGAACGCTCGCCACTGACGAGCTGGTCGGCGGCAACGGTCTCGTCGAGATGGGCACGTTCGTCGCGATCCTTCTCGGAACGATCGTCGGCGGCCTCGTCGTCGCGATCCACCCGCACGGGCCGATCATCGCGGGCGCCGTGGCGGTTGCCGTCGCCGTCGCCGGCTATCTCGTGAGCCGCGCGATTCCCGTTGACGCCGTCCGTGTCGCCCGAGCTCAGGATCAACTGGAATCCCTTCACCGAGACGTGGAACAACCTTCGCTTCGCGCAGCGCAACCGCGTCGTGTGGCTGTCGATGCTGGGGATCTCGTGGTTCTGGTTCTACGGAGCGATCTTTCTCGCCCAGTTCGCCGGATTCGCGCGTGAGATCCTTGGCGGCGAACGAGCACGTCGTGACGTTCCTGCTGGCGGCGTTCTCGGTCGGCGTCGGCGCGGGTTCGCTGCTGTGCGAAAAACTTTCGGGGCGCCGGATCGAGCTTGGGCTCGTGCCATTCGGCGCGATCGGGCTCACCGTCTTCGCGGTCGACCTCTGGCTTGCGAGTCGCGGGTTGTCCGCGCACGGACTTGCCGGGCTCGGACGCGTTCTTCGCGACGCGGGCGCACTGGCACGTGACGATCGACCTCGTGCTGATCGGGCTCTTCGGCGGCTTCTACATCGTGCCGCTGTACGCGCTGATCCAGGAGCGCTCGGAGCCCTCGCACCGCTCGCGGATCATCGCCGCCAACAACATCCTGAATGCGCTGTTCATCGTCGTGTCGGCCGGGCTCGCGATCGGGCTCCTGAAAGCGGGGCTCACGATCCAGGAGCTGTTCCTCGTCACCGGGCTCATGAACGCGGCGGTCGCCGTTGTTCATCTTCGGGCTCGTGCCGGAATTCCTGATGCGCTTCCTCGCGTGGCTCCTGATCCACACGTTCTATCGCGTCGACAAGGAGGGCCTCGAGAACATCCCGGAGGCGGGGCCCTGCGTGGTCATCTGCAACCACGTGAGCTACGTCGACGCGGTCGTCATCGCCGGCTGCGTGCGCCGGCCGATCCGGTTCGTGATGGACCACAGGATCTTCCGCGTGCCGGTGCTGTCGTTCATCTTCCGCACGATGCGCACGATTCCGATCGCGTCGGCGCGGGAGGATGCGGCGCTCAAGGAGCATGCGTTCGCCGATGTCGCGAAGGCGCTCGCGGAAGGGGAAATCGTCGGCATCTTTCCCGAAGGCCAGCTGACGTCCACCGGCGAGATGGGCGAGTTCCGTCCCGGCCTCGAGCGCATCACTCGCGAAACGCCCTGTGCCGGTTGTGCCGCTGGCGCTTTCCGGCCTCTGGGGCTCGTTCTTCAGCCGCTCGCACGAGGGCAAGGCGATGCGGCGACTGCGCGGGGTCTATTCGCGCATTGCACTCCGCGCGGCGCCCGCGGTGCCACCGGAACAGGTTTCGCTTCCGGCACTGCACGCAACGGTGCTGGCGTTGCGCGGCGCGCGCAGGTGACGCAATCCAGGGATTTGGGGAGAAATCCATGGCGGCGTTGATCGGGCTCGTGGTTGGCGGCCTGCTCGGTGCGATGATGGACGGACGCAGCGGCGCGGCGTTCGGCGGCTTCGTCGGCTTCGTCATCGGCGTCATCATTGCCATCCGGCGCGAGCGAAGGATCGCGGCAGTTCCGGCGACGGCGCCGCGCGTATCGAATCCTGAAGCACCGCCTGCGGATCCGGCGCTCGCGCTGCGCGTGGCGGCGCTGGAACGTCGTGTCGCAAATCTCGAACACGTGCTGCGCGAGACGGCCGCGGCGCCGCTGCCCGCGACCGCACTTGGGGCATCGGCGCCTGACACGGCACTCCTGGATGTCCCGACGATGCCGGACCGTTCGCTCGAGACAGCGGCGCCGGCGCCAGCATTCGTCGCACCGCCGGTGATGGCCGCACCCTCCCTCGCGGCGGACGAGGCATTCAATCCGGACGGCACTCTTACGCCGGCGGGTCGCGCACTTGCGGCCGGAGGATCGTCGTCCGCATCCGCGTCAGCCGATGGCATCGGGCGTGGCGCTGCGCCGCCGCTGGTGTTCACCGAGCACGTTCCGGTACCGCCGAGCCCCGTTTGGGCTTGGCTCGTCGGCGGCAACACGCTCGCCCGCATCGGCGTGCTGCTGCTCTTCATCGGCGTCGGCTTCCTGCTGAAATACGCGGTCGAGCACGTGTACGTGCCGATTTCGGTGCGGCTCGCCGGCGTCGCACTCGGCGGCGTCGCGCTGCTCGTCGTGGGCTGGCGCCTGCGCGTGCGCCGGCGTGCCTATGCGATGGTGCTTCAAGGTGGCGGCGTCGGCGTGCTCTACCTCACGGTGTTCGCCGCGCTGAAGCTCTATGCGCTCGTGCCACCGCTCGCCGCGTTCGCGCTGCTGTTCTGGATCTCCGCGCTCTCGTCGTGGCTCGCGATCCGGCAGGACGCGATCTCGCTCGCCGCGCTGGCGGTCCTGGGCGGGTTTCTCGCGCCGGTGCTGACGTCGACCGACAGCGGCAATCACGTGATGCTGTTCAGCTACTACGCGCTCCTCAATGCGGGGATTCTCGGCATCGCGTGGTTCAAGGCGTGGCGCTCGCTCAATCTGCTGGGATTCGTGTTCACGTTCCTCGTCGGAGCGTTCTGGGGGGTGACGCGCTACCAGCCGGAGCACTTCGCTACCACCGAGCCCTTCCTCATCCTGTTCTTCCTGTTCTACGTCGCGATTGCCGTGCTGTACGCGCTGCGCCAGTCGGTCGAGGTGCGCAGCTACGTCGACGGCGGGCTCGTCTTCGGCACGCCGCTGGTCGCGGCGGGCCTGCAGAGCGCGCTCGTGCGCGACATCGAGTACGGGATGGCGTACAGCGCCCTCGCGATGGCGGCGGTGTACCTCGCGCTCGGCCGGTTTCTGTACGCGCGCCGCCGCGACGACATTCGGCTTCTCGTCGAGAGCTTCCTCGCGCTTGGCGTCGTGTTCGCGACGCTCGCGGTTCCACTCGGCCTCGATGCGCGCTGGACCTCCGCGGTGTGGGCGCTCGAAGGCGCGGCAATCCTGTGGGCGGGCATCCGCCAGCGGCACCGCGTGATGCGTGCCTTCGGGCTCCTGCTCGAGCTTGGCGCCGGCATCGCGTTCATGCTGGGACTCTCGGTGTGGACACCGGCCGCGGCGCCGGCCGCGATCCCGTTCGCGAACAGCGCCTTCGTCGGCGCGATGCTGGTGGCAATCGCGGGCCTCGTCAGCGCGTGGCATCTGCGGCGCGAGGAGAGCGACGTTCCCGCGAGCGAGCGTGTTTTCGGGGGCGTCGCCTTTGCCTGGGGTCTCCTGTGGTGGCTCTATGCATGGTGGCGCGAGATCGACCGCTGGCTCCCGCTCGAAATGCGGGTTCCGGCCGTGGTCGTGCTGCTTGCGATCACCGCGATGTTGTTCGCGCTGGCAGAGCGGCCTTTGCGTTGGCGGATGTCGCTTGTTCCGTCACTGCTGCTGTTGCCGGCACTCGCCGTCACCGCGATCGCCGCCATCGGCGGTCGCTGGATCGCCACGGAGCACCTGTTCGCCGGCGGCGGCTATCTTGCGTGGCCGTTCGCGCTGGCGGTTCTCGCCATATTGCTTTTCCGGTTCGATCGCGACGAGCGGAGTACGGCCGACCGCGCCGGCTTGTCGCTGGATCCTTGGCACGCAGGCACCTTCGGGCTCGTGCTGCTGATTGCCGCCCACGAGCTCGCCTGGCTCGGCGGGCGGATCGGATACGTTTCGGGCGTATGGGCGACCGTGCCGTGGGGCCTCGTGCCCGCCATCGGTCTCGCCGCGGTGAGCGTGCTCGTCGCCGGAGTGCGCTGGCCGTTCGGCGTGCATCGACGCGGCTACCTCGTTCAGGGCGGTGCGCCGGTCGCAGTCGTTTTGGTCATCTGGTCCGTGCTGTCGAACGTGCATGGCGATGCCGACCCATCGCCGCTGCCTTATCTGCCGCTCGCGAATCCGCAGGACGTCACGCAGGCAATCGTGCTCCTCGCCGCCCTTCTGTGGGTGTTCCGTGTCCAGCGCGAGGACCCCGGCGTGTTCGACGCGCTTCCGCGCGGCGCCGTCGCGACGGTGCTCGCGACGCTCGCGTTCCTGTGGCTCAACGCCATCGCGCTTCGCACGATCCACTTCTGGTACGACGTGCCGTACTCCCCGCACGCGCTGTGGCGCACGCCGCTCGTGCAGGCGACGCTGTCGATCCTGTGGTCGGCGATTGCGCTGGGAACGATGGCGTGGGCCAACCGGCGACGCTGGCGCAGGCCATGGTTCGCCGGCGCAACGCTGCTCGGCGTGGTCGTCGTCAAGCTCTTTCTGGTCGAGCTGGCGCAGGTCGGCACGATCACCCGCATCGTTTCGTTCATCGGTGTGGGATTGCTGCTGCTTCTCATCGGTTATCTCGCGCCGGTGCCGACGCGCCGGGAGGACACACCATGATCCGGGAGCTCGTTCTCGTCACTCTCATTGCCGCCAGCGCACACGCCGAGCGCCCCTCGGAATATGCGTCGGGCATTCCGATCGTGCCGACGGGAAGCATGCCGTTCCAGCGCGTCGCGGTGCCCGCGGAGGTCTACGAAGGCGCGGTGCGCCCCGACCTCGCGGATCTGCGTGTCTTCAACGCCGATGCCGAGGTCGTGCCGTATGCATGGCTCCCGCATGCCGCGGACATGCGCACACGCGCCGATGCGATCGCGCTGCCGCTCTTTCCGCTCTACGTCGATCGCGACCGGCGCGACCTCGCGGGACTCGTCCTCCACGTCGTCCGCGACGCCGCGGGAACGGCCATAGACATCCGAGCGGGAGACGGAGCGCCGGCTGCGGCCACGGAACAGCTTCTCGCCGGCTTCGTGCTCGACGCGTCCTCACTCAACCGAGGCGCTCAATGCGCTGGTGTTCACGCTGTCCGCGAGCGCCGGCGCGCCGACGATGCACCTGCGTATCGACGCGAGCGACGATCTCGCGTCGTGGCGTCCCGTCACGACGGATGCGGTGCTGGTCGACCTCGAATACGAAGGCAGACGGCTCGTGCGCGACCGCGTCGAGATTCCGCCAACGCGGGCGAAATATCTGCGGCTGTCGTGGGCGCCCCGCCAGCCGGTCATCGATTTCACGGGCGTTGCCGGCGAAGCCGCGGCGCGGGTCGTCGAGGCGCCGCGGCAGTGGCGCATCGCGGCGGGCACGCCGGTGCCGGATCGCGAAGGCGAATTCGAGTACGACCTCGGCGGTGCGTATCCGGTCGATCGTATCGACGTCGGCCTCGCCGAGCCGAACTCGGTCGTGCCGGCGCAGATCCTTGCGCGCTCAGGTCCGACGGAGGCGTGGCAGACGGTCACGTCGACCGTGTTCTATCGCCTTCGCGAGCCCGACGCTGAAGTCGCCAGCGCACCGGTGCCGGTCATCGGCGGCGCGCGGCGCTACTGGCTGCTGCGGTTCGACGCGCGCAGTGGCGTGTCCGCGCGCACGCCGCCGCCGCTGCGCGCCGGGTGGGAGCCTGCGGAGATCGTGTTCGCCAATCGCGGCACGCCGCCGTTCACGCTCGCGTATGGCAACTACACGGCCTCGCCGGGCGCGCTGCCGATCGCGACGCTCGTTCCCGGCTACGATGCCGCGAAGGGGCTGCCGGCCAATGTGGGCACCGCCTCGGTCGGACCGGCGATGGAGCTCGGTGGAACCGATCGGCTGCGCGCCCCGCCCGACGTCAAGCGCTGGATCCTCTGGGCGAGCCTTGTCCTCGGTGCGCTGGTGCTGGGATGGATGGCGTGGCGGCTTTCGCGCGAAATGGGCGCCGCGCCCGCTCCGCGCGACGCCGACGCGCCGCCCGAGTAACGCTCGTCACACCGGCGCCGCGGGTTCGCTCCACGCCGCGGCGACGAGCGCGGGCAGCACGATGCCGGCCTTGCCGCGCAGCGCGTAATCGGCCTGCGCGCTGAGCGGCGTCGCTTCGGTGTTGACCTCGACCACCTGCGCGCCGCTTCTCTTTGCGAGCATCGGCAGCGCGGCCGCGGGATAAACCCCCGCCGACGTTCCGACAACCAGCAGGACGTCGCACCGGCTGGCGGCATCCTCGGCGTCGGCAAGCGCGTCTTCCGGCAGCGATTCCTCGAACCACACGACGTCGGGACGCAGGAACGCCCCGCAGTCCGTGCAGCGCGGCGGCGCCTCCGGGTCGGTGTCCTGCCCGTGCGCGACCGGCCTGCCGTCGCGCGAGCAGCACACGCGGGTGATGTTGCCGTGCATCTCGACGACGCGGCGGCTGCCGGCGCGCTGGTGCAGCCCGTCGACGTTCTGCGTGATCAGCAGGAATTCCGGAACGTGCCGCTCGAGTGCGGCGAGCGCGACATGCGCGGGATTGGGCGTCACGCGTCCGATCATGTCGCGGCGCATCGCATACCAATCCCAGACACGCTTGGGGTTGCGCGCAAACGCGCTGGGCGTGGCGAGCTCCAGCGGATCAAACTGCGCCCACAGACCCGTTTGCGCGTCGCGAAAGGTGGGCACGCCCGATTCGGCCGACACGCCCGCGCCGGTCAGCGCCGCGACGAACCGCGCGCTGCGTAGCGCCGTCACCAGCGGCGCGGGAATGACGGGCGTAGCATCGGTCACCCGCCAATTGTCGCATGCACCGCATGCCGGAGAGGCCGCGCACGGCGTGCGTGCTACACTCGAACGCACCCCTGCAGCATGGTGCGACGACGATGTCCGGCAACACCTTCGGCACGCTCTTTTGCGTCACTTCCTTCGGCGAATCGCACGGTCCGGCGATCGGCTGCGTCGTCGACGGTTGTCCCCCGGGCATGGAGCTCGCGGCCGCCGACATCCAGCGCGAGCTCGACCGCCGCCGCCCGGGGACGTCGCGGCACGTCACGCAGCGGCGCGAATCCGACACCGTCGAGATTCTTTCCGGCGTATTCGAGGGCCGCACGACGGGCACGCCGATCGCGCTCCTGATCCGCAACGAGGATCAGCGCAGCAAGGACTACGCGGCGATCGCGGAGACCTTCCGCCCGGGTCACGCCGACTACGCGTACTGGCAGAAATACGGCATCCGCGATCATCGCGGCGGCGGTCGCGCGTCGGCACGCGAAACGGCGGTGCGCGTGGCCGCGGGCGCCATCGCGGGGAAGTGGCTGCGCGAACGCCACGGTGTCGCGATTCGCGGTCATCTCGTGCAGCTCGGCCCGCACGCGATCCCGTTCGAAAGCTTCGAATTCGTCGACGCGAGCCCGTTCTTCGTCGCCAATGCGACGATCGTTCCGAAGCTCGAGGCGTTCATGGATGCGCTGCGCAAGGACGGCGACTCGTGCGGCGCGAAGATCACCGTGGCCGCGTCGGGCGTTCCGGTGGGATGGGGGGAGCCGGTCTACGGCCGCCTCGACGCCGATCTCGCGCAGGCGATGATGGGCATCAACGCGGTGAAGGGCGTGGAGATCGGCGCGGGGTTCGCGAGCGTCGCGCAGCGCGGCACCGAGCATTCCGACGAGATGACGCCGCAGGGATTCCTGTCGAACCACGCGGGCGGAATCCTCGGCGGCATTTCGACCGGGCAGGACGTCGTCGTCACGATCGCGGTGAAGCCGACCTCGTCGATCCGCCAGGACCGCCGCTCGATCGACAAGTCCGGCAACGCGGTGATCGTCAATACGCACGGCCGCCACGATCCGTGCGTCGGCATCCGCGCGACGCCGATCGCCGAGGCAATGCTCGCACTGGTGCTGATGGACCACGCGCTGCGGCATCGCGCGCAGAACGCCGATGTCGTCACGACGACGCCGCGGATCGCCGCCTCGGTGCCGCACGGCGCGCGCGCGGCCGACGGCGCCGCCGTCGACGACCCCGATCCCGACGAAGCGTAGCGACGTCGCACGATGTCGCGGATGCTGCGCGCGCCGCGCACGTCGTGCAGCGACGTCGCCGCGTTGCCGCGCGGATGATCAGTCGTCGACGCGGGTGACCTTTGCGCCGGCGCCGCCGTGGGCGAACCGGATCGCGACGTCGTCGCCAGGGTGCACGTCCGCGGCACGGGTGACGATCGCGCCGCTCGAGGTGGCGACGATCGCGTAGCCCCGTTCCAGCGTGGCCGCCGGATTGAGCAGTGCGAGGCTCTGCCCGAGCGCGTCGATGCGGCGCTCGGTGCGCTCGCGCACGAGCGCCGCCGCCTGCACGAGCGCGTCGCCCGAGCGAAGGAGCCGCGCCGTCTGCGGCAGCGGCTGCCGAAGCTGCAGCAGCAGCCGCTTGCCGAGGCCGCCCGCGCCGGTGGTCGCGGCGTCGACGCGATGCGCGAAGGCGCGCGCCAGCCGCTGCGCGAGCGCGCCCGCTTCCCTCGCCTGTGCGGCGATGCGCGCGGCGGGATGCACGAGCCTCTGCTCCAGCGCGTCGAGCCGCTGCATCGGCACCTCGAGCCCGCGTTGCGCCGCACGCTGCCAGCGCATCCTGAAGCCGGCGACGTCGCGCGCCACGGCCGCGCGGTCCGGGGCGATCAGCGCCGCGGCGCCCGTCGGCGTCGGTGCGCGCACGTCGGCGACGAAATCGCAGATCGTGAAATCCGTCTCGTGACCGACCGCCGACACCACGGGGAGCGCCGATTCGAACACCGCCCGGGCGACGACTTCCTCGTTGAACGCCCACAGGTCCTCGATCGATCCGCCGCCGCGGCCGACGATCAGCACGTCCACCTCGGCGCGCGTGTTGGCGGTCCGGATCGCCTGCGCGATCTCGGCGGCCGCTCCTTCGCCCTGCACGTTGGTCGGATAGACGATCACGCGCAGCGCGGGCCAGCGGCGCGCGAGCGTCGTCAGGATGTCGGCAAGTGCTGCGGCGCGCGTCGACGTGACGATGCCGACCGCGGCCGGAAACGCCGGCAGCGCACGCTTGCGCTCGGCGGCGAACCATCCTAGCGCGTCGAGGCGCGCCTTCAGCTTCGCAAACCGCTCGTAGAGCGCGCCCTGGCCGGCGAGACGCATCGTCTCGACGTTGAGCTGGAACTCGCCGCGGGCTTCGTAGAGCGATGCGGTGGCGCGCACCTCGACGGCGAGGCCGTCCTTGAGGCCGAAGTCGGCGAACTGCGCCTTGTGCCGGAAGAGGACGCAGGACACCTGCGCCTGCGCATCCTTCAGCTTGAAATAGCAGTGGCCGGACGCTGCACGGGTGAAGTTCGAGATCTCGCCCGAGACCCAGACGAGCCCGATGTGGCGCTCGATGAGGAGCCGCGCCGAGCTGACGAGAAGCGACACCGGCAGCACCGCGCGGGTGTCACTAGCGCCGGGAGCACGATCCGTCGGAGGCCGCATGCCGGATTATCCCGCGGAACCGGCGGCGGCGACGGGAACGCCGCGCATCGAACTCATGCGCGGCGATTCGTGCGACAACGCAGGCGCAGCACGTTCTTCGTCCATGACAAGCTTCTGCGCCGTCATCGTTACAAAACTGTCACGCGGACGTCATCCTGCGCTGCGCGCGGCGCGTTTATGCCACAGGGAAGATTTTGCAAATGGTTGAAGCAGCGGCAAAAAAAACAGGCCTGAAATTGGGCATCGCAACCTTTTTCCCGGCCCGCGTACGACTTAGCGAGCGAATTTACAAGATATGCACACTATTATCCACAGGATTTGTGGACAACCCGCGTCGGCGGTCGCGACCGGGTCCCCGCAAATCGTTGTCTGGCGCGGGATTCCGGGCAATCGACCGGGCGCACTGGGAGGCGTGGCGATGGCAGCGGATACCCCTACCGGTTAGAATGTACGACGAACCACTGTTGTTCATGAACAAACGATGACAGGTGCTGCGCCGCCGCAACTCAGCAAGCCCGCTTCGCCGCACGGCGAGGCGAAGCCCGGCGTGTCCGGCGCACGCGGGAAGGATGCGCCCGCCAGTGCGCCCGCGGCCAACTTCCTGCGCTCGATCATCGCCGAGGACAAGCGCACCGGGAAATACGGCGGCGCCGTGGTCACCCGGTTTCCGCCCGAGCCCAACGGCTACCTTCATTACGGCCACGCGAAGTCGATCATCCTCAATTTCGGGCTCGCCGCCGAAAACGGGGGACGCTGCCACCTGCGCTTCGACGACACGAATCCGCTGAAGGAGGACACCGAGTTCGAGGATTCGATCGAAGGGGCGGTGCGCTGGCTGGGCTACGACTGGGGCAGCCACCTCTACCACGCCTCCGATTACTACGACGACCTGTACCGTTTCGCCGAGTGGTTCGTGGAACAGGGCCTCGCCTATGTCGACAGCCAGTCGGCCGAGGAAATGCGTGCGCTGCGCGGGACGCTCACCGAAGCCGGGCAGGCGAGCCCGTATCGCGATCGCCCCGTGGCCGAGAATCTCGACCTCCTGCGCCGGATGCGCGCCGGCGAGTTCCCCGACGGCGCGCACGTGCTGCGGCTCAGGATCGACATGGCGAGCCCGAACATCAACATGCGCGATCCGGCGATCTACCGGATCCGCCACGCGAGCCACCATCGCACCGGCGACAAGTGGTGCGTCTACCCGCTCTACGACTACACGCACTCGATCAGCGACGCGCTCGAGCGCATCACGCACTCGATCTGCACGCTGGAGTTCCAGGACCACCGTCCGCTCTACGACTGGGTGATCGGCAAGCTCGCCGACGGCGGGATGCTCGCGCGGCCCCTGCCACAGCAGTACGAGTTCGCCCGGCTCAATCTCACGTACGTCGCGCTGTCGAAGCGCAAGCTGATCCAGCTGGTCGAAGGCGGCTATGTCGACGGCTGGGACGATCCGCGCATGCCCACTCTCGTCGGCGCCCGCCGGCGCGGCTTCACGCCCGCCGGGTTCCAGCTCTTCGTCGAGCGCACCGGCGTGTCGAAATCCGACTCGTGGATCGACATGGGCGTGCTCGAGGACTGCATGCGCGACGACCTCAACATGCAGGCACCGCGCCGGATCGCGGTGCTCGATCCCGTGCGCCTCGTCATCGACAATTTCCCCGAAGGGACGAGCGAGGACTGCTTTGCGCCCAACCACCCGCATTTTCCCGAGCAGGGAAGGCGCGCGCTTCCGCTCACGCGCGAGCTCCTGATCGAGCGCGACGACTACCAGGAGTCGCCGCAGCCGGGCTACTTCCGGCTGGCACCCGGGGCCGAAGTGCGCCTGCGCTACGGCTACATCATCCGGTGCACGGGCGCCGACAAGGACGCCGCCGGCAACGTCACCGCAGTGCATTGCACCTACGATCCCGAGACCCGCAGCGGCACGCCCGGCGCGAACGCGCGCAAGGTCAAGGGCAACATCCACTGGCTGTCGGCGGCACACGCCGTCGAGGCCGAGGTGCGCCTCTACGACCGTCTCTTCGCCGTGCCGTTTCCCGGTGCGCGCAATCCGCACGGCGCACAGGTCGAGCCCGAGGCGGCAGCGGTGGTCGCCGGCCATGCGCCCGTCGTCGCGGGCGAGGATGACGACGAGCCGGCCGACGCCATCGAACGCACGTTCCTCGACGACCTCAATCCGGAGTCGAAGCGCGTGATCGCCGCGTTCGTCGAGCCGGCCGCCGCCGCCGCGGCGCCGGAGGACCGGTTCCAGTTCGAGCGTCACGGCTACTTCGTCGCCGACCTCGCGGATCACGCGTCGGCCAAGCCCGTGTTCAACCGCACGGTCACGCTCAAGGATTCCTGGGGCCGCGACTAGAATCCATCGATAAAACGGCTGCGCGTCCCGATTGCATTGTGGTTCCGGCCGCCGCTTCGCGGCTTAACGCTCGCCCGGGCTCGCGTTAGCCTTCACTGAAGCTTCGCTTTCGTGTCCTCGCGCGCCCCTCGCTGTTTGCTTGAGTAATGTGACTCCGGCCGCTCGGCTTCGCCTCGCTTGACTTCGCGCGTGGCGCGAAGTGAGCCTTCGCCGCAACATGCCGCCGGCGCGGCGTGTTGTCTCGGGGCGCGCTGCGGGCCGTCAGTTGGCAATGAGGCACTCGGGCCGCTCGCCCAGTTTTCTCGAGGGATTCTCCGAGCGGAGGCACGCCCGAGCAGGTCGGAAACCTCCCCATGCTGTCGCGATGCGCTAAGATTCCGGCCGAATCCTCCCCGGTAAGGACGCCAAGATGAAACGCATCATCCTTTTCCTCGCGACCAACCTCGCCGTCGTGCTGGTGCTGTCGGTCGTGCTGAAGCTGCTCGGCCTCGATCGCGCGATGTATTCGCAGACCGGCGTGTCCTACGGCGGCCTGCTCGCGTTCTCCGCGGTGGTCGGCTTCACGGGCTCGATCATCTCGCTCCTGATGTCGAAGCCGATGGCGAAGTGGTCGACCGGCGCGCACGTGATCGACCAGCCGGCGAACGACGCCGAGGTGTGGCTCGTCGAGACCGTGCGCAAGCTCGCTGCGCGTGCGGGCATCGGCATGCCGGAGGTCGCGATCTACGACGGCGCGCCCAACGCGTTCGCGACCGGCGCCTTCCGCAATTCGGCGCTCGTCGCCGTCTCCACGGGACTCCTCCAGTCGATGAACAAGGAGGAGGTCGAAGCGGTGCTGGGCCACGAGATCGCGCACGTCGCCAACGGCGACATGGTCACGCTGACGCTGATCCAGGGCGTGGTCAACACGTTCGTCGTGTTCTTCGCGCGCATCATCGGCTCGATCGTGGACAAGACGGTGTTCCGCACCGAGCGCGGCAACGGGCCCGGGTATTTCATCACCGTCATGGTGGCCCAGATCGTCCTCGGCATCCTCGCGTCGATCATCGTCGCGTGGTTCTCGCGCCATCGCGAATTCCGCGCCGATGCGGGCAGCGCGAAGTTCCTGGGCTCGCCATCGCCGATGGTGAACGCGCTGCGCCGGCTGGGCGGCGTCGAGGCGGGCGCGCTGCCGCAGTCGATGGCCGGCTTCGGCATCACCGACAAGGGCGGCGTCATGTCGCTCTTTGCCACGCATCCGCCGATCGAGGAGCGGATCGCCGCGCTGCAGAACGCCCGCACCGCGACCTGAAACGCCGTTGCGCGGAGCCCGCATGTTCAAGATCGAGGTCGAGGACGACAAGGGGATCTGGACCGATGTCCGCAGCGACGACGGGACGATCATGACGTTCGAGCGCGAGGAGGACGCCCGCGCGAAGCTCGCGGCGCTGTTCCCGGTGCTCGTGCAGATGGAGAAGTACGCGGGCGGCAAGCGCACGCGCGTCATCCGCATTCTGGAAGACGAGGACGACTGGCCAACCCGGCCGCGTTCGAAGTGACGCGGGATTTCCGGCGCACCAGCACCCGGCCGTTGCCGCCGCTGCCCTCCACGAGGCCCCGATGCTCGATCTCTACACCTTCCCCACGTCCAACGGCCAGCGCGTCGCCATCATGCTCGAGGAGTGCGGGCTGCCCTATCGCGTTCGCACCGTCGACCTTTCGAAGGGCGAGCAGCGCGCCCCCGAATTCCTGAAGCTCAATCCGGCCGGCGCGATTCCCGTGATCATCGATCCTGAGGGACCCGGTGGCGCGGCGCTGACGCTCGCGCAATCCGCGGCGATCCTTCTCTATCTTGCCGAGAAGACAGGGCGGTTCCTACCCGCGGCGTCGGCACGCCGCTACGTGGCACTGCAGTGGCTGATGCACGCGGTGACGGATTGCGCCGCTTCGACGGGGGCGATATTCCTGCTGTCCGCGCGGGCGCCGGAAAAATCGGCTGCGAACGTCACGTGGTTCGAGCAACGACTGCTGCAGCAGTTTCGCGCGGCGGACGCGCGTCTCGCCGACCGCGAATGGCTGGCCGACGAACTCACCATTGCCGACTTCGCGCTCTATCCGGTGTTCGCGGTACGCAAGGCGCTCGTCGAGAACGCGGGCAACCTGCCGAACCTGACGCGGTGGGCCGCCACGCTGGCGGCACGTCCGGCGGTCGCACGGGCGATGGCCGCGGACGCATAGCGCATCGCTCGCCGCGGGAATGGAGCCGGCAAAAAAACACGGCCGGCGAGGCGTGAAGCCCGGCCGGCCGCGACATCGACCCCCTCGATAGGGGGCGAGGCGTTGCTTACTTGAGGTGATTCGAGACGAGCTTCGTCATCTCGAACATCGAGACCTGTTTCTTGCCGCCGAACACGGCGCGCAGCTTCTCGTCCGCGTTGATGAGGCGCTTGTTGATGGCGTCCTGCAGCTTGTTCTTCTTGATGTAGTCCCAGATCTTCTTGGTGACTTCGGTCCGCGGCATCGGCATCGAGCCGACGACGGCGGCGAGGACGGCGCTCGGCGTCATTGCCTTCATGAATGCGGCATTCGGTTTGCGCTTGGCGGCGGTCTTCTTCGCAGCGGGCTTCTTTGCCGGAGCCTTCTTGGCGGGGGCTTTCTTTACGGCCTTCTTCGCGGCGGGTTTCTTCGCGGCGGGCTTCTTGGCGGCGGGCTTCTTCGCGGGCTTCTTTGCAGCTTTCTTGGCGGTGGCCATAGTTCTCCTTCCTATGAGTTGTTGCGCAACACGTAGAGCGAACACGCTGAAGCAGACCGTCCTGTCACGGGTAATCCTGCCCCATCGGCGGCAACTATAACGCAATTCCCAGAGAAGGGAATCCCTTGCAGGCGGTTTTTTCGCTATGGGGAAACGGGTGTTGCGCGGCTGTCGGGATGCACGGTTTGCCCGCGGGACTCGCGTTGCGTCCCCCGCGGCGATGCTCTGCGGCAACGCGTCGCGCGCTGCGGGCATCCCGCGGGACCGCGCCGCGCCTACTTTGCGAGCCACGTGATGAACGTCTGGATGGTCACCGCGTTGGCGATGTCGACGAAGAAGGCGCCGACGAGCGGAACGACGAGGAGGGCGCGCGGACTCGCGCCGTGCTCCTTCGTCACCGCCGTCATGATGGCGATCGCCGTCGGCGTGGCACCGAGGCCCAGCCCGAAGAATCCCGCCGACGCGACCGCGGCGTCGTAGGTGCGGCCGAGCAGCGGAAACAGCACGAACGCGGCGAGGAGGCACGCGACGACGACCTGTGCGGCGAGAATCGCGAAGAGCGGCCCGGCGGCGCCGAGCAGCGTCCACAGCTGCAGGCTCATGAGGCTCATCGCGAGCGTGAGGCCGAGCGCGATGTCCGCGACGAGCGCCAGCGGAGGCGTGCCGGTCGGCCAGCGCAGGCGGGGCAGCACGGCCGGAACGAGGTTGGACAGGAGTATTCCCGAAAAGAGCGCGGTGACGAACTGCGGCAGCACGAGGCCCATTCGGGCGATGAAATCGTTGAGATAGGTGCCGAGCCCCATCGCGACGGCGATCACGAGCAGCGTGTTGAGGACGCCGTTGGCATCGAGCTTGAGCTGAGGCTCCTCGGCGTACGTCGCACCGACGCTGAGGTGTGCCGCGGCGGATCCGCTGAGGTTGTTTCTTCGGATCAGGAAGTGGCCGATCGGGCCGCCCAGAATGCCGCCCGCCACGAGCCCGAACGTTGCGGCGGCGATGCCGATTTCCATCGCGTTGCCGATGCCGAAGCGCTCCGCGAGCGTCGGTGCCCAGGCGATGACCGTCCCGTGTCCGCCGGCGAGCGCCGCCGAACCGGCGAGGATGCCCGTCACGGGCGGGGCGCCCGCCGCCTTCGCGACGGCGACGCCGACAAGGTCCTGGACCAGGTTGTTCGCGACCGCGAAGACGGTGAGAAAGGCCAGCATCACGCCACCGCGCGCGACCATCCGGATGCTCGCGTTCAATCCGATCGTCGTGAAGAACACGATCAGCAGCGTGTCGCGTCCCGCGAGCTCGAAGCCGACCCTGAGATTGAAAGCGAGATAAAGCGCGCCGAACACGAGCGAGGCGAGGAATCCGCCAGTCACCGGCTCAGGGATGTTCCACTGCCGCAGCGGTGCGAATTGCCGATTGAGGAAGCGGCCGGCGAACAGCACCAGTATCGCGATGATGAAGGTCTGTCGCTGGTTGAAGTCCACAATCTGCTGCGCGGAAGGGTGGCGGGAACAGGCTGCGCCGAGTATAGGGGTGCGCGCGCGCCGCGGCCAGCGGGCGCTGCGGCGGAAAGACAGACATTGGCAGCGTGAGCGCGAATTGCGACAATGCGGCAATCTTCCCCACTCCTGGACCCCCTATGAAGCCGTACCTCCGGTTGGCCCTGGCGATCTTCGCCGCATGCGTCTGCGTGCCGGGCGCTTCCGCCGCGCTCACATTCCTCACCGAGGAGAATCCCCCGTTCAACTACACCGAGAAGGGGATGCTGACGGGCGCCGCGACGGAGATCGTGCGGGAAATGGCGAACCGGGCGGGCTTTGCCTTCAAGACCGAGGTGCTCCCCTGGGACACCGCTTACGTGCGCGCGCAGGCCGAAAGGAACACCTGCCTCTTCGCGACGGCGCGGCTCGAAAGCCGCGAGCGCATCTTCCTGTGGGTGGGCCCGATCGCGACGAATTACTGGGCGATCTACGCCAAGGGTGACTTCGGCGTGCCGGTGAAGGTGCTGAAGGACCTCGCGCCTTACCGGATCGGCGCGGTGTCGCGCGACGCCAAGGGCGACTTCCTGCGCGACAATGGCGTCACCAACCTGCGCCTCGTCCGCGACGATCGCGACAACCCGGGGCGCCTCCTCCTGCCCGCCGACGACCCCAACCACATCGACCTGTGGATCACGGGGCTCTACAACGGTCGCGGGCTCGCCGACGCCGCGAAGGTCGCCCCGGTCAAGGTCGTGATGGTCGCGGCCGAGCAGCCGCTCTTCGTCGCCTGCAACCCGCAGACGGATCGCGCAACGGTGAAGGCATTGAGCGACGCCCTCGACGCCATGCGCGCTGACGGAGCGCTGGCCAAGATCAATGCGGCGTGGGAGAAGCGCTTCACGCAGTGAGCGCGACGGCGCGGCGTCGGCCGGCTCGTCGCTGACAAGCGTAAAATGGCGATGTTCCCCCGCGCTTCGCCGCCGCCCGTGAAAATCGCAGACCTCCGAACCGACTACATGCGCGAGGCGCTCGACGAGGCCGAAGTCGCCTCCGCGCCGTTCGCGCAATTCGAGCGCTGGTTCGACGAGGCAGTGCGCGCCGCCGTTCCCGAACCCAATGCGATGACGCTCGCGACCGTCGACGCGAGCGGCCGCCCGACGGCACGAGTCGTCCTTCTCAAGGGATTCGACGAGCGCGGCTTCGTGTTCTTCACGAACTACGCGAGCCGGAAGGGCGCCGAACTCGCCGCGCATCCGGAGGCGGCGCTCAACTTCTTCTGGCCGGAGCTCGAGCGGCAGGTCCGCATCGAAGGCACGGTCGCGAAGGTGAGCGATGCCGAATCGGCCGAATATTTCGCGAGCCGTCCGCGGCTTTCGCAAATCGGCGCCTGGGCCTCGCCGCAGAGCGAGCCCATCGCCGACCGCAGGGCACTCGAGGGCCGGTTCGCCGAGGCGGAAGCGCGCTATGGCGGCGAGGTGCCGCGGCCCGCGCACTGGGGCGGCTACCGGCTCGATCCGTCGATGCTCGAGTTCTGGCAGGGGCGCCCTTCGCGTCTGCACGATCGCATCCGCTACCGCCGCTCGCCGGCGGATCCTGCGCGCTGGGACATCGACCGGCTCGCGCCGTGACGGGCGCGCCGAAGCGCTTCCGGCGCCGCACACGCGCCGGCGCATGAGCGCCGCCGCGGGAACGGGCGGCCGGCGCACGCTGGTCGCGCTGATACCGCTCGCGATCGCGAATCACGCGGTGCTCGCCGGCAATCGCGTCACCGTATCGCTCGACGCCATCGCGCGCGGGGCCTCGCCTTTCACCGTCGGCGTGCTGATGTCGCTCTACGCGCTGTTCCCGATGCTGCTCGCGATCTCCACGGGGCGCATCACCGACCGCCTCGGCGCGCGGCGGCCGATGCTGCTCGGCACGGCGGCGATCGGTCTCGGTGCGCTCCTGCCGCTCGTCCTTTCCGGGATGGCCGCGCTCTACGCGAGCGCGTCGATGGTCGGTGTCGGCTTCATGGCGTTCCAGGTCGCCGCGCAGAACGCGGCCGGCGAGCTCGGCGCGCCTGCGCAGCGCGCGCGCAACTTCAGTCTGCTCGCGATGGGTTTCTCGATCTCGGGATTCGCGGGACCGCTCGTCGCGGGCCTCGCGATCGACCATTTCGGATTCACGGCCACGTTTGCGCTGCTCGCTGCCGTTCCGCTCATCCCGCTGATCGTGCTGCTGCGCGGTCGCCTCGCTCTGCCCGGGCCCGTTGCGGCAACGGGGACGCCGCATCACGGCGGGATCCGTGCGCTGATGCGACACCGGATGCTGCGGCGCGCGCTGCTGCTCAACGCCTTCTTTGCCGTCGGCTGGGACCTGCACTCCGTGTTCGTGCCGATCTACGGCGCGCGGCTCGGCCTCACGGCCTCCGCGATCGGGCTCGTGCTTGCCGCGTTCGCCGCGGCGACGTTCGTCGTGCGGCTCCTGATTCCCGCGCTGGCGGTGCGAGCGACCGAGCACGGGATCCTGGCCGGCGCACTGCTGGCCGCGGGGGCCGCTTACCTCGCCTATCCGTTCGCCGGCAGTCTCGCGACGCTGCTCCCGCTTTCCTTCGGGCTGGGCCTGGCACTCGGCACGGGGCAGCCGATGATCATGGCGCTCCTGCACACGCATTCGCCGCCGGGCCGCATGGGCGAAGCCGGCGGCGTGCGGATGTCGCTCATCAATTCGATGTCGTTCGTCGTGCCGATCGCGTTCGGCGCGGTCGGCGCCGCGGTCGGCTTGGCGCCGGTGTTCTGGGCCGTCGGCGCCTGCCTCGCCGTCGCCGGCGTCGCCGCGCGCCGCGAAGCGCGCGCCTGACGGCCTCGCGTCAGGCGGTGCGCTTCAGCCGCGTGAAATGCTGCTTGCGGAATTTGGCGACCTTGGGCTCGACGATCGCGGCGCAGTAGGGCTGCCGCGGATTCTTCGCGAAGTATTCCTGATGGTAGGTCTCGGCCTCGTAGAACGGCGCGGCATCGGCGACGTCGGTGACGATCGTTCCGCGCCAGAGCTTCGCGGCCGTGATCTCCCGGATCACCGCCTCGGCCGTCGCGCGCTGCTCCGGCGTCGCGCAGAAGATGACCGACCGGTACTGCGTGCCGACGTCGTTGCCCTGGCGGTCGCGCGTCGTCGGGTCGTGGATCGTGAAAAAGACGCGCAGGAGATCGGCGAAGGAAAGGACCGACGGGTCGAACGTGATGCGCACGACCTCCGCGTGACCCGTGCGGCCGCCGCAGACGTCCTCGTAGCTGGGGTTCGCGCTGTCGCCACCGGCATAGCCGGATTCGACGGACAGCACGCCGGCGAGCTCGTCGAACACGGCTTCGAGGCACCAGAAGCAGCCGCCGCCCAATACGGCGATTTCTCTTGCGGAGGAAGGGATCGTTGCCATGGTCGGTCTCCGGTTCGGACGGGACCGCTGGCGATCCCGTACTCCAATGGTCGGTGCGGCTTGCCGCAAGCTTACATCGCGCCGCCGGCGGGAGCGTCGACGCGCGTCGGTGCGATAATCGCTCATGGTGGGCATTTCGGTGGGCACGAGGCTTTGCTGAACGGGCGCATTCCCGGTCGGGCGTGGGGGTGCATCGCGCGGACCGTGCCGCTTCGCCCGCGCGGCCCCGGGATCGCCTGATGCTGGGCGATGCCGTCTGGTTCGTTCGCGGCGTGGTGGGCCGCCTGACAGGGGTTGGCACGGCCCGCGCCGCTGCCGCGCTGTCGTTCCAGACGATGCTTGCGATCGTCCCGCTCTTCACGGTCGCGTTCGTGTACGTCGCGCGCTATCCGCTGTTCCAGCAGTGGCTCGACGCGCTCGAGCACTTCGCGCTGCGGCACATGCTGCCGACCAGCACCTCGGCCGTGCGCGGGCTCCTGACCGAATTCACCTCCAAGGCGGCGAGCCTGCAGGGCATCAGCATCGCGATGGTCATCGTCACGGCGATGATGATGGTGGGGACGGTCGAGCGCGAGTTCAATGCGATCTTCCGCGTGCGCGAGCCGCGCTCGCTGCTGCGCCGGATTCCGGTGTATGCGCTGGGCCTGACCGCGGGCCCGGTCGCCATCGGCGCCGCGGTCTTCGCGACGTCGTGGCTGCTCGAGGCGTCCGTCGAGCAGGTGCCGTTGGTGTCGGCGGCGGTGCCTTTCGTCACCCTCGTGTTCGCGACCGCGATCACGACGATCACGGCGACGCTCATCTACGCGATACTGCCGGCGCGGCACGTTCCGCTGCGCTCGGCGTTCGTCGGCGGCATCTTCGTGGCCCTCGCGTTCGAGGCGGCGAAGTACGGGTTCCGCGTGTACCTTCGCACCGTGCCGACCTACCAGATCGTGTACGGTGCGCTCGCCGCGCTCCCGATCTTCCTCGTGTGGATCTACGTGGTCTGGATCATCGTGCTGATCGGCGCCGCGATCGCCGCGACGGTTTCCGAGGGCAGGCCGCGCCGCGCCGGACGGTCGCGCTAGCATCGCGGGCCGCGATGCCGATCACGTCTCCACGGGCCGACTTGTGGAAATAGGGCGGCCAAGCTACATTTGGGACACATTTCACGAGGGAGCAACGACACCGTGTGGTCCATCATTCAGGCGGCAGGCTGGCCCATCTGGCCGCTGATCGTGGCATCGATCATCGCGCTGGCGCTCATTTTCGAACGGCTTTGGTCGCTGCGCCGGAGCACCGTCGCGCCGCCCGGACTCGTCGACCGCGTGCTCGCCGAATACCGGGTGAAGGGGCTCACGCCCGAGCTCCTGACCCAGACCGCGCAGCAGGGCCCGCTCGGACGCATCCTCGCGGCCGGCCTCGCGAACGTGAAGAGCACGCGGCCCGTGATGCGCGAAGCGATCGAGGAAGCCGGACGCGTCGTCACGCACGATCTCGAGCGCTATCTCACGACGCTCGGCACGATCGCCGCCATGGCGCCGCTTGCTCGGCCTCTTCGGCACCGTCGTCGGCATGATCGAGATCTTCGGCTCGCAGACCGCGGCCGGGTCGAACCCGATCCAGCTCGCGCACGGCATCTCCGTCGCGCTCTACAACACGGCGTTCGGCCTGATCGTCGCGATCCCGAGCATGATCTTCTACCGGCACTTCCGCGCGACGGTCGACACCCTCGTCGTCGAGATGGAGCAGCAGGCGATCAAGCTCGTCGACTTCGCGCACGGCGACCGGCGCTGACTTCCGGAGCGCGGCCATGAACTTTCGCGCCCTTCGGTCCCGGGACGATCCCGAGATCAACTTCATTCCGCTGATCGACGTCCTGCTCGTCATCCTGATTTTCCTCATGGTGACGACCACGTATCAGCGCGTCGCAGAGCTGCAGATCACGCTGCCCGAGGCCGACGCCGACCAGGTCAGGGAGCGTCCCCGCGAGGTCAACGTCGGCGTCGACGCGCAGGGCCGCTACGTCGTCGACAAGACGGTCTTCACGTACACCGGGGTGCAGGCGCTTGCCGAGGCGCTGAAGCGCGCCGCGGGCGACGCGAAGGACCCGGTCGTCATCATCAGCGCCGATGCGAATGCGACGCATCAGTCTGTGATCCACGTGATGGAGGCGGCGCGGATCGCGGGCTACGTCCACATCACGTTCGCGACGCAGTCCGCGGCGAAGTGACGCCGCGCGATGCCGGACGGCGTCGCGTCTCCGCCGGCTGACGAAGGGGAGGCGGTGTCCTTCTCCGAGCGACTGTCCGCCGACTGGTATGCGCCGGGGCTCACGGCGCTGACCGGAGCGCTTGCCCCGCTGACGCCGCTCTTCGCGTTCGGCGCGACGGCGCGTCGCGCGCTCTATCGCCGTGGCTTCTTCCGCGTCGAGCAGCTTCCGGTTCCGGTGATCGTCGTCGGCAACCTCTCGGTCGGCGGCAGCGGCAAGACGCCGCTCGTTGCCGCGCTCGGCAATGCGCTGCGCCGCGCCGGGCGCCGGCCCGGCATCGTGAGCCGCGGCTACGGCCGCACGGTGGCGAGGACGGCCCCGCTGCTCGTGACGGATTCCACCGATGCGGCGCTGTCGGGCGACGAGCCCGCGCTCCTCGCGCGCGCCGGATTTCCCGTGGCGGTCGCCGCCGATCGCGCCGCCGCCGGTCGCGCGCTCCTCGCGGCGCATCCCGAATGCGACGTGATCATCGCCGACGACGGGCTGCAGCACTATGCGCTTGCGCGCGATGTCGAGATCGCCGTGATCGACGCCGCGCGCGGCGTCGGCAACGGCTGGCGTCTTCCGGCGGGACCGCTGCGCGAGCCGGCGGGCCGACTCGATTCCGTCGATGCGGTCGTGCTGCTCGCCGCGGAGTCTGCCGACGAACGCTTCACATGGCCGAATGCGTTCCGGATGACGCTCGCCGGCGCGACGTTTCACGCCGTTGCCGATCCATTGAGAACGGCGACACCGCAGGATTTCTTCGGAAAAGGAGTCCATGCGCTCGCCGGCATCGGCAATCCTGCGCGCTTCTTCGCCACACTCTCCCGCCTCGGCATCCGGGCCGCGTGCCATGCGTTTCCCGACCATCACCGTTTCGTCCCCGCCGACCTCGCATTTGCGGGTGCGCGCGCGATCCTCATGACCGAGAAGGATGCGGTAAAATGCGCGGGATTTGCCGACACGCGCTGCTGGTACCTTCCGGTGGCGGCGGAGATCGATCCGGCGCTCGTCGCGCGTGTCCTGGAGAAGCTCCGTGGATCCCAAGCTGCTTGAAATCCTCGTCTGCCCGGTCACCAAGGGCCCGCTCACCTACGATCGGCAGAAGGAGGAGCTGATCTCGAAGTCGGCGCGGCTCGCCTACCCGGTCAGGGACGGCATTCCGGTCATGCTGGAAGACGAAGCGCGCAGGCTCGAACCGTCCGAGTACGAGTGAGCGACGGCGGGCGCGAAGCGCGCATGGCCCGACAGGGCTGCGTCGCGCGCAGCGAGCGACCGGCGCCCGACGCGCTGCCGGTGGGCAATGCAGCGACGGTGCAAAGAGGGCGCGAGTGAGCGAGCCGGCCGAAGGCAAGGCGCGCAGCGCGCGTCGGCGAGCGAGCGACCTGCGCCCGACGCGCTGCGGTGGGCAATGCAGGACGGTGCAAAGAGGGCGCGAGTGAGCGAACTGCGCGTTGCCTGTCACCGTGACGCAGCCGTGCATGCGCGGCCCTTATCACGATGACCTTCACCGCGCTCATTCCCGCGCGCTACGCGTCGACCCGCCTGCCGGGGAAGCCCCTTGCCGACATCGCGGGAAAGCCGATGGTCGTGCGCGTTGCCGAGCGCGCGCAGCGTGCGGGTGCCGCGCGCGTCGCAGTGGCGACCGACGATGCGCGGATCAAGGCGGCAGTCGAGGCGCACGGGTTCGAGACCTGCCTCACGCGCGCCGACCATCCCACCGGCACCGACCGTCTCGCGGAGGCGGCGCGTCTCCTCGGATTGGATGCGGAAGACATCGTCGTCAACGTGCAGGGCGACGAGCCACTGCTCGCCCCGGAGCTGATCCGGTCGATGGCAACACTCGCCGCCGCGCATCCGGACGCCGCGATCGCAACCGCATGCCATGCCATCGCCGATCCCGCCGAGGCGTTCAATCCGAACGTCGTCAAGGTGGTGCTCGATGCGCGCGGCTACGCGCTCTACTTCAGCCGCGCGACGATCCCGTGGGCCCGCGACGCGTTCGCCGCCGACGCCTCGCGCATTCCTCCGGGATTGCCGCTGTACCGGCACTACGGGCTTTATGCCTATCGCGTGAGCTTCCTGCAGCTCTACCCGACGCTGGCGCCGGCGCCCATCGAGCGCTTCGAGGCGCTGGAGCAGCTGCGCGCGCTGTGGCACGGCCACCGGATCGTCGTCAGGATCACCGACGGAACGCCCGCGCCCGGCGTCGACACGCCCGAGGATCTCGAGCGCGTGCGCGCACTGTATGCGAGCGGCGCAGCATGAGTGCGCCGGCACGAGGTTGTGCGCAGGACTTGTGCGGGCGCGCGTCCGCGCCGACAATCGACTTCGGTGCAGCGGCATGCCGGTAATCCGGCGGCTTCGCCTTCGCAGTCTCTCGACCGTCCATCACCCTTCCGGATCACCATGCGACTGATACTCCTCGGCCCTCCCGGCGCCGGCAAAGGCACGCAGGCTGCGTTCATCACGGGCGCGTACGGCATCCCGCAGATCTCCACCGGCGACATGCTGCGCGCCGCGCGGAAGGCAGGCACGCCGCTGGGCCTTGCGGCGAACAAGGTGATGGACAGCGGTGCGCTCGTCTCCGACGACATCATCATCGCGCTCGTCAAGGAGCGGCTCGCGGCACCCGACTGCGCGAAGGGCTACCTGTTCGACGGGTTTCCGCGGACGATCCCGCAGGCCGACGCGATGAAGGACGCCAACGTCGCGCTCGACTACGTTCTGGAGATCGCGGTGCCGGATTCGGCGATCATCGAGCGGATGGCGGGGCGCCGCGTGCACGTCGCGTCGGGGCGCACCTATCACGTCAAGTTCAATCCGCCGAAGACCGAAGGCCGCGACGACGCCACCGGCGAAGCGCTGATCCAGCGCGAAGACGACCGCGAGGAGACCGTGCGGAAGCGGCTCGAGGTCTATCACGCGCAGACGCGTCCGCTCGTCGACTACTACCTGCGTTGGGCGGCCACCGGCGACGCGCGCGCGCCAAAATATCGCAAGATCGACGGCGTCGGCAGCGTCGATGCGATCCGCGCCGCGTGTCTCGCGGCGCTCGCTTCGTGATCGAGCCCGGGGCGAAGCAATGAATTCCGAATCCACGACCGCGCCGGGCGTCGTGTCCGCGGGCGGCAGAGCGATGCCGCGGGTCAGCGTCATCGTCCGCAGCACGGCGCGGCCGACGCTGATGCGCGCGCTGGAGTCGATCGGCGCGCAGGACTATCCCGACGTCGAGGCCGTCGTCGTCGCCGCGAGCGGCCCGGATCACCCGCCCGTGCCCGATCGCGTCGGGCGCCATCCCGTCGTCTTCGCGCCGAGCCCGATGCACCTGTCGCGTCCGGACGCCGCGAATGCCGGTCTCGACGCCGCGACCGGGGATTGGATCACGTTCCTCGACGACGACGACACGCTCTCGCCCGATCACGTGTCCGGGCTCGTCGCGGCGACGCGCAACGCACCCGAGGCGCTCGCCGTCTACACGCTGGCGCGCGCGCGCTTCGCCGACGGACGCACCGAGACCTGGGGCCGGCCGTACGCGCTGATCCAGCTCTACGAGCGCAACTTCATCCACCTGTCGACGGCGCTCTTCTCGCGCAAGCTGGTCGAGCGCGGCTGCCGCTTCGATCCGCAGTTCGAGATCATGCAGGACTGGGATTTCTTCCTGCAGATTGCGCAGCACACGCACTTCCACTTCGAGCCGCGGCAGACCTTCGACTGGCACGCCGACGCCGGCGCGTCGGGCGCGGGCGGCGGCCCGAACCGCGACGACACGCGCTTCGCGATGTTCCGCGACATGATCTACGCGAAATGGGCGCCGGCGCACGACGCGCTGGCGGACGCCGTCACGACCAAGCTGCAGGCGGCGCAGGTGCGCGCGCAGCAGCGCGACCTCCCCGGTGCGGAGGCGCTGGTGCGCGAGGTGCTGCTGCAAAGCCCCAACGATCCGTTCGCGCTCAACATGCTGGCGATGCTGCAGCGCTCGCAGGGCCGCATCGCGGATGCCAGGAAGACGCTCGAGACGGCCGTCGCGATCCGTCCCGAGGATCCGTCGTTCATCTTCAACCTCGCGCTCCTGTGCCGCGCCACAGGTGACGTCGACGGCGCACGATCGTCGTGCTGGCGCGCGCTGGAGCTCGATCCGGGCTTCGCGCCCGCACGCGATCTCCTCGCCGCGCTGGCAAAGCCCGCCGCGTGAACCGACAACAGTGCGTCAATCCGGCCTGAAAGCGATTCCAATGAGCAAACGCAACGCCTTCTATGCGCAGTCGGGCGGCGTGACCGCCGTCATCAACGCGAGCGCCGCCGGCGTCATCGAGACGGCACGCAAGCACAAGTCGAGGATCGGCAAGGTCTATGCGGGCCGCAACGGCATCATCGGCGCGCTGACGGAGGATCTCATCGACACCGGCCGCGAACCGGCGAGTGCCATCGCCGCGCTGAAGCACACGCCGGCCGGCGCCTTCGGCTCGTGCCGCTACAAGCTGAAGGGCCTCGAGGAGAACCGCGCGCAGTACGAGCGGCTGATCGAGGTCTTCCGCGCGCACGACATCGGCTATTTCTTCTACAACGGCGGCAACGATTCCGCCGACACCTGCCTCAAGGTCGCGCAGATCGCCGCGAAGCTGGGCTATCCGCTCGCCGCGGTGCACGTGCCGAAGACCGTCGACAACGACCTCGCCGTCACCGACAACTGCCCCGGCTTCGGCTCGGTCGCGAAGTACGTCGCGACGTCGATGCGCGAGGCGGCGTTCGACGTCGCGTCGATGGCGAAGACGTCGACCAAGGTGTTCGTGCTCGAGGTGATGGGCCGCCACGCGGGCTGGATCACCGCGGCGGTCGGCATGGCGGACGATGCGAAGACGCCGATTCCGCTCGTGCTGCTGTTCCCCGAGATCCCGTTCGACGAGGCGAAGTTCCTCGCCGCCGTCGATGCCAACGTCAAGCGCTACGGCTACTGCTGCGTCGGCGTCTCGGAAGGGCTGTCCGACGCGCAGGGCAAGCTGATGGCGGAGGCCGGCACGCGCGACGCGTTCGGCCACGCGCAGCTGGGCGGCGTCGGCCCGCTGATCGCGTCGCATCGTGAAGGACAAGCTCAACTACAAGTACCACTGGGCCGTGGCCGATTACCTGCAGCGCGCGGCGCGGCACCTCGCGTCGAAGACCGACCTCGAGCACAGCTACGCGGTCGGCAAGGCCGCGGTGCTGATGGCGCTCGCAGGCAGGAACGCCGTGATGCCGGCGATCACCCGCGTCGCCGACAAGCCGTACCGGTGGAAGATCACCGAGGCGCCGCTCACGAGCGTCGCCAACGTCGAGAAGATGCTGCCGCGCGATTTCATCAGCGCCGACGGCTACGGCATCACCGCGAAGGCGCGCCGCTACCTCGCGCCGCTGATGCGCGGCGAGGCGCCGCCGCCGTTTCAAGGACGGCCTGCCGCAATACGTGCGGCTGAAGAACGTCGCGGTGCCGAAGAAGCTCGCCACCGAGTTCAAGATCTGAAGCGGCGGAGCCACGACGCCATGATGAAGACGATCGACTACTTCACGACGCCGCTGTCGCCGTGGACGTATCTTGGCCACGACCGGTTCGTCGCCATCGCCGCGCGGCACGGCGCGATCGGTCCGCGTGGTGCCGATGGATCTCGGCAAGGTGTTCCCGGTGTCGGGCGGCCTGCCGCTCGCGAAGCGCGCGCCGCAGCGGCAGGCGTACCGGCTGGTCGAGCTCGCACGCTGGCGCGATTACCTCGGCCTTCCGCTGAATCTGCAGCCGAAATTCGGCGCCGCGCCCGCCGACGCCGCGCTCCGCAGCGTTGTCGCGGCGAAGGAATCCGGTGAAGTGCAGGCGCTGGCGCTCGCCGGCGCACTGCTGCGCGCGCGCTGGGCCGAGGAGCGCGACATCGCCGACGCCGCCACGCTCGCGGCGATCGTGCGCGCGTGCGGGCTCGATGCCGACCGCATCGCTGCCCGTGCCGGCAGCCCCGAGGTCGAGGCGGCATTCGACGCCTCAACGCAGGAGGCGATCGACCGCCAGGTCTTCGGCGCGCCCACCTACGTCTACCGCGACGCGCTCTACTGGGGGCAGGATCGGCTCGACTTCCTGGACCGCGCACTGGCACAATAGCGGATTGGCACGAATTTGCCTGAACCGGCGCCCGGAACCCTCCGGACGCCGCGGGGGAATGGCGCCGCGGTGAACCCGCCGGCGGCACGTCGACGGGGCCGGGCACAGGCCGCGCGGCGATTTCCCCCACGACTCAATTGCCACTTTCGGGAGGGTTTCAAAGATGTCCATGGGCCTCATCTTCGCGCTCCTCTGCGCGCTCGCCGCCATCGTCTTCGGCTTCGTCTGGATCGGCTGGATCATGAAAATGCCGGCCGGCAACGAGCGGATGCGCGAAATCGCCGCGGCCATCCAGGCAGGCGCCAAGGCGTATCTCAACCGCCAGTACACGACGATCGGCATCGTCGGCGTCGATCCTCTTCGTCATCATCTGGTGGGCGCTCGGCGGCGCGACCGCCGGCGGCTTCGCTGGTCGGCGCGATTGCTCTCGGCGCTCGCGGGCTACATCGGGATGAACGTCTCGGTGCGCTCGAACGTGCGCACGGCGGAAGCGGCGCGCACCGGCCTCAACGAGGCGCTGGCCGTCGCGTTCCGCGGCGGCGCGATCACCGGCATGCTGGTCGTCGGCCTGGGTCTCCTCGGCGTCGCCGGGCTTCTACTGGTTCCTTGTCGGCTCCGCGCACTGGGCGATGAACCCGATGGGCGAGGGCCTGCACCACGCGATCCAGCCGCTCGTCGGCCTCGCGTTCGGCGGCTCGCTGATCTCGATCTTCGCGCGGCTGGGCGGCGGCATCTTCACCAAGGGCGCCGACGTCGGCGCCGATCTCGTCGGCAAGGTCGAGGCCGGCATTCCGGAAGACGACCCGCGCAATCCCGCGGTGATCGCCGACAACGTGGGCGACAACGTCGGCGACTGCGCCGGCATGGCCGCCGACCTCTTCGAAACCTACGCGGTGACGATCGTCGCGACGATGCTGCTGGGCGCGCTGCTGCTGCCCGTCATCGCCGAGACGGCCGTCACGTATCCGCTGGTGCTGGGCGGCTTCTCGATCCTCGCCTCGATCGTCGGCTGCTATTTCGTCAAGGCGTGCGCCCGGGCGGCAAGATCATGAACGCGCTCTACCGCGGGCTCGCCGTCGCGGGCGTCCTCTCCGCCATCGGCTTCTGGCTCATCACCGTTCACGATGATGGGCGACGTCGCGAGCGTCTATCCCGAGCTCACGCCGCTGCGGCTCTTCGGCGCCGCGCTCGTCGGCCTCGTGCTGACCGGCGCCGATGGTCGTCATCACCGAGTACTACACCGGCACCGGATCACGCGCCGGTGCAGCACGTCGCGCAGGCGTCGACGACGGGCCACGCGACCAACATCATCGCCGGCATCGGCGTGTCGATGAAGGCGACGGCGCTGGCCGGTGCTCGCCGTGTGCGTCGCGATCTTCGCGTCGTTCTGGCTCGCCGGCCTCTACGGCATCGCGATCGCCGCGACGGCCATGCTGTCGATGGCCGGCATCATCGTCGCGCTCGACGCCTACGGCCCGATCACCGACAACGCCGGCGGCATCGCCGAGATGGCCAAGCTGCCGGATTCGGTGCGCGCGATCACCGATCCGCTCGACGCCGTCGGCAACACGACCAAGGCGGTGACCAAGGGCTATGCGATCGGCTCCGCCGGGCTCGCCGCGCTGGTGCTCTTCGCCGACTACACGCACGCGCTCGACTCGGCGCACATCGGCGTGTCGTTCGACCTGTCGAACCACATGGTGATCATCGGCCTCTTCATCGGCGGCCTGATCCCGTATCCTGTTCGGTGCGATGGCGATGGAAGCGGTCGGCCGCGCGGCGGGCGCAGTCGTCGTCGAAGTGCGCCGCCAGTTCCGGACATCAAGGGCATCATGGAAGGCACGGCCAAGCCCGAGTACGGCGTCGCGGTCGACATGCTGACCAAGGCGGCGATCAAGGAAATGATCATCCCGTCGCTGCTGCCCGTGCTCGTGCCCGTCGTCGTCGGCCTGCTGCTCGGGCCGCAGGCGCTGGGCGGCCTGCTGATGGGCACGATCGTCACCGGCCTCTTCGTCGCGATCTCGATGACCACCGGCGGCGGCGCGTGGGACAACGCCAAGAAGTACATCGAGGACGGCCACTTCGGCGGCAAGGGCTCCGACGCGCACAAGGCGGCGGTCACCGGCGACACCGTCGGCGACCCGTACAAGGACACGGCGGGTCCCGCGGTCAATCCGCTGATCAAGATCATCAACATCGTCGCGCTGATGATCGTGCCGCTGCTCGCCACGTGGGGATTGAACCGCGGCGCCGGCGGCGCCGGCGGCGCCGGTGGCCGTCGCGCCGCCCGCAGCGATCGTCGTCGTTCCGGTTCCGGTGGCGGTGGACGTCGTGAAGCTCTACTTCGACACCGGCAAGGCGGACCTGCCCGCAGACAGTGCCAAGGCGCTGGAGCCCGTCGTCGCCAAGGCGAAGGCGAATGCCGGCGCGAAGGTCGTGATCTCGGGATTCCACGATGCCACCGGCGACATCGCGCAGAACCAGGAGCTAGCGAAGCAGCGCGCGATCGCCGTGCGCGATTCGCTGAAGGGCGCCGGAATCGCCGAGGACCGCGTCGAGCTGAAGAAGCCCGAGCAGACGCAGGGCACGGGCGGCGACAAGGAAGCGCGCCGCGTCGAGGTGGCGGTGCAGTAACCATTCCACGCCGATTCAGCGTGGGGGCAACGAGGGCAGCGGAAATTTTCGCTGCCCTTTTTCTTTTGCGGGTGCGCGCATCGCCGTCGCGCACCGCGGACGATTAGAATCGTGACCGCCATGCACGCTCCCGCGCTGCAACCGTCCTTCGTCCGCGCCTGCATCGCCTGTGCGCTGGGTGCGCTCGCGGCGCTCGGAAACTCACCCGCGTTCGCGCTCGATCCGGCGCCGGAGGTGGCGACCGGCAGAATCGAGAAAGCGGCGGCGACGAGCCGTCATTCCATGGTGGCCGCGGCGAATCCGCTTGCGGTCGACGCGGGCCGCCGGATCCTTGCTGCGGGCGGCAGCGCCGTCGACGCGGCGATCGCCGTGCAGATGGTGCTGAACCTCGTCGAGCCGCAGTCGTCGGGCATCGGCGGCGGCGCGTTCCTGCTGGTGCACGACGCCAGACGCGGCAGGCTGTTCGCCTACGACGGCCGCGAGACCGCGCCCGCGGCGGCGACGCCGGAGCGCTTCCTCGATGCGGGCGGCAAGCCGATGGAATTTCGCGACGCGATGATCGGCGGGCGCTCGGTCGGCGTGCCGGGCGTCGTCGCGGTGCTTGAGGCGGCGCACCGGCGCCATGGCAGGCTGCCGTGGGCGCAACTGTTCGCTCCTGCGATCGCGCTGGCGAAGGCCGGCTTCGCGGTATCGCCCCGACTGCACGCGCTGCTCGTCGCGGAAGGCACGATGCGGCAGCCGCGCGCACGCGACTATTTCTTCGATGCGAGCGGTCGCCCGCTCGCGGTCGGAGCGATTCGTGCAAATCCGGCGTTCGCGGCGACGCTCGAGCGCATCGCGGCGGGCGGCGCGCGCGCGTTCTACGAAGGCGACATCGCGCACGATATCGTCGCGACCGTCGATGGCGCGCCGTCCAACCCGGGCGACATGACGCTCGCCGATCTCGCCGGGTACCGCGCGAAGCTGCGCGAGCCCGTATGCGGTCCCTATCGCGCGTATCGTGTGTGCGGCATGCCGCCGCCGTCGTCCGGCGGCATCGCGGTGCTGCAGATGCTCGGAATGCTCGAACCCTACGACGTTGCGGCGATGGGCCCCGACACCTTCTGGAGCGTTCACTTCATGAGCGAAGCGGGACGGCTCGCGTACGCCGATCGCGACCGCTACGTCGCCGATCCTGATTTCGCGAACGTGCCGACGGGCCTCGTCGCTCCGGCGTACCTGCGCGCACGCGCATCGCTCATCGACACGACGCGAAGCCTTGGCCGAGCCTCGGCCGGGAACCCCGCGGGCACGGCGGCCGGCCGGTTCGGCGAGCACGCCGCGATCGAGCTTCCGGCGACGTCGCACCTCTCGATTGTCGACGCCGACGGCAACGCGGTCGCGATGACGACGTCGATCGAGGCGGGTTTCGGCAGCGGTCTCATGACCGAAGGCGGATTCCTGCTCAACAACGAGCTCACCGATTTCTCGTTCGTGCCGAGCGAAGGCGGCATGCCCGTGGCGAACCGCGTCGAGCCCGGCAAGCGGCCGCGCTCGACGATGGCGCCGACCATCGTGTACGACCACGAAGGGCGCGTCCTGCTCGTCGCGGGTTCGGCCGGCGGGCCCGCGATCGTCAATTACGTCGTGAAGACGCTGCTGGGCGTGCTCGACTGGAAGCTCGATCCGCAGGCGGCGATTGCGCTGCCGAACGTCGGCAGCCGCAACGGACCGACCGAGCTCGAGCGCGACACCGCGTCCGCGGCGCTCGCCCCGAAGCTCGAAGCGCTGGGACACTCGACGCTCGTGCATGCGCAACCCAGCGGCACGCAGGCGATTGCGCGCACCGCGCACGGATGGATCGGCGGCGCCGACCCGCGTCGCGAAGGCGTCGCCTCCGGCGACTGAGTCGACCCGATGCCGCGAGCGGCGCAGTCGATCCGCCGCCGGACGTTCGCGCGCCGCAGGACTAGAATGCACGGCGACCCGCGGACTCTTGAGGAACGCGAACGTGCCCCGCATATCATGCTGCCTGCCCCTGCGTCGCCAGTCGGTGCAATGCTGACGCGGCCGAGTCGCACGTCCATCGCATGATTACACCCTCGACTCCGCACAGGATCGTCATCGTCGGCGGTGGCGCCGGCGGCTTGCCGCTCGCGGCCGCGCTGGGCGATCGTTACGGCCGCGGGACGCGCGCCGAGGTCACCCTCGTCGACCAGGGCGAGACTCACGTCTGGAAGCCGATGCTGCACGAGGTGGCCGCGGGGCGCATGGACGCCGACGCGCACGAGGTCGACTATCCGGCGCTCGCACACTGGCACCATTTCCGCTTCCGCCAGGGTGCGCTCACCGGGCTCGACCGGGCGCGACGCGAGGTCCTGCTGAGTGCAGTGCGCGACGACGACGACGTCGAGATCCTCCCGGTGCGACGCGTGCCCTACGATACGCTCGTCATCTGCGTCGGCAGCGTCACCAACGATTTCGGCACGCCTGGCGTCGCCGCGACGGCGATCGCGCTCGACACTCCGGGCGAGGCCGAGCGCTTTCACCGGCGGCTGCTCGCGGCCTGCGTTCGCGCCGACGCGCGCCGCAGCCGCGGCGAGGACGCGCGCGTCGACATCGTGATCATCGGCGCGGGGGCCACGGGCGTCGAGCTCGCCGCGGAGATCCGGCAGACGACGCGCACGCACGCGGTCTACGGCCTCGATCATCTCGATCCGGTTGCGGACATCCGCCTCACGGTGATCGAGGCGGCGCCGCGCATCCTGCCGCAATTGAACGAGCGCATCGCGGTGGCGGCGGCGGGACTCCTCGCCAGGCTCGGCATCGACGTGCGCACCGGCGCCAGGGTTGTCGCGGTGACGGGCGAAGGCGTCGAGATCGAGGGCGGCGAAGTGCTGCGCGCCGACCTCGTCGTCTGGGCGGCCGGCATCAAGGCGCCCGCGGTGCTCTCGGCGCTCGACGGGCTCGAGGCGAATCGCGCGCACCAGCTTGTCGTCGCGACGACGCTCGTCACGACGCGCGACCCCGACATCTTCGCGTTCGGCGACTGCGCGGCGTGCCCGTGGCCCGAGGCGGGCCTGCCCGGCGCGATCATCCCGCCCCGCGCCCAGGCGGCGCACCAGCAGGCGAGCCTGCTCGTGAAGTCGGTCAAGGCGCGCCTCGCCGGGAAGCCGCTGCCGGTGTTTCACTTCCGCGATTACGGCTCACTCGTGTCGCTCGGCGAGCTTTCCGCCGTGGGCAACCTGATGGGACGCCTCATCGGCGGGAGCATGCTGATCCAGGGGCTGATCGCGCGCTGGATGTATGCGTCGCTCTACAAGCTGCACCAGGTGTCGATCTACGGCTACCTGCGCGTGATCTTCGACACGCTCGGACGCTTCCTGCGTCGCCGGCTCGAGCCGCGCGTCAAGCTGCACTGAGCCTGCTCGGAAGGCGCGCGCCGCGGCGGCGCGCGTCCTTCACTCGTTGCGGATGCGAGATCAGGGCTGGAATCCGGCGACGCCGAACTGCCAGAGCAGGAACGAGATCTCGTCGGCGCGTTCCTCGTATGCCTGCTTCGTCGTCGAGCCGATGCCGTGACCCGCGTCGTAGTCGATGCGTATCAGCACCGGCTTGCCGCTTGACGTCGCCGCCTGCAACCGCGCGCCCATCTTTCCCGCCTCCCATGCGTCGACGCGCGGGTCGTTGATGCCGGTCGTCAGCAGCACGGCGGGATAGGCGGCGCCGTCCTTGACCCAGTGGTACGGGCTCATCGCGTAGAGCGCCTTGAAGCCCGCTTCGGTCTTCACCGTCCCGAACTCGGGGATGTTGGTGATGCCGTTGGCCGAGAATTCGGAGCGCAGGAAGTCGGAGGCCGGAACGGCGTCGACCGCCGCACCGAAGAGGTCGGGGCGCTCGGTGATCGCGCGCCCGACGAAGATTCCGCCCGCACTGCCGCCCATGATCGACATTTTCGGCGTCGACGTGTACTTGTGCGCGACCAGCCATTCCGCGCAGGCGATGGCGTCCTTCCACGTGTTCGGTTTCGTGGCCTGGAAGCCGGCTTTGTACCAGTCCTGCCCGTACTCGCCGCCGCCGCGCACGTGCGCGTAGGCGATCACGCCGCCGCGCTGGAACCACGGCAGCCACGACGGGCGGAAATACGGGGTCGTCGAGATGCCATATGCGCCGTAGCCGTAGACGATCGTCGGATTGCTGCCGTCCAGTTTCAGCCCCTTCATGTGGACGATCGAAAGCGGCACCAGCGTGCCGTCGTGCGACGCCACCTTCACCTCGGTCGCGACGAGATCGGGCGGATTGTCGAACGGCCCCTGCGGTTGCAGATGGGTGTCGACGACCTTGCCGGTTTGCGGATCGAAGCGATAGAAGCCGCCGAATCGCGTCCAGGCGCTCGCTTCGTAGATCACGCCCGGCGCGCGGACGTCGGCGGCGAGCGACGGGATGTCCGCGTCGAACGGCAGCTTCACCGCGACCGGCTTCGCGCCGTGCGCATACGCGATCCTGATGAGGTCGCTGGTGGACCCGTTCATCCGGCGCACGTAGAGCGCATCCTTCGCCGCCGAGAGCCCCGTGATCACCGACTCGCTCGCCGGCAGGACGACTTCGGCCCGGGCGAGGTCGGGCGCGTTGAGGTCGATCCGGAGCACCTTGAAGCGCGACGCGCCCTTGTGCGTCAGCACGAACAGGCTGTCGCCGATCTGCGTCATGTCGGTCACGTCGTCGCTCGTCTCGACGACCTTCTTCCAGTCGGGCTTGCCCGCACCGAGCGAGGCAAGCGTTGCCGTGTAGACGCGGAGCTCGCGCTGGACGCCGTTGACGATGATGCCGATCGCGTGGCGGGATCCGGGAACGGTGCCCGCAAGCGGGAACTCGACCGGGTCGAGCGCGAGGCCGGGCGTCAAGCCGGCACCCAGCACGGCGACGTCCTTCTCGGGATCGGCGCCGAGCGTGTGCAGGTACACGCGGCTGTTGACGTACTTGGCGTCGGCGGGCGCATCCGCCGCGAGCTTCTGCAGCCGGTTGTAGAGGAGGCGGTTGTCGCTCGTCCAGCCGGGCGGGCCGTAATTCGTGCGATCGATGAGGTCGCCCGTTTCCATTCCGGTCGCGAGTTCCTTCACGTGCAGCACCGACTGTTCGGAGCCGCCCTCGGAAATTCCGTAGGCGAGATACTTGTTGTCGAGCGACGGCGCGAACCAGTCGATGGCGAAATGCTTGTCCGACTTGCCCTGCATCGCCTCCGGATCGACCATGACCCGCTCGGCGCCCGCGACCCCCTTGCGCACGTAGAGCCGCGGAATGGTCTCGTTCGCAAGTCGCTTGTAATAGTAGATGTGATCGCCGTTGATCTGCACGCCGTAAACGCGCGCAGATGCCGAGTCGCCGTATTTCTGCACCTCGGCGAGGACCGCCGCGCGCTGCGGAATCCGGGCGAGCACCGCGTTCGTGTAATCGGCCTGCGCCTTCATCCATGCGGCCACGTCCGGATTCTTGAGGTCCTCCATGTAACGGTATGGGTCATGCACCTCGACGCCGAAATGTGTGTCGACGACATCCTTGACGGGCGCGACCGGCGGCTTGGTCTGGGCGAGCGCAAGTGTGGCGGTCAGCGCGAGGAGCGCTGCGACGGCGGGAAGCAGGGTGGGCCGAACGGCATGCATCGGGTCGTCTCCGGGGGGTCGGTTGCAAACCAGCGATTATCCCATCTCGCCCACGGCGGTCGGGGGGGCGCACGATATACTGCGGCGCGCGCCGACAGGGTGCACCCCGGTCCGATGGAATTCGCCGAACTCTTCTCCGCCACGATCCTCCTGCTGCTCGTCGTCGACCCGTTCGGCAACGTGCCGCTGGTGATCCCCGCGATGGCTGCCGTGCGCCCGGGGCGGCGCATGCTCGTCGTCGTACGCGAATGCGTCTTCGCCTACCTGATCCTGCTGGGATTCATGCTGGGCGGGCGCAAGTTCCTCGCGTGGCTGCACCTGTCCGACGAGTCGCTGTCGATCGCCGGCGGCATCATCCTGTTCCTGATTGCGCTGCGGATGGTCTTTCCGAGCAAGGAGGGGGTGTTCGGCGACCAGGTGACCGGCGAGCCGCTGCTCGTCCCGCTTGCGGTGCCGATGATCGCCGGGCCGTCGGCACTCGCCACCGTGATGCTGCTCGCGTCGCGCGAGCCGGCGAAGCTCGGCGTGTGGATGCTCGCGCTCACCATCGCGATGGCGGCGACGACGGTGGTGCTGATGGGCGCGCACCGTATCCAGCGCATCGTCGGCGAGCGCGGCGTGATCGCGATGGAGCGCCTGATGGGGCTCGTGCTGACTGCGCTCGCGGTCGAGATGCTGCTGGGCGGCGTGCGCAGCTTCGTGACGCAGCTCGCGCGCTAGGGGAAACTCAGCCCGCCTCAGCGGCGGCGGGCACGACGAGGCCGTTCTCGCGCCGCACCGCGCCCGCCCTTTCGAGCTCACCGACGAGCATCTCTGCCAACGTGGAAGGGGCCACGCGGAAGAATTGCGCGTTGAAGTCGCGGTAGAGGCCGATCCGATCGAGATAGAGCGGAAGATCCGCGAGTGGCATGCTCTGCTTGTCGAGCAGCACGAACATGAAGTTCACCTTGAGCGCATGCCGTGCGACGCGAAGGCTGTCCACCTCGAAGGCCGCGAGCCGTGAGCGCGCGCGCTCGAGCGCCGCGGCGGCGTCGGTGAACGGCTCGCCATGCCCCGGGATGACGACGCGGATGTCGAGCGCGCCCAGCATGTCGAGCGTCGCGCGCGTGGCCGGCAGTGCCAGCGGGTCGACCTCCGGCGGCATCACGAAGCCGAAGCCGTGCTCCCACAGCGCATCGCCGGAAATGAGGATCCGGTGCTCCGGGTTGTAGAACACGAGCCCGCCCATCGCATGTCCGGGTGCCGCGAGCGCCTGCCATTCGAGGTCGCCCCAGATGCGTGTCGATCCGGGAACGATGGCCGCGTCGACGCTGAAGCGATCGGCGCGCTGGTCGCAGTAGTCGTAGAGCAGCGCCTTGCCGTCCCAGCGCTCGACCAGCGGCGCCTCGCCCTGTGGCACCGCGATCGGACACTCGTACAGCTGCGCAAGCCCGGCATTGCCGCCGATATGATCGGCGTGACAGTGCGTGTTGACGATCCAGGCGAGGGGCTCGTCCCCCAGTCCGCGCGGCGACTTGAGGAGTGCCAGCGTCAGCGGCGCGTGGCGGACGTATCCGGTGTCGATCAGCACGTTGCCGTCGCGGCTGCGCAGGACGATGTTGTTCGCCGAGAGCCAGTCGCGGACGAAGACATGGAGCTGCGGCGGAAACTTGTGTCGGGGCATCTCGAAGCGCGCCTCCGTCGGCACGCGACTTGAATTGCACACCAGTGCGCGCGACGACAAGGCGATCGTATCATTCGCCGCGATCGCGCTTCGGCAGAGGCGCACATGTGGACGACGCGTCGACGAACGAAGCCTCATGCCGTTGCTGCTTGAGTTACCCTACCCGTCCTCGGGCGAGCGACGCGCGGCGTGATGCAAAAACCATGACTGAAGCGCGGGAAAAGAACGCAACCCCCGACCCGGCCGACCGGCGGCTGCTCCGCATCACGTGGCCGTTCCTGCTCATCGTGGTGGTGCTGGTGCTTCTCGCGAGCGAAAGCCTAAAGATCGTTTCGGCGAGCCGCGCCTACGTCGGCGGCGAGTCGCTGTGGTCGAAGGGGCAGAAGGAGGCCGTCTACCGTCTCTTTCGCTACGCGCAGACGCACGACGAAGCCGATTACGCCGCGTATCGCGCCGCGATCGCGGTGCCGCTCGGGGACCGTCTGGCGCGCATCGAACTCCTCCGCGACGACCCCGATCTCGACGTCGCGCGCGCGGGCTTCATCGCCGGGCGCAACGATCCCGACGATGTCGACGGCATGATCATGCTGTTTCGCCGCTTCAGCGGCACGAGCTTCATGAAGACCGCGATCGGTATCTGGACCGACGCCGACGAGCGCATCGCCGAGCTGGTCGTCGCGGCCGACGCGCTGCACGCGGCGATCGGCGCCGGGGACGCCTCCGCCGAAACACTCGTACCGATCCTCACCCGCATCGACGCCGTCAACCGGCGCCTGACGCCGCTCGAGGAGGCGTTTTCCGGAACGCTCGGCATCGCCTCGCGACGGATGCAGACGATCCTTGAAATCGCGCTGGTGCTGACCGCGATGCTGCTGGTGATCCTCGGCGCGGCGATGTCGCGGCGCATGCTCCGCGCGAGCGAGTCGCTGGAGGCGCAGCTCTTCGCGGAGCGCGACCGCGCGCAGGTCACGCTGCGCTCGATCGCGGAAGGCGTCATCACCACGGCCATCGACGGCCGCGTCGAGACGATGAATCCCGCGGCGCAGGCATTGACCGGCTGGCGCGGCGACGCGGCGATCGGCCAGCCGGTCGCGACCGTATTCCGGATCGTCGACAATGCCGACCGCGCGACGCCGATCGATCCGATGGCAAAGCTCATCGACGCCGAGGCGACCGTCGAATGGCGCGGCGACACCGTGCTCGTGCAATCCGATGGCGCGACCATCGACGTCGATGCGTCGGCCGCGCCGATTCGCGACCGGGACGGCATGATCATCGGCGCCGTGCTGGTGTTCTACGACGTCACGGCCGAGCGCCGCTTCACCGCGCAGCTGTCGCACCAGGCCCGGCACGACGCCCTCACCGGGCTCCCCAACCGGCGCGAATTCGAGCACCGCCTTGCTCGCGCGCTGGCCGATGCCGCGACCCTCGACCGGCGCCACGCCGTGCTCTTCCTCGACCTCGACCATTTCAAGGAGGTCAACGACACCGCGGGACACGCCGCGGGCGATGCGCTGCTGCGCGAGATCGGCGCGGTGCTCCAGCGCAAGCTGCGCGAGGGCGACACGCTCGCGCGCCTCGGCGGCGACGAATTCGGCGTGCTCCTCGAGAACTGTCCGGCAGACGTCGCGCTGCGCATCGCCGACACGCTGCGCGCGGCGGTCGCCGAGTTCCATTTCGAGTCGCGCACGCAGCGCATCGAGCTCGGCGTCAGCATCGGTCTCGTCGCCATCGTCGAGCGGCGCCTCTCGGTCGCCGAGGTGCTGCATCTCGCCGACACCTGCTGCTACCAGGCGAAGGCATCGGGACGCAATCGCGTCCACGTCTACCACCCGCCGGGCGAATCCGGGCAGCGGCGCCACGCCTGAATCGGGCGAGCCGCGGACGCCGCGGCCGCGCGGTCAGCCGAGGTGGCCGAGAAATTCGAGGATGAGCGAGACGCGTTCGGCGAGGCCGGGCGCCGCACGTTCGATGCGCACGCGGTCGGGCCCCGCGAAGCGCACGCGGCCGTCGCGCTGCACGAGCGCGATCAGCGTGCCGGCGTCGAAGGGCGGCTCCTTCTCGAACTGCAGCGTGCTGCGCTCGGGGCCGGCGTCGATCTTCACCACGCCCTTGGGCCGCGCGGCGAGGCGGAGGCGATGGCATGCGAGCAGCGCCTGCGCAGGCTCGGGCGGGCGCCCGAAGCGGTCGACGAGCTCCTCCTGCATCGCTTCGAGCTCTTCACCGGTCTCGCAGTTGGCGAGGCGCTTGTAGAGGACGAGCCGCTCGTGGACGTCGCTGCAGTAATCGGCGGGCAGGAGCGCCGGCACGTGCAGGTTGATTTCGGTGGTCACGCCGAGCGGCGCCGACAGGTCGGGCACGCGTCCGGCCTTCAGCGCCTTCACGGCGACGCGCAGCATGTCGGTGAAGAGCTGGAATCCGATCTCCTGCATCTCGCCGGATTGCGATTCGCCGAGCACCTCGCCGGCGCCGCGGATCTCGAGGTCGTGCATCGCGAGATGGAATCCCGAGCCCAGGTCCTCCATCATCTGGATCGCCTCCAGCCGCTTCTTCGCCTGCCCCGACAGCGCCTCCTCGGGCGGGGTCAGCAGGTACGCGTACGCCTGGTGGTGCGAGCGTCCGACGCGGCCGCGCAGCTGGTGCAGCTGCGCGAGGCCGAAGCGGTCGGCGCGCTCGATGATGATCGTGTTCGCCGTCGGCACGTCGATGCCGGTCTCGATGATCGTCGAGCAGACGAGCAGGTTGACGCGCTGCGCGTAGAACTCGCGCATCGCGTGCTCGAGGTCGCGCTCGGACATCTGGCCGTGCGCGACCATCACCCGCGCCTCGGGCAGCAGCTCGGCGAGGCGCTCGGCGGTCGTCGCGATGGTGTCGATGTCGTTGTGCAGGAAATAGATCTGGCCGCCGCGCTTCAATTCCCGCAGCGCGGCCTCGCGGACGATCCCGCGCGAATACTGCGCGACGAAGGTCTTGATCGAAAGGCGCCGCTGCGGCGCCGTGGCGATCACCGAGAAGTCGCGGATGCCCTCGAGCGACATCGCGAGCGTGCGCGGAATCGGCGTCGCCGTCAGCGTCAGCACGTCGACCTCGGCGCGCAGCCGCTTCAGCTGCTCCTTCTGGCGCACGCCGAAGCGGTGCTCCTCGTCGATGATGACGAGCCCGAGGTTCTTGAATTTCACGTCGGACTGGATGAGCTTGTGCGTGCCGATGACGAGGTCGATCGTCCCGGCCGCGAGACCGTCCAGCGCCGCCTTCACCTCCTTCGCCGAGCGAAAGCGGGAGAGCTCGGCGAGCTTCACCGGCATGTCGGCGAAGCGGTCCCTGAACACGCTGAAATGCTGCTCGGCGAGAAGCGTGGTCGGCACGAGCACGGCAACCTGCTTGCCGTCGGCCAACGCCACGAACGCGGCGCGCAGCGCCACCTCGGTCTTGCCGAAACCGACGTCGCCGCAGACGAGCCGGTCCATCGGCTTGCCCGAGGTGAGGTCCTTGATGACCGCCTCGATCGCGGCTTCCTGGTCGGCCGTTTCCTCGAATGGAAAGCCGTCGGCGAACGCCTCGTAGTCGTGCGGCGTGAACTTGAACGCATGGCCGGTGCGCGCAGCCCGCTGCGCGTAGAGATTGAGGAGCTCGGCTGCCGTGTCGTGCGCCTGACGCGCCGCGCGGCGCTTCGCCTTTTCCCACTGGCCGCTGCCGAGCTCGTGCAGCGGTGCCGCGTCGGGTGACGCGCCGCTGTAGCGCGCGATGACGTGGAGGTTCGACACGGGCACGTACAGCTTCGCGTCGTTCGCGTAGACGAGCTGCAGGAACTCGGTCTGTCCTTCGCCGAGATCCATCGCGACGAGGCCGAGATAGCGGCCGATGCCGTGCTGCTCGTGCACCACGGGATCGCCGATGCGAAGCTCGGAGAGATCGCGCAGCATCGCGTCGACGTTGGAGCGGCGCGTGCCGTCGCGCCTTCCGCCGCGCACGACGCCGCCGTAGAGCTCGGCCTCGGTGACGAAGGCGAGCTTCGCGGCGGGCCACGCGAATCCCGAGTGCAGCGGCGCGACGCCGAGCGCCAGCGGCATGGGCCCGTCGACGAATCCGGCCCAGTCGTCGACCTGCGGCATCGCGAGGCCGTATTCGCCGAAATACTGGTGCATCGTCTCGCGCCGGCCGGCGCTTTCTGCGCAGATCAGCACGCGCGTGCCGGCGGCGCCGGCCAGGAAGCGCTTGAGCGCCGCAAGAGGATCGTCGGCGCGACGGTCGACGCGCACGGTCGGCAGCGCGGTTACCGGCGCGCCCGTCGCTTGCGTATCGGCGTTCGCCACGGGCATCTCGAGCCGCGCGAACGGCTTCAGCATTCCATGGAATGCGTCGTCGGGCAGGAATACGTCGGTGGGCGGCAGCAGCGGACGCGCCTTGTCGCCGCGCAGCAGCCGATAGCGCGACTCGGTGTCCTGCCAGAAGTGCGCGATCGCACCGGCGACATCGCCGTGCAGAACCGCGCCGGCGTCCGGCGGGAGGTAGTCGCCCAGCGTCGCGGTGGTCTCGAAGAACAGGGGCAGGTAATACTCGATGCCTCCCGGCGCGATGCCGTTGCTCACGTCCTTGTACAGCGCCGAGCGCGACGGATCGCCCTCGAACACCTCGCGATAGCGGCTGCGAAAGCGCGTGCGGCCGGCGTCGTCGAGCGGAAACTCGCGCGCGGGCAGCAGCCGCACGCTCGGGACCGGGTAGAGCGTGCGCTGCGTGTCGACGTCGAAGGTCTTGATGCTTTCGACGTCGTTGCCGAAGAGATCGAGCCGGTAAGGTAGCGCGCTGCCCATCGGAAAGAGATCGATCAGGCCGCCGCGGATGCTGAACTCGCCGGGCGACACCACCTGCGTGACGTGCTGGTAGCCGGCGAGCGCCAGCTGCGCGCGCAGCGCATCGGTGTCGAGCGTCGCGCCATGCTCGAGGAAGAACGTGAACGCCGCGAGGTACGACGGCGGCGCGAGTCGATAGAGCGCTGTGGTCGCCGCGACCACGAGCACGTCGCACTCGCCGCGCGAGACGCGGTACAGCGTCGCCAGACGCTCCGACACGAGATCGTGGTGCGGCGAGAACTGGTCGTACGGCAGCGTCTCCCAGTCGGGCAGGAGCGCCACGCGGATGTCGGGCGCGAACCACGGGATCTCGTCGGCAAGGCGCTGCGCCGACAGCGCGTCCGCGCTGACGATTGCGAGAAGGTGCTTTCGTGCTGCCGCTTCCCGCGCGAGCTGCGCTAGCGCCAGCGAATCGGCGGAGCCGGGAAAGGCCGGGCCGCGTGACCTGTGTCCCGCCGCCGGCAGCGCGGGGGCGAGCGCCGGGAGCACGGCCTTGGGTGGCGTGCGTGCGGGACTTGCGGGAGTTTCAGCGTCGATGGCGATTCCGAATCAGTATTGCGCGCGATCCGACCCTGTGCGTGACACGGCTTTCGCTCGCGCACAGCCAAGCCCGACCGGCAGCACTTGCGAATCGATCAGGTGGATTATATGGGATGCAGCGATGCGGTTTTCCCGACGCGAGAACCGACGCGAGGCGAGGTACCGTTTCCGTTGTACTCGAATCGATACCGCAGGTCGACACGGTGAGTCGCGAGCGCTCGACCGGGCGCGCCTACGTGCGATAATCGCCGCGTGCCGCCGCCCGCCAAGCCCGCCGCGCACGTCGGCGCGACCCCTTATCTTCTGTTGACGCTCGTGCCGCTGTTCTGGGCCGGCAACTGGATCATGGGGCGCGGGCTCGCCTCGGAAATCCCGCCGATGGCGATGACGTTCCTGCGCTGGCTCTTCGCGATCCTGATCCTTGCGCCGTTCGCGCTTTCGCACGTCGTGCGCGACTGGCCGAAGCTGCGGCGCCACTGGAAGATCCTGCTGCTGCTGGGCTCGATCGGCGTCGGCTCGCACAACGCGCTCGCCTATCTCGGCCTCAACTACACGACGGCCACGAACGGGGTGATCCTCAATTCGTTCATCCCGATCATGATCATCACCTTCTCGTGGCTGTTCTTTCGCGAGCGCCTGAGCCGGCTGCAGCTGGCCGGGGTGATCGTTTCGCTGACGGGCGTGTTCACGATTCTCTCGCGCGGCAGCATTGCCACACTGTCCACGCTGCGGCTGAACGGCGGCGACCTGCTCGTGATCCTGTCGATGGCGATGTGGTCGACCTACACCGTGTGCCTGCGGTGGCGCCCGTCCGGTCTCCACATGCTGAGCTTCCTGTTCGTGCTGATGGTGATCGGCGATCTCTGCATGCTGCCGTTCTTTCTCGGCGAGCTCGCGTTCGGCCGGCACATGGAGCCCACCGTCGCCAATTTCGCTGCCCTGGTCGGGGTTGCGTTGTTCTCGTCCGTGCTCGCCTATATCTTCTGGAATCGCGGCGTGGCCGAGGTGGGCGCCAGCGTCGCCGGCCTGTTCGTGCACCTGATGCCGGTGTTCGGTGTGCTGCTGGCGTGGCTCTTCCTCGGGGAGCGGCTTGCGCCGTATCATGTCGGAGGGATTGCCCTCATCCTCGGCGGGATTTTCATCACCAGCCGCCTGGGCAGGAAGCCCGTGCCGGTCGAAGCAGGGACCGATTGAAAGGGAGCGCGCAGCGCGCACGCATGACTATGATGGACGGCATCGGCAACGCGACGCGCGTCGCACTCATGGAACGGCTGGTGGAGCTGAAGCAGGAGCACCGCGACCTCGACGCCGCGATCCTCCGCCTGGGTGTTGATCCCACGCACGACGAGTTGCAGATCACCCGCCTCAAGCGGCGCAAGCTCCTGCTGAAGGACAACATCGCCCGGCTCGAGCGCGACCTCGATCCCGACATTCCGGCGTGAGCCCCGAGCGGCCGGGCGCGCTCCTCAGGACGGCGGGCTCTTCACCAGCCTCGCCGGATCGAAGCCGAGGGCCGGGAGCTTTGCGGTGATCGCCGCCATCGTCGCGTCGTCGAGCTGCGGAGCGCGCGCCAGGATCCAGAGATAGTCGCGCCCGGGGGCGCCGACCACCGAGTAGCTGTAGTCCGGTGCGAGGTCGATGACCCAGTAGTCGCCCCACACGAACGGCAAGAAGCTGAGCCATGCCGGCGCGAAGCGCACTTCGAGCTTGGCCGGCGCCACGACCCGCGCGACACCTTCGGCGCGCGTCATGGTGCCATCCTCCTTGCGGCAGCTGTTGACGACGGCGATTCCGCCGTCGGGATTGCGCGTGTAGTTGGCCGTGACGTCGCGGACGCACATGCGCTCGAAGCGATTCGGGTAGCGGGCGATCTCGTGCCACGTTCCCGCGTAGCGATCGAGATCGACCGAGGGCACCGTGGGCAACGGAGCCTGCTCTGCGCCGATGGCGCTGCTCGACAGCAGCAATGTCGCGGCAAGGAGGGCCGGGAGGGGAGTGCGCATGACGTACCTTCTGACGTTGGGAACGATTGAAAATGGACTCGTCGTCCGCATATTGATTCACGAGCGCAGGTTGGACAACAGAGGCGCGCCGGCCGCTCTGGTAGAATTTGGCTTTGAGCGTGGTCACCCGGGGAATCTGCCCGGCCATCCGCGGTCGAAAGACCATCGAACACCGGGGGTGAACTGGTTTCGACGGGGGTTGCAACGCAGCTTGGGGCATGCCGAGGCGCTTGTCCTCGTAAAACTCGAGCAATCGCAAACTTAACTGCGAACGACCAAAACTACGCTCTGGCGGCTTAATCCCGCCGGACCTCGCACCGGGCGGCGCTCAGCCCGGGTGATGTAAAAGTCACAGCGGGGACATTTTGAGCGATCGCGTCCGTCCGGGTCACTTGGGCGAGGCGTCAAATCAAGGTGACTGGTCCTGCTGTCGCCTGTCCGTCAGCGGCAATGGGACGAGAGCAAAAATGACGAGACTACGCATGTAGTCCCGACTGTCGAGTGCTTCCGGACGCGAGTTCGATTCTCGCCACCTCCACCATCAGCAGGAATGACGGCCCCCACGCGGGGCCGTTTTTCTTTCGCGCCCTCGGTTCAGAGTCGCGCATACGCCGGAATTGCGGGAAATCAAAGAACTGGTCCCGCACTTCGAGGATATTGTCGCCTTCGCTCCGACCCGCCGCGCGCACATTCAAGGGAATCCAATGAACCGAACGTTTCTGCTCGTCGGCTCCGCCATCGTCCTCGGCTTGGCGGTCCTCGCCGGATCCTTGCTGTACTTCACCGGAAAGTCGCAGTCCTCGACGGTCGAGCGCAGGCAGGCGGGTCTGGTGCAGCTCTATTCGCCGACGCAGGGCAACCCCCAGGCAAAGGTGCACATCGTCGAGTTTCTCGACCCGGCCTGCGAGACCTGTGCGAGCTTCTACCCGTACGTGAAGCAGATCCTGGCCGCCAATCCGGACAAGGTCCGCCTGACCGTTCGCCTCGTGCCGTTCCACAAGGGCTCGGATTACGTGGTGAAGGTGCTCGACGCCGCCCGCAAGCAGGGCAAGTTCTGGCCGGCGCTGGAGGCATTGCTGGCGAGCCAATCATACTGGGCGCCGAACCACACCGTGCGCGCGGAGAATGTCTGGCCGCCGCTCGAGTCGCTCGGATTGAACGTCGACCAGATGAAGGGCGACATCAATTCCGCGGAAGCGACGCAGCGGATGGAGCAGGAAATCCAGGATGCCAGGACGCTGAAGGTGACGCAGACGCCGGAATACTTCGTGAACGGACGCCCGTTGCCGAGTTTCGGGCTCGAGGAATTGCAGTCGCTTGTCAAGGAGGAAGTCAAGGCCAGCTATCCGTGAACCTGCTCGGCCACCGTCGGTCAAGTCATCGGCGAGCCACGCTACCGCCTGCAAGCGAAACGGCCCCGCACGGGGCCGTTTTTCATGGTTCCTCGCCCTTCAGGCATCACCGGTCGTGGGCGGGCGATTCCTGCGTCGGCGAAGTGCGAGTTCCCGCTGCGAGGCGCGAAGCCTTTCGGGTGTCGCGCCCCCTTCCAGCCCCGCCCGCGGCAGGATCGCCACGATCAGGATGACCATGAACACGAAGAATGTCAGTGCCATGACGATGTCGTAGTCCATGTCGGCTCCAACAGTGGTGACGTGTGTTCAATGTGCTGCCTGGCTGCGGTTTTCGCAGTCGGTTGAAGGATCACGCGGCCGTAGGCAAAGGCGCGATTCCGGACGCGCTTTGCACGCACACGCGCGGATCCAGAGCCCTGACTTTGCGTCAGTCGCCGGTGGCGAGGACGGGAGCTCGAACAGGACCGTCGCTGCGAAGGAATTGCGGCGATTTGTCGCTTGATGCAGATCAACGGCCCCGGGCGTCCACGTTGACGCGCGCATGCGCACGGAAGATGGTGAATGAAAGAACACCAAGGCATTCGTCGTCGCTCACTCACACAAGGGGAGGGCATCATGAGACGCAATGCTGCAGCACAACGCGCGATCAAAGTCGTCGCAATCGGCGTACTGGCGCTTCTCTGCGCCGCTTCACGCGCAGCCACCAGCTCCATCGACTACACCGACACGTGGTGGAATCCGGCCGAGGATGGCTGGGGCCTCCAGGTCGTACAGCAGGTCGACGTGATGTTCGCCACGCTGTACGTCTACGATGCGCACACCAGTCCCGACTGGTACACGGCCGCGCTGACCCCGAACGCCGCCGGCGCCTGGAAGGGCGAGCTCTATGCGACGCAAGGGCCATGGTTCGGCGGGCCATTCAACCCGGCCGCCGTCTCCAAGCGGCACGTCGGCGATTTCTCGATCACGTTCACGGCCGCCGACAAGGGAACGCTCGCCTATTCGGTCGACGGCGTCCCCGTCACGCGCTCGATCCAGAGATACACGATGCGCAACGCGGACATGAGCGGGACCTACCTGATGTGGATGAATGCGACCATGTCGGCGTGCGCGGGATCTCCGGGACAGGCGGGTGCGCTCGCCGGCCTTGCCCAGTTCACGCATTCCGGCTCGACGTTGAGCGCGCAGATCGAGATCATGGGTTCGGACGGCAGCGTGACGTGCAGCTATTCGGGCAACCTCGTGCAGACCGGACGCCTCGCCCGCGCCGACGGCACGTTCAGCTGCCCGGGCGGCGGATACGGCACGTTCTTGCTGACCGATCTCGAAGTCGCGGCCGATCACATGTGCGGCGACTTCGCGATGCACAACGTCGCAAACGGCTGCTCGATCACGTCGACGTTTGCCAGCGTGCGCAACTGAGCTTCGCCCATGTGCCCGCAGCGGATCCTGCGCCGGGCTGCCTTCACTCGCGTGCTGCGCGGTGCTGGCAGCCTGTGCCGCTGCGCAGCCGGCGCCCGACACGCTCGCACGACCGGTGCAGGATGTCGTGGTCGCGACGCTATCCCTTCAGGAGCTGCGTGTGAGCTGCTGCAGGATGGAAAGGTCGTCGGATCGGTCGCTCCGACGCCCGGGGCGACGAGCGTGCCGCGCGATTTTTGCCGAGGCATCGCGTGTCCGCCGCCCGAAGCGCTGCCTTCGCTCGAAATCGCGTGCCGCAAGGACGGCTACCGCGAGCGGAGGATGCGGTTCCCGGTCGTCTGGTCCTACGAAATGGAGCAGGAGGCAGGACGAGGCGGCGCGGACTTCAAGGCGAACGCGTCGGCGTTCGCGCTCGACGCGGCGAGCCGAGCCGCAGCCCAGGTCGCGTTGATGGTTGCGCCGCCGCTCGGCGTGGGCCTGATGGTGTTCGCCATCGGCAACGACGTTGCGTATCAAAGCGAGCACCCGACCTTCCCATACGCCTATCGACCCGTGCCCGAGATCGTGCTCGTTCCGGCGACGTTCGATTCCGGTGTGGCATGCAGCACATTCTTCGACGAGTTCAAGGCACGCCTGATGGCCGAGCGGAACGCCGAGCGCGCGCGTATCGACACGCAATGCCGACCCTGGCCCTGCGCGGCCGCGGAGTCGGCCTGCCCCAATCCTCTGTGCGAGCGTCAGCGTGCGCGCGCGGAAGCGAATCTCGCGGCCCGGCTGGACGAGATCCCGTACCTGCGCGCGCAAACGTGTGCACTCGCGCTTCCTTCCGGGAGTGGCGCGCAATGATGCGCATCCCGACCATTGCGTTGGCGACGGGGATAACCTCGTTTCTTTGCGCCTGTGCCAATCCGCTGCTCAACCGGACGGCCGGAAGCGAATCGGCAGCGTCGCGGTCGAGGAGGACTTCGCTGCACAGGCACTGGCAGCGACCGGACGCCGCATGTCGGGGCAATGGCTCGCCGGACGAGTAGCTGCCGCGCGAGTGCACGCTGCAGGCCGGCGTGAACGGCGTGATCGACCCGCAATAGCGGGTGTTGTTCGACGGCTACTGGCAGTACGTCCCGCCGTTGGCGCTGAACAGGTACCGCGTCAGCTGCTTGGTCTGCATGATCGGGCTCGTGAACGGGGCGATCGTCACGGAATAGGTGAAGGTCGCGTGATTGCCGTCGGCGAAGGTGAAGCTTGCCGATCCCACGGAATTCGCCTTCAGCTTCGATGCGTCGTAGCCGTCGAACCGCGGCCCCGACGTCTGGTAGATTGTCCCGCTGTAGACGTTGCTCGTGCCCTGTCGGCGCGCAAGCACGGAGAGCCACAGCGGATTGTCGTCGATGCCGTAGGTGTACCAGGTCGCGAAGATCGTATCCCCCTGATGCGCGAAGTTGATGCCCCATCCCGATTCCGCGCCGCCCGGCACCCACCAGAGGTCCTGATAGTTGGTCGCGACCGCGTAGTTCGGCATTGTCGCGCTGTAGACGCAGACGGGCTGCGGACCGGTTGCGAGATCGAAGCGGGTGATCGACTTCGTCTGCACGACGCCGTTCACGTTGTACGCGAACGCACCGTTGTCGGCGTCACTGAATTCGAGGGTTCCGGTTCCCACGGCGACCAGCACCACGGCGCCCGGGAAATTGTTGAACGAGGGCCCGACGTTGACGTAGATCGTGCCGCTGTAGGTATTGCTGGTGGGTGACGTCCGCACCGCGAGCATTGAAAGCCACCAGGCCTTGCCCCCGGTGTCGTAGGTGTACCAGGTCGCGTAGATCTGATCCCCCTGATGCGCCAGGTTGAGGCCCCAGCCGGTTTCCGCTCCGCCGGGCACCCACCAGAGGCCCTGGTAGACCGGTCCGTCCGTCACCGATAGCGTCGCATCGGGAAACGACAACGGGCTGCCGTTCCAGTTCGAGATGTTTGCCGCGCCGTTCGTGTAGAGCCCGGAACCCGTGGCACTGACCAGCGCCTGAACGGTGCAGGTGCTGTTCGGGGCCACGGAAACGTTGCCGTAAACCGTCAGGTTGTTGACGGCAAGATTGCTCTGGAACACGCAGCCCGGGCTGAAGGTCGTCGCACCGACCGCATTGGACGTGAGGCCGGCCGGCAGCGTGTCCGTGAAGGTGACGCCACTGATCGTGGCGAGGGTCGGATTGGTGAACGTGATCGATAGCGTCGACGCCTCGCCGGGTGCGATGGATGCCGGTGCGAAGGACATCGCGGTCAGCGTCACGTTCAACTGCGCCGCGGCGGGAAACGCGACGAGAGCGAGCATCAGCACGGAAGCCGTGCGGCGAAGCGGCGCGAGGACGGACAAGACATTCTCCTTCCGCCGAGGTCGGCGCGATCGAATCGTGTCGAATGAATCTAGCGTGTGGATGCAATCTCCAGCGTAGGGGAATCCCGCGTAGGGCTGTCAGCAGTCGACGCAGCGCGCCGGACGGCTCGCGCGGATCAAGTACCGCGCAGGGTGCGTGGCGTTCATCGCGCTGCCTTACACCGGAATCGGCCCGGAACTACAGCGGCAGGCCGCCTCGCGCCCGATGATCCCCGAGAGGAGGTGTGCCATGCGAACGATCGTTGCCCTGATATCGATTGGCTGTGCCAGCGCGGCTCTGGCGACGCTGCCTCCCGCCACGAGCGAAGTGAAGGCGAAGGCGGCCGAAACCGCCGCCAAGGCGGCGTGGACCGACAAGGTGGGCGCATACAAAACGTGCCTTGCGCAAGACAAGGCCGCAGAGATCTATCGCACGAGCCTCAAGGGCACGGGCAAGGACGTGCCCAAGCCCATGGCGACCCCGCCGTGCACCGATCCGGGCCCGTTCGCCATCACGCCGGTTGCGTCAAAGCCCCTCGAAGCCTCGGGCGCGCATTCGCCGCCGGGAACGGCCACCTCGCCGCCCAGCACCAATACTTCGGCCGCGGGGCCCGCGCGGAACTGAAGTTTCGCCCGACCCGCAATTGAGGTGCTGTTCGAGAACTGCGCGGGGTCGGTGGCGCTGCTGAAGCCGTGCGGCAGCGACACGCTGGCGCACCTGGCCGGCGCGGCAGTGGCGAGTCTTCCGCGGAAGGACAACTGAAGCCCATGCGACCGCGCACGCCGGAGCGCTCTCCGGCCGAACTCCCATTGGGAACCCTGGACAGCGCCGAACGATCGTTCGATAATGCCGTTCGGCCGCGAATGCGGCGGGCCCGGCGAACGGACCGGACGTGCTTCCTCTCGCCTTCGTCGACGTAGAAACCACCGGCCTCAGCCCGTCGGAGAATCGCATCGCCGAGGTCGGCGTCGTGACGGCCGATGGCGACCGGGTCGAACGCTGGACGACGTTGCTTGCGCCGTCGGCGCGCGCAATCGATCCGTCCGGCAACTGCGCAGGAGAGCGCCTCCCCGCCTTCCGGCAAATCGCCTCCGGACTCGCCGCGCGTCTCGACGGCCGTCTCCTCGTCGCGCACAACGCGCGCTTCGACTTAGCGTTTCTCAGGGCGGAGTTCGAGCGCGTCGGCATCGCGTTCATGCCGCAGGTGCTCTGCACCGTGGCGCTGTCGCGCCGCCTGCACCCGCATCTTCCGCACCACGACCTCGACTCCCTCGCCGAGCGGCACGGACTTGCGGTCGCAACGCGGCACCGCGCGCTGCCGGACGCCGATCTGCTCTGGCAGTGGTGGCAGCTCGTGCGGCGGCGCTGCGCGTCCGAGGTGCTGGCGCAGGCGATCGCGGCGCTGCTCGAGGGGCCGGTGCTGCCGGCAGCGCTCGACCCGAGGATCATCCAGCGGCTGCCGGAGTCGCCGGGAGCATTCGTCTTCCGCGCCGAGGATGGGACGCCGGTGTTCACGGGCGCCGCGGGAAATCTCAAGCGGCACGTCGAGAACTATTTTCGCGTGGATCGTGCAACGCGCCGGGCGCTCGAATTCGCGCATCGCATCGTCGACATCCACTGGCGCGCGACCCGGGGCTTGCTGGGCGCGCGCCTGCACGCGACGCTTCTCGAAAGCGAGCTCGTCGCCGCCGGGCGCGCCGACATCGGATCCGCCTATGCATGGCATTTCAATCCGGAGGCGAGTCCGGCGATGACCATTGCGCCGATGTCGACGGACCGGGATGCACGAACGTCGGATTCGTTCGGCATCTTCGCGACCGAGCGCCGTGCCAGGAACGCGCTGATCCGGCTCGCCGCAACGCACCGCCTCTGCCATGGCGTGCTCGGCATCGGTGCGAGCGCCGACGCGCGCTGCGGTGCGTGCCCGGTCGATCGCAGCGAACGCCGTTGTGCCGATCCCCTCGAGCGCCGCCGTCAGCTGCTGCGCGTCCTGCCGGCGCTTCGTCCGCTGCGTGTGCCCGCGTGGCCGCATCCCGGGCCCATCGGCATTCGCGAGCGCAGCGAGATGCACGTCGTCGATCGCTGGCGGTTCCTCGGCACGGCGCGCGACGAGAGTGAGCTCCATCATCTGCTCGACTGCCGCGGCGGCACATTCGACCTGCGGCAATTTCGAATGCTGAGCCGTACGCTGCCGCGTTTGCCGGCCGCGCGGATCATCGACCTGTCCTCGCTCGTGACGGAATCGTCCGACGTGCAGGATCGGGCGGTGCGATCCTATTCGGGCGCGGCTGCGCCTTCTGCTCGCGCGAGGCGTGCCATCGCGTAGGCGACCCCTTACGTCGCCGAAAGGCGAAACCCGATGGCGACGCGACGAACGCCCCTCGATACTTCGCTCGGTCCCGGAGGGAATCCTCGACGGGGACGATTGGCCGGGCTTCCGGCATCACGGCGAAGGGGAAAGTCCATGAACACCATAGAGACAGCAAGCGTGCTGCGCGAGCAGTATGACGTCGCATCGGAGCGCCCGCGAGGTGCCGCATCGTGGGGTGCCATTCTCGGGGGCGCGGCGGCCGCGGCGGCGCTTTCGCTGATCCTGCTCGCCCTGGGCACGGGCCTTGGCCTCTCGTCGGTGTCGCCCTGGGCCTACTCGGGCGCGTCCGCTCATGCGCTCGGCATCGGTGCAATCGTCTGGCTGCTGCTGATGTCGGCGCTCGCGTCGGGACTCGGCGGCTATATCGCCGGCCGGCTGCGTGCCGTGTGGAACGATGCCGATGCGGAGGAGGCGTTCTTCCGTGACACCGCCCACGGCTTTCTCGCGTGGGCCGTCGCGACGCTGCTGAGCGCGGCGGTGCTCGCGTCCGCAGCGTCGTCGATGGCCGGCGTCGCGGCCAGCAGCGCCACGGCCGGCGCGACCGTGGCCGCAGCCGGCGCGGGCGGCGCGCTTGCGGCAGACGGGATACCGGCCGACGAGTCGCGCCAGTATTTCGTCGACATGATGCTGCGCACCGGCAAGCCGGCCGAGCCGAACGCGGACCGCACCGCCACGTCCCGCGAGATCACGCGGATCCTGGCGCGGGCATCGACCGGAGAAATTTCCCAGGGCGACCGGCGCTATCTTGCACTGCTCGTTGCCGATCGCACCGGGCTTGCGCCGGCCGAGGCGGAGCAGCGGGTGACCGACACGACGACGGCGGCACGGCTCGCCGCCGAGGCCGCGCAGGCGAAGGCACGCGAAGCGGCTGACGTGGCGCGGCACGCGACGGCGTCGATGGCGCTCTGGGTGTTCGTCTCGCTTCTGCTCGGCGCCTTCTGCGCCGCGCTCGCGGCGACCTGGGGCGGGCGCCAGCGGGACGTGCGCTCCTACCTGCGCCGCCCCGCCTAACCTGGAGGTCACCGACCATGCGATCCGTTCTGCTCTGGCTGCTCGGCGTGCCTATTCCGATCATCATCCTGATCGCGCTTTTCGTGCGATGAGGCGGGAGCGCCCCGGGCGGCCGCGACGGGTGCCGGTGACGCGCTTCGCAGCGCGCCGCGGCTGATGCCGATCTCGCTGCCGGTGCTGCGGGGCTTCGCCGCGGGCCGCGTGCGCGCGTCGTCGCCGCGCCGCGCGCAGCGCGCACACGTGCGTCCGTGGTGGATCGCGCTGGCCTCCGCGGCGGCCACCTGCGTCTTGATCCTGCTGACGATCAATTTCTCGTCGGGTGAAAAGGTGATCACGCAGGACATGCAGCACGCCTACGCGGTCGACGACCCGCAGTTCCAGCGCTCGATGAGCGCATTGCTCGGCCCGCCTCTTGTCGGCGGCAACCGCGTCGACACGCTCGTCAACGGCGTGCAGATCTTTCCGGCGATGCTCGACGCGATCGCCGGCGCGCGGAAGTCGATCACGTTCGAGACCTACATCTACTGGTCCGGCCGGATCGGCGAGCGCTTCGCGGACGCGCTCGCTGCGAAGGCGCGCGAAGGCGTTTCGGTGCACGTGCTGCTCGACTGGGTCGGCAGCGCCCGCATGGACGACCGGCTGCTCGACCGCATGCGCGAGGCCGGCGTCGAAATCCGCAAGTACCACGCGCCCAAGTGGTACACGCTAGACAAGCTCAACAACCGAACGCACAGGAAGCTCCTGATCGTCGACGGCCTCGTCGGGTTCACCGGCGGCGTCGGCATCGCCGACGAATGGGACGGCAACGCCGAGGACGAGCGGCACTGGCGCGACACGCATTTCCGGATCGAAGGCCCCGCGGTGCTGCAGATGCAGGCGGCGTTCGTCGACAACTGGATGAAGGTCACCGGGGTGGTCCTCGATGGACCCGATTATTTTCCCGTGCCGCAGGCCGTCGGAGCGGATGCCGCGCAGATGTTCAAGAGCTCGCGCGACGGCGGCGCGGAGAGCATGCACCTCATGTACCTGCTCTCGATCGCGTCGGCGACGCGGAGCATCGACCTGTCGATGGCGTACTTCGTCCCCGACGATCTCGCGCGACAGGCGTTGCTGGATGCGATGAAGCGGGGCGTTCGCGTGCGCATGATCCTGCCGGGTCCGCATACCGACACCGAGGTCCTGCGCGAAGCCTCGCGTGCGAAATGGGGCGACCTGCTCGCCGCGGGCGCCGAGATCTTCGAATACCGGCCGACGATGTTCCATTGCAAGGTGCTCGTCGTCGACGGCGTGTGGACCTCCGTCGGATCGACCAATTTCGACAATCGCTCGTTTCGCCTCAACGACGAGGCGAACCTCAACGTCTACGGCGCCGAGTTCGCGCGACGCCAGACGGACATCTTCGCCGCCGACCTCGCGCGCTCGCGGCGGATCAGTCTCGAGGAGTGGCGCGAGCGGCCGCTGCGCGAGAAGATCGCCGAGAAGGCGGAATCGTGGCTCGATGCGCAGCTCTGACGGTCGCAGTGCGGGCGCGACCGCCGGCCGGTGCCGCATGATGTCGCGCTGATGCGGGTCCTGCTCGTGCATAACCCCAGGGCGGGGGACGGCGATCGGGCGCGGCTGCGTTCGCTGCTGCATTCGATCCGCGCGGCCGGCCACGACGTCCGCTACCGGTCGTCGCGGAGCCCGCGGCTCGCCGCCTTTCTCGGGCAGCCGGCCGATCGCATCGCGGTCGCCGGCGGTGACGGCACGCTGGGCAAGGTCGCGCGGCTGATGCTGGGACGCCGGACCCCGATCGCTCCGCTGGCGATGGGCACGGCCAATAACATCGCCACGAGCCTCGGCCACGGCGACGGGCCACCGGAGGAAGGAGTCGAGAGCTGGGCGAGCGACGTCTCGCTGCGCTTCGACGTCGGCCGCGCGCGCGGGCCGTGGGGCGAGCGGCGGATCTTCGAGTCGCTCGGGTTCGGCGCGGTACCGGAGATGATGACGCGGATGCAGGATGTCGACACGGGCGGGGATACCGGGGCCGAGATCGAGCGCGCGACGCGACTGCTGAGGAAGCTGCTGCGCCGTGCCGATCCCGTCGAGCTCGAGATCCGCCTCGACGAGCGCGATCTCTCGGGCCGATATCTCCTGGTCGAGGCGATGAACATTCCCATGGCCGGCCCCAACCTTCCGCTCGCGCCGCACGCCGATCCCACCGACGGCCTGTTCGACGTGGTGCTGGTGCACGAGTCGGAACGCAAGCTTGTCCGCGAATTCCTGCGGGACGCCGAGAAAAGCCGGGCGCCCACCGTCGAGCTGCCCACGCAGCGCGGGGCGCGGCTGCGAATTCGCGGGAACTCGTTCTTCTGGCATGCCGACGATACGATCGGCCGATTCAGGACGGAAGGACGGGCCTTGGCGGACATCGATATCGCCATGCGCGAGCGCGTGTATTTCGCCGCAGGACCGGACTGCCCGTACGTCGCGGCGCCGGCGCGAAATGCACTCGCGCGTTCGCCGCGCAAGGCTCGGCCCTGAGGTTTCCTACAGCAAAATCCGTTCGCCTCCTACAGCAACAAGGCGCGGCGGCCTGCAAGATCGAACCGCACGGCGGAAGCGCTCCGCCACTGCATTTTCATGGGAGAAATTGTCATGATCCCGCGCCCCCGGGCCCGCACGGCCACCAAGCCCATTCCGGTCGACGTCCTGCAGCCCCGGCACGACGATGCCGGATGGTCGCAGGTTCGCAGCAGCGAGGAGGCGGGCGAGCCCGTCGCGGCGCCGGCAGGCATGCGGGACGACGCTCTGTCCGCCGGCGTTGCGCCGCGCCCCGCCAACGGCATCGGACGCGAGCAGATGATCCGCGAGGCTGCCTACCTGCGATACGAGGCGCGCGGCTGCGAAGACGGGCACGCCGTCGACGACTGGCTCGCCGCGGAGGCGGAGATTGCCGCGCTGTTTCCCGCCGACGCGACGAATCCGGCGTTCGAGCCGGAACGCCCGGACGACGGCGTCCTGCCCTGACCGCGCATCCTCAGTGGGTGACGGCGGGGCGGTGACGCCGCCAGCGGGTCGCGCCGGCCGCGTGCGCCTGCGCGATGGGCGCCCCTGATTCGGGATGGCGGGCCCACGCGCAGGTGATCTCCGCGCCGAACAGGAAGATCTGCGCGGAATAGTAGAGCCAGAGCAGCAGCGCGAGGATGGAGCCCGCGGCCGCGTACGCCGAGCTCGTCATGGCCTGGCCGAGGTAGAACCCGATGGCGAGTCGTCCGAGGTTGAACAGGACCGCGGTGGTGACGGCGCCCGCCCAGACGTCGCGCCACCGCATCCGGACGTTGGGCAGCCATTTGAACAGCATTGCGAAGAGCACGGTGAAGACCGCGATTGCGAGCGCGAAGTCCGCGGCGAACATGAGACGCGCATCGTCGATCTGCCAGCGCTGCGACAGCGCGGCGATGGAGGCGGCCACGATCAGCGACACCAGCAGCAGGAAGCCGAAGCCGAGGATCAGCCCGAACGAGCAGAGGCGCACGCGTACCAACGACAGCAGCGCGCCGCCCTTGCGCGGCGGCGCCTTCCAGATGCGGTCGAGATCGTCCTGGAGCTCCACCAGCACGGTCGTTGCACCGATGAGGAGGGCCACGGTGCTCGCCGCTGCGGCAATCGCGCCGGAGCCCAACGTCGAGGCTGCGCCGAGCAGATATTCGATCGCGCCGGCGCCGACCGGACCGACCAACTCGGCGAACTGGCCGACGACGGCGCGCCGCGCCGTATCGACGCCAAAGGCCAATCCCGCGAGCGCGATGACGATGATCAAGAGTGGCGCAAGCGAGAACGCGCTGTAGTAGGCGAGCGCCGCGCCCATGCTCGCGGCGCGGTCGTCGATCCACCCGGCACCGGCGCGTTTCAGCAGCTCGAGGTACGAGCGCCGCCCCGGGCGCCCCGGGCGCGCTGGCATCGCGCTGCCGTCGGCGCGATCGTCATGCAAAGGTGATCTCCTGCAGCGGATGCGCGGCTTCGGCGGCCTCGAGGCCGGCCTCGTCCGTGAGATCGAGCCGGATCGGCGTCATCGACACGAGGCCCTGTCCCACCGCCCAGCGATCGGTGCCTTCCTCGACGCCTTCCTGCGGCGTCACCGTGAACCAGAAATGCTCACGTCCCATCGGGTCCCGACCGGGAACGATCCGGCCATCGTAGTGGCGCACCGATTGCCGGGTCCAGCGCACGCCGCGCGGCGCCTGCGCCGGGAAGTTGACGTTGACGAGCGGCAGGTTCGCGAGGGGCAGCAGAAACGTCAGGACACGCGCGACCCAGGGCTTCAGCGCCTCGAATTCGATTTCCTCGCCCTGCGCCGGCGTGCTCAATGCGATGCCGCGCACGCCCATGAGGGCCGCCTGCCGCGCGGCGGCGAGGGTTCCGGACGGCCAGACCGAGTTGCCCAGATTGCTGCCCAGATTGATGCCGGACAGCACGACGTCGACGTCCTTCCGCTGGAAGACGCCGATGGCGACGCAATCGGCGGGCGTGCCGTTGACGCGAAAGGCGTCGAGGCCGGCAAGCGGGGTCCGCCGGTAGGTGAGCGGACGCGCCGACGTGATCGAATGTGCCGCCGACGACATCTCGACGTGCGGCGCGACGATGCGGACCTGCCCGAACTGCGCCGCGATCTGCGCGAGCGCGGCGATGCCGGGGCTGTAGATGCCGTCGTCGTTGGTGATGAGGATGTTCATGGACGACCCGGCCGGCGGCAGGGAGGCGAGTCGACACGATGCATTGCCGCACGACCGGCGTCGTCAGGCGAACGTCCGAATATGGCGTCGGGGGAGCGGCAAGCGCCGGTAGGATGAGCGCCCGGCTGCGGGTGTTCGGGATTCCGTGCGGCGGCGCGGCGCCGCCGTGGGATCACGTGCGCGCAAGCACTGCGTCGATCTCGCGGTCCTTCTTTTCCCACATCTGCTGCAGCCAGTGCTGGATCGTCCGGCGGAACTTCGGATCGTCCTGGTAGTTGCCGCGGCAGAATTCCGGCGGTATCGGCACGGCGCTCACGCGGACGACGACGAGCGGCACGGTGCCGCACAGGAACTGCCAGAAGGTCGGAGCGCCACCGGGATAGACGATCGTCACGTCGAGGAACGAGCGAAACCGGTCGCCGAGCACGCTGAGGGCGAGCGCGATCGCGCCGGTCTTGGGCTTCAGCAGATGCCGGTACGGCGAGTGCTGGGCCCCGTGCTTCTTCGGCGTGAAGCGGGTGCCTTCGGCGAAGTTCATCACGCTGGTCGGCGCCAGCGCAAACTTGGCGCAGGCGACGCGCGCCGCCTCGAGATCGTCGTGGCGCTTCTCGGGGTGCGCGCGGAGATACGCATTGGAATGCCGACGCATGAACGGAAAATCCAGCGCCCACCACGCGAGCCCGATCACCGGCACATAGAGGAGTTGCTGCTTCAGGAAGAACTTGAGCATCGGAATGCGCCGGTTGAGCACGTGCTGCAGCACCAGGATGTCGACCCACGACTGGTGGTTGCAGTTGACCATGTACCAGCCGCCCGGCTCGAGCGCTTCGAGGCCGGCGACGTCCCAGCGCGTGCGCTGCGTCAGGCGCATCCACGCGCTGTTGCAGGCGATCCATCCCGTGGCGAGCGTGTTGAGGATGCGGTCGACCACCGCGCGGACCGGCTTCCACGGCAGCGCCAGCTTCACGAGCGCGACGACGAACAGCAATGCGCACCACGCCAGCGTGTTGACGACGAGCAGCGTGGCGGCGATGATCCCGCGCAGCGCGGGTGGCAGGAAACTGAGCATGGCCGTCGACGCAACGTCGCGAGGATGCGGTGTCGAACCGCGGGCGCCGATTATCCTCCGGGACGCGACGATCCCGGCTGATCGCGATCAAATTCCAGCGCCCGGCCAGCGCATCGGCCCTGCCCGATGCAAGGGCGCGGGACGCCGCCGCGGCGCTGGTGCGGGGCCGACGTCAGGCGACGACGCGGAGCGTGCCGTTCATTTCCTCGTGCCCCGTGCCGCAGAACACGTCGCACAGGAACGTGAATTCGCCGGATTTGGTCGGCGTCAGCGCGACGTCGGTGGCCTGTCCCGGAATGATCGTCCCGCGGATTCCGAAATCCGGAACGCTGAAGCCCATGACGACGTCCTCCGAGGTCAGATGGAAGATCACCGGCTCGTTCAGCTTCACGGTCACGACGTCCGGCTCGTAGGTGAACTTGCGTGCGGAGATCGGGATGACGCGGGGTTTGGCTTGCGCGCGGGCGGCGAGCCCGGCCAGTCCGAGCAGCGCGGCCGCGGCGGCGGCCCTCAGCGTGAGTCGACGAAGGGGGCGCATGTCGTTCCTTCAGGCGACCGGCAGCTCGGTGATCGCGTAATGGACGGGTGCGGTCTCGGCTTCGATGTCGCGCCAGCCGAGCCCCTTGTACGGCGCGCCCGCGTCCCACGGGATCGGCAGGCGCTTCGGCTGCGACGCCGGCGCCGGCAGCGCGAACATCAGGCCCTTCGCCGAATGATGGGCGATGTTTCCGGTCATGTGGTGGTTCTCCTGGTGGATGTGGCCGTAGAACACGGTGACGTTTTCGCGCGTCTGCAGGAGCGCGATCGCCTTCGCGCCGTCGCGAGTCGCCCAGTCCCATTGCGGGTACAGGTCGAACAGCGGCCGGTGCGTGAGGACGACGATGCGCGCTTCCTTCGGCTGCGCCGCGAGGTCCGCCGCGAGCCAGCGCAGCTGCTCTTCACCGATCGAGGCCATCGGATCGGACACGTTGTCGATCGTGATGAAGTGGACGCCCTTGTGGTCGAACGTGTAGTGGGTGTCACCGAAGTACTCCTTGAACGCCTTGCCGTTGTCGAGCGAGGCGTCGTGCTCGCCCGGCATGAAGTGCACGTCCTTCACCTTGAGCGCGCCCGCGATGTCGCGAAACTCCGCCATCCGCCGGCGCCGCTCCTTCGGGTCGTCGGTGGTGTGCGTGAGATCGCCGGTGAAGACGACGAAATCCGGCTGCGGCGACATCGCATTGACGGCCGCCACCGCCTTCTTCAGCGTCCCCTTTGCGTCGGGATTGATGTCCGGCCCCTCGAACCCCCAATGGGAATCGGAGAGCTGGACGAAATAGAATTCGGTGTCGGACGCGGCGCCCGTGGTGCCGGGGCCGGTCGCGCACCCGGACACCAGGACGACGCCGCCAAGACCTGCCAGTTTCATGAATTCGCGCCTGCTGATACGGTTCGGCTGCATGGCACCTCCGGTTCGTGAGGATCGTGCGCGGAGTGCGCGCGTTTTCTCTGCCTGTGGAGAAAGACGCGGCGCGGCGGCGCTCTATTCCCGGATTCGCATGCGCTCGCGATTCGGGGAATAAACCGGCGCTCCGGCCCGTCTACTTCGAGTGACCTGAATCCGGGAGCATGTTCGATTGACCCACGGCCAGCGACTGGCGCGCTTCGAGGACGAGGTGCTCGTGAACCTCGACTCCGCGTACAGCCTCGCGCGCTGGATCACCCGCGACGCGGGCCGCTCCGCGGATGCGGTGCAGGACGCGTGCCTGCGCGCCTTCCGGTCGTTCGACCAGATGCATGGGCCGAACGCGCGCGGCTGGTTCCTCGCGATCGTGCGCAATGCGTGCCTCGATCAGCTGCGCGAGCAGCGCGACCATGCCGCGGAAGTGGAATACGACGACGACCTGCACGGCGGGACGGCCGGGGATGAGCCTGTCGCCGCGCTGACGCCGGAGGACATCGCCGAGCGCAGCTCCGACGCCCGCTGGCTGCATGGCTGCATCGAGGCGCTGCCACGCGAATACCGCGAGGTCGTCGTGCTGCGCGAGCTGGAAGAGCTTTCCTACAAGGAGATCAGCGCCATCGTCGATATTCCCATCGGCACCGTGATGTCCCGGCTATCGCGCGGCCGGGAGCTGCTGCAGCAGCGGATGCTCTTCGCGCACCGGCGCTCCCGCCCATGAATTGCGCGCTCGCCCTGCGAATGCTGGACGCGTACGTTGACGGCGAGACCGACGTCGCGACGGCAACCGAGATGGCCGGGCATCTCGCCGGATGTCCCGCCTGCCGTCGCATCTACGAGCAGCGCCTCGCGCTTCGCCAGGCCCTTCGTACCCATGTGCCCCGCGAGAGGGTGCCTGCCGGCCTCCGGAAATCCGTCCTGCGCGAACTCGACGCCCTCGCGCGGCCCGCCCGCGCCGCGCGGCCGCCGCGATGGTGGCAGACGGCGCTGATCGGCGCGTCGACTGCGCTTGCGGGTGCGATGGGAGGCTGGTGGCTCGCGCAGCCGTCTGCGTTCGAATCGCTGCCGCAATACGCGGTCGCGCAGCACGTCGCCGCGCTGACGCCGGAGGGCCCGCGCATCGACGTTGCGTCCTCCGATCGACACGTCGTGCGCCCGTGGTTCCAGGGCCGTCTCGAATTCGCGCCGATGGTGCGCGACCTGTCGGCACAGGGATTCGATCTCGTCGGCGCGCGGCTCGACCACCTGGGCGATCGGCAGGCGGTTGCGGTGGTCTATCGGCTGCGACGGCACGTCGTCGACGTGTTCTCGTGGCGCGGAGTCCGCGATCATCCGGCGCCCGAAGGCGAGGCAGTCATTCGCGGCTTCAACGTCGTCACCTGGAGCGACGGCGATCTCGATTTCGCAGTGGTCACCGACGCCGACCGCACCGAGCTCGAGCGCTTCACGGCGGCCTATCGCGCGCGCTGAAATTGCGCGCGGCGAGCGGAACCAGGATCAGCCCGCGGCCGCTTTCAGTCCGCGCACGCGGTACGCCTGCACCGGGCGGCGGAAGCCCTTCAGTGTGAGGGACTCGGGCGGCTCGACGTCGATCAGCGCATCGACGCCCGCATACACGCGCTGCGAGATCAGGATCGCATCGCCCGGTGCTTCCCCGCAGAGCCGCGCGGCGAGGTTGGTCACCGTTCCGATCGCGCTGTAGTCCCAGCGCCCCTCGAAGCCGATCGCGCCGATGGTCGCGAAACCCTGCGCGATGCCGATGCCCTGGGAGAGATCGTAACCGCGCCGGACCCACTCCTTTGCCATCTCGCCGACGCGCTCGCGGATCGCGAGCGCCATCCGCACGGCGCGCTCCGCCGGGTTCGGGATCGGCAGCGGATCGTTGAAGAGAATCGTCATGCCGTCGCCGGTGAAATGCTCGAGCGTGCCCTCGTGCTCGACGATGATCCTGCCGGCCGCCTGGTGGTAGTCGCGCAGGACGCCCATCACCTCCTCGGGCTCGGCCACCTCGGCGAACGCGGTGAAGCCGCGCAGGTCGAGGAAGACGACGGTGATCTCGCGGCGGTGGCTTTTCAGCGGGTCATCGGTGCCGCCGTTGACGATGAGCTCCGCAAGCGACGGCGAGAAGAAGCGGCGCAGGCGGCCGATGCGCTCGAGCTCCTCGACCTGCAGCGCGACGCGCTGCTCGAGCGACGCATTCCATTCCTTCACTTCCGCCGCGAGCGTCTCGACGGTGTCGTGCAGCCGCTTGATCCGCAGCATCGAGCGCACCCGCGCGGCGAGCGCCGCGTGATCGACGGGCTTCGTCAGGTACTCGTCGCCGCCGGCCTCGAGCCCCGCGACGATGTCCTTCGAGTCCGCCATTGCCGTCACCAGGATGATCGGCGTGAACGGGAATGCGGGGTCGGCACGCAGCTGCCGGCAGACCTCGAAGCCGTCGACCTTCGGCATCATCACGTCGAGCAGGATGAGGTCCGGCGTCAGGGTCCGGGCGGCAGCCAACCCTTCCTCGCCGTCGGCTGCGGTGATGACCTCGTACCCCTCGGCGGCGAGGCGCGTCTGCAGGACCTTGACGTTGACGGGGTTGTCGTCGACGATGAGGATGCGAGGAGGGGTTCTCACCGACGATATCTCAATTGGGGCAGCGTAATATACGGCCTCGATTGGCGATGCACAAGAACGGAGCCGCGCGATCCAAGTGCCGTCCTCTCTCGAAAATCTCTCGTCAGCGGGGGAACCGGAAATCAGCCTCGAGCAATTCGCGGAGCGCGTCCAGGGTCGAACCCCGCTGCGCCTGCTCGTGCGGTGGGTCGCCGGCATTCGCGCGTCGGTCCACACCAAGCTCCTCGCCGCGTTCCTCGTCGTCACGCTCCTCTTCATCGCGATGGCGCTGGTCAGCCTGCAGACCATCGTCAGTGCGACGCGGCAGAGCGAGCAGCTCGACGACGCGCACGAGCTCGTCAGCCTCGCCCAGCAGGGCGAGAGCGCGCTCGCGCGCCAGATGCACTACACCGACATGGCGCTACTTTCGCAGGACGAGGTCGCGATCAGCAAGATCCTGCGCGAGAACAACCAGTTCAACGACCGGCTTGCCAAGGTCGAGTCGGCGGGCACCGCCGATCCCGCGCTGGTCGAGCAGATCCGGACGTCGCAGGACGAGGCGATGGCGGTGGTCGCCGACATGGCGAATGCGATACGCGACGGCAAGCTCGGCACCGTGACCGGCCAGCTGCTGCGCCGGCAGGAGCGGCTCGACAGTGAGATCACTGCGCAGGTCGGCCGCCTCGTCGCGGCCCAGCAGGACCGGATGGCGACGCTGCGCGACAGCGTCAAGGCCGCCAACCGGCGCTCGCTGATCCTCACCAGCACGTTCGCGGTGAGCGCGGTGCTCTTCGCGCTATTGTGCGGATTCGTGATCTCCTGGTCGTTCATCCTTCCGGTGCGTGAGGCGCAGGGCTTTCTCGACCGAGTGGCGGCAGGTCACTTCGGCGGCCGAATCGAGGTCGCCAATCGCGACGAATTCGGCACGCTCGCGGAGCGGATGAACCACATGAGTGCGGAGTTGCACCGCTTCGACGCCGAGCAGAAGCGCGCGGCCGCCGAGCTCGGACGCCTCAACCAGCAGTTGGAGCAGACCAGCAAGGCGAAGTCCGAGTTCCTCGCCAACATGAGCCACGAGCTCCGCACGCCGATGAACGCCATACTCGGCTTCACCGAGATGCTGCTCGACGGGCTCTACGGCGACGTGCCGGCGGACATCAGCGAGCCGCTCACCGACATCCAGGTCAACGGCCGACATCTGCTGCGGCTCATCAACGACGTGCTCGACTTGTCAAAGATCGAGGCGGGGCGAATGCAGCTGGCGCTCGGCGAATACTCGCCGCGGGAAGTCGTCGACATCGTCTATGTTTCGCTGCGCTCGCTCGCCGTCGAGAAGGGGCTGGAGTTCGGGATCGCGGTGCAGGACGACCTGCCCACGGCCTACGGCGACAACGGGCGGCTCACGCAATGCCTGATGAACCTCGCGGGCAACGCACTCAAGTTCACGCGGCAGGGAAAGGTCGAGATCGGCGTCGAACGCCGCGGCGACGAGCTCATCTATTGCGTCTCGGACACCGGGATCGGCATTCCCAAGGACGAGCTCGAAAACGTGTTCGGGGAATTCCGCCAGGTCGATTCGACGGTGACGCGGGAATTCGGCGGAACGGGACTCGGCCTCAGCATCACCAAGAAGTTCGTGGAGATGCACGGCGGCCGCATCTGGGTCGAAAGCGAGATCGGCAAGGGCTGCGTGTTCTACTTTGCCGTCCCGCTGCGGGCGAAAGGTGGTGACGCATGAGCGGACAGACGATTCTCTATGTCGAGGACAACGAGTACAACCGCAAGATCGTGCATCAGCTCCTGAGCCGCACGACCTACCGGCTGATCGAGGCGATGGACGGCGAGGCCGGCGTCGCCATGGCGCAGCAGGAACTCCCGGACCTGATCCTGATGGACGTGCAGCTGCCGAAGATGTCCGGCCTCGACGCGACGCGGGCGCTGAAGGCGGATCCGCGCACCGCGAACATTCCCGTCATCGTGATCACGTCGTTTGCGTTATCGGGTGACCGGGAGAAGGCGGCCGCGGCGGGCGCCATCAATTATCTTGCGAAGCCTTACAGTCCGCGCGAGCTCCTGGCGATGGTGCGCGAGGTTCTGCCCGAACGCGGGTCGACGAAACCGGAGGAGGACAAATGAGCAACGCCGCACTTGGTTTTCGCAATGCCGCCTGCACCGCGGCCTTCCTGTGCCTCGGGCTTGCCGGGTCGAACGTGCTTGCAGCCGGCGAGCAGGCGGAACAGTTCACGCCCGAGTACCGGCAGCTGCACACGACCTACGACGCCAAGCACTCGCCGAAGATCGTCGCGCCGGACTCGGTGAAGCGCGGCGACTGGTTCACCGTCACCGTGAGCGTCGGCGCCGGATCGCAGCATCCATCGCTCGCCGAGCACTCGATCCGCTACATCGCGCTCTACAAGGATACGGTGGAAATCGCGCGCGCCTATCTGCATCCCGTGTATTCGGCGCCGACGGTGACCTTCACCGTGGCGCTGGACGAGGGTGGATCGCTCCGCGCGCTGGCCGAGCCCAACCACTCGTCCGCGTGGGAAACCTCGAAGAAAATCGAGGTCCGGCCCTGACGGCGGCGCCCGTCAGGGCGCCTTCATCTCGACGGTGACGCGTCCCGGCTGCTTGTCGGCGACGGTGACGCTGGCCTGTTGCGTGCCGAGGCGCTCGTGCCAGATCTGGAGCTTGTACTGGCCGGGCGGAAGGTTGTCGAACGAGAACGTGCCGTCGGCATCGGTGATCGCGTAATACGGGTTCGCGGCGACGACGACCCAGCCGACCATCCAGGAGTGAAGGTCGCAGTTGATCTTCACGATCTCCGGCTTCGCGAACGTCACCGGGATGGTCCGGCTCTTCGGCTGCGTCCGGTTGAACGAGACGTTGAGCTTCGGCGTCGCGTGGATGTTGTGCAGCAGGCGGTCGCTGTTGAGGAAGTCGACGGTGCCGCCGGCCGGCACGATGACGACGCGGGGGATGAACACGCAGCCGTTCTGGTCCATCTCGACCTTGTCGGGCTGCGCCGGGGCGCGGGCACCGGACGGCGCGTTCTCGAGCCACACGACCGCGTTGCGGATCTCCTTTTGCGCGGACACCAGCAGGTCGCCGGCGTCCTTCTCCTTGCCGCAGACGTACTGGTCGATCGTCACGTCGATCTTCTTCGGCGCGGGAACGGATCCGACGAGGACGACCTTCCCCGTGAGCGACGCTGCGTGGGCGGCGCCGGGCGCGCACAGCGACACCGACACGGCGACCGCCAGTCCGACCATAAAACGCGCACGATTCATCGGCCGCTCCTCGTCCGTTCATCGTCCCGTACCCGATGGGCCATGCCGACGCGCCAACAGGTCCGGAAAGGCGTCGAGGTTAGTCTCCCCCTCCTCGGCGGTCAAGGCGCCGCACGGCGGCATACGCGCCGACAGGGCATCCTTGCATTGCGACCAGGGTCATGCCGGCAGCACGGGCGGCGGGCGCAGCGTCGCGCACGCGTCCGCGGCGTCACTTCATCCGCGAGGGCAGATTCAGCGTGCGGCCATCGACGGCGAATTCACCCTGCCCGCGATGATGCAGCGTTCTCGGCGAAGTTGATCCGGGCCGGATCCAGGCGCGGACGACCTCGAGCACGAAGAAGTTGTATTGCGCGACCATCCGCGTATCGACCACCCTGCACTCGAGGTTCGCGAAGCATTCGGCAATGCGCGGCGCGCCGACTTCTCGTGCCGGGAGCGCCGTCAGTCCGAACGCGCCGAATTTGTCGATGTCACGTCCGCTCGTGTTGCCGCAGGCAACGACCTTCGCGGCGAGGCGCGCCTCCGGAATCGCGATCACGCACTCCTTCGTCGCGCGGAGCGCCGCGAAGGAGTGGTTGCGGTTGCTGATGACGCAGCCGATGAGGGGCGGCTCGAACTCGAGCATCGTTTGCCACGACATCGTCATCACGTTGGCGCGGCCGCGATGCGCCGTCGTGACGAGCACGACCGGTCCCGGCTCGAGCAGCCGATAGACACGCGACAGCGGCAGCGTGCGCGCGCGTGGGGCGGCGCGCTTGCGGCGTGCCGGCGCGGTCATGGCCATGCGCGATCTCGCTCCGGATCGCGGCTCAGGCTGATTCGATCTTGCGCCGCATCGATGCCAGCAGGTGCCGGTGGAACATGTGGCACACCGTCGCTTCGATCGGCTTCCACAGCCAGCCGGGTCGCCTTGGGCTCGTGTAGCGCGTCGTGATCGCGACTTCGGTGCCGCGTCCTGGGAGCTCACGCAGTGCATAGCAGCCGCCCGACAGCACGGTGCCCCCGACCGCCAGATTCTGCTCGACGACTTCGAATCCGTAGTACCGGCCGGCATCGATCCTGGTGACTCGCTTCAGGAGGTGGCCCTTTTCGTAGACGCACGTCGTTTCGTCGCCGACCGCGGCCTTCGGCCCTTCGGTGCGGATCGGAATGGGCAGCAGCAGGCGCAGCAGGAGCGGCGGCGGCGAGTCGATTTCCTCGTAGAACATGAGACCGCGCCACACCTGTTCCGGCGGTGCCGCGAAGTTCATTCGCGTGACGACGGTCGTGTCGGGGCCATGGCTGGCAGGGTCACTGGTCGTGCGGGCGGCGGTCGCGCCCGCGTCGGTCTTGACGGCGGTTTGCATCGTTCGGCTCATTCGATCGTGGAAACGGGACGCACGTCGACGACGCCCCAGAGCATGGAGCGATCGTCGGCGGCGCGGTTGGTGCGCAAAGCTCTGCGGCGGCTCGCGCGAAGCTGCGCATGCACGACGACCGCGTCCGGGCGCCGCGGCGCGCCGGACCGCGGCCATCAGCCGGCGCTCGTAGCCGCGCTTCGGCACCGTCGAGGATGTTCGAGAGCGTGAAGCCGTCGAAGCTCCCGGCGCGGCTCGCTCTCCAGAAACGCCGCGGCGTCGGCGTGGACGAGCCGGATGTCCGTTCGCCTCCGGCGGCGCGGGCGCGTCGGCGAGCTCGCCGAGGAGCAGCGCGCGCGCGTAGGGATTCGTCGCGGTTGGGGTGCCGGGCGAAGCAGCGCTCCATGCGCCCGCGCATCACCGCCCCGAGGCGCGGCGGCAGGAGGTCGAGGAACGGCGACGCGTAGACGGCGCGCAGCGCCGTCAGCGAGAAGAGCCCGTCGAGGTCGGCGCGGAAGCGCCACGTGTCGAGGTGCCGGCGCCAGTACGCGATCTGCTCGGCGGGATCGTCGAGGTCGAGGAACTCGCGCGACGCGCGACGGCCGCCAGCCGGCGAGCGGCCCGAGCGCGCGGCCGAACGCCATCACCCGCTCGGCGGCGCCGCGCACGCGCGGGCTCGCCGGCGAAGCGCCGCTGCGCGTAGGCGAGCTGCACCGGGTTGATGTCGACCGCGACGACCTCGTGGCGCGGCGCGAGCGCCATCGCCGTGCAGCCGGCCGAGGCGATGCAGAAGACGCGGCCCGCCGGCGCGGAAGGCCGCGAGCTCGATCGACGCGTCCTCGTACATGCGGCCGAAGAGCACCTTGCCCGGGCCGGCGCGCGCGTCGAAGCGGCCGCGCTCCCAGACGGTGTCGGCGGCGCTCATCGTCACGCCAGCCCGGCACGCCGGCGCAGACCCACGCGAGCACCAGGAAGGCGAAGTTCTTCACCACCATGCCGCCCGGATCGTGAATGATGTGCCGCGCGACAGAGAGGCCGCTGGCGTTGAGCGCGACGAGCAGCGCGCGTCTGCGAACGCCGCGCACGAGGACCGGCGCGATCGCCGGAGAGCGCCCACAGCGCGACGGCGACCTCGACGACGCCGAGCAGCTGCAGGAACAGCGCGCCGACGCGCGGCCCGAAGCGGGGCACCGCCTCGACCACCTCGAGTTGATGCGGCTCGCCGCCGAGCAGCTTGCACCACAGCCCCTCGTAGAGCCACACCGCCGCCACGGCGACGCGAATCAGCCAGAACGGCGGCAGCACCATCGACATCGTTGCTTGTCCTTCCCTGCGCTGTGTTCTTGTTGGCGCGAATCGCGGCCGCAATCGGGGGCGAGCGCTCAGGGCAAAGTATCCGTGGAGCGGACGCGGCGGTCAAACGCGGTGCGCGCATTTCGAGGACTCGGCGACCGATTGTCGCAGCAGCGCGCGCCTATCGGGGATCGCGCTGATGGCAAATTGTCGCGGATTGCTTGTCTTGCTGGAGCGTCAGGGCGCGACGATGCGGGTCTGCGCGTGCAGCGCCGGCAGCTCGTCCAGCTGGCGCCGCAACTCGACATCGACGCGCTCGCGGCGCTGCTTGCACGTGAGGTCCTGGCACGGCGCGGGATCCTCGGCCTTGCACGGCCAGAAGCGGCAGTGCGTGTCGATGTACGCGCGCTGCGCTCCGGCGGCGGATTCCAGTTTTGCGCCGAGCGCCGCGAAGTACGCGTCCCGCTCGGCATCCGACGCAAACGTCGCGGGCGTCAGGAAGAAATCCGGAAGCGCTCGATAAGCGTATGCGTAGTTCGGCGGCTGGCCCGCATTCGCGACGGCGACCGCGGCCGCGGTCGGCGCGAGGATCAGTATGCCGAGCGGACCGGTAGCCATTCCGAGGAACACGAGCCCCGCGGCCATCTCCGCGCCGGCCGACGCCTCGCTTTGCGGGCCTTCTTCGCTCTGAACGGTCTGTGTGGTCGCCACATGAAAAGTCTTCCGCAGCTCAAGGTGGCCTTCCTTGCGACAGATGACCTCGAGGGGAGCGATGCGCTCGCGCGGCCCCTCGCAGTAGGCCGGCGTCGACCAGAAATGAAAAGGGAGGGGGCAGAAGTCACGGCGTATGGCGACCACTCCAGGTGTTGCCTCGACGGATGCGACGATGACGCCCCCTTGCGCGATCGTGCACGCGGCACCCGCGGGGTCGGTGTGCAGCACCAGGTCCTGCGTCGCGTACAAGGGCTGCGGATACGGGACGAGCGACGAGGTCGCGCATGCGGCGACGACCATTGACATGCCTATTGCGAGCCCGACACGTCCCGCCCGCATTCCCGGTGCGATCGATCGCATTCGCTCGCGGCGCATGAATCAATTCGGCACCTTCGATGGAACGCGCGTGTTGACTGGCGTCAACAATTATCGGTTGCACGGCGCGCTCGTCGCCAAGCGGGGTGCGAGCGCTGCGGCGGCGCGGCGATCGGTCGCAGCGTGTGACGCGGTGAGCCGGCAAGCGAGGCGTCGCATGACACAGCCGTGACTCCGGCGTGATGCGCAACACGCGACGGTCGCCTGCGTGGTCAATGTGCGACGTGGTGTCGCGTCTCCTCGGGGCTATTCCAGCGCGTACAGGTTGCCGTCGGTGCTGCCGAAATACACGGTGCTGCCGACGACGAGAGGCGACGAGAAGATCGAGCCGGTGCCGAACTGCGCAACGCTGCCAAGGATCGGCGCTTCACGCCAGCTCGACGTGAAGAGCAGCGGAGCATTGAACCGGCGATCCGCCGTCAGCGCCCAGCCGTCGTTGCGCAGCGAGTTCTCCGTCTCGAACTGCCACAGCACCTTGCCGTCCTCCAGCGCGCGTGCCTCCAGCGTGCCGTTCAGCACGCCGATGAGAACGACGTCGCCCGCCACCGCCGGCGACGAGAACATGTACGCCTTGCCCTTCGACTCGACGATCGGCTTGCCGGTCGCGGCGTCGAGCACGACGTACAGGCTCGAATCGGACGTCCCGAAGATCACCTTGCCGCGTGCAACCGCGGGCGAGCTGATCACCCAGCTGCCGCCGGCGTCGTAGCGCCACTTTTCCCTGCCGGTGAGGGCGTCGATGGCGTAGAGCTTCGAGTCGCGACAGCCGGTGTAGACGACGCCGTCGACTACCGCGGGCGAGGACTGGAAGCCGACTTGATTGTGGATCACCGGATCCTCGCCCGCGTGAAAGCGCCACCGTTCCGCGCCGGTGCTTGCGTCGACGGCATAGAAATAGCTGTCCCAGCTCCCGAAGAACACGACGCCGTTGGCATAGGCAGGAGAGGCGTGCACGACGTCGCCGGTCTTGAACTTCCAGCGGAGATCGCCGGTGGCGGCGTCGAGCGCGTACAGGTGGCCGTCGCCGCTGCCGAAGTACACGACACCGTCGGCGACGACGGGGCTCGACAGGAACACGTCGAATGGATCGGCGATGGTCTGGTTCTTCGGCTGCATGCCGTGCAGTCCCTTCGCTTCGAACCGGCGCTCGCCTTCCGTCGCGAATTTCCAGCGCGGCACGCCGGTGCGCCGGTCGAGCGCGTAGAGCTTTCCGTCGTAGCTGCCGATGTAGAGCGTGTCGCCGACGATCGCCGGCGATGCCGGCACGGGTCCGCCGGTCCTGCGCTTCCACAGCTGGTGGCCATCGGCCGCGTCGACCGCGTAGACGTTGCCGTCGTCGCCGCCGAAATAGATCACGCCGTCGAGAAAGGCGGGGGAGGAGACGATCCGATCGCCCGTCGGAAATTTCCATTTGACCCGATGCAGCGGGCGCGGCGCGTCGCCCGCGTACGCGCCGGCATGGGCGGCGTCGCCGCGGAACATCGACTGCGCATGGGCGGCGGGCGTGACCATGAGGATCGCCGCCGCGAGCCCGATCACACTGCTGTTCATGACGGCCTCCCTGCTGCGCTGCGCAACACGATTGGAATTTCGAGCGGGCCGAGCTCGATGACGCCCTTGAGCTCGCCGCCGCCCTTCAGCAGGTGGCCTTCGAATGCCACCTGGTTCGCCTGCGATTCGATTCGGACGAAATCGCCTTCGGCGGTCACGAGATCGACGGGCAGGTCGTTGGTCTGCTTGCCGACGATCACGAAGGTCGCGGTCGCGGCCGCATCGGGATGATTCGCCATGGCGATCGTCACGTGCCGCGGATAGCCGCCGAGCTCGTAGTCGCCATTCCACTCCCTTGCGAGCTCCGGGCCAACGGGGGTGCTGCGCACCGCGCGCTCGACCTGCGCGGCGCCGGTCCGCTTGAGCGCGAATGGCGCGGTGTTGCCGCCCTGCTTCATTTCGCCGGTCATGGCCCCATCCGGCGTGAATCGAGCGCGGAAGCTCGCCGGACCATAGGCGTCGCTGGCGAGGCGCCCGCCCGTGTCGAACGCCACGCCGTCCGCCGTCACCGCGACGTTGGCGAGCGGCGCCCCCTTGATCCCGAGGCCGGGCATGATGAACGACCCGGACCATGCGCCGGACGGATCCGGCGCGAGGTCGACGACCAGTGGCAACGCACGCCCGGGAACGGCCACGGATCCGGTCCAGCGGCCTTCCGGCGCGTTCTCCGCGCCGAGCGCTGCGGCCGGCGCGCACAACGCCATGATGATGATGAGTGCTCGTCGCATGCGATTTCCCCGATTCTCCGGAAAGGTCGGACGGCGCCGCGGCGCGCCCTCCGAAACGGATCGTAGGAGAAGCTGCACGCGGTGCCTCGCTCGCGCGACGGACCGCCGCGACGGGCGACAAAGCGCGGCGACGGCGGATGTGGCGAATCGGGTCGACAGAGCAAGGAAGCGGCGGCGCAGGGATTGCGCCGCATGCTGGCTATAATGGTCGGCCCCGTTCTGTTGCGGCGCGGACAAGGATGCGGTTGCCGTCCCGGCACCTGCATCGACGTCCGCCTTCGCGCGTGCCGACATCCATCGCGACAGCCCTGATGCCCAAGCGCGAGACGCCGCACCGCGACGGCGTCGACCGCCGTCGCCGTCGGCTGATCTGCGCGATTGCGGCGAGCCCGTGGTGCACCTTCGCTGTTCGTGCCGCAGATTCCGGACGCTATCCGAATCGTCCCGTGCGCATCGTGCTGCCGTCGACGATCGGCGGAACCAGCGACCTCGTCGCGCGCCTTTTCGCTTCGCGCCTCGAGGATGCGCTCGGCCAGCCGGTCGTGATCGAGGCGCGACCCGGCGCCGCCGGCCGCATCGCGATCGACCGCGTCGCCACGTCGGCCCCCGACGGGTACACGCTGCTCCTCGCCAACAACGGCGTGAATGCGATCCTGCCCGCCGAGCGCGGAACCGCGGCGATCGACGACGCGCGGAGCTTCGCCCCCGTCACGATGGTCGCGCGTCTTCCGATCGTGATCGTGGTGACGCCGGCGCTTGGCGTCGCCACGCTGCCGGCGCTGATCGCACTCGCGCGAGGCGCGTCGGAGAAACCCCTCTTCTATGCGAGCAGCGGTGCCGGCTCGACGTCTCACCTGGCGGCGGAACTCCTGTTCCAGCGCGCGGGCGTTCGCGTCGAGCACATTCCGTATCCGGGCACGTCGGCAGCGGTGAAGGACGTTCTCGCGGGCGAGGTTCCCGTGCTGTTCACGCACCTCGGCACCGTGGCCGGGCTCGTCCACGCGGGGCAGCTCACCGCGCTGGCCGTCACGGGCGATCATCGCATGACGGACTTCCCCGACGTCCGGACCGTGGCGGAGTCGGGTTACCCAGGGTTCGATGTCACGACGTGGCACGGCGTCATGGCGCCGGCGGGCACGCCCGAGCCCGTGATCGCAAGGCTCCACGCCGAGCTCGCCCGTGCCGTGGCCGACCCCGGCGTGCGCAGGCAGCTCGCAGCCATGGGAATGGAGCCGGTGGAGAGTACGCCGGAGCAGTTCGCCGAGGTCATCAGGGCGGATGCAAGCCGATGGGCGGAGGTGATACGACGAATGGGACCCGCGGCCGAGTGATGCGATGACGCGCCGAGTACTGCTCGTGTCCACCGCGACCCGGTGGCTCGGAACGGCGCGGATGCCGCGCGTTCTTGCGCGCGCCGGGTTCGAGGTCTCGCTGCTCGCCCCCGACGATTCGCTCGCGCTCAAATCGCGCTACGTTTCCCGCGTCGCCTATCTGTCGGCGGCGGCGACACCTATGGAATGGCTGCTGCAGCTCATCAAGGTGATCGCGACGGCGTCGCCCGAACTGCTCGTTCCATGTGACGAGATGGCGGTGCGCCTGCTGTTCAGCCTCGCCCTGGAGCCGCCTCCAGGATTCGATCCGGAGCTGCGCGCGCGGCTCGTCGCGCTGATCACGACGTCGCTCGGCGAACCGCGCTTTTACGAGACCAGCATCGACAAGACGCTTCTCCCTGCCGCGGCGGACGCGCTTGGCATTCCCGTGCCGCCTTACGCGGTCGCCGGCCGCGTCGACGACGCAACACGACACGCAGAGGCGCTCGGCTATCCGGTCGTGCTGAAGCGGCGATTCGGCTTCGCCGGGCAGGGCGTCGAAGTCGCGTCGACGCGGGAGGAAGTCGCAGCTGCCGCTCGGGTGCTGCTGCGTCCCGATCAGCTCGATCTCGGCGAGTGGCGCGATCCGTGCGTTCTCGTGCAGGCATTCATCGCCGGACCATATCGTTCGCGCGCGGTCGTTGCCCTCCGCGGCGAGCCGCTTTGCGGCTTCTCCTGGGAGCGTCATGCGGCCACGACTCCGGTCAAGGGCCAGACCTCGGTGCTGCGCTTCGTCCCCGCGCCGGAAATCCGCGGCCCTACGGACACGCTTTGCCGTGGGCTCGGAATGGGCGGATTCTTCAATGTGCAGTTCGTCGTCGACGGGCGCACCGACATCCCCTATCTTCTCGAAATCAATCGGCGCGTCGTTACGCACACGCATCTCGGCGAGCGCGTCGGCCGGGATCTCGGACGTGCGCTCTTTCGTGCGCTGGAGGGTGTTCCCGCCGACCCCGTGCGCGCCGACGATGCCGACGTCGACGGCACCGTCGCGATCTTTCCGCGCGAATGGCTGCGCGATCCTTCGAGTCCGAATCTCGCGGAACACCCGTCCGACGTGCCCTGGGACGAGCCCGATCTCTTCGCCGCGATGCTCGCGATGCGAAACGAGGAGTAAGGCACACGCGGAGGAGCTCGCGCCGTTGCGCGAGCGCATTGCGGCGGGGCCCGGTCGCCGCTAGCATCGGGGGAAAGTCCGGCGTTGCCGGACGGGAAGAGGTGCATGCATGAAGTACAAGGACTACTACGCGATTCTCGGCGTCAAGAAGGACGCCGGCGCCGACGACATCAAGAACGCCTACCGGCGCCTGGCGCGCAAGTACCATCCGGACGTCTCGAAGGAGAAGGACGCCGAGGAGAAGTTCAAGGAGATGGCCGAGGCGTACGAGACTCTGAAGGATCCGGAGAAGCGCGCGGCGTACGATCAGCTCGGCACCCACGCGCCGGGTCAGGATTTCCGTCCGCCGCCCGACTGGGGTTCGCACTACGCCAGCGGGCAGGGCGCGTTCGACGACATCGACCTCTCCGATCTCTTCGCCGGCCTGGGCGCACGTGCCGGGCGCGGCCGCGCCCGCAGCGCGGATCAGCCGATGGCGGGGAGCGACTACGAAGCGGTGGTGCGGATTTCATTCGAGCAGGCGTTTCACGGCACCGAGGTGGACCTCGAGATGTCGGCGCTCGAGTGGGCACCGGACGGCGGCATGCGGCGCGTCCCGCATCGCGTGAAGGCGCGCATTCCGCGCGGCGTCACCAACGGCGAGACGCTGCGCGTGCCGGGCAAGGGCGGCAAGGGCGTCCATGGCGGTCCGGACGGCGATCTCTATCTCGGCATCGAGGTGGCCGACCACCCGCTCTACCGCGCCTCGGGCCGCGACATCTACATGGACCTTCCGCTGAGCCCGTGGGAAGCGATCCTCGGCACGACGATCGATGTGCCGACGCCGGCGGGCTCGGTGGCGCTCAAGGTGCCGGCGGGCACACGGGCGGGGCAGCAGCTGCGTCTTTCCGGCCGCGGGATGACGCGCGGCAGCGAAGCGGGGCACCTGTATGCGATTGTGCGCATCGAGGTACCGACCGTCGTCGACGATGCGCAGAAGAAGCTGTTCGGGGAGATCGCCAGCCTCTCCAACTTCAATCCGCGCGCGCACCTCAAGCAGGAGGCGAGATCATGAGCGCTCCCGTCGATGATGCCCTGTGTTTCGACACGATGACCGAGGTCACGTGGGCCGAGCTTGTGACGGCATCGGGCCTCCCCGAACCCGAACTCCGCGAGCTGGTGCGCTACGGCGCGCTGGTGCCGCGTGACCCCGCCGCGCCGACGTGGACGTTCGAGGCGCGCTGGATCACCGTGGCGCGAAGCGCGTCACGCATCCGGCACGATTTCGAGCTCGACGCGCACGCGGTCAGCGTCGTGCTGGGGTATCTCGAGCGCATCGAGCGGCTCGAAGCCGAGCTGCGGCTGCTGCGCGCGCAGCGCGGATAGATCGGAAGCGTTCAGTCGGCCGCGGTCTCGACGCGGCCGTCGGCGTGGCGCGCGAAGCGGCCGCGCTCGCGCTCGTGCACGGGGCCGTCGGTCGGCCACGGCCAGGTGCCGAACTGCGTGCGCTGGTAGTCGTGCATCGCCTGCTGGATCTCGGCGCGCGTGTTCATCACGAACGGGCCGTACTGGACGACCGGCTCGGCAATGGGCCGGCCCTGCAGCAGCAGGAGCTCGGCGCCGTCGGCGCCCGCTTCCAGTGCGACGTCGGCCACCGGCTCGAGCACGATGCGCGCATGCGCGTCCAGCCTGCGCCCGGCGACGACGAGCTCCACCCCGCGAAAGAAGTAGAGCGAGCGGTTGGTGCCTGCAGCGGCTCGCGGCAGCGTGAACTGCGCGTGCGGCGCCATCCGGATCGTCCAGATCGCGACGTCGGTCTCGTTGCGCGCGGCCCAGGAATGCGGCGGCGGCGCCGGCGAACGAACGCCTCCGTACGTGCCTGCGGCCACCGTCACCGCGGTCGCGCGTCCATGCGCATCGCGCGTCGTGTGCACCGGCACCGCGTCGCGCCAGAGCATTGTGAAATGCGGGGGCGCGAACTTGTCGGCGGCCGGAAGGTTCAACCAGATCTGGAAGAGCTCGACCGGATTTTCCGCGGCGCGCTCGCGGAGCGGGAACATCTCGGAATGCACGATGCCCTGTCCCGCAGTCAGCCACTGCACGTCGCCGCGGCCGAAGCGCGCTGTCGCGCCGAGCGAATCGGCGTGATCGATGAAGCCGCTGCGCACGATCGTGACCGTTTCGAAGCCGCGGTGCGGATGGCGCGGGAAGCCCGGGACCACGTCGCCGTGGTACATCCGCCAGCCGTCCTTGCCCTCGAAGTCCTGGCCGATGCTGCGCCCTGCGAGCGACGCGTCGGGGCCCATCCGCTCGTTGCCCTTCGGATAGGCGTCGTCGTGGTGGACGCAGAAGAGGTACGGGTCGGACGTTTCCCAGGGAAAGCCGAGGCGGCCGACCGAGAGCACGGGCGACTTCTCGCGGACATCCTGCGAAGGCGGATTCATGCGCGAAAGCTTAGCATTCGCGCGTCCGCCGTTGAAGCGCGGAAGCCGGGACGGCGGATGATCGGGGTGCCACGCGGCGCGTGACCGGCACGCGCTTCGCGCAAGGCCGGGCGTGGTCGTCGCCGCGGCCGGCAAGGTGCGCGCGAGGTTTGCGCGCGGTAGCGCGGAAACTCAGCGCGGACGCATTGCGGGGGCGGGGCCGCCGCGTCCGTCGATGTGGCGGAACGTGATGCGTCCCTTCGACAGGTCGTACGGGGAGAGCTCCAGCGACACCTTGTCGCCGGCGATGATGCGGATGTGGTGCTTGCGCATCTTCCCGGCGCTGTAGGCGACGAGATTGTGCCCGTTCTCGAGCGTCACGCGAAAGCGGGAGTCGGGCAGGACCTCGACCACCACGCCTTTCATTTCGATGACTTCTTCCTTGGCCACGTGTCATGCCTCCGAAAGATTCAGAAACGAAAAAGCCCGGCGCGTGCCGGGCTTTCCGATGGGGCGACGGCAGGACGATATATCCATGCCGATCGCAACCCTCAATCCGCCGAGCGGATGTTCGTCGCCTGCAGACCCTTGGGGCCCGTGGTGACGTCGAAGCTGACGCGCTGGCCTTCCTTCAGCGTCTTGAACCCCTGCTCCTGGATTGCGGAGAAGTGGGCGAAGAGATCCTTGCCACCGTCTTCGGGCGTGACGAATCCGAAGCCCTTGGCGTCGTTGAACCACTTGACTGTACCTGTTGCCATGTCTTGATGTCCTGAATGTAATTGATGGGGGACTGCCCCCACTGCGGGGCGAAGCTCAAGACGGCGGGGTGTTGAACGGAGAAGTACCGCAGAACTGCGGGTACCGAACCAGACAAAAACAGCACTGCTTGAATCTCGCTGGGGCGAAGTATGCCCTTAACGGCTCCCCGGCGCAAGGAATATCTTTTCGCGCTGCCTTGGGCCTCGACGCCCGGCGAATGGCGCGATGCCTGCGCGCAGCCCGGCTGGAACGCATGGCGCGGATCGCACCGCGCCACCGTGCGCGACGACTGTCCGCGCCCGTGACGCTCGCTCAGACCTTCGCCAGCTGCGGAATCAGTCGTCCTGCGGCGGCGATGGCCGCGCCGACGACCTGGTCCATGTTGTAGTAGCGATACTGCGCAAGCCGCCCGACGAAGGTGACGTTCGCGCATGCGGCGGCGCGCGCCTCGTACTTCTTGTACAGCGCCTCGTTCTGCGGGCGCGGCACCGGGTAGAACGGTTCGCCTTCGTCGCGCGGGAATTCGTAGACGATCGAGGTGCCCGGGTGCGCCTGGCCCGTCAGGTGCTTGAACTCGGTGATGCGCGTGAACTCGTGATCGTTCGGATAGTTGACCGTGCCGACCGGCTGGAACTGCGCGACATCGGGCCGGTGCTCGTGCCGGAACTCGAGCGAGCGGTACGGGCAGCGCGCCGTAGCATTCGTCGAAATAGGCGTCGATGCGTCCGGTGTAGACGAGCCATCGATGTCGAGCGCACCGCGGACGTCGGCGAAATCGACGCCGGTCTCGTAGGTGATCAGCGGGTGATCGAGCATGCGCCGGAACATCGCCGCGTATGCCGTCTGCCGGCATGCACTGGTGGACGTCGGAAAAGTAGCGGTCGTCGTCGTCGGTGCGCACCGGTATGCGTCCCACGACCGACGCCGCCAGCTCGGAAAGCTCGAGGCCCCATTGCTTGCGCGTGTAGCCGCGGAAGAATTTCTCGGCGAGGTCGCGGCCCGAGTCGCGCCAGCACCACGTCCTCGCTGGTCAGCTGCCGCTCGCACGGCACGCGCACGCGATCGAGGAAGTCCGCGACCCCCTCGGGTCGAGGTCGAGTCCGTACAGGAGGTTGATCGTCGTCCGGTTGACGGGGATCGGCAGCAGCTTGTCGCCGATCCGGGCAAGCACCCGGTGCTCATAGGGCCGCCACGCGGTGAACCTGGAGAGGAAGTCGAGGATTAGCAATACGTCGTAGTCGGCGGCGAAGGGCACGTCGTATTGCTGCCCTCCGCCAGCTGATCGGGCTCAGTTCCAGGCGCCGGAACCGCCGTACTGGGCCTTCCGGGCGCGCCTGGTGGACTTTCAACCGGGCGACCTGTCCGCACGGTTGACCGACCGGCGGGCCGTGCGGCTGGCCATGATGCGATCCACTCTCTTCCTGGTGCGGGCCGACGACGCCCGGTCCCTGCGGCCGCTGCTCCAACCTGGCCTTGACCGCGCCCTGCGCGGGGTGGTCGGCCCCACCCTCGCCGATCTGGACCGGGCTGAGGTGGCCGGCCGCGGTGCGGGACCTGGTGCAGGAACGCCCGCGCACGCTTGACGAGCTCGGCCGGCACCTGGTGACGAGTTGGCCTCGGTTCGACCCGGCCGACCTGGCCCGGGTGGCCCGCACCGCCGTGCCCCTGGTGCAGGTGCCCCCGCGGGGCCTGTGGCAGACCGGTGGTCCGGCGGTTCACACCAGCCTCGACGCCTGGCTGGGCGGACGGGTCGACGATCGGGCCGACCCCGACGCCGGACCTGGAGGGTCCGGAGGGTCTGGACGGTCTGGACGGTCTGGTGTGGCGCTACCTGGGCGCCTTCGGTCCGGCTTCGGTGGCCGACGTCCAGGCCTGGTCCGGGCTCACCCGGCTGGCCGCGGTGACGACCTGCCGCGCCCTTCCCCACCTGCGGCTACGCCGCC
>CAVQWR010000002.1:0-6398 GCA_963717695.1 uncultured beta proteobacterium | reverse complement strand
GCATCGACGGCGGCGAATCGATCGGATCTCCCGGCGCGCAGGTCAGCGCTTCGGGAGTGGACCAGGGTCACGGGGGACGCTACGCTAGCGGCCGAACGGCAGCGCGGTGCCCGACCGCCCGCCGCCGCAGTACGAGCCGACACGGGGAGCGCGAAATGAGGGTGGGGATCATTTCGGTGTTCGTCGACTACCACCGGCGGGGACGGAAGAACCCGCATTCGCTCCAGCCGCAGATCGGCCCGCTGCTCGCGGCCCTCCTCCCGCGCGACATCGACATCGAGATCGTCAACGAGACGTCGCAGCATCTCGACTGGACGCGCGACTACGATCTCCTGTTCATCTCGTCGATGCACTCCGACATGGACCGCGCGCGCCAGATTTCGCACTACTGGCGCAGGCGCGGCGCAAAGACCGTCATCGGCGGCGCGTTCGCGGGGAGCTTTCCCGAGCTCTGCGAACCTTGGTTCGACGCCGTCGTCGTCGGCGATCCCGAGGGCGCGGTGCCGCGGCTCTACGCGGACTTCTGCGCCGGCTCGCTCTCCAAGCGCTACGTCGCGTCGCCGTACGATCCGGAGCTCGTGCCGACGCCGCGCTTCGACCTCTTCGTCGGCAAGCGCCACCACGCACTCTGCTTCGAGGCGACGCGCGGCTGTCCCTTCGCCTGCGACTTCTGCGTGCTGACCGGACAGGGCACGCGCCACGAGACGCGCCCGGTCCCGGCGGTCCTGCGCGACATCGTCGCCGGTCGGCAAATGCTCGCGCGCACGATGATGGCTTACAAGCGGCGGCTCGTCGGCTTCTGCGACAACAACATCGGCGGCAGTCTCACGTGGCTGCGCTCACTGTGCGAGGCGCTCCTGCCGCTCGATGTCACGTGGTACGGCGCCGCGACGTTCAACGTGATCGCCAATCCCGGCCTCGTCCGCATGATGGCGCGCTCGGGGTGCCGTGCGCTCTTCGTCGGCCTCGAGAGCTTCAATCCGGCGACGCTCGCCGGCATGGGGAAGCACCAGAACGTGATCCACAAGATGCGCTGCGCGCTCGACGACTGCCGCCGCCAGGGAATCCTGATCATCTCGGGCCTCCTCGTGAGTCCGGTCTCGGACACGCCGGACGACATCCGGAGGATTCCCGAGAACCTGACGAAGAGCGGGCTCCATGTGCCGACCTTCGTCGCGTTCGAGTCGCCGATTCCCGGCACGCCGCACTTCCACCGCCTGGGGCGCGAGACCTCGCCGCCGGCGTTCATGCCGAACGTGCTGCTGCGCGACCTCGCGGGGTACACGCTCGCCGTGCGGCCGCGCAAGTGCCCCGTCGACGAGTTTGTCGCCGCGTATCGCGAGGTGACGCGCGAGGTGTTCTCGCCCCGCCGCCGTCTCGCGAAGATCGCCGACGACGTCCCGCGCCTTCTCGCGGGCGGGCACTGGCTGCCCGCGGCCGTCGACGTGCTCGACATGCTGACGATGCAGGCCGGTGCAACGGAGCTCCCCGGGCGGACCTTCATCGCCGGCACCGACGTCGCGCCTCCCGAGTCGGTACCGTTCGCCGACACCGATTTCGCTTCGGAGGAAGAGCGCTCGGCGCTGCTCGAGCCCTGGCGCGTCACCGATGCCGTCGGCGCGCTGCTGCCGCCGTGGCGGCAGTCGAACGTCGTGTTCCGCCGCGCCCGCCGCAGCACCATCGACCCGGTGGATGCGTTCGAGCATGCCGCGGTCTGAGCTCCTGCGAGCCGTGTGATGGCACCCATTCCGGCGGACATCCACGACGGCGACGGCGCGGCGGCGAAGCGCGACCTCGACCTGCGCGTGCGCGCCGAGCAGATCCGTCTCGTCTACCTGCACTCGCCCACGACCTCCGGCGGGTCGCTCGTCGCGGGCGCCTTCCTGATCGCGGTGCTGTGGGACGCGGTGCCGCACGCGACGCTGCTGAGCTGGGGCGCGACGCTGCTCGTCTACCAGGCGCTGCGCTTCTACAACTACCGGCGATACATGGCGGCCGCCCCGGACGCGGCGCATTCGCGGCCGTGGGGACGTCTCTACATTCTTTCGACGACGATCGCGGGTTGCATCTGGGGAAGCGCCGGGCTCCTGTTCTACGTCCCGCATTCCACACTCTCGCTCGTCTACCTCTGTCTCGTGCTGTTCGGCGTCGCGTCACTGACCATCCCGACGCTGTCGCTGTTCTCGCCCGCCTTCTATCCGCTCGTGATACTGGTGCTCGTGCCGTTCATCCTGCGCTCGGTCGCGAGCGGCTCCCGCGAGCACATCGCGCTCGCGATCCCCCTCATCATCGCGCTGGTCATGTCGCTCACCTTCGGGCGCAGGATCAACGAGCTGATCGACGAGTCCATCCGGCGCCGCTTCGAGAACCAGTCGCTGACCGAGATCGCCGATCGCGCCCGCCTGGAAGCCGAGCGCAGCAATCGCGCGAAATCGCGGTTCCTCGCCACGATGAGCCACGAGCTGCGCACGCCGCTCAATGCGATCATCGGCTACTCCGAGCTGATGACCCAGCATCCGTCGCGCTTTTCGACCGAGGCGGCGAAGGACCCGCTCGAGCGGATCCTCCGCGCGGGTCGGCACCTGCTCAATCTCATCAACGAGCTGCTCGACCTCGCGAAAATCGAGGCGGGCAAGACCAACTTCGTCTACGAGGACGTCGACGTCCCGGCGCTCGTCCGCGACGTCGTGGAGACGACCCGCTCGCTCGCCGACCAGAACGGCAACGTCGTCACCGTCTCGTGCCCGACGCCGGTGCCGCTCCTGCACACCGACGCCAAGCGGCTGATGCAGGTGATCCTCAATCTGCTCTCCAACGCGTGCAAGTTCACCGAGCGCGGTCGCGTCGACATCACGATCGCCTCGGCGCAGCACGACGGGCGAACCTGGCTCGAGGTGGCGGTGGCCGACACCGGCATCGGCATTGCGCGCGAGCAGACCGAGCGGCTGTTCGAGGACTTCTTCCAGGGTGATGCCGCGACGCAGCGCAAGTTCGGCGGCACGGGCCTCGGCCTCGCGATCAGCCGGCGCATCTGCCGCGCGATGGGTGGCGACCTGACGGTCGCGAGCGAGCCGGGCAAGGGATCGACATTTACGGCACGACTGCCGGAGGATCCCGTGCCTGCCGCACCGGCGCAGGAGCCGGGCCGCGCGGAATCTTCGGATAATGCAAGGGTGCATTCGCCGAAGGCGGGCATGGTGCTCGTCATCGACGATGATACGGCGGCGCGCGATCTCATCGTCGACCGGCTGACTCGCCTCGGCTATCCGACCGCCATCGCGACCGACGGCCTCGACGGGCTGAAGCAGGCGCGCGAGCTCGCTCCCGCCGCCATCACCCTCGACATCTCGATGCCCGGGCTCAATGGCTGGTCGGTGCTGGCGGCGATGAAGGAGGACGCGGAGCTTTGCGTCATCCCGGTGATCGTGATCGCCGCGTTCGGCAGCGAGCTGAAGAAGGGATTCTCGCTCGGCGCCGCCGCGTGCCTCACGAAGCCGGTCGACTACGACCTGCTCGCCGACACGCTCGACCATCTCACCGGTCACCACGAGGCGCGCCCGGACGCATGAGTTGCACCCCTGTGCGGTCCTGCCGCACTCGCCTGCCTAGCGCTGCAGCACGCGGTATGCCTCCACGGGATCGCGAAACCCCTTGAGCGTCAGCGGACCGAGCGGTTCCTTGCGGAACGTTTCGTCGAGTGCAGACGCGACCCGGGCGCTGACGACGATCTCGCCGCCGTGCGCCTCGGCGCACAACCGCGACGCGAGGTTCGCGACGGTGCCTACGACCCCGTAGTCATAACGATCGGTGAATCCGACGGCGCCGAGGGTCGCGTAGCCATAGGCGATGCCGGAACCGATATGCAGCCCGAAGCCGTCGCGCTGCCAGCGCGCCAGTGCCGGCTCGCACGCGGCGAACACGGCGAGCGCGAAGCGCGCCGCCTCGACGCACGGCTCGGCAATCGGCTCCGGGTCGTTGAAGAAGACCATCGCCCCGTCGCCGACGAAACGTTCGATGGTCCCACCGAAGCGCCGCGACTGTGTGCCGACGCCTTCGTGGAATTCGCGCAGCACGCGCATCACATCCTCGGGCTCGCTGCGCTCGGAAAAAGAGGTGAAGCCGCGCAGGTCGAAAAAGACGACCGCGATGTCGGCCCGGTGCGAGGCGAGCAGCGAATCGACGTCGCCGGCGGCGACGCGCGCCGCGACCTGCGGCGCCAGGAAGCGCTTCAGGCCCGACAGCCGCTCCACCTCCGCAACCTTGGCGGCGACGCGTGCCTCGAGCTCGCTGTTCAGCGTCTTCAGCTCGGCGGCCTGCGCCTCGACGCGATCGAACAGGCGCTTGACGCGCACCAGCGAGCGCACGCGGGCGAGGAGCTCGGGGCCGTTGATCGGCTTGCTGACGAAATCGTCCGCGCCGGACTCCAGCCCGTGAATGCGCTCGACGTCGGGATCGAGCGCCGTGACGAGCACGATGGGCAGCATCGCGTGCCGCGGGTCCTCGCGCAGCCGCCGCAGCACGTGCAACCCCGACATGCCGGGCATCACCACGTCGAGCAGCATCAGGTCGGGCGCCGCCCGCTCCACCGCATCGAGCGCGGCCTGCCCGCTCAAAACGGTCTCGACGGTGTAGCCATGCATGCGCAAGAGCTCGGCCAGCAGCAGCACGTTGTCTTCCTGGTCGTCGACGACCAGGATGCGCGCGGCGGTCGCGCGGTCGCGCAGTGCCGGAGTCACGGCGTCCGCGCTCATCCGGTCAGGCGAACCCATATCGAGGGAACGCGCGGCCCGCGCCCGGTCCCGCCGGCCGGTTCACGGCGAAAAGCGCATCCACGCGCCAGGGGCAGGAAGCGTGTAAGGGATGCCGGGCGCCACCGCTTGCAGGTGCTCGAGGAATTTCTCCGCCGGCTCGTGCGGCACCGTGCGCAGCTGACTCGCGTCGTCCGGCAGCGTCTCGAAGAAGTTCTCCCAGTGGATCAGCACGATGTGGCGCGGCGAGAAACGCGCAAGGAGCCCGTCGGGATAGTTCCTGACCTCGTTGGAGCCGGGCATGCAGACGAGCGCGAGGTCCACCGGCCGCGCGTCGTCGAGCGATGCGAGCGGCGGCGGAAAGCCGAGCGGCGGATTGCTCGCCGCATCCTGGTAATGGATGCGATACGCAACCTTGCCGTCGGCACCGAGGAAGTCGATCAGATAGGCGAGCGTCTGGCCTTCGAGCCAGCCGGTAGCGCGCGTCGGAATGGCCTTCAGCGGCGCGTCGTAATTGCCTTCGAAGAAGCTGATGCCGGCGAAGATCGGTGCGTGCTCGGACTTCAACGCCATGAAGCGGATGTGCGGGCCTGCCGGCCACCATTTGCCGGCGCGCTCCGACGTTCCCATCTCGTTTTCGACGGATATCATGTCGGCGGGGTTCAGCGCGGGGTCGCCCGCAAGGATGTACGTCATCGTCGTGTTGCCGTAGATCCTCGCAGCCGGCATGTACTTCGTCTTGATGTACGGCACGTCCATCAGGTGATCGTAGTGCGAGTGGCCGACGAGGATCGCCTGCGCGGCCGCAAGGTAGTCGTCGCCAGGCTTCACGAAGCGGTCGACCTGCTCGTGGAGCGAGCGGATCTCCCCGAACGCGACGCGCGGGATCGACGGATTGGAGAAGAACGGTGCGGTGAGCACGACGTCGTCCCCGCGCTTGATCACGACGCCGCCGGCGCCGAGGTAACGGACCTGCACGGTGGTCGCGTACGCGGGATCGCCTGGCAACATCTCGGCGCCGTCCTTGTACACCGGCAGCCCGGCGCTGGATCCGCTGCAGCCGGCAAGCACGCCAAGCAGCAGCGACAGCAGGGCGGCCGCGCCGAGCCGCGCAAGCCTGTCGCTTGCGGAAAAGTGCGAAGACGGGAGCGTCGCCGGGGCGGCACCGTCGTGCGGAATGGGTGCGATATTCAAGTGGAGAACCTCCGGGTTGCCCACCGACATCGAGGAATCGCGCCGTGCGGCATCGTGCGCCCGCCACGCTGCGCGTCAGCTCTGGCCGCGCCTCGGGGCGCACGACCGTCACGGCGCAATTGACGCAAATCCCTTCCGTTTGGTCAAGCGGGCGGAAACAATGGCGCCATCCTGCGCCGACGCGGCATGCGTCGGGTCGCGCGCCTGTCGCGCGTGGCGCGACGACCGGCTACGTCGTCGCCCACATCCGCATGAGGTTCTGCCGGACGACGTCGAGGCGGGCGCGGTTCTCCCACTTCATCGTCGCACCTTCGAGCGCCGCAATCTCGCCGAGCTCGTACACCTGCGAGCGCTGGTGCTGGTCCGGGATGAAGCTCTCGATGAACGTGATCGAGACGAGGCGCTGGCCCGAGCGGACCGGAAAGCAATACATGGTTATGTCATTTTATTTGGTTC
>CAVQWR010000001.1:0-739404 GCA_963717695.1 uncultured beta proteobacterium | reverse complement strand
GACGCCGAGCCGCGCGGTCGTGCAGAGCGCGGGCGACGGCTATCGGCTCAATGGCAAAGTGCTGATGGAAGGAATTCGAGCCGGTCGGCCCGGCTGCGCATCTGCTGTTGCGCTACACGCAGGCGCTGATCACGCAGATGGCGCAGACCGCGGTGTGCAACCGGCACCATACGCTGGACCAGCAGCTGTGCCGCTGGCTGCTGCTGAGCCTGGACCGGCTGCCTTCGATGGAGCTCTCTCATGACGCAGGAGCTCATCTCGAACATGCTGGGCGTGCGCCGCGAAGGGGTCACCGAAGCGGCGGGCAAGCTGCAGGCGGCCGGCCTGGTCGACTACCGGCGCGGCCGCCATCAAGGTGATCGACCGGGAGGGCCTCGAGGCACGGGTCTGCGAGTGCTATCGGGTCGTGCGGCGGAAGACGGAGCGCCTCCTGCGATGCCCGGCCCGCTCGGCCGCGCGCCCTGGTAAACCGCCGCCCCTCGCGCGGCGCCGTCTAGCGTCTCCTGCTGCTGATCGCCTGCCACCGCGGCGACACCACCATCATCGATCGGGCGGGACTCGCGCGACATCGTCGCCTGCCATCGCAAGGATCGCGAACGTATTCCGACATGCTGGGCTGGCGGCGCGCAAGACGGTACGCCGTCCCACCTGCCGGCGGGCGCCTCCGCCGGGAAGCGCATCCGTCCCCGCGACGAAATGCAGGTCGGCGGCGCCGGTCTGAATAATTTCGGCCAGAGGCGCGATGAAGAACTTCGCCGCCGCCCGCACGAATGGACGAGCCCCGCGCGCTGGAACCGCGAGAAGAGCCGGCTCGTGGTCTCGAGCTTCAATCCGAGGTAGCTTCCGATCTCGGCGCGCGTCATCCGCAGCACGAATTCGTGCGACGAGTATCCGCGCGCGCCATACCGCTGCGCGAGTCGAGCAGGAACACCGCAAGCCGCTGCTCGGCGCGCATCGTCCCCAGCATCGTCGTCATCGAGCGCGTCCGCGCATTCTCGCGCGCAAGAGCTTCACGAACTTCGGCGGAACTCGTCGCTGACCCGCGCGATCTCATCGAGCTGATCGAATGGCGGCGGGCAAACATCCATCTCCTCCAGCGCCGTCGCCTCGCCCTCGTGGCGTCGGTCGCGATGCCGTCGATGCCGACGATCTCGCCGGCGATCTGATCGCCGACGATCCGGTCCTGCCCCTAGCCCGAAGAGGATCACGCGCTTGCAGGTCCCGGTGCGGACGCGTAGAGCGCGTGGAAGCGGCCGCGAGCTGATAGAGCGCGTGGCCGCGCTTCAACCTCGTGCGCGCTGGAGCATTCGCTCGAATAGGGCGCCAGGCTCGGCTCGACGCCGAGGGAAGGCGGGAATCTGGAGGGCGACCAGGCGGAAAACGCGGACCGCACGGCGCACGTTGAATACAGGATTCCCGGGGACGTTCGCCGCACCATTTCCGGACCGGGAGACGGTCCCCACGACATCGGCCTTCACGGCGCGCCTTTCGCGTCTCGGCCACCGCGCGCTCCCGGTCCCGCCCGTCCGTTGCGACGGGCCGGACCCGGACCGCCTGGATTGCCAGGAACATGCAAGGTGGGATTGGTCCCGATTCCACGCTCTGTCGCGCAGCCCTGTCGACGCCTGCCCCGGCGATTCGGCTGCATCGCGGCAGCGCCGACCCGTCGCTTCGATCGACCTGTTCTCGATTGGGCGCACTCATATTGTGCGACGCCTTGGGGCAATCTGTCGTTACCGAACATTTCGTGTCTTTTGCCGGATCGCGAGGACTGGCGTGCCCATCGTTCGCATCAGGTTTCCTCACGTCCGTTGCAGCGGGCTTCGTCGTCACAAGTCATCAGGGAAAGACAGCGCAGGCGCCGATGGCGTGCAGGCGCCGCCGGCGTCCGGTGCCGCCCGGCGAAATCGGAATTCTCGTTTGAACCGCGACGGCGTGGGCCAGGGTCTCACGCCGCGCCTGGCCTCCGGCAGGTGTTCAGGCAGGGATGCGGCCGGCGCTTCCGCGCTGCAAAGTTCGGCGGCGCCCAGTCAAAATGCAGCATATGATTTAACCGGCGCCGCGCTCCTTTCCCCTTGACGCGGCCGCCTCGCCGTCTATAATCCGTGTACCGCATATCCATACGGTATCCCGCATGTCGCCCCGCTTGCCGCCTGTTCCCGCAGACCTTCGCCCACCTGCACGGCTCCCGGCCGATCTTCCCGAAGCGCCGCCGCGCCTCACGGCCCGGCAGCAGCAGATCCTCGACTGGATCCGCGGCCACATCGAGGCCACCGGCATGCCGCCCACGCGGGCGGAAATCGCCACGGGACTCGGCTTCTCCACGGCGAGCTCGGCGGAAGATCATCTGCAGGCGCTCGCGAAAAAGGCGCGCTGGAACTGACGCCGGGCGCGGCGCGCGGACTGCGGCTCAAGGACATTCCCGGCATGCCGGTGCAGGGCTCGCTGCCTCTCGTCGGGCGCGTGGCGGCGGGCAGCCCCATCCTCGCCGTCGAGAACGTCGAGGCCCATTACCGCGTCGACCCCGGCCTCTTCGCGCCCGCGCCGACTATCTGCTGCGCGTGCGCGGCCAGTCGATGCGCGACGCCGGCATCGCCGACGGCGACCTCCTCGCCGTGCACCGGACGAGCGACGCGCGCTCGGGCCAGGTCGTCGTCGCGCGGCTCGGCGACGAAGTCACCGTCAGCGGCTGAAGCGGCGCGGCCGCGAGATCTCGCTCGTCGCCGAGAATCCCGACTTCGCCCGATCGAGGTCGATCCCAGCGAACGGCATTCGCCATCGAAGGCGTCGCGGTCGGGCTGATCCGCGGCGGAAAGGGCTGGTGAGCCGATGAAGATCGACCGCCTGCGTCTCGCCGCGCTCGAGGACATTCCGAATGTCGGTCCCCGATCGCCGGCGATCTCCGCCGCCTCGGCATCCGCGCGCCGCGCGAGCTCGCCGGGCGCGACCCCTATGCACTTTACGAAGCGCTGAACCGCGCCACGGCACGCGCCACGATCCATGCCTCCTCGACACGTTCATCGCCGCGGTGCGGTTCATGGAAGGCGCGCCGGCGCGGCCGTGGTGGAAATACACGGCCGAGCGCAAGCGCACGCTGGCCGCACAGGCAATTTGCGCCCCGCCGTCTTCGCCGCCGCCGCGCGGGAAAAAGCCGCCGGCCAAAAGCACCGCCGGCGCCACGCTCGCGCCGCTGCGCAACCTCGGCCCGGTGTCGAAGCGGATGCTCGCCGCCGCCGGCATCACGTCGGTACAGACCCTGCGCGAGCTGGGCGCGGTGGAAGCCTACCGGCGCGTGCGCTCGCGCGACCCGCGCGCCTCGCTCAACCTGCTGTGGGCGCTCGAAGGCGCAGTGACGGAAGACCCTGGCAGGACGTCGCGCGCCACGACCGCCTAAGCCTGCTGCTGCAGCTCGAAAACCGATCCTGACTGGGCTTGTCGGGCGGCGCGCGTTCGCCAAGCTGCGCGCTCCGCCCGACTTCTTTTTGCCCGCCTCGGAAATCCCGCGAGGATTCGCATGACGCCACCCGAAGCTCCAGCGACACCGACATGATTCGCCCGGCGTGCGCACGTTCCCCTCCACGCCACCGGAGTTGCGATGACCGCAGCGAAACCCCTCCCCGCCCTCGACATCGAGGCGCACACCGCCGTCCCCGGCACCGGTTATCCCGAGCCCTTCTTCTCGCGGATGGGCGAAGGCGACTGGCGGCGCCTGGGCGATGCGTTCGGGCTGACGCAGTTCGGCGCCAACCTCGAGACGATGCTCCCCGGCGCGCAGTCGGCGCTGCGGCACTGGCACACGCTCGCCGACGAGTTCGTCTTCGTGCTGGAAGGCGGCTCGTGCTGCGCACCGACGCCGGCGAGACCACGCTGACTGCCGGCATGTGCATCGGCTTCAAGGCGGGCGTGCGCGACGCGCATCATCTCGTCAACCGATCCGCCGCCACCGCGCGCTTCCTCGTGATCGGCACGCGCGTGCCCGGCGACAACGCGTTCTATCCCGACGACGACCTCATATGGATCGAGACCGAGGACGGGCGCTATCCGGCGCGGCGGGACGGCACACCCTACCGGCTTCCGAAGAAGAGAGTGACCGATGTACACGCTCTACGGCAAGAAAGGCTCGGGCTCGGCGTCGGTGCAGGCGGCGCTCGAGATCATCGGCGCGCCCTATCACGTCGTCGAGGCGGCCTCGTGGGACGTCAACGTGGCCTACGCCGACCTGCTCGAGGTGAATCCACTGGGACAGATCCCCACGCTCGTGCTGCCCGACGGCAGCGCGCTCTCCGAAAGCGCGGCGATCCACATCCATCTCGACACCGTGCATCCCGCGGCCCGGCTGCTGCCGCAGGACATCCCGGCGCGCGCGCAGGCGGTGCGCGGCCTCGTGTTCATCGCGGCGAACTGCTATGCGGCGATCAGCATCATCGATTTCCCGGAGCGCTGGTGCGCCGACGCCGACAGCGACGGAGCCGGTTAAGGAGCGCATCCGCGCGGGCTCGCGCACCGGGCTGCACCGGCACTGGGAGATGTTCGCCGATCTCTTCCCGGCGCGGCCCTGGCTTTCCGGCAACGACATCGGCTCGCTCGACCTCTACGCCGCCGTCGTCTCGAAGTGGTCCGGCGCGCGCAAGCATCTCGAGGCGGCGCGCCCCGCACTTTTTACCAGGCCTTGCTGCGCATCGACGCGCATCCGAAAGTCGCGCCGATGTTCGCGCAGCACTGGCCCCCCGCCTGACGCGAAGCGAAGCGTCGTCTCTCAACGCTGCACCAGCCAGGAGAAAACCATGGCCGTGAAACCCATTCCCGACGGTTACCATTCCGTCACGCCGTATCTCATCTTCGACGACGCCGCCGGCGCGCTCGAGTTCTACCGGAAGGCCTTCAATGCCGTCGAGCTCCTGCGCATGGCCGGGCCCGACGGCCGGATCGGCCACGCCGAGATCAGCAATACGTAGTTTGGTTCTCAGTGCATGTACTTCGTTCCAGGTTGGTCTTGCTGATCTCGGCGTGGCCGATCCGGCCGTCGGGCCCGGCCATGCGCAGGAGCTCGACGGCATTGAAGGCCTTCCGGTAGAACTCGAGCGCGCCGGCGGCGTCGTCGAAGATGAGATACGGCGTGACGGAATGGTAACCGTCGGGAATGGGTTTCACGGCCATGGTTTTCTCCTGGCTGGTGCAGCGTTGAGAGACGACGCTTCGCTTCGCGTCAGGCGGGGGGCCAGTGCTGCGCGAACACCGGCGCGACTTTCGGATGCGCGTCGATGCGCAGCAAGGCCTGGTAAAAGGCGGGGCGCGCCGCCTCGAGATGCTTGCGCGCGCCGGACCACTTCGAGACGACGGCGGCGTAGAGATCGAGCGAGCCGATGTCGTTGCCGGAAAGCCAGGGCCGCGCCGGGAAGAGATCGGCGAACATCTCCCAGTGCCGGTGCAGCCGTGCGCGCGAGCCCGCGCGGATGCGCTCCTTGACCGGCTCGTCGCTGTCGGCGTCGGCGCACCAGCGCTCCGGGAAATCGATGATGCTGATCGCCGCATAGCAGTTCGCCGCGATGAACACGAGGCCGCGCACCGCCTGCGCGCGCGCCGGGATCTCCTGCGGCAGCAGCCGGGCGGCGGGATGCACGGTGTCGAGATGGATGTGGATCGCCGCGCTTTCGGAGAGCGCGCTGCCGTCGGGCAGCACGAGCGTGGGAATCTGTCCCAGCGGATTCACCTCGAGCAGGTCGGCGTAGGCCGCGTTGACGTCCCACGAGGCCGTCTCGACGACGTGATAGGGCGCGCCGATGATCTCGAGCGCCGCCTGCACCGACGCCGAGCCCGAGCCTTTCTTGCCGTAGAGCGTGTACATCGGTCACTCCTTCTTTTTCGGAAGCCGGTAGGGGGTGCCGTCCCGCCGCGCCGGATAGTGCCCGTCCTCGGTCTCGATCCATATGAGGTCGTCGTCGGGATAGAACGCGTTGTCGCCGGGCACGCGCGTGCCGATCACGAGGAAGCGCGCGGTGGCGGCGGATCGGTTGACGAGATGATGTGCGTCGCGCACGCCCGCCTTGAAGCCGACGCACATGCCGGCAGTCAGCGTGGCCTCGCCGGCGTTGGTGCGCAGCACGAGCTCACCTTCCAGCACGTAGACGAACTCGTCGGCGAGCGTGTGCCAGTGCCGCAGCGCCGACTGCGCGCCGGGCAGCATCGTCTCGAGGTTGGCGCCGAACTGCGTCAGCCCGAACGCATCGCCCAGGCGCCGCCAGTCGCCTTCGCCCATCCGCGAGAAGAAGGGCTCCGGGATAACCGGTGCCGGGGACGGCGGTGTGCGCCTCGATGTCGAGGGCGGGGACGGGTTTCGCTGCGGTCATCGCAACTCCTGTGGCGTGGAGGTGAGCGTGCGCTCGCGGGGGTAATCACGCTGGCGCTGGCGGAAGCTCCGGGTGGCGTCATGGAATCCTCGCCGGTGGATTCTCGGAGGCGGGCAAAAGAAGTCGGGCGGAGCGCGCAGCTTTGCGCAACGCGCGCCGCCCGACAAACCCAGTCAGGATCGGTTTTCGAGCTGCAGCAGCAGGCTGAGGCGGTCGTGGCGCGCGACGTCCTGCCAGGGTCTTCCGCTCACTGCGCCTTCGAGCGCCCACAGCAGGTTGAGCGAGGCGCGCGGGTCGCGCGAGCGCACGCGCCGGTAGGCTTCCACCGCGCCCAGCTCGCGCAGGGTCTGCACCGACGTGATGCCGGCGGCGGCGAGCATCCGCTTCGACACCGGGCCGAGGTTGCGCAGCGGCGCGAGCGTGGCGCCGGCGGTGCTTTTGGCCGGCGGTTTTTTCCCGCGCGGTGGCGGCGAAGACGGCGGGGCGCGCATCGCCTGTGCGGCCAGCGTGCGCTTGCGCTCGGCCGTGTATTTCCACCACGGCCGCGCCGGCGCGCCTTCCATGAACCGCACCGCGGCGATGAACGTGTCGAGGAGGCAGGGATCGTGGCGCGTGCCGGTGGCGCGGTTCAGCGCTTCATAAAGCGCATAGGGGTCGCGCCCGGCGAGCTCGCGCGGCGCGCGGATGCCGAGGCGGCGGAGATCGCCGGCGATCGCGGGACCGACATTCGGGATGTCCTCGAGCGCGGCGAGACGCAGGCGGTCGATCGTGGTTTTCATCACCAGCCCTTTCCGCCGCGGATCAGCCCGACCGCGACGCCTTCGATGGCGAATGCCGTTTGCCTGGGATCGACCTCGATCGGCGCGAAGTCGGGATTCTCGGCGACGAGCGAGATCTCGCGGCCGCGCCGCTTCAGGCGCTTGACGGTGACTTCGTCGCCGAGCCGCGCGACGACGACCTGGCCCGAGCGCGCGTCGCTCGTCCGGTGCACGGCGAGGAGGTCGCCGTCGGCGATGCCGGCGTCGCGCATCGACTGGCCGCGCACGCGCAGCAGATAGTCGGCGCGCGGCGTGAAGAGGCCGGGGTCGACGCGGTAATGGGCCTCGACGTTCTCGACGGCGAGCATGGGGCTGCCCGCCGCCACGCGCCCGACGAGAGGCAGCGAGCCCTGCACCGGCATGCCGGGAATGTCCTTGAGCCGCAGTCCGCGCGCCGCACCCGGCGTCAGTTCCAGCGCGCCTTTTTTCGCGAGCGCCTGCAGATGATCTTCCGCCGAGCTCGCCGTGGAGAAGCCGAGTCCCGTGGCGATTTCCGCCCGCGTGGGCGGCATGCCGGTGGCTTCGATGTGGCCGCGGATCCAGTCGAGGATCTGCTGCTGCCGGGCCGTGAGGCGCGGCGGCGCTTCGGGAAGATCGGCCGGGACCCGTTGCAGGTGGGCGAAGGGTCGGCGGGAGCGGGGCGGCAAGCGGGGCGACATGCGGGATACCGTATGGATATGCGGTACACGGATTATAGACGGCCACGCGGCCGCGTCAAGGGGAAAGGAGCGCCGGCGCCGGTTAAATCACATGCTGCATTTTGACCCGGCGCCGCCGGTCTTTGCAGCGCGGAGCGCCGGTCGGATCCTTGCCGGAACACCTGCCGGAGGCCCGGCGCGGCGTGAGACCCTGGCCCATGCCGTCGCCGGTTAAAACGAGAATTCCGATTTAACCGGCGGCACCGGACGCCGGCGCGCCTGCACGCCATCGGCGCGCTGCGCTGCCTTTCCCGCGATGACTCGTGACGACCGAAGCCCGCTGCAACGCACGCAGGAAACCCGACGCGAACCATGGGCACGCCAGTCCTCGCGATCCGGCAAAAGACCACCGCAAATGTTCGGTAACGCACAGATTGCCCCTATGCGTCGGCACAATATGAGTGCGCCCAATCGAGAACAGGGTCGATCGAAGCGACGGGTCGGTGCTGCCCGGATGCAGCCGCATTCGCCGGGGCAGGCGTCGACAGGGCTGTGCGCACAGAGCGTGGGATCGGGACCAATCCCACCTTGGATGTTCCTGGCAATCCAGGCGGTCCGGGTCCGGCCCGTCGCAACGGACGGGCGGGACCCGGAGTGCGCGGGTGGCCGCAGACGCGAAAGGCGCGCCGTGAAGGCCGATGTCGTGGGGACCGTCTCCGCGGTCCGGAAATGGTGCGGCGAATGTCCCCGGGAATCCTGCATCCAACGCGCGCCGCGCGGTCGCCGCGTTTTCTGCCTGGTCGCCCTCGACATTCTCGCTTTCCCTCGGCGTCGAGCCGAGCCTGGCGCCCTATCTCGAGCGAATGCTCGCAGCGCGCACGAGGTTGAAGCGCGGCCACGCGCTCTATCAGCTCGGCGGCCGCTTCCACGCGCTCTACGCGCTCCGCACCGGGACCTGCAAGAGCGTGATCCTTTCGCGCGACGGGCAGGACCAGATCGTCGGCTATCACATCGCCGGCGAGATCGTCGGCATCGACGGCATCGCCACCGACGCGCACGAGTGCGAGGCGACGGCGCTGGAGGACATGGACGTCTGCCCGCTGCCATTCGATCAGCTCGACGACATCGCGCGGGTCAGCGACCAGTTCCGCCGCAACTTCGTGAAGCTCCTTGCGCGCGAGAATGCGCGGACGCGCTCGATGATGACGATGCTGGGGACGATGCGCGCCGAGCAGCGGCTTGCGGTGTTCCTGCTCGACCTCGCGCAGCGGTATGGCGCGCGCGGATACTCGTCGCACGAATTCGTGCTGCGGATGACGCGCGCCGAGATCGGCAGCTACCTCGGATTGAAGCTCGAGACCACGAGCCGGCTCTTCTCGCGGTTCCAGCGCGCCGGGGCTCGTCCATTCGTGCGGGCGGGCGGTGAAGCTCCTCGATCGCGCCTCTCTGACCGAAATCGTCGAGACCGGCGCCGCCCACCTGGATTTCGTCGGCGGGGATGCAATGCGCTTCCCGGCGGAGGCGCCCGCCCGGCAGTTGTGACGGCGTACCGCTCTTGCGCGCCGCTAGCCCAGCATGTCGGAATACGCTTAGCGATCCTTGCGATGGCAGGCGCACGATGTCGCACGCAGTCCCGCCCGATCGACGATGGTGGTGTCGCCGCGGTGGCAGGCGATCAGCAGCAGGACGACGCCAGACGGCGCCGCGCGACGGGGCGGTGGTTTACCAGGGCGCGCGGCTCAAGCCGGGCCGGGGATCGGCAACAGGCGCTCCGTCTCCCGCCGCACGACCCGATAGCACTCGCAGACCCGTGCCTCGAGGCCCTGCCGGTCGATCACCTTGATGCGCCCGCGGCTGTAGTCGATCAGGCCTGCCGCCTGCAGCTTGCCGGCGGCCTCGGTGACCCCCTCGCGGCGCACGCCGAGCATGTTCGAGATGAGTTCCTGCGTCATGCGGAGTTCCATCGACGGAAGCCGGTCGAGGCTCAGCAGGAGCCAGCGGCAAAGCTGCTGGTCGACGGTGTGATGCCGGTTGCACACCGCGGTCTGCGCCATCTGCGTGATCAGCGCCTGCGTGTAGCGCAGCAGCAGATGCGCGGTCGGGCCGTACCGGCCGAATTCCTCCATCAGCACTTTGCCATTGAGCCGATAGCCGTCGCCCGCGCTCTGCACGACCGCGCGGCTCGGCGTCGTTTCGCCGCCCATCAGCATCGAGACCCCGACGATCCCGTCGTTGCCTACCACCGCAATCTCGGCCGACGCGCCGTCCGACATCACGTACAGCAGCGAGACGATGGAGGTGGTCGGAAAATAGGCGTGCTCCATGCGGCCGCCCGACTCGTAGAGGACTTCGCCCAGCGCCACCGGCGCAAATTCGAGGTGTCGCGCGATGCGCGCGAAATCGGGCTCTTCCAGGGCGGCCAGCAGGCGATTGCTGCGCGGGTTCCTGGTGAAGTGTCGACTGGACATCTTGTTCACGGGCGACCTACGCCGAGTGGCGGGGTTCTCGCCGCGGGATAATCAATGCGAACGCCAATATTATTCCGGTGTCCGCGCATTGTGTACGCTTCCGTACAGTGCATTTCCTGTAGGGATTCGCGCAGAAATGGAAATTACAGCACGTCCGATTCCCCTTGTGGCGCCGGGGAATTCATATTTCGAGATGAGCGTTATTTGTGCGGTACCGAACAGACGCGAAGGGCCCCGCCGTGGAAGCTAGCATCGGGGGCGTTCGTATCGCGGAGTGATGGGACGCGCACCGACGGTCCTCGCCGTGGGGGCCGGCCCCGGTCGGACAAGACTCCTCCACTGTCCGGCCGGGCCCTGACCAGGCTCGGCGGATTCACGCGAACCCCGGGCGCCCGATACGCCGAGTCGGGTGCCTTCCCGTCCTTTCGCGGTTTGAAGGCGCGCCGAGCGAGGTGCGGACGCGTATCGCGTCGGCGTTCGGTGTGTCGATCTTCAACGACGCGATTGCACGCGCCACTCGCGTGCTTCAACCCCGGGCGGGGCCTCGGGCGCCGTCTGCCATCAGGCGTGCTCGATGCCCACCATCACGCTGCTCGCCTTGACGACGGCGAATGCCTTCGCACCCACCTTGAGCTTCAGCTCCTCGGCGGAGGCCGTGCTGATCACCGAAACGATGTCGATGCCGTTCGCGACATTGATCGTGACCTCGGCGCTGACGGGGCCGAGCTTCATCTTCGTGATGGTGCCGGGAATGCTGTTGCGTGCGCTGATCTTCATGGGAATCCTCGTTGACGACGGTGTCCGGCTTCGACTTTACGGTGCCGCCGTCGCGCGCATCGCGGCGAGCGGCGCAATCATGCCGGCGGCGCTCGCCTGATAGCCTTCGAGACCGCGCGTGATTCGACCGAAGACGGGGCCTTGCAGGGCATCGACGAGTCGCGCGATGGGCTGCGAATGCGCCATGCTCGCTCGTATCGCGAGGAAGTAGCGTTCACGAACGAGGGGGATGAACGCCAGCCGATACTCCGCCGCGGCCGCGCGCAACCCGAAACCCACATCGGCGCCGCCGGAGGCCACGGTCGCCGCCACCGCCGCATGGGTGAACTCCTCGGTCCGGTAACCGTTGATCGACACCGCGGCGATGCTTCCGTCGCGCATGATCTGATCGATCAGCAGCCGCGTGCCGGAGCCGCGCTGGCGATTGACGAAGCGCAGCCCCCTGGCGGCGACGTCGCGGAAATGCTTCACCTGAACCGGATTGCCGCGCGGGAGGATCAGCCCCTGGTCGCGATCGACGAAGCGGACGAGTCGGTCGCGCCGCGCGCGCAGCCATTTGCGGAACGGCGCATGAGCGAGCGATGCGCATCCGGCGATGGGCACGTGGAATCCCGCCACGTCCGCGCGCGCCGCGTCGAATTCCTCGAGCGCGGGCAGGCTCCCCATGAACGAGAGATCCAGCGCGAGACCGCCCTGCGCCGGCAGCGCCTCCGCGAGCGCGGCCAGCGCGATGTCGTGGCTTGCGGCGATGCGAAGCCGCAGATGCGCATTGCCCTTTGCGTCGTGCGGCGGACGCCCGATCTCGACGTCGAGCGAAGGCAGCAGCCGCGCAACCCGCCGTGACGCATCGGCATCGGCGGCGCGGAGGTGCAATCCGGCCGGCGTGAGCGTCGCGCCCCGTCCGCGCTCGAGACGGACCAGCGGAACGCCGAACATTCGCTCGCAGTCGCGGAGCAGGCCCCAGGCCGCTCGATAGGACATCCCGCAGCGTGCGACGGCTGCCGTGAGCGTGGGCGTGCCCGCAATCGCCTCGAGCAGCGGCAGGACGCGCTCGTCGAGCGCGTCCCCTGCCTTGTCGTCGACTTTCCACGTGAGGACCGGGCGGAGGCGCATTATGCAATCCTGTGCATATAGGTTCGGAGGGACCGATCCGCTATGATGGCGCGAGAGCGGCAAGGCCGATCATAAGTGGCATGAAATTGCATAATACCCCACACCCGTCGCGCGCGCGGCGATCCGGCGCATGAACAGCGTTTCCGACGCGGCTGTGCATGCCGTCGGCCTCGTGGTCGCGGCGGATCCCAAGCTCGTCGAAATCGTCTCCCTCAGCCTGCGCATCAGCCTCACCGCGGTCGTGATCGGCTGCGTCATCGCGCTGCCTTTGGGGGCGGCCATTGCGGTGACGCAGTTTCCCGGACGGCGCGCGGTGATCGTCGTCCTCAACGGTCTGCTCGGGCTGCCGTCGGTGGTCGTGGGGCTGATCGTCTACCTGCTGCTGTCGCGCGCCGGTCCGCTCGGTTCGTGGGGCATCCTGTTCACGCCGACGGCGATGGTGATCGCGCAGGCGATCCTGATCACGCCGATGATCGCCGCGCTCGCGCTGCAGGTCGTCGCCGACACGTGGCACGAGTACCGCGAGCAGCTGCATTCGCTTGGGGAACGCGGCGTTGGCGCCGCGGCGACGCTGCTGTGGGACCTGCGCTTTTCGCTGGTCATCATCGTTCTGGCCGGCTTCGGGCGCGCGGCGTCGGAAGTCGGCGCGGTGATGATCGTCGGCGGGAACATCGATGGCGTCACCCGCGTGATGACGACGTCCATTGCGCTCGAGACGAGCAAGGGCGACCTGCCGCTGGCGCTTGGCCTCGGCTTCATCCTGCTGACGATCGTGCTCGCGCTCAATGCGGGCGCCTTCCTCGTCAAGGAAACGGCGCAGCGCCGCTACGGATGAGCGCGACCGCCCCCATGCGTGCCTCCGTCAGCCTGCTGCCGCTCCGCCTCGAGAACGTCGGCTTCGCGGTCGGAGCGCGCTCGATCATCCGCGGCATCACGACGACGATCGACGCCGGGCCGCGCACTGTCATTCTCGGCCCGAACGGCGCCGGGAAGAGCGTGCTGCTTCGGCTGTGTCACGGCCTGCTGCTGCCGACCGCGGGCGCGGTGCGCTGGAATTCCGCGGAAATCGCGGGCGCCCCGCGCCGGCAGGCGATGGTGTTCCAGCGGCCCATCATGCTGCGGCGCTCGGCGCTCGGCAACGTGAGCTATGCATTGCGCCTCGCGGGCGTGCCGGCGCGCGCAGCGCCAGCAGCGCGCGATGGAGGCGCTTCACACCGTCGGCCTCGAGGCGTACGCGGATCGCGCCGCCCGCGTGCTGTCCGGCGGCGAGCAGCAGCGTCTCGCGCTCGCCCGCATCTGGGCGCTGCATCCGGAGATCCTCTTCCTCGACGAGCCCACCGCGAATCTCGATCCCGGCGCGACGCACGAAATCGAGCGGATCATCGGTGTCCTGCATGCCGCCGGCACCAAGATCGTGATGGTCACGCACAACCTCGGGCAGGCGCACCGCATGGGCGACGAGATCATGTTCATCCACGAAGGCCGGCTCGCCGAGCGCGCCCCGGCTGATCGTTTCCTGAAGCGCCCGGACTCCCCCGAGGCCGCCAAATTCCTTGAAGGAGAGTTGCCATGGTAGTGACCCGCAGGTTCGTCCTCGCGCTGCTCACGCTGCTCGCGACGGGGATGATGCCCTTCGCGTACGCACAGGATCGTTTCATCGTCGTTGCATCGACCACATCGACCGAGCAGTCGGGACTCTTCGGCTACCTGCTCCCGATCTTCGAGAAGCAGACCGGCATCCAGGTGCGCGTCGTCGCCCTCGGCACGGGGCAGGCGCTCGACATGGCGCGCCGCGGCGACGCCGACGTCGTGTTCGTCCACGCCAAGTCGGCCGAGGAGAAGTTCCTCGCGGAAGGCGAGGGCGTCAAGCGATTCCCGGTGATGTACAACGACTTCGTGCTGATCGGCCCGAAAAGCGATCCCGCCAAGGTTGGGGGCAGCAAGGACATCATCGACGCGCTGAAGAAGATCCAGGCGGCGCAGGCACCGTTCGTGTCGCGCGGCGACCGCAGTGGCACGCACATCGCCGAGCTCGCGCTGTGGAAGGCGAGCGGCATCGATCTCGACAAGGCCAAGGGTCCGTGGTATCGCGACACCGGGCAGGGCATGGGGCCCGCGCTCAACACGGCATCGTCGATGAATGCCTACGTGCTGGCGGATCGGGGGACGTGGCTCGCCTTCAAGAATCGCGGTGATCTCACGATCCTCGTCGAGGGCGACAAGCGGCTCTACAACCAGTACGGCGTGATGCTGGTGAATCCGGCGAAGCATCCCAGCGTGAAGAAGGATCTCGGCCAGACGTTCGTCGACTGGGTCGTCTCGCCCGAAGGGCAGAAGGCGATCGCCGGATACAAGATCGACGGCGAGCAGCTGTTCTTTCCGAACGCGGGACAACCGGGCGCGTGAGGCGGCCGGCGGCGCCGAGCTAGTGCTGCAGCCAGTCGCTGCAATCCCAGCCAAGCTTGCGTTCGAGCTCGCGGACGTCGGGCGCCAGCGTTTCGCAGAGATACTTGCGCGCGGAAGATGGCATCGGCGCATCGTAGGGAAGCGCGAACACCTCGCGCCGCGCGGTGCGGGGGAACGGCCCGACACCGAGAAACTGCGCGATCCGCGCAAGCGCCGCGGGCGGATCGTCGTGCAGGTGCTCGCTCTTCAGCACGAGCATCTGCGCGGCGGGAAAGTGCTGCGCGATGCGCGCGAGCTGCACGCTGTAGCGGCCGCGGTCGACGTATGACCAGCGCCTGTGCTGCAAGGGAAGCGTCGCGCGGCAGCGCTCGTCCTCGGTGCGAACGGCGAGCTCGAAGGGCAGCGTCTCGCGGCCCTGCTTCACTTCCATGTTCCATTGCGAATAGGCGCGCGTCACCGGGTTGCGCAGCAGCATGATCCATTTCATCGCCGGATTGTAGGCGGCGATCCGCGATGGCACGGGCTTCCAGTACATGTAGATCGGCGTGCGGTCGCCCAGCAGATGCTGCCCCGGCCGCGGCGCATACATCGCATGATAGGGCGCGTAATCGACGGCCGCTCCCGCGAAATTCTCCTCGGTGTCGAAGAAGTGCGGCTCCTTCGCCGTCGAGAGCGCGATTTCGGGGTGCTCGAGCAGGAACGTCGCGAGCGCCGTCGTTCCGCCTTTCTGGGTGCCGGCGACGACGAAGCCGACCTTGGGTGCGGCGGAATCCGGTGCGATTTTGCGATCCTTCCGAAGGCGAGCGGTCAAAGAAGCTATTTTACCTACCCGCGTCGGCGCGCCTTCACGCGTTCGCGCCGACCGGCCGCCCGGACAATGGACCGGACGCGGATCCTGCGGAAGAATTGGGGCGCCAGGCGCCGCACGGAGGCATCATGCTCGCAATCGACATTCCCGGCTTTCGCGCACTGCGCCTCACGGACCTCGTCTGTGACTACAACGGCACGCTGGCGGTCGACGGCCTGCTGCTTCCGGGCGTGGGCGACGCCCTGACACGCCTCGGCGCCGACCTGAGCATTCATGTGATCACCGCCGACACGTTCGGCACCGTGTCGCGCGAGGTGGCAGGACTCGCGCTGGAAGTGTCCTCGATCCCGGCGGAAAGCCAGGCTGAAGCCAAGCTCGCGTTCGTCACCCGGCTCGGGCCCGAAGGCGTGGTCGCCATCGGCAACGGCCGCAATGACCGGATGATGCTGGCCGCGGCGGCGCTCGGCATCGCCACGGTCCAGGCCGAAGGGGGCGCGGGGCAGGCGATCCTGTGCGCCGACATCGTGGCGCCGGGCATCCTGGACGCGCTGGGCATGCTGCTGCATCCGCAGCGGCTGGTCGCGACGCTTCGCTCGTGAACGTGAATGCGGTGAGGGGACCTTTCGCGCACGGACACTTCAGCCACGGCATGTCGCTGCGATGGCACCGCCCGGCGTTCTCTCGATGGCGCCGGCCGGCTTGACCCGCATCAACGGGCGCGCGTTCGCCGGGCGTACGATAGGCGTTCGGTAAAGGCTTCGGAGGACCGTGTCACGATGGGCCCGACGATGCAGGCGATGGTGTGCGACGGCCCGAATCGTCCGCTCGTCCTGCGCGAGCTGCCGCGGCCCGAGCCCGGCCGCGGCGAGATCCTGCTCGAAGTGCGCGCCTGCGGCGTCTGCCGCACCGATCTCCACCTCGTCGACGGCGAATTGCCCGTTCCGAAGGTGCCGGTGATTCCCGGCCACGAAATCGTCGGCCGCGTCGCCGCCCTTGGCGAGGGCGTCAACGCACCGGCACCCGGCACGCGCGTGGGTGTTCCCTGGCTGGGGAGCACCTGCGGAACCTGCCGCTACTGCACGTCCGGTCGCGAGAATCTCTGCGCCGACGCGCGCTTCACCGGTTATCGGATCGACGGCGGCTACGCGGAATACGCGGTTGCCGACGCGCGGTATGTCCTGCCGCTGCCCGATCGCTACGACGACGTGCACGCCGCGCCGCTCCTGTGCGCCGGCCTGATTGGCTACCGCGCCTATGCGATGGCCGGGCACGCGCAGACGCTCGGGATCTACGGCTTTGGTGCGGCGGCGCACATCATCGTGCAGATCGCCCTTGCGCAGGGTCGAAGCGTTTTTGCGTTCACGCGACCGGGCGACCGCGATGCGCAGGCGTTCGCAAGCCGATTGGGGGTGCACTGGGCGGGCGACAGCGGCGCTATTCCTCCAACGCCGCTCGATGCGGCGCTGATCTTCGCGCCGGTGGGCGCACTGGTGCCCGCGGCGCTCGCCGCCACCGCGCGTGGCGGAACCGTCGTCTGCGCGGGTATCCACATGAGCGACATCCCGACGTTTCCGTACGATCTCCTGTGGGGCGAGCGCAGCGTGCGCTCGGTCGCGAACCTGACGCGCGCGGACGGCGCGGCGTTCATGGCGCTGGCCGCGTCGATTCCGCTCGACGTGCACGCCGAGGCGTTCCCGTTGTCGGAAGCCAATGCGGCACTGGCGAAGCTGCGCAGCGGAGCGCTTGCCGGCGCTGCCGTATTGACGCCGGAGCGCTGAGGGCGTCGAATACAAGATTACCTTCCCGCAGCGCCCGCTTTCAGGCTCACTTTGCCGATTCGGACGCCGTGCTCGTCCGTTTCATTCACCGCAAAAGGAGCATCGTCATGGCAGCCAGGAAATCAACGAAGAAGTCCAGCAGCGCCGCGCCGGCCAAGCCGGCCGCGAAGAGGGCGAAGGCGAAGCCGCGGGTCAAGGCTGCGCCGAAAAAGGCGGCAGCCGCCGCCGGCCCGACGTTCGAGATGCCCGGCATGGAAGGCTTCGCCAAGATGCCGAAGGCGCTGACGCCCGAGCAGGCGATCGAGCTCTACAAGTCCAATGCGCGCCTTGCGCTCGACGTCATCAATGCCGCGATCGACAGCACGGCGAAGTTGCGCCGCCTTCAGTTCGCCGGCGAGGAGGAAGCGCGCGCGATGCACAAGAAGGCAGTGCGCAGCGCGACCGAGGCATCGGATCCGCAGACCCTGGTTGCGGCCGGGCGCGGCGTCGCGCAGGAAGCAATGGAAAAGTCGATGCGCTACTGGGGCGAGATGTTCGAGCTCATCGTCGAGATCCAGAAGCGGCTGTTCACGCTGATCGAGGACCAGACGGCGACGCTTCCGGGCGTCAAGCAGGCCAAGGCGGCCATGGCGATGATGCCGGACATGTCGAAGATGCAGAACGTCGTCTCCGCGATGCAGGGGGTCATGTCGTCGGGCGGGTCGGCGTTCGAATCGATGCAGAAGGTGATGAACGACTTCGCCAGCATGAGCTCGGGTCGCCGCTGACCCGGACGCGGGCGCAGCATGTCCCCGACGTCGGGACGGGAATAAAACTGCAGCTTTCCTGTTGTTGAAGGGCCGGGCGCGCCGCCGATGCGGCGCGCGGCTTTTTCGCGGGTAACATAGCCACGCGGCGGGCAACGACCGAGGCGGGCGTCGGCCCGAAACGACACTTAATGGAGAAGCGTATGCACAACAGTTTGAAGACGGCACTGCGGCCGACGGTGGCGGCAGTCGCGTTTGCGCTGGCGGGCGTCTATTCGATCGCGGCCTTTGGCACTGACGTTAAGGTTTCGTTGACGGGTGCCCAGGAAGTGCCGGCCGTGAACACCACGGCGGCGGGATCGGGAACGATCACGATCGCCGACGACAAGTCGGTCAGCGGCAGCATTTCCACCACGGGTATCGCGGCCACGATGGCGCACATCCACACTTCGCCTGGTGGATGCAGCGGAAAAGTCATTATTCCCCTCGAGAAGAATGGCGACAATGGTTGGAAGGTTCCCGCCGGCGCGAAGCTGACCGACGAGCAATTGAAGGCCTTCAAGGCCGGCGATCTCTACGTCAACGTGCACAGTGCCGCGAATAAGGGCGGCGAGATCTGCGGCCAGCTGAAACCCTGATCAAGCGCAATTGCGGCGACGGAACGTCGTCGGGCAATCGAAGTGAGAAACGGCGCCTGCGGGCGCCGTTTCTTTTGGCCTCAGGCTGATGAGGCGATGCACCTACGCGTGCGTCCTGCGGCGGCGCGAGAAACCCAACCCGGCGAGACCGATGCCTAACAGCGCGAGCGTGGCGGGTTCGGGAATCCACCCCGCTTCGCTATGGATTACCCAGGTTCCGATCTGCACGCCGTCGGCGAATACCGCGCCGGTGAGCAAAATCGATCCAAAGTCGTCGCTCATCAATGTCGCGATGGGGATCATGGGTGCGACGTAGGGGTTGCAGGGCTCGCTCGGTGCCGCGAAGCCGGCGTAGGCGCAGAAAGGAAGAGTGATGTCGCCAGAGGAGAGCGATCCGCCAAGCGACCAGAGAATGGTCTCGCCCGGATTGATCCAGAGAGGGCCGTCGTTTGTCGATAGGTCCATCGGCCCTGCAAGTGGGTCGTGGTTGGAGAAGAAGGTATGGAAGATGCCCCCCCTCGCATCGGTAAAGACGGTTGAAACGCCGGATACCGTGCTTGGAGCGAAGGGGAAATCGGGCGCCCAGTGGATGGTCGTGTTCAGATAGATCGCAATTGGGTTTGCAAACGACGTCGCCGCCGATCCGAGACAGATGAACCCTCCAATGAATGCGACGGCGCACCGTCTGATCAACCGCCTGGTCGCGGGCGCGAGCCTCCCGATCGAAATCGCGGCAATAGAACGGGAAGTTGGAAATCGCGTCAGGAACGACACATGACCCCCTTCGGCACGGCGATAAATCACCGCCTGCCACGTCTTGTGAAAATTCATTACGCGCGCAACGGCCGTACATTGCTTTGATTGACGTCAACGATTGACGGAAGGGCTGCGGACGTGGGGCCGGAACGCCATTGCGAACATCGGCGTTAGCGGGTGCAGTCGACAGACTACCGGTCAACCCGCAATGGCGATGCGAAGCGCCAGGGGAGCGGTGGTGCCCGGGGCCGGAGTCGAACCGGCATGGCCTTGCGGCCGAGGGATTTTAAGTCCCTTGTGTCTACCAGTTTCACCACCCGGGCGGCGATGGGTGCCGGCGCGTGCGGCGCCGGCGGCTGGGGCGATTGTACCGGCGACGGATGGCAGTGGGGCACCTCCCCGGGGGCGATAAGGCTCGCCGCCTCTGCGACGCGTCGATCGCGGCTTCGCTGCGCCCTACGCATCAGTCGATGCGCTTCAGCCGCGCCTTGTAATCGTCGCCGCGGCGCACGTACGTCGCGGCGCCCGCGCGCATCATTGCCAGCGCGTCGTCGGTCAATGGCCGCAGCAGCCGGGCGGGAGCGCCGACGACCAGCGAACCGTCGGGAAACGACTTGCCTTCGCCGACCACCGCGCCCGCGCCGACGAGGCACTCGCGGCCGATCTGTGCCTTGTTGAGGATGATCGCCTGGATGCCGATCAGCGCGCCGTCGCCGATGCTGCACCCGTGCAGCATCGCCTGATGGCCGATCGTGACGCCGACGCCGATCGTCAGCGGGCAGCCCGGGTCGACGTGCAGCACGGCGCCATCCTGGATGCTGGTGTTGTCGCCGACGACGATCGTCTCGTTGTCGGCGCGAATCACGACACCGGGCCAGACCGTCACGTGTTCGCCGAAAGTGACGCGACCGATGACGGTCGCTTCCGGCGCCACGTAACAGGTGGCCGGTATGACCGGGATGTCGTCGCCAAGCCGATAGATCGCCATGAAGGATTCCGAAAAAGCGAACGCGATAACGAGATTCTACGTGCGACCGGGTCGTTCGCCCGACAGATGCGGCAAGGCCGATTCCATTCATTCAGATCGTTTCGGGCGCAGCATCGGGATAGAGGCCGCGCACGCGACCGAACAGGCGAATGAGCCCGAGCAACGCATCGATGCTGGGCGTGGCGACACCGACGCTCATGCCGATCTCCTTCACCGCGCCGACGATGGCGTCGATCTCGAGCGGCCGCCCCGCTTCGGCATCCTGCAGCATCGACGGCCGGAAGGCGCCGAGCTGCCGCGTGATGGCGTGACGCTCGTCCGGTGCCTGCGTCACCGCGCAGCCGACGCGCGCGCCGACCTCTGCCGCCTCCCGCATCGCCGCCGAGCAGAATTCGCGCAGCAGCGGGTCGGCAATGACGCGGTCGCCCGACGCGCCGGTCAGCGCGGCGATCGGATTCATCGTCAGATTGCCCCAGAGCTTGTACCAGATGTCGTAATGGATGTCGTCCGACTGGGTGACATCGAAGCCGGCGCGCGTCAGCAGGTCGGCGACGCGCTCGAGCCGGGCCGAGCGGCGTCCGGCGGGCTCGCCGATGATGAGTCCGCGACCGATCGTGTGGACGACGACGCCGGGCTCGGGCACCGAGGCGCTCGCGTGGACCACGCATCCGATGACATGGCGCGCCGGAATCGCGGCGCCGGCGATGCCGCCCGGATCGACCGACGCGAGCCGCATGTCGGCGCACGGGCCGCCGCGGCCGGCGAAGAACCACCATGGCACGCCGTTCATCGCCGTCAGCACCATCGTGTCCGCGCCGAGCAATGGACCGATCCCGCGCGCGACCGAGGGAAGCGCGGGGCCCTTGACGGCGAGGATCACGAGATCCTGCGGACCGAGAGTGCGCGGATCGTCGGTGGCCGGCAACGGCGCGCGCACCGTCTCGGCCCCGGATCGGAGCACGATGCCGCGCTCGCGCAAGGCGGCGAGCGTTGCGCCCCGCGCAATGGCGCTGACCTCGCAGTTCCCCGCGGCAGCGAGGCGCGCACCGATGAGGCCGCCGATCGCCCCCGCGCCATAGATGCAGACTTTCATGGATCCATCCTTCGCGCGGCAGCGCGCGCAGCGCATACGATAACGCACCCGGCACAGGGTTACCCCGCCGCCGTTGCGACCGGTTTCCGCTATCATTTGCAATGCCTCATTGAGGCGTGGCCGGCACGATCCCACGGCAAATGGATCCGGGCTGCGTCAGCGCCGTTGCGCACCCGCACGACCACGGCCTCCCCATCTCCATGGTTGCCGCTCCTTCTCCTCTGGCCGCGCTCGGCGTCGCGGGGGTCTACATCAACCTGGACCGTAGCGTCGAGCGGCGCGCGCACGTGGAGGCCGAGCTCGACCGGCATGGCCTCGCCTCCGATTACCTCAGGTTCTCCGGATGCGAGGCGGGGCCGAAGGATGCCGAAGGCTCAACCCTCGAGCCCGGCGAAATCGGATGCTTCCGCTCGCATTGCGCGGTGCTGCGGCAATTTGCCTCCGGCGAGAGCCACCTCCACATCGCGGAAGACGACATCGTTTTCTCGTCGCGGTTCGCCGCCGTCGCGGGGGAAGTCGTCCGCTCAGGAATGCTTGCGCGATACGACATCGTGTTCCTCGACACGGTCGTCGCGGTAGGGCTCGAGCTCGTCAGCGAATTCCGCCGGCTGCTCGAGCGGAACGTGGAGCGGGTGAACGCGGGCGCGGCGGCGCCGGTCATCGTGCTCGATTTCCACCATCACCGGTTCGCGGGGACCTCGTCCTATCTCGTCAGCCGGCGTGCGATCGCGCGCGTGGCGAGGCTGCTCGAGCGCGAGCTGGCGCTGGGACCCACGCTGCCGCTCGACCTGCACTACGCGCGGCTCATGCAGACCGACGGGCTGCGGGTCGGCTGCACGTTTCCCTTTGCCACGACGGTCCGGCTCGACAGTGCGTCCGACACGACGATCGCCGGCCGCGAGGGCGGCGCGGCGATAAGGTTCGCCTGCGACCTCCTGCGCTACGCGTTCTACGCCGATTGCGACTGGGACGTCGCGCGCCGCGCGATCGAGACGACCGCCCCGTCGCTTTTCACCGACACGCAGGACCGGATCATCGGCGCCGCTTTCGCGCAGGCGACGCGGGCTATTCCGCGGCGCTGACGAAATTCGGTACGGTCGCCGCGGCTAACACTCGAGGCGGGCGCGGGTGTCGGCATGTGCCGTGTCCAGTGAAGTCCATCGCCCTCTGGCACCGCTCCAGCGTCGCGGGGTGCCGCGGCGGAAAGGGAAGGAAAGGCGGTGGCGGCCCGCGCCGCCAGTGGCGAGAGCGCCCTGGCGGCAGAAGTAGTGGACACGTCGGGCATCGCGGAGCCGGGCGCCTTTTTCTGCCCCGATTCTCAGCTGGCGGGGAAGTGCGCCCACCCCCCGGGCGTTCGCGGCACCTCAGACGGACGATGCGGAGCGCCTCTCGTGCGGCCAGTGTGACGGAAGTCACAGAGAAGACGGGCATTGGCGTCTATCGTAGCGGTAGTCACGTTCGATTATTGCGGGGTTATTCATTGGAGCAGAAGCAGCGAGGGCGTCGTGGGCAACCGGATTGGCCGCCGTCATTGCGGTTACGGCGTCCGTTACTGCGCCGGCAAAGCTTGCCAACGCGAAGCCGCGTTTCGGTATCGATCGCATCTGTCGAACTCGCTGCGCTGAAGGTGCGTCCGCTCGACAAGCAGAGCTTGCTGACCCCGGTCGTGATCCCCGTCCTCCATCTCGCCGTCAACCGTAACCGTGTCGCCTGACCAAGGAGAATTTCAATGAATGCCGATCGCTGGGTTCATGTTTTCGCAGGTTTGTTCGTGCTCGTGTCACTCGCCCTCGGGGTCTCCGCGAGCCCGCTCTTTGCAAACGTCAACTGGCTCTGGTTCACCGCGTTCGTCGGCGCTAACCTGCTGCAGAGCGCGTTCACCGGCTTCTGCCCGCTGGAGAAGATCCTGGTGCGCCTGGGCATCGCACGATAGTCGAACATCTCACCTTTTACAGGACCGATCGATGCAACCCTATCCTCATCAATACGTTGCCGATGCCGCCGGGGGACCGGGCGGCATCGTGTCGGTCGGCACCGCCGGCCCGAACGGCATCGAAACCGATTCGCCCGTCGAGTTCGGCGGTCCCGGCGGCACGTGGTCGCCGGAGACACTGCTCTGCGCTTCCGTCGCGGATTGCTTCATCCTCACCTTTCGCGCGCTGGCAAAGGGTGCAAAGCTCGAGTGGACCGGACTCCGCTGCACGGTCGACGGCACGTTGCAGCGTGCGGAGGGCGTCACGCGCTTCACCCACTTTGCGACTCGTGCGCGCCTCGTCGTCCCGGACGGAACCGATGTCGAGGCGGCTCGCGCCGTGCTGGAAAGGTCCGAGGAGAAGTGCCTCGTCGCCAATTCGCTCAATGCGGCGCGAACTCTCGAGGCGGAAGTGGTCCGCGCGGGCTGACGCGACGCCGGTCCGCCCGAGCGGCGCCGAGGCGAAAGGGCCGGCGCGCACATGCGCTCGACCCGAGCGACACGAAGGTGCGCCGCAGGCGGGGCAGGACGGCCGCAGTCGCCGGTACCCGCTGCTTCAGCGCAGTTCCATCCCGATCTCGTCGACGTAGCACCAGCTCCAGTCCTCGCCGGGCTCGAGCGACGACATGATGGGATGCCGCGTCGCGTGGAAATGCTTCGTCGCATGCTTGTTCTTCGACTGGTCGCAGCAGCCGACGTGACCGCACGTGCGGCAAAGACGCAGGTGAACCCACGTGTCCCCCATCTTGAGGCATTCCTCGCAGCCGTTCGTGTTCGGTACGTCCGTCAGTACGGAATCGAGATGGGTGCAGCGGGTTGGCATTGTCGCGCTCCTTCAATGTGAGTACCAGCGGTTATTGGAACCGCGCGCAGGAAGCCTAGAGGGCCGCGCAGCGTGACTACAGGAAGCCCTGCAACGCGGAGATAGTCTCTTCCGGCTTTTCTTCCATGATCCAGTGTCCCGCGTCCTTGAGGATCACGACCGTAACGTCCTTGGCCACCAGCCGGGCCTGAGCGCCGAGCGCCGCGCCGTTCGCCTTGTCGCCGCCGATCGAAAGGACGGGAATGGCGAGCGGGGTTCGCGCCAGTTCTGCGAAATCGACGGCCGTTTTGGGGAACGACGCAAAGTAGGCGAATCCCGCAGCCATCCGTCCCGGACGGGCGTAGGCCCGTGTGTACGCCTGCCGGTCGGCTTCGGGTATCGAGCGTGCCTTGTTCGCGGCGAAATCGTTCCAGAAGTGTTCGAAAAAGGTGCGCTCACGGCCCTTGACCAGCGCCTCCGGCGTTGCGCCGTAGAAGCGGAAATGCCAGATGCCCGGATTGTTGTAGACCGTTTCCCAGCCATCGACGCCCGGCAGGAACGCATCCATCAGCGCGAGCTTTTCGACCTCCTGCGGATACATCGCCGCGTAGGCGTAGGCGACCATGAGCCCGATGTCGTGCCCGACGACGCGCACCTTCGTGTAGCCAAGCGCCTTCACCGCGGCGTGGATCCGCTCGGCCGAGGTCTTCATGTCGAGGCCGGATTTCGGAATCGAAGATTCGCCGATGCCGGGCAAGTCGGGTGCGATGACCGTGAAGCGCGGCGCCAGCACGATCGCCAGCGGCGCCCACATCCGCGACGTTTCCGCATATCCGTGGATCAACAGCACCGGGGGACCGCTTCCTCCCGTCGTGACGTTCAGGGTGCACCCGTCGACCGGCACCGACTGCGCCTTGAATCCCGTCGCGAAGTCCGCCGCGGTGGCCGGGGCGACATGGTTCGCGAAAACGAGAAACAGATATGCGAGGAGCGGAACATTGCGGTGGCAGATGCGGAGCATCGTGAGCCTCCTGAGTGGGTCATTGTTGGTGGATGGACGATGGATTGCACGGCGGGGGCACTTCCGTTCATGCGCTAGGATGCTGGTTGCAACGACGCGAGATAGCGATGGATCTGCGCAACGGCCGCGGCGCCTTCGCCGATCGCGCCGCCTACGCGCTTCACCGAGCCGGAGCGCACGTCGCCGACGGCGAACACGCCCGGGACCGAGGATTCGAGCGGCGCCGGGTCGCGCGCCGCGCCTTGCTCCACCGCGGCATCGCCGGTCAGCACGAACCCCTGCGCGTCGACGCTGACGCCGCACCCGTCCAGCCAGCGCGTCTCCGGATCGGCGCCGACGAACAGGAAGACGTTGCGGATCGGATGTCGCTCGACCGCGCCGGAGTGCCCGTCACGCCACGAGACATGGGCGAGCCCGGCCTCGGCATCGCCCTCCAGCCGGGTGAGCTCGCAATAGGAGCGCAACGCGATGTTGGCCGTCGCGGCGATGCGGTCGATGAGGTAGCGCGACATGCTGGCCGCGAGCCCGTCGCCGCGCACCAGCATGTGGACCTTCGTCGCATATTGCGCGAGGAACACGGCGGCCTGCCCTGCGGAATTGCCGCCGCCGACCAGCACGATCTCCTCGCCTGCGCACATTTTCGCCTCGAGCGCCGACGCCCAGTACCAGACGCCGTGACCCTCCAAGTCGCGCAGGCCGGGGACATCGGGGCGGCGATAGCGCGCGCCGCTCGCGATTACCACGGTGCGCGCGCGCAGCCGCCGCTGATCGTCGAGCTGCACGGCCATCTCGGCGTCCGGTCCGCGCTTCGCGCATTCGAGTTTCGCGGCCTGCGCCGGGATCAGGATCTCGGCGCCGAACTTCTGTGCCTGCACGAACGCCCGGCCGGCCAGCGCCTGCCCCGAAATCCCGGTCGGAAAGCCGAGGTAGTTCTCGATGCGCGCGCTCGCACCGGCCTGGCCGCCGAACGCGCGGCAGTCGAGCACGACGACGCCGAGGCCCTCCGAGGCCGCGTAGACCGCAGTGGCGAGGCCCGCCGGACCGGCGCCAACGACCGCAACGTCGAAGAGGTCCTTGTGCTCGGCCGTGTCCGACATGCCGAGGCGGCGCCCGAGCGCAACTTCAGTCGGGTTGAGCAGGACCGTGCTGTCGGGGAGCACCACCAGCACGTCGTCGGCGTCCGCGCCGTACTGCTCGAGGAGCGTAGTCGTGTCGGCCTCCTCGGCGGGGTCGACGACGTGGTGCGGCTGGCCGTTGCGCTGCAGGAAGCTCTGCAGACGGACGAGGTTTGCGGAGCCGGGTCGCCCGATCAGCGACGGGCCGACGATACCCTGCTCGATGAGGCCCACGCGGCGCAGGATCAGCGCACGCACGATCCGCTCCCCGAGATCGGCTTCGGCGACGATCAGTGCGCGCAGCTGTGGCGGCGGCACGAGGAGCGCCTCGACGTCGCTGTCGGCGTCACCGTCCACCAGCGCCGGGCGGCCGGAGAGCTGGCCGACCTCCGCGAGAAAATGTCCGCGTCCCTGGCGGACGATCGGCACGACGTGCCCCAGGCCGTCGCGCTGGCTGATCGTCACCTCGCCCGCGAGGATCACGAACATGCCGGGACCGGGCTCGCCTGCGGCGAAGAGCCGCGATCCGCGCGGATAGCGATGGCGCGTGCCGAATCGCTCGATCCGCGCCATGTCGGACGCCGACAATTCCGCAAACATCTGGTGGAAGCGTCGGGTCCAGATGTCCGCCGGCGAAACGTCGGGAAGCAGTATTTCCATCGCGTCAGCCGCGCTGCGGCGCCGCGCGCAGAGCGCGCACCTGCAACGCCGCAACGATCAGGAAGAGCACGAGCAGCACGCCGGTGGCGACCTGCAGCGCCGGCGCGTCCGCGTTCGGAACCAGCGGCGCGCCGAGCGGCAGCCGCGTCGCCGTCTCGGTGATGCCCGGGATCAGGTTGAACAGCATCGTCGCCGAATAGCCGATCGTCTCGACATAGCGCGAAGCCCGTCCGAACAGCGTCGAGTGGCCGGCGATCCACGCAATGCCGAGCACGACCAGCGTGATGATGCCAAGAACATGCGCCTTGTTGAATCCGCCGTGCTGGAAGATGCCGAAGCCGGTAAGGCAGGTGATCGCGGTCGTCATGACGTAGATCCTGCCCGCGCGGGTGGCGGACGTGATGCGCCCGTCGCGCAGAAGTGCGATCAGTCCGGCCGTCACGGCGACGAGGCTCAATGCGGTGTGGAAGACGCCCAGCGGAGTCAGTCCGAACATGAAGGGCTCCTTGCAGAAAATGTTGATGTTCGCGTGGGGTCTTGATCATCCCGCGCGAACGCGCATTCAACACCAAATATCTCCGGTGCGCACCCGCGGTGCCGCAGCGTGCGCTGAGAGGCGCGACGAAATCCGCGCGCGGCCCCATAATGCGGCCTTTTCACATTGTGGGAGACGCATAAATGATCGGCTACGTGACGCTTGGAACAAATGACCTGCCGCGCGCCGCGGCGTTCTACGACGCGCTGCTGGGCGAGATCGGCGCCAAGCGCCTCTTCGACTCCGAGCGCGGCATCGGCTGGGGCGTCGCGATGGACCAGCCCAGCCTCGCAGTGATGAAGCCGTTCGACGGCAAGCCGGCCACGGTCGGCAACGGCGTCATGGCGGCGATCGTCGTCAATTCGCGCGAGAAGGTCGAGCGCATCCACAGGAAGGCGCTCGAGCTCGGCGGCATGGACGAAGGTGCGGTCGGCCCGCGCGGCGACGGATTCTACTGCGGCTATTTCCGCGATCTCGACGGCAACAAGTTGAACGTCTTCATGATGGGTTGAGCGGAGCTTTGGGCGCAGGCGCGCGCGGCAGCCTGCCGCGCCGCCCGCGTCCGTTCATGGGGCGACCGTAAGCGTCGTCGCCATCCCGTCGTGGTAGTGGCCAGGTTGGTTGCAGAACAGCACATACGCGCCGGGCTTCAGCGTCACCGTCAGCGTCCCCGATTTCCCGGGGGCGAGATCGGAGATCTCGCCCAGCGGATGCACGCGTTTTTCGACAACGCGGTCCTGCTTCGGGTCCATCGGAAGCGGCTTCGTTCCGTCGTTTCGCGTGACGATCACCTCGTGCACCAGGCTCTTCGATTCGTTGATTGCGTGCAAGGTGACGCGCCCCGGCTTGACCGTCTGCGGCGTCGCGACGATCCGCATGTGCGTGAGGGAAGGGTCGACCGAGGAATCCTGCAGCCTGATCTCGACCGTGGGCACCGGTGCGGCGGCCAGCGCGCCTCCCGTGCAGAACAACAGGGCGAACACGACGGCAATGCTTGATTCTTTTGACATTCGAGACTCCAGGTTGAGATGAAGGAGGCGCGCCGCGACGGGCTCGCCAGCCGGTTGGATTGGCCGCACGCGAATGAATTCCCTGCGCGGCCCCGGCGCACCCTCAGGCGGGGGCGCGCCGTCGCCGTTGCAGCAGGACCACCGCGCCCAGAATGGCGAGCGCGGGCAGAAACATCCATTCCTTTGCCGGTCGCGGCGCCTCGGTCTCGATGCCTGTGACCATGAATCCCTGCTCGAAGCCCGCGCGGTCGGCCGCGCTGCGCAGGTTCACGGCGGCAATCTGCACGCCCGACGGCACGGTCATCGTCGTGAGGCCCGCCTTGCTGAGCCGCCGCGCCGCGGGCCCCTCGTCGCCGAGTGGCAGCAGCACCGTCTTGGTCATCTCCCTGCCCTCGACCGTCGTGCCCTCGATGCGGACACGGAGCCCCGTGTTCGGCGGCGCCGTGTCGACCATGCCCATGAATTGCTGTGCGGGCACGACATTGTATTTCGGATAAACGTAGTCCATCCAGAAATCGGGGCGCAGCAGCGTAAAGGTCACCAGCAGCATCGCGACCGATTCGTACCAGCGGCTGCGGGTGATGAACCAACCCTGGGTGGCCGCGGCGAACACGAGCATCGCGGCAACCGCTGCGCAGATGACGACCATCAGGTGCACGAACGAGTTGACGCCGATCAACAGCAGCTCCGCGTTGAAGATGAACATGAACGGCAGGATACCGGTGCGGATGCTGTACCAGAATGCCGTGAAGCCCGTCTTCAGGTAGTCGCCGCGCGAAATCGCCGCCGCGGCAAACGCGGCAAGACCCACCGGCGGCGTGACGTCCGCCATCAGTCCGAAGTAGAAGACGAACATGTGCACGGCGACGAGCGGCACGACCAGCCCGCTCTGGGCGCCGAGCTCGACGACGACCGGCGCCATCAGCGTCGAGACCACGATGTAGCTCGCCGTCGTCGGCATCCCCATGCCGAGAATGAGGCAGATCACCGCGACGAGGCACAGCATGAGGATGATGTTGCCTGCCGAGATCGTCTCGACCAGATCGGTCATCACGAGGCCGAAGCCCGTGATCGACACCGTGCCGACGACGATGCCCGCCGCCGCCGTCGCAATTGCGATGCCGATCATGTTGCGCGCGCCGGTGCCGAGGCCGTCGACGAGATCGTTCCAGCCGGTGCGGACGCGCGCGAGCGGGTCGGACTCGCCGCGGAACATTGCGATCAGCGGCTTCTGCGTCAGCAGGATTGCGATGAGGAGCGTGGTCGCATAGAAGGCCGACAGGCCGGGCGACAGGTGCTCGATCATCAGCACCCAGATGAGCAGCACCACGGGAAGCAGGAAATGCAGGCCCGAGAGCACCGTTTCCTTGAGCGGCGGCAGCTCGATCACGGCGGCATTGGGATCGTCGACGACGAGGTCGGGCTCCGCGGCGACGATGCGCAGCAGCGCCAGGTAGGCGATGGCGATCAGCACAAGAATGATCCAGAGCGCCGCGTGCGGGAAGACGTCCTTCAGCCAGCCGAGCGCGTAGTAGAGGACGTTGGAAAAGATGACGAGCCCGGCGAGCGTCATCAGGATCCCGGCCACACGGCCCACGGCGGAGGTTCCGGCGCGCGGCGGCAGGCCCTTGATGCCGGCCTTCACCGCTTCGAGGTGGACGATGTAGAACAGCGCGATGTACGAGATCACTGCGGGGAGTGCCGCGTTCCTGCAGATCTCGGCGTAGGAAACGCCGACGTATTCCGCCATGAGGAAGGCGGCTGCGCCCATGACCGGCGGCATGATCTGGCCGTCCACGCCGGCGGCGGTCTCGATGGCGCCGGCCTTTTCCGCGGTGTAGCCGACCCGCTTCATCAGCGGGATCGTGAACGTGCCGCAGGTGACGACATTCGCCACCGACGAGCCCGAGATCATCCCCATCATTCCCGACGACACGACGGCGGCCTTGGCCGGTCCGCCGCGCATGTGGCCGAGGAACGCGAACGCGACCTTGATGAAATAGTTGCCGGCGCCCGCCTTCTCCAAGAGCGAGCCGAACAGGACGAAGAGGAAGATGTAGCTCGCCGAGACGCCGACGGCGACGCCGAAGACGCCTTCGGTCGACAGCCAGTAGTGCGACACGGCCTTGGACAGCGAGATGCCCTTGTGCTGGATCACCTCCGGCATCCACGGCCCGGCAAATGCGTAGACCAGCATCAGCACGGAGATGATCGCGAGCGGCGGCCCGACGACTCGTCGCGTCGCCTCGAGCAGAAGCAGCATCCCGGCGACCGCCGTGACAAAATCGAGCGTCGTGGGTTGCCCGGGTCGCGTCGCGAGTTCGCGGTAGAACAGGAACAGATACGCGCCGCAGAAGGCGCCGACGGCCGCAAAGATCCAGTCCTGCACGGGAATCCGGTCGCGCGGCGAGGCTTTCCGGGACGGGTAGGCGAGGAACGCCAGGAAAAGCGCGATACCGAGATGCAGCGAGCGCATCTCGGTATCGTTGAGGATGAAGACGTTGAACGTGAACGGCAGCGGCGACGCATACCAGAGCTGGAGCAGCGACCAGCCGATGCACGTCACTGCGAGGATGCGGGCGGCGATCCCGACCGGCTTGCGCCGGCCGAGATCGGCCTCGTGAACCAGGTCCCGGACGTCGACGCCGGGTTCGGTCGCAGGGCCCCCCCCACCCGCCGCGGCGCCGCTGTCCGCACGGTCTCCGCGGGGTTGCTGGTTCATTGTCGAACCTCAGGGTCGAGCCCAGATCTCGCTCGCAGGCGCGCCCAGGCCTTGCCTTCACCCTGCGCGCGCGGGCGTACGTGGGTCGCCCCTGCGGCGGTCACTTGATCCAGCCTCTTTCCTTGTAATAGCGCGCCGCGCCTTCATGCAGCGGGGCCGACAGCCCGTCCTTGATCATGTTCTTCGGATCGAGATTGGCGAACGCGGGATGGAGCTTCTTGAACTCGTCGATGTTCTCGAACACCGCCTTGACGATGATGTACACCGTGTCGGCCGGGACCTTCGACGAGGTGACGAGCGTCGCCAGCACGCCATACGTCTTCGTCGGGTCGGGGTTGTTCGCGTACATGCCGCCGGGGATCGTCGCGTAGGCGTAATACGGATACTTCTTCACGAGACCGTCGATCGCCGGGCCGGTCAGCGAGACCAGCTTCGCGCCGCAGGCCGTGGTCGGGTCCTGGATGTTCGCCGAAGGATGCCCGACGCCGTAGAAGAAGCCGTCGATCTTGTTGTCGCAGAGCGCGGGGCCGTGCTCGTCGGCCTTGAGCTCGGAGGCGAGCGCGAAGTCGGAGAGCTTCATGTTCTCGGCCGTGAGCAGTTCCTCCATTGCCGAGCGCGTTCCCGAGCCCGGGTTGCCGACGTTGAAGCGCTTGCCCTTGAAGTCGGAGAACTGCTTGATGTTCGCTTCCTTGCGCGCCACGACGGTGAAAGGCTCCGGGTGCACCGAGAACACTGCGCGCAGGTCCTTGTCCGGCTCCTTGAACGGTCCGGTGCCGTTGTAATCCTGGTACTGGACGTCCGACTGGGTCATGCCGAAATCGAGCTCGCCGGCCTTGATCGTGTTGACGTTGTAGACCGAGCCGCCGGTCGATTCGACCGAGCAGCGAATGCCATGCTTCGCGCGGTCCTTGTTGACCAGACGGCAAATGGCGCCGCCGACGGCGTAATAGACGCCCGTGACGCCGCCGGTGCCGATGGTGACGAACTTCTGCTGCGCGCTGGCCGGCAGCGGTGACGCGAGCGCACAGGTGAGGGCGATGGCCGCGGCCACGCCGGCAATGCGGGACGGGCGAAACTGCGTGACGGTTCCTTGCATGGTGGTTCTCCTCCTTGAGTGAAGCGACTATGCCGGATCAATCGCGAGGATCGCGAAGGAAACGGCGCGTTTCGGCGCAGGTTGCGCGGGTGAGACCTAGGCCGGCCAGCGCGTCTCTCGTGATTCGCACGAGTTCCGCATTGTCGGCAGCTGTCGCGCCCGACGGCACCTGCATGTTGTTTTCAAAGCCAACACGGACATGCCCGCCCAGCAGCGCCGCGGCGGTCATGCATTGCAGCTCCGCGGGACCGAATGCGCACGCGGACCAGCGCCAGCCCGGGGGCAGCGCGGCCAGCATGGGTACGAGGTCCGCCGGCCTGCCGGGTCGGCGATCCGTATACGAACCCAGCACGAACAGCACCTGCGGCGAGCGCTGCGGGATCGCACCTTCCGCGTGCAGGTGCGCGCAGCGGCTCACTTCGTCCGAAGAATAGACGATGTACTGAACCAGCGCATCCCGATCCGCCAGGCGGGCCAGGAAGGACGTGACGTCGCGGTGCAGCGCGGGCTCGGAAAAGAGCTCGCGAATGGCGAGCGACACCGCCTCCGGCGCAAGGGCATCGGTGTGGTCCATCTGCTCGGCCGGCGAATAGCGTCCACCCGATTCGGTGGTGACCTGGACGACCAGCTCCTTCCCGACGCGGGCGCGGATTGCATCGATCGCGGCGCGATAGTGTGAGGGCGCGAGGCTGTGCCGGCCCGCCTCGTCGCGCACATGGAGGTGCAGCATCGATGCGCCTGCCGCCACACAGTCTGCGGCGCACTCCGCGAGGTCGGTCGGCGTGATCGGAAGGCGCGCGTGATCGGAAGCGCTCTTGCGCGCGCCGTTCGGCGCCACGGCGATCATCACCGGCGCATCGACCTCTGCTGGTCGTGCCGGGGTCACGCTGTGTTCTCCGCATGCATCCGCCGTGTTGCTGCGGCTGCGCGGGTCGGGCGCCACTGGCGCCTCAAGCGATGACCTTCCGCGGCACGACCGCGTGCAGCGCCGCGTCGACCGCCGCGGCAAGCCGGCGCACGATCTCGCCGATTTCGGCGACCGTCGTGATGAAAGGCGGCGCGATCAGCACATGGTCGCCGGCATTGCCGTCGATCGTACCGCCCATCGGATAGACCATGAGCCCGCGCTGCATCGCTTCGGCCTTGATCCTGGCGTGCAGTCGAAGGCCCGGATCGAACGGCTGCTTCGATGCGCGATCCGTGACGAGCTCGATGGCCATGAAGAGGCCGCGGCCGCGGATGTCCCCGACGTTCGGATGAGCATCGAATGCGGTGTGCAGTTGCGTCGAAAGGTGGGCTCCGGTCGACCTCACCGCATCGAGCAGATGGTCGCGCTCGATTACCTGTTGCACCGCGAGCGCCGCGGCGCATGCGACGGGGTGGCCGAGATAGGTGTGACCGTGCTGGAAGAACCCGCTGCCGCGCTCGAGCGCGGCGATGATGCGCCGCTGGGCCAGCACCGCACCGATCGGCTGGTAGCCCCCACCCAGTCCCTTGGCGATGGTCATGAGGTCGGGCGCGATGCGTTCCTGCTCGATCGCGTGCAGCGTGCCGGTGCGCCCCATGCCGCACATCACTTCATCGGCGATCAGAAGGATGCCGTGGCGGTCGCAGATCTCCCGGATGCGGCGGAAATAGCCGGGGACCGGCGGTGCTGCGCCCAGCGTCGCGCCGACAACGGGCTCGGCGACGAAGCCGATGACATTGCGGGAGCCAAGCGCGTCGATTGTCGCTTCGAGCTCCTGCGCCAGGCGCTCGCCATATGCCTCCGGCGATTCGCCGTCGCGGCGATCGCGATACTCGTAGCACGGCGACACATGCGTGACGTCGATCAGGAGCGGAGCGAACTGGCGGCGTCGCCACGCATTGCCCCCCACCGCGAGGGCCCCCAGCGTGTTGCCGTGGTAGCTTTGCCTGCGGGCGATGAACTGCCGGCGCTCCGGTTGGCCGGTCTCGACGAAATACTGGCGCGCGAGCTTCAGCGCCGCTTCGATCGCTTCGGATCCGCCCGAGACGAAATACGCATGCGAGATGCCGGCCGGAGCATGCGCGACCAGATGGTCGCCGAGCTTTTCCGCCACTTCGGTAGTGAAGAAGCTGGTATGAGCGTAGGCAAGCCGGTCGATCTGCGCGTGCATCGCGGCCACCACGTCCGGGTGGCCGTGGCCGAGGCAGGACACGGCCGCGCCGCCGGACGCATCCAGGTATTCGCGGCCCTCGGCGTCGGTGATGACGATGCCGCGACCGCTGACGGCCACGGGCAGGGCCGTGCGCATTTGCCGATGCAGGATGTGCGTCATGGGACGGCGCCGGTGGCCTCGGTCAGGGTCGAATCGCGTGATGGTACAGCGGTTTTGGGGAGGCGCCGCGCATTGGTCCCCCGTCTTCCTCGCGTCGCCGCAACATTGGGTATGGCGGACGGGTCCTAGGTGCCCTTGGGTTCGGTGCGAACGATCGCCGGAATCATCGAATATCCGATGGCCACAGATGCGTAGTAACGGTTGAACCCTCGGGTGAGCTGATACTTGTAGGGCGACTTGCGCGACCTTGGCAGTCGCGTCACGTCGACCGGACCGAGCGAATGCTCGGGCGAAAAGAACGCGAGCAGCACCGGCGCGAGCTTGTGCTTCAGGAATTCCTGGACGTCGGGCGACTTTCTCGGCGGCTCGATGTCCCACAGGCGGACGATTTCGGCGTCGGGAAACTTCTCGCTGTCATAGAGGTAGAAGTGCGGATGATTGAACGGCAGGTCGTTCTCCACGACGAACTCCCACCATTCGTCGGGTATGCTGAACGGGGTTTCGCCGCGGGGAGTGAGGAAGCGCATGGTCAGCGATGTTCGGGTGCGACGCGATCTGCCGGCATGCCGATCCGCCGCATGTCTATCGGCATCGGAAATCGTCCGGTCGATAAACCTTTTTTGTCATTAGAACGCATCTCCTTCGAATCGAAAAGGACTAAGCATGTGACGGCGCCACGATGCGGCAGCCAATCGTGCGGCGTAACCCGCTATCATCGCGGGGCGACCAGCCGAAGAGCGAGCGAGGTATGCAATTCATTCAAACTAGCGCCCAACCCGGACATCTGGGTTCGATTGCTGCGTATTCATCGTCGCTGCGCCTAGAATGCGCGAGCCCCTTCGAGCGGGAGATCTGCGCATCATGGGCGATGTGACCGTTCTGCTGAGCCGCGCACGTGCCAATGATCGCAGCGCGATCGACGCGCTGTTCGAGCTCCTGTACGACGATCTGCGCCGCATCGCGCGCTCCCGGCTCGCGGCAAGCGGTCCCCAGACGCTGCTCAATACCAGCGCTCTGGTGCACGAGGCGTACCTTCGTTTCCAGAAGGCCGATCGCATTGCACTCAACGACCGCGAGCATTTTCTCGCCTATGCCGCGAGCACGCTGCGTTCCGTCGTCGTGGATTTCGTCCGCAAGCGAAGCGCTGAGCGGCGAGGCGGCGACTTGATGCAGGTCACGCTCGACACCAACGTTTCCGACCGGCGGGTCGCGAGCGATGACGAAATTCTCGAGGTGCACGAGGCGCTCGCGGCCCTCGCCGAAGTCGATCCGCGTCTCGTGCGGGTGGTGGAGATGCGTTATTTCGCGGGGCTCACCGAGGTCGAGATCGCCGCGGCGCTCGACGTGACCGAGCGCACCGTCCGTCGCGACTGGGAAAAAGCGCGTGTCCTCCTCGCCGCCATGCTCAGGCGCTGAGCCTCCTCCGCGCGGGAGGGCGGCCGGAGGGACGCGGTGTCAGCGCCAGCCTCCTTGGCCCCTCCATTCCGGCGCATTTCACGAGGCCGGATGAACGACGAACCGCCCAGGTCTCCACCGGACTGGCGTCGCCTGTCCGCGCTGCTGGACGACGTGGTCCTACTTCCGGTCGATCAGCGAGCGCACTGGGTCGACGCACTGCCAGCGGAACATGCCGACATCAAGCCGGCGCTGCACGATCTTCTCGCTCGCGCTTCGGCGCAGGCGGACGACTTCATGCAGCGTCCCGTGCACGTTCGTGGAGACGCCACCACAAATGCACCGGAGATGGTTGCCGCGCAGCCGGGGATGCTCGTCGGCCCCTATCGACTGTTGCGCGAGATCGGTGCCGGCGGAATGGGGACCGTGTGGCTCGCCGAGCGCGCCGACGGAATGCTGCGACGGCGGATTGCGCTCAAGCTCCCTCGATTGAACTGGGATGCGCCCGGCCTCGCCGAGCGCATGGCGCATGAACGGGACATCCTGGCCGGGCTGGAGCATCCGAACATCGCGCGCCTCTACGACGCCGGCGTCGACGCCCGTGGTGGCCCTTATCTCGCCATGGAGTTCGTCGAGGGCCAGCCGCTCTCCGCCTATTGCGGCGAGCGCGGCATCGGCATTGCGGGACGTCTGGAGCTGTTCCTGCAGGTCGCACGCGCGGTGGCGCACGCCCACGCGCGGCTCGTCGTGCACCGGGACCTCAAGCCTTCGAACATCCTCGTCACCGTGGACGGCCAGGTGCGGCTGCTCGACTTCGGGGTCGCCAAGCTGATCGCGGGTGACGCTGGCGTCGACGGCGCCGGCGAGATGCCGCTCACGAAGCTCGGAGGGCGCGCGCTCACGCCCGAGTACGCCGCGCCGGAGCAGATCCTGGGCGAAGCGGTCACCGTCGCGGCGGACATCTATTCGCTGGGTGTCGTTCTCTACGAGCTGCTGTGCGGCGAACGCCCCTATCGCCTGAAGGCGGGAGCAGGACGAGCCCTGGAAGACGCCATCGTCCGGGCGAGCATTCCGCTCGCATCGAGCGTTGCGCACGACAAGGCGGACGCCCGGCAGCTGTGCGGCGACCTCGACACGATCCTTGCGAAGGCGCTGAAGAAGTCGCCGGCCGAACGCTACGGGTCCGTCGACGCCTTTGCCGCCGATATCCAACGCCACCTTGCCGGCGCACCCGTGCTGGCGCGACCCGATTCGCTGGGCTACCGTGCGTCGCGCTACGTGCGCCGACACCGGCTCGTTGCCGGCGTGGCGGTGCTGACCGTGCTGGCGCTCGTCGGGGGCGCCGCGCCGGTGGCGGCTGTCATGATCGCCTTGGCGATCGGTGCGGGTGCCGCGCTCTGGCAGGCAGGGATTGCGAGGCGTCAGGCGGCGCGCGCCGCCGAAGAGGCGAGGCGGGCACAGTCCGAGCGCGACCGCGCCGTGGCGCTGACCGAGCGCCACGAAGCCGCGCTGGAATTCATCCAGGTCATGCTGACGGAGGCGGCCGCCGCCGACGAGGCGGTGACGCTGAACGAATTGCTCGAGCGCAGCGAGACGCTCGCCCTGTCGGGCATCGACAATCAGCCGGAGCAGAAGGGCTCCGTGCTGGATCTTCTGGCGTCGTTCTGGATTTCGCTCGGCAACTATGGCAAGGCTGAAGCGTTGCTGCGCCGAGCGGCCGACGTCGTCCGGTCATCGGCCGACCTTACGCTGCGGGCGCGGATCGAGTGCAATCACGCGCTGGTGCTCTCCGAAATCGGCAACGTCGAGATCGGCAGGCGGATCATCGAAGGATGGCTCGACTGTCCCGAGGTCGAGCCGCACGTCGCGGCGCTGTGCCAGCAGTATCTCGCGCAGATCGCGCGGAACCACAACGACGCCAAAGGCGCGCTCGCCAACGTGCTGGGAGCGCAGGCGCGACTGCAGGCGTCACGCCGGCGGCTGCCGTCGTTCGAAGCGTCCCTCGCCGGCGACATCGCCTATGCGTATCACCTCAACGGGCGCTCGGGCGAAGCCGATCGACAGTACGCGCGCGCCGTGCAGATGCACCGCGACATCGGCCGCGGCGAGAGTCCTACGGCACTCGCAATCCTCAACAACTGGGGTCTCGCCTGCGCGGGTGCCGGCGACTTCAGGCGAGCGCTTGCTTTGAATGACGAGCTTCTGAATATCGCGACGCGGCACAGCCCGAACGGGACACTGCCGCCCTACGCCGTCAACAACCGCGCGTCGACGCTCGTTGCGCTTGGACGTCTCGACGACGCGTGGGAAGAGGCCGAGCGGTCATGGCGCATCGCCGACCAGGCGGGGGCGACCGCCTTCAGGTTGAATGCGCGCATCTTGCAGGCGACGATACTGCGCGAGCGCGGGGACCTCGACGGGGCGGCGCGAATCCTCGCCGACCTTGCGCCGCTGGCGCTCCAGCAGCCGGAGGACGGCTTCGCCGTCATCGCGTATCGGCAGGGTCTCGCCCATGTCGCGCTGCGTCGCGGCCGGTTCGACGATGCCGAGCGTGAAATCGCTCCCGTCATCCAGATATTCGACCTGCGAGATATGCGGATCGGCCTCCTCGCGGCCTCGCTGCGGCTCCGGGCGGAAATCCGGTGGGGTCAGGGACGCCGGAGCGACGCGTTCATCGACGCCCGGCGCGCGCTTGACATTGCGGAAGGCCTGAGGGGCTCGAACACGTGGTCCGGCATCAGCGGATCCTGCTGGCTTCTCGTCGCCAGGCTCGAGCGTGCCAATGGGAATTCCGACGCGGCAAGTGCCTCCGCCCGGAATGCATTCGCGCATTTATCCGCGGCGCTCGGCGACGAGCATCCGGATACCGCTGCCGCGAGGGCGTTCGTGAACGCCGCGCCTTCGCCGACAGGGTCGAGCGCCTCCGCCTGAGCGTTCCGCGCCGGACCACGCCGCCAACGCGGTCCATCGGTTCAGTCACGGGCCGACATCAGTCCGCGCCATCGCGTGAGCCGCGGATGTCCGGTTTTCCAGTCCTTTCGCGTTGATGGGAATGGGCGCGCGCATTTGCGCCGGTTTCGGTCGCGGTGGCAGGAGTTTTCCGCGGCGGGACCGATCCAGCCACTCCGGACCGATCATCAGGGGGGTGGGCGAGGCAGGGATGACCCGACGTGAATAGTCCGCATCGCCCGCGCCGATTCCGCAATTCCGGCGCTTGTCGCGATGACGCATTCTCGAATCGGCTTAACGAGGGGGTCATCATGAATCGATTCAAATCGCCGCAAATGTTCGCTTCCGCATTGGTCGTCGGTCTCATCGCATTCGGATCGGCGCATGCGCAACTGGTTGACCGCACGTTGGCCCCGAATGTCGCCAACGAGGGGATCGCGAAGTCGCTGGCGCAGCAGATCGGCGCCGACCGAGGCGACTGGACAACGCCGGATTCGTCGTCGTTCATCATTGCGCGCGATCCGTTCCGCGCGATTCGCCGCGGCCGCCAGCTGTTTCAGCGCAAGTTCACGCTGTTGGACGGGCAGGGGTCGCTCGCGACCAACGGCCGCGGCGACGTCAACGTGAATCTCGCCATCGGCGCCGGCATGGTCGACAGCTGCGCGGGGTGCCACGGTCGACCTCGCGGTGCCGCGGGATCCGGAGGCGACGTTGTGACGCGACCCGACAGTCGCGATGCGCCGCACCTCTTCGGCCTGGGCTTGAAGGAAATGCTGGCGGACGAGATCACGGCCGATCTGCGCGACCTCCGCACGCAGGCGCTGGCGTCGGCAAAGCGGGACGGCAGACCGGTAAAGGTGACGCTCACCAGCAAGAAGGTGTTCTACGGCAGCCTGACGGCGCTGCCCGACGGTACCGTCGACACGTCAGCGGTCGCCGGCGTCGACCCGGACCTGCGCGTACGGCCCTTCTTCGCGCATGGCGGAAAGATCTCCATTCGCGAGTTCGTCATCGGCGCCCTGAACGACGAGATGGGGCTGCAGGCGGTCGATCCGGAACTGGCGTTGGCCAAAGCTGGCGGCAGGATGGTCACGCCGTCCGGAATGGTTCTCGACGGCACGCTCGATCAGCTCGAGGCGCCGCCCGCCACGCGCGCCGATGAGGATCCGGATCTGGACGGCGTCACGAACGAGATTCCGCGGAGCATCGTCGACTATCTCGAGTTCTACCTGCTCAACTACTTCAAGCCGGCGACCTACAAGGTCACAGCGTCGGTGATGAGGGGACGCAGGCTGTTCGACCGCAGCGGCTGCGCCGAGTGCCACATTGCGGACTTCACGATCCGGCGGGACCGTCGCGTTGCCGACGTCGAAACGGTGTACGACCCGACGCACGGGCATTTCAACAATCTGTTCGCCACCGCGGTGCCGCGATTCCAGGCGGTCAGCGACGCGACCGGATATCCCGCCGTGAAGCAGCCGAAGCAGGAATCATTCGAGGTGAAGAACATCTTCACCGACTTCAAGCGCCACGACGTCGGTCCCAATTTCTACGAGCGCAACTACGACGGGACAATCCGCCGCGAGTTCATGACGACGCCGCTGTGGGGTGTCGGCACGACGGCGCCGTACGGACACGACGGACGCAGCATCAACCTCACCGAGGTCATCCTGCGCCATGGCGGCGAAGCGCAGCAGGCACGCGACGCCTTCGCGCGGATGTCGGACCCGCAGCAGGAGGACCTGCTCGCATTCCTCGGGTCGCTGGTGATATTTCCGCCGGACGACACCGCCTCCAACCTCAATCCGGGAGACCCGACGACGAGCGGCTTTCCGCAGTTCGGACACGGGAGCATCCGGCTGCCCGTGCTGTTCAACGATCCCACCGATCCCGAGTGACCGATTGCCGTTCCCCGAGACGGCTCGGGGCGCAATAACGGAAAGGACACCGGCCAAGGTGTCCTTTTCGCGCATGGGCGAATGTTGACGACGGACTTGCGCCGAAGCGCGGGCGCGGTATGGCGGGACGCCCGAACGGTTTGCAGCGACGCGCCGGTGTCGCATCGGTCACGCGACCTGTTTGACCTATTCCACCGGAATGGACACACTTGGAGCAGGCGGAGCGGGAGGCGGGCCCGGCAGTCTGAGGTGCACAGGTGTCATTGCCTCGCGAACGAACTGTCGATGGTCGATGGGGAGCGAACATCATGCAAAGACTTGGCGGTGGAGATTCGTTTCACTGGTCGAGGTTGGCGTCCCGCCAAGGTTGGGCCGCGGCGATGGCTCTGATCATCGCTACCGTCGCCCCCGCATTCGGTGGGCAATTCGCCGAAATCGAATCGTTCGTGGCGCCCATAAGTGCCGCCGCGATGGTCTATGCGCCGGCGCATCATGCGCTGGTGATCAAGGACGCCATGAGCGCCGTCGCAACGATCAACACGACGACCTTCAGTTCGACGACCCACCCTGCGAATGCGAACTTCACCGATTTGACACTTTCGCCATCCGGCAACTACGTCTTTGTCGCGGACTACGGGGGCGAGAACATCGGGTACGGAACCCCGTACAACACGAGCTACGTTCATCGGCTCGACCTGGACACCAACACCTGGGAATCCAAGTCAGCGTACGTCGCGGGCAACATCCAGGTCGTTTCCGACACCCAGATCATTCTCAAGTCGATTGATCAATGGGTGACCTTTACTTTCAATGACTGGGGTCCCGGGCCCGCGCTCGTCCCGCTGAACGCGTCGACTCCGGGATGGAGTCCCGGGTACTTCGCGTCTGTGTACCGCGGTGATTTTCGCTACGACCTCAACACCGGCCGACTGTTGCACGGGAACTCGGGAAGCAGTTCGCAGGAAATCCAGGCATTCAAGATCGTCGGCAACGATTTCGTTTCACAGGAAGGCTCCGGAGTTTACGGAACCGCGCAGGGGTATGGATACAGTGTCGCGCTGGCGACGGATGGCAGCGCGTTTTACTACGGTGCTCTGCAGGTGGACCCGCTGAACGTCACCCACAACATGCGAGTGTTTCCGGAGGCCATCGTGGCTGCCACCGCGGATGTGGCATTCGGCAATGGAACCTACTACGACGCGCATACCGGCGACTGGCTGGGCACGCTGGGATTCCCGACCACGGTATATGCACTCAATTCTTCCGGCAGCGATTTCTGGGCGTATGACTCGGGGCAGAATCGTTTGCGTCATTTCGACGTTTCGGCGCAACCCCCGCAATTGCTGACCGCCGTTTCGCGCATGACGCACGGCAGTGCCGGAACATTCGACGTTTCGTTGTCGCTCAATGCGCTTAGCCCGACGACCGAGCCGCGGCAAGGACCCAATCACACGATCGTCTTCAAGTTCGACCGTGCCGTCGGCGGCGCGACTCCCAGCGTTCTCCAGGGAACGGCTGCTGCCGGTGCCGCCGCGTTCGACAGCAACCGCGTGATCGTACCCGTGAGCGGTGTGCCGGATCAGCAGTACGTGATTGTCGCGGTCGAGAACGTCATGGCGACAGGCGGAACCATCGCGGGCACCTCCTCGGTGCGGGTCGGGTTCCTCGCTGGCGACGTCAACCAGAGCCGGGTGGTCTCCGTCAGCGACCTTGGCCTGATCAAGGCCCAGTTGTCGCAGCTGGTCACCACGACCAATTTCCTCCGCGACTTGAACGCCAGCGGTGCCATCACCCTATCTGACCTTGGAATGGCGAACGCCAATCTGACGCGCGCACTGCCGGCGCCGTGAATGTGTGCGGCTGTTCCTTGACGCCCAAACTCTTGCGCCTCTCGCTCCCCCACAGTTCGCTGTGGGTAGACGCGCAACGACGCCTGAATATGGGAAGAAACAGGGGGGCGATCGGGCAAAGGCGGGGGAACCTTTGGATAGATTGGGGATGATGGAGGCGGGGGTCGGAATCGAACCGGCGTAGACGGCTTTGCAGGCCGCTGCATGACCACTCTGCCACCCCGCCAGGGGAAGCCGCGCGGCGGCACGCCGAAGCGTCCGACGCCGCGCCAACGAAAAGGGAGAGCCGCTCGTTGCTGCTTAGGGGCTCTCCCTCGAAATACTGGAGCGGGAAAGGAGTCTCGAACTCCCGACCTCAACCTTGGCAAGGTTGCGCTCTACCAACTGAGCTATTCCCGCGTGGACAGCCTTGAATTATATCGGAAACCGCGGCGCTGTCAAAATCCGGCCTGCGCAGCGCCGTCAGCGCTGCACGGCCGCGATCGCCTCGGCCACGTAATCGACGTTGCGCGAGTTGAGCGCGGCGACGCAGATGCGCCCGGTGTCGATGGCGTAGACCGAGAACTCCTCGCGCAGCCGCAGCACCTGCGCCTTGCTGAGCCCGGTGTATGAGAACATTCCGCGCTGCGCCAGCATGTAGCGGAAATCGAGCCCCGGCAGCCGCTCGTGCAGCGTCTCGACGAGCCGTGCCCGCATCAGCTTGATCCGGTTGCGCATCGTCGCGAGCTCGGCTTCCCAAAGCGCACGGAGCTCCGGCGAGCCCAGCACCGTCGTGACGATCTGCGCCGCCATGCGTGGGCGGCGTCGAGTACGTCGGCGCGGATGACCCGCTTCAGCTGCGACAGCACGCGCGCCGCCTCGTCCTTGTCGCGTGCCGACGACGGACAGCGCGCCGATGCGCTCGCCGTAGAGCGAGAAGTTCTTCGAGTACGAGCTTGCGACGATCAGCGGACCCGGGCGTTTCCGCGAAGCGGCGCACGACGGCGCCATCGGCCTCGATGCCATCGCCGAAGCCCTGGTAGGCGAGATCGAGGAATGGGACGGCGCGGCGCCGGCGCACGGCTTCGACGATCTCCTCCCACTGCGCGAGGCTTGGGTCGACGCCGGTCGGGTTGTGGCAGCAGGCGTGCAGCACGACGATCGCGCCTTCGGGCAGCCGCAGCAGTGCGGCCAGCATCGCGTCGAAGTCGAGACCGCGGGTCTTCGGGTCGTAATACGGGTAGGCGTTGACGGTGAAGCCGGCGCCTTCGAACAGCGCGCGGTGGTTTTCCCAGCTGGGATCGCTGATCCAGACCTGCGCGGTGGGCGCGAAGCGGCGGATGAAGTCGGCGCCGATCTTGAGGCCGCCGGTGCCGCCCAGAGTCTGCACGGTGGCGACGCGGCCCTCACGGATGGCGGCAGATTCGGCGCCGAAATGCAGGGCGCGCGCCTCACGGTCGTAGGCGGCAATGCCATCGATCGGCAGATAGCCGCGCGGTGCTGCCGCATCGGTCAGCTCGCGCTCGGCGCGCTTCACGCAGTCGAGCAGCGGAATCTTGCCGCTGTCGTCGCAGTACACGCCGACGCCGAGATTGACCTTGCGCGGATTCTGATCGGCGTTGAAGGCCTCGGTGACGCCGAGAATCGGGTCGCGGGGGGCAAGCTCGACGGCGGCGAGGAGGGCGGGGGCGGCAGGCGCGTTCATCGGTTTTCGCCGGTGAAAGGTTGGAAGGCCATAATTGTACCGCGACCGGAAAGGGGCGTTTCCCGGCGCTATCCTTGCAGCAGGACACGCACGACGCCGTAGGCGGCGCCGAGCCAGAGTAACGCCGCGCCCGCGAATGAAATGACGAAGCCCGCACTGCGTTTTTCCGCTGCCTGGTAATAGCCGATCGCGTAGAGTATGCGGCCGACGATCCAGACCGCCCCCAAAAGCGATGCCCAGGCGGGACTCACGTAGATTGCGAACAGCCACAGCGACGGGAGGAAAAGCGCAAGCTGCTCCAGCGTGTTCATCTGCACGCGGTAGACACGTTCGAAATCGGGCTGCCCGGTCATTGCCGGGACGGCGACCTTGTATTTCTCATGCGCACGCGCGACATTGAGCGTCACGACGAAATAGAAGAGGAGTGCGATCAGTGTCGTCAGCGCGGGCAGGCCATATGTCATTTGAAGCTCCTTGGAGGGTCAACGGCGGGCGCAGCACGCACCGGTTGCGATGCTCTTGGTCGAGCCTAGCGCGCGACGGGCGCAGGCGCAATTGATGTCGCGGCCGCGCCAAGACACCGGGACCGGCAAATTGCCGGAGGGCGCAATGCGATGAGCGCCGACCCGCCGGCGAAGCCCGCACTGCCTCCTCCGCTGTCGGCGCTGCGCACGCTCGCGCGCATCGGCACGTTCCTTCGCCCGTATCGGCGGCAGGTCGTGTACGCCGCCATCGGCCTCGTCGTCGCCGCCAGCGCGGTTCTTGCCGTCGGACAGGGGCTGCGCGGCGTCATCGATCGCGGCTTCGGCGCGGGCAGCTCGGCCGAGCTCGACCGGGCGCTCGCGCTGATGCTGGGCGTGATCGTCGTGATGGCGATCGCGACGTATACGCGCTATTACTTCGTGTCCTGGCTCGGGCGAGCGCGTCACTGCCGACCTGCGGCGCGCGGTGTTCGATCATCTGCTGACGCTGTCGCCCGGATATTTCGAGATGACGCGAACCGGCGAGGTGATTTCGCGACTCACCAACGACACGACGCTGCTCGAGACGGTGATCGGTTCGAGCGCCTCGATGGCGATCCGCAACCTCCTGCTCCTGATCGGCGGCCTCGTGATGCTGGCCCTCACGAGCCTCAAGATGACGCTGATGGTGCTGGCCGGGGTGCCGCTCGTGATCGTGCCGATCATCCTGTTCGGCCGGCGCGTGCGCAAGCTCGCCCGCGCGACCCAGGATCGGGTCGGCGACGTCGGCGCCTACGTCGACGAGGCGATGCACGAGATCCGCACGGTCCAGGCGTATCGCCACGAGGAGGTCGACCGCGCGCGCTTTGCCGAGCGCGTCGAGGCCGCGTTCGAGACGGCGCGGCAGCGCATCCGCCAGCGCGCAATGCTCGTCGCCGCCGTGATCGTCCTCGTGTTCGGCGCGATCGGCATCATCCTCTGGATCGGCGGCCACGACGTGGTGGCGGGGCGGATCAGCGCGGGCCAGCTCTCCGCGTTCGTCTTCTATGCGGTGATCGTCGCCGGGGCGGTCGGCACCATCAGCGAGGTCGTCGGCGATCTGCAGCGCGCGGCGGGCGCGACCGAGCGCCTCTTCGAGCTGCTGGAGACGAAAGCGGAAATCCGCGCGCCCGAGCATCCGGTCGCATTGCCGACGCCCGCCCGCGGCACCGTCACGTTTTCCGGTGTCACCTTTCACTATCCGTCGCGGCCCGATGCGGCGGCGCTCGCGGCGTTTTCGCTCGACGTGGCACCGGGCGAGAAGGTGGCACTGGTCGGGCCGTCCGGCGCGGGCAAGACGACGGTATTCGCGCTGCTGCTGCGCTTCTACGATCCGCAGCGGGGCGCCGTCCGCATCGACGGCGTCGACGTGCGCGCAGCCGATCCTGCGGACGTCCGCGCACGTCTTGCCATCGTGCCGCAGGACCCGGTGATCTTCGCGACCAGCGTCACCGAGAACGTCCGCTACGGCCGTCCCGACGCGACCGAAGCCGAGGTCCGTGCTGCCTGCGAGGCCGCCTACGCCGCCGAATTCATCGAGCGGCTGCCGGACCGGTATGCGAGCGACCTCGGCGAGCGCGGCGTGCGGCTTTCCGGCGGCCAGCGCCAGCGCCTTGCGATTGCCCGCGCGATCCTCGCAGATCGGCCGATCCTGCTGCTCGACGAGGCGACGAGTGCGCTCGACGCCGAAAGTGAACGTGTCGTGCAGCTCGCGCTCGAACGCCTGATGGCGGGACGCACGGTGCTGATCATTGCGCACAGGCTGGCGACGGTGCGCCACGCCGACCGGATTGCCGTCATGGACGCCGGCCGCATCGTGGACACGGGCACGCACGACGAGCTGCTGCGATCGAGCGCGCTCTACGCCCGTCTCGCGGCGCTGCAGTTCGCCCCGGCGAAAGCCTGACGCGCCGGCGTGGATGTCATGCCGGCAAAATACCGTTAAAATAATCGGTTCGCCGCCGCTTTTCCCTATGAGCCCGCCGCCATGCTTGTGACCTTCCCGAACAGCCCCTACGAGCTCTTCAAGCCGTTCGAGCCCGCGGGCGACCAGCCCGAAGCCATCGACAAGCTCGTCGAGGGTCTTTCCGACGGCCTTGCCTACCAGACGCTCCTCGGCGTCACCGGGTCGGGAAAGACCTACACGATGGCGAACGTCATCGCCCGCACCGGCCGTCCCGCGCTCGTGCTCGCGCCCAACAAGACGCTCGCCGCGCAGCTCTATTCGGAATTCCGCGAGTTCTTTCCGCACAACGCGATCGAGTACTTCGTCAGCTACTACGACTACTACCAGCCGGAGGCGTACGTACCGTCGCGCGATCTCTACATCGAGAAGGACAGCTCGATCAACGAGCACATCGAGCAGATGCGGCTGTCTGCGACCAAGGCGATCCTCGAGCGCCCCGACTGCGTGATCGTCGCGACGGTGTCGGCGATCTACGGCATCGGCGACCCGTCCGAGTACCACAGCATGATCCTGCACGTGAAGGAGGGCGACCCGCTGACGCAGCGCGACGCCATCAAGCGGCTCACGGAAATGCAGTATTCCCGCAACGAGGCCGATTTCAAGCGCGGGACCTTCCGCGTGCGCGGCGACGTGCTCGACATCTTCCCGGCCGAGCACGCCGAGAACGCGGTGCGCATCTCGCTGTTCGACGACGCGATCGAGTCGCTGCAGCTGTTCGACCCGCTGACCGGCCACATCCGGCAGAAGATCCAGCGCTTCACCGTGTTCCCGTCGAGCCACTACGTGACCGGGCGCAAGAAGGTGCTGGACGCGATCGAGGCGATCAAGCTGGAGCTCGCCGCGCAGAAGGAATTTTTCGTCTCGCAGATGAAGCTGATCGAGGCGCAGCGGATCGAGCAGCGCACCCGCTTCGACCTCGAGATGATGACCGAGATCGGCTTCTGCAAGGGCATCGAGAACTATTCGCGCCATCTCTCCGGACGCAAGGCCGGCGAGCCGCCGCCCACGCTGATCGACTACCTGCCGTCGCGCTCGCTGATGTTCATCGACGAAAGCCACGTGACGATTCCGCAGACCGGCGGCATGTACAAGGGCGATCGTGCGCGCAAGGAGAACCTCGTCAACTACGGCTTCCGGCTGCCGTCGGCGCTCGACAACCGGCCGCTGCGCTTCGACGAGTTCGAGCGCCTGCTGCCGCAGACGATCTTCGTTTCGGCAACGCCGGCCGAGTACGAGCGTACGCACGCGGGGCAGGTGGTCGAGCAGGTCGTGCGGCCGACGGGCCTGATCGACCCCGTGCTCGACGTGCGGCCGGCGCAGACGCAGGTCGACGACCTCCTGTCCGAGATCTCGCTGCGCGTGGCGAAGAGCGAACGCGTGCTGGTGACGACCCTGACCAAGCGGATGGCCGAGGACCTGACCGACTACCTCAACGAGCACGGCGTGAAGGTGCGCTATCTTCACTCCGACATCGACACCGTCGAGCGGGTCGAGATCATCCGCGACCTGCGGCTCAAGGAATTCGACGTGCTGGTCGGCATCAACCTGCTGCGCGAGGGTCTCGACATTCCCGAGGTCTCGCTGGTTGCGATTCTCGACGCCGACAAGGAAGGCTTCCTGCGCGCCGAGCGCTCGCTGATCCAGACGATCGGCCGTGCCGCGCGCCACATCAACGGCACGGCGATTCTCTACGCCGACAAGATGACGGACTCGATGAAGGCGGCGATCGCCGAGACCGACCGGCGACGCGAGAAGCAGATCGCCTGGAACCTCAAGATGGGCATCACGCCGATCGGCGTGCAGAAGCGGATCAAGGACATGATCGACGGCGTCTACGATGCCGACGAGGGCAAGCGCGAGCTGAAGGCCGCGCAGGCGAAGGCGCGCTACGAGACGATGCCCGAGAAGGACCGCGAGAAGGAGCTGAAGCTCCTCGAAAAGCAGATGCAGGACGCCGCGCGCAACCTGGAGTTCGAGAAGGCCGCGCAGCTGCGCGACCGACTCTTCGAGCTCCGCCAGGCGATGTTCGGCGTCGGTCTGCCGGTCGAGACCTGAAGTCTGTCGCTGCGGCGTCGCGTCCCGCTACTTGCCTGCGGCCCTGCGTTTCGCGACGTCGAGGTCGAGGTATTTCCACGAGAAGCCGAACTGCGACGGCCAGTAGCCCTGCACCCACGGGTAGAGCAGCGTGTTGCCGATGCCGAACGTCGCCAGCATCATCGGCATGTAGACCAGCGCGATCTCGGACATCTTCCGAGCGAGCGCCGTCCGCGCGGGGCCGGACGGCGTGCGCAGGAACTGCTCGTAAGCAACGTCGTAGTCGGCATTCGCGAACTGCGAGAAATTGGTGTCGATCGGCGACTTGCTCCAGAGGAGCTGCAGGATCTGGTAGCCCGACGGCTCCAGAGCCCGGACGCCGAGATTGAACATCGGCAGCTTGCCGGCGCGGCTGAGATTGTTCAGCTCCGAAAATGTCTTCTGCTCGACTTCCATGTGGATACCGATGGCGTCCATGTTCTTCTTGAACAGCGTGTCGATCTCGCGGTACCACGAGCCCGGAAGCGTGCCGCGCACCACGACGAGCGGCTTGCCATCGGGCGTTTCGCGATAGCCGTCGCCGTCGCGGTCCTTGAAGCCGAAGCGGTCGAGGAGCGCGCGCGCCGCTGCCGGATCGTAAAGGGACTTCGGCGGCAACGACGCATCGTGGCCATCGACGCCCGGAGGCAGCAGTTGGTTCGCCGGCAGCGCCTGTCCGGCGTACAGAACCCTGATTGATTCGTCGACGTTGTACCCCATCGCGATGGCACGTCGCAGCGCCACCTGCGCATTCGAATAGCCGCCGACCAGTGGGTCCTTCATGTTGAAATAAGTAAAGGTGAGCTGTGGCGCGTTGGCGCGGATCCGACGAATTCCTTTCTTCGCGAGCTCGGGCTTGAGCGCGTCGCCAGCGAGCACGCTCGCCACGTCATTGCCGCCGAGGCCGATGTAGTCAAGGTCGCCCTGCTGGAACGCGAGCAGGTACGCCTGAGATTCCTCGATGATGCTGATCTCGATGCGGCCGATCTGCGGAAGGGACTTGCCGCGCATCGAATCGACGAGCGCACGATGGCGCGGGTCGGAGCTCTCCGGGAACTTGAGCCCTCGATAGAGCGGATTGGCCTCGAGGACGACGCGCGACGCGCGTTTCCATTCCTTCAGTACGTACGGACCCGTGCCGACCGGCTGGCTCTTGATGTCGTCGCCGGCGGATTCGACGACCTCGCGTGCGACGGCCATCGCAGGGAGGCCCGCGAGCCATTCCTGCAGCGTGTAGTTGGCGCTGGTGAGCCGGATCTGCAGCGTGTACTTGTCGAGCGCGCGCAGGCCGCTGACGGGAGCGTCGTAGTTGAATTTCGCGCCGGGCTTGCTGGCGGCGTCGACCACCGGCCGCATGCCTTCGATGAGATCCGCGATTGCCGGATCTCCGCCGGTGAGCAGGTTCGGGTCGAGCGCGCGCTTGATCGAGTAGACGTAATCCGCGGCGACGAGCTCGCGCGGCTTGCCCTTGAATGCCGGGGCGTCGGCAAACCGGATTCCTGTCTTCAGCTTGATCGTCCAGACCTTGCCGCCCTCGGTGATCACGGGCATGGCGGCGGCGGTGCACGGCACGGCTCGCGCCGGCTCGGTCAGGTAATCGAACTCGTAGAGAGCCTCGAAGATCGACGATGCGACGCGCGTCGAATAGAGATCGGTACCCTGCTGCGGGTCGAGGCTCGCGATGTCGGGCGAGTAGACACGCAGCACCTTGGCGGGATCGGCGGCAGCGTGGGCGGTGGCAGCGAGCAGTGCCGTGGCGGCAATCAGCGCAAGGCCCGCGAGCGAGCGGAGGAACGAGTGCGGCGGCATGAGGATTCCTGAAAGTTGACGAACGCGTGCGAGGCGGGGGCCCGGAAGCCGGGCAGCGTTGCAGATTCCCGCGCATTGCGCAACTGCGGGCGCGCGTGCGGGTTGCGCGGGAGCAAATCGACCGGGATACTGCACGCGCCATGAGCTCCGCTGCCGCCACGCATCCGCCCGAGCGCTCGATCCTCTTCGTGTGCATGGGCAACATCTGCCGGTCGCCGACCGCGGCGGGCGTCTTTCGCGCCGCGCTGGCGCAGCAGGGGCTCGCCGACAGCATCCGCGTGGATTCGGCGGGAACGGGCGACTGGCATGTGGGATCCCCGCCGGACCGGCGCGCCATCGACTCGGCGCATCGGCGCGGGTACGACCTCGCAAGGATGCGCGCCCGCCAGGTCGGGCTGGGGGATTTCGCGCGCTTCGGCTGGATTCTCGCGATGGACCGCACCAACCTGCGCGAGCTCGAGGCGATGCGGCCTGGCGCCTTCGAGGGCCATCTTGGCCTGTTCCTCGATTTCGCCCCCGAGCTCGGCGTGCGCGAAGTGCCGGACCCGTATTACGGCGGTCGGGACGGATTCGAGCGGGTTCTCGATCTCGTCGAGGTGGCCAGTGCCGCGCTGATCAATCGGCTTCGCACCTAGGTCGAACCTCCGCCGCCGCCGTGCGGCGGATTGTCGCAGCGTCGGTGCCAACGACCCGATCTGCCTCAAGTTGTCCGGCGTCAAATGGCCCGCGCGGACATCGATGTCATCGCAGCGCCGCGTTGGACCCGATCGTACAATGCAGGCTGAAGCGATGCTGGTCCGGCGCGCGGGTGCGCCGATTCGAGCAACGCACCGGCTGCTCCTGAGATCCGCGAAAGGATGGCATCGATGAAGTGCACATTGGTTGGTTCGCGTTACTTCGGCGCGCTGGTGTTCGAGGCGCTGCGCAAGGACGGCGTCGCGTTCGCCGGCGTCGTCGCTCCTGCCGACGACGATCGCCTGGCGCTGGCGGCCAAGGCGGCCGGCGTTCCCGTCCACGTTCTTGCGAACCCGAAAATCGTTCCGGGTGAGGCCATTCCCGAGGGCACGGATCTCATCGTTGCCGCGCACACGCACGCTCGCGTCAGCAACGAGGCGCTCGCACGCTCCAGGCTCGGCGGCGTCGGGTATCACCCGTCTTTGCTGCCGCGGCATCGCGGCATCGCGGCCGTCGAGTGGACGATCCTCGAGGGCGATCCGATTGCCGGCGGCAGCGTGTATCACCTTGCCGATGGCTGGGACGCGGGTGCCGTGGCCGCGCAGGACTGGTGCTTCGTCGCCAAGGGCGAAACGGCGCGCGAGTTGTGGGAACGTGCGCTGGCGCCGATGGGTTTGAAGCTCCTCGCGCAGGTCGTGCGCTACGCCGCGGAGCACGGCGCGCTGCCTGCTTTCAAGCAGGACGATCGCTTCGCGACCAAGGCACCGATGATCAAGCGCAGCGTGTCCCTGACCGAAGAGACTGCGCCCGCCACCGCTTCGCTCGTCGTGACCGCGATAGGCAGCGACCGGCCCGGCATCGTTCGCCAGCTGTCCGAGCGCGCGCAGGGCTTCGGCGCGAACTGGGCCGGCAGCCGCATGACGAATCTCGCCGGGCAGTTCGCCGGCATGGTGCATTTCGAGGTGCCGGCGGAGAGCGCCGACCGGCTCGCCAGCGCGCTGCAGGGGTTGGAATCCGCGGGTCTGCGCATCGTCATCGAGAAGACGGCCGCACCGCAGGTGCCTGCGGATCGTCGGCTGATCGCGCTGGAACTCGTGGGGGCCGACCGGCCGGGCATCGTGCGCGACTTGTCGCGGCGGCTTGCGGAGCGCGGCGTCAGCATCGAGGATCTGCACACCGAGATCGTTGACGGCGAAGGTGGGGCCGCGCACCAGTTCAAGGTGAAGGCGCTGCTCGTCGTGCCCAAATCGCTGGGCAACGACGCGTTGCGTTCCGATCTCGCTGCGCTGGCGAGCGAATTGACGGTGGACATCGCCTTGGGCGAGCGCCCCGCCGCGTAATTCGTAGCGGGGTTCGCGCAACAAGAAAAAGGGCGGGCCCGCGGGCCCGCCCTTTTTCTGCGCTCTTTTGCGTCACGTCATGGCGCGACGGTTGGATTTCCCTTCTGCGTCTCCACGAGCTGCAGCGGTTCGTCGGCGATCTGCACCTTGGGCGGGCGCACGCGGCGCGGGCCTTTCGGAATGTCCGACTCGACTTGCGGCAGTGCCGGCGCGGGATGCTTCGTCTCGACCAGCTCGAGGCTGGATTCCGGCGGAAGCGTCAGCGCGATCGGAGGCAGTTCCGGAATCTCGTGAAATACCGGCGCGGGCTTCGGCGGAACCACCGGTTCGATGCGCGGCGGCGGTGGCGGCGCAACCGGCGCGGCCACGGGCGCATGCGCGACCGGCTCGGTGTGCACGGACGCCTTCGGCTGCGCCGGCTCGACGGCTGCCTGCACCGCTTCACTCTCGGCGACGCGCTCGACGCGCGCGGCGGGCGCCGCTTCCTCGACGGCTTCCGGCCACACTTCCCACGGTGCCGGCTGCGCAGGTGCTGCAGGTGCTTCGGCGTGCGTCGCGACTGCACTGACGGAAGCCGTGGTCAGAGCATCGGTCGCTCCGGGTTGTTCCTCCTGCTGCTCCGGACGGTCCGGCCGATCGCCACTGCCGCGACGACGGCGGTCACGCCGGCGGCGATTGCCTTCGCGTGCTCCGGCTTCGCCTTCCCGTGCCATCCGCGGCTCCGCGGCCTCGATGGCGGGCAGCGAAGCATCCGCATCCGTCACCGGAACGGCAGCGCGCGGTTCACGCGGTGGACGAGGCTCACGCGGCTCACGCGGCTCACGTTGCGGTTGACCTTCACGCGGCTCGCGCGGCTCGCGTTGCGGCGGACCTTCGCGCGGCGGACGCGGCTCGCGGGGTTCCCGAGGCGGCCGCGGCTCGCGTTGCGGCTGACCTTCGCGCGGGGCCTGACCTTCGCGCGGGGCCTGACCTTCGCGCGGGGCCTGACCTTCGCGCGGGGCCTGACCTTCGCGCGGGGCCTGACCTTCGCGCGGGGCCTGACCCTCGCGCGGGGCCTGACCTTCGCGCGGGGCCTGACCTTCGCGCGGCGGCTGCCCGTCGCGGCGCTGGCCAGCGTTGCGCGGCGGCTGTCCTTCGCGCGGCGCGCCGGATTGGCCCTGCTCGCCGCGTGCGCCACGGTTGCCTTTGCCGTCACCGCGCCGCTCGTCGCGACGACCGTCGCGGCGATCCTGACCGCCGCGCGGACGATCGCGCTCGCCGCGCTGGTCGCGGCCTTCGCGGCGTCCGTCACGCGCTTCGCGCGGCTTGTCGGCGCGCTGAACGGGTGCCGGCAACGCCGGCTTCGGACGGAACCACGCGAGCATCCGGTCGAGCCAGCTGACGGTGCTCGCGCCCGCCGTCGCGGGAGCGGCGAGAGTCTCGGCGCGCACCGGGGCCGGCTGCGACGGCGTGATGCCCTTGACGACCGCTTCCTGGCGCGGCTCCTTGGCCTCTTCCTTCATCTGCTTCGCTGGATCGAGCTGCTCCGGCTGCACGACCATGTCGAACGACGGCGGCAGCGGCTCGCTCTGGTTGAGATCGTCGTGGCGCAGTCGCTCGACGGTGTAGTTCGGCGTCTCGAGATGCCGGTTCGGCACCAGCAGGACGTTGACCTTGAACCGGGTCTCGACCGAGAGCACCTCGTTGCGCTTTTCATTGAGGAGGTACGTCGCGACGTCGATTGGCACCTGCGCGACGATCTGCGCGGTGTTCTCCTTCATCGCCTCCTCCTGCAGGATGCGCAGGATGTGCAGCGCCGACGATTCGGTGCCGCGGATGTGGCCGATGCCATGGCAGCGCGGGCAGGCGATGTAGGCCGATTCCGCGAGCGCCGGGCGCAGCCGCTGGCGCGAAAGCTCCATGAGGCCGAAGCGGGAGATCTTGCCGAGCTGCACGCGCGCACGGTCGTACTTGAGCGCGTCCTTGACTCGCGCTTCGACTTCGCGCTGGTTCTTGGTGCTCTCCATGTCGATGAAGTCGATCACGATGAGCCCGCCCAGGTCGCGCAGGCGAAGCTGGCGCGCAATCTCGTCGGCGGCCTCCATGTTCGTGTTGAATGCGGTCGTTTCGATGTCGCCGCCGCGCGTCGCACGCGCCGAATTGACGTCGACCGAAACGAGCGCCTCGGTGTGGTCAATCACGATCGCGCCGCCGGAGGGCAGCGGTACCTGCCGCGCGTAGGCGGTTTCGATCTGGTGCTCGATCTGGAAGCGCGAGAACAGCGGAACGTCGTCCTTGTAGAGCTTCACCCGGTTGACGTTGCCCGGCATCACGTGGCTCATGAACTGCTGGGCCTGCTCGTAGATCGACTCGGTGTCGATCAGGATCTCGCCGATGTCCGGATGGAAGTAATCGCGGATCGCGCGAATCACGAGGCTCGATTCCTGGTAGATCAGGAACGCGCCGGACTGGAGCTTCGATGCGTCCTCGATCGCACGCCAGAGCTGGAGCAGGTAGTTCAGGTCCCACTGCAGCTCTTCGGTGGTGCGACCGATGCCCGCGGTGCGGGCGATGACGCTCATCCCGGCCGGAATTTCGAGGTCGTTGATGGCGTCGCGCAGTTCATTGCGCTCCTCGCCCTCGATGCGGCGGGAGACGCCGCCGCCGCGCGGATTGTTCGGCATCAGGACGAGGTAGCGTCCCGCCAGCGAGATGTAGGTGGTGAGGGCCGCGCCCTTGTTGCCGCGCTCGTCCTTGTCCACCTGGACGATCAGCTCCATCCCCTCGCGGAGGTGGTCCTGGATTCGTCCGCCGCCTTCGCCGTCGTCGCCGCGCGCTCCCTTCACGTACTGGCGCGCAATTTCCTTGACTGGCAGGAAGCCGTGGCGCTCGGCGCCGTAGTCGACGAAGCACGCTTCGAGGCTCGGTTCGACGCGGGTGATGACCGCCTTGTAGATGTTGCTCTTGCGTTGTTCCTTGCTTGCGGACTCGATGTCGAGGTCGACGAGCTTCTGGCCATCGACGATCGCCACCCGGAGTTCCTCCGCCTGGGTGGCGTTGAACAGCATGCGTTTCATGAATTTTTCCCGGCGCGGGTCCGGCCGGGCGTGCGGTGGGGCGAAACGGGCGCCGCGCGATGCGCGCGGCGTGACGCTATCGTGCGGCGGGCGAGGGCGAAGACCGCTGCGCCGGCAGCGGTGGCTGCGGGCGGACGAGGACGTGATGGACGCGAGTTCGGGTCATCAGGGTGTCGGCTCCGGAAGTGCCGGAGCGGTGTCATCTCGTTATGCGGTATTCGGTGTCGCGTTGAAGCGATCGAGCCTTCGGTTCCTGCGTCGCGACGTTGGTCGCCGACTTGGAGCCGAACGCGGAATTCTTCGCCAGGTGCGCCGCGCAATGCGCCGCTTCGAACCGGCCGCAAGCCGGGTGCGGAGACTGCGCTCTTCCATTACCATCGCTACTTCTCCGGGGGGCAACGCCCGGACGGTGAAGCGAAAAAACCGGCGGCCGATCGATTCTGGATGCCACGGCCGGCTGATGCCCCGACCATCGGGGCCCCCGCAAGGCGCCGAACCACCGGCGCCGCAATTGCGGCGGGGATGATTCCTGGCGCATCGAAATAATCTTCCGCGCGCCTCGGCCAATGCGTGTTGCAGGTCATAATTATAAGGAAATGAAGGATTTGCGCAAGGACGCCGTGAATTGGCTCGACCTCGGGGACGAGGTTGAGGGCCAGCGGATCGACAATTACCTGCTGAAGATCCTGAAAGGGGTCCCGAAAAGCCACGTCTACCGGATCCTGAGGAGCGGCGAGGTGCGGCTGAACGGAGGCCGTGTCGGGCCGGAGGCTCGCCTCAAGGCCGGCGACCGAATGCGCGTGCCGCCCGTGCGCGCCGCCGCGCCGGCCCAGGGCCCGGCCCGCGTGCCATCGACGGCCTCCGTCGCGACGCCGCCGATTCTCTACGAGGACGACGCTCTGATCGCCTTTGACAAGCCGTCGGGCCTTGCCGTCCACGGTGGCAGCGGCATCCAGTTCGGCGCGATCGAGCGTCTGCGCCACGCGCGACCCAATGCGAAGTTCCTGGAGCTCGTGCACCGGCTTGACCGCGACACCTCAGGCGTGCTGCTCGTCGCGAAGAAACGGTCAGCCTTGACGTCGCTGCATGCGCAGCTGCGCGACGGCGAAGTCGACAAGCGCTATTTCGTTCTGGTGCGCGGCAAGTGGCGCGACGAGATGCGGCGGGTCGAGCTTTCGCTCGAGCGCTTCGTGACCGGCGAGGGCGAGCGGCGCGTGCGTGTGGATCGCGAAGGGCGCGTCGCGCAGACGGTATTTCGGCGCATCGAGACCTGGCCGCGGCATGGTCCGCCGGTCGCTCTCCTCGAAGCGGAGCTGATGACGGGCCGCACGCACCAGATCCGCGTGCATCTCACGCACATCGGCTTTCCGCTCGCGGGCGACGACAAGTACGGCGACTTCGCCTGGAACAAGGTGCTCGCAAAGCAGGGGCTGAAGCGGATGTTCCTGCATGCGCACCGGATTGTCTTTGCGCATCCTGACGACGGCCGCGAGATCGTCATCACCTCGCCGCTCCCGGCGGATCTCGCGGGATTCGTCGCGACGCTGGGTGCGGCAGGAGCGGCCGCCGATGCCGCATGACACGGTGTCTCGCCGTTTTCGCCTCATCGTGTTCGACTGGGACGGAACACTCGTAGACTCGACGTCGATCATCGCGCGTGCGCTGCAGGCGGCGTGTCGCGACGTCGGCGAGCCGATGCCGGGCGACGAGCGCGCGACGTACGTGATCGGGCTCGGCCTGGCCGATGCGCTCGCGCACGTGGCGCCCGCATTGCCGGCCGAGCGCCACGCGGAGCTGGCCGATCGCTATCGCCACCACTATCTCGGCGCCGAGGGAGACATTCCGCTATTCGACGGCGCCGCCGCACTGCTTGCAGACCTCGCCGGCGCGGGTTTCTTGCTCGCAGTGGCAACCGGAAAGACCCGGAAGGGTCTTGATCGCGCGCTCGCGCAGCATGGCGTCGGTCATCTTTTCGCCGCGACGCGCTGTTCGGACGAGGACGCGCCGAAGCCAAAACCGGACATGCTGCTTCATCTCATGCGGCGGCTCGGCGTCACACCCGACGAGACGCTGATGGTCGGCGATACGACGCACGACCTCGAACTCGCGGCACGCGCGGGCGTGCAGGCCGTGGCGGTTTCGTATGGCGCGCATGCCGCGGACGAATTCGCGGGATTCGCACCCCTTGCGACCGTGCACTCGGTGCCGGAGCTCGCGCGGTGGCTGCGGATCCACACGTGACGCTACCCGCCCAGCTCCGCCGATTGAGCAAGCCGCCGCAATGCGCGACCACCGATCCGTCAACCGCAGCTACGTCCAGTGCGCGGCACTAAACACTCTAAATGCCGGGCTGAAGGAGGCCTAAACGCGCACCCTTTGCGATCGCTTCGTGACGATTGTGTACGCCCAATTTGCTTATCAAGTTGGAGAAATGAAAGTTGACCGTGCGATCCGAAATTCCAAGCCTGTTGCCTATTTCGATACTTGTGTGTCCTTCGGCCGCCAGGTCAAGGCATTGGCGTTCACGCGGACTGAGCGGTACCCCAACTGAAGCGGGTGCAAGCCCTTTCTCCACTACATTTCTCGACGAAGAGCTCGTGAAAATACTGTCCAAAAAGAATGATGTCCCCCAAGGACCGAACGATCTCGTCGCGGCGCTCCTTGCATATGATCGGCGCGGCGGAACTCAGTGAAACGAGATTGCGAGAAGGCAGCGGCGTGTAGACCGCGAACGACACACCGCTTCCAACGCCGTGGGCCGCGGCGTCGGCGAGGAATTCATCAGTTCTCACGCTGCGCCCTTGCTCGCTGGCTTGGTCCCAGACGAGAGGCATCGAATTGTCGAAAACGGCCAGAACTCTCGGATCACACTCGACGTAGGCGCGCTGATCGTACCGGACCACCCATGCAACCGGCAGCGTAGTGACAACCCACATTCTCTCGTCGTTGCCTGGCCGCAGGTGGAATTTTGCGGTGGCGTACATGAAGCCGTCGAACCCGAACCCTCGGACGATTGCCTGCAATGCGGGCTCAACGTCGTCCCCGCGCCGCGTCGCCTCGACGAGCGGCAACAATGAAGGTGGCAGATACCGCGAGCGATCTACCGAGACGGGACCGAGTCGGAGTTGATGCAACACAACGATCCCCCTTGGAAAGCCGTGTGCGCGCTTTTTCGTCTAGCCCAACGCGGTGCGGCTCTGCGGCCGCGAACTGGTGGCGAAGGTTGCAACTCCACTCAGTAAGGCAAACGTAAGATATGGCTTTGCAACCGTCAAGCCCGCTCGTCGGCAGGGTCCAAATCCTGCTTCGGTTGCCGTACGAGTTAGAGGGGGCCATGCCGGAACAACGCTACTGCCCGCCGGGCCTCGGCAATCCTTGCACCCTGTCGCCGGCGCGCACGCCGCGCTCGCTGAACCACCCCTTGCGCATTTCGAGCGCGTACTGCGCGGCGCCGCGCGACCAGTGCGTCGTGTCGTCCTGCGGGGCCATATCCTCGATGTTGAGGATCACACCGCTCGGATCGAGGTAGGCGATCGACAGCGGGATATAGGTGTTGCGCATCCAGAAGCCGAGCGGCTGCGGCGTGGGAAACACGAAGATCATGCCGTGATCGGGCGCGAGGCTGAATCGATGCATCAGGCCGATTTCGCGCTGGCCCGGTGTGTTGGCGACTTCCGCCTGCAACTTCACGGTTCCTATGACGAGGGGAGTCAGCGGCAGCGATTGCGCGCGCTCGATTGCCGCGCCTTGGCTGCCCGATAATGCCGCAGTCTTGGGCGGCACCGATTTCGACGCGGCCGCGGGTTGAGCGGATGCCCCGGCGGTGGCAGCAGCGAGAATCAACGCGACCACTGCGATATTGCGAAATTGCATCACGGTGTCCAGTCCTTGAGTTGATAGTGCGTGCGGCGCTGATAGATCAGCCAGAGCGCAAAGCTCGCCGCGGTGAAACCCAGCATGCCGAGCGCCAGCGATTTCAGCGAGTGCGCGAGCGCCGGAGAGATTGTGCCGGCATTCACGGCGGAAAGCATGAATGCGACGAAGCCCTGTAGCGAAGATGCCATTCCGCGCATCGTGGGAAAAAGGTCGAGCAGCAGCAAAGTCACCGTCGGCATCACCACGCTGGTTCCCATGGTGAATACGAAGATCGGCGCGACGTTCCACGGCACGCCGGCAGGAGCGAGCCAGCAAACGGCGAGGTTGATCACAACGCCGCCGAACATCAGCGCGTAGCCGAGGCGGATCGTCCGCTGCGGAGAGCGCAGCCCCGCGAGGCGCCCCGAAAGCCACGCGCCAATCATGATCCCTGTGATCATCGGGATGAAGAGCCACGCGAACCCGAGCGTGGTGAGGTGCAGCAGATCTAGCAGGAATACCGGCGCGCTGGCGATGTAGATGAAGAAGGCCGCGAAATTGAGCGCCGGAATGAACGCGAGCAGCAGAAAATCCATGCGCAGCAGCACGGTCCGATAGCTGTGCCACAGCGCGCGCGGACGCATCGGCAGTCGCAGCTCGCGCGGAAGCGTTTCCGGCAGGCGCCGCGCGGTCCATACGATCAGCAGCAGGACGACGACGAAGAGTACCCAGAAGATGGAACGCCAGCCGAGCAGGTTCAGCAGCACGCCTCCCAGCACCGGCGCAATCGCCGGGGCGAGTCCGAACACCAGCGTCATCTGCGACATGAGGCGCTGCGCCTCCGCGCCCTGAAAGCGGTCGCGGATGATCGCGCGGCCGATCACGAGCCCAGTGCCGGCGGAGATGCCCTGCAGTGCGCGAAAGAGCCACAGCGAAGCGATGTTCCCGGCGATCGCGCAGCCAAGCGTCGCAATCGCGTAGATGACGAGACCGGCGAGGACGACCGGCCGTCGGCCAAGCGCGTCGGAAAGCGCGCCGTGCCAGAGCATCATTCCGGCGAACGCGAAAAGGTACGCCGAGAGGGTCTGCTGGATCGCGATGGCGGAGACGTCGAATTCCTGCGCAATCGCAGGGAAGGCGGGCAGGTAGGTGTCGACCGAGAACGGTCCCAGCATCGACAGCGAGGCGAGCAGCGCCGCGAGCGCCCACGAGCGGCGCGGCGCCGTCACCGGGTCGGACCGTCGCCGGATTTCGGGGCGGGTGCGAGCGGCACCGTGCTGGCCGCTCCGCCGAGCGCGGCATCAACGGTGGCACGGTCGAGCGCCGGTGCGAAACGATGGATGAAGTCGTAGACGAATCCGCGCAGGAAGACGCCGCGGCGCAGCGCGATTCGCGTCGTCGACGGCGCGAAAAGATGCGCGGCATCGAGCATCTCGAAGCCGGTGTCGCGCGCCGGATCCCATGCCATGCGCGCGATGATGCCCACACCCATGCCCATCTCCACGTAGGTCTTGATGACGTCCGAATCGAGCGCGGTCAGCACGACGTTGGGGACGAGCCCCTCGGCCTCGAACGCGGCGTTGATCTGCGAGCGGCCGGTGAAGGAGAAATCATAGGTGACGATCGGGTAGCGGGCGAGTGCCGCCAGCGTCAGCGGCCGGACCTTGCCGAGCGGATGGCCGTTTGGCATGAGCACGCACCGGTTCCATTGATAGCAGGGCAGCGTGACGAGCTCGGGGAAGCCGGCGAGCGCTTCGGTGGCGATGCCGACATCGGCGTCGCCGTTGGCGGTATGCTCGGCCACCTGGACCGGGTTGCCCTGATGCAGTTCGAGCTTGACCTTCGGGTAACGTGCCGCAAAATCGCGCAGTACCGGCGGCAGCACGTAACGCGCCTGCGTGTGCGTCGTCGCGATCGCGAGCGTGCCCTCGTCCTCGCTGCGGTATTCGGCGCCGACCCGCTTGAGATTGCCGATTTCCTTTAACGTGCGTCGTGCCGACGCGACGATGGCGTCACCGGCCGGCGTGAGCGAAGCGAGCCGCTTGCCCTGGCGCACGAAGACGCGCACGCCAAGCTCGTCCTCGAGCTGGCGCACCTGCTTGCTGATGCCGGGCTGCGACGTGTGCAGCGCAAGCGCGGCATCCGAAACGTTGAGCCCGTGGTCGACAATGGCGCAAAGATAGCGGAGCTGTTGCAGATTCAAAATATCCTCGCCGGCGGCAATCGCCGCCATTTATAACCCTCAGTTACAATATTCGGCAATTATATAGCCGGAAAGTTGCGAATTACTTTCGGGCGGATTTCGCCGAACATGGCCCAACTTTTCCAGGTCCATCCCGTCAACCCCCAGCCGCGCCTGATTCGGCAGGCCGCGGCCATCCTTCGCGAAGGGGGCGTGATCGCCTATCCCACCGACTCGGGGTACGCGCTCGGCTGCAAGATCGGGGAGGCGGAGGCCGCGCGCCGAATCCGCCGCATTCGGGGGGTCGGCGACGACCACCTGCTGACGCTGATGCTGAATGACCTTTCGGAGGTCGGCCGTTTCGCGCGGCTCGACAACTGGCAGTTCCGGATCGTGCGGCGGGGCACACCCGGGGGCTTCACCTTCGTGTTGCCGGCCACCCGGGAAGTTCCGCGCCGGCTGCAACATCCGCGCCGCAGCACGGTCGGCCTGAGAGTCTCCGAGCATCCCGTGGTGCGAGCCCTGCTGACGGAATTGGAGGAGCCGCTGCTGTCGTCCACGCTGATCCTGCCGGGAGCGTCCGATCCGCTGCACGACGCCCCGTCGATCCGTTCCGCGCTGGAGCGCGACGTCGACCTCGTGATCGACGCAGGGGCGTGTCCGGGGCAGCCGACGACCGTGGTGGACCTGGGGGCGGAACCGGGGCGGATCCTGCGCCTCGGTGCGGGCGACCCGGCGCGCCTCGGCGTCGACCTCGGCGCGGAGGCCTGAGGCGGCAGGGCGCACCGTTTCGGGCGGGAAGGGCCCAACTCGGGTAAAATGCGGGCAAAATGAATCTGATCGAGACCATCGCCCTGTACGCGGTGCCGGTGGTCCTTGCGATCACGTTGCACGAGGCCGCGCACGGCTACGTCGCCCGGATGTTCGGTGACCAGACGGCCTGGATGCTGGGCCGCGTGACGCTGAATCCGCTTAAGCACATCGACCCGATCGGTACGGTCGCGCTGCCCGGGCTCCTGCTGCTGATGGGCTCGCCCATCATGTTCGGCTGGGCGAAGCCCGTGCCGGTCAATTTCCGGAATCTGCGCAACCCGAAGCGCGACATGCTTTGGGTCGCGGCGGCCGGCCCGGCGGCGAACCTGGCGATGGCGATCGCGTGGGCGATCGTGTTGCGGGTGGCAGCACCTGGCGATCTCATCGACAGCGCATCGATCGAAAAAATGGCGTTTGGCGGAGTGCAGTTCAATCTGATGCTGATGGCGTTCAACCTGATACCCGTACCCCCTCTCGACGGCGGACGCGTGGTCGCGAGCCTTTTGCCGGACCGTGCCGCGTATTCGTATGGACGCCTCGAGCCGTACGGCCTTTTCATCATCATGGGCCTGCTGCTGCTCGACCCGTACGTGGGCATCGTCAGCGCGTTCATGCGGCCGGTGGTCAAGGGTGCCGTCGGGCTGATCGCCGCGATGGTGGGCTTCTAGCCCGCCGCTCTCGAGCCACGATGTTCGCCGACCGCGTCCTTTCCGGAATGCGCCCGACCGGGCGAATGCACATCGGTCACTACCATGGCGCGCTCAAGAACTGGGTGAAGCTGCAGGAAGAGCACGAGTGCCTCTTCTTCGCGGCGGACTGGCATGCGCTGACCACACATTTCGACACGTCCGAATCGATCGCGGACAGCGTCTGGGAGATGTTCGTCGACTGGCTCGCCGCCGGCATCAATCCGACGCGGGCGACACTCTTCATCCAGTCGCGCGTGCCGGAGCACGCCGAGCTCGCGCTGCTGCTCGGCATGATCACGCCGGTCGGCTGGCTGGAGCGCGTGCCGACCTACAAGGACCAGCAGCAGAAGCTCGGCGACCGCGATCTTTCGAATTTCGGCTTCCTCGGCTATCCCGTGATGCAGGGTGCCGACATCCTGATCTACCGCGCCAACATGGTGCCGGTCGGCGAGGACCAGGTCTCGCACGTCGAGCTCGTGCGCGAGATCGCGCGCCGGTTCAACCACATCTACGGCCGCGAGCCCGGCTTCGAGGAAAAGGCCAAGGCCGCGATCAAGAAGCTCGGCAGCAAGAAGGCACGCACCTACAACGAGCTCCGCACGGCGTTCCAGGAGCGTGGCGACGAGGAGTCGCTGCACGCGGCGCGCGAGATGCTGAACGAGACGCAGAATCTGTCCCTCGGCGACCGCGAGCGGCTGTTCGGCTACCTCGAAGGCTCTCGCCGCGTCATCCTTCCCGAGCCGGAGCCGCTGCTGACCGCGACGCCGCGCGTGCCGGGGCTCGACGGCCAGAAGATGTCGAAGTCCTACGGCAATGCGATCCTGATGCGGGAGGACCCAGCCGAGATCACGAAGAAGATCCGTACAATGCAGACCGACCCGGCGCGGGTGCGCCGCACGGACAAGGGCGACCCCAACCGCTGCCCGGTGTGGCCGCTGCACGAGATCTATTCCGACAAGACGGTGCGCGACTGGGTCGTCAAGGGGTGCACGACCGCGGGCATCGGCTGCCTCGAATGCAAGCAGCCCGTGATCGACGCGATCATCCGCGAGCAGGAGCCGATCCGCGAGCGCGCACAGCGCTATCTCGACGATCCGCAGCTCGTGCGCAACATCGTCGCCGACGGCTGCGAGCGGGCACGCAAGCTCGCCGAGGAAACGATGAAGGATGTCCGCGGCGCGATGGGACTGGATTACACATGAGCGCGCGGGGCGAAGACCAGGACGCCCGCGCGAGCGGGGCGAAGCGAGGCCCGAAGGGCGCGTCCGCGAGCTCGGGTGGCGCCCGACGCACGAACCGTCGCGCGTCGAACCGTTGCAAGGAGGGCGCACCGAGCGCGTCCGCGCGCGATTGTGCACGGCCGACGCGGGACACTTTGCATGGCGCATTCCGCTCAAGGAGGCCGAACATGAGCGGGACGCACGCGCGAGCAGGGCGAAGCCAAGGAGCGCAGCTCGCGTCTGCGAGCGCGGGCGGCGGCCGACTCCTTGCGATATCGAGCACCCCGCAACGGTTCGGAGGCCGCGGCGACGCCCCCGTCCCAATGAGGCCGTACATGCAGGTGCCACGTTGAGCATCGACGTCGCCGATCTCGCCCAGCAGGCCGGCGCGCCGGTGGCGCGCATCCACGGCGAGCCGCTGCTCGAGATGCCGAGCGACCTCTACATTCCGCCGGAGGCGCTCGAGATCTTCCTCGAGGCGTTCGAGGGGCCGCTCGACCTGCTGCTCTACCTGATTCGCAAGCAGAACATCAACGTGCTCGAGATCCCGATGGCGGAGCTCACCCGGCAGTACCTGGGGTATGTCGAGATGATGCGCCGCTCGCAGCTCGAGCTCGCCGCCGAATACCTGTTGATGGCGGCGGTGCTGATCGAGATAAAATCGCGGCTGCTGCTGCCGAAGCCGCCGGGAATCGCCGGCGAGGAGGCCGAGGATCCGCGCGCCGAGCTCGTGCGCCGGCTCCAGGAATACGAGCGGATGAAGCAGGCGGCGCGCGAGATCGATGCGCTGCCGCTCGCCGATCGCGACTTCGCGACGGTGCGCGTGTGGTTCGAGCGCGTCGCCGTGGCGCGGCTTCCCGACGTGTCGGCGGAAGACCTTCGCACCGCGTGGGCCGGTCTCGTGGCGCGGGCGCGGGCGAACCGGCACCATCTCGTCACACGCGAGCAGCTGTCGGTGCGCGCGGAAATGAGCCGGGTGCTGAAGGCGCTGGCACCGGCGCGGTTTGCCGAGTTCACGTCGCTCTTCGGGTCGCGCGTCGACGTGCCGCATCTTATCGTCACGTTCCTTGCGCTGCTGGAGCTCGCGCGCGAGCAGATGGTGTCGGTGACGCAGGCCGAGCCGTACGCGCCGATCTACGTGAAGCTGACCGGCAGCCCGGGATTCGCGCTCGAGGCGTGATTCTCCGGGCGGCGACGCAACCAACGAATTGACGACATCGCGATGGACGACCTTCAGCAAATCAAGGGCATTCTCGAAGCGGCGCTGCTGACGGCCGGGGAACCGGTCGCGCTGCCTCAGCTCTCGCGCCTGTTCGATCCGCCGCTCGAGGCCGAGCTCATCCGCAAGCTGCTGGACGAGCTGCGCGCCGACTGGTCGGACAAGACCGTCGAGCTCGCGCAGGTCGCGTCCGGCTGGCGTTTCCAGGGCAAGCCGTCGATCCAGCCGTTCCTCGACCGGCTGTCCCCGGAAAAGCCGCCGCGCTACTCGCGCGCGGTGATGGAAACCCTGGCGATCATCGCCTATCAGCAACCCGTGACCCGCGGCGACATCGAGTCGATCCGCGGCGTCGCCGTGTCCACCAGCGTGATCACCGCGCTGATGGACCGCCAATGGGTCGAAGTGGTCGGCCACAAGGAGACGCCGGGTCGTCCGGCGCTCTACGCGACCACCAAGGCCTTTCTCGACGATCTCGGCCTGCGCTCGTTATCCGAGCTTCCTCCGCTGGCCGAGCTCGACGCATCCCACCTGCTGGAGATACCCGATGCACCCACCAAAGCCGCCGAAGCGCAGCTCGCGCTCGCGAGCCCGATCCTGGCACCGTCCCCCGACGGGCCCGGTGCAGCAGCCGAGCCTGGCGCTGCAGCAGATCACGGAGAGCCTGGCGCCGCCGCGCCACCGCTCCTCCACTGACACCGTCTTCACCGAGCCGCAGCGCCTGCACAAGATCCTGGCGTCGTGCGGCTTCGGCTCGCGCCGCGCGATGGAGGAGCTGATCCTCGCGGGGCGGATCACCGTCAACCGCGAGCCTGCCGACGTCGGCCAGAAGGTCGGCCCCGGCGACGAGGTGCGCATCAACGGCGAGCTCGTGAAGGTCCGCTTCTCCGAGCCGCGGCCGCGCATCCTCATGTACCACAAGCCCGCAGGCGAGATCGTCACGCGCGATGACCCCGAGGGCCGGCCGACGGTGTTCGAGCAGCTGCCGAACATCGGCAACGGCAAGTGGATCGCAATCGGGCGCCTCGACTTCAACACCGAGGGTCTGCTGCTGTTCACCAATTCGGGCGAGCTCGCCAACAAGATGATGCACCCGCGCTACGAGGTCGAGCGCGAGTACGCCGTGCGCGTCGTTGGCACGCTGACCGACGAGCAGCAGAAGGCGCTCGTGACGGGTATCGAGCTCGAGGATGGCCCGGCCAAGGTCGAGGCGCTCGAGGACCGCGGCGGCGAGGGCACCAATCACTGGTATCACATCGTGCTGAAGGAAGGCCGCAACCGCGAAGTCCGACGCCTGATCGAGGCGCTGGGCCTCGGCGTCAGTCGGCTGATCCGCACGCGCTACGGAATGATTGCGATGCCGCCGCGCGTGAAGCGCGGGCAGATGCAGGAGTTGACACCGGAGGAAGTCGGCGCGGTGCTGACCGCGGCGGGCATGCGCAGCACTGGGCCGGCGCCGCAGCAGAAGCAGGGACCCGGCGGCAAGCCGCAGGGTCGGCATCCGGGGCAGGGACAGAAGCCGCGCGGTCCGCGGCCGCAGGGGCAGGGCGGGCAACAAGGGCCGCAGGGCCGGCGCCTGCCGAGCGGCGACGAGCAGCCGTTCCACGCGGCGGAGGTCGTCGACGACATTCCGGAGGATGACGACGCGATTCAGCCCGGCAACAGCGTGCATGGCAATCCGACGCACGGCAATCGTCCGGTGTCGACGATCTTCGGGCAGAAGGGCTCCGGAGGAGGCTCGCGCTTTCGCGATCGCGCGCGCGGACCTGGCGCGGGCGGCGGTGGCGGGAACGGCTTTCGCGGGCAAGGCGGTGGCGGCGCCTATCGCGGTCAGGGCGCAGGTGCGCAGCGACCGCCGCGCGGCGGCGGCAAGGGACCGCGTACGGGTTCTCCGCAGGGCAGTGGATCACCGTATGTGATGACGACGCTGACAATTCCTGGTGCGGTCCCCGAAGGCCTTCCCGGAACGGCGCCCGGCAAGCCGCGCGGTCCGAAGGGGGGCCCGCATCGTCCGAAGGGCGGCGGAAAGGGATTCGGCCCGAATCAGGGACCGGGGCAGGGGCAGGGGCAGGGGCAGGGGCAGGGGCAGGGGCAGGGGCAGGGGCAGGGGCAGGGGCAGGGCAAGAACCGCAATCGCGGCCGGCGCAATCGCGGCGGTCCGAACGTCAATCGCAACGCGGCACCTGCGTCACCGGGCGCGCCAGCCACGGGCGGCGATTTCCCCGACGACAACATCGGCAACAAGTAACGCCGGCGCGCGGCGGAACGGCGCGCCGCAGTCAGTCGAGGAAGAGGTCGGGCAGGAGCGGGGTGCCCGGCTTCACCGCATACCGCGCGAAGTCAGTGACGCCCGCTTCGGCGAGAACGTCCTCGTCGATGAAGCATTGGCCCGTCGTTGTGCGCGCGTCGCGCATCAGCAGCGCATGTGCGGCGTCCGCGACAATTTCCGGCGTGCGCATCCGCGCGGTCTGTTCCATCGCCCCCGGAATCATCGCCATCGCCGCGGTCGCAATCACGGAGCGCGGCCACAGCGCGTTGACCGCGATGCCGTCGGCGCGGAATTCCTCGGCCATCCCGATCGCGCACATCGTCATCCCGTATTTCGCGATGGTGTACGCGACGTGGTCGCGGAACCATTTCGGGTCGAGATTGAGCGGCGGCGACAGGTTCAGGATGTGGGGATTGCGTCCGACGCCCGCCGCCGTGCGCAGATGCGGCAGGCACGCCTGCGAGCAAAGGAATGTGCCGCGCACGTCGACGCCGAAAATGAGGTCGAAGCGCTTCATCGGCGTCGCCAGCGTGCCGGTAAGGCTGATGGCGCTCGCGTTGTTGACGAGCACGTCGATGCCGCCGAAGCGCTTCACGGCGGCATCGACCGCGGCTCGCCACCGAGGCCTCGTCGCGAATGTCGCAGACGACCGGCAGCGCATGGGCGCCCGCCGCGGCGCCGGCCTTTTCGACCGCCTCGGCCGCGCTGTAGATCGTCCCCGGAAGCTTCGGATGCGGTGTCGCAGTCTTGGCCGCAATCACGACGTTGGCGCCGTCGGCGGCGACGCGCGTCGCGATCGCGAGGCCGATGCCGCGCGATGCGCCGGAAATGAAGACGGTCTTTCCTTGAAGTGTGGGCATCGGAATCTCCCGTGAGGGTGGGGCGTCAGAGCAGGCGATGCATGACGAGAACGTCGGTCGGGCCCTGCAGCGCGTGCCGGAACGCCGCCGGTACGCGTCCGACGATCGCGAAGCCGTGGCGCTGCCAGAGGCGAATGGCGCCGGTGTTGCTCGCCACGACGAAATTGAACTGCATCGCCGTGAAGCCTGCATCCCGCGCCGTCGCGAGTGAATGCACGCACATTGCGCTCGCGATGCCGCGCCCGCGAGATTCGGGCTCCGTCATGTAGCCGCAGTTGGCGACATGGTCGCCCAGGCCAGGCTGATTGGATCTTAGCGAGTACGTTCCGACGATCCGGCCATCGTCCTCGGCGACGAACGGCATGGCGGGAGGATCGAGCCACCAGCGCCGCGCCTGGTCCGGCGAAGCGCCCGGAGGATAGGCGTAGGTATCGCCGGAGGCGACCACACGCCGGAACAGATCCAGCACGGCGGGAAAGTCCGCCGCGACGGCGGCGCGAATCGCGAGCACGCCGAGACGGTGTCAGCGACCGCCGAACCGGGGCGGCCGCTTTTCGACGAACGCGCGGATGCCCTCGACGAAATCGTCGTCCATCGTGCAGTCGCTGAAGCTCTCGGCTTCGGCGTCGAGCTGGCGCGAGAGCGTGTTGCCGAGGGACGAGTTGACCAGGCGCTTGGCGTTCGCGGTCGCGCGCCGCGGTCCGGCGACGAGCGTGGCGACAAGCGCAGCCGTCGCGGCCTCGAGCTCCGTAGCTGCCACGACGCGATTGACGAGCCCGAGTGCCTGCGCCTGCTGCGCGTCGAACCGCTCGCCCAGCAACATGATCTCCATCGCCTTCTTCACGCCGACGATGCGCGGCAGCGTGTAGGAGCCGCCGCCGTCGGGCGTGAGCCCGATGTGGCGATAGGCAGACGTGAAGAACGCGGTGTCGGCCGCGACGACGAGGTCGCAGGCGTTCATCAGCGACAGGCCGAACCCCGCCACCGCGCCGTGGACGCTGGCCACGACCGGATGCGGCATCCGCTGCAGGTTCTCGATGGCGGCGTGCAGCCGCCCGATGATCGAGACGAAGCGCGCCTTGCGCTCCGCCGGCGGGAGCGGCAGCATCTCGGCGAATGTGTGGAGATCGCCGCCCGCCATGAAGTGGCGGCCGGCCCCCTTCACGACGACGCAGCGCAGCGTCGCGTCGGCCGCGAGCGCGCCGGTGTGCGCGACCAGCGCCTCCATCATCGTGAAATCGAGCGTGTTGAGGGACTCGGGACGATTGAGCGTCAGCGTCGCCACGGGACCGGCGCGTTCGAGCAGGACGGATTCCGACATCGGCAGGCAAAAGAAAGAGGGCTGAGGGCCGGCATTGCCGCTTCAAGCGACCGGATGCCTCACGGAAAGTCTAGCACGCGAGGCGAACACCGCCGCCGCGTGCAATCTATTCGCGAAACGGGCTCGATGCCGCGAGCTCGTCCTGCATGTGCGCGATCTCGACCTGCTCGCGGCGGCAGAAATCCGCGATGGCCGCGGCGAACGCCGGGTCGGCGATCGCGTGCGCCGAAAACGTCGCGGCAGGCAGGAGTCCGCGCGCAAGCTTGTGCTGCCCTTGCGCGCCGCCTTCGAACGTCGCGATGCGCCGCTCGATGCAGAACTCGATCGCCTGGTAGTAGCACGCCTCGAAGTGCAGTCCCGGCACGTAGTCCAGCGTGCCCCAGTACCGGCCCCATAGCGCCTCGGCGTCGTGGACGTCGAGCGCGGCGCACAGGGGCGCGCCCTCCCGGTAGCCCAGGACGAGCAGCAGGTTGTCCGGCATCGTCGCGCCGATGCGCAAAAAGAAATCGAGCGACAGATACGGTGTCGAATGGTGCGCGTGATAGGTGTCTTCGTAGCAGCGATAGAAAAAGGCCCAGTCCTCGCGCGTGATCGCGCGCCCGCCTTTGCGCACGAATTCCACGCCGGCCTCGGCAAGTTTGCGCCGCTCCTGCTGCACTTTCTTGCGCTTGTCGTGATTGAACGTGGCGAGGAAGTCGGCGAAATCGCGGTAGCCGGGGTTGGACCAGCGGAACTGCACGCCCTGGCGCAGCGTCATGCCCGCCGCTTCGCAGCGCGCGGCATCGGCGGCGTCGGGGAAGAGGACGTGCAGCGACGAAAAGCGGGGCGTTGCACCGGCCTTCGCCGGATGGAGCAGTGCAAGGGCCCGAGCGAGAAGCGCGTTGCGCGCGGCGTCGTCCTGAGCGAAGAGGCGCGCGCCGGGCGTCGGCGTGAACGGGATCGCGCAGACGAGCTTCGGGTAGTAGCGATGGCCGTGGCGGCGGAAGGCGTCGGCCCATGCCCAGTCGAACACGTATTCGCCAAACGAGTGCGCCTTCGCATAGAGCGGCATGGCGCCGGCGAACGCGGCGCCGCGCCACGCGGTCAGGTAGCGCGGCTGCCAGCCGGTGGCCACGGAGGCGCAGCCGGTGGCGTGCAGTGCCGTGAGAAATGCATGCGACGCAAGCGGCTGCCCCGCGACGAACCGGTCCCAGTCGGGCGGCGCGATGGCTTCGATCGGGACGTCGTCGCGAACGACGATCGATGCGGTCTCTGCGGAGGGAAGTCGCTGCGGCACGGTGGTGAAGTCTAGCCGCATTTTCGTGCGCCGCGGCCCCATGGGCAAGCGCATCTCGAGTCAGGGCGACGCCCGGCCCGCATGATAAAATTCCACCCATGCAGATTGCCGTCGCGCAGCTGAACCAGGTCATCGGCGACCTTGGCGGCAATGCCGCGGCGATCCTCGACGCGACGCGCGCGGCGGCCCGCGCAGGCGCGCGGCTCGTCGTCACGCCGGAGCTTTCGCTCTGCGGCTATCCGCCGGAGGACCTGTTGCTGCGCAGCGCGTTCGTCGAGGCTTCACAGCGCGAACTCAGCGCGCTCGCGGGCGTCATCGGCGACACTGCCGTGATCGTGGGGTTCCCCGAACGCGTTGCAGGGCGCACGTTCAACGCGGTGGCCGTGCTGCGGGCCGGCAAGGTGGTCGCCACCTATCGCAAGCAATGCCTGCCGAACTACACGGTGTTCGACGAGGAGCGCTATTTCACGCCCGGGGCGGACCCCTGTGTCGTCGACATCGACGGCGTCGCGTGCGGCATCGTCATCTGCGAGGACATCTGGTTTCCGGGGCCGGCGCAGGCAGCCCGCGCCGCGGGGGCTGCGCTCGTCATCGTGCCCAACGGTTCGCCGTTCCACACGCAGCAGCAGGCGGCGCGGGTACTTCAGGTGTCGTCGCGCGCCCGGGAAACCGGATTGCCGGTCCTCTACGTCAATCGCGTCGGCGGCCAGGACGAGCTCGTGTTCGACGGCGCGTCGTTCGCGGTCGATCGCGAAGGCGCGATCGTCCAGCAGTTCCCGGCGTGGCACGAGACGCTCGGCATCGTCGAATTCCGGGGCGGCACGGTGAAGCCGGTGCGCGGCTCGCTCGATCCTCAGCTGGAATCGCACGTCTATTCGGCGCTGGTCATGGGCGTGCGCGACTACGTCGGCAAGAACCGCTTTCCCGGCGTGCTGCTCGGGTTGTCCGGCGGCGTGGATTCGGCGCTGACGCTCGCGATCGCCGTCGACGCGCTGGGACGTGACCGGGTACGCGCCGTCATGCTGCCGTCGCAGTACACGCGCGACATCAGCCTCGAGGACGCGCGGGAGATGGCGGGCGGGCTGGGCGTGCGCTACGACGAGTTTCCGATCGGGGCTATGGTCGACGCGTTCGGCACGACGCTCGCCGACGAGTTCCGCGGCGTCGCCCCCGACGCGACCGAGGAGAACATCCAGGCGCGCGTCCGCGGCACCCTGCTGATGGCGCTCTCGAACAAGTACGGCTCGATCGTCCTCACCACCGGCAACAAGTCGGAGATGGCGGTCGGGTACGCGACGCTGTACGGCGACATGGCCGGCGGCTTCGCCGTGCTGAAGGACATCAGCAAGACGCTGGTCTACCGTCTGTGCGCCTACCGCAACAGTCTCGGCCGCGTGATCCCCGAGCGCATCATCACACGCGCGCCATCGGCCGAGCTGCGGCCCGACCAGCTCGATCAGGATTCGCTGCCGTCCTATGCGGCGCTCGATGCGATCCTCGAAGCCTACGTCGAGCAGAATCGCAGCCCCGGCGAGATCATCGCGGGAGGTGCCGCGCCCGACGACGTTCGGAAGGTCGTCCGCCTCATCAAGCTCTCCGAGTACAAGCGTCGCCAGTCGGCCGTCGGGATCAGGATCACGCCGCGCGGCTTCGGCAAGGACTGGCGCTATCCGATCACCTCCGCATGGGCCGACTGGAACGATGCCCCGGGCCCGCTGGAGCCGCCGCGCCCGATGGTGTAATGTAACCCTTCGGCGTCCCGGCGCAGCGCATCCTCCGACGAGCACCGTTCCCATGAAGAAAATCGAAGCGATCATCAAGCCGTTCAAGCTCGACGAAGTGCGCGAGGCGCTCTCCGAAATCGGCGTCAGCGGGCTCACCGTCGCCGAGGTCAAGGGCTTCGGCCGGCAGAAGGGGCACACGGAGCTCTATCGCGGCGCCGAGTATGTCGTCGACTTCCTGCCCAAGATCAAGGTCGAGCTGATCATCGCCGACAGCCTCGTCGACCGCGCCATCGACGCAATCGTGAAAGCGGCGCGCACCGGCAAGATAGGCGACGGCAAGATCTTCGTCACCGCGGTCGAGCAGGTCGTGCGCATCCGTACCGGCGAAAGCGGCGAAGCCGCGGTCTGACGCGCCGCGTTTCCCCTCACCCTTCTGCGAGGCCAAGCCATGTCGTTCGCCAGCGAGTTTCGCGAATTCGCGATCAAGGGCAATGCCGTCGATCTCGCCGTCGGCGTCATCATCGGCGGCGCATTCGGCAAGATCGTCGATTCGATCGTCAAGGATCTCGTGATGCCGGTGATCGGAAGGGTCGTCGGCAACGTCGACTTTTCCAATCTCTTCGTGATGCTCGGGCCGCCGCCTGCCGGATATGCCGGCCCGATGACGTACGAGGCGCTCACCAAGGCCGGCGTCCCGATCTTCGCGTACGGCAATTTCATCACCGTCGCGATCAACTTCCTGATTCTTGCATTCGTCATCTTCCTCATGGTGCGCGCGATCAACCGGCTGAAGCGCGAGGAGCCCAAGGCACCGCCGCCGGTGCCCGAGGACGTGGTCCTGCTGCGGGAGATCCGCGACGCGCTGAAGAAGTAGCGGGTTCGAGCGCGCGAGCTGGAGCCCCGGCAGGGCCCACGCGCGATCGTTTGTTGCGGCAGGTCAAGGTATCGGCCATCACCTGCCGTTGACCAGCCCCGCCCGGTTTGCCAGAATCGCCCGAATGCGCCCGCGCGCGAGGATCGCGCGCGGCGTAGAACCGCGGCCGTGGCACCTGCCCGGAGCCGCCTGTCAGGACCTCGCGCAGCGAGGCATTGGAGGAGAGTCGATGAAACCCCGTCACACGCTGTCCGCGCTTGCCGTTGCCGCCGTTGCGGCTGCCGGACTCGCGGCCCCCGCATTCGCCGACGTCAATGTCGGCGTCACGCTCTCGGCCACCGGTCCGGCCGCCTCGCTCGGCATCCCCGAGAAGAACACCTTCGAGATCCTGCCGACCACCATTGCCGGCGAGAAGATCAACTGGATCATCCTGGACGACGCGTCGGACACGACCAAGGCGGTCACGAACACGAGGAAGCTCATCACCGAGGACAAGGTCGACCTCATCATCGGCTCGACGATCACGCCGAACTCGCTCGCCATGGTCGACGTCGTCTCCGAGGCCGAGGTGCCGATGATCTCGATGGCGGCATCCGCGCGCATCGTCGATCCGGCCAATCCGAAGACGCACTGGGTGTTCAAGACGCCCCAAAGCGATGCGCTGATGGCCGACGCCATCGCGGTCAGCATGAAGGCGAACGGCGTCAAGACGCTGGGCTACATCGGCTTCGCCGACGCCTACGGCGACGGCTGGCTGAACGAGATCAAGCAGTCGGCGAAGACCGCGGGCATCAAGGTTGTCGCCGAGGAGAAGTACAACCGCAACGATACCTCGGTGACCGGGCAGGTGCTGAAGCTGATCTCGGCCCATCCGGACGCGATCCTGATCGGCGCCGCGGGCACGCCGGGTGCGACGCCGCAGAAGGAGCTCGTCGCCCGCGGCTACAAGGGGAAGATCTACCAGACGCACGGCGTGGCGAACAACGACTTCCTGCGCGTCGTCGGCAAGGACGGCAATGGCACCCTCCTGCCGGTCGGGCCGATGCTGGTCTACGAGCAGCTCCCAGACTCGAACCCGCTCAAGAAGTCCGCCGCGGAATACATCACGAAGTACGAGGCCAAGTACGGCGCAGGCTCGCGCTCGACGTTCGGCGGCCACGCCTGGGACGCCTACGTGCTGTTCTCCAATGCACTGCCTTCCGCGCTGAAGAAGGGCAAGCCAGGCACCAAGGAATTCCGCCTTGCGCTGCGCGATGCCCTCGAAGCGGAGAAGGAAGTCGTCGCATCGCACGGCGTCTTCACGATGACCCCGCAGGATCACAACGGGCTCGACAATCGCGCCCGGACGATGATCAAGATCGAAAATGGCAAATGGGTGCTCGTGAAATAGGACGCGAATGAATGCGGGCGGCGCCGTCCGGCGCCGTCCGCCCGTCTCGCATCCCTGTCGCGGCTGTCGCAATCCGCATGGATTTCTCGATCGCCGCACTGCTGGCGCAGGACGGCATCACCAACGGCGCCATCTATGCACTGCTCGCGCTGGCGCTGGTCCTCGTCTTCACCGTCACCCGCGTCATCCTCATTCCGTCCGGTGAATTCGTCGTCTACGGCGCGCTGACGCTCGCCGGATTCCAGCTGGGAAAGCCGCCGCCGACAATTGGTCTCGTCGTCGCAATGGCGGTGATCGCGGGAGTGATCGAAGCGATTTCATGCCTGCGCCGCGGCGAAGCGGCGCGCATTCCGCGCCAGCTCGCGCTGTGGACGGGCGTGCCGGTCGCGATCGCCGCGCTGTCGGCGGCACTGGCATCGGACACGCTGCCCTTCCCGGCGCAGATCGCGCTGACGCTGGCCCTCGTCACGGTGCTCGGCCCGCTCCTGTACCGGATCGTCTACCAGCCCGTCGCCGAGGCGACGGTGCTCGTGCTCCTCATCGTCTCGGTCGCCGTGCACTTCGTGCTGACGGGACTCGGCCTCGCCTTTTTCGGCGCCGAAGGCTCGCGGACGCCCGCGTTCTCGTCGGCGTCGCTGCAGGTGGGTGATGTCAACGTCAGCGTGCAAAGCCTTCTCGTCGTCGGCACCAGCATCGGGCTCATCGGCGTGCTTGCATTGTTCTTCGGACGCACGCTCTACGGCAAGGCGCTCCGCGCCACGGCGCTCAATCGCGTCGGCGCGCGGCTCTCCGGCATCTCGCCCAATCTCGCGGGTGCGCTGACCTTCATGCTGGCGGCGCTTCTTTGCGCGTTTTCCGGCGTGCTGATCGGTCCCATCACCACGGTGTATTACGAATCCGGCTTCCTGGTGAGCCTCAAGGGCTTCGTCGGAGCGATCATCGGCGGTCTCGTCAGCTATCCCTTGGCCGCGGCCGGCGCGCTCCTCGTCGGGCTGCTCGAGTCCTATGCGTCGTTCTTCGCGAGCGGATTCAAGGAAGTCATCGTCTTCACGCTGATCATTCCTGTGCTGCTCTGGCGCAGCTTTTCGTCGCACGACCAGAGCGAGGAGGACGAGTGAGCGAGGCGGCGAACGCAGTGAGCAAGGCCCGAAGGGTGCGTCGCCGAGCGACCGAGGCGACCGACGCTCGACCATTCGCCATGCGGGTCTGTCCAGAGAGGGCGCGAGTGAGCGAGGCGCGCGAGCGAATGCGAGCCAAGGCCCGAGGACACTTGTGCGAGCGGGGCGCAGCCAAGGAGCGAAGCTCGCGTCCGCGAGCGCGGGTGGCGGTCGACGCGAAACGACTCGTCCTTCTCCGGACGCGCAAGGAGGCCGCGCGGCGCCGAGCGAGCGAGCGCGGCCGGCTCGTCGACCTGACGCTCTTCACCGACGGGGCGGAGGCCGCGGAATGAGCATGGGCTCACGGCAATGACCGCGAAGCGCAAGCTTCCCTTCGGCGCCGCCGGATACCTCGGCTTCGTCGTCGTGCTGATCTGCGTGCCGCTGCTGGCACCGCCGTTCTGGGTGACGCTCGGCAACTACATCGGCCTCTACAGCATCGTCGCGCTGGGCCTCGTGCTGCTCACCGGCGTCGCCGGCCAGACCTCGTTCGGCCAGGCCGCCTTCGTCGGCATCGGCGCGTACACGACCGCGATCCTGTGCACGCAGTACGCGCTGTCGCCGTGGCTCAATCTGGCGGTCGGGATCGCATTCACGATCCTGCTGGCGTTGTTTCTCGGATTCATCACGCTGCGGATGAAAGGCCACTACCTGCCGCTGGCGACGATCGCCTGGGGCATCAGCCTTTACTTCCTGTTCGGCAATCTCGAGTTCCTGGGCGGCCATACCGGCATCACCGGCATCCCGGCGCTCGCGGTCGGTGGCTTCGAGCTTCGCGACGAGCGCTATTTCTATTTCCTGATCTGGGTCATCGCACTCGCCGCGCTGTGGGCAACCGACAACCTGCTCGATTCGCGGCCCGGCCGTGCGATCCGCGCGCTGCGCGGGCGCCTCGAGATGGCGGAGGCGTTCGGCGTCGACGGCGCGCGGCTCAAGGTCGTGGTGTTCGTCTACGCAGCGGTGCTCGCCTGCGTGTCCGGTTGGCTGTACGCGCACCTGCAGCGGTTCGTGAACCCGACGCCGTTCGGGCCCAATCCGGGCATCGAGTATCTCTTCATGGCCGTAGTCGGCGGCGCGGGAAGCGTATGGGGTGCCGTCATCGGCGCCTCGCTGGTCACGCTGGTGAAGGAAATGCTGCAGGATGTGCTGCCGTCGATCCTCGGCCAGACCGGCAACTTCGAGATCGTCGTGTTCGGCATCCTGATGGTGATGCTGCTGCAGTTCGCCCGCGAAGGCGTGTGGCCACTCGTTGCCCGCATGCTGCCGCGGCGCGAGCCGCCTCCGATTCCCGACGCCGAGGGCCTGCCACGGCGCGCGTCGGCGTCGGGCACCGGCGCGGTTCTCCTCGACGTCAGGTCCGCGCGCAAGCAGTTCGGCGGCCTCGTCGCCGTCGACGCGCTGTCGTTCAGCCTCGCGCGCGGCGAGATCGTCGGGCTCATCGGCCCCAACGGCGCGGGCAAGAGCACGATGTTCAATCTCATCTCCGGCACGCTTCCGTTGACTTCGGGCGAAGTCCTGTTCGCCGCCGAGCCGATCGCGGGTCTGCGCCCGTACGAGATCGCGCGGCGGGGCATCGCGCGCACGTTCCAGCACGTGAAGCTGATTCCGCAGATGACGGTCCGCGACAATGTCGCGCTCGGCGCCTTCTTGCGTGGACGCACCGGCGTTGCCCGCGCCGCGGCGCGGCTCGATCGGGTCGAGGAGGCGCGCACCCTCGCCGATGCGGCGCGCGCGGTGGTCCGGGTAGGGCTGTCGTCGCAACTCTACCTGCCGGCCGGGACGCTGCCGCTCGGCAAGCAACGAATCGTCGAGATCGCGCGTGCGCTCGCCGCGGATCCGCTCCTTCTGCTGCTCGACGAACCGGCAGCGGGGCTGCGGCACCTGGAGAAGCAGGAGCTCTCGGCACTGATCAGGGACCTGAAGCGTGACGGCATGACCGTGCTCCTGGTCGAGCACGACATGGAATTCGTGATGGGCCTCGCCGATCGCCTCATCGTGATGGATTTCGGACAGAAGATTGCCGAAGGGCTGCCGCAGGAGATCCAGCGCAATCCCGCGGTGCAGGAAGCCTATCTGGGCGGCGTATGAGCGTACGCCATCTGTCGTCGCCCCCCCCGCGCGCCGGCACGCTGCTCGACGTGCGCGACCTGCACGTGCGCTACGGCAAGGTCGAGGCGGTGCACGGCGTGTCGCTGCAGGTCGATCCGGGCACGATCGTCAGCGTCATCGGGCCCAACGGCGCGGGGAAGACGACGCTGCTCGGCGCGATCATCGGCCTGCTGCCCGCGCAGGGCGGCATCGCGTATGCCGGCGCGTCGGTCGCATCGCTCTCGGTCGAGCAGCGCGTTGCCAGCGGATTGATCCTCGTACCGGAGCGGCGCGAGCTCTTCTCGGCAATGAGCGTCGCCGACAACCTCGAGCTCGGCGCCTTTGCCCGGGCGCGCAGCGGCGAGCGCGGCTGGCGGAAGACGCTGGACGAGGTCTATCACCGCTTTCCGCGGCTCAAGGAGCGGCGCGGCCAGCTCGCGGGAACGCTCTCGGGAGGCGAGCGCCAGATGCTGGCGATGGGGCGCGCGCTGATGGGCAAGCCGCGGCTCCTGATGCTGGACGAGCCGTCGCTCGGATTGGCGCCTTTGATCGTGCGCGAGATCTTCAGCATCGTCGCCGAGCTCCGCGCGAGCGGCGTCGCCATCCTGCTGATCGAGCAGAACGCGCGGGCGGCGCTGCAGATCTCGGACTACGGCTACGTGCTGGAAACGGGCGATCTCGTGCTGGAGGGGGAGAGCGCCGGGCTCGCGGTCAATCCTCGCGTCGTCACGAGCTACCTCGGCCACGGCGTCGCGCCGGCCTGACGCCCGCGCCGCCTCCGACCCTTCTGTCAGGCGGGTCGGGAAACTTGCCGCCGCCTGCCATCCGCGGGGACAATACGCCTTTGGCGCAGCCGTCCCTCGTGCGCCGGTCCGCCCCATCCCCAGGATTCCACGTGAACGACCTTTCGCATTCCGCCGTCGACGGCGCGCGACTCGCCGAAGTGAGCCGCCTCCTGCTCGAGCCCGCATCGCTGTCGCGCCGCGATCTCGATCGCGTGTTGGCATCGATCCATACGCACGAGGTCGACTTCGCCGATCTCTATTTCCAGTACGCGCGGCAGGAGAGCTGGAGCCTCGAGGAAGGCATCGTCAAATCGGGGTCGTTCAACATCGAGAGCGGCGTCGGCATTCGCGCCGTGCACGGCGACAAGCAGGCGTTCGCGTACTCGGACGACATCACGCTGGCGGCGCTCGAGGAGGCGGCGGTCGCCGCGCGCGCGATCGGCCGGCAGGGCCAGTCGACCGTTGCCGCGTTCACCGGCGCGGAGAATTCACGTTCGCTCTACCTGCCCAGGGATCCGATCGCCACGCTTGCGGAAGAAGCGAAGGTCGCGCTGCTTGAGCGCCTCGAGCGCATGGCGCGCTCGCGCGATGCGCGCGTCACGCAGGTGATGGCCTCGCTCGCCGGCGAATACGAGGCGATCCTCGTCGCCCGCAGCGACGGTCTCCTCGCCGCGGACGTGCGGCCGCTCGTGCGCGTGTCGATCTCGGTGATCGTCGAGGAGAACGGCCGGCGCGAGCAGGGCTACGGCGGCGGCGGCGGACGCTTCGACTACGGCTACTTCACCGACGCGGTGCTGGAGGATTACGCCGCGAAGGCGGTGGCGCAGGCGCTGCTCAATCTCGACGCGCGTCCGGCGCCGGCGGGAACGATGACGGTCGTGCTCGGGCACGGCTGGCCCGGTATCCTGTTGCACGAGGCGATCGGGCATGGCCTCGAAGGCGACTTCAACCGCAAGGGCACGAGCGCGTTCTCGGGGCGCGTCGGCGAGCGCGTCGCCGCGAACGGCATCACGGTGATCGACGACGGCACGCTGCCGCAGCGGCGCGGCTCGCTCAACATCGACGACGAGGGCAATCCGACGCAGCGCACGGTGCTGATCGAGGACGGCATCCTGAAGGGCTACATGCAGGACGTCCTCAATGCGCGGCTGATGGGCGTGGCACCGACCGGCAACGGCCGCCGCGAGTCGTTCGCGTATCTGCCGATGCCGCGCATGACCAACACGATCATGCTGGCCGGCACGCACGATCCGCGCGCAATCCTCGAATCCGTGCAGGACGGCCTCTACGCCGCGAACTTCGGCGGCGGTCAGGTCGACATCACGAGCGGCAAGTTCGTGTTCTCCGCGGCGGAGGCCTGGAAGATCGAGAACGGCAAGCTCGCCTATCCGGTGCGCGGCGCGACGCTGATCGGCAACGGGCCGGACGCGCTGACGCGCGTGTCCATGGTCGGCAACGACCTCGAGCTCGACTCCGGGGTCGGCACCTGCGGCAAGGACGGGCAGAGCGTGCCGGTCGGCGTGGGCCAGCCGACGCTGCGCATCGACGGGCTCACCGTCGGCGGAACGGGCTGACGCGGTCCGCGTCAGTGCAGTGGCCCCTTGGGCTCTGCGACGATGCGCTCGGGCGCGGGCGACGCGTGATGCATCACGAGGCGCCAGCCTGATGGCGTGCGCAGGAAGACGTTGGTGGAGATCGCGGTGCCGCGCGTGCTGCCGTCGCTCACCAGCGTGATGTGCTCGACGGCGCTTTGCATTGCAAGTCCCACGGTCTCGATGACGACGATGTCGTCGAGGCGGAACGAAAGCCGCGCGTCGCCGGCGAAGATCTGCTCCCAGCCTGCGCGCACTGCGTCGTAGCCAATCATGCGGACACCGCCTGGATGCACGCAGACGATCTCCTCGTCCTCGGCCCACGTCGCCATCATCGCGTCGACGTCGCGCGTCTCGAACGCGTGATAGAACGCCTGCGCGGCGTCGGTAGGCGTCGTGAAGATCTGCGGCGTCCTGACTTTGGCCATGGCGGGGAGGGGCGCGGAATCAGCTGCTGGCGTCGTCGGCGTGCGGCAGCTCGGGCAGCAGGGCGAGACGCGCGAGATCATACACCGAGCGCGGCTCGAGGTCGCGCATGCACTTGAAATGGCCGAGCGGGCATTCCCGCTTGAAGCACGGGCTGCACTCGATGTCGATCTGCGCGATCTTCGCGAGTTGCGACAGCGGCGGCGTGTAAGCGCGGCGACGACGAGCCGAACAGCGCGACCATCGGCCGGTCCACGGCGGCCGCCGCGTGCATCAGCCCGGAATCGTTGCTGACGACCACCGATCCCGAGCGACAGGAGGTCGATCGCGGTGCCGAGATCGGTGCGGCCGGTGAGGTCGCGCAGGTAGCGCCCGGATTCCGCCCGCCGCCTGCACCACCGATTCGGCGGCGAGCTTGTCGTTCGGACTGCCGACGATCCACACCTGCATGCCGTCGGAGAGAAAGCGTGCCGCGAGCGCGGCGAAGTGCGTCGGCGGCCAGCGCTTCGCCGGGCCGAACTCCGCGCCCGGGCAGAGGATCGCGATGTTGGGCTCCATGCGGAGGTCGAGCGCGTGCACGGCCGCCGCGCGGTTCGCGGCATTGGGAACGAGCACGGGCCGCGGCGGCATCGGCACGAGGTCGTTCGGCTTGCCCGCGAGCGCCGCGAAGCGGTCGACGAGACGCGGCACGTTCTTCTTGTCGAGGCGGCGAAGGTCGTTGATCAGCCCGAAGCGCGCTTCACCCGCGTAGCCCGTCCGCTGCGGGATCTTCGCGAGCCATGGAATGAGCGCGGATTTCCACGAGTTGGGCAGCACCAGCGCCCGCGAGTAGCTGTTCCGGGCGATGGTTCGCGCGAGCGCGCGCCGCGTATTCCAGTCGAAGCGGCCGTGGACCGTCGTCGACTCGATGATGCTGCGGATGCCGCGCATCCGCTCGTAGACCGGCGCGACCCAGGCCGGTGCCAGCACGTCGACGACCGGCTCCTCGAGAGGGTCGCGCAGCAGCGCGACCAGCGGCTCGGAGAGAATCGCGTCGCCGATCCACGACGGGGCGACGATGAGAATCCGGTCCACGGTCACGCCACCGCAGTCGTGGCCGCGCGCGGCGCATGGCGAACCCGCCGGTCAGGATGCCCGGCGTGGTGTGCCGCCGACATGCGCTGCGGGTTCAGTGGCGCTTGACCGGAGCGTCGCCCGCGACCCGGTATCGCGTGCCGCAATAGGGACACGAGGCCTCGCCGGTGACGTCGAGATCGAGATAGACGCGCGGATGCGACGACCACAGCGGCATGCGCGGGTTCGGGCAGAACGCGGGCAGGTCGGCGGCAGGCACCTCGATCGCCTGTGCCGCATCCGCGGGATTGGTCATTGCACTCTCGTCAGCCATGACTTCTTCGCCGGATTGCGGCCGTTGACGGTATCGAAGAACAGCGTCTGCAGCCGCGCCGTGACGGGTCCGCGCTTGCCGTCGCCGATCGGCCGGTTGTCGAATTCGCGGATCGGCGTGACTTCCGCCGCGGTGCCGGTGAAGAACGCCTCGTCGGCGAGGTAGACCTCGTCGCGCGTGATGCGCCGCTCGATCACCGGAATGCCGAGCTCGCCCGCGAACGTGATGATGGTGTCGCGCGTGATGCCGTTGAGCGCGCCGCCGGAAAGATCCGGCGTGTGCAGCTTGCCGTCGCGGACGATGAACACGTTCTCGCCCGAGCCCTGGCACACGAAGCCCTGCGGGTCGAGCAGCATCGCCTCCTCGTAGCCGTCGTGGGTCGCTTCCTGGTTGGCGAGGATCGACACCGGATAGTTGCCGACGGCCTTCGCATTGCACATCGTGATGTTCGGGTGATGGTGCGTGAACGACGACGTCTTCACGCGAATGCCCTTCTCGAGACCGTCCGCACCCAGGTACGCGCCCCACGGCCACGCCGCGATTGCGACGCGCACGGGGTTCGAGCGCGCCGCCACGCCCATCGCCGTCGAGCCGTAGAAGACCAGCGGGCGCAGATAGCACGACTCGAGCTTGTTGTCGCGGACGCAGGCGATCTGCGCGGCCTCGATCTCCTCGATGCTGTACGGGATCTTCATCATGAAGATGCGCGCCGAGCGAAAGAGCCGCTCGGTGTGGTCGCGCAGCCGGAAGATCGCGGGGCCTTCCGCCGTCTTGTAGGCGCGCACGCCCTCGAACACGCCCATGCCGTAGTGCAGCGTGTGGGTGAGCACGTGCGTGGTGGCGTCGCGCCACGGCACCATCTTGCCGTCGTACCAGATCCAACCGTCGCGGTCTGCCATCGACATGGCGGGAGTCTCCCTCGAATCGTCGCAAAGGTCGATTTTAGCCGATTCCCCGCCCGTTCCCGGCGCCGGCGCGACGTGTTCGCAGGAGTTGGCTCCTCCGCGGGCGGGTCAAGCCGTCAGCGGGCTGCCCGATGCCGCGGCGGCGTCCGTCGCTCGCGGCGCGCCGAACACGTGCGCCCACAGCGCCACGACAGCGTTCCGGCGCTCCGACTGCGCGTCCGGCTCGACCCGCGCGTGCGCGGCGCCGGTCAGCCGGATCTGGTGCTGCAGACGGCGGAAATCGCGATAGGCATCGCCCGCGGCGGCCGCGAGCGATGCCGGCACGAGACCGAGCTCGGCGGCGATGCCGAGCAGCGCGATGTTCCCGGCGTTGCGTGTCAGGGGAGGATGTTCGTGCGCGTGCGCAAGCACGAGGAACTGCACCGCGAACTCGACATCCACCATGCCGCCGATGTCGTGCTTGAGGTCGAAAAACGCCGTGCGGTTGGGGTGGCCCGCAGCCATCCGCTGCCGCATCGCGGTCACGTCGGCATGCAGGCGCGAACGCTCGCGCGGCAGTCGCAGGATCGCCTCGCGCGCGGACTCGAAGGCGGCACCGATGGCGGCGTCGCCGGCGACGAATCGCGCGCGTGTCAGCGCCTGGTGCTCCCACGTCCACGCCTGCTCGCGCTCGTAGCGGCAGAATCCCGCAAACGATGCGACGAGGAGTCCGGCATCGCCGTCGGGCCGCAGCCTCAAATCCGTCGCATAGAGCGCGCCGGCGCCGGTGGTGGCCGTGAGCCAGGTGACGACACGCTGGCCGTATCGCGTGTAGCGCACCGGCGCCGCCTCGTCGGCGTCGTCGTAGAGGAACACGAGGTCGAGATCGGATGCGTAGCCGAGCTCCTTGCCCCCCAGCTTGCCGTACCCGATCACCGCGAATCTGGGCGGCGCGGCATCCGTGCCGCCCACCTGCTTCCACACCTCGGGAAGCGTCGCCGCGATGACGATGTCGGCAAGCGCGGACAGGTGATCGGCGAGACGCTCGACGGTGAGGAGGCCCGCGAGATCCTGGGCGAGCAATCGAAACGAGTGCGCATGCTGGAAATGGCGGAGCGCATCCATCTGCCGCTCCGGATCTCCGGCATGGCTTGCCATCAGTCCGGCAATCTCGCGCCGCCACGCTTCCCAGTCCGGTTCCTCGAGCAGAACGCGCGCGTCGAGCAGCTCGTCCAGCAGCATCGGATGCCGCGTCAGGTAATCGGCGGCCCATGCCGATGCGCCCGCGAGCTGCGCGAGCCGCGGCAGCACCGGCGGATGCTCGGTAAGGAGCGCAAGGTAGGCGCTTCTCCGGCTGACCGACTCCAGCAGGTTGAGGAGGCGGCCGAAGATCGCCTGCGCATCGGCGCCGTCGACCTTGGTTTCCGCCGCTGCAGCGAGAAGGTCGGGCACCAGCACGTCGATGCGCTGGCGGGACAGTGCCGGAAGCTGACCGTAACGGGCGCCCGTCCGCACGCGCGCAAGGTCGCCGGCGAGGCGAGCCGGATCGGCGAAGCCGAGCGCCGCCAGCATTTCGTTCGCGCTGTCCGGCGCGACGTCGCCGCGCCAGAGTGCCGCCAGCGCATCGTGGCTCGCGCTGGATGCCTTGCCATCTGCACCACCGCCGCTCGCGTCGCTTGCGCGATCGCCGAAGAGCGCGGCGAACTGCGTCGCGACGGCCTTGCGCTGACGCTCGAGCGCGGCGGCGAACGCCGGCACCGAATCGAATCCCGCGGCGCGCGCCAGCGCGTCCTGCTCGCCCGGATCGGACGGGATCCTCTGCGTCTGCCGGTCGTCGCGGTACTGCAGCCGGTGCTCGACGTTGCGCAGGAAGACGTAGGCGCGCTGCAACTCGGCCGTGGTCGTTCCCGGCAGAAGGCCTCGCGCGCCGATGGCGGCCAGCGCCTGCTGCGTCCCGCGCACGCGCAGCGCGGGCTCGCGGCCGCCGCGCACGAGCTGCAGCGCCTGCGCAATGAACTCGATCTCGCGAATGCCGCCCGGTCCGAGCTTCACGTCGGCCGCGTAGTCGCGCCGCTTTCCCTGGGCGCGGATCTGCCGATGCACGTCGCGCAGACCCTCGTAGGCGTCGAAATCGAGGTACTTGCGGAATACGAACGGCGTGATGAGCTCGATCACCTCGGCATGACGGGTACCGGTCAGCGGCCGGGCCTTGAGCCACGCGTAGCGCTCCCATGTGCGTCCCTGCGTGATGAGGTATTCCTCCAGCGCGGCGAACGGCACCGTCAGCGGGCCGCTCTCGCCGTAAGGACGCAGCCGCATGTCGACGCGAAACACGAAGCCGTCCTCCGTCACGTCGTCGAGCGCGCCGATCACGCGGCGCCCGAGACGATCGAAGAACTCGCGGTTGGCGAGCGCGCGTTGGCCGTCGGTGCCGCCGTCCGATGGATAGACGAACACGAGGTCGATGTCGGAGGAGACGTTGAGCTCGCCGCCGCCCAGCTTGCCCATGCCGATGGCCACGAGCTGCTGCGCCGTGCCCGACTCGTCGCGCGGCTCGCCGTGCGCCGCGGCGAGCGCGCGGTGATGCAGCGTCACCGCCGCATCGATTGCGTTGTCGGCCAGCCGCGTCATGTTGCCGCAGACTTCGTCGAGGGAGGCCGCGCCGTCGAGGTCGCGCAGCATCGAATGAAGGTACACGCGCCGGCGCAGCCGGCGCAGTGTGCGGGCGAGGCCGGCGGCGTCGCCGCCGGCGACCACGCTCGCGAGCGCCGCCTCGGCGGTCGGCCAGTCGAAGGGCGCCGTGCACGCGTCGGCGAGCCAGTCGCCGTCTTCGGGATGCGCGACCCATGCCTGCGTCGCGTAATGGCTGTAGGAAAGCGCGGCGAGGCGCGGGGGCAGGGTGGGCATCGGGGCAGCGCGGAAGGGCGTCGGGAACGGAACGGTGCGGCGGCCGTCAATAAGAGGAGTCGCGCCCCCCTTCCGATACAATAGACGACCGAATTCCCATTATGCCTTTCGTGCGCGCCAACCGCCGCGCCCCGGATGCGAGCGCGCCATTAATGGCCCGCATCGCCCGCGCCGCGGGCGTCCTCCTCGTCGCGGGTTTCGCAATCCTCGCGCTGGCGCTGCTCGCGGTGCGGTTCATCGTGTTTCCGCACGTCGAGGAGTACCGGGAGACGCTGAAGGCCGCCCTCGCGCGCGAGCTCGGCCAGCCGGTCGAGATCGCATCGCTTTCCACCGGCTGGGACGGCTGGAACCCCAAGCTCGTGATCGGCGGCTTCCGTCTGCGCGGCGCCGCGCAAGCGACCGACCCGCCGCTGCTCGATCTCCCGCAGGTCGAGCTCATCATCGCGTGGACGTCGCTGCCGCTGTTCGAATTGCGGCTGAAGGAGCTCGTCATCGAACGGCCGCAGCTCGCGGTCAGCCGCGACGCCTCCGGCATCCTTCAGGTCGCGGGCCTGCGGTTCGACCCCAATCAATCCGCAGCGCAATCTCCGGTGACCGACTGGCTGCTGCGGCAGCGACGGATCATCGTCCGCGATGCGCAGATCACGTGGGTCGACGCGGCGCGCGCTGCGCCACAACTCGTGCTGGAGCACGTCCAGTTCAAGCTCGAGAACCAGTTCGGCCGTCACCGGTTCGGTCTCAAGGGCACGCCGCCCCCCGACGTGTCCGCGCCGCTCGACCTGCGCGGCGACTTCCGCCTCGTGACGATGGGCGACTGGAAGACCGCGAACGGGACCATCTACCTTCGACTCGACTACGCCGACGTCGGCGCCTGGCGACAATGGGTGCCCCTGCCGATCGAGTTGTCCACCGGAAAGGGCGCAGTGCGCCTCTGGTTCGACGTGGCAGGCGGCGATGCGAGCAGCATCGTTGCCGACCTCGAGCTGCAGGATGTGCGGGCGCGCCTCGGCGAAACGCTGCCGCCGCTCGATCTCGCGCACCTGTCGGGCCGCGTGTCCGCCAAGGCGTCGCCCACGCTGCGCGAGATCTCGACGCGCGACCTCGCGTTCGACACGGCGGGCGGCCTGCGTCTCGAGCCGACCAACTTCCTCCTCACGCTGAACGATCCCGACACGCCGCAGCAGTCAGGTCGCATCGAATTCGACCGGATCCAGCTGGAGCCGCTGTCAGACCTCGCCATCCACACGCCGCTGCCCGAGCGATGGCGCGCCGAGTTCGTGCGGCTCGCCGCGCGCGGCACGCTGACCGACGGCCGGCTAACGTGGCAAGGCGACCCTGAAGCCCCGACTGATTATGCCGGGTCGGCGAAGTTCGGCAATGCGGGCGTGCGCGCCCAGAACGGAATCCCCGGCATGACGGGCATCACGGGCACGATTACGGCGACGCGGGCGGGCGGCGAACTCACTCTCGCGAGCCGCAACGGCACGCTCGAGCTGCCGCAGGCATTTGCGAATCCGGTCGCGTTCGAGCGCATGTCGGGCAACGTGCAATGGGAGCGCAAGGCCGACAGCACCGCGGTGCGCTTCGACAAGCTCGAATTCGCGTTGCCGGGCGTCACCGGAACCGCGGCGGGAACCTTCCGGACCCAGCCCGCGGGCAGCGGTGAGCTCGAGATGACGGCGCAGCTCGCCAACGTCGACGTGCGCGAGGTGCAGCGCGATCTTCCGCTCGCGGTGAATGCCGCGACCCGCGACTGGCTGCGCAGCGCGCTCGTCACCGGCGTCGCGACCGACACGCGCCTCAAGCTCACCGGACGCATCGCCGATTTTCCGTTCGCCGACGGCAAGGGCGGACAGTTCCTCGTGACGTCCAAGCTGCGCGGGGTGACGCTCGCCTATGCCGACCGCTGGCCGCCGCTCGAAGCGCTCGACGGGGAGCTCCGGCTCGAAGGGATGAAGCTCACGATCGACGCGGCGCGCGGCCGCACGTTCGATATGAAGCTGGGCCGCACGCACGCCGAGATCGCGGACCTCCGTCTGCCGGTGCCGCTGCTGCGGGTCGAAGGCGATGCGACGGGACCGGTGAAGGATCTGCTGCGCTTCGTCGAGCAGAGCCCGGTGGCCGACATGGTCGGGCACGTCACCGACGGCGTGGACGGCAGCGGCGACGCGCGCCTTGCCCTCCGCCTCGACCTGCCGCTCGGCAAGCCCGACAGCACGCGCATCACCGGAGAGATCGCGCTGGCCGACGCGCAATTCCGGCTGGCCGGCCTGCCGCCGCTCGCGAAGGTGAACGGCAAGCTCGCGTTCACGGAAAAGGACGTGCATGCACGCGACGTCACGATGGACATTGCCGGCGGGCCGGCGCGCGTTTCGGTCGCGAGCGCGGACGGTCACGCGCGCGTGACCGGCGCAGGCGTCTCGAACCTCGCCAGCGTGCGGGCGCTGTATCCGTCGGAACTGCTCGACCGGGTCAACGGCACCGTCGACTGGACGCTGGCGGGGGATCTTCGCCGCGACGGCACGACGTGGCAGTTCGAAAGCAACATGAAAGGCGCGAGCGTCGACTTGCCCGCGCCGCTCGGCAAGTCGGCCGCCGACACGGTTCCGCTGCGCCTCGTGCGACGCAGCGATGCCGGCCGGCTGAACGACGACGAGCTCGACATTGCCTACGGGCGCGTGATGCAGGTGGCACTCGGCCGGCAGCGCGTTGGCGAGAACATGACGACGCAGCGGGCACAGGTGGTGCTCGGGCGCGCGGCAGAGCGGGCGAATGCGGCGCGCGCCGACCGCCCTGGGTTGTGGGTGCGCGCGGATCTCGCGTCACTCAATTTCGACGACTGGCTCGCGCTGCGGGCATCGATGAAGCAGGGCGCGGACCTCCCGTCGGGCAGCCTCGCGTTCGCGGGATTCGACCTCGATGCCGGCGTGCTCGAGGTCTTCGGGCGGCGCTTCCACGACATGAAGGTCGGCGGCCGTCGCGGCGGGGAGGAATGGAAGCTCGACGTGCATGGGCGCGAGGTCGCGGGCACCGCGCAGTGGCTGATGCCCGATCCGTCGCAGCCGAACGGGCGGCTGGTGGCGCGCCTCGCGCGCTTCGCGATGCCGGGCGCGGCCGAGCTTGCGCCATGGACGGGCGCCGGCAAGTCGAGCGCGCCGGCCGAAGCCTCCAATGCGTGGCCGGCGCTCGACATCGCGGCGGATAATTTCATTTCGCACGAGCGCGATCTCGGGCGGGTCGAGGTGATTGCGCACCCCGGCGACAGGGACTGGCAGATCGAGAAGCTCGTCCTTTCCAACGACGCCGGGCGGATCGATGGCAAGGGCGCGTGGCGCGTCACCGGCAGGACGCAGCAGACGCGCCTCGACGTGGCGCTGGAGACCAAGGACGCCGGCGCCTTTCTCGCGCGCTTCGGCTACCCCGACGCGATCAAGGGCGCCGCGACCAAGATCGATGGCCAGCTTGCCTGGGCCGGCGGGCCGAGCGAGTTCGACTACCCGTCGCTGTCCGGCGCCTTCAAGATCGCGGTCGGCCCCGGGCGCTTCACCAAGATCGAGCCCGGCATCGGCAAGCTGCTCGGCGTGCTGTCGCTGCAGGCGCTGCCGCGCCGGATCACCCTCGATTTCCAGGACATCTTCAGCGAAGGGTTCGCCTTCGACGACATCGCCGGCAACGTGCGCGTGAAGGACGGCGTGATGACCACCGACGACCTGCGCCTCGTTGGCCCCGCAGCGAAGGTCGACATCGCCGGCGACGCCGATCTCGCGCGCGAGACGCAGCGGCTGACCGTCAAGGTCCAGCCCGCGCTGTCGACGAGCGTCTCGGCTGGCGCCGCGCTTCTTTTCCTCGCCAACCCGATCGTCGGCGCGGCGGTGGGCGCGGGCGCGCTGCTCGCGCAGAAGGTGATGAAGGATCCGATCGAGCAGATATTCAGCTATCAGTACACCGTGACGGGCAGCTGGTCCGAACCGATCGTCACGCGCGGCGCGACGGCGACGGCAAGCGCGGCGCCGCAGGCGGCGATGCCCGTGGGGGGCGGATCGAAATGACGACGGTAGGAACAGCGCAGGGCCCGGGTGCCGCGTCATCCGCCGCGTTTCGCGTCGCTGCGGTTCAGATGGTGTCCGGCAACGACGTGGCAGCGAATCTCGCCGTCGCGGAGCCACTGATCGCAGCGGCGGCGGCAGGCGGCGCTCGGCTCGTCGTGCTTCCCGAGTATTTCGGCATCCTGGGCGCGCGCGCGACCGACAAGCTCGCCGTGCAGGAGCGGGACGGCGACGGACCGCAGCAGGACTTTCTCGCGCGCGTCGCCCGCACGCACGGCATCTGGCTCGTCGGCGGCACGGTGCCGCTCGCAACCACCGATCCCACACGCGTGCGCAGCAGCTGCCTGATGTACGGGCCGGACGGCGCGCGCGTCGCGCGCTACGACAAGATCCATCTCTTCGCCTTCGCGCGCGGCGACGAGAATTACGACGAGGCGCGGACGATCGAGCGCGGCACCACGCCGGTCGCGGTCGACCTTCCCTGCGGCCGCGTCGGACTGTCGGTGTGCTACGACCTGCGCTTCCCCGAGCTCTACCGCGGCCTCGGCACGCTGTCGCTGATCCTCGTGCCGTCGGCCTTCACCGCGACGACCGGTGCCGCGCACTGGCACCTGCTGCTGCGCGCCCGCGCGGTGGAGAACCAGTGCTATGTGCTCGCCGCGGCGCAAGGCGGCGCACACCCGAACGGACGCCGGACCTACGGCCACTCGGCGCTGATCGACCCGTGGGGACACATCGTGGCGGAGCAGGACGAAGGGCCGGGCGTGGTCGCCGGCGACATCGATCCCGTGCGCCTCGCCGAGGTGCGCGCGCAGCTGCCCGCACTGTCGCACCGCGTTCTCTGAAGCTCGCGCCGTGGACGGTCCCGGAATCGCCGCGCCCGTCGACGATCGCTGGTTCGAGGATTATGTGCCCGGCTCAGTGGGGGTCTTCGGCGGCATCGCGATCAGCGAAGACGAGATCGTCGACTTCGCGCGGCACTACGACCCGCAGGCGATCCACGCCGATCCCATGGCCGCGCTGGCGGGGCCATTCGGCGGCCTCATCGCGAGCGGGTGGCACACGATCGCGCTGGTGATGCGGGTGCTGGTCGACCACTATCTCTCGCACGTGGCGGCGCTCGTCTCGCCGGGCATCGACGAGCTGCGCTGGCTCGCTCCCGTGCGTCCCGGCGACACGCTGACCGTGCGCGTCACCGTGGCCGAGGCCGCGCCGTCACGCTCGAAGCCGGATCGGGGCCTCGTGAAGAGCTACGTCGAGGCGCTGAATCAGCGCGGCGAGATCGTGCTGACGATGAAGGCCATGAACCTCATCCGGCGGCGCGAGCCGGGGAGCAGGGGGAACGCGCGAGAGGCGAACAGGGGCCTCGCCCGCGAGTGAGCGCGCGCGGCAAGGCGCGGTGAGCCGCGTCACGCGCCACGCAGCAGCACGAGCACGGCGCCGCCGCCGCCCGCGTGCCGCGGCGCCTCGCAATACGCGAGGACGTCGTCCCAGTGCGACAGCCATTTGCGCACCTTGCCCTTCAGCACCGGCTCGCGCTGGGGCGACGTGAGCCCCTTGCCGTGGATCACGCGCACGCAGCGGTAGCCATGCTGGCGCGCCTCGACCAGAAAGTCGGAGAGTGCATCGTGGGCTTCGTCGGTGGTGTGCCCGTGCAGGTCGATCTCGCCCTGGACCGACCAGTGACCGCGGCGCAGCTTGGGGAGAATGTCGGCGCCGAGTCCCCGGCGCAGGAACGTCTGGTGCGCCTCGTGCTCCTGGCCGACTTCCCACGTGTCGGTGATCGGCTCGGCGCCGTACTTCGACGCGGCCAGCGCGTCGGCATCGTCGGCAATCCGCTGGTGCGGAATCGGCGCGGGGCGGACGGCGCATGGCGCGCGCGGTTCGAAGGCGGCAGCCGCCTGCACGTCGGCGAATGCGCTCGCGATGTCGATGTCGCCGTCGGCGTGCTTGCTCGCGGACACCGCTCGCCGTGGCGTCGCCGCCGGGGATATTCGTGACGGTGTCGCCGTCCGCTGCGCGACTGGTGGCGCTTTGGCGGCGCGGGCGCCGAGCGGCGCAGGCTTTTCCGCGGACTGCTTCGCGTTGGCGCGAGCGGCCTCGAGCAGCGCCTTCAGGTCCGTCAGTTTTGCCATCGCCGCCAGAACGAGAACCGCCGCTGCCGTCGCAGCCGCGCGATCAGAACCGAGGCGCGCCGTTCAGGCGTGCCCTTCGAGAAACGCTTCAGCGTCGAGCGCCGCCATGCAGCCGGTGCCGGCGGACGTCACCGCCTGCCGGTAGACGTGGTCGGCGACGTCGCCCGCGGCGAAGACGCCGGGAATGCTGGTCGCCGTCGCATTGCCCGCCGAGCCGCTTTGCACCTTGATGTAGCCGCCGGCCATCTCGAGCTGGCCCTCGAACAGCCTGGTGTTCGGAGTGTGCCCGATCGCGATGAAGACGCCGGTGAGCGGCACGTCGCGCGTCGCGCCGGACTTCACGTCCTTCAGCCGCGCGCCGGTGACACCGGAATCGTCGCCCAGGATCTCGTCGAGCGTGTGGTTCCATACCACACGGACGTTGCCGCCGTCCTTCGTCTTCGCCATCAGCCGGTCGATCAGGATCGCCTCGGCGCGGAACTTGTCGCGGCGATGCACGACCGTGACGGATTTCGCGATGTTGGAGAGATAAAGCGCTTCCTCGACCGCGGTATTGCCGCCGCCGACGACGGCCACATCGTGGTTCTTGTAGAAGAACCCGTCGCAGGTCGCGCAGGCCGACACCCCCTTGCCGTGGAACGTCTGCTCGGACGGGATGCCGAGATAGCGCGCCGACGCCCCCGTGGCGATGATCAACGCGTCGCACGTGTACTCGCCATTGTCCCCGATGAGGCGCAGCGGCCGCTCGCCGAGCTTCGCCGTGTGGATCTCGTCGAAGACGAGCCTGGTCTCGAAACGCTCGGCGTGCTGCTGGAATCGCGCCATCAGGTCGGGTCCCTGGACGCCTCCCGCATCGGCCGGCCAGTTGTCGACGTCGGTGGTGGTCATGAGCTGCCCGCCCTGTGCGAGACCGGTGATGAGCACGGGCGAAAGGTTCGCGCGTGCGGCGTATACTGCGGCCGTGTAGCCGGCGGGGCCGGATCCGAGAATGAGCAGACGGGCGTGTTGGGTTGGCATGCTTCGCTTTTTCTTCGTTGGACTTGCTGTTTGCGCTGAATCGCACGATTTTACTTGAATTGGGGGCGCTGCCCGGGTGAGGCAAGCGGCGTCACGATCCGGTCGGCACGCACTCCCGTTCCCGGCATTCGGGCCGCCTCCAGCGCGGCGCGCGACGACCTTTTCGGCGCCGCATTTCCAGAATTTCCATGTATAATCCGTCGCATGAACAAAGTGCGGCACCCTGATGTTTTTCAATAAAAAAACACCGGAGACGGGCCGCCGTTCCGGCGCCGCCAGGGCCGCGCGCAAGCCCGATCTCGCGACGCGCTCGCCACGCTTCGCACGCCTCGTACGCGAGTCGTGGTGGCTCATTGTCGTCGCCGGGTTCGTCTGGCTGGCGCTCGTGCTCGCCACCTATTCGAAATCGGATCCAGGCTGGTCCTTCACCGGAACGGGCGCGCCGATCGTCAATCGCGGCGGCACGGCCGGCGCGTGGCTCGCCGACATGCTGCTTTATCTTTTCGGCGCCTCGGCGTGGTGGTTCATCGTGGGCGGCATCGCGCTCGTCGTCGCGGGCTACCGCCGCATCGGCCACCCCGGCTACGAATCCGATCACCCGATCCCGCTCGGATTCCTCGGCTTCGGGCTCGTCCTCCTCTGCAGCGCGGCTCTCGAGGCGCTGCGGCTCTACCGGCTGCCGATGCAGCTGCCGCTGCGTCCCGGGGGCGCGATCGGCGAGATGTTCGGCACTGCCATCGCGAGGTTCGCGGGCTTCAACGGTGCGACACTGCTCCTCATCGTGCTGCTCGCGATCGGCTGGTCGCTGTTCTCGGGCATGTCGTGGCTTCGCCTGATGGAGCGGGTGGGCGCCGGGCTCGAGCGGATCGTCGCGATCATGCGCGAGCGCTCGGAGGCAAAGCGCGAGCGCGATCTGGGTGCACAGGCGATGGCGGAGCGCGAGGCCGTCGTGCAGGCGAAGCACGACCCCGCGCCGCGCGAGCCCGTGCTGGTCGTGGCCCCCGTGGCCGAGGTGCAGAAATCCGAGCGCGTCGTCCGCGAAAAGCAGCGGCCGCTGTTCGTCGACATGCCGGACTCGCCGCTGCCGCCGCTGGCGCTCCTCGACGATGCGCCGCCGAAGGAGGAGTCGGTCAGCGCCGAGACGCTGGAATTCACCTCGCGCCTCATCGAGCGCAAGCTCGCCGACTTCGGCGTCGCCGTGCACGTGCTGGCCGCGTATCCGGGGCCGGTGATCACCCGCTACGAGATCGAGCCGGCGGTCGGAGTCAAGGGCGCGCAGATCGTCAACCTGATGAAGGATCTCGCGCGGGCGCTCTCCGTCGTGTCGATCCGCGTGGTCGAGACCATTCCCGGCAAGTCGTGCATGGGCCTCGAATTGCCGAATCCGAAGCGGCAGATCGTGAAGCTCACCGAGATCCTGTCGTCGACGACGTACCACGACACGGCCAGTCCGCTCACGCTGGCGCTCGGCAAGGACATTGCCGGCAAGGCCATCGTCGCCGATCTTGCGAAGATGCCGCACCTGATGGTGGCCGGCACGACCGGCTCGGGCAAGTCGGTCGCGGTCAACGCGATGATCCTGTCGCTGCTCTACAAGGCCGAGCCGCGGCAGGTTCGCCTCATCCTCATCGACCCGAAGATGCTGGAGCTCTCGGTCTACGAGGGCATCCCGCATCTGCTGGCGCCCGTCGTCACCGACATGAAGCTCGCCGGCAACGCGCTCAACTGGTGCGTGGCCGAGATGGAGCGTCGCTACAAGCTGATGTCCACACTTGGCGTGCGCAACATCGGCGGCTACAACGCACGCGTCGCCGACGCGAAGAAATCCGGGACGCCGCTGACCAATCCGTTCTCCCTGACCCCGGATGCGCCCGAGCCGATCGAGGAGGTGCCCTATATCGTCGTCGTCATCGACGAGCTCGCCGACCTCATGATGGTCACGGGCAAGAAGATCGAGGAGCTGATCGCGCGCATCGCGCAGAAGGCGCGCGCGTCCGGCATCCACCTCATCCTCGCCACACAGCGGCCGTCGGTCGATGTGATCACGGGGCTCATCAAGGCGAACATTCCGTCGCGCATCGCGTTCCAGGTCGCGAGCCGCGTCGACTCGCGGACGATCCTCGACCACATGGGTGCGGAGGCATTGCTGGGGCAGGGCGACATGCTGTTCCAGCCGCCCGGCGTCGGCTATCCGCTGCGGGTTCACGGCGCTTTCGTGTCGGACGCCGAAGTTCACCACGTGGTCGACTATCTCAAGCGCCAGGGCGAGCCGCAATACGTCGAAGGATTGCTCGACGGCGCGGCAGGCGGCAACGGCGACGACGCGGCGGGGACGCCCGGGGCCGACGCCGAGTCGGACCCGATGTACGACCAGGCCGTCGCCATCGTGCTGCAGACGCGCCGGCCGTCGATCTCTCTGGTGCAGCGGCACCTGCGCATCGGCTACAACCGCGCGGCCCGCCTGATCGAGCAGATGGAGCGCGCGGGACTTGTCACGCCGATGCAGACCAACGGCAATCGCGACGTGCTGGCCCCCGCGCCCAAAGGCGACGCACGATGAGCACGCGCGCGGGCCTCCCGCGGACCTGCGTTCGCGCGCTCGTCGCGATCGTCGCGGTGCTCGTCGCCCGAGCCGCACTCGCGGGGCCCGTGCTGGTGTACCGCCAGGACGGCTGGTGTCCGCGCGACCGGCCCGCCGACGCGCCGCGGATCACCGCGGAGCAGGCGATCGAGCGCGCGAAGGGGCTCTTGCCAAAGGAATTCTGCGGTCCCGACTGGTACGTCGACGGCTGCGACTACGATCCCGAGCGCGCCTTCGACTCGTGGCGCGTCTACGCGCACCAGTACAAGATGGTCGACGGACGCAAGGAATTCGCGGGCCGCGATCATTCATACATCGTGCTGGATGCGGTCGGCAACTGCCTCGCGAACATTCCGGGGACGTGAGCATGCAAATTCGGTTTCTTCGCAGCGTTTCCGTCGCAGCGCTCGTCGCGCTCACGCTGCTGCCCGCCGCGGCAGTGGCGGGCGGCCTCGACCAGCTGAAGGCCTTTGTCGACGGGACCAAGTCCGGCAAGTCGTCGTTCCAGCAGCTGGTCACCGGCAAGGACCGGCGCGATCGCACGAGCGTAGGCACGTTCTCGTTCCAGCGCCCCGGACGTTTTCGCTGGTCGTACGACAAGCCGGTCGAGCAGCTGATCGTCGGCGACGGCACCAGGATCTGGATCTTCGATCGCGATCTCAACCAGGTGATCGTGCGGAGCCAGGCGGCCACGCTGGGCGGCAGCCCGGCGGCGCTCCTTGCCGGCGACAACGCGCTGGAGCGCAACTACACGCTGACCGACGCCGGCACCGACAACGGTCTCGCCATGGTCGAGGCCCGGCCGAAATCGGCGGACGGAAGCCTGTCGCGCGTGCGCATCGGCTTTCGCGACAACCTGCCGCGCCGGATGGAACTGCTCGACGCATTCGGCAACTCGACGCTCTTGACCTTCGACCATTTCGAGCGCAATCCGGCGCTCGATCCCGCGCTCTTCGCGTTCACGCCGCCCGCAGGCGCCGACGTCGTCGGCGAGTAGCCGGGGCAGCGGGCTCCAGCGCCAGCGGGGGGCGTCCAGATCCCGCCGCCGAACAATTTACGCCGCGCCTCGAGCGCGGATCACCGGGGCCGCCTGCGGAGGCCCGGGATGCCGCGGCGTGATTCAGTGCCGGTCAGCGTTCTGAAAGCTCCGCGTCGTATGCTTTCAATATGCGTCGGGCGGCGCGTTGCAGCGAAATCCGCAGCAAGTCGCGCAAGGCGAACGGCTTCGTGTTTCCGACACCCCGACGGCGCAGCGATTGCCGAAGTTTTTTGGCGGAGTGCGAAGGGTGCCCCAATGCGATCGGACTTGCTCCGCGCGATGCTGATGATTGCCGCATTCGCGGCGCCCTGTTGGTGTGCCGCGCAGAACTGCGGCTGGTCGCACATCGATCACGAGGTTTCGTACAACGCTTCGGGGGCGTGGAATCCGAATGTGTATCGCGGCCTCGTCGGGGCGCTGACGATTGCGGAGATCGGCGGCGCCGTATGGGAAGGCGCGGAGAGCCGCTTCGGCAAGACGATGTGGCAGGGCGTCGACTCCGAAATCATTTCTGGCGTCTCGGCGCAGGCAGCAAAGTACGTTTTCACACGCGTTCGCCCCAGCACCGAAGACAACCCGTGCCTGTGGTTCCAGGGTGGACACAATTACAGCTTCCCCAGCGGCGAGGCGGCCGTGGCCGCCGGCCTCGTGACGCCCTACGTATTGGAATATGGACCGGAGTACCCGTGGACGTACGCACTGCTTGCGGTCCCGCTCTACGTCGGCGCGGGGCGGATCAAGAACCAGGCGCACTGGCAATCCGACGTCATCGGCGGCTTGGCCGTCGGCGGCCTCGCCGGGTGGTACTCCCATTCGCGCGACGTGCCCCTCTTGATCGAGATCCTGCCGCATGGATTCGCCGTGGGATGGAAGACACAGTTCTAGCGGCGCGTCGCCCGCATCTCGCGGCAGGAGTGCTCTTCGCGTCTGGTCTGGCGCAACGCGCCGATTCGCATTCGGGCGCCGTTAGCGATCGCCGCGTGGAAGTATTCTCCCGTCGCGATAAGTGGACCGGATACTTACCCCTTGTGCGCGCGGGGTGCCTGGTTGGTGACAGGGCGTCCCGGGGTTAGACTCGTGGCGGTCTGTCGAGGTCGATTCACCGCGGCGCAAGACGTTCGCCGATGACGAGCAACTGGAGTTGCGATGATCACGGCGCCCGTTCACCTCCGAATGCAACCAAGGGAGGAATGCACATGTGCGATGAATGTGGCGATGCGCAGCACGAGCCTCAGGTAACGCGTCGGGATTTCCTGCGAACCGGCGCGCTCGCGGCGCTGGTGCCGTGGAGCGTTGGTGTCGCCTTGGCGGCCGACCCGCCTGCACCGGGCGCCGCGCCCCCCGCGAACGCAATCGCGCCTACCGACGCGCTGAAGCGGCTGCTGGACGGCAACGCGCGATACGCGGTCAACGCCCTCAACGAGCGCGACTTCTCATCGGGCCGCGCCGCGCGCGTGCTGGGGCAGTATCCGTTCGCCCAGATCCTGAGCTGCTCCGATTCGCGCGTGTCGCCGGAACTGCTCTTCGACCAGGGGCCGGGCGAGCTTTTCGTGATGCGCGTCGCGGGCAACATCGTGACCCCGGATTTGCTCGCCTCCATCGAATACGGCGCCCAGTTCCTCGGCGCGCCGCTCATCATGGTGCTCGGCCACAGCGGATGCGGCGCGGTCGATGCCGCGATCAAGGTGCTGAAGGACAAGGCCGTGCTTCCGGGCCACTTGCCCGAACTGATCGCCGCGATCAAGCCGGCGGTCGCCGACGCCGAGAAGAAGCAGGGCGGAGACCTGCTTGGCAATTCGGTGGCCGAGAACGTGCGGCGGCAAGTTGCCCGGCTGAAAAATTCGCCGCCAATCGTCCAGAAGCTTTACGCTGCGAAGAAGATCGACATTGTCGGCGGCGTCTATGATCTCGCCACCGGAAAGGTTGCGCTCGTCTAGATGCGCGAGGTCACCGGAGGCGGCCGCGACAGCGGCCGGCCTCCACGGGGGCCCGGTCAGTACGGTGCATTGACGACGACGAACTGCGATCCCTGCGGCTGATACCACGTGCCTCCGCACTGCTGGTAGACCATGCCACCGTAGTTCACGGGCACGCAGCCGGGCGGGACCGTGCGCACCATCGACCCGACGACGGCCGAAGTCACGGCAACCGCCGCCCCGACCGCCGCCGCGGTGGCGACGGGGTGGTAATCGTTGTCCCAGCCGTTGTTGCAGCAACCGTTGTTGACGTTGACGTTGACGTTACGTTCGGCGTTGACGTTCACATTCCGATTCGCATTGACGTTGTTGACGCTGGTGCTGCGAACGTCGTTCGTGCGCGCATCGGCTCGACTGTTGTTGACCTGCGCGTTCTGCCGGGCGCCACCGCCGCCGCCGCCGGCCGAAGCGCGGGCACCACCACCGCCGCCACCACCGCCACCGCCGCCACGACCGCCGCCACCCGCGGCGTCAGCGTAGGGAGTCATCGCGAAGGAGGCCAGAACGAGGGCGGCCAGCGCGGCCGGACACAAACTGCCAAAAGTGTTTTTCATGATGGCGCTCCTCTACTTGGTCTTCCGCGGAACGATCTCGATCTTCGTTGCGCCCTTCGGCGGCGTGAACTTGAACACCGCGTCCTTGAAGGCCGGCTTCAGGTTCCAGTCGATCAGCGAAACCGACTGCGGACGCGCGTCGTCGGCACGATTGGTGATCACGATCTTGCGCGGCAGCGGCTTCTCGCCGGCGGTGATCCAGATCTGCCAATCGAACTTGCCCTGACGATACGCATAGTGGTCGCAGAGATCGTCGCCGACGAAATCCTGGCCGGCGTTCATCGCCGACTCGATCTTGTCGAGCGGCGCCGCCGGAGTCCCGAAAAGAAAGAGATCCGACAATGGGAGCTCGACGCCATACCGGTCCTCCAGTTTGTCGATCAGGCTGCCGATATTCTCAGTGAATTCCACCGTCGAGTAATACTTCTGCGCCGGCGTATAGAGGGTGACCGTCTTGCCGTCATAGATGATCTCGCGCTCGGAGCGGGCGCTTTTCATCACAGCGCGTATCTTGTTCGGACGCTCGACGTCCATGTCGGCGGTCGCTGTGTGCTGCAGTTTCTCGCCGTCGGCAAGGACGCGTTCGCCGGTCAGTTCGGTCGACACGCGGAAGCGCTTCAGCGTCTGCAGGTACGCACCCATGTCCTTGAGGATCTGGACCGATGCCGAGTCGACTGCATTCGCAGCCGGCGCGGCCGCCACTGTCGGCGCAGGCTGCGCATAGGCACTCGGTACCGCAAGCAACATTGCCAGCGATGCGAGCACCAGTGTGTTTCTTACCATGGTTGTCTCCTGGATGGGGGGCACTACTCAGGTGACGGCGGGCACAAACTTTCCCTGCCGGGAATATGTTCCCGTCAAGGAACCGATAATTCCGCGACGCAAATATGGTCGCGCCCGGGCGTGTTTATTAGACGCCGCCGCGGACGCTTTGCATAGATCGCGTCAGAAAAAAATCACTAAATCAGAAATGTCGTTAAACTTTCGCGATATCCCAGACAAGGTGCTGATGATGGCCCGGTGTTCGCGTTTTGCGCCCGCCGTCGAACGTTGGCGCAGATCCGATGCCTCGTGATGCCGGCTCGATGGTTTGTCAATCCACTGAACAGGAGGGAGCATGAATCGTCGCATGATGGTCCTCGCAATGGCATTCGCATTGGTCGTCCCCGGAATTGCGCTCGGCGCCGATAAGGCCAAGGAGCAGGCGGAAGTGCGCAAGGCAGCACAGGACGCGCTCGCCGCCGTCTACAAGGCGGCCCCCGGGGCGCGCAAGGCGGTCGGGTCCGCGGCCGGCTACGCTGCGTTCAGCAACTTCGGCATGAAGATCCTCGTCGCCGGGGGCGGTTCCGGCGAAGGCATCGCGGTCAACAACAAGACCAAGGCGATGACGTACATGAAGATGGCCGAGATTCAAGCCGGCCTGGGCTTCGGGGCCAAGAAGTTCCAGGTGGTCTGGGTGTTCGAAACCGAGAAGGCGCTCAACGATTTCGTCAACTCCGGCTGGGAATTTGGCGGACAGGCGACCGCGGCGGCGAAGACCGGCGACAAGGGCTCCGCCTACCAGGGCGCGGTCGCAGTCGGTCCGGGGGTCTGGATCTATCAGGTCACCGACAAAGGCCTGGCGCTGGAGCTGACCGCCAAGGGGACCAAGTACTACAAAGACAGCGATCTGAACTGAGACGCGTGGTGCCGACATGACGGACGGCGGATCCAGCTCCAACATGCAACGTGACCTGACGCGCACCTTCCTCGCGGTGCTGCTGATGGCGATTCTCATCGGCGGCTCGATCTGGGTCCTGCGTCCGTTCCTGCTCGCGATCGTCTGGGCGGCGATGATCGTGGTGGCGACCTGGCCGATGATGCTCAAGCTGCAGCACACGATTCGCAGCCGGGCGCTGGCCGTGACGATCATGTCCGGCGCAATGGTCCTCGTGTTCGTCGTGCCGCTGGTGCTGGCGATCCAGGCGGTGGTCGACAACACGGATACGATCAAGGGTTGGATCGACACGCTGGCGACTGCCGCGATTCCCCCGCCGCCGGAATGGGTCTCCCGCGTTCCCTTGGTCGGCCCGAAGATCGCAGCGACCTGGGCGGACATTGCAGCGGCAGGCAAATCGGGCCTCGCTGCGCGCCTCGCACCCTATGCGGCTTCCGCCGCGCAATGGCTCGCCGGCGCGCTCGGCGGCTTCGGCGTGCTGGCCATCCAGTTTCTCCTGACGGTGATCATCGCGGTGGTCATGTACACGCAGGGCGAAGCCGCGAGTGCGGGCCTGATCCAATTCGGTCGCAGGCTCGCGGGCGAGCGTGGCGAGGGCGTCGTGGTGCTGGCCGGTCAGGCCATTCGCGCCGTTGCGCTCGGCGTGGTCGTCACGGCGTTGACGCAGACGGTCCTGGCGGGACTCGGCCTTCTTGTGGCGGGAATTCCGTTCGCCGGACTGCTGACCGGCGTGGTGCTGCTGCTTTGCATCGCGCAGCTGGGGCCCATTCTCGTGCTCATTCCCGCCGTGGCGTGGCTGTTCTGGAACGACCAGACCGGGTGGGGTACGGCCCTGCTGATCTGGTCCATCGGCGTCGGCACGATGGACAATTTCCTGCGCCCGCTGCTCATCCGCAGGGGGGCCGACCTGCCGATGCTGCTCATCTTTGCCGGCGTGATCGGGGGCCTGGTCGCGTTCGGTATCGTCGGACTGTTCGTGGGTCCCGTGGTGCTCGCGGTCACCTACACGCTGCTCAAGGAATGGGTTGCCGGGCGAGTTGCGTCTTAGGACCCACATGAAAGGCGTTCGCGGAATGACAACATTCTGGTCAACGCCGCGGTTCCCGCTCATCGCGAGCGCCCTGATCGCTCGCGGAAACGTCGGTCGCATGTTCCTTCGGCCGCGCCGAGAAGCGGGCGTTGAAGACTGGGCCTGGCCCGACATCTCCGCCCGTGGGCGCGTGCGCCACGCAGAACGTCGGAAGCCGGAGAGTCGGATTCCGCTACAAGCTCGCCAGCAAGCTCGGAGTGAACGCTGGCATCGACATCGCGCACAGCGCCGGGACGACCGCCGTGAATCTGGTGGTGGGGAATGCCTGGTTCCGGCCCTGACGCGTTTTAACCCTGCGTTCCGAGCGTGACCCGAAGCGTCCACAAGCGCCTCGTAAAGTCACTCGGGCGCGACGTTCAGTGCATTGTCGGCGTTGCACGTACGCACGCACCGGCAAATCGCAATTATCGCCGTCATATCCCGGCCAGAAGGATTGCGCCCCCGCGGCTCGGCCGCAGGTGAATCACAGGTGGGGGCGCCCGCACCGCGGCGCCGCGCACCTTGCGACTATTTCTTTGGAGCTGCTTCCACGACCATCGCGAGCGCCTGCGTGTAGGTGGCGTACACCTGATCGCCCTTCTGGATGCGCTTGAGCTGAGCGGGATCGTCAACTCTCACGTTCATTGTCTGTTCGGGCCCGCGCAGCGTGACAACCTGCGTCTGGCGGTCGACGGCGATAACGTCGGCCACGACCGTGATGCGGCGGCCGGCGACGCCGTGCGGCTGCGCTCCCGGCGCCGCGCCCTGGGCGCTTTTCTCGTCGGTGCGGGTAACCGCGAGGTCAGCGCCATGCTTCAGTTCGAGTACAAGCGCTTCGATGTATCGGGCATGGACCTTGTCGCCCACACTGATCTGGTCGAAGTTCCTGACCTCGGGTCCGGCGGTGACAACGATCCAGTTGCCCTTGGGGCCTTTCAGCGTGATGTCGCGCGTAGACCTGTCGATGGCTACGACCGTGGCCGTGACGTCTACAGTCTGCTCGACACTGGCCTTGCCCGGTTCACTGCTGCCCTTTATCGCACTGCTCTGTGCGTAGACGTTGGCGGCGAATGCCGCGGCGACGACGAGGATACTGATTGCAAGTTTGTTCATGACCGAGGCTCCTTTTTGGGTGGATGAGAGGACGATGCAACTGGAAGTTGGGTCTGGTTCCCTGTGCCGCGGTGTTTGAATTCTGGCACGGCCGATGACGCCGCCACAACAACGAGCGCTGGTCCAGGAATGTCCGCTCCGACGGAATCTGGCGGGCGTCACAAGACAGGCTCCCTGTGGCCTAAAGCATTCCGAGACGGAAAGATGCCATCGACCCGTCGCGGCCGCAAGGGGCAGCGAATTGGCGCGCCGCCGAAGGCGTTCCTAATTCACTCCTTCCATTCGACAATGTCAAGCCGGGCTGGACAAGGGCGGCGAACATTTTTGGTTCACGGGAACGAAGACGCGCTCGCTCACCGGGCCGCAGTCGAAGGCCTGACCCGCCACCACCACAGGGCCGCCGCGAGTATCGCCAGCACCAGTCCCGCGTAGCCGCGCTCGGGATCCCAGATGCTGGTATCGGCAATGCCGAGCTGGCCCACCTTCTCGCCGGTGCCGAACAGCGTATACGCAGTGGCGTTCCACAGCGCGTGGCAGAAGCTCGGCACGACGATCGATCCCGAGCGCAGCCGCAGCAAGCCCATCGCGATGCCGAACACCGTGGCGCCGAGCACGTACTGCGGCACCTTGGCCATGGGCTGCGCGAAATCGGGTTCGATGATCGGTACGGCGAGATGCCAGAGGCCGAAGGCGAGACTCGTCCACAGGAGCGTCCATGCGGGCGAGAATCCGGCGCGAAGGCAGCTGCCCCACAAGGCGCCGCGGAAGAAACCTTCCTCGGTGATCAGCGCGAACACGAACGTGACGAGGAAGTTGAGCGTCAGACGACGGAAGGTCGTCATTGCCGAATACGCCGAGAGATCGATCAGTCCCGCCGCCCACGCGCCGAGCGCGACGCAGCCGATGATGACAACGGGATAGGCCACCGCGATTGCGTAGGACTTCGCGTCACCGACCGTGACACCCACCTCGCGCCGGGTCAGGCGTTGCGCCGCCCAGAGCCCGATCATCATCGCCGTGAGCCAGAACGTGTAGAGCGCGCCCTGGCCCGTCGCGAGCTCGAGCAGGGGCGAGACGACGATCGCCGCGATGCCGGCGGCGAGCGGCCAGGCCGCGGCCTTGCCGTCAGCAGGCATCAAGATCTCCCTCGGCAAACGAACGGTGGCGGAATGTCACGGCAGCGGAATGCCCTTCGCGCTCATCACCGCTCGCGCGCGGTCCGGATAGTCAGTGATGATGCCGTCGGCACCCGCATCGATCTGCGCGGCGATGTCGGCGGGGTCGTTGACGGTCCACGGCAGCACCTTGAGGCCCAGCGCATGCGCCTCGGCGACCAGCGCCGGCGTCGCATTGCGCCAGAACGGCGACCAGATCGCGCATCCGGCGGCCTTCACTAGACGCGGCAGCGAGTTGCCGACCTTCGCGAGCTCGAGCCCGGCGAGCCACGGTGATGGCTTGTCGGACTTGCTCTGCACGGTATCGAAATTTGGCGTCTCGATCGTGAGGCATGCGGTCTCGATGTCCGGCGCCATCCGCTTCGATTCGACCAGCGTGCGCCAGTCGAACGACTGGATCGTCGCTCGCGAGGTCAACTGCGCGCCACGGATCGCGTCGACCAGGAGCCTCGCGAACGTCGCCGCGTCGACCGTCTCGTCGGCACTGGTCGGCGTGATCTTGGTTTCGAGATTGAGCCGCACCGGTTTCGGTGCCGCACGCACCAGCGCGAAGACCTCGGCCAGCGTCGGAAAATGCTGACCATCGACCGGCGTCTGCTGCGGGAACTGCTGCGCGTACTTGCTCTCGGGATTGAGCCGGCCAATGTCGTAGCGCTGCAGTTCCGCGAGCGTCAGCGAATGGATGGGCGGTCCCTTGACGGCGAGCCAGCGGCCATCCGGTCCGCGGACGACGTCGGGATTGAGGAACGGATCGTGCGAGATGACGAGCACGCCGTCCTTGGTCACGGCGACGTCGGTCTCGAGCGTCGTGACACCGATCGCGATCGCGCGATTGAAGGCCGCCAGCGTGTTCTCGGGCATGAGGCCGCGCGTCCCGCGATGACCTTCGAGATCGAAGGCCTGCGCCGTGGTGGCGCCGATTGCAACCAGTGTTCCGGCGACGATGAATCGAAAGCGGGGCGTTGCAGCGCGCATGGAAGTCCTGTCCGTTCCGGAAGGCCGTCCTGCGGCCGCAGCGCGGATGATGGACGCTCGCCGCCGCGCCGGCAAGCGGGCGCGGGCGTGCCGCGGACGGTGCCGATTACAATGGCGTCATGTCGGACCTCTTCGCGACCACCAATCCCGCGACACCGCTCGCCGAGCGGCTGCGCCCGAAATCGATCGGCGAGGTGATCGGCCAGCGCCATCTGCTGGCGCCCGGGAAGCCGCTCGCCGTCGCGTTCGCTTCGGGCAAGCCGCATTCGATGATCCTGTGGGGCCCGCCGGGTGTGGGCAAGACCACGCTCGCGCGGCTGATGGCCGACGCATTCAACGCGGAATTCATCGCACTCTCGGCGGTGCTGTCCGGCGTGAAGGACATCCGCGACGCGGTCGCCCGTGCGCAGGCGACGCTCGCGCAGAGCGGCCGGCACACGATTCTTTTCGTCGACGAAGTGCATCGGTTCAACAAGGCGCAGCAGGACGCGTTCCTGCCGTTCGTCGAGCAGGGTGTCGTCACCTTCATCGGCGCGACGACCGAGAATCCGTCGTTCGAGGTGATCGGCGCGCTGCTCTCCCGCGCCGCGGTCTACGTGCTGGAGCCGCTTGCGCCCGACGAGCTCATGCAGCTCCTCGATCGCGCGCTGGCCGCCGGCGCGCCCGGTCTCACGCTCGACGCCGGCGCGCGCGAAGCGCTGGTCGCGTACGCCGACGGCGACGGGCGCCGGCTCGTCAACCTGGTCGAGTACCTCGCGACGGCCGCCGGCGACGGACGCAAGGCGCCCGTTGACGTTGCTTTCGTCGAGGCGACAATTGCACGCAGCCTGCGCCGCTTCGACAAGGGCGGCGAGGCGTTCTACGACCAGATCTCGGCACTGCACAAGGCGGTGCGCGGCTCGAGTCCCGACGCCGCGCTCTACTGGATGTGCCGGATGCTGGACGGCGGCGCCGATCCGCTCTATGTAGGACGGCGAATGATCCGGATGGCGTCCGAGGACATCGGGCTCGCCGATCCGCGCGCCCTGTCGCTGACGCTTGCCGCGGTCGAGACCTATGAACGCCTCGGCACCCCGGAAGGGGAACTCGCGCTCGCCGAAGCGGTGATCTACCTCGCGTGCGCGCCGAAGTCCAACGCCGTCTACACCGCGTATGGGGCAGCGCGCGCGTTCATTCGCGACGACAGCTCCCGGCCGGTACCGCTGCGGCTGCGCAATGCGCCGACGAAACTGATGAAGGAGCTCGACTACGGCAAGGGCTACCGCTACGCGCACGACGAGGAGGGCGGCTTCGCCGCCGGCGAGCGCTACTTCCCCGACAACATGCCCGACGTCACGTGGTACGAGCCGACCGATCGCGGACTGGAGGCGAAGATTCGCGACAAGCTCGAATGGCTGAAAAGCCGCGACAAGGCGTCACGCGACGAGGAATCCTGACGCCGCACAAGGCCGCGCCTGGCCGGCGTTTGGTAACATTGCCGGATGCTCGACATCAATCTCTTCCGGAACGATCTGTCCGCCGTCGCGGCCGGCCTCGCGCGGCGCGGCGTCACGCTCGACACCGCGCGCTTCGAAGCGCTGGAGCGCGATCGCAAGGACATCCAGATGCGCACGCAGGAGCTGCAGGCGCGGCGCAATGCGCTGTCGAAGCAGATCGGCGCGGCCAAGGGGAAGGGCGAGGACGCGAGCGCGCTGCTCGCCGAGGTGGCCGGCATCGGCGATGAAACGAAAAGGCAGGAAGCGGCGCTGGAGCAGATCCAGACGCAGCTGCGCGACTTCCTGCTCGACATCCCGAACCTGCTGCATCCGGGTGTTCCGGACGGGAAGTCGGCGGAGGACAACGTCGAGGTTCGGCGATGGGGCACGCCGCGGCAGTTCGACTTTGCGGTGAAGGACCACACCGACCTCGGCGAGGCGCTGGGCCTGCTCGATTTCGCGACCGCGGCGAAGATGTCGGGCGCGCGTTTCTCGTTCCTGCGCGGCGAGCTCGCCCACCTGCACCGGGCACTGGCGCAGCTCATGCTGGACACGCAGACGCGCGAGCACGGCTACACCGAGTGCTATACGCCTTACATCGTCAACGCCGAAACGCTGGTCGGCACGACGCAGCTGCCGAAATTCGCCGACGACATGTTCTCCGTCAGGAAGGGCGGCGCGAGCGACGAGGAGCCGCTCTATCTCATCTCGACGGCCGAGATCTCGCTCACGAACTCGGTCCGGGGCGAAATCCTTCCCGCCGAATCGCTGCCGATCCGCCTCGCCGCGCATTCGCCGTGCTTTCGCTCGGAGGCGGGCAGCTACGGCAAGGACACGCGCGGGATGATCCGGCAGCACCAGTTCGACAAGGTCGAGATGGTGCAGATCGTCCATCCCGAGAAATCCTACGAGGCGCTGGAATCGATGGTCGGGCACGCCGAGGCGATTCTGCAGAAGCTCGCCTTGCCGTACCGCGTCGTTGCGCTGTGCGCCGGCGACATCGGCTTCGCGAGCGCGAAGACCTACGACCTCGAGGTGTGGCTGCCCGCGCAGAACACCTTTCGCGAAATATCGTCGGTATCGAACTGCGAGGCGTTCCAGGCACGCCGGATGCAGGCCCGCTTTCGCAACGCGCAGGGCAAGCCCGAGCTCGTGCACACGCTGAACGGCTCCGGTCTCGCGGTCGGTCGCACGCTGGTCGCCGTGATGGAGAACTACCAGCGTGCCGACGGCGGCATCGACGTTCCGCCCGCGCTGCAGCCCTACATGGGCGGCGTGACGGTCATCGGCGCCGGCCGCTGATGCGTTCGCTCGTCGACGCTCCGTTCAGCGCGTATTGCCCGTGTGGCCGAGCGAATAGCGGCCGGGCTGCGGCCACACCGTGAGGCCGTGCGGCTCCTTGCCGACCGCGACCGACTTCACATCTCCGTTGGTCGTGTCGAACACGTAGACGACGTTGTCGTAGCGGCCGGCAAGCCATAGCTGCCTGCCGTCCGCGCTGACGTTCCCCATGTCCGGGCTGCCGCCGCCCGGGATCGGCCAGGTGACGTCGACCTTCCTCGTCGCGAAATCGATCACGGACACGCTGCCCTTGCCGTGCGGCTTGCCGTGGATCTTGTTCGATCCGCGGTTGGCGACGTAGAGCTTGGTGCCGTCCCGGCTTGGATAAAGACCGTGCGCGCCGACGCCGGTGGGAATGAAGCCCGTCTGCCGGAAGGTGTCGCCGTCGACGACGTGAACGCCGTCCGACATCATGTCGGCGACGAAGAATGTCTTCCCGTCCGGCGACACGCGAACGTCCTGCGGCATGCCCTTCCAGGACGTGCAGATGGTCTCGTCGCGGCCGTCGATCCCCTTGACCGTCTGAGTCGGCACGCCGGGCTTCAGCAACTGGATGTAACCCAGCACCTTGCGGTTCACGAGGTCGACCTTGGCGACCGTGCCCGTGAATTCGCAGGTGAAGATCGCGAAGCGGCCGTCGATCGAGAAATCGGCGTGGTTGATGCCCTTGCAGCGCGGCACCGCGATCGAGTACTGCATTGCCATGGTCTTCGGATCGCGGAAATCGAGCCGCTCATGCGCCTCGGCGACGACGATCGCCGACGCGCCGTCCGGCGTGAAATACATGTTGTACGGATCGTCGACGGCAATCGGCTTGCCCGGCTTGCCGGTGCGCGGATCGATGGGCGTGAGGCTGCCGACCTTGGTGTTCTCGGCATTGTTGGCGACCCACAGCGTGCGCATGTCCCACGACGGGACGACGTGCTGCGGGTTCAGGCCGACGCGAAACTTGTCGACGACCTTGAGCGTCGCCGGATCGATGACGTAGACGTCGTTCGACTGCAGGTTCGGCACGTAGACGCGCGGCAGGTCGGCCGCCACGGAAGCGCTCACCTTGCCGGCGCGGGTCTCGCTGTAGAGATTGGTGGGATCGGGCACGCCGGGCATCCCGGGCACCGTGACCACCGCCGGTGATGCGGCCGCGGGGACCGCATCGGCCGCGCCGGTGCCATGCAATGCAAAGGCCGCCAGCAGGGCGGCTGCGAGTGGTGGGGCAAACGACATCGACTTCGACATCCTGATTCTTCCTGTGGCTGGTTGAATGGCGGAACGGATGGACAGCCGCACGCTCAGCGTCTGGCGACGGCCTTGCGTATGGCAGCGACGGTTTCCTCGACGATGAGATCGGCGCCGGCCTTGCCGAGCTCCGCACTTGCGCGACGCGGATCGCCATAGACACCCACCGCACGTCCGCCGCTCGCCGCCGCCGCCAGCTGGTCGGTACGAACGCTGTGCGGATCGACGGCCATTGACAGGGAAGTGTCTGCCAGCGCCGCATGTGTGCCGATCTCGTCGGCGCGATAGCCCCGCTTCTCGAGCAGCTTCGTGTAATCGGGGCCGGCGGCGCGGTAGTACTCCTCGATCGCGTGGACGCGCACGGGCGTCGCCGCCCATTCGCGATTGAGCCGATCGGCGACGACCTTGAGGTCCTTCTGGTAGCCGCCGTGGTCGCCGAGTAGGACGATGTCGCGGAATCCGTGGAGGCGAAAGCTGCGCGCCGCATACTCGAGCGTCGTTTCGAACGCGGCATCGGGCACCGTGATTGTGCCCGGGAAGCGCATGTGCGCCGCCGGCGGCGAGACGGCGCCCTCGGGTACGTAGGCGACGACCGGAGCCACCAGCGCGTTGCCGAGCGCCTGGGCGATCCGCTCGGCGAGCGCGCGGACGCGCGCATTGTGCTTGCCGAGTGTCATGTGCGGCCCGTTCTGCTCGGTGCCGCCGATCGGCACCAGCACGGTGGTCCTGCCGGCGTCGACGGCCCGCCTGAGCTCGGGCGAGGTCAGGTCCTCGATGAACACCGGCGCGGGCGCCTGCGCGAACGCGCATGCCGTCACCGCGAGAATTGCGATGAGCCCGAAGCGCATCGAAGCGGGTGTCACGGTGCAATGATAGGCGATCGCGCGCCTCGCGGACAATTGTGCGCCAATCGTGCTTGACTACTTCGCCGGCGCGGCAAGCGGCGCTGAGGCGTCGGATGAGCCGACGGACAGCGTGAGGCGCGGCCGATGCGGCTGCTCCTGCGCGAGCAGCACGTCGTAATAGCCGCGCACGCGATCGACGAAGGCGACCGGCATTCCGCCGCGCGCATAGCCCAGCTTCGCCTGCTCGTAGAATTCCGGGCTCGCGAGAAGCGGCAGCACTTTCTTCACGTCGCTCCACAGATCGGGGTTGAGCTTCTGCTTCTGCGCGAGAATCCGCGCGTCCTCGAGGTGGCCGATGCCGATGTTGTACGCGGCAAGAGCGAGCCACGTGCGGTCCGGCTCGCGGATGCGCTCCGGGAGCTTGGCCTTGATGTCCCGCAGATAGCGCGCCGCGCCGACGATGTTCTGCGCGGGGTCGAGCAGGTCGTTGATGCCGAGGCGGCGCGCGGTGTCCTCGGTGATCTGCATGATGCCGCGCACGCCGGTTTCGCTCTGCGCGGCCTGGTCCCATTGCGATTCCTGGAATGCGATCGCGGCGAGCAGCCGCCATTCGATGCCCGACTTCACCTGGGCATCCTGGAAGATCGGGCGCAGGCGCGGCAGCAGCGTCGGCGCGCGGTCGATGAGCGCGCCCGCGTCGATGCGCCGGAAGCCGGTGTCGTTCTGAACGTACCGCTCGGTGAGGCGGCCGAGGGTGCCGTCGCGCTTCACGCGCGCGAGAAAGCGGTCGAGATCGTCGCGCAGCGCCGGGAAGCGCTCCGCCACCACCCACGCGACGTCACGCCTGCCGCCGATGGGAAATGCGACCTCGAAATTGAGATAGATGTTGCGCGCGACCGCGGCGCCGGCGGAGGATACGACCGCGTAGGACAGCGTGCCGTCGGACACCTGCGAGATCAGCGATGCAGGCGGTACGTTGACCGGTTCCCAACGCACTTCGGGATGCAGCGTGCGCGCCGCGCTGATCTCGGGCTCGAGGCCGAGCCCTTCCACGTAGCTCACCGATTCGCCTTCGAGTTCATCCCAGTTCGCCGGCTTGAATCCCTCGCTGTTGTAGATCAGCACCGGCTCGATCGAACGCAGGCCCGCCGTCCACAGGAACGCGGGCGGGGCCACAGGCGTTTCGGCAGCGCCGTTCGCATCGTCGATGCCGCCGGCCGCGGCAGGCTTGACCGCGGCAGCCGTCTTGGGCGCGGCGGGCGGCGCCTTCGCGGGCAGCGGGCGCAGCAGCCCGCCCGCGCCGAGGTGCGCTTCGCCGTGCGCGAGCATTGCGAAGATTTCGGTGGGCGAATCGGCCGCGAGGAAGTGAAGCTGCAATCCCTTCTCCGCGGCGAACATGCGCAGGAGGTCGGCATCGATTCCGACCGCGCTGCCGTCGGGTCCCGGGAAATAATCGATCGGTCCGGGCCGCACGACGACGACGAGATCCTTTCCGGGTCCGGGAACCTCCAATGCCTTCGACGTCGCCTGCTCGCGCGACCAGTACGCGGCCAGCGCGATCGCCACGGCGAGCGCGAGAGCGGTGACGATGTAGGGCAGGTGACGCATGCGATGCGGTTGTCGTGGCGGCGCGCGCGGCAATTTTGCCGCGACCGATTATAGCCATCGCGTCCCGCCCGACGCCCCGGCGCGGCAGCCCCGGCACCGGGCGGCGCGTTGCGCTGCGGCGCGCGGCATTTTGCGTCAGCTTGCCGCGGACACCGCAATCGCCGATAATCAATACCTTGCGCGAATGCGCTCCGATCAACGGCGGGTCGCCCCGCATTGCGGCGTCGTGAATCTGGTCAGGTCCGGAAGGAAGCAGCCACAGCGACTTACCGTAAGTGCCGGGGGTCCGGCTCGCCACCCCATGCTCTTTCGCGCCCGTTGGGCTTGATGCTTCGTTGCCCGCCGCCTCGGCCGCTCACGTACGTTTTCAGGTACGCTGCGCGTCCTCGCCGGCGTGCGCCTCGCCTGAAGCCCAACAGGTCGCGAAATAGCCCGCTCATCCGCGTCAGACCCGCGGCGCCACTTGTTTCAGGCCGATCTGACGGCAAATAGTGTCCTGTTGGGCATTCACGTCAGGCGCAGGTCCGTCCACCTTACGATCGCACGGGTAATTCGGCACGAATGAGCTATCAAGTTCTCGCCCGGAAGTGGCGGCCGAAGACCTTCGCCGAGCTCGTCGGCCAGGAGCACGTCGTCACCGCGCTCACCAACGCGCTGACCAGCAAGCGGCTGCACCACGCGTATCTGCTCACGGGCACGCGCGGTGTCGGCAAGACGACGATCGCGCGCCTTCTCGCAAAGAGCCTCAACTGCATCACCAACGGCGTCACCGCGACGCCGTGCGGCACCTGTGCCGCGTGCGTCGACATCGATGCGGGCCGCTTCGTCGACCTGCTCGAGCTCGACGCCGCGTCGAACACCGGCGTCGACAACATGCGCGAGATCCTCGACAACGCGCGCTACGCGCCGACGGTCGGCCGCTACAAGGTCTACCTGATCGACGAAGTGCACATGCTGTCGAAGTCGGCGTTCAACTCGATGCTGAAGACGCTCGAGGAGCCGCCGGAGCACGTCAAGTTCGTGCTGGCGACCACCGACCCGCAGAAGATTCCCGTGACGGTCCTGTCGCGCTGCCTGCAGTTCAACCTGAAGCAGCTTCCCGCGGCGCAGATCGCCGGGCGGCTCGACTTCATCCTGGCGCAGGAGAAGATTCCGGCCGAGCCCGAGGCGCTGGCACTGGTCGCGCGGGCCGCGGCCGGCTCGATGCGCGATGCGCTGTCGCTCCTGGACCAGGCGATCGCGCATGGCAACGGCGAGGTGCGCGAAGCCGCGGTGCGCGCGATGCTGGGCGCCGTCGACAAGGATTACCTCTATCGCATCGTTGCCGCCGTAGCCGCAGGCGACGGGAAGGCCCTCCTCGGCGAGATCGACGCAATGACCGAGCGCAGCATCGATTTCGAGGCGGCGCTCGCCGAGCTCGCATCGCTCTATCACCGCATCGCGGTCGCGCAGACGGTGCCGGCCGCCGCAGATGCGTTCGACGACGCCGAGCGCATCGCCGCGCTGGCGGCGGGCATGTCGCCCGAGGCGACGCAACTCGCGTATCAGATCTGCGTGCAGGGCGGCGCCGATCTCACGCTCGCGCCGGACGCGGCGACTGGATTCTCGATGGCGCTCTTGCGTCTCCTTGCCTTCGAGCCTGGCACTGCAGCCGGAGGCCAGGACGCGGAGCGCACCGCCGCGCCGGGGAAGTCCGCGGTGCCGGCCGCCAGAAGCGCGGCACCGGCAATGCCTGCGCGCACGATCGAGGCGACGAAGTCCCGTGTTCCCGAAGCCGCGAAGCCGGTCGCGCCGGACGCAGGAAAGCCGGGGGCGTCGCCGCCCGAGACGGTCGCGGCGCCCGTCGCGCCCGTTCCGCTGCCGGACGACGTCGCCCGCTGGCCCGAGTTCGTGCGCGAACTCACGCTGCCGCCGATGGCGGCGCAACTCGCGGCGCAGGCCGAGCTCAAATCCATTGCCGGACACGTCCTGACGCTGGCGCTTCCGGCGACGCACAAGCATCTCGCCGACCGCGCGTATTCGGACAAGCTCAAGTCCGCGCTCGAGCAGGCGACGGGACGCAAGCTGCTGCTGGCGTTCGAGGTGGGCGCCGCGGCGGACAGCTCGCTCGCGGCCCAGGAACGGCGGGCGAAGGCCGAGGAAAAGGCGAAGGCTGAAGCCGCTTTCCGGGACGAGCCTTTCGTGCGCGACGTGCTCGAGCGCTTCGACGCGAAGATTCGGCCGGACTCGGTGAAACCCGCCTCGTGAACGACGAACCCACCGCGGCGTGCCGCGACGGACGAACAGGAGTCGACAGGACATGATGAAGAACCAGCTCGCCGGCCTCATGAAGCAGGCGCAGGAAATGCAGAACAACCTCAAGAAGGCGCAGGACGAGCTCGCGCTGATCGAGGTCGAGGGCCAGTCGGGCGCCGGCCTCGTCAAGGTGGTGATGACCTGCCGCCACGACGTGAAGCGCGTGTCGATCGACCCGTCGCTGTCCGGCGAGGACCGCGACATGCTGGAGGACCTGGTCGCCGCCGCGATCAATGACGCGGTGCGCCGCGTCGAGCAGACGACGCAGGAGAAGATGTCCGGCCTGACGCAGGGCCTGCCGATGCCGCCCGGCTTCAAGCTGCCGTTCTAGGCTCGCGAGGCGCGACGCCGATGGAACCAGGCACCGTCGTCACGCCCTCCACCGGGCTCGACGACCTCACGCGCGCGCTGCGCTGCCTGCCGGGCGTCGGGCCGAAGGCGGCGCAGCGAATCGCGCTGCATCTGCTGCAGCACGACCGCGAGGGCGCGCTGCGGCTCGCGCAGGCGCTCGAACATGCCGCCGAGACCGTGCGCCACTGCGAGCGGTGCAACACGTTCACCGAGGACGAGATCTGCGCGCTCTGCCGCTCGGCGAAGCGCGACGCCTCGGTGCTGTGCGTCGTCGAGACCCCAGCCGATCTCATCATGGTCGAGTCGACGCAGGCGTACTCGGGACTCTATTTCGTGCTGATGGGGCGACTCTCGCCGCTCGACGGCATCGGCCCCAAAGAGATCCGGCTCGACCGGCTGATCGCGCGCGCGACGGACGGTGTCGTGAAGGAAGTCGTGCTCGCGACGAACTTCACCAACGAGGGCGAGGCGACGGCGCACTACATCGGTGAACTGCTGGCGGCGCGCGGCCTCGCGGTGACCCGCCTCGCCCGGGGCGTGCCTGTTGGCGGCGAGCTCGAGTACGTCGACAGCGGCACGCTCGCGCAGGCGTTGCGCGAGCGGCGGACGCTGGGCAGCTGACCCAGCGCCCGCCATTCGGAGCGCGGACTACTTCGGCGGCGGTATCGGGATCACGCCCGGGAACACGTAGGCCTGCAGCATCGCGATTACGCCGATGATCGCGGCGCCCGCGATCGAATACCAGAAGACCGTGCGGAAGATCGGGCCGAGCGCATACGAGCGCTCCTTCGGCTCGTCATAGCACGCCGCGCACGCGACCATGATCGACTGCGCGTCGATCATCTTGCCCATCACGCCGCCGGTCGAGTTGGTCGCGACGATCAGGATCTCGTTGAGGTGGAGCTGCTGCGCGGTGATGCGTTGCAGGCTGCCGAAGAGCGCGTTCGATGCGGTATCCGAGCCCGTCAGGAACACGCCGAGCCAGCCAAGGTACGCGGCGAAGAAGGGGTAGAACCAGCCGGCGTTGGTGAACGCGAGGCCGAGCACGGCGTCGGTGCCGGAATAGCGGGTCAGGAAACCGAGGCCCAGCACCTGTGCGATCACCAGGACGGGAATCTTCATCCGGTTCGCCGTCTGGAAGAATGCGTCCTTCCACTGGGTCGGGTTCAGCTTCAGCACGATGCCGGAAAGTATCGCGGCGACGAAGACGCCGGTGCCCGCCGCCGACAGCCAGTTGATCGCGAACTTCGCCGCTTCCGGCTTCGCGTTGACCGGCGCGACCGGCGGCATCCGCTGGACGAGTGCGTTGAGCGACGGCATGTCCCACACCGGCAGTGACAGCGTGCCGCCGAATGCCGAGCCGAGCAGCGTCGCCGAGAACTTGACGTTGGAGAACAGGTTGTTGAGGAACGCCTTGAAGGGCGGGCTGCCCCACAGCGCGCAGCACGCGATCAGGATCACCCAGGGCAGCCAGGCGTGGATCGTCTCGCCGACCGAATATTTGTATTTCCATTCCGAGGCGTCTGACGTCGCCGTGGCCGTGCTTTTCCCGGCCTTCGCCAGCGCCTCGCGCTCGGACTTCAGCAGGAAGCGCGTCTTGGGATGCCAGACGAAACGCAGGAAGAGCGCGGTGCATATTACGGAGAAGACGCCCGACACGACGTCCGTCATGAGATGGAACTCGTTGGTGCCGGACGCGTAGAACTGCATTGCCGCGAAGGAACCGCCGGCGACGAGCGCGGCCGGCCAGACCTCGAACGCTTCCTTCCACGTGCCGCCTTCCATCTTCACGAAGGTCACGACGAGCCAGAACGGCACGATGATCGACACCCACGGCAGCTGGCGTCCCGCCATCGCCGACAGCGTGAGCTGGTCGAGGCCACTGACCGCCGCCAGCGTGACGATTGGCGTGCCGATCGCGCCCCACGCGACCGGCGCCGTATTTGCAAGAAGGTTCAGCACCGCGGACTGGAACGGCTTGAACCCGAGTCCCACCATCACCGCGCCGGCGATCGCGACCGGTGTACCGAAACCGGAGGTGCCCTCGATGATCGCGCCGAATGAGAATGCGATCAGCACGCATTGCAGCCGCCGATCGAACGAGATGTGGACGATCGATTCCTTGACGACGTCGAACTTTCCGGTAACGACCGTCATCGTGTAGAGGAACATCGCCGCCAGCACGATCCAGATGATCCCGAGGAAGCCCGACAGCGTTCCCAGCGCGAATGCGGAGAGTGCCGAGGGGAACGGCATCCGAAAGGCGACGCACGACACCAGGAATGCCGCGATCACGCCGAAAAAGGCGGCGTACGGCGCCGAGATGCCGAGATGCACGTTGCCGTTCGTGTCGCGGTGCCGGTGCAGCGCGATGAAGTAGAGCAGGGTCAGGATGGGAATGGCGGCGATGATCGTCGAGAGGACGACGTTGCCCATCGGATCGTAATTCTGCTGGTACATGGCTCCCCCAAGCTTGGCGTTACGGCGCCGGATTCGGGTGGCCGCGCCAGGCGCCGGACCCGCTCCGTTCTTTTGGTCTCGCAAATGCGATTTGCCGCACGAGTATAAATCTCGCCGACGTCGAATTGCGCATGAAGCCACGCGGGAAATGCACGCGCGGGCCCGTCAAGCGATCAAGGGTGCCGAAGCTTGCGACAGCCTTGCAAGTGGCTGACAAACTCCTTACGATCGGTATAGACTATTGCGGAGAAGGGGCGCGAGGAGGCGTGGCGACGTCCCGGCATGGCAGCAAAAAGGGGACCGAAATCTGCCGTCACCCCCGGCAGGGCGCAACGACGCCATCTCACGAGGAGGAATCATGACGCGGAAACATTCTGCGGCGAAAGCCGTCATCAGCACGCCCGTCGGCTCACGCCGCAAGTTCCTGCGGGCGGCCACCGGCGCAGCCGCCGCGGGCGCCACGCTCGGCTTCCCGATGATCGCGAAGGGGCAGACCGGGCCGATCAGCATGCGCTGGCAGAGCACGTGGCCGTCTAAGGACATCTTCCACGAGTTCGCGCTCGACTACGCGAAGAAGGTCAACGACATGACCGGCGGCGACCTCAAGATCGAAGTGCTGCCGGCCGGATCGGTCGTTCCGGCTTTCGGTCTTCTCGATGCCGTGTCGAAAGGAACGCTGGACGGCGGTCACGGCGTCCTCGTATATCACTACGGCAAGAACACGGCGCTGGCGCTCTGGGGCTCCGGACCGGCCTTCGGCATGGACGGCAACATGCTGCTGTCGTGGCACAAGTATGGCGGCGGCAAGGAGCTGCTGGCGAAGCTCTACCAGGCCGTCGGCGCGAACGTCGTGTCGTTCCCCTATGGCCCGCACCCGACGCAGCCTCTCGGCTGGTTCAAGAAGCCGATCACAAAGGTCGACGATTTCAAGGGCCTCAAGTATCGGACCGTGGGCATCTCGATCGACGTCTTCACCGGCATGGGCGCCGCCGTCAACGCGCTGCCGGGCGGCGAAATCGTCCCCGCGATGGACCGCGGCCTCCTCGACGCGGCTGAGTTCAACAACGCGAGCTCGGACCGGCTGCTGGGCTTTCCGGATGTATCGAAGGTCTGCATGCTGCAAAGTTTCCACCAGAATGCCGAGCAGTTCGAGATCATGTTCAACAAGACCAAGTACGACGCGCTGCCGGAGAAGATGCGCGCGATCATCGCCAATGCGGTCGACGCCGCATCGGCCGACATGTCGTGGAAGGCGATCGACCGTTACTCGCAGGACTACTCGGACCTGCAGACGAAGCAGAGCGTCAAGTTCTACAAGACGCCGGACCCGATCCTGCAGAAGCAGCTCGAGATCTACGACCAGGTCGCCGACAAGAAGTCCGGCGAGAACGCACTGTTCAAGGAAATCGTCGCGTCGCAGAAGGCCTTCGCCGAACGCACCGTCAAATGGGACCTTGACACCTATGTGAACCGGCGGATGGCCTACAACCATTACTTCGCCGCCAAGGCGCCTGCAAAGAAGGCCTGACGGAGCATCACGGGAGTGGCTTCGACACCATCCGGCACCCCCGGATGGTGTTTCCTTTTTCGTCGCGGGTCGGCAACGACCGCCGTCGTCCCATGATGGTCAATCCGCGGATGTGAGCCCATGCAGAAGCTGCTGCTGTTCGTCGACAAGATAAGCACCTGGGTCGGCCACGCTTTCGCGTGGCTCATCGTCGCGCTGACGCTTCTGATCACTTGGGAGGTGTACTCGCGCTACGTGCTGGAGCACCCCCACGCGTGGGCGTTCGACGCGATGATCATGATGTACGGCACGCTGTTCATGATGGCGGGCGCGTACACGCTGTCGAAGAACGGCCACGTTCGCGGCGACGTTCTCTACGGCTTCTTCCCCCCGCGGCTGCAGGCGAGCCTCGATCTCACGCTCTACATCGTCTTCTTCATCCCGGGCGTCATCGCGTTCTGCTGGGCGGGCTACCGTTACGCCGGCGAATCGTGGGCGATCAGCGAGCACTCCAACATCACCGCCGACGGCCCGCCGATCTATCCGTTCAAGACCATCATCCCGGTCGCCGGACTGTTCCTGCTGATCCAGGGCGTCGTCGAGATCATCCGCTGCGGCATCTGCCTCAAGGCGGGCGCATGGCCGTCACGCGAGGAGGACGTCGAGGAGGTCGACGTCGACAAGCTGAAGGCAATGGTCAACGTCCATGACGAGGACATCGCGAAGCTCGACGCGATCGTGGTCGCCAGCGAGGGCTCGAAATGAGAAAGGAAGTCTGGTTCGGCCTCGCAATCATGGCGGCTGTCGTGATCATGGTGTTCGCGCTGATGCCGGCGCCGTCGCAGATGACCAACGGCCACCTCGGCCTGCTGATGCTGGCGCTGATCGTGATCGCGATCATGCTTGGCTTTCCAACCGCCTTCACGCTGATGGGCATGGGCGTGATGTTCGCGTGGCTAGCCTATGCGAGCCAGAGTCCAAGTCTCGCGACGCAGCAGACACTCGACCTCATGGTGCAGCGCGCGTACGCGGTCATGTCGAACGACGTGCTGATCTCGATCCCGCTCTTCGTGTTCATGGGCTACCTGGTCGAGCGTTCCAACCTGATCGAGAAGCTGTTCAAGAGCCTGCACCTCGCACTGGCGCGCATTCCGGCATCGCTCGCGGTCGCGACGCTGATCACGTGCGCCGTGTTCGCGACCGCCACGGGCATCGTCGGCGCGGTGGTCACGCTGATGGGGCTCCTCGCCATGCCCGCGATGCTGCGCGCCGGGTACAACATCAAGGTGACCGCGGGCGTCATCACGGCAGGCGGCTGCCTCGGCATTCTCATACCGCCGTCGGTGATGCTGATCGTCTACGGCGCCGTGGCCGGCGTCTCGGTAGTGCAGCTCTATGCCGGCGCATTCTTTCCGGGGATCATGCTGGCGGGCCTCTACATCGGCTATGTGATGATCCTCGCGAAGCTGCGTCCCGACCTCGCGCCCCCGCTGCCGATGAGCGAGCGCAAGGTCAACCTGCCTGCGCACCTCGCCACGATCGCGACGACGGTCAGCAGCAAGGTCCTTCCTGGGCTGATCGGCGCACTCAAGGGGCCGCGCAACGCCGACGCCGCGACCAGGATCCTCGTGCGCGAGCTGCTGCTAACGCTGATGCCGGCGATCGCGTTCGCGGTGCTGATGGGGCTGATCTGGCATTCGCTGACCAAGCCCGACGTGGTCCAGGACATGACCGGCGTACAGCAGATGGGCGACATCGCCACGGAACCCAGCGCGGCGCCGGGATCGTTCGGCGTGCAGGAGCCGCCCGCGGAGGAGGGCACGAGCACCGGGCTTGCCGAGCCGCCCGCCGACGCCACAGCCGAGGCAGCGCCCGTTGCCACGAAAGCGCCGCCTGCAGCCGCAAAGGCGCCCGTCGCGACGACGCCTGCCGCCGGCGCGCCCTCGGCCGACTGGAAACGAATTCCCGCGCCCGCCACTTACTGGATCATCCTCGGCGTCGGGATCGCCGCGCTGCTCATCTTCTACACGATCTTCACCTTCGTGCGGCTCGAGATCTTCAAGATGCTGCTGGCGTCGTTTTTTCCGCTCGCGGTGCTGATCCTCGCCGTGCTGGGAACGATCGTGTTCGGCCTGGCAACGCCCACCGAAGCTGCGGCAGTAGGCTCGTTCGGCGGCTTTTCGCTGGCCGCGATTTACGCGCTGCTCGCCATGCCGAAGGAGAAGATGCGCAGGATCATGGCGACCTGGTTGCCGCTCTGGCTGCTGGTCGGCGTGTCCATTGTCTGGTTCATTCTGCTCAAGTTCGAAGTGCTTGAATCGGGGCCGCCGACCTGGATCGGCTGGGTGTCGATCCTCGCTGCCGGCGTCTGGTGCCTTGCCGCGGTCTTCCAGGTGAAGCTCGGGCCGACCGTCAAGGAGTCGGTGTTCCTGACGGCGAAGACGTCGGCAATGGTGTGCTGGCTGTTCGTCGGCTCGTCGATCTTCTCGGCGGCCTTCGCGCTGCTTGGCGGGCAGGAGGTCGTTGAGAAGTGGGTGCTTTCGCTCGGCCTGTCGCCGATCCAGTTCATGATCCTCGCGCAGGCGATCATCTTCGTGTTGGGCTGGCCGCTCGAATGGACCGAGATCATCGTCATCTTCATGCCGATCTTCATCCCGCTGCTCGCGAAGTTCCAGATCGATCCGCTGTTCTTCGGCTTGCTGGTGGCGCTCAACCTGCAGACAGCGTTCCTGTCACCGCCCGTGGCGATGGCGGCATTCTATTTGAAGGGCGTCGCTCCAAAGCACGTGACGCTGAACCAGATCTTCGCCGGGATGATGCCGTTCATGGCGATCCAGGTGTTGGCGCTTGCACTGCTTTACATTTTCCCCGGCATCGGTCTCTGGCTACCGCACACGCTCTACAAGTGAATGGCCGGCACCATCGTGCTGCACGGTCCATTCCGTCCGGACGGAACTCGGCGGCACGCTGACCCCGACCGAGCCCGCGCGCGGCTGCCACTCGGTCGCAGGGGAAGTAGCCTCGAACCCCGGCGACGACGCGCGGGGCGCGCTTCGCACCAGCGAGATCCTCGAGCGCAATCCGCTGACCCCCTCCTGCGCGATGACGTCAGGCCTGCACGGTGAAGATCGCCGGCCGCTTCGCGAAACGCGGGAAATCCCGGCCGCGCCTGGCCCGCGCGGGGCGTGACTCCACCGATTTGGTGTCGACCGTGAGATCGGCGACGACGCCAAGCCGTATCTCCGGCCGTAGCGTACCGACCGGCGCACCGCGCAAGGCCACATTGGGATAGGGCGTCTCGGAGAAGACCTGCGTGTGCCGGCTGCGCGCCGATTCGGGCTTGAGCCGGCGGATTGCCTCCGCGCGGCTAGGCCGCCACCGGCAGGTACCCGTGAAACGCGAATCCCGGGCCATTCATGCCGGAGGCCATCAGGGCGAGCGTTACCGACGACGGCCCGACCAGAAGAACAACACGTGGTCCCCCCGGCGGGTGGGGCGAGCGGATTCGGGATTGCTCCGACGGAGCACTTTGTCTACATTACCGGACCGGAAGCGGCGGAAGAAGACCGAAGGACATTCGGCGAGTCGCAGATAAGAAGGTGCCAGGGTCGGTGAGGTCCCGCATGCAGATGCGGAGCGCAATCAGGCGCCGGTCATGACCAACGCAGCATGGTGCTGCATTGGCGTCGCAATTCTTAGGAGGAGTCCGCAAATGTCGATTCAGCGCAACGCCAGCAATGCCGGCCGCCGCAAGGTGCTCAAGGCCGCGGCTGCAGTCAGTGCACTACAACTCACCGGCCCGTTCATCATAAAGGCGCGCGCCGAAGAGCCGGTCAAGATCGGACTCGACAATCCGCTGACCGGCACCTTTGCCGCGGTCGGCAAGAATGAGCTTGTTGGCTGCCAGCTCGCGGTTGAGCAGATGAACGCGAAGGGGGGAATTCTGGGCCGCCAGGTGCAACTCCTGGTCGAGGACTCGACGAGCGGGGATGCCGGCACGGCAGTCCAGAAGGCGCGCAAACTGATCGAACGCGACAAGGTGGACTTCCTGCTCGGCAACGTCAATTCCGCCCTTGCTCTCGCAATGGCGCAGGTGAGCAACGAAAAGGGTGTATTCCACGTGGTGCCGGGCGGCCACACGGATGCGGTCACGGGAACAGCCTGCCACTGGAACGTGTTTCGAGTATGCAATCCGACCCAGACCGAAGCCAATGCAGTGACGCCGGCGCTGATCAAGAACATGGGAAAGAAGTGGTACTTCATCACGCCCGACTACGCGTTCGGCCATACGCTGCAGGCGGGCCTCGAGAAGGCTGGCACCAAAGCGGGCTACACGAAGGTCGGTGGCGACCTGACGCCGCTTGGAACAACCGATTTCTCGTCGTACCTTATAAAGGCTGAAGCAGCAAAGCCCGACGTCCTCATCATCCTTCCGCAGGGCGATGACATGATCAACTGCATCAAGCAGGCGGTGCAGTTCGGCCTCGACAAGCGCGTCCATCTCGCGGGTGCTCAGCAGGAATTGGAAGCCCTCGAAGGATTGCCGCCGGATGCGCGGGTCGGCACCTGGGTGTTCGAGTGGTACTGGAAGCAACCCGGAGTGCCACATGTCGCCGAATTCGTCGAGGCGATCAAGAAGAAGACCGGCAAGGTTCCTACCGCCCGTACCTGGTTTGGTTACGCGGCGACTTGGACATGCGCACTTGCTGCCAACCAGGCGAAGACGCTGAATCCGGTGAAGATGGCAAAGGCGCTTGAAGGCATGAAGCTGCCGCCGGAGATCGGCCTGATGCCGCATTCGACGTACTACCGCGCCGGCGACCATCAGCTGATCAACTCGCTCTACGTCGGCAATGCCCAGGGCGCCGGCAGCGCGCCGGACGACCTGTTCAACGTGACGGAAGTTGTCGACGGCGACAAGATCTCTCCCACCGTCGAGGAAACGGGCTGCAAGCTGACCTGGCCGGCGTAGGTCCGTCCGATTCGGGGCCGACGACGCATGCGCGGCCCCGAATATTTCGAAGCTCAACTGCACCAGAGGCGGCGCAGCGCGGCCTTCGAGCTTTCGTGCCGGAGCAATGCGGCGCGCTACGCGCGCTCGCGCCAATTTTAACGATGCAACATGGCAGGACAGGTGCGAGCGTGCGGCTAACGGCGGGGCACATCGATGACTCAGGTTCTCGTTTTCAATATTTTCAACGGATTGATTGTCGGCGCCTTCTACGCGCTGATGGCGCTTGGATTGTCCTTGATCCTCAATCTGAGCGGCGTCATCAATTTTGCCCATGGCGGATTCCTCGCCATTGGCGGCTATCTCGCCTACACCCTCATACCATTTCTCGGATTTTGGGGAGCGCTGCTGGTGGCGCCATTCCTCACCGCCGCCATCGGGCTTCTGGTCGAACGGCTGTTGATACGGCAAGTCTACGGGCGCGACCCGCTCTATAGTCTCCTGCTGACGTTCGGACTCGCCTACATGATCGAGGACGGCACGCGCTATATCTGGGGCGCGACGAGCCTCCCCTATCCGCTCCCCGCGGTGCTCACCAACGCGCTCAGCACGAAATACTTTTTCCTCACGGGCTACCGCCTGTTCATGGTCGGCCTGGTCGCCGTGGCCGTCGCGGGACTCTTTTTCATCCTGAATCGGACGCGTCTGGGCATGCGCATCCGCGCCGGCACGCTCGATCTCGAAACGGTTTCCGTCCTCGGGGTGAACGTACGCATTCTGCGCAACCTGAATTTCGGCCTGGGCATCTACCTGGCCGGGTTGGCAGGGGTCCTTGCCGCGGGCATGCTGGGACTCGCGCCGACGATCGGCTCATCGCTCATCATGCCGAGCTTCGTGGCAATCATCGTCGGCGGCCTGGGCAGCTTGCCGGGAACCCTGCTTGGCGGTCTCCTGATCGGCGTTGCGTCCGGCATCACGACGGTCTTCTTTCCTTCGGCGACCGAAGCGGTGATCTACGTGATGATGGGCTCGTCCTGCTTATCCGGCCGCGCGGGCTGCTGGGCGAGGAAGGGAGGGTCAATTGAACGCCTTTGGCAAGCAGTGGCCGAATGTACTCATCTGGGCGGTGCTGCTGACGATGCCCTTCTGGATGCGCGCCGTCGGCGGCTACACGGAATTGGCGAGCCGCATTCTCGTGCTTGGCCTGGCCGCGATGGCGCTGAATTTCCTGCTCGGTTTCACCGGTGTGCTTTCGTTTGGCCACGCTGCGTATTTCGGCCTCGGCGCCTACGGCGTGGGGATGACGATCAAGTATCTGGTGCCAAGCACCCCGCTCGGTATCGTGGTCGGCGTCGCAGTGGGCACGATTGCCGCGGCGCTTATCGGGGCGATGATCGTCAAGCTCCGCGGCGTGTACTTCGCCATGGTAACGATTGCGTTCGGGCAGGTTTTCTACTTCATCACGTTCCGCTGGAATTCGGTCACGGGCGGCGACGACGGGTTGACGGGTTGGCAACGGCAGGCGATCGATCTTGGGTTCACCCGGATCGACATACAAGGCAACGACAAGGCTTTCTATTACCTCGTTCTGTTTGTCTTCGCCGCGGCCGCCACGCTCATGGCCCTGCTGCTGCGTTCGCCATTCGGGAGAACTTTGATCGCGATCCGCGAGAACGAACGCCGCGCGCGCTACCTCGGCATCCCGGTCGAGCAGCACATCTGGCTCTCCTTCGTCATTTCCTGCTTCTTCGCCAGTCTTGCCGGAACGCTCTACGCGCTCCTCAACAATTTCACGGATCCGCGCTCCCTGTATTGGGGCCTGTCCGGAAACTTCGTGATCATGGCGGTCCTTGGCGGGATGCGCGCTTTCTGGGGACCGCTGATCGGCGCGGCGATTTTCGTGGTGCTGCAGGACTATGTCTCCAGCCAGACCGAGAACTGGCAGTCGTTCGTTGGTTTGTTCTTCGTGCTCGTCGTGCTGTTCTTTCCGCGCGGCGTGATCGGCGCTCTGCGGCGAAAGGGCGTCCTGTGAGCCTGCTCGTAGTCGAGGAGGCTTCCCGCCATTTCGGCAGCCTGGTTGCTGTTGATCATGTTTCGCTTACTGTTTCGCCCGGCGAGTTGCGGGCAATCATCGGTCCCAATGGCGCCGGAAAGACAACCTTCTTCAATTTGATCAGCGGATTCTTCCCACCGACGTCCGGCCGGATCCTGTTCGACGGACGCGACATCACCGAAGATCCTCCCGAAAGGCGCGTCGCGCTGGGAATGGCGCGCACGTTTCAGATCACGGAGATCTTTCCGGAGCTCTCGGTGCGTGAGAACCTGCGAATTCCGGTGGAAGTCGGCGCCGGAATGCGGCTCAACGCCTGGCTGAGCCGCGCGGCCAATGCTCAGGTCAGAACGCGGATCGACGAACTGCTCGAAATGGGCGGACTCGAGGCCAAAGCGGACCGCCTTGTCGGTGAATTGGCGCACGGGGACCAGCGCACGGCCGAGATCATGATGGCGCTGGCGCTCAAGCCTCGCCTGCTGCTGCTGGACGAGCCCACGGCCGGCATGGGAGATCAGGAAACGTACGACATCACGCAGTTGATCCGGCGGTTGCACAAGGATCAGAAGCTGACCATTGCATTGATCGAGCACGACATGCGAGTCGTATTTCACCTGGCGGACCGGGTCACGGTGCTCGCCGAAGGCGCCGTGCTGGGCGAGGGCACGCCGGACGAAATAGCCCATGACGAGCGCGTGCAGGCCGCATACCTGGGGAGCGCGGAATGATCGTCATGGAAGCTTCCGGCTTGCACACGTTCTACGGCAAGAGCCACATCCTGCACGGCGTCTCGTTGATGGTCGGCGAGGGTGAGATCGTTACGCTGCTCGGGCGCAACGGCGCGGGCAAGACGACCACCCTGCGCACGTTGGTGGGGCTCACTCCTGCCCGCGAGGGATCGGTGACGATATTTGGGCAAAACATGACCGCGTGGCCGCCATTCAAGATCGCCGCGCACGGCGTGGGCTACGTCCCGGAGGGGCGCAGGATTTTTGCCAACCTTACGGTGGACGAAAACCTGCGCGTGCCACTCGAGCGACCGGGCCCCTGGACGATCCCGCGCGTCTACGAGCTTTTTCCACGCCTTGCCCAGCGAAAGACGAGCAAGGGGCGACAGCTCTCAGGCGGCGAGCAGGAGATGCTCGCCATCGCGCGCACGCTGCTCCTGAATCCAAAACTTCTGCTGCTCGACGAGCCATCGCAGGGTCTGGCCCCGCTGATCGTTCAGGAAGTATTCCGGGTCGTCGGGGCGATGCGCGACGAAGGAATCTCCGTACTTCTCGTCGAGCAGAACGTTCGCGCGGCCGTCCAAGTCGCGGATCGTGCCTACGTGCTCGACGACGGTCGGGTCGTCTACGAGGGGTCTGCCGCGGAATTTGGCAAGGATGAAGCCCGTGTCCGCGCGCTTGCGGGGGCGAGCGCGGAAAAATGGGAGGTGGCTTGACGCTTGTAGGCAAAATTGTACCGATGGCAACGCCACGGCGGCGCGACGCCATGTGCCGGGTTCGGCTGAGCACGAGCGGCGGATGCAAGCGCGGTCCGCGTGGTTGTACATCGCCGGTTTCGCGGAGTAATCTCGCCTGACGCCCGCCACCGCCGTCCGAGGGGGATAACGATGCTCGTCAGCGAAATCCTGCGCATCAAGGGAAGCACGCTCTTCACGACGCCGCCGGATGCCCAGGTGCTGGAGGCGGTCAGGGTGATGGCGCAGCACGACATCGGCTCGCTGGTCGTGATGGACCATGGCCGCATGACGGGGATCGTGACCTTTGCCGAGGTGCTGCGTGCCCTCTCGTCCCGCGACGGTACGCTCGGCGCACTCCGCATCAGCGAAATCGCCGAGCGCGATCCGCTGACCGCCACCGGCGCGATGGACGTCAACGAGCTTCGGCGCACGATGCTCGAGCGCCACGCGCGCTACGTGCCGGTGCTGGACGGCACGATGCTGCAGGGCGTGGTGTCGTTCCACGACGTCGCCAAGGCGGTGCTCGAGGAGCAGAGCTTCGAGAACCGCATGCTGAAGAGCTACATCAGCGACGAGCGCGCCTGAGCGCGCCGCCGCGGCCGCCCCGTCAGGCCTGCACGACGAAGATCGCCGGCCGCTTCGCATAGCGGGCGACATCCCGGCCGCGCCAGGCCCGGACGGGGCGCGATTCCACCGTCTCGGTTTCGAGCGTCAGGTCGGCGGCGACGCACAGCCGCGTGTCGGGCCGCAGCGTCGCGAACAGCGCGTCGAGCAGCGCCGCGTTGCGGTACGGCGTCTCGATGAAGAGCTGCGCGTGGCGGCTCCTGGCCGATTCGGACTCGAGCCGGCGAATCGCGTCCGCGCGCGCTTCGGCTTTCACCGGAAGATAGCCGTGGAACGTGAAGCCCTGGCCGTTCATGCCGGAGGCCATCAACGCGAGCAGGACAGACGACGGCCCGACCAGCGGGACCACGGTGATGCCGAGGCGATGCGCCGCGGCGACGACGCCCGCGCCGGGATCGGCGACGCCCGGACAGCCGGCGTCCGACACGAGGCCCATGTCGTGGCCCGCACGCGCGGGTGCGAGCAGCGTCTCGCAATGCTGCGCCGTCGGATCGGCGCCGATTTCCTCGATCGCGATGGCCTGCAGCGGCCGGGTCGGGGCGAGCGACTTCAGAAAATGCCGCGCCGGTTTCGCGTTCTCGACAACGAAATGCCCGAGGCTTCGCGCCACCGTGATCGTGCGCGTCGGCAGCACGCTTTCCGGTGGAACGATGCCGAGGAGATTCGGCACGAGATAGAGCCGGCCGGTCATCGCGAATATCGGCAGCGGTCTCAGCGAAGCGGCGGAACGGCAACGCCGGCCGCGCGCAGCAGCGCGGAGAGCCGTATCAGCGGCAGTCCGATGAGTGCCGTCGGATCGTCACTCGCAATGCGCTCGAAGAGCGCGATGCCAAGGCCCTCGGACTTCACCGAACCCGCGCAATCGTAGGGCTTTTCACGCCGGAGGTACGCCTCGATCTCCGCGTCGGTCAGCGCGCGATACGTGCTGACGACGTCGATGCACTCGCTGCGGCAGACCCCGGTCGCGCTGTCGAGCAGCGCGAGCCCCGTGTGAAACACGACCGACTTGCCCGAAAGCCGGCGGAGCTGCGCCACGGCGTTCTCGTGGCTGCCCGGCTTGCCGATCGCTTCGGGTCCGCACGCCGCGACCTGATCGGAGCCGACGATCAGCGCATCGGGATGGGTGTTCGCGGCGGCGCGGGCCTTGGCCTCGGCGAGCCGGAGGGCCGTCGCGGCGGGCGCCTCGCCGGCGCGCGCGACTTCGTCGACGCCCGGCGCAAACGTCGCAAAAGGCAGGCCGAGGCGCCGGATCAGGTCGGCGCGGTAGCGCGACGTCGAGGCAAGGACCAGCGGGCGCATCGCCGGGTGGCTCGGCAGATCGGTGGAATGGGGTCTGGCTGTTGTTTTTGCTGACATTTTTTGACACAGCCCGAAGATCGCGCTATTATCCAACGTTTTCGCCGACCGGCCCAGCACGAGTTCGCGGGCCGTGGCAAGGCGGCATCAGGCGGCAACAGGCAGTTGAGGCTCCGAAGGAGTGTGGCGCATGGCCGGGCGGGAAGCATCGACGGGTCGTCGCGGCACGGCCTTCGACGCGTGGGACCTCTCCGCGCGGCGCGGGTCGATGTCGGGCACGGTCGCCGCGGAAGCGCTGCCGAAGATCGCCGACCGGATTGCGGACGAGGGCGCCGACGCGAAGCTCCAGTGGCGCATCGAAGGTGCGGCCGACGCGATCGGCAGGCCGGCGCTTTCCATCGCGCTGGAAGGATCGCTGCCGCTCGAATGCCAGCGCTGCATGCGGACCTTTGCGTGGCCGGTGCGGCAGGAGACGCTGGTGCTGCTCGCGAGGAACGAGCGCGAGCTGGTGGCGCTGGACGAGGACGACGTGCACGAAGTCATCCTTGCCGAGGACGTGCTGGATCCGCTGCCGCTGGTCGAGGACGAATTGCTGTTGACGCTGCCCTTCGCGCCGCATTGCGAAAAGGCGGATTGCGTCGTGCAGGCGGAAGCGATGGGCGCGCCGGCCCGCGAAGGCGGCGCATCGCCGTTCGCCGCACTGGGCGCGCTGAAGAGCAAGCCACGCAGGAAGCCGCGCTAGGCCGACATCGGCTCCGCGCGGCGGATTGACCGAATTTTCATCAGGAGAAGCACATGGCTGTCCAGCAGAACAAGAAGTCGCCGTCGAAGCGCGGCATGCATCGCGCGCACGATTTCCTCCCCACGCCGTCGCTCGCGGTCGAGCCGGTCACGGGCGAGGTGCACCTGCGCCACCACGTGAGCCCCACGGGCTACTACCGCGGCCGCAAGGTCGTGAAGACGAAGTCGGACGAGTAGTCGCGGCAGCGGCCTCCACGCCGCGCCGTCCGCCGCGCGCCGTCGCCGCGGCGTTGTAAACTTCCGCCGTCGCCGCGCGCTTGCCGCGCGCGGAGCGCCTTCCTCGACAATGACGCGCAACACGCCGACCTCGCCATGACGATCACGGTAGCCGTCGACGCGATGGGAGGCGATCATGGCCCTTCGGTCACGCTGCCGGCCGCGCTCGCGTTCCTCGAGGCGACGCCGGACGCCGCGGTGATCGCGGTCGGGCAGGACGCGCCGATGCGCGCCGTCCTCGCGAAGCTCCGCTCGAGCACATCGGGACGCCTCGTCCTCCGTCATGCCGCCGAAGTGGTCGAGATGCACGAGCCTCCGGCCGACGCCTTGCGGCACAAGAAAGACTCGTCGATGCGGGTCGCCATCAATCTCGTCAAGGAGGGCAGCGCGCAGGCCTGCGTCTCCGCCGGCAACACCGGCGCTCTGATGGCGATCGCGCGCTTCGTGCTGAAGACGCTGCCCGGCATCGATCGCCCCGCGATCGCGTCGCAGCTGCCGACGAGGAAAGGCGTGACGACGGTGCTCGACCTCGGCGCCAACGTCAACTGCACGCCCGAGCAGCTGGTCCAGTTCGCCGCCATGGGCTCCGCGCTCGTGACTGCGGTCGACGGCATCGAGCGGCCGACCGTCGGCCTCCTCAACGTCGGCGAGGAGGACATCAAGGGCAACGACCTCGCGAAGCGCACCGGCGAGCTGCTCAAGGTGTCAGGACTCAATTTCGTCGGCAACGTCGAGGGCAACGACATCTTCAAGGGCACCACCGAAGTCGTCGTCTGCGACGGCTTCGTCGGCAACGTGATGCTGAAGGCGTCCGAGGGCCTCGTGACGATGCTCTACGAATTCCTGAAGTCGGAGTTCACGCGCAACCCGCTCACCAGGCTGGCGGCGCTCACCGCCTATCCCGTGCTGATGGGATTCAAGCGCAGGATCGACCCGCGCCGGCACAACGGCGCGACGCTGATCGGTCTCAAGGGCGTCGTCGTGAAAAGCCACGGCGGCGCGGACATCCTCGCCTTCCGGCACGCGCTGATGAAGGCCCACGCCGAAGCGAAGCACGGCGTGCTGGAGAAGATCGCGCAGCAGATGGCGTCGATGCCCGTCACGCCCGTGCAGCCCGCGGTCCCATCGAGCGCGCCGCAGGCCGCCGATGCATAGCCGCATCGTCGGCACCGGCGGTTACCTGCCGGCAAAGGTACTGACCAACGACGAGCTGTCGCAGCGCCTCGACACGTCGGACGCGTGGATCCGCGAGCGCACCGGCATCCGCGAACGCCGGATCGCCGCGCCCGACGAGCAGACGAGCGACCTCGCGGAGCACGCGGCGCGCAAGGCGCTCGCCGCGGCCGGCATCGCACCGGCGGACGTCGACCTGATCATCGTCGCGACCTCGACGCCGGACATGATCTTCCCGTCGACGGCCACGATCCTGCAGGCGAAGCTCGGCGCCGCGGGTGGTCCCGCGTTCGACGTGCAGGCCGTGTGCAGCGGATTCGTCTACGCGCTTGCGATCGCCGACCGCCTCGTCGCGAGCGGCATGGCGCGCAATGCGCTCGTCGTCGGCGCCGAGATCTACTCGCGCATCCTCGACTGGAACGATCGCGGCACCTGCATCCTGTTCGGCGACGGTGCCGGCGCCGTGGTGCTGGTTCCCTCAGAAGCGCCGGGCATCCTGTCGTCGCACCTGCACGCCGACGGCCATCACCGCGAGATGCTGTGCGTGCCCGGCACCGTCGCCAATGGCGCCGTCGTCGGCACGCCGTTCGTGCACATGAACGGCAGCGCGGTGTTCAAGTTCGCAGTCAAGGTGCTGGCCGAGGCGGCGCACGAGGCGCTCGACCGGAACCACGCGACGGCCGAATCGATCGACTGGATGGTGGCGCACCAGGCGAATATCCGGATCATCCACTCGACTGCGCACAAGCTCGGCATTCCGGACAGCAAGGTCGTGACCACGGTCGACCGGCACGCGAACACATCCGCCGCTTCGATTCCGCTGGCGCTCGACGAGGCGGTGCGCGACGGCCGCCTGCAGCCGGGGCACCGTGTGCTGCTGCTGGGCGTCGGCGGCGGTTTCACCTGGGGTTCGGTGTTCCTCGTCTGGTGACGCGCATTCCGTGATTTCCCACTCCGTTCTCAATCTTCGATGACATTCGCATTCGTGTTTCCGGGGCAGGGCTCGCAGTCGGTCGGGATGATGGCCGGCTTCGACGGCTATCCCGACGTGCAGGCAACGTTTGCCGAGGCCTCGGACATCCTGGGGCAGGATCTCTGGCAGCTCGTGACCGCGGGCAGCGACGCCGATCTCAACCAGACCGTCAACACGCAGCCCGTGATGCTGACGGCGGGCATCGCCGTGTGGCGCGCGTGGAACGCCGCGGGCGGCGCCGCGCCCGCGGTGGTCGCGGGGCACAGCCTCGGCGAATACACGGCGCTCGTCGCATCGGGCGCGCTCGCCTTCAAGGACGCGCTGCCGCTGGTGCGCTTTCGCGCGCAGGCGATGCAGGAGGCCGTCCCCGCCGGCGTCGGCGCGATGGCGGCGATCCTCGGCCTCGACGCCGAAGGTGTCGTGGCCGCGTGCGCCGAAGCGGCGCAAGGGCAGGTGGTCGAGCCGGTCAACTTCAACACGCCGGAGCAGATCGTCATCGCCGGGCATCGCGCCGCCGTCGAGCGCGCGATCGACGCGGCGACGGCGCGCGGCGCAAAGCGCGGCGTGCTGCTGCCGGTCTCGGCGCCATTCCACAGCTCGCTGATGCGGCCCGCGGCGGAGCGTCTCGCGGCGCGCCTCGCGCAAGTCGCGTTCGTGCCGCCGCGGATTCCCGTACTCCACAATGTCGACGTCGCGGAAAAGCGGGACCCCGACGCGATCCGCGCGGCGCTCGCGCGCCAGGCCGCGAGCCCGGTGCGCTGGGTCGAGACGATCGAGGCCATTGCCGCGCGCGGCGTGACGCACGTGGTCGAGTGCGGGCCGGGCCGCGTGCTCGCGGGCATGACCAAGCGCATCGACCGCAACCTCAAGGGGCTGGCGCTCGACGCCGGCGCCGACATCGCCACGGTGACGGCGACGCTCGCCGCGTGACCACTCAATAACGGGAGGCCTGATGGCCGGCACTGCACTGACAGGACAGATCGCGCTCGTCACGGGCGCGACGCGCGGCATCGGGCGCGCGATCGCGCTGGGACTCGCCGAGGACGGCGCCACCGTGATCGGCACCGCGACGACGGACGAGGGTGCCGGCAAGATCACGGATGCGCTGAAGGCTGCGGGAAATCCCGGAACGGGGATCCGTCTCGATGTCAGCGACGGCGCCGCCGTCGATGCCGAACTGGCCGCGATCGAAGCGAAATTCGGAGCGGTGACCATCCTCGTCAACAACGCCGGCATCACGCGCGACAACCTGCTCCTGCGGATGAAGGAGGAGGAGTGGGACGCGATCATGGCGACGAACGTGAAGCCCGCGTACCGGCTCGCGAAGGCCGTGATGCGCGGCATGATGAAGGCGCGTTCCGGCCGGATCATCCAGATCGGTTCGGTGGTCGGATCGAGCGGCAATCCGGGGCAGGTGAACTACGCCGCGGGCAAGGCGGCGCTCATCGGATTCACCAAGAGCCTCGCGCAGGAAGTCGGCAGCCGCAACATCACGGTGAACTGCGTGGCGCCGGGATTCATCGACACCGACATGACGCGCGCGCTGACCGAACCCCAGCGCGCCGGGCTGCTGCAGAAGATTCCGCTCGGCCGGCTGGGCAGTCCGGACGACATCGCAAACGCCGTGCGCTTTCTCGCTTCTCCCGCCGCCGCCTACATCACGGGCGCGACGCTGCACGTCAACGGCGGGATGTACATGACGTAGGACCGGGGCCAGGTTTCCGGCCTCGCCCCGCAACGCGGGCGGCGGCAGGTATTCTGGTAAAATCCCCGGGATTTGAATCAACGTCCCCGCTTCGGGAGGAGATGCATGGAAAACGTCGAACAGCGAGTCAAGAAGATCGTCGCTGAGCAGCTTGGAGTCAACGAGGCCGAGATCAAGAATGAATCGTCGTTCGTCGACGACCTCGGCGCCGATTCGCTGGACACCGTGGAGCTCGTGATGGCGCTCGAGGAGGAGTTCGAGACCGAGATCCCCGACGAGGAAGCCGAAAAGATCACGACCGTCCAGCAGGCGGTCGACTACATCGGCTCGCACGTCAAGAAGTGAGTTTCCGGGGCGGGCGCGGCCGGTCTCGTCCGGCCCACCCTGCCTTCGACCGCGGCGGCGCACCGGGGCCCGATCCGGATCCGGGACGTGCCGCTCGCCGCGATTCTCGTCCGCAACCATTCAGCCGACCTCCCAATGACCCGTCGTCGCATCGTCGTCACCGGACTCGGGATCGTCTCGCCGGTGGGCGTCGGCGTGCCTGCCGCGTGGGACTCGATCCGGAATGCGCGCTCGGGCGTGGGGCCGATCACGCGCTTCGACGCGTCGACGTTTCCGACGCGGATCGCCGCCGAGGTCAGGGACTTCGACGTCGGCAAGTACCTTTCGGCGAAGGAAGCCCGCCGCTACGACACGTTCATCCATTACGGGCTCGTCGCCACGATGGAAGCCGTGCGCGACGCCGGGCATCGAGAACTACGCAGGTGACCGCGAGCGGGTCGGCGTGTGCATCGGCTCCGGCATCGGCGGGCTGCCGCTGATCGAGGAAACGAAGGCCGATTTCATGCGCGGCGGCGTGCGCAAGATCTCGCCGTTCTTCATTCCGGGATCGATCATCAACATGGTCTCGGGGCTGGCGTCGATCCATTACGGATTCGAAGGCCCGAACCTCGCGATCGTCAGCGCTTGCTCGACCGCGAACCACAGCCTCGGCGAGGCCGCCCGCATCATCGAATACGGCGACGCGGACGTGATGGTGGCGGGCGGCGTCCGAGTCCACGGTGTGCGCGGTTGCCATGGGCGGGTTCTGCGCCTCGCGCGCGCTGTCGACGCGCAACGACGACCCCGCGACGGCGTCGCGTCCCTGGGACCGCGACCGCGACGGCTTCGTGCTGGGCGAGGGCGCCGGCGTGCTGGTCCTCGAGGAATACGAGCATGCGAAGGCGCGCGGCGCGCACATCTACTGCGAGCTCGCGGGCTACGGGATGAGTGCCGACGCGCATCACATCACGGCGCCGCCCGAGGACGGGCGCGGCGGCATGCGCAGCATGCGCAACGCGATGGCCAACGCGAAGCTCAATCCCGACGACATCGACTACATCAACGCGCACGGAACGTCGACGCCGCTCGGCGACGTGGCGGAATGCGTCGCGGTGAACCGCGCCTTCGGCGAGCATGCGAAGAAGCTCGCCATCAGCTCGACCAAGTCGATGACGGGACACCTGCTCGGCGCCGCGGGCGGCATCGAGGCGGTGTTCACGGTGCTGGCGCTGCGCGACCAGGTGGCGCCGCCGACCGCGAACCTCGTCAACCAGGATCCGCAGTGCGACCTCGACTTCGTTCCGCTCACCGCCCGCGACATGAAGATCCGCGCCGCGCTGTCGAATTCGTTCGGCTTCGGCGGCACCAACGCCACCATCCTATTCCGCACGCTCTGAAAAGCCCCTGACGCGTCCCTCGAGGACGCGATCGCATCGCCATGTCCCTGATCGTCCAGAAATACGGCGGCACGTCCGTCGGCAGCATCGAGCGCATCCGCAACGTCGCGCGCCGCGTTGCCCGCTATCACCGCGAGGGCCACGATCTCGTCGTCGTCGTCTCGGCGATGAGCGGCGAGACCAACCGCCTGCTCGGGCTCGCCCGCGAGCTCTCGCCGAATCCCGATCCGCGCGAGCTCGACGTCGTCGCCGCAACGGGCGAGCAGGTCACGATCGGCCTCCTCGCGATCGCGCTCCACGAGCTGGGCGTCAAGGCGAAGAGCTACACCGGCGGACAGGTGCGCATCGTCACCGACAGCGCGTTCACCAAGGCGCGCATCCTGTCGATCGACGAGGCGCCGATGCGCGCCGATCTCGCGGCCGGCACCGTCGTCATCGTCGCCGGCTTCCAGGGCATCGACGCCGACGGCAACATCACGACGCTCGGCCGCGGCGGCTCCGACACCTCGGGCGTGGCGCTCGCCGCCGCGCTCAAGGCCGACGAGTGCCAGATCTACACCGACGTCGACGGCGTCTACACGACCGATCCGCGCATCGTCCCCGAGGCGCGGCGGCTCGACACCATCACGTTCGAGGAAATGCTCGAGATGGCGAGCCTCGGCTCCAAGGTGCTGCAGATCCGCTCGGTGGAGTTCGCCGGCAAGTACAAGGTCAAGCTGCGCGTGCTGTCGTCGTTCGAGGATCCCGAATCGACGTCGAAGGGCACGCTCATCACATTCGAGGAAGACGAAGCCATGGAACAGGCGATCATTTCCGGCATTGCATTCACCCGCGACGAAGCGAAGATCTCGGTGATGGGCGTCGAGGACAAGCCCGGCGTCGCCTACGCGATCCTCGGCCCGATCGCCGACGCCAACATCGACGTCGACATGATCGTGCAGAACATCGGCGCATCCGGCCACACCGACTTCTCGTTCACGGTGAACCGCTCCGAATACCAGAAGGCGCTCGACGTGCTCTCGCGCGAGCGCGGCAAGGTCTTCAAGGCGCGCGAGATCATCGGCGACAACCGGATCTGCAAGGTGTCCGCGATCGGCATCGGCATGCGCTCGCACACCGGCATCGCCGTCGAAGATGTTCAAGGCGCTGTCGAACGAGGGCATCAACATCCAGATGATCTCGACCTCCGAGATCAAGATCTCCGTCGTGATCGACGAGAAGTACCTCGAGCTCGCGGTGCGCGTGCTGCACAACGTCTTCGGGCTGGACCAGGCGCCGAAGGCTGCGTAACTATCGGTTTTTCCTGCGGGTTTTCGCCGCATCCGTTTGACGCGGGCCGGCGCCTGCGGTACAATGGCGCGCGTTCAACGGAGACGTGGCCGAGTGGTCGAAGGCACTCCCCTGCTAAGGGAGCATACGCCCAAAAAGGTGTATCCAGGGTTCGAATCCCTGCGTCTCCGCCAGCACCCCCCGCGCCGGCGTCACTTGCTGAATTGCTTGACGCTCTTCGCGTCGAACTTGACGGTCGCCTTGGCGCCTCCCGCCGCACTGTCGTCGATGGTGAGGGTTCCGGTGAGGCGGTCCGCGCCGTCGGCGGTGAGCTTGAGGACCTCGTCGGGTCTGGCGGTTCCGGAATACTGGATCTTCTGACCGTTTCCAACGACCCAGTAGTTGAGGCGCGGTCCTGCGTCGAAATCGACGGTCATCCCTTCCGACACGTTGCCGCTGACGCACGACAGCGTCGCGCATGCCTGAATTTTCGGGCCCAGGTCTGCCGAGGTGAAGACAAGCTGGCGGATGGTCTTTCCGCTCGCCGAGTCGGGTCCGGTGACCAGGTACACGTTTGCGACGTTGATGGCGACGGCGCCGGCCTTGCTCTGGTAGCTGATCGTGCCCGAGCCCGGATCCGCGGCTGCCGGGAGCGGAGCAAGTGCGACGGCAGCAACCATGGCCATCGCCGAAAGTGTTGACGTTTGACCCGCATGAACGATCTGGCGCATGGGTTGACTCCTTCCTGTACGGTTCGCTCGGCTTGACGGTGAGGCGTTTCAGTTGAGCGTCACGTGGCATTTCGCCCGTCGGTGACGCCGGTAGAGCGGCGAATCAATCATTGCCGCCGAAATCATCTGCACTCAAGTATCGGGCTCGATGCTGCTGCGCCAGCCCAGGACCTCCATGCGCGGCAGGCGATAGAGCGGTTTCCCATCGATGAACTCTCCGGTAAACACGGCAACGGGGACGCCTTCCGCCGACCGATAGTTCGGCCCGCGTGCGGGTCTCGGACGCGCAACCGGCGAGTCCGACAATGAGGAATGCCACGATCGCATGCCACGCAAGTGTCCTCTTGGGTTTCATCCATCCTCCGCATTCCAGGTCGCAAGTCGCACCCCGAATGGCCACGGCGCGCCGGAAAGCGTCGCTTTGAACGCCGGAAAAGGCATCGCCGCAATGCGGGCTGGCCGGGACGTTGGACTGTCTTCCGTCGGCAATGTTAGCAAACAGCCTAGGAGAGTTGGCAATTTGTCGCATCGCAATCCGCGGCCGTGATCCGTGTCAGGGTCGTGTCCCCGTGACGCGCAACGTCGCCCGCATGGGATTGTGGTCCGACGATCCGACTTCAGGCGCAGCCGCGTCCACGACATCGAGCCCGCGGACGAAGATGTAATCGACCTGGCGGCCGAGGAACCGACTGCGCCCGTCGACCTGAGGCAACACCGGGGCCAGACCCAGGCGCTGCATGACGTCCGCGACGACTTCGACACGTGCCGGATTCCAGGTGTTGAAGTCGCCGGCGACGATCACGGGCCCACGGTGATTGGCAAGTTCCTGCGCGATCGCCTCGAACTGCGCGCGGTATTCGCCCAGCCCAAGCGTGAAGTTGATGGAATGCAGATTCGCGACGGCAAGTGTGCCGTCGATTCCGTGCATCAAATAGCGTGTGATCAGCGCGGACTTGGGCAGCTGCAGCAGCGGCTCGAAGGAGCGCTGCGTGCAGGCGCTCACCGGGCGCACGCGCGCTGCGGTGAGTACGCCCGTTTCGTGCCCGTTCAGCGTGAACGCGCCCGCGAGCAGCCAGTCGTAGCCCGCATGGCCCAGCACCTGTTGCAGCTCGGCAGTCAGTGCCGCTTCCTGGATCAGCACGAGGTCGCTGCCCTCGGCGAAGCGAGCAAGATCTGCATTCCAGCCCGGATCCTCGTTCTTGTGGAGGTTCCAGCTCACTATCCGCAACAGCGGGGAGGGCAGGGCTTCGGGCAGGCTCGCGCCGCCGGCAACCGCGTCGTCTCTGGAACATGGCAGCGCCCGACCGACGACCGCACCGTCGTGTCCCAGCGCGAAGGCTTGCTGCACTGGCGGCACCACGGTGCACGCCGCGCAGACTGCGGCGAACGCAGCGGCGACGGCGATACGAATGAGATCAGACCACTGCAATTCAGATGCCCTCGGTTCTGGGTGTTTCGACACGCACGGCGGCCACGGTTCCGGGGAATCGCGCCGGCGAGCGCGGGAAGATCAGGAAGGCCCGAGCGCCGTCGGAACGAGCGCGGTGATGAGGGCGACCGAGGCGGTCTGCAAAGGGGTGGTCGGCCGCTGCGCCGCAACCGCGATCGACAGCGAGCTCTTCAGCGCCGGCTGGACGATCTTTCGTGCAACGAGCCGGCGCGACGCGTCGATCGAGGTCACCGCGCGCGGGGACAGCACCGCATATCCTTGTCCTTCTGCGACCAGTTCGATGATCGCGCCGATCGCGTCGATTTCGAGGGCCACCTGCGGCCGCAGGCCGTAGCTCGCGAGCCGTGATTCGACCAGCGCGCGGATCGCGTGCGGGCGGCTCGGGATGATGAGCGGGTAGCGCGGCAATTCCCGCAGCGGCACGGTACGCGCCTCGCGTCGCTTCGACTGCAGCCCGATGAGGCAGAGGTCTTCCTCGAGCAGCGGCGTCAGTTCCATCGCAGGCGAAGGCGCCGCGTTGTAGAGGAGCCCGATGTCGGCACGACCGACGACGACCCACTCGTGGATGTTCGCGGACAGCCCCTCGACGATGGAGATCGAGGCCCGCGGAAATCGCTGCCGGAACTCGCGGACGATGGGTGTGGTCAGCACGCGGGCGAGCGTCGGCGGAAGTCCGATCACGACGTGACCGACCGGCGCACCCTGGACCGCGTCGATCTCGCGGCGCGCGCGCTCGACCTGCTGCAGGATGCTGCGGGCGTGCTCGAGGAGCCGCTTGCCCGCTTCCGTCGGCACCGCGCCGCGGCCGTTTCGCAGCAGCAGGTTCTGCCGGAGCTCCACTTCGAGACTGCGCACCTGACGGCTGATCGCGGGCTGCGCGACGCCGAGAAGACGCGCCGCGCGGCTGAAGCCGCCGAGGTCGACGACGGTGACGAAGTATTCGAGCTGCTTGAGGTCCATGATCGGGCTCGGGTGCGACGAAACGGGGCTCGACTGCGATATCGAAGGCGCCGCATCGCGCCCGGCCCATGCTGCATCGGCATAGCTGCTAGTGTAGCAATAGCGGTTTCGATCAGGTGGCATCTGGGGCAGACTTGGCGCGGCAAGGTGTTTCCGGTTGACCGATTTCCCATGACTTCCCCAATGCGCATCATTTCGTCGATGGCCACCCGGCAGGTGCTGACCGAGCTCATCGCAGCGCTCGATGCGCCCCGCGGCGTCGTCCTGGAGTCGATCGGCGGCGTCGACGCGGCGAAGCGTGTGCGCGCGGGTGAAGCCTTCGACGCGGTGGTGCTCGCGGCCGACGTGATCGATCAGCTGGAAGGCGAGGGCAGGATCGTCGCCGGCAGCCGCGTGGACCTGGCGCGATCCGGCGTGTCGATCGCGGTCCGTGCGGGCGCCGCACGTCCCGACGTCGGCTCGGAAGCTGCGGTCCGGCGCGCGGTGGAGTCCGCGGGCAGCGTCAGTTATTCGACCGGACCGAGCGGTGCGCACCTCGTCCGGCTGTTCGAGCGCTGGGGCATTGCCGAGGCGATGAAGTCGCGCGTCGTGCAGGCGCCGCCGGGCGTGCCGGTCGGAAGGCTGGTGGCCGAGGGCAAGGTCGAGCTGGGATTCCAGCAGCTCTCCGAGCTCGTGCATGTCGACGGCATCGATGTGCTGGGACCTCTTCCGCCGGACATCCAGATCATGACGACATTTTCGGCGGGCGTGGCGGCGACCTCGACGCAGCGCGACGCCGTGCGCGAGGTGCTTGCCTTCATGGCCTCGCCCGCGGCGGCCGCGGCCAAACGTCGCCACGGCATGGAGCCCGCGTGAGCGTCAACCCGCACGACATGGCGCAGTGCGACTGGGGGACCTTCGAAAATCCATGCCTATCCGGCATATCTGGTAGTGCTCCGATAGCGCTTTCATTCATGGCGCTGGCGCGGCACACTGGCTGCTCGAGTGACTGCACGCCTTCGCAGAGAGCGTCGCAAGGAAGGGGACCATGAGCGAATTCGGCAGGACGGGCATCGCGGTACGCAACATCGAGCGCGCGGATGCGGCCGCCGTCCTGCGTCTCGGCCGCGCCGGTGTCGCCACCGTGCACGAGGCGCAGGGACGCATCGGCTTGCTGAAGCCGTACATGCGGCCCGTGTATGCGGGCGCGGCGACCTGCGGAACGGCCGTCACCGTGCTCGCCCAGCCAGGCGACAACTGGATGCTCCACGTCGTCGCGGAGATGATCCGGCCGGGAGATGTCGTCGTCGTCGCGCTGACGACCGACAACGACGACGGGATGTTCGGCGACCTGCTCGCGACGTCGTATCGTGCGCGCGGCGCGCGCGGGCTGGTGATCGACGCCGGCGTGCGCGACGTGCGCACGCTGACCGAGATGAAGTTTCCGGTCTGGTCGAAGGCCGTGCACGCGAGGGGCACCGTCAAGGCGACCGTCGGCTCGGTCAACGTGCCGGTGGTCTGCGCGGGCATGCTGGTGCATCCGGGCGATGCCATAGTCGCCGACGACGATGGAGTCGTGGTGGTGGCGCGCGAGCGTGCCAGCGAAGTCGCTGCCGCCGCGGAGGCGCGCGAGCAAAAGGAGGAGGCGAACCGCAAGCGGCTTGCTGCCGGCGAGCTCGGCGTCGACATCTACGGCATGCGCGACGCGCTCGCGAAGGCCGGCCTCAAATACATCGACAACTAGCGTCGAATGCCAATTTCCGATCCGGAAGCGCGCAAATGAACGGCCCCTCGACGACGGTCCGACCTGACGATTGCCTTTCGCATGGACGCCGATTACCTGCCGTTCCATCCGGACCCGTCGAAGCCTTCGTTCGTCGCGCCGCGCGGCGCGGTCGACGCGCACTGCCACGTGTTCGGGCCGGGCGGCGTCTTTCCGTACGCGGCGGAGCGAAAGTACACGCCTTGCGATGCGCCGAAGGAGAAGCTCTTCGCGCTGCGCGACTTCCTCGGCTTCGAGCGCAACGTCATCGTGCAGGCGACCTGTCACGGCAACGACAACCGCGCGCTGGTGGATGCCCTCGTCCATTCCAGCGGTCGCGCGCGCGGTGTCGCGTCGATCGGCCGTGACGTCACCGACGGCGAGCTCCAGGCGCTGCACGCCGCGGGCGTGCGCGGCACGCGCTTCAATTTCGTGCGGCGGCTGGTCGATTTCACGCCGCGCGAGGTGCTCGCGGAGATCGCGCAGCGGATCGCGCCGCTCGGCTGGCACGTCGTCGTCTATTTCGAGGCGCAGGACCTTCCCGATCTCTGGGAGTTCTTCACGACGCTGCCGACGACGGTCGTCGTCGATCACATGGGCCGACCCGACGTCGGCAAGCCGGTCGACGGTCCGGAGTTCGAGCGCTTCATTCGTCTCCTCGCCGAGCATGCGAACATCTGGACCAAGGTGAGCTGCCCGGAGCGGCTGTCGAAATCCGGTCCGCCTTCCTACGACGACGTCGTGCCGTTCGCGCGGCGGATGGTCGAGACGTTTCCCGATCGCGTGCTGTGGGGCACCGACTGGCCGCATCCGAACATGAAGTCCCACATGCCCGACGACGGCAAGCTCGTCGACTTCGTGCCTCGCATTGCGACCACGCCGGAACTGCAGCGCAAACTTCTGGTGGACAACCCGATGCGGCTGTACTGGAGCGAGGCCCGGTGAAGAATTACACGAATGCGTTCAAGGACATCCCCGGCACGACGGTGTTCGACGCGACCCAGTCGCGTCTCGGCTACCATCTCAACATGTTCTGCATGGCGCTGATGAAGGCGGACAACCGGGCCGCGTTCAAGGCGGACGAGCGGGCGTTCCTGCAGAAGTTCCCGATGACCGAGGCGCAGCGCGAAGCCGTGCTGGCACGCGACTACAACCGGATGATCGAGCTCGGCGGCAACATCTATTTTCTGGCGAAGATCGGTGCCACGGACGGCTGCTCGTTCCAGAACCTCGCGTCGAAGATGACGGGCGTCAGCGAGGACGAGTACCGCGCGATGATGATCGGGGGCGGACGCCCGGCGACAGGCAATCGCAGCCGCTCCGATCCGGCGCGCTAGAGCACGACCATGGCCCGGATCATCGCAGGCGTTACCACCTCGCACGTGCCGGCGATCGGCGCGGCGATCGACCTCGGCAAGACGCAGGAGCCGTACTGGCAGCCGGTCTTCAAGGGCTACGAATTCTCCAAGCGCTGGATCGCCGAGCAGAAGCCCGACGTCGTGATCCTCGTCTACAACGACCACGCATCCGCGTTCTCGCTCGAGCTCATTCCCACGTTCGCGATCGGCTGTGCCGAATCCTTCGCGCCGGCCGACGAGGGCTGGGGCCCGCGTCCGGTGCCGGTCGTGCAGGGCCATCCCGAGCTCGCGTGGCACATCGCGCAGTCGACGATCCTCGACGAGTTCGACATGACGATCGTCAACCGGATGGACGTCGATCACGGCCTGACCGTGCCGCTGTCGCTGCTATTCGGGCAACCCGAGGCGTGGCCGTGCAAGGTCGTGCCGCTGGCAGTGAATGTCGTGCAGTACCCGCCGCCCACCGGCAATCGCTGCTACAACCTCGGCAAGGCGATCCGCAAGGCGGTCGAATCGTTCGACCAGGACCTGCGGGTGATGGTCTGGGGCACCGGCGGGATGTCGCACCAGCTGCAGGGGCCGCGCGCGGGGCTCATCAACCGCGAGTTCGACACGCAGTTCCTCGATCGGCTGACGGCGGATCCCGAAAGTCTCGCGAAGCTGCCGCACCTCGACTACGTACGCGAGGCGGGCTCCGAGGGCATCGAGCTCGTGATGTGGCTCATCATGCGCGGCGCGCTCGAGGCCGACGCGCGCGAGGTCTACCGCTTCTATCACGTGCCGGCGTCGAACACCGCGGTCGGCCACATCATCCTGGAAAATCCCCCCGAGCGGACTGCGAGAGCCGGTTCATGAAGATCTGTCTTGCCGGCGCTGGCGCCTTCGGCATCAAGCACCTCGAAGCGCTCGCCAAGATCGACGGCGTCGAAGTCGTGTCGCTCGTCGGCCGCACGCTCGACGCGACGCAGGAGGTCGCGCGCAAATTCGGCATCGGGCACGTGACGACCGATCTTGCCGACAGCCTCGCCCGCCCCGATGTCGACGCGGTGATCCTCGCCACACCGACCCAATTGCACGCCGCGCAGGCGATCGCATGCCTCGATGCGGGCAAGCACGTGCAGGTCGAGATTCCCCTCGCCGACAGTCTCGCCGACGCGGAGGCCGTCGACCGGCGGCAGAAGGCGACGGGCAAGACTGCGATGGTCGGCCACACGCGACGCTTCAATCCGAGCCACCAGTGGGTGCACCGCAGGATCGTCGCGGGCGAATTCAACGTCCACCAGATGGACGTGCAGACGTACTTCTTCCGGCGGCGCAACATCAACGCGCTGGGGCAGCCGCGATCGTGGACCGACCATCTGCTGTGGCACCACGCGGCGCACACGGTGGACCTCTTCGCATGGCAGGCGGGCGAAGTCGTCGCCGCGCACGCGCTGCAGGGCCCGATCCACCCCGAGCTCGGCATCGCGATGGACATGTCGATCCAGTTGAAGTCGGCAACGGGCGCGATCTGCACGCTGTCGCTGTCCTTCAACAACGACGGCCCGCTGGGGACGTTCTTCCGCTACATCGGCGACACGGGCACGTATGTCGCGCGTTACGACGATCTCGTCGACGGCAAGGACGAGCGGATCGACGTCTCGCAGGTCGACGTGTCGATGAACGGCATCGAGCTGCAGGACCGGGAGTTCGTCGCGGCCATCCGGGAAGGCAGGGAGCCGAAGGCGAGCGTCGCGCAGGTGCTGCCGTGCTATCGCGTGCTGGCGAAGCTCGAGGCGCAGCTCGCGAGCGAACGGAACTGACGGCCGCGGCGACGCGCTGTGCCGCCGACGGATGGCAAACGGAGGGTTGAGGGATGTGTGCAACGCAATCGCAGGAAATTCCGGGGACGACCCTGTTCGATGGTGTATTGGCGCAGAAGGGATACGCGCTCAACCGGATGTGCTACTCGTTCAACTCGGCCGCGAACCGCGACGATTTCCGGCGCGACGAGGATGCCTATTGCCGCAAGTTCGGATTGAGCGACGCGCACCGGCGCGCGATCGCGAACCGCAACGTGCTGGAGCTCATCGCGGCCGGGGGCAACATCTACTATCTCGCGAAGTTCGCGGGGATCCTCGGCCTCGACGTTCAGGACATCGGCGCACAGCAGACCGGGATGAGCAAGCACGACTTCAAGGCGATGCTGGCCGCGGCAGGAAAATGAGGAGGACCGAAACATGGCAACGATCGTAGGCTCCGTCACCTGCTCGCACGTTCCCGCCATCGGGCGCGCGATCGCGCGGAATCAGCAGGAAGAGCCGTACTGGAAGCCGTTCTTCGATGGCTTCCCGCCCGTGCACGCCTGGCTTGCGAAAGCGAAGCCCGACGTCGCAGTGGTCTTCTACAACGACCATGGGCTCAACTTCTTCCTCGACAAGCTGCCGACGTTCGCCGTCGGCGCGGCGCCCGAGTATCGCAATGCGGACGAGGGCTGGGGCATTCCCACCGTCAAGGAGTTCCAGGGCGACGCTCCGCTGTCCTGGCACCTCATCGAGTCGCTGGTCGCCGACGAGTTCGACATTACGTCCTGCCAGGAAATGCTGGTCGACCATGCGCTGACGCTCCCCATGGCGTTGCTGTGGCCGGGCGGAGGCGATTGGCCGGTGCGCATCGTCCCGATCGCGATGAATCACGTCCAGCATCCGCTGCCGTCGCCGCGGCGCTGCTACCACCTCGGGCAGGCCGTCGGACGCGCGCTCGAAACCTGGAACGAGGACGTGCGTGTCGTCGTGCTGGGCACCGGCGGCCTTTCGCACCAGCTCGACGGCAAGCGGGCGGGCTTCATCAACAAGCCGTTCGACCTGATGTGCATGGATGCCATCGTCGACGACCCCGAGAAGCTCACCCGCTACTCGTCGCTCGACATCGTTCGCGAGGCCGGCGCGCAGGGAACGGAACTGATGGCGTGGCTCGCCGCGCGCGGCGCGCTGACCGGCCGCGTGACGCGCGTTCACTCCAACTACCACGTTCCGATCTCGAACACCGCGACCGGGTTGATGGTGCTGCAGAACGAACTGAAGGCCCGCCCGCAGGCGCGGGCGGCGTGACCGACATCACTTGGACCAGGACAACAGAGTTCCAATGATCATCGACTGCCACGGGCACTACACGACCGCGCCGGCCGAGCTCGAGGCGTGGCGCAAGCTGCAGATCGCCGCGCTTGACGATCCCGCCAAGGCGCCGGCGCGCTCCGCGCTGAGGATTACCGACGACCAGATCCGGGCGAGCCTCGAAGGCGCTCAGCTGAAGATGCAGCGCGAGCGCGGCACCGATCTCACGATCTTCTCGCCGCGCGCGAGCTTCATGGCGCATCACATCGGCACCGAGGCGACGAGCCGCGCGTGGTCGGAGATCTGCAACGACCTCGTCGCGCGCGTCTGCGGCCTCTATCCCGACAACTTCGTCGGCGTCTGCCAGCTGCCGCAGTCGCCCGGCGTCGCGCCCGAGCGCTGCATCCCCGAGCTCGAGCGCTGCGTGAACGAACTGGGCTTCATCGGCTGCAACCTCAATCCCGATCCCTCGGGCGGGCACTGGAAGGAGCCGCCGCTGACCGACCGCTGGTGGTACCCGCTCTACGAGAAGATGGTCGAGCTCGACGTGCCCGCGATGGTCCACGTCAGCACGTCGTGCAACCCGTGCTTCCACGCGACCGGCGCGCACTACATCAATGCCGACACGACGGCATTCATGCAATTCCTCACTTCGGACCTTTTCAAGGACTTTCCCACGCTGAAGTTCATCATTCCGCACGGCGGCGGGGCGGTGCCCTATCACTGGGGGCGCTACCGCGGCCTCGCGCAGGACATGAAACGGCCGCCCCTGAAGGAGCACCTCCTCGGCAATGTGTACTTCGACACCTGCGTGTACCACCGGCCGGGGATCGAGCTCCTGACCAAGGTAATACCCGTCGACAACATCCTGTTCGCGTCGGAGATGGTCGGCGCGGTGCGCGGCATCGATCCGGAGACGGGCCACCACTACGACGACACGCGCCGCTACGTCGACCAGATGGACGCGCTGTCGGCGGAAGACCGGCACAAGATCTTCGAAGGGAACGCCCGGCGCGTCTTTGGCCGGCTCGGCTCGCGAACGGCGCGCGAAGTCAACGCATCGGCACGGCGGATTTGACACGGTGAAACTGCTGCTGCTTCCCGGCCTCATGTGCGACGCCGCTGCCTGGGCGCCGGTGATGCCCTATGTCGAACCCGATGCGGACTGCCGCGTCCCGGATTATTCGGATGCGCGCGATCTCGTCGCGATGGCGGAGCGCGTGCTGGACGATGCACCGGCCACGTTCGCGCTCGCCGGGCACTCGATGGGCGGGCGTGTGGCGCTCGAAATCGTGCGCCGCGCGCCGGAGCGGGTCGAGCGGCTTGCGCTCCTCGATACCGGGATTCGCGCGCGGCCGGCCGGTTCCGCCGGAGACGACGAGAAGGCCAAGCGACTCGCACTGCTCGCCATTGCTCGCGAGCGCGGCGTGCGCGTGATGGCAAGGACGTGGGTGCAGCCCATGGTCCATCCGGAGCGACTGGCCGACAGCGCTCTCATCGAGGCAATTCTCGACATGTTCGAGCGCCACAGCGCCGACCAATTCGCGGGACAGATCGAGGCACTCTTGAACCGTCCCGACGCCACCGCGTTGCTGCCGGCCATCACGTGTCCAGCGCTGGTGCTGTGCGGACGCGAGGACGGCTGGTCCACGCCCGCCCAGCACGGGGAAATGGCGGCACTGATCCCCCGTGCCCGCCTTGCGATTATCGATCGCTGCGGCCACATGGCGCCGATGGAACGTCCGCGCGATGTGGGAACCGCGCTCGCCGCGTGGCTGCGGATGCCCGCCGCGGCCGAATCCGATCTGCAATACGCTCGATGAACCGCAGTTCCAACCTGCAATGTCGCGCCACATGAAATCACCAACGCAACAGGAGGATTCGATGAATTTGCGCAACCGCATCACCCGTCGCCGCATGCTTCAGGGCGTCGCCGGAGCGATCATGACCGTCGCATTGGCCGGCACCGCGCTGGCCGCTGACCCGCTGAAGATCGGTCTGATCCTCCCGCTGACCGGCCCGTTCGCGTCGACCGGCAAGCAGATCGAGGCGGCTTGCCGGCTCTACATCGCGAAGAACGGCGACACGGTGGCGGGACGCAAGGTCGAGCTGATCGTGAAGGACGACACCGGCACCGCGCCCGAGACGACCAAGCGCATCGCGCAGGAGATGGTCGTGCAGGACAAGGTCAGCGTGCTGGCGGGCTTCGGCCTGACGCCGCTCGCCCTCGCCGCCGCGCCGGTGGCGACGGAAGCCAAGGTGCCGATGATCGTGATGGCAGCGGCCACCGGCATGATCCCGACGCGCTCGCCGTACATCGTGCGACCGAACTTCACGCTGCCGCAGGTGACCGCCCCGATCGCGGAATGGGCGCTCAAGAACAAGATCAAGCGTGTCGTCACGATGGTGACCGACTACGGCCCCGGCCTCGACGCCGAGAAGACCTTCCAGGCGGTGTTCAAGGCAGGTGGCGGCGAGATCGTGGAATCGATCCGCACGCCGCTGCGCAACCCGGACTATGCGCCGTTCCTGCAGCGCGCGAAGGATGCGAAGCCGGATGCGCTGTTCGTGTTCGTGCCGTCCGGTGAAGGCCTCGCCGTGATGAAGCAGTTCGACGACCGCGGGCTGAAGCAGGCGGGCATTCGACTGATCGGCACGGGCGACGTCACCGACGACGACCTGCTCGAGAGCATGGGCGCGCCGGCCGTCGGCGTGATCACGTCGTTCCATTACTCGGCCGCGCACGATTCGCCCGAGAACAAGGCCTACGTGGACGCCTTCATGAAGGCCAACAACGGCATGCGCCCCAACTTCCACTCCGTCGGCGGCTACGACGGCATGCACCTCATCTACGAGGCGGTGAAGAAGGCCGGCCCCAATGCCACCGGCGAGCAGCTGGTCGAGGCGATGAAGGGGATGAAGTGGACGAGCCCGCGCGGACCGCTGTCGATCGATCCGGCGACGCGGCAGCCGATCCAGAACGTCTATCTGCGCGAAGTGAAGATGGTCAACGGCAAGCCGTGGAACATCGAGTTCGACAAGGTCGAGAACGTCAAGGACCCCGGTTGATGAGGCCCCCCCGAAGCGCGCATTCGCGCGCCTCCCCCCAGGGGGCGAGGCGGCGACCTAGGGGCGGCCCGTCGGTCGCTGATGAGCCCCCGAGGCGCGCATCCGCGCGCTTCCCCCAGGGGGGCAAGGCGGCGACCTAGGGGCGGCCCGTCGGTCGCCGCATGCTTCGATCGCGACGAGGAGGAGACCTTGCTCGGCAACCTTGCCGGAGTGCTGTTCGACGGCATCGCGTACGGCAGCCTGCTGTTCATCATCAGCATCGGGCTGTCGGTGACGATGGGCCTGATGAACTTCGTCAACCTCGCGCACGGCGCGTTCGCGATGCTGGGCGGCTACGCCTGCGTGCTGCTGATGACGCGCGCAGGCGTGCCGTTCCTGGCGACGCTGCCGGTCGCGTTCATCGTCGCCGCCGCTGGCCGGCATCGTGCTGGAGCGCACGCTCTACCAGCGGCTGTACAAGGCGACCCACCTCGACCAGGTGATGTTCTCGATCGGCCTCGTGTTCATGTCCGTCGCAGCGACGTCGTACTTCTTCGGCCCGTCGCAGCAGCCGGTGCGGCTGCCCGATTTGCTGCGCGGGCAGGTGCGCGTGCTCGGACTCGACGTCGGCGCCTACCGGCTGTTCCTGATCGGCGTGGTCATCGTCGCGACCATCGCACTGCACCTGCTGCTGGTGCGCACGCGCTTTGGCGCGCAGGTGCGGGCCTCGGTCGACAACGCCGTCGCGTCGGCCGGCCTCGGCATCAACGTGAACCGCGTGTTCGGCGTGACGTTCGCGCTCGGATCCGGGCTGGCCGGCCTCGGCGGCGGACTCGGCATCGACGTGCTGGGCCTCGACCCGACGTTCCCGCTGAAGTACATGGTGTACTTCCTGCTCGTCGTCGCGATCGGTGGGGCCGGGACGATCAAGGGCGGCCTCGTCGCCGCGATGATCCTCGGCATCTGCGACGTCGCCGGCAAGTACTACGTGCCGCAGATCGGGTCGTTCATCATCTATTTCCTGATGGTCGCGCTGATGATCGCGTTCCCCGCGGGCCTCTACGGAAGGCGCACGTGACTGCCGGGACGGCGATTGACGTCGGCGCGAGGCGACGCCGGGCGCCGTTGCCGGGCCAGCGTCATCCGACCTTGCGCAACATGAGCCGGCCGGGAGCCGCGACGTGAATACCTCGGCCGATGCGGCGGTCGCGCCGCAGCTACCCACCGATCGCTGGCGTCGCGATCGAGATGGTGTTCTGGGTCGGCGCGGTCGCCGCCTTTTTCGCCTTCCCGAACTATCGCGTGCTCGGCAGCCAGATGCTGATCACCGGCCTGTTCGCGGTGACGCTCGACCTCATCCTCGGCTATGCCGGCATCGTCTCGCTGGGGCATGCCGCGTTCTTCGGCATCGGCGCCTATGCCGCCGGCGTGCTCGCGGTGCACGGCTGGGGCGAGCCGTTGAGCGGATTGCTCGTCGCGGGCCTGGCCGGTGCGCTCGCCGGCTTCGCGACCAGCTTCCTCGTGGTCCGCGGCTCCGATCTCGCGCGGCTGATGGTGACGCTTGGCATCGGCCTCATGCTGTTCGAGGCGGCCAACCAGACTGCCGTAGCATCACCGGCGGCGCCGACGGACTCTCCGGCGTGACGATGTGGAAGGTCTTCGGGCTCTTCTCGTTCGATCTCACGGGGACTACCGCCTACCTCTACAGCCTCGGGGTGCTGTTCGTGCTGTTCGTCGCGGCGCGCCGCATCGTCAACTCGCCGTTCGGGCTGTCGCTGCGCGGCGTGCGCGAGAACGTGCGGCGGATGCCGGCGATCGGCGCGCCGGTTGCCCGCCGGCTCATCGCCATCTACACGATCAGCGCCGCGATGGCCGGCGTGGCCGGCGGCCTGCTTGCGCAGACGACGCAGTTCGTCGGGCTCGACGTGTTCGGCTTTCCGCGCTCGGCGGACCTCATGATCATGCTGGTGCTGGGCGGCGCGGGCCGCCTGTACGGCGGGCTCGTCGGCGCGACGGTGTTCATGGTCGCGCATCACTTCCTGTCCGACCTGAATCCCGTTTACTGGCAGTTCTGGCTCGGACTGCTGCTGGTCGTCGTCGTGCTCTTCGCGCGCGGCGGCATTCTCGGCGCGGTCGGAGGCGATCGCGAACTCGTCTGCGGAGCCGCGCGGACATGACGCGCCGTTCTGGCGACGACGGGCCTGTCGAAGCAGTTCGGCGCGTTCCGGGCGAACAGCGACGTCACGCTCGCGTTTCCGCAGGGCGCGCGCCATGCGCTGATCGGTCCGAACGGCGCCGGCAAGACCACGCTGATCAACCTGCTGACCGGCGCGCTCGCGCCGACCTCGGGCGACGTGTCTCCTCGGCGGCGAGCGCATCACCGCGATGGCGCAGCACGAGCGCGTCAAGCGCGGCATGACGCGCACGTTCCAGATCAACACGCTGTTCGCCGGCCTCACGGTCCTCGAATCGGTGATGCTGGCCGTGTGCGAGCGCAAAGGGACTGCGCGGGCGTCTGGCACCGCACGGTTGCGAGCCGGCGCGACGAAGCCGACGAGGCGCTGGCGCTGCTCGAGATCGCTGCACCTCGCCTCGCATGCGAATACGCTGACGCGCAACCTGCCGTACGGAAGGCAGCGGCTGGTCGAGATCGCGCTGGCGCTGGCGACGAAGCCGCGGATCCTGCTGCTCGACGAGCCCGCGGCCGGCATCCCGGCCGGCGAAAGCGCGGAGCTCTTCGCGGTGATCGCGGCGCTGCCGCGCGACGTGACGATCCTCTTCATCGAGCACGACATGGAGCTCGTGTTCCGCTTCGCCGAGCGCATCACCGTGCTGGTCGGCGGCCGGTGCTGACCGAAGGCACGCCGGCGGAGATCGCCGCCGATCCGCGCGTGCGCGAGGTCTACCTCGGCGAGGCGCAGCATGGCTGAGCTGCTCGCGGTCGAGGGCGTCACCGCCGGCTACGGCGACGGCATCGTGCTGGAGGACGTCTCGCTCACGCTCGAGGACGGCGACAGCCTGGCGCTGCTCGGCCGCAACGGCATGGGCAAGACGACGCTGCTCGTGACGCTGATGGGACTGACGCGCGTGCGCGCCGGCACGCTGCGCTGGCGCGGCGCGGATTTCGCGGCGCTGGCCAACGCACGCGCGCAGCCGGTCGGGGATCGGCTGGGTGCCGCAGGAGCGCTACATGTTCCCTTCGCTCACCGTCGAGGAGCACCTGACGGCCGTTGCGCGGCCCGGCCCGTGGAACGTCGGTCGCGTCTACGAGATCTTCCCGCGCCTCGCCGAGCGGCGCGGCAACTTCGGCAACCAGCTCTCCGGCGGCGAGCAGCAGATGCTCGCGATCGGCCGCGCGCTGATGGTCAACCCGGCGCTGCTGCTGCTCGACGAGCCGATGGAGGGTCTCGCGCCGATCATCGTGCAGGAGCTGATGGGCGTGATCCGCGACCTCGTCACCGGGCAGCGGCATGGCGGTGATCGTCGTCGAGCAGCACGCGAAGCTCGCGCTGTCGCTGACGCGGCACGCGATCGTGCTCGAGCGCGGCCGCGTCGTCCACCGCTCGGACAGCGATGCGCTCCTGCGCGATCCGGACACGCTGCACCGGCTCGTCGCCGTATCCTGATCCGCCACCACGGAGCTCCGACGACATGAAGGCCATCGCGATCATCCAGGACGAGCACCGCGCCATCACCGCGGTCGTCGAGGCGCTGACGGCATCGTCGCGGAGATCGACGCGGGGCGGATGGCACCGGACCATGCCCTGCTCGGCGCGCTGTTCGACTACATCGAGCAGTTCCCCGAGCGGCTGCATCATCCGAAGGAGGACGACTTCCTGTTCGCCCGACTGCGCGTGCGGCGCCCCGACGCGGCACCGCTGCTCGATGCGCTCGCGCGCGAGCACGAGATCGGCCGCGAGCGCTTCGCCGAGCTGAAGGCCGCGTGCGAGCAGTTCCGCGCCGATCCGCGGGCGCTGAAGCCGTTCGTTGAGCGCGTCGAGCGCTACGCGCATTTCCACTGGCTGCACATGCGGCGCGAGGAGGACGAGGTGCTGCCGCTGGCGATGACGGCGCTGAAGAGCGAAGACTGGGACGCGATCGACGCGGCGTTCGCGTCGAACGACGATCCCGTCGTCGGCGTCCCCGCGAGCAAGGCTTTCCGCGAATTGTTCCGGCGCCTCGCCGCGATCCTTCCGCCGCCCTACGGCGTCGGCCCGGAGTCTCCGGCGCTGCATTGAGGCTCGCGGTGCAATCTCAGTCGGCCGATGCCTCGCGTGTGGCGTCGCGCGCGTCGAGCAGCCGATCGGCGTAGGCGCGCCAGTTCGCGCCTTTTGCGACCCGACCCAGTCCTGCACGCTCCTTCTGCTGCGCCATCCAGTCCTGCCGTGCGGCGATCGCGGATGCGAGCAATGGCTCGAGGCCGATTTCCCGCACCGTCACCGCGACTTCGCGCATCTCCTCGGCGCGGCGCTTGCCGTGCAGCGCGGTCCGGCTGAAAAGATAGGAGCCGACCTCGTCCCAGTCGAGCCCCGGAAAGGTCTCCTGCAGCGAGGCCAGCACCCGCTCCTCGACGCCGTAGGCGCGCGCCGAGGTGAAACTCTCGACGACGAGTGCCTCCAGGCCCTTGATGATCACGCTGCGGCACATCTTGATCGCGGACGCGACCCCGACCTGCGGCGCCGCGACCGTCATGTCGAATCCCAAAGGGGCCAACAGCGCGCGCAACCCGTCGGCGTGGGTGCCGCCGAGGAGCATCGGCACCTTGATCCCGTACGGCGGCACGGAGGTCATCACCGCGGCTTCGACGTAGCGTCCGCCAGCGACGTCGACCTGCTCGCTGCTCCGCACCTTCGTGCCCGGCGACGCCGAGTTGAGGTCGAGGAACCAGGTGCCGCGCCGGATCGTCCGCGCCGCCTCGATCGCAACGGCCTCCGCCTGCGACGCGGTGACTGCGGAGATCACGACGTCGGCACGCTCCAGCAGCGGCGCGAGACCCTGCATGAGCAGGACGCCCGCCCCGGTCGCATGGCCGCGCATCGTGTCCGCCGGACCGTGCAGCAGCACGTCCCAGGCGCAGACCGTGACGCCGGGGTGCGCTGCCAGGGCCGATCCGAGTATCCCGCCGACTTCGCCATAGCCGACGAGGCCGACGGTGAGGGGGCCGCTCCCCGCCGTCTGCGCAGGCGCGGGAGCCATCAGACGCCGCCCCAGACGTCGCGTGCGATGTCGATGCACAGCCTGAGCTTCGCCGCCTGCGCCTCGACGTGGATCGCGTTGCCGTGCACGGTCGACGAGAAGCCGCATTGCGGCGACAGGCACAGCTGCTCCAGCGGCATCACTTTCGCCGCCTCGTCGATGCGGCGCAGGATGTCGTCCTTCGATTCCACCCGGTCGAGCTTGGTGCTGACGAGCCCGAGGACGACCGTCTTGCCCTTCGGCACGAAGCGCAGCGGCGCGAAGTCGCCCGAGCGCGCGTCGTCGTATTCGAGGAAGTAGCCGTCGACGGCGAGCTCGTTGAACAGCACTTCGGCGACGGGCTCGTAGCCGCCCTCGGCCGCCCACGCGCTCTGGAAGTTGCCGCGGCAGAGATGCACGCAGACCTTCATGTCGGTCGGACGGTTGCGAATGGCCGCGTTGATGAGCCGCGCATAGCGCCGCGGCAGCTCGTCGGGATCGTCGCCGCGCGCGCGTGCCCCTTCCCGCATCTTCGCGTCGCACAGGTAGGCGAGGTTGGTGTCGTCGAGCTGCAGGTAGCGGCAGCCGGCCGCGCCCAGTTCCGCGATCTCGGCCCGATACGCGGAGGCGACGTCCACGTAGAACGCGTCGAGGTCCGGATAGGCGTCGCGACTGATTGCGTCGCGGCCGCCGCGGAAGTGCAGCATCGTCGGCGAGGGGATCGTGACCTTCGGCGTCCTGCGCGTCACCGATTGCAGGAACTTGAAATCGTCGAGCTGGATCGGCTTCACGTGGCGGACCGGCGCCGTGATGCGCATCACCGGCGGCGCGAAATCGACGTTGCCCTGCGCGCTGTGGAAGCTGACGGCGATGCCGCCCCTGGTCTCGACGCCTTCGAGCTGCTCCAGGAAATCGATGTGGAAGTAGGTGCGCCGGAATTCGCCGTCGGTGATGCCCTGGAGGCCGAGATCCTCCTGGAAGCGGACGATGTCCGTGATCGCGGAGTCTTCGACGGCGCGCAGCTCCACGCGATCGATCGCGCCACGCTTGAATCGGTCGCGCGCCTCGAGGAGCTCAGGCGGTCGCAGGAAGCTGCCGACGTGGTCGGCGCGAAACGGCGGTTCGGTACGAGTCGTCATGAACGGGCCCGCTTGCGTTGGGATGTTCGATTCATTATACGAGCGACGCCTAATGGCGCCCGATACGGCGACGCCTATCCCCGAAGGGCGCGAGACGGTCTCGCGCCGCGCGCTGCGACGATTTTTTTCCGGCAAGGCGGCACCGCGCGGATCTCGAGGTGCAAGAGCGGGCGCCGTCCAGCGTCATGTCGACGGCCGGGATGCAGTAATCGCATCTTTCCAGACTGGGCGCGACTGGTATAATCCGCCCTTCGCGCCCGTAGCTCAGTTGGATTAGAGTACCTGGCTACGAACCAGGGGGTCGTGGGTTCAAATCCTGCCGGGCGCGCCAATAAAACAAGGGGTTAGGTCAACGACCTAACCCCTTTTTCTTTGAATGGTGGATTCATACCCCCGCCATACCCCCACGCGCGCTACCATCGCGCGATGGGCGCCGTCGACGCATTCGATCTCATTCGCCACGCCGCGCTCGACACCGGCATTGACCGAGTGACGGCCGACAAGATCGTGGAAACGTTCCGCGCCGCGTGGGGCGGGAAGTACGTCTACATCCGCAAAGCCGCGCGCGACCGCACAGATCGACGCCAGATCGACGATCGAAACCTCGGATAGGCTAGGACACCACCGCGACCCGCAGCGCGTCAGCCCGGGCGCCGCCCTTAAGGCATTGACTTGATCACCATAACAATTGTGGCCGCGGCAAGTGCCGCGACGGTCAACGCCACTAGCGCCATTCCAGTCACGTCGGTTGAGGGGCTCTTATCTTGACGTCTGCCAGCGTCAAAGAGGCCAGCCACCCCTAAGATCAGAAGCCAAAACAAACCCACCAAGATGGCCCAATAGGTCCATCTGCCCACGTGTTTCTCCCCTAGCTCACCACTGCCACGCGCAGCGCGTCTTCTCGCGCGCCGTCGAACGTCACGCTGTAGCCGTCTGCCTCGGCCAGCGCGTCGACCATCTCGACGCCGGTGATCTCGAGCAGCATGTCGCCGATCGTGAAACACACGGGCGTTGCGTCGGGCAGCTTGGCTAGCATGGCAATGGCTTCGGCAGCGGTCATTCTGCTTCTCCCTTCGATGGTTTTTGAGGTCTCGTGAGTCAAGACGTCGATGGTGCCGACGCCGGATGCTTCCTCAAAAAGCTCTCCTGATACTCGTTGAACGACGAAATAAACCAGGCAATCCCATCTATCTGAATCTTGATATCGATGGGCTCGATCGCGAACTCGGCAACGGACTTTGGATGCGTCACGCGGTGACGGACTTGAAGTGAGTCGCGCAAGTCTTCCCAACCCTTGCACCCGAAGTTTGGTTTCCAATCAAGGTCGAAGATTTGTGCGGACAAAATGAACGTCCGCTTCACATTGCCGAGTGTCCGAGTCTTAGCCGGTTGCAATTCCGCGTTGCCCTCGATGTCGACGACGAATCGCATGTCGGCAAGGAACTCATGATCGTCCACCGAAAGACCTTGCTTTCCGAGCACGCACGCGGAGAACGTGAAGCGTTTTATCGCGAACGTCACGCCTTCGACGTACGCCCAGCATGAACGAACGAATGCGCGTGCAAGTGGCTGGCGCTCCGTCGTCGGTCGGTCGCGAAATGCCTGAAGGGAGTGGTACACGTCATTCCGCATGACGTCCGAGAGGTCGGTCAATTCGTCCACTGCGGCACCGAGATTGCGGACGGAGGCTTGAAGAACGTCATCCATGACAGGGCTATCCGCTCCTATTGTTGGTGTGGCGAGAAATATCCGCCGGCCGGCTGGCGATATTCCGGCTCGCCGGTGATCACGAACTCGGTGTGCCTCGCCGTGATGACACTCCGCTCGGCGCGGTAGCGGGCCTTCGTCCATTTGCCCGTCATCGGATCGCGGAAGCGAAACGGGAATAGCATTAGAACCGTCGGCGAATGAAGTGGGCCGGACATGGGAGGGATATTACCGCCGCGCAAATGAAAACCCCGCCACGCGGGCGGGGTCGTCGTGTGGTAATGCTAACGATCAGTTCAGCTTGCGGCGACGCGAGAAACCGAATCCAGCGAGGCTGATACCAAGCAGCGCGAGGGTAGCGGGTTCGGGAACTGCGCTAATGCTTCCTTCGATAATTGTTCGAGAGGAAGCAAATGAAACACAACTGTCAGTTGCGCAAGTGCCTTCTCCATCGAATTGCCCACCGCCGATGTTGATGGGGATGTTTCCCCCGGCATTCGTCATGGCTAGCGACAGGTCGAAGAGCAGTCTCGGTATGCCTGCTCCCTTCGGCTGGTTGATCGTGTCAAAAAATGTTGAGTTACCGAGCCCGGTGGGATTTCCGTAGGTCGTGCCGAGCCCTAGCGCAGCATCGGCGCTGGTGGCGATGTTGATTGAGCTAAAAGTGTTTGTGTCGGCATCGTAGGTGAAGGAACCGACCGCGGTGCCACCATCGTTAAATATCACGCCATCTAGAGTCCATGTGACCGGCGTCGCGTGCACCGCTGCCGAAAAGAGAAGCGCTACAACCACGCCGATGATCTTCATTTGCCCCCCTAGAGTCAGATAAAGTGAAGCCATTCCGTCACGAGAGCGTTGCTCGAAACCAAGAGCGGCCGAAGGATTGTAGACGGAGCAATATCCAGGCCGCAATTTGAATAATCATCTCAATCAGCGGTTTGATGCGCAGCCGCTGAAGTACGATGCAAGAGAACTGTAAAGTCCATCGACGCCGCGAAACGTGCATAAATTCGGCGCGCTACATGGCCGCGAACTTACAGCAACCTTACGATCAGTAGCGCGCCAATTATCTCGATCGCAACCAGAGACGTGATAACGGAAACGGCGACCAGTGAGCGCTACATGCGGCCGGACTTCGGCGGCGTTCCCTGGAGCGCTCGCGTCGCCGCTGCTTCTTGCGGGATTTGACCTGAGTCCGCTTTCTCGGGCCAATCATTCCTGGGAAATGGCTCGGTTGGGAAGGTTGTGAATGGTCGGATGGTGCTGCTTGAATTCGTGCGGGGTCAAGTAGCCGAGGCTCGAGTGCGGCCGCACCGCGTTGTAATGCTTGCGCCAGGCTTCGATGATGATCTGGGCCTCGCGGCGGGTGCGGAACCATTCCACGCTTAGACATTCGTCGCGGAACTTGCCATTGAACGATTCGTTGGTGCCGTTCTGCCAGGGCTTGCCGGGGTCGATGATGGGCGGTCTCGATCCGGGCATCGGTTAGCCAGTGCAGGATGGCGTTGCTCACAAAATTCGGGCCCGTTGTCCGAGCGCAGATAGGCGGGGGCGCCATGCACGCTCATGAGCCGCGTCAGAACGTCGATCACCCGCGTCGAGCGAATGCTGCCGGCCACGTCGATCGCCAAGCACTCGTGGGTGAACTCGTCCACGACGGTGAGGCACTTGAGCTGCTGGCCGTTGGCGCAGGAGTCGAACACGAAGTCGTAGGCCCAGACATGATTGGCCGCGCGCGGCGGCAATGGCCGGGGCCGACTCGCGGCAATCCGCCGGCGCGGGCGTTTGCGCGGCAAGCCCAGGCCGGCCTGGCGCCACAAGCGGCGCGCGCGATTGATCCCCATGGCCAGTCCCTCCCGGCGCAGGAAGATGCGAATGCGGCGGTAGCCGTACCGCGGATACTGGGCCGACAGCCGGTTCATGGCCGCCAGGGCCGCGGCATCCTTGTCCGGTTGCCGCAGGCGATAACCCACAGTCGAGCGCGGCACGTCGAGCAGCCCACAGGCGCGTCGTTGCGAAAGGCCGCGTTGCCGCAGAAAGCTGACCTGTTCGCGACGCGCCCGTGGGCTCACCATTTTTTTCGGTTCACCTCGCGCATCAGGTCGACTTCGAGGTCGCGCTCGGCGAGCAGGCGCTTGAGCTTGGCGTTCTCCAGCTCCAGTGCCTTCAATCGCTTCACATCCGCTGGCGCGAGGCCGGCAAAGTGCTTCCGCCAGACATACAGAGTCTGTTCGCTGACCTTGTGCTTCTTGGCGGCTTCGGCGACCGACGTGCGGTCGGCCTCCCGCAGAATCGCAACAATCTGCTCGTCGGAGAATCGGCTCTTGCGCATAGGCTCCTCGCTTGCGAAGGAGCCATTTTTCCAGAAACTTATGGACCGAAAAACCGGCTCAGGTCAATACTCCCTACATTTTCCGCTCTCCTTTACGTGGGCGCGGGTATTCCGCCATTCTGCTGGCTCTGCACTCAAACGGGTCGCGACGCGCAATAAGATGTGCTTGCTGGCGAGAAATGACATCGTAGTGCCGGAGGGCGACTAGGCAATTGTGAATTTCCAAGCAAGGACGTTCGTTTGTTACCCAGAGATTTGAATCGGCGCGCCGAAGGTCGAATGATCTCGAATAGCTGCGCAAAGTCTTGCGACCGTGAGTGTCGGAGTACTCATGAAAGTATGACATCGACAGCTCGCGGAGGCTGCGATAAATTGGATCGCGATATCGTAGCGCTACGCCATTTGTCTTAGAAATCGCCCCCCAAGCGTTTGCCCGCCGATACAGCGCAACAACATGCGGATAATCTGTCGGCGCGCAGCCCAAATGCATAACAAGCGGGGGCTCGCCGTTGACCCATAACGCACAAGCTGCAAAGAGTGCGCCCTCCATACAATGCGCGCTGCGATTTCTAATGACTTCGCGCACCGACCACATCGTTTCTCCACAAAGTTCATGATTCGTAGGCATCGAATTCACGAACGCCTGAATCCTCTGCGGCGTCCTGAGGCGTCTCAGTATGGCGAACTCACTGTCGGTGAGATCCAAGGCCTTTTGCCGCCCAAAGCGTTCTTTCGATTGACCGTTCATATTCAAAACGAATTTGATTCGAGTGCGTTGAGTATTAATCATCAATGTTGCTCGTTGACTGAGAGAGACCCTTAGCCCACAGCGAATCGGCCTCTAACGCGAGCCGATGATCGTGGACAGCGGAAGCAACTTCGGTCGAATGCGAGAATTGTGTGCCCGCATCCTAGCGCGTTTCGGCGAGAGCCGGCGGTCGCGTTCGGCACTGAAATCGTCAAGTGCTCGGTCCTTTCGATGCCTACTTTGTCGAAAGCTGCGCGCCATTCAAAAGCGCAATAAGCATTCGAGCGTTTCGCTGACCCTGATCCTCGTAGTTGTTGTTGAAGACTACTTGCGACAGCTCTGCCGGCAGGCCGGAAATCTTTCGCGCAAATTCCTCCAGCTCCGATTCCGAGTAGTCGTAGTTAAAACGCTGCGAGGCAGCGTCGCCTTTGACGTTCCAGGTCTCCTGGTTTCGACCGTGCAGCCGGACGATGGCCAGCTTCGGCACGGTGACCTCCCATACCGAAGGAATCGAGTTGGCCGTCGTATTCGGCTCGTCCACGATTACATTGACCAAGCCGCGCTCCCTCTCGAAGTCCAACGTCATCGCGGCATTCTTGCCCTCAAACCATGACTTGTTGCGGAATTCCACAGCCAGTTGGTGGCCAGCCAGTCGTTGCTGGCACTCGTCAATGTGCTCGCGATTCTTGGGATGGAACGCAACCCAAGGCGCGAACTGGAAAAGAATCGCCCCGAGTTTCCCTGCGCGATGAAGCGGTTCGAGGGCCTCGCGAAAGCGCTGCCACAGTGCGTCGAGCAACACACCCGGCATGTCCTTGTAATAGACATTCTTCTTCTTGATTGCGCCAAGCGACTCGGCCACGTCCTTAGGGAGCGCCGATGGCGCGGTCTGATGGCCCGTGAACAGGCGAAATGCCTTGATGTTGAATGTGAACTCGGGTGGAGTGCGCTCAACCCACAGGGCAGAGTTCTGCGGCGACGGCATCGCGTAATAGCTGCTGTCGACTTCTACGAGCGGAAACTGCGTAGCGTAGTAGCGCAGCCGATCTTCGGCGCTATTACAGCCACGAGGATAGAACTTCTTGGACGCGATCAACGTCTTGTCGGTCCAGGATGCCGTGCCGATGGCGATACGGTTCAAGAACAGCCCTGAATTCTCCGCGAGGCCGCGGAGCCACGCCTTCAGTTTATCCGATCGAGCGCTTTTCCCCGATGACCGATTCTGAAGGTACCCACGTTTGGTGGACACCTCAATCAGAGCAATACTGACTTGAGGAGGTGTTCGATGGAATACACACCGCGCAGGAAATTGACTCGGGAATTCAAGCTTGAAGCGGTACGGCAGGTGGCGTTGAGCGAGAAGCCCAAGGCCCAGCTGGCGCGGGAGCTGGGCGTACGCGTCGGTCAGCTGCGGACATGGCGGCTGGAGTTCGAGAAGGAGGCGGTGACCGGTATCGCCAAGCCCGATCGATCCGCGGCTGAGGATCTTGAGCAACTGCGTCGCGAGAACGCAAAGCTGAAGATGGAGGTCGAGATTTTAAAAAAATGCGGCCATCTACTTCGCTCGGGAAGCGAAGTGAAGTACGCCTTCGTCGAGAAGCATCGACGGCGGTACGGTGTGCCGGCCCTGTGCGAGGCGCTGCAGGTCTCGCGCAGTGGCTACTACGCTGCGCGGCAGCGTGGCCCCAGTGCTCGCCGGCAGCGCCAAGTCGACCTCACGGCACGGATCAGGATGATCCACCAAGCCAGCCGCGAGTCGTACGGCGCGCCCAGGGTGCATGTCGAGCTGCTGGCCCAGAAGGTGCCATGCTGCCGCAACACCGTGGCCAAGCTGATGCGCCGAGCGGAGATACTGCCCAAGGCGATCCGGCGGTTCCGCGTGACCACCGACTCCCGCCAGACCAAGGCATCGCCGAACCTCATCAACCGGGACTTCACGTCAGAACATCCCAACGACCTCTGGCTGAGCGACATCACTTACATCCCGACGCGCGAGGGCTGGCTGTACCTGGCCGCGGTTCTGGACGCGTATTCGAGAGCCTTGGTGGGCTGGGCCATGAGCCGAACTCTGGACACCAAGCTGGCGATGGACGCGTTGAACATGGCGATCGGGCATCGGGGTCCACCGGTAACGCTGCACTCTGACCGGGCTCAAGGTACGCCACCGGAAGTTACCGGGAAATCGTCAACCGCCATGGCATCCGGCAGAGCATGAGTCGCAAGGGCGATTGCTGGGACAATGCGCCCATGGAGAGCTTCTTCCATTCGCTCAAGACCGAATTGGTCATGCGATAGCGATCACATTTCAGGCCGTCAAACCACGCATCCCGCGCGCGGCGATGATCGCCGCCGTTGATCCGCCGCAACCCGGCTGCGGGTCATCGGCGCGATGATGTCGGAAGCACCCCCATCGCTCGCAAACGGCGCCGGAATGACACGACCATGAGCCAAACGAAATTCATCTGCACGTTCGAGGACGGCGACAGCCGCGACAAGATGCTGCTGGGCGGCAAGGGCGCAAACCTGTGCGCGATGACGCAGATCGGTCTCAATGTGCCGCCGGGATTCGTCATCACGACCGCCGCGTGCCTCGCCTACCTCGAGACGCACGCGCTGCCCGAAGGACTCATGGCCGCGGTGAGAGCCAACATGATGCTGCTCGAGAAGAAGACCGGAAAGGCCTTCGGCGGCAGGGCGAAACCGCTGCTGGTGTCCGTACGCTCGGGCTCCGCGATGTCGATGCCAGGCATGATGGACACGATCCTGAACCTCGGCCTCAATCCCGACACTCTGGCCGGCCTCATCGCCGAGACGAACAACCCGCGCTTCGTCTACGACGCCTACCGGCGCTTCATCCAGCTATTCGGCAAGATCGCGATGAACGTGCCCGACGAGCACTTCGACGGCGCCATGGCGGATCTCAAGGCTCGCGTCGGCGTGACGCAGGACGTCGATCTCACGGCACCCCAGCTCGCGGAACTGGCCGAGCGCTTCATCGCAATATATCGCGAATGCACCGGAGCACCGTTTCCCGTCGATCCATACGAGCAGCTTCAGCTTTCGATCGAGGCCGTGTTCCGGTCCTGGATGGGCAAGCGCGCCGTCGATTACCGCCGCCAGTTCCGGATCACGAAGGAAATGGCCAACGGCACTGCGGTCAATGTCTGCACGATGGTCTTCGGCAACATGGGGAACGACTCCGCAACGGGCGTGGGCTTCACGCGCAACCCCGGCACCGGGGAGAACATCATCTACGGCGAGTATCTCGTGAACGCGCAGGGCGAGGACGTCGTCGCCGGCATCCGTACGCCGAAGCCGCTCGCGACAATGGCGCAGGAGATGCCGGCGCTGCATCGGCAGCTCGCGGAGCTCCGCGACCGGCTGGAGGCGCATTACCATGAGGTGCAGGACTTCGAGTTCACGATCGAGCGGTCTCGCCTGTATTGCCTGCAGACGCGCAACGGCAAGATGAACGCGCGGGCGATGGTCGTGACATCGGTGGAGATGTTCAATGAAGGCCTGATCACGAAGGAGCAGGCGCTGCTTCGCATCAACCCGATGTTGCTCGAGCAGCTGCTGGTGCCGCAGTTGAGCCCCGCGCACGGCGTCCGGCCGCTTGCGCAGGGCCTACCGGCATCGCCGGGAGCAGCGTCCGGCAGCATCGTCTTCGATGCCGACACGGCGGAGGAGCGCGGCAAGCGCGGCGACCAAGTCGTACTCGTTCGCGAGGAAACTAAGCCCGAGGACATTCACGGATTCTTCGCCGCGCAGGCGATCCTGACCAGCCGAGGCGGCAAGACATCGCATGCCGCAGTGGTCGCGCGCGGCATGGGGAAACCATGCGTATCAGGGTGCGAAGCCATCGCGATCGACGTGCGCCAGCGGATTGCGACGATTGGCGGCACGGTGCTGCATGAAGGCGACGTCGTCACGATCGACGGCACCACAGGCAACGTCTATCCGGGGAGCATCGCGACAGTCGAAGCCGAGTTTTTCGGCGAGCTTTCGACCCTGCTGTCCTGGGCCGACGATGTGGCGAGGCTTGGCGTTCAGGCAAACGCCGACACGCCGCGCGACGCTGCCCGGGCCCGCCAGTATGGGGCGGCGGGGATCGGTCTCTGCCGCACGGAACGGATGTTCAACGACACGGCGCGGCTGCCGATCGTGCAGCAGATGATCCTCGCGGCTACCACCGCCGACCGGCGCGCGGCGCTCGATACGCTGCTGCCGATCCAGCGCTCCGACTTCAAGGGCATCTTCAAGGCGATGGAAGGCCTGCCGGTGACCGTGCGCCTGCTCGATCCGCCGATGCACGAATTCCTGCCTACCGCTTCGCAGCTCGAGTACGAGATCCACCAGCTTCGGCACCTGCAGCGCACAACGCAATCGATCGCCGACCTGCCCGAGACGATGCGGCTGCTCGATCCCGAATTGCCGCGCGACTACGTTGAGAGCCTTTCGAAGGTCGGGCAGAGCCTCGCAACGTACCGCGATGCGCGCCGCGACGATGCCGCGCTTGCCCGTCGCGAGACGATGCTGAGGAAGGTGCATGCTCTCTCCGAGGTGAACCCGATGCTCGGACACCGCGGCGTTCGGCTCGGCCTGACCTATCCCGAGATCTACGAAATGCAGATCCGGGCGATTCTCGAAGCCGCGGCCGAATGCATCGAGGAGGGCATCGAAGCACACCCTGAAATCATGGTTCCTCAGGTCGCAGACATCGAGGAACTGAAACGCATCCGTGCACTGGTCGACGCGGTGGGTGCTGACATTGAGTCGCGTCGCCGCGTGAAGCTGCACTTCAGGTTTGGCACGATGGTCGAAGTCGTGCGGGCGTGCCTGACTGCCGCCGAGCTCGCCGGTGCCGCCGAATTCTTCTCGTTCGGCACCAACGACCTCACACAGGCAACCTTCTCGTTCTCGCGCGAGGACGCTGAAAACAAGTTTCTTCCTTTCTACGTCGAATCCGGCATCCTGCCCGACAACCCGTTCGAGGTTCTGGACGTGAAGGGTGTGGGACGCCTCATGAGGCTGACCGTCGCTTGGGGGCGCGAGGCGCGGCCCGATCTCGTCATCGGCCTTTGCGGCGAGCATGGCGGGCACCCGGAGTCCATTCGCTTCTGCCATTACGCCGGGCTCGACTATGTCTCGTGCTCGGCGCCGCGCGTGCCGATTGCGCGGCTTGCCGCGGCGCAGGCGAAGCTGACGGAAAGGGAATACGCGCTGGTTGTGGCTGGCTGACTTGCTATCGCCGACGACAGGGTCGACACACCAGCCGTGGTTCGCGTGGATGCAGGGCAGGCGACCAGGGATCGGCAGGGCGCTGGATCGCGGGTGGATGACGATCACACGCAAGCAGTGGTGCGGCCAGATTCCTGGGCTTGCGCGCGACGCCGGTGCGCAAGCGGGTTGCGTCAAAGCCGCATGATCGAGGAGTTCGCATCCAGCGCGAGCCACCCATCGTCCTTCACGGTGCGCGGATGCGAAGCGCGACCCTGGGATGTCCCGGGCGCCGGCTTGCGCCAAGGCGGCCTCGCCAGCGCTATCGCCGCGAGGCTGGCCACGACGAACATGCCGACGCATGCAATCAGCGTCGAGGTGGCGACATCGGGGTCATACCCGCGTTGCGCGAGGTACATCGAACCCAGCCCGAACGTGATGACCGCCGGATAGACGAAGTCGCGGTAACGCAGTGCGACGAGGCCGCCAAAAGCGGCGGCGATCGCGAGAAACGCTCTCGCAACATCAGGCGGCTCCATGGCGGTTCCCGTAAGCAGTCCGCTGCCGCTCACCCATTGCGATGTCGCCACCAGCAGCGCGATGGTCATCGCGCCGAAGTGCAGGCTGAACGGGACGCGCAGCCAGCGCGAGTGGTTGCCGGGGGATACCGTCGCGACCTGAAGGAACATGCCCCCGGCCAGCACGGTGATGGCCGCCAGCAATGCAAACGAAACGGCGATCGCCTCATGGCGGAAAACGACGACCCAGCTCGCAGCCAGAAGGCCGGTCAGGGCGAGCGGGATGACCAGCCGGTCGTAGATGCGGACGCGGTGCCGTCGTGGCCGGAGAGCGGCGAGGAAGAAGATCAGGAACGCGCCGAGGATCAGGACAACGGCGGTCTTGGCGAATCCGGCCGGCACCAAAGCGTCTCCGTATTCCGCCAGCACTTCGGCGATCGTCGCCGATGTGCTGCGTGCGCTGTAGACGGCGATGAAGCCGAGGCTCGCCTCGACCACGATCAGCGCCGTCCAGCGCAGAATCATCGAAGGTTTTGGGAATCCCCCATGGGCCGCCATCATGTGTCCAAATTTGTGGGCTACAACAGGTAGTATGCCACCTCCCAAGGGACCGTCAACCTGCGCGCGGGTTCATGGCGCCGGAAGAGCCGGCCGACGACGGACGGTAGAATCGGCTCCCCTTTAGCGTTGGTGAACTTCTGGAGCGACGGAATGGAAGTCCGTGCCGCGGTCGCACACAAGGCAGGTGCGCCTCTTGTCATTGAAACGGTGAGGCTCGAGGGGCCGCGCGCCGGCGAGGTGCTGGTCGAGATCAAGGCGACCGGACTCTGTCACACCGACGAGTTCACCCGGTCGGGAGCGGATCCCGAGGGACTGTTTCCCGCCATTCTCGGCCACGAAGGCGCGGGCATCGTCGTCGAGACCGGGTCCGGCGTGACGAGCGTAACGCCGGGCGACCACGTCATTCCGCTCTATACGCCGGAGTGTCGCCAGTGCAAGTCGTGCCTATCGCGAAAGACGAACCTGTGCACGGCAATCCGTGCCACCCAGGGCAGGGGCGTGATGCCCGACGGCACCAGCCGCTTCTCGCTCGACGGCCGGCCAGTGCACCACTACATGGGCTGCTCGACGTTCGCGAACTTCACCGTGCTGCCTGAAATCGCGGTCGCGAAGATCCGCGAGGACGCGCCGTTCGACAAGGTCTGCTATATCGGCTGCGGGGTCACGACGGGCATCGGCGCCGTCATCAACACGGCGAAGGTCGAGGCGGGCGCCAACGTCGTGGTGTTCGGTCTCGGCGGAATCGGATTGAACGTGATCCAGGGCGCGCGCATGGTCGGAGCCAACATGATCGTCGGCGTCGACCTCAATCCCGCGCGCGAGGCACTCGCGCGGAAGTTCGGGCTGACGCACTTCGTGAATCCGAAGGAATTGCAGGGCGATCTCGTCGCCCATCTCGTCGAGCTGACGGGCGGTGGCGCCGACTACAGTTTCGAATGCGTCGGCAACGTCGACCTGATGCGCCAGGCGCTCGAGTGCTGCCACCGCGGCTGGGGCGTCGCCGTCATCATCGGCGTCGCGGGAGCCGGGCAGGAAATCCGCACGCGGCCCTTCCAGCTCGTGACCGGTCGCACGTGGAAGGGAACCGCCTTCGGCGGCGCGCGCGGCCGCACCGACGTGCCGAAGATCGTCGACTGGTACATGGACGGAAAGATCAACATCGACGACCTCATCACGCATGTCCTCCCGCTCGAGCGCATCAACGACGGGTTCGAACTCATGCATGAGGGCAAGTCGATTCGAACGGTCGTCAGGTATTGATCGCGGATTTCACGGCCCGAATGAGCCCAGCAAGCGGCGGGGCAGCGTTTCCCTCATCCATTTGCCGACGGCGGGTCCGAACGTGGTGAAGTGGACGACGCGTCTCTCGTCTAGTCTCACCCGAGCCGAATGAGCACGGATTCCTAGGATTTGGACGAGACGCCTGGAGAGGGCATGACGGAAGCGGCTTCCGCCGCAAGGCCCCTGCGGGAGCCAAACTTGTGCGCATACGCCCAGGTGAACTCCGCCCCAAACAGGAAGATCTGAGCGGAGTAATAAACCCAAACCAGCACGACGACCAGAGAGGCGGCGGCGCCGAAGCCTGAAGCGATGCCGCTTCTTCCGATGTAAGCGCCAATCAGGAACTTGCCGATCGTGAACAGCAGCGACGTCGTTGCAGCCCCGATCCAGACATCCTTCCAGTCGATCCGTACGCGCGGCACGAGCTTGTAGATCATCGCGAATACCACGGTGATCACAACGAAGCTCGAACAGAGTTCGATGATGCTTGCCACCGCCGTCCATTCACCCAACGCCGGGCCCCACCACTTTCGCACGGCACTCAACGCCGCGCTCGCCACCAACGAGACCATCAACAAGAATCCGACCCCGAGAATCATGCCGAACGACAGCAATCGCGCCCTTATCAATCCCAGCAGACCGGAGCGTCCGACTCGAGCCGGCGCACGCCAGATGCGATCGAGCGCATCCTGCAGCTCGCCAAAGACGGAGGTGGCGCCGATGAGCACCAGGACGATTCCGAAAACCGTGGCCGCGACGCTCTCCGCCGGCTTGCGCACGCTCTCGAGCAGGCCTTGCACTGCCAGCGCACCCGGGGCGCCCAGCAAGCCTTCGAGCTGAAGGAAGATTTCGCCGCGCGCGGCCTGGTCGCCGAAGACAATTCCGGCGATCGAGATCACGATCAGCAGCAGCGGGGCGATCGAGAACATCGTGTAGTAGGCCAGCGCCGCACCCATGCTCTGCGCGTAGTCATTGACCCAGCCCGATGCGGCTGCCTTGACGAGACCCCAAAGATCCTTGATGGTCATCTGCGCCATCCAGCTCCGCATGCGGTATTGTCCGCTCCCACCGCGCTCTGTGCACGGATGCGATCAATGGCCGCACGTGCGCAACCCGCAGTCCTGTCCCCGGTCGACATCAACGGTAGCGCAGCCCGTGGGTGGAGCTCGTCGGCCACGCTTGTCATTGTGGTGACGCACCCCGCCAAATGCGACGATTCGACGACCACCATGTCTGTCGCTCCGATCAGGCCTTCTCAGCGCCGCGTTTGCGCGAGTGCGCGATGGCGGGCGTCGCCGTTTCGAGGTCCGCCGTGATTCCCGCTTGCAGCAAGGTGAGCGCGGTCGCCGGATCGTCGGCGAATTTGAACAGTCCAAGATCGTCCTCGCCGATCATCCCATGCCGGACGAGGGCGTCGAAATTGATGATCTCGTTCCAGTATGCCGATCCGTAGAGCACGATCGGGATGTGACGATCGAGCTTGTTGGTCTGCATCAGCGTCAGAATTTCGGTTAACTCGTCAAGGGTGCCGAAGCCGCCGGGAAATACCACCAGTGCGCGTGCCAGATGCGCAAACCACAGCTTGCGCATGAAGAAATAGTGAAACTCAAACGCCAATGCCCGGGTGACGTAAGGGTTTGGATGCTGTTCGCGTGGCAGCGCAATGTTGAGGCCAATGGTCTTGCCGCCCGCCTCGAAGGCACCACGGTTGGCGGCCTCCATGATGCCGGAACCGCCACCGGTGCATACGACGTACCTGTGGGCGTGCGAAGGCAGGCTTTTCGACCAGTTGGTGACCAGCCGCGCCAGCTCGCGCGCCGCATCGTAGTACCGGGCGAGCGGACCGTCGGGCGCTGCACGTGCCGAACCGAAGAACACGATCGTGTCGCAAACGTGCTCGCGATGAAATGTATGCACCGGTTCGAGGTACTCGGCAAGGATGCGCAGCGGCCGCGCATCGTTGCTGTCGAGGAACTTCTCGTTCTTGTAGGCGAGCGCCTTGGGCGGGGGACCTCGGGAAGTCATGGTCTTGAAGGCACCGCCGAAAAGTCGATGAAGCCGCGCGCGACATCGGTATGGACAAGCTGCACGCGGACGCGGTCACCCACATCAAGGCCCTCGAATCCGCGGATGACTCTGCCCTCCGTTGTCGGCCCGGAAATACGCACCCAGGTTCCTTTTTCCGACGCACCCGTCACGATCGCATCGAACCGCGCGCCGATCCGCGAAGAGAGGAGCAATGCGGCCGCCGACTTCGCAACCTGCCGTTCCACCTTGGTGGCATTGTCTTCCTGCTCGGTACAGTGGCGCGCCAGTATCGTGAGCTCATCGATGGCATACGACAACGGTTGCAGGCCGAGCGCCGCTTTCAGAAGTCGTTGCGCGATGAGGTCGGGAAAGCGGCGATTCGGCGCCGTCGAATGTGTGTAGTCCTTCACGGCCAATCCGAAATGCCCCTCCTGGGGTTGGCCAGGCACTTCGAGAGCGTACTCGCCCCGGCCCAGCAGCTTGACGATGGCGAGGGAAAGGTCGGGAAAGCGAACGGGGTCGACCTCGCGGCGACTCGTCAGGAAGGAGTCCAGCGCAACAGCGTCCGGAGCCACGGGCAGCCGCTCGCCCGACTCGGCCGCCAGCGCAACGATCCGATCCCAGCGCTTTGGCGTGCGCAGCACCCTGCGCAGCGATGGCAGACCTTTCCAATCGAGATATTTTGCGGTCACGCCATTGGCGGCGATCATGAAGTCTTCGATCAGCTCCTTTGCCCGGTTCTTTTCGTCCGGCACCAAGTCGGATAGCACTCCGTCGTCGAACACGGCCCGGGCTTCCAGCGTTTCGAGGTGCAGCGCGCCATGCGCGTGTCGGACACTTTTCAGCGCCTGCGCGGTTCGATCCTGGACGCGGATCTGCTCCTCCAGTCCCGGTGTGCCTGCGAGTTTGGGCGGTGGAGGTGCTTTGCCCTCGATCCAGGCGGCGAGCGCGTTGTAGGCAAGCTTGGCGCGGTTCAGGACCGCCGCCCGGTAGATGTCGGACGACGTCACGGTCCCGTCCCCCGCAATCACCATTTCGACCACGATCGCCAATCGCTCCTGACCTTCGCCCAGCGACGTCAGGTCGGTCGATAGCCTTTCCGGCAGCATCGGAAAGATCTCTGCCGGTGTGTAGACCGACGTAGTGTTGGTCCACGCATGGCCGTCGATCGCAGAGTCCTTTTTCACCAGCGCGTCGACATCCGCGATGGCGACCAGTATCTTTACCGTGCCATCCTCCATGGGTTCAGCAACGGACAGCTGATCGAGATCCCGCGAGTCGTCGTTGTCGATCGACACCCAGAGCAGGCCTCGCAAATCGCGAATCGCGGGATCGGACGCCGGGGCGGCTCCCGCTGATATTTCGGGTCTCCGCAACAACGGCAGCGGAAAAATCCGGCAGCAACCCGCGCTGGAGCATCACGTCGTGCGCGATCGCGCGGAGTTCGTCCTTGCCTGTTCTGCCCGTGGTCACCACGCAACTACTCCTCTTGAATGTCGTGGGTCATGCCTCATGCCCAATTGCGCCCGGCGAGGGAACGTCAACCGCGTAGTCATGGAAATCCGGCATCCGCAGGTCGCGGCGCCAGTAGGCGTCGATCTGGTCGAGCAGGCTCGGCGTCAGTGCGGCGGCTTTCATCGTCTGAAATTTCCTACTTTGTCCGAGATTGAGGACGCGGGCGCTGCGTTTCCAGCCGATTGGGTCGGTATGCGGGGATGTCCCAGTTGGTGGGCTAACTCCTCGACTCCCGCCTTTGGGGTCGTGTTTGCCACTCCGGCAATCGCTGTTTCGTGAATCATTGCCCCGCAGTACTCGTCATCACCTTCATTCGCCAAACCTGCGGATAAACCAGGTCTTCACCAGCTGCGTCAGAATCGCGTAGCCCAGCAGCATCAGGGCCAGGTATCGCCAATACAGCGGCGGAAGCGGGACGAACCCAAGCGTTTCCGCGAGGGGCGAAACCGTCAGCCACGCGCCGACTGCGATGATGATCAGCGAAGTGAGGATGAGCGGCCAACTGGCCCGGCTTTGAATGAATGGAATCTTGTTGGTGCGAATGACATGGATGATCAAAGTCTGGGTGAACAGCGATTCCACAAACCACCCCGTATGGAACAGAACCGGGTCGCTCCAGCAGTTGAAAATGTACAGCATCATGAAGAACGTCAGGTAATCGAAGATCGAGCTGATCGGTCCGATGAACAAGATGAAACGCAGGATCTTGTCTATCGTCCATTGGCGTGGTTTGATCAGCCACTCCGAATCCACGACATCGGTGGGAATCGTGGTTTGCGAAAAGTCGTAAAGGAGGTTGTTGATGAGTACCTGGATCGGCAGCATGGGCAGGAACGGCAGAAAGGCGCTGGCCCCCACGACACTGAACATGTTGCCGAAGTTCGAACTGGCAGCCATCTTGATGTACTTGACGATGTTGCCAAATACCCGCCGGCCTTCCAGCACACCCTGTTCCAGCACCAGCAGGCTGTTTTCCAGAAGAATGATATCGGATGACTCCTTGGCGATGTCCACCGCACTGTCCACCGAAATGCCCACATCCGCAGCCTTCAGAGCCGGGGCGTCATTGATGCCATCGCCCAGAAACCCCAACACATGGCCTTTGCTCTGCAGCGCACGAATGATGCGTTCCTTGTGAGCTGGCGCCAGCCTGGCAAAAACGCTGGTCGCGGTGGCGGCTTCGGCCAAATCGATCTCGCTCATCGCCTCGATCTGCGAACCGAGCAAGAGTTGCTCCACCGGCATGCCCACCTCCTTGCAGATGTAGGCGGTGACAATCTCATTGTCGCCAGTCAGGACCTTGACATCTACGCTCAGATTGTGAAGCCGCTTGAGGGCCTCTACAGCGGTGTCCTTCGGTGGGTCGAGAAACGCCAGGAAACCCAGCAGTATCAGGTCGGACTCATCCTTGACAGAGTAGACAGGCTCGTCTGAGGCACCCGGCATTTGCTTGTAGGCCAGGGCAATTACCCGGAAGCCCTGGCCATTGAGATCGTCCGCCAACTGCCGGCGTTTGGCGTCGTGTTCCGGCAAGACTTCGATGATCTCCCCTTTGACTTCCACTCGGGTGCACTGGCGCATCACTTCCTCCACCGCACCTTTACAGATCAGCGTGTTCAGCCCGGATTTGTCTTCCACCACCACCGACATCCGGCGTCGTACGAAGTCGAACGGAATCTCGTCGATCTTGCGGTACTGCTCATTCGCCTTCAGGCGTTCTTCCAGTTCCTCGTGGTCGAGGATCGCCTCGTCGAGCAGATTCTTCAATCCGGTATGGTGGTAGCTGTTCAGGTAACCGTAGTGCAGCACCCTCTCGCTGGGATCGCCATACACGTCCAGATGCTTCTCGAGGACGATTTTTCCCTGGGTGAGCGTGCCGGTCTTGTCGGTGCAAAGCACGTCCATCGCCCCGAAGTTCTGGATCGCATTCAGGCGTTTGACAATCACCTTTTTGCGTGCCATTGCAAGGGCACCCTTGGAAAGGTTGACGGTCACGATCATGGGCAGCATCTCAGGGGTCAGTCCGACTGCCACCGCCATGGCAAACAGAAACGCTTCCATCCAGTTGTGCTTGCTCAGCCCGTTGATGAGGAACACGGCTGGAACCATCACGACGATGAAGCAGATCATCAGCCACGTGAACTTGTTGATGCCCTTGTCGAAGCTGGTCAGCTGGCGCTGCCCGACGATGCTGGCGGCCAGCGAACCGAAGTACGTCCGGTCCCCGGTGTGGATCACCACGGCCGTTGCTGCTCCGCTCTCAACGTTGGAGCCCAAGAGGCAGATATTGGGAAGTTCCAGCGGGCTCTCAATGTCGGCCGATGCCGGGATGGCCTTCCTCTCTACGGGCAGGGCTTCGCCGGTGAGGGCCGACTGATTCAGGAACAGGTCTTTGGCCGAAAGCACGCGTACATCAGCCGGCACCATGTCACCCGCTGCCAGTCGAATGACATCTCCGGGGACCAACATCTCGAGCGAGACTTCCCTTTCCTTTCCATCGCGCACCAGCGTCGCCGTGTTGCTGACCATCGCCTGGAGCTTCGCGGCCGCGTCATCCGCCCTCATCTCCTGGAAGAAGCGGAGCACGACGCCAAGAACCACCATCACGAAGATGACGACTGTCGCACGCAGGTCGCCGGTAAGATAGGAAAGTGCGCCCAGCGTCAGGAGCAGAAGGACCAACGGATTCCTGATGTTTGCCAGGAGCCGCATCAGCGCCGATTGACGCTTCTGCCTGGCAATCTCGTTGGGGCCGATCTGCTTCAGGCGAGAACCGGCTTCCGCCTCGCTCAAACCGCCGAGTTGCGATCTAAGCTCGTTCAGGACTGCGGTGGTATCGGAGCACGCCTGTTCCAATAGGCGGGCAGAATCAGGCGCAATGTTCCCGCCGGCTACGTTTGCTGGGTGCCGACGCGAACCGCGGTCATTGGTATGCATCTCACTGGTGGGCAAACGTGGGCCAAGCCCATTCAAAAGCGGTCCGGTAGGACCGGATCAGGGTCTGTATCGCATCCGTTTCACTCGTGGCGCAACGCATCGATGGGATCGAGCTGGGCTGCACGCCGCGCCGGAAAATAGCCGAAAACCACACCAATGAATGCGGAAAACACAAATGACAGAACGTTGATCCAGGGATTGAACAGAAAAGGCACTCCCATCACGTCCGCCAGAACAACCGACGCCGCGGCGGAGAGGACGATGCCTATGATGCCGCCGAGCATGGAGAGGGTAACGGCCTCGATCAGGAACTGCAGAAGGACCTCGCGCTCGAGCGCACCGATCGCGAGGCGCAATCCGATTTCCCGGGTACGCTCGGTGACGCTGACCAGCATGATGTTCATGATCCCGATGCCGCCAACGAGGAGGCTCACTGCGGCTACCGCACCCAGCAGGGTGGTCATGACCTTCGTGGTGCCGGACAAGGTCTCCGCAATCTGCTTGGTGTCGAGCACGTTGAAGTTGTCCTCGTCCTCGGACGAGAGCTTGCGCCGCTCGCGCAGAAGCTGCGTCACACCTTTCATCACGCGCTCGCTGTCGCTGTCGTCGTTCATCGATACGAGCAGCGTGGACACGCGCTGATTTCCCGCGACGCGCCGCTGCACCGTGTGCAGCGGCAGGAGCACGATGTCGTCCTGGTCGTTTCCCATCGCCGCTCGCCCCTTGGCCGCGAGCACGCCGATGATCTCGCAAGAAAACTGCTTGACCCGCAGTTGCTCGCCAAGCGCGGCAGTGCTGCCGAACAGCTCGCGCCGCACTGTCTCGCCGATCAGGCAGACTGCTGCGCCGGCTCTTTCCTCGGCGTCTTCGAAGGTGCGGCCCGATGCGAGCTGCCAGTTGTTCGTCTGGAAATACGCATTGGTCGAGCCGGTGACGCTGGTCGACCAGTTGCGTCCGTTGCCGATGACGGTCACCCCCACGTGCAGCTCGGGAGCCACGGCCTTGATGCCGCCGATCTGCGCCATGATCGCCTCTGCATCGCTTTCCTTGAACGGCGGGGCGCCAGCGGTCGGACTGCCCGGCCCCAGGCGCTGCCCGGGACGCACCATCAGCAGATTGCTGCCCAGGCTGGAAATCTGATCCTTGACCGCCTGAGTTGCGCCGTTGCCCAGCGTCACCATCGTGATGACGGCGCCGACGCCTATGACGATCCCGAGGATCGTCAGGAACGAACGCAGCAGGTTGCGGCGAATTTCACGCAGCGCCAGCAGGATCGTGCTTAGCAGCATCAGGCGGATTTCCGCTTGTCCGAGCGCGATCGCGGCCGAGTCGCGCGCGGGATTGAGCACGTCGCCGCGAATGCGGCCATCGACGAAATGAATCACCCGGTGGGCATATGCGGCCATGTTCGCATCATGCGTGACCATGATGATCGTGATGCCCGACCGGGCATTGAGCTGGACCAGCAATTCCATCACTTCCCTGCTGCGCGCCGAATCGAGATTGCCCGTGGGCTCGTCGGCGAGCAGAACCGCCGGCGAGGTGACGATGGCCCGGGCGATGGCCACGCGCTGCTGCTGCCCTCCCGACAATTCACCGGGGGTATGGCTCTCCCATCCCGCGAGACCCACCGACGCCAACGCTTCGCGGGCCAACCGATGCCGCGCCGTACCGCTCTCACCCCGGTATATCAGCGGAAGCTCGACGTTTTCCTGCGCGGACGTGCGGGCGAGCAGGTTGAAGCCCTGAAAGACGAACCCGATGTATTTTCGGCGCAAACGCGCCCGCTGGTCGCGGGAGAGGGTTTCGACATGAATGCCGTGGAATACGTATTCGCCTCCCGTCGGCGTATCGAGGCAGCCCAGAATATTCATGACCGTCGATTTGCCCGATCCGCTCGGGCCCATCACCGCCACGAACTCGCCCTCGGCGACATCGAGATCGACGCCGTTCAGCGCGTACAGCGCGGCCTGGCCCTGGCCATACAGGCGCGTGACGCCGCGCAACCGGATCAGTGTCGAATCACCCGCCGCCGCCCGCATATCAACGTCTGCGACCGGCATCCTTCCGCCGGTGTCGCCGCCTTCGGAATCACGTGGCGGCAACTCCATCACGACCCCGCCGCGGTGCGCTGATCGGTGATGACCAGCATGCCGGGCTGCAGCTCGGCGGAGGTGACTTCGGTCATCCGGCCGTCGCTGACCCCGGGCTGGATGGCGACGGCCACGGGTTGGCCGTCGCGCAACACCCAAACCCGGCGAGCAGCCGAGCTGCCCGTCGCCGCCGTTGCCGCCCTGGGTGCCCTCGCGGGCCCGCGCGGTATCAGACTGCTCACGATGCCGCCGCCCTTGGCCGCCCCCGCGGTGACGGCACCGGCGTCCGATGGGGTGAAGCGCAACGCGGTGTTGGGCACGAGCAGCACATCGCGGCGCTCGGCCGCGCGGATCGTCGCGGTGGCCGTCATGCCAGGGCGCAGCGACAGGTCGGAATTCTCGACCTGGAGGTACGTGAGGTAGGTGACTACGTTGTCGGTGATCGTCGAGCCGAAGGCGACGCGCGTGACCTTTGCCGGGTACTTGCGCGTTGGATAGGCGTCGACCGTGAATGAGGCGTCCTGTCCCGGCTGGACCAGGCCCACGTCGGCTTCGTCGACGTTGACCTGCAGCCTCATCTTGGCCAGGTCTTCGGCGATTGTGAACAGCGTCACAGCCTGCAGCGACGCGGCGACGGCGTTGCCGGGATCCACGGCGCGCGTCAGCAGAATGCCGTCGATCGGCGATCGTATCGACGCCTTCGACAGATTGGTCTCGTCTGTCGACAACGCCGCCCTGGCATCCACCACGGCCGCCCGCGCCGCCGCCTCGTCCGCCTGTGCGCGCTCGTACGACGCCTGCGCCGCGTCGAGTTCGGACTTCGACGGGACCTTGCCTCCGGACAGGCGCGCCACCTCATTGAGGCGCGCAAGATTGCTCTCCATTTCCTTGACGGTGGCTACGGTCTGCGCCACCTTCGCTGTGGCCGATGCCACCGTCGCGCGGGAACGCGAAACCTGATCGCCAAATTTTGCCGTATCGAGCTCCACGAGGACCTGCCCCTTCTTGATCCGATCGTTGACATCGACCAGAACGCGGGTCACGGTGCCCGACAGTTCGCTTCCGATATTGACAGTAAGGGTGGGCTGAAGCGTGCCATTGGCAGTGACGGTGATGCTCAAATTGCCGCGCGTGACGGCTTCGGTGACATAGCTCGGCGCGGCAGCGGCGTCTTGCCGCGACCGCCATATCCAGACGCCGGCGATCACGAGCAACACCAGGCCGGCGGCGATCCATATCGATGGGCGACGCCATACGCGGGCGGGAGCGGCGATATCGTCGGGCGCCGGTGCTGCCGCCGGCCGTTGGGCGGGCACAGGAGAAGCCTCGGATGCGTTCATGAGATTGCCTTCATCGGCGTGGTCGGTCTAGTGATGGCGCTTTGGACATCGGGTGACGCCATTACCGCGGACTCGGGCTGCCATCCCCCGCCCAGTGCCTTGTACAGATGGACGTGGGCGACGCCAATGTCGGCCTGCGCATTGGCCACACTGTCCTCGACCGAAAGCAGCGTCACCTGGGTCTGCAACACGGACTGGAAGTCAATCAGGCCGCTGTTGTAGCGATACCTTGCTAGCAGCGACGCATTTCGGGCGGCGTCAGCGGCGCGGCGCAGAGTTGCCAGCCGCTCGCGCGAGGTGGACAGCGAAACGAGCGCATCCTCGACTTCCTTCAATGCACCCAGCACCACCACCTCGTAGGCGATGCGTGCCTGGTCAAGCGCCGCCTCCTGCGCGCGGACCTGTGCAGTGATTGCACCGCCGGCATAGATCGGCACCGAGACCGCGCCAAGCAACGCGGCCACCAGTGCGCTGCCGCCGCTGAGTCCGCCGAGGGTGAGGGCGCTCAAGCCCAGCGTGCCGTTCAAGCGGAACGTCGGATAATGTGCGGCGTCGGCCTGCGACACGCGCGCCGCGGCAGCGATGACGTTCTGCTCCGCCTGGCGCACATCCGGTCGCTGACGCAGCGTTTCCGCCGGAAAGGCCAACGCCAGATCGTCGTCCGCGGTCGGCAGCGCGGCTGGAATCCGCAACGAAGACTGCATCGCCTCCGGCGTCGCGCCCGTCAGGATGGCGAGGCTGCTACGGGTTTGCGCGATGCTCGCGGCAAGCGCAGGAATCTGCGCCCGCGTCAGCTCGGTCGATGTGCGCGCCTGTTCCACGTCGAGCGAGGTCGTCAACCCAGCCTGGGTGCGCCACTCGGCGATCTGCAGCGTCTCTTCCTGGCTCGCGAGGTTGTCGCGCGCGATCGCAAGGCGAAGCTCGAGCGCGCACAGATCCATGTACGTTACGGCGACTTCGGCGGCGATTGAGACCTGGATGCTGGCGAGCGACGCGGTCGAGGCCCGGGTATCGGCATCGGCCGCTGCGACGCCGCTCGCGATACCACCGAAGACATCCGGCTCCCACCCCGCATCGAATCCTGCCTGATACGAATTCACGGGGTTGTTGTCACCGGCCTTGCTGCGCTGCGCCGACGCAGCGGCGTTGACCGTTGGCAGCAGGCCGGCTCCGGCAACATCGCGCTGCGCCCGCGACTGCCGTAATGCGGCCTGTGCGGTGCGCACGTCGTTGTTCGCCTGCAGCGCCTGCGTCACCAGTGTGGTGAGCTGCGAGTCGTTGAATCGCTGCCACCATTGCGCGAGCGCCGTCGGGGAAGGAGCGGCCGTTCCGTTGCTCCATGCTACCGGCACCGCCACATCGGAAAAGTCCGTGCTGGGTGTGAGGAGCAGTGACCCGCATCCCGTCAATGCGAACGCTGCGGCCAGAAAGCTGACATGCCGCACCGTGCGGGGCCATCGCGATTTCACGACCGGCCGGGAAAGGGAAGCCGCCCCGGCGGGATGGTGCTGATGCCGCGAATGCCATCGATTTTCAGGACAGTTGTGAGAGCGGCTCTTCATATGCGGCCAATCAGAGCACGTAATTCAGAATCGCGAAGTAGTGCGTCGCACTTCCCGCGATCACGAAGAGATGCCAGATGCCGTGCGCATAGGAAACCCGCGAATCGAGCGCATAGAAGACGATTCCGATCGTGTAGAAGAGACCGCCGACCGTAACCCAGATGAACCCGGTCTGACCCAGTGCCTGCAGCAGCGGGCCCAAGGTGACCATGGCCGCCCAGCCCATCACCACATAGATCACCACCGAAAATATTCGTGCGCCGCGCCCGAACCATAGCTCCTGCAGGCCGCCGACAACGGCGAGTCCCCACACGACGCCGAGGAGCAACCAGCCCCACGGGCCACGCAATGTCACGAGGCAGAACGGCGTGTAGCTTCCGGCGATGAGCAGATAGATGCTCTGATGATCCAGCTCGCGCAGAACGTCCTTGGCACGCCCGCGAAGACCGTGGTAGAGCGCTGACGTCGTATAGAGAAGGACCAGCGTGAGGCCGTAGATCGACACACTCGCCAGTCTCCAGGGGTCACCATCCGATATCGCAACCTCTATGAGCACGACCGTTCCAACGAGCGCCAGAACGGCTGCCGAGAGGTGAGTCACAGCGTTGAATCTCTCTCCCCTGTACGCGGGATCGACTCGGTCGCTGTGGGACGCCCACGTGGGGCCATCAGGATGCAGTTGCACTGCGCTTGCCTCAATCCGGCGGGTGATTCGCGGCGGCGGGGCAGGATGGGCAAACAATCTGCGGCTCGACAAGGCCATTGTTCTCCGTCGACTTTGCGACAAGAGACGTGCTGCGCGATGCCGGAACCGCACGACCGCACCGAGAAAGCCGGTCTGCCGCCCTTCCTTCCATCGCCAGCACGCGCGAACGGAAAACTGCCCCTCTAAGGCTATGCGATCCCGCGGGTCGAGTCAGTACGCTGTCGCACACACGCCCGCCCCCGAGCATGGAGACTGAAAGGCGGCCAAGGGCCGCCGCCATGCGCGGCGACGGTACCTTCGGTTGCGACGTGTGCGATAGCGCACAGAACTGACGGAACGGCGGGCGTATCAGCTAGGTGCAACGGGACATCTTGGTCACGCGTACGGTCGTTGGAACATGGAGGCCACCCTTTTCGACTCCTCCATGCATGACCGAATGACGAATGCGGGTCTGCCGCTCGTGACGGGCCCTTCGATGACGTACCTGAAGCGATAGGAACGCACATGTCCAAATTGATGGTTGCGCTGTTTGTAATGGCCGGATTGGGTCTCGCAGGTTGTGCCACGCAAAAGGACACGCACGTGACCGCGGCAAGACCCGCGGCGCCTGTGGTCCCGATCACGAAGGACGCGTACGACGTGGCGATCAGGAACGCCGACGCGCAGTACAAGGTTGACAAAGACGCGTGCTCATCGCGAAGCGGCAATGCCAAGGATATCTGCCTCGCGGAGGCGAGCGGCAGGGAAATGGTCGCCAAGTCCGACGCGGAAGCGGCTTACGCCAATACGCCGAAGGCGCGCGAGAGTGCGCGCGTCGCAAGGGGCGAAGCGACCTACAACGTTGCCAAGGAGAAATGTGACGAGCTTGCGGGTAATGCCAAGGACGTCTGCCTGAAGGAAGCAGACGCGGCGTTGGTCAAGGCCAAGGCCGACGCCAAGGTCGACCGCGTCGCGGCCGATACGAGCAAGGATGCGGCGACGAAGCAGGCTGAGGCTCGCTCCGAGGCAAACACGGCCAAGCGCGAAGCGGACTACAAGGTCGCAATCGAGAAGTGCGACGCACTCGCAGGCTCCGCGAAGGATTCGTGCGTCAGCACGGCGAAGGCACAATTCGGCAAGTCCTGATCCCGAAGCGACGTTTAATCGCCGCCCTCCGTCGAGGGCGGCGTGACGGATCGGCAATTGCGGCCGGGGTCATTTCTTCCCCGGCCGTTGTTTTGGCCGGCGCAGGTCTGCGGGGCCACCGGAGCAGGTCTCGTTTGCCACGGATGTCGGACAACAAGACGCCTTCGCGGCGATGCATCCGGAGCACATGCCAGCAGTTTCTGCTGACGGGACCTTCCTTGACTTGAAGGAACGCCGCGTTTGGGCACAATGACGTATGCCCAAGAACTACGCGAGCGGCGGCCGCGCGGCGACGCCGCGCCCCGGCGACAGCCTGCCGGCTCAGGATGGCCGCTCGTGGCGGGAGCGCCTGGGAGCGCTGCGCAACATCCCGCCGTTCCTGAAGCTCGTCTGGCGGACCAGCCGTGCGCTGACGCTGGGTCAGGCGCTGCTGCGGATCGCGCGCGCGCTGCTGCCGGTCGCAACGCTCTATGTCGGCAAGCTGATCATCGACGAGGTCGTCCGGCTCGTTGCGGCTCCGCACGCCGTCGAAGGGCTTCAGCAATGGACGGCAAGCGGACTGCTCGACCGGATCGGATGGCTGCTCGCGATCGAATTCGGACTCGCGGTGCTCTCGGACGTGCTCGGCCGCGCCGTGTCGCTCCTCGACTCGCTGCTCTCCGAGCAATTCAGCAATCGAGACCAGCCTCCGGCTGATGGCCCACGCGGCGACGCTCGACCTCGAGGATTTCGAGGACAGCGAGCTGCAGGACCGGCTCGAGCGGGCAAGGCGCCAGGCGGCGGGACGCTCGAGCCTCATCGGGCAGCTGTTCGGCCAGGCGCAGGACGTCGTCACCGTGGCGAGCTTCGCCGCGGGCCTCCTCGATCTACGCGCCGTGGCTCATCGCGTTTCTCGCGATTGCGCTGCTGCCCGCGTTCATCGGCGAAGCGCATTTCAACGCACAGAGCTATTCGCTCAACTATGCGCGCACGCCGGAGCGCCGCGAGCTCGACTACGTGCGGCAGACGGGCGCCAGCGCCGAGACGGCCAAGGAGGTGAAGATCTTCGGGCTGAATGCATTCCTGATCGAGCGCTATCGCACGCTGGCGACCAGCTTCTTCGAGGCCAACCGCCGGATCGCGCTGCGGCGCGCCGGGTGGGGCAGCCTGCTTTCCGCGATCGGAACCGTCGCCTATTACGTCGCGTACGCGTACATCGTCTGGCGCACGCTGCACGGCGATTTCTCGATCGGCGACCTCACGTTCCTGGCCGGCTCCTTCCGCCGCCTGCGCAATCTGCTCGAGAACCTGCTGATGGGGTTCTCGCAGATGGCCGGCCAGGCGCTCTATCTCGACGACCTGTTCTCGTTTTTCGAGATCCGGCCGGAAATCGTGCCGCCGTCCGATCCGCGCCCCTTTCCGGTCCCGATCAGGGAAGGCTTCGCCTTCGAGAACGTCGGGTTTCGCTACCCCGGCGCCGAGCGCTGGGCCGTGCGTGGAATGACCTTCACGCTGCGCGCCGGCGAGGTCCTTGCGCTCGTCGGCGAGAACGGCGCGGGCAAGACCACGCTGGTGAAGCTGCTCGCGCGACTGTACGACCCGGACGAGGGCCGCATCCTTCTCGACGGGCACGATCTGCGCGAGTACGACCTCTTCGCGATCCGCGCCAACATCGGCGTCATCTTCCAGGATTTCGTGCGCTACCACTTCACCGCCGCCGACAACATCGCCGTCGGACGCATCGAAGCCCGCGACGACCGCCCGCGCATCGTCGCCGCCGCGAAGCGCAGTCTCGCGGACGATGTCATTCGCAGGCTGCCCAACGGATACGACCAGGTCCTCGGCAAGCGCTTTCGCACCGGCGTCGACCTTTCCGGAGGCGAGTGGCAGAAAGTCGCCATCGCCCGCGCCTACATGCGCGACGCGCAGGTCCTGATTCTCGACGAGCCCACCGCGGCCCTCGACGCCCGCGCGGAGTTCGAGGTGTTCAAGCGCTTCAAGGAATTGAGCCGCGGCAAGACGGCGTTGCTGATATCGCATCGCTTTTCCAGCGTCCGCATGGCGGATCGCATCGTCGTGCTGACGGACGGCGCCGTCGAGGCCATGGGCACGCACGACGAACTGCTGGCGCGGGGCGGTCGCTACGCCGAGCTGTTCGAATTGCAGGCGGCGGGATATCGGTGATGAAGGACCCGGTCCCTGCCGACTGCGGCGCTGAGGTCCCGGCATCGGAATCCCGCGCATGACCGGCGAGCACGAATCCACGCGCCCGGCACGGCGCAGGCGGCTTGCCGTCGCACGCTTCTGGTACGAGGGGAACGCGTTTTCGCCGGTCCCGGCGGACATGGCGGCGTTCGAGCGCTGCGAATGGCAGCAGGGACCTTTGGCGCTCGAGGCGGCGCGCGCCACGGCGACCGAGCTCGCCGCCGTCGCCGAGTTCGCGGACGCGCGTCCGGGATGGGAGGTCGTCGTGCTGCGGTGCGCCGCAGCGCTTCCCGCGGGACCGATCGACGACGCCGTCTTCGAACGTTACGCAAGCGAGCTCCGGGAAGGCATCGTCGCAGGCATCGACGAGGGCGGCTGGGATGCGGTTTACCTCTCGCTGCACGGGGCAGCGATCACGCAATCGCGCGGCACGCCGGACCTCGATCTCGTGAGGCTCGTCCGCGGCCTGCTGCCGCAGGCGCCCCTCGGCGCCAGCTTCGATCTGCACGCCAACATGGCGCCCGCATTCGCCGACCTGCTCGACGTCGCCTCCTGCTATCGCACGCATCCGCACGTCGACATGCAGGCGACGGCGGCGCGCGTCGTCGACGCGCTGGCGCGTTGCGCGGAGAGCGGCCTGCGAACGCGATGCGAGGTGCGCAACGAGAACGTGCTGCTGGGAAGCTTCAACATGCGCACGGACGCGGGGCCGATGTGCGAACTCGAAGCGGCGGCGCGGGCGGCGACGACGGGAGCCATCCTTGAAGTCGCGCTGTTCGGCGGATTTCCCTATGCCGACACCGTGCATTGCGGCGCAGCGGTGCTCGCGGTGAGCGACGCGCGGCTTGACCCGGCCGGACATGCCGCGGCACACGCAGCCCGGACGCTGGCCGACGCGATTCGCAGCCGCGCGCCGGAGTTCGACGTGAAGCTGCCGACGGCACCGCAGGCCGTCGCCATGGCGCTAGGAAACCCCACGCCCGGGCTGATCGCGATCGCGGACCCGGCCGACAATCCACTCTCCGGCGGCGGTGGCGACACGCCGGGGCTGCTGCGCGCACTGCTCGACGCGCACCCGGCCGTGCCCGCGCTGTTTGCAAGCTTTGCCGACCCTGGCGTTGTCGCGGCGGCCCGCACCGCGGGCGTCGGGCGAGCGCTCGACGTCACGCTCGGCGGACGTTACGGCACACAGTTCGGCGGCGGCGTCCATGTGCACGTCATCGTGGAGCGACTGACGGACGGCGTGTTCCGCAACACCGGCCCGATGCAGGCGGGAGTGCTGCGCGATTGCGGGGGAAGCGCAGTGCTCGTCATTGCCGACCAGCCTTCCATTCGCATCATCGTGACGGCGCAGGTCGTGCCCGCCGACGATCCCGCGTTCTACGCATTGCATGGCATCGATCCCGCGACCCTGCGGCTCTTGTGCGTCAAGGCGAAGAACCACTTTCGCGCCGCGTTCGCGCAACGCTGCGCCGAGATCATCGACTGCGATTCGCCGGGCCCGGCGTCGGTCGACCTCGCGCGGCTGCCGTTCCGGAACGTGCGCATCGCGCCCGCCAGATGAAGCGCGGAGTCAGCCGTCGGCAGGCGAGTGATGCCGCTCCCGCTGGAAGTGGAGGCGGCGCCTCTCGTGACGCCTGGATATGGGGATTCGCAACTTGAGGCGGGGCATGCGCCGCCGCCGCGATCCTCGAAGCATCAATGGCAGAGCGTTCCGCCGGCGCTGGCGAACACGAAGCGCGTGATCTGCTTCGTCTGGTTGACCGGGCCGGGAAGCGGCGCGTACATCACCGAGTAGGCGAACGACGCATGATTTCCGTCGGCGAAGGTGAGCGTCGCCGTGCCGACGCCGGCTCCCGTGACTTTGGATGCATCGAAGGCGTCGAAGCGCGACCCCGAGCTCCGCACGATGGTTCCGGAATACACGTTCGTGGCCCCCTGCCGCGACGCCAGTGCCGACAGCCACAGTGGCGTGCCATCGAGATCGTAGGTGAACCAGGTCGCGAAGATCGTGTTGCCCTGGTGCGCGAAGTTGATGCCCCATCCTTGCTCGCTGCCGCCTTGCGCCCACCAGATGTCCTGGTAGTTCGCGGCCGCGGCGAAGTTCGGCACCGTGGCTGAATACGCGCAGGACGGCATTGCACCGGTGCCGAGATCGTAGCGCACGATGGCCTTGGTCTGCGTGACGCCGTTGACGGTATACGCGAAGGTCCCGTTGTTGGCATCCGCAAACGTCAGCGTTCCAGTGCCGACCGATGTGGGCATGCCTGCGCCAGAAAAATTGTTGAACGGCGGACCGGTGTCGACGTAAATCGTGCCGGCGTACGAGTCGGCGGCCGGCGCGGTGCGCGTGGCGAGCATCGTGAGCCACCAGGCCTTGCCGGACGTGTCGTAGGTGTACCAGGTGGCGAAGACCTGGTCGCCCTGATGCGCTAGGTTGATGCCCCACCCGGATTCCGTCGGAGTCCACCACAGGCCCTGATAATTGAGCGGAGGCGGCGGGGCGACCGTCACCGACACCGTGACTCCGTTGAAGTTCGTCGCGGCATTGGTCTTCACCGAGCCGTCGCGGAACAGCGCGCTGGTCCCGTCGGTCGGCAGCATGCCGTAGGTCCACTGGTCGACGCCGGCATAGTTCACCGTGCCGCCGCCGGTCGAAAGGAATCCGTCAGGCATCACGAAGTCCGGCGTCATGATCCCGAGCGAGACGAAACCGCGCGTCGCGATCAGCACGTGCGAACGTGCCGTCTGTGCCATGGTGCAGCCGTAGTAGCCGCAGCTGCCGCCCGGAAGGTCGAACGGAAACACGTACGTTGCCGTGCCGCCCGTGCCCGTGCTCTGAAGCGCGTGTCCGCCGAGCAGGTTCTGGCCATTCATCCCCATCGATTCATGGAGCACCACAAACTGGACTGTCCCGTCGGCGTTGGAATAGAGCTCGTCGATCTGGTAGGTGTGGTAGGTGGCAGCCGCGGGTTGCGCGAGGAGCGCGAGTCCCGCAAGCAGCATCGTGCGCAGCAAAGAGGTCATGGCGCATCGCTCCGAAGGGGGCCGGGACGGGGTTCTGCCCGTTTGTCGACCTGTGCCCGTGAACATCGGCGTCCCCCGGGGTATTCCGCTTCGCCAACGGAGCGACGAATATACTGCTGCATCGCGATCCACCGCATGGAGGTGCTCATGGCGCCGACCGTTTCGCGCAAGACCTCTTCGAAAGAGCGTCGCAGCGCCGTCGCAGCCGGCACCGTCCGGAAATTGCGCAACGTCGTTCCGGACAGCGTCGATTTTCGCGACCGTCCCTATCGGCCCGCGGTCGCGTTCGCGCCGCGGCCCCACCTCGCGCCGCCGCCGGCCACGCATCGTCCGCGCCTCAACCAGCACGACACCAGCGCTTGCACGGGCTTCGCGCTCGCAACGGTGGTGCACGTGCTGACGTCGCGGCGTGACCGGGCGCGCGCGAATCCCGTCTCGCCGTTCATGCTCTATGGCATGGCGCGCCGCTACGACGAGCTCCGCGGCGAGGCGCCCGACGGCGGGTCGTCGCTGCGCGGGGCGCTGAAGGGGTGGTTCAAGCACGGCGTGTGTCGCGAAGCGCTGTGGCCGAAACTCGCCGAGCCGCAGCCGACCCGCGGTCATGACTGGTGGGACGATGCGGTGCTGCGGCCGCTCGGCGCGTATTACCGCGTCGACTCGCGCTCGGTCGTCGACATGCAGGTCGCGCTGAACGAAACCGGCGTGCTGCTCGCCAGCGCACTCGCGCATGCCGGCTGGGACGAAGGCTACACGCGAAAGGGCGGGCGCAAGGCCGCACCCAACGGCATCTGGACGATTCCGTACCCGTGGAAGGCGAGCCCCGACGACGGCCACGCGTTCGCGATCGTCGGCTACGACCAGGACGGCTTCATCGTCCAGAATTCCTGGGGCAGCGGCTGGGGCACCCGCGGCCTCGCGGTGCTCACCTACGAGGACTGGATCAAGCATGGCTACGACTGCTGGGTTGCCCAGCTCGGCGTCGTCACGCGCCGGCACGAAATCCAGTCGGGGGGGCGCGCCCAGGTGTCGAATGCGCGCTTCGGCGCAACGGGCAGCACGCTGCTCGACCTGCACGCGCTGTCCCCCTACGTCGTCAACACCGGGCATGACGGCGAGCTTTCGCCCGCCGGCGAGTTCCACACGACCTACCAGGATCTCGAGGAGCTCGCGCAGCGCCGGCTGCCCGACAAGCGCGCCGAATGGAGCATTCCGCCTCGCGCGCCCATCGACGTCGCGCTCTACGTTCACGGCGGGCTCGTCGACGAGCAGGGCGCAGGGGAATCCGCGCAGGCGTGGGTCAGGCTGCTCACCGACGCCAGGATCTTCCCCATCTATTGCATCTGGGAATCCGACCTGCTCTCGATTCTCAACGACCGGCTGGAGAACGAGCTCAAGAGCCGCGGCGAGATCCCGACCGGCGGCCTTGTCACCATGCTCGACGACGCGTGGAGCGATCGCGTCGAGGGAATCGTGCGTCTCGTCGGGCGCGGCGTCTGGCAGGACATGAAGGACAAGGGGCGGCTCATCACCTACAACACCGCGGGACGCGGCGGCGGCAAGCAGCTGATGGAGCTCCTCGCCCCCCAGCGCGACACGATCCGGCTGCACCTCGTCGGCCATTCGGCCGGCGCCATCGTCCACGCCTATCTTGCCGACTGGCTCGTCGCGCAGGGATGGAACATCGCTTCCGCAACCTTCCTTGCGCCGGCGGCGACGGTCGATCTCTTCGAGACCCGGCTTGCGCCGCATCTCCAGTCGGGAAAGCTGGGGCGCTACGCGCAGTTCCACCTGCAGGATGCGCTCGAGCGTTCCGAGGGCGGCTCGATGCGCCTGCTGCTCGGGTACCGGCGCTCGCTGCTCTATCTCATTTCCAACGCGCTCGAGGAGGTGCCCCGCGTGCCCGTGCTCGGCATGGAAAGGTACTTCGACGAAGACGTCGTTCCGCAAAATCTCCCGAACCTCCAGTACCGCGTGGCGCCGGCATCGGCGGCCACCGGCGGCACGCAGCACGGCAACATCGACGACGACGCGAAGACGCAGGCATCGGTCGTCGCACACATCCTGGGGCGGCCCATTGCCGCGCCCTGATGACCGGCGTGCTCGTCGCGTCACCCCCCGCGGCTGAACTCCTGCATGGCGCGACGCAGCCACTATCACGTCTATGTCGTTGAACTGTCGGGGGACGTGCTCTACGAACCCCGCTTTCGCAAGGCCAACCCTGACTACGTTGTGGGAAAGCCCTGCGTCTACGTCGGCATGACCGGGCTCGACCCTGACGTGCGCTTCGACAAGCACAAGGCCGGAATCCAGTCGAACCGATACGTAAAACAATTCGGCCTACGTCTGCTACCGCACCTTTACGAAGCCTATAATCCGATGCCTTACGACGACGCGCGCGACATGGAAGTGATGCTCGCGATCGATCTGCGCGAAGGCGGTTACGGGGTCTGGCAGGCATGACGGCCGCCCCCGCGGAGACGCTCCGCGTTTGCCGCCTCGCCGCCGCCGCGCCGGACTCGCGGTCGACTCACCTTTCAGGAGCGGTTCCGCATGGAGTTACCCCGACGCGCACGCGGCGATGAGCTGCTGAAGCCCGGCGATCTGACCCGGCTCTGCGAGCGCCTGCGCGGCGTGGCGCCGAAGCACGACCTCGCGACGGTGATCGTCTGCGCGTTCGATCACCGCACGCGGATGCTGCCGTTCATCTTCGCCGACACGAGGATGGCCCCGGCCGGCGTTCGCGCGATCGGCTCGGCGCTGGCGGATGCGGGCTTTGCCAGGACGCGCATCGTGCTGCAGCAGTGGAATCGCAACTTCCGTCCCTCGCAGATGCAGCTCGACGGCCGCGTGCCGGATCTCTTCATGGTCTCGAGCATGAGCTTGCATTCCGGGGAATGCACGGCGCTGATCGCGGACGCCCATCGGATCGATCCGCAGCGCCGGCCGCTGATCATCGCCGGCGGCCCGCACGCGCGTCTACGAGCCGTACGATCTCTTCAGCACCGAAGCGGACGGCCTGCAACGGCGCCGACGTCGTCGTCACGGGCGAGGAGTTCGTCCTGCTGAGCCTCCTCGAGGTGCTGCTTGGCGTGCGCGGAACAGGCGAGTCGATGCGCGCGGCGTTCGTGCGCGCCCGCGACAGCGGCGCGCTCGATGCGGTGCCCGGACTCGTGTATTCACGGGGCGAGGGCGCAGGCCGGGAGCTGGTCGATACGGGCATGCAGCGCCTCGTCGGCAATCTCGACGAACTGCCGGATCCGGTGCTGGGGTATCGGCTGCTCGAGCCGCCGAGCCGGCGCGCAACGCTCGGCGCACACGCGCTACCGGCCGACAAGGTGCGGGCGCACAGCCCCATCAGCTCGCTCGTCCTCACGTTCGGCTGCAAGTTCGCCTGCCCGTACTGCCCGATCCCCGCCTACAACCAGCGGCAGTACCGCACCAAAAGCGGGGGTCGCATCGCCGAGGACATGTGGCGCCTCAACAAGGAATACGGGCTGCGCGTGTTCTTCGGCGCCGACGACAATTTCTTCAACGACAAGACCCGTGCACTGGAGATCGTCGAGACGCTGGCCGCGGCGGAATTCGACGGCGTGCGGCTCGCCCGCCGCGCGCACTGGTACACCGAAGTGACCGTGCACGACACGCTGCAGATGAAGGAGCACCTGCCGCTCGTGCACGAATCCGGCTGCCGCGCGCTGTGGCTCGGCGTCGAGGACCTGACGGCGACGCTCGTCAAGAAGGGCCAGAGCGCCGACAAGACGACGGAGGCGTTTCGCGCGCTGCGCGATGCCGGGATCTGCCCGATGCCGATGATGATGCACCACGACTCGCAGCCGCTCTGGTCGCGCGGATCGGACTACGGGCTCCTGAACCAGGTCGATCTGCTTCGCCGCGCGGGTGCGGTGTCGATGCAGATCCTGATGCTGACGCCCGCGGTGGGCTCGAAGCTGCTGGAGCCGACGTACGCGAGTGGCCAGGTCTTCCGGCGCGTCGGCAGCAAGCTCGTGGAGCCTCACATGTGCGACGGCAACCACGTGGTGGCCTCCAATCACCCGAGACCCTGGCAGAAGCAGCTGACGATGCTCGCGGGCTATCTCTATTTCTACAATCCGGTCTGGCTCGCGGTGGCGCTCGCGCGGGGCCGCACCGCGGTGAAGAAGAAACCGGCCTACATGCAGATCATCGGGATGATCGGGCTCGTGTTCACGATCGCCCGCACGTCCGGCTGGGCGGTGCGGCTGATGTTCGGCAGGATCGAGCGGCAGTCGCAGCCGCCCGGGAGCAAGATTCCGATGCGGGGACTCGCAGGGTCTGCGGCAAGTCACGACACGACCGCAGTGGTCGTTCAGGGACCGCGCCCGCTGGTCGCACATCCCGCGGCGCCGGAGCCGCTGGCAGCCAAGTAAGCGCCGTGCGCTCTGATGGCTTCGCCTCGCGACGCTGACGGCGAGCGGGCGAAGTCGATAGGGGCACGCGGGATCGCGCGGTGCCGCCGGGGTCAGCCGTGCCGCTTCCGCAGGTCGTATCCCAGCGTGTTCGACGCCGCCTCCGGCCGCGGCTGCCATTGGCGCGGCCCGAAGCGCTCGCGCTCGGGCTGCGGATGCCAGAACGGGTGCTCCCGCATGGACTCGTAGTCGAGATCGAAGCCGGTGCAGCGAGGCTTCTGCAGGATGTCCCAGCAGTAGTACTTGATCAGCGCGATGTTGCTGCCGCTGATGCCGAACATGGCCTCGAATTTCTGCCGCTCGATCCGCAGGTTGTAGCCGTCGCGCTCGCCGCGCCAGCCGATGCGCTCCTCGGAGCGCTGGATCGCCTCGAAGTCGCGGCGCATCATCACGACGACGCCGTCGTCGCGCCCGTAGAGATGCGCGACGTGACAGAGTCCCGGACCCTGGACCACGACGCCCCCTTCGGCGAAGAGCTGCCGGGCGCGGCGATGGTCGTGCGCGCCAAACGCGATTTCGTCGACGTAGCGATGACCAAGCTCGGCGGCGAGGATGTGCGCGGCAATCGTCGTGCCGCTGCGCTGCGGACCCGTCACCAGCACCGCCTGCGGTCGGCGCGCGCGCAATGCGGTCAGGAGGTCATCGAGGGTCACGTCGCGCTCCTTCCGGGGTGCGGAGCGGGAACGACCATCCTTTGAGTGCGGTGGCGATTTCCCGTCCGGATCGCCGTCTAGACGACGTCAGCCGGGAAAAGGTTCCATGCCGTCGCGGTTTTCCTCGTTGCCGATCAACGCTCCGACGTTCTGATTGCGCGGCGGTCGGACGTGATCGACAATAGCCCGGCGCAAATTCAAATGAACGCGCGCGAAATGCCGGGCCCGCCGGCAGTGCCAAAGGACTGAAGTGGCCGAACGCGACGACAAGCTGCCGGACCTCCGCAATGGGATCGAGCTCGACACGCTGCGCGAGTGCGGCATGCTTGCCGGCCGGGTCGGCGATGATGACGTTCTGCTGGTCCAAAGCGGTAACGACACTTTCGCGGTCGGTGCGCACTGCACCCACTACCACGGCCCGCTGGCGGACGGGCTGATCGTCGGGGACACGGTGCGCTGCCCGTGGCATCACGCCTGCTTCAGCCTGCGCACGGGCGAGGCGCTGCGCGCACCGGCGCTCGACGCGATTGCCTGCTGGCGGACCGAGCGTGTGGGGAACAAGGTCTTCGTGCGCGACCGAGTGGCGGTGCCGGCGCCGCGCAGCCTGCCAAATTCGTCGCCGCACGGGATTCCGACGTCGGTGGTCATCGTCGGCGGCGGTGCCGCGGGGCTCGCCGCGGCCGACATGCTTCGCCGCGAGGGCTATTCCGGCGCCGTCACGCTGATCAGCGCCGACGATTCACCGCCGTGCGATCGCCCGAATCTTTCCAAGGACTACCTCGCGGGGACCGCGCAGGAGGACTGGATTCCGCTGCGTCCGCCCGATTGGTATGCCGAACGTGGGATCGACCTTCGGCTGGGCGCGCCGGTGGCATCGATCGACGTACGCGCGAATCGCGTCGTGCTCGCCGACGGGCAGCAGCTCCGGTGCGGGGCGCTGCTCCTCGCCACGGGCGCGACGCCGGTCCGGCTCGACCTTCCCGGCGCCGACCCGGCGCGGGTGCACTACCTGCGCACCTTCGCGGACAGCCGGGCGATCGTCGCCGGCGCGACGTCCGCGCAGCGCGTCGTCGTCATCGGCGGCAGCTTCATCGGGCTCGAGGTCGCCGCGTCGCTGCGCGCGCGCGGTCTCGACGTGCACGTGGTGGCGCCCGAGAGCGTGCCGCTCGAGCGTGTGCTTGGGCCGGAAGTCGGCCGCTTCGTCCGCACGCTTCACGAGGCGCATGGCGTCGTGTTTCACCTCGGCCGCACCGTCAAACGCGTCGACGGGCAGCAGGTTATTCTCGACGACGGCGCGGTGCTCGACGCGGATTTCATCGTGGTCGGCGTCGGCGTGCGCCCGTCGCTCGATCTCGCCGAAGACGCCGGCCTCGCAATCGATCGCGGCGTCGCCGTGGACGAGTTCCTGCAGACCAGCGCGCGCGGAGTGTTCGCTGCCGGCGACATCGCCCGCTGGCCGGATCCGCACACGGGGACGCGCATCCGCGTCGAGCACTGGGTCGTGGCGCAGCGCCAGGGGCAGGTCGCCGCGCGCAACATCCTCGGCCGGCGCGAGCGCTTCGACGCGGTCCCGTTCTTCTGGAGCCAGCACTATGACGTCGCGATCAATTACGTCGGGCACGCCGAGCAATGGGACGACATCGCGATCGACGGCTCCCTTGCCGCTCGCGATTGCAAGGTCAGCTATCGCAAGGACGGACAGCCGCTCGCTGTCGCGACCATTTCCCGCGACGTGGAAAGCCTCGAGGCGGAGCGCGCGCTCGAGCGGGGCGCCGCGTAGCGGCACTCGCCAGGCGGCGAACCCGACAGCGCCGCAAATGGCGACGTCCGCAATTGCATGGCGCGATGCGTGGCCCGCGCTGCCGCTCGACGCGTGGCGCGGGACGTACGCCACGCTGCACATGTGGATGCAGGTCGTCGGCAAGGTGACGCTCGCCATGACGCCGCTCGTCAATCATTTCTGGAATGTCGCGTTTCGCGTGACCGCGCGCGGGCTCGCGACGCCCACGCTCGATGCCGATGGGCGGGCGCTGACGATCGCATTCGATTTCGTCGACCACCGCCTCGTGGTGCAGTGCTCGGACGGCGCTAGCGAGTCCATTCCGCTCGCGCCGAGATCGGTCGCCGATTTCCACGCGGCCGTGATGCAGGCGCTCGAACGCCTCGGTGCCGGCGTCCGCATCTGGACGACGCCGGTGGAGGTGCCGGATCCCGTGCCTTTCGAATCCGACGTGGAGCATCACGAGTATGACGCGGCAGCGGCCAACGCCTTCTGGCGCGCGCTCGTGTCGATGGAACCGGTCTTCGAGCGGTTTCGCAGTCGTTTCGTCGGCAAGTGCAGTCCCGTGCATTTCTTCTGGGGAAGCTGCGATCTCGCCGTCACCCGGTTTTCCGGCCGGCTGGCTCCGCCGCGCGAGCACGCGGACCCGATCACGCGCGAAGCGTATTCGCATGAAGTCATCAGCCACGGATTCTGGCCGGGCGGCGGAGGCGTCGACGAGCCGGCGTTCTACGCGTATGCGGCGCCCGAGCCCGAAGGCCTGGCCGGCGCGGCGGTGCGGCCGCCCGCCGCGTTCTACAGCACCGCACTGTCCGAGTTCATCCTGCCGTACGAGGCCGTGCGCGCAGCATCGGCGCCCGACACCGTGCTGACGGCGTTCCTCGAAAGCACGTACGATGCGGCGGCCGATCTCGGCGGCTGGAATCGCGCCGGGCTCGAGCGACATTGACGGACAGGCCGGCGCCGCCAGCGCCGGCGCGTCCGACGCAGCACGAGGGGAGCGGCACATGAGCAGCGAATTCGAAGGACGTGTGGTTCTCGTCGCCGGCGGCACCGGGGGCCTGGGACGCGCGGTAAGCCGCGCCTTTCTCGACGCCGGCGCAACTGTGGTGGCGACCTATCAGGCGCGCGCCGAGCTCGATGCGCTGATCGCCGCGGCAGGCGCCGGGGCAGGGCGGCTCGACGGCCGCCAGGTCGACGTCACCCGCGAGGCCGACGCGAAAGCGCTGATCGCGGACGTCGTGACGCGGCACGGTCGCCTCGATGCGCTGGTCAATGCCGTGGGTGGCTACACCGGCGGCGACAAGCTGTGGAACGTCGCCCCCGATGCGCTCGATCGGATGCTCGCGCTGAACCTCCGATCGGGGCATGCGCTGCTGCGGGCTGCCGTTCCGGCGATGCTGAAGCAGGGGCAGGGGACAATCGTCAACATCGCGGCCAGGGCCGGCGTCGAACCGCCGGGCGGCGCCGCCGTGTACGCCGCGTCGAAGGCCGCGGCGCTGGCGCTCGTCGCGGCGCTCGCTGCCGACCTCGCCGGCACGGGCGTGCGCGTGAATTCGGTGCTGCCCAGCATCATCGACACCGAAGCCAACCGCAAGGCGATGCCCACGGCGAATTTCTCCGCATGGCCGAAGCCCGAGGACATCGCCCGTGTGATCCGCTTCCTGTGCAGCGACGACGCGAAGGTGATCCACGGTGCGGCGATTCCCGTCTACGGGAACGCCGGCTGAGCCTCGCCCGGCACTCGATTCAATCGGGATGCTTCATCCCGCAATATTTCCCGTAGGCGATGCCCGCGCAAGCCTTCGCGAGCTCGGCGTTGCACGCGTCCTCGCTCCTGCCGGATTCCTGGCATTTGGCCGCCGCCTCGTGCGCGGCCGCCATGATGCGGTGACGGCGCACGTCCTCCTTGGTGTGCTGTGCCTCGAGCGCAGGGTCGACCCCGGAGCGGGCAGGCGCCTTCGCCGCGTTGGCGTCCGCCGCGATGCAAACCGCCGGGATCAGCGCGCACAGCGTGCCAAAGAGAAAGGCAAGCTTCATGTCGACTCCTTGTTGGTCAATTGCGCCGCGCGAGCGTCGCCGATATGTCGGCATGGGCTGCGCGCCAGCTCGGCAGCAATGCGGCCAGCGCGGCGGCGAGGAAGGCCGGCACCAGCAGCCACAGCTCGCCGGCCGTGAACGCCCATGGATCGATGCGCAGGCTCTGCTGATCGGCCATCCAGCGGGCGAGCAGGGCGGCCATGCCGTGGGCCAGCATCAATCCCAGCACGCCGCCCAGCGCCGCCAGCATCAATGCCTCCAGCATCAGCATCCACGCGATGCCCGACGGTCGCGCGCCGAGCGTGCGCAGCACGGCGATGTCGTAGGCACGCTCGTTAAGCGCGTGGTAGAGCGCGATGAAGAGCGACAGCGCCGCGGTGGCGAGCACCACGCCACCGAACGCACGTATCACGTCGGCGCCGACGCCGACGATCCGGAAGAGCCGCGCCGACTCGTAGGCGGGCGAGGCCGCCTGCAGGTTCGTCTCGGAATTGATCTTGCGTGGAAGCGTGACCGCGGCGAGCGGCGACGCGTACTGGACCAGCAGCGCGGTGACCTGGCGTTCCGCCTCCAGCACCTTGCGCTCGTCGGCATCGCGGATCACGCCCTCGTGAACGAACCAGATGCTCGCGGGATCGACCAGCGCGACCCGGTCGAGCACGGTCCCGGTCGGATTCAGCACGCCGACGACGGTGTAGACCGAATCCCCGTGCAACGGGCCGCCTTCGGCGAGCCCGTGCGAGCCGACGAAGCGATCGCCGACGCCGAGCTTCGCGCGCGCGGCCACCGTGGCGCCCAGCACGGCCTGCATTTTTTCCCGCCACGGGCCGCCGGCAGCGAAGGTCCCGCCGTAAAGGCTCACGTAGTCCGATGTCGTCCCGAGGATCCAGTAACCGCGAAAACTATCCGCGATCGACACGGGGATGACGCGCTTCACGAGCGGATCGGCGGCGAGGTCGGCGGCGGCTCCCGCGGGGATGTTGCCGGTCGGCACGTCGAGGTGAAAGATGCCCGACAGGATCAGCTGGATGGGGCTTCCCTTGGCGCCGACGACGAGATCGATTCCCTTCGCATCGCGGTTGAGGCTGTCGCCGACCTGACCGTCGACGATCAGCACGAAACCGATCGTGCCCACACCGAGTGCCAGCAGCAGCACGTTGAGCAGCGTGCCGAGCGGACGCGCCCGCAGGTAACTCCAGGCGAGCTGCGCGAAGTTCACGCGCGCGCCTCGATGGCCGGATGGCGCGGCAGCACGAGCTCGCGCGGAATGCGCGATCGCAGGCGGGAGTCGTGCGTTGCCACCAGCAGCGCGGCCCCATGCCGCTGCGTGGCGTTGATCAGAAGGTCGGCGACGACGGTGCAGGCCTCGTCGTCGAGGTTGGAGGTCGGCTCGTCGGCGAGCACGAGGCGCGGACGGTTGATGAGCGCGCGGGCGATGGCGATGCGCTGCTGCTGCCCGATCGACAATCGATGCGGATAGGCCGAGGCAAGACCGCCCACGCCGAGTGCTTCCAGCATCGCTTGCGCGGCGGCACGATCGGCGGGAAGCCCGATGACCGTCTGCGCGACCAGCAGATTCTGCAGCGCGGTCAGCGTCGGCAGCAGGTGAAACTGCTGCAGGACGACGCCGACGTGGCGGCCGCGGAAACGATCGCGTGCGGCGGACGAGAGCGCGCCGAGATCCTGCCCGTCGACCTCGATGCGCCCGCGCGCGGGAGTCAGCAGTCCCGCGACAAGGTGAAGCAGCGTCGTCTTGCCGCAGCCTGACGGGCCGACCACGAGCGCGTTGCTCAGCGCCGGCAGCGTGAAAGCATCGATGGCGACGACGGTCTCGCCGCGGCGGTAGCCGAATCGGAGGTGCTCGATCGTGACCATGGGTGGGGATGCCTGCGTGTTCCGGTGCGACGCTCGCGCGTCCAAAGTATCGTGCGGCGCCGCGGATGGCGGATGCGTTCGACCTGTCGTCGGCGATGGGGTTCGCTTCGACCCGCGCATCGCGGCGCGGTCGCAGATGATAACCAATCCAAGGACGGCCACGACGCCGGGCGACGCGAACTGCGCCGGCCAGGGTGCGCCGGGTTGCATTTGCATGACACGCGCGGCGGCATGCGGTCAAGCCGCCGGGAAAATCGCTTTGCGCCGCCGTATCCCCGCGCTACACTCGGCGCACCCGCGGCGGCGTCACCGGCGGCAGGGGCGCATCGGCCAGCCGCACCGCGGCGGTGCTGCCCTCCGCGCGCCACGCCGCGCCCGCACCCGCAGCGATCGCCCCGATGAATCCCCGTTCCTATCCCGCGACCACCGGCCAGCAGGTCGAGCGCAGCTGGCGCTTCGGCTGGGTCGACGTCGTCGTCATCATCGGCGTGTTCGCGCTGCTGCGCACGGTGGTGATGCTGGGCGGGGACATGCACGTCCAGTTCGACGAGCTCCATCCTCCTGCGCTGTCGCTCGACGTCGCGCTGATCCCCTACTACACGGCACGCACCGTGCTGCGCATCTTCATCGCCTTCGGTGCCGCGCTGCTGTTCACCATGGTCTGGGGATACGTCGCCGCGAAGAATCCGCGTGCGCGGATCGTGATGCTGCCGCTGCTCGACATCCTGCAGTCGGTCCCCGTGCTGGGTTTCCTGTCGATCACGGTCACGGGGTTCATCGCGCTGTTTCCGGGGAGTCTCCTCGGCGTCGAGTGCGCGAGCATCTTCGCGATCTTCACGGCGCAGGCCTGGAACATGACCTTCGGCTTCTACCATTCGATGGTCACGATCCCGCCGGACCTGCAGGAGGCGGCCACCGCCTACCAGCTCAACCGATGGCAGCGTTTCTTCAAGGTCGAGCTGCCGTCGTCGTCGATCGGGCTCATCTGGAACTCGATGATGAGCTTCGGCGGCGCCTGGTTCTTCGTCGCGCAGAGCGAGGCGATCACGGTACTCAACAAGAACATCAAGCTGCCGGGGCTGGGCTCGTACATGGCCACGGCCGCGGAGCAGGGCGACACGCGCGCGGCGGTATATGCGATCGTCGCGATGATCGTCACCATCGTCGTGATCGACCAGCTCTTCTGGCGTCCGCTCGTCGCGTGGGCCGAGAAGTTCAAGATGGAGCAGACCGGCGGGGCCGAAGGCCCGACGTCGTGGATGCTCGACCTGCTGCAGCGCTCCTATCTCGTCGAGCGAATGACGGAACAGGCTGGCCGACTGGTGTCGCGCGCCTCGCAGCGCGCATCGACCGCGGTGGCGGACACCGCGGATACGCTGGCGCGACACAGCCCGGTCCTGATGAAGCGCCTCGTCCGTTTCGGCGCGTGGGGACTGGTCGCGCTGGCCGCCGGCTGGGTCGCGCTCGACGCCGTGGGCCTCGGGCGCGAGATCCAGACCCGGCTCTCGTGGGCGGAAATGCTGCACATCGTCTGGCTCGGATTCCTCACGCTGCTGCGCGTGGCGGCGATGACGATCTTCGCGACGCTGGTCTGGACCCCGGTCGGCGTCTGGATCGGCATGCGGCCGCGCGCCGCACGCATCGCGCAGCCGCTGGTGCAGATCGCGGCGTCATTTCCGGTCAACATGACGTTCCCGTTCGTCGTCGCCTTGTTCATCTACGCGAGCATCCCGATCAACTACGGCAGCATCATGCTGATGGCGCTCGGCACCCAGTGGTATATCCTTTTCAACGTGATCGCAGGCACGATGGCGATTCCCACCGACCTCAAGGAGGCGGGCACGAGCTTCGGGCTGCGCGGGTGGGACTGGTGGCGCAAGTTCATCATTCCGGCGATCTTCCCGTTCTGGGTCACGGGTGCGGTGACGGCGAGCGGGGGCGCGTGGAATGCGAGCGTGGTCGCCGAAGTCGCGTCGTGGGGCAAGGACAAGCTGGTGGCCGACGGGCTCGGCGCCTACATCGCGCAGGTGACGGAACGCGGCGACCAGCCCGCGATCTACTTCAGCATCGCGGTGATGGCGCTGTTCGTCGTGGTGATCAATCGCACGCTGTGGCGGCGCCTCTACGGTCTCGCCGAGCGGCGCTTCCGGCTGGACTAGGCGCGGCGGCGAGGCCGGTGCGGGTGCACGGGGCGACATCGAATTGACGGAGAATTGAAATGGACACGGCGATTTCCGAACGTGCCGAGCAGCACGGCGACCGCAGCCCGGTGGCCGGCACCGGCGAGCCGCTGATCGAGCTCCGCCACGTCTCCAAATCGTATCCGACGACCGACGGCGGCACGCGGGTCACGATCCTGGACGACGTGAACCTCGAAATCCGCGAAGGCGAGATGCTGGCGCTCCTCGGCCAGTCGGGCTCGGGGAAATCGACGCTGGTCCGGCTGATGGCGGGGCTGATCGAGCCGACGCAGGGCGCGGTGCTCTGCCACGGCGAGGCGCTCGACGGCGCCAATCCGTACACGTCGATCGTGTTCCAGAGCTTCGCGCTCTATCCGTGGCTCACCGTCGAAGAGAACGTCCAGGTCGGGCTCATCCAGCGCAAGCTCACGCGCGAGCAGGAAGAGGACGAGCTCGAGCGGGCGCTCGACCTGATCGGGCTCTCCGGCTACCGGAACGCCTACCCGAAGGAGCTGTCGGGCGGCATGCGCCAGCGCGTGGGCTTCGGCCGGGCGCTGGTCGCGCGTCCCGAGATCCTCTGCATGGACGAGCCCTTCAGCGCGCTCGACGTGCTGACGGCCGAGAATCTGCGCACCGAAGTGGTCGAGCTCTGGCGCGCGTCGGGCCATGCGGGCATCAAGAGCATCTTCTTCGTGACGCACAATATCGCCGAGGCGGTTTTCATGGCGAGCCGCATCGTCATCATCTCGTCGCACCCCGGCCGGATCAAGCACGTGATCCCGAATCCGCTGCCGTATCCGCGCGACGTCAATTCGGCGGGCTTCGCGGCGCTGGTGGAGCAGATCCACGCGGCGATCACCGCCACCGCGCTGCCGGACGAGCCGGTCGACGCGCACGCGCGGCGCGCCGCCACGACGATTCCGCAGGACCACGCCGGCGCCCCCTCCGGCGCCCCGGTCGCGGCACCGCCCGTGCGCACGCGGGTCGAATCGATCCCGGCGGTGCAGATCGGCACGATCGTCGGGCTCCTGCGCATTCTCGAGGACAGCAAGGAGATCATCGACGTCTTCGAGCTTTCCGCGCAGATCGGCAAGGAGTTCGGCGAGACCATCGCCATCGTGAAGTCCGCGGAGATGCTGGGGCTCGTCGACACGCCGAAGGACGACGTGCACATGACGCAGCTCGGCTGGTACTTCCTCGCGGCGCCGCTGCCGGCGCGCAAGGCGCTGTTCAAGCAGGCGATCATGAAGCTGCGCCTGTTCCAGATCGTCAGCACGCACCTCGACGAATCGCCCGACGGCACGATCGACGGCGAAGCGCTCCGCGAGGAGCTCGCGACGCTGCTGCCGTACGACCAGCCGTCGAAGCTCTTCGATACACTGGTCGCCTGGGGACGCTACGCGGAAATCCTCGACTACGACGAGAACGACAACACGATCACGCGGCAGCATTCCGACGCCGAGTCCGACGACGATACCGTCGACGAGTAGCGGCGCGTGGATACCCTGGGCGAGCTCCTCACTCCGGCCGATGTCGCGCTCGACATCGACGCGATCGTGCCCGATACCGTGCTGTCGGTGGCTGCGAACATCATCGCGGGCAACCACGGGCTGCCGGCGGCGGACGTGCGGGCCGCGCTCGCGGCGCGCGAGCGCCTGGGATGCACGGCGCTGGGGCACGGCGTTGCGCTGCCGCACGCGCGCATGGCAGCCCTCGAGCGACCGGCCGCAGCGTTTGTCCGCACCCGCTCGCCGCTCGACTTCGGCGCCTTCGACGGAAAGCCGGTGTCATGCTTCCTCGTGCTGGTCGTGCCTGCCGAGGCGGCGGAAGCGCATCTCAAGCTCCTCGCCAATGCCGCGACGCTGCTGAACGATCCGTCGTTTCGCGCCGCGATCCGCGGCGCGGGCGCGGCCGCGGACGTCGCCCGACTTTTCGCGGAGTGGCCGATCGCGACGGACTGAGTCCCGCAACGGCGGCCGTGCGGTGCCAGCGCCATTCGCGACGTGCCGCATGAAGCGCCAGGGATTCGTGCGAGAATCCTCGCTCGATCGCGTGCACCGCAGCGCATGCGACCCGTCCGAAAGAGGGATGCCATGCCCCGGAAAAAGATCCTCAAGGCCATCGATTCGTTCATCGAGCCTTACCGCGTCACGCGCGGCAAGAGCTTCCGGCTGAAGGACGTCGACCCGGGCGACACGCACGGCCTCATGTCAGATCAGAAGCCGCAGGCGAAAGAGCTGCTGGCGCGCGGCGTCGAGTGGCTGGCGGAGCTGCAGGACAAACTCTACGCGCAGGATTCGTGGGCGCTGCTTCTCGTGTTCCAGGCGATGGATGCGGCCGGCAAGGACGGCACGATCAAGCACGTGATGTCGGGCGTGAATCCCCAGGGATGCCAGGTCTTCTCGTTCAAGGTCCCGTCCGCCGAGGAGCTCGACCACGATTACATGTGGCGGTACGCGCGCAGTTTCCCCGAGCGCGGACGCATCGGGATCTTCAACCGATCGTATTACGAGGAGGTGCTCGTGGTGCGCGTGCACGAGGAGATCCTCGCGCGCCAGCACCTGCCGGCGCAGTGCGTCGGGGGGAAGATCTGGGACCAGCGCCTCGCCGACATCGCGGGCTTCGAGGACTACCTCGGCCGCAACGGCACGCGGGTCGTCAAGTTCTTCCTTCACGTGTCGCACAAGGAGCAGAAGCGCCGGTTCATGGAGCGGCTGGACCTGCCCGAGAAGAACTGGAAGTTCCAGGCTTCGGACGTCACGGAGCGCGCGTACTGGGACCGCTACATGAAGGCCTACGAGCAGGCGATCCGCGCGACGGCCACCGAAGCGGCGCCCTGGTACGTGGTCCCCGCCGACAACAAGTGGTTCACGCGGCTCGTCGTCGCCGCCGCGATCGTCGACGCCATGGAGCGCCTCGACCTCGCATATCCGCAAATCGACGCGAAAAAGCGCGCCGAGCTCGCGCGGGCGCGAAGGCTCCTGCAGAACGAGCGCGGGCGCTGAGGTCCGGCGCCCCGGGCGCGGCATCCCTGGCGCCGGGGCGAATGGCGGGAGGCGCGGTGTTCGGGTAGAATAATGCCCGCGCATCGCCGACCCCTCCAGAGAAGAGCCGGCGCATCTGGCTTGCGTCCCCCCGTTTCCAAACCCGCTTTCAGGAGTTTCAATGAACAAGCTGTCCAGCATTGCCGTCGCCATGGCGGCAGCCGCCGTCGCATTCCCGCTCGCCGCGCAGCAAGCGGCCCCCGCAGCCGCGCCGAAGGTGATGGATGCCAAGGGTGTCGCCGACATCACGACGGTCACCGTCAAGATCGAAGCGGTGGACCAGGCGAACCGCACCGTCACGCTGAAGGGCCCGATGGGCAAGGTCGTAACGCTAAAGGTCGGGCCTGAGGTCAAGAACCTTGCCCAGGTCAAGGCCGGCGACGACCTCATCGTCAAGTACGCCGAAGCCGTGTCGGTGAAGCTCGAGAAGAACGTCGAGGGCCGAAGCATGACGACGACGTCGACGGGCCCGGTCGGGGCACCCGCCGGCTCGATGCCGAAGGGCGGGATGGCGACGCAGACGACGATTGTCGCGAACGTGCAGAGCGTCGACGCGAAGAAGCAGGAGGTCCTGCTCGAAGGCCCCGGCGGACGCTTCGTCGAGGTGAAGGTGAAGGACCCGGCCGTGTTCGCGAGCATCAAGCCGAACGACAAGGTCTCGGTCACCTACACCGAAGCCGTCGTGATGGAAGTCGTGACCCCGGCCGCGAAGAAGTAATCCCGCGCAGCGGATCCGCGCATCGCGGAGCCACGCGTCGCTGCAGCGTCTGCTGCAGCCGCGCGTGGCTTTTTGTCGCCCGTCGTTCGCGTGCCGAGGCTGCGGGTCAGTGCCCTTGCGCGGCCTCGCCCTGGGCGCGCATCGCATCGAGCGATGCGCTGGGCGAGAGCGCCTGCGGGTCGAGCCGGAGATGCAGCAGCGCAGGGCGTCCCGCGTCGCGTGCACGCTCGAACGCCGGCGCGAATTCCTCGGTGCGGGTCACCGTCTCGCCGTGCGCGCCGTAGGCGCGGGCCAGTGCCGCGAAATCCGGATTGACGAGCTTCGTGCCATAGATACGACCGGGATAGCGCCGCTCCTGGTGCATCCGGATGGTTCCGTACATCCCGTTGTCGACGACGACGAAGATCACGCCAAGGCCGTACTGGACGGCCGTGGCGAGCTCCTGTCCATTCATCAGGAAGCACCCGTCGCCGTTCCACGAGACGACCATGCGGTCGGGATGCAATGCCTTGGCGGCGATCGCGGCCGGCACGCCGTAGCCCATCGCGCCGGAATAAGGCGCGAGCTGGGTGCGAAAGCGGCGATAGCGATAGATGCGGTGCAGCCACGCGGTGTAGTTGCCGGCGCCGTTGGTGACGATCGCATCCTCCGGAAGGTGCGCGTCCAGCCAGGCGACGATCTGCCAGAGATCGAGGCCACCCGGCACTGCGCGCGGGGCACGCCACGCGTCGTATTCGGAATGTGCGCTCGCCGTCGCGTCGGCGCGCGCGCCGGCGTCGAGGGGCGGCAGCGCATTCATCGCGGCAAGAAATGGATGCGGCCCTGCGACGATCCCGAGCGCCGGCTGATAGACGCGTCCGATCTCGTCGGCGCCCGGATATACATGGATCAGCGCCTGTGCGGCGACGGGCGGGGTCAGCAGCGTGTAGCCGCCCGTCACCATCTCGCCCAGGCGCTCGCCGACGACCAGGAGGACGTCGGCGTCGCGCACCCGCGCGGCGAGCTTGGGATTGATGCCGATGCCGACATCGCCGGCGTAGAGCGGGTCGCGATTGTCGAAGAGATCCTGGCTGCGGAAGGCGCACGCGACGGGCAGCGCGTTGCGATGCGCGAACGCGGCGAGCTCGGTGCAGGCGGCGCCGCTCCAGCGCGGTCCGCCGACGAGGACGAGCGGACGCCGGGCGCCGGCGAGCATGGCGTGCGCAGCGGCGACGTCCTCGCCGGCGGGCACCGCATCGCGCATGTGAACGCGCGGCGCGTCCTGCGTCTTCGCCCGCGCGGTCAGCATGTCCTCGGGCAGCGCCAACACGACCGGGCCGGGCCGGCCGCTCATTGCGGTGCGAAATGCGCGGGCCACGTATTCGGGAATGCGTTCGGCCCGGTCGATCTGCGCAACCCACTTGGCGATGCTTCCGTACATGCGCCGGTAATCGATCTCCTGGAAGGCCTCGCGATCGGCGTAGTCGCCGCCGACCTGTCCGACGAATAGGATCATCGGCGACGAGTCCTGCGCCGCCGTGTGCACTCCGATCGCCGCATTGGAGGCGCCGGGACCGCGCGTCACGAACGCGATGCCGGGACGGCCGGTCAGCTTGCCGCAGGCCTCCGCCATGAATGCCGCGCCGCCTTCCTGGCGGCATACGACGAGCTCGAGTTCATCGCTTACGTCGGAGAGCGCGTCGAGCACTGCGAGAAAGCTCTCGCCGGGAACGCAGAACGCGTGCGCCGTGCCTTGGGCGACGAGATTGGCCACGAGGATCTCGCCGCCGGTGCGCATGGAATTCATGGGTATGATCGGGGAGCGGGAGCCGGGCGGTGCCGGCGAGCCGTCATTCTATCTATATAATCGTCGCCACCCGCATCAGGCGTCGTCTCCCTCCATGCTCACGCCAGAACTCGTCTACCACGCCTCGGTGACGGTCGCCGCCGGCCTCCTGTTTGCGCTGATCGTCATCTGGCTGCGGCGTGATCTCGCGCACGGAATGGCGGCGATGGCGGGCACGATGATCGTCGGCCTGCTCGGCCTCGTCGTCCTGCAGCGTGTCGAAACGGAGCTGGTCACCGGCACCATCGCGAACGCGGTCCGCGAGGCGATGCTGCTGCTGATCGCGATCGGATTCATCCGCATCGCCCTCGTGTTCCTGTTCGAGGGTGTGCTCAAGCGGCTGAACGTGCCGCGCATCCTTGCCGATGCGCTGTTCGTCGTCGTGCTGATCGTCTTCGCCCTCTACCGGATGAACGCGGTCGGCGTCAATCTCGCGGGCATCATCACCACGTCGGCGATCGTCTCCGGCGGCATCGCGCTGTCGCTGCGCGAGCCGCTCGAGAATCTTTGGGGCGGCATTGCGCTGCAACTCGACAACACGTGCCGGATCGGCGACTGGATTCGCCTCGACGGCGTGACCGGGCAGGTCGTCGGCATCCGCTGGCGCTACCTGTCGCTCGCCACCGTCACCAACGAAACGGTGATCATTCCGAACGGGCAGCTCACCAAGAACCGAGTGACCGTGCTCGGGCGCCGCGGCGACGACCGCGTTCCGTTCCGGCGCGACGTCGAGTTCTCGGTGTCCTATGACGTCCCGCCGGCGCGGGTCATCGCTGTCGTCGAGGAGGCGCTCGCCCGCGCCGAGATCCGCAACGTCGCGGCGAACCCGCCGATTGTCGTGCTCTGCACGGGCTTCGGCGACAGCGCCATTCATTTCATCGTTCGATACGGGCTGTCGACGCTCGGGACTGACATCCCGACCGACTCGCAGATCCGTCTGCACGTCGCCGCGACGCTCGCCCGCCATGGCATGGAAATCCCGCTGCCGCAGCGGGTGCTGATCCGTGGCCGCCCGCAGGGGTCGGGCGAGTTGCACGAGCGCGCGCTAGCCGCACGTGCCGCGACGCTCGCGAAGCTCGAGCTCTTCGCTGCGCTGACCGACGACGAGCGGCGCGCGCTGACGGAGGAGGTGTCGGACTGCCCGTATGTGACCGACGACGTGATCGCGCGGCAGGGCGAGCCGGCGGATTCCATGTTCATCCTGGCACGCGGGCGCGTGGCCGTCTTCGACGACAGCGCGGGCGGGACCGGCGCACGCGACCGCCTGGCGACACTCGAGGCGCCCAACGTCTTCGGCGAGATGGGCCTCCTCACCGGCCAGGCGCGCGGCGCGACGGTGATCGCCGAGAACGAGGTGCTCTGCCATCGCCTCGACAAGGCAGGGTTCGACGCGATCCTCAAGGCACGTCCCGAACTCGTCGAGCCGCTCTCGCGTGTCGTGGCCGCCCGGCAGATGGCCAACGACGCGACGCTGCAGGGACTGGGCGCCGACCTCCGCTCGCGCAGCGCGCTGACCCGCTCGGCCGATCTCGTCCGGCGGATCAAGAAGTTCTTCGCAATCGAGTCGTAGCGCGGGCGAGCCGCGCTTCAGCGGCCGCCGACGAGCTCGGAGCGCTTCAGCAGGAACACGCTGTCGGGCGCGGTTGCCGTCGCGATCCACACGAACGGCAGCCGCGGCCAGGCGAGCTCGACCGCGGCGCGTCCGTGTCCGACCTCGACCACGAGCGTCCCGTCGGGATTGAGAAACCGCGGTGCCTCGCGCAGCAGCGTGCGCACGGCATCGAGGCCGTCGTCGCCTCCGGCGAGCGCCAGCGCGGGCTCGTGCCTGTATTCCGGCGGGAGCTCGCTCATCGCAACGGACGTCACATACGGCGGATTGCTGATGATGAGGTCGTAGGTCTTTTCCGATAGATTCGCGAACAGATCGGAGCGAATGAGGTTGATGCGATCGGCAAGCCCGTAGTCGGCGACGTTGCGCTGCGCCACGGTGAGCGCGTCCGCGGAAATATCGACGGCGTCGATGTCGGCGTCGGGGTAGGCGTGCGCGAGCAGGATCGCGAGGCAGCCCGAGCCCGTGCACATGTCGAGCGCGGCCGTGACGGCCTCGCCATTGCCCACCCAGGGGGCGAGGCCGTCGGGCAGCAGCTCGGCGATGAACGAGCGGGGGATCAGCACGCGCTCGTCGACATAGAAGCGGAAATCGCCAAGCCACGCCTCATGCGTGAGATAGGCCGCCGGCACGCGCTGGTCGATGCGCCGGACGAGGAGCTCCATGAGGCGGGCGCGCTCGCCCTGCGTCAGGGTCGCGTCGAGGAACGGCTCGAGGCGATCGAGCGGAAGGTGAAGCTCGTGCAGCAGGAGGTACGCCGCCTCGTCGTAGGCGTTTGCACTGCCATGGCCGAAGGTGAGTCCTGCCTCGCCGAAGCGCGACACGGCGTAGCGCAGCCAGTCGCGCAGCGTCGCGAGGTCGTGGACTTCGGTGCTCATCGCGCGCCCGGCAGCAGCAGGCGTTCGAGCACAGCGCGATAGATGGAAGAGAGCGGCGCGAGATCGGCGATGCGCACGCGCTCGTCGACCTTGTGGATCGACGCGCTCACCGGACCCAGCTCGACGATCTCGGCGCAGATGTCGGCGATGAACCTGCCGTCGGACGTGCCGCCGGTGCAGGAGAGCTCCGGCACCAGGCCCGTCGCATCGCGCACCGCGGCGCTGACGACGTCGACCAGCGCTCCGCGCGGGGTGAGATAGGGCTTGCCCGATCCGGTCCAGTCGAGCGTGTAGTCGACGCCGTGTCGGTCGAGGATCGCGCGGAAGCGCTCCTTGAGCGACGCCTGCGTGCTTTCGGTCGAATGGCGGAAGTTGAACATGACTTCGAGCTGGCCGGGAATCACGTTGGTCGCGCCGGTGCCGGCGTGGATGTTCGAGCACTGCCACGTCGTCGGCGGAAAATAGGCGTTGCCGTCGTCCCACCGGGTCGCCGCGAGCTCGGCGAGCGCGGGCGCCGCGCGGTGGATCGGATTGTCGGCGAGGTGCGGGTAGGCGATGTGACCCTGGACGCCCTTGACCGTGAGAGTTCCCGACAGCGTGCCGCGCCGGCCGTTCTTGATCATATCGCCCAATCTTTCGGTCGACGTCGGCTCGCCGACGATGCAGTAGTCGATGCGCTCGCCGGCGGCGTTGAGCTTTTCGACGACGCGCGCCGTGCCGTCGATCGACGGACCTTCCTCGTCGGAGGTGAGGAGCACCGCGATCGACCCCGGCGCATCGGGGTGCGCCGCGACGAACGCCTCGATCGCGACGACGAAGGCGGCAAGGGAGGCCTTCATGTCGGCGGCGCCACGGCCGTAGAGGAAGCCGTCGCGCTCGGTCGGCACGAACGGGTCGGAATTCCAGCGTTCGCGCGGACCGGTCGGCACGACGTCGGTGTGGCCGGCGAAGCACACCAGCGGATGGGCGTCGCCGCGCCGCGTCCAGAGGTTGGTGACGCCGTTGACGGTTAGAGTGCTCGCGTGGAACCCGAGCGGCTCGAGCCGCTCGCGAATGATGGCTTGGATGCCGGCGTCGTCCGGCGTCAGCGAGCGCCGCTCGATGAGCGCGCGCGTCAGCGCAAGCGTGGGTTCGACGTCGGCGGCGAGTGCGACGGGTGCGGCGGAAGCCATGCGCGCAATGGTAGCAAATCGCGCGGCGCCCGCCGCGGCGCGGGACGCGCTGCGATCAGCTTGCGCGATCGAGCATGCTGGGCTCGATGGTCATCCCGGTGAAGTCGCCGTGCTGGCGTCCTTGCGGCGTCGATTCGTCGTCGCGCTTCGCCATGTTTTCGACCCGCGCCGTCGGCGAGTTCTGGTTGATGAGCCAGGCGAGGTTCGTGGGGGAGTCCGATGCGACCATCGCCTCGTCGTAGCTGATCTGGCCGTCGAGATACAGCCGGGACAGCGCCTGCTCGAACGTCTGCGATCCGGGATAGAGCGACTGCTCCATCGCCTCCTTGATCTGCGTGATCTCGCCGTTCTTGATGAGGTCGGCAATCAGCGACGTGTTGAGCAGGATCTCGGTCGCCGGCTGCTGCTCGCCGTCCTTGTTGAGGACGAGCCGCTGCGAGATGATTGCGCGGAGGCCGATCGACAGGTCGGACAGCACGCCCGAGCGCGCGTCGTAGGGGAACATGTTGATGATCCGCGACAGCGCGTGGTAGCTGTTGTTGGCGTGCAGCGTGGACAGGCACAGGTGGCCCGTCAGCGTGTGGATCAGCGCCTGCTGCATGGTGTCGCGCTCGCGGATCTCGCCGATCATGATGAGGTCGGGCGCCTCGCGGAGCGCGTTGGCGAGCGCCTTCTGGTAGTTCTGCGTGTCGATGTGGAGCTCGCGCTGGTTGACGATGCTCCGCTTGTGCTCGAACAGGTACTCGATCGGGTCCTCGATCGTGAGGATGTGGCCCGGCCGGTTGGAGTTGCGGTAGTCGATCATTGCCGCCAGCGTCGTCGACTTGCCGGAGCCGGTGGCGCCGGCGATGATCACGAGCCCGCGCTTCTCCATCACGATGTCGAGCAGCACCGGCGGCAGCTTCAGCTCGTCGAACGACGGGATGTGGCTGCGCACGAAGCGCACGACCAGCGAGATCGTGCCGCGCTGGCGGAAGATGTTGATCCGGAAGTTGCCGACCGCGCGGTCGAGATAGGAGAGGTTCATCTCCATCTCGTTCTCGAACTCGCGCGCCTGCTCCTTCGACATCAGCTCGTACGCGATCCGCCGCACCGTCTCGACGTCCATCGGCTGGGTCGAGATCGGCGCGACGACGCCGTTCACCTTGATGTTGATCGGGGCCCCGCACGAGATGAAGAGGTCCGAGGCCTGCTTGTCGGCCATCAGGCGAAAGAGTCGGTCGAGGTACATGGCGTTTTTGCGAGGCTACAATGTCGGTGCGCCGGGTCATCCCGGCGGGGCGTCCGGTTTCCATGATAATGTCATGAATCCGCGGCGGGTGCCAATATCGGGTCCGGACGGGGCAAATCGGGACGTTTGCCGATTCTCCGGCGATCGTTCCGATGCGGTTCCCACCGGGTTCCCTATGGGTAAGTCCTTGTTTAAGCAAATTCCATGCTTGCGGTGATCGGCGGCACCGGGCTGACCAAGCTCTCCACTCTGGCCGTCGCGCATCGCGAAGTCGTCCGCACCCCGTACGGCGAGCCATCGTGCCGCCATGGTGTTCGGAGAGATCGCGGGGCGGCCCGCGATGTTCCTGGCCAGGCACGGGCACGGGCACACGATACCGCCGCACCGCGTCAACTATCGCGCCAACCTCTGGGCGCTGCGGGCGCGTGGCGCGACCGCCGTGCTGGGCGTCGCGTCGGTGGGCGCCATCCGCGGCGCCGCACCGGGATCGCTGGTGCTGCCGCACCAGCTGATCGACTACACGCAAGGCCGCGAGGCGACGTTCTACGACGGCGGCGAGAACAAGGTCGTGCACATCGATTTCACCCATCCCGTACGCGCCGGAACTGCGCCAACGCTGCCTCGTCGCCGCGCGCTCGGCGCGGCATCGCGCTCGCCGACGGCGGCGTGTATGCCGCGGTGTCGGGCCCGCGGCTCGAGACCGCGGCGGAAATCGACCGGCTCGAGCGCGACGGCGCGACGCTGGTCGGGATGACGGGCATGCCCGAGGCCGCGCTCGCGCGCGAGCTCGACCTGCCGTATGCGTGCATCGCGGTCGTCGTGAACCATGCCGCCGGCCGCGGCGACTCGACGCGGCGAGATTTCGATGGAGGGCATCGCCCGCGTGCTGGAAGCCGCGATGGACAAGGTCCGCACGCTGCTCGATCACGTGGCGCCGCTCGTCGCCGCTTCGAAGCCGCTGCAGCCGGAGCCGCCGCATGATCCGCGACGTGCTGCGCATGGGCGACCCGCGGCTCCTCGTGCCGTCGCGCCCGGTCGAGGCGTTCGCGACGCCCGAGCTCGACGCGCTCCTCGCCGACATGCGCGAGACGATGGCGGCGCAGAACGGCGCCGGACTCGCGGCGCCGCAGATCGGCGTGGGGCTTCGCGTCGTCATCTTCGGCTTCGACGTCGAACGACGCGGTATCCGGATGCCGAGCCGGTGCCCTACACCGAGCTCCTCAATCCGCGGATCACGCCGCTTTCCTCCGACGAGAAGAGGACGGCTGGGAAGGGTGCCTGTCGGTGCCCGGACTGCGCGGCGTTGTGCCGCGCTTCACGCAGGTGCGCTACGAGGGATTCGATCCGCAGGGACGGCCCATCGTGCGCGAGGCGTCGGGCTTTCACGCCCGCGTCGTCCAGCACGAATGCGACCACCTGGACGGCATCCTCTATCCGATGCGCATGCGCGACCTGCGCAACTTCGGCTACACCGAGGTGCTGTTCCCCGACGCCGCCCCGGGCGAGGAGTAGCGCGCGTCAGACCTGCAGCTGGTCGTAGAGGTCGGTCTCGATCTTGAGCAGCGCGTGCTCGTCGGCGAGGCGCGCGCCGTCGATGAGGAAGATGTCCTCGGCTCGCTCGCCCAGCGTGTTGATCTTGGCGCTGGTGACGTTGACGTTCGCCTGCGCGAGCGTGTACGCGATCTTCGCGAGCAGGCCCGGGACGGTCGCCGGCGACGATCTCGAGGATGTAGTGCGTGCCCTTGTCGTCGGGGAAGATCGCGCACCTCGGGCGTCAGCGGGAAGTGCCGCAGGTGCCGGCTCACGCGGCCCGCGACCGGCGGCTCGAGCGCCGGCGCGTCGACCAGTGCGCGCTTCAGCTCGAACTCGATCAGCTGGATCGTGTCCCGGTACGAGGCGTTCGGATTCGACGGATCGTGCACGGCGAAGGTGTCGAGCGCGTAGCCGCTCCGCGTCGTGTGGATCTTCGCCTCCAGGATCGACAGCCCCTGGCCGGCCGAGGAAGCCGCAGATGCGCGCGAACAGGTGCTTCTGGTCGGGCAGATAGACCATCACCTGCAGTCCGCCTCGGCGCGCGACAGGCGCGCCCGCACCACGGGCTCGGTGCGCTCGACGCGCCAGTAGAGGTGGCGCGCGTGCCACGCGATTTCGTCGGCGGTGTGGCGCTGGAAGTAGACGGCGTCAAGACGCGCCCAGAGCGCCTGTTCCGCGCCTTCCGGGACCGCGTAGAGCCGGAGCAGCCGCCGCGCTTCCGCCTGCCGCTGGTTCGAGGCTGTCGGCGAGCGTGATCGTCAGCTCGGTGCCGGCGAGCCGCGCCCGCGTCGCGTGGAAGAGATCCTCGAGGAGCTTCGCCTTCCATGCGTTCCAGACCTTCGGGCTCGTGCCGCGGATGTCGGCGACGGTCAGCAGGTAGAGCGCGACCAGCCGGCGCTCGGTGCCGACCTTCTTCGCGAAGGCGGCGACGACGTCGGGATCCATGATGTCCTGCTTCTGCGCGGTGGCCGACATCGTGAGGTGCTGCGCGACGAGCCAGGCGACGAGCTCGCCGTCCTCGCGCGGCAGGCCGTGCTCGCGGCAGAAGCGCAGCGCATCGCGCTGGCCGAGCATCGAATGGTCGCCGCCGCGGCCCTTGGCGATGTCGTGGAAGAGTCCGGCGAGATAGAGCACTTCCTTGCGCTCGAAGTCGTTGATGAGCCGCGAGCACAGCGGATACTCGTGCGCATGCTGCTGCTCGGTGAACCGCCGCAGGTTGCGGATCACCATCAGGATGTGCGAATCGACCGTGTAGACGTGGAAGAGATCGTGCTGCATCTGGCCGACGATGCGCCCGAACGACGGCAGGTAATTGCCGAGGATGCCGTAGAGATTCATCCGGCGCAGCTCGTGCGTGAGGCCGCGCGGCTCGCGGAACACCTGGATGAAGCGCGCCCGGTTCGCGGGTCGCGGCGGAAACGCGCGTCGATGCGCACGCGGTTGCGCCACAGCGAGCGCAGCGTGCGCGCCGTCATGCCCTTCAGCTCCGGATGGCGCTGCAGCATCAGGAACGCATCCAGCATCGCTGCCGGACGCCGCTCGAACAGCGCCTCGTCGCCGATGTCGAGCAGCTCGTCGACCGCGAAGAAATCGCCTTCGATCGGGACGGGGACGGTCGAGACCGGGAAGAGCCGCGCGTGCAGGTTCTGCAGCAGGATCACGTTGACCTGGCGCACGAGCTTGGCCGCGCGATAGTAGCGCTGCATCAGCTGCTCGGTCGCCCGTCGCGTCGGCGTGTCGACGAGACCGAGCTCCCGCGCGAGCGCGCTCTGCTGGTCGAATACCAGCCGGTCCTCGCGGCGGCCGGCAAGGTAATGCAGGCGCACGCGCAGCGCGCCGATGAAGCGCTGCTGGCGCGACACCGTCCGCGCCTCGTCCATCGTGATGAGGCCCGCCTTGGCGAGCTCGCGCCAGGTGCGGCCGAGGCCCGCGGCGAGCGCGATCCACAGCACCGTCTGCAGGTCGCGCAGGCCGCCCGGGCTCTCCTTGAGGTTCGGCTCGAGGTTGTACGCGGTATCGTGGTACTTGAGGTGGCGCTGCTGCTGCTCCAGCGCCTTCGCGTCGTAGAACTGCGCGGACGTCGAGCGCCGCGGCGAAGCGCTCGCGGAACTCGCGGAAGAGGCGCCGCGAGCCGGCGACGAGACGATGCTCGAGCAGGCTCGTCTTGATCGTCGCGTCGTCCGCCATCTCGGTCTCGCACTCGGCGATGGTGCGCACGCTGTGGCCGATCTCGAGGCCGATGTCCCACAGCATCCCGAGGAAGCGCTCGACGAATGCCGTGCCGGGCGCATCGAGCGCATCCGGCAGCAGGATCAGCACGTCGACGTCCGAGTGCGGGAAGAGCTGGCCGCGACCGTAGCCGCCGACGGCGACGAGGGCGATGCCGGGCGGCGCGGCCAGCTGCGCCGAACACGTCGACGACGATGCGGTCGACGAGGCGGGCGTGGCCGCGCAGCAGCCGCGGCGTGTCGGGCTGAGCGTGGAAGGCGGCGCGAAGCACGTCGCGGCCCTGCCGCAATTCGTCGCGCCAGCGCTTCGCGAGCAGCACCGGCGCCGCGGGCGCGTCGGCCGTGGCAGTGTCGGCGCTCGCCGTCACGTCTCGTTCTACGCCGGCGGCGGCGTCCCCGCCGAAGTCGTCAGCACCTCGTAGCCATCCGGCGTGACGAGCACCGTGTGCTCCCACTGCGCGGACAGCGAATGGTCGGCGGTGACGATGGTCCAGCCGTCGGCCAGCGCGCGGATCGCCGCGCGCCCGGCGTTGATCATCGGCTCGACGGTGAACACCATGCCGGGCTGCAACGCCATGCCGGAGCCCGGCCGGCCGTAGTGGAGCACCTGCGGCTCCTCGTGGAAGGCGCGGCCGATGCCGTGGCCGCAGAATTCGCGCACGACGGAAAAATGGTGGCCCTCGGCGAATCGCTGGATCGCGTGCCCGATGTCGCCGAGACGCGCGCCCGGCTGGATCGCGCGGATGCCGCGCCACATCGCCTCGTAGGTGATCTCGACGAGGCGCCGCGCCTGGATCGACGGCGTGCCGACGAAGAACATGCGGCTCGAATCGCCGTGCCAGCCGTCCTTGATGACGGTGACGTCGATGTTGAGGATGTCGCCCGGCTTCAGCTTGCGCTCGCCGGGGATGCCGTGGCAGACGACGTGATTGATCGACGTGCAGAGCGAGGCGGGATACGGGACGTGCCCCGGCGGCTGGTAGTTGAGCGTCGCGGGAATCACCTTCTGCACGTTGACCTGATAGTCGTGCGCGATGCCGGTCGATCTCGCCGGTCGTGATGCCCGGCTGCACGTGCGGCGTCAGGAAATCGAGGAGCTCCGCGGCGGCGCGGCCGGCCGCGCGCATGCCGTCGATGTCGGCGGCGGATTTGATGGTGACGGACATGTCGGATTGGCGGCCGGAGGGGCTGTTCGGTGCGCCGCTCACGCCCGCAGCAGCTCGTTGATGCTGGTCTTCGAGCGCGTCTTCGCGTCGACCTGCTTCACGATGACCGCGCAATAGAGGTGGCATCCGGCGTTGCCGGTCGGAAGGCTGCCCGCGACCACGACGGACCCGGCCGGCACGCGGCCGTAGAGCGTCTCGCCGGTCGCGCGATCGTAGATGCGCGTGCTCTGGCCGATGAACACGCCCATTCCCAGCACCGAGTTCTCCTCGACGATCACGCCCTCGACGACCTCCGAGCGCGCGCCGATGAAGCAGTTGTCCTCGATGATCGTCGGATTGGCCTGCAGCGGCTCCAGCACGCCGCCGATGCCGACGCCGCCGGACAGGTGGACGTTGCGGCCGATCTGCGCGCACGAGCCGACGGTGGCCCAGGTGTCGACCATCGTGCCCTCGTCGACGTAGGCGCCGATGTTCACGTAGGAGGGCATCAGCACCACGTTCTTCGCGATGTACGCGCCGCGGCGCGCGACCGCGGGCGGCACGACGCGCACGCCGGTGGCGGCCAGCGCCTCGTTCGACAGTCCGGCGAACTTGGTCGGCACCTTGTCGAAGAAGGCGAACGGCTCCTGGCTGCCCGGCTGCTGCGCGAAGCGCATGGGGACGTTGTCGGCGAGCCGGAACGAAAGCAGGACGGCCTTCTTGATCCACTGGTGCGTGACCCACTGGCCGTCCTGACCTTTTCGGCGACGCGCAGCGCGCCCGCATCGAGCAGCGCGATGACGCGTGCCACGGCCTCGTGCGCCGCGCCGCCCGCCGAGGCCGTGGAAAGCTCCGCGCGGGCGTCCCACGCCTGTTCGATCGTCTGCTGAAGGGTCTGCATCGAGGCTGGCGCGTCGCGACGCGCGAAAAACCGCCATTCTACCCCGGCGGTTGCCGACTCGCCGCCGCAGGATGCGCCGATCGCCGGTCGACGCGGTCCGGGCGCAGGTCGTTCGACCCGGCACCGGCCGCGCGGCGAAGCTTCACATCGCCTTGAAGCGATGCGAGAACGTGCGGCTCACCGCCAGCTTTTCGGGGCGGCCGCGCAGCAGGATGATCGGCTCGCCGCGCGAGTCGCGGTCGACGCGCGCGATCGCGCGGAGGCTCACGATGGTCGCGCGATGGATCTGCCAGAAGAGCTCGGGGTCGAGCTCCTCGTAGAGCTCCTTGATCGGCTTCCTGATCAGCGCCTCGCCGTCCGGCGTGATCGACCCGCGTGTACTTGTCCTGCGCCTGGAAATAGAGGATGTCGTCGACCGGGATCATCTGCATCGACGCGCCGAGCGACGCGCGGATCCACTTGAGCGGCGCCGGCGCCGCCTCGCGCGCCGCCAGGCGGGCGAGGAGCGCGGTGAGGTCGAGCGGCGCCTGCGCGAGCCGCGCCTTGAGGCGCGTGACGACCTTCGCCATGCGCTCCGGCGAGGGCGGCTTCAGCAGGTAGTCGACGGCCCCCTCGTCGAACGCGGCGATGGCGTACTCGTCGTAGGCGGTGACGAACACGACATGGCATGCGCCGGCGAGCTCGCGCGCGACTTCGAGGCCGGTGCGCACCGGCATCCGGATGTCGAGGAACGCGATGTCGGGATGGTGCGCTCGCGCGAGCGCCAGCGCCTCGTCGCCGTTCGCCGCCTCGGCGACGATCTCGAGCTCCGGCCACGCTTCGGCGAGGCGCGCCTTCAGCTGCGCGCGCAGCAGCGCTTCGTCTTCGGCGATCAGGGCAGTGGTCATGGCGGCAAGGGACGCTGGCGCCGCACATCGTGATCGCGCACTGCGCGAGTTCCGGGCGCGGCCGATGCTTGCGAGGTTACACGTCCTCGAAGGGAATTTCGATCGTGGACCGCGCGCCTTGCGGCGGCGCATCCTCGAGCGTAGCGGCCGCGCTCGCCGTAGAATGCGGCAAGGCGCTCGCGGACGTTGGCGAGACCGACGCCGTGGCCCGCGCGCGACGCGCCGCTGCCGATGCCGCGGCCGGTGTCGGTCACCGCGACGCGAAGGCTGTCGCCGGCTCGCGCGGCTTCGATGCGCACGCTCCCGCCCGCGGCCTGCGGCTCCAGGCCGTGCGTGATCGCATTCTCGACGATCGAGATGAGGAGGACCGGCGGAAACGGGTGGCTGCGCAGCGTTTCGGGGACGTCGATCGCGAATTCGAGCCGCGCGCCCATCCGCGTCTTGAACATGTTGAGATAGGCCTCGATCAGCGCGACTTCCTGGCCCAGCGTCGTCGTCGCCGTGCGCAGCTGCGGCAGCGCGGCGCGCAGATAGGCGAGCAGGTGGCCGAGAAGGCGCGAGGCCTCCCTGGGATCGGTCTCGGTCAGGTACTGGACCGACGCCAGCGTGTTGAACAGGAAGTGCGGCTCGACCTGCGCCTGCATCATCTTGAGCTCGGCCTCGACCGCCTGCTTCGCGAGCAGGTTATGCTGGGCCTCGGCGCGGTGCAGCGCGGCCTCGGCGCGCGTCTCGCGGAACTTGAACAGGAAGAACAGGCTGACGAAGAGGCCGTTGAAGAAGCCGCTGATCAGGGTCCACTGGAACTTGCGCGAGTCCGAGACGAGCTCGCGCAGCGTGTAGCCGTCGAGCTCGAGCAGGAAGCCCTTGATGAATACCACGAGCGCATAGCCGAGCGCAGTGCCGATGGCGACGGCGAGCGCGAGGCGCCACACCGGGCGCGTCTTCTCCCACGGCGACGCGACGTTGACCGCGTAGGCGATGGCGAGGCCGAAACACTGCGCGCTGACGAACGGATGCCAGAACGGCCGGGGGTCCTCGATCGACATGATCGCGGCCACGCCCGTGTTGATCGCGATGATGAGGACGATCGTCGTCCAGGACGCGCGGAAGCCGCCCGCGAGGAACGCGAGCCAGCTCCGGGGCGGGGCAGGGGTCACCGTGGCGTGCATGGGGCGATTCTAGGGGCGGCGGGCCGCGCACAGGGCCCTGCGCGACGAAACGGGGGTGGCGGCGACAGGATGCGTTACGACGGGCTACAGCGTCCCCGCAAAAGCGATGATCCGGTCGGCCGCGGCGGCGCACTGCTCGGCCTCCGCGACCAGCGCGATCCGGACGTGCCCGGCCCCGGGATTGGTCCCGTGCGCCATGCGGCCGAGGTAGCTCCCGGGCAGCACGGTGACCGCCGTCGCCGCATGCAGGCGCCGCGCGAATTCCGCATCGTCGATCGGCGTCCTCGCCCAGAGGTAGAACGCGGCGTCGGGCATCGCGCAGGGAAGCACCGCGGCGAGCCGCGGCTGCAGTGCCGCGAACTTGGCCGCGTAGAGCGCGCGGTTGGCGCGCACGTGGTCCTCGTCGCCCCAGGCGGCGAGGCTCGCCGCGACGACGGCGGGCGACATCGCGGAGCCGTGATAGGTGCGATAGCGCAGGAACGCGGCGATGAGGGCGGCGTCCCCGGCCACGTAGCCCGGAGCGCAGTCCCGGCGCGTTGGAGCGCTTCGACAGGCTGCCGAAGACGACCAGCCGCGGAAATCCGGCGCGCCCGGCGGCGTGCGCGGCGGCGAGCGCGCCCTGCGGCGGCGCGGCCTCGTCGAAATAGATCTCCGAATAGCACTCGTCGGACGCGATCACGAAGCCGTGACGATCGGAGAGCTCGAACAAATATCGCCATTCGGCCGGCGTCGTCACGCGGCCCGTCGGATTGTCGGGCGAGCACACGAAGACGAGCTGCGTGCGCGCCCAGACGTCGTCCGGCACGTCGTGCCAGGCCGGCGCGAAGTCCTGGGCCGCGTCGGCGTTGACGCACCACGGCAGGGCGCCGGCCAGCAGCGCGGCGCCCTCGTAGATCTGGTAGAACGGGTTCGGCATCACGACGGTCGCGCCCGGCCGGCTCGCGTCGATGACCGTCTGCGCGAACGCGAACAGCGCTTCGCGGCTGCCGAGGACGGGAAGCACCTGCGTCGCGGGATCCGGAGACGCGATCCCGTTTCGCCGCGCGAGCCATGCGGCAATCGCCTCGCGCAGCGCGGGCGCGCCGAGCGTCGTGGGATAATTGGCGATGCCGGCGCCGCCGGCGGCGAGCGCGTCGAGAATGAACGGCGGCGTCGGATGCCTCGGCTCGCCGATCGAGAGATTGATCGGCGTGAGCGCCGCGGCGGGAGCGCTGCCGGCGAGAAGCTGGCGCAGGCGCTCGAACGGATACGGCGAAAGCCTTGCGAGGCGGGGATTCACGTGAGCGAGACGGGTCGGTCGGAGGGGTCGCGCAATGCGGCACGCGCGTTCGTGCCGCGAGCACTGCGCATGCGTGTGATTGTCGGGCCCGATTATAGCGGCACGCGCTGCGAGGCCCCTGCCGGTGTGCCCGGTGGCTCCGGTTCGCTTCGCCGGATCCAATGGGGCGCGCATTGAGTTCCACCAACGAGACATCGGACATCGCGATGCCCTGGCGCATCGGCGGCTGGGTTGCGACCCTCGCCGCCATCGCGCTTTTCGCGTGGGTCGCCGCGCAATGGGGCTGGCGCGCGTTCGGCCCGGTGGCGCCGCCGGTTCCCCCTGCGCCGACCCCCGAGCCATGGACCGGTGCCATCAACGGCGCGCGCATTTTCGGGGAGCCCGGTGCCGCGCCCGTCGCGGGCGCACCGGTCACGATGCAGGGGGAAACGCGACTGCTCGGCGTCTTCGCCGAAGCTGATGGCGGCGGCTTCGCGCTCTTTCGCCTGTCCGATCGCGGTCCCGTGCTGGTACGGTCCGGCAACGATATCGCGAAGGACGTCACGCTGCTGCTCGTCCGTCCGGCCGGCGTGCGCATCCGCGATCACGGCGAGATCCGCGAGATCGTGCTGCGGCCCGCGACGGACGCCGCGAAGGCGTCCAGCGACAAGGCGCCGACGAGTGCTCGTGCGGTACGCGCGAACAGTGCCGCATGTGGAGTCCCGGCAGGATTCACGGGCGCGATCTATCGGCTCAACGCCGAACTGCTGTCCGGCATCGCCGCCCAGCCCGACAGCTGGAGGTCGCTCGTCACGCCGGGGCCGGGCGGGCTCACGGTCCGCGACGAAACCGGGTTTGCGACCATGCTCGGCATGAAGCCGGGCGATCGTGTTTCGGAAGCCAACGGCATCGCGCTCAACGGCCCCGACGACGCGCTCGTCGCCATCGTGCGTCCGCTGATGGCGAGCCAGGCGGTGCGCGTGCGCGGCACCCGCGACGGCAAGTCGGTCGAGTGGCTGCTCGTCAATGCCGGGGCGTGCCCGGGCTGAGGCGACATTCCCTCGCCGCGATTGCCGGTGTCAGCCGCGGCGCGGAAGCCAGTCGAGCAGTGCACGCGGCGAGTCGATGCTGCCGTCGGCCGGCCATTCGTCCGGCGTCTCGGCCGCGGTGATATAGCCGTAGCGCGCGATCGATCGTGCGCATTCCCGCGGCGATGCCGGCGGTCACGTCGCGCTCGGCATCGCCGACGTAGACGCAGCGCGCGGCAGGCGTTCGGAGCTGCTGCGCGGCCGCGAGCAGGGGCGCGGGATGCGGCTTCGCATGCGGAGTGGTGTCGCCGCAGACGACGGCGTGCGCGCGCGCCGACGAGCCCCAATGCTTCGAGCAGCGGCAGCGTGAAGCGCGTCGCCTTGTTGGTGACGATGCCCCAGCGCATTCCGCGCGCCTCGATTTCAGCCAGCACGTCGCCGACCGCGCCGAAGAGCGTCGTATCGATGCAAAGCGCGCCCGCGTAGTAGTCGAGAAACGCGTCGCGCAGCCGCGGATATTCGGCGGCGTCGGGGGCAACGCCCATTCCGGCGCCGATGAGCCCGCGCGCGCCGTGCGACGCCCACGGGCGCAATTCGGCGAGCGGCAGCGCAGCCATCCCGTGCGCGGCGCGGACCCGTTCAGCGCGGCGGCGAGATCGGGCGCGGTGTCGGCGAGCGTGCCGTCGAGATCGAACAGGACGGCGTCGATGTCGAGCGGGCGCGGCGCCCGCGCGTCAGCCATCCTGCGGGCGGCGAAACGCCATCATGTAGTTGACGCTCGCGTCGGTGCCCGCGCGGAACTCCTTGCGCAGCGGGTTGTACGTGACCCCGGCGAGATCGAGGGGTGCGAGCCCCGCGCGACGCGCAAATCCGGCGACCTCGGCGGGCTTCAGGAACTTCGCGTAGTCGTGCGTGCCGCGCGGCAGGAGCTGCAGCACGTATTCCGCGCCGAGCACCGCGAATACGTAGGACTTCGGATTGCGGTTGATCGTCGAGATCGCGACGATCCCGCCGGGCCGCGCGAGCGCGGCGCAGGCGGCGACGATGGCGGCCGGGTCGGGCACGTGCTCCAGCATTTCCATGCAGGTGACGACGTCGAAGACTGCCGGCGATTCGGCGGCGAGCGCCTCGGCGGACACGAGCCGGTAGTCGACGTCGGCGCCGGTCTCGAGCTTGTGCAGCCGCGCAACGCCCAGCGCCTTGTCCCCGAGGTCGATGCCGATCACCCTCGCGCCGCGCGCGGCCATCGCTTCGGAGAGGATGCCTCCGCCGCAGCCGACGTCGACGCACCGACTTGCCGGCGAGGCCGCCCGCGACGCGATCGATCCAGTCGAGCCGCAGCGGATTCATCCGATGCAGCGGTCCGAACATCGCGCTCTCGGGATCCCACCAGTGATGCGCCAGCGCGGCGAACTTGTCGACTTCGTGGCGATCGACATTGGCGGACGTTCCAGGTGCGGGAAGATTCGGGGAAACGTTCATTGCATGCGTTCCTGCCAGAGGCGGGCGCGGGCCACCAGCGCGGTGGCATCGGCGGTGAGAAGTCGGCGGTCGGCGACGACGCGAGTGCCGCCCACCCAGACGTCGGTCACGGCATCGCGCCCGACGGCGTGGACGAGATGCGAAACCGCATCGTAGCAGGGCGCGGCATCGACCGAGGCAAGGTCGACCGCAATCACGTCGGCTTCCTTGCCGGGCACGAGCGAGCCGATGGCAGCGTCGAGGCCGAGCGCACGCGCGCCCCCGAGCGTCGCCGCGGTCAGCGCCTGCGCCGCGGGGAAAACGGCGGCGTTCCCGGTGCTGACCTTCGCGAGGAGCGACGCGAGGCGCATGTCCGCGAAGAGGTCGAGCCGGTTGTTCGACGCGGCGCCGTCGGTGCCGAGCGCGACGTTGATGCCGCGCTCGGCGAATGTCGTCACCGGCGCGACGCCGCTTGCGAGCTTCATGTTCGACGCGGGGCAGTGCACGACGTGCCCGCCGTGCAGCGCCAGGAGCTCGACGTCGGCGGGCTCGAGGTGCACGGCGTGAATCGCGATGAATCCCGGCCCGGTCGCGCCAAGCCGGTGCAGGCGTGCGAGCGGCGTGGTGCCGTGCTGACGCCGGCTTTCCTCCACCTCGCTCGCGCGTCTCGGCAATGTGCGTCTGGATCGGCAGGTCGAGCTGGCGCGCATACATGACGATCCGCTCCCAGGTCGCGTCGCTCACCGTGTACGGCGCATGCGGCGCCAGCGAGAACGAAAGCCGCGGCTCGTGCTTGAACGCGTCGCGCACCGCGAGCCCCGCCTGCAGATAGCCGTCCGCGTCGGCGGCGTACGGCGTCGGGAAATCGAGCACCGGGAGTCCCAGCATCGCGCGCATGCCGGTCTCGACGAACGCCTGCGCCGTGGCGCCGGGAAAGAAATACATGTCGTTGCAGCAGGTGATGCCGCCGCACAGCATCTCCGCGGCGGCGAGGCGCGCGCCGTCGCAGCACGAAATCGGGCGAGACGAATTCGCGCTCGTGCGGCCAGATGCGCTGCTCCAGCCAGACGTCGAGCGGGACGTCGTCGGCGATGCCGCGCATCAGGTTCATCGCGGCGTGCGTGTGCGCGTTGACGAGCCCGGGAAGCAGCACGTGATCAGGCGAGCTTGACGTGCTCGCGGCGCGACCATTCGCGATCGGCCGTCGACTGGGGCACGAGCGCGACGATACGGCCCGCGTCGACATCAGCGCGTGATCGCGCAGTGCGCCGGCAGGCTCGACCGGGACGATCCAGCCCGCGTCGATGCGAAGGTCGGCATTGCGGATTGCGTTCACATTCATGGTCACGCGCAATTATGACGGGTGGCGGCAAAAAAAAGCCCCGCCGAAGCGGGGCTTTTCGTACTGCGGGGCGAGGCTTACATCGCCTTCTTGACCATCTCGCCCTTGACTTCGACTTCAACGCGGCGGTCGGGCTGGTAGCACGCGACCTTCGCCTTGAAGTTCTTCTGGTTGCAGACGAGGCCCGGGATCGGCTGCGTCTTGCCCATGCCGAGGGTCTCGATCTTGTCCTTCGCGACGCCCTTGCGAGACGAGGTAGTTGCGAACCGCGTCAGCGCGACGTTCGGACAGCTTCTGGTTGTACTCCTGCGTGCCGATCGGGTCGGTGTGGCCGGTGACCAGCACGAGCTCGAGCTTCTGCACGCCGGCCAGCTTGGCGATGATCTCGGTGTCGATCGCAGCCTTGCCTTCGGGCTTCAGCACCGCCTTGTCGAAGTCGAACAGCGCCTTGGAGGCCAGCGTGATCTTCTCGCACTTGCGGGGCCGGCGGCGGGCGGCGGCGGCGGGTGCCGGCGGCGGCGGGGGCGGCGGCGGCGGCGCACGGCGGGCTTCGGCACGAGGTCGGGATCGCACTGGATCGTCGCCATCGCCGGCGCCCAGTAGGCGGTGCGGAAGCAGAGATTGCCGGCGAGACCCTTGGTCCCGTTGTACGTTCCGCTCTTGACGACACCGTCCTCCGGCGTTGGCGAGGAACGGCATACATAACCGGTCGTGCACGGCGCGGTACCGGGGACGTAGCCCTTCGGATCGGCCGTCGTTTGCGCGGCGACGACCGCCGGCAAAAACGGTCGCAAGCGCGCCGACGAGAGCACCGGAGACGAGACGACGAGTCATTGTTTCACCCCTTTGGCTTTGGTTTTGAACATGTTTTTTGCGAAGTCCACAAATTCCCGCGGTGCACCTCAAGCCCACGAAGGCATACACGCGCCGAATCCCTTGTTTCCACAAAAACTATAGCACAGCCCCCCATGGGGTGCAAAAGAAAGTGCCATTTCGGCAACACGTCGGAGGCGAGTGTCGCGGCGATGCAACGTCGTGATAAAATTTCGTCTTTTCAAGACCCTCCGGTGCCCCGGGTCGTTGCCCGGGCCGCGTCCGGCAGGCGATTCGCGCTCACCCGTGCCGGTCCCGTCGATTTTCGATACTTGCCGGCGCGCCCGCGGCCCCTGCGGCGCACCGAAGCACCAACGTAGCCCCTGTAACGCAACTTTCACGAAGAAAACCTGCACATGGAGCAGTTTGCCAAAGAAACCCTGCCGGTAAGCCTCGAAGCGGAAATGCGGCATTCCTACCTCGATTACGCGATGAGCGTGATCGTCGGCCGGGCGCTTCCGGACGTCCGCGACGGGCTGAAGCCGGTCCATCGCCGCGTCCTGTACGCGATGCACGAGGCGAACATCGTCTTCAACCGCCCGTACGTGAAGTGCGCGCGCGTCGTCGGCGACGTGATGGGGAAATACCATCCGCACGGCGACATGGCGATCTACGACACGCTCGTCCGGATGGCGCAGGACTTCTCGCTGCGCTACCCGCTGATCGACGGGCAGGGCAACTTCGGTTCCGTCGACGGCGACAACGCGGCGGCCATGCGCTACACCGAGTGCCGGCTGCAGAAGATCGCCAACGAGCTCACTGGCCGACATCGACAAGGAGACCGTCGATTTCGTCGCCAATTACGACGGCAAGGAGCAGGAGCCGACGGTGCTGCCGTCGCGGCTGCCGAACCTGCTCGTCAACGGCTCGTCGGGCATCGCCGTCGGGATGGCCACCAACATCCCGCCGCACAACCTGACCGAAGTGATCGATGCCTGCCTCGCGGTGCTCGACAACCCCGAGATCCCGCTCGACGAGCTGATCGACATCGTGCCCGGCGCCGGATTTCCCGACCGCGGGGATCATCTACGGCACCGAAGGCGTGCGCGAGGGCTACCGCACCGGCCGCGGCCGCGTGGTCATCCGCGCGCGAACCCACGTCGAGGACCTCGACAAGGGCAGCCGCCAGGCGATCATCGTCGACGAGATCCCGTACCAGGTGAACAAGGCGAACCTGCTGATCCGGATCGGCGAGCTCGTCCGCGAGAAGAAGCTCGAGGGCATCTCCGACCTGCGCGACGAGTCGGACAAGTCCGGCATGCGCGTCGTGATCGAGCTGAAGCGCGGCGAGGTCGCCGAGATCGTCCTCAACAACCTGTACAAGCTGACACAGCTGCAGGACAGCTTCGGCATGAACATGGTGGCGCTGGTCGACGGCCAGCCGCGCCTGCTCAACCTCAAGCAGTTCCTCGAGTTCTTCCTGATGCACCGGCGCGAGGTCGTCGTGCGCCGCACGCGCTACCTGCTGCGCAAGGCGCGCGAGCGCGGCCACATCCTGGAAGGCCTCGCCGTCGCGCTGTCGAACGTCGACGCGATCATCGCGCTGATCAAGGCCGCGGCGACGCCGGCCGACGCCAAGATCGCGCTGATGGACCGCACGTGGCGCTCGCCGATCGTCGAGGAGATGCTGCAGCGCGCCGCGGCGGATGCGGCGCGACCCGATGGCCTCGCGCCCGGCTTCGGCTGGCAGGCCGACGGCGGCGGCTACCGGCTGTCCGACGCGCAGGCGCAGGCGATCCTCGAGCTGCGGCTGCAGCGCCTCACCGGCCTCGAGCAGGACAAGATCGTCGCCGAGTACCGCGAAGTCATGACCGAGATCGTCGACCTGATCGACATCCTGGCGAAGCCCGCGCGCGTGACCAAGATCGTCGGCGACGAGCTCGCCGGCATCCGCGACTGCAGTTCGGCGACGCCCGCCGCTCCGAGATCATCGCGCAGGGCGTCGACCTCTCGCTCGAGGACCTGATCGCGCCGGCCGACATGGTGGTCACGCTGTCGCACGGCGGCTACATGAAGGCGCAGGCCGTCGCCGACTACCGCGCGCAGAAGCGCGGCGGGCGCGGCAAGCAGGCGACGGCGACGAAGGAGGACGACTTCATCGATCACCTCTTCATCGCCAACACGCACGACTTCATCCTGTGCTTCTCCAACCGCGGCCGCGTCTACTGGCTCAAGGTCTACAACGTGCCGCAGGGCTCGCGCGCCGCGCGCGGCAAGCCGATCGTCAACCTCGTGCCGCTCACCGACAACGAGAAGATCACGGCGATCCTGCCGGTCAAGGAATTCACCGAGACGCAGTTCGTGTTCATGGCCACCGCGATGGGCACGGTGAAGAAGACGCCGCTGTCGGAGTTCTCGCGGCCGCGCACGTCGGGCATCATCGCAGTCGATCTCGCCGAAGGCGACCAGCTGATCGGCGCCGCGCTGACCGACGCGAAGCACGACGTGATGCTGTTCAGCTCGGGCGGCAAGGCGGTGCGCTTCGACGAGAACGACGTCCGGCCGATGGGACGCGCTGCGCATGGCGTGCGCGGCATGATGCTGGACAAGGGACAACGGGTGATCTCGATGCTGGTCGCCGAGGACGAGGAGCAGTCGGTGCTGACCGCGACCGAGAACGGCTACGGCAAGCGCACGCCGATCGTCGAGTACACGCGCCATGGCCGTGGCACCAAGGGCATGATCGCGATCCAGCAGAGCGAGCGCAACGGCACGGTGGTCGCGGCGGCGCTGGTCCGTCCGGACGACGAGGTGATGCTGATCTCGACCGGTGGCGTACTGATCCGCACCAGGGTGAAGTCGATCCGCGAGATGAGCCGCTCGACGCAGGGCGTGACGCTGATCAACCTCGGCGAAGGCGAGAAGCTCGCCGGACTCGAGCGCGTGGTCGAGCGCGAGGACGACGAGTGACGGTCTGAGGCGAGAGCCCGCCGCACAGCGCGAGCCACCGATGGCAGATCCCGTCACGTCCGCCGACGATCCCGACAGCGAGCTCGCGCGCCATCGCGCCGCGATCGACGGCCTCGACCGGGAAATCCTGGAGCGGCTGAACGCGCGCGCCGGGCATGCGAAGGCGATCGGTGCCATCAAGGGCCATGGCCCCGCGTACCGGCCCGAGCGCGAGGCGCAGGTGCTGAAGGGATTGCACGCGCGGAACGCCGGGCCCCTTCCCAACGACGCCGTCACCGTGATCTTCCGCGAGGTCATGTCGGCCTGCCGCGCGCTGGAGCAGCCGGTCGCGGTCTCGTATCTCGGGCCCGCCGGCACCTATTCGCACGCGGCGCTCTCGAAACAATTCGGCCAGCTCGTGCGCGCCGTCCCGGGTGCCAGCATCGACGAAGTCTTCCGCGCGGCGGAGAGCGGGGAAACGGACTACGCGATCGTCCCGGTCGAGAACTCGACCGAAGGCGCGGTCGGACGCACGCTCGACCTCATGTGCCAGACGCCGTTGTCGATCTGCGGCGAGATCCGGCTGCGCATCCGGCAGAACCTGCTGTCGAAGGCAACGGCAATGGAGGACGTCACACGCGTCTACTCGCATGCGCAGTCGCTCGCGCAGTGCGTCGGCTGGCTCGGCCGACACCTGCCGTCGGCGCCGCGCATCGCGGTCGCGAGCAATGCCGAGGCGGCGCGCCTCGCCGCCGCCGAACCGACCGCCGCCGCCATTGCAGGCGAGATCGCGGCGTCGATCTATGGCGTGCCGATCCTTGCCGCCAACATCGAGGACGAGTCCAACAACACCACCCGGTTCTGGGTGCTCGGCCGCCAGTCGGTGCCCGCCTCCGGCAACGACGAGACGTCGCTGCTGATGTCGGCGCCGAACCGGCCGGGCGCGATCTATTCGCTGCTGGAGCCGATCGCCAAGCATGGCGTAAGCATGTCGCGGCTCGAGTCGCGCCCCGCCCGCACCGGTCTCTGGGAGTACCTGTTCTTCGTGGATCTCGTCGGCCACGAAACCGATCCCGCGGTCCAGGCAGCGCTCGCTGAGCTCCGAGCAAAAGCCCCATTTCTCAAGATCTTAGGATCGTATCCTGCTGCAATTACTTAAGAGCGCCATGCACCTCAGATTCGCCCCACCCGAAACCTGCGATCCCGCCATCCACGCCCCCGAATACGTGCGCGGGATCGCGCCGTACGTCCCGGGCAAGCCAATTGCCGATCTCGCGCGCGAGTTCGGGCTGCGCGAGGCCGACATCGTCAAGCTCGCGTCGAACGAGAATCCGCGGGGCCCGGGCGCCGCCGTGCGCGCGGCGATCGAGCGCGCGACCGACGAGCTCTCGCGCTACCCCGACGGCAACGGCTTTGCGCTGAAGGGCGCGCTGGCCGAGCGCTTCGGCGTGCCGCAGGAATCAATCGTGCTGGGCAACGGATCGAACGACATCCTGGAGCTCGTGACACAGGCATTCCTGACGCCCGGCGACGAGGCCGTCTATTCGCAGCACGCGTTCGCCGTCTATCCCCTGGCCACGCGGGCGCGCGGCGCGACTGGCGTCGAGATTCCCGCCGACAACTATGGCCACGACCTCCCCGGGATGCGCGCCGCGATCACGCCGCAGACCAGGATCGTGTTCGTCGCCAACCCGAACAACCCGACGGGCACCTTCATCGCGCCCGCGGCGCTCGAGGCGTTCATCGCGTCGGTTCCGCCCGACGTCCTCGTCGTGCTGGACGAGGCGTACAACGAGTACCTCGACCCCGACCATCACGGCCACAGCGCGCAATGGGTCGCCCGGCACCCGAACCTGATCGTTTCGCGCACGTTCTCCAAGGCATACGGCCTCGCGGCGCTGCGCATCGGCTACGGCATCATGCATACGCACGTCGCCGACATGCTGAACCGCGTGCGGCAGCCGTTCAACGTCAACGCGCTGGCGCAGGCGGCGGCGCTGGCGGCGCTTGGCGACACCGCCTACGTCGACGAGAGCCGGCGGCTCAACCGCGAGGGCATGCAACAGCTGGAGGCGGGCCTGCGGGCGCTGAAGCTCGCGTCGCTTCCGTCGCACGCCAATTTCCTGCTGGTCCGCGTGCCCGACGCGGACCGGATCTATGACCGGCTGCTGCGCGCGGGCGTGATCGTGCGCCCGGTGACGAACTACGGGCTGCCCGACTGGCTTCGTGTCACCGTCGGCCTGCCCGCGGAGAACCGCCGCTTCCTCGACGCACTCGGCCGCGCGCTTGCCGGCTGAAGCTCTGGTCGGACACGTGAACACCGCGGCGGCGCGCATCGACAAGCTGGTCGTCGTCGGCGTGGGGCTGATCGGCGGCTCGTTCGCGCTGGCGCTGCGCGCGGCGGGCCAGGTCGGCTGCGTCGTCGGCGTGGGCCGGGGCCAGCTCAACCTCGACGAGGCGAAGAACCTCGGCATCATCGACCGCGGCCACCGGCTTACGGGTGCGTGGACGCGCGAACTGGGCGACGCCGACCTCGTGCTGCTCGCCACGCCGGTCGCCCAGCTGGAGCCCCTGTTGCGCACGATCGCCCCGCATCTCGGCGCGCAGACGATCGTCACCGACGCCGGCAGCACCAAGCAGGACGTCGTCCATGCGGCACGCGCGACGCTCGGCGACGCGCTGCCGCGCTTTGTTCCGGCGCACCCGATTGCCGGCACCGAGCGCTCTGGCGCGGCCGCCGCCTTCGCCACGCTGTACGCGGGGCGCAACGTGGTGCTGACGCCGCTGGCAGAGACCGATCCCCTGGCCGCGGCCACGGTCGCCTCGGCGTGGACCGCCTGCGGCGCGCGCACCCACGTGCTCGCGCCGGATGCACACGATCGCATCTTCGCCGCGGTGTCGCACCTGCCGCACGTCCTCGCCTTCGCGCTGGTGCACGAGTTCGCCCGCCGCGACGATGCCGAGGACCTGTTCCGCTTCGCGGGAGGCGGTTTCCGCGACTTCACGCGCATTGCGGCGAGCTCGCCGGAGATGTGGCGCGACATCGCTCTCGCCAATCGCGTCGCGCTCCTCGCCGAGCTTTCCGCCTATCGGACCGAGCTCGACCGCGTCGCCGCGCTGCTCGGCGCCGCCGACGGCGCCGGCCTCGAAGCCACGTTCGCGGATGCGCGCGACGTCCGCCGCGCCTGGGAGGCGCGGATCGACTCTCCGGCGGCGGCCGGAGTCGGACGACGCTTGACCGCGACGCGCGACGCGGCGCGGACCGCGGCCTTTCTCGATCTCGACCCCATCGCCGCGGCCCGCGGCACGGTTGCGCTTCCCGGCTCCAAAAGCATCTCGAACCGCACGCTGCTGCTCGCGGCACTTGCGACAGGCGCCACGCGGGTGCGCGGGCTGCTCGATGCCGATGACGTCGACGCGATGCGCGATGCGCTGGCGACGCTTGGCGTTGGCCTCGACGTGTCGGGGCCCGCCGACGAGGTCGTGGTTCACGGCGCGGGTGGGAACATTCCGGTCAGCGCGGCGAAACTGTTCCTCGGCAACGCAGGCACCGCATTTCGGCCGCTGACGGCGGTGCTGGCCGTCGCCGGCGGCGACTACGAGCTCGTCGGCGTGCCGCGCATGCACGAGCGCCCGATCGGAGACCTCGTCGATGCGCTTCGCGCGCTGGGTGCCGACATCCGCTATCTCGGCGCCGCCGGCTACCCGCCGCTCGCGATCGGTCCGCGCGCCGGAGCGAAGCCTGTATCCGTCGACCGCGTCAGCGTTCGCGGCGACGTCTCGAGCCAGTTCCTGTCCGCGCTGCTGATGGCGTTGCCGCTGGAGACGATGCGTACCGGACACACGGTGACTGTCGACATCGTCGGCGATCTCATCTCGAAGCCCTATGTCGGCCTGACGCTGAACCTGATGCGCCGCTTCGGCGTGGCCGTCGCGAACGACGACTTCCGTTCCTTCGTCGTCCCCGCGTCGGCGCGATATGAAAGTCCCGGCGCCATTCGCGTCGAGGGCGACGCCTCGTCGGCATCGTATTTTCTCGCGGCGGGTGCCATCGCCGGCGGACCGGTGCGCGTCACCGGCGTCGGCCGCGATTCGATCCAGGGTGACGTCGCCTTCGCCGACGCGCTGGCGCGAATGGGCGCGACGGTGGCCTACGGCGACGACTGGATCGAGGCCGCCGCGGGCGCGCGCGCTCGCCGGCATCGAGATCGACTGCGTCGCGATTCCCGACGCCGCGATGACGCTCGCGATCGTCGCGCTGTTCGCCAGGGGACCGACGACGCTCACGGGAATCGGCAGCTGGCGCGTCAAGGAGACCGACCGCATCGCCGCGATGGCAACCGAGCTCAGCGAAGCTGGGCGCCGCGGTCGATGCGGGCGCCGATCACCTGCGCATCGCGCCTCCGGCGCGGATTCGACCGGCGACGATCGACACCTACGACGACCACCGGATGGCCATGTGCTTTTCGCTGGCGGCGTTCGGCGGGGTGCGCGTGCGCATCAACGACCCCGACTGCGTGCGCAAGACGTTTCCCGGGTATTTCGCAGCGCTGCGGTCGATTTCGCACCAGGAACGCTTGTCGTGAGTACGGCCGCGGTCCCCGTCGTCGCAATCGACGGACCGGCGGCCTCCGGCAAGGGGACGATCGCGGCGGCGGTGGCGCGGGCGCTTTCGTTCCACCTGCTGGACAGCGGCTCCCTCTACCGGCTGGTTGCGCAGAAGGCCCTCGATGCAGGCATCGCACTCGACGACGAGCCTGCGCTTGCCGCAGCGGCGGCCGGCCTGGAGGTCGTTTTCGACGGCGACCGGGTGATGCTCGAGCAACGCGACGTCACCGAGGCGATCCGCGGCGAAGCGGTCAGCATCGCCGCCTCCCGCGTGGCCGTCCATTCGGCGGTGCGGGCGGCGCTCCTCGGCCGGCAGCGCGCCTTTCGCACGGCGCCGGGCCTCGTGGCCGATGGCCGCGACATGGGTACGGTCGTCTTCCCCGATGCCGTCCTCAAGGTCTTTCTGACGGCGAGCCCGGAGGAGCGGGCGAGGCGGCGCCATAAGCAGTTGATCGAAAAAGGAATCTCCAGTACCATTGACAGTCTTTTGCGCGACATCCGCGAACGCGACGCCCGAGACGCCGGCCGGACCGCTGCTCCCCTGGTCCCCGCGCCCGACGCCGTGCTGCTGGATACGACCGAATTGTCGATCGACGCTGCCGTGGCACTTCGTGCTGGAGAAATACGAAGCCGCGGCGGGCAGGACGATGAGTTAGACGTGCACCGTCGCCGCGACCGGCAGGACCGGATCGCGGCGACGGGGAATCGCAAGAGGCCGCCCGATCGCGCTCTAGCCGGCGTCGTCGGGCGGATTTCAAAAACCGGCCCGCCGCGCGAGAAACTGGGTTCTCGGCGTCGGCGGCTTGAATCAACGAAAAGGAACCAACCCTCATGGCTACCGCCACCACCAACATGTCCGCACCCCATCCCGTCGAGAATTTCGCCGCGCTGTTCGAGGAATCGCTTACGCGCCAGGAAATGCGCCAGGGCGAGCTCATCACCGCGGAAGTCGTCCGCGTCGACTTCAACGTCGTCGTCGTCAATGCCGGCCTCAAGTCCGAATCGTTCATTCCCGATCGAGGAATTCAAGAACGACAAGGGCGAAGTCGAAGTCAAGCCCGGTGATTTCGTCACCGTCGCGATCGAATCGCTCGAGGACGGCTACGGCGAGACGCGCCTCTCGCGCGACAAGGCGAAGCGCCTCAAGGCGTGGCACGACCTCGAAGCCGCGATGGAGCAGGGCAACGTCGTCTCCGGCCTCGTCACCGGCAAGGTGAAGGGCGGCCTCACCGTGATGGTCAACGGCATCCGCGCGTTCCTTCCGGGCTCGCTGGTCGACATCCGGCCGGTCAAGGACACGTCACCGTTCGAGAACAAGGCGCTCGAGTTCAAGGTCATCAAGCTCGACCGCAAGCGCAACAACGTCGTCGTCTCCCGCCGCGCGGTGCTCGAAGCCTCGCTCGGCGAGGAGCGCGAGAAGCTCCTGTCGACGCTGTCCGAAGGCGCGATCGTCAAGGGCATCGTCAAGAACATCACCGATTACGGCGCGTTCGTCGACCTCGGCGGCATCGACGGCCTGCTGCACATCACCGACCTCGCCTGGCGCCGCGTGAAGCACCCGTCGGAAGTCCTTTCCGTCGGCGACGAAGTCACGGCGAAGGTCCTCAAGTTCGACCAGGAGAAGAACCGCGTCTCGCTCGGCATGAAGCAGCTGGGCGAAGACCCGTGGGTCGGCCTGTCGCGCCGCTATCCGTCGGGCACGCGCCTCTTCGGCAAGGTCACCAACATCACCGATTACGGCGCGTTCGTCGAGATCGAGTCGGGCATCGAGGGCCTCGTGCACGTGTCCGAGATGGACTGGACCAACAAGAACATCCATCCGACCAAGGTCGTGCAGCTGGGCGACGAGGTCGAGGTGATGATTCTCGAGATCGACGAGGAGCGCCGCCGCATCTCGCTCGGCATGAAGCAGTGCATGCCGAACCCGTGGGACGAGTTCGCGATCAACCACAAGAAGGGCGACCGCGTCACCGGCCAGATCAAGTCGATCACCGACTTCGGCGTGTTCGTCGGCCTGCCGGGCGGCATCGACGGCCTCGTGCACCTGTCCGACCTCTCGTGGTCGGCCGCCGGCGAAGCCGCCGTGCGCGACTACAAGAAGGGCGCGGACGTCGAGGCCGTCGTGCTCGCGATCGACGTCGAGCGCGAGCGCATCTCGCTCGGCATCAAGCAGCTCGACGGCGACCCGTTCTCCAACTACGTCGCGACGCACGACAAGGGCGCCGTGGTGACGGGCGCGGTGAAGTCGCTCGACGGCAAGGGCGCGGTGATCACGCTCGACGGCGACGTCGAGGGCTACCTGCGCGCCTCGGAAGTCGCGCGCGACCGCGTCGAGGACATCCGCACGCACCTGAAGGAAGGCGACAAGGTGACGGCGATGATCATCAACATCGACCGCAAGAACCGCTCGATCAACCTGTCGATCAAGGCGAAGGACCACGCCGAGGAAACCGAGGCGATCCAGACCGTGAAGGCGGACACCGCGGGAACGAGCACCGGGACGACCAACCTCGGCGCGCTGCTCCGCGCCAAGATGGACAACAAGACCAACGAGTAAGCGGGCGCGCGTGATGACCAAATCGGAGCTGATCGACCGCCTTGCGGCGCAGTTCCCGCAGCTGGTCGCGAAGGATGCCGAGCTTGCGGTGAAGATGATCCTCGACGCCATGGCCGAGAGCCTGGCGAAGGGGGAGCGCATCGAGATCCGCGGGTTCGGCAGCTTCGGCCTCAACTACCGGCCGCCGCGAACCGGGCGCAATCCTAAGTCCGGCGAGAAGGTGCAGGTGCCGGAGAAGCACGTCCCGCATTTCAAGGCGGGCAAGGAATTGCGCGAGCGGGTCGACTTCAAGGGTAGCGCATGAGCGAGCGGGGCGAAGCCAAGGACGTCCGCGCGAGCAGGGCGACGCCAAGGCCCGAAGGGTGCGCCTGCGAGCGCGGGTGGCGCCCGACACTCCAACGTGTTGGCCGTGCTCGATCGTCCAATGAGGGCGCACCGAAGGGTGCGTCTGCGAGTGTTTGCGCGCGGCCGACAAGAAGACATAGCGCGTCGCGTGAAACGTTCGGAGGCCGCCGCATGACGGAAATGCACATGCCCGGGACTCGACAACGAAGCACGCAGGTATGAAAGGCCACTGATGCAGATCGTGCGCTGGGTCGTCGGTGCCACGATCTTCGTCGCGCTGCTGTTCCTGTCGCTGCAGAACTCGAGCGAGGTGACGCTCAAGTTCTACCACCTGTGGAGCTGGAGCGCGCCGCTGATCTTCGTCGTGCTGATCGCGTTCGCGATCGGCGTCGCCGCGGGGCTCCTCGCCGGCGCCTTCCGCACGTCGCGGGTGAAGCGCGAACTGAAGCGCCTGCACCGCGAACGCACGCAGGCGGGACCGCCCTCCACGGGCGGTCCGCCGTCGCGCCCCTACGATGGCGCCTGAGACGGTGACCACGCCGACCCGTCATCGCACCGGAGCGCCGCGCGCGCCGTGATGGAATTCGAGCTCTGGTGGCTGCTTGCCGCTCCTCGTCGTGTTCTTCGCGATGGGCTGGATCGCCGCGCGCATCGACATCAAGCATCTGCTGCGCGAATCGCGGGCGCTGCCGCTGTCCTACTTCCGCGGCCTCAACTTCCTGCTGAACGAGCAGCCCGACAAGGCGATCGAGTCGTTCATCGAGGTCGTGAAGGTCGACCCGCAGACGGTCGACCTGCATTTCGCGCTGGGCAGCCTCTTCCGCCGGCAGGGCGAGATCGACCGCGCGATCCGGATGCACCAGAACCTGCTCGACCGTCCCGACCTGTCGCCCGACAAGCGCCAGGCGGCGACCTACGAGCTCGCGCAGGATTTCCACCGCGCCGGACTGCTCGATCGCGCCGAGGAGCTCTTCACGCGGCTCGACGGCACCGCCTTCGAGCATCCGTCGCTCGGCTTCCTGCTGTCGATCTACGAGACCGAGAAGGACTGGCCCAAGGCGATCGCCGTCACGCGGCGGATGGAAGCCGTCGCCAAGCAGCCGTACTTCAAGGAGATCGCGCACTACTGCTGCGAGCTCGCGCAGGCGGCGCTCGCTCAAGCCCGACGAAGCGGCGGCGCGCAATTACCTCGACCAGGCGCTCGCCGAGTACAAGGCGTGCGCGCGGGCGACGATGCTGCTCGGCGACCTCGACGCGCAGCAGGGGCGGATGCCGACGGCGATCGCGACGTGGCAGCGCATCGAGTCGCAGAATCCCGCGTATCCTCGCGCTCGTCGCCGAGCGTCTCGCCGACGCGTATCGCAAGACCGGCCAATCGGGGCAGGGACTGCGCGTGCTGCGCACGTACCAGCAGCAATACCCGTCGCTCGATCTCCTGAACGCGGTGTTCGCGCTGACGCTCGAGGAGGAGGGGCCGGACGCCGCCGCGGCGCTCATCAAGGAGGAGCTCGCGCGCAATCCCACGCTGCTCGGCCTCGACCGGCTGCTGGAAGCGCAGCTCCTTGCCGCGCCCGCCGATCGCCGGCACGACCTCGAGCTCGTCAAGGACTCCTCGGCCAGCACATCAAGCGGCTCGGCATGTACAAGTGCGACCACTGCGGCTTTCGCGCCAAGCAGTACTACTGGCGCTGTCCGGGATGCGGCAAGTGGGAAACGTACTCGCCGCGTCGCACCGAAACGCCGGATGGCTATGCATGACCCGTTGTCCGATCCATTGAGATGCGCAGAAGGCGCGGCACCGATCCACTGCATCGAGGCGCCGGCGCCGTAAACCCCATACTTCCCGATGACATCCACTGAATCCCGCATCATCGTCGCGCTCGATTTTCCCGATGCGGCGCCGGCGCTCGAATTGGCCGCTCGCCTCGATCCCGAGTCCTGCGCGCTCAAGATCGGCAAGGAGCTCTTCGTCGCCGCGGGCCCCGACATCGTGAAGTCGCTGGTCGCGCGCGGCCACCGGGTGTTCCTCGATCTCAAGTTCCACGACATCCCGAACACCGTCGCCCAGGCGTGCGCCGCGGCGACCCGCCTCGGCGTGTGGATGCTGACCGTGCACGCGTCGGGTGGCAGCGCGATGCTGGCCGCCGCGCGCAGCGGGGTCGACGCAGCCGCGGGTACAAGCGGCAAGGCCCCGCCGCTCGTGATCGCCGTCACGGTGCTGACCAGCCTTTCCGCGCTCGACCTCGGCGACGTCGGCATCTCCGACACGCCGGCCGGACAGGCGAAGCGGCTCGCGCGCCTCGCTGCCGCAAACGGTCTCGACGGCGTCGTGTGCTCGGCGGTCGAGGCGCCGACACTTCGTGCCGCCACGGGACCGGGATTCCTGCTGGTCACGCCGGGCATCCGGCCCGCCGGGAGCGGCGCCGACGATCAGGCACGCGTCGTCACGCCCGAAGCGGCCATCGCCAATGGCGCCGATTACCTCGTCATCGGGCGTCCCATCACGCGCGCGCCGGATCCGGTCGCGGTGCTGCGCACGATCAACGCGTCCCTTGCCGACCAGCGCGGGAGCGTCGCATGAAGATCACCGTCATCGGAACCGGCTACGTCGGCCTCGTCACCGGAACCTGCCTCGCCGAGGTCGGCAACGACGTGCTCTGCGTCGACGTCGACGCCGCCAAGATCGCCATGCTCGACGCAGGCGGCGTGCCCATCCACGAGCCCGGACTGGAGCCGATGATCCGCCGCAACGTCGCGGCCGGCCGGCTTCGCTTCACCACAGACATCGATGCAGGCGTCGCGCACGGCATCGCTGCAGTTCATCGCCGTCGGCACGCCGCCCGACGAGGACGGATCCGCCGACATGCAGTACGTGCTCGCGGCGGCGCGCAGCATCGGCGCCCGCATGAAGGACTTCAGGATCGTCGTCGACAAGTCGACGGTGCCGGTCGGCACCGCGGATCGCGTGCGCGCCGCGATCGCGGACGAGCTTGCGAAGCGGAACGCTTCGATCCCGTTCGCCGTCGTCTCCAATCCGGAATTCCTGAAGGAAGGCGCGGCGGTCGACGATTTCATGCGCCCCGACCGTGTCGTCGTCGGCGCCGACGACGAGCGCGCGATCGCGGCGATGCGCGCGGTCTACGCGCCGTTCATGCGCAGCCACGAGCGCCTGCTGGTGATGGACGTGCGCTCGGCCGAGCTCACCAAGTACGCGGCGAATGCGATGCTGGCGACGCGGATCTCGTTCATGAACGAGCTCGCGAACCTCGCCGACGACCTCGGCGCCGACATCGAGCACGTGCGCCAGGGCATCGGCTCCGATCCGCGCATCGGCTATCACTTCCTCTATCCCGGCATCGGCTACGGCGGCAGCTGCTTTCCCAAGGACGTCAAGGCGCTGCTGCACACCGCCGCGGAGCATCGCCGTCCGCTGCGGGTGCTGGCCGCCGTCGAGGCGGCGAACGAGGCGCAGAAGCATCGTCTGGTCGACAAGATCGTCGCGCGGCTCGGCGAGGATCTCGCGGGCCGCCGCTTCGCGCTGTGGGGACTCGCGTTCAAGCCGAACACCGACGACATGCGCGAGGCGCCGGCGCGCGAGATCATCGCCGAGCTCGCGAAGCGGGGCGCGACGGTCGCAGCCTATGATCCGGTGGCGATGCCCGAGGCGAAGCGCGTGCTGGGCGACGTCCGTGCGTTGACGCTGGTCCCCGATCCGATGGCCGCGCTGAAGGGCGCCGATGCGCTGATCGTCGCGACCGAATGGAAAGAATTCAGCAGCCCCGACTTCGACGCGATCCGCACGCAGCTCAGGGAGCCGCTCGTCTTCGATGGGCGCAACCTCTATGAGCCCGCCGCAGGTGCGTGCCGCCGGCCTCGAATATTTCGCGATCGGCCGGCGCTGATCGGACCGCTCGCCTTCTTTCCAAGACCAGGATGAAACAAGAACTGACGCGCTTTTCGACCTGGGCGCCGCGCGCCTCCGCGACGCGCATGCTGATCGTCGGCGACGTGATGCTCGACCGCTACTGGTTCGGCGACGTCGAGCGCATTTCGCCGGAAGCTCCGGTGCCGGTCGTGAAGATCGTGCGCAGCGAAGAGCGTCCCGGCGGTGCCGCCAACGTCGCGCGCAACGCCGCCAGCCTGGGTGCGCAAGTGACGCTGCTGTCGGTCATCGGCGACGACGAAGCCGGCGCCACGCTGGGCAGGCTGCTCGGCGCGGAAAACGTGCGCACTTCGTTTCACCTCGATCCGGGCATCGCGACGACGGTCAAGCTTCGCGTCATCGGCCGCCAGCAGCAGCTGATCCGCATCGATTTCGAGACCACGCCCTCGCACGAGGTGCTGGCTGGCAAGCTTGCAGAGTTCGAGCGGCTCCTTCCGCGACACCGACCTCGTCATCCTCTCCGACTACGGCAAGGGCGGGCTCGCCCACATCGCGACGATGATCGAGCTCGCCCGCGGCGCGGGAAAGCGCGTGCTGGTCGACCCGAAGGGCGACGACTGGACCCGCTACCGCGGCGCGATCGATCATCACGCCGAACCGCGCGGAGTTGCGCGAAGTCGACGGGCACCTGGCGCGACGACGCGGACATGACGGCGCAGGGCGCAGGCGCTGCGCGCCGAGCTCGGTCTCGAGGCCCTGCTCGTCACGCGTTCCGAGGACGGCATGAGCCTCTACTCGGCCGACGGCGCGCTGCACATTCCCGCGGTCACCCGCGAGGTGTACGACGTTTCCGGCGCGGGCGACACGGTGATCGCCGCACTGGGCGTCCTGCTCGGCGCCGGTGCGCCGCTGCCGGTGGCGATGCAAATTGCCAACCGCGCCGCGGGGGTCGTCGTCGGCAAACTCGGCACCGCGGTCGCGACGCCCGCCGAGCTCGATTGAGGCGCCGGTGACAGGGCGGGCCGACGCGGCCGGCTCGATGGGGAAGGTCAGCCGGCTCCGGCTGCTCGACCTCGAGCGCAGGCGCGTCCAGGGCCAGCTCCTCCGGCGGTTCTGGCTGCGCTGGCACATGATGCTCATCCTCGCGACGACGCTCTCGGCGGGCGTCGTGGCAAACCGGCTGCTGCTCCTGCTGCCGGTGCATGGGATGGCGCTGCGCTGGCTGATCGTCTTGGTGCTGAGCTACGCGGCGTTCTTCGCGTGCGTGCGCATCTGGCTCGCCTATGTCGGCGCACGGCCCATCTTCGATTCGGGTGACTGGTCCGGTGTCCTCGACGCGAACCCGGGCAGCGGATCGAGCGCGGGATCGTGGCATGGAGGCGGCGGCACGTTCGGCGGTGGTGGCGCGACCGGCGACTTCGGCAGCGCCGATTCGCCTTCGGTCGAGGTTCCGCTGGTCGGACGTTCGGACGGAGGCTCCGGCGGCGGCGGTTCGTGGATGCCGGATGTCGATCTCGGCGACGGCTGGGAGATCGTCGTCCTCGGCATCCTCGTCGTCGCGCTGATCGCGACCATCGCCGGCAGCGCGGTCTATCTCATCCTGATCGCCCCCGGCATGCTGGCCGACACGGCGTTCGGCGCGATGCTCGCCGGCGGCCTCGTCCACAAGGTGCGGCGAATGGACGAGTTCGACTGGGAAGGCAGCGTGCTCAAATTCACGTGGAAGCCGTTCGCCGCCGTGGCCGTGTTCGCGCTGGTCGCGGGCCTCTTCGCGCAGCACCTGGCGCCGGGCGCTCGGACGCTTTCCGAAATCCTGATGCTGTACCGTTGAGCCTCCGGGCGCCCGCACCATGGCAAAAGCGAAGACGATCTACACCTGCACCGAATGCGGCGGCCAGAGCCCCAAGTGGCAGGGCCAGTGCCCGCATTGCGAGGCGTGGAACACGCTCGTCGAGACCATCGCCGCGCCGGTGCAGAAGCGCTTCCAGACCGTCACCGGCAAGACGAGCCAGGTGCGCCCTCTCGCGAGCGTCGAGGCACGTCATACGCCGCGCTTCCCGACCGGCGTCGAGGAGTTCGACCGCGTGCTCGGCGGAGGGATGGTCCCGGGTGGCGTAATCCTGCTGGGCGGCGATCCGGGCATCGGCAAGTCGACGCTGCTGCTGCAGGCGATGGCGGCGATCGGCGCTGCGAAAAAGGCGCTCTACATCACCGGCGAGGAATCCGTCGAGCAGGTCGCGCTCCGGGCGCAACGGCTCGGGCTCGTCAATGCGCCCGTCTCGCTGCTCGCCGAAGTCCAGCTCGAGTCGATCGTCGCCGCGATCTCGGCCGAGGAGCCGGAAGTCGTCGTCATCGATTCGATCCAGACGGCGTACACCGAGGCGCTCACCTCGGCGCCCGGTAGCGTCGCACAGGTGCGCGAGTGCGCGGCGCAGCTCACCCGGCTCGCCAAGCAGCGCGGCATCGTCGTCGTGTTCGTCGGCCACGTGACGAAGGAGGGCGCGATCGCGGGCCCGCGGGTGCTGGAGCACATCGTCGACACGGTCCTCTATTTCGAAGGCGATCCGCATTCGAGCTTCCGGCTGGTTCGGGCGATCAAGAACCGCTTCGGCGCCGCCAACGAGCTCGGCGTCTTCGCGATGACCGAGCGTGGCCTCAAGGGCGTCGCCAATCCGTCGGCGCTGTTCCTGTCGAAGCACGCGCAGGAGGTTCCGGGCTCGGCGATCGTCGCGACGCTGGAGGGCTCGCGTCCGCTGCTGGTCGAGATCCAGGCGCTGGTCGACCCGGTGCAGGGCGCGATGCCGCGAAGGCTCTCTGTCGGCCTCGACCCGCAGCGGCTCGCGCTGCTCCTCGCCGTCCTGCACCGGCACGGCGGCGTCGAAACGGCCGGCTACGACGTGTTCGTCAACGCGGTCGGGGGCGTGCGCATCAACGAGCCCGCGGCCGACCTCGCGATCATGCTGGCCGTCCACTCGTCATTGGTCGGACGTCCGTTGCCGGCGCGGACGCTCGTCTTCGGGGAAGTCGGGCTCGCGGGCGAGATCCGTCCGGTCCAGCGTGGCCAGGAGCGAATTCGCGAAGCGGTCAAGCTGGGGTTCGAGCAGATGTTAATCCCAAGCATGAACAAGCCGAAACAAGCTATTGAAGGAGCGAGGCTTGTTTGTGTCGACCGGGTGGACGCCGCGCTGGAATTCCTGCGCCGATAACGGGTGCGCCTGAGGGTCCGAGAGGATCGATGGGTCGCGTTCGGAGCTCGATGATTCACCACCCACATCGTCGGGGGCTGGATCTCGGAGTCGCCCCGCGATTTCAAGACCGGAAATACGTTCACTTCGATCGGCAACGGCTGCGCCGTCGCGCGATGGAAGAACAAGACGTTGCCGTCGTGCCCGTCGACCCCGCCGGTGTGCCTCTGAGTCGGGCGAGTGCGCTTGGTCGAGTGCGCAGGTATGCGGCGAACAATTCGGTGAGCGGCCCGAGCCTCTTCGTCGACTTCGGGTTGCCGCTGACGACGACCGACTCCGTCGCGATGAAGGAGTGCCAGATCGGCGTCGCCTCCAGCCGGAAATTCTGAGCAGTCGCGGCTCAGGGCGCGCGCACGCAGTCGTAGGTGAGCGCAATCTCGGCGCCGAGGTCGACGACCTCGAAATTCGTCACGCCGATCGCTGTTGAAGGTCTGCGGCACGATGCCGAGCGCGGACCATTTGTTCGCCGACAGGCGGTCGTCGGCAAAGGTCAGCGCGATGTTGCCGCCGTCCGAGAGGATCATCCCGTACTTCTTCATCGCGCGCAGGATGACCCTGGCGCCCGCGCTGTATGGCGTTTCATCGAAGCTCGCCTTCAACCGGAAGCGCACCCCGTAGGGCGGCGCATCCGGATTCGTGCTCGACGGCCCGCCCGCGTGCGTCGCGGGGTGCACGTAGACGGATTTCTTCATTCGCGCATTCGGCAGGATGAAGCGCAGCGCATGGGGCACGTCGCCCTCGGCGACTTCGTCCGAGGTCGGCAACAGCGCGGAAATGGGCAGGCCGGCGGCGTCGGCCGACGTGCATTGCTCGCCGCGCAGGACGTCGGTGTACTGCTTCGTGAGGTCCCAGACGAATGCACCGTAGGCCGTGAATGCACTGCCCGCCGCCGTTCCCGTGGTAGAGCTCGTAGAGCTTCTTCTCCGTGTGCTCGACGACGAGCACGTGACAGTCGTTGTTCGCCGTGTCGCACGTGTAATCGGCGCTGCCTTCGGTGTTGCCATTCGTCGGGATCGGCATCTGGATCGGCAGCGGATCGCAGTCGATGCCGCCGTAACAGTAGCCCCCGGCAGGCGCGGTGATCGTGCGCCGCGGCGTCGCGCCGTCCGCGTTGAGCAGCGCGATCGAGAAATCGATCTGCAGCTTGTTGCCGTTCCCCCAGCCGCCGAATCCCTGGAGCGCGGCGATGATCGCCGCCGACCGGGGGGAGGGCGGCAGCGCCGAAACGTCCTTGTTCCACGGCAGCGGCTTTTCGAAAAGGCCGCCGATCGTCTGCACGGTGAATCCGAACGAATAATCCGTGAGCATCTGGTCCGGCGGGTCGATCGCGTCGTTGTCGCTGATCGCCGGCGGCGAACACGGTCGTGGTGCAGGCGTCGCCGGGCGCGAATCGGAACGTTCGGCGTCAGCGCGAAGGTAGTGCCGGAAAGGGCGCCGAGATCGCCCTGGACAATCGTGTTGGCCGGCGTGCGGACGCCGCTGCCGCATGCGACCTGGAACCAGTTCCCCGTCACGGTTACGGGCTCGCTGAACTACCAGCGTGACACCCGCGGACGCCTCGCGTCGGTCGCATTGGCCGCGGGGATCGTCGACGTGATGAAGGGCGCCAGTTCCACCGGCGGCGGGAGGGATTTGGTCACGTTCGCGTTGACCAGCGCCTTGTCCGCGACCGTCACCGTGCCGTGGCATTGACGTCCTTCAGGAAATTCGCGGCAGTTACCGGCTGCGCGAGTTGCGCATTCACGAGCCCGAGATCCGCCACCGTGACGACGCGATTCTGGTTGACGTCCCCCCCGAGCAGCCCGATCCGGACCGCGCCGCTGCCCCCGGTTCCGCCCGTGGTGCTGACCCCGCTCACGGCAATCGTCACGTACTGTGCATTGGCAACGTTCGCGAGCGGGACGCCGAGTTCGTCACCGCTGAACGTGGCTGCACCCACCGTCGCCACGCCTTCGGTCAGCGTCGCCGCGCCACCGGTCACGGGTGCGTCGAAGGTGAAGACGACTAGGTGCGACGGGCCGAGGCGCGGCTCGGTCGTCGGGTTCGCCGGGTCGCGGCCCAGCTGAAGATCGAAGATCCCGGCGGCGCCGTGGACCCTGCGGGCCGCAATCCCCTGGAGCACCGGAGTGGGCTGAGCTTGCACCACGCCGACATGCATTGCCACGAAGATCGAGAACGATGCTGCCCCAACGAGTTGAGCGCGGTAATTCACCTGGTAGATGATATATGACGTGCGCATGCGTTGCGCAGACTTGGCGCGCTCGAATGTCGTATAATTTATATTATGTCAACTTATGCGAAGGCGGCGCTGGCCGGTCCCTGGTACGACTACCCGCCCCGACGAACCGACTACCTTCACCGACAAACTGACGACCCAACTAAGCGATTGCGGGCAATTTGGCATAGACCCTGTATCAAAGAGTGTGGGATGCGGGCCGGCAACATCGCCGCGCCCAGTTACGGGTATGCCCTCAGCTGGCTTGTTTCGTTGTTGTAGCGTTGTTCTCGCCGGAAACAGGCCGCCACACCACCTTCCATTAATTGAAATAGTCCTGCGCAAAAGGCCTGAGGAGCCCAACGTGAGACTCGAAATCATCCTCGCTGTAGCGGCCTCCATATTGCTGCCGGATCTGGCGAGCGCCGCGGAAATAGCGGTGCTCGCATCCGGAGCGACCAAGGAAGCCTATGTTGAGCTGGTCCCGGACTTCGAGAAGAGCTCTGGACATCGGGTCGTGACAACTTGGACTGGCAGCGCGAATATCAAGAAGCAGATAGCGGCCGGAGAAATCTACGATCTCTCGATCGTCGGGGGGGCCGAGATAGACGGCTTCATCCGGGAAGGCAAGGTGGTGTCAGGGAGCCGGGTCGATTTGATGAAATCGGGCGTCGGCGTAGGGGTACGCGCAGGCGCGCCGAAGCCCGATATCAGCTCAAGCGAGGCGCTGAGAAAGACGGTGCTTTCCGCAAAATCGATCGGTTATTCGACCGGCCCGAGCGGGGACTACGTGGTAAGTTTGTTCGAGCGCATGGGTATCGCCGATCAGGTTAAGCCGAAACTGAAGCAAGTCCCCTCTGGCGCGCGGATAAGCACCTTCATCACGAGTGGTAAAGCCGACATTGGGTTTCAGCAGATCAGTGAGCTCATTCACGCTCCGGGCGTCGATTATCTTGGCCCGCTCCCACCGGGCGTGCAAAAAATTCACGGTGTTTTCGTCTGGCATTCTTAGCGGAGCGAAGCAGCCGGAAGCCGCAAAAGAGTTGGTCAAATTTCTCACTGCAACACCCGCGGCTTCCGTGATCAAAAGTCACGGAATGGAGCCAGGCTGACGAAGAACTCGCGGGATCGTACGTCCGCTTGTGGCCGGTCAGAGACCCCGGCCTTGCCGATGCGACCGACCGCTGCGTGACATACAGCAGTCATCCGAGCGCCAACGACCGGTGCGATAGGTCGAGCCGACGTTCAGCGCGGCGAGGTGGCGAGACCGGACTCGACCCAAACGAGTCCGCCGGCGCGTCGCAGAGCCGACGCTCGCTGGCGCCTAAGCCGACGTCAAGAGACCACATGCATGCAGCGCTGCCCGAACAGTGGCGCGAGCTGAAGATCATCCCGGTACTCCCGGCGGCGAGCGGGTTCCTGCGGAACGGCGCGCCCCACGGCCGAGTGTGATTCCGGCACAATCCTCCGCTCGTCGTGCTGTCGGAGCGCGTCATGCCCATGGAGTCCGTCTACAGGCCGCTCCCCGGACTGCGCCAGATTGTGGCCGATTCCGGTGGGCTCTACCTCGCCAACGCGGTGATCGCCTTCATATTCGCCGCCTCGGGGCCGGTTGCGATCATCCTCGCCGTCGGCGCGCGCGGCGGGCTGAGCGAGGCAGACCTGTCGTCGTGGATCTTCGGCTCGTTCTTCCTCAACGGGCTGATCACCCTGCTCTTTTGCACGCTTTACCGGCAGCCGCTCGTCTTCTTCTGGACGATCCCGGGGACGGTGCTGGTTGGCCCGGCGCTCGGCCACCTCCGCTGGACGGAGGTCATCGGCGCCTTCCTCGCCACCGGACTGCTCATGCTGGTGCTCGGCCTCTCGGGCTGGGTGCGGCGCGCGATGCAGGCCGTGCCGATGCCGATCGTGATGGGGATGGTGGCGGGCGTGTTCCTCCGCTTCGGCCTGGGCCTGGTGTACGCGGTGCGCGATGATTTCTGGATCGCCGCGCCGATGATCGTCGCCTTCCTCGCGCTCGGCGCCTCGGCCGGATGGTCGCGCCGCCTGCCGCCGCTGATCGGCGCGCTCTTCGTCGGCGCGGCTGCGATCGCCCTCCTCGGCAAGTTCCATCCGCACGGCGGGGCGTTGCACACGCTCGCCCATCCCAACCTGTATGCGCCCGAGTTCTCGTGGCGCGCGATGGTGGAACTCGTCATCCCACTCACGATCACCGTGCTCGTGGTGCAAAACGGCCAAGGGATCGCGGTGCTCAACGCCGCCGGGCACAAGCCGCCGATCAACGCGATCACGGTGGCGTGCGGCGCGGGCTCGATTCTTGCCGCGCTGGTCGGCACGGTCTCGACCTGCCTCACCGGCCCCGTCAACGCGATCATCTCGGGTTCGGGGGAGAAGCACCGGCACTACACCGCGGGCTTCGCCGTGGGCGTCTTCGCGCTGGCGTTCGGGCTGTTCGCGCCCGTGTTCACCCGGCTGATGCTCGCCACGCCGCCCGCGTTCATCGGCGCGCTCGCCGGCCTCGCCATGCTGCGCGTGCTCCAGACGGCGTTCAATGTGTCTTTCCGCGAGCGGTTCACGCTCGGCGCGCTCGTCACCTTCCTCGTCACGGTGGCCGACGTGCCGATCTTCAACGTCGGGGCGCCGTTCTGGGGATTGGTCATCGGCTACGCCGTGTCGCGCCTGCTCGAGCGCGAGAGCTTCGGCGCGGCCGGCGCCTGAGGCGAGACCATCCGGCGCCCGCGGCGCCTAGGACCGCAGCGCGGGATGATCGGGGCGCGGCGTTGACGGTCAATCAGGGCCGCGGCGCGAGACCACAGAATGACTGCTCAGTGGCACAGGCACACCGCGAAGAAGTTCGGTTCGTCTGTCGCCCGTGCCGCCATGCACGGGGGCAAGTCTAGCCATTGAATCGGTGCGATTGCCCAAGCGCATCCGCAACGAATCGGCCGAAGGCCTGCTCCATCGCGTCAAGCCCCAGGTTCATGGACGTGCTGACTGGGACCCCAGCTGGACCGGTTTTGTTTGGGGCAGATCAGACGTACGGGCCTGGTCGCGTCGGTCGGGATCTCATTTCACTAATGGCAGTGGTTGGCGAGTCTTTCTATAGGGCTCGATTCAGTACCGCGCATCGGTGGGCTTGTCGCCCTTTGGCCAGTCCCTGCTCTTTGCTGCAAAATCTGGCCGGGGCTGCCGCGTGAAATAGGCCGCGATGTCTATTGCATCCTTATCGCTCAGCGAATTGCCGGAACCTAGCGGCATATTTGCCTTGGTGAAGGCTGCCGCGTTTGCGAGGCGGGCCATACCCGCTCCAATATTGAACGACTTCGGACCCCAAAGAGCCGGAAAGAGATACGCGCCGTCGGCGCCATTCAGTCCCTGTCCGTCGACCCCGTGGCAAGCGGTGCATTTCTCGGTGTAGAGCTGCGCGCCGCGGACGGGGTCGATGACTGCGGGATCAGGGAGCTTGATCCGCTTGAATCCGCGCCCCTCCACGTCCATGCCGGTGGGCACGTCCTTCGATAGCCACCACATGTAGCTCAGAATCGCGTGCATCTCATCCCCGTCCACCGGCAGCGACTTGCCATTCATCGAGCGCTGGAAGCAATCGTTGATACGGTCCTGCAACGCATTGACCTTGGCATTGCGGCTGCGATACTCGGGAAAGACGCCCCAGATGCCGACCCAGGGTGATGCGTACGCCGTCGTGCCGCCATTCAAATGGCAGCTCGTGCAGTTGAGACCGTTGCCGACGTAGTCTTTCGCGTAAATCTGAGTCTGCTTCAGGAGCTTTGCGCCGTAGCGGATGGAGTCACCCATCGGGCCCGGTGGAATGTCCGCTTCGTTTGGGGGCAAGAAGGCCGCAGACCTCGCTGCCGGCGCTTGAGCGTATGACGGGAAGATGGTGCCAACAGCTAGGGCCAGTCCCAAAACGACCAGCAACGGCGAAATTCGCATACGTCCCCCTTTTTCGGCCGGCTCAGACCATTTCAACTTACGCGTATTCCGCAGTCCATGGCTTGACGTGGCACAAATGCGCGTCGCTCGCGTTGTCTCGGCGAGGAGTTGTGTTTGGCATTTCCCAAGTCTTGTTGACGCAGGGTGGCGCTGTCGGGCGCCGGATTCTCGCGCCGAGAACTCGATGCAGCGGATTCCGTTACGGTTGAGGCCGGCGGGGGCTTCACCGGACAAAAGCCGTGTCTGTTAAGGCTAGTGCCCTGCGGCGCGAAGACGCACCAGGCGAGCAGGGAAAACGCCGTCGCGCGTGGCCAGCCAGCGGAAATCACCGGGGTAAGTTGCGCTGCGACCGTGCTGTCGGCACGACATCGCGTAAACGGCACCGAGCGCCGCGACGGCCACTTGCCGCGCCGCAATTCCGGGGACAAGCGTGATCGAAATCTGCCAGTTGAATCCAATCGGAGCGACGAGCGAAGGGAGCACCTGCCCGAGCATGCCTGCAAAACTGTATTGGATCGCACCTACCAGTAGATCGGAAGCAGTAGCGACGCTTCCACGCTAGATTGAGATGGTTGGGCCCCTTGCGGAGTGCAGGCTGTACTGGCGAGTCCGCGAACGCCCTCGATCGGAGATCTTCCGTTTGCCCGACGCGAACGTCTGCTCTATGGAAACTTGGGCCGCGACACTGGCCGACCGGTTGTGGCCGGCTGCGGAAGTTCTCGCGGTTCGGCCAACTGGCCGCTGAGCGCGGCAAAGCTGCCACCGAGCCCCGATAGTCTGCTATCCGCAATAGCGCCGCCAAGCGAGAGAACGCTGGCCCCGAATCAGTTCCGGCCAGTGTTGGAAATTTCCGACTCCGATGCTGCTTCCGATTCGGCTCAACGCCGCATAACGCCTAGCGACGGAGTCCAATCTGACCGGCCGCCTCCATACCTGCAAGCAATGTCGCGAGATCGCCGCCCTTGACCTGAATGACTTGGACGCCGCGCGGCACCTCAAAGAGGCCGGGATCGAGCGCCCCGATCTTCACATCGCGGAAATTCATCAGTGACCGACCGCGCCGGCCACGGCTCTCGCCCTCGCCGGCAAGGCGCGCGACCACACCTTCATCCGTCGCCCAAACGTGGCCTGCGAAGTGACTTCCCGGACCGGTATTGCGTTCTACCCGGATGCGCACGGTGTCCAGCCCGTTCACACGCTCTCGTCCTTCTCGATTCTGTCGCATGCCACCACCACCATTCAGTACTTCGATCGGCACATCCAGAGCTGAGAGATCGGTCTCGAGCGCCAAGCCGGAGTCAGCCACTACAAGCCAGCCGAGATTGCGATCGAGCCGGGCAATCACAGTCGATGCATGGCCAAATTGTTGGCCTTCGTGGCGCAGTGCCGAGCGGGTGCGCCACAGGCGCCCAGGCGTCGTATGTCCGTTTGTTTCGATGAGGCTCGTCGCCGCGTACTCCACACGCAATTGAAGAAGGTTTGTGCTCGCGGCCGCCAATGCCAATCGCGAATACCCAAGCAGAACTGTTGAGGCTAGCAGGAATTGGCGGCGCGACGACATGAGCTAGTGACCATTCTGCGATGAGGTAGTTCAAGCCTGTGTAGGTCGACACGCGTTTTCAATGAGACGGAATCAAGCCGCACGGCCGCCACCGAGTAAATTGGGCGGCGACGCCGAGCGGCTGGTATTGGGTGATCAGAGACGTACGCCGCGTCGCGTTTAATGTCTGCAATGCTGCGGAAGCGGACCTGTCGTCGCAGCCGATCAACTGGACCTATCGGCCAGTAGCGAACCTTCAGTATCGCCGCGCACATTGCCAGGAAGCAGTCCTTGCGGGGCGAGGCGACCCATTCGGTCTGGCGTCCCGCGTGATAGACGGAATTGACTAGCCGTCTCGGCCCCGTTAAATTCGCGCCGCCATGGAGCAGCCCGTCCTCCTTGCCATCGACGACAATGCAAGCCTGCTGGGCGACATCGAACGCGAGCTGCGCGATCGGTACGCGCGGCACTATCAGGTGGTCTGCGTGCGATCGCCCGCGGAGGCTCGTGCGCATCTCGCGGGCTTTGCCGCCTCGGGCGTCGAGGTCGCGTTGGTGCTGGCCGGCCGGTCGGCCGCGGGCGTGCCCGCCAGTGAGCTGCTAGCAGAGGTCCGGCAGGTCCACCCCCGGGCCAAGCGAGCCCTGCTGGTGGCGTTCGGCGACTGGGGCCAGAAGGCGGTGGGCGACGAGATCTTCGAGGGGGTGGCCGACGGTCGGTTCGATCACTATGTGCTCCGACCGGGAGAATCGCCCGACGAGCAGTTCCACCAGACCATCTCGAGCATGCTGCTCGAGTGGTGGGAGGCGAACCGAGCCGCGCCCCACACGGTGTACATCGTGGGCGAGTCGTGGACGGGCCGGGCGTACGAGCTGCGCGAGGCGCTAAAGCAGTGCGCGGTGGTGCACGACTTCTGCCTGGCCGACTCGGATCAGGGTCGGGCGCTGGTCGCCGCAGCCCCCAAGGGAGCCGAGCTTCCGCTCGTGGTGTTCCCCAATGGCCTAGTCCTCGGCAACCCGACCAACGCAGAGGTGGCAGTGGCCGCCGGCGGTGCCGTCAATCCCGAGCGCGTGGAATTCGACGTGATCATCGTCGGGGCAGGTCCGGCGGGCTTGTCGGCTGCGGTGTACGGCGCCTCGGAAGGATTTCGCACGTTGGTAGTCGACAAGGGCGGCATCGGCGGCCAGGCTACGTCGAGCCCGCTCATCAGGAATTACCTTGGGTTCCCGCGCGGCATCGGCGGCCGGCAACTGGCCCAGAGCGCGTACAACCAGGCATGGGTGTTCGGCGCGGAGTTCGCGTTTATGCAGTCGGTCGCGGGGCTCGCCCGTGACGGTGACCAGCTGGCGGTCACGCTGTCCGAGGGCACCCAGGTGCGCTGCTCCGCGGTGATCCTGACGATGGGCGCCAGCTATCGCCGGCTCGACGTGCCGTCGCTGGAAGCATTGATCGGGGCCGGGGTGTTCTACGGGGGTCCGGCATCTGAGGCATCGGCATTCACTGGTCGCGATGTCTTCGTCGTCGGAGGCGCCAACTCGGCGGGGCAAGCCGCGCTGCACCTCGCTCGGTACGCCCGCACAGTCACGCTCGTGGTGCGGGCCGATTCGCTCCGCGCCGGGATGTCCGAATACCTCGTGCGCCAGATCGAGGCGACCGACAATATCGCGGTGCGCCTGGGGAGCCAGGTCGTGGGCGGTGGCGGCAACGGACGGCTCGAGCGCTTGGTGCTGCGCGACATCGGGTCGCAGACAGAAAGCACGGTCGAGGCGAACGCGCTCTTCCTCATGATCGGCGCCCAACCGAACACCGATTGGCTTCCGCCTAACATCGAACGGGATGAGCATGGATTCATCCTCACGGGAGCAGATGTCTCGCAGCGCCGCACATCGTCTCTCGATCGCAGCCCGTTTCTCCTCGAGACGAGCATGCCAGGCGTGTTCGCAGCCGGCGACGTCCGCCACGGTGCGGTGAAGCGCGTCGCCTCAGCGGTCGGTGAAGGCTCCATCGCCATTCAGTTCCTTCACCAGCTCTTTGCCGCTGAACACCGCCAGCCGCGCGGCCGATCCCAGGAACATCCCGGCGCTCTCGGCTAGGCCGGGGTCCGTCACGAGGGGCTATCGCTGGCGCGATGCCGCCGCGGCATCGCGAATACTCAACCCAACGCAAGGCGCCAGAGCGATGTGACCTCGGCGGCACGGGCTGCGTGCAACGGATCCGATTTGTCCGAGATCCGCGGATGGGTAGGATGCACGTCCATCCGGTCAATGACCTTCAATCCGGCCGCCCCGATGATTGCCAGCAGCTCCTCCCGCGACCGCAGCCCGAGATGTTCCGCCAGATCGGATAGCACCAGCCATCCCTCGCCACCCGGCGCAAGATGCCCCGGGAGTCCCTTCAGGAATCCAAGAAGCATCCTGTTTTCCGGGTCGTAGATTCCATGCTCAAGCGGCGAGCTGGGGCGCGCCGGAACCCACGGTGGATTGCAGACGACGATCCTGGCGCGACCTTCGGGAAACAGGTCTGCGCGCACGACCTCGACCTGCGCGTCGAGGCCGAGGCGCTCGATGTTTTCGCGGGCACACGCCAGTGCCCGCGGATCGACGTCGGTGGCCACGACATGCCGCAGACCGCGCCTCGCCAGCACGGCTGCAAGCACGCCCGTGCCGGTCCCGATGTCGAACGCGAGCTCGATGGAAGGCGCTACCGCGGGCAGCGGCGCCCGCGCCACGAGATCGACGTATTCGCGTCGGATCGGTGCGAATACCCCGTAGTGCGGATGGATGCGGCCGCCGATCGCGGGCACGTCGATCCCATTGACACGCCACTCGTGGGCGCCGACGACACCGAGCAGCTCGCGCAGCGACACCACCATCGGACCCGTGCCTTCGCCATACGCTTCGCGGCAGGCCTGCCGGAGATCCGGCGCGCGCCGCAGAGGGATGGTGTAGTCCGCATCGAGCTGCACCAGAAGCATGCCCAGCGTGCGCGCGCGCTGCGACTGCGCCTGCCGGTGCAGATTGAACGCGTCGACGCCCGACGGCGCGACGGGTGCAGCGGGCCGCTTCCTTGTCTTGCGCGGCTCGCGCTCCGTGCGGCTCGCGAGCGCATTGAGGAGCTGGCGCGCGTTCTGGAAGTCGCCGCGCCAGACGAGCCCGGTGCCCTGGCAGGCCAGTGCATACGCGTGGTCCGCCGTGGTGCGGTCGTCGGCGATGACGACCCGCCGCGGCGGCGCGGCCCCCCGTTCCGAATGCCAGCGCGCGGAAGACTCGATGCCGCCTTCGCTCCAGTGCAGCATTGCGGGATCGTCCACGCCGATGCCCCGCTCGCCCTAGAGCTCGGTGTACTTCGTGCTGTTGCCGCGCGCCTTGTCGACCGGGTATTTCCGGTCGTTCTCGACGAGCTTGCGTTCGGCGGCAGCAACGGGATCGATGCCGAGCTCGTCGCTCAGCCGGATGAGGTAGAGAAGAACGTCCGCGATTTCGTCATGAACGGCGGCAAGCGTCCTGGGCGCGAGTTCGCGGCTCTGCGCCTCGGTCAGCCACTGGAAGTGTTCGAGCAGCTCGCTCGCCTCCACCGACAGTGCGATCGCGAGGTTCTTCGGCGAGTGAAACTGGCCCCAGTCGCGTGCCGCGGCGAACGCGCGCAGTTGCTCCCGCAGGTTGTCGAGTTTCGTCACGAGGATGCTCCAGGAAGGTGCGTCGGCGCCCTGCCGGGCGCGGCGCTCAGAACTTCTCGTCGCGCCGAAGGTAGCGCCACTGGCCGACCGGAAGCCGGCCGAGCGGCACGCTCCCGCTGCGCACGCGCTTCAGCCCGACGACCTTGAGACCGACCAGCTCGCACATCCGCCGGATCTGCCGCTTGCGGCCTTCGCGCAGCACGAAGCGCAGCTGGTCCTCGTTCTGCCACGACACGCGGGCGGGCTTCAGCTTGAGGCCATCGAGCTCGAGGCCATGCTGCAGCAGCTTCAATCCTTCGTCCGTCAGCGTGCCTTCGACGCGTACCAGATATTCCTTCTCGACGGCGGAGTCGCGGCCGATGAGCTGCTTGGCGACGCGGCCATCCTGCGTGAACACGATGAGGCCGGTCGAGTCGATATCGAGCCGTCCCGCGGGCGCGAGGCCGCGCAGATGGCCGGGCCGGAACTTGATCGGCGACGGATCCTCGGCCCAGCGGTTTTCCGGCTTGATCAGCACCATCGCCGGCTGATAGCCGTCTTCGGCCTGGCTCGACACGTAGCCCATCGGCTTGTGCAGCAGGATCGTCACCAGCTCGCTCTGATGACTCGCGGCAGCGGGATCGATGTCGATGCGGGCGTGCGGCGACACGCGCACGCCGAGCGTTGAGACGACCTTGCCGTCGACCTTCACCCATCCGTTCTCGATCCACTCGTCGGCTTCGCGGCGCGAGCAGAGCCCGAGCTCGCTCATCCGCTTCGAAAGGCGCGGATCGTCGGGATTCTCGTGGCGCGGCGCGATCGGCTTGCCGGACCCCAGGGCGGGAGCGTAGCTCGGATGCGCCAGCGAACGGCGCCGCTCGTGCGGGCGCTCGCCCTTCGCGCCGGGCGTCGGCTTTCCTTGGGCGACGAACGGTTGTTTCACCCTGGAAGCGAACTCCGGCTTCGGTCTGCCCGGATTTCCCGGTGAAGTTGGGGTACCGGGTGGAGCGCGGCGGCGCCGCAGGGGATCATCCGCCGACGATCCCGCATTGGCCGCGCCATGCGGCGCCGACCCCGTGCGCGCACCGGACGCCGGCTTGCCTTGCGCGCCCTTCGCTTGCGGCGCGCCGCCTGGTTCAGGTGATCTCGGCCCAGACGACGACGCTCGATCAGGAGTGGCAGCGGTGGTCGCCGGCATCGATGGCGCCGGCACTGCGGCCGCTGCTTTCGGTGTCGGCTTCCCGCGCTTCGCGAGTCGGGCTCGCGTCGTCATCGGTTTCGGCGGCGCGGTCGCGTCGACGGTGCGGGTGACTTTGAGGATGGGTCGTGACATGGCTCGGTGGCGCGCTCGTGCCAATCGTGGCGTGCGCGCCTTCGCATCATAGCGGTCTCGCGGCGTCGCGTCCCCCCGCGGCGCGGTACGGCTGCCGGCGCATGCGACTTCGCGCGTGACGGCTGACGGAGATCAAGCCGCCTTTGCGGCACCTCGTGGATAATGTCGATTGGCCAACTACGTCTTCGGATGCGGTGGCGGGAGTCGTGCGTCATCCCGCCGCACCCGCGCCGATAATTCAATGGGCATCCTGCGTCGCCTTCTCGACTCTCCTTCCCGCATCGCGCTGCTGCTGGGCTTGGCCTGCACCGGCCTCGTCGGCGGCAGCTTCTTCGTCCAGCACGTGCTCGGGGTGGAGCCCTGCCCGCTTTGCATCATCCAGCGCTTCACGTATGCCGGGCTCGCCGTCGTGTTTTTCGGTGCGGCCTACGCCGAAGCCCACGGCGTGACCCAGCGCCGGATCTTCATGCTGGCCGCGTTGATGACGCTCGGCGGACTTGGCGTCGCCGCGTATCAGACCAAGCTCCAGCTCTTCCCGCCGGCGATTGCAGCGAGCTGCAGCGCGAGCCTCTCCTACATGCTGGACACGCTGTCCGTCACCGACGTCCTGGCGCAGCTCTTCCACGCGAAGGGCGATTGCTCGGACACCTCATTCAAGGTGATGGGATTCACGCTGGCGCAGGCGTCGCTGCTGATCTTCATGAGCTTCACGCTGCTCCTCGGCACCGTGCTGCTCCGCCGGCGCGCGATCGCCTGACCACAGCGCGACGACCCAGCACCGGGCTTCGCGGGACGACCGGCGCCGTATGCTGCGGCCCGGTCAGGCGTGCCCCGCCCGCTCGCGCGCCGCAAGCACCCGATCGACCATGAGCCCTGCCTGCCCGAGGTAATTCGCCGGGTCGCACAGCCTTGCAAGCGCCGCCCGGTCGAGATGGCGGCTGATCTCCGGGTGCTCGGCAAGGAGGTCGAGCAGCGGGCGATTCGTGCGGATCGCCTCGCGGCAGATGTCGTAGACCAGGTCGTGCGCGTATTCGCGGCCGATGTGGCGACCGAGTCCCATCATCACCGCCTCTGACATTACGAGGCCGTTGGTGATGTCGATGTTGGCGCGCATTTTCTTGGCATCGACTTCGAGTCCCTCGAGGACGAAGCGGGTCTGCTTCAGCGCGCCGGCCGTGAGGCAGAACGCCTCGGGCAGCACGATCCACTCGATCTCCCAGGGTCCCGTCGAGCGCTCGTGATCGGCGATCGTCGCGTCCATCAGCGCCGCCGCGTGCTGACGCACCACCGACACGGCGCCGTGGATGTAGCACGACGAGATCGGATTGCGCTTCTGCGGCATCGTGCTGCTCGACCCGCGCCCGGGCGCGAACGGCTCGTATACCTCGCCCACCTCGGTCTGCATCATCAGTTTGACGTCCATCGAGATCTTGCCGAGGGTGCCCCCAACGAGACCGAGGAAGCAGCCGACTTCGGCGATGCTGTCGCGCACCGTGTGCCACGCAATCGCGGGTACGCCGAGCCCCAGTTCCCGCATCAGGTCCGCCTGGGTTTCCATCGCGCCCGTCTCGAGCGACGCCAGCGTGCCGCACGCGCCGCCGAATTCGCCCACCAGAACACGCGGACGCAGCTGTTCCAGCCGCTCGCGATGTCGTTCGACAGCGGCAAGGATCGTCGCCATCTTGTAGCCGAACGTGACGGGGATCGCCTGCTGCAGATTGCTGCGGCCGACAACCGGTGTGTCGCGGTGCTCGCGGGCAAGCCGTGCGAGGGCCGCCGAAATCGCCGCGAGATCGGAATCCACGAGCTCGAGGCTCTCGCGGATCTGCAGCACGGTCGCGGTATCGGTGATGTCCTGCGTCGTGGCGCCCCAGTGGCAGTACTCGCCGAGCTTGTCCTTGCACATGGCATTGAGCTGCGACACGACGCCCAGGACCGGGTAGCCGATCCGCTCGGTCTGTGCGCGCAGCTTGTCCATGTCGATCTTCGTGATTTCACAGTTGCGCACGATTTCGTCGGCGGCATTCTGCGGGATGACTCCCAGACGACCCTGGACGATCGCGAGCGCGCGCTCGGTCTCGAGATACTTCGCTGTACGATTCTCGTCCGACCAGACGTGGCGCATCGCTTCCGTACTGAAGATGTTGCCGAAGATCCGCGAATCGATAATGGTGGCGCCCATGTCTTGTTGTCCTTGCAGTTGGCGGGACTGATGCAGCGCGCCGCAGACGTCAGCGCGCGCGCTCGAGCAGTGCCCGCGCCTTCAGCACGACGGGGCGGTCGACCATCCTGCCGTCGATGCGCAGCGCACCTTTCGCACCTTCGGGACTGTCGGCCGCGGCCACCACGCGACGCGCCCAGTCGAGTTCCGACTCGGACGGCCGCATCGCGTCGCGAATCACGCCGACCTGGCGCGGATGGATGCAGAGCTTGGCGCCGAAGCCGAATGCCCGCGCGAAGGCGAGGTCCGCCATCAGCTGCGCGTCGTCGTCAATTGCCGTCGTGACGCCGGCGACCGGCGATCCGATGCCCGCGCAGCGCGAGGCGATGGTCATGCGGGCCGACGGATAGATGAGGCCGCGCTCGTCGCCGGAGAGGTCGAGATCGACGGCATAGTCGAGCGTGCCGAAGACCAGGCGCTCGACGGCCGCTGCGCCCGCCACTGCGTCGACGTTCGCGATGCCATGCGCCGTTTCGATGATCGGGAGCACGAGTCCGCCGGAACCGAGCGCGACGGCCACGCTCGCCACCTGTTCCGCACTTTCCGCCTTGGGCAGCATCGCGCGGTCGATGCCACCGTCGCGCAGGAGCGCGAGATCGGCGGCGAAGGCTCCGGCGTTCGCGTCGTTGATGCGCACGACAACGCTCGCCCGGGCCTCGCGCCGTTGCGCGATCCAGGCGCGGATATTCGCGCGCGCCTTGGGCTTGTCGGCGGGCATCACCGCGTCTTCCAGATCGAGCACCACGGCGTCGGCGCCCGAGTCGCGGGCCTTGTCGAAACGCTCGGGCCGGTCGCCCGGCACGAAGAGGTAGGTGATGGCAAGTGGCACGAGTGGCTCCGCTAGAGCGCGCCGGCCGCGCGCAACGCGGCGATGTCTTCATCCGCATAGCCCAGCTCGCGCAGGATCGCGCCGGTGTGCTCGCCGAGTGCGGGCACCGCATCCATCCGCGGCGCACCCTCCTCCCACGATCCCGGCGGCAGCAGCGCCGGCACCACGCCCGCGGAGGTTCCGACCTCGCGCCAGCGGTTCCGTGCCTTCAGCTGCGGATGCTCCCAGACGTCGCGCATGGTGTTGACGCGGGCGTTGGCGATCTGCGCTTCATCGAGCCGTGCGACGACCTGTTCGGCGGTGAGCGCGGCGAAGGCCTCGATGATGACCCCGCGCAGCTCTTCTCTCGCAGCGCTGCGCCGCGAGTTCGTGGCGAAGCGCTCCTCGCGCGCGAGGCCGGGCTGCAGCAGCACTTTCTCGCAGAATGCGATCCACTCGCGCTCGTTTTGCAGGCCGAGCATCACGACTTTGCCGTCCCCCGCCGGGAACGGCCCGTACGGATAGATCGTCGCGTGGCTTGCGCCGGTGCGTGCCGGCGGCGGAGCGCCCTCGTGCGCGTAGTAGAGCGGATAGCTCATCCATTCGACCAGCGACTCCAGCATCGAGATGTCGAGATGCTGGCCGCGTCCCGTCTGCTGTCGGTGCATGAGCGCCGCCAGGATGTTGGAATACGCATACATACCGGCGGCGATGTCGGCGATCGACGCGCCGGCTTTCGAGGGCTCCTGCTCGGTGCCGGTGACCGACAGAAACCCGGACTCGCTCTGGATCAGGAGGTCATACGCCTTCTTGTCACGATACGGACCATCGTCGCCGTACCCCGAGATGTCGCAGACGATGATGCCGGGCTTTTCCTTCGCCAGCGCAGCGAAGGACAGCCCGAGCCTCGCCGCTGCGCCCGGCGCGAGGTTCTGCACGACGACGTCCGCTTTTTCACGGATCAGTCGCTTCAGGATCGCCTGGGCATCCGGATGCTTGACGTCGAGCGTCAGGCTTTCCTTCGAGCGGTTGGTCCAGACGAAATGCGACGCGAGTCCGCGCACGCGCTCGTCGTAGCCGCGCGCGAAGTCGCCCACACCGGGACGCTCGACCTTGATGACGCGGGCGCCGAGATCGGCAAGCTGCCGCGTTGCGAACGGCGCCGCGATCGCGTGCTCGAGCGTGACCACCGTGATGCCGGCGAGCGGTCTCAACGGCTCCCCTTCATCGAATCACCGCGGTGGCGTCCATCGTCAGGAAGCCTTCGTGATCGCGCGCCCACAGGCGCACCGTCTTGGCATCCGCCTGTGGCTCGCCACAGACGAAAAACGGGTGGAGATCGAACAGGGGGCGCACGGCACGGAACTCGTAGCGCGCGACGTCGGCCTCCGGCCATTCGTGCCGCAGCAGGTCGAGCAGCAGCGTTGCAATCAGCGGTCCGTGGACGATGAGTCCGGGATACCCCTCGATCTCGGTCACGTAGCGGCGATCGTAGTGGATCCGGTGGCCGTTGAACGTCAGCGCAGAGTAGCGGAACAGCAGGACGTCGTCGGGAACCCATTCGCGCTTCCAGGCGCTCGACGTCGGCGCGGGCTTCGGCGACGGCGCGACGTCGTCGGGCTTCGCCGCCTCGCGATACACGATGTCGTGAAACTCGGTCAGCGCGACGGTCTGTTCGTTGCTCCGGCGGATCTCGTGCCGGACCTTCACGAACACGAGTCGTCCGGTGCGACCGCTCTTCTCGGTGACGTCAGCGATGGTCGAGGTCCGCACGATCGAATCGCCCACGCGGAGCGGTGCGTGAAACTCGAACTGGCTGCCGGCCCACATGCGCCGCGGCAACGGCACGGGCGGCAGGAAGCCGCCGCGCTTCGCGTGGCCGTCGGGGCCGATGTCGGACTGCCGCGGCAGCGGCAGGAAGTAGAGCCAGTGCCAGAGCGGCGGCAGAGGCGTTCCGTCCGCAGGTCGCTCCGGTGCGCGGTCGAGAGTCGCGGCGAGCGCGGCAAAGGGGGTGGCGGTGACCACATCCGCCACTTCCTCCGACTTTCCAATCCATTCCGTGAGATCCATCGCCCGTCCTGTCGCTCGCCCGGGGGGTGTCAGCTGGCGCCGCTCCGCATCCTGCAACCGCTGCTCGAGGCCGCCCAGCGAATTGTGGGCGCGTTGCCGAAAAATCGTAAATGCAATAATGGATCGGATTGATGCGCAATCGGCATGGTAACGCTCCGCTCGCGCCACCGGCCGCGGCGGCATCCGCCATCTTCGCATCGTACCGCCCCGTGGGGCGCCGCACTCGTCAGGCGCGCGTACCCTCCGCCAGCATGTCGTAGAACGCCTGCGCGGCGGGCGTCAGCGTTGCGCCCCGCCTTCGGATCAATGCGATCGAACGGGCGATCGCCGGCCGCACCAGCGGAACGCGACGCACCCGCGGGTGCGTACCCTCCTGAATCGTCGACACCGGCAGGATCGACGTGCCCACGCCCGCAGCCACGAGGCCAAGCGCCGTCGAAGGATGATTGACCTCGTAGGTGCCATTGACGTTTATCCGGTGCCGCGCGAGTTGATAGTCGAGCAGCGCGCGATTGCCCGACGTGCTGCTGACGACGATGAGGTCGTGCTCGCGCAGGTCCCGCCACGCGACCGATTTCGCCTTGCTGAGCGGATGATCGTCGCGGCAGAAAAGGGCGAACCGGTCGCGAAGGATCGGCTGCTCGGCAAGCTCCGGGTTGCGGGTCAGCAGGAAGGTCACGCCGAATTCCGCCTGACTCTGCAGTACCGCCTCGGCGACCTGCCCCGCCGAAAGATCGAGAATCCGGATCCGGTTTCCCGGATGGCGTTCCGCGTAGCGCCGGATGAACGCGGGCAGCCATTGGTACGCCATGCTCGGGATGCAGGCAATCGTGAGGTCGCCGCGCTTTTCCCGTGAGGCGTCGCGCAGCCGGCCCACCATCGCCGTGATGTCGTTGACGAGCCGTTGCGCCTGCGGCAGGAAATCCGCACCGACCGGCGTCAGCACAACGCTTCGCGTCGTCCGGTCGAGCAGGCGCGCACCGAGGTAGGCTTCGAGTTTCTGCACGCGGCGCGTCAGCGCCGTCTGGGTGAGATTGAGCGAGCGCGCAGCCTTGCCGAAGCCGCCCAGCGCAGCGACGGCGACGAACGCCTGGACGCCGTCAAAGTCGATCTTCATGTGCCCCCGGCCGCGCCCAGCTCATGATGAAAGCGCAATAATCAGCCCAATAGATGCATTTTACTGCGTGCCCGCCGCTGCGCACAATGCACTGACTCCGCCCCCGGCTGCATCCCGGGCGAACAGCGGGGCTGCCCACGAGGAGGAAAGCATGAAGCGTCTCGCCATTGCCCTGTTCGCCGCCGCGCTCGCCGGTGCCGTCGCCGCGCAGGAGCCGATCGTCATCAAGTTCAGCCACGTCGTGGCACCCGACACGCCGAAGGGCCGCGCGACCGAATATTTCAAGAAGATCGCCGAGGAGCGCACCAAGGGCCGCGTCAAGATCGAGATCTATCCCAACAGCCAGCTCTTCAAGGATGCGGAGGAACTGGAAGCGCTGCAGCTGGGCTCGGTGCAGATGCTCGCGCCGACAGTCTCCAAATTCGGCCCGATGGGTGTTCGCGAATTCGAGGTGTTCGACCTGCCGTATCTCTTCGACAGTTACGACGATGTGCACAAGGTGACGAACGGGCCGATCGGCCGCGCGCTGATGGCCAAGCTCGAGCCAAAGGGAATTGTCGGCCTCGCCTACTGGGACAACGGTTTCAAGCCGATGTCGGCGAACCGCGCGCTGCGCAAGCCCGAGGATGCGAAGGGCCTCAAGATGCGGATCCAGTCGTCGAAGGTGCTGGATGCACAGATGCGGGCGCTGGGCGCGATCCCCCAGGTAATGGCGCTCTCGGAGGTCTACCAGGGCCTGCAGACCGGCGTCATCGACGGCACCGAGAATGTCGTCTCCAACTTCTATACGCAGAAGATGTACGAGGTGCAGAAATACCTGACCATCACCGACCACGGCTACATCGGCTATGCGGTCATCGCGAACAAGAAGTTCTGGGAAGGTCTGCCGCCCGACATTCGCACTACGCTGGAAGGTGCGATGAAGGACGCCACGCGTTTCGCCGACGACGGCGCGAAAAGGGAAAATGCCGACGCACTCGAAGGCGTGCGCAAGACCGGAAAGACGCAGGTGATCGTGCTCTCGCCCGAGGAGAAGCGGGCGTGGAAGAAGGCACTCGTCAAGGTCCACGCCGAGATGGCCGGCCGCATCGGCCGCGATCTTGTCGAGGCGATCTACAAGGAAACGGGATTCGACCCGAAGAAGCTCTAGACCGCGCGAGGCCGCAGTAGCGCCGGACGGCGCCGCGGGAAGGTCACCGCGCGGCAGCGGCCGCGAGGCAATACGCCGCCAGCGCCTCGATCACTTTTGCGTCGTCGCCTGCGGCCGGCGCGAGACCGATCGCAATGCCCGGATGCGACGCGGCGATCCCGGCCACGAGGCGCGGCACTTCCGCGCGCAGGTGACCTCCCGTTCCCAGGAACAGCGGAATCACGCGAATCCGGGTGACGCCGCGCCGGGCGAGCCTCGCCACCGCGGTCGCGAGGTTCGGATCCATGAACTCGAGAAAGGCGATTTCGACCGGCAGGTCGGGCGCCCCCGCCCGGACACCCTCCGTGACCTTGGTAAAGGGCTCCGCCCAGCGGGCGTCTCTCGCGCCGTGGGCGAAGAGCACGACACCCGGAGCGTCCTCGGCAGCGGTCGCGCTCGAGGTCGATATAGCCGGCGGAGTGTTCATCATGACTTTATATTCTCTCAAATAATAGCGAGGCAACCGTATCCTGCGTCATTGATTATATGCAGGATTCGGCACGATGTATCGGTACGACACCTTCGACAAGGACCTCGTGAACCGGCGGGTCGGGCAGTTCCGCAACCAGACACGGCGCTTTCTCGCGGGCAAGCTGTCCGAGGACGAATTCAGGCCGCTTCGCCTCGAGAACGGTCTCTACGTCCAGAAGCACGCGCCGATGCTGCGCGTCGCCATTCCGTACGGGCTGCTCTGTCGCGGCAGCTGCGCAAGCTCGCTCACATTGCCCGCAAGTATGACCGACGATACGGTCACTTCACCACGCGACCGGACATCCAGTTCGGCTGGCCGGCGCTGGAAGCCGTACCCGACATTCTCGCGAACTCGCCGACGTCGAGATGCACGCCATCCAGACCTCGGGCAACTGCGTGCGCAACACGACCTCCGATCCGCTGGTACTTCTGCTGCCCGCGATCGAATCTCCCGAGGTGCTCGACCACGGCGTGCTCCGCTTCCTCACGGCGGGCAGCGTCGACGACTGCAAGAGCACGCTGATCGGACGCCTCCTGTACGACACCAAGGCGATCCTCGCGGACCAGCTCGCGGCCCTCGAGCGAACGTCGCAGCGGCGCGGCACCGCGCTCGACCTGGCGCTTTTGACCGACGGCCTCACCGCGGAGCGCGAGCAAGGGATCACCATCGACGTCGCGTATCGCTATTTCGCGGCGGCGCTGCGCAAGTTCATCATCGCCGATGCTCCGGGCCACGAGCGGTACACGCGCAATATGGTGACCGCGGCGTCGACGGCGCAGCTCGCGCATCTCGTCGGCAACCCCGCACCTCGTGGTTGCCGTGAACAAGATGGACCTGGTCGAATTCAGCGAGGCAGCGTTCGCGCGCCTCGACGACCTCTGGAACATCTCGACGCAGCACCACGAGCCCGCGCCGACGACGCTTGCTTGCAACGACATCGGCAGGGTCGAGCTCACGCTGGCGCAGCCGGTGTTCGCCGAGTCCTACCGCGCCAATCACGCGACCGGCAGCTCCATCCTGATCGACGAGACCACCAACAACACGGTTGCGGCCGGGATGGTGCGCTGACCTGTTTCGCGGTATCTTTGGAAGCGATTTTCGTCGCGGTCGCGCATCGCGATGTTCATCCCCGTCGCTTCACCATGATCCCCTTCGACCTCATTTACAGCGTGTCCGGCTTTGCCGTCGGCCTGATCGTCGGCATGACCGGCGTCGGCGGCGGCGCGCTGATGACCCCGCTCCTCGTGCTTCTCTTCGGGATCGCGCCGGCAACGGCCGTGGGCACCGATCTTCTCTACGCGGCCGCAACCAAGACCGGCGGCACGGTCGTGCATTCGCGACACGGGCACATCGAATGGGAGATCGTCGGTCGGCTCGCGGCAGGGAGCATTCCCGGGGCGCTGGTGACGCTATGGGCACTCAACGCGCTCGAAGTCGATCATGCCCTTTTCTCACGCGTTATCACGCGCAGTCTCGGCTGTGCCCTCATTCTGACGGCCGTTGCAATACTCGCCAGGCCATGGCTGCAGCGGGTCGGCCGGAAAACGGCGGGTGCCTGGCGCGAGCGCCAGATCACGTGGCTGACCGTTGCTGTCGGCTTGGCACTTGGAATCCTGGTGACCGTCTCTTCCGTTGGCGCAGGCGCGCTCGGGGTGACTGCACTGCTGTTTCTCTATCCGCGCCTCGCGACGGCGCGAATCGTAGGCACTGACATTGCGCACGCCGTTCCGCTGGCACTCGTGGCCGGGCTCGGACATGCAAGCATGGGGACGGTCAACTGGGCGCTGCTCGGAAGTTTGCTCTTTGGATCTCTCCCGGGCATCTGGCTTGGCAGCACGCTGTCGGCACGGGTTCCGGAAGGGATGCTGCGTGCGGGCCTCGCGTCCGTGCTGATGATCGTCGGCGGCCGACTCGTGCTCTGACGCGAGGCCAGCGCGCGCCGCCGGCTGGTTCGCACGTGCCGAGGCTTGCTATGATGCGTGGGTGCCGCGGAATTTCGCGTCGCCTCATTGAAGCGGCGATCCACGCGTCGATCGCTTACGTCGGATGCAACTCCCCCTGTTCCGCCTTCCACCCTCCGCGCAGCGCGAATGGCTCGCGGAGCGCCTCGCGCGCCCGGCACCGGAGGCCGCGAAGAATCTTTCGGATGGCTTTCGCCTGCCCGGACGCGAGGGACACGCGACGCCCGCTGCGGTACTGGTTCCGCTCGTCAATCGCCCCGAAGGGCTGCAGCTCCTTCTCACCCAGCGCAGCGCCGACCTGCCGGACCATCCGGGTCAGATCAGCTTTCCGGGTGGGCGCGTCGATGCCGGTGACGCGTCGGTCACCGCAGCGGCGCTGCGCGAAGCCACCGAGGAGATCGGCCTGCCGCCCGAGCGCGTGACCATCCTCGGCCAGCTCGAGCACTACGAGACGGTTTCCGGGTATCGCGTCACGCCCGTGGTGGGCTGGGTCGAGCCGCCGTTCGAGATTCGCACCGATCCCGTCGAAGTGGCGGACGCGTTCGAAGTGCCGCTCGAGTTCGTGCTCGATCCCGCCAATCGGCAGCGTCACTTCCGGATGCTGGGCGCGCTGCGCCGCGACTACTGGGCCATTCCGTGGCGCACGCGCTACATCTGGGGCGCGACGGCCGCGATGCTGCTGATCCTCGAGCGCACGCTCGCCGCGGGCGAGCCGGATCAGAGCTGATTGAGCTTCTTCGCCGGGCCGTCCGGCACCGGCGGAGGCGTGGTCGGCAGATTCGCGATGATGCAGGCGATGCCGCGGTTCGTGTCGTCGCCGGCTCCGAAGAAGCCCAGCACCGCGCCCTGATAGGACGACGGCGAGATCTGGCCGTAGTAAAGGCGCGACGTGATGTCGAGGAAATAGTCGTAGCTGTCGCCACCCATTCCGTGGCTGTACAGGATCTGCTGGCCGATGTTGACCGACCCCAGCATCAGCGGGTTGCAGCGCGTTGCGATCTGATGGGTGAAGGCGTCGAAGCCGGTGGCCTGCTTGTTGACCATGTCGTCGGGCGCACAGGCGGAGGCAAGCAGTGCGGACAGGCTCAGCGGGAGCAGCGACGTGCGGAAGCGGGCGTTGCGAAGCGGCATTCGAGTCCTCGGATCGTGGCAGCGCGATTGCGCTGCGATATTTTGCGGAAAAACAGGCATCCTGAACAGTCCGGCGATGCACGGCACGCCGCGACGTTGACGTCGCGCGGCAATTGCCCGAGCATCGACAGGTCGACTTCGCCACGATCGGATCGCCGTGCCGCAGGAACCGCGCCGCAACCATTTCCTGAGCCTTTCCCCGCACGGCTTTCATCGCGTCGTCTATTTCGAGTGGGGCGAGGCCGCGAACCCGCGGGTCGTGCTCTGCGTCCACGGCGTCGGGCGCAATGGCCGCGACTTCGAGGTCCTCGCCGAAGCGCTCGCACCCTCCCACCGCGTGATTGCGGTCGACATGCCGGGCCGCGGCGAGAGCGAGTGGCTCGCCGATCCCAACGATTACACGTTCCCCACCTATCTCACCACGCTGACCTCGCTGATCGCGCGGAGTGGCGCCGAGACCGTCGGATGGGTCGGCACGTCGATGGGCGGTCTTCTCGGCGTCGCCCTCGCCGCGCAGCCGTCGACGCCGATCGAAAGGCTCGTCGTCAACGACGTCGGACCGACGATCGAGCCGGCGGCGCTCGAGCGCATCCGCGGCTATTTCGGCGCCGATCCGACGTTCGCGACCTACCCCGAGATTGCACAGTACGTGCGGATGATCTCGGCGCCGTTCGGGCTCACCGACGAGGCGCAGTGGGATCGCGTCATCCGCACCAACGTACGCCAGCGGGCCGATGGCCGCTGGGGCCTCGGCTACGATCCGGGCATCGCCGTGCCCTTCCGCGCGAGCGCGGCACCGCCAGACCTCTGGCCGCTGTGGGACCGCATCCGCTGCCCCACGCTGGTGCTGCGCGGCGCGCAGTCGGACCTCCTTTCCGCGGCCACGGCGAGCGAAATGGCTGCGCGCGGCCCGCGGCCCGAGGTGCTGGAGATTGCGGGCGTGGGCCATGCGCCGATGCTGATGTCCCCGGATCAGGTCGATCCCGTCGTCCGGTTCTTCGGCTGAACGAAACTCATTTCCCCGGCGCGGGCGCAGCGCGCTTCTCGCGATCGTTCGCGAGAGACGATTCGGCGCAGCGGCAGGGCATCGCTTACAATCGGTCAAAAGCACCCGCGCCATGCCGCTCGCACTCACCCTGCCGCCGCTCGACCCCCGCCCCGCCAACCCGCCGGAAACCCGGCCGGCGAAGGTGTTCGCCTGGCTCGACGAGGCGATGAAGCGCGACCCGGTCGACGCCGCCAGCATCATCGGCGACTCGCTCGCCGCGATCAACCGCGTCGAGATGAGCGAATCGCGCCGCTTCGAGATCGCGGAGCGCTACTGGCAGACCGCGGCGACGCTCTGGCCGCTGCTCGAGAAGGAATACGCGAAGGCGTCGCATCCTCTGTCCGGCGCGGGCCTCGGCGCGGCGAAGGCCGCCCTCGGACTCGCGCACGAGCTGTCGGTCGCGTACAAGCACCTGCTGGTGCACGAGGCGGACAAGCGCATCTTCCTTTCCGGCAACCGCGTGCTCGCCGCACTGGTGTTCCGCTGCCTGCAGTGCACGGCGCGCATCCTGATCAACAGCTATCTGTCGTATTCGCCGGTGCCGCCGAAGACCTGGCAGGACGGGCACGCGATCTACGCGTTCTCGCGCGAGCGCCAGATCAACCACAGCGCGATCGCCAACGAGCAGCCCGAGATGACGCCCGAGCGCGTCTACCTGCAGTCGCTGCTCCTGGCGCTCGCGAACCCGTACGGCTTCCACCCGGGGCAGCTCGCCACGGTGCTCCGCTACCTGCAGGACCACAGCCACTGGGCCAAGCTGACCGACGTCGCGCCGGTGCACCGGATGGCCAAGGCCGTGGCGATCATTCCGGTCGGCCACGATTTCCCGCCGTTTTCCGCAAACAAGGGCGGCTCGATCGACGGCAGCAAGATCTTCCTGCTGACGTTCGACCTCGCGTTCCAGATCCAGGAGGAATTGCGCAAGCTCGACGCGGGCGGCGAACTGCCCGTCGGCATCCCGCCCGGTGCGGTGTCGCGCCTGCAATACATTGCGCTGCTGCGCCGGCTGCTGCGCCAATGGGCGATTCCGCCGGCGCGCCAGTTCAACCGGCTGCCATCGCGGGCGCGCGTGGTGATGTGTGCGGGCCTCTACGGCGTCTGGCAGTACAGCCGTGGCGTGCACGCGGGCGTCGCGCAGCCGCCCAAGGGCCTGCCGCCGATGACCTCGTGCCAGGTCATCAACCACACGCCGGCCGGCTACGCGCTGCGCCAGATCGATCCCAATCCGACGGCGCTGCGCATCGGCGACCTGATTGCGCTGCGCGTCGAGGGCAAGACCGGCGTGCAGGTCGCGATGGTGCGCTGGTTCCGCAATACGCTCAAAGGCAGCGGCCTCGAATTCGGCTGCGAGCTCCTGACCGACGCGCCCGAGGCGGGTGCGGCCATTCCCGAAGGCGCGGCTGACGAGCAGTTCGTTCCGGTCGTCGTGCTGCCCGAGGACAATTCGGCCAGCGGGCCCGAGGCTGCCCCGTCGCAGCTCCTCGTCCCCGACAAGACGTTCCAGGTCGAACAGGGGATCACGCTGCGCCGCGGCGCGGACACCGGGCTCGCCGTGCTGCTGAAGCTGGTCGAGCACGGACCCGGATTCGAGCTCTACGAATTCACTTCGGTGTCGTAGCCTTCCTTGTCCAGCGTGCTTCCTGCCGCCGCGGCGCGCTGGCATCGCGCCACCGTTGCGGCGCTCTTCGCGCTTACGCTGACGGAATTCCTGTGGGAAACGCTGCTGGCGCCGCTGCGCCCGGGCGGTTCCTGGCTCGCGCTGAAGGCGCTGCCGCTTGCGATTCTCTGCATCGCGCTCGCGCGCGGGTCGCGTGAGGCGCGCAAGGCGGCATCGCTGATCCTGCCGATCTATTTCGGCGAAGCGATCCTGCGCGCAGTCAGCGAAAGCGGCCGGCATGCGCTGGTCGCGGGCATGGCGGCGGTACTCGCGCTCGCAGCGTTCGCGACCTTGCTGCTGTCGTTTCGCCGCGCGCGTGAACGCAACTGAGCGCGCCTGAACCGCGCCGGTCAGCGGCGCGAGGGCACGGGCTTGCCGTCCGCGCAGGCAGAGCCCCTTGGGCAGCGGAAACACGACGGTCTCCGTCGCGCCGTCGATCTCCTGCACGCGCGCGACGCCCAGCGCTTCCAGTCGAGCGACGACCTCGCGCACCAGCACTTCGGGCGCCGAGGCGCCTGCCGTGATGCCGACGCGTGCCTTGCCCTCGACCCACTCGGGACGGAGTTCGTCCGCGCGGTCGACCATGTAGGCGGGAATGCCGCGATGCGCGGCGACCTCGCGCAGCCGGTTGGAATTGGAGCTGTTCGGGCTGCCGACGACGATCATCACGTCGACGCGCGGCGAAAGGAACTTCACCGCGTCCTGCCGATTCTGCGTCGCGTAGCAGATGTCGTCCTTCTTCGGACCGACGATGGTCGGAAAGCGCGCCTTCAGCGCCGCCACGATGCCCGCTGCATCGTCGACCGACAGCGTGGTCTGCGTGACGTAGGCGAGGTTGCCAGGATCGCGCACGGCGAGGCGCGCGACGTCGGCGACCGTCTCGACGAGGTAACACGCCGCCGTCGCACTGGCCCATCGTCCCCTCGACTTCCGGATGGCCGCGATGCCCGATCATCACGATCTCGAGGCCGCGCTCGTGCATCTTCGCGATCTCGACGTGGACCTTCGTGACGAGCGGGCACGTCGCATCGAACACGCGCAGCCCGCGCGCATCGGCCTCGGCGCGAACGCCTTTGGCCACGCCGTGGGCGGAGAACACGACGGTGCTGCCCGCCGGGACCTCGGAGAGCTCCTCGACGAAGATCGCGCCCCGGGCGCGGAGGTCGTCGACGACGAACTTGTTGTGGACGACCTCGTGGCGCACGTAGATCGGCGCGCCGAACTTCTCGAGCGCCTGCAGCACGATCGCGATCGCGCGGTCGACCCCGGCGCAGAATCCGCGCGGATTGGCGAGCAGGACGTCCATCATTGCTCCTTCACCGGCGCCGGCGGCGTATCGACGCGGCGCTGCCGCAGACTGTCGAGGATGACGAGGCCGGCGCCCACGGTGATCGCCGAGTCGGCGACGTTGAAGGCCGGAAACGACCATCGATCATAGTGGAACAGCAGGAAGTCGACGACCTTGCCCAGCACGACGCGGTCGCACAGGTTGCCGATCGCCCCGCCGAGGATCAGCGCGAGGCCTGCGCAATAGACCGCCGACCCGCCGCGCTTCAGCAGGAACGCGATCAGCACTGCCGCGACGACGGCGATCGCCATGAAGAACCAGCGCTGCCAGCCGCCGGCACCCGCGCCCATGCTGAACGCCGCGCCGTCGTTGAACGTGAGGATGAACGCGAACATGCTGCCGAGCGGCCGCGTCTCCTGCGGCGCGAGCCATGCCTTCATCAGCGCCTTCGTCACCTGGTCCGCGACGATCACCGCAGCGCTGAGCCAGAGCCAGCGCCATCCGCCCGCAACGTTGCGCGACAGCCCCGTCATGCGCAGCGCCGTGCCTCGCCGGCGCCGAAGAGGTTCGCCACGCAGCGTCCGCACAGCGTCGGATGCGTCGGGTCCGCGCCGACGTCGGCGCGGTAGTGCCAGCAGCGGTCGCACTTCTTCTGCGCGCTCGCCGTGACGGCAATCGCGAGCGACGCGCCCGGGGCGACGCTCGCCGCCGAGGTGATCATCACGAAGCGCAGGTCGTCGCCGAGGCTCGCCAGCGCGGCGTAGTCTTCCGGCGGCGACGTAATGGCAACCTCGGCCTGCAGCGACGAGCCGACCTTCCCTTCCTGGCGCAGCGTCTCGATCTCCTTCTGCACGGCAGTGCGCACGGCGAGGATGCGCGTCCACTTCCCGATCAGCGCGCCCGCATCGGGAAGCGCCGGCACCGAGTCCTTCCAGACCTGCACGTAGATCGTCGCGTCGGCGGGGTGGACGATGCGCCACGCCTCTTCCGCCGTGAACGAGAGCACGGGCGCCATCAGCTTCAGCAGCAGATCGCGGATCAGCGCCAGCGCGGTCTGCGCGGAACGCCGCGCGCGGCTCGTCGTGCCCGCGGTGTACAGGCGGTCCTTCAGCACGTCGAGATAGAACCCGCCGAGATCCTCGGAGCAATACGTCTGCAGCCGCTGCACGACGAGGTGAAACTCGTAGCGCCCGTAATCGCCCTCGACCGCGTCGGCGAGCGCGCGCGCCGAGGCGAGCGCGTAGCGGTCGATCTCCAGCAGCTCATCCAGCGGAACGGCATCCTTTGCCGCGTCGAAGTCGGCCGTGTTCGCAAGCAGGAAGCGCAGCGTGTTGCGGATGCGGCGATAGCTTTCGACGACACGCTTCAGGATCTCGTCGGAGATCGTGAGGTCGCCCGAATAGTCGGTCGCCCCCACCCACAGACGCAGGATCTCGGCGCCCAGCGTGTCGGAGACCTTCTGCGGCGCGACGACGTTGCCCTTCGACTTCGACATCTTCTTGCCGGCGCCGTCGACGGCGAAGCCGTGCGTCAGGAGCGCCTTGTACGGCGGCGTGCCGTTCAGCATGCACGAGACCAGCAGCGACGAGTGGAACCACCCGCGATGCTGGTCCGAGCCTTCGAGATAGAGATCCGCGGGAAAGCGCGTGTCCCGCGCGTGCGAGCCGGCGTGCGTCTTCGCGGCATCCGGGCCGCCCATGACGGTCTGGTGCGTCGAGCCCGAGTCGAACCACACATCGAGCGTGTCGGTCAGCTTGCGGTATTTCGCGGGGTCGACGCCGAAGTCCTCGTAGGTCGCCTCGAACCACGACTCGATCCCGCCCCGCTCGACCTTCGCCGCGGCGAGCTCGGCCAGCGCAACGGTGTCCGGGTGCAGCGCGTCGGTGTCCTTGTCGACGAAGAATGGCAGCGGAACGCCCCAGTGTCGCTGGCGCGAAAGGGTCCAGTCGGGACGGTTGGCGATCATGCCGTAGAGCCGCGCCTTGCCCCACGCGGGAAAGAATTCGGTGCGCTCGATGCCCTCGAGCGCGGTCTCGCGCAGCGTCCGCGCCGGTTTCGCGCCGCGATACCCGGTCACGTCGTCCATCCCCGCGAACCACTGCGTCGTCGCGCGGTAGATGATGGGCGTGCGGTGCCGCCAGCAGTGCATGTAGCTGTGCACGAACTTCTCGCTGTGGAGGAGCGCGCCGACCTCGTCGAGCTTCGCCACGATCTTCGGATTGGCGTCCCAGATCCGCATCCCGCCGAAGAACGGCAGCGTCTCGGCGAAGTAGCCGTTGCCCTGCACCGGTGCCAGGATGTCCTCGTCCTTCATGCCGTAGCGGCGGCACGACGCGAAGTCCTCGATGCCGTACGCCGGCGCGCTGTGGACCACACCCGTGCCCTGCTCCAGCGTCACGTAGTCGCCGAGATAGACAGGCGACGCGCGATCGTAGAACGGATGGCGGAACCGGACGAGCTCGAGCGCCTTGCCCATCGCGGTCGCGACGACCTGCCCTTCGAGCCCGTAGCGTGCGAGGCACGCGGCGACGAGGTCCTCGGCCAGCACCAGATGGCCGCGCGGCGTCGCGACCAGCGCATACCGGAAATCCGGGTGCACGTTGAGCGCCTGGTTCGCCGGAATCGTCCACGGCGTCGTGGTCCAGATGACGGCGAGCACGGGCCCGGGCGGCAGCGCGGCAAGTCCAAATGCCTCCGCGAGCTTCGTGCGATCGGCGTCATCGAGCGCGAAGCCGACGTCGATCGCGGAATCGGTGCGGTCCTCGTACTCGACCTCGGCTTCGGCGAGCGCGCTCTGGCAGTCGAAGCACCAGTTGACGGGCTTCAGGCCGCGGTAGACGTAGCCCTTCTCGAGCAGCTTCACGAGCGTGCGGATCTCGTCGGCCTCGTTGGCGTACGCCATCGTGGTGTACGGGTGGTCCCAGTCCCCAAGCACGCCGAGGCGCTGGAAGTCGGCCTTCTGGCGCTCGATCTGCGTCGACGCGTAGGCGCGCGCGAGGCGCTGCGTGTCCGCGGTCGGGAGATGCTTGCCGTGCGTCTTCTCGATCTGCACCTCGATCGGCATCCCGTGGCAATCCCAGCCCGGCACGTACGGCGCGTCGTAGCCCGCCATCGTCTTGCTCTTGACGACGATGTCCTTGAGGATCTTGTTGACCGCGTGCCCGATGTGGATCTCGCCGTTCGCGTACGGCGGGCCGTCGTGCAGCACGAAGCGCGGGCGCCCCTTCGCCGCCGCCCGGATCGCCTCGTACACCTTGCGCTCGCGCCAGTCGGCGACCCACAGCGGCTCGCGCCGCGCGAGGTCGCCGCGCATCGGAAACGGCGTGTCCGGCAGGTTCAGCGTCGTCTTGTAGTCTTTTTTGGTGTCGTCGGACATGCGGGCTTTGTCGGGTGACTGGTGCGTGGATTCAATGGGCGGGCGTCGCAGCGGCGAATTCCGCCGCGGCGGAATTGCGGGCGAACCAGGCGCGCGCGTTGTCGGCATCGAGGCCGATCTGGCGCGTCAGCGTGGCGAGGTCGGAGAAACGCTCCTCGTCGCGCAGCTTGTGCACGAATTCGACGGCGATCCGGCGTCCGTAGATGTTCTCGTCGAAATCGAAAATGAAAACTTCCAGCAGCGGCACGCCTTTGCTCTCGACGGTGGGCCGCACGCCGAGGCTCGCCACCCCTTCCCGCGGTGCCGGGCCGAGCCCGTGCACGCGCACGGCAAAGATGCCGGACACGGGCGGCACGCGTTTGAGGCGGATGTTCGCGGTCGGGTAGCCGAGGTTGCGCCCGAGCTTCGCACCGTGCGCGACGCGGCCTTCGATCGTGTACGGGCGGCCGAGCATCGCTGCGGCGTGCGCGAGGTCCCCCGCCGCCAGCGCCTGGCGGACCACGGTGGACGAGGCGCGCTCGCCGTCGTGCGACACGATGCGCATCGCCTCGACACTGAACGTCGCCGCGTGCGCGCGCAGCGTGTCGATGCTGCCGGCGCGACCCTTGCCGAAGCGGAAGTCCTCGCCCACGAGCACCCAGCGCACGCCGAGACGGCGCACCATCACGTCGGTGACGAAGTCCTCGGGCGTGAGCGCCGCGAGTCGTGCGTCGAAGCGGGCGATGTAGATCGCGCCCGACGCCGTGCTCACCGAACTGCTCGATCTTGCTGCGCAGCGGCGCGAGCCGAGGGGGCGCCTTTGCGCCCGCGAAGAATTCGCGCGTCGGCGGGTCGAAGGTCAGCACCGCCGGCGTCAGCGCGAGGTCCTCTGCGGCCTCGACGAGACGCGCGAGCATCGCCTGGTGGCCGCGGTGGACACCGTCGAAATTGCCGATCGTCAGGGCAACAGGCGTGTCGGCCGCAGCCGGCAACCCGCGAAAAATCCGCACGCGCGGTCCTCGAGCAACAAAAGGGGTCGATTTTAGCGGATTTTCGCTGCCTCCGCCGCTCTCCCGCGCCGTGCCGATGAAAGCGCGATTATCCCTTCACGCGGCGGGCCATTCGCGCCACTCGCGCAGCAGCGGGTAGTAGAGCGCGAGGCGGATCGGGCGCGGATCGAGCGCGGCGACGATCGCTGCATAGCGGGCGAGCTGGTCGCGATAGCGCAGGACCTCGCCGTCGAGGAACGCGGAAAGGTCCGCGCCTTCGTGCACGCCGGTCTTGAAATCGACGATGTAGCGAACCTCGTCCGCGACAAAGGTCCGGTCGAGCACGACGTGCACCGTCGTGCCGTCGACGGTTCCGCCGAGCGCCCACTCGCTGCGCGCGTCCCCGTGCTCCGGCGCAAAGAACCAGCGCCCGCGCGCGTCGGCAATGATGCCGTTGACCGCGGCCTCGACCTGCGCTGACGCGGCCGCGAGCTCGCTCGCATCGACGCCCGCCTCCGCGAGCTCGCTGCGGATGCGCGGACCGAGCGACGCGACACGCTCCTCGCTCCATGCGGCGATGCCTTCGCGCCCGATCTGCGCGAAGAGGCGGTGCGCGACGATGCCCACCTGCCGCGCCGTCTCCCGCACCCAGTCGAATGGCAGCAGCTCGCGCGCATCCTCGACCTGCGCTCGCGCGGGAACTGATGCGACGGGTGGCGGCGCCGACCACGCCGCGGGAATGCGGGCAAGGCCCGGCGGTCGCGTCGCAGCAACGATCTCGGCCGCCGTGCGCTCCGGCGCGACACGCATCGGATCGAGGCTCGCTCCGAATCGCGCGAGCGCCGATCCTCCGCGCGGTGTTTTCCATTCGAGCGTCCCGTCGTCGGCCTCCTTGACCGCAAGCTCGGCGACGAGATGCAGCCTCGAGCGCGCGCGCGTGCAGCCGACGTAGAGCACGCGGCCCAGCTCGGCCGCCTCCTCGCCCTCCGCGAGATGACTGAGATACGCGTAAACGGGGTCCGCCTCGCCGCCGCGCTCCTTGAGCGGGGCAAGCAGAAGGCCCTGCGGCCGTCGTCGCCACCGGATCAGCGGCGTGTCCTGCCGGTTCGGCGTGCGCGCGAGCCCCGGCATGATGACGACGTCGAACTCCAGTCCCTTGGCGCGATGCAGCGTCATCACCTGGACGCGCGCGGCCTCCTGCGCCTGCGGGACGGCGCGCAGCAGCGCCAGCGCCGCGACGAAGCCCGACCAGTCCGGTACGTCGCCGGCGATTTCGTGCTCCGAAAGCGTCGCAAAGAAGCGCTCCGCCGCGTCGAGATCGATTGCGTCGTCGAGGGTGGCGGGCCCCGCGAGCGCGAGCCACGCACCGCGGACGCGCGAAGACAGCGTGGCCCGACCGCGCGCGTCCATCGCCGCGTCGAGGATGCTTCTGACGCGGTGGAATCGCTTGCGCCCGTCCGGCGACAGGTCGCGCAGTGCGGCGGCATCGAGCGGCAGTGCAGCCATCGAGTGTGCAGGGGTGGCGTCCGCGCCACCGGTGAGCACCAACAGATCGGAAAGGCGCAGGCCGCACCACGGCGCGCGCAGCGCCGACAGGTACGCGAGCCGGTCCGCAGGCTGCGCGACCGCGTGCGTCAGCGCGAGGAGGTCCAGGATCGCCGGCCGTTCGGCGAGTGCATCGAGATCGACCGCGCTGTACGCGATGCCGGCACTGCGCAGCGCAGGCAGGATGTCCGCCAGATGGCTGCGGGCACGCACAAGAATCGCGACGGTCGCCTTTTCCGTCGAAAGCGCCATCTCGACGCGCCGGACCACGGCCTGTGCCTCGGCCGCCCTGCCCTGCAGTGCGTCGAAGGTCACCGCCGGACCCTCCTGCGCGGGCTCGTTTGCGATCGCCGGCGCGAAGGCGACGACGCCTCGCCACGGATCGTTGATCGCGCCGAGCACGCCGGCAAACGTTGCGTTGACCCACTGCACCAGGCCGTCGTGCGAGCGGAAATTGCGCGAGAGCACGATGGGCTCGACGGGTACGTTGCCGATCATGCGCCGCTGCTGCGCCTCGACGAAAAGCCGCACCTCGGCCTCGCGGAAGCGATAGATCGACTGCATCGGATCGCCGACCGCGAACAGCGTGCGACCGTCGGAAGGCTCCCAGCCCGCAGTGAGCAGCTCGATCAGTTCGAGCTGCGCGAACGACGTGTCCTGGAATTCGTCGATCAGCAGATGGTCGATCGTGAAATCGAGGCGCAGCAGCAGGTCGGATGGCGCCTCCGCGCTGCCCAGCGCGTCGCGCGCGGCGATCTGCGCCTCGACGAAATCGATCGTTCCGGCGTCGGCGAACGCGATGTGCAGATGCGCGGCGACGCGCGGCAGAAGCTCCGCGAGCGCGTCGATCAGCGCCCAGGTGCCGTCCGCGTACCGTGCCGGCGGCAGGTGCCGCGCCGCATCGAGCGTCGACGCGAAATCGGGAAGCGCCTCGAGATCGGCGAGCAGTGTCCGCATGGCGTCGTTGCGCTCGCCGCGTGCCGCGGCGCCCGGACCCGTGCCCTTGGCGGGAAATCCCGCGTTCTTGTCCAGCTGACGCCGGAACTGCGCGTTCCCCTTCAGCAGCAGCCACTGCGCCAGCGCCTGCCACTGCGCGAGGGCGTCGTGCGTCGCCGCAGGAAGTCCGCCGCCCTCCGCGCATTGCGCAAGCCGCGCGCCGAATGCGGCCTTGTCGGGATCGTCGGCGAGATGGCGCGCGGCATATTGCTGCATCGCCTGCAGCCGCACCGCGAAGCTCTGCGGCAGCGCGGCACGCGATGGCCGCGAGCTCGCCTTCCGTTTCCGCGGCGAGGACAGCTTCCAGCGCCGCACGATCGACGGCGCGGCCGGCGCCCACCATCTCGCGCAGCCACTGGTCGCGCTTGGCGAGGAGATCGGCGACCAGCATCACCGCGCGCGACGCATCGTTGTCGAGATGCGACAGGAGCCGTTGCCACCCGTCGTCGGCGGCGCCCGCGGCGGCGAGGGCTGCACGCGCGGCGCGCTGGTAGATCGGATACGCGTGCTCGTCGAAGCGCGGCGACGCGCCGAGCCGCGTCGCCAGGGGCGCCTGGCGCGCGAGCGCCGCGCAGAATGCGTCGATCGTCATCACGCGCAGCCGCGCCGGGTGCGCGACCAGGTTCCAGCCGAACCTGCGGTCCTGCGCGAGGACGCTTTGCGCCAGCGCAGAGTGTGCGGGCGTGGTGCGGCTTGTCCGTGACGACGCCATTCGTCCGCGTCACGCAATGCGCCGACGATGCGACTCGAGCATCTCCGCCGCGGCCTTGCGGGTGAAGGTCATCGCGACGACGCGCTCGGGCCGGTCGACGTGCGCGAGCAGCGCGAGAAAGCGCTGGATCAGGAGCCCCGTCTTGCCCGAGCCCGCGGGCGCCTGCACGAGGAACGAGCGGGTGACGTCGAGCGCGACGCTCCCGCGCCGCCGCGTCGTTCCCGGTCAGGGCATCCCGTGTCGCCGACTCACTCATTCTCGCCACCCTCGTCGGTGCCGAGCGCCGCGGAGCCGATGCGGCACAGCGCCTGGCGCCCGCATTGCCGGCACGTCGTCGCGACGTGACGCGGCGTGATCGTCGCGACGCCCTCGCGGATCTCGGTGCCGAGCGCTTCGAGCTCCCGGCGCCAATGCGCTTCGAGTTCCACCCATCCCGCGAACGGCGCGTCGCGCAGGTCGGAGGGCGTGCGCAGCGCGTCCCACACGCCGGCGTCGGCGGCGAGGCCGTCGGCCTTGAGCTCGCCCCGGCGCAGGCAGGCATAGGCCAGCGCGCGCAACGGCTCCGCGGGATTCGTGGCGGCGTAGCTCAGCGCGTAGAGGCCAAGCTGAGGTGCGCGCGGACGCTGCTCGATGCATTGCGCGGTCCCCGGAGGCAGACCGGTCTTGTAGTCGATGATCAGAGCACCGCCGTCGGCGAGCGTGTCGATCCGGTCGATGCGCAGCGTCAGCAGCAGCTCGGCGAGCCTCACTTCCATGCGCTCCTCGACCGCGAGCACGGTGAACGGCGGGCGGGCCCGCTCGGTGCCGGCGAGCCACATCAGCAGCAGCGCTGCGATCCGTGGCGCCTCCCGCGCGAGCACGGCTTCCGGCAAGGTGCGCCGGCGCAGGGGATCGAGCGCGCGCAGCGCCGCGCTCGCGTGGCGCTCGACAGCGGCAGCCAGTGCGTCGTCGGGGAGTTCGACCAGCGCCGCATGCGTGCGCACCTCGGTCCAGAAACGGGCGAGCGCATCGTGCACGAGATTGCCGCGCTCCATCGGCGAAAAGCCGTCGAGCGGCTCGGGCCACACGTCGGCGCGCAGCCGATAGGCGGCCACGGCCTGGAACGGACAATCCCCCTGCGCCGCGACGAGGCCCGCGCCTCCGCGCATCGCCGTGCCCGCGGGCAATGCCGGCGCGTGGGAGTCGTCGCAGCATTCGAGCGCGGGCCGCGCCGCGAACATCTGCCGCGCGGCGCCTTCGCATGCGCCGTCCGCGGTGTCTGCAAGCGCGTCGCCCGGCGGCAGCAGCGACGAGGCGAGCCCGTGCTCTTCCCCGGGCTCGCGGGCGAACGAGAACACGACGTCCGGCGCGCCGCGCGCGAGCTGGTCCGTGAGCGCAGCTGCGTGCGCAAGCTCCGACGCGGCCGAGGATCGCGGAACGCCGCGCTCGCGCTGCCACGCGAGCGGCAGCATCGGATTGGGCTCGGGCGCGCGCGGCCACGATTCGGCATCGAGCCCCGCGACCCACAGCGCGTCGAACGGCGTGCCGGCGGCTTCGAGCAGGCCCATGATCTGGATCGGCGCCGACGGCGCCTCGGGCTGGAAGATGCGCAGCGAAAGCTCCTCGCGCAATGCGTCGAGCGCCTCGGCGGGCGGCATGCGCGTGGCCAGCATGGCGACGCCCGCGAAATCCACCAGCGCCTCGTCCCACGCGCCGCGCGCCTGGAATTCCGCGCTGCCGAGTCCCCGCTCGCCCGGCCAGCCGACCTGTGCCAGCACGTTCCGCCACGCATCGGCCCACGCGCGCGGCGCGGCCGCAGCGAAGGACATCGCGCCGCGCGCCGCATGCAGGCGCTGGGCCAGCGCCGGATCAACCGGCTGCAGCTCGGCGATCACCTCGGTGAGCGTCATCGATCCGCGGCCCTGCTCGAGCCAGCGCCGCTCGAGCGCCGCGCGGGCAGCCGCCGCTTCCCGATCGCCCGGGAGGTACGGCGTGCGCAGCCACGCGGCGATGCGCCCCGAGGGTTGTGGCCCGTGCACGAGCGCTAGGAGATCGGTCGCCGCCGCGACGATGTCGACGTCGGCGAGACGCACGCCGAGCGAGAGGTTGTACGGGCGCGCGGCCGATTCCTGCCCCGGCCATTGCAGCGCGGGACACAGGATGTCCTCCGCCAGTGCGCGAACTTCGGCGCGCCGTTCCGCGAGATCGGCGACGACGATCGCGGCCACCGTGTCGGAAGCCTGAAGCGCCGCGCGCCGCGCCCAGCCGAGTGCGCAGGCGACCTCGTCGCGCGGCGACGCGTGCTCGCTGCGGCGGATGCGATTCGGTCCCGGCGGCAGCGTGGCAATCCTCTCGATGCGCATACCGGCGGAGGTGAGTGCCGCGACGAGCCGGGATTGCTGCGGCGATAGCTCGGTGAAGCCCGCCAGCGCGACGGTGACGCCACGCCACGCGGCGACCCGGGGCGACGCCGCGACGAGCCGATCCGCGAGACTCGCTGCATCATGGGTGCTCGCATCGGTGAGCGTCGCGTGATAACGCTCGGCCCACGCCGCGAACGTCGCGGTGTCGTCGTCGGCCGACGCGAATCGGTTCGCCCATCCGCGCCAGCTCTCGCCACCCGCGCCCCATTCGTGCGCGAGCGACCATGCCTCGGCGGCAATGCGCGCCGCGCCCGCGACGTCGATGAGATCGCCGCCGTGGGCCGCCACGATCCTGCGCCAGAGGAAATTCGACTGCGCCGCACTAAGGAGCCGCGACGCCGTGTCGATCGCGTCCGCCTCGATCGCCTCCTGCCGCAGTGTCGCCTGCCACGCGCTCCACGGCAGCACGCGCGCCGCCTCCCATGCGGCGCGTCCGGCGCTACGCTGCGCGGCGTCGAAACCCGCGGTCAGTGCGCGGGCGAGGCGATTGTTCGGGGTGACGACGGTGACACCCGCGGCCAGCGCCTGCAGCAGTGATTCGGGGAGGGAGGCCATGGCGTCGAACGCAGTGCGAAGCGGAGACAACGCCCGCACCAGGAGCAAGTCTACCGCGCAGGTGGCTCATGGGCCGAGCCACCCGGCGGTCGCATGCGCGATGTCGCCTCGAGCGATGACGCGAGGCCGCCTTGACGTCGTCAACGCGAAGCCGCGTTCGGCGCTTTCAATCGGGAGTCAGAACGAATACCGGCCGCGCGAGGCGGCCGGCGAGCGGTATCGGCGGCGGAGCGCGGCGAATCGCTCGCGCTCGACGCCGAGGAATGTGGACTGCTTAATCGTTGCCCGGAGAGGCCGCGATGGGGGTCACGTTGCTGGGCGCGGGACGTCCGAATGCGGGCGAGCTCACACCGGCTGGACGCAGCGGGGTGGCCAGTGCCTTCGGGCCGATTGCCGCGGCGTTGGTGGCTTCGACCGACCGACCGTCGACACGGCGCGCGATGATCTTCCATTCGCCGCACCAGTCGTCGTCACGGACGGTGGGCCAGATGCCTTCGATGATGTAGGGCTTCGCGTTGACCGGATTCAGCATCGGCGCGGTGCGGCGGCACTGCCCCGTTTGCGGCGCGCCGCTGACGCCGTTCATCTGCCGGCGGTCGTAGTACTGGCAGGTGGTGCATTTTTCCACGTCGGATCTCCTGGGGCGCTGCGCGTCGGGCTGCCTGGATCAAATCGGTTGCGTGTCGAGTCGTTCCGAAATTTCGAAGGATCGCTGCAAGAGGGAAACCTGTTGCCTGATTCTGTGCGCCTGTCGCGGTCGTGCGGAATCGTCCTTTCGGTGGATGCGCCGTCAGTGCGTCCACAAGGGGATCAGTCCCCGCGGGACCAGGGTATCGGGCCGCGGCCGCGGCCGCTGGGCGGCGCGGCGCGTGTTCGCCGCGGTGCGCCGGCGATCGGTGCGGGGACCCGCGGCCACGTGGCGTCCGTCACGCGGCGGCAATTGAACGGTGCGGCGCGTATGGATTCGTGCCGGTGATGCCGCGCTGCGGCTCCTGGCCGCATGGCGTCGGGGAAAGAAAACGGCCGCCGACCGCATCGCTGTTTGCGTGTGAAGACCCGGCGACCGTCAAATCTGTCGCTGGAGGGATCAGGCCGCGAGCTGGCGCAGCATCTGCTGCAGCGCCATCGGGGCATCCTGGAAACGCTGCCCGACGCCCACGGGCCGGTCGAGCATCGACTTCAATTCGGCATCGGCAAGCGCCGCTTCGCGCGCCAACTGCTCGTCGTAGCGGCGGCGCTTCTGCGGATCGGAAAGCGTCTCGTAGGCTGCATGGATCATCCGGACGAGTCCGCCCATGTCCTGCTCGATGTCGGCACCGCCGTAGCCGAAGCGCTCCAGCACCTGCGCATATGCCGCTTCGATCCGGGCCGTGCTCGCACCAGGCGCGAGATCCAGATAATCGTAGTGGGTGTAGATCACCGAGGCCTCCATTTGCGTTTCCTTTCCCGCTGATTTGCTTCCCTGCCACCCATAAAGCACCATCCGTGCCAAGCAAAATTGCTGTCGGCTACATGATTACTTTGTCGTTACGTTTCAATGTCATCAGACTCTTTCCTCCGACGGCACTTCAATAGTTGGCGCGTCATTGCGAGCACGGGTTCACGATCGGGTGGCGCGGGCACGACGGGAAACTGACGGCGCGCGGAAGGTCCGTCGGGCGGGCGCCGCGGCGCGCTTCGCCCGCGGGCCTCGCCGCGATGGTCGAGAAGACCGCGCGTTATCATTGGCGCCATGCCGCTCGACCCGAAGCCCGCAGGAACGAGAACCGTCGTCCGCGGGGCCTGCCCGCACGATTGCCCCGACACCTGCGCGCTGCAGGTCACGGTCGAGGACGGCCGCGCAGTCGAGATCCGCGGCGCGGCCGACCATCCGCCGACGGCCGGCAAGCTCTGCACCAAGGTCGCCCGCTATCTCGAGCGCACGTACTCGAAGGACCGGGTGCTGCACCCGATGCGGCGCGTGGGACGCAAGGGCGAGGGCCGCTTCGAGCGCATCTCGTGGGACGAAGCGCTCGCGACGATCGCCACCCGGTTCGCTGCGATTGCCGCGTCGCCGGACGGCCCGCAGGCGATCCTCCCCTACTCCTACGCGGGGACGATGGGCCTGCTGCAGGGAAGCTCGATGGATCGCCGCTTCTTCCATCGGCTGGGCGCGTCGCTGCTCGACCGCACGATCTGCGCGACCGCCGGCAAGGCGGGATGGGGCGCGACGATCGGCGCGTCCATCGGGATGGATGTCGAGCAGTTCGATTCCTCGCGGCTGATCCTGATCTGGGGCTGCAACGCGATCGTGTCCAACCTGCACTTCTGGACGCGGGCGCAGGAAGCGCGCCGCCGCGGTGCCCGGCTCGTCGCGATCGATCCCGTACCGCTCGCTGACCGCCGACAAATGCGACGCGCACATCGCCCCGCTGCCCGGCACCGATGCGGCGCTGGCGCTCGGCCTCATGCACGTGCTGATCGCCGAGGATCTCGTCGATCGCGATTACATCGAGCGTTACACGGTCGGCTTCGATGGGCTCGCCGCGCGCGCGGCGGAGTTCCCGCCCGAGCGCGTCGCCGCGATCTGCGGGATTCCCGACGCAGACCATCGTCGACCTCGCCCGCGAATACGGCACCACCCGCCCCGCCGCGATCCGCCTCAACTACGGTCTGCAGCGACACGCGGGCGGCGCCAACGCGGTGCGCGCCATCGCGTGCCTGCCGGCACTGGTGGGCGCGTGGCGCGAGCCGGCCGGCGGCGCGCTCCTGTCGTCATCCGGCAATTTCCCGGTGGCGACCGGGGCGCTCGAACGGCCCGACCTGATCCGCGGAAGCCCGCGCACCATCAACATGAGCGCGATCGGCAACGCACTCAATGACCTCTCCGACCCGCCCGTCCGCGCGATCTACGTCTACAACTCGAATCCCGTCGCCGTCGCGCCGGAGTCGTCGCGCGTCGCGGCCGGCTTCGCGCGCGAGGATCTCTTCTGCGTGGTGCACGAGATCTTCCAGACCGACACGGCCGACTACGCCGACATCCTGCTGCCCGCGACGACGCAGCTCGAGCAGACCGACGTCCACCTGTCGTATGGTCACGTCTGGGCGATGGCCAACAATCCCGCAATCGCGCCCCTCGGCGAGGCGAAGCCGAACACCGAGGTCTTCCGCCTGCTCGCGCAGCGCATGGGCTACAACGATGCCTGCTTCGGCGAAAGCGACGACGACATGGCGCGGCACGCCTTCAATTCGGCGCATCCGCGTGCGGCGGGACTCGACTGGGACCGGATGCGGGAGGACGGCTTCACGCGGCTCGCGGTGCCGACACCGTATGCGCCGTTCGCGCACGGCAACTTTCCGACGCCTTCCGGCAAGTGCGAGTTCCATTCCGCGACGCTGGCAGCGCAGGGACACGATCCATTGCCGACGTTCGTCCCGCCGCGCGAATCGGCAGCGAGCAATCCCGCGCTCGCGAAGCGCTATCCACTCGCCTTCATCTCGCCGCCCGCGCGCAATTTCCTGAACTCGTCGTTCGCGAACCTCGAGCGCTTCGTTGCCGAGGAGCGCGGGCCGCGGCTCGAGATCCATCCGGATGACGCCGCCGCGCGACACATCGCGACTGGCGACACCGTGCGCATTTTCAACGACCGCGGCGCATTCTTCGCGACCGCGAACGTGACCGATCGCGCCCGCACCGGGCTCGTCGTCGCGCCCTCGGTCTGGTGGAAGAAGCTCGCCCCCGGCGGCGAGAACGCCAATGCCGTGACGAGCCAGGCGCTCACTGACCTGGGCGGCGGCGCGACGTTCTACGACTGCCTGGTCGACGTGGCGAAGGCCGCGCTGCCGGCCTGACCGATCAGCACACGCCCGCGAGCAGCGCCTCGATCTCGGCGCGGTGCGCGACGGCGTCGGCGCGCCCGAGGTCGAGCAGTGCCTTGCAGAAGCCCGGTGCGAACAGGAGATACGACAGCAGTGCTCCGCCGCCCGGATGGGTCGCGCCGACGCCGCGCAGCAGCACGCGCATCGTTCTCGGCAGGTCGGCGACGTGCTGGAGCGCGATGTCCTCCAGCGCGATGCTGGGCGTGAGCACCGCGAGGTCGACGTCGCGTAGCGGCACCGGGCTCGACGTCAGCCGGTCCGAGGGAATCTGCCGCACCGCGACGTTGACGAGCCGCACCTTCTCGAGATCCGTGCCGAGCGCGTCGGTGAAGATGCTCGCCAGCACCTGGCCGCCGATCTGCGCCATCGACGGCGGCGCGGTCGACGCCGGCGGATGGTGATTGACCGTGGTTCGCGCGGCGCCAATGACGAGAATCCGGTCAGCGCCAAGATGCAGCGCCGGTCCCGTCGGAGCCACCTGCCGCACCGCGCCGTCGCCGAAATATTCGCCGTCGATCGCCGCCGGCGGAAAGACGAACGGGATGGCGCTCGACGCGAGCAGATGGCGCAGGTCGATGGTCGCGGGAACGCCGAGGCGCTGCGAGCGCTCCCACAGCTGCAGCCCAGGCTGCGCCTGGCAGAACGTCACCGACATCCCGCTGCGATAGCTCATCGCGGTCACGGCGAGCGAATCGAGCACACCGGCATCGAGCGAGGACTGCACGGCGCCGAAGGGAACGTTGCGGGAGAGAAACCCGGTGAGCGGCGCATTGTCGAGGAGGCTCGCCGGACGCCGATGCCGCCACGCCGGCACGAAGGAGACGAGCCAGCGCGCGCCCTGCCCCATCAGCTGCGTCGCTTCGGTGCGGTAGATGTCGGACGCCTGCACCGTGCTCCACAGTTCGCCCAGGCGTTTCGTGGCGCCGATGAAATCCTTTGCGCCTGCAGCAATGGCGGCGGCATTGATCGCGCCGGCCGACGTGCCGCACACGATCACGAACGGCGTCGGGCTCCCCGCAGGCAGCCACTCGGCGATCGCCGCAAGGACGCCCGCCTGGTACGCCGCGCGGGCGCCGCCCCCGGAGAGGACGAGGGCGATCTTCGGGCGAACCGCCATCCCAGCGACTGAGGCGTCAGCGCTTGCGCCGAAGCGGCACCGCCGCCGCGCGCGGCGGGCCCTCCCAGCGGCGCGCGAACGGCGCCGGAAGGTCGAGCTGATCGAGCGTGCGCGCGACGACGTGATCGACGATGTCGTCGACCGACTTCGGATGGTTGTAGAAGGCGGGCATGGGCGGCATGATCGTCGCGCCCATGCGCGCCAGCGTCAGCATGTTCTCGAGGTGAATGGTGGAAAGCGGCATCTCCCGGACGAGCAGCACGAGGCGGCGCCGTTCCTTCAGCACGACGTCGGCGGCGCGGTGAATCAGCGTGTCCCCGCTGCCGTGCGCGATCGCGGCGAGGCTTCGCACCGAGCATGGCGCGATGACCATCCCGTCGACGCGAAACGATCCCGAGGCGATCGGCGCATTGAAGTTGCCGGGTTCGTGGTTCACGCTCGCCAGCGCGCGGATCGCGTCGACGGAAAGCGTCACCTCGTGCTCGATCGTCTGCAGCGCCCACTTGCTGATGACGAGATGGGTCTCGATGCCGCTGCCTTCGAGCGCCTGCAGCAGGCGCACGCCGAAGATCGCGCCGGTGGCGCCCGTGATTCCGACGATGAGACGTTGCATCGATGGCTCCTGGCCGCGGCCGCCCTTCTCCTCGCAGCTCGCAATCGCGACCGTCATGACGCGAGCGTCGACCGGGGCGGACCGGAAGGAAACGTTACCACGATCGTGGCGGCCGGTTGTGCCGGCGCCCGGAGCGTTGGCCCGCTCAGATCTTGCGGACGAGCCCGACCATCACGCCGAAGATTTCCAGCGCGCCTTCGGGGCGGATGACGGGATAGGCAGGGTTTTCGGGCTTGAGGATGAACTTGCCGCGCTCGATGTCGAGCGTCTTCAGCGTGAACTCGCCGTCGACGATCGCGACGACGATGTCGCCGCGCTTGGCGGCGGCCGCCTTCTCGACGACGACGAGATCGCCGTCGAGGATGCCGGCGTCCATCATCGAGTCGCCCTTGACGCGGACGAGCACCGTCTGCGACGGGCGCTCGATCAGGTAGTCGTCGATGGTGAGCGCATCGGCCGGGGCGTCCTCGATAGCGCTCGGCAGACCCGCATGGACCGGGGATTCGGCGAGCGGCCGCTCGAAAAAGCGCTTGGTGGGCGCCAGCCGGCGATCCGGCGTCGATTCGACATACCCGGCCAGCTTGAGGCGTGCCACCATGGCGGCCACCGAGGACTTCGACTTGAGGCCAAGGAGCGAGCCGATGAATGCGAAGGACGGCAGCGCGCGGTGCTGCGCGTAGTAGTCCTGCAGCAGCGCCAGATAGGAACGATCGTTCGACATGGGAGTACCATACCGAACGAACGTTCGCCGGTCAAGCCCCCGGCCCCGACCATGCCGAAAAGCTCATTTCCACCGTCCCCGCCGCGCCACGCATGAACCTTTTCGCGCCCAGCATCGCCTTCGTCGACCTCGAGACGACCGGCATGAGTGCGGCCGAGGATGCGATCACCGAGATCGGCATCGTCCGCGTCGACGCCGATCCGACTGGCGCGGGACCGCCGACGGTCACCGAGTGGAGCACGCTGGTGAACCCCGGCGTGCCGATCCCTCCGGAGATCCAGTCGCTCACGGGGATCACCAATGCGATGGTCCGCGACGCGCCGGCATTCGGCACCGTCGCGGGCGAGGTGGCGAAGCGCACCGCGGACGCGCTGTTCGTCGCCCACAACGCGCGCTTCGACTACGGCTTCCTCAAGCACGCGTTCGCGCGCGAAGGCCTCGCATTTTCCGCACGCGTGCTGTGCACGGTGAAGCTTTCGCGGCGCCTGTATCCGGAAGCCACAGGGCATGGCCTCGACGCCCTCATCGCGCGGCACGCCATCGATGCCGATGAGCGGCACCGCGCGCTCGGCGATGCGCGCATGCTGTGGGCCTTCGTGCAGGCGCTCTATCGCGACTGGCCCGAGGCGACCGTCGCCGATGCGACGAAGCGCGTGCTGAAGACGCCGAGCCTGCCGCCGCAGCTGCCGCCCGACGCCATCGCCACGCTCCCGGAGTCTCCCGGCGTCTACCTGTTCTATGGGCTCAACGCGCTGCCGCTCTACATCGGCAAGAGCCGCAACCTGCGCGAGCGCGTCGGCGCGCATTTCTCGTCGGATTACCGGTCGGCGACCGACTCGCGTCTATCTGCGGAAATCCGGCGCATCGAATTCGAGGAAACCGCGGGCGAGCTCGGCGCCCTGCTGCGCGAATCGGCGCTGGTGAAGTCGCTGCTTCCCGCGCACAACCACGCGCTGCGGCGAAAAAGCGAGGCCGGCGTCCTCGAGCTTCCCGACGTGCCCGGCCCGCCGCGCTTCGTTCCCGCGGCGAGCGTCGATCCGCGCGAGCTCCCCGGACGCTACGGCCCGTTCACGTCGAAGCGGCAGGCGCGCGAGACGCTGCGTCATCTCGCGGCCGAGCACGGACTCTGCTGGAAAGCGCTCGGCCTCGAGAAGCGGCTGGGTGCGTGCTTCGCGCGCCAGGTGCGCCGCTGCGCCGGCGCCTGCGTCGGCGACGAGCCGATCGAAGCGCATCACGCACGGCTCGCCGACGCGCTCGCGCCGCTGGCGGTTCCGCCGTGGCCCTTTCCCGGGCTCGCCGCGATCCGCGAACGGGCATTGCTCGGCGAGCGCACCGACGTCCACGTGATCCGCGACTGGTGCTGGCTCGGCACCGCGCGCGACGACGGCGAGCTCGCGCGCCTCGTCGAGGCGCCGCCGCGCGCGGAGTTCGACGGCGACATCGCGAAGCTGCTGATCCGCACGCTGGCGCGGAAGAAGCACGAGGTATTTCCGCTGGCCTAGGTGTGAACCACCAAGGCGTTGCTTCTTCGATGCACGAGTTATTCTGAACCGTCGTCCCCGCGAAGGCGGGGACCCAGAGGCGTCCGTCGCAAGTCGCTGGGTCCCCGCCTTCGCGGGGACGACGATTTATGGCATGCGTGGGCCGCATGCCGGGCAGCAACAACGTCCTGACATCCGGCACCCAAAGGGAACCTCCACACCGCGTCGCCGCCAGTTGGCTGCGATCCCTTCGCTGGCGCCACGGACTTTCATCCGCGCGTCGTGGCGCGGTTGCGGCAGCCTGCGCATTCGCGCAGCACGCCATCCTCCGCAAGTACGCGAACCTTCTTCGCGCGCCCCACGCGCGCGACGCCGAAAACGCCCTGCGTCAATGTGTCGCACAGGCTCCGAATACGCCGGATTGATCCTCGTCAATCGCGTGCGAGATACGTCCGGCAATTTGACCTAAGCCAAGGTCGTGCGCGTCGCAATCGATATCGTTACCGGCGTTCGATATCGCAATTCGCTATCACATCCAGAAGAGATGATCCAACGAGATGCGAATGAGCTCGTCGAGCTCGCAAGCACCTCGTAAGGTTAGTGCAGCCCGCGGCCTGCCGCGCGACGCACGCAAACAACATCGGGGAAGGCCGTGGCCACTGCAGCCGGCAAGAAGATTCTGAGGGACGTGTTTCTCGCATTCGCGCGCGTTCACGTGTTGCATCTGGCATCGAGGGAGCCAGTGTTCGGCGTCGAGATGATGGACGAGCTGAAGCGGCACGGCTACGACATCAGCCCGGGCACGCTCTACCCGCTGCTGCACGCGCTCGAAGAGAGCCGCGTGCTCGTCTCCAGCCAGGAAGTCGTCGACGGCAAGGTGCGCAAGTATTACCGGATCACGCGCGCCGGCCGCGCCGTGCTCGTCGAGCTGCAGGCCAAGATACCTGAACTGGTGCGCGAAGTCCTCGCAGCGACAACCGCCGCCAACGACCACTGCGCGAAAGAGCGCGGAGCAGTCCAACGCCGCCGCTTCGGCGTAGCCGCGACAGCAAGAGTTTCCGCAACGCGTCAATGAACGCCTCGCTCCGAACCAAGGGCATCCTCGCCGTGATCACGCTGATCGCGTATCTCGCGATCATCAGCGTGTTCATCGCGCACCAGCGGCAGAACCTCGTCCAGATCGTGAGGCAGCTGGATGCGAGCCAGCAACAGCAGGCAGTGCTGACGCCGGTTCTCGCCATCCTCGCCATGCGATGGTCGAGACCGACGTCATGCTCAACACCGCCAACAAGGCCGGCGGACGGATTTACGGGCTATGGCGACCTGCCGTCCGAATTCGCGGCGATCGAGTGCCGGCCTCGAGAATGCGCAGCGGATCTATCCGATGCTGGCGCAGGATCTCGCGACGTTCCGCGTCGCCGCCGAATCGCTGCGCGTCGATGCCGAGCGACGTCCATCTCACGCACATGCACGAGGTCGAGCAGCAGCTCGTCACGAAGCTCGAAGGCATGATGAACGGCCTGCAGAAACGCAGCGCCGAGCTCGCCCAGGAATATCGCGACACGCAGCAATTCATCAGCGTGTTCGCGATCGCCGCCAACGTCGTTGGCGCGGTCGCGAGCATCGCCGTCATCATCGTCTTCTTCACAGGCCTTGCCCGGGACATCAGGCGGCTGCAGGACCGCGCCGTCGCCATCGTCGGCGGATATGCGCGGGCCGCCGCTCGCCAACAAACGGCGCGACGAGGTCGGCGGCCTCATCGACGCGGTCAACCGGATGCAGGTCGACCTGCGCCGCTGGGAACAGCAGATGGAGGTCGCGCGCCAGCAGCAGTTCCACCACGAGAAGATGGCGGCGGTCGGCTCGCTCGCCGCGGCGATCGGGCACGAGGTCAGCAACCCCATCGCGGCAATCGCAGGCGTCACGCAGTTCATCATCGACGAGACGCAGCCGCGACGACTCGCCGGCGAGCAAGGTGATCCAGGATTTCGCGACCCAGATCCTGGCCAGACGGAGCGCATCGCGCGGATCATGCGCACGATGGCGACGGCGACGGCGCCGCATCCGCCGGACCCGGAGCTGCTCGATCTCAACGTGCTGATCCAGTCGACGTGCAGCTTCATCAGCTACGACAAGCGCTTCCGCGGCATCGAGTTCGACTTCGACCTGAGCCGCGACGTGCCCGCGGTGACGGCGGTGGCGGATCACATCACCCAGGTCCTGATGAACCTGCTGATCAACGCGGCGGACGCGATGGAAGAGCGTCGCGCCGCCCGCGAAGCGCCGAGATCCGGATCGAGACACGCGCGGCGGACGACGGCGTCGACATCCCCGTGCGCGACAACGGTCGCGGCATGAGTCCGCGAGGTGCTCGCGCAGGCCTTCGACGAATCCTTCACGACCAAGCCCGCCGGCAAGGGCCGCGGCATCGGCCTCTTCGTCTGCAAGACGCTGATCGAGGACGCGGGCGGGCGCATCGCGCTCGCGTCGGCGCCCGACGAAGGAACCACCGTGACGCTCCACCTTCCGCTGCGCCCGCCCGCCAAGCCTGCGAGCTGATCCATGTCCCCCACTTCGCGCGTCCTCGTCATCGACGACGAGCCGGTGCTGCGGCAGATCCTGTCCCGCGTGCTCGACGAGGCCGGCTATTTCGTCGAGACGGCGTCCGGCGCGGAAGAAGGCGATCGCCATGCTGTCGCACGGCGACATCGACGTCGCGCTGTGCGACATCAAGATGCCCGACGGCAACGGCATCGACGTGCTGCGCCAGACCCGCGCCGCCGGCATCGACACCGTGTTCGTGATGGTGACCGGCGAACTCCGCGGTCGAGACGGCCGTCGAGGCGCTGCGCGCCGGCGCGTTCGACTACATGGTGAAGCCGGTGCGCAACGAGGAACTCCTGCACCGGCTCGCGCGCATCGAGTCGATGCGCGGCCTGCGCGAGGAGAACCGCGTGCTGCGCAAGGTGGTGAGCGGCCGCACCGCGACGCTCTTCCGCTTCCAGTCGCCCGGGATGCTCGACGTCGAGCGGCTGGCCGAGAAGGTCGCGCCGACCGCGAGCACCGTGCTGATCATGGGCGAGAGCGGCACCGGCAAGGGCGTGCTCGCGCAATCCATCCACCAGAAGAGCACCCGCAGCGACAGGCCGTTCATCGCGGTGAACTGCAGCGCGATTCCCGAGCAGCTGATGGAAAGCGAGTTCTTCGGCCACGTCAAGGGCGCGTTCACCGGCGCCGACAAGCCGCGGCGCGGTCTCTTCCTCGCCGCCGACACGGGAACGCTGTTCCTCGACGAGGTCGGCGAGCTGCCGATGCCGATGCAGACCAAGCTGCTGCACGCGATCGAGGACAAGCAGGTGCGCGCCATCGGCAGCGAGCAGTCGCGGCAGGTCGACGTCCGCATCATCGCGGCGACCAACCGCGATCTCGCCGACATGGTCGCGAACGGCACGTTCCGCGGCGACCTCTATTTCCGGCTCAGCATGTTCCAGATCGCCATTCCGCCGCTGCGCGACAACAAGGCGGACATCAGCGCGCTGGTCCGATTCCTGATGCAGAAAGGCAGCGGCGAATCGGGCGCGCGCGACATGGAGATCGACCCGGAGGCGGAGGCCTATCTGCTGGCCTATCGCGTGGCCCGGCAACGTGCGCGAGCTCGACAACGTGATCAATCGCGCGCGCATCCTCGCCGAGAACAACTGCATTTCGGTCGGCGACCTGCCGGCCGCGCTCGTCAACGCGGTCGATCCGAAGGCGGCGACGCTGCCCGAGCTCGCGGCAGAAGGCAGCCTGCGCGAGCAGCTGCAGTCGTTCGAGCAGGACATCATCAAGCGGGCGATCGGCGCCGCCGAGGGCGACCGCAAGGTTGCGCGCGCAGCGCCTCGGCATCAGCCTGTCGAGCCTGTACCGCAAGCTCGGCGAGCACACCTAGCCGCGCGGCCTGCCGCGCTTCGCGCAACTCGCGCGCACGGCAATGCGCGCCGACGCCTCAGGTGCGCGCCGACTCAGTCGTGCTTGCCCGCGTGCGCGGCGATGATGCCGGCGACGCACGCCGTGAGCTTCTTCGCGTACCCGATGTGGATGAACTCGTTGGGGCCGTGCGCGTTCGAGTGCGGGCCCAGCACGCCGGTGATGAGGAACTGCGCGTCGGGAAAATACGACCCCAGCATCGCCATGAACGGAATCGTGCCGCCCTCGCCCATCGCCGCCGCCGGCTTGTCGTAGAAGCGGCGCGACACGTCGTCGACGGCCGCGGCGAGCCATGGCACGGTGGGCAGCGCGTTCCATCCCGTCGCGCCGCCGTCCGGCGCGAACTTCACCACCGCGCCGTGCGGCGGATCGGCTTCGAGGATTTCCTTCATCGCCTTGGTTGCGACGTCGCCGTCGACCGTGGGCGGCAGCCGCAGCGAGAGCTGCAGCACCGTGCGCGGCCGCAGCACGTTGCCGGCATCGGCCACCGGCGGGAGGCCATCGGCGCCGATCACGGAGAGCGCGGGACGCCAGGTGCGGTTCAGCAGCGCTTCGGCGCGTCCGCCGACCATCGGCTTGGTGCCGCCCGCGAACGGAAAGCGCGACGTGACGATTTCACCCAGCACGTCGGCCGCGGCGCGCGCCTGCGTCGCGCGCTCCTCGGGAATCGCGGCGTGGAATTCCGGCGGCAGGATGCGGCCCGTCGTGCTGTCCTCGAGACGGTCGAGCAGCCGGCGCGCGATCCGGAACGACGACGGCACGACGCCGCTCGCGTCGCCCGAGTGCACGCCTTCGGTGAGCACGTCGACCGACAGCGTGCCGGCGGCCATGCCGCGCAGCGACGTCGTCACCCACAGCCGCTCGTAGTCGCCGCAGCCCGAATCGAGGCCGATCACGAAGTCGACCTTGCCGAGGCGCGGCGCGAGATGCTTCGAGATAGGCGGGAAGATCGTAGCTGCCGGATTCCTCGCAGGTCTCGATCATGCCGACGCAGCGCGCGTGCGGCACGCCCTGCGCCTGCAGCGCGGCGATCGCCGAGAGCGCCGCGAACACGGCATAGCCGTCGTCGGCGCCGCCGCGACCGTAGAGCTTGCCGTCGTCGATCAGCGGCACCCACGGCCCGCCGTCGCTGCGCCAGCCGGTCATCTCGGGCTGCTTGTCGAGGTGGCCGTACAGAAGAATCGTGTGCGGACCGGCCGCCTTGTTCGTGGCCGGGACCTCGAAGAACAGTAGCGGCGTGCGGTTCGGCAGGCGCACGATCTCGACGACGAGGCCGCGCACCGGCTGCTTCTGCACCCACGCTTCCGCCTGCCGGATGACTCTTTCGATGTGGCCGTGCGCCTTCCATTCGGGATCAAAATGCGGCGATTTCGCCGGGACGCGGATGTATTCGACGAGCTCGGGGACGATTTCGGCGTCCCATTGTTTGGCAATGGCGCCGGCAAGCGTGGTGGGATTCACTTGGGGATGTCCTGCGGAAGGTTTCGGAAAACGCGCAAGTTTACAGGGTGGCGGGTCAGATTTGTTCCGGGCCTGGTGGCGCGATTGTTACCGGCATGCGCTGCGCCGACGATGCGAGCATCGCATCGATCAGCGCATGCACGGCCAAGGCGCTGCGGCCGCTGACGCGAGGAGGGCGATCCTCGCGGACCGCGTCGACGAAGTCCTCGATCAGCAGCTTGTGCGGGCCGTGCGAAAACGCCATTGGGTCCGAGCCACCACCGCCTGCGCTGGAGCCCTCGACCACCCTCGGCGGCTCCCCAGTGATTTGTACGACCAGGCGTTCGGCCTCCAGGACCGCGCTGCCGCGCGTCCCGGCGAGGTCGATGCGCTCCGGGTATCCGGGGTAAGCGACCGTGGTCGCGTCGATGACTCCGATCGCGCCGTTTGCATAGGCCACAGTGGCGCCGACGATGTCCTCGGTGTCGATTGAACGAAGCGGGCTCGTTCGGCACGCGGCCAGCACCGTCTGCGCCGGGCCGGCGAGGTCGAGCAGCAGGTCCAGCGTGTGGATCGCCTGCGACAGCAGGACGCCGCCCCCGTCGCGAGCCTTCATGCCTCGCCCCGGCTGCGCGAAATACTCCGCCGAGCGCCACCAGCGGATCGACGCCGAAGCGCTCAACAGGTCGCCAAGCGCGCCCTCCCGAAGCAGTTCACGCAGCACCAGCGCTCCGGGACGGAAGCGGTGCTGGAAGACCACCGCCAGCTTGCGATCGCAACGCTCCACGGCTTCGACCAGCGCCCGCGCCTGTGGCAGGTCAACATCGACGGGTTTTTCCAGCAGCACGTGTTTGCCGGCGCGCGCCGCGGCAATCGCGAGCTCCGCGTGCGTGCGTGGCGGGGTAAGGATCAGGACCGCATCGACGCGCGGGTTGTCGAGCAACGCGGCGAGGCGATCGACCACCGGCATCTCCCACGCTTGCGCGAACGCGGCGCGGCGCGAGGCGCTGGGGCTGAAGCCGCCGATCACATCGACCTTCGCGGCGAGATCCTTGAGCGCCAGAGCGTGGGGCTTGACCGCGAGTCCCAGGCCAACGATACCGATCCCTATCCTTTTCACGTGTCGACTTACTTAGTCTTCTGCGCGCCGATCTGCTGGTCCCAGATGCGATAGGCGTCGACCTGCGCCTTCGGCTTGAGCGACTGCGTATGCGGGAATTCGGACAGCCACTTTTCATATTCCGGGCGGCCATATTCCTTGAGCGCGTCCTGACTTTCCTTCGGCGCCATCGACAGCGGGACGTTCTTCACCGCGGGGCCGGGATAGAAGTATCCCTTGTCGTACGTGTAGGCCTGCGCCTCCGGCGTCAGCATGAACGCCATGACGTCGAGGATCACCGCGAGCTTCTCGGGCGCAACACCCTTGGGCACCACCATGTAGTGCGCATCGTTGATCCAGGTCATGCCCTTGAGAGGCGTCACCTTGAAGTCCTTGGGCACGATGCCGAGGATGCGCGGATTCAAGTCCCAGCCGGTCATCGTCACCGTCATGTCGCGCGAACCTTCGCCGATCTCCTTCATGGTCGCCGCCGTGCCGGTCGGGTAATACTCGATGCACGAATTGAGCTCCTTGAGATAGGCCCATGTCTTGTCCCAGCCGTTGACCGGGTCCTTGGGGTCCTTGTCGCCGAGGATGTAAGGCAGTCCCATGATGAAGGTGTTGCCCGGACCGGAATTCGCCGGTCGCGCGTAGATCAACCGGTTCGGATTGGCCTTGCACCACGCGAGCAGTTCCTGCGCCGTCGTCGGGGGTTGCTTGACCTTGGCGGGGTTGTATTCGAGCAGAGGACCGGCCGGCATGAATACGACCTCGATGCCCTGGCCCTGCGCCAGTTCCTGCATTTTTGCGGCGGCGGGCTGGTAATTGCTCATGAGCCCAGGAAACTTGGCGGCGTACTCCGGCAGCAGCTTGACCAGCAGCCCCTGTTCGACGGCGTTGCCAAGGAAGCCGACGCCAGTCAGCACGAGATCGATGTCGCCGCGCCCTGCACTCTGCATCGCCTTCAGCTTGCCTGGCAGTTCCGGTGCAGGGGCCTTCGTGAAAGTGAACTTGGAAACCCGGGTCGGATTTTTCTTCGCATAGAGTTCGAACGCGTCCTGCGTCAAGGCAAGATCCCCGGCAACGTCGACGACGTTGATGGTCACCGGGCCGCTTGGCACCGCCGACGTCTGCGCCAGCGCGGAAAGAACCCCCGCGCCCGCAAACGCCGCAGCAGTGGTGACCGGGACGATCACCCTCAGCGCCAGCCTGCGCGCGGCAAGCAGTCGAACATTGAACTCGTACGTGTACATGCATCCCTCCCCACCGTTTGACATCGCTCCGCCGCGCGTCGCGCGGCGAACGTCATTGTCCTCGCATTGGGCCGCCGATGCTTGAAGGACAGTGACGCGGACAAATCGCGCCTGCCTGATCTGCTCCGAGGCGGTCGGTCACCACACGAGCAAGTGGAGGCCCGTGGGCTGGCACTTTTGGTGGCGTTGTGCGCGGCGACATTCGCACCGCAGGTCATTGCTCGGCGGGGGAGATGGGCGTCGCGCGACTGATTATCGACCAACCCCTCGCGCCGTGTCGCGCAGCGACACCACGATGTCGTATTCCTTGACGGTAATCTGCACCACGCCTGCGCGAAATCCGGCCGCGTTCGCCTGAACATTTGGGTTGGACCCGTCCGGATCGATCCGCTGCACAGCGACGTCCAACGGCACGCCGCTCGTCCAAGCCTCGACGTCGTCAAGCAACACTCCGCTCAGCGCCGGACCGGAGTCGGCGAGATCCGGGGGCAATGGATCGAGGAACGTCGTCCTGAGCTCGGCGCGACCGACGAACTCGCGCGTGAGCGCGACGAAGATCAGTGCGAGATCGCCGGGAGCGAGGGCATCGCGATGGCGCTCGTCGCCGCGGACCACCCACCTCTTGGCGCGCAAGAACGACTTGGCCCGATCCCGGTCGCCGTCAGCCAGGTTGAATATGAAGTACCGCATTTACACAGGGGCGCGTGTTGAGAATCGCTCTGGTGATGATCCTCGATGCGCTGTGCCGGGGTCAAGATTGGAGGTCTAAACCATCTGCTGCACCGCGACCGCCGCGGCAGGACTTTGCAGCCATGACAGTGGCATTGGATTACCGCGCAAGCGGGATACGGACTAGACTTGGCGACGAACTATCGACAGGCGCTGTTCGCAGCAAGTGGGAGCATCCGTTCCCACGTTCCCGTCGTGGGCGGCACGTCGCAAAGGACACCATTGGCCTCCCCTTCCGAACCAAGCAATCGGCGAAGGCTTCAACCGCTTAACCAGCAGGTGCCCGCGACGGCGAGGTGGGCAGCCAGTCTTCCGACGGAGGTCCAGCCACTGGCACTCCTTCAAACGTTTCCGCGGATTGCGAACGCTCTCGCTCGATTGTGGCAGGACGACATTGGGCTGGTGCTGTATTTGGACGAGCTCCTGGTTGACCGACGCGGGGGCCGTCGCGGATTCCCGGCGGAGGTTCACAACGAGCTTCTCACGCTTCGCGCCTACCGCGCTGGTGGTTACCCCGGCGCGTCGTCGTCATCGTAGATGCTTCCAATCGGCAGGCCGCGCGAATGCTTCTATAGGCGTTGCGCCCCAGGTCCCGAAGTGGGTCACTTGGCGACGCCGCGGCCGACCGAGTACATGTACCCAAGATTGGTCTCGCCCCATGCATAACCCTTCCCGGCCGTTGCCCGGCACCACCGGCTGGGCCTAGCACCCAAGAGCATCCGCCAGTCCAAAGAAATCATTCGCGACAATATCCCAATCCTCCTCGGCCCCGAGATCGGTCTCTTGATGTGGGCCGTACTCCGTGGCACGCAGGACGAATCCGGTACGCATTCCATGCGAACGGGCGGCACGCAGATCGTAGTTGTGCGCCGCGACCAGCATTATTTCGTCTGGCTCGAGATTCAGAAGCTCGATCGCACCCTGATAGACCTCCGGGTCGGGCTTGTAGTGACGAAATATTTCGGCACAAAGGATCAGATCCCACGGCAATCCGGCATGCTTCGACATGTCGACGAGACAGCCGACATCGGCATTCGAGAGCGTGGAGATCACGTATCGATTCTTGAGGCGAAGAAGTCCAGCAACCGAATCGGGCCACGGATTCAATCGATGCCAGGCTTGGTTGAGATAACTCTTCTCGTCTTCGGTAAGCGTGTCGATGCCATATTTGGGAAGCATCGCTTCGAGCTTCGAGCGATAGATCTCGCCCACCCTGGTCCACGGCCAGACGCCGCCGCGAACGGCGTCCATCCCCGGCGTGTAGGCAGTCCTCCACTCGTCGACGAACGCGTCCCACGGAATGTCGATCGCTTTCCGCCTGCCAAACGCCCGAAAATCCTCCGTGATGCTGGAGCGCCAATCCACTACCGTTCCAAAAGTGTCGAAGACGACCGCCTTGATACGGTTCACCGTCATAGCTCTCTTGCTCGAATCATCCCTGCCACAGCCACGCCGCGCCCCGGACACCGGATGAATCGCCGTGTCGATTCCGGACGACGGGCGTCGTCACGATATCCGAGAACACATACTGAGGCAGAAGCGCCGGAACCTCGCTGTAGATACTGTCGATGTTGGACAGCCCGCCCCCGAGCACGATGATGTCGGGATCGAGCAGATTGATGACACCCGCAAGCGCCTTCGCGAGCCTCGTGTAAAAGCGAGCCATCGTTCGCCCGGCGGCTCCGTCTCCGGAGCGTGCCAGCCTTTCAATCACGTGAGCGTCGACTGCCTGGCCGGTCGTTCGCAAGTGATCCGCGACGAGACCCGGGCCGGACAAATAGGTTTCGACGCAACCGGCGCGCCCGCAATAACAGGAGGGCAGCGGCAGATCGTCGTCGGTCCGCCTCGGGAGATCATTGTGGCCCCATTCACCCGCGATCGCGTTCCTGCCAACCCACGGTCTTTGGTCGAGCACGATGCCGCCGCCGACGCCTGTCCCGAGGATCACGCCAAAGACCATCCGATCGCCGGCCCCCGCTCCGTCAGTGGCTTCCGACAGGGCGAAGCAGTTGGCATCGTTGGCAACTCGCACCGGTCGGGACAATGCGCGACTCATATCGGCAACGAACGGCTGGCCGTTGAGGCACGTCGAGTTTGAGTTCTTGATGAGGCCGCTGGCTTGGGAAACGGCGCCAGGCATTCCGATTCCCACCGTGCCCGTCTGCCCCAATTGGCCTTCGAGACGCGCCACGAGATCGCGCACAGACACGATGGTTTCGCGATAATCGCCGCGGGGCGTCGGAACACGATCGCGAATCAGTTCCTGTCCGGCCGAATCCAGCGCGATCCCTTCGATCTTGGTCCCGCCCAAATCGATACCGATGCGAATCACCTCAGCTCCCGTCGGAGCATTCTACCGACGCAACCATCGATCGTCGTCCCCGCGAAGGCGGGGACCCAGTGTCGGCCGCGCGCATCGTCGATCCATTGCAAACGTCGCTGGGTCCCCGCCTTCGCGGGGACGACGGAGGGAAGGACTCATGCACCACAAGAACAACCTCTTGACGCCTGACAACTAGCTCGCCACGACGGTGTCGCTGCGCTCGCGGAGTCGCTGCAGCAGATAGGCCGGCACCGGCTGCGCATAGCCCTTGAGCGGAAGCGGCCCGACCTCCGTCACCTCGGCATCGTCACCCAGCGCGGCCCGCAGCCGGCGGTCGATCAGGATCTGCCCGCCCTGCGCCTCGCCGCACAGGCGGGCAGCGAGGTTGACGACCCCGCCGATGGCCGAGTAATCCCGCCGCCCTTCGTAGCCGAACGCACCCAGTGTCGCATAGCCCTGCGCGATGCCGATGCCGAGGTCGAGCTCGTGCCCCTGCTTCTGCCACCGCGAGCGCAGCGGCGCGAAACGCGCCTGCATCGCGAGCGCCATCGCCGCGGCGTGGTGGCCCGGGTTCTCAACCGGGAATGGATCGTTGAAGAAGATGAGGATGCCGTCGCCGGCGAAGCGGTCGAGCGTGCCGTCGTGCTCGGTGACGATGGCGCCCATCGCCGCGTGATAGTCGGAGAGCACGCCCTGCACTTCCTCCGGCTCGGATCGGTCGGTGAACGGCGTGAAGCCGCGGAGATCCGTGAACACGTAGCAGATCTCGCGCCGGTGCGGCGCGAGGATCGCGTCGTCGCCGGCCGACACGATCGCGTCCGCCACTTTCGGCGAGAAGAACCGCTTCAGCTGGCCGAGGCGCTGCATCTGCGCGACCTGCTCGGCGACGCGCGCCTCCAGCTTCGCATTCCATTCCTTCAGCGCGCCCGCCTGCTGCCGGACCTCGTCCTGCAGCGCCTTGATGCGCAGCAGCGAGCGCACGCGAGCGAAAAGCTCCGCCTGGTTGATCGGCTTGGAGACGAAGTCGTCCGCGCCGGCCTCGATGCCCTTCAGCCGCTCGCCGTGCGGATCGAGTGAGGTCACGAGCACGACGGGCAGCAGCGCCGTCTCGGGATCGGCCCGGATGCGCCGGCAGACGTCGTAGCCGGAAAGGCCCGGCATCATCACGTCGAGCAGCACGAGATCGGGCTTCTGCGCGGCCATCGCTTCGAGCGCGGCCTCGCCGGTCGCGGCCGTGGCGACGCCAAAGCCCTTCGCCGCGAGCAGGTCCGCGAGCAGCTTGACGTTCGCCGGCGTGTCGTCGACGACGAGTATCTTCGCCGGATGGCTCATGACTTGCGCTCGTCCAGCACGCGCCGCACGGTGGCGAGGAATTCCTTCAGGTCGATCGGCTTGCCGAGGTACGCGTCGAATCCCGCTTCGGTGATGTGCTTCCTGTCCTGCTGCATGACCGACGCGGTGACGGCGATGGCCGGGATCGCGGCCGTCGCCGGGTCGGCGCGCAGGACCTTCAACGCATCGATCCCGTTCATGCCGGGCAGCTGGATGTCCATCAGGATCAGGTCGGGCTTGCGCTCGCGCGCGAGCACGAGCCCGTCCTCGGCGGTTCCCGCCTCCAGCGTCGCGTAGCCCTTCACCGTCAGCACGTCGCGGACGAGCTTCATGTTCTTCTCGTTGTCCTCGACGATGAGTATCACGCTCATGACACACCCTCCTGCGTACCTTCATCTGCGACAGCGGCGCTCGCCGTCGGGATGCTGAACGTGAATGTCGACCCCTTGCCGAGCTCGCTTTCGACCCAGATGCGGCCGCCATGCAGCTCGACGAACTTGCGCGTCAGCGTGAGGCCGAGTCCGGTGCCTTCCTGCTTTCTCGTGTAGTCGCGGCCGACCTGCCGGAACTCCTCGAACACGGCCTGGTGATCTTCTTTCGCGATGCCAATTCCGGTATCGCTCACGGCAATGGAGAACGCGTCCGGCAGCCGCCGCGCGACGACATCGATGCGCCCGCCGTCCGGCGTGAACTTCACTGCGTTGGTGAGCAGGTTGACGAGGATCTGCTTCAGCTTGCGCTCGTCGGCGGTGACCGACGTCAGCGCCGGGTCGACGTCGAGGTGCAGCGCGACGTTGTGCCGCTGCGCCCGCTCGCGCACGAGGGTCAGCGCATTGGACACCGCACCGGGCAGGTCGAACTGCGACAGCTCGAGGTCCATGCGGCCCGCCTCGACCTTCGAAAGGTCGAGGATGTCGTTGATGAGCCCGAGCAGATGCTTGCCGGACGTGTAGATGTCCTTGAGATAGTCCTCCTGCTTTTCGTTGACCTCGCCGAAGAGCTTTTCCAGCAGCACCTCGGAAAAGCCGATGATGGCGTTGAGCGGCGTGCGCAGCTCGTGCGACATGTTGGCGAGGAACTCGGACTTGTGCTTGTTCGCGACCTCGAGCTCGCGGCTCTTGTCCTGGATCTCGCGGAACAGCCGCGCATTCTGGATCGCGATCACCGCCTGGTCGGCGAAGGTCTTGAGCAGCGCGATGTCCTTCTCGGTAAACGGCCCGGCCGCGTCGCGCGCGACGCTGATGCAGCCGATGCCGCGACCCTCCCAGAGCATCGGGGCGACGATCGCGGCGCCGACGCCGAGATCCATGTAGCCCTGGCGGCTGCGGGCCGGAGTTTCCGCGGAATGGGCGATGTCGGGAATGTGCTGAACAGTGCGCGCGAGGATCGCGTTGGCGCTGATCGACGCTCCCGCCTCGACCGGGCCGACGACGTAGCCTTCCTGATTCGGCCGCCCGGGCCCGCGGAACTTCTCGATGCGGATCGATCCATCGTCGCCGACCACTTCGATCGCAATCACCGTCCCGGCGAACAGCCGCTCGCAGCTCTCCAGAATCCGCTCGAAGACCGGCGTCGTGTCGGCGATCGAGCTGCTGATCGTGGCGAGCACCTCGCCGGACGCGCGCTGCTGATCGAGCGCCTCCTTGGTCTCGTTGACGAGCCGCGCGTTCTGGATGGCGATCACCGCCTGGTCGGCGAATGTCTTGAGCAGCGCGATATCCTTTTCCGAGAACGGACCCGCGGATTCGCGGGCGACCCAGATCGCGCCAATGCCCTTGCCCTCCCATAGCATCGGTGCGCCGATCGCGGCCCGGATCCCGAAGGCGTCGAACGCCCCGCGCGCCATGTCGGGCACGGCATCGAGATTCGCGAAATGCACGACGCCACGCGTCGCGATCGCGGTGCCCGTCGCGCTCGTCGTGTCCACCGTGTGCGGGTAGACCGCACGAACCTGCTCCAGGTTGGGCCCGTGGTACGCGCCGAGGTGGACGAGCCCGTCGTCGCCGACGAGGTCGATCACGGCCATCTTGCCGGCAAACAGGCGCTCGCAGCTCGCGAGAATCGTCTCGAACACCGGCGTGGTGTCCGCGATCGAGCTGCTGATCGCGGCGAGCACCTCGCCCGACGCCCGCTGCTGGTCGAGCGCCTCCTTGGTCTCGTTGAACAGGCGGACGTTCTCCAGTGCGATGGCCGCCTGATCGCCGAACGTGCGCAGCAGCGCGATTTCGCGATCGGAAAACGGCTTCACGTAGTTCCGGCGCAGCAGGATCGCGCCGAACGGATGGCCTTCGCGGAAGAGCGGCGTGGCGACCACCGTACGGTGACCCATCCGCTTGGCGAGTTCGTGGCTCGCTGGAAATTCGTGCCCCTCCGCCAACAGGTCGTGCACCTGGATCGTCGTCCCGTCGAGGAGCGCGCGGCCGGTCATCGTCTCCCGGTTGATCGGCAGCGTCTCGACGTGGGTCACCGGATCCGGCGACGGGCCCTTCGAGGCGAGATGCCGAAGCACGTTGCCTTCAGTGAGATACATCTGCGCCGCCGAGGCGTCGCAATACCGTGCGGCGCGCTCGGCGATCGCATCCAGCACAGGCTGCACGTCGGTCGGCGACGCGGAGATCACGCGCAGGATCTCCGCAATGGCAGTCTGCTGCTCGAGCCCCTCCTGCGTCTCGTTGACGAGCCGCGCGTTCTGGATTGCGATGACGGCCTGGTCCGCGAAGGTCTTCAGCAGCGCGATGTCCTTGTCGGAGAACGTCCCGGGATGGTCGCGACCGACGAAGATGGCGCCGATGCCGCCGCCTTCCCATAGCATCGGCGCGAAGATGACGCTGCGAACGCCGATCGCCTCGCACATCTGGCGCATCCGCGCGGACACGCCTTCGTCGCGTTCAACGTCCGGAAAGTGCACAACGCCTCGGCTGAGGATGGCGCGGCCGGACCCGGTCTCGTCGTTGACCGGCGCCGGCCAGCCCTTTTCCAGCTCCTCCCGTCCGGGCCCGTGAAAGGCGCCGAGCCGGATCTGCCCGTCCTCGTCGACGAGGTTGATGCCGACCGTGCGGCCGGCGAACAGCCGCTCGCAGCTTTCGAGAATCTTGTCGAACACCGGCTGCGTGTCGGCAATCGAATTGCTGATCGCGGCCAGCACCTCCGCCGAGGCGCGCTGCTGGTCGAGCGCTTCCTTGGTCGCGTTGAACAGGCGCACGTTCTCGATCGCGATGACGGCCTGGCTCGCAAACGTCGTCAGGAGATCGACCTGCTTGTCGCTGAAGCGCCCCGCCACGGCGCGGGTCACCGTGATGGCGCCGACGACCTGGCCGTCGCGTCGCATCGGCACGGACAGGGTGCTGCGATAGTTCGCGACCACGGCGGCGTCCACCATCTCGTAGCCGGCCACGTTGCGGACGTCGGGAATCTGGACGATCGTCCCGCTGCGGATCGCCTCGCTGACGGCCGCCTTGCGATCGAGCCGCATTGGGAAGTGGGCGGCGATGGCATCCGTTCCCTTCTGATCCACCCCGAAGCTGGCCCCGACGCCAATCATCCCGCCGTCGAAGGTGTGGACGAAGCCCTGGTTCGCATCGCACAGCCGGGTCGCGCGCTCGGCGATGGCCTCGAACACCGGCTTGGTCGTCGTCGGGGAGCTCGAGATCACGCGCAGGATCTCGCTCGTTGCGGTCTGCTTTTCGAGAGCTTCCTTCGTCTCGTCGAACAGGCGCACGTTCTCGATCGCGATCGCCGCCTGGTCCGCGAAGGTGTCGACCAGTGCGATCTGCTTGTCGGTGAATGCGCGGGCTTCGGTGCGCCAGAGCGCGATCGCGCCGATCGCGCGGTCCTCGCGCATCAGTGGGATCGCGAGCAGCGCCCGGAAGCCGAACTTCTTCTGGGGCTCCCGTGCGTCGGGATACAAGTCCTCGACCAGCGCCGCCATGTCTGGGTGATGGATGGCATGGCGCTCGATGATCGCGCGGCCCACGACGAGGCCCCGCGAAAGCGGGAAGCGCTCGCCGTAGTCCGGCGTCAGCATGGTCCCGAACCGCGCCGCGAATTTCAGGCCATCGCCGTCGACGAGGAAGATCCCAGACTGCGCCGCATCGCAGAGCTTGAGCGCGCGCTCGACGACCGCGTCCAGCATCGGCTGCACGTCGCCCGGCGACCCGGAGATGACGCGCAGGATCTCGCTGATCGCGGTCTGCTGCTCCAGTGCCTCACGGGTCTCGTTGAACAGCCGGACGTTCTCGATCGCGATGGCCGCCTGGTCGGCGAACGTCTGGACGAGTGCGACCTGCTTGTCGGTGAACGCGACCGGTTCCATGCGCCACACGGCGATCGCGCCGATCGCGCGCTCCTCCCGCATCAGCGGCACGCACAACAGCGCCCGGTGTCCGATGCGCCGCTGCGTTTCCAGTGCTAACGGAAATTCCTCCTCGGGCGCATTCGCCAGATCCTCCAGATTGATGGTGACGCGGTCGAGAATCGCGCGGCCTGAGACCAGCCCGCGTGTGAGCGGCAGGCTCTCGGCCTCGTCGATGGTCGGCGTGCTGCCGAATCCTGCCGCGTATCGAAGCGACTCTCCCTCGACCATGACGATGACGGCCTGCGCGGCGTTGCAGAGCCTGAGCGCCCGCTCCGCCACCGCATTCAGCATCGGGCGAACGTCCCCGGGGGATCCCGAAATCAGGCGCAGGATATCGCTGATCGCGGTCTGCGCTCCAGCGCCTCCTTGGTCTCGTGGAATCGCCGCACGCTTTCGATCGCGATCGACGCCTGGCGGGCAAATGTCTCGACCAGCCCGACCTGGTCGGCGGGGAACAATCCAGGGTCGCGGCGGTAGAGAAAGATCGCGCCGTAGGCGCCACCCTCGTGAAGCAGCGGCACGGCCAAGGCGGCGCGGAACCCGAACCTGTGCTGATTGGGCGCGGAGTCGGGAAACTCCGATTCGAGGAGCGGCACGATGTCGGCGACGTGCATCGTCTTCCGGTCGACGATCGCCCGCCCCGTGAACCCGCCCCGGGACAGCGGTGCGGTACCGACCACTTCATGCACCGGTCCGGCGTCGGCGGAGTAGGACGCCGCCGGCCGGATCACCGCGCCGTCGGCCATGAACACGCCGGCCACCTGCGCGTCGCACAGGTGCGCTGCGCGTTCCGCCACGACGTCCAGCACCGGCTGGACGTCGGTCGGCGAGGTCGAGATGACGCGCAGGATCTCGCTGATCGCCGTCTGCTGGTCGAGCGCGTTGGCAAGCTCGCGCGTGCGCAGTTCGAGCTGGCGCTCGACGGCGGCATGCCTCGCGCGGGATTCGTCCATCAGAGAAGAATCCACGTGCGTGCTGCAGCGGAGCATGGTCCCGGACGCAGGCCTCCACATGCAGCTCGGAATTGCATCGCGCCCTCCCCCATCGCGAATTGCGATGCCGGACTCTAAAGCGATTGCCCGGCAAGGGTCAATCCGAGGGGCCGCCGACCGCTGCAGGAGGGCCGCGGTGCCTTCCAGGTTCTGCCAGGGGGCGCGTGCTCTTTCCGCCAACGCCGCCGCTAGCAAATCGCTCCGTCAGCGCGACCCGCCGTACTCCGGGAAGAACTCGTGCAGCAGGAAGGATTCGAGCTGGTCGTTGTCGCCGGGACGCGCGGAGAGCTCGTAGACGCGGTTCGAGCGCTCGGACTTCCACGAGAAGTCCCCCTTGACCTCGTCGCGGATGATCGAAATGATCCGGCGCACGATCGCGAGGCGGATATCGCTGTTCGTGCCGCGGCGAACATTGATCAGCTGCTTCGCACGGCGACCGATGTCCTTGTCCCAGCCGGTGAACCAGAAATCGGCCTCGGAGTCGTCCATGCGCTTGATCTCGAAGATGCCGCCGCTCGTCCTGGGGTCGAAGCCGAAGGTCGGCTGCTCCTGGCCCGACGCGAGATTGGCGGCAATCGTCTTGTCGCGTCGTTCGCTCTCGAGCTCGGCCGCTGATTTTGCCGGCGCTTCCGCGCGCGTCGGCGATTCGCCGCGCGCCATGCGCCGCGCTGCGATGTACGCCGCGAGGTCCGCTTCGGCGGGCGGCGGCGGCGCCTTGGGTGCGGCCGGCTGCGGCACCGGCGAAGTCAGGAGCGGCGTGGGTCTGAAGGCGGCGGGAGGCTGGCGCTGTGGGCTGGCCGGTCGCGGCGGCGACGGCGCAGGAGGTGCGCGACGTACGGCAGGTGCAACGACGGGCGCGGGCGGCGGCGCCGGGGGCGGGCTGGCGGCAGGCGGCGGCATCGGTTTCAGTCGCGCCACCAGCATGGAACCGGCCTTGCCTCCATCGGGTGCGGCGCCGGTGGGCTTGGAAATCTGCGGCAGGAAGTACCAGAGCATCGCCACATGGGTCAGCAGCGACAGGATGAACGTGAGCCACACCGTCGGGATTGCGACGACGTCCCGCCGCCGGCGCGGGACGAACTCCCAGTTCATGGTGTCGCCCGAGGCAATCGCGGGCGGTGGAGGCTCGAAACGTTGCATGCGCTGCGTTCGTGGTCGTCGCGGAGAAGTCGCGGCGGGCCGCAGCGGCGACGGGGAAAAAGAGTCGAAGTGTACGCGTCGCGGGAACCGAGCGGCTGCGCGGCCCCGTAACACCCCGGGGCGTCAGCGCGCCGGCGACCCGTGCTACTTTCTTCTTATGCCATCCACGATGGACAAGCGCCGACGCTCGCGGTTCGCCGTAAGCGCCGCGCAAGAAAGACTGAGTGCGTTTTCGCGCGTTTCCTTAATGCGCTCCCTCTTGCAGCGCCAGCGCGCACGCCTCGTCCTCGGTAAGGTCGCGGCCTTCAGCGATGAGACGCGCGAGGTCGGCCGGCGCGATCGACCGGTGCAGAACGCCCAGCAGCCGCTCGTGCGCGCGCATCTCGTTCGGACCGCGCGACGCCTTCTTTGCCGCATAGGTGGCATCCGCATATCCGATGAGACGAGCCGCAGCCGGCATGTTGCCCGCAAGCGCGGCCCGCAGCGCGAAGTGATCCATGTCTATCCAGGCGTAACCCATCTCCAGCAACAGAGGCAGGCCCTCGCGCGCAGCCGCGAAGGCTTCCTCGAGCTCGCCGCGCTCGACGTGCAGGCCGCAGAGATTCCCAAGATTGAATCCCAGCGTGCTTTTCGTGGGGAACGGGGAATTGCGCAGGACGGCGATCGTCTCGCGGAAGCCGTCGAGGGCTGCGTCGAGATCGCCGAGCGCCCACGTGAGGTCGGCGAGGTTGCCCAGCATGCGTACGACTTCCCGTCGAACATCGATTCGCCGATACAAGAACAGCGCCCTTTCGTAGTGCACGCGCGCGCCCGCCGGGTCGCCGCTTCGCATCTTCAGGAAGCCCGTGATCTCGTACCCGCGGGCGAGTGCCCTCGGCGTGCCCGCGTTTTCCAGCAGCGGCAGCGCCTCCGCCAGGGCGGCCGCCGCTTCGTCGGCTCGATCCGTGATGCCCAGCATGAGCGCAAGTTGCACCAGCGAGAAACCCAGCCCCGAGGCGTCACCCAGCGCGCGGTAGCGCTCGATGGCGCGCAACTTGGCGGCGAGCGATTGCGCGGGTGCCGCGTCGCCCCACAGCATCCCCAGCCATAGCCAGAGGCGCGCCTGATCCAGGTCCGGCGCGTCCGCGAGGCGGGCGATGGCGGCTTCGAGGCGTTGCCTGCCCTCGGTGCCAAGCGACAGTTCCATCCACAGTGGTCCCGAGGCGCTGCAAAGTCCGACGCCAACCGCCGGATCCCCGCGCGGACCCAGCGCCCAGTCGAGGGCGGCGCGAACATTGTCGAGCTCCGGCAGATAAAGGGCCCGCCACTCCTCGTCGCGCATCGTCAGCCATGCGCCCGGTGCGTCGGAAAATCGATCGCGAAAGTACTGCGCGTGGCGGCGCTGGATAGCGTCGATCTCGCCGGCCTCGCTGAGTTTCTCCAGCGCGTAGGCGCGCGTCGTCTCGAGCAGCCGGTATCGTCCGGCCGGGTCGTTGGTGTCCGCAACGACAAGCGAGCGCGCAACAAGCTGGGACATCAAGTCGACGGCGGTGGCGGCGTTTGCCGCGTCGAACGCGACCGACGTCGCCGCATCCAGGGTGAATCCCCCTGCGAAGACGGCGAGCCGCCGAAGCACGGCGCGCTCCGCCTCCGCGAGCAGGTCGTAGCTCCAGTCCAGTGTCGCACGCAGCGTCTGCTGCCGCGGCAGCGCCGTGCGCGTGCCCACGGTGAGCAGCCTGAACCGGTCGTCGAGGCGAGCATCGATCTGTTCGATCGACAGCGTACGGACACGGGCTGCGGCCAGTTCCAGCGCAAGGGGAATGCCGTCGAGTCGAACGCAGATCCGTGCGACCACGGACGAACCTCCGGTGCTCAGCATAAAGGTGGGTTGCTGCTTCTGTGCCCGCTCGACGAAAAGCTGCGCCGCTTCCGAGCGCCCGATCGCCTCGATTCCCGCGGCCGGATCGGGCAATGACAGTGGCGGCAGCGGATAGGTCTGCTCACCGCCGAGGGAGAGCGGTTCGCGACTCGTGGCCATGATCGTCAGTTCTGCGGCGGCGCGAAGCATCGCGTCGGCAAGGCGGGCGCACGCGTCGACAAGGTGCTCGCAGTTGTCAAGCAGCAGCAGCAGCTGACGGCCCCTGACGTGAGCGCATAGCGTCTCGATGAGTGGTCTTCCCGGCGCCTCGCGCGCGCCGAGCACCTGGGCCACCGCGCTGGGAACCAGCGCCGGATCCGCCAGGAGCGCGAGGTCCGCGAGCCAGACCCCATCGCGATACGCCGCCAACACCTCCGCGGCCGCCTGCAGCGCGATCCGCGTCTTGCCAATGCCGCCGACACCGACGACTGTCAATAGGCGGGTTGACGGCAACAGCCGCTTGATCTCGACCAGCTCGCGCTCGCGACCGACGAACGACGTGAGCAACTCCGGCAGATTCGAGCGCTGGCGGCCGTCCGGCACGCCTCCGTGCGAATTGGCGCGCAGTTCGGAAACGGGACCGACGAACCGGTAGCCCCGCCGCGCCAGCGTCTCGATCCAGTCCTCGCCGCCCGGCGCCTTGGCGAGGGCACGCCGGATCGCGGAAATCTGCGCTGCAAGGCTGTTCTCCTCGACCACGACGCCCGGCCACGCGACATCGAAGAGGCTGGACTTGCGGACGTATTCATTGGGCGTCCTGACGAGTGCGGCAAGGACGGCAACGCCGCGCCCGCCCAACGCCATCGGAATTCCGGCCCGGGTGAGCACGCCAGCCTCGGGGTCGAGCCGGAACGGCCCTATCTCATAGACAACGCTCACGCTCGCGCACGCTTACGAGTAGCTGACGCCGACGCCCGCCGGTGTCAATCGACCGATTTGGCAGCGATGTCCGAATGCGGCCAGCGCCGCGATCGAATCTTCATCGATCTTGCAGAGTTCTTTCAGGACTTCGTCGACGTCGGGACGGAGGATCGGCCACATCGTCCGAGCATAGCAAACCGGTGCGCAGACGCCCAAGAGCTCGGCAAACGGCCGGCACGACGCCCGGGTGCCGGCCGGCCCGAAGCAGATCGAGCGTCATGGAAAGGTGACACGTTGACCAACGGATCCAAAGCCGCCTTCGCGCACTGTGTTCAAGGTCAGCTGCTGCGCCACAGCGAGCGCCGTGAAGTGGCGATCTTCCTGCGCGATGGAGTGCTGTGGGTCGCCGATTTCATCGACGGCGAAGGATCGCTCGTGGATGCCCCCACCTGGATCCGCTTCAACTGCGGCGCGCTCTCTTCGCCGCATGCTCGGCGCCGCATGGTGCTGGAGTCTGCCGTTCCGCTTTCCGCGGAGCTCGTCTTGAGAATCAGTCGGCTCCCCGAGCCGACGACCGCGCGCGACGGCCGGGCCGTTTGCCTGCTGCTCCGGATGATCGCCGCATGGCAGCCGCGCAAACGCCTGACGGCCCTTCTGCCTCGGTTTGCCGCCCGAGAGCGGACGCAGCGAGAGGACTAGGTTTGGAACAGCGAATTACAGCATCACGCGTCATGACGATCGACGCGATGAGCGATCACGCGATCGATTCACCGTCGGCAGCCGTAGGAGATCAGGTCCTTGTGTCTTTGCAACTTCACTTCGGCAACCAGAAATGCGCCGAACACCGTCGATCGAATGTCAGCAAAGGAGCGTTCCGATGAAACCGAACTTATTGCAGGCAGCAACGATTGCCGCGCTTGGCTATCTGTTGGCGACGCCCGCCGCGGCGCAACACGACCCGGGAATACGGGGCGGATTCGAGAACACCGCGGGCGCATTGCAGCAACGCGGCATTCCGATTCCTCATCCGCCGGTCATCAGCCCGAACCCGACGACCGGCGCCACGATCACGGCCACTGAACTGGCTTCCTTCAACGAGGGAATCAATCGCGCCGGCCAGCTGGAATCTACCTGCGACCTGTGCGCGCAGGTCGTCGACGGCTCGCCCGTCACCGGTCTTGGCGAGCTCGACCCGGTGTTCCCCCAGTTCCACACCAATTCCAACGGCCTCGGGGCGCGCCACAACTCCGACCAGTGCTTCTCCTGCCATGCGCAGCCGACGCTCGGCGGCTCGGGCGGCTTCCTCGTCCCGAATCCCGGAGAAAAGAAAGCCAGACCGCCCGAGAACCCGATGTTCGATCTGGTACCGCACCGCTTCGGAAAGAAGAACGTCGTTCCATCGTTCGAGCAGCAGTACGGACCGATCCGCGAAGTGCGCTTCAAGTACAGGCCCGATGGCACCCGGGACGGCGGCGTGCATCAATTGTGGGTCGTTCGCGGCATCAACAACGACAAGACGATTCCGCATTGCTCGATCGTGCAGCCGGACTTCGAAGCCGAAATGGAGAAGGGAAATCTGTCGTTCCGGATTCCGTCGCCTATGCTTGGCCTTGGCCTGATCGATTCGATCCAGGACCGCGAGATCCTCGCTCACCAGGCTGCAACGGCCCAGCAGCGCGCCGCGCTCGGCATCGGTGGTCACCCGAACCGCAGCGGCAACGACGGCACGATCACGCGGTTCGGCTGGAAAGCGCAGAACAAGTCGATTCCGATGTTTGCCGCCGAGGCTTACAACGTCGAGATGGGCATCACCAACGAGCTGTTTCCAACCGCCACCGAAGAGGATCCGAGCTGCCAGGGGCCCGAAAAGCCCGAGCCGAACGACGTCACTCGCATGGCCACCGACGACACAGGCAACCAGTACTTCGGGAACCCGGTTCACATCCTTGCCGACTGGATGCAGTTCCAGATGCTGATGCGGTTCACGGACGCCCCGCAGCCGGATCCCCGTCCAAGCCCCAGCGCACAACGAGGCCGGCAGGTGTTCAGCGACATCGGCTGCGCCCTTTGTCATACGCCGCAGATGCAGACAGCGCCCGTCATGAACAGCGCAGTTTTGGAGAATCGACCGGTCAAACTGTTCTCGGACCTCCTCGTGCATCACATGGGAGCGCAACTTGCCGACGACATCATTCAAGGCGCCGCCGGTCCGGACGAGTTTCGCAGCACGCCACTTTGGGGTGTTGGCCAGCGGATGTTCTTCCTGCATGACGGGCGGACAACCGACCTGCGCGAGGCCATCAGCGCGCATCTCTCCCCGGCAACGGAGAAATTCCCGCCGTCCGAGGCAAACGCAGTCATCGGCAATTACCAACGCCTGCCGGCAGGACTGCAGCAGGCCGTGCTCGACTTCCTGCGATCGCTGTGAAAGATCAGGGGGTGCGCGTTCGAAGGGAGTCGCCGTGCGAACGCATGTGCAAGGCAACGCGTGCCCCCCCAAGGAACGATCGTCGGCGTCAGAAGCAACGAGCGCACGCAACGTGAACTGACTCCCACGCCGATCTGTTCGTTGCCGGGAATTCACCGCCCCGTGCCGCGGCCGCGAACCGAATCCGAGTCTTCCCCGGACGGCTCACTTCCTGGGGTCGCTGAGATCGGTCACCGCGAGGCTTCACGCTCGTCGATACTCGCGGACGCGGGTTGCTGGAAAAACATGCGAATCACGCGTTTCTCGCCCAGCGCCCGCCCCAGTTCCCGGATCACGCAGTAGTCGAAGATGACGACCAGCACGATGATCTGGATCGCCCAGAAATGCGGCCACACGATCTCGGATAGCAGCTTTTCGTTGCCGGCGACGATTCCGCCGGCCTCCTTGCCGAAATCATATAGTCGCTCCAGGTAATGGATGAAGCTTCCGACCACATAGTAGATGACGGTCTTCCAGACGATGTTGAAGACCAGCGGCTTTTGCGGAAAACGATTGATCGGCGGCCAGAGGTCCGCGAGCAGGACGGCCTTGCCGATGATCAGCGACGCCAGTGCGATTTGGGCCGACGAACTGACCGGCAGCCCCGTGCCCCTTGTCATGAGGACCCTGACCAGACCAATGATGTGCAGGGCGATGAAGAAGAAGATCGTTGGTGGCAACAGGGCCAGAAATTCTTCCTTCAGCTTTTCGACTGCTTTGCTCATCGCAGTGACTCCCGTGTTTCACCCGCGGCACACCACACATTATCACAAGATGGCCGGTTTTCGGCCGGCATGCGTCGCATTCTTGCGGCTCAGGCCGGCCCGCTGCCGCGGTTCAATTCTACGAGTAGAAGCGGGTGCCGCGCGATAAGGCCGCGATCGGTTCCGTCGCCGGGTGTGCGCTGGCTGCTGCGGGAACACGAGGTGCTCCTGCGTGCATTTGCAGATCGGGCGGCCGGAGGCGGACGCCGCGGGCTCAGCATACGTACCAAGCTGACGCTCGCGTTCGGCAGCGCAATCGGACAGTTCCGCCCGCATGAACGTCCGAAAGCGGCGGGGGGCGCCTGGCACTTGTCCACGCGCCCCCCATCATGCAAGTCTAATTCACCAATTCGAGATCGCCCGGTTGCCAGCTCTGGTTGAACCACGGTTCGAGCGGCCCATAGAGTCGCAGGATTACGTTGTAGCCGCGGCCCGGCATCGTCTGCACCCAGTTCGCTTCGTTGCCGGCCGGCGCCTTCGGTCCGAACCAGATGGTCGCGCCGCCGTCCGCGTTCTTCTTCAGTCCGGGAACGTTGCTGTCCACGCCTGCCGACTTCTGGTCGGTGGGAAGCAGCGAGCGTGTCTGGTTGTCGTAGACCGTGAAGGCCCAGAAGTTGTTGACCGGAATCGGCCCCGGCAATGTCACCTTGTAGCTCCGTCCACCGTCGAGGTAGCTTCCCATCGCGTCGCGGAAGGCGAGCGCATACGCGGAACCGGTGCCCGGCTTCGACTCGCTCATCGCCGGCGTGATGCCGGTGGCGAGGTAGAAGAACATGGCCTCCGCGTCGAGCCGCCGCTCGGCGCCCGAGAGGAACTCGTAGCTGCCCCCGACGAACGGCGTGAGCCATTGCCGGTCCTTGAAGATTCTGGTGCGCGGATCGCGTGAGGCCCATGCGTTCGCGCGGGCGTAGGCATTGCCCACCGCGACTGCCTCCGTCAACGTCTTCTTCATCCGCGCGTCGGGCGCGAATGACTGCCCCTTGCGGATGCCGATGGCGGCGTACAGGCCCACGGTGTCCGGATTCACCCAGTCGGCGGGCTCGTTCTGCACGACGGCGTTCAGCTCCTCGTAAAAGCTGAAGTCGTTGGCGCTGATCGTGTTGAACTTGGCGCCGGAGAGGTTGACGAAACTCGTCGCCGGGGGCTTCGCAGCCTGCGACAACGGGAACACCGCCGCCTTCGCCTTGACACCCGCCGTGGCTGCGGCGAGATCGCCGTTCTCGACGAAGACACGGTAGAAGATGACTAGCCGGTTGGTGCTCGGCTTCGCGACGTGAAAGCCGTCCGCGGGGACGGCTCCCTTGTAACCGGGGGGAACGAAGAGATAATCGCCGCCCGCCCCCTTGTCGGGTCCCGTCAACCCCACGTCGATCACCCAGCGGAAGTCGGCGTCGTCGACGGGGCCGAGCGCGCGCGGCGGCACCCGCACGACCATCGGGCCGTCCTTCAGGTTGACGCACATCAGGACGTAGACGGTGGTGGTGTTCGCCGTCAGGAACAGCGAGCGGGCGTCCATCAGCTGCTCGGTGATGCCGATGCCGCCGTTGGGCTTGATGCCCGCTTCTTCCAGGCCGCGGCAGATGGCGTACACCGACGTGGCGGACATCCCCTTGACGAAGGCGTCGACGCCGCGATTGAAGTCGATCTGGTCGTAGGCGAGCTGGACCGTCGCCGGATCCGGCGCGCCGTCCTTGAAGCGCAGCGTGCCGATGCGGGTCTCGACCGCATCAGGTGTCGTGATCTTTGCGGGCACGTCGGGCGCGTACTTCGGCGCACCGCCCGGCGTCTGCGCGTCGCTGGCGGGCGTCACCATGGCGAGCGTCGCAGCCAACGCAATGCCGAGAACTCTTTCATGCATTCCCATTTTTCGATTTCTCCTTGTACGAACTGGAACAGCAGGCTGATCGGGTTGCCGACCGTATTCCGTGCCGCAGGCGGGTCACTACGCATCTATGGCAGCCGAATTTCTTGCGCGGGAATCAGTTGAGGCCCGGGTCGGCGAAAAACCGGGTCCCCGCGACGGTCGATGCGCGAAGCTTTTTCATGTCGATCTCCGTACCGTCGGTGTCACGTTCGATTCGCGACGTCACGAATGTCCAGCGAAAGACGGGCGAGCCGTTTTCGAGCCATTCATCAGTTACGACGGGCGCTGGCCGTTCCCTTTGCGGACCCTGGAGCCCGTTCCCCTTGATGCCGTGAAGCAGCGGGCACGCCGGGAACGTCAGCAGACGTCGGCCGTAGATCTAGCAGATGTCGCTTGCCCGAATCTTGCATTTTCGGCCAATATTGCCGTCAAAAAATTCGGTTGACCCGGATTCCCAGTGTCGCCGCCTCCCAGCCCACGCGTTCCGCCTCCCCATGCCCTCGCGGGGCTGTCGGTTCGTGAACCGCCTCAGATCCAAACTAAATGATTTTACTGGCGTCCCCATGGGGATCGGCCGCTATTGCCACTATCATCTTCAATAGCTTAGCGCTGGCGCTCCGACGGCACCGCTCCCTTTGTGCTTCCGGCGGTGTTGTGACGCTATCCCGTCACCTTTGCTGTCGCCGCGGGCGGCTTTGTTGCCATGACGTTTAATGCGCGCCATTTGATCATTGCGACCTTCACGGCGTCGTTCACAACGAGGCACGAGACCATGGCGTAAACAAATACCGCGAGAGTCTGCCACCATGGCAATGGAATGAGTCCCTTGACGCCCACGAACGTCAGGACCGTGCCCGTGATGGCGTCCGCAGCGAGGGCTGACATGAACGTCTTGCTCGGCAGGCTCGACCAGAACCAGTGGCGCTCGCGCGCGGACACGACGGAGAATACCGCAAAGTAAAGCAGCATCAGAAAGCTGAAGGTGTAGAGGGCATTGTTGTTGGTCGCCAATCCGAATTTCGTCCAGCCGATCCACAACAGGAAAAGTGTTTCGGCAACCATCGCGACACCAAGCACCACGGACACGGTGATGAAGCCACCGATGTTCCATGTTTCCGGCTTCTTGGATGGCCGCACATTGTCGGTGGCGAGGGAGATCTTCGCAAAGTCCGTCAGGAAGACCAGCAGCAGCATCGCGAAGGCCGACACAACGAACTTTCCGGTCACTACGAAGGCGATGGCCACGAAAGCGGCCTTCAGGATGGTCCGGCTGATCTTGTTGATGATCCAGGTCAGAATGCGCTGGTAAATCGTCCGCCCCTGCTCGACCAGCGTCACGATGTTCGTCAGCCCTGCCTCGGTCAAAACGACGCTCGCGGCGCCCTTGGCCACGTCAGTCGCGGTGCTGACGGCGATTCCCACTTCGGCCTGACGAAGAGCAGGCGCATCGTTGACGCCATCGCCGGTCATGCCGGTTACATGCCCTGCGGTCTGAAGATGCCGGACGACAATGTACTTGTCCTCCGGATACACTTCGGCAAAACCATCCGCACCCGCCAACAGGTCAACGGCCTCGTTGCCGGCCACAGCGCCCGCCGCCTTCAGATCAGCCACGCGCCGGATGTTGGGCAAGCCGACTCCCTGGCCGATTTCAAGCGCCACCGGCAATGCGTCGCCGGTGAGCATCTTGACCGGAACGCCGAGGTCGACGGAGTGTGGCGATGAGTTGTCCTGGCATCGGGTCGCGGCGGATCGTACAATGACACCAATCCAACCAGAACGGGCGTGCCCGTCTCCGGACCGCGGGCCACCGCCAGCGTCCGATAGCCCTTCGCGGCCGCCGCGCTGACGCGCTGCTCCAGCGCCTCGACTTCCGGCGGCTTCAGTCCGCAGGCCTCGGCGATGGTGCGCACGGCGCCCTTCATTACGCGCAGCCGCTGCCCGTTCTGTTCGACCACGGCTTCTGTCCGCCGGCTTTTCGCATCGAAGGGCGCAAAGGAGACGGGTGTGACGGCGGGCAGGCCGTCGAATACGTGATGCGCCTTGGCTGCGGCGAGGAATGCGAGGTCGATCGGGTCCTGGTTGGCCTCCTGCGATGCGAGCGCGCCCGCGAACAACACATCGGCTTCCGTCGCTTTCTCCAGCGGGATTACGCCGGTGACGGCGAGCTGGTTCATCGTGATGGTGCCCGTCTTGTCCACGCAGAGCACGTCCATCGTCGCGGCATCCTCGGCCGCGCTCAGGCGGGTGACCAGAACGCCACGCTTGGCCAGCTCCTTCGACCCGAGGGCCATGCTGACCGTGAACATGACGGGGAGAGCGACCGGCACCGCGCTCATCAGCAGAACGAGCATGAGCGGGATCATTTCGATGAGCGGCGCGCCGCGGATCAACGACAGCACGACCACCACGCCCAGCAGCGCGCCGACAATGACGAAGAGCCAGCGGACGATCTTGGCCACGACCGCTTCGATGTGAAGTTTCGGGCGCGCCTCCTGCACAAGTTCCGTCGTGCGGCCGAAGTAAGTCTTCGCCCCGGTCAGCATCACCACGCCGTTGCCTTCGCCGCGCCGGGCGACGGACCCCGACGAAAGCACTTCGCCCGGCGCTTTGTCAGCGTCTTTCGATTCGCCGGTGAGCGCCGACTGGTCCACGCTCAATGCTCCGGTCAGGAGTTTCACATCCGCCGGGATGATGTCGCCGGATCGCAGGCGAACGATATCGCCGGGGACCAGCTCGCGGGCGGGAATGACCTGCCAGCTTGAATCGCGGCGGACGCGCGCGCTGACCTGCAATCGTTTCCGCAGTGCCTCAACGACACCGGCGGCGCGATGCTCCTGCATGAAGCTCAATACGGCGTTGACAACCAGCAGCGCGCCGACCACGGCGAGATCGGAGTAATTCCCGAGTACAGCGGACAGCACCATGATCAGTTCGAGCATCCACGCCGAGATTCCCCAGAATTTGCCGAGGAATTTCAGGACCGGGTGCTTCTTTTTTTCGGCCACCTCGTTGTAGCCGTGCTCCTTGCGGCGAACGTCTACCTCCGCGCGCGTGAGCCGGTGTCAGGGTTCACGTGGAGCGCCGCGAGTGTGTCGGGAACCGACGCGGTGGCGATGTCAGGAGGCTTTGGCGGTTGCCGGCTTCGAGGGCACAGGCTGCGCTTCGGATTCTTCTGGAGATTTCTGCATGATGAACTATTCTCTCAGCCGATTGCGCAGTCTACGACGGTTTGTCTACGTCGGTCGTGCTCCGCTTCCAATAGCCGACTTCTGGCGAGCGTTCCATAATTGCCGCTTTTTAGACTTTGCAATGCCGCAGGCTTAGTGAGTCGCGGGAAGGCAGCGTGACAATTTGACGAAGCCAATTCTGTCCGATTGCCCGTTTGACGGAACGAGAAATCGCAATGGCGCCGGCCTTAGCCGCGGTTTCCTCCGTTCGTTTCGTCAGAAGTCCGACGGCTGTTGAAAGCTGCTGGTGCAACGCTGGGCGTCGACCGAGCGACCGCCGGGGTCGCGACGACGCCACACTGATGTCGGTGATGAATTCGTGATTACGCGCCGATTCCGAGGCCACGGCCCACGACAATGCGTTGCGATTGAACATCGGCATTGAGGCGAATTGGGCGGTGACGGTGACCGAGTCGTTGTGGCCGTAAACGGGCGCGTCGCATGCGCGCGAACGCAGACGCGCGCGGGACCTGCGGATCACGGATCCAATGCGGAGAGTTATACCCAGATTTGGGTAAACCTGGCGTCGCCAGAGGTATCGGTGGCTATACCCACCCTGATCTTCAATGGGTTGGTGCACGCGCACTGAACACCCTGCTCCATTTGGGATGCCGATGGGCTCTCCTGGAACCGGTGGAACGCCTGCTTCCGATCCGACGCGGAAGTCGCTGGCCGTTCAGAGAAGAGAATCCCTTGGCCTAGTAGCGTTGGGCAATTCGCCGTCGAGCGCTTCATCGTGTCTGCCCGGCCGCGCGGTTGCCGCCAACATATCGCCAAGGAATTTTCCCACCGGTTCTTGACCACTCGCCGATCAGAGATCAGCAGATGATCGGCGGCGCGCGACTGAACCGGGAATAGCTGCAAATGCATCTAAACGAGACAGGACTTCGATGATATTTGCCACGATGCGCGAAACCAGAATCGCGGACAATTCGTGCTCAACGCCTTCCGCGGGAGGGCTTACGTTACGATTGCGGAAGTTATTGCGCTCGTCGAAGACGTGTTGGTGGCCACAGGCGGCGCGCGATGCGTTGTTGCGCGGTCGCGGGCACACGGTCCGTATCCTCGAGGGCGGCGCAATGCACGTTAATTCCGGTCGACGCTGGGCGTTCGGATCGCCGAGTTTCGTCGATCCGAGAGGTGCTTGATCGCAAGGGCTGCAGCAGAGGCGCCAAGTGCTGTCAAGGTCGTTCCATCCTGCATCAATGCGTTGAGCATGCCATCGAGAAGGTTAGGATTGCTTTGCTCGACATATCGCACAAGCTCATACACCTGACTCGACGTGGCGAGGGCAGCGTCCTCGAACGAAACGGGCACAATAGGCCAACGGGCATTCTGGAGATACCTGGCGAACACGCCACCGCCAACGACCGCAAGTGCCAGCGGGCCGACAGATCCAAGCAGAGTTCCCAAGAGCCCGGCGCGCCGCTTGATGTCAAGCGCACTCCATACGGTTGCCACGAGCTTGGGGGGGGGCAAAGCTGTCGCTACGCGCCCGTCGGCACCAAGTGGCGCGGCAGAAGTATCCCAGTGGTTCTGCCGCGGCGATTTCGAACGCTTTGCAACCTTCATCGCAACCTCCTTCGCACACCTCGAAACTAGTCTGACAACTGCGGCTCGCGACACGCGAGACAGTCGAGCGCGGACCTGTTACCGCACCGCCACTCAAGAGGGTTGATCCACCTCGCCGAACGAGGGATCGCAACACTGCGGCTCCACTCAATGGCATCGTATTCGTGCCGCATTGCATGAAGCTGTCGCAACTCGAGCAGCGAATATGTAAGGCGGCCCGGCAGGCAGCATCGTGACCTGCCGGGTTTGCCGAGGCCTTGTCGTATGGGCTGTTCGGCGGAGCTACCACTCGAAAATGATGCGCTCCGGCTTCTGAGCGGCGACGACAATATTTCGCTCCTTGGACATGCCGTTGTCGCTCGCCATAACCATGTACTTGCCGTCGGGGAGCTTTGCCAGCAGCAACGGCCCGTCCGCAACCGTGTTCAACACGGTCTTCCCTTCGTGATCCTTGATGGTCACGTCGACATTGCTCACATACTCGGAATGCGGCTTGGCACGTTTGAGGAACTCGAGCGTGAGAGGGAAATTCGCCTCATCCTTGCGCAACGCTGCAGCTTCTTCTTTGCCAACGCCACCCATCAGATAACTCACATCGCCCTGCTTCTGTTCGGGTGGTAGTTTGCTCATCGCCGAGTAATCGCCAGAACTCATGGCCGGCGCGGCAACCAGAAGACTGCTTGCAAATAGTGCGCTAATGGATATTTGCCTCCTCGTGTCCATAATGGCTTCCTTCATCAAACAGTGGTTGAGGGCTCGCAGCGGACAACAGGTGACCACACGCCGCGACCAATAGTCGAGCGCTCGCTCGACCAAGATCCATCGGGGCTGAGACGGTTCCGTCCTCCCGGTGAATTAGGATGGCAATCTGAATGATGTGCTCCTGACTCGAAGGATGTTTGAACGAGCAACCACCTAACGTGCTCTTTCTTATCCCAGAAGACTTAAGGGAAGATTAAGAGCGGCGTTGCGGCAGCGCCGTCTTCCCGACGCCGCGTTTCTCGGCCGCGATCTACGGCGCGTCGAGGACTTGGATTCCCGCGGTCCCGATCATGCGCCCGACGCTGCCCGCTATGCCTGCTTGTACGAGCACCATGTGCTAGGCCGGGTCAAGTTGACTGGCGTGTAAGCAGATCCACAGTGACCCAGAAGACTGCTTTCGAAACCCGGACGTTGTTCCTCGCCTTCGACAACGGTGGCACTCCGGGTCAGAGGCCTGCAATTCCCCAGCTAGATCCTTGGATGCTTCCTCATTGACACACAATTTCGATCGGTCTGAGAATGCCCGCCCTGATGCCCATTGACGGAGGAAAATCACAGATGCGTTCCCAAATTCCCGTATGGCAAGCTTGCGTAAATTCGCCCAGCTTGTATTCGCAATCCTGATGCTCGCGTCGTCCGCTGCGGCCGTCGCCGGCCCAGCGGAAGATGCAAACGCAGCTATCGACCGATAGTCGGCGGCATACAACGCTAACGACCCTGACGCCGTCGTCGATAGCTATTGGCCGGACGCGATTCTGCTCGGAACGGTGAGCCCCGTCATCTCGATTGGCTCTGACGCCATTCGCCAATATTTCACCGCATTGAAGTTGAAGGGCAGTGGTAACAAGAATGCAATTCAGGAGAGGCACGTCATCGTAATTGATGACAGCGCTGTTCTGGTAACGGGGTTCTACGAATTTACGCGAATGAAGACTGGGAACCACGTACTCGCGCCGTCGCGCTTCACTATGCTCGTTACCAAGCGTAGCGGGGAATGGCGCATCGCTCATCATCATTCTTCACCCCACGTTCTGCCGAATAAATGATCCAAAGGTGAGCGGTCTGGAGGAGTCGCTGCGACGCGAATGACTGCCTTGGAGCAACTCGCCGCGGATCTGGTCCACCTTTGTCCGCCACTTGGCCAAGCCGTTGTGGGTGCGTCGTCGCCCGAGCCAAGGCGCACGGCAAACCCAGCGGCATCCTGGTGCCGGTCAAAGCCGACGCCCGGCGCTATCTCGACTGGGGCGCAACGTTCGTCGCGGTGGGCAGCGATCTCGGCCTCTTCCGCACCGCCACGCAGGCGCTGCGCGACACGTTCTCCGCAGCGGCCTGAGCGTGCATTCGCTTTGGCGCCACCGTCACCCTCCTTTCGTGGGCAGTCGATTACATGAAGGTCTTCTACAACCGTCAGCGCCGTCACCCCACCATCAGCTACGAGGCTCCGCTAGCTTTCAAGGAGTCAATCAGCACCTGATCGGACTGTCCACCATTCGTGGGTAACATCAGAACCCGTCATTTCCGTGCCGTCCTCGAGGACCAGCGGCATGAATCGGCGTGCTACTGATCGTAAGGTTGCTGTAAGTTCGCGGCAATGTAGCGTGCCGAATTTATGCACGTTTCGCGGCGTCGATGGGCTTTACAGTTCTCGTGCGTCGTATCACAGTGGCTGCGCATCAAACGGCTGATTGAGATGATTATTCAATTTGCGGCTTGGATATTGCTTCGTCTACCACGCTTCGGCCGCTCTTGGTTTCGGGCAACGTTCTCGTGACGGCCTGGCTTCACATTATCTGACTCCAGGGGGCCAAATGAAGATCATCGGCGTGGTTGTAGCGCTTCTCCTTTCGGCAGCGGTGCACGCGACGCCCGTCACATGGACTCTTGATCGCGTGATATTTAACGATGGTGGCACCGCGGTCGGTTCCTTCACCTACGATGCCGACACAAACACTTTTAGCTCAATCAACATCACCACCAGCACCGATGCTGCACTAGGGCTCGGCACGATCTACGGAAATCCTACCGGGCTCGGTAACTCGTCATTTTTTGACACGATCAACCAGCCGAAGGGAGCAGGCATACCGAGGCTGCTCTTCGACTTGTCGCTAGCCATGACGAATGCCGGGGGAAACATCCCCATCAACATTGGCGGTGGGATATTCGATGGAGAAGGCATCTGCGCAACTGACAGCTGTATTTCATTTTCTTCCGCTCGAACAATTATCGAAGGAAGCATTAGCGCAGTTCCCGAACCCGCTACGCTTGCGCTGCTTGGCATCGGCCTCGCTGGATTCGGTGTCTCGCGTCGCCGCAAGCTGACCTAAGCGCGGCGTTGTCGCACGACGACCCCGCCCGCGTGGCGGGGTTTTGAGTTTCGGCGACCAATCAGAGGAACCGATGTTATGGTTGTGGCATGGCTGGCCCATTGCTCGCTCCGACGGTCGTGATGCTGTTCCCGTTCCGGGTTCGCGACCCGGTATCGGGCAAGTGGACGAAGGCGCGATACCGCGTCGAGAAGGGCGTGATTGCCGTCCGGCATCCAGAGTTCACGATCGTAAGCTTCCCCTCCCGGTAGACAGCAAGAACTGGACTTTTCTGGCAGGATTTTGGGCTGGAGGGAAGTCCGATGAAGAAGTCGCGATTCACGGAATCGCAGATCGTGGCGATTCTGAAAGAAGGAGAGGCCGGGGTGACGGTGGCGCAGCTGGCGCGCAAGCACGGGATCAGCGCAGCGACCTACTACCACTGGAAGTCGAAGTACGCCGGAGCCGGGGTTCCCGAATTGCGGCGGCTGCGTGAGCTCGAGGCCGAGAACGCGAAGCTGAAGCGGATGTACGCGGACCTAGCGCTGGAGAACACGGCGATCAAGGACGTACTCAGCCGAAAACTCTGACGCTGTCGGCCAAGCGGGAGGCGATCGGGATCATGAATCTGGAACACGATCTGTCGATTGCCCGAGCTTGCCAGGTAGCCCGGCTGTCGCGGGCGGCGTATTACAGGCCGGGGACAGATTGGGCAACGCGGGACCGCGAGGTCATCGCCGCGTTGCAGGCGATCGTGGTCGAGGAGCAGCGGTGGGGCTTCTGGAAATGTCGTGACCGATTGCGGGCACAAGGCTATGGCTGGAACCACAAGCGGATCTGGCGGGTGTACTGCCAGCTACGGCTCAATCTGCCGCGGCGGACCAAGCGGCGGGTGCCGCAACGAGAACGGCAGCCGTTACTGGTGGAGCCGCGGATGAACGCCGTGTGGGCCATCGATTTTATGCGCGACACGCTCTATAGCGGACGTGTCTTCCGGACGCTGAACGTGATTGACGAAGCCAATCGCGGCGCTTTGGGCATCGATGTGGCGGTCAGCATCCCCGCGGCCCGCGTCATCACCTTCCTGGGTCAGATGGTTGACCAGCATGGCCGGCCCAACGCCATTCGTTGTGACAATGGACCAGAACTAACAAGCCAGACCTTCACCGACTGGTGCAAAGAGCAGGACATCGAGCTGCGTTTCATTCAACCCGGCAAGCCCGATCAAAACGCCTACATCGAGCGTTTCAATCGCACCTATCGCGAGGAAGTGCTAAGCGTCTACCCATTCGATTCGCTGGACGAGGTTCGCGAAATCACGGCAGGTTGGATCGACCGCTACAACGAGATTAGACCGCACGATGCGCTGGGAAGCCTGCCGCCAGCGCGTTACCGTGAGCGTGTGCTCGAAAGCGGAATCTCCAGTTTAGAACTGTCTACGTGACGGGGAAGCTTACGAGGTGACCGCCGCCGGGACAGGCGGAACGCTTGCTATCGACCCGTTGCTGCCTGTCGCTCATCGGGAAAGCGGCCATTGCGAACGCTTCGAGCGGCTCAAAGCAGTCCTGCGGTTACCAGGGCCGGTCCCTTGTGAGCCGCCGCCTTTCAGCTGTTAGATGGCCCGGCGAGATACTGCTCGTCCGTGACCGGCTCCATCCACTCGACCGGGGTGCCATTGAGCGCCTCCTGGATCGCGATGTGCGTCATCGCCGTGGTTGGCGACGCACCATGCCAATGCTTGTGATTGGGCGGGCACCAGATGACATCGCCCGCGTGGATCTCCACGACGGATTCGCCTTCGCATTGCGTCCAGCTGCACCCCGAAGTGACTATCAGCGTTTGACCAAGCGGGTGCGTGTGCCAGTTGGTTCGTGCCCCCGGCTCGAAGGTGACGCTCGCACACGACACGCGTGACGGCTCAGGCGCGCTGTGAAGAGGGTCGATGCGGACGGTGCCCGTGAACCATTCGGCCGGACCACGGGTGGACGGCTGAGAACCAGCGCGCTTGAGTTGCATGGTGCTACTCTTCAGAGACGGATCATGACCTTGATGGACTCGCGTTGGTCCATCGCCCGATACCCCTTGGGAACCTCTTCCAGGCCGATGACACGGTCGAATACCCGCCCGGGCTGGATGCGGCCCTCGAGCACGTTGGGCAGGAGCTCGTCGATGTACGCCCGCACCGGAGCGGGACCGCCGCCAACGATGACGTTCTTGTAGAAGGTCGGCAGCGCCGCAATGCCCTCATAGTGGGGCACGCCGACGCGGCCGATGGCGCCGCCGGGGCGTGCGATGGCAACCGCGTCGTTCATCGATTGTTCGGTCCCCACGCATTCCAGCACCGAGTGCACCCCGTGGCCACCGGTCAGCGCCAGCACGCGTTCCGCCGCTTCGCCGCCACGCTCGGTTACGACCTCGGTCGCGCCGAACTCGCGGCCGAGCGTGATCCGGTCCGGGTGCCGGCCCAGCAGGATGATCTGCTCCGCGCCGAGCCGTTTGGCCGCGATGATCCCGCAAAGACCCACCGCGCCGTCGCCGATGACCGCTGCGGATCGCCCAGGGCCCACCCGCGCGACACGCGCCGCGTGATGGCCGGTACCCATCACGTCCGAGAGACTGAGCAGCGAGGCCATCAAGGCTTCGTCAGCGCGGGTGCCCACCGCGTACAGTGTGCCGTCGGCATAAGGGACGCGCAGCGCCTCCGCCTGAGCACCGTTGAAGCCACCGTAGCCGAAGAACCCGCCGTGCACGCACGCGGTCTGTAATCCTTCGTGGCAGAACTCGCAACGCCCATCCGAGTAGGCAAAGGGCATGATGACCAGATCGCCGGCCTTGATCTTGGTCACGGCCCGGCCGACCGCCTCGACGATACCCAACGCCTCGTGGCCCATGCTCTGGCCGGCTTCGGTGCGTTCCATCGAGCGGTAAGGCCACAGGTCGCTGCCGCAGATGCACGCGCGGGTCACGCGGACGATCGCATCAGTAGGCTCGACGAGAGTTGCGTCGGGAACGTTCTCGACCTGGACATCCCCGGCCGCGTACATGATGGTTGCGCGCATCAACTACCTCCAGTTGGAATCGATTACGTAAGCGATCATTGCGCCGGTCCGCTCGACCGTCGAATGCCACGCGCTTTGGCGGGACAAATGCCCTTCGCTTTCGGCGGGCAACAGCCCAACGTCGCGTACCGAGATGGGTCGGAGCCATCAGGGGTCCGTGAATGTCACGCGCGGGTCGCCCGTCCCCAGCGCCTGGGCGAGTCCGGCGCTGTCTTCAACGCGCCCGATTCGCGTGTAGCTGTAGCTGGACCGGAATGTTTGATAGAACACCACCAGTGTGTCATTGCCATACAACAGCACATCGCCGGTGCGGATCGTGCCCGGACGCATGGCGTCGCTAGGCAAGCTGCGTGGCAGACGGCCGTGCTTTTCGTTACCGTTCAGCTCGGCCATTTCGAGGGTCATCGGCAGCAATTGCACCAACGCGTGCGCAGTCGGGTTGTCTTCCAGTGTTACGGCAAAGCGCTGTGTGCTGACCGACATCCACATATGGGGCCTCTCCTGAGATGCAATCGGCGTCTCGGACCGGCGCGTGCTGCCGAGTGCTGCCAGTTCGTTAGCGGCGCCGCCGCCGATAGACGAAAGTGCCAGGGCGGCGAGCAGACCGATACCCGTCCAAGAGCGGCGGGGGCGCTCGACCAACGAGGGTAGGCGCCGGTATGGCATTTCAGCAGTTCCTGTCGCCCATGGACATCGGCTCGACTGCCAATGATCGTGTCGGCGAAATGGAAGGAGGTGCGGCCTCGGACCGGTCTAGGTCGAGGTAGTTCACGACGCGGGCCGGTATCCCGGCGACGACCGCGTTGTCGGGCACGTCGCGGGTCACCACGGCGTTTGCCGCCACCACTGCGTTCTCGCCAATGGTAACGCCCGGCATCACCGACACCGCTGCGCCCAACCACGCCCCCTTCTTGATGACGATGGGTGCGCAATACGTCGAACGCCGCGTGCTCGGATCGAGTGGGTGGCTGATGGTGATCAGGTTCACCTTTGGGCCGATGAGCACATCGTCCTCGAGGGTGATGCCGCCGCGGTCCACGAACTCGCACGCGTGATTGATGAACACGTTGCGTCCGACGCGGATATTCCTGCCAAAGTCGGTGTAGAACGGCGGCAACAGCCAGAATGAGTCATCGACCTCCGTTCCCGTCAGGCGGTTGAACAACGCGCGCACCTCGTCCGGGTCGCGGTAGCCGGTGTTCATCTCGGCGATGATGCGCTGCGCGTCTGTGATGAGCGCACCAATCTTCGGATACTCCGGGTCGCTCAGCGCGATCACCTCGCCTGCAAGTTCGCGCTGGAAGATGTCGCGGGTGATCATCGGTATCTCCTGCGATCGCGCAGTCGGCTCATCGACTGAGGTCCGCCGCGGAACATTCGTCTCAGCCGGCAGCTGCTGTCGCGCGCTGCCCCAAGTGCTCGTTGAAGAACATCGTAAGCTTGGCCCACGGGATCAGGCCCACCCGGTCGTACAGATCGACATGACCCGCTCCAGGAACCCAGTACAGCTCCTTCGGCTCGGCGGCGCGTCGATAGGCATCCTCGCTGAATTCGCGCGAGTGCGCTTCGGTGCCGGTGATGAACAGCATCGGACGCGGCGAGATCGTCTCGATGTCGTTGAACGGGTAGAAGTTCATGAATCTGGTATTGCTGCTGAGCGTGGGATGGGTGGTCAGCAGTGGCGATTGGCCCGGTGGCGTGTACTCGCCCCGCGGCGTGCGGTAGAAATCGTAGAACTCGCGCTCGATGGGATTGGACTTCTCCGTGATCTCGTGCACCGTGCCGCTGGTGTACTTCGTTGCGCCGCCCGCGAACTCGACATAGCGCTGCTGCGCCGCGTCGGCGATGATGGCCTTGCGTTGCGCCACCGTCTGCGATCTGTTCAACGCATGACGATTGACTGCGCCCATGTCGTACATGCTGACCGTGGCGATGGCCTTCATGCGCGGGTCGATTTTCGCCGCGCTGACGGCGAAGCTGCCGCTGCCGCAAATGCCGAGCACGCCGATGCGCTCCCGGTCTACGAAGGGCTGAGTGCCGAGGTAATCGACCGCCGCACTGAAAGCTTCGGCATAGAGGTCCGGCGATACCAGATTGCGTGGACGGCCTTCGCTCTCCCCCCAGAAGGGCAGGTCGATCGACAACGTCACGAATCCCTGCTCGGCCATTTTCGTGGCGTAGAGATTGGCGCTCTGCTCCTTGGTCGCACCCATCGGATGTCCGACGACAACGGCGGCACGGGTGCTGCTGCGGTTCAGTTCGTTGGGGACGAACAGGTTGCCCGACACGTCCATGTCGTACTGACCCTTGAAGCGGACTTTGCGAACCGTCACACGATCGCTTTCGTAGAAATTGTCCGCATCCGCAGGCGGGCGGTCGGCCGTAGGCCGGGTAGACAGTGACGGCCGCGTCGCGGCCGCCGCTCCGCTGGCCGCCATTATCAGACCACCCAGTCCGAGCAGGCCGGTGCTGGCTTGCTTGATGAAGCGGCGGCGCGCCGGTGCGTGCTCGGCATCGCCGGGGACAAGTGGCTGCTGCAAAGAGATTGCGGTACTCACGAGCGGTCCTCCTTGGTCAATTCCGTTCAGCGAATGAGCGCCATTGTGGCAACCAATCGAGCCAGTGACTAGTTGATGAATACTTATTCCGGCTAGTAGAATAGCTAATAAATAGCGGGGGACGACCATGGCGGGACGCAACCTGAACGACCTGCTGGCCTTCGTGACCGTTGCGCGCGAAGGTAGCTTTACCCGCGCCGCCGCCGTGCTGGGGGTCACCCAATCGGCGGTGAGCCAAGCCGTCCGCGGGCTCGAGGAGCGGCTGCGGATTCGCCTCCTGACGCGCACCACGCGCAGCGTCGCGCCCACGCCAGCGGGCGAGCGTCTGGCAAACGCCATAGGCCACCGTTTCGACGAGATCGAAGCCGAGCTCGACGCGCTGACGGAATTGCGCGATAAGCCGGCGGGAACCGTGCGCATCACCTGCGGCGACAACGTGCTGCGCACCGTACTGCTGCCAAGGCTCACGCCCGTGTTACGCGAGTATCCAGACATCACGCTCGAGTTCGACGTGAGCTACGGACTCCGCGACATCGTGGCCGACCGCTTCGACGCCGGCGTGCGCCTTGGCAGGACCATAGCCAAAGACATGATCGCCGTGCCCATCGGCCCGCCTCTGCGCATGGCGGTCGTGGGCTCACCCGATTATTTCGAGCGCCACACGCGCCCCAAAATGCCGCAGGACTTGACGAGTCATTCCTGCATCAACCAGCGCATGCCGACATCAGGGGGCCTATACGTCTGGGACTTCGAGCGGCGGGGGCGGAAGGCCAACGTTCGTGTCGACGGCCCGCTGATCTTCAACACGACACCACCTCAGGTGGACGCGGCACTGGCGGGGCTGGGAATCGCTTTGTTGCCCCAAGACGAACTGATGCCGCACATCGAGGCGGGAAAGCTGGTGCGGGTGCTCTCGGACTGGTGTCCCAGATTCGCGGGCTATCACTTGTACTACCCGAGCCGAAGGCAACCCTCACCGGCGTTCTCGCTCGTGTTGCAGGCATTGCGTATCAGTAGCGCAGAGGACGGTTAGCGACGTACTCCGCTTGGCCGCAATGGGTAACCGCATCGCCAAGCCTGATCCATCGGCGGCTGAGGATCTTGAGCAACTGCGTCGCGAGAACGCAAAGCTCAAGATGGAGATCGAGATTTTAAAAAAAGCGGCCATCTACTTCGCTCGGGAAGCGAAGTGAAGTACGCCTTCGTCGAGAAGAATCGACTGCAGTACGGCGTGCCGGCGCTGTGCGAGGCGCTGCAGGTCTCGCGCAGTGGCTACTACGCTGCGCGGCAGCGTGGCCCCAGTGCTCGCCGGCAGCGCCAAGTCTATCTCACGGCACAGATCAGGATGATCCACCAAGCCAGCCGCGAGTCGTACGGCGCGCCCAGGGTGCACGTCGCGCTGCTGGCCCAGAAGGTGCCATGCTGCCGCAACACCGTGGCCAAGCTGATGCGCAGAGCGGAGATCCTGCCCAAGGCGATCCGGCGGTTCCGCGTGACCACCGATTCCCGCCAGACCAAGGCCTCGCCGAACCTCATCAATCGGGACTTCACGTCAGAACATCCCAACTACCAGCTCAGTAGGTGAGGTGATCGACGAAATAGCTTATGGTCGTTCGTTTCCGCATTCGTCCAGCTCGGGAGCATCACTTGCTCCCACGCCGTCCCTGGGCCGCTTCGGATCCCACAATGCAGACGACTGCTATCGGCGATTTCCTAATAGGGCTGCAGTTGGCCGGTCAGCGACGGTCATCAACTCGCCTTTGGTCTGCGCCGCACCTTTCCCTTGGCCTTGCCTCGGGACTTGGCGATTGAGGTCACTCGCTTCGTCGCCGGGGGGATTACCCGATCCCATGGCGCCACTTCTCCTCTCATGCGATCTGCCAGAAAATCGACCATCATCCTCAGCAGCTGTGGCTGATGCTGGCGAGACAAATACACTGCGTGGATACCAAGCGGCTCGGGCTCGCAGTCGGGTAGCAGACGAATGAGTTCACCGGAGGCTAGGTCCGCGCTGACAAAGTAGGTCGGCAACATCGCAATCCCGGCTCCGGCGAGGGCGGCTCGGCGCGTGACGGCTGCCTCGTTGCTCTGCAGTTGTCCTCTCACGGGAATCCGGAGCGTTTGGCCATTTCGTTGGAGGCGGAACTCGGTGCGACCAACGTAGGCGTGGGTGATGCATCGGTGGTGTCGAAGGTCGTCCGGGGCGCTGGGAGTGCCGCTGGTCTTGATGTACGCCGGCGACGCGCAGACAACGGACCGGCATACTCCCAGCTTCCGCGCTACCAGCGAGTCGTCGAGCACGTTGCCGATCCGCACCGCCAGGTCGATGCGCTCCTCCACAAGGTTGACGGTTCGCTCCAGCGCGATCAGTTCGACCTGCGTTTGCGGATGCCGCGAAAGGAAGTCCGTCACAACGTCGGCCAGGTAGGCCGCGGCGAAAGAGGTGCTGGTAGTCATCCGCAGCTTGCCTCCGGGCGCCGCGCGCCTTGCTCCCGCCACGCTTTGTACGTCAAGCGAAAGCTCGAGCATCTGGCGGCAGCGCTGCAGCGCCTCTTCGCCGGCGTCGGTAAGGCTTACTCGCCTTGTCGTTCGATGCAGCACTCTTACTCCGAGCCAACGCTCGAAGCTTTCGAGATAGCGCGAGACCATGGCCCGCGACATGTCCAGTGCTCTGGCCGCCTCGGTCAGGCTGGCACGGTCTGCCACTTCGGTGAACACCTGCATGGCAGTGATTCGGTCCATCGATTAGATCGATTTAGTAGACAAAGTATCGACTATTGTACTGTTTATCTACTGTCTAATATCAAATAGAGTGGCGCCATTCCCCAACGACGCGAGCGATTCCATGATCAAGCCTCTCCTTCCGCTGTTCGGCCGCCTAACCCTCGGTGTCGTCGCCGACGGGGCCGCCGCCCAGGCGGCTCCTACGGCGCTCTCCCTTCAGGTCTACAACGCCGACGCCGGCAGCTTCCACCTCAACGCGGTCCTGGTCTCCGGCAAGACGGACGCCGTACTCATCGATACCGGGTTCACTCAGGCGGATGCGCACCGGATCGCCGCGATGGTTCTCGACAGCCGCAAGACGCTGAAGACGATCTACATCAGCCAGGCCGACCCGGACTTCTACTTCGGCGCAGGTGTACTAAAGAAGTTGTTTCCCCAAGCGACGCTGATCGCGAGTGCGCCCACCGTGAAGAAGATCCAGGCGACGCTACCCACGAAGCTGCAGGTGTGGGGGCCGCGACTGGGCGCCAATGCGCCGACCGATGTTCCGGTGCCTGAAATCATGTCCGGGAATACGATCATGCTGGAAGGCCAGACGCTCGAAATCAAAGGGCTGGATGATTCGCTCCCGCACCGCAGCTACGTTTGGATTCCTTCGTTGAAAGCCATTGTGGGCGGGGTCAATGCTTTCGCCGGTCTGCATGCCTGGACGGCTGACACGCAGACCGCGCAGGAGCGGGCCGACTGGAGCAGGAAACTGGGCGCGATGGCAGCGTTGCAGCCGACCACCGTCGTTCCTGGCCACATGCTGCCGGGACAGAAGCAGGACGCTTCGCAGCTTGCCCACACCCAGTCCTACTTGACTCGCTTTGAAGCAGAACTGGCCAAGGCGCCGACCTCGGCCGCACTGATCGAGGCGATGAAGTCGGCCTATCCCACAGCAGGCCTGATGGTGGCACTTGAGATCGGCGCCAAGGTCAACAAGGGCGAAATGAAGTGGTGATGGAATGCAACTGAGCAACTGAGCGAGCACTTGCCGGCACCATGGATGCTGGCAATGCCGTTTGCGCTTTGTGTCCGCTATTGGTGGGATCGCGTTGAGCCACGCAACGGCCGCAGATGGCTGGACGCGGTAATGGACGCGCGATCACTGCCGGTCGCACGAACGCGACGCTTCAAGGCTGTTCTAGCGAATTAAATATACCCAGAACTGGGTATAACTGGCGTCCCCAGGGGGATTCGAACCCCCGTACTCACCGTGAAAGGGTGATGTCCTAGGCCTCTAGACGATGGGGACCCGATACTGCGGCCGCCGACTTCGGATGTTACGTGGTGGAGGTAAGCGGGATCGAACCGCTGACCTCTTGCATGCCATGCAAGCGCTCTCCCAGCTGAGCTATACCCCCACGGCCAATCTAAAATTATACGTCGGTGCGAAGTCGTTGGCAAACCGCCGCCGGGATCGTCGCGTGCGGGTGCGGTATCATCCGCGCGCCGTCCTGCGGACGCTTCGCAGACGCGGTCCCCGCCGGCCACGCCACATCGCAGCGTCCCTCTCGCGCACCTTTCCACGATGCCGCTTCCACCGCCTGCTGTTTCCGCCACCGTCGACCTCACCGGCCGAGTCATCCTCGTCACCGGCGCGTCCGGAGGGCTCGGCAGGCCCATCGCGCTGGCCTGCGCCGCGCGCCGCGCAACCGTGGCCCTGCACGGGCGCAACGTGGGGAAGCTCGAAGCGTTGTATGACGCGATCGTCGCGGCAGGCGGCGCCCAGCCGACGATCCTGCCGCTCGATTTCGCGGTGGCGACGGCGGACGACTTCGGCAACGTGGCAGGCGCGCTGCGGGTACAGCTCGGCCGGCTCGACGCCATCGTGCACACCGCGGCTTTCCTCGGCTCGCTCGGCCCGATCGAGCATCAGACCTTCGACGCGTGGCAGACGGCGCTGCGCGTCAACGTCAGCGCGGCGATGGCGTTGACGCGCGCCCTCCTCCCGCTGCTCGCGCAATCGCCCGATGGCGCAATCGTTCTCACCGAAGACACGCGCGGCGTGGCGCCCCACGCGTACTGGGGCGGCTACGCCGCGTCGAAGGCCGCGCTGGGCGCCTTCGCCACCATGCTTGCGGACGAGCTCGAGCATCGCCCCGCGCTGCGCGTGAACACGGTCGTTCCGGGCCCGATCCGGTCGCCGTTGCGCAACCGCACGCATCCCGGAGAAGAGAAGTCCGCGCTTGCGCCGGCCGAAGCGCTGGTGCCGCTCTATCTTTACCTCGTGTCGGGGCAACCGAAGGCCGAAAGCGGCGCGCGCATCGATGCGCAGGCGTGGCTGGCCGGTCAGCCCGCGTCAACACCGCTCGTGCCCGCGGTCGCGCAGCGCCCGTAGCGCAGGAAGATCCGGAGGCGGCGGAAGTCGTCCGCCGGCACGACGCCGGGAACGACCAGTATCACGTCCCGCGGTCGCCACCACGGCGCGCCGTTGACCCGCCAGACGACGGTCGTCAATCTGGCGCCCACGTACGAGCTTGCATCCACGATGCCGTCGCACGAGCGTCCGCGCCGGTCGGTCACCGTGATGGTCCGATCGATGCCGACGTGGACGAGCGCCGGCACGCGGTCGCCTGCCGTTCGCCGCCACCCGTCGCGCAATGCGATTGCAGCGCCACCGATGCAGCCGAGCGCCGCCCACCCCGGCAGCGGAAGCGCCACGACGAGTGCCATCGCGGCAAGGCAGGCGAGCGCAGTCAGCGCGAAGGCAACGCGCGAAGGCGCGGGTTCGAGGCGCAGGCGAACGGGTGCACGCATGTTCCCGCGATTGCGCGCGGATCCGGCGCGCGCGTCCATCGGTCGAACGGCGGATGCGCCTGCGCGAGCGCAGCGTTCCGGGAAACGGTCAGACGGCCGGCTTGCCCGCGAGCAGCAGCCAGGTCTCGACGACCGAGTCCGGATTGAGCGACATGCTTTCGATGCCCTGTGCGACGAGCCATTGCGCGAGATCCGGATGGTCCGACGGCCCCTGACCGCAGATGCCCGCATATTTCCCGGCCTTGCGGCACGCGTTGATCGCCATCGACAGCATCGCCTTCACCGCGTCGTCGCGCTCGTCGAACGTCGCGGCGATCGGTCCGCCGGAATCGCGATCCACGCCGAGCGTCAGCTGCGTCATGTCGTTGCTGCCGATGGAGAAGCCATCGAAGTGCTCGAGAAAGCGGTCGGCCAGCACTGCGTTGGACGGGATCTCGCACATCATGATCACGCGCAGGCCGTTGGCGCCGCGGACCAGCCCTTCCTCGGCCAACTTCGCGATGACGCCTTCCGCCTCGCTGATAGTGCGCACGAACGGGATCATCACCTCGACGTTGGTGAGCCCCATGTCGTCGCGGACGAACTTCATCGCCTCGCATTCGAGCGCGAAGCAGTCGTGGAACTCGTCGGCAATGTAGCGCGACGCGCCGCGGAACCCCAGCATCGGGTTTTCCTCGTGCGGCTCATAGCGGTCGCCGCCCAGCAGGTTCGAGTACTCGTTCGACTTGAAGTCCGACAGGCGCACGATCACCTTCTTCGGCCAGAACGCAGCGGCGATCGTCGCCACGCCCTCGACGATCTTGCCGACGTAGAACGCCGTCGGGCTCGCGTAGCCCGCGATGCGCTGGCCGATTTCCTTCTTGAGCTCGGGCGTCTGGCGGTCGAATTCGATCAACGCCTTGGGATGGATGCCGGCGTTGCGCGCGATGATGAATTCGAGCCGTGCGAGCCCGACGCCGTCATTGGGCAGCCGGCGGAACTCGAACGCGAGCTCGGGATTGCCGACGTTCATCATGATCTTGGTCGGCGCGGGCGGCATCTTGTCGAGCGCGGTGTCGATCACCTCGACGTCGAGCAGGCCCTCGTAGACATTGCCGGTGTCGCCTTCGGCGCAGGACACGGTGACGCTCATGCCCTCCGTCAGCACGCGCGTCGCGTCGCCGCAGCCGACGACCGCGGGAATGCCGAGCTCGCGTGCGACGATCGCCGCGTGGCAAGTGCGCCCGCCGCGATTCGTGACGATCGCCGCGGCCCGCTTCATGACCGGCTCCCAGTCCGGGTCGGTCATTTCGGCGACCAGCACGTCGCCGACCTTCACGCGGTCCATTTCGGCAATCGACTTCACGAGGCGAACCTCACCCTGGCCGATCTTCTGGCCGATGGCGCGTCCGCTCGCCAGCACTTTGGACTTCTGCCGGATGTTGTAGCGCCGCAGATGCTCGGCGCCTTCGCGCGACTTCACCGTCTCGGGACGCGCCTGCAGGATGTAGAGGCGGCCGTCGACGCCGTCGCGGCCCCATTCGATGTCCATCGGGCGGCCGTAGTGCTTTTCGATCAGCGCCGCGTAGCGCGCGAGCTCGTGCGCTTCCGCGTCGGTGATGGCGAAGCGGTGCCGCTCCGCTTCGTCGACATCGACGGTCACGGTGGATTTCGTCGCCGAATGATCGGCGGCGAACACCATCTTGATGGCCTTCGTGCCGACACTCTTGCGCAGGAGCGCGGGACGGCCGGCCAGAAGGTTGGGCTTGTAGAGATAGAACTCGTCGGGATTGACGCTGCCCTGCACGACGGTCTCGCCGAGGCCGTACGAGGCGGTGATGAAGACGACCTGGTCGAAGCCCGATTCGGTGTCGAGCGTGAACATCACGCCGGAGGCGCCGAGGTCGCTGCGTACCATGCGCTGGACGCCGGCGGACAGCGCGACGTCGGCGTGCACGAAGCCCTGGTGCACGCGGTAGGCAATTGCGCGGTCGTTGTAGAGGCTGGAAAATACCTCTTTTATCGCATGAAGTATATTTTCCAATCCTTTGATATTTAGATATGTTTCCTGCTGTCCCGCGAACGAGGCATCCGGCAGATCCTCGGCCGTCGCCGACGAGCGAACCGCCCAGCTCGCCTCGCCGTCGCCGGCAACGAGTGTCGCGTAGGACTCCTTGATCGCGCCGACCAGCGCCGCCGGCAGCGGCGCGTCGGAGATCCAGCCGCGAATTTCCTTGCCCGCTTCGGCGAGACGCTTGACGTCGTCGACGTCGAGTCCGGCAAGTCGTTCGGCGATGCGCGTGTCGAGCTTGTTCGCTTCGAGAAATTCGCGAAACGCGAACGCGGTGGTGGCAAAGCCGGATGGAACCCGGACGCCGGTCGCGCCCAGCTCGCCGATCATCTCTCCGAGGGATGCGTTCTTGCCGCCGACCTCGCCGACGTCGCCCATGCGAAGCCGTTCGAACGCAATGACCCTTGCCTTGTCGCCCATACCTGCTCCCCTGAGGTTTCCCCTTGCGTTTGTGCGGCGCGCAAATGGAATCGAAAGGGGATATTTTACGCCGGCGACATGGCGCGATTGATGCGCAGCATCAAACGAAGAACCCGCCGCAGCGGGTTCAGGAATTGGGGTGTTGCTCGGCGGGCGTCAGGTGGTGTGCGTGGCCGAGGGATCCGGCTCGCCCGGCGCTTCGGCGGCTGCCTCGGGCTCGCCCATCTCGACGCCCTCGAGCGAAAGCGGCGACCCGCCCGCCTTGTTGCGTCCTTTCACCGCACGCCGCAGCGTGCGATAGAGATCGGGATGCGATTCCTTGAGATAGCTGATGATCTCGAAGTCGACGCGTCGGACCTGCGACAGGTCGATCTGCTCGACGTGAACAAGGCGCAGCAGCTCGCGGACCGGCTTCGGCATCTCGCGACCGCTCTCGTAGCGCGATCCGCCGCTCTGCGTGACGCCGATCTGCGTCCAGAACTGCTCCTGGTTGAGGCCGAGGCGGCGCCGGATTTCGCGCGGATTGAGGACTCGATCAAAAAGCTTCACGGATTCGCCCGTCTTCGATGAGGTCGGCGGCTCGCCCGAGCCTCGCGGCCGAGCTATACCATTGGCATATTCTTGACCGAAATGCTGTGCCGATGCAAGGGGCACTCGTCTGATTGTTCGCATTTGCATCAATAACATGCCACTTTTGCCACGCCGGCGCCTGCGGATTTCGCCTTTTTGCCGCCCGCGCGACATGCCGCCTCAGCGCGATCCGCGGCACCGGGCAAACCGGGCGCCCCTGTTAGAATCCGAGCCTCGGCGCACGCCAAGCGCGCGCCCGACACCCATGCCGCATTACGACCTCCATTCCCACTCAACGTTCTCGGATGGCCTGCTCGACCCGGCCGCGCTGGTGCGGCGCGCCGCGAGTCGGGGCGTCGACTTTCTCGCCCTGACCGACCACGACGAGCTCGCCGGACTGACGGATGCCCGCGCCGCGGCGCAAGAGATCGGCATCGAGCTCGTCAACGGCTCGGAGCTCTCCGCCGGCTGGGAAGATCTCACGATCCATGTCGTCGCGTTGCGCATCGATCCGGCGGATCCGGACCTGGTGCGCGGCCTCGAGTCGATTCGCGACGGGCGGCGCACGCGCGCGCGCCGCATCGCCGACTCGCTCGTCGACGCGGGCATTGCGGGACCCTACGAAGGCGCGCTGAAGCACGCGGGTTCCGACCAGCTCATCACGCGCACGCATTTCGCGCGGCACCTGATCGAGATCGGCCGGGTGCGCGACATGAAGGAAGCGTTCGCCAAGTTCCTGACCCCCGGAAAACCCGGCTACGTGACGCACGCGTGGGCGACCATGACCGAGGCGATCGCCTGGATCCGCGGCGCGGGCGGCCAGGCGGTGCTCGCGCACCCGGGACGCTACAAGGTCGACGAACGCGGGATGCGGCGTCTCCTCACCGAGTTCCGTGACGCCGGCGGCGACGCGATCGAAGTGCTGTCCGCGTCGCATTCGGCGGCGCAGACGACCACCTACGCGCGGCACGCGCGCATCCTGGGGCTGAAGGCGTCGTCGGGCTCCGATTTCCACGGCACCGGCGAGAGCTCGATCGACCTGGGCGACCTGCCGCCCCTGCCTGCCGGTGTCGTTCCGGTCTGGAGCGACTGGTAGCAAACCTGCGACTCCGCGACGGCCCGCGCCGGCCGCAACACGAGAATGCCCAACCGCCGCACCGTCTTTTTCGTCTCCGACCGGACCGGCATCACGGCCGAGATGCTCGGCAACAGCCTGCTGTCGCAGTTCGAGGAGTTCCAGTTCCAGCGCCACACCGTGCCGTTCGTCGATTCGAGCGAGAAGATCGACGCGGTCATCCGCCAGATCAACGAAAACGCCGCAGCCGAGGATCGCGCGCCGATCGTGTTCAGCTCGATCGTCGACGAGGCGATGAGCGCTCGCGTGCGCGAGGAGGCGCAGGCGCTGACGCTCGACCTCTTCCAGATCTTCATCGCGCCGCTCGAGGTCGAGCTCAACGCCAAGAGCTCGCACGCGGCGGGCCGCTCGCACGGCATCGCCAACAGCCACGAGTACTTCGCGCGGATGGACGCCATCAACTTCTCGCAGTCGCACGACGATGGCGCGTCGACCCGCGACCTCGCCAAGGCGCAGGTGATCCTCGTCGGCGTCTCCCGCTGCGGCAAGACGCCGACCTCGCTCTATCTCGCGCTGCAGTTCGGCATCCGCGCGGCGAACTTCCCGCTGACGCCGGACGACTTCGCCAGCCGCCGCCTGCCGGCGTCGCTCCTGCCCTATCGCGACAAGCTGTTCGGCCTCACGATCAATCCGGAGCGCCTGCACCGCATCCGCGAGGAACGCCGGCCCGGCAGCAACTACGCGAAGCTCGACAACTGCCGGTACGAGGTGCGCGAGTGCACCAACCTCCTCGAGATGGAAGGGATTCCGGCGCTCGACACGACCGCGAAGTCGATCGAGGAGATCGCAACAACGATCCTGCACAAGGCGAAATTGCATCGGCACGCGTATTGACGGCGCCGCGTCCGCTTCCGCTGTCGCCATCATCGCGTGCGGCGGCGCGAACCTTTCCGTCGATTCCGGATCGAACGCGCAGTTTCGCCGCACCATTCCCCCAACCCCCACGGCAGATCACCATGAACCTCGTCACGCTGCGTAGAATTCTCCTTACCGTCCTTTTCACGATTGCCGCGCTCGCACCGTTCGCCGCCCGTGCCACCGATTACTCGGACATGTGGTGGGCGGCCGGCGGCTCGGAAAGCGGCTGGGGCGTCAACCTCACGCAGAACGAGAACATCATATTCGCGACGTTCTACGTCTACGACGCGAACAGGAAGCCGATCTGGTACACGGCGGCGATGACGGCGAACGGATCGAGCTTCGTGGGTCCGCTGTATCAGACGTCGGCTTCTTTCTTCGGCGACCCGGTGTTCGTCTCGCCGACGGCGGCAGATACCGTGCTCGTCGGCTCGGCGACCTTCACGCCGACCAGCGCGTCCACGGGCGCGTTGTCCTACAACGTGTCGAACATCCCGGGCCGCGGCAACGTCGTCGTCAGCAAATCGATCCAGCGCTTCACGTTCCAGACGATCCTGCTTGGCGGCACCTATGCCGGCGTGCTGTCGTCGACGACCACTTCGTGTGCGGACAGCTCGCAGAACGGCACCGTCCTCAGCGACATCGATCCGCAGGTGACGCAGACGCTCGACGGAACGCTGCAGTTCATCATCGCCTTCACCAATGCGCCCGGCTCGAGCTGCACGATCACCGGCGCGGGCGTGCAGGAAGGCCAGCTCTTCCGCGTTCCGGCGGCGAGCTACAGCTGCAACTTCAACAGCATCAACACGACGGCGTCGATGTCGGAGATCAAGGCGACCAGCCTCGGCATCGAGGGGCGCTGGCACGCGGCCAACGTGGGCGGATGCGTACTGGACGCGAGCTTCTCGGCGCTGCTGCGCTGACGTCCTAGCGTGCGGCAGCGCGCTGCCGCACGCATTCGAACAGGCACACGGCGGTTGCAGCCGCCGCGTTGAGCGATTCCATTCCGCCCGGCATCGGGATCGTGACGCGCTGCGTCGCCTGCTCGAGCAGCGCGGGCGTGAGCCCCGCCCCTTCGTTGCCGACCGCGATGCCGACCCGTCCGGCGAGCCGCGCCGCGTAGAGGTTCGTCCCGCCCGCAGCCGTCGTGGCGACGATCTCGCCGCCCTCCGCGCGATACGCCGCCGCCCACGCCACGAGATCGACGTTCTCGAGCACGTCGACCAGGAAGTGCGCGCCCTGCCCGGCACGCAGCACCTTCGGCGACCACGCGAACGCGCATTGGTGCGACAGCAGCACCTGCCGCACCCCGGCGGCCGCCGCCGTGCGCAGCATCGAGCCGACGTTGCCCGGATCCTGGACGTCGTCGATCAGCAGGCAGAAATCGGCGGGCGCCGACGGCTGGGGCGCCGGGGCCGTCACGACGGCGATCAGGCCGACGCCGGACGGCAGCGCGGCGAGCTCGGCCAGCAGCGGCTCCGGGACGACGAGCGTGCGCGCGGCGAACTGCGCGGCGAGGGCGGCCGTGCCGGGACGCGCGAGCGCGTCCTCGGACACGATCAGCGATTCGGGCGCGCCATGGCGCTGCGCGAACGCCGCGATCACGTGCTCGCCCTCGAGCACGCATTTGCCGGCCTTGCGCCGGTCGCGCGCCGAGGCGAAAAGACGCGCGGCTTCCTGCAGCCGGGGATTGTGGCGCGACGTGATGCGCAGCATCGAGGGCACCGGCCGGCGCCGTCAGCGCGGACCCGCGGACGTGCCGGAAGACAGCGGCGCCGCGTTCGGGCCGCCGGCGGAGTGATCGGTCATCGCGCTGCTCGCGCCGGGGGCCGTGGTCGATGCGGCGTCCTGGCGGTACTCGAAGAAGATTTCGTCGTGCCGGACCATGCCGAGTCCTGAGCGGGCGCGCTCCTCGATGGCGTCGAAGCCGGTCTTGAGGTCGCGCACATCGGCGTCGAGCGCGTCGTTGCGCTCCTTCAGCTTCGCGTTGGCGGCGCGCTGCTCCCGCACCTCGCCGTCCAGCGCGCGCACCTGCAGCCAGCCGCCCTTGCCGAGCCACATCGGGTATTGCAAGGCGGCGATAAGGGCAAGGAAGATGAGTGCCAGCCAGCGCAAGGCGACGGTGCTCCCGATTACTTCAGCTGGAAGAACGCCGCGCGGCCGGGGTAGCTCGCCGCCTCGCCGAGGTCCTCCTCGATGCGCAGCAGCTGGTTGTACTTGGCGATGCGGTCGGAGCGCGACAGGGAGCCGGTCTTGATCTGCCCGGCGTTGGTGCCGACGGCGATGTCGGCGATCATGCTGTCCTCGGTCTCGCCTGAACGGTGCGAGATCACCGCGGTGTAGCCCGCGCGGTTCGCCATCGTGATCGCGGCGAACGTCTCGGTCAGCGTGCCGATCTGGTTGATCTTCACCAGGATCGAGTTCGCCACACCCTTGGCGATGCCCTCCTTCAGGATCTTCGTGTTGGTCACGAAGACGTCGTCGCCGACGATCTGCACCTTCTTCCCGAGACGCTCGGTCAGGTGCCTCCAGCCGTCCCAGTCGTGCTCGGACATGCCGTCCTCGATGCTGATGATCGGATACTTGTCGCACCATTTCGCCAGCATGTCGGTCATCTGCTCGGATGTCAGCGTGCGCCCTTCCGACGCGAGGACGTACTTGCCGTCCTTCCAGAATTCGCTCGCCGCGCAATCGAGCGCGATCGCGATGTCGGTGCCCGGCGTGTAACCCGCGCCCTTGATCGCCTCCATCAGCAGCTCCAGCGCCGCCTCGTTCGACGCGAGGTCTGGCGCGAAGCCGCCCTCGTCGCCGACGGTGGTGGGCATTCCCCGCTTGTCGATGATCTTCTTCAGCGCGTGGAACACCTCGGCGCCGTAGCGCAGCGCCTCGCGGAAGCTCGGCGCGCCGAGCGGCACCAGCATGAATTCCTGCAGGTCGACCTTGTTGTTGGCATGCGCGCCGCCGTTGATCACGTTCATCAGCGGCACGGGCAATTCCATCTGGCCGGCCCCGCCGAGGTAACGGTAGAGCGGCAGCGACGACTCGTCGGCCGCGGCCTTGGCGACGGCACAGGACACCGCGAGGATGGCGTTGGCGCCAAGGCGACCCTTGTTCGGCGTGTCGTCGAGCTCGATCATCGTCTTGTCGATGAACGCCTGCTCGGTGGCGTCGAGGCCGATGATCGCCTCGCAGATCTCGGTGTTGACGTTCTCGACGGCCTTGGTGACGCCCTTGCCGCCGTAGCGCGCGGCGTCGCCGTCGCGCAGCTCGACCGCTTCCTTCGAGCCGGTCGACGCGCCGGACGGCACGGCCGCGCGCCCGGATATGCCGGACTCGAGGACGACGTCCGCTTCGATGGTGGGATTGCCGCGGGAATCGAGGATTTCGCGGGCGATGACGTCGACGATGGCGCTCATGGGAAGGTGTCCGGAAGGTGGTGTCGTGAGAAGAAGCGGATGACGTTCGGCCGCGGCATCAGGCGTTCGCCGCGTGCATCAGTTCGTTTTCGGGGAAGCCGGCGCGCTTGACCGTCGCGTCGAGCGCGACCAGCGTTTCGAGCAGCTCGCGCATCCGGTCGAGCGGCCACGCGTTGGGGCCGTCGGACAGCGCCTTCGCGGGATCGGGATGCGTCTCCATGAAGATGCCGGCGACGCCCGCGGCCACCGCCGCGCGCGCGAGCACCGGCACGAACTCGCGCTGGCCCCCGCTCGCGGTGCCCTTGCCGCCGGGAAGCTGCACCGAATGCGTCGCGTCGAACACGACCGGGCAGCCGGTGTCGCGCATCTGCGCGAGGCTTCGCATGTCGGATACGAGGTTGTGATAGCCGAACGAGGCGCCGCGCTCGCACACCATGATATTGCCGCCGCCGCCCGCGGCATTCGCCTTGGCGACGACCTGCTTCATGTCCTCGGGCGCCAGGAACTGGCCCTTCTTGATGTTGACCGGCTTGCCCGGCGCGGGCGACCGCCTCGATGAAATCGGTCTGCCGGCAGAGGAACGCGGGCGTCTGCAGCACGTCGACGACCGCCGCGACCTCGGCGATCTCGTCCTCGGCGTGCACGTCGGTCAGCACCGGAACGCCGATCTGCCGCTTCACTTCGCCGAGGATGCGCAGGCCCTCTGTCATGCCGAGCCCGCGAAACGACGCGCCCGAGCTGCGGTTCGCCTTGTCGTAGGACGACTTGAAGATGAACGGAATCGAGAGCGCGGCGCAGATCTCCTTCAGCGTTCCCGCGACGTCGATCTGCAGCTGCTGCGATTCGACGACGCAGGGACCGGCGATCAGGAACAGCGGACGGTCGAGCCCGACGTCGAAGCCGCAGAGCTTCATGCCGTGTCGACGCGCCCGGATGCGGACGATCCGGTTCGGAGCACGCGTGTCTTCATTGGTGCCGCGGCGTCAGATCGACGCGACGAGCTCGGCGACCGCGTCGGCGGCACCGTGGCCGCGCGCACGCCGGTGCTGCTCCTGCGCCGCGCGCACGAACGCGATGAACAGCGGATGGCCGCGCCGCGGATTCGACGTGAACTCGGGGTGGAACTGGCAGCCGAAGAACCACGGATGGTCGGGCAGCTCGATCATCTCGCACAGGTCGCCGGCCGATTCGCTCTTCGCGCGCGCGCCGACGACGAGCCCGGCGGCCTCGATCCGCGGCAGGTAATGATTGTTGACTTCGTAGCGATGGCGGTGCCGCTCGGCGACGGTGGTCGCGCCGTAGATCCGGTGCGCGAGCGAGCCCGGCACCACCTCGCAGGGCTGCGCGCCGAGGCGCATGGTGCCGCCGAGGTCCGAGTTGGCCGTCCGCTTTTCGATCGAGCCGTCGCGGTTCTGCCACTCGGTGATCAGCGCCACGACCGGATGCGGCGTGTCGGGATCGAACTCGGTGCTGTTGGCGTCGGCGAGTCCCGCCTTGTGACGCGCGTACTCGATGACGGCGAGCTGCATGCCGAGGCAGATGCCGAGATACGGGATGCCGTTTTCGCGCGCGTAGCGGATGGCCTTGATCTTGCCCTCGACGCCGCGCTTGCCGAAGCCGCCCGGCACGAGGATCGCGTCCATGTTCGCGAGGCCGTCGACGCCGTCGCGCTCGACAGTCTCGGAATCGACGTAGTGGATGTTGACCTTGCTCCGCGTGTGAATGCCGGCGTGGGTCAGCGCCTCGGACAGCGACTTGTACGACTCGGTGAGGTCGACGTACTTGCCGACCATCGCGATGTTCACGGCGTGCTCGGGATGCGTCAGCGCGTCGACCAGCTTGTTCCAGACCGAGAGATCGGCGGGCGGCGGCTGGATCTGCAGCTTCTTGCACACGATGGCGTCGAGGCCCTCGGCGTGCAGCGCGCCCGGGATCTTGTAGATCGAGTCGGCGTCGAGCGCCGGGATCACGGCATCCGGCGTCACGTTGGTGAAGAGCGCGATCTTGCGCCGGTCGCCGTCCGGCAGCGGCCGGTCCGCGCGGCACAGGACGACGTCGGGCTGGATGCCGATCTCGCGCAGTTCCTTGACCGAGTGCTGCGTCGGCTTGGTCTTCATCTCGCCCGGCAGAGGCGATGTACGGCACGAGCGTGAGATGGATGTAGCAGACGTTCTCGCGGCCGAGCGTGATGCCCATCTGCCGGATCGCTTCGAGGAACGGCAGCGACTCGATGTCGCCGACGGTGCCGCCGACCTCGACGACCGCGACCTCGGCATCGCCGGCGCCGTTCGCGATCCAGCTCTTGATCTCGTCGGTGATGTGCGGGATCACCTGCACCGTGCCGCCGAGATAGTCGCCGCGGCGCTCCTTGCGGATCACGCTCTCGTAGATCTGGCCGGTCGTGAAGTTGTTGCGCTTGCCCATCCGCACGTCGACGAAGCGCTCGTAGTGGCCGAGGTCGAGGTCGGTCTCGGCGCCGTCTTCGGTGACGAACACCTCGCCGTGCTGGAACGGGCTCATCGTTCCAGGATCGACGTTGATGTACGGGTCGAGCTTGAGATTGGTGACGCGGACGCCGCGGGAAGCGAGGATGGCGGCGAGGGAGGCGGCGGCGATGCCCTTCCCCAGAGAGGAAACGACGCCGCCGGTCACGAAGACGAACTTGGTCATGGGCGACAAGTCCCGGAAATTTGCATTTTACACGGATTCCCGCCGTCGTTGCGCAACCCGGAGGGTATCGCGCCCGCGCGACCTAGGCTGGCGCAAGCCCGCGCTCGAGCCGTGCTCGCGTCTCGTCGCGGCCGAGCAGCGCCAGAACGGCATCGATCGCCGGCGTCTGCGGCGTCCCGCACACCAGCATTCGCAGCGGCATCATCACCTCGCCCGGCTTGAGGCCGTGCCGGGACGCCGCGGCCTTCAGCGTGGCGCCGAGCGCCTCGCGCGTCCAGTCGACCGTTGCGAACGCCGCAAGAACCTCATCGAGCGCCGGCCGATTGGACGGCGTGACCGTCGCGGCGAGCTTGTCCGCGGGCACATGCGGCGTCGCATAGAAATAGTGCGCGGCGTCGGCCATCTCGACCAGCGTCGCCACCCGATCGCGCAGCAGAACGGCGACCGGGCCCGGCGCGGGACCTTGCGCGACGTCGAGTCCGGCACGCGCGAGATAGGGCCGCAGCCGCTCGCCCAGCGCATCCGCGGTGGCGCGCTTCATGTGCTCCTGGTTCACCCACTTCAGCTTGCTCGTGTCGAAGCGCGGCGGGTGCCGGGTTGATCGCGTCGAGGTCGAACCACGAGACGAGCTCCTCGCGCGAAAAGATCTCGTCGTCGCCGTGCGCCCAGCCGAGGCGGGCGAGGAAATTGATCATCGCCTCCGGCAGGAATCCCAGCTCCTCGTACTGCATCACGCTGACGGCGCCGTGCCGCTTGGAGAGCTTGTGTCCGTCCTCGCCGAGCACGGTCGGCAGGTGCGCATAGACCGGAGGCGCCGCGCCCAGCGCGCGGATGATGTTGATCTGGCGCGGCGTGTTGTTGACGTGGTCGTCGCCGCGCACGACGTGCGTGATCCTCATGTCGAGATCGTCGACGACGACGCAGAAATTGTAGGTCGGCGTCCCGTCGGAGCGGGCGATCACGAGGTCGTCGAGCTCGGCGTTGGCGATATCTCGATCCGGCCCTTGACGCGATCGTCCCAGACCACGCTCCCGTCGAGCGGATTGCGAAAGCGCACGACCGGCGCAACGCCTTCGGGAGGTGCGAGACCGGCCGCATTCTCGGGTCGCCAGCGGCCGTCGTAGCGCGGCTTCTCGCCGCGCGCCATCTGCGCGGCGCGCAGCGCGTCGAGCTCGGCCGGCGACATGTAGCAGTGATAGGCGAGGCCGCGCGCCAGCATGTCGGCGACGACCGCACGATAGCGCTCCATTCGCTGCATCTGGTAGAACGGCCCCTCGTCGGCGTCGAGGCCGAGCCACGCCATGCCGTCGAGGATCGCCTGCACGGCCTCGGGCGTCGAGCGCTCGACGTCGGTGTCCTCGATGCGCAGGATGAACGTGCCGGCGTGCCGGCGCGCGTAGGCCCACGCGAACAACGCGGTGCGCGCGCCGCCGAGATGGAGAAAACCGGTGGGGCTGGGTGCGAAGCGGGTGCGGACTGAAGTCACGGCAGGCATGCGTCGGGAAAGCGTCGCATTCTACCGGACGCACCTTCACACTCAGCGCGGCGGCGGCTGCCAGCGCAGGTCGAGCGTCGCGGGTGTGGCCGGATTGGGCGCTTCGGCGGCGAGCTGCATACTGCCCGGCGTGTGCCCGTGCGCCCAGAAGCGCGCCACGCGACGCGCTTCGGCTTCGTTCGCGTTCACGGGAAACGTGTCGTAGTTGCGACCGCCCGGATGCGACGACGTGGTAAGTGCAGCCGCCGAGCGCGCGCTCCGCCCAGCGTGTCGACGAGGTCGAACACCAGCGGCGCCTGCACGCCGATCGTCGGATGCAGCGCCGACGGCGGGCTCCACGCGCGAAAGCGCACGCCCGCCACGAATTCGCCCGGAACGCCGGTGGGCGTCAGCGGCAGCGCGCGGCCGTTGCAGGCGATCGCGTGGCGCTCGCCGGTCATGCCCGTGACCTTCACCTGCAGCCGCTCCACCGACGAATCGACGTAGCGCGCCGTGCCGGTGCCGCTCACCTCCTCGCCCAGCACGTGCCACGGCTCGATCGCCTGGCGCAGCTCCATCGTGACGCCGGCGTAGCTCACCGTGCCGAAGCGCGGGAAAGCGGAACTCGACGAACGGCGCGAACCATTCACGCGCGAACGGATAGCCGAAGGCCGCAAGGTCGCCCACCACGTCGTCGCATGTCCGCGGCGACGAAATGCGGCAGCATCCAGCGATCGTGCAGCGCTGTGCCCCAGCGCACGAGCGCTCCGCGATACGGCTGCTGCCAGAAGCGCGCGACCAGCGCGCGCAGCAGCAGCATCTGCACAGCGCTCATGCGCGCGTGCGGCGGCATCTCGAACGCGCGGAATTCGAGGAGCCCGAGCCGTCCCGTCGAGCTGTCCGGCGAATAGAGCTTGTCGATCGAGAATTCGGCGCGGTGCGTATTGCCGGTGAGATCCGTCAGGAGATGCCGCAACAGGCGGTCGACGAGCCACGGCGACGGCGACTCCTTGCCGCTCGTGTGCTTGCGTCCGCATCTGCTGGAACGCGATCTCGAGCTCGTAGAGACGGTCGTCGCGCGCCTCGTCGACGCGCGGGGCCTGGCTGGTCGGGCCGATGAACATCCCCGAGAAGAGATACGACAGCGCGGGATGGTTCTGCCAGTACGTGATGAGGCTTTGCAGCAGGTCGGGCCGGCGCAGCAGCGGGCTGTCCGCAGGCGTCTTGCCGCCGAGCGTGACGTGATTGCCGCCGCCCGTGCCGGTGTGACGGCCGTCGAGCATGAATTTCTCGGTGCCGAGCCGCGTTTGCGCGCGCCTCCGCGTAGAGCGCCTCCGTCATCGCGATGAGATCGGTCCACGACGACGCCGGATGCACGTTGACTTCGATGACGCCGGGATCCGGCGTCACGTTCAGCACTCGCACCCGCGGATCGCGCGGTGGCGTGTAGCCCTCGATGACGACTGCGCTTGCCTGTCGACGCCGCGGCGGCTTCGACCGCAGCGAGCAGCGTCAGATAGTCCTCGAGTCGGGGCAGCGGCGGCATGAAGACGTGCAGATGGCCGTCGCGCACCTCGACGCAGAGCGCGGTCTTCACAACCTTGCGCGCGGCCACCGCGGCAGGCTTCGCACCGCGTCTTCGCTTCGCGGTGCCGACCTCGGGCAGGTCGCCTCGTGGCGCGAACGGATCCACGGCGTGCTCGGGATCCTCGTCCTCGGGAAGTACCTCAGGCAGCGACGCGAGCGGCAGCCGGAGGCCGAGCGGAGAGTCGCCTTCGATCGCATACAGACGTTCGCGGCGCAGCGGCCATGGACTGCTCGACCAGACCGATTCCGCGTCGCCCTCCTCCTTCACCGCGCGAATCGGCAGCACGAATCCGGCCGGACGCTCGAGCCCCTTCTGCAGGAGCCGCGCGAGGCGCGCGCGCTCGTCGGGCTTCGCAAGGTCGGCCTTCAGCGGATCGACGTTGTCCGGCAGCGCGGACTCCGCGACGAGGAGGCGCGGCACGTCCTCATATGCCGGGATGACGCAGCCGGCGTCGATTCCGAGTTGCGTCGCCAGCGCCACGGCGAGCGCGCGCGCCTCGGCGTCGCTCGTCGTGCCCGGCTTTCGCGTGTCGGCGATCAGCGCCGGATCGCGCCACAGCGGCTTGCCGTCGGCGCGCCACCAGACGCCGAGCGCCCAGCGCGGCAGCGGCTCGCCCGGATACCACTTGCCCTGTCCGGTGTGCAGGAAGCCGCCGGTCGCGAAGCGTGCCGCGAGGCGGCGCAGCAGGCTCTCCGCGAGCTCGCGCTTCTCCGGCGACAGCGCGGTGAAGTTCCATTCCTCGCCATCCATGTCGTCGACCGAGACGAACGTCGGCTCGCCGCCTTGCGTGAGACGAACGTCGTCGCGCAGCGAGATCGGCGTCGACCTGTCGCCCCAGCGCGTCGATGGCCTTCCATTGCGCGTCGGTGTACGGACGCGTGACGCGCGGGTCCTCGTGCACGCGCGTGACGCTCATCGCGAACGAGAAGTCGACCTTGCACGGATCGGTGAAGCCGACGACGGGCGCGGCGTTGCCGGGATCGGCCGTGCACGCGAGCGGGATGTGGCCTTCGCCCGCCAGCAGTCCCGACGTCGGATCGAAGCCGACCCACCCGGCGCCGGGAAGGTAGACCTCGGCCCAGGCGTGCAGGTCGGTGAAGTCGTGCTCGGTGCCCGCGGGCCCGTCGAGCGGCTTCACGTCGGCCACCAGCTGGACGAGATAGCCTGATGCGAAGCGCGCGGCGAGGCCCAGCTGGCGCAGGATCTGCACCAGCAGCCAGCCCGAATCGCGGCACGAGCCGCAGGCCGTCTCCAGCGTGTGCTCCGGCGTCCTGCACGCCCGGCTCCATCCGGACGAGATAGCGGATCTCGTGCTGCAGCTGCTGGTTGAGCCGCGACCAGCATGTCGACCGTCGTTTCGGCGGGCGACAGCGTCGCGCGGAAGGCCGCGAGCCATGCGCCGAGGCGCGGACCCAGCGGCGCCGTCTCGAGAAACGGGATCAGCTCCTTCGCCAGCGCCGGCGCATAGGTGAACGGGAATGTCTCGGCATACGGCTCGACGAAGAAGTCGAACGGATTGATGACCGTGAGATCGGCCGTGAGATCGACGACGATTTCCAGTGCATCGGCCGGTTCGGGGAAGACCACCCGCGCCACCCAGTTGCCGTACGGGTCCTGCTGCCAGTTGAGGAAGCACTGCTTCGGCGTGACGTTGAGCGAGTAGCCCAGCACCGGCGTCCGGCAGTGCGGCGCCGGCCGCAGCCTGATCTCGTGCGGCGAGAGATTGACCGGCCGGTCGAAGCGGTAGGTGGTGCGGTGCTGCAGCGCGACGCGAATCGCCATCGCGGCGCCGGGCTACTTCCAGTCGGGATTGGGCAGCTCCGCGAACACGCGGCGAAGCCCCTCGCCCCACTGCGTGTGCACCATCTGGAAATACGGGTCGCTCTCGTCGATGCGGCGCTGGACGCCGACGGCGAGCGAGTCCGTCTCGTAGACGAAAAGGTCGATCGGCAGCCCGACCGAGATGTTCGAGCGCATCGTCGAGTCGAACGAGACCATCGTGCACTTGGTCGCATCGACCAGCGACGTCTCGCGCGTCAGCACGCGGTCCAGCACCGGCTTGCCGTACTTGCTCTCGCCGATCTGGAAATAGCAGGTGTCGGGCGTGGCCTCGATGAAGTTGCCCTCGCTGTAGACGTCGAACAGCCGCGGCGGCTCGCCGCGGATCTGGCCGCCGACCAGGAAATTGGCGCCGGAGTCGATGTTGTTCTGCGCGAGATACGGGCCGTCGCGGGTCTTCACGTCGCGCAGCGCGTCGCCGAGGAGCTGCGCGACGTCGAACATCGACTGGGCGTTCCACAGGTGATGCGCATTGTCGCCGGCGCGGGCCCGCTGCTCGAGGATGTTGATCGCGTTCTGCGTGATCGACAGGTTGCCGGACGAGAGCGTCACGATCACGCGCTCGCCGGCGCGGATGAAGGTGCGCATCTTGGAAAAACGCGAGATCTGGTCCACGCCGGCGTTGGTGCGCGAGTCGGAGGCGAAGATCATCCCGGCATCGAGGGACATCGCGACGCAATAGGTCATGTGCGATTGCTTCGGCAAAACCGCGATTCTACCGTGTCCGCAGCGGCCGGCCGGCGCGCTCAGTACGACGGGACGAGGAAGTGGCGGCTGATGTCGTTGCCGAGCGCGGAAATCCGGTCGAGGAAGTCGATCAGGTACTCGTGCAGCCCTGCTTGATGATGTCGTCGGCCTTGCCGTAGTGCAGCTTGCGCGTGCAATTCGCCCGCGACGCGCTCGATCTCGCGGCTGCCGTCGTCGCACAGGAGCTCCAGCGTCTCGAAGATGAAGTTCATGCAGGCGTGCAGCGAGCGCGGCATGTCCTCGCGCAGGATCAGGAGCTCGGCGACGCGGCGCGGCGTGATCACGTCGCTGTAGATCTTGCGGTACGACTCGAAGCCCGACACCGAGCGCAGCAGCGCGCCCCACTGGTAGTAGTCGACCGCGCCGCCGACGTCCGCCGCGCTCGGCAGCAGCGTGTGGTACTTGACGTCGAGGATGCGCGCCGTGTTGTCGGCGCGCTCGAGGTGGGTGCCGAGGCGGATGAAGTGATAGGCCTCGTCGCGCAGCATCGTGCCGAACGTCACGCCGCGGAACAGGTGCGAGCGCATCTTCACCCAGTCGAGGAACGCCGACACGCCCTGCGCCTCGATCGCCGCATAGTCGAAGCGGCGCATCTCCAGCCAGGACGAGTTGAGGTCCTCGTACATCTCGGAGGTGATCGCGCCGCGCACCGCGCGCGCCGACTCGCGCGCGGCGCGCATGCAGCAGAAGATCGACGACGGGTTGGCCGGGTCGAGGATCATGAAGCCGCAGCACGTTCTCGGCCGCGAGCTCGGGATAGCGCTGGTAGTAGGTCTTGGCGAGGCCCGACGTGATGAGCGGCACCGCCCACGGCTCGGCCCAGGCGAGCCCCGGCTCGACGGCCTCGTAGGGCAGGAGCGACATCCGGTAGGTGACGTCGAGCAGGCGCGCGGTGTTCTCGGCGCGCTCGATGTGGCGCGACATCCAGAAAAGCTCGTTGGCGGTGCGGCAGAGCATGCGATTCTTCCCCGGCTACGGTCCCGCGACGACCCAGGTGTCCTTGGTGCCGCCGCCCTGCGACGAATTGACGACCAGCGAGCCTTCGCGCAGCGCGACGCGGGTGAGTCCGCCGGGCACGAGGCTCACGTTGCGTCCGGACAGCACGTAGGGCCGCAAGTCGACGTGGCGGGGCGCGAGCCCCTTGTCGACGAACGTGGGGCACGTCGACAGCGCAAGCGTCGGCTGCGCGATGTACTTGTCCGGGTGCGCCTTGATGCGCGCGCGGAAATCGTCGCGCTCGGCGGCGGTCGACGCCGGTCCGACCAGCATCCCGTAGCCGCCCGACGCATGGACCTCCTTCACGACGAGCTCCTCGAGGTGGGCGAGGATGTGGCTGCACTCGCTTTCGACGCAGCCGCGGAAGGTGGTCACGTTGTTCAGCACCGGTTCCTCGGACAGGTAGAACCGGATCATGTCGGGCACGAACGGATAGATCGACTTGTCGTCGGCGACGCCGGTGCCGATGGCATTGGCGAGCGTCACCCGGCCCGCGCGGTACGCGGCGAAGAGGCCCGGCACGCCCAGCATCGAGTCCTTGCGGAATGCACGGGGGTCGAGGAAGTCGTCGTCGACGCGGCGGTAGATCACGTGGACGCGCTTCGGCCCGCGCGTCGTGCGCATGTAGACCGTGTCGTTCTGGACGATGAGATCCTGGCCCTCGACCAGCTCGACCCCCATCTGCTGCGCGAGAAACGCATGCTCGAAGTACGCCGAGTTCCACGCGCCGGGCGTCAGCACCGCCACGGTGGGCGCTTCCTCGCCGGCCGGCGCCAGCGCATGGAGGTTCTCGAGCAGCAGGTCGGGATAGTGCTGGACCGGCCGGATCGCCTGCGTCGCGAAGAGCTCGGGAAAGAGCCGCATCATCATCTTGCGGTTTTCCAGCATGTAGGAGACGCCGGAAGGCACGCGGAGGTTGTCCTCCAGCACGTAGTACTCGCCTTCGCCGGCGCGGACGATGTCGACGCCGGCGATGTGCGCGTAGATCCCGACCGGCACGTCCATGCCCTGCATTTCCGGCCGGTACTGCGCGTTGCCGAGGACGCGGTCGCGCGGAATGACGCCGGCGGCGAGGATCGCCTGATCGTGATAGACGTCGTGCAGGAAGGCGTTGAGCGCCTGCACGCGCTGGCGCAGTCCGCGGTCGAGCATCCTCCACTCGTCCGCCGGAATGATGCGCGGCACGATGTCGAACGGAATCAGCCGCTCATTGCCCGAATCCTCGCCGTAGACGGCGAACGTGATGCCGACGCGATGGAACGCGCGCTCGGCCTCGTCGCGCTTCTGGTCGATTCGCGCCGGAGTTGTCCGGTCGAGCCAGCCTGAGAAAGCCCGGTAGTGCGCCCGGACAGTGCCGTCGGGGCGCCGCATTTCATCGAAGGGGAGACGGGACACGAGGAATTTTGGAACTGGGTGGATTCAATCGATGCTGCAACGCAAAACCCGCGCCAATGGAGAATTCCCCTATGGCGCAGGAGCTTACCTGAATGCCCCTACGGAGCGCACTCCGGGCCGACCCTTTCCGGGGCGATTTGCGCCCCAACATGGTGCAAACCATGTCCACGACATTCATGAACAAAACCGGCGAATCGGTTTGACCCCCCCGTCGGCACCATGCTTAAATCACGGCTCCTGTCTGGGTTCGCGGGGCGGTTAGCTCAGCGGTAGAGCACTGCCTTCACACGGCAGGGGTCACTGGTTCGAACCCAGTATCGCCCACCAAATGAACCAAGGGATCGCGCGCAAGCGTGATCCCTTTTTTTTGCGGTTACGAGGTGCGCGGCCCCTCCGCCACGAAGTTGCAATCGACGGCATGCATGGCGATGTCAGCGATGCGCGCGCGCCGCCGGGCGCGCGACGCGCGCGGCGCGGCGCCGGACGTTCCCGGCGTGGGGCCCGCTGCTGGTCCGGCACGCCGCGACCGCCTCGCGGATCGCGCGCATCGCGTCGGGCCGCGGAAAGCTCTTCCGGTACGCGAGGACGACACGGCGCGTCGGCGTCGGTTCGGAGAACGGCACCGGCACGACCATCGCATTGTGGTGCCGCGGCGCCATCGCGTCACGCGGCAGCACGGACACGCCGAGCCCCGACGCGACCATGTTGCGAACGGTTTCGAGCGAATTGGTGCGGGTCACCTGCGCGCCCGAACGGTTGAGCTCCGGACAGGCATCGAGCACCTGGTCGCGAAAGCAGTGCCCGACGTTGAGCAGGATCGTGTGCTCGGACGCGAGTTCGTCGGCGCCGACGGCGGCGCGGCGGCTCCACGGATGGCCGCGCGGGACGACGATCTCGAATGGCTCCTCGTACAGTGGCTCGGTGACGACGCCGGGCGGCGCGAAGGGCAGCGCGACGATCGCGGCGTCGATGCGGCCCGCCTTCAGCGCCACCTCGAGCTCGCGCGTCAGGTTCTCCTCGATTTCGAGCGGCATCTGCGGCGCATTGTCGTGCAGCGCGTGGATCAGGTCCGGCAGCAGGTATGGCGCAATGGTGAAGATGACGCCGAGCTTCAGGCGCCCGGCGAGCTGGTTGCGTCCCGCCTGCGCCATTTCCGGAATGCGCGCCGCCTCCTCGAGAACCTTCTGCGCCTGCTCGACGATGCGCGCGCCGACGGTGGTCACCGTGATTCGCGCCTTGCCGCGCTCGAAGAGCCTCGCCCCGAGCTCCTCCTCCAGCTTCTGGATCGCCACGGACAGCGCCGGCTGGCTGACGAAGCATTTCTCGGCGGCGCGCCCGAAGCTTCGCTCGGCCGCGACGGCGACGATATAGCGAAGCTCGGACAAGGTCATCGCGGCAGCTGCTTGTCGCGCAGGAATGCGGCGAAATCCGCCGCGAGCTCGTCGTGCTTCAGCCCGTAATCTACGGTCGCCTCGAGATAGCCGAGCTTGGTGCCGCAATCGTAGCGGCGTCCCTCGAAGGCATAGGCGAGCACGCGCTCGTCGGCGAGGAGCCGCGCAATCGCATCGGTCAGCTGCAGCTCGCCGCCGGCGCCGGCGGGCATTCCGCGAAGGTGCTCGAAGATGCGCGGCGTCAGCACGTAACGCCCCACCACGGCCAGTGTCGATCGGGTGGTCCCGGCAGGCGGCTTTTCGACGATTCCGGTGACCGGCGCCGAGCGACCCGTCATCGGTCCCGTCTCGACCATCCCGTAATTGGCGGTCTCGGCCGGCGGCACTTCCATCACGCCGATCACCGAGCACCCCTCGTATCCGGCGGCGGCCGTCATCTGCTGCAGCACGGGCACCGCGGCGTCGATGAGATCGTCGGCGAGCAGCACGGCGAACGGCTCGTTGCCGACGATGGGCGCGGCGCACAGCACCGCATGGCCCAGGCCAAGCGCCTCGGTCTGGCGAATATAGATGCAGTTGATGCCGGGTGGCGTGGCCGACTGCGCCGCGTGCAGCAGTTCCGTCTTGTTGCGGGCGGCCAGTTCCGCTTCGAGCTCGTAGGCCTTGTCGAAATGGTCCTCGATCGCGCGCTTGTTGCGGCCGGTGATGAAGATCATGTCGGTGATGCCCGCGGCCGCGGCTTCCTCGACCGCGTACTGGATGAGCGGCTTGTCGACGACGGGCAGCATCTCCTTCGGGCTCGCCTTGGTCGCCGGCAGGAAGCGCGTTCCCAGTCCCGCCACGGGAAACACGGCCTTGGTGATCTTCTGCATCGTCAGAACCCTTTCGCGTCGGCGCATCGCCGATCGGCGCGGCCCCCGCCGCGTCAAGCCCTCTATTGTCCGCCCTTTGCGAGCAGCCGCCGGAATCCTTCTTCATCGAGGATCGGCACGCCCAGTTCCTGTGCCTTCGCGAGCTTGCTGCCGGCCTCGGCACCGGCGACAACGTAATCGGTCTTCTTCGACACGCTGCCGGCAACCTTGCCGCCTTCGGCCTCGATCAGCTCCTTCGCCTCCTCGCGCGTCATGACGGGCAGTGTTCCGGTAAGGACCAGCGTGCGACCCTGCAGCTTGCCGGCGGCCGCGCGCTGCGCCGCCGCGTCCCGCCAGTGCACGCCCGCCTTGCGCAGCGCACCGATCACCTCGCGATTGTGCGGTTCGGCGAAAAAGCGCGCGATGCTCTCGGCCAGCACCGGACCGACATCGGGTGCCTCGAGGAGCGCCGCCTCATCGGCCGCCATCAGGTCCTCGAGCCGGCCGAAATGGCGCGCCAGGTCCTTGGCGGTCTGCTCGCCGACGTGGCGTATGCCAAGCGCGAAGATGAAGCGCGCGAGCGTCGTGTCCTTGCTCTTCAGGATCGCCGCGATCACGTTGGCCGCGGATTTCTCCGCCATCCGCTCGAGTGCGGCAAGCGTGGAGGTGTCGAGTCCGTAGATGTCGGCGGGCGTGTGGACGAGTCCCGCATCGACCAGCTGGTCGACCAGCTTCTCGCCGAGGCCCTCGATGTCGAGCGCGCGCCGGCCCGCGAAATGCAGCAGTGCCTGCTTGCGTTGTGCCGGGCAGTAGAGACCGCCCGTGCAGCGGGCAACCACCTCGCCCGGGAGCCGGGCGACCGCCGAGCCGCATTCGGGGCAGACCGTCGGCATCACGAATTCGCGCGCGTCCGGCGGGCGCTTCTCGGGAAGCGCTCGCACGATCTGCGGAATGACGTCACCTGCGCGCCGGACGATGACGGTATCGCCGATGCGAAGATCGCGGCGCCGGATTTCGTCCTCGTTGTGCAGCGTCACGTTGGTCACCGTGGTGCCGCCGACGAACACCGGTTCGAGCCGCGCCACGGGCGTGATCGCGCCGGTGCGGCCGACGTTCACGCCGATCGCGAGGAGCCGGGTCGGCATTTCCTCCGGAGGAAACTTGTGGGCCACCGCCCAGCGCGGCTCGCGTGTGCGAAAGCCCATCTGCTGCTGCAGCGGGAGGCTGTTCAGCTTGTAGACGACGCCGTCGATCTCGAACGGCAGCGCCGCGCGGCGCGCCTTGACCTCCTCGTAATACGCGGCGAGCTCCGCCCCGCCGTGCACCACGCGCCGGTCGCCGTTGACGGGAAATCCGAACGCGGCCAGCGCATCCAGCAGCGCGTCCTGCGTCGGCGGCAGTTGCCAGCCCACGATCTCGCCGATGCCGTACGCGAAGAAATGCAGGCGCCGCTGCGCGGTGATGCCGGCGTCCAGCTGGCGCACCGAGCCCGCGGCCGTGTTGCGCGGATTGACGTAGCGCTTCAGCCCCGCCGCCTCCTGCCGCGCGTTGAGTTCCTCGAACGCGGCGCGAGTCATGTAGATTTCGCCGCGGACTTCGAGCACGGGTGGCGCGCGGCCTGCGAGCTTCGCCGGGATCTCCCGGATCGTGCGAACGTTGGCGGTGACGTCCTCCCCCGTCTCACCGTCGCCGCGCGTCGCCGCCACGATCAGCACGCCGCGCTCGTAGCGAAGGCTCATCGCGAGACCGTCGAACTTGAGCTCCGCCATGTATTCGACCGGCGGGACGTCGGCGGCGAGCTTCAGCTCGCGGCGGATCCTTGCGTCGAACTCGGCGGCGCCTTCCACCGTGGTGTTCGTCTCGGTGCGGATCGACAGCATCGGCACGCGGTGCGGGACCGGAGCGAACGCCGCGGCCGCGCTGCCCGCCACGCGCTGCGTCGGCGACTCCGGCGTCACCAGCGTGGGATAGCGGCTCTCGAGATCGACGAGCTCGCGGAAGAGCGCGTCGTATTCGGCGTCGCTGACCGTGGGCGCGTCAAGCACGTAGTAGCGGTGGTCGTGGCCCGCGATCTCGTCGCGCAGCGCCGCCGCGCGCGCGCTGGCCGCCGCCGGGACTGCATCGCGCGAGGCGGAGCCGGAGCCTTTGACGCTCATCGATAAGGCAGCCGGGCTGCCGCTAGCCGCCGAATAACGCCAGCGCGCGCGCGCTGCCCGGTTCGATGTGAACGTCGCGCAGCGCGGCGCCCGCGGCGTCGACCTGGGCGCGGATCGCGGCCAGCGCGCTGTCGTCGAGCGGCCGCCGGTTGTCGTCGACGAGCGTCATGTCGAGCGTCTGCGCCATGCGCTTGGCGGCCTGCTTCATCTGGTCGAACGCACGTGGCGGATCGGTCACTCGCGGTACGTCGAGCAGGAACACGACGCCGTTCGTCGACATGACCCGCAGCGACTCCCGGTCCAGAGGCTCCGCGCGCACATTCTGCAGCGAATACACGACCGCGCCGGTGTCCTCGTTGACCCAGTCGAAGCGGCCCGCGCCGTTGAGGCGGAATCCGGCCGCCTCGGCCACGCCGCGCAATCGGGTGCCCGCGATGGTCGCGGGCTCGGATTTGAGCAGCGTGAGCCCGATCTGCACGTCGCGTTCGGCGCAGATGCGGTCGAGCGCCTCGGCACGCGCCGCCTCGTCGATCGCGTCGGGCGCGTCGACCGTGGCGCCGTGCGCCGCGGCCAGATCGCAGATCTGCACGATGAACGTCTCCAGCATCTCGCGCGTCGCCGGCCCCGCTCGATCGGCGAGCAGCATGCAGGCGGCGAACTGCGAGAACTCGCCCGCGACGTCGGAGGTGAGGAGCTGCCACGCGGCGTTCTCGTCGTGCCGGCCGAACCAGCGCAGCGGCTTGCCGGGTCGCGCGTGCAGGCCGGCGGCGAGCGCGCCGACGCCGATCGGCGCAACGCACTCGAGGCCGAGCACGCATTCGATGTCGGCATCGGGCTGGGTCGGATTCCGGTCGGCGGCATGGGGCCGTGCTCCCACGCTCGCCGCCTTCGCGCCCTCGGCGGCGAAATCGGTGGCGATGCGGGCGTGGATCGCGAGCGGCGGCTCGTAGGCGGCATCGGCATCGTCGTCCTGGGCCGGATCGCGCAACGCGGCGGGCGACGCCGGCTGACCGTCGTCGCCCTGAGAGATCGTGGGCTCGATGCGCTCGCCCGAGAGGTCGGACACCGCAGCGGTACTCCGGCGCGGCGTCGTGTCCGCTGCCGTCGCGGCGGGGACCTTCAGGCGTCGCCGCAGCGAGCGCATCTGCAGCCAGTTGTACACGACGACGACGACGATGAGCGCCGTGCCCGCCGCGATCAATCCCAGCTGCAGCGATGTCATGCGGGACGGTCCGTCGGGCGCCGGACGCGGGTCCGCCCGGGGAAACGGCGTGCGAGATACGAGTCGGCCATCGCGCCGATTATAGCGAATGCCCGCGCAGGCGGTGGCATCGCCGGCGGCAATTGCGGGCGAGGTTCGGTCTCGCCTGCCCGCACGGCGCCCGCGTCAGGCGGCGGCGACGCCGGAATCCGCGAGCTCCAGCGCTTCGGCGATGTCGACGGCGACGACGTGCGAGACGCCGGGTTCCGGCATGGTGATGCCGACCAGCTGGTTCGCCATCTCCATCGTGATCTTGTTGTGCGAGATGAACAGGAACTGCGTCTGCGCCGACATCGCCTTCACCATCCGGCAGAAGCGGTCGGTGTTGGGATCGTCGAGCGGCGCGTCGACTTCGTCCAGCAGGCAGAACGGCGCGGGATTCAGCTGGAACAGCGCGAACACGAGCGAGATCGCCGTGAGCGCCTTCTCGCCGCCGGAGAGGAGGTGGATCGACGAATTGCGCTTGCCGGGGGGCTGCGCGACGACCAGGACGCCCGAGTCGAGGATTTCCTCGCCCGTCAGCACGAGCTTCGCCTGCCCACCCCCGAAAAGCGCCGGGAACAGCTTCGCAAAATTTACATTCACCGTCTCGAACGTCTGCTGCAGCAGCTGGCGCGACTCGCGGTCGATCTGGCGGATCGCGTTCTCGAGCGTCGCCATCGCCTCGGTGAGGTCGGCCGCCTGCGCGTCGAGGTACTGCTTGCGCTCGGTGGCGATGCCAAGCTCGTCCAGCGCCGCAAGGTTCACCGCACCGAAGCCGGCGATGAGACCCTGCAGCCGCTCGATTTCCGGGGCGAGCGTCGACTTGTTGCCGAATGCCTTCAGCCGCTCGGCCATGCCCTCCAGCACTGCATGCGCCTCGGCAAGCTGCTCGGAAAATTGCTGCGACTGCAGCACCGCGGCCTGCTCCTTGAGGCGCGTCTCCTCGATCTTCGCGCGCGCCGGCTCGAGCTTCTGCTCGCACGCCATCCGCGCTTCCTCGGCGGCGCGGAGCTCCGTGCCCAGCGCCTCCAAGCGATCGCGTGCCGCCGCGAGCGCCTGCTCGGCCTCGGCGCGCACGCCCAGTTGCCGCTGCAGCGCCTCTTCGACCGGCGTCCAGTCGACGGCGGCGCGCTCGGACGTCAACTGCGTCAGGAGGGCGCGCTGCTGCGCGGCCTGCGCGGCCAGCGATTCGGCGCGAACCGCGAGTTCCGCGATGCGGTCCCGGCAGCTGCGCTCGGCAAAGGCCGCTTCCTGCGCCGCGCGCTCGGCGGCGCGCGCCCGCTCGCGGCCGCGCGCCAGCGCGACGTCGGCCTCGCTGCGGACGTGGCGCAGCGCGTCGCGCTTGCCCATTTCCTCGTTGAGCCGCGCGGCCGCCGCGGTGAGCTCGGCGGCGAACGACGCCGCCTGCTCGCGCTCGGCGCCTTCCTGCGCCGCAATCTCCGCGTGCTCGGCGGCGATCTGCTGGCGCCGCTTCTCGGCCGCCTCGGCCGCCTTGCGGAGCTGGAGTAGCTCGAGCTCGAGGTCGTGGCAGCGCCGCTGCTGCGACGTGAACGCGAGGCTTTCCGCGTGGTACTGGGTCTGCGCTTCGTCCTGTTCCGTCTCGAGCGCTGCGAGCGCAGCACGTGCGGCCGTGGCAGCGTCGCGCGCGGCAGCGATGGCCGGTCCAAGCTCGGCAAGCTCGCGCTGGCGAGCGAGCACGCCATGCAGCTCGCTGTCCGGTGCGAAGAATGTGACGGCGTGGGCGCCCACGACGTGTCCCTGCGGCGTGACGAAGGCTTCGCCGACGTCGAGCTCGCCGCGCGAGCGCATTGCCTCGCCAAGACTGGGTCGGCAGCGGACGCCGCGCAGCCAGTCGGCCAAGAGGCGCGCCATCCCGGGTCGCGTGGTGCGCACCTTGGCGAGCAACGCATCGGACGAACCGGTCGGTGCGCCGGCGCTGCCTTCCGGCACGTAGGCCGCGATGCGGCCCGGCAACCCCTGTGTCTTTCCGTCCGCGTCGGCGTCGACCCAGCGCAGCGCGGCATCGAGGCGATCGAGCTCGATCGCGTTCAGCCGCTCGCGCAGCACGCTTTCGAGCGCGTCCTCCCAGCCCGGCTCGATGTCGATGCCCTGCCACAGCCGGTGCGCGTGCGTGAGGCCCTTCTGCGCGAGCCACGCGGCGCTGTCCTTGCCGTAGCCAATGGCGTCCTGCAGCGCCGATAGCGCCGTGGCGCGCGCCTCGAGATCGGCGAGCCTGCGCCCGGCGTTCTGCGCCGCTTCGCTCTCGATGCGCTGGCGCTCCTGCAGCGCCTGCACCGTGTCGCGCAGCGCGTTGAGACCCGATTCGCTGCTGGCGAGCTCCGCCTGCTCCTGGCGCAGCTGCTCCTCGACGTCGACGACCTGCGCCGTGACGGTTGTCGACAGCGTGCGCAATTCCGCGTCGAGGCGCTCGCGCCTTTCCTGATGCTGCGCGAGCACGCGCGCGACGTGCTCGCGGCGCGTCTCGACGACGCGGATCGACTGCTCGACCTGCGCGATCTGCTGCTGAGCCTCCGCGGCCACCCTCGCCGCTTCGGCGACCGCCGCCTCCAGCGCGGGCAACGCCGCCGCCGCATCCGTTTCCTCGGCCCCGGCGGCCTCGCGCGCGGTCAGCGCGGCTTCGAGCGCACGCTCCGCGGCAGTGGCGTCGGACGCGAGCGACGCCTCCTGTCCGGCGAGGGCGTCGATCTGCGCGGTGAGCTGCGCCACTTCGCGGGCGATCCGTGTCTCCGATTCGCGCGCGAAGGCGAGCTGCTGCTCGAGGCGCGTGACTTCGGAATTGGCGGCGTAGTAGCCGCCCTGCTTCTCATGCAGCGCATCGCCGGCCGTGTAGTGGTCGGCACGCAGCGCTTCCTGGCGCGCCTCCGCGGCGCGGACGTCGGCCTGCAGCCCCTCGAACGCGGCGACCTGCGTCGCCACCGCGCTCGCGTGACGCTCGCGCGCATTGTCGGCGTCCTGCTGCTTCGAGAACCAGAGAAGGTGCTGGACTTCCTTGAGCCGCGCCTCGTGCTCCTTGTACTCGGTCGCGACCTTCGCCTGCGTCTCGAGCTTGGTGAGCTGGGTGCCGAGCTCGATGCGGATGTCCTCGACGCGTGCGAGATTCTCCCGGGTGTCGGAGATGCGGCCCTCCGTTTCCTTGCGCCGCTCCTTGTACTTGGAGACGCCGGCGGCCTCCTCGAGGAAGATTCGCAGCTCCTCGGGCTTCGCCTCGATCACTCGCGAGATCATGCCCTGCTCGATGATCGCGTAGGCGCGCGGGCCGAGGCCGGTGCCGAGGAAGAGGTCGTGGATGTCGCGGCGGCGCACCGGGATGTTGTTGATGTAATACGACGAGTCGCCGTCGCGCGTCAGCACGCGCTTGATCGACAGCTCGGCGTACTGGCCCCACTGGCCGCCGATGCGGCCGCTGCTGTTGTCGAAGGCGAGCTCGACCGACGCGCGTCCAACCGGCTTGCGCTCGCCCGCGCCGTTGAAGATGACGTCCTGCATCGACTCGCCGCGCAGCGCCGACGCCTTCGATTCACCCAGCACCCAGCGCACGGCGTCGATGACGTTCGACTTGCCGCAGCCGTTGGGGCCGACGATGCCGACGAGCTGCCCCGGCGTGCCGATCGCCGTCGGATCGACGAACGACTTGAATCCCGCGAGCTTGATATGGGTGAGGCGCACTTGGACCGGCGATGGTGGGTTTCAGACGATCGCGGCGGCGCCGCGACACGGAGGCGGCCGCCGCTTTCGCGCCGACGCCGCAAAAACCGAAATTATAGCCGATCCGGCCGGTTTTCCGGGCACCGCAGCACGCTCGCGGGCGTGGTCGTCAGACCCGCGCCACGATCGACGCGGCATCGATGCGACCCTCGGCGACCGCATGGCAGGCCACGCTGCCGCCGCCGGGTGCGGGCAGCAGCCGGGGCAACTCCTTCCTGCAGCGCTCGGTCGCATACGGGCAGCGCGGATGGAATGCGCACCCCGGAGGCGGCTCGAGCGGATTCGGCACTTCGCCCGCCACGGCGGTGCGCGCGACGCCGGTGAGCCCGAGATCCGGCACCGCGGCCAGCAGCATCCGCGTGTAGGGGTGCTGCGGCGCTGCGAAGAGCGCGTGCGTCGGCGCGAGCTCGACGATGCGCCCGAGATACATCACGCCGACGCGGTCGGCGATGTGATGGACCACCGCCAGGTTGTGCGAGATGAAGAGGTACGTGAGCCCGAGGCGCCGCTGCAGGTCGCGCATCAGGTTAAGCACCTGCGCCTGCACGGAAACGTCGAGCGCCGAGGTCGGCTCGTCGCAGACGAGAAAGCGCGGTTCGCTCGAAAGCGCCCGCGCGATCGAGACCCGCTGCCGCTGCCCGCCTGAAAACTGATGCGGGTAGCGCGCACCGTCGGCGGCGGCAAGTCCCACCTGCGTCAGCAGCGCCGCGACGCGGGCCTTGAGCTCGGATCGACCGATGGCGGGCGTCAGCGCGATAATCGGCTCCGCGACGATGTCCTCCACGCGCCAGCGCGGATTGAGGCTCGCGTACGGGTCCTGGAAGATCATCTGCATCTGCCGCCGCGCGGCACGCTGCTCGGGCGTCGGCCGCCCGCGCGCATTGAGGTTGACGCCGGCGAACGTCACGGTGCCGCGGGTCGGCGCATAGAGCCCGACGATGACGCGCGCAATGGTCGACTTGCCGCAGCCCGATTCGCCGACGAGCCCCAGTGTCTCGCCCGGCGCGATCGAAAAGCTGACGCCGGCAACGGCCGTCAGGAGCGCGCGCGGCTGGCGTGCGAGGACGCGATCGAGCCACGGTGGCGACACGTCGAAGGCGCGTGCGACGTCGTCGAGGGCCAGCAGCGCGTCAGCCATTGGCGCCGCCTTCGTCCTTGCCTTTCGCCACCCAGCAGGCCGCGTCGGTCGCGACGATGCGCGCAAGCTCCGGACGCTCGACCCGGCAGCGCGCCACCGCCTGCGGACAGCGCGGATGGAACGCGCATCCGGCGGGGATCGCATCGAGCCGCGGCATCGCGCCGTCGATCTGGGCAAGACGCTCTCTCTCGGCGGTGATCGACGGGATCGATCCCATCAGCCCCATCGAGTACGGATGCGCGGGACGATGAATCACTTCCGCCACCGGTCCGATCTCGACGATGCGACCCGCGTACATCACTGCGACGCGGTCGGCGGTCTCCGCGATCACGCCCATGTCGTGCGTGATGAGCATCACCGCGGTGTGATGCACGCTCGCGAGGCGCTTCAGGAGCTGGATGATCTGCGCCTGGATCGACACGTCGAGCGCGGTGGTCGGCTCGTCGGCGACGATGAGCTTCGGGTTGGCCGCGAGTGCCAACGCGATGACCACGCGCTGGCGCATGCCGCCGGAGAACTGGTGTGGATAGTGGTCGACGCGCCTCGCCGCGCCCTGGATTCCCACCTCCTCCAGCAGTTGCACGGCGCGCTCGCGCGCTTCCCTGGCGTTGAGCGGCAGATGCGTTGAAATCGTCTCGGTCAGCTGCCGGCCGATCGTGTAGAGCGGGTTGAGGGACGTGAGCGGGTCCTGGAAGATGGCGCCGATCTCGCGGCCGCGCACCTTGCGCATCTCCTGTGGTGGCAGGTTGTCGATGCGCCGTCCCGCGAGCCGGATCTCGCCGGCGGCGATGCGGCCGGGCGGGTCGATGAGGCCGATGATCGCGGCGCCGGTCTGCGACTTTCCGGCGCCGGATTCGCCGACGACCCCGAGCACCTCGCCCGGGGCAATCGAGAACGAGATGCCCTGCACTGCGGTCAGCAGGCGATGCCGCGTCGGGAACTCGACGGTGAGGCCGCTGACCTCGAGCAGCGGCGCGGCCGCACTCGCGTCACGTCCCCGCTGCTGCACCGCCTCCGGCGTCGCCATCGCCACGCTCAGCGCAGCTTGGGATTGAGGGCGTCGCGCAGCCAATCGCCGACCAGGTTGATCGCGAGCACCATGATCACCAGCGCCGCGCCCGGAAAGATCGTGATCCACCATTCGCCGGAGAACAGGAAATCGTTGCCGACGCGGATCAGCGTGCCGAGCGAGGGCTGCGTCGGGGGCACGCCGACGCCGAGGAACGACAGCGTCGCCTCGGTGATGATCGCGGTTGCGATGTTGAGCGTCGCCAGCACGAGCACCGGACCCAGCACGTTGGGCAGCAGGTGCCGGCGCATGATGGCGAGCGGCGTGATGCCGATGACGCGCGCCGCCTGCACGTACTCCTTGGTCTTCTCGACCATGGTCGAGCCGCGCACGGTGCGCGCGTACTGCACCCAGTTGGCGAGCCCGATCGCGAGGATCAGCACGGCGAGCGCGACGCCGGCCTGCGCGTCGCGCGGCAGCAGCGCGCGGGCGACGCCGTCGATCAGGAGCGCGATCAGGATCGCCGGGAAGGAGAGCTGCACGTCGGCGATGCGCATGATGACGGCGTCGAGCCTCCCGCCGACGTATCCGGCCACGAGTCCGAGCGTCACGCCGAGGATCATCGCGAATGCGACCGAGGCGAGGCCCACCAGCAGCGAAATGCGTGCGCCGAACATGATCGCCGACAGCACGTCGCGGCCCTGGTCGTCGGTGCCGAGCAGAAAGCCGGGACGGCCGCCCTCTTCCCACGCGGGCGGCGTCAGCGCGTCCTGCAGGTTCAGCGTCTTGAGGTCGAACGGATTGTGCGGAGCGACCCACGGCGCGAAGAACGCGGCCCCGAGGCAGATCAGGAGCGCGATCGTCGAGGCGACCGCCACCGGATCGCGCCGGAAGCTGTACAGAATGTCGCTTTTCCACGCCGCCGAGAGGCGCGTCTCGCGCACGTCCGCGGGGGCGGCCGCGATCACGGGCTCCGTCATCCGCGCACTTCCGTCGGCCGGGCCGTCATCGTCGTTGCTCGCTCCATCCGACGCAGCTCACTTCACGACGACCCATTTCAGCCAATTGTTGTTGTCGGCGAGCTGGACCAGCGTCACGTTCCTGCGCATCGCCCACGCCAGCGCCTGCTGGTGCAGCGGCAGGTGCCCGACGTCGTCGCTGTGCAGCTTGAACGCCTCGGCGATCATCGCGTTGCGCTTGCCTTCGTCCAGCTCGCTCGCGATCTGCGGCCCCAGTGCGTCGATCCGCTTGTTGCTGTAGCTGCCGAGGTTGAACTGGCCCTGCCCGTTCGCGCCCGGGCTCATCACCAGCGCAAACAGCGCGTTGTGCGAGTCGTACGAGCTCGGCGTCCAGCCGAGGAGGTAGAACGACGTGTTGCGCGACAGGATCTTCGGGAAATACGTGACCTTGGTCTCCGCCATCAGGTTCACCTTGACGTCGATCTTCGCCAGCATCGCCGCGATCGCCTGGCAGATCAGCGAATCGTTCACGTAGCGGTCGTTCGGGCAGTTCATGCCGACTTCGAAGCCGTCGGGGTATCCCGCCTCGACCATCAGCTTCTTGGCCGCCGCGGGATCGTAGGGCAGACGCTTGTTGAGCTCTGCGGAAAAGCCGCGAATGCCGGGCGCGACCATCAGATTGGTCGGTGTCGAGGCGCCGCGCATGATGCGCGTCCTGATCGCGTCGATGTCGATCGCCTGGTAGAACGCCTGCCGGACGCGCTTGTCCTTGAACGGGTTCCTTCCCTTTACGTTGGAGAACAGCAGCTCGTCGCGCGACTGGTCCATGCCAAGGAAGATCGTGCGGAGCTCGGGTCCCTGGAGAATCACGATGTCGGGATTGGCCTTCAGCTTCTCGACGTCCTGCAGCGGCACCGGCTCCATCATGTCGATCTCGCCGGTGATGAGCGCGGCGACGCGCGTCGCGTCGTTCTTGATCGGCGTGAACACGGCCTCGGTGACGTTGCTCTCGACCTTGTCCCAGTAATTGGGGTTGTTGACGAGCACCGTCTTCACGCCGGGCTCGCGCGTCTTCAGCATGAACGGCCCGGTGCCGTTGGCCTTCATCGTCGCGGCGTTCTCCTTGCCCTTGCGCACGTCGACCGGGGTGGTCGCGTTGTTCTTCTCCGACCACGACTTGCACATCATGTACCAGCTGTTGATCGTGTCCGGCAGGATCGGAAACGGCTCGGTGGTCACGACGTCGATCGTGACGTCGTCGATCTTGCGGATCTCCCTGATCGGGCCGACGTACGTCTTCACGTCGGAGCCGTCGCTCTTCGCGCGCTCGTAGGAAAAGATCACGTCGTCGGCGGTGAACGGCGATCCGTCGTGGAATTTCACACCCTTGCGCAGGTTGAAGCGCCAGACCGTCGGCGCCGTCTGCTTCCATGACGTCGCGAGGAGCGGTATCAACTCGAGCTTCTTGCCGCGGCCGACCAGCGGCTCGTAGATGTTGCCGGTGATGTTGAGCTGCAGCGTCTCGTTGAGCGAATGCGGGTCCATCGAGATCGCATCGCCCTGGTCGGCGAAGCGCAGCGTCGCCGCCTGCGCGCCCGCCGCGAGCAGCAGTCCGGCGATCAGGAGGGCCGCGGCCCGGATGAGCTTCGTCATGAGTGCCTCCGAACGGGATGAATGGCGTCTACTTCGGCGCCAGCGGCATCGCGCGCTCGGCGAGCGAGGCGAGATAGCCGGCGCCGAGCGGAATGACGGCGTCGTTGAAATCGTACTTGCTGTTGTGCAGGAAGCAGCCGCCTTCGACGCCGCCCTGCCCCAGGCGTGCGAACGCGCCGGGCTTCGCCTGCAGCATGAACGAGAAATCCTCCGAGCCCATCGACGGATCGAGGTTGCGCACCACGTTGCCGGCGCCGACCAGCGCCTCGGCCACGTCGGCGGCGAAATGCGCCTCGTTGGTGTGGTTGATCGTGGCGGGATACACGCGCTCGTAGCGCAGCGTCGCGCTCGCGCCGAACGCGGCCGCGATCGTCGGGACAAGCTCGGAAAGACGCCGCTCGATCATGTCCTGCGTCGCGGGCCGGAACGTGCGCACGGTGCCGACGAGCGTGGCATGCGCCGGGATCACGCTCATCGCGCCGGGATTGCCCGCCTGCATCGCGCAGATGCTGACGACCGCCGTGTCGATCGGGCTCACGTTGCGCGCGACGATCGACTGCGCCGCGGTGATGATGTGCGCCGCGACAAGTACGGGGTCGATCGCCGCATGCGGATGCGCGCCATGGCCGCCGCGGCCGTCGATCGAGATCTCGATCCGGTCGGCCGCCGCCATCGCGGGGCCCGGCGTGATGCCGATCTGCCCGGGCGGCAGGCCGGGCCAATTGTGCAGCGCAAACACGCGCTCGGCGGGAAAGCGCTCGAAAAGGCCGTCCTCGATCATCTCCCGCGCGCCGGCATAGCCTTCCTCGCCGGGCTGGAAGATGAGGTACGCGGTGCCGTCGAAGGCCCGCGTCTCGGCGAGATATCGTGCTGCGGCGAGCAGCATCGTAGTATGCCCGTCGTGGCCGCAGCCGTGCATGCGGCCGTCGTAGCGCGACTTGTGCGCGAACTCGTTCTCCTCCTGCATCGGCAGCGCATCCATGTCGGCGCGGAGCCCGACCGACGCATTGCGGGTGTCGGTGCGGCCGCGGATCACGGCGACGACGCCGGTGCGGCCGATGCCCGGATGGAACTCGATGCCGAGCGCGGTGAGCTTCTCGCAGACGACGCGCGCGGTGCGATGCTCCTCGAAGCCGAGCTCGGGGTGCATGTGCAGGTCGCGGCGCACTGTCGCGAATTCGTCCTGCCAGTGCCTGATGTGGTCGACGGGGTTCGGCATCGGTGGGCTCAATGGGCGAGTGCGCGCTCGACGCGCAGGCGCGGATCGACCGCGTAATAGGTGAGATCGACGACGAGATTGATCAGCACGAAGATCAGCGCGATGAAGCAGAGATATGCCGCCATCACCGGGATGTCGGCGAAATTGACGGCCTGGATGAACAGGAGTCCCATCCCCGGCCACTGGAACACCGTCTCGGTGACGATCGCGAACGCGACGATGCCGCCGAGCTGCAGCCCGGTGATGGTGATGACGGGCACCAGCGTGTTCTTCAGCGCATGCCCGAAGTAAAGCGCCCGGTCGCCGATGCCGCGGGCGCGGGCGAACTTGATGTAGTCGGTGCGCAGCACCTCGAGCATCTCGGCGCGGACGAGCCGCATGATCAGCGTCATCTGGAAGAGCGACAGCGTGATCGACGGCAGGATCAGCGCCTTCAGCCCGCTCTTCGTCAGGAGTCCCGTGGTCCACCAGCCGAGCGCGACCGTCTCGCCGCGGCCGAACGACGGCAGCCAGCCGAGGATCACTGCGAACACGAGGATCAGCAGGATGCCGATGAGGAACGTCGGCAGGCTCACCCCGACCAGCGATCCCGCGAGCAGCGCCTGCGCGAGCACGGTGTCGCGCTTCAGCGCCGTGTAGACGCCGAGCGGGATGCCGATGACGAGTGCCAGCGCGGCGGCGACCGCCGAGAGCTCGAGCGTTGCCGGCAGCCGTTCCTTGATCAGCGTGGCGACGGGCCGGCCCTGCCGCAGCGAAAGCCCGAAATCGCCTTCGATCGCATGGCTCACGAAGCGTGCGAACTGGACGGGAAAGGGCTGATCGAGCCCGAGATCGGTGCGCAGCCGCGCGCGCTCCTCGAGTGTGGCGTCCTGGCCGACCATGAAGGCGACCGGATCGCCGACGAAGTTGAACATGCCGAAGGCGATGAAGGCGACGACCCCCATCACGGCGACCGACTGCAGGATCCGGCGGACGATGAACGCTAGCAAGGAAGCGCCGGGCGCATCACGCAGATGAGGCGGAGCAGGATCGTGCCACTGCGTTGCGCCGGGGAAAATCGCATCGGCCGATCATGCCCAAAGCGCGCTGGAGCGTCAATGCGCTCGGGACCCTCGACGGTCCGAACGCCCGTCGCCGTCCGCGGCCGAGATATTTTTTGTGGTTCAATACCACGCCTGCGCCGCCGGAAGGGGCGGCCGAGCTCTTCGGGCGCGGGCCGAGTCGCGTTTCCGACCTCCCATGCTGCGCTTCTTCGTCACCCGAATCAGCCTCATCGTTCCGACCTTTCTCGGGATGACGCTGCTCGCGTTCTTCCTGATCCGGCTCGTCCCCGGCGACCCGATCGAGACGATGGCCGGCGAGCGCGGCATCGATCCGGCCCGGCATGCGGCGCTGCTGAAGGAGTACGGGCTCGATCGCCCGGTGCTCGTCCAATACGGGATCTACATCGGGCGCGTCCTGCACGGCGACCTCGGCAAGTCGATGATCACGCAGGAGCCCGTGGTGCACGAGTTCGCCGCGCTGTTCCCCGCGACCATCGAGCTCGCGCTTTGCGCGATCATCTTCGCGCTGATCGTCGGCATACCGGCGGGGATGATTGCCGCGGTGCGCCGCAATTCCATCTTCGATCACGGCGTGATGGGGATTTCGCTCACCGGCTACTCGATGCCGATCTTCTGGTGGGGACTGCTGCTGATCCTGCTGTTCTCCGTTCAGCTCGGCTGGACGCCGGTGTCCGGCCGCATCGCGGTCAAGTACTACATCGAGCCGGTGACCGGGTTCCTCACGATCGACGCGCTGCTCTCGGGAGAAAAGGGAGCGTTCGAATCGGCGGTGTCGCACCTCATTCTGCCGATGATCGTGCTGGGGACCCAGCCGCTCGCCATCATCGCCCGGATGACGCGCTCGGCGATGCTCGAGGTGCTGGGCGAGGACTACATTCGCACCGCGAGGGCGAAGGGCCTGTCGCAACTGCGCGTCGTGGCGCTGCACGCGTTCCGCAATGCGCTGATCCCGGTCATCACCGTCATCGGGCTGCAGGTCGGCGTGCTGTTCACGGGCGCGATCCTCACCGAGACGATCTTCTCCTGGCCCGGCGTCGGCAAGTGGATGATCGAAGCGATCAACCGGCGCGACTATCCGGTGCTGCAGGGCGGCCTCCTGATGCTGGGCACGATCGTCATGATCGTGAATCTGCTGGTCGACGTCGCCTACGGCGTGATCAACCCGCGGATAAGGCGGGCGGGTTGAGTACGCAGATCCTTGCCGCCGACACGGCCCCCGCGCCGCCGGGGCGGCTGCGCGAATTCTGGGGCTACTTCAGCGCCAACCACGGCGCGGTCGCCGGGCTGGCCGTCGTCGTCGCGGTGCTGCTGATGGCGGCGTTCGCCAACGTGCTGGCGCCCTACCCGCCGGACCTCACCAACAATGCCGTGTTCCTGAAGCCGCCGGCCTGGCAGGCCGGCGGCTCGAGCGCCTACCTCCTCGGCACCGACGCGATCGGGCGCGACATCCTGTCCCGGCTCATCTACGGCGCCCGCCTTTCGCTCCTGATCGGCATCGCCGTCGTGGCGCTTTCGATCGTCGTCGGCATCGCGCTCGGCCTGATCGCGGGGTTCGCGCGCGGCGTGACCGAGATCGCGATCATGCGGCTGATGGACATCATCCTGACGCTGCCGAGCCTGCTGCTCGCCATCGTGATCGTCGCCATCCTGGGGCCGGGCATCATGAACGCGATGCTGGCCGTGGCCGTCGTCGTGCTGCCGCATTACGTGCGCATCACGCGGGCCGCGGTGATATCGGAGACGGCGAAGGACTACGTGACGGCGGCGCGGGCCAGCGGGGCGGGACGATTGCGGCTGATGTTCAACGAGGTGCTGCCGAACTGCGCGGCGCCGCTGATCGTGCAGGCGTCGCTCGGCGTATCGGTGGCGATCCTCGACGCCGCGGCGCTGGGCTTTCTGGGCCTGGGCGCGCAGCCCCCCGCATCCGAGTGGGGAACGATGCTGGCCGACGCGCGCGAGTTCGTGCTGCGCGCGTGGTGGGTCGTGACGTTTCCGGGAATCATGATCCTCGTGACCGTGCTCGCCTTCAACCTGCTGGGCGACGGGCTGCGCGATGCGCTCGATCCGAAGCTGAAGCGATAGGTCCGGGCATGGCCCTCCTCGAGATCGAAGACCTCCACGTCGATTTTCCGTCGCAGCGCGCCGTGATGCACGCGGTCGAGGGCGTGAGCCTCACGCTCGACGAGGGCGAGGTGCTGGGCATCGTCGGCGAATCGGGTTCCGGCAAGAGCGTCACGATGCTCGCAGTGATGGGGCTCACCGCCTACCCGGGGCGGGTGCGCGCCAAGCGGCTGCAATTTGCCGGCCGCGACCTCCTGCGACTGTCCGACCACGAGCGCCGGACGCTCATCGGCAAGGACGTCGCGATGATCTTCCAGGATCCGACGACGAGCCTCAATCCGTGCTTTACCGTCGGCTTCCAGCTTTGCGAGACGCTGCGGCTGCATCTGGGGATGGATCGGAAGGCCGCACGACGTCGGGCGACCGAACTGCTGGAGCAGGTCGGGATCCCCGCCGCATCGAGCCGGCTCGGAGACTATCCGCACCAGCTCTCCGGCGGCATGAATCAGCGCGTGATGATCGCGATGGCCATCGCCTGCAACCCGCGTCTCCTGATCGCGGACGAGCCGACCACAGCGCTCGACGTGACCATCCAGGCCCAGATCCTCGACCTGCTGCGCGGACTGCAGCGGGAGCGCGGCATGGCGCTGATCCTCGTCACGCACAACATGGGCGTCGTCGCCGAGATGGCCCGCCGCGTGATCGTCATGTATGCGGGCGAGGTCGTCGAGGAGCGTCGCGCCGAAGCCCTCTTCGCGGCGCCCGAGCATCCCTACACCGCCGCACTGCTGGCGGCAATGCCGGAGCGCAGCACCGGCGAGACGCGCCTCGCCACGATTCCCGGCGTCGTCCCGGGCCTCTACGACCGGCCGCAGGGCTGCCTGTTCGCGCCGCGCTGTCGATACGTCACCGGCCTCGCATGTCGAACGCGCCCTGAGCTCCGCCCCTGGGCGGACGGACGAGTCCGCTGCCACTTCCCGCTCTCCGATCCGCAGCGCGACGCGGCGATCGCGCGGGACCCCGTGCCCGTTCAGTCGACGCCATGAGCGAGGCAAGCACCTTGAACCCGACTGTCGTCGACGCAAAGGACCTGACGCGCATCTACGAGATTCGTCACGGTCCGTTCCGCGACGCGGCAAAGCTCCACGCGGTGGCCGGCGTCTCGTTCTCGATTGCGGCGGGCCGGACGCTCGCCGTCGTGGGCGAATCCGGCTGCGGCAAGTCGACGCTGGCGCGCGTCGTGTCCCTGATCGAGCCGCCAAGCGGCGGCGAGCTGCGTCTTGGCGGGATCGACGCCGTCAACGCGACCCCATTGCAGCAGCGGGCGCTGCGCAGGTCCGTGCAGATGGTGTTCCAGAATCCGTACGGCTCGCTCAATCCGCGCAAGAAGATCGGCGCGATCCTCGAGGCGCCGCTCGCGATCAACACCGGACTCGCCCCGGCCGAGCGCGCCGCGCGGGCGCGGGAAATGCTGGCCAAGGTCGGACTGCGTCCCGAGCACTACATCCGTTATCCGCACATGTTCTCCGGCGGCCAGCGCCAGCGCATTGCCATTGCGCGCGCGCTGATGCTGAATCCGGCGCTGGTCGTGGCCGACGAGCCGGTTTCGGCGCTCGACGTGTCGGTCCAGGCGCAGGTGCTGAACCTGCTTGCCGACCTGCAGGGCGAGCTCGGCCTCGCGTACCTCTTCATATCGCACGATCTGGGGGTCGTCCGCCACATCGCGCACGAGGTGCTGGTGATGTACCTCGGCCTCGCCATGGAGCAAGGCAGCAAGGAGCGCATCTTCGCCCGCCCGCTGCACCCGTACACGCAGGCGCTGCTCGCCTCCACGCCCGGCCTCGCCGCGGCCGGCCGACCCGAGCGCATCGTGCTCAAGGGCGAATTGCCCTCGCCGCTCGACCCGCCGGCCGGCTGCGTGTTCTCCACCCGCTGCCCGCACTCTATCGAGCGCTGTCGCATCGAGCGGCCAGTCTTGCGCCCCCTCGGGGGCAGACAGGTATCATGCCATCTCGCGGAACGTTTTCTCGAGCCCGGCCATTCCGACGCGGGCGATCCGGTGCCGCAGCTCGCCTGAAGTCCCAATGAGAGAGGAGTCCCTGTCATGACGAAGCTCGATCCGACTTCGCGCCGGCGTCACGGCGCCCGCCGTGCGCTCTTTGCCGCGCTGGCGCTTCCGGTCCTGTTCGCGGCCGCCGGCGTCGCGGCGAAGACACTGGTGTTCTGCTCCGAAGGCAGTCCCGAGAACTTCTATCCCGGCGTGAACACGACCGGCACGTCGTTCGACGCCAACAGCCAGATCTACAGTCGCATCGTGGACTTCGAGCGCGGCGGCACCAGCATCGTCCCCGGCCTCGCCGAGCGCTGGGAGATCTCGCCCGACGGCAAGGTCTACACGTTCCACCTGCGCAAGGGCGTGAAGTGGCACAACCACCGCGCCTGGAAGCCCACGCGCGACTTCAACGCCGACGACATGATCTTCGCGATCGAGCGGCAGTGGAAGGAATCGAATCCCTATTTCAAGGTGACGAGCTCCAACCACTCGTACTTCAACGACATGGGGATGCCGAAGCTCCTGAAGTCGGTCGACAAGGTCGACGACTACACCGTGCGGATCACGCTGGAGCGGGCGGAGGCGCCGTTCCTGTCCGACCTCGCGATGGAATACGCGGGCGTGCAGTCGAAGGAGTACGCCGACGCGATGCTGAAGGCCGGCACGCCGGAGAAGATCGACCAGGAGCCGATCGGCACCGGCCCCTTCTATCTGGTGCAATACCAGAAGGACGCGATCATCCGCTACAAGGCGTTTCCGCAGTACTACGGCGGCAAGGCGAAGATTGACGACCTCGTATTCTCGATCACGCCCGACGCCTCGGTCCGCTGGGCGAAGCTGCAGAAGGGCGAATGCCACGTGATGCCCTACCCGAATCCGGCCGACCTCGACGCCATCCGCAAGGACCCGAACGTCGTCGTGCTCGAGCAGCCCGGCCTCAACATCGGCTACCTCGCCTATAACGTGACCAAGAAGCCGTTCGACGACGTGCGCGTGCGCAAGGCCGTCAACATGGCGATCAACAAGAAGGCGATCATCGACGCCGTGTATCTCACCACCGGCGTCGCGGCGAAGAATCCGATTCCGCCGACCCAGTGGTCCTACAACGACGCGGTCAAGGACGATCCCTATGATCCCGCCGCGGCGAAGAAGCTGCTGGCCGAGGCCGGCTACCCCAACGGCTTCACCACCGATCTCTGGGCGATGCCGGTGCAGCGGCCGTACAACCCCAACGCGCGCCGCATCGCGGAGCTTATGCAGGCGGATCTCGCGAAGGTCGGCGTCACCGCCGAGATCAAGAGCTTCGAATGGGGCGAGTATCGCAAGCGGATGCAGAACGGCGAGCACCAGATGGGGATGCTGGGCTGGACCGGCGACAACGGCGATCCGGACAACTTCCTGCACAACCTGCTGGGCTGCGACGGCGCGAAGCAAGGCGGCAGCAACGTGTCGAAGTGGTGCTACCAGCCGTTCGACGATCTCGTGCTGAAGGCGGTCACGCTCACCGACCAGAAGCAGCGTGCCGACCTCTACATGAAGGCGCAGGTGATCTTCAAGGAACAGGCGCCGTGGTTCACGATCGCGCACGCGGTTCAGTTGAAGCCCGTGCGCAAGGAAGTGATCGACTTCAAGCTCTCGCCTTTCGGCCGCCACACGTTCTACGGCGTCGACATCAAGGAATGACCGAAGCGACCCGCTGACACGTCCGATCGAAACGCCCCGCCGAACGCGGGGCGTTTTCCTTTCCGCTATCCGCTGCGTTCGGCGGCCCGCGCCCGCCGCGTCGCATAAAGGCAGATTCCCGCCGCTACCGAGACGTTGAGGCTCGCGACCGTCCCCGACAGCGGAATGCCGACGATCCGGTCGCACGACTCGCGCGTCAGGCGCCGCAGCCCGGAGCCTTCCGCACCCAGCACCCATGCGATGGGGCCGGTGATGTCGGCGTCGTAAAGGCTTTCGCCGCCCGCGTCGGCGCCCAATATCCACACGCCTTTGTCCTTCAGCTCGCGCAGCGTGCGGGCGAGATTGGTGACCGTGACGACGGGCACGGTGTCGGCGGCACCGCTCGCGGCCTTCGCGACCGTCGCGTTGACCCCGACGGCGCGGTCCTTGGGGACGATCACGGCGTGCGCGCCGAAGGCGTCGGCGTCGCGCAGGCACGCGCCCAGGTTGTGCGGATCGGTGACGCCGTCGAGAACCAGCAGCAGCGCGGGCTCGGAGAGCGACTCCAGCACGTCGTCGAGCGTCACCGGGGCATCCGTTGCGGACACGATGGCCACCACGCCCTGATGTCGGTCGGTGCCGGCGATCTCGCGCAGGCGCGACTCGTCGGCCGTGTGCACCGGACATTGCGCGAGCTCGGCGCGCGCGATGAGCTCGCGCGTGCGCGCGTCGGCGCGTGCCGAGGCGACGTAGAGCGCCTGCAGCGACTCGGGACGCTGCCGCAGGCGCGCCGTGACCGCGTGAAATCCGTGCAGGGTCCGTGTGGCAGGCATGGGGATGGGCGCGCGGTCAAAAGCGGCCGGTGACGCCGAAGGCCGACTCGCGGCGAGTGTACCGCAGAGGGAAGTGCGGCATTCGGCACCGCCCGGATGCCGACGCGCTTTCATCCAGGCGCGAACGAAGGTTGAGGTCCCACCACACATGAGCCAACACGGCGGGTTGGAAAGGGCCGTCGATTTCCGTTATAATTTCCCGTTTCGCTTCGTGCCGGCGTAGCTCAGTTGGTAGAGCAGCGCATTCGTAATGCGAAGGTCGAGGGTTCGACTCCTTCCGCCGGCACCAAACAATCAAGCGCTTACCGCATTCGCCCGATGCGCGACATCGGGCCGGAGTACGTCGGAAGTGCATCTCGTGAATTGTCGGGCGATCCCTCGCGGGATTCGACCATCGGGGATTGCAATCCCGTCCGCGCCCCTGCCATCCATTCGAAGGGCGGCCACCGATCGAGCCAAGGTCGTTCGCGATTTGCCGAGAGCTCTTTCCCCGACCGCGGATGCGGCGCAACTCAGCTCACGCTCTCGACATCGACCCGGTTTGCTTCACGGCGCAGGACGAAATCGCGGACGAGCTCAGGCAGGATCGGTCGACTGACCAGATATCCCTGGACCTCGTCGCAATTTCGCTCCCGCAGGAAACGAATCTGCTCCACGGTCTCGACGCCTTCGGCGACGACCTTCAGCCGCAGATTGTGCGCCATCGCAATCACGGCTGAGACGATTGCCGCATCGTCGGGATCGACCGCCACGTCGTTGATGAACGACCGGTCGATCTTCACGCTCTCGATGGGGAACTTCTTGAGCCGCGCGAGAGACGAGAAACCGGTGCCGAAGTCGTCGATCGACACATGCACTCCCATCGACTTGATCTCCAGCAGCGTTTCGGCGGCACGATCCGGATGCTCCATCATGATGCTCTCGGTGATCTCGAGCTCGAGCAGATCCGGAGGCAACCCGGTCTGGGCCAGGGCGTGCGCGACCTCGATGACGAGTCCGCCGTCGATGAACTGACGGGCCGAGAGATTGACCGCGACGCGAATGGGAGAAGGCCCGTCGTCACGCCATCGGCATGCCTGAGCGCACGCCTGGTGCAGGACCCAGCGGGCGATCGGGCGGATGAGGCCCGAATCCTCGGCCAGCGGGATGAACGTTCCCGGCAGCATCAACCCCCGCTCGGGGTGCTTCCACCGGACCAGCGCCTCGACTCCCGTCACTGCGCCGGTCCGGATCGAGACCTTCGGTTGATAGAGCAACAGCAGCTGGTTTTCGTCGAGCGCCCGACGAAGGCCCGCTACGAGAACCATCCTGTCGCCCACAGTCCGTTTTCCGAGTTCCGAGACAAAGGCGAGACTGTTGCCTCCGGATTCCTTCGCGCGATACATCGCATCATCGGCGTTCTTGAGCAGTGCGATCGCGTCCTCACCGTCGCTGGGATACATCGCGACCCCGATGCTGGCGCCGAGCCGGCACTCCTGCCCACGCAGGACGAACGGCTTGGAAAGCGCTTCCAGCAGCCGCAGACCGAACTCATTGACATCGACCAGATTCTCTATTTCCTCGGCAAGCACGATGAACTCGTCTCCGCCCAGCCGGGCAACCGCATCCGTACCCCTGATTGTCTTGTTCAGACGCTGTGCAATCACCTTGAGGACTTCGTCGCCCGCGACGTGACCGAATGCGTCATTCACGTCCTTGAATCGGTCGAGGTCCAGGAACAGCAGGGCGATCGAGCGATCGTGGCGTCGAGCGACCGCAAGCGCATGGTTCAGCCGATCGAAGAACGCGGTGCGGTTGCACAGACCCGTAAGCGGATCGAGGCGGGCGAGCTTGCTTACGTCCGCTTCAGAGATCTTTTGCTTCGAAACGTCGAGCCCGATTCCGTGATATCCGATGAACCCGCCGTCCTCGGCGAAAAGCGGCTCGCCGCTGATGGAGACATAGCTGACGCCTCCGTCCTGCCCTGACCGGCGCAGCACGACGTTCCGGAATGTCCTGTGCTCTTTCTGGCATCGGCGAATCACGTCCCATTCGCCCTCGGCGGGTTCGACGAGCGGCAGGTCCCACGGAGCGACGCCAAGGTGGTCCTTGATGGTCGCACCGATGGGGTCAGCGAGATTGCCGCAGACTGACGTGAAGCGGAACCGCGCATCCTGGTCCCAGAGCCAATCCGAACAGAGCAGCGCAAGGCGCTGAAAACGACCTTCGCTCGGGGAAAGTGCCGGGAACTGCTTCTCTGACGTCGCCACGGCCCTGTGAACGCGTTTGTGCGCCGCGCCGCCGGGGAGCGGATCCGGCGACCACCTGTCCTGCGAACGCGCGAACGCATACCGCGTTTCGCCTTGGACGACTTTGGCATCCCCGGCGAGGCCCGCGTCGCGGCGAAGCCAACCAAGATAGCGATGCAACAATCTACGCATTGATTCGTGGCGTCATCGCTTATGGCCCCTGTCGGCCGCTGCTGAAGTCATGCAGGGCGGCATTCCGTTGACGTGCCGCACGCTTGGCAGACCGCCGATTCGACGCCCCGGTGAGCGGATTTCGGCTGAACTGACGGCTTCTTGCATCGTGGTGCATCGTCAGGGCCAGTCATATGCAAATAGCGGACCAATTCCGTCGACGCAACTGCGGGACATCATCAAATGAAGCCGTCCGGCATGCTTATTGCGGTTACCTTCGGGGACAGGGTGTTTCTGTAGCCAACATGTCCGCGGGGCGCGTCGGCGCGAGTTGTGACAAAAATCAAAGCAGTGATGGTCACCTCCACACTTTCGAGCAAACAACTCCCATTCCGGTCCTCGCCATCGGTGGAGAATGTTCGGCGGCCCTTATTGGTCGGGCGAGGCACGCTCCGGACCGGTGCCCTCCTTGTGCTCGCCTTGGCCGGAGCTTTGTTGGCAATGCCGTCGATCGCAGCGACGGAAGCCCCGCTCGACGAACAACTGCAGGCCATCGAAGTCGACCTGCCAGGATTTCCGGTTCGGGCCGAAGCCGAGCTCGACGCGTTCGTCGAGCAGGCCCGCGCGACCAATGCGCAGACGCGCCGCTTCAGGGAGCGCTCCTGGGCCAGGCCCGGGTCGCAGCGGGAAACATGGACGCCGCACTCCAACTCGCCGATCAGCTGGAACGCGATGGGAGAGCCACTCTAGATGACGCCACTCTGGCGGTCGCACTGCTGATTCGCAGTGACGCCCAGTTGGCGAGTGACGTCCCGCGCGCAAATCTGCTCGCCAACAACGCACGCGCGCTCGCACAGAGCGGTACCGATGCCTACGCCCGCTACTGGGCCGCGATGGTCGTCGGCGTGACGGCACGGATGATGGGGCAGCATGACGAGGCGCTGGCACGCCTGCGCGAAGCCTACGCGCTTGCCGACACCGCGCAGAACCCCTATCGGCGCGCCTACGCGCGCTACCAGCTCTCGGTTCTCCACCGTGCGATGGGCCAGGCCGACAGCGCCTTCACCGAAAGCCGCGAGGCCTTCAGCGAGTCGCAGCGCGCGGCAAGCACGTTCGGCATGGCCAAGGCAAAAATGGCGGAATCGGCCGCCCTCGAGCTTCTGCACGAGCCGGCGGCGGAGCTTGCGGCAATGCAGGAGGCACTGGCGATCGCGCGCGCGGCGGGGTCCGACGTCGAGGAGAGCCTGGCGCTGATCAACCTCGCCGACATCTACCTGCGCCGGAGGAATTTCCGTGCCGCGCTGGAATCGTCGAAGCAGTCGCTCGAGCTCGCCACCAATCTGAAGGATGGAAGCATGATCGCCACGAACAAGGCGAACATGGGTTTCGCGCTGTTCGGCCTCGGCCGGATGGCGCAAGGAAAGCGCCTTGCTGAAGAGGCCGTCGCCGAATACGAGCGGACCGGCGCGAGCGCCGACATCGCCGATCTGCTCGGCGAATATGCGCAGCATCTTGCCGACGCCGGCGACTACAAAGGGGCCCTGGCGCTCCACGGGCGCCAGCAGAAGGTCTTCGACAAGATACTGAGCGACGCCCGCCAGAGGGATCTGCGCGAATTGCAGAACAAGTTCGACGCCGAGAGAAGGCTCGACCGGATCGAGCTGCAGAATCGGGAGTCGCAGCAGCGGTACTGGTGGCTGTTCTCGATCATGTCCCTCGGCTCGCTCACGGTCGTCGCACTCCTCTATCGCAGGGTTCGGATCACGAATCGCCTGCTCGGGCGACGCAACGAGGAGCTCGGCTTTCACAGCATTCGCGATCCCCTGACGTCGCTCTACAATCGCCGCCACTTCCAGAATTTCATCGGTGAGAAGCCCGGGGAGACGGAGAGGCGAAGAGGGCCGATCGAAAAGCCCGTGCAGGCGATCCTTCTGATCGACCTCGATCACTTCAAGTCGATCAACGACCGGTTCGGCCATGCTGCGGGCGACGCGGTCCTGATCGCGGTGGCGCAGCGACTGCGCGATGCCCTGCGTGAAACCGACATGATCGTGCGCTGGGGGGGTGAGGAGTTCCTGGTGTTCGTCCCCACCGCACCGGCCGGACTGCTCGCGGAGATCGTGCAGCGGGTCCTGCACGCGGTCTCGGCCGAGCCGATCAGCTTCCAGGGAAGCGACGTCCAGGTCACGGTTTCGGTGGGCTACGCGCCGATGCTGCTGCCGCCGGACAACGTGGCGCTGGGCTGGGAGCGCGTCCTCGACCTCGCGGATTGGGCGCTCTACGTCGCCAAAAGGCGCGGCCGCAACCGTGCCTGCGGCGTCGTGAGCTTCAGACCCTCGACCGGCGATGCGGCCGCCGCGGCCCAGGGCGACCTGGAGAAGGAATGGCATGGCGGCGTGGTCGGTGCCCAGGAATTGCTGGGCGCCCCGACGAACGCGATCGAAACGGGTTCCTACGGCCAGAACGAAGAGCAGTCGCTGGCGAGTTGATCGACCTGCGGTAGCGACCGCTCGCAGCATCGCCGCGCCCGCGGGGAAAATATGCTGACATTCCGGGCCGCTTCGTTGGGGCGCGGTGCTGATGGGCGCGTTGGCGCGGGACGCCAAAGTCGCGGTCGCCGGAGCGCCCTTCCATTCGCAAACGCGGAACTCCACGGCTAGTTTCGACGGCGCATCCCGCGAAGGGCGACGAAGGCCGACGTGGCGAGCAGCAGCGCCACGAGCGGCGCGACGCCATTGATCGGAACCGGCGTGGGTTGGGGCGTGAGATCGACGTTGCGAATGAGGACTGTCTCGCCGGTGTCGCAACGGATGGCGATTTCGTTTTCGTAGGTGGCGCGCATCGACGAATCGAAGTAACGGCTCGTGGTCGAGAAGACCGTCCCGGGCGCGTAGGGTCCTCCCGGCAGGACTTCATGCGGCAACGGCCATTCGGCGGTCCAGATTCCCGGCGGAAAGTAGAAATGCTCGACGGGACTGGTGTAGACGATCTCGCCGTCCACTCTGAACGTCCCCCGCGCAAAGTAGGTCTGCGGCGGTCGCGTGTTGACATTGAAGAGCGCAGTCGCTCGCTTCGAATTGCAGTAGTTCCCGGGAGGCGGACCGGCAAGGATCTCGACAGCCGGCACTGGCAACGCCGCCGCTTCGGCGACCGCAAGCACCGAAATGCAGGCAGCGACAAGCGGCCAGCGCTTCACGAAATCCCCTGGAACACCGTCCATTCCCTTGGGGAATGGCGGCAGATGTGATCAAGGTACGCGGCCTCCGCGCCGGTCGGTTGCGTGAGGTCAAGGGGGCACTGCTCCAGCGGCGGTCCGCTGCGCGATGGCGTTCCGTCCGAAGCGCCCCGCCGTCACGCGGGCCTTCCGGCGGCAAAATAGCGTGCAATTCCCGGCCGCTTCGTTGGACAATTGCGGTTTTCCGCGCCCTTACGGAGCCGCCATGCCCCGCTTCTGCCGCCTGTTCATTGCCGCCGCGGCCCTGCTCGCCGCGATCGCATCGCAGGGCGCTGCCGCCCAGTCGATCAGGCTGGGTGAGCTCAACAGCTACAAGGCCTTCCCCGCCTTCCTCGAGCCGTACAAGAAGGGCATGGAGCTCGCGCGCGACGAGATCAATGCGGCGGGTGGCGTGCTCGGCCGCCCGATCGAGCTCGTCGTGCGCGACGACAACGGAAATCCGGGCGACGCCGTGCGGGTTGCCGAGGAGCTCCTCTCGCGCGAAAAGGTCGTGATGCTGATGGGCACGTTCGCGTCGAACGTGGGGCTCGCGGTCGCCGATCTCGCGCGCCAGCGCAAGGTGCCGTTCCTCGCCGCCGAGCCGCTCACCGACAAGATCGTCTGGGACAACGGCAACAAGTACACGTATCGCCTGCGCGCCTCGACGTTCATGCAGACGGCGATGCTCGTGCCCGAGGCCGCGAAGCTCGGCAAGAAGCGCTGGGCGATCGTCTACCCGAATTACGAATACGGCCAGTCGGCGACCGCCGCGTTCAAGAAGGAAATGATCGCGCTGCAGCCCGGCGGCATCGAGTTCGTCGAGCAGGCGGTGCCGCTCGGCAAGATCGACGCGGGACCGGTCGTGCAGGCGCTGATCGACGCGAAGCCCGACGCGATCTTCTCGTCGCTCTTCGGCACCGACCTTGCGCGCTTCGTCCGCGAGGGTGAATTGCGCGGCCTGTTCAAGGGCCGGCCGGTGTTCAACCTGCTGGGCGGCGAGCCCGAGTATCTCGACCCGCTGAAGGACGAGGCGCCGGTCGGCTGGTGGGTCACGGGCTACCCGTGGTATGCGATCGGCACGCCGGCGCACAAGCGCTTCCTCGACGCATACCAGGCGAAATGGAAGGACTATCCGCGCCTCGGCTCCGTCGTCGGCTACACGACGATCATCACCGCCGCCGCGGCGATCAGGAAGGCCGGTTCGACGGATCCCGAGAAGATCGTCGCCGCGCTCGCCAATCTCAGCGTCGAGTCACCTTTCGGCAAGGTGACCTTCCGCGCCCTCGACCACCAATCGACGATGGGCGCCTACGTCGGGCGGACGGCCGTGAAGGATGGCAAGGGCGTGATGGTCGACTGGCGCTATGCCGACGGCAAGGACTACCTGCCCTCCGACGACGCCGTGAAGCGGATGCGCCCCGCCGACTGAGCGATCGCCGGCCGGAGCGCACAGGGACGTGCCGACTCGCGCCGCTCCGTCGCGCCCCATCATTCCGCCGGTCCGCTCCGCCGCGGGCTAGAATCGCGGCCAGCGGCGCATTGCACGCCGCCGCCCGATTCGCCGACGCGTGTCCTCCTCCTCCCTGCTCGCGCAACTCCTGACCGGCCTCTCCGGCGCGTCGTCGCTGTTCCTCGTCGCCGCCGGCCTGACGCTGATCTTCGGCGTCACCCGCGTCGTCAACTTCGCGCACGGCTCGCTCTACATGCTGGGCGCGTACCTCGCGTGGACGCTGATCGAGGTGCTTGGACGCGGCGCGCTCGGCTTCTGGGGCGGCGTGCTCGTCGCCGCGCTCGCCGTCGCGGTGCTCGGCGCGCTGATCGAGGCGCTGCTGCTGAAGCGCATCTACGCCGCACCAGAGCTCCTGCAGCTCGCGGCCACGTTCGGCATCGTGCTGATCGTCCGCGACGCGGCGCTCGCGATCTGGGGTCCGGCTGATCTGCTGGGTCCGCGCGCGGCGGGCTTCACCGGCGCGATCGACGTGCTCGGGCGCGCGGTGCCGACCTACGATCTCTTCCTCATCGGCGTCGGGCCGCTCGTGCTGCTCGGCCTCGCGTGGCTCATCCAGAAGCACGCGCTTCGGGATGCTCGTGCGCGCGGCGACCGAGAACCGCGTCATCGCCGGCGCGCTCGGCATCAACGAGCGGGCGCTGTTCACCGCGGTGTTCGCGCTGGGCGCATTCCTCGCGGGACTCGCCGGGGCGCTGCAGCTGCCGCAGGAGCCCGCCAATCTGGGCATGGATCTCGCGATCATCGCCGAAGCGTTCGTCGTGACCGTCGTCGGCGGTCTCGGCTCGATTCCCGGGGCCTTCCTCGCGGCGCTGCTGATCGGGCTCACGCGCGCGCTCTGCATCGGCCTCGGCACCGTCGACATCTTCGGCGTCGCCGTCGCGTTTCCCAAGCTGACGCTGGTCGCGGAATTCGTCGTGATGGCCGTCGTGCTGGTCGTGAAGCCGTACGGATTTCTGGGCAAGCCCCCGTCCGCGCCGCCGACGACGCCGCTCGCGGAATTTCGCGCGCTGATCGTGGCCCCCGGCCGCCCCGCGGCGATCGGCGCACTGGTGCTCTTCGCATGCGCGGCGCTCCTCCCGCTTGCGGGCGACGAGTACGCGCTGGTCCTCGCGACCGACGTCATCGTGTTCGCGCTGTTCGCGGCGAGCCTGCAGTTCCTGATGGGCACGGGCGGCATGGCGTCGTTCGGCCACGCCGCGTATTTCGGCGTCGGCGCCTACGCCGCCGCCGCTCGCGGCGAAGCACGGCTGGCCGATGCCGGCGGCGCTCGCCGCGGCGCCGATCGCGGGGCTCGCCGGCGCGATCGTCGTCGGCTGGTTCTGCGTCCGGCTGTCGGGCGTGTATCTCGCGATGCTGACGCTCGCCTTCGCGCAGATCGCGTGGTCGATCGCGTTCCAGTGGGACAGCGTCACCGGCGGCTCGAACGGCCTCGTCGGCATCTGGCCGCCGGATTGGCTCGCCCAGGGGCGTCCGTATTACTGGTTCGTGCTGGGTCTCGGCTCGCTCGCGCTCGCGGCGCTCGCGTGGATCGCCCAGGCGCCGTTCGGCTACGCGCTGCGGGCGTGCCGCGACTCGCCGCTCCGCGCGCAGGCGATCGGCATCGACGTGCAGGGGACGCAGCGCATGGCGTTCGCGCTCGCCGGCGCGTTCGCCGGCCTCGCCGGCGGCCTGTACGCCTTCTCCAAGGGCAGCATCTCGCCCGAGACGCTCGCGATTCCGCGCTCCGTCGACGCGCTCGTCATGGTGCTTCTCGGCGGCCTCAACGCGCTTGCCGGCCCGATGCATCGGCGCCGGCGTGTTCACCTGGCTGTCGGACACGCTGTCGCGCATCACCGAATACTGGCACGCGGTGCTCGGAGTGGCGATCCTGGTGATCGTCCTCGCGTTTCCGATGGGCATCGGCGGTGCGCTGTCGCGGCTCACCGCGCGGTGGCGCGCATGACGACGGTCCTGCGCGTGGATGGGCTCCGCAAGGATTTCGGCGGCGTGCACGCCGTGCGCGACGTGTCGTTCACGGTCGACGCGGGCGAGCTCGTCGCGCTGATCGGTCCCAACGGCGCCGGCAAGACGACCTGCTTCAACCTCGTCAACGGGCAGCTCGCGCCGGACGCGGGCACGGTGCGGCTCGGTGACGCGCGCATCGACGGCCTGCCGCCGCGCCGCATCGCGCGCATGGGTGTCGGACGAACGTTCCAGGTTGCCGCGACGTTCGCGTCGATGACGGTGCGCGAGAACGTGCAGCTCGCGCTGCTCGCGCATGCCGGACGCGACCACGGCGTCGCCGCACGGGCCACGCTCGCGTTGCGGGGCGAGGCCGACGCGCTGCTCGAGCGCGTGCGCATGACGCGCTTCGCGGACCAGGGCTGCGCGACGCTCGCGTACGGCGATGCGAAGCGCGTCGAGCTGGCACTCGCGCTGGCCGCGCACCCGCGGCTCCTGCTGATGGACGAGCCGACGGCGGGGATGTCGCCGCAATTCGCGCAATCGGCTGATGACGCTCGCCGCCGATCTCGCGCGCGAGGAGAAGATCGCCGTGCTCTTCACCGAGCACGACATGGACGTCGTGTTCGGCCATGCGGACCGTGTCATCGTCCTCGATCGCGGACGGATCATCGCAGCCGGCGCGCCTGAGGCGATCCGCGCCGATCCGCAGGTGCGCGCCATCTATCTTGGCGACGAAGCGGCCTGAGCAGTTGCGCCGCCAGCCTCCAGGCGCGGGGTGCGCGCCGGCGTCAGCCGGCCAGTCGTGCGAAGCCTTCCGTGAGGTCGTCGATGAGGTCCGCCGGATCCTCGAGACCGATTGCGAAGCGCAGGCACGGGCCCCCTGCGTCCCAGGGCGTCGCCGTACGCCCACGCTCGGGATAGGTCGGGATCACGAGGCTTTCGAATCCGCCCCAGCTCCAGCCCATCCCGAAGAGGCGCATGCCGTCCAGCATCGCATCGATGCGCGCCTTCGCGACCGGCTGCAGCACGACGGCGAACAGTCCCGAGGCGCCGATGAAATCGCGCTTCCAGAGCTCGTGCCCGCGCGAGCCCGGGAGTGCCGGATAGATCACTTCCCTCACTTCGGGGCGTGCCGCGAGCCACGCAGCGATTTCGAGCGCGCTCGCCTGGTGCCGCGCGATGCGCGTCGGCAGCGTGCGCAGGCCGCGCAGCCCGAGAAAGCAGTCGTCGGAGGACGCCGTCACGCCCATGTCGGTCCACAGCCGATGCAACTGCGCGAAGCACGCCTCGTTGCTGACGATGAGACCGAGCAGCACGTCCGAATGGCCGCCGATGTACTTGGTCGCCGCATGCACCGAGACGTCGACGCCGTGGTCGAACGAGCGAAACCCGAACGGCGTCGCCCACGAATTGTCCATGAAGACCAGCGCGCCGCGCGCATGCGCGACGGCCGCGATCGCCGGAATGTCCTGCACCTCGAACGTGAGCGAGCCCGGCGACTCGGTGAAGACGATGCGAGTGTTCGCGCGGAAGTCGCGCTCGATCGCGGCACCGGCCAGCGGATCGTAATAGGTCACCTCGACGCCGAAGCGCGGCAGATGCAGGTCGCAGAATCGCCTGGTCGGTCCGTAGACGGCATCGGTGACCAGCACGTGGTCGCCGGCACGCGCGAGCGCCAGCAGCGGAAACGTCGTCGCCGTGAGGCCGGACGGCACGGCCAGCGCCGCATGACCGCCCTCGATCTCGGCCACGGCGGCCTGCAGGTCCGTGACGGTCGGAAGCCCATGAAGGCCGTACGTGACCTCGGGATGCCGGCCATGCGCGGCCAGTTCCATTTCCGCCACCGTTTCGAAAAGTATCGTCGTCGCGCGAAACACAGGCGTGTTGACGGCGCCGAGAAATTTCGCGGAATCGCGGCCGAGGTGCCCGGCCTGTGTCGCCGGACGCATCGGCTTCCTGTCCTTGGTCATGCGCAATCCTTGGTGCCGCGGCCCAATGCCGCGCGAATGCGCGCGACCTGCTCCGGGATGGTGAGACGGACGTCGACGACGAGTGCGTCGGCGGGTTCTTCGAGCGTCGCGAACTGGCTGTCGAGCAGTGTCGCCGGCATGTAACGGTGCTGCCGCGGCACGAGCCGCGCCGCGATCGTCGTCGCGATCGCCCTTCAGGTGGACGAAGCGCACCTCGCCCGGATGGCGCGCGCCGGCGGCAATGCGGTCGCGATAGGCCTGACGCAGTGCCGAGCACGCGAGCACGACGTCGCCGCCGCGCGTCGGACACCGCCCGCACCTTCGCGGCGAGCGTATCGAGCCAGGGCCAGCGATCAGCGTCGGTGAGCGGCGTGCCCGAGGCCATCTTCGCGACGTTTGCGGGCGGATGGAAATCGTCGGCGTCGAGAAACGGCCAGCCAAGGTCGTCGGCGAGCGCGCGCCCGACCGCCGACTTGCCCGACCCCGACACTCCCATCACCACGACGATCATCAAACCCTCATTCCGCGCGGCACGGCATGCGTTCGCCCCGCGATGCTACCCATTAACGCCGCATCGCGCCAATTGCATCACCGCGTCGGATAGCGCGTCGCGACGAACGCTGCGCCGACGATCAGCGCGCCGCCGACCAGCGTGCGCAGGTCCGGAATCTCGCCCAGCAGCAGCAGCGCCAGCACGATGCCATAGACCGGCTCGAGCGCGGCGATCACGCTCGCCGTGTGCGCGCTGATGTCGCGCAGCCCGGCGATGAAGAGCGTGTGCGCAAGCGCCGTGCAGACGAGCCCCAGCACGAGAATCAGTGCCACGTCGCGCGCGCTGATTGCGCCGAGCGCCGCGGGACTCGCCCAAGCGAACGGCAAGAGGCAAAGCGCGGCGGTGAGGTTCTGCCAGAACGCGACGTCGATCGCGCGGCGGTTCGCGACGAGGCGCCGGTTCAGCACCGCCAGCAGCGCGAAGGTGAACCCGGAGACCAGCCCCCAGGCGAGGCCCTGAACGGTGGGATCGGACCACGAGAACGAAGGCACCAAGGCGAGGAGCCCGACGGTGACGAGCAGCGCCGTCGCGACCTTGCGCGCGGTCCACTGCCGGCGCAGCAGCAGCCATTCGAGAATCAGCACGAAAAGCGGAAAGCTCGCAAAGCCGAGGAGACCGATCGCCACGGTCGAGGTCTGGATCGCCGCGAAGAAGCTCACCCAATGGAGCGCCAGCACGGCGCCGTTGGTCACGAGGCGAAGCTCGAACGGTCGGCGCACCGCGCGCGTCTTGAGCAGCACGATGCCGAGCACCGCCGCGGCCACCGACGGCGCGACCCAGCACGATGGCGACGGGCGACAGGTCGATCCACTTGCCGAAGAGCCCCGCGAACCCGAACAGGAGCACCGCCCCGTGCAGCGCCGCGAGGGCGCTCCCGCGGCGCATTCAGCAGGGGCAGCGTGTCGGCGTCATGGTCCGCATTGTGCCATCCCGGCCGCGGCGGTCCCTGCTGCGCTAGAATTGGCGCGCCCGGAGCGAATTTTCTTCGCGGCCGCGCGCCGAGAGAACGCGCGCGCCAGACCCGCACCCCGGAGGAGCCCATGCCGAACCCCATGCCGGCGAGCAAGGTGATCGCCGCCGTCCGCAACGCCCCGGGCAACCGGGTCAAGGTCGCCTGCTCGGACATCGACGGCGTGCTGCGCGGCAAGTACATCCACAAGGAAAAGTTCTATTCGGCGCTCGAGGGCGGATTCGGCTTCTGCGACGTGGTGTTCGGCTGGGACATGATGGACGTCACCTACGACAACACGACGATGACGGGCTGGCACAAGGGCTTTCCCGACGCCGTTGCGCGCATCGACCTCGGGACGTTCCGCACGGTGCCGTGGGACGACAACGTGCCGTTCTTCCTCGGCGAGTTCGTGCACCAGGTCAAGGGCCGCGAAGCGCCGCTTCCCATCTGCCCGCGGCAGGTGCTGAAGCGCGTGTTGAAGCGCGCCGAGAAGCTCGGCGTGATGCCGATGTGCGGGATGGAGTTCGAGTGGTTCAACTTCGCCGAGACCCCGCACACCTGGGCCGCGAAAAAAGGCGTCGGGCCCGACACCCGTCACGCCCGGCATGTTCGGCTATTCGCTGCTCCGCGCGAACGAGAACCGCGAATTCTTCGCGGCGCTGATGGCGGAGACCGAAGGCGTTCGGCATCCCGATCGAGGGCCTGCACACCGAAACCGGCCCGGGCGTCTACGAGGTCGCGATCCTGTTCTCCGAAGCGCTTGAATCGGCCGACCGCGCGATCCTGTTCAAGACCGCGGCCAAGGAGATCGGCGCACGCTTCGGGATCATGCCGAGCTTCATGGCCAAGTGGAATCCGCAGCTGCCGGGCTGCTCGGGGCACATCCATCAGTCGCTGTCCGACGGCAAGAAGAACCTTTTCGCCGACGCGAAGGGCCGCCACGGGATGAGCCGCCTCTTCGAGAGCTACCTCGCCGGGCAGGTCGCGGGTCTGATGGAGCTGGCGCCGATGTACTGGCCGACGATCAACAGCTACAAGCGCCTCGTCGACGGCTTCTGGGCGCCGGTCAAGCCGACGTGGGGCCTCGACAACCGGACGGCGAGCTTTCGCGTGATCGCGAGCTCGCCCAAGGCGACGCGCCTCGAGACGCGCTGTCCCGGCGCCGACATGAACCCGTATCTCGCCGCGGCCGCGTGCATCGCCGCGGGGCTTTCCGGCGTCGAGAAGAAGCTGAAGCTCACCGCGAAGCCGATCCACGGCACGAACCAGGGCGCCGAGAACATCCCGCGCGCGCCGCGAACGCTGATCGAGACGACGCGGATCTTCAAGGACTCCGAGCTCGCGCGCGACTGGTTCGGCGACGAGTTCGTCGATCACTTCGCCGCGACGCGCGATTGGGAATGGCGGCAGTGGCTGGACGCCGTCACCGACTGGGAGATGAAACGTTATTTCGAAATCATCTGAGATCGCGATCCGTCGGCTCACGCCGGACGACGCCGCCGACTATCGGGCGCTGCGCCTGCGCGGATTCGCCGAGCACGCGGATGCGTTCACCTCGAGCCACGATGAGGAAGCGACCAAGCCCCTTGCGCAAACCGCGCAGCGTCTCGCGGCCGACAGCCGCGACACGGTCTATGGCGCTTTCGTCGACGGCGCCCTCGCCGGCGTCGTGGGCTGGTCGCGCGAGGCGCGGACGAAGAACCGGCACAAGGCGCACGTATTCGGGATGTTCGTCGCGACCGAATATGCCGGACGCGGCATCGGTGCGGCGTTGCTCGCGCATCTCGTCGCCGAGGTCCGGCGCGATCCCGGCATTCTGCAGCTCATCCTTACCGTCACCGAGACCAACCTTTCGGCGCGCAGCCTGTACGAGCGCGCCGGCTTTCGCTCCTTCGGCGTCGAGCCGCGCGCGATCCGCGTGGCCGACGAATTCTTCGACAAGAACCACATGATCCTTTTCCTCGAGCCGCGATGACCACCACCACGATCAGCTTCCCGACCACCATCCATTTCGGCGCGGGCACGCGCAAGCTCGTCGCCGACCATCTGCGCGCGCACGGCAAGAAGCGCCCGCTCCTCGTCACCGACCGCGGCGTCGCCGCGCTGCCGCTACTGAAGACCGTGACGGACGAACTGGGAGGCCTCAAGGTCGCCGTGTATTCCGGCATCTGGGGCAATCCGGTGAAAAGCCAGGTCGACGGCGGCGTCGCCGCGTTCAAGGCGCACAAGGCGGACTCGATCATCGGCTTGGGCGGCGGCGCCGCGCTCGACGTCGCCAAGGCGATCGCGCTGATGGCGACGCATCCCGGCGACGTGCTCGAATACGCGTGGGACCACCCGCAGGTGCGGCCGATCGAGAAGGAGCTGCCCTATTTCGTCGCGCTGCCGACAACCGCCGGCACCGGCTCCGAGGTCGGCCGCTCGTCTGTCGTGTCCGACGACAAGACGCACGTGAAGAAGATCATCTTCTCGCCGAAGCTCCTCGCCAAGTGCGTGTTCGCGGATCCCGAGCTGACGCTCGACCTGCCGCCGGACGATCACCGCGGCCACGGGGATGGACGCGCTCACCCACAACATCGAATCTTATCTTTCTCCCGAATATCACCCGCTGTGCGACGGCATCGCGCTCGAAGGCGTGCGCATCGCCGCCCGCGCGTTGCCAATTGCGGTGCGCGACGGCAAGAACCTCAAGGCGCGCAGCGACATGCTGATGAGCTCGATGATGGGGGCCATCGCGTTCCAGAAGGATCTCGGCGCCGTGCATTCGTGCGCGCATGCGCTGTCCACGGTGGCCGACCTGCACCACGGGCTCGCCAACGGCGTCATGATCGACCACGTGATGCGCTTCAATCTCCCGGCCGCGACTGCCAAGATGGCCGAGCTCGCGCGGGTGGCCGGCGTGCCCGATGCGGCAAGCCTCTCCGACAAGGCGGCGGCGCGCGCCTTCGTCGACTGGCTGACGCAGATGAAGGCGGACCTCGGCATCGCGGCCACGCTCTCCGAGCTCGAGTCGACGCGGCCGGTCACCAGGGCGGACATTCCGGCGTTGGTCGAGGTGGCGATCCACGACACGTGCCACCGGACCAATCCGCGCGCCTGCACGCGCGCGGATTTCGAGCGCCTCTTCGGCGAAGCGATCTAGCCCGGTCGGCAACCATGCTGAAGATCGGCATCTCCGCGTGCTTCTTTCACGAGGACCCGCAGCGGCCGGTCTTCAAGGGCATGACGCTGCAGTACATCGAGCAGAACGTCGCGCACTGGCTGATGCAGCGCGATGTGCTCGCGTTCATGGTGCCCTCGCCCGAAGGACGCACCCGACGCGCTGGCAGCAGGACGACGGTTGACGCCTACGCGGACGAGCTCGACGGGCTCGTCCTGATGGGCGGGTCGGACGTCTGCCCCGGGTCGTACGGCGAAACGGCGCTGAAGCCGGAGTGGAACGGCGACAAGGTCCGCGACGAGTACGAGATTGCCCTGTTGCGGGCGTTCATGGCGCTGCGCAAGCCGGTCCTTGGAGTCTGCCGCGGCGCGCAGATCATCAACGTCGCGCAGCGCGGAACGCTCTATCAGGACATCGCGACCCAGCTCCCGCACGCGCTCAATCACCGCAACTGGGCCATCTATGAGCAGAACTGCCACGCGACGTCATTTGTCGCCGGCAGCGGCCTCGCGAAGCTTTATCCCGGCGCAACCGTCGTCAAGACGAACTCCATCCATCATCAGGGACTGAAGGACGTCGGCCGCGACCTCGCCGTCGAAGCGTGGTCGGAGCCCGACCGGATCGTCGAGGCGATCCGGTTCACCGGGCGCGGCTACGTGCTCGGCGTGCAGTGGCACCCGGAGTTCCACGCACCCGACGATCCGTCATTCCTAGACGACACGCCCATTCTCGACGAATTCCTCGCCGCCGCCTCTGCGCACAAGGCGGCGGCCTACGCCATATGAAACCCGGAGCCCCAATGAAAATCACCAACCCCGCCACCGGCGCGGTCATCGCCAGCCTCGACGCGGACTCGAGTGCCGTCGTGCGCCGGAAATATGCGACCGCGCGCGCCGGCCAGCACGAATGGGCTCGCGTGCCGCTGAGGAAGCGCCTCGCGACGATCGCCAAGTTCCGCGAGCGCATCGTCGCGATGCACGAAACGCTCGCGCGCACGCTGACCGAAGAAGTCGGCAAGCCGATCCGGCAGTCGCGCAACGAGCTGAACGGCCTCCTCGCCAGGATCGACTTCTTCCTCGCAGAGTCCTCGCGCGCGCTGCGCGACGAGACCGTCCACGCCGACACCGACAAGAAGTTCGAGGAGCGGATCTCGCACGAGCCGCTCGGCGTGATCGCCAACATTTCCGCGTGGAACTACCCCTATTTCGTCGGCAGCAACGTGTTCGTGCCCGCGCTGGCCGCCGGCAACGCGGTGCTCTACAAGCCGAGCGAGTACGCCACGCTGACCGGCCTCCACATCGCCGAAATGCTGCACGAAGCGGGCGTGCCGGAGAATGTGTTCGTCCCGGTGGTCGGCGACGGCGCCACCGGCGCGGCGCTGCTGCGCCAGCCCATCGACGGCGTGTTCTTCACCGGCTCGTATGCGACGGGGGCGCGCATCGCCGCGAGCGCGGGCCGGCGGATGATCAAGATCCAGCTGGAGCTGGGCGGCAAGGACCCCGTCTACGTGTGCGAGGACGTCGACGTGACAGCCGCCGCGGCCGCGGTCGCCGACGGCGCGTTCTACAACACCGGGCAGTCGTGCTGCTCGGTCGAGCGCATCTACGTCCACGAATCGATCCACGATGCCTTCGTCGCCGCATTCGTCGCCGAAGTGCGCGGCTACGCGCTGGGCGATCCGATGGATGAATCCACGTACATCGGCGCCATCACGCGACGGCCCCAGCTCGAGGTGCTGCGGCGTCAGGTGGCCGATGCGAAGAAGAAAGGTGCGAAGCTGCTGCTCGGGGGATCGAGCGTCAAGCGCAAGGGCAACTGGTTCCAGCCGACCGTGTTCGCCGACGTCGATCACTCGATGACGCTGATGCGCGAGGAAAGCTTCGGTCCTATCATCGGCATCCAGAGCGTCGCCGACGATGACGCCGCCGTGAACCTGATGAACGACAGTGATTACGGCCTGACGGCCGGCGTCTACACCTTCGACCCGAGGCGCGCGCGCAAGATCCTGGCGCAGCTCGAGGCCGGCAGCGTCTACTGGAACTGCTGCGACCGCGTGAGCCCGCGGCTGCCCTGGTCAGGCGTCAAGCACTCGGGCATCGGCCTGACGCTGTCGACCTACGGCATCCAGACGTTCACGCGCACCAAGGCCTGGCACCTCAAAGGAAGCTGAAGCGAATCGCGCCCTTCCGGTCGGCGCCGCTACGCGTCGCGCAACTCCGCGGCACGCAGCGTATTGGCGAGCAGCGTCGCGATCGTCATCGGGCCGACACCGCCCGGAACCGGCGTGATCCAGCCGGCCCGCTCCTTCGCGGCGGCGAAGTCGACGTCGCCGCAGAGTTTTCCCTCCGCGTTGCGGTTCATCCCGACGTCGATCACGATCGCGCCCGGCCTGATCCAGTCGCCCTGCACGAAATTCGCCTTGCCGATGCCGGCGACAAGGATGTCGGCCTGGCGCACGATGCCAGGCAGGTCGCGCGTGCGCGAGTGGCACACGGTCACCGTGCAGCGCTCGATCAGGAGCTCCAGCGCCATCGGCCGGCCGACGATGTTCGACTGCCCGATCACCACGGCGTGCTTGCCGGCAAGCTCCTCGCCGGTGTCCTTCAGCAGCGTCATGCAGCCCCACGGCGTGCACGGGCGCAGCAGCGGGCGCTTCAGCACGAGGCGCCCGATGTTGTACGGGTGGAAGCCGTCGACGTCCTTGCCGGGATCGATGCGCTCGGTGACGAGATCGACGTCGATGTGCTTCGGCAGCGGCAGCTGGACGAGGATTCCGCTCACCGCCGGATCGCTGTTGAGCGTGTCGATCAGCGCGAGAAGGTCGGCCTGTGACGTCGACTCGGAGAGATCGTGCGCGAAGGAGCGCATGCCCGCGGCCTCGGTGGTGCGCCGCTTGTTGCGCACGTAGATCGACGACGCCGGGTCGGATCCGACCTGCACGACGGCGAGCCCCGGAGGCGCCCGCCCCCCGGAGATGCGGGCTGCCACGGCGTGCGCAACGTCGGCGGTGAGACGCTCGGCGCGTGCCTTGCCATCAATGATCCGGGCTGTCATGGTGAATCTCGCGAGGGGGATTGGGCGTCATCGGGCGTCGGGGCGACGGATTACAATCGGCCCGTGATCGAAGACGCCATTGTAACGGCGATTGCCACCCGTCTCGCGGCGGCGCTCGCGCCCCCGGACGCGTCGTACGTTGCGCTGCGGGTTGATTCAGGAACGGCCGGCTGGATCGATGCCGCGCGCGCGTCCCGCCTCGTGCGGTTCGAGAATGTCTTCGCCCTCCACGGCAACGCACTCCATTTCGTTCCCGATCTCGATGACGAGCCGCGCCGCAGCGCCGCGCTGGAACGCGTGACGCGAGCCCTTGCCGCGGAAGGCGCGCTCACCGCGTGGCGCGACGAGCGTTACGCCGCCGCGCCGGAATTCGGCGCGCCGGCGTGGTTCCTGCTCGAGCGGGCGGCGGCGCGGTACTTCGGCATCCACACCTACGCCGTGCACGTCAACGGCTTGGTGCGGCGCGCGGACGGGATCGCGATGTGGATCGCGCGCCGCAGCGCAGCCAAGGCGATCGATCCCGGGATGCTCGACAATCTCGTCGGCGGCGGCATCGCGGCCGGCCAGAGCATCGCGTCGACGCTCGTCAAGGAGGCCGACGAGGAAGCGGGCATTGCCGCATCGCTGGCGCGCGACGCCGTTTCTGCGGGTACCGTGCACATCCTGCGCGCCCAGCCGGACGGACTGCAACACGAGACGATTTTCGTGCACGACCTCTGGCTGCCCGAGACTTTCGTGCCGACCGCGGTCGACGGCGAAGTCGCCGCCACCATGCGGGTGTCGCTCGTCGACGCCGCGCGGATCGCCGGGAACGCTTCGGGCCCCGACGCCGCCACCGCCGACGCCGCGCTGGTCATCGCCGACTGCCTCCTCCGTCATGGTGCGATGACGTCGTCAGCGCCGGCGTATCGGACCCTCGCGGCACTCCTGCACTGCAACGAAGGCGACGATGCTGCACGGCCGGATCGTCGATCTCACGCCCGGGGCGGCCCCGCGGGTTAGGCGAGCCGCGCCGACAGGGAAAGCACACAATGGCGTAATGGCCGAAATCAGGGTAAGTTTGCGCCTCGTATTGGGCCGCCTGCATCGGGCGCGAGCTGGCGAAGAGTCCGCTCGGTGGCGGCACTTACGTGAGGCCGCACCATCTCAGGGGAATGCGCTGGTGCGGTCCAACGAAGCATAATGCGCACGCCCACACTTCAACACGGGAGGAAACGAATGAAGATTGAACGGAGGAACCTTGGCGCATTGTTACCCATGGTTGCTGCGGGGATGCTTGCCTATGGTGGAGTTGCTTACGGTCAGACCGAGAAGCAGATCGTTGAAAAGCCCGCTCAACCAGGCATCGCACTGCACAGAGTGACCGAGAAATCAGCCGCAGTGAATCTGTCAGCTGTCGGAAAAGAGGTGGCTCCGGGCATTTTCACGGTGGATCCCGCCTCCATTCGTGACAAGCGGCTGGTATTGGATGGCAAGGCAAAACACGTCTGCCTCGGGAAGTGGATCACCCCCAAACAAGGTCCTACGTGTGAAGGAACTTGGGTCGAGGCGAACTGACGCTCGCGCCAAGCAGCCGTTAATGCGATGCATCGCCGGCAGCGCTACACTTCGCCGGCGATGCATCGGACGAATCTGACGTGGCGTCCGGGATTGCAGGTCTACGTCGAAGGTTCGGGCGACGTTGCGCACGTGACCGCCCGGCAACAGGGGTTGCCTCGGACCGCTTGAGCGGTCTTCAGGCGGCCGCCCGCGCGGCCGGCTGGCATGGCGCCACGTCGCGGATTCCCATCTCGGAGAGCGTGTCGCTGATCGCGTGCACCGCCTGGCGCATCTCCTCGGGTCCGATGGCGCCGATGCAGCCGACGCGGAACGTCTCGACCTTGGTGAGCTTGCCGGGATACAGGATGAAGCCCTTGTCGCGCACGCGCTCGTAGAACGCCTTGAACGTGTAGGCAGGGTCGACCGGCGCATGGATCGTGACGATGATCGGCGCCTGGATCTCGGGCTTCAGGAACGACCGGAAGCCCAGTTCGGCCAAGCCGGTCAGCAGCGTCCTGCAGTTCTGCGCGTAGCGCGCGTGCCGGGCCGGCTGCCCGCCCTCGGCGATGAACTGGTCGAGCGCGGCATTGAGCGCGATCATCACGTGCGTGGGCGGCGTGTAGCGCCACTGCGTGGTGCGCTCCATGTACTCCCACTGGTCGTGCAAATCGAGCGCCAGCGACGACGAATTCCCCGCGCACTTCTCCAGCACGTCGCGGCGCGCGAGGACAAAACCCATCCCTGGCGGGCCTTCGACGCACTTGCCCGACGCCGCGATCAGCGCGTCGAACGGCATCGTGCGCGCATCGATGTCGATCGCCGCGAACGAGCTCATCGCGTCGACGATGAGGCGCCGGCCATGCTTCTGCACCACCGTGGCGATCTCGCGCAGCGGATTGAGGATGCCGGTCGACGTCTCGCAGTGCACGAGCCCCACGTGCGTGATCGACGGATCGGCGGCGAGCAAACGCTCGACGTCCTGCGGCGTGGTCGGAACGTCCTCGGCGGTCTCGAACGTCGAGAGCCTGCGCCCCATCATTTTGGTGAGCTTCGCCATCCGCGTGCCGTAGGCGCCGTTGATCAGCACCAGCACGTGGCCGTCGCGCGGCACGAGCGTGTTGACCGCGGCCTCGACCGAGAAGGTGCCGCTGCCCTGCATCGGCACGCAGACGTGCGTGGCCTCGCCGTGGATGATTGCCACCAGCTTGCGCCGCAGGTCCGCCGTGACCGCGTTGAACGCGGCGTCCCACGAGCCCCAGTCGCGCAGCATCGCGGACTTCGTTGCGAGCGAGGTGGTCAGCGGACCCGGGGTCAGCAGGATCGGATCGCGGGAAATGAGGCTCATGATGGGCTCCGAGAGAGATGTTGCAATGATACGCGCGCGACGAATTCGGGATCGGGACAGGGCGCGCGAGACGCGAGCCGTCAGTCCGCCGCGACCGGCGTGCGCCACGCCTGGGTGCGCGTCAACAGCACGCGGGTGACGAGCGCATACAGCGCGCAGACGACGATAGAGCTCGCGACGATAAGCGTCGCCATCGCCGCCGCCGGCCCGATTTCGCCGGCATCGTCGAGGTTGAGGATCGTGACGGCTGCGAGCCGTGTGTCGGGCGCATATAGGAACACCACCGCCGAGATCGTCACCATCGCGTTGACGAAGAGGTAGCGGCCGATGTCCAGGATCGCCGGCAGGCACACCGGCACGGTAACGCGGTGGAAGGTCTTGTAGAACGGCACCTTGAGCGACGCCGACACCGACTCGAATTCACTGTCGAGCGCCTTCAGCGCGGTGACGGCGGTCAGATGACTCGACGTGTAGTAGTGGACGACCGTCGAGAGCACCAGGATCGTCATCGTGTGGTAGAGGCCGTTCAGCGGATTGTCGGGATGGTTGAAGAACAGGATGTAGCCGAGGCCGAGCACCATCCCCGGAACGCCCATCGGGATGGCGGCGAGAAGCCGGATGGCGGCCCGCAGCGCGGGAACGCCGCGCGTCTTCTCGAGGAGGTACGCGCAGCCGAAGATGAAAACGGTGCCGAAGAATGCTGCGGCGAACGCCATCCGCAGGCTGTTGAAGAACGTGTCGATCACGCCGCCGTCGATCAGCCCGAACGTGTAGTGGCGCAGGCTGAACGAGAGGTCGTAGGGCCACAGCTTGATGAACGACGTGTACACGGCCATGCCGAGGACGGCGAGGAGCAGCAGCGCGATGACCGTGCAGTAGGCGAACATCAGCGCGTCGAACCAGCCCTTGCGCCTGGGGGCGTACGGCACGGCGCGCGCCGAGAACTGCGACTGCTGCCTGCCCTGCATGATCCAGTCGACGACGAAGGCGACCAGCACGGGAAGCAGCAGCACGATGCTGACGACGGCGCCCTTGTTGAAGTTCTGCTGGCCGATCACCTGCTTGAAGATGTCGACGGCCAGGACGTTGAAGTTGCCGCCGATGACCTTCGGGATGCCGAAGTCGCTGACCGTGTAGGAGAACACGACCATCGCCGCGCTGACGAGGCCGTACTTCGCCCCGGGCAGCGTGATGGTGACGAACTTGCGCCACGTGCGAGTCCCGAGCGATTCCGCCGCTTCGTAGAGGCGGCCGTCGGCGAGCAGCAGCGACGTCAGGACGATCATCAGCGCATGCGGGAACGTCGCGTAGATCGAGCTGATCACGATGCCGAGCGCGCCGTAGACCTGCGCGCCGCCCAGCAGGCCCTTCAGCACGCCCTGGTTGCCGAACCACTGGATGAACGAAATCGCGGACAGGAGCGACGGCGCGAGGATCGGCGTCAGGCCCACGACGCGGAACAGTCCCTTGCCGGGCATGCACGACCGTGTCAGCGCATAGGCGAACGTGAACGCGAGCGGGATGGTGATCGCCGTGACGATCGACGCGACCGTCAGCGTGTTCCAGATCGACTGCCGCAGCCGCGGCGTCGCGAAATACTCCTGGAACTGCATCAGTCCGACGAAGGCGCCGTCCTTGTCCTGCACGCTCTTCACCAGGATCATGAACAGCGGCCCCACCAGGAACACCACGAGCGCCGCGCAGCAGAGCAACAGGAGTCCCTGCGCCAGCCGGTCCTGCCAGTGCGTGAGCGGCTTTGCCGTCGGCACCGGACCGGCGGCAGGCAGCGTTGCGGCGGACGTCGCCATCAGTCGGTTCGCCTCAGGCGAGCACGCGCAGACACGACGGCGGCAGGTCGACGCTGACCCGCGCCCCCGGCGTGAATCCGCCTGCATCGACCGCCTGCCGCGGTACGTTTGCGGTGAGCGCAGGAACGCCGGAGACATCCGGCGCGAGGCCGATGAGACAGAACGCTCCCAGGAATTCGACCTTGGTCACCTTCGCCGCGAGCGCGTTGGGGCCGGTCGCACTCGCGCCGTCGACGTGAACGGCAATGTCCTCGGGTCGCAGATAGAGCTTCGCCGTGCCGCCCGCGGCGATGTCGAAGCGCGCCACGGCGAGCGTCATCTCGCCGACGCGAAAGCTCTTCGCATCGACGGCGACCGCCGGAAGCACGTTGATCTTGCCGATGAAATCCGCAGCGAACGACGTCGCCGGACGCTCGTAGACGTCGCGCGGCGAGCCCACCTGCTCCACCCGGCCGTGGTTCATCACGACGATGCGGTCCGCCATCGACAGCGCCTCCTCCTGGTCGTGCGTGACGAGAATGGTCGTGACGCCGAGGCGCTGCTGCAGCGCGCGGATCTCGCCGCGCAGCCGCAGCCGCTCGAGCGCGTCGAGCGCGGACAGCGGCTCGTCGAGGAGCAGAAGTCCGGGCGAGCTCGCGAGCGCGCGCGCGAGCGCGATGCGCTGCTGCTGGCCGCCGGAAAGCTGTCCCGGATACTTGCCGCCGCTCTCGGGAAGGCCGACGAGGCGCAGGAGCTCGGCGACGCGCGTCCGGATCTCCTCCCGCCCCTTGCGCCGGTTGACGAGGCCGTAGGCGACGTTGTCGGCGATCGTCAGATTGGGGAACAGCGCGTACGACTGGAACACGATGCCGTAATCACGGCGGATCGCGGGAAGCCGCGAGATGTCCTTGCCGCCCTGGATGATCGTGCCGGTGTCCTGGGTCTCCAGTCCGGCGATGATCCGCAGCAGGGTCGTCTTGCCGCAGCCGGAGGGGCCGAGAAAGGTGACGAGCTCGCCGCGCTCGACCGCGAGCGCGACGTCGCACAACGCCTGGAACCTGCCGAAGTTCTTGCTGATGCCGTCGAGCCTTAGGTACGGCTCGGCCTTGCCGTGGGGGCTGCCCTGCACGAGTTTGCTGCTCCCTCGCGTCGCGGGGCGCAAACGCGCCCCGGAAACCGCGCCCCGCGCGAGGCGGGGCGCGTCGGTTGTCAGACGGTTACTTCGGCTCGGACTTGCCGTCGTAGCGCTTCGTCCATTCGGCGAGAATCTTGTCGCGGTTCTTCGCCGACCATGCGAAATCGTTCTTGACGAGCCGCTTCTCGTAATCCGCCGGGATGTAGTCGAGCGGCTTCGCCATGCCGGGCATCGCCAGCACCGCGAAATTCTTCGCGAAGAGCTCCATCGCCGCGGGGGTCGCGAGCCAGTCCATCAGCGCACGCGCCGCCTCGAGCTTCTTGGTGTTGCGCATGATGCCGGACGCCTCGAGGTCCCAGCCGAGGCCCTCGGTCGGGAAGATGATGTCGATCGGGGCTCCGCTCTTCTTGGTGGTCACCGCGCGGTATTCGAACGACACGCCGATCGGGAACTCACCGGCCCCGGCCTGTTTGCACGGCTTGGAGCCCGAATGCGTGTACTGCGCGATGTTGGCGTGCAGCGCGTCCATGTACTTCCATGCGTCGGCGTCGCCCCACATCTGGATCCAGCCCGACACGTCGAGATAGCCGGTGCCGGACGACGCCGGGTTCGGCATCACGATCTTGCCCTTGTAGACCGGCTTCGTCAGGTCCTTCCAGGTCGCGGGCTTCGGCAGGTTCTGCTTCGCCGCCTCGACGGTGTTGAAACAGATCGCGGCGCCATAGACGTCCATGCCCACCCACTCCGGCGGATTGCGCGGGTCGCGGTACTGCGGCGAGATCTTGTCGAGGCCCTTCGGTGCGTACGGCTGCAGCATGCCTTCGTTCGCGAACACGGCGAGGCTCGACGCCGACGTCCCGACGACGAGGTCGGCCTGCGGGTTCGCCTTTTCGGCGAGCAGCTTGGCGGTGATCACGCCCGTCGAGTCGCGCACCCACTTGATGTCGATGTTGGGGTTCGCCTTCTTGAAAGCGTCTTCGTACGCCTTGATCTGGTCGGTCTCGAGCGCCGTGTAGACGAGGAGCTCGGTCTTCTGCGCGGCGGCCGGCAGCGCGACGCCTGCGGCGAGGGCAAGCAGCCAGCCGAACTTGCGAAACGATTTCATCGGATCTCCTTCTTCTGTGGTGTGACGAGCGGCAATCCTGACGGCGGGGATGGGGAGCCGTGGCGTCGCATGCTACGCCGCGGCAACGCGGCGGGCAACCGAACGTGGTCGGCGCGGCGGTCCTCGCGGCACAGCATGGTCGGTGCGGATGTCAATGCGGTGACAGCGCATGCGCGCGGATGCTACGGGGACCCGCGGCAGCGCACCGGCGGCGTACATCACCAACCGCCATGCAATCGGTTGCGGGGGCCCGGCTTTGCATATTGTTGACAATCTACACTCGCCGTGGTCTGATCGCAAGATGCAAAAACCCGCCGCCGTCGCGCCGCGCGCACGGGGCGTTTCCAGCGCGCCGCGGGTGCCGCGGAAAGCGCCCGGCCCGGCCCACGCCATCGCCCTGCTGCAGTCGAATTCGCTGCCGACGCTGGTCGCGCACGAGCTCGAGCGGATGATCGTCGCCGGCGACCTCCTCGCCGGCGCCAAGCTCAACGAGGAATCGGTCGCCGAGATGCTCGGCGTCTCGCGCGGCCCGGTGCGCGAGGCGTTTCGCGCGCTCGAGCAGGCGGGCCTCGTGCGCACCGAGAAGAACCGCGGCGTGTTCGTCCGCCAGATCTCGCTCGAGGAGGCCAACGAGATCTACGAGGTGCGTGCCGCCCTGGACGGCCTGATCGGTCGCCTCGCCGCCGAACGTATCGAGCCCGCCCAGCTCGCGCGGCTGCGCGAAATCGTCCGGCGCATGCACGCGGTCGGACGCGCGCGGAATGCGGATGCCTATTTTCCGCTCAATCTCGAGTTCCACGACCTGCTCGCCGACGCCGCGGGGAATCGCGCGCTGGCGGCCAACTACCGCCGGATCGTCAACGAGCTCAACCTGTACCGGCGCGAGACGCTCGCCCGGCACGCCGATGCGATCCCGATCTCGACCAAGGACCACGAGGCGATCGTCGATGCCATCGCGCGCGGCGACGCGCCCCTGGCCGAGCGGCTGATGCGCGAGCACGTGATGATGAGCCGCGAGCGCCTGCACGTCGCGCTTGCCGCGACGCCGCCCCATTCGTCCTGAGCGCTGCGCGCGCCGACCGGAAGCACAGAAAGGATCTGCAAGCACGATGAGCCCCGCCGCCGCACGAACCACTGTCGATGCCAACGGCGTCGCCTACCGCTGGCCGGCGCAGCCGGTCGTCGTCGTCTGCATCGACGGCGGAGATCCGGCGTACCTGCGCCAGTTCCTCGCCGAAGGTGCGATCCCCAACATCGAACGGTTCATCCGGCAGGGCTTCGCGACGATTGCCGACGGCACGGTGCCGAGCTTCACCTGCCCCAACAACATGTCGATCATCACCGGCACGCCCGCGTCGAGGCACGGGATCTCCGGCAACTACTACCTCGACACGGCAACCGGCGAAGCCGTCGTGATGACCGGCCCCGAGCTCCTGCGCGGCGACACGATCCTCGCGCAGTTCGCCAAGGCAGGCGCGAAGGTGATTTCGATCACCGCGAAGGACAAGCTGCGCAGGCAGCTCGGCAAGAACCTCACGGTCGGGAACGGCAGCATCAGCTTCTCCTCCGAGTTCGCGGGCCGCTGCACGCTCGCCGAGAACGGCATCGAGAACGTGCTGGAGCTGGTCGGCGCCCCGCAGCCCGACATGTATTCGATGGAGCTCTCGCTGTTCGTGCTCGACGCGGGGATCAAGCTGCTGGAGCGCGAGCGGCCCGATCTCATGTACCTGTCGCTCACCGACTACGTGCAGCACAAGTACGCGCCCTCGGAGCCCGAGGCGCGTCGGTTCTACCAGGAGCTCGACCGCCGGTTCGGAGCGCTGGAGGCGTCGGGCGCGATGGTCGCCCTCACCGCCGACCACGGGATGAACGACAAGTCGAACGCAGCCGGCAAGCCCAACGTGATCTGGCTGCAGGACATACTCGACGCAAAGTTCGGAAAAGGCGACACCCGTGTCATCTGTCCCATCACCGACGCGTTCGTCGCGCATCACGGCGCGCTTGGGGGGTTCGTGCGCGTCTGGTGCCGCGGCAAGGCGACGCCGCGCGAGATCATCGACGTCGTGCGGAGTCTCGACGGCATCGACGCGGCTCTCGACAAGGCGACCGCCTGCCGGGTGCACGACCTGCCTGCGGATCGCGAAGCGGACGTCGTCGTCATTGCCGCGGCCGACGTCTGTGTCGGCGCATCGGCGGCCGCCCACGATCTCTCCGGCCTCGAAGGCCACCGGCTGCGCACCCATGGCGGCGTCTCGGAAGCGAAGGTGCCGCTGATCCTCAGCAAGCCGTTGAACGATGCGTACAAGCTCAGGGCTGCCGTGGCGACACCCAAGAGCTACGAACTCTTCGACTACGCCATCAACGGGACGGCGCCATGAGCGTTGCGGCGATCCGCGCGGTGGACACGCCGCGCCGCGAGGCGATGCGCATCGCCGGCGAGAAGGTCCATCGCGACCGCGTCATCGAAGTCCGCTATCCGTACACGGGCGAAGTCGTCGCGACGGTGCCGAAGGCGACGGTCGAGGACGTCCGGCGCGCCTTCCGGATTGCCAGGGAATACCGCCCGAAGCTCACGCGCCACGAGCGCTACCGGATCCTGATCCGCGCCGGCGAGATCATCGCATCGCGCCAGGACGACATCGCGCGCCAAATCACGCTCGAGGCGGGACTCTGCCTCAAGGACTCGCTCTACGAGGTGGGACGCGCGTCCGACGTGCTGCTCTTCGCGGCGAACCAGGCGCTGCAGGACGACGGGCAGGTGTTCTCGTGCGACCTCACGCACCACGGCAAGTCGCGCCGCGTCTACACGATGCGCGAGCCGCTGCTGGGTGCCATCGCCGCGATCACGCCATTCAATCACCCGCTCAATCAGGTGATCCACAAGGTGGCGCCGGCAGTCGCGTCGAACAACCGGATGGTGCTGAAACCGACCGAGAAGACGCCGCTGTCCGCCATCCTGCTCGCCGACGTGCTCTACGAAGCCGGGCTGCCGCCGGAAATGCTGTCGGTGATCACCGGCGACCCGCGCGAGATCGCCGACGAGTTCCTGACGAATCCGGACGTCGACCTCGTGACGTTCACCGGCGGCGTCCCGATCGGCAAGTACATCGCCGCCAAGGCCGTCTACAAGCGCCAGGTGCTGGAGCTTGGCGGCAACGACCCGATCATCGTCATGGACGACGCCGACGTCGCCAAGGCGGCCGACCTCGCCGCCAGCGGCTCGTACAAGAATTCGGGGCAGCGCTGCACGGCGGTCAAGCGCATCCTGGTGCACGAGAAGATTGCCGGCGCGTTCACCGACGCGCTGCTCGAGCGCACCCGGGCGTGGACGTATGGCGACCCGCTCGATCCGGCGGTCGACATGGGCACCGTGATCGACGAGGCATCGGCCGCGCGTTTCGAGGGCGTGGTCAATGCCGCAGTCGCCGCGGGGGCACGCCTCTTGCATGGCAATGTCCGCAACGGTGCGCTGTACTCGCCGACGCTGCTCGATCGGGTCGAGCCCGGGATGGAGGTCGTCCTCCACGAGACGTTCGGCCCGGTCTCGCCCGTCATCACGTTCAAGGACGTCGACGACGCGATCCGGATCGTGAACTCGTCGGCGTACGGCCTGTCCTCCAGTGTGTGCACCAACCGATTGGATGACGTCATGCGGTTCGTGCGCGAGCTCGAGGTCGGCAGCGTCAATGTCTGGGAAGTGCCGGGGTACCGGCTGGAGGTCACGCCGTTCGGCGGGATCAAGGACTCCGGGCTGGGCTACAAGGAAGGCGTGCAGGAAGCGATGAAGAGCTTCACCAACGTCAAGACGTACTCCCTCCCATGGTGATGGCCCATTCAATAACCTGCTGCGCTTGGCATGGCTTTGTTGTTCGGAGCCTCGGAATCCTCATGTACTGCCGTGTACATTCCGGTTCCTCGGCTCCTCCCGCCTCGCCCTGCCAGCGCTCGCGACGGTTCCTGAACGGGCAACCGTGCCCATGCGCGAGCTGAATCGCCCGGATTCGGGCGATCTTTCCGCCGAAGGCGACGTGAACCTGTCGCCGCGCCGGCGCGCGTTTGCGGCGCGGCACGATGCGGCGACAAACGCGCTCCTCGCCGCGGATGCCGACGTCTTCCTGCACCAGTCGCTGTCGACACCCTGCCTCGACGCGCTCGCAAGCTGCGACGGCATCTGGCTGACCGACGTCGCCGGCCGGCGCATCATGGATTTCCACGGCAACAGCGTGCATCAGGTCGGCTACCGCCATCCGGACGTCATGGACGCGGTGCGACGCCAGCTCGACACGCTGCCGTTCTCGCCGCGCCGCTACACCAATCAGGTCGCGGTGGACCTCGCCGCGAAGCTCGCCGCGCTCGCGCCGGATCCGCTCGGCAAGGTGCTGTTCGCGCCCGGGGGCGCGCTCGCGATCGGCATGGCGCTGAAGCTTGCCCGCATCGCGACCGGTCGGCACAAGACGCTTTCGCTCTGGGACTCGTTCCACGGCGCGTCGCTCGATGCGATATCCATCGGCGGCGAGGCGGTGTTCCGCAAGGGGATGGGGCCGCTCCTGCCGGGCACCGAGCATGCGCCGCCCTGCGACCCCGCGACCTGCCAATTCGGGTGCGGGGGAACCTGCAACGCACGCTGCGCCGAGTACCTCGACTACGTGCTGGGCAAGGAGGAGGACATCGGCGCGGTGATCATCGAGACGATCCGCTCCACCGACGTCGCGATTCCGCCGCCCGAGTACTACCGGATCGTCCGCGATGCCTGCGATCGCCACGGCGCGCTCCTGATCCTCGACGAGATCCCGATCTGCCTCGGCCGCACCGGGCGGATGTTCGCCTTCGAGCGTTACGGCATCGTCCCTGACATGGTGGTGCTGGGGAAAGGCCTCGGCGGCGCGATGTTCCCGATGGCCGCCCTGATCGCGCGCCGGGATCTCGACGTCGCCGCCGATCGCGCCCTTGGCCACTACACGCACGAGAAGAGTCCGGTCGGCTGCGCGGCGGCGCTCGCGACACTCGACGTGATCGAGCGCGAGGGGCTTTGCGCCCGCGCCGAATCGCTCGGCACGGCGTCACTCGCGCGGATGCGCGCGCTCAAGGCGAAACACCGGATCGTCGCCGACGTGCGCGGCGTCGGCCTCCTTCTCGGCATCGAGCTCGCTCGCGACGGGCGCCCCGCGCGCGACGAGGCTGAGCAGGTGCTGTACGCGTGCCTCGAGCAGGGCCTGTCGTTCAAGGTCGGCCAGGGCAACGTGCTGACGCTCTGCCCGCCGCTCGTCATCGCGCCCGACGATCTCGACCGCGCGTTCGACATCCTCGACGCGGCGCTCGCCGCCGTGATGTAGCGATGCAGACGCTGCTCAACCTGCTGGCCGGCGTGTCGCTCCTGATCTGGGGCACGCACATCGTGCGTACCGGCGTGCTGCGCCTCTACGGCGGCGATCTTCGCCGCGTGCTTCGCCGCAGCGTCGAGAATCGCGTGGCGGCGTTCTTCGCAGGCGTCGGCGTCACCGGGCTGATCCAGAGCAGCACGGCGACCGCACTGATCGTCGCGGCATTCGCGGGCCAGGGCATCATCGACACCGCACCTGCGCTGGCGGTGATGCTGGGCGCCGACGTCGGCACGTCGCTCGTCACCGTCGTGCTGTCGCTCGACCTGTCGTGGCTCGCGTCGCTCCTCATCTTCGTCGGTGTCGCGCTCTTCCTCTCGATGCAGGCCTCGCCGGTCGGCCGCTTCGGCCGCATCCTGATCGGCCTCGGGCTGATCGTCTTCGCGCTGCAGTGGATCACCGTCGCCGCGCGGCCGGTCGTGCAGGCGGCGGGCGTCCAGGTCATCTTCGCCTCGCTCACCGGCGACGTGCTGCTCGACATGCTGGTCGCGGCCATGCTCACGGTTCTCTGCTATTCGAGCCTCGCCGTCGTGCTGATCGTCGCCGCGCTCGCGTCGCTGCACGTGATCGCGCTCCCCGTCGCGCTGGGGCTCGTGCTGGGCGCCAATTTCGGCAACGGCCTCCTCGGCATGCTGTCGACGCTGCGCGCGCCGCCGGAGGCGCGCCGGGTCACGCTCGGCAACTTCCTCTTCAAGCTGATCGGGTGCCTGCTCGCGCTGCCGCTCGCCGCCCGTCTGGAGTCGCTGGTGGCGGGGTTCAACGTCGATCCGGCGCATGAAGTTGTGCTGTTCCATCTCGGCTTCAACGTCGCACTGGCGCTGCTGTTCATCTTCTTCACCGCACCGATCGCCCGCATCGCCGAGCGCTTCCTGCCGACGCGGCCACCGGCGGACGACCCCTCGAAGCCCCGCCATCTCGACCCGTCGGCGCTCGCGACGCCGGCGCTCGCCATCTCGCTCGCCGCGCGCGAGGCGCTGCGCATCGGCGACGTCATCGGCGACATGCTGAACGGCATGCTGACCGTCCTGAAGACCAACGACCGGGCGCTCGCCGTGAAGCTGCGCCGGATGGACGACGTCGTCGACGATCTCTACACGGCGGTCAAGCTCTACCTCACCCAGATCTCGCGCGAGGCGCTCGAGGAGAAGGAAGGCCGGCGCTGGGCCGACATCGTCTCGTTCACGATCAACATGGAGCAGGTCGGCGACATCATCGAGCGCATCGTCAACGACCTCGAGGACAAGAAGATCGACAAGGGCCGCAACTTCTCCGAGGCGGGCATGACCGAGATCTGCGACCTGCACGCGCGGCTGGTCGCCAACCTGCGCCTCGGCATGTCGGTGTTCCTCGACGGCGACCTGCGCGCGGCGCAGGAGCTCCTTGCGCAGAAGGTGCTGTTCCGCGACCTCGAGCGCGCGTATGCCGACACGCATTTCGAGCGGCTCACGAGCCAGACCGTGCAGAGCATCGAGACGTCGTCCCTGCATCTCGACCTCATCTCGGACCTGAAGCGGATCAATTCGCACATCTGCTCGATCGCCTACCCGATCCTCGAGCAGGCCGGCGTGCTCGCCAAGACGCGGCTGAAGGAGCCCGAGCGGCCCCGGCCGAAGCCGCGGCGCAGCGCGAACGGCAACGGCAGCCCCGACGCGGCGCAGGACGCCGACGCGGCCGCGTGGCCGAAGCGCAAGCCCGACGCCGCCTGATTCCGGTGCCGATCCAGCCCACCGGCATTTCACTCGGCGTCACGCTCGCGGTCCTCGGCGCGGGCATGCTGCACGCCGGATGGAACACGCTGCTGAAAAGCGCGCCGGGCGGCGATCCGCTGCTCGACACCGCAGGCATTGTCGCCGCGAGCTCGTTCTGGTCGCTGCTGGCGCTGCCCTTCGTCTCCATCCCGGCGCCGGGCGCATGGCCGTTCATCGCGGCGTCGGCGACGATCCACTTCGCGTACTACCTCACGCTGACCGGCGCCTACCGCACCGGCGACCTGTCCTTCGCGTATCCGCTGATGCGCGGCACTGCGCCTCTGCTGGTTGCACTGCTGGGCATTGCGCTGCTGCACGAATGGCCGAGCCTGCAGGCGGCCGCCGGCATCGCGCTGATCTCTGCCGGCATCGTCAGCATCGCCTTCGTGCATCCCGGGCGCCATCCGCGCGCCGCGGTCCTGTGGGCGCTCGCCAATGCGGCGATCATCGCGTGCTACACGTTCGTCGACGGCACCGGCGCGCGTGCGTCGGGCGACGCCTGGGGCTACGCGTTCTGGCTCATGTTTCTCGAAGGGTTCCCGTTCCTCATCTGGATCGCGTTCCGCCGCGGCCGCCCCGCGCTCGCGTACATGACCGGCGGCACGCGCCGCTCGCTCGCCGCCGGCGCCGGCAGCGTGATGGCCTACGCAATCGTGCTGTGGGCGATGACGCGCGCGCCGGTCGCACTGGTCGCGGCGTTGCGCGAGACGTCGGTGATCTTCGCGACGCTGTTCGGCGCGCTGATCCTCAAGGAAGGCCTCGGCTGGCGCCGTCTCGCGGGCGCCACCAGCGTTGCACTCGGCGTTGCCGCACTCAAGCTCTGAGTCCCCTGCCCGGATCCGAATGAGCCCCTCTTTTCCGACGCACGCCCGCGTCGTCGTCGTCGGCGGCGGCATCGCCGGCGTTGCCACGGCGTATCACCTGACGAAGCTCGGCGTGCGCGACGTCGTACTGCTGGAGCAGGGAAAGCTCACCTGCGGGACGACGTGGCATGCCGCCGGGCTCGTCGGACAGACGCGCGCGACACGCAATGCGACCCGGATGAGCCGCTATGGCATCGAGCTCTACGCGTCGCTCGAGGCCGAGACCGGACTCGCGACCGGCTGGAAGCGCTGCGGCAGCCTCAACGTCGCGAAGACGCCGGAGCGGCTCACGCTGATGAAGCGACAGATGGCGCGCGCAAGAAGCTTCGGCATCGAATTCGAGTTCGTGACGCCGGCCGAAGCCGGCCGGATCGCGCCGATCCTGCGCACCGACGATCTCGCCGGCGCCGTGTACATTCCCGGCGATGGCAAGGCGAATCCGACCGACCTGACGCAGTCGCTTGCAAAGGGCGCGCGCATGGGCGGCGCGGCGATCATCGAGGGCGTCAAGGTGACCGGCGTCGATGCGACGCAGGGCCGGGTGACCGGCGTGCGCTGGCGCACCGCGGAGGGCGAAGGCGCCATCGCCTGTGAGACTGTCGTCAACTGCGGCGGACAGTGGGCGCGCGAGTTCGGCCGCACTCGCCGGCGTCAACGTGCCGCTCTACTCCGCGGAGCATTTCTATCTCGTCACCCAGCCGATCGCCGGCGTGACGCCCGACATGCCGGTGATCCGCGATCCGGACGGCTACCTGTACTACAAGGAAGAGGTCGGCGGCCTCGTCATGGGCGGCTTCGAGCCGCAGGCGAAGCCGTGGAACGTCGACCCGATTCCCGACGGATTCGAGTTCCGCCTGCTGCCGGAGGACTGGGACCACTTCGAGGTCCTGATGACCAATGCCGTGCATCGGACGCCCTGCCTCGAGACCGCCCAAGTGAAGCTGCTGCTGAACGGTCCCGAGAGCTTCACGCCCGATGGCAACTTCATCCTCGGCGAAGCACCGGAGCTCGCCGGCTACTTCGTGTGCGCGGGATTCAACTCGGCCGGCATCGCCAATTCCGGCGGCGCCGGCAAGCTGATCGCCGAATGGATCGTCGGCGGCGAGGCCCCGGTCGACCTGTGGGACGTCGACGTGCGCCGCTTCGCGCCGCTGCACGCGAATCGCAGGCATCTCGCCGATCGCACGGTCGAATCGCTGGGCCTCCACTATGCGATGCGCTGGCCGCGCGAGGAGCAGGTCACGGTCCGTCCGCTGCGGCGCTCGCCGCTGTACGACCGCCTTGCCGCGAAAGGTGCCGTCTTCGGTTCGAAGATGGGATGGGAGCGCGCGAACTACTTCCTGCCGCCCGGAATGCCGGCCCCCGCCCCCACGTTCGGCACGCCGGGCTGGCTACCGCCGATGCTGGAGGAGCAGCGCGCCTGCCGCGAGGACGTCGTCGTCTTCGACCAGACGTCATTCTCCAAATTCGCGCTCAAGGGCGCCGATGCGCTCGACGTGCTGCAGCGTCTCTGCGCGAACGAGATCGACGTGCCGGTCGGCAGGATGGTCTACACCGCGATGCTCAACGCGCGCGGCGGCTTCGAGAGCGACTTGACCGTCGTGCGCGCGGCGCCTGCGGAGTTCCTGGTCATCACCGGATCGGCGCAGACCACGCGCGACTTCAGCTGGATCGAGCGCCACATTGGCGAACACGAGCGTGCGGTGCTGGTCGACGTGTCGAGCGCGTGGTCGGTCGTGTCGGTGATGGGACCGAAGGCGGAGGCACTGCTCGCGACCCTGTCGGCGGACGACCTGTCGAAGACGGCGCTGCCGTTCGCGACGACCCGAATGATCGACGTCGGCTACGCCCGAGTTCGCGCAGCGCGGATGAGCTACGTCGGCGGACCGGGCTACGAGCTCTACGTTCCAACCGACCTGTGCGTCACGCTGTACGACGCGCTGGTCGATGCGGGCGCACCGTTCGGCCTGCGCGACGCGGGCTATTACACGATAGACGCGCTGCGCGTGGAGGCCGGGCGTCGCGCCTGGGGCGCCGAGCTCTCGCCCGACGAGACGCCGTGGGAGGCGGGACTCGCGTACGCCGTCGCGATGGGCAAGCCCGCGGCCTTCATCGGCCGCGATGCGCTCGCCGCCAGGGCCGCCGCGGCGATGACCAAACGGTTGCTGCGCTTCACTTTCGACGATCCTGCCGCATTCCCCTGGGGCGGCGAACCAATCCTCCTCGACGGCCGCAATGTCGGCGAGATCACGTCGGCGGGATACAGCCGCGCGCTGGGTCGTGCCGTGGCGATGGGCTACGCGCGCACCGATGCGCCGCTGACCGACGCCGCGCTCGCATCCGCGAAATGCGAGGTCGACATCGCCGGCATTCTCTTCGCCGTCACCCCGGTGCCATCCCGCGCCTGAGCAGGCGCCAAAAGGCGGGCGCCTGCCGTTCTAGTCGAGAGGAATGCGCGACGCATTCGCGGTGAGCCACGCGTCGAACGTCTGCAGGTCGGGGTTGAGCGCGCGTGCGACCGCCGGATCGCGCGACGCGCAGAACGGCCCTTCGAAGTCGGCATAGAACTGGAACATGTTGCCGAGATCGTCGGCGCCGGGAAAGCCAAAGCCGCGATAGACCGCCGGCGGCACCGCGTTGTACGCGACCTCGCGCTTCAACGCCCGCGACAGCGACGCGGCCATCTGCGCGCCCGTCAGGTTCTCGCCCGAAATGCCCACCGTCCTGCCGATGAATCGGTCGCCCGCCTTGAAAATCCCGAAAGCGCACCTGCCGATGTCCTCGGCCGCCATGCCCGGCATCTTCCTGTCACCCATCGGCAGCGTGAAGGCGTACTTCCCGTCGGGTCCCTTCTTCGGTCCCATGCCGAAGTAAATCAGGTTGTCCCAGTAGAACGACGTGTGCAGGAACGTGGTCGGGACGCCGGCATCCGTGAAGAAGTGATCCGACTCTCCTTTCGCGTCGAAATGCGGCACCTTGTACTTGCCCATCAGCGTCGGCATCCGGTTGTCGGAGAGCGGGATGAACCTGCGCGTGTCCTCGAGCGTCGACCAGATCACGTGCCGGATGCCGGCCGATTTCGCTGCCGCGGCCATGCCGCGCGCCTCGGCGATCTCCTTTTCCGGCGACATGTGCGCCCAGTAGAACGTCACGCAGTAGGCGCCCCAGGCGCCCGCAAACGCGCGGGCAAGGCTTGCCTCGTCGTCGACGTCGGCGGCGACGACTTCGGCGCCGGCTCTCGCGAGCGCCTTCGCCGCGTCGGAGTCCGCGTTGCGCGTGATCGCACGCGCCGCGAATGCTCCGCTGCGGTCGGCGAGGATCGCACGCACGAGGCCGCCGCCCTGCGCACCGGTGGCGCCGACGACGGCGATGATCTTCCTTTCGGGCATCTCAGGTCTCCTTGACGATCGCAGATGTCTCCGCCGATGCGGCGGCACGTGCGAAAGGGAGAAAATGTACGCCGGGTCAAAATGACGGTCAATGCGACAGGCGCGCGCCCGTCACAGCGCGAGGTCCGCGGCACGCGGCGCGAAAGCGCCACGATGCCGCGCCGTGCCGGATTTGTGTTAGGTTTGCCGCTGCAAGGATCCCGCCATCGATCGCATGCCGCACCGTTTCACCACCCCGCCCCGTCGCGGCCGCACGCCGCTGAAGCCGGGAGGCACCTCGACTGCACAGGTGCAAAGCCTCACCCGGGGACTCAACATCCTCGAGTCGCTCGCCCGCGCCGAGGGCGGCCTTACGCTGACCGACGTCGCGCAGCGCGTCGCCCTGCCGACTTCGACCACGCATCGCCTCCTCGCGACGCTGGAGAAGATGGGATACGTGTACCAGGCGGGCGAGCTCGGACGCTGGTACGTCGGGCTGCAGGCGTTCGCCGTCGGCTCGAGCTTCCTCGCCAGCCGCGACTTCGTCGCGCAGAGCCATCCATACATGCGCCGGCTGATGGAGCAGTCCGGCGAGACTGCGAACCTCGCGATCCTCGACGGCACCGAGGCGGTGTTCATCGACCAGGTCCAGTGCCGGGAGATGATGCGCACGATCGTGAAGCTCGGCAGCCGCGTGCCGCTGCACGCATCGGGTGTCGGCAAGGCAATCTTCGCGTCGCTGCCCGACGAGCAGATCGACGCGATCCTCAAGGTCAAGGGGCTGCCCAGGATCACGGCGAACACGATCACGTCACCGGAGACGATGTGGGCGAGCATCCGGGTGATCCGTCAGCGCGGCTGGTCGTTCGACGACGAGGAGCATGCGCAGAGCACGCGCTGCGTCGCGTCGCCGATCTACGACGAGCACGCCGAGACGCTCGGCGCCATTTCGGTCGCGGGTCCGTCGTCGCGGCTGCCGGACGAGCGGATCAAGCAGCTCGGCCATGTCGTCGCGCACACGGCGGAGGAGCTCACCAGACATCTCGGCGGCCGCTGGCCGCATCCGCACTGACGTCTCGGCGGGGTCAGCGCCGCGGGCCGCGCATCTGCTCGAGCCTCCGCGCGAGGTGCTTCGCCGGGCCGGGCGTCCAGCGTTCCAGCAGCGCGTCGGCGCCGGCCATGTCGTTGCAGACCAGCACCATGTCGCAACCTGCAGCGGCGGCCGCCTCGGCCCGCGCGACGACGTCGCCCGCCCCATGCGCGCCGACCATCTCGAGGTCGTCCGAGAAGATCGTGCCCTCGAAGCCGAGCCGGTCCCGCAGCATCTCCTGCAGCCATTTCCGCGAGTAGCCGGCGGGAAGCGCGTCGACGGCCGGATACACGACGTGGGCCGGCATGATGCCGTCGAGCCCGCGCTTCGCCAGCGCCGCGAACGGCACGAGATCCTCGGCGGCGATCATTGCAAGGCTGCGCTCGTCCATCGGCAGCGCCTCGTGCGAATCGGCGGCGACGTGGCCGTGCCCCGGGAAATGCTTGCCCACCGCCGCCATGCCTTCGGCGTGCAGCCCGTCGACAAAGGCAGCGGCAAGATGGGCCACGGCGTTGGGATTGCGATGGAAGGCGCGATCGCCGATGACGCCGCTGGCGCCGTGATCGAGATCGAGCACCGGCGCGAACGTGAAGTCGACGCCGTGCGCGCGCAGCTCGCGCGCGATCGTCGCCCCGATGCGGCGCGCTTCGCCGCTCGCCGCGGCGACATCGCCATCCCACGCTTCCCCAAGTGTGCGCATCGGCGGGATCGCGGAGAAGCCTTCGCGAAAGCGCTGCACGCGTCCGCCCTCGTGATCCACGCAGATCAGGAGCGGCGGATCGCGCAGCGCGCGAATCGACGCCGTCAAAGCGCGCGAGCTGCGCCGGCGACGCGTAATTGCGCGCGAACAGGATGACGGCACCGGTGGACGGATGCGCGAGACGCGCACGATCGGCGGGCGTGAGCTCCAGGCCCTCGACGCCGAGCATCACGGGGCCGAGCGGCAGCGCCGTCACAGTGCGTCGTGCCGGCCGGCCGCTTCGCGCAGCAGCGATTTCATCTGCCGCACGGCCTCGCGCAGGCCGACGAAGACCGAGCGCGAGACGATCGCGTGCCCGATGTGGAGCTCGCGGATGCCTTCGAGTGCTGCGACCGGCTGCACGTTGAAGTAGTTGAGCGCGTGTCCCGCGTTGAAGCGCATGCCGGCGCGCCGGATGAGCGCGCCCGCCGTGCGGATTCGCGTGAGCTCGGCGACGACCGCGGCACTCTCGGGATCGCGTCCGAGCGCATGGAATGCATGCGCGTACGGCCCGGTGTGCACCTCGCAGACGCGGGCGCCGATGCGTGCCGCAGCCTCGATCTGGCGCGGCTCGGCGTCGATGAACACGCTTGTGACGATGCCCGCTCCCGCGAGCCTGGCGACACTGTCCTTGAGCTTCGCCTCCTGGCCTGCGATGTCGAGCCCGCCTTCCGTCGTGATCTCCTGTCGCCCTTCCGGGACGAGCATCGCCATCTCGGGCTTCAGCCGGCACGCGATGTCCACCATCTCCACGGTCGCCGCCATTTCGAGATTGAGGCGGATGTGGACGAGGTCGCGCAGCCGGCGCACGTCCTCGTCCTGGATGTGACGGCGATCCTCGCGCAGGTGCACGGTGATGCCGTCGGCGCCGCCGAGATGGGCCTCGACGGCGGCCCATACCGGATCCGGCTCGTGCGTGCGGCGCGCCTCGCGCAGGGTGGCGACATGGTCGATGTTGACGCCGAGCTCAATCACGGTGGGAGGTTTCCTTTCTGGTCGCGCCGTCGAGGGTGCGCAGCTCGCGGATCACCCGTCGGCTCTCGACGCCGCGCTGCTCGAGATAATGGTCGAGGATCTCGCGCATCAGCCGCTTCGCCTCGGCAGCCGTTTCCGCATCCGGGTAGCGCTGCTCGGACAGCGCCACAAGCGTCGCCCCTTTCACCAACGGTAGCGTCGTGCCTGGCGATGGCGGGCCACGCCGCGGCCCGCGGTCGAAGGCGTAATGGTAACGCGTTGCCGGATCGATCGGCGCTCCGGTGTCCGCCTCGCGCAGCAGCGGAAGCGCATAGCCCAAGCCTGCAAGCAGCGCCACCTCGAAGCGGCGCAGGATCGTCGCCTGCTCGCCTCCGGTCGCGAGATCGGCGAGCGCGTTCTCGTAGTCGGCGAAGAGCTGCGGATGCGGATCCTCGCGCGGCAAGAGCTTCAGCACGAGCTCGTTGAGATAGAAGCCGCACCAGAGCGCCGCGCCGCCGACCAGCGGGAGGCCGCCGCGCCACTCGGCCTTCGCCAGCGTCTTGAGCTCGTGTGCGCCGAACCACGACAGCGTCAGCGGCTGGAAGCCCTGGAGGAGCCCGCGCAGCTCGGATCGGGGTCGCTTCGCGCCGCGCGCGACCATCGCGACGCGGCCCCATTCGCGCGTGAACGCCTCGACGATGAGGCTGGTCTCGCGGTATGGATAGGTGTGGAGCACGAACGCGGACTGGTCGTCGCGGCGGTTCGGCTGGGCGCGCACGGGCATCGTGTGGGTCCGGCCTCTTGCATCAATACCCGAGCCGCGAGAGCGCGGCGTCGTCGTCGGCCCAGCCGCGCTTCACCCGCACCCACACCTCGAGGAAGACGGGGCCGCCGAACAGGCGCTCCATGTCGGTGCGCGCGCTGCTCGCGATCTCCTTCATCTTCGCGCCGCCCGCGCCGAGCAGGATGGCCCGCTGGTTCTCGCGCTCGACGTACACCGTCGCGTGGATCCGCCGCATCGCGCCCTCGTGGACGAAGCGATCGATGGCAACGGCGCTCGCATAGGGCAGCTCCTCGCCCAGAAGACGGAAGATCTTCTCGCGCACGAATTCGGCCGCGAGGAAGCGCTCGTCGCGGTCGGTGATCTCGTCCTCGTCGTGAACGTGCGGCCCGTCCGGGAGGAGTTTGGTCAGCTCGTCCACCAATGCGTCGAGCCCACGGTCCTTCTCGGCGCTGACGGGCACGATCGCCGCGAAGGGGAACAGTGCGGCGAGCTCGGCCATCTGCGGCAGCAGCGAATCCCGATCCTTCAGCTGGTCGAGCTTGTTGAGTGCCGCGACCACGTGTGCCCCCTTCGGGAAGAGCCGGACGACGGCGCGATCGGCCTCGACCGTGCGCCCGGCTTCGAGCACCAGCACGACGGCGTCGATGCCGGCGAGGCTCTGCGTCACCGCGGCGTTCATCCGCGTGTTGAGGCGCGAGCGGTGCAGCGTCTGGAATCCGGGCGTGTCGACGAACAGGATCTGCGCGTCACCGCGCGTCAGGATGCCGGTGATGCGATGCCGCGTCGTCTGCGCCTTGGCGGACGTGATGCTGATCCGTGCGCCCACGAGCCGGTTGAGAAGCGTCGACTTGCCGACGTTGGGGCGGCCGACGATCGCGACGTGACCGCAGCGCTGCACGGCGACGGTCATCGCGTCAGCGCTCCTGGCTTCCGGGCGCCGCTGCGCGGAGCGCCGTCCATGCCGCCACGGCCGCGGCCTGCTCGGCAGTGCGCCGGCTGTTGCCTTCGCCGCGCGTCGCGACGCCGAGTGCCGCGATCCGGCATTCGACGGTGAAGGTCTGGGCATGCGCCTCGCCCGCGATCGCGATCACGCTGTAATCGGGCACCGCGACGCGGCGCGCCTGCAGCCATTCCTGCAGCCGCGTCTTCGGGTCCTTGCCGGGGTCGTCGGGATTGATTTGCGCGATGAGCGGCGCATAGGTGCGGCCGATCGCGTCGCGCGCCGCGTCGAATCCGGCATCCACGAAGATGGCGCCGATCACCGCTTCGAACGCATCGGCGAGAATCGACGGGCGCAGCGCCCCGCCGCTTTTCACCTCGCCTTCGCCGAGGCGGATCGCCGCGCCGAACGCCTGCGCCTGCGCCAGCGCCGCGAGGGTGTCGCGATTGACGAGATTGGCGCGCAGGCGCGACAGGTCGCCCTCCTTCATCTGCGGGAACCGTTCGTAGAGCGCGGCGGCAATCGCGCAGTTGAGCACGGCGTCGCCGATGAATTCGAGGCGCTCGTTGTGCGTCGCACCGAAGCTGCGGTGCGTCAGCGCCTGATGGAGGAGCTCGGGCCGTCGAAAGGCGTGGCCCAAGCCCGCGCCGGATGCGGCGGTCTCCTTCCCTGCGCCGGTCGACTCGAAACCGGAACTCGCGTTCAGCGCGACGCCTTCGCTTCGAAGTCAAGATACAGGCTGACGTTGCCGGCGAGATGGAGCTTGCGCGCCCAGGTCACGGTGGCCGTGACCACGTTGCCGTCCTTCTGCACGTCGAGATCGTCCGGACCGACCGAATCGATGTAGTCGGTCTGGATGTATCTCGTAAACGTCTTTCGCATCTCGACGAGCGACGTCGGATCCTTGGCTTCGGCCAGCGACTTTTCAATGCGATTTCTGCACGGACCACCACTCGATGTACGCCGGCACCATCCGCGCCCCCACCGCAATGAAGATGATCGCCACTGCGGCCACCAGCAGGAACCCAATGATGGTGAGCCCGCGTTGATTCGTCCGATACCGCATCGCCGCCTCCCTATCGTATTCCGCTGCCGACGCGCTTGAACGCGAGGCTGCTCAGATCATCCCAGTTGAACCAGATGAAGAACGCCCGGCCGCGAATGTGATCGTCCGGGACGAACCCCCAGTAACGGCTGTCGTCGCTGCGATCACGATTGTCGCCCATCATGAAATAGTGGCCCGGCGGCACCTTGCAGGTGAAGCCGCTGCCGTCGGGATTGTAATCGCAGTTCGCCTGGTCGGGAAACGAGCGGACCTGCGGCGGGCTGACCGACGGCTGGGTCGGGTCGACCGCAATCTCGTGCTCCTTGCGTCCGGCGCCGGTATCCACCGACTCGTTCTCGCGCGCAAGGGCCTCGAAGCGCAGCCCTTCGACATAGCCGTAGCTTCCGTCCGCCTTGACGGGCCAGGGCTCGCCGTTGACCGTCAGGCGCTTGTCCTTGTAGGTGACGACGTCGCCGCCGACGCCAATCACGCGCTTGATGAAATCCTGCGACGGATTGAGCGGATAGCGGAACACCACGACGTCGCCCCGCTTCGGGTCGCCGAGCTCGACGATCTTGCGCTCCACGATCGGCAGGCGCAGGCCGTAGGCGAACTTGTTGACCAGGATGAAATCGCCCACCTCGAGTGTGGGCCGCATCGACGAGGACGGGATCTTGAACGGCTCGGCGACGAACGAGCGCAGCGCGAAGACGATCAGCAGCACCGGGAAGAAGCTCTTGGGATACTCGATCCACCAGGGCTCGCGCTGGACGCGCTCCTCGAGCGCCGCGCGTTCGTCCCGGACCGCGCTGGCGCCGGCCGCGGGCGCATCCTTGTACTTCTGGTCGAACTCGGCGAGGGCCCGTGCGCCCGCGGCACGCCGCTGCTTCGCGAAGAACGCGAGGTCGAGGGCCACCATGATGCCGCAGAATACGGTTGCTAGAAAAAGGATCAGCGCGAAATTCATCTGGCGTCAGGCGTCCGTGTCGAAGACTGGTTTAGCGGGAAAAAGATACTGCGGATGCAAACGGCGGGCGAAAACCGCGGGTCGGCATGATGTCGCGCATTTTCGCACGCGGGCGGCGCCGGACAACCCGCACCGGTGCAGTCCATCCGCAGGAATCGGCAGCTCGTCTCATTGCTCGCCGACCTTGAGGATCGCGAGAAAGGCCTCCTGCGGGATCTCGACGCTCCCGACCGCCTTCATCCGCTTCTTGCCGGCCTTCTGCTTCTCGAGGAGCTTCTTCTTGCGCGTGATGTCGCCGCCGTAGCACTTCGCCAGGACGTTCTTGCGCATCGCCTTGATCGACTCGCGGGCGATGATCTGGGCGCCGATCGAGGCCTGGATCGCGACGTCGAACATCTGCCGCGGAATGAGCTTGCGCATCTTCGCCGCGACCTCGCGGCCGCGGTAGAGGGAGACCGAGCGGTGCACCATCACGGAGAGCGCGTCGACGCGGTCGCCGTTGATCAGGATGTCGAGCTTGATCACGTCGGCCGGCCGGAATTCGAGGAACTCGTAGTCGAGCGACGCGTAGCCGCGCGAGACCGACTTCAGCTTGTCGAAGAAGTCCATCACGACCTCGGCCAGCGGCAGCTCGTAGGTCAGCATCACCTGGCGGCCCATGTAGAGCATGTTCTTCTGCACGCCGCGCTTCTCGGTGCACAGCGTCAGCACCGGGCCCACGTACTCCTGCGGCATCAGGATCGTCGCCTTGATCACCGGTTCGCGGATCTCCTCGACCCGCGACAGGTCGGGCAGCTTCGACGGGTTCTCGATCTCCTGCACCGTGCCGTCGCGCAGCAGGATCTGATAGATCACGGTCGGCGCCGTCGTGATCAGGTCCATGTCGTATTCGCGCTCGAGACGCTCCTGGACGATGTCCATGTGCAGGAGCCCGAGGAAGCCGCAGCGGAAGCCGAAGCCGAGCGCCTGCGAGACTTCGGGCTCGTAATGCAGCGAGGCGTCGTTCAGCTTCAGCTTGTCGAGCGCGTCGCGCAGCGCCTCGTACTGGTTCGATTCGACCGGATAGAGCCCCGCGAAGACCTGCGGCTTCACGTCCTTGAATCCGGGCAGCGGCGCCGCCGCCGGCCGCGCCGCGAGCGTGACCGTGTCGCCGACCTTCGCCGCGTGGATTTCCTTGATGCCGGCGACGATGAAGCCCACGCCGCCGGCGGAGAGCTCCGGGCGCGCGACAGCCTTGGGCGTGAAGATGCCGACCTGCTCGCAGTTGTAATTGGCGCCCGTCGCCATCAGCTGGATCTTGTCCTTGGGCTTCAGCGTGCCGTCCATCACCCGCACCAGCATCACGACACCGACATAGTTGTCGAACCACGAGTCGATGATGAGGGCGGAAAGCGGCGCCGCCGGGTCGCCCTTCGGCGGGGGAATGCGCGCGATCACCGCTTCGAGGACGTCGTCGACACCCTCGCCGGTCTTGGCGCTGCAATGCAACGCATCCTGGGCGGGAATCCCGATGATGTCCTCGATCTCGGCGATGACGCGCTCGGGCTCGGCGGACGGCAGGTCGATCTTGTTCAGCACCGGGACGACGGTGACGCCCTGCTCGATCGCCGTGTAGCAGTTGGCGACCGTCTGCGCCTCGACCCCCTGCGACGCGTCGACGACGAGCAGCGCGCCTTCGCACGCGGCGAGCGAGCGCGACACCTCGTAGGCGAAGTCGACGTGGCCGGGCGTGTCGATCAGGTTGAGCTCGTAGGTCCTGCCGTCGCGGGCCCTGTAGGTCAGCGCGGCGGTCTGGGCCTTGATCGTGATACCGCGCTCGCGCTCGAGGTCCATCGTGTCCAGCACCTGCGCCTCCATCTCGCGCTCGGCGAGGCCGCCGCAGCGCTGGATGATGCGGTCGGCGAGCGTCGACTTACCGTGGTCGATGTGGGCGATGATGGAGAAATTGCGGATGAGATCCAAATGAACGCCCCGGTGCTGTGCGGCAAAAACAAAAGGGCACGTTCGGTGCCCTGTCTGCCGCACGAAGAACCTTGAATTTTAGCGGATTTTCGGTCCAGGCGCGACGTTATTCGGCCTCGGCGAGCGCACCCGCCACGCGCCCGAGGTCGAGCCGGTGGCGGCAAAGCTCGTTGCGCGGTTCCGGTCCGCCCGCGAAGAGGACGGGAACGTCGTCTCCCCAGAGCGCCTCGAGCGCCGCATGCGCCGGGTCGTCGACGTCGATCACGCTGACCTGCGCGCCACGCGCCGCTGCAAGCGGCGCGAGCGCGGCGATCATCTCGTCGCAGAGGTGGCACCACGCGCGCGACAGGAGCGTCAGGCGCAAGCCGCCGCTCCTTTCACGCGCAACCGCTCACGGGAGCGGAAACGACCGGTGCCGCTCGCGCCGACGTCGCCGGACCCCGCCGGGCGCGCGATCATTCGCCGTTGCCGCCGCCGTTGTTGATCTTCAGCGTCGAGTAGAACTCCTGCTCGCCACGCTTCAGCCGCAGCGTGACCGATGCACCCTTTTCGAGCCGCGCCAGCGCCGCGTTGACCTGGTCCGCCGTCTTCGCGTCGGTGGTCTGGCCGCGGTTGACGATCGCGAGGATCACGTCGCCGGGCTGCACGTTGCCCCGCACGCTGCCGACGACGTCCTCGACGCCGACGCCGTTCTTGATCTGGAGCTCCTTCTTCTGCTCGTCGGTGAGGTCGACCAGCACGAGCCCCATCTTGTTCGGCTTGGCCTTTTCCTTCGGCTCCTTCTGGCCGCCGCGACGCGCAGGATTGCCCGCGGCGTCCTCCTTCAACTCGACGACCGTGACCGCGAGCTCCTTGTTCGCGCCCTTGCGCCACACCGTCAGCATGATCTTGGTGCCGGGCTTCACCGCGGCGATGATGCGTGGCAGCTCGCTGGAGCTCCGGACGTCGCGCCCGTCGACCTTGATGATGATGTCGCCCGCCTCGACCCCGCCCTTCTCGGCGGGGCCGCCCTTCTCGACCGAATTGACGAGCGCGCCGCTCGCCTTGGCGAGGCCGAAGGCGTCGGCCGTTTCCTTGTTGACGTCCTGGATCTGCACGCCGATCTTGCCGCGCGTCACCTTGCCCTTGTCCTTGATCTGGTTCGCGACCGTCATCGCGAAGTCGATCGGGATCGCGAACGAGATCCCCATGTAGCCGCCACGGGTCGAGAAGATCAGCGAGTTGATGCCCACCACCTCGCCCTTGAGATTGAACAGCGGACCGCCCGAGTTGCCCGGATTCACCGCAGCGTCCGTCTGGATGTACGGAATGAGGTTTTCCGACGGCAGGTCGCGGCCCTTGGCGCTGACGATGCCGGCCGTCATCGTGTTCTCGAGCCCGAACGGCTTGCCGATGGCGACGACCCACTCGCCGACCTTGAGCTTGTCCGGGTCGCCGATGGTGACGCGCGGCAGGTCCTTGGCCTCGATCTTGATGAGCGCGACGTCGGTGCGCTTGTCCGCGCCGATGACCTTGGCCACGAACTCGCGCTTGTCGGAGAGCGTCACCCGCACTTCGTCGGCGCCGTCGACGACGTGCGCGTTGGTGACGACGTAGCCGTCCGGCGAGATGATGAAACCCGAGCCCACCGATTGCTGCTCGAGATCGCGCTCCGGCCCGCTGCGGCGCGGGACCTGCCCGAAGCGGCGGAAGAATTCGTAGAAGGGGTCGTCCTCGGACAGATCCGGCATCGGATGGCGCTTCAGCTTCTGGGTGACGTCGATGCTGACGACCGCCGGCGACTGCTTTTCGTAGAGCTCGGTGAAATCGGGCAGGCTCAGCGTGCGCGCCTGGGCGGCCGCGAGCGGCGCGAGCACGGCGAGCGCCGCGGCGGCCACGAGAGCCGCGGCGGACGGATACGGATTGCAGCGAAAACTCATCTAGGGGCCTCTTGCGGAATTGCGAACGACGGATTTTCAGCGACGAACGACGGAGAACGCGACGTCCTTCAGGGTATTGCCCGGCGCCTCGCCCAGCACCGTGACGAGGTAATCGTCCACCTGGCGCGTATAGGCGTTGATGACGCCCTGCTGCACGGCGCCCGAATTGCGGGGCGGTGCATTCAGCGGCTCGACGAACACCGAAATCGCGACGAGTCCATCCGAGTATACGATGTGCGCGACCGGCTGCCGCTTGCCGTGCAATGGCCGGAATCCCTCGGCGATGCGCGCGAAGCCCGGCGGCACCCGCGTCGCCACCCACCCGGTGTTCCGGGCGTCGGGGTCGGCGGCGGCGACGTTCTGAATCAGCCAGTCGACCGGCGCGGCGCCGGCCGTCGACGCGACCTGGTCGCGGCTGATGCGGCCGCCGAGCGCGATGTCGAGGAAGACGAACTGCTCGAGCACCTCGTTGCGATCGTTGAAGAGCGCCGCCTTCAGCAGGATGCCCGTCGCGGCGTCGGTCCAGAGCTTGTGCGGAAAGCGATCGCCGTCCTTGGGCACGAACAGCCACGCCTGCGCGTCGCGTCCCGCGATGCGATCGGCCTCCGCCTTGCGCATGTCGTAGTAGTCGAGCAGGGTCTTCTGCTGTTGCGCCGACAGCGTCGGAAATGCGTTGCGGAACTCAGGCGCCTCGATCCGGACGACCTTGGCGTCGGAGTAGTAGCAGCGCACCTCGTTCGCGGTGCGGATGACCTCGCGCCGCGGGCCTTCGAGGTTGACGAGCTTCGACTGCTCGGCGCCGTCGAAGAGATGGACGAGCCGCGAGATCTGATTGCGGTTGCCGTGCTGGTAGAGGATCGTGCCCGTGTAGTTCTGCTGGCGCGCCGCCGCGGCCGCGCGCGATAGGAGTTGCGTGGCGTCCTGCGCAAGCGCACTTGCGCTGACGAGGAGCGACGCAATGGCAACGCCGGCGAAACGGCGCACCCCTGCGCGCGCCGGCGCGGCAAGCCGGTGCGGAATATCGGCGGGGCCCCCGCTGGCGAGGGCCGTCATGCGGGACGAGGCAGGGTCATTGCATTCCGTCCCGCGCGGTGATCGTCGCGGCGCGGAAATTCGGCGATACGCCGAGGCTCTGCGTGCCCGGCGAATATTCCTGGTGGGCGAGCAGATAATCCGCGGGCACCGGTTGCGGCCGCACCTGCGCAGCGCGCACGCCGGCGGCTTCGCGCGACTTCGCCACCGCGGTCGCCGACGGATCCAGTGTGCCGAACGCGACCCATCCCGTCAGCGCAACCGCCGCGACGGAAGCCGCCGCCGCCCACACGAAGGGCAACGGCCGCGTGCGCGCGTGTCCGGGTGCCAGCACCGTGGGCTCCGCGGCGAGCCGCGCGCAGAAGCGCGCGCCGAAATTGCGCGCCGGCCAGTCGGTGCCGCGCAGCGCGTCGCCGATCGCGTGATAGCACGACCACGTCGCCACGCCGTCCGGCCGCTCAAGCTCGGTCCAAGCGATCTTGAGCTCGCCCTCGTCGAGCTCGCCATCCATCAGCCGGGAAATCCTGTCAGACATCACCATCTCCGGTCTTCGTCAGTCCCCAGCAGCGGCCGCAATTCCGCTGCAATCGCTTCCCGCGCCCGGAAGATCCGGGAGCGCACGGTGCCAATCGGACAGTTCATCACGTTGGCAATCTCTTCGTAGCTCATGCCCTCGATCTCGCGCAGCGTGATCGCGGTGCGCAGATCCTCGGGCAGCGCATCCATCGCCTTGTTCACGGTCGCCGCGATCTCGCGTCCCATCAGCTCGCTCTCCGGCGTGTTGCTGTCACGCAGCTGCTCGGCGTCCTCGAAGTTCTCGGCCTCGGCGTTGTCGAAGCCGGTCGACGTCGGCGCGCGGCGCCCGAGCGCGACCAGGTAATTCTTCGCGGTATTGATCGCGATCCGGTACAGCCATGTGTAGAACGCGCTGTCGCCCCGAAAGCTCGGCAGCGCGCGGTAGGCCTTGATGAAAGCTTCCTGCGTCACGTCCTCGACCTCCGCCGGGATCGCGCACGAAGCGCGACAGCAGCCGTCCCAGCTTTCGCTGGTACTTCGCCACCAGCAATTCGTAGGCCCGCTTGTCGCCCCGCTGCGCGCGCTCGACCAGTTGCGCATCGACCTCGCGATCACCCATCAGGTCCCTGAATCATCGTTGTTATGCCCGCCGAACGGCGGGTGCGTCCACCGGCTTCCGGACTGGCCGCGGCGCTCCGGGGAACGCCAGAAATCCGGCCACGCGCGGTTGCGGTGCACGCTTGTGTCAAAGACCATCGCGCAGAGCGTAAGTTCACGCACGAAGGGGTTATTCTGCCGTTTCGGGGGCAAAAGCGACAGATTTCTCGAATTTGTTCAGTACAAGCATCGGGCGCACCTCGCCCGTGATCGGTGCCGCGGTAATTCCTGATCTTGGGGGCGCCCCATTCGGCAAGTTCCGCGCGCTGGCCGTCGTCGAGCAGACCGAGCGCCTCGAGCGTCGCCACGGTCGCCGGATGGAGGCCGCGCTTCGAGCCGTCGACGGTCTTGACCGCGATGCCCCAGCCGCGGCTGCGGATGCCGATCGCCTGGACGCCTTCCGCGCCGATCTTGGTGACCCAGTCGCCCCGCCCCGCACGCATCAGTGCGAGGTCGTTGCGGCGCTCGCCGGAAACCATCTCCGGGTGGCCGGTCATCGCGTCCGCGAGCGTCTTCGGCGCCCGACCATACACGGGATCGTCCGGCGTGCTGGCGAGGCGCGCGAAGGCGCGCGCGAGCGCCGCGATCGGCACCGCGTAGTTCGGTGCCGAGCAGCCGTCGATGCCGTTCGAGAAGATCCGCCTCGGCCACGCCGGTGAAATGCGCGACCGAGCGCCGGATTTCCTGCTGCAGCGGATGCCCGAACTCGAGATAGCTCGCCTTCGGCAGACCGCACTGCACGCAATACGCGAGCATCCCGCTGTGCTTGCCCGAGCAGTTGTGCGCGAGTGGCGAGTACGGCGGCTGCGGCGGCACCTCGCCGCGCGCCTCGTAGAAACCGGGCGCATGGCTGCCGCACTGCAGGTCGTCCACCGTGTTGCCGGCCTTGGCCAGCATCGCGGCGACCGCTTCGACGTGTCTCGGCTCGCCGGAGTGGCTGGCGCAGAGCAGCGCGGTCTCGCGCGTCGTGTAGCCGAACCGCTCGAGGCCACCCGCGGCGACGAAGGGCATCGCCTGGAAGGGCTTCAGCGCGCTGCGCGTCATGGTCACGAAGCGCGGGGTCGCCCGCGCCGTACAGGAGCCGGCCGTCGCGGTCGACCACGGCGACCGAGCCGAAGTGGACCGCGTCGACGCCGTCGCCGCGCACGGCGATGGCGAGCGGAACGTGCGGAGGGGCGGTGCCGGCGTGCGCCGGGCGCGCATCGTTGGGCATGGGCGGGATTTTGCGCAAAACGCGCATTATCGCCGATCGGCGCCCCGGCCATGATCCGGGCACGCATCCCCGGCGTCGCCGGGGACAGGGCGGGACGGGGCTACGCGGCGCCGAGCGCCGTGCGAATCTGCTCCAGCGCGGCCGGATCCTCGATCGTCGTGAGGTCGCCCGGATCGCGGCCTTCGGCGAGCGCCTGGATCGAGCGGCGCAGCAGCTTGCCCGAGCGGGTCTTCGGCAGCAGCGTGACGAAATGCACCGCGCCGGGACGCGCGATCGCGCCGAGCTCGCGATCGACGGTGTCCATCACTTCCTTGCGCATCGTCGCGATGCCTTCCGGCGTCGCCACGCGCAGCGGGTCCTTGACGACGGCGAACGCGACCGGGACCTGCCCCTTCAGCGGATCGGCCACGCCGACCACCGCGACTTCGGCGATGCCGGAGTGCGCCTGCACGGCCTCCTCGATCTCGCGCGTGCCGAGGCGATGGCCGGCGACGTTGATCACGTCGTCGGTGCGGCCCAGCACGAAGTAGTAGCCGTCCGCGTCGCGCGTCGCCCAGTCGAACGTCGAATAGGCGAGCGTCTTGCCGAAGTCGGAGAAATACGTCTTCACGAAGCGCTCGTCGTCGCCCCAGACCGTGGTCATGCAGCCCGGCGGCAGCGGCGGCATGATCGTCAGCACGGCCTTTTCGTCGGCGCCCACCTCCGCGCCCGTGCCTTCGCGCAGCAGCCGCACGTCGTAGCCGTAGACCGGGAACGACGGGCTGCCGAACTTGCGCGGCTGTTTCCTCGACGCCCGGTTGCGCGGAGAGGATCGGCCAGCCGGTCTCGGTCTGCCAGTAGTTGTCGACGATGGCAACGCCCAGATTGTCCGACGCCCAGCGCGCCGTCGGCTCGTCGAGCGGCTCGCCGGCGAGGAACAGGTACTTGCAGCGTCGAGAGGTCGTGCTTCTTCATGAACGCGGGATCCTGCTTCTTCAGCACGCGGATCGCGGTCGGCGAGCTGAACATCGTCTTCACCTTGTTCTCCTCGACGATCTTCCACCAGATGGCGGGATCGGGCCGGATCGGCAGCCCTTCGTACATGATCGTCGTCGAGCCGTTGATGAGCGGCGCGTAGATGATGTACGAATGCCCGACCACCCAGCCGATGTCGCTGGTCGTGAACATCGTCTCGCCCGGCTCGACGCAGAAGATGCGCCGCATCGACGACGCGAGCGCGACCGCGTAGCCGCCGGTGTCGCGCTGCACGCCCTTGGGCTTGCCGGTGGTGCCCGACGTGTAGAGGATGTACGACGGCTCGGAGGACTCCAGCCACTCGCACGGGACGATCGCGTCCAGATGCTGCGCGCGCAGCGTCGCGTAGTCGACGTCGCGGCCCGGCGACGCGCCTTCATCGCCTTGTCGAGGCCGCGATTGACGATGATCACCTTCGCCGGCGGATGGGCGGCGAGGCGCACCGCCTCGTCGACCAGATGCTTGTACGGCACCGGCTTGCCGCCGCGCATGCCGCAGTCGGAGGTGACCATGACCTTCGGGCTTCGCGTCGTCGATGCGGGTGGCGAGGCTCGCCGCGGCGAAGCCGCCGAAGACGACCGAATGGATCGCGCCGATGCGCGCGCAGGCGAGCATCGCGAACACCGCCTCGGCGATCATCGGCATGTAGATGAGCACGCGGTCGCCGCGCCCAGCGCCCTGCGCCTTCAGCACCGCGGCGAAGCGATTGACCTCGGCGTGGAGCTCGCGATACGAATACGTCCTGGCCTCGCCGGTCTCGGTCGAGAGGTAGATGAGCGCCTTCTGGTCGCCGCGCGTCGCGAGGTGACGGTCGATCGCGTTGTGGCAGAGGTTGGTGCGCCCGCCGACGAACCACTTCGCGAATGGCGGCTGCGAATAGTCGAGCACCGCGGTGAACGGCGTCTGCCAATCGACGAGTTCCGCTTCCTTGCGCCAGAACGCGTCGCGATCGGTCGAGCGAGCTTTGGTGAAATGCCTTGTAGCGCTGCATCATCCCCTCCAGGACGGTTCGCCTCCGGTCGCGCGTGCAGAATGGACGTGTGCAGGCGCAGCACACGCGACGACCTCTTTTCGTGCCGGACTCCGGGTAGAGCCTAGCGGCGCGCACGACATCCGACCTTGCGTCCGGTCAATGTCTCTTGTGCAAGACCTCGGACCAAATGAATGCGTGCCGTCGCGACGCCTGCCGGATGCGTCTCGCGCCGGAGCCTCGCCGGAGGCCGCCGAAGCCCGGCGCACCGCTGTGCCGCACGCGGCCGCGCAGAGTGCCGCGCGACCGCCGCCGGATCCGGCTAGGGGTGGGTATCGGGCGCGATGCGCACGACGGTGCGGCCGCGGACCATTCCCTTGATGTACGGGTCGAAATGCGTCGGCAGATCCTCGAAGTCGATCGTGCGGACCTGGTCGTGCACCTTGTCCGGACGCCATTCGACGGCGAGCTTGTTCCAGAGCTTCTGGCGAAGCGCCATCGAGCAGTTCGCACTGTCCGCGCCGAGCAGGCACACGCCGCGCAGGATGAACGGCATCACCGAGGTGTGCAGCTTGTGGTCGGCGGCGAGTCCCACCGCCGCCGCGGTGCCGCCGACCTTCATCGTCGACAGCAGCCACGCGAGGATGTCCCCGCCGAGGTTGTCGACGACGCCCGCCCAGCGGGCCGAATCGAGCGGCCGGATCTTGGAAAGATCGACCGTCTGGCGGACGATCACCTCGCGGGCGCCCAGCTCCTTCAGGTAGTTGGTCTCCTCCTTCTTGCCGGTGATCGCGACGACTTCATACCCGGACTTGGCGAGAATCTCGACCGCGACCGAGCCGACGCCGCCGGTCGATCCGGTGACCGCGACGGGACCGTTGCCCGGGGCGAGGCCGTTGTGCTCCATCAGCATGATCGCCTGCGCCGCCGTGAAGCCCGCCGTGCCGAGCGTCATCGCATCGAACGCCGTCATGCTCTCCGGCCGGCGGACCACCCAGTCGCCCGGCACGCGGACGAACTCGGAATAGCCGCCGTCGTGCGCGACGCCCATGTCGTAGGCATGCACGATGACCTTGTCGCCGCGCTTCCAGCGCGGGTCGCTCGACGTCTCGACCGTGCCGGCCATGTCGATGCCGGCGTTGGTCGGATACTTGCGCATGATCTTGCCCGCGCCGTTGTACGACAGGGCATCCTTGTAGTTGATCGTCGAGTACTTCGTGCGCACGACGACGTCGCCCGGGTCGAGCTCGTCCAGCGACATTTCCACGAAGCGGCTGGCGACGCCGTTCGACTCCTGGAAGGTCCGGTAGGCCTTGAATTTCTGCACGGGGTTCTCCTTGTCCGCTGCGGGGATTTGATGGAATTGAGGGGCGCGCGGCAGGGGAGCGGGGGCTAGTCCGCCCGCTCGGCCGCGACGTGCGGTTCTGCCATGTAATCGTGGGATTGCATTTCGACGAGACGGCTCACGGTGCGGTCGAACTCGCCGCTGTGGTGGCCCGTGCGATAGAGGTCGGGCGCGGCGACTTCGGCCGAGAGCAGCAGCTTCACACGATGATCGTACAGTATGTCGACGAGCCACGTGAAGCGGCGCGCGAGGTCGCCCATATCCGGGGACATCCGGGGCACGCCGGACAGCAGGATCACGGGAAAGCGGCGGGCGAGCTCGAGGTAGTCGCGCTGCGAGCGCGGGCCGTCGCACAGCGCCGCGAAGTCGAACCATGCCGCGCTGCCGGCGACGCGGCGCGCGACGAGTGCGCGGCCTTCGACGTCGAGCTTCGGGCTCTCGTCCGTCCCCGAGCGCATCGCCTCGAACGCGGCGGCGAGATTCGCGTCCGCCGCCGCGCCCACCGGCGTGTAATAGGTCCGCACCTGGGTCAGCGCGCGCAGCCGGTAGTCGACGCCGGCGTCGACCTCGACAGCGTCGAGCCCGCGCTTGATGAGCGCGATGGTCGGCAGGAACCGCTCCCGCTGCAGGCCGTTCGGCCAGAGCGTGTCAGGCGCGTAGTTCGACGTCATCACGAATACGACGCCGTGCTCGAACAGCGCCTGCAGCAGCCGGCCGAGGATCATCGCGTCGGCGATGTCGGAGACGTGGAATTCGTCGAAGCAGATGAGGCGATGGCGGCGCGCGATGCCCGCCGCGACGACCGCGAGCGGATCCGCCTCGTGCTTCACTTCGGCGAGCGCCGCGTGGACGTCGCGCATGAAGACGTGGAAATGCACGCGCGTCTTGCGCCGCAGCGCGACGGTCGCGAAAAAGCCGTCCATCAGGAAGCTCTTGCCGCGCCCGACGCCGCCCCAGAGATAGACGCCGCGCGGAACCTCGGGCGGCGAGAAGAGCTTCTTCAGCGTCGAGCGTCGCGCCGCGCGAAACGCGTGGAGCTCGTCCGCGAGCTCCTGCAGCCGGTCGAGCGCGGCGGCCTGCGCCGGGTCGAGCGTCGTGCCCCGGGCGGCCAGGATCGGCTCGACCCACGCGGCGAGGCCGCCGCGCCGCGCGGCGATCGATGCGTCGACTGCAGCTCGCACGCCGTCCTAGAGGTTGAGCGTCCGGCCGGCCACGCCCAGCGCAGCTTCCTTCGTCACCTCGGACAGCGACGGGTGCGCGTGGCAGATCCGCGCGAGGTCCTCGCTCGACGCGCCGAACTCCATCGCGACGACGCCTTCGGAGATGAGCTCGGAGGCCATCGGCCCGATCACGTGCATGCCGAGGATGCGGTCCGTTGCGGCATCGGCGAGGATCTTGACGAACCCGGTCGTGTCGCCCAGCGCGCGGGCGCGGCCGTTCGCCGAGAACGGGAACGTGCCGGCCTTGTACGCCACGCCGTCCGCCTTCAGCTGCTGCTCGGTCCTGCCCACCCACGCGATTTCCGGCGACGTGTAGATCACCCACGGCACGGTGTTGAAGTCGACGTGGCCGTGCTGGCCCGCGATGCGCTCGGCGACCGCGACGCCCTCTTCCTCCGCCTTGTGCGCGAGCATCGGACCGCGGACGACGTCGCCGATCGCCCAGACGTTCGGCAGGTTTGTCCGGCACGCAGCGTCCACCTCGACGAAGCCGCGCGCGTCGAGCTTGAGGCCCACCTTCTCGGGATCGAGCCCCGCCGTGTGCGGCAGGCGGCCGATCGACACGATCAGCCGGTCGAAGCTCGCCGTCTGCGCGACGCCAGCCGCGTCGGTCCATGCCACGGCGACGTCGTGTTCCGACACCGTGACCCTGGTGATCGTGACGCCCAGCTGGATCGCGAGGCCCTGCTTCGCGAAGACCTTCTTCGCCTCCTTCGCAATCGCGTCGTCGGCCGCACCCAGAAATGCCGGCAGCGCTTCCAGCACGGTCACCTTGGCACCGAGCCGGCGCCACACGCTGCCCATCTCGAGGCCGATCACGCCTGCCCCAACGACGCCGAGCGTCTTCGGTACTTCGGTCAGCGCCAGCGCGCCGGCGTTGTCCAGCACGCGCACGTTGTCGATTTCCGTACCCGGCAGCGGCCGCGGCTTCGAGCCCGTCGCGACGATCACGTGCTTCGCCACGAGATCGGCGGGCTTCTCCCCGTCGACCTTCACGCTCCATCCTGCGGCGGCGCTGCCACCGGCGAATGCGCCGCGGCCGTGGAAGAACGTCACCTTGTTCTTCCGGAAGAGGAACAGGATGCCGTCGTTGTTCTGCGCGACGACCTTCTCCTTGCGCGCCTGCATTTTCGCGACGTCGATGCCGAGATTGTCGAGCGTGATCCCGTGGTCGGCGAACGCGTGCCCCGCGTGCTCGAAATTCTCGGAGGACTGCAGCAGCGCCTTCGACGGAATGCAGCCGACGTTCGTGCACGTGCCGCCCGGTGCCGGCTTGCCGCCCGCGCGCGTCCAGTCGTCGATGCACGCGACCTTCATTCCGAGCTGCGCTGCGCGGATCGCGGCGATGTAGCCGCCCGGTCCGCCGCCGATCACAACGACATCAAATTGATCTGACATGAAATTGGGGGCAGAGTCGGAACGAACCGGAATTCGTCTTCAGGTTGAAGGACGCACCACCCGCAGAAGGCGCGTAGCGAGCGGCCTGAGCGACGGGCGACGTGCAGTAGTTTTCGTCGCACGCGTCGAGCGAGCGAGCGCCCCGAGGGCCGCATTTGCCAACCGAGGCAGCGGAACGAGCGGCCGAGATAGTACACGTTGGTACGGCGAGGTCGCGAGTGAGCAGCAACGAAGTCATCGGGGCGCGCAGCCGCGGGATCACAAGTCGAGCAGCAACCGAGCAGGATCCTCGAGCGCTTCCTTGATGGCGACTAGCGACAGCACCGCTTCGCGCCCATCGATGATGCGGTGGTCGTAGGACTGGGCGAGATAGTTGATCGGCCGGATCACCACCTGTCCATTCTCGACCACCGGCCGCTCCCGCGTCGCGTGCACGCCGAGAATCGCCGACTGCGGCGGATTGATGATCGGCGTCGACAGCATCGAGCCGAACACGCCGCCGTTGGAAATCGTGTACGTGCCGCCCGTCAGATCTTCGACCGTGAGCTTGCCGTCCTGCGCGCGCCTGCCGAAATCGGCAATGGCGATCTCGATCTCGGCGAACGAAAGCTGGTCCGCGTCGCGCAGGATCGGCACGACGAGGCCGCGCGGGCTGCCGACGGCGATGCCGATGTCGAAGTAGCCGTGATAAACGATGTCGGTGCCGTCGATCGACGCGTTCACCGCCGGAAACTTCCTGAGCGCGTGCACCGCCGCCTTCACGAAGAACGCCATGAAGCCGAGCTTGACGCCGTGCTCCTTCTCGAAGCGATCCTTGTACTTGTTGCGCAGGTCGATGACCGGCTGCATGTTGACTTCGTTGAACGTCGTCAGGATCGCCGCCGTCGACTGCGACTGGACGAGGCGCTCCGCCACGCGCTGGCGCAGCCGCGACATCGGCACGCGCTGTTCCGGCCGGTTGCCGAGTGCGGCCGGAAGCTGAACCGCCGGTGCCGGCGCGCGTGCGACAGCAGGAGGTGCGGCGTCGGCGGGCGCTGCCTTCGCCTCCACCGTCGCCACGACGTCGGGCTTGGTGATTCGACCCCCGCGGCCGGTTCCCGCGACGTCGGCGGCAGCGACGCCCTGCTCCGCCATCATCTTGCGCGCCGCCGGCAGCGCGATTGCACCCGCATCACTTGCAGCACGCGCCGGGGCAGCGGCGGACTTCGCCGCCGGCACCGCCGCGTTCGCCGATGCAGCGGCGACGGTGGCCGTCGCCGCGGTGTCGATCACCGCGATCACTTCCTGTCCCACGACGGTGGCGCCGTCGCTTTTGCGGATTTCCACCAGCACGCCGGAATCGGGCGCCGGCAATTCGAGCACGACCTTGTCGGTCTCGACGTCGATGAGGTTCTCGTCGCGCTTGACCGCCTCGCCGACGTTCTTGTGCCAGTGGACGAGCGTTGCCTCGGCCACCGATTCGGGGAGTTGCGGGACCTTGACTTCAACTTGCATCGCTGTTTCTTCCTGTCAGGTTCCGACCATCATTTCGCCCTCGGACAGTGCCGGCGCGAACGCATCCTGGATGAGTTTCTGCTGGCGTTCGACGTGCTTCGACATGTAGCCGACCGCCGTGGTCGCGGCGACCGGGCGTCCCGCGTAGGCGACGACCTGGTTCGGCAGCGCGTCGGCGCGGAAATAGGCGCGCAGCCGGTACCACGCGCCCTGGTTCTGCGGCTCCTCCTGGCACCAGACGATTTCCGTCGCGTTCGGGAATTTCGCGAGCGCAGCCTTGAAGTCGTCGTGCGGGAACGGATACTGCTGCTCGAAGCGGATGATCGCGACGTCGGCGATCTTGTGCTCGCGCCGGTACGCCGCGAGCTCGTAGTAGACCTTGCCGCTGCAGGCGATGACGCGCTTCACGTTCTTCGCGACGAGCTTCTCGGTCTCGCCGATGACGTTCTGGAACCGGCCGTGCGCGAGCTCCTCGAGCGTCGAGACCGCCTCCTTGTGCCGCAGCAGGCTCTTCGGGCTCATCACGATCAGCGGCTGGCGGAACACGCGCAGCATCTGCCGGCGCAGCAGGTGGTAGATCTGCGCCGGCGTCGACGGCACGCACACCTGCATGTTGTGCTCGGCGCAGAGCTGCAGGTAGCGCTCGGGGCGCGCCGACGAATGCTCCGGACCCTGCCCCTCGTAGCCGTGCGGCAGCAGCAGCACGAGGCCGCAGATCCGGCCCCACTTCACTTCGCCGGACGCGATGAACTGGTCGATCACGACCTGCGCGCCGTTGGCGAAATCGCCGAACTGCGCTTCCCAGACCACGAGGCGCATCGGATCCGACGTCGCGTAGCCGTATTCGAAGCCCAGCACCGCGTTCTCGGTCAGCACCGAGTCGATGATCTCGATCGTCGGCTGGCTCCTTGGCGAGATGCTGCAGCGGGATGTACGATGCCGGAGTCCCACTTCTCGCGGTTCTGGTCGTGCAGCACCGCGTGGCGGTGCGAGAACGTGCCGCGGCCGACGTCCTCGCCGGACAGGCGCACGCCGTAGCCCTGGTCGAGCAGCGTCGCGTAGGCGAGCGTCTCGCCCATGCCCCAGTCGAGCGGCAGTCGCGCCGTCGGCCATCGCGCGCCGATCGGCGATCACCTTCTCGACGCGCGGATGCAGCTTGAAGCCCTCGGGCACCTCGGTGACCTTGCGCGCCAGCGCGCGGATGCGCTCGACCGGCAGCGCACCGTCGTAGGGCGCGGTCCAGTCGCGGCGCACGAACGGCGACCAGTCGACCGTCATCGGCGCCTTGTAGTTCGACAGGATCGTCGTGTTGGTGTGCTGTCCCTTGTCCATCGCGGCGCGATAGGCGGCGATCATCGCGTCGGCCTCTTCGGGTGCGATCACGCCGGCCGCGACCAGCTTGTCGGCGTAGAGCTTGCGCGTGCCCGGATGCTGCGCGATCGTCTTGTACATCAGCGGCTGCGTGACCATCGGCTCGTCGGCCTCGTTGTGGCCCAGTCGGCGGAAGCAGACGAGGTCGATGAACACGTCGCGGTGGAACTTCTGACGGTACTCCATCGCGATGTCGACCGCGAGCAGGCACACCTCGGGGTCGTCGGCGTTGACGTGGAAGATCGGCGCCTCGACCATCTTCGCGATATCGGTGCAATAGAGCGTGCCGCGCGTGTCGCGCGGATCCGACGTCGTGAAGCCGATCTGGTTGTTGACGACGATGTGGATGGTGCCGCCCGTGTAGTAGCCGCGGGTCTGCGCCATGTTGAGGGTTTCCTGGATCACGCCCTGGCCGGCGATCGCGGCGTCGCCGTGGATCAGCACCGGCAGCACCTGCGTCGCCGTCCTTGTCGCTGCGCCGGTGCTGGCGCGCGCGCACCGAGCCCTCGACCACCGGGTTGACGATCTCGAGGTGCGACGGGTTGAACGCGAGCGTCAGGTGCATCGGCCCGCCCGGCGTCGATCACGTCGGACGAGAAGCCCTGGTGGTACTTGACGTCGCCGGCGGAGAGCTCCTGCGCCTGCTTGCCCTCGAACTCGGCGAACAGGTCGGCGGGCATCTTGCCCAGCGTGTTGACGAGCACGTTGAGGCGGCCGCGGTGCGCCATGCCGATCACGATCTCCTGGACCCCGGCGGCGCCGGCCTTCTGCATCAGCTGGTCGAGCATCGGGATCATCGTGTCGCCGCCCTCGCCGGAGAAGCGCTTCTGGCCGACGTATTTGGTGTGCAGGTAGCGCTCCAGCGTCTCCGCGGCGGTCAGCCGCTCGAGGATGTGGCGCTGCTCGGTCGCGCGTGTAGGTCGGGCGCGAGCGGATCGGCTCGAGGCGCTGCTGGATGTAGCGCTTGGTGGCCGTGTCGTTGATGTACATGTACTCGGCGCCGAACGTGCGGCAGTACGTGTCCTTCAGCGCCTGGATGATGTCGCGCAGGCGCATCCGCGGCGTGCCGCCGCTGAACGAGCCGACGTCGAACTCCGTGTCCAGGTCGGCGTCGGTGAACCCGTAGGTCGCGAGGTCGAGGTCCGGCGATGTGGCGCTGCTCCTGCCGCTTCAGCGGGTCGAGGTCGGCCTGGAACATGCCGAGCGTGCGGAACTTGCCGATCATCTGCAGCACAAGCACCTGCTTGTGCAGCGTCGACGCGTCGACCATCGCCCCGGCGACGCTTGCGGCTCTTGCCGAGGCGGATGAACGACTCGATCACGGGCGCGTGCGCGACGTCGGCCGCGCCGTCCGCGCAGCGTGTCGAAATACGCACGCCAGTCGGGCGCGACCGAGGCGGGATCGGCGAGGTATTGCTCGTACTGGTCCTCGATGAACGGCGCGTTGCCGCCGAACAGCGTGCTGGTGGACTCGAATTGCTTCATCGATGCTCATCGACTGCGACCTCGCTGCGCTGGATGACGGTTGCCCGCTGCGAGCGCCACGAGGCGTGCGCCGGGCCACAGATCGATGCAGAGGCGCCCGCCAGCTCGCGGCGCCACCCGCGGCTCGCACGCGGCCTGACGTTCAGCCTTTAGCGCTGCGCGATCGGCTTCACCGTGCGCCGCGTGGCGCCGGTGAAGAGCTGCCGCGGGCGGCCGATCTTGTATTCCGGATCGGCGATCATCTCGTTCAACTGCGCGATCCAGCCGACGGTGCGCGCCAGCGAGAAGATGGCGGTGAACAGCGGCACCGGAATGCCGATCGCCTTCTGCACGATGCCCGAATAGTAGTCGACGTTCGGGTAGAGCTTGCGCGAGACGAAATAGTCGTCCTCGAGCGCGATCTTCTCCAGCGCCATCGCGAGCTTGAACAGCGGGTCGTCGTGCAGGCCGAGCTCGGTCAGCACCTCGTGGCAGGTCTCGCGCATCAGCTTCGCGCGCGGGATCGTAGTTCTTGTAGACGCGGTGGCCGAAGCCCATCAGCTTCACGCCGGAGTTCTTGTCCTTGACCTTGGCGATGAACTCGCCGATCTTGGCGACGCCGCCCTGCTTCTGGATGTCGTAGAGCATGTTGAGGCAGGCCTCGTTGGCGCCGCCGTGCGCCGGCCCCCACAGGCAGGCCACGCCCGGCGGCGATCGCCGCGAACGGGTTCGTGCCGGACGACGCGCACAGCCGCACCGTCGACGTCGACGCGTTCTGCTCGTGGTCGGCGTGCAGGATGAAGATGCGGTCCAGCGCGCGCACCAGCACGTCGTTGGGCTTGTAGTCCTCGCACGGCGTGGCGAACATCATGCGCATGAAGTTGGCCGCGTACGACAGGTCGTTGCGCGGATACATGTACGGCTGGCCCACCGTGTACTTGTACGCCATCGCCACCAGCGTGGGCATCTTCGCGATCAGGCGGATCGCCGAGATGTCGCGCTGGTTGGCGTCGTGCAGGTTGATCGAGTCCGGGTAGAACGCCGACAGCGCGCCGACCAGGCCGGTCATCACCGCCATCGGATGCGCGTCGCGGCGGAAGCCGCGCAGGAAGAACTGCATCTGCTCGTTCACCATCGTGTGCTTGGTCACGCGGCTGACGAACTCCGCCTTCTGCGCCGGGTTGGGCAGCTCGCCGTAGAGCAGCAGGTAGCAGACGTCCAGGAAGTCGCACTTGACCGCGAGCTCCTCGATCGGATAGCCGCGGTAGAGCAGCTCGCCCTTGTCGCCGTCGATGTAGGTGATCGCCGACTTGCACGACGCCGTCGACAGGAAGCCCGGATCGAACGTGAACTTGCCGGTCTTGCCGTAGAGCGTGCGGATGTCGATGACGTCCGGGCCGACGGTCCCTGACAGCACGGGGAACGTGACGGGCGCCGAGCCGTCGGAGAAGGTGAGCGTTGCGGTACGGTCGGTCATGAGAGGTGCTCCATGCGCTTTGAAACGGGTGGGAGAACCGGGAGCGCCGTCACCCTGCAACTGCAAAATGGGGTTGGGCGCTTCGAATCACAATGCGTCGTCGGAATCGGTGAATGCTTTCGGAGTCGGGCCGCGCTTCACGCGGCGCGCAGCTCCATGACAAGGGGGGCGAGCTCCGCGGCGGGCGGCTCGGCCTGTCCCGAAATGATCCGCCAGAGGTCGTTGTCGGGAAGGTCCAGCAAGGCGTCGAGCGCGGCCAGATCCGCGCCGGTCAGAGAGGCGCCACGGCGGGCGAGGAAGCGCGACAGCACGAGGTCGTTCTCCAGCATGCCGCGTCGGCAGCGCCAGGAGAGTCGGGCGAGGCTGCGATCATCGTCGGGAAGGGAGGGGTCCACGGTGCGGGGTGAGGGTGAATCTACGGTCATTTACCGGCCCTGCCTTTGACTCAGCGCAATACCGTGGAGGAACTAGACGGTCCGCTTGACCATGATTTCCTTGATCTTGCCGATCGCCCGCGTCGGGTTGAGCCCCTTCGGGCAGACGTCGACGCAGTTCATGATGGTGTGGCAGCGGAAAAGCCGGTACGGGTCCTCGAGGTTGTCGAGCGCTGGCGGCGGTCGCCTCGTCGCGCGAGTCGGCGATGAAGCGGTAGGCGGCAGCAGCCCGGCCGGGCCGACGAACTTGTCCGGGTTCCACCAGAACGACGGGCAGGCCGTCGAGCAGCAGGCGCAGAGGATGCACTCGTAGAGCCCGTCGAGCTCCTCGCGGTCCTCCGGCGACTGCAGCCGCTCCTTCTCCGGCGGCGGCGTGTCGTTGACGAGGTACGGCGTGATCGAGTGGTACTGCTTGAAGAACTGGCTCATGTCGACGATCAGGTCGCGGATCACCGGCAGCCCCGGCAGCGGGCGCAGCTCGATCGGCTCCTTCAGCGTCTTGAGGTTGGTGATGCAGGCAAGGCCGTTCTTGCCGTTGATGTTCATCGCGTCGGAGCCGCAGACGCCCTCGCGGCAGCTGCGGCGGAACGCCAGCGTGTCGTCGACCGCCTTCAGCCGGATCAGCGCGTCGAGCAGCATCCGGTCGTGCGGGTCGAGCGCGACGTCGTAGTCCTTGAGGTAGGGCTTCGCGTCCTTCTCGGGGTCGTAGCGGTAGATGCGGAATTTCATCGAGTGCACGCGGCTCAGTAGGTCCGGGCCTTGGGTGGAAATGCCTCGACCGTCACGCGGCTTCAGATTGACCGGCTTGTAGTCGAGCCGGTTGCCGTCGCGATACCACAGCGTGTGCTTCAGCCAGTTGACGTCGTCGCGCGTCGGGATAGTCGCTGCGGGCCTGCGCGCCGCGCGACTCGCGGCGCGCTTCCGCCGACACCACGGTCGCCTTGGCGGTCTCGATCAGGTTGTCGAGCTCGAGCGCCTCGATCCGCGCGGTGTTGAACACGCGGCTCTTGTCTGCGATCGACGTCCGCGCCGCGCGCTCGGCGATCTCCATCACCTGCGCGACGCCTTCGGTCAGGAGCTCCTGGTTGCGGAACACGCCGCAGTGCGCCTGCATGGCCCTGCGCAAGGCGTCGGCAACGGCCGGGACCGATTCGCCGCCGGAGGCGCCGTCGAGCCGCGCGAGGCGCGCGAGCGGTCGGTCGGCGGCGTCCTTCGGCAGCGGCTTGTGCGCGGCGCTGCCGCGCGCGTGCTCGACGATGTCGATGCCGGCGGCGCGTCCGAAGACGATGAGATCGAGCAGCGAATTGGTGCCGAGGCGGTTGGCGCCGTGCACGGAGACGCACGCGCATTCGCCGACCGCATAGAGACCGTTGACCACGGCCTTGGAGTCGCCGTCCTTCGGCGCGACGACCTGCCCGTGGACGTTGGTCGGGATGCCGCCCATCTGGTAATGGATCGTCGGCACGACGGGAATCGGCTCCTTCGTGCAGTCGACGTTGGCGAACTTGACCGCGATCTCGTGGATCGACGGCAGCCGCTTCATGATGAGCTCGGGGCCGAGGTGATCGAGCTTCAGCAGCACGTGGTCCTTGTTGGGACCGCAGCCCCGGCCTTCCTTGATCTCCTGGTCCATCGAGCGGCTGACGACGTCGCGCGACGCGAGGTCCTTGAGGTTCGGCGCGTAGCGCTCCATGAAGCGCTCGCCATTGCAGTTGAGCAGGATGCCGCCCTCGCCGCGCACCGCCTCGGTGATCAGCACGCCGGCGCCGTAGACGCCGGTCGGGTGGAACTGCCACATCTCCATGTCCTGCAGCGGGATGCCGGCGCGCGCCGCCATGCCGAGGCCGTCGCCGGTGTTGATGAACGCGTTGGTCGACGCGGCGAAGATGCGCCCCGCGCCGCCCGTGGCGAGCAGCGTCGACTTCGCCTGCAGCACCATCACCTCGCCCGTCTCCATCTCGAGCGCGACGACGCCCGAGCACGTCGCCGTCGCGCGTCGCGGATGAGGTCGAGCGCCATCCATTCGACGAAGAACTGCGTGCGCGCGCGCACGTTGCGCTGGTAGAGCGTGTGCAGCAGCGCGTGCCCGGTGCGGTCGGCGGCCGCGCAGGCGCGCTGCACCGGCTTCTCGCCGAAGTTCGCCGAGTGGCCGCCGAACGGCCGCTGGTAGATCGTGCCGTCCGCGTTGCGGTCGAACGGCATCCCGAAGTGCTCGAGCTCGTAGACGACCTGCGGCGCCATCCGGCACATGTATTCGATCGCGTCCTGGTCGCCGAGCCAGTCGGAACCCTTGATCGTGTCGTACATGTGCCAGAGCCAGTTGTCCTCCGACATGTTGCCGAGCGATGCGCCGATGCCGCCCTGCGCGGCGACCGTGTGCGAGCGCGTCGGGAAGACCTTGGAAAGCACGGCAACCGAGAGGCCGGCCTCGGCGAGCTGCAGCGACGCGCGCATCCCCGAGCCGCCCGCGCCGACGACGATCGCGTCGAACTTGCGCACCGGAAGGTTCGCGGCCGCCGTCATTTGCCGCCCCACAGTATCGCAATGGTCCAGCCGAGATACCCGACGAGCGCCAGCACCGAGAGCGTCTGCAGCGCGAGGCGAATGCCGACGGGTTTCACGTAGTCCATGTAGATGTCGCGCACACCGACCCACGCGTGATAGAGCAGCGCGGCCATGAAAAGGAAGGTCGCCACCTTGAACGCGGCGTTGGCGAAGAGCGCCGTCCACAGGCCGTAGTCGAGTCCGCCGTTCCACAGCACGATCACCAGCAGGAGCGCCGTGTAGCCCGCCATCGCCAGCGCGGTGAGCCGCTGCAGCAGCCAGTCGCGAAGACCGTAGTGCGCGCCGGTGACCTTGCGGTCGGTCACCACAGCCGCCACCCGACGAACAGCGTGAGCGCGAGGCTCACGACCAGCACGACGACCGACGACCGGCGCGCCGCCGGAAGGTCAACGCCCACGTCGATGTCCAGCAGCAGGTATCGGATGCCGGCACAGAAGTGATGCAGATACGCCCAGGCGAAGACGAGCGCGGCGAGCTTCGCCAGCGGGTTCGCGAGACAGGCCTTGAGCGAAGCGAACGATTCGGGCGAGGCGAGGCTCGCGCCGACAAAGGCGAGCAGCAGCGGAATGCCGGCAAGGAACAGGAACGCGCCGGAAATCCGGTGCAGGATAGAGACGATGCCGGGCAGCGGCAGCCGGATCGCGACCAGATTGAGATAGACGGGCCGCGGCTTCACCGGCGGGCGCTCAGCGGCGGGCATCGTCGGCTCGGGCGGGAACGCCGGATTCGGGCCGCCGACCCGCTTTGCGGGAGGCCGTCCGGGGCCCCATGCTGAATGTCGTCGGGAAGCGACGCAGGAGCGAATCCGGGCGGTTCCGGCGCGAGAAGCAGGGTGTCACGGGCACGTTTTCCGGCGTCTTTTTATGGCGAGAATCGCGTTGTGCAAAGCAGCAGGCGATTATAGCGCGATCCCCGGACGCGCCGGCAATGCGGACCGGCGGTCCGGGCGGGAGCGGTGGCGTGCGGCACACCCCTATCCCAGCAGGTTGAGATAGTGATGCCGTTTCGTCGTGCAGAGCCCGCGCCGCCATTCGACCGGGCGCTCGCCGTACGTGAGCGTGACCCGGTCGACCGCGAGGAGCGGCTGTCCGGGCACGACGTCGAGGATCCGGGCCGCCACCGGGTCGGCCGCGATGGCCTTGAGCTTCTCCTGCGCCTTCAGCATGCGCACGCCGAACTGGGTTTCGAAAAAGCTGTACATCGATCCGTGGTACGCCTCGACCCGGGCGCGCGTCAGGCCCTTGAAGAGCTCCGCAGGCAGCGTGATCTCGTCCAGCACGACGGGCTGGCCCGAGTATTCGAGGACCCGCCGCAGCACGAACACCGGCTCGCCCGGGGCGAGATCGAGATGGCGCGCCGCTTCTACGCTCGCCTTGCCGCGGCGGACGTCGACGAGCCGGCTCGCCGGGTACTCGTCCTTCCCGTCGTTGCGCCGGATCCGCAGGAACCGGAACATCGACGTGTTTTCCTCGGTGTGGGTCGCGACGAACGTGCCCTTCCCCTGCCGGCGCACGACGAGGTTGTCGGCCGCCAGCGCGTCGATCGCCTTGCGCACCGTGCCTTGGGAAACGCCGAACCGGCCGGCCAGCTCGATCTCGCTCGGGATCGGCTCGCCCGGCTTCCAGTCGCCCGCCTCGAGGCCCTGCTCGAGCAGCGCCTTGATCTGCATGTACAACGGCCTGAAACGAAGGGGTTGCGTTCACGTCCACTCCTGCGTGTGCGATTCCCGCGCGCATTCGCGGGGAAGGCGCCCGCGGCGGCCGGGCACGGGCGGCGCTCGCCTGCGCCGCGCCGCGGATTATTGCCGCCCGCGCCGACGAAGTCTAACTCATGTCTTATGTCTTCTATAAGTTAGAGGATATCATTGACACGTTTCGCGGGGAACGCCTAGAATGGCGGGCAGTCGGGGTGGCCGGTCGCGTTGCCTCCGCCAGGTCCCAGTGCGACGGCCGCTGCAATGCAACACGCCGGTGGCGCCCGCCTCCACCGCGCCTTCCCGGACGACGATCCGCCCCGCCCAGATTTCATTGCTCCGCATGCCGTCCCCACTCGTTCCGCACCAACCACCGAGGAATTCGCCATGAAGAAGCCTCTTCGCGTTGCCGTCACCGGCGCCGCCGGCCAGATCGGCTACAGCATCCTTTTCCGCATCGCCACCGGCGAAATGCTGGGACGCGACCAGCCCGTGATCCTGCAGATGCTGGAACTGCCGATCGACAAGGCGCAGGCCGCGCTTAAGGGCGTGATGATGGAAATCGAGGACTGCGCGTTCCCGCTGGTCGCCGGCATGGAAGGCGCCGCCGACCCCGCGGTCGCCTTCAAGGACGCCGACGTCGCCGTGCTGGTCGGCGCGAAGCCGCGCGGCCCGGGCATGGAGCGCAAGGACCTACTGATGGAGAACGCGAAGATCTTCATCGAGCAGGGCAAGGCGCTCGATCGCGTGGCGAGCCGCGGCGTGAAGGTGCTGGTCGTCGGCAATCCCGCCAACACCAACGCGTATATCGCGATGAAGTCGGCGCCCTCGCTCCCGAAGAAGAATTTCACCGCGATGCTGCGGCTCGACCACAACCGCGCGCTCTCGCAACTGGCCGCGAAGTCCGGCAAGCCCGTCGCATCGATCGAAAAGCTCGCCGTCTGGGGCAACCACTCGCCGACGATGTACGCCGACTACCGCTTCGCCACCGCCGACGGCCAGTCGCTGAAGTCGCTGATCAACGACGAGGACTGGAACCGCACCGTGTTCCTGCCCACCGTCGGCAAGCGCGGCGCCGCGATCATCGCCGCACGCGGGCTCTCCTCCGCCGCGTCGGCCGCGAATGCCGCGATCGACCACATGCGCGACTGGATGCTGGGCAGCGATGGCAAGTGGGTGACGATGGGCGTGCCTTCGGACGGCAGCTACGGCATTCCGCAGGACGTGATGTACGGCGTGCCCGTCACCACGGCGAACGGCGAGTACACGCGCGTCACCGGCCTCGACATCGACGCGTTCTCGCGCGAGAAGATGGACGCGACGCTGAAGGAGCTCGAGGAAGAGCGCGCCGGCGTCGCGTCGCTGCTCGGCTGACGCTCAGCCGATGACGACCGCCTCCCCCGGCGCGCGCCTGCGCGCCGCGCTTGCCGCCGAAACGCCGCTGCAGGTGCCGGGCGCGATCTGCGCCTATCACGCGATCCTCGCCGAGCGCGCCGGCTTCAAGGCGATCTACCTTTCGGGCGGCGGCGTCGCCGCGGGCTCGCTCGGCGTGCCCGACCTCGGCATCAGCAATCTCGACGACGTGCTCACCGACGTGCGCCGGATCACCGACGCCTGTCCGCTGCCGCTGCTGGTCGACGTCGACACCGGTTTCGGCGCGTCGGCGTTCAACGTCGCGCGCACCGTGAAGTCGATGATCAAGTTCGGCGCCGCCGCCGTGCACATCGAGGACCAGGTCGGCGCCAAGCGCTGCGGCCACCGTCCCGGCAAGGCCATCGTGCCGATCGACGAGATGGTCGACCGCATCAAGGCGGCCGTCGACGCGCGCACCGATCCGGCGTTCGTCATCATGGCGCGCACCGACGCGCTCGCCGTCGAGGGACTCGAGGCGGCGATCGAACGCGCCTGTGCCTGCGTCGAGGCGGGCGCCGACATGATCTTCCCCGAGGCCGTCACCGATCTCGCGATGTACCGGAAGTTCGTCGACGCGACGAAGGTGCCGGTGCTCGCCAACATCACCGAGTTCGGCGCGACGCCGCTCTTCACCGTCGACGAGCTGCGCAGCGCGGGCGTCGGCATAGCGCTCTACCCGCTGTCCGCGTTCCGCGCCATGAACAAGGCGGCGGAGAACGTCTACGGAGCGCTGCGCCGCGACGGCACGCAGAAGCACGTCGTCGACACGATGCAGACGCGTGTCGAGCTCTACGACCGCCTCGGATATCACGCCTACGAAGAACGGCTCGACGCGCTGTTCGCCAAGGGCAAGTAGCCGGCACGTCGGCCCCGAAAGCATTTCACGTCGCGCCAGACTGGAGCCTTCCATGACCACCGCAGAATCCCTCACCGCAACCCCGCCCAAGGCGAAGAAATCCGTCGCGCTGTCCGGCGTCACCGCCGGCAACACCGCGCTCTGCACCGTCGGGCGCACCGGCAACGACCTGCGTACCGCGGCTACGACATCCTCGACATCGCAGCGACCTGCGAATTCGAGGAAGTCGCCTATCTGCTCGTCCACGGCAAGCTGCCGACCGTCGCCGAGCTCACCGCGTACAAGGCGAAGCTGCAGAGCCTGCGCGGCCTGCCGGAGCCGGTGAAGGAAATCCTGGAGCGCATTCCCGCGGCCGCCCACCCGATGGACGTGATGCGCACGGGCGTCTCGGCGCTCGGCACCGTGCTGCCGGAAAAGGACGATCACGATGTCGCCGGCGCACGCGACATCGCCGACCGGCTGCTGGCGTCGCTGGGCTCGATGCTGCTCTACTGGTATCACTGGAGCCACAACGGCCGGCGCATCGACGTCGAGACCGACGACGATTCGATCGGCGGACACTTCCTGCACCTGCTGCACGGCGCGAAGCCGCGCCCGCTGTGGGTGCGGGCGATGCACACGTCGCTGATCCTGTACGCCGAGCACGAGTTCAACGCGTCGACCTTCACCGGCCGCGTGATCGCGGGGACGGGCGCCGACATCTACTCGGCGCTGACCGGCGCCATCGGCGCGCTGCGCGGACCGAAGCACGGCGGCGCCAACGAGGTCTCGTTCGAGATCCAGAAGCGCTACGACACGCCGGACGAGGCGGAGGCCGACATCCGCCGCCGCGTCGAGGCGAAGGAAGTCATCATCGGCTTCGGTCACCCGGTCTACACGGTCAGCGATCCGCGCAACGAGGTGATCAAGGCGGTCGCGAAGCGAGCTCTCGACCGACGCCGGCAACACGCGGATGTTCGCGATCGCCGAGCGGCTCGAGCGCGTGATGTAGGACGCCAAGAACATGTTCCCGAACCTCGACTGGTTCAGCGCGGTCAGCTACCACATGATGGGCGTGCCGACGGCGATGTTCACGCCGCTGTTCGTGATCTCGCGCACGACCGGCTGGTCCGCCCACGTCATCGAGCAGCGGCAGGACGGCAAGATCATCCGCCCGTCGGCGAACTACGTCGGACCCGAGGACCGCAAGTTCGTCCCGCTCAAGGATCGCCGGTGAGGATCGCGCTCCCGCTCGCGGCCTGCGCGTTCGCGGCGGCGGCGGCGGCGCAGACGCCGGCGCCCGTGCGCGGCGAGGCGCCGTTCGTCGTCGTCTACCAGTGCAGCGGCGGGGCCCACCTCGCGGTCGGCTATCCCGCGTATCGCGACGCGCGCAAGGCGCCGGTGCGGCATCGGCTGGCAGGGGCGCACGGTCGAGCTCATGCCCGCGCGCGCCGCCTCCGGTGCGCGCTACGTCAACGCCATCGCCGATCTCGAATGGTGGAGCAAGGGCAACGGCGGCACGCTCTCCCGCCTGCGCGACAACCGGCCGCTCCTCACGGGCTGCACCGAATCCTGAGCCCGGAATTCCGCACGCAAACATCCGACGAACCACTACGAGCCTCCATGTCCGCCCACATCAGCAACGTCCGTCCCGCGCCCGACCAGGTCCTCTCCGACATCGCGGATTACGCGACCAGGTACAAGATCACCAGCAAGGAGGCGTACACGACCGCGCGGCACTGCCTGATCGACACGCTGGGCTGCGGCTTCGAGGCGCTGTCCTATCCCGCCTGCACCAAGCTGATGGGGCCGATCGTGCCGGGCACCGTCGTGCCGAACGGCGCGAAGGTCCCGGGCACGCAGTTCCAGCTCGATCCCGGTGCAGGCGGCGTTCAACATCGGCGCGATGATCCGCTGGCTCGACTTCAACGACACGTGGCTCGCCGCCGAATGGGGCCATCCGTCCGACAACCTCGGCGGCATCCTCGCGACGGCCGACTGGCTGTCGCGCAACGCCGTCGCCGCGGGGCGCGCGCCGCTGACGATGAAGGACGTGCTGACCGCGATGATCAAGGCGCACGAGATCCAGGGCGTCATCGCGCTCGAGAACAGCTTCAACCGCGTCGGGCTCGATCACGTCGTGCTGGTCAAGGTCGCCTCCACCGCCGTCGTCGCCACCCTGCTGGGCCTCACGCGCGACGAGGTGATCAACGCGGTCTCGCTCGCGTGGGTCGACGGCCAGTCGCTGCGCACCTACCGCCACGCGCCGAACACCGGCTCGCGCAAGAGCTGGGCCGCGGGCGACGCGACGTCGCGCGCCGTGCGCCTCGCGCTGATCGCGAAGACCGGCGAGATGGGCTATCCGTCGGTGCTGACGCGCGAAGACCTGGGGCTTCTACGACGTGCTGTTCAAGGGCAACCCGTTCACGTTCCAGCGCCCGTACGGCAGCTACGTGATGGAGAACGTGCTGTTCAAGATCAGCTTTCCCGCCGAGTTCCACGCGCAGACCGCCGTCGAGTGCGCGATGCAGCTCCACCCGCACGTCAAGGACCGCCTGGACGACATCACGAAGATCACGATCCGCACGCACGAGTCGGCGATCCGGATCATCGACAAGAAGGGCCCGCTCGACAATCCCGCCGACCGCGACCATTGCATCCAGTACATGGTCGCCGTGCCGCTGATCTTCGGCCGCCTGACCGCGTCCGACTACGAGGACGGCGTCGCCGCGGATCCGCGGATCGACCGGCTGCGCGCCAAGATGGAATGCGTCGAGGACAAGACGTTCTCCAAGGATTACCACGACCCCGAGAAGCGCTCGATCGCCAACGCGATCACCGTCGAGTTCAAGGACGGCAGCAAGACGAAGGAGGTCGTCGTCGAATATCCGATCGGCCATCGCCGCCGGCGCAAGGAGGGCATTCCCGTGCTGGTCGAGAAGTTCAGGACCAACCTCGCCCGCCGCTTCCCCGCGAAGCAGCAGGCCGCGATCCTCGCCGCGAGCCTCGAGGCCGAAACGCTGGAGGCGATGCCGGTGAACGAATTCGTCGACCTCTTCGTCATATGAGGAGCGTTGGACGCCGGGCCGGCAACGGCCGAGAATGTGCGTCTTTCCTCACGCCGAAGGAGTCACCTATGAAACGAACGTATCCGCTGCTTGGCGCGGCGCTCGCCGTGTCGCTCTATGCCGGCGCAGCCGCCGCGATCGAGTTTCCCACGATGAAATCGGGCCTGTGGGAGTCGCGCGTGAATCGCGACGGCGCGCAGAAGGGCGCAATGCCCGTCACCCGCATCTGCATCGACGCCGCGGTGCAGAAGGAAATGCTTGACATGGGCATGGGGTCGATGAAGTCGATGTGCTCGAAGAACGACATGCGGCGCGACGGCAACAAGATCTACGGCGAAGCCGAGTGCAAGCTCGGCGAGTCCACGATGAAATCGAAGTCGGTGACGTCCTTCACCTCCGACACCGCGTATCACACCGAGGTGAAGGCGTCCTACGATCCACCGTTCATGGGCAAGAACGCGTCGACGACGGTCATCGACGCCAAATGGACGGGCGCCTGCCCGGCCGGCGTCAAGGCGGGCGACGTGATCATGCCCGACGGCAAGTCGATCAACATGCGCGACATGACCCGCGCTCCCAGGCAACCGCAGTGACGCTGCGCCCGACGCGGGCGCGAGCGCGCAACCACGGAGAACGAACGTGAGCCACAACCTCTTCGGCACCCTGCAGGAATTCGCGGTCGGCGGCGGCAAGCGGAAGTACTACTCGCTGCCCGCGCTCGAAGCCGCGGGCGTGGGCAAGGTGTCGCGCCTGCCGGTATCGATCCGCATCGTGCTGGAATCGGTGCTGCGCAACTGCGACGGCAAGAAGGTCGCCGAGGAGCACGTGCGCCAGCTCGCCAACTGGAGCCCGACGGGGTCGCGCACCGACGAGATCCCGTTCGTCGTCGCGCGCGTGGTGCTGCAGGACTTCACCGGCGTGCCGCTCCTCGCCGACCTCGCCGCGATGCGCAATGTCGCGCAGGACATGGGCAAGAACGCCAAGGTCATCGAGCCGCTGGTGCCGGTCGACCTCGTCGTCGACCACTCGGTGATGATCGACTACTTCCGCCGCCCGGACGCGCTCGACCTCAACATGAAGCTCGAATTCCAGCGCAACAACGAGCGCTACGAGTTCATGAAGTGGGGGATGCAGGCGTTCGACACGTTCAAGGTCGTGCCGCCCGGCATCGGCATCGTCCACCAGGTCAACCTCGAGTACCTCGCGCGCGGCGTGCACCAGAAGGACGGCGTCTGCTATCCCGACACGCTGGTCGGCACCGACAGCCACACGACGATGATCAACGGCATCGGCGTCGTCGGCTGGGGCGTGGGCGGCATCGAGGCGGAGGCCGGCATGCTGGGCCAGCCCGTCTATTTCCTCACGCCCGACGTCGTCGGCGTCGAGCTCACCGGCAAGCTGCCGGAAGGCGTCACCGCCACCGACCTCGTGCTGACGGTGACGGAAATGCTGCGCAAGGAGAAGGTCGTCGGCAAGTTCGTCGAGTTCTGCGGCGAAGGCACGACGTCACTTGCGGTACCGGATCGCGCCACCATCGCCAACATGGCGCCCGAATACGGCGCGACGATGGGATTCTTCCCCGTCGACGACGCCACCGTCGACTATCTTCGCGCCACCGGACGCACGGAAGCCGAGATCGACGCGTTCCAGGCGTATTTCAAGGCGCAGAATCTCTACGGCATTCCGCGCGCCGCCGACATCGACTACACGAAGCTCCTGAAGCTCGACCTCGCGTCGATCCGGCCGTCGGTCGCCGGCCCGAAGCGCCCGCAGGACCGGATCGATCTCGGCAGCCTCAAGGCGAAATTCACCGACCTCTATTCGCGCAACGTCGCCGAGAACGGCTTCGGCCAGCCCGCCGCGAACCTGGCGAAGCGCTACGCCGTACTGAATTCGGGCGGCACCGTCGTGCCCGATTCCGCGCAGCAGGCGCCGCGCGACGGCATGCCGACCGACTACGTCGAGATGGTCAACAACCGGCCCACGCCGGACCACGTGCCGGCGCCGAAGATGAGTCACGTCGAGATCGGCAACGGCGACGTGCTGATCGCGGCGATCACGTCGTGCACGAACACGTCGAACCCGGGCGTGCTGCTCGCCGCCGGCCTGCTCGCGAAAAAGGCCGTCGAGAAGGGCCTGACCGTCAAGCCGCACATCAAGACCTCGCTCGCACCCGGCTCGCGCGTCGTCACCGACTACCTGTCGAACGCGGGGCTGCTGCCCTACCTCGAGCAGCTCGGCTTCGGCGTCACCGCCTACGGCTGCACGACCTGCATCGGCAACGCCGGCGACCTCACGCCGGAGATCAACCAGTCGATCACGACGAACGAGCTCGTCTGCGCCGCGGTGCTGTCCGGCAACCGCAACTTCGAGGCGCGCATCCACCCGAACCTCAAGGCCAACTTCCTCGCCTCGCCGCCGCTCGTCGTCGCGTTCGCGATCGCGGGCACGGTGCTGAAGGATCTCGCCACCGAGCCCGTCGGCCATGGCAAGGACGGCCCCGTGTTCCTCAAGGACATCTGGCCGACGTCGCACGAGATCGCCGCGGTGATGAGCTTCGCGCGCAACCCGGCGACGTTCCGCAAGCTCTACGGCGACCTCGCCAACGCGAACCCGCTGTGGAAGGAAATCGCCGGCGAGACCGGGCAGGTCTACGGCTGGCCGAACTCGACCTACATCGCGAAGCCGCCGTTCTTCGAGGGCTTCAGCATGACGGCCGGCAAGACGGGCGACATCAGGGGCGCGCGCGCGCTCGGCATCTTCGGCGACTCGGTGACGACCGACCACATCAGCCCGGCCGGCTCGATCAAGCCGACATCGCCCGCCGGCATCTACCTCATGGAGAAGGACGTCTCGGTCGTCGACTTCAACAGCTACGGCTCGCGCCGCGGCAACCACGAGGTCATGATGCGCGGCACGTTCGCCAACGTGCGCATCAAGAACCTGATGCTGCCGCGTCAAGACCGACGGCACGCGCGTCGAGGGCGGCGTCACGCTCGTGCCAGCCGTCGGGCGAAGCGCTTCCGATCTACGACGCCGCGATGAAGTACATCGCCGCGGGCACGCCGACCGTCGTGTTCGGCGGCGAGGAATACGGTACCGGCAGCTCGCGCGACTGGGCGGCCAAGGGCACGCAGCTCCTCGGCGTGAAGGCCGTGATCGCGAAGAGCTTCGAGCGCATCCACCGTTCCAATCTCGTCGGCATGGGCGTGCTGCCGTGCCAGTTCAAGGGAAGCGACTCGGTCGCGACGCTCGGCATCGACGGCACCGAGTCGTTCGACGTGACCGGCATCGAAGGCGGCATTCGTCCGCAGATGGATGTCACGCTGACGATCCGCCGCAAGGACGGCTCGGTCAAGGAGGTTCCGGTGCTGCTTCGCATCGACACGCCGATCGAGGTCGACTACTACCGGAACGGCGGAATCCTTCCGTTCGTGCTGCGCGAGCTGATGGCGAAGGCCGCCTGACGCGCATTCGCGGGTAGCCGGCGGGGCATGGTCGGCCCGCCCGCCTCCGCGCGGCGCAGCGCGCGACCGCACCCGCGCCTGCCTCGCGCGAATCCTGTCCGTGGCACCTCCGCGAACCATGAGCGAGCGGGCGCTGATCACGCTGATCGGCCTCTGCTTCATGCTGCAGCCGCTCGCGACGGATGCCTACCTCCCGTCGCTCCCGGGACTCGTGCGGACGTTCGGGGCCGGCATCGGCGCGGTGCAGCTCACGCTGTCGCTGTTCGTGCTGACGTTCGGCGCATGGCAGCTCGTCGCCGGCCCCTTGTCCGATCGCTTCGGCCGCAGGCCGGTGCTCGTCGCAGGCCTCGCCCTCTACGTCGCAGCGAGCCTCGCCTGCGCGCTGGCGCCAACGCTCGCGTTCCTGATCGCGGCACGCGTGTTCCAGGCGGCAGGGTGCTGCACGTGCCTCGCGGTCGCGCGCGCGATCGTGCGCGACGTCTTCACGCCACAGGCCGGCGCGCGCGCCATCGCGCAGGCATCCTCGATCCTCGCGGCGGCGCCGATCCTCGGTCCGATCGCAGGCAGCGCGCTCGAGGTGCGTTTCGGGTTTCGCGCGATCTTCGTGGTCCTCGCGCTCTTCGCCGCGCTGCTCGTCGCGCTGACCCTGTCGCGTTTCGGCGAGACCAACCGGCACCTCGAACGGCAGGCGACGCGTCCGCGCGCCCTTGCGACGACCTACGCGCTGGTGCTGCGCTCGGCAACGTTTCGGGCGCACACGCTCGCGGGCGCGGCATCGTACGGCGGCATCTTCGCGCTGATCACCGGCGCTCCGTTCGTGCTGATCGGGCTGCTCGGCGTCCCCACCGCGAGCTTCGGTCTCGCCTGGGCGTTCTGCGTGCTGGGCTACCTCGCGGGGACCGTGGTGTGCCGCCGCCTCCTCCTCCGGCGCAGCATCCGCGGCACGATGCGCATCGGCGGACTCGTGGCGCTCGGCGCCGGCGCGGCGCTCGCGGGCCTCGCGCTGGCCGGCGTGCATCACTGGGCGGCACTCGTCGGTCCCGGGTTCGTCTACTTCTTCGCCCACGGCATCAACTTTCCAGCGTCGCAGGCGGGATCCGTCGCCCCGTTTCCCGCGCCACGCCGGCAGCGCGGCGGGCCTTTTCGGGTTCCTGATGATGGCGTTCGCCGCCATCGTCGGTGCGGCCATCGGCATCACGTACAACGGCACGGTGTACCCGCTTGCCTTCACGGTGACCGCCTGCGCGCTGATCTCGACGGTGACGGCATTCGGCTGGATTTCGCGGCTGCCGACAGCCGCTGTTACCCAGGAAGTGCCATAACACAGTGCACTGCACAACGATTTGGGGTAGAATGACGCGCCCGCGGCTGAAGCCGGTCCGATCACGGACGGCCGCCGACTCGCAAACCCCCCCGTTCAGGACCTCAGGAGACATCAATGAAATACCGCATCCCCGCGCTGGTCGCCACGGCCGCGCTCGCCTTGACCCTTGCAGCTTGTGGTGACAGCGGCAAGGAAGCCGCCGCCAAGGCCGAAGCTGCTGCGAAGGAAGCCGCTGCGAAGTCCGCCGAAGCCGCCAAGAAGGCTGCCGATGCGACCGCCGACGCTGCCAAGTCCGCTGCTGCCGCCACGACCGACGCCGCCAAGGCCGCTGGTGACGCGACCGCCGACGCCGCCAAGACCGCCGCCGACGCGACCAAGGACGCCATGAAGCCCGCCGCCGCCCGGCGCCCGCACCGGCCGCTGCCCCCGCCGAAGCGCCGAAGAAGTAACCTTCAGCTTCTGCACTCAAGAAAACGCCGGCGCATGCCGGCGTTTTTCTTTGCGGTGCAGATTATTTGCGTGCAGGCAGCGCCGCCTGGCGCAGCGACTCGATCTCGCCGAGGATGATCTTCGTCATTCCGTCGTTGAGGAAGCGCCCCTTGGCGGCGGTCGCGCGCGTCGCGTCCCCGTATATGCCCGAGCGGTTGAAGTTCGACGACTTCGGATCGAGCGACCAGGGGCCCGGCTTCTTCCCCGGCATGTATTCGACCTCGGCCTTGGTCATGTCGACGACCGATGCGTCGATCGCGAGCATCGCCGACGTCTCGATCTCGTCGGCGTGCGTGCCTTCCTGCTGCGTCTCGACCTGCTTCTCGAGTGCCGACACCGCCGGACCCATGAGGTCGAGATAGGCGAGCGCGATGCCGTCCTGCGCGAGCAGCGCCGCGGCCTGCGCGAGCGGCCGGTTGGTCGAGACGCCGATGTTGATCACGTAGAAGCGGCGCGGCCCGAACCGGGCGATCCCGCGGATGACATCGAGCAGGAGTTCCCGCGCAACCGGCAGCGTGAGGCTGGTCGATCCCGGGTATTCAACGAAAGCGGGATAGAACGAATAGTTCATCGTCGGGGCGATCACGACATCGGCGTCGGCGAGCACCCGGCCGCGGAAGTATTCGGCCTGCGCGAAATCGGTATCGAGTGGCAGGTGCGGGCCGTGCTCCTTCGATCCCGCGCCCAGCGGAATGACGACGACCGTGTCGGGGGTCAGTGCTGCCTTCGCCTCGACCCAGGTCATCCGAGACAGCACGCGACCCTTGGGCACGGGTCCGTCGGCAGCGGCCGGGCCCGCAAGACCGACCGCGAGGATCCCGAACATGCAAAGCATCCGCGCTGCGCAACGCGCAATCACGCCGCACCAAGTCATCTGCTTCCCCCGAAAGGCGAACGGATCGCCGAATATTGTTGTTCTCGTCGCGACGCCGCCCCGCGATGCCGCGCCCGATCAGGCTTTCGGCGCCGCGTGGCGCGCGATCCAGCGCGTCAAGGGCCTCCACTGCTCCCAATCCTGCTCGGCGCGCGAGCGCGGCAGGTCGAACACCGACGCGCCGTCGCGCGCGCAGTGCACGTAGACCTGCGTGTCGCGCAGATGCGTGACGAGCGGGAAGTCGAACTGCCGCAGGAATTCGTCGAGCTCGGCGGCGCTCCGCGTGCGCGCATCGACCCGCATCGCGACGATGCCGACTCCGAGCGCGCCCTTCTGCACCGCCTTGTAGTGCGCCACCGCGGCGAGAAAATGCGCGGTTGCCGCCATGTCGAACGCCGACGGCGACAGAGGCACCAGCATCACGTCGACGCCGTCGATCGCCTCGCGCAGCGCGGCGCCATGCAGTCCGGCCGGCGAATCGACGACCCGCCAATGCGGGTCCACGGCCTTGAGCGATTTCCGCGACAGGTCCGCGCCGACGCCGATGATCGGCGGAAAAAGCGCCGGGCGCCGCGCGAGCCATTCGGTGGCGGAGCGCTGCGGATCGATGTCGGCGAGCGCCACGCGCTGGCGCTTGCCGGCGAGCCAGCCCGCGACATTGGTCGCGAGCGTCGTCTTGCCGCAGCCCCCTTTCGGGTTGGCCACGAGTATGGTCTGCATCGGTGTTCTCCCTCCCGGCGCGGGGCGGCGTCGCGCTCCGCGTGGACCGGTGCCAATGCTACCATCCGCGGTTTCGGGCGGTTCCTATCAGGTGCGGCCCGAGTCTTGCTTTCCGACACCCATGGATATCGATCCCGCAACGATCTGCGCGCGGACCGCCGCCGGCGAAACCGAGCTGGCCCAGGCCAGGAACGGCCTCACGCTGCCGCAGCGCAAGGCGCTTTCGCTGCTCGCCGCGCCGCGCGCGTATGCCGAGTTCGCCGCCGAGAACAATCTCGACCCGGAGCGCCTCGCCCGCGATTTCTCGCGCCTCGCGGAAATGGGGCTGATCACGCTTCAGCTCGGCGCCGTCGTCCTCGCCCCGTCGGCCCGGCCGCGCGCCGACGCCGCGCCGGTGCGCACGGCGCCCGCGCCGCGCCCGAAGGCGAAGCCCGTGTCGCCATCGGTGGATGCCGAGTTGCGTCCGGTGGTGCTGGGAGCGGCGCCGGTGCGCTCGCCGCTGCGCGTCGCGCTGCTGGCGGGCGTCGTCGTCGCCGTGGGCGCGGGCTGGTTCGTGCTGCGCGACGATCCGCGTGCCACGCCGCGCCAGGATGCCGAGGCGTCGCCGGCGACGCATGCCACCACGGCGGCGCCCAATCCGCCAATCGTTGCCACATCGACTCCTTCGCCCGACGTCGCGGCGTCCGCGTCCGCGCCGCCCGCCACAGCGACGTCGACGTTGACGCCGTCTGTCGTGCAGACACCGCGCACCGCGCGGGAACGTGCCGTACCGACGCGCGAGGCGGTGCTGCCGTCGGGAACCGCACAGGCCCGCGCGAGCGATGCGAAACTCGCTGCCGCTCCACAGACACAGGCGCGCGCACCGGCGTTGCCTCCTCCCATCGTCGAACGCGCGCCCGCGGATGCAGCGCCGGCCCGGGAACGCGTCGCCGAGCCCGCGGTGGCCTCGCCCCCTGTGGCGCCGCCGGTGGCATCGGCCCCGGCGCCGGCGCCGCCACCCGTGCAGATCGCGTCGGCTGCCAAGCCGGCCGTCGCGCCACTGCCGCCCGTCAAGTCGGCACTGCAGCCGATCGTGCGCGAGACGCCGGAATTCCCGAAGGAGGCGATCGCCGAGGGCGTCGCCAGCGGCACCGTGAAGGCGCGCGTCACCCTCGACGGCAGCGGCAAGGTGACGGGCATCGAGATCCTAGACGCGCAGCCGCGCCGCGTGTTCGACCGCGCCGTGCGCGCCGCGCTGTGGCGCTGGCAGTACGAGCCCGGCGCGCCCAACCGCACCGCCGACGTCGAAGTCGCGTTCACCCGGCAATGAGCGGATCGGCAATCGTGGAAACCGTAATCGGACCGATTTCACCCAGCGAAGGAGCGCCGCCTTCCATCGAAACGCCCGCGGCGCCGGCGCGGGGTATCGGCGCGCAGCGCCGACCCGCGCCGCGCCGAGTTCGAGGCGAACAAGCTCAGGAAGCGCCTGCGGCGCGAGGTCGGCAAGGCAATCGGCGACTTCGCGATGATCGAGCGCGGGCGACCGCGTGATGGTGTGCCTGTCCGGCGGCAAGGACAGCTACGGCCTCCTCGACATCCTGCTCTCGCTCAAGGAGCGCGCGCCGGTGCCGTTCGAGATCGTCGCCGTCAATCTCGACCAGAAGCAGCCCGGCTATCCGGCCGACGTGTTGCCGCACTACCTCGAGCGGCGCGGCGTCGCGTTCCACATCGCCGAGCAGGACACCTACAGCACGGTCAAGCGCGTGATTCCCGAGGGCGGCACGATGTGCTCGCTGTGCTCGCGGCTGCGGCGCGGCGTGCTCTACCGCGTCGCCGGCGAGATCGGCGCGACCAAGATCGCGCTCGGCCACCACCGCGACGACATCATGGCGACGTTCTTCCTCAATCTCTTCTTCGGCGGCAAGCTGAAGACGATGCCGCCGAAGCTCGTCTCCGACGACGGGCGCCACGTCGTGATCCGGCCGCTCGCGTACGTGCGCGAGCGCGACCTCGCGCGCTACGCCGCCGCGATGCAGTTCCCGATCATTCCCTGCAATCTCTGCGGCTCGCAGGAGCACCTCCAGCGCAAGGAAGTGACGAGGATGCTCGCCGAGTGGGAGCGCCGCCACCCCGGCCGGGTCGACTCGATCTACAACGCGCTCGCGCATATCGTGCCGTCGCACCTCATGGATCGTTCGCAGTTCGATTTTTCCGCCGTGCGCGCGACGGGTGTGCCGGTTCCCGAGGGCGACATCGCATTCGACGTCGATGCGGCCCTCGAGCGCGCGACCGAACTGGCGGCGGCGCCACCTGAGGGTGCGCCCGTCACGCTGCACCGCCGATGACACGGCACGCCGCGAGCCGCCCCGGCAGGGACGCGTCGGGCGCCGCGTCGCGTGCAATGCCGCGACGCAGGCCCGCGCGATGACGGTCGACGAGCCGACGCTGCGATGGCAGCGTCTGTGGCCGTGGCTGATGGCGGCAGTCGTCGCCGCGGGCGCTTGGGTCCGGCTCGACCAGTTCACGGCGCAAGTGCTGATCGACGACGAGTGGCACGCCGTGCATCAGGTTCTCGCACATGGTCCGCTCGAGATGCTCCGCGATTTCGGCTACGCGGATTACAGCATCCCGCTGGGAATCCTCGACTGGGTCGAGGCGCACGCGTTCGGTCTCTCCGAGACGGCGATGCGCTGGCCGATGCTCCTCTGCGGGCTCGCGATGCTGGCGCTCTTCCCGCTCTACGTCGCGCCGCGGCTTTCGCGCGCGACGGCACTCGTGTTCGCGGCGCTGCTCGCGATGTCGCCGCTTCTCGTCGTCTACAGCCGCATCGCGCGTCCCTACGGAATTACTCTGCTGCTGGGCTGGTGCGCGCACGCCGCCTACCGGCGCTTTCACCACCGCGGCCGCTTTGCGACGACAGCGGGCATCGCATATGCGATCGCCGCGTCGCTCGCGATCTGGCTGCATCCGATTGCCGCGCCGTTCGTGCTGGCGCCGCTGCTCTGGGGGCTGTACGCACACGCCGCAGGCCCGCGCGGCACGTGGCCCAGCGCGATGCGAGGCTGGATCGTCGTCGCCTCCGGCACCGCCATTGTCACCGCCCTTCTCGTTCTTCCGCCACTCCTCGCCCATCCACAGTCGTTGACCGCCAAGGCACTTGCCGACCGGCCGACACTCGCGACCATCGAAGGCGTCTGGTTCGCGTGGCTCGGCACGCCGTCGCTCGTCGCGGCAATCGTCTGCATCGCACTGGCTGCATTTGGCGCGCGCTCCGTCTGGCGGCGCGTTCCGGTCGCACGCACCGGCGCGCTCGGGCTCGCGCTGACCTTCGCCGCCGTGCTCGCCACCGGCCCGATGTACGTCTACAACCCGCTGACCCTGGCGCGCTATCTGCTGCCGTTCCTCCCGCTGCTGCTGCTCGCGACAGCCGAGGGCGCGGTGCTGATTGCGCGCCGGATAGCCGTGCCGCGCACCCGCACCCGCATGCGCGTGGCGCTCGCAGCCGGCACCGCCCTGCTGCCCTGCGTTGCGCTGGCGTGGCAGTCGCCGTTGTTCGCAATGCTTCGTCATCCCAATACGCAGACGCTGCAGGCGATGTTCCACTTCGATTTTCGCCCGGCGGCCAACCCCTTCCTGCCCCGCATCGCGGCAACGCCGCTCTCGCCATACTGGGCGACCCTCGCGCGCAATCCGCCGGGTAGCCTTCGCATCGCGGCCGCGCCCTTCCATTTCGAGAGCTACAACTGGGATGCGCCACGCTGGGAACGACTGAGCCGGCAGACGGTGCTTCCTGGCTATCTCACCGGCCTCTGTGTCGCGCGGCGCCCCGGCGAAGTGCCGGACACTCCCGAATTTCGCTTTCGCAACGCCGTTCACCTCGCGAATCCGGCCGAGCTCGCGGCGAAACGCATCGATTACGTCGTCTGGCAGAAGCCCTATGTCCTGACGAGCGCCGGCCGCACGGAAGCCATCGGGACCGACACGGCCGGGTGCGAAGCGGTGCTCCGCGCCAAAATGGGCGAGCCTGTGTACGAGGATTCGCTTATCATCGTGTTTGCCACCGCGGCGCAAGACCGCGCGTCCCCAGATGCTGAACGGTAAACGCCTTATCGTGGTCATGCCCGCCTATCGCGCGGGCCGGACGCTCGAAGCCACCTGGCGCGACCTCCCGCACGACGTCGTCGACGAGGTCATCGTCGTCGACGACGCAAGCGACGACAACACGGTCGCCATCGCACGGGGCCTCGGTCTCAGCGTCGTTCTGCATCCGGAAAATCGCGGGTACGGCGCCAACCAGAAGACCTGCTACACCGAGGCGCTGGCGCGAGCCGCCGACATCGTGGTGATGGTGCATCCCGATTACCAGTACGATCCACGGCTGACGACAGCGATGGCAGGCATGATCGGCTCGGGCGTCTACGACCTCGTCGTGGGGTCGCGCATCCTCGGCGGCGGCGCGGTTCGCGGCGGAATGCCGCTCTGGAAGTACGCGGCCAACCGCGCGTTGACGCTGTTCGAGAACCTGCTGCTGGGCGCGAAGCTCTCCGAGTACCACAGCGGCTATCGCGCCTATTCGCGCGGATTGCTGGAGGCACTGCCCTGGCGCGCCAATTCCGATGACTTCGTGTTCGACAACGAGCTCCTCGCACAGGCCATCGTCGCCAAGTTCCGGATTGGGGAGATTTCGGTGCCGACCCGTTATTTCGCGGAAGCGAGCTCGATCAACTTCCCGCGCTCGGTGCGCTACGGGCTCGGCGTCGTGCGCACGACGCTGCTCGCCTGCCTCGCCCGCTGCGGCATCGCGCGGCATCGGCTGTTCACCGGCGCGGCCAGGCCGCCGGCCTGAATTCGTCGTCGCGCGCCGATGCCGCTGCACCGATTGATACGGCGACCCGCGCCGACCGGCGGTCTTGGCCACTGGATCCACACGTTCACGCTGCACGTGATGACCGGTTTCGTCGCGGTCGCCGCGCACTATGCCGTGATGTACGGGCTGGTGCGCGCCGGCACCGCGGGCGTGCCGGCAAGCGCCGTCGGATTCGTCTTCGGCGCGCTGACGCGCTTCGCGCTGTCGTACTGGCACATCTTCGCGCCGACACGCGGCGTGCGCGTCGCGAGCCTGCGCTTCGTTGTCGCGATCGCCCTCCAGCTGTTGCTGAACAGCGTGCTGCTCTCGGCACTTCTCGACCAGGGCATTTCGCTGTGGCCGGCACAGGTGGCGACGACGATCGTGCTGACCTTCGTCAACTATCTCGCGTATCGCCTCTGGGTGTTCCGCTGAGTCGATGCGCATGACCGGTCGCACGATCGACGCGGGCGAAGGCGGCATCGAACGCTTCGCGCTGCCCATCATCGTCCTCGTGCAGGTCGCCCTGATGCTGGCCGCGGATCCGCGCGGCAACTTTCCGCTGAACGACGACTGGGCGTACACCCACAGCGTCCGCTGGCTGTTCGACGAGCATCGGATCCGGCTGTCCGACTGGATCGCGATGAACCTGCTGCCGCAGACGCTGATGGGTGGTGCCGCTGCCGCCATTGCCGGCTACTCGTTTGCGGCACTGCGCCACCTCACGCAGGTCGTGTCGATTGGCGTGGCGTTGCTTGCCTTCGCCTGGTTCGAGACGGCGGGCCTGCGCCGCCGCGACGCGCTCGTCGCAACGCTGGTGGTGATGGCGTGGCCGGGCTGGAACGTCCTGTCGAATTCGTACATGACGGACCTCTACGCGATGCTGTTCGCGCTGCCGGCGGCCACGCTCTTCCTGCGCGCGCTCGAGCGGCCGGCATGGCGCACGCTCGCCGCCGCCACCGCGCTGGCGGTGACCGGCATGCTGCAGCGGCAGGTCGTCATCGTGCTCCCGGCGGCATTCCTCGTCGCGACGCTCGCGTCGACCTGGCCGTGGCGACCGCGTGTCCTGGTGCGCGCCGTCCTGCCCCTCGGCCTCGTGTTCGCGGCGGAATTCGCCTACCGCAGCTATCTCGTGCATGGCCCGGGTCTGCCCGAGGCGCAGACGACGACGCTCGGTTACTACTTCGTTGCATTGGGGAAGCTGATCGGCGACGCACCCGGCTACCGCGAATGGGTCGGGCGCGTCATGCTGGAGATCCCCTGCTATCTTGGCCTCTTCGCCGCGCCGTGGCTCGCCTGGGTTGGCTTCGGCGCCGATCCGCGCGGACGGCGACCGGTCCTGCTCGCGGCCGCCGCGATCGCCGTGGCCATGTTCGCGGCCGGATGGTTTCCGCCATGGCGCGAAAACAATGTGATCGACGCCGCGGGCATCGGCCCGTACACGCTTTACGACGCGATCCCGCGCGGGCTTGCCGACCTCGATCGCAGTCCCGGGATCGTGTGGCGCGTCGCGGCGGTGGCAGCGGCGTTCGGTGTCGCCGCGCTGGCGCGTGTGATCGCCCGCCAGGTCGCCGCAGTGTTTCGCCGTGTCGCCCCGCAGCGCGCCCGCGACGCGTTCATCCTCGCGCTGGTCGCGGGCTATCTCGCGCCGTTCATGATCACGGGCTACATCGACCGCTACCTGCTGTTCGTGCTCCCGTTCGTGCTGGCTCTGGCCGCGCCTTCGCAGGATGCGCCTGCCCGAAGCGGCCGCATCGGACGCGCGATCGCACTCGCGTGGATCGCCGCCGCAATCGGCCTCGCCGCCGCGGCGACGCACGACTACTTCGCGTGGAATCGCGCGCGCTGGGACGCGATCGCCGCCGCCACCCATCTCGGCGCGACGCCGCAGACGCTCGACGGCGGCTTCGAGTACAACGGCTACTACGGCTTCGAAACCAAGCCGCGCACGTTCGGCGAGGGCAAGAGCTGGTGGTGGGTGAAGGACGACCGGTACGTCGTCGCGTTCTCGCCGGTCGCGGGCTTCACGCCGATCGCGCAATTCCCGGTGAAACGCTGGCTGGCGCGCACGCCTGCGACGATCTATCTGCTGCAACGGCCGGGGCCGTAGCGGCCGCGCGTCGACGCGTGGCTCCGGTTTTGACCGGAAGCTCAACGTGGTTATACTGTGCGTTCGGCGGCGAAAAATGCATTCGACGCCTGCCGGAATCACTCACCTGCGCGCAACGACCCCCGAGGGCTCCATGCCAACCCGACTCGACTATTCCACACTCACGCTGATGGACGCGCTCGATCTCGCGACCTTGATCGAGGTCGAGGCATCGAAGCGGTACACGCAGTTCGCCGAACAGCTCGGAAGCCGCATCGACGATGACGCCGCTTCGGTGTTCCAGTCGATGGCCGTGAACGAGAACAAGCACGGCGAAGAGATCGCCAAGCGCCGGCTCGCGCTGTTCGGAGAACAACCTCCGAAAGTCCGGCTCGACGACATCTTCGACGTGGAAGCTCCGGACGTCGGCGCCCCGCGCCGGGACATGTCCCCGCTCGACGCGTACCTGGTCGCCCTCTTCTCCGAAAAGAAGGCGTTCGCGTTCTACGACCTGACGCTGCGCTACGTCACGCAGCCGGAGGTCAAGGCGCTGTTCGAGGAATTGCGCGCCGAAGAGGCCGAGCATGTGCGCATGATCGAGGAGATCATCAAGAAGCTGCCTCCGGAAGCCAGGGTCGACGTCGAAGACGAGGACGACACGTCGATGCGGATGGGCTACTAGGGCACCGCACGAGCCTCGGACCGCCCGCAATCCACCGCGGGCGCCGCGATCGCTCCCGCATCCTCCGCACTGCGCCGGCGCAAGGCGGGGGCAACAATCAGCTGAGCTTCACCTCGAAGCCACGCCGCACCGCCGGACGCGCCATCATGGCGTCGTACCACCGGCGCACGTTCGGGTAGTCGGCGAGGTCCACCTTGTGCCGCGGGTGCCGCCACGCCCAGCCCAGAATGGCGAAGTCGGCGATCGACACCTCCTCTGCGAAGAACTCGCGCTCCGCGAGCCTGCGGTCCATCACCGCATACAGCCGACGCGTTTCGGCGGAGTAGCGCTCGAGCCCGTAGCGACGGTCGGCCTCGTTCTCGACCGCCGCGAAATGGTGGACCTGCCCCGGCATCGGTCCGAAATTGCCCATCTGGAACATCAGCCATTCCAGCACCGGAATGCGGCGCGCGAGATCGTGCGGCCAGAACCTGCCGGTCTTCTCGCCGAGGTAGATGAGAATGGCGCCCGATTCGAAGACGCTGACAGGCTTCCCGCCCGGGCCGTCGGGATCGACGATCGCCGGAATCTTTCCGCTCGGACTGATCTTCAGGAATTCGGGGTCGAATTGCTCGCGCTTGCGCAGGTCGACGACCCTCACGGCGTAAGGAAGCGCCATTTCCTCCAGCGCAACGCTGATCTTGCGCCCATTCGGCGTATCGAACGCGTGGAGCTCGATTTCCATCCCGTGGCCGGGCGGCGCGTCGGCAGGCTCAGGCCGCGCGCGGCACCATCGTGCGGCGGACCTGCGTCACCGTCGCGATCGCGAGCACGAACAGCGCGGCGACGACGAAGAACATCTGCCGGCCGAGCGCGTGATCGAGCATGAATCCGAACCAGACCGGTCCCAGCATCGCGCCGAGGTCGATGCCGGAATACACGAAGCCGTAGACGCGCCCCGATGCGCCGGCCGGCGTGGCGTGACGGACGATCAGGTCGCGCGACGGGCCGGTCATGCCGACGGCGAATCCCGCGGCGGCGAAGAATGCGAGCAGTAACGCAGGCGTTGCGATTCCCGCGGCAATCGCGGCGAACAGCGTGGCGCCTGCCGCAAGCCCGGTCATGGCGACGCGGTCGTGCCGCGTGGCCCGCGCGGCGAGAAAGCCGCCGGCAAGGATGCCCGCGGTGCTGCCGAGAAGGTAGGCCGTGACCGCCGACGTGGCGACGGCGAGCGCGATGTCCATCCCCGTGTTGAGCGCGGTCGGGGCGAACGTCTGGACGCCGGTGGAGGCCGCCGTCTGGATCACGAAATACGCGAAGCACAGCGCAATCGGCGCCTGCGCGAAGAGGGCGAGACTGCCGCGGAACGTCGCGAGGTGCGCGTCGTGCGAGCGCGGCGAGGAAAGCAGCGTGCGCTGCGTCGCGAGGACGCCGAGCGCGACAATGCCGATCACGCCCATCGTCGCGAGTGCGGTGCGCCAGCCGAATGCGGCGCCGAGCGCGTAGCTGACGACCGGTGCGATCGCATAGCCGAGGTTGCCGCCGATGCCGTGCATGCTGTACGCGTAGCCCAGCCGGCGCGACGCGACGTGGCTGTTGAGAATCGCGAAGTCGGCGGGATGGAAGACGCCGTTGCCCACACCCATCAGCGCCGCGAGCGGATAGAGCCAGAGCAGTCCCGGGACCGCGCCGGCGAGGAGCGTGCCGCCGGCAACCAACGCGAGGCCGCCGAGCAGCACCGGTCGCGCACCGACGCGATCGACCACGATGCCCGCCGCGAACTGCGTCAAGCCGCTGGCGGCGTAGAACACGCCCATCAGGAGACCGAGCGCCGCGAACGGCACGTCGAACTCGGCCTTCAGCAGCGGAAAGAGCGGCGGAAGCGCGAGCTGGAAGAAATGCGAGACGCCGTGCGCGACGCCGACGAGGCCGATGACCTTGACGTCCTGGCGCAGCGACTCGGGGCGAGCGGTGTTCAATGGGCGGGCGAGGCGTTCCGGGAGAACGTTTACTATACTGGATTCCCGCGCGGCGACCGCGACGCCTGGTTTCGTAAGCGATTGCGCTGCCGAAGCGACTGTATGCGGCGCGATCTCGCGCCCACTCCGGAGACGGGAGAGACAGCATGGTCGACAAGGTCAGGAAGTCGGATGCCGAATGGCAGAAGGAGCTCACCCGCGAGCAGTACGAGGTCGCCCGCAAGAAGGGCACTGAGCGGCCATTCACCGGCAAATACTGGGACAGCCACGACGCCGGCACCTATCGCTGCGTGTGCTGCGGCACCGAGCTCTTCGCCTCCGACGCGAAATTCGACTCGGGCTGCGGCTGGCCGAGCTTCACGGCGCCGGTCGAAGGCGAGAAGGTGAGCGAGCAGGCGGACACCAGCCACTTCATGCGCCGCACCGAGGTGCTGTGCTCGGCGTGCGACGCGCATCTCGGCCATGTGTTCGACGACGGACCGGGCCCGACCGGACTGCGCTACTGCATCAACTCCGCGTCGCTCGACTTCGAGCCCAAGAAGTAGACCCGGAGCGAGCCACGCGATGCGGATCCTCTTAGCCGAGGACGACCCGATGATCGGCGCCGGCGTGCGCCAGGGATTGCGCCAGGACGGCTTCACCGTCGACTGGGTGCGCGACGGGCAGGCGGCGCTCACCGCACTGCGCGAGCACGTGCACGATCTCGTCGTGCTCGACCTCGGAATGCCTCGCGTTGCCGGCCTCGACGTTCTCCGCACGGCGCGCCGCGCGGGCGACACGCGACCGGTGCTGATCCTCACGGCGCGCGATGCCGTTGCCGATCGCGTGGCAGGGCTCGACGCGGGCGCCGACGACTATCTCGTCAAGCCGTTCGAGCTCGAGGAGCTCGCCGCGCGGCTGCGCGCGCTCGCGCGACGGGGCGCCGGCCGCGCCGCGCCGAAGATCATCGCCGGGGCGCTCGAAGTCGATCCGGCGGCGCACACGGTTCGCCTCGACGGCGCGCCGGTCGCGCTGTCGGCCCGCGAGTTCGCGCTGCTGCATGCGCTGGCCGAGCGGCCCGGCGCCGTGCTGTCGCGCGCGCAGCTCGAGGACAAGCTCTACGGCTGGAACGAGGAGGTCGAAAGCAACGCGGTCGAAGTCCACATCCACGCGTTGCGCAGGAAGCTAGGCGCGGACACGATCCGCAATGTGCGCGGCGTCGGCTGGGCGCTGGCGTCGCCGGAGCGCCCGGCGTGACCGCCGTGCGCTCGATCCGCCGCGAGCTGCTGCTGCTGCTCGCGCTCGGTCTCGTCGCGCTGGTCGCGATTGCCGCGAGCGCCACGTATCTTCGCGCGCGCGCCGAAGCCAACGAGCTCTTCGACTATCAGCTGCGCGAAACTGCCGCGTCGCTCGCCGGCGTTCCGCTCACGGGCGTGCCGATCTCCGGCGCGGCCACGGGTCTCGCGGGACACGACGACGAGCTGGTGCTCCAGATCTGGGACCGCAATGGCGTGCGCATCTATCTGTCGCGGCCGCAGCAGGCGCTGCCGCAGTACGCGCAGCTCGGCTTCAACACCGTGGCGACCGGCACCGGCGAGTGGCGGGTGTTCAGCCTGCTCGCCGGGGAGCGCGTGCTGCAGGTCGCGCAGCCGATGAGCGTGCGGCGCGAACTGGCCGCGAGCATGGCGCTGCGCACGATCGTGCCTCTCATCGCCATCGTGCCGCTCGTCGCCCTCCTCGTGTGGCTCGGCATCGCGCGAGGGCTGCGCCCCTTGCGCGAGGTCGCGGCCGCCGTGGCGGCGCGCTCGCCGCGCACGCTCGACCCGGTCGACGAAGCCGGGCTGCCTGCCGAGATTCGTCCGCTGGTGCGCGCGCTCAACGGTCTCCTCGGACGGCTCGACCGCGCCCAGGGCGCGCAGCGCGCTTTCATCGCGGACGCGGCGCACGAACTGCGCACGCCGCTCACCGCCGTCGACCTGCAGGCGCAGCTCGCCGAGCGTGCGGCGACCGAGGCCGAGCGCAGCACGGCGCTTGCGGCGCTCAAGATGGGCCTCGCCCGCGCGACGCACCTCGTCGAGCAGCTGCTGGCACTGGCGCGCGAGGAGCCCGGCGTCACCGACCGTCCGATGGCGCCGGTCAACCTCGGCGAGCTTGCGCGAAGCGTCGTCGCCGAGCATGCGGCGATGGCCGCGGAACGCGACCTGCGACTTGAAGTCGCCGCCGCCGACGACCTGCCCGGGAGCAACGTGATCACGGGCGACGCCGCCGGCCTTCGCGTGCTGCTCGGCAACCTGGTCGACAACGCGTTGCGCTACACGCCATCGGGTGGCCGCACACGCGTCGAGGTCGCGCGCGACGGCACCGAGGTCGTGCTGACCGTGCGCGACTCGGGCCCCGGCATCGAGCCCGGCGAGCGCTCGCGCGTCTTCGACCGCTTCTATCGCGCGACGACGCCGGCCACCACGGGCATTCCGGGAAGCGGGCTGGGACTTGCCATCGTCAAGCGGATCGCCGACCGGCACGATGCAACGATTGAGCTTGGCACGGGCATCGCCAGCGCTGCGGGAGACGGGCTGGGCGTCACGCTGCGATTTGCAGCGGCTGCGTAGCCGCGCATCATTTTCCGCGAGCCCGCCCCGCGCGCGACGACGACGTTTCCGTCAGCCGGTGGCTCGCGCCGGCGTCGAGATCGAGGCGGTAGAGGCGCTTCAGATCGGCCGCAACGCCGATCGTTTCCTTGCCGAATGGCGCCCTGCCCTCGATCGCATGCAGGCAGATGCCTTCGAGCAGGTCGCCCAGCGTGATGTCGTGATATTCGGCGAGGCCCTTCAGCACCTTGAGCAGCCGCCGCTCGACGCGAATCCCCGTCTGCACGCGTTCGACAGGTATCCCGTCGCCAGCGGTCGCGTTTCGTTTCGACGCGGGTCCCGGTCGTGCCGATGTCATGGCCTTCGCTCCGGCGCGGACTCGGCCATTCGGTCCGGCATGACGAAACAACGGCGGGCAAGGTCGGACCCAAGCGTGTCATTGCGGTAAAACCGATCGAGCACGCCCGGCTTCCACGCGAAGAGATCGGGATTGGCGGCGGCGAACGCCGCCCACGTCTGCGCCTCGGGCATGCGCGCGATGCGCTCGCGGATGACGAAGAGATACCCCCACGTGATCGTCTCGTGGTAGAGCCCGGGCTTGCCGGCCGCCGCGGCAAGGCGGCGAATCCCGGCGCAGAAGTTCTCGAGGCCGGCGAAGCCGGGGAAAGCGCGCAGCGTCAGCCACGCGGCGCGCACGTGGTCGGCGTGGCGGAACGACGCCGGATCATGCGTCCCGCGAAGGAAGCGCTCGAGGAATTCGCCGTCCGCCAAGGCGCGCGCATCAGAATTTCGGTACATAGGTAACAATGTACTCCAATGCACGGATTTGGGCAACTATCCGCGCGCCAGGCGCCAGCCGGGGAAAAGCGTACCGCGATCGCGACGCGGCCCGGAAAGAAACGCCGCCCGCCGAAGCTCGCAGAGCCGCTGCGGCGCGTCCTCTCGCGTTAAGTCTTCCTTAAGTTTTCGCCTCTACCCTGCTCGCTGTCGGAGTCCGGAACCGGGCTCCAATCCTCAGGCAAGGAGCGACTCATGCAAGCGAACGTGTTGAAGAAAACTCTGGTTGCGGTGGCCGTCGTCGGCGTGTTCGCCGCAGGCGCGATGAGCGCGGACCGCTGGGACGCCGTCCGCCACGCCGGCGCCGCAACACCCGTCACCCTCGCCGCCACGAACCCCCAGGTCGCGCTGCCGGATTTCGCCGGCCTCGTCGCCCAGCAGGGGCCGGCGGTGGTGCGCATCAGTGTCAGCCACGAAGCGAGGAAGGTATCAGACCGGATGTCGCGCAACATGCCGGGCATGCCACCCGAGCTCGCGCCCTTCTTCCGCAACTTTCCGATGCCGCAGATGCCTGACGACGGTCCGTCGCAGGGGCTCGGCTCCGGCTTCATCGTGAGCCCCGATGGCGTCGTGCTCACGAATGCCCACGTCGTCGACGGCGCGGACACCGTGACCGTCGCGCTGACCGACAAGCGCGAGTTCACCGCGAAGGTTCTCGGCAAGGACAAGACGACCGATATCGCGGTGCTGAAGATCGACGCGAAATCGCTTCCTTACGTCACGATCGGCGATCCCGCCAGCATGCGCGTCGGCGAATGGGTCGTCGCGATCGGCGCGCCCTTCGGCCTCGAAAACACGGTCACCGCGGGCATCGTCAGCGCGAAGGGACGCTCGCTTCCGGGCGACGCCGCCGTGCCGTTCATCCAGACCGACGCGGCGGTGAATCCCGGCAATTCGGGCGGCCCGCTGTTCAATCTCAAGGGCGAGGTCGTCGGCATCAACTCGCAGATCTTCTCGCGAAGCGGCGGCTTCCAGGGCCTCGCCTTCGCGATCCCGATCGACGTCGCGATGGACGTCAAGGACCAGATCGCGCAGAACGGCAAGGTCAGTCACGGCCGCCTCGGCGTCTCGATCCAGGAAGTGAACCAGTCGCTCGCGGAGACCTTCGGCCTGCCGAAGCCCGGCGGCGCGCTGGTGGGCTCGGTGACCAAGGACGGTCCCGCGGCGAAGGCGGGCGTCGAGGCCGGAGACGTGATCCTCAAGTTCAACGGCAAGGACGTGAGCGGCTCGTCCGACCTGCCGCCGATGGTGGCGAAGCTCAAGCCCGGCACGACGATCAGCCTTGAAATCTGGCGCGACGGCAAGACGAAGGAGCTGTCGGCGAAGGTCGGCGAGCTGAAGGACGACACGGTCGTTGCCGAGAACTCCGAGGCTGCGACACAGGGCAAGCTCGGCGTGGCCGTGCGCCCGCTGACGCCGGAGGAACGCAAGTCCGCCGACGGAATCAACGGCGTCGTCGTGGAGGACGTCGCAGGTGCGGCGGCCAAGGCCGGCGTGCGCCCGGGCGACCTGATCGTTGCGGTCAACAACACGCGCGTCACGAGCCCCGAGCAGCTGAAGGAGCTCATCGGCAAGGCGGGCAAGACGGTCGCGCTCCTGATTCAGCGCGACGAGGCGCGCATCTTCGTGCCCGTGACCATCGGTTGATGCGCGACGGTGACTCCCTTTCGGCGGGCCCTGGTGCCCGCCGTTTTTTTGCATAGCCGGGAGCGCAGGATCGCCAATGCAGCGCGCTCGCCGAAGGTTTGCGTCAGCGATTGAGCCGGCGCGCCGGGGGCGCAGCTGAAGTGGCGCCATTCATCACTCGCTGCTGTCCAGGCGACGTTCGACGGCGGGGGGAATCGGCCCGCCGCCGGCTGCTTCGGAGATCTCGAGGATGGCTTTCAGCGCTGCGACGCCGTCCTCGATCGCGGCGCAGGCATCGCGCGTCTTCTGCGCGGACAGGATCAGCGTGTCGGGCGGCACGTCGCACTGGCATGACAGGTCGACGGCGAGCGCCGACAGCGTGTCGAGCACCTTCGCCACCTCGATCGCCGTAGCCTTTGTCGCCATCGTCATTTCGGAATCACCCCCAGGAGGGCTTCAGGCCATTGCTGCGCTGGTGCTCTTCGACCAGCGCGTGGATGACGCGCAGCATCTTCACGATCTCCGTGCTCTTGTCGAAAAAATACGTGGCGCCGAGGCCCGCCGCGCGCTCCCGATACTCGACCATCGTGAAGTTCGTGAGCACGATGGCGAGCGGCGCCGTGGCGCGATCGCGCATCACCGCTTCCAGCACGTCGAAGCCGTTGCCGCTCTGGAGCAGCAGGTCGACGATCACGGCATCGGGAGCGCCGTGCCTGATGTCCGCAATGGCAGCTTCGGCGGTGCCGGACTGGCCGACGACGCACGCACCGTCCATCCCGCCGAGAAATTCCAGCAGCAGCCGCCGCAGGACGGGGGAATCCTCGACGACGTAGATTCGATACGGTTCCCGTGCTGCCGCCATGGCAGAATCCCCGACGGCCCTCGCGACCGCATTGCAATGTAGTTTAGGACGTTGTCGGCTGCCATCTGTCGGGCGGCACGGATTACCGCGTAGGGAACCCCCCACGCATCCTGTCGGAAGCGCGGACAGCGCGCGGCAATACGCTCGCTACGGCCGCCTTCCGCAAGCGGGAGCGCTCTGTCAAGTATCATTCCCTCGCCCCGGACGCCAGGACGTCGCGTCGCCGGTGCGCAACTGAGCGGGAGCCACGATGAAGAGACTTGGACTGCATTTGGCATTCGCGGCTGCCGCGACCATCTGCGCGTTGACGTGCGCCTCTGCAGGCGCGGCGGGATACGCACAGACAAATCTCGTCTCGGACCTCCCGGGCGCGACGCTCGTCGATGCGAGCCTCGTCAATCCGTGGGGTCTTTCGGCATCAGCGACGAGTCCGTTCTGGGTGTCCGATAACGGCACCGGTGTGGTGACCATATATTCAGTGGATCCCGCGACCAACGTCCCGGCCAAGACGGCATTGACGGTCACGATCCCTGGAAGCGGCGCCGTCACAGGTCAGGTGTTCAATCCAGTCGCGGGTGCCGGAAACTTCAACTCGGACGCCTTTCTCTTTGTCAGCGAGGACGGCACCATTTCCGGATGGCGCGGGGCACTCGGCACCAGTGCGGAGACCCTCCAGACCGCATCTCCCGCGAACGTCTACAAAGGCGTCGCCTACGCAACGATCGGTACGGCAGCCTACCTTTACGCCGCCAATTTCCACAACGGAACGATAGATGTCCTGAAGGGCAGCGCGACCAACCCCAGCCTGACCGGTAGCTTCACCGATCCCGCCCTTCCGTCCGGGTACGCGCCGTTCAACATCCAGAATCTCGGCGGCGAGCTCTACGTGAGCTATGCCGTGCAGGATGCCGCCGGGACCGGCGATGTGCCCGGCGCAGGACACGGCATCGTCGACAAATTCGACCTCAACGGCAATTTCATCGCGCGCCTCGTCTCCAACGGGGGCGCACTGAATTCGCCGTGGGGCCTGGCGCTCGCCCCGGCCAACTTCGGCGTCTTGAGCGGCGCGCTCCTCGTCGGCAATTTCGGCGACGGAAAGATCAATGCGTTCAACGCGACGACGGGAGCCGCCGTCGGCCCGCTGCGCAATTCCGGGGGCACCCCGATCGTCGTACAGGGCCTCTGGGGGCTGCGTTTCGGCAATGGGGCCAGCGGTGGCGGCGCGACCAACTCACTTTTCTTCACCGCCGGCATCCCGGGCAGCGGCGCGATCGAGGACCATGGACTCTTCGGAGTCTTCACAGCGGTCGCAGGAGGCACGCCGCCGACCCTGGTCAGCGCCGCCTCGCGCCACGTCCACGGGGCCGCCGGCACGTTCGACCTGCCGCTTTCGCTGGTCGTGCCGCCTGGCGTCAACCACAACCCTGGCACCGAGCCGCGTCAGGGCCCAGCGCATACCGTCGTGTTCACGTTCGACAAGCCGGTCACGGCGGCGACCGCGACGATCGCCGAAGGCACGGCAACGGCAGGCGCGCCGACGTTCAGCGGCAACAGCGCGATCGTGGGCCTCACTGGCGTGACCGACCGCCAGTACGTCACCGTGTCGCTGGCAAACGTCGCATCTTCGGATGGGGGCACCGGCGGAACGGGATCGGTGCGGATCGGCTTCCTGCTGGGCGACGTGAACGCGAGCCGCGTCGTGTCGATCGCGGATCTCGGTCTCGTGAATGCGCAGCTCGCGCAGGGCGTGACGGCGGCCAACTTCCTGAAGGACGTCAACGCGAGCGGCACCCTCACGCTCGCCGACAAGGCCATCGCCAATGGCAACCTGACGAAGGCGCTGCCCGCGCCTTGAGTGCGCGCCGCTGCACTGGTGATGATTCCGCCGGCGGATTCGAATACGTCGCGGGTTCAGGAAATCCAGCGTACTTGCTCGCTCGCCGATCAACGGATGCACTCGGTGTCAGGAGCCGCTCTGCGCGACCAACGCGGTTTACGGTGCGGGCAGCGCCTTGGTCAGGTTGGCGTTGATGACGCCCTTGTCGGCCAGCGTCAGCGTGCCGCTCACGGTAACGTCCCGGGTAAAATTGAATGCCGTCACGGGCTGCGCAAGCACTGAATTCATCCAGCCAAGGTCGGCCAGGGTGACCACACGGTCCTGCGTGATGTCGCCGAGCAGATACCCTAACCGCGCAGAAGCGGACACGCTCGGACCGCCGTCGGACGGCGTGACATTCGTGAGCGCTATCGTGAGGTATTGCTGGTTGGCAACGCCCGACAAGTCCACGACGACCTCGTCGCCGCCGAAGGTCGGCGCAGCGACAACTGCCGTGCCCTCGGTGATCGACGGCGTGGCGGACGCTATTGGCTTGTCAAAGGTGAATACCACGCTCTGCGTAGGTCCCATCCGGGGCTCGGTGGTCGGATTTGCCGCAAGCGGCGACAGCTGAATGTCGAAGGGTCCGGCCGGTCCGTGAACGCGGCGCGACGATGCCAGCATGAAAGTCGGGGGCGCCGCACCGGGCGCATCGAAGAGGATCATGCTGCCACCCGAGGTGTTGTACACCAGCGGAACCTGGCCCAGATGGTGGTTCAGCGGACCAGACGGGTATGCGACGGTTCCGCACCCTGCGGATTCGAGATGCTTGGGTACCTGCGCACCAAATGATTCCCATGTATCGCCCGAATCGGTCGATTTCCACAGCCGATTCCTGCCGGATGCTCTGTCGAACCCGCTAACGTAGACAAGCCCTGCCGTGTCGGGGCTCGCCGCCACGCCGTAATACCCTATGGCGTCAGTTGGACCGGCGCTCAGCAGAACGGTCCAGTTGTCGCCACCGTCGAACGATCTCGCGATCCGGTAGCCGAAATTGCCCGATACGAACGCATACAGCTGCATCGAATCGAGAGCATCCGCGGACCACGCATTCTGCAGGTTCATCGGATATCCGTTCAGCAGAAGCGGCGTCCAGGACAATCCGCGATCGGTCGAGCGATAGCCCACCAGGAAGCCATAATCGTAGTAAACGGCCTGGCGCGTGACGAGCCGCGGGGATCGCGGGAGCGAATGCCAGGTACGCCCGACGTCATCGCTGACCTGCGAGCCTCCGAGCAGCGTCAGGCCGTCGGGCGTGAATTGGAGGCTATAGTTGCCGGATGAATATCCGGCCGCCGCACGCACCGCCGCCATGTCGTTCACGTGCTGCCAGGTCACGCCTCCATTCAGCGTTTCGATCAGTTCGTCACGCGTGACGTAGAGCAGATGTTCGGGATCGAGCGGATCGATGACAAATGGGTCGGAGTAGCCCGCGGCAAATGTCATGTGCTGCGGCGGCCCGACAAAGACATCCGAAATCGTGCTGCTGGCGAGATCGAATGCATAGACACTGACGCACTGCTCGCCCGGAAGCAACGCGCCACACTGCTCTGCTACGACCTCGTGCGCGCCATACATTACCCCGGTCTCCACCGAATCGGCATTGAATTTGGAAAACGCAAGCTTTTGCGTGCCACACGCGTTCGGTCCGTCGAGGATGGTCTGGGCCGACGCAGTGAGCGTCGCAAACGTCAGGATCGCGGCGACAGCGTTGTGGCAATGCGCCGCGCCACGTGATCGCAGCGCGTCCATCTGCCCGCCGCCCGCCCGCCATGCAAAGCCGAATCGTGACATTCCCCCTCCCTAAAGGGATGCCTGCCGACCTCGCCGGAACCGTTGGCCGGCTATTTGGTATTTGCAGGCCTTGACCGCAGTCTATCGCGGCGCGACCCGTGGCTCAATCCGCGGCAGCTCACCCGGCACACCGTCACGGCACCAGCGCGAGAAAGAGATAGGCGGCGAAGATCACGAGCTGCACGGCGCCCTGCATCACGTGCGTGCGGCCGGTTCCCAGCGTGACGGCGCTGACCAGCAGCGTCAGCGTAAGCATCACGATGTCCTTCGGCGCAAGGCCCAGGACCAGCGGGAGGTCGAGGGCAAGCGCCGCGACGGCGACGACCGGGATAGTGAGGCCGATGCTGGCGAGTGCGGAGCCGAGTGCGAGGTTCATGCTGGTCTGCAGCCGGTTCGCACGCGCGGCCCGCACTGCCGCAAACGTCTCCGGCATCAGCACGAGCATGGCAATCACGATCCCGACCACGGCCTGCGGCGCGCCGGCGGATGCCAGCCCATTCTCGATCGGCACGGACAGCACCTTCGCGAGGCCCACGACGGCGACCAGCGACACCAGCAGCAATCCGAAGCTCGCCCAGGCGGCGGCGTTCGACGGTGGCTCGGCGTGCACCGTGTCGTCGGCCGCGTCGTGCGCCGGCAGAAAGTAGTCGCGGTGGCGGACCGTCTGGATGAACACGAAGACGGCCCACAGCAGAAGCGACGCGACGGCGGCGAACACGAGCTGCCCGGCGCTGTAGGTGCCGACGCCCGTCGTCGTCGTGAAGTCGGGCAGCACGAGCGACAGCACCGACAGCGCGATCAGCGCCGACAGCGCCGCGCCCGCTCCCTCCACGTGAAACGTCTGCTCGCGGTGTGCGAGACTCCCGGCCAGCACGCATACGCCAACAACGCCGTTGCAGATGATCATCACCGCCGCGTAGATCGTGTCGCGCGCGATGACGCTTCCCTTCTCCGCGTCCGCGAGCATCAGCGCGAGGATCAGCGACGCCTCGATCACCGTGACCGCGACGGCGAGCACCAGCGTGCCGAGCGGTTCGCCGACCCGATGGGCGACCACCTCGGCGTGGTGGACCGCGGCGAAGACCGTGCCGATCAGCGCGACGGAGCAAAGCGTGACGACGATGGGCCCGACGCTCATCGTGATCGCGCCGACGAGCACGGCTACCGCGAACAGGGGAGCAATCAGGGGCCAGCGAGCCATGCGCGATTCTAGCAAGCCTTAGGTTGGCGGACTGCTGGCGCTGTTGCGTTCCGGAACCGGCTTGCCTTGACCCTCAAGCGCGGACCGCGTAGCGTCGGAATCCGGCAACGATGAGGTATCGGTCATGGCAACCACGAACACGCAGGTGCTGCTCGCGAGCCGGCCGACGGGCTGGGTTACCGAGGACAATTTCCGCATCGTCGAGACGCCGATGCCGGTGCCGGGCGATGGCGAGGCGCTGGTGCGCAACCGCTGGCTGTCGCTCGATCCCTACATGCGCGGCCGCATGAGCGAGGCGAAATCCTATGTCCCGCCCGCCGCGCTCGACGCAGTGATGGTCGGTCAGACCGTCGGCGAGGTCATCGCGTCGCGCGACCCGTCGCTCGCTCGCCGGCGACACGGTGCTGACGGATCTCGGCTGGCAGGCCTTCGGCGTCGCGCCGCGCAAAGGCGCTGCGCAAGCTCGACGTGTCGCGCGTCCCGGCGTCGTATTACCTCGGCGTCCTCGGCATGCCCGGCATCACCGCCTGGTTCGGACTCTTCGACATCGGCGTGCCGAAGGCGGGCGAGACGCTCGTCGTGTCGGCCGCGTCCGGAGCGGTGGGCAGCGTCGTTGGCCAGCTCGCCAAACATCACGGCTGCCGCGTGGTCGGCATCGCCGGCGGTCCCGCCAAGTGCGACTACGTCGTGCGCGAACTCGGCTTCGACGCCTGCATCGACCACAAGGCCGGTGACCTTCACGGGGCGCTCCGCGCGCATTGCCCGAACGGCGTCGACGTGTATTTCGACAACGTCGGTGGCGCGATCCTCGACACGATGCTTCGCGTGATGAACGTGCATTCGCGCATCGTGATCTGCGGCCTCGTCGCCGAGTACAACGCCACCGAGCCCTACGGCTACCGCAACCTGCGCGCGGTCCTCGTGAAGCGCATCAGGATGCAGGGGATGATCGTGTTCGACTGGGCGCCCCGCTACGGCGAAGCGATCAAGGGGCTCGCCGCCTTCGTCGCCGAGGGCAAGCTCAAGTACCGCGAGTCGATTGTCGATGGACTCGAGAACGCGCCGAAGGGACTCATTGCGCTGCTCAAAGGCGAGAATTTCGGCAAGCAGCTCGTGCGGCTCGCCTAGCGCGCGCCGAAGCGCACGTCCGCAACGCCGCCCGCGCATTGCCGCGGGCGTTTTCATTCCGCAGTCCTCTTCCGTGCATTCGCGCGCGCCCGAGGCAGCCAAACCGTCCCTGCCGGACCGGCCAGACCCCGAAGTTCCCCCGCTCCCGACGAACGGCGCTTGACCGTAAATGATATTTTTGTGATATCATTTTGCTATACCGGTCCGACGCCGTCCGGCGAAGCCGGTGGCAAGGGGAGGTCGATCATGGCAAGCACTGCGGGGTTTGGCGGCCAGGCGCTCCATCAGGAACGTCCGGTCACGACGTTCAACGGATTCGCGTGGCTGCTCATCGGGCTCGCGCTCCTCGCCCTCGCGATCTACGTCGTCTACGGCGGGATCACGAGCGCGGTTGCGTACCACCAGGCGTCGATCCTTCCGTTCCTCTGGGGCGGTCTCCTCTTCGTCGCCGCCGCGCTGGTGCTCTCGGGTCTCTACACGCTGCAGCCCAACGAGGCGGCGATCGTCCAGCTCTTCGGCGCCTACAAGGGCACGACGCGCACGCCCGGCCTGCGCGGAACGAATCCCTTCTACACGCGGAAGAAGATCTCGCTGCGTGCGCGCAATCTTAACGGCGAGCGCCTGAAGGTGAACGACAAGCGCGGCAACCCGATCGAGATCGCGGCGGTCGTCGTCTGGCGCGTCGACGACACGGCCAAGGCGAACTTCGACGTCGACGACTACGAGCACTACGTGAAGCTGCAGGCCGAAGCCGCGGTGCGTCACCTCGCGTCGTCATTCGCCTATGACCGCGACGACACGCACCCCGTCGAGGCCCCGGAGCCCACGCTCCTCGCGAGCGCGGACGTCGTCGCGAAGGCGCTCTCGCGCGAGCTCGCCGCGCGCTTCGACAAGGCTGGCGTGGTCGTCGACGAGGCGCGGCTCACGCACCTCGCGTACGCACCCGAGATCGCGCAGGTGATGCTGCGCCGGCAGCAGGCGGAGGCAATCATCGCCGCGCGCACCAAGATCGTGACGGGCGCGGTGTCGATGGTCGACATGGCGCTCTCGGAGCTGTCCGCGAAGAAGGTCGTCGACCTCGACGACGAGCGCAAGGCGACGATGGTCGGAAACCTGATGGTGGTGCTGTGCGCGGAGTCCGATGTGCAGCCGGTGGTCAACACCGGATCCCTGTATCAATGACCGTGACCGAGGAGAAGACCATGCTGGCACTGGCACGCAATGCAGGCGGACTGTGGATTGCCGTGGGCACCGTGGCGGGTACCGCAATCGGCCTTGCGACGGGATTCGCGTCGCTCGGGCTCGCGGGCGGGCTCGTACTGGGCCTTCTGGGCGGGGCGCTCGCCCGCCGCTGAACGCTTTCCCCCGCGAGCGGGAGGCATCCCGGGTCCCCGTCCGGATGCGACGGCCCCGGCAGCGTTCCGCTCGCCATTTATTTCACTCGAGGCCAACATGCGCCGCATCGTCTATTTCCTCTTCCCGCTGGCCCTGCTGGGAGTGCTCGCCTATGTCGTGACGACGTCGGCGTCGCTGCCCGAGCGCGTCGCGTCGCACTTCGGCGCCAACGGCGTCGCCAACGGCTACATGTCGCGCGACGGGTATCGGACCTTCATCCTTTGGTTTGCCCTCGGCGTGCCGCTCTTCGTCGTGGCAATCGTCGCGCTGGTGCCGCGTGCGTTTCCCGGGGCCATCAACATTCCGGACCGCGACTACTGGCTCGCACCTGAACGCCGCGAGAACACGCTGGGCTACCTGACGGGGTGGGCCTGCTCGCTGGGATCGATCCTTGCGCTCTTCATCGCGGCAGTGCACTCGGCGGTGCGGGTGGCGAATGAATACGACCCCCCTCGCCTTCCCGCGACGCTCTTCTTCATCATGCTCGCCGCCTTCGGCGTGGCGATGGTCGTCTGGATCGCGGCGCTCGCGTCGCACTTCCGCCGGCGCAACTGACGCCGGCGAACGCGGCGCGGGCGGGCAACCTTTCGATGGCGGAGAAGAAATCCTTCCTGCTGCGCATCGATCCCACGGTGTGGGTCGAGCTCGAGCGTCTCGCCCAGTCCGAACTGCGCAGCGTCAACGCGCAGATCGAATTCCTGCTGCGCGACGCCCTCATTCGGCGCGGAATCCGGCCGAAGGTGCGCGACGCCGCGCGCACCGCAGGCTCGGATACCTGAAGCGCCGCGCGGTCGAGGACCGTCTCAGGCGGGTGCCAGAACGCGTGCGAGAAACGCGCCGATCGCCTGGATCTCCTCCAGCACGACGGCGTGCTGCATCCGGTAAGTATGCCACTCGACGCGATACCCCGCCGCTTCGAGCGCGTGGCGCGAGGCTTCTCCCCATGCGGTGCGCACCATCGGGTCGGCATCGCCATGCGCCATGAAGATCGGCACGTCGCGATTGGCCGGGCTCGCTTCGTCGGGCAGCCGCTCGGCAGCCACGAGGTAGGTCGACAGCGCCACGATGCCGGCGAGACGCTCGCGGTGGCGAAGGCCCGCCTGCAGGGCGATGACGCCGCCTTGCGAGAATCCCGCCAGCACGATTCGCCGCGCCGGAATCCCGCGCGAGTTCTCGTGCGCGATCAGCGCTTCGATGGCCTTTTGCGAGGCGGCGACGCCGGCGAGGTCGGCGCGGGTCGCGATGTCGGCCGCCAGCACGTCGTACCAGGCGCGCATCGCCATCCCGTTGTTGATGGTCACCGGGCGCACCGGCGCGTGCGGGAAGATGAAGCGCACGGACAGCGCGGCAGGCAGGCGAAGCTCGGGCACGATCGGAACGAAATCGTTGCCGTCCGCACCAAGCCCGTGCAGCCAGATGACGGAAGCGTCGGGCGTCTTGCCGGTCGAAAGCTCGATCGAAGGCAGCAAAGGGGTCTTTTCCATGTCCATTTCACTCTGGAGTTTATTGTTGCGGAGCGAAATTGCCCCAACATACGGTCAAGCGTAGAATGCGCGGCCAATCAGCGTGCGGGCGACACAATCGGCCCACGCCCGTGGCGTGACCTTACCGGGTGACGCCCGCCCGAAGACACGATCTTTTGCGGAGCATTTTCTCATGGCATCAGCCGTCCCCGCGCTGCGTGACGTCGATCTTGACGACAAGTACGCGCTCGACTCCGGCCGCGTCTACCTCACCGGCGCCCAGGCCTTCGTCCGACTCCTCATCCTGCAGCGCCAGCGCGACGCGCTGGCCGGCCTCAACACCGCGGGCTTCGTTTCCGGCTACCGCGGCTCGCCGCTCGGCGCGCTCGACCAGTCGCTGTGGAAGGCGCAGAAGTTCCTCGATCGCGCGCACATCAAGTTCCAGCCGGGCCTCAACGAGGACCTCGCGGCGACGGCCGTATGGGGCTCGCAGCAGGTGAACCTGTATCCGGGCGCGAAATACGACGGCGTGTTCGCGATGTGGTACGGCAAGGGTCCCGGGCGTCGACCGCTGCGGCGACGTGTTCAAGCACGCGAACCACGCGGGCACGTCGAAGCACGGCGGCGTGCTGGTGCTGGCCGGCGACGACCACGGCGCCAAGTCGTCGACGCTGCCGCACCAGTCGGACCACATGTTCTCGGCGGCGATGATGCCGGTGCTCTATCCGTCGAGCGTGCAGGAGATCCTCGACCTCGGCCTGCATGGCTGGGCGATGTCGCGCTACTCGGGCCTGCTGGGTCGGGCTTCAAGTGCGTCGCCGACACCGTGGAGAGCTCGTCGTCGGTCTACATCGATCCCGAGCACACGAACATCATCGTGCCGGACGACTTTCCGCTGCCGCCCGACGGCCTGTCGATCCGGTGGCCGGACCCGTTCCTCGCCACCGAGGCGCGGATGCAGAACTACAAGGTTTACGCGGCGCTCCATTACTGCCGTGTGAACAAGCTGAACAAGGTCGTCATCGACTCGCCGAAGCCGCGGCTCGGCATCATCACCAGCGGCAAGAGCTATCTCGATGTGCGCCAGGCGCTGGACGACCTCGGCATCACCGAGGCCGACGCCGCCGACATCGGCCTTCGACGTCTACAAGGTCGCGATGCCGTGGCCGCTCGAGCCCGATGGCGTGCGCCAGTTCGCGGAAGGCCTGGAGGAGATCCTCGTCGTCGAGGAAAAGCGCCAGGTCGTCGAGTACCAGCTGAAGGAGCAGCTCTACAACTGGCGCGACGACGTGCGCCCGCGCGTGGTCGGCAAGTTCGACGAGAAGGGCGAATGGGTGCGCCCGCACGGCGACTGGCTGCTGCCCGCGCTCTCCGAGCTCACGCCGGCGATGATCGCGCGCGTGATCGCGCAGCGCATCGAGCGCCTGGGCCTGCTGCCACGGCAGGCCGAGAAGCTGAAAGCCCGCGTCGACTGGATCAACGCCAAGGAAGCCGCGCTCGCGAAGCCGCAGGATCACGCTCGAGCGCACGCCGTGGTTCTGCTCCGGCTGCCCGCACAACACGTCGACCAACGTGCCCGAAGGCAGCCGCGCGACCGCCGGCATCGGCTGCCACGTGATGGCGATCTGGATGGACCGCAACACCAACACGTTCACGCACATGGGCGGCGAAGGCGTGCCGTGGATCGGCCAGGCGCCGTTCACCGACGAAAAGCACATCTTCGCCAATCTCGGCGACGGCACGTACTACCACAGCGGCGTCCTCGCGATCCGCGCGGCGATCGCCGCCAAGGTCGAACATCACCTACAAGATCCTCTACAACGATGCGGTCGCGATGACCGGCGGGCAGCCGTTCGACGGGCCGCTCACCGCCGGCGACATCGCGCGCCAGGTCGCGGCCGAGGGTGTTGCGAAAGATGGTCGTCGTCAGCGACGAGCCGGGCAAGTATCCCGCCGGCTATTTCGCGAGCGGGACCGAGATCCATCATCGCGACGAGCTCGACAGCGTGCAGCGCGCGCTGCGCGAGACGCCCGGGACGCACGGTGCTGCTGTACGACCAGACCTGCGCCGCGGAAAAGCGCCGGCGCAGGAAGCGCGGCAAGTTCCCCGATCCCGCGAAGCGCGTGTTCATCAACGAGCTCGTCTGCGAAGGCTGCGGCGACTGCGGCGTCAAGTCGAACTGCGTGTCGGTCGCGCCGGTCGAGACCGAGTTCGGCCGCAAGCGCACGATCGACCAGAGCTCGTGCAACAAGGACTACTCCTGCGTCAACGGCTTCTGCCCGAGCTTCGTCACCGTCGAAGGCGGCGGGCTGCGCAAGCCGAAGAAGGCCGAGGCCGGCGAGTTCCCCGCGCTGCCCGATCCGATTCCGCGCTCGACGCCGAAGCCGTATGGAATCGTCGTCACCGGCATCGGCGGCACCGGCGTCGTCACCATCGGCGCGCTGCTCGGCATGGCCGCGCACCTCGAAGGCAAGGGCTGCTCGGTGCTCGACATGACGGGGCTCGCGCAGAAGAACGGCGCCGTCGTCTCGCACGTGCGCATCGCCAACACGCCCGAGGAGCTCCACGCGACGCGCATCGCCGCGGGCGATGCCGATCTCATCCTCGCCTGCGACATCCTGACCGGCGTCGGCTACGAGCAGCTCGCCAAGATGCAGAAGGGCGTGACGCACGGCGCTCGTCAACACCGCGCTGGTGATGCCCGCGGGCTTCACGCGCAACCCCGATCTCAAGTTCCCGCTGGGCTCGATGGAGCGCGAGATCGAGGACGCCGTCGGCGCCGGGCGATGCCGAGTTCCTCGACGCGACGAAGCTCGCCACCGGACTCATGGGCGACTCGATCGCCACCAATCTCTTCATGGTCGGCTACGCCTACCAGCGCGGGCTGCTGCCGGTCGCCGGCGCCGCGATCCTGCGCGCGATCGAGCTCAACGCCGCGGCGGTCGACGCGAACAAGAAGAGCTTCGCGCTGGGGCCGCCTCGCCGCCGTCGATCCGGCGCACGTCTCGGCGCTCGCGATCCCGGCGGCGAAGCCCGATTCGCAGCGTCTGTCGGAGTCGCTCGACGAAATCGATCGCGCGCCGCGTCGAGTTCCTCACCGCGTACCAGGATGCCGCGTACGCGAAGCGCTACTCCGATTTCGTCGACCGCGTGCGCGCCGCCGAATCGACGCGCTCCCGGGCTCGACTGGCGCTGACCGAGGCGGTCGCGCGCTACTACTTCAAGCTGCTGGCGGTGAAGGACGAGTACGAGGTCGCGCGACTCTACGCCGAGACCGATTTTCGCGAGCGCGTCGCCGCAGCAGTTCGACGGCGACTACAAGCTCGTCTACCACCTCGCGCCGCCGCACATCGCGAAGCCGGAAGGCGACGCGGGCGACGCCGAAGAAGCGCACGTACGGGCCGTGGATGATGAGGGCGTTCACGCTGCTCGCGAAGATGAAGGGACTGCGCGGCACCGCGCTCGACGTTTTCGGCCGGACGGCCGAGCGCCGGCGGGAACGTGCGCTCCCCGGCGAGTACGAAACGCTGGTGACGGAGCTCCTCGGCGCGCTGGCGCCCCACAATCTCGCGCTGGCGGTCGAGCTCGCCTCGATCCCCGAGCACATCCGCGGCTACGGGCACGTCAAGGAGCGCTTTCTCGGCGAGGCGAAGAAAAAGGAAGGCGCGCTGCTTGCGGAATTCCGCACGGCCCGGGCCCCCTCGCCGACCATCCCGATCAAGGTCGCCGCCTAGTCCTTCCCACCCTGCGATTCGCCCGGCGCGGCAGACGGCGCGCGGGTGTTCGCGGTAGCCGCGCGGGACGTCCGCATCGGCCGGGGAGCCCGCCAGCGCGCGTTGCGGTGCCGCCAGCGCGGCGGCGCGGTCTCCCGGCGCAACCGATGCTCCGTCACGCGGAGCCGAGCCGCGAGCCGGTCCTGCCGCCGCGCTCCCTTTCAACGCGTGGGCCTGGCTCGGCCACGTCGGCCACCGGGGCGCTGACGCCGACGCCGTGCACGTGCACCATTTCGCCGCCGATCCATCCCGAGAAGCCGAGCAGCACGACCGCGAGGAGCGACAATGCGAATCCGAGGTCGGCGCTCGGTGGAGACGTCGTGCGCAGCCAGAGATTGACCGCGTAGAGCACGACCACGGTCAGGTTGAGCGCCATGTGCATCGTCGCGAGCTTCCTGATCCGTCCCGGCGACATCGACAGGAAGTCGATCAGGCCGGGAACTGCGGCGAGCAGCGCGCCGACGAGGCCGCCCGCCATCGTGTAGTAGGCGAGCGTGAACCAGAGCGTCTGCACGGTCTCGTCGCTCGACACGTGGACGACGATGTCGGCGACCAGGGAAAAGATCCAGAGCCCGATCGGAATGACGATCAGCATCGGGTGGATCGGATGACGGGCAATGCTCGCGGGGGTTTTCATCGCTATCCTCCAGTCTCAAAGAAGCCGCTCGAGAGGCAGCAGCGACAGCATGTCGACCAGCGCGAGCTTGCCGCCGTCGACGTCGGGCTCCGCGTCGAAGCGGACCGTCTTGCCGTCGACCTCGGTCACCCACTCGATCGTGCCGCTGCTGCCGCCGGTACGGTCCAGCACGAGCTTGTAGCTGTTCGCCGGCTGCGCGATCGCCTCGAACCGCGCGGTGATGTCCGCGGCGATCTGCGGACTGTCGATGATGAGGCCGATTTCCGTGTTGATGTCGAACGAGCGCTGGTCGAAGTTCATCGAGCCGACGAACACGCGCTGCCGGTCGATCACGAACACCTTGGCGTGCAGGCCGAACTGGCCGGAGGCGCCGGACTTTACGAGACCGTGGGCCTCGGGCTGACCGGGCACCGTTCGCACCTCGAAGAGCTCGCACCCGGATTCGAGCAACGGAACGCGGTAGCGGAGGTAACCGGCGTGCACGATCGGCATGTCGGTCGACGCGAGCGAATTGGTGAGCACGCGCACCCGCACCCCGCGCTCGCGCAGGCGCCGGATCAGCGCAAGCTCCGCGTCGCCGGGCACGAGATATGGCGTCACGATGATGAGCTCGCGCTGCGCGCCCTCGACGGCTTCGGCGACGCGCTGCCACATCAGCCGCGATTCCTGTCCATCGCGCTCGGCCTGCGCCTTGTCGGGCGGATCGTAGGCGAGCGTCGCCTTCGCCCAGACCAGCGGCTTCGTACCCGACAGCACGTCCCCGAGTACGTCGCGCGCCGGCAGCGCGCGCACGTAGTCGGACGCCGCCATCCTCGCCTTGTGCGCGGCGAGCTTCTCGCGGCAGTCCTGCAGTTCTGCCGCCGACGGCTTGCCGAGCGGCAGCGTTTCGACCGGAACCGCGAGCTTGTCGTTCCAGTAGGCATCGAAGCTCTTCGACAGCATCTGCACCGTCGGTCCCGCGACTACGAGATCGAAGTCGCCGAAATTGAGAACCGTGCTCGCCTGGAAGTATTCGTCGCCGATGTTGCGCCCGCCCGTGACGGCGATCGCGTTGTCGCCGATGAAGAGCTTGTTGTGCATCCGGTAGTTGAGGCGCTGGTTGGCCACGATGAACTCGGCCCAGCGCAGCACGGTGAGCTCGCGGCGCACCACGAACGGATTGAAGATGCGGATCTCGATGTTGGGGTGCGCGGCCAGCGGCCGGATCGCGGAGCCGGCGTCGAACGCCTGCGCGTCGTCGATCAGTAATCGCACGTGCACACCGCGATCGGCCGCTTCGAGGAGCGATTCCAGCAGCAGCTTGCCGGTGTCGTCCTGCTGCAACAGGAAGTACTGGACGTCGAGCGTGCGCGTCGCGCGCGCCGCGATCTCCTGATGCAGCGCGAAGCTCGTCGCGCCGTCGGTGACGAGCAGAAACCCGGACAGCCCCGGATGCGCCCTGGCGCGCGCGGCGACCTGCTTGCCAAGCGCCGTGGTCTCGGGGTGCGCGAAGGCAGTGGAAACCGACTTCGGGCCGTCCATGCCGGGCGGCAGCGACGCGCACCCGGCGGCCAGCGCCAGGAGCGCCACCGCGCCCGCGACCCGACAGTCTCGGGCCCACGCCGACCAGCACGACACCCTCCCGACAGGCGATCGGTCAATCACATCGGACATGTGGTCCCGAGCCATCCTGGCGTGCATCGTTTCGGTGCCGTGACGTCAGTCGCCGCGGCTTGCGCGCGCGACGAGCGGCCGGCGGGCCGGACCAGCGAAGACGTCAATACGTCTTGTGCTCCTTCGCTTCGTCCTGAACCTTCTCGCCACCCTTCTGGATGTCCTTGCCCGCGCCCTGCACCGTGTTGCAGCCGGCGAGCGGAATTGCGCCGATCGACAGGGCCACCAGTACCAGCATCAGTTTCGAGATCATTTTCGTTTCCTTTTGTCGGATTGAGGAGACTTCGTCGTTCGTGTCGCTCGGCCGCATTAGACCGTCGGGCCTTGCACAATCAGCAAGCGCCATGCCACGCGCGCCCGCGCGTGCGCCGGCATGAATGCACTGGAGAAGTGAGCCCGCGCGCTGCGCCCGATGTTCGGCGCCACGTGTAATAGTTTCGCGCGGTGGCAGGAATTACAGCCGACGGCGCGACTTGAAATCGCGCGCGACGCGGACGCTCACGACTTCACGACCAGCTTGTCGACGACCTGATGCACGCCGCTCATTGCGCCCGCGATTTCGACCGCACGCTGGCGCAGCACAGGGGTGTCGACCGCACCGGTGAGCGTCACCACACCGTCACGAGTCTCGACGCCGAGCTGCAGCGTCTTCAGTCCCGGCTCCGCGAACAGTGCCGCCTTCACCTTCGTCGTGACGGCCGCGTCATCGAGCGCCTCGGCCGCCTGGGTCGCCGCGACCTTTGTCTTCTCGGCCGCGTCGTTGCCCACCCGGTCGATGGTCCGCGTGGCGTCCGTCGAGGCACGGTCGATCTTCGCCCCGGCCGATTCGGCCGAGTGGCGTTGATCGCATCCAACCACGGCAATCGCGACGACAGCGAGTGTCAGCGCAATCGGTGTTTGAATATTCATGATGTGCTCCTTCGCGATGCGGAGGCGCGGCATGGGAAGCCGCACTTTCCATCGACTGGCGGAGCAAGCCACATGCCATTGAGACTGGTGGCGGCAGCGGACCGCCCTCCGAGAAGACGAAGGCGTTATCCTGCGGGATCTCGACGTATCGTAGGTTATGTCTTACAGGACTTTCGGCAGGTCCCGATGGTCGCCGCGGCGGCGGCACCGCATTCTCGCAGGCGTTGCCGGTGCAGCGACATTACGAGCTTAGCGGGACACAATGCGAGCCGCACACGAAAATGACCGAATTGGACCCACGCGTAAGCGCTGCGCTCCGGCAACAGGACGCCTTCGCGAGCGACTCCGCCGTCCGGCACGCTGATGGCACGGATCGATCACATCGTGCCGTGTTCGCCGCCGGACGGCGGCCCTTCGGTTTCGGCACAACGGGTCCTTTGGTCGCGCATCGGCTGACGACCGCTGTGCTGTTGACGGCCGCATTGACGGCCTGCAGCGCGCCCGAACCCCTCCCCGTGACGCCCCCGGGCGAGCGGGCCGGGGCCGCGGTCGTACGCAAGCCGTTGGTCGCTCCCGCTCCGGCGCCGACCCAAGCCGCTGCGGCGGCGGGTGTCGCCGCACCCACGCAGGCCATCGTGATTCCGGCAGGCTCGCAATACGTTTGCGTCACCGAAGCCAACGGAGCCCTCAGCCAGACGACGATCGCATTCGCGCCCAAGGTCGCGCAACTGTGCCAGCGCCATCCCGAAATGGGTCCGTGCCAGTACGAGCGCAATCTGTGCCGCCGCAGCGGTGGCCGCGTCTATGCGGCCGGTGGCGAGGAAATCACCATGGCCACCGAGGCGGAATACGACAAGCACGTCCTGCGCGTGCGCTTCAAGTCGAATTGACGCCGGAAATGCGCGCCAGGCGCCAAGGAACAACAATGCTCGAGCCCTCTTGTCCGACGCGCCGGATTGCTGCGGGATCATGCCCGCCCGGCGACTCCTGCCATGACCCCGCGCCCCCCGGATGACCGCGGCGCCGCCGCCAGGCGGGATTCCAAGGCGGAAACGGATTATGCTCGTGCGTCGTCCCCGGGGACCCACGCGATGCGCCGACGCCTCTCCCTGCCGTTATTGCCGACCTACGTGCTGCTGCTGCTCGTGATCGCATTCGCGGCCGCGGCGGCGTGGATCGGCATCGCGCGGCTCGACACGATCGAACAACTGGGCCAATCGAGCGCGCGGTCGGCGGTCACCGTCAACGATCTGCGCGCGCTGCAGAACGCGCTGGTCGACGTCGAGACGTCGGTGCGCGGCTTCGTGCTCACCGGTGACACCGCCGAGCTCGAGACGTATGAGCGCGCGCGCCAGACCATCCCCGCACTGATGTCGCAACTGCGCGACACCATCCGCGACGATCCGGCCGAGCTCGCACTCGTCGAGAAGCTGGTGCCGCTCGCGGCGCGGCGCCTCGAGATTTCGGCGAGTGCCGTGGAGGAGCGCCGCGCCTCGCAGGACAAGTCCTTTCCTGTCGAATCGAAGCGTCCGGGCAAGGAGACCATGGACCAGATCCGCGCCGTGATCGCGCAACTCGAAGAACGCGAGACGAGCGAGGTCGCGCGCGACCGGCACGGCGTGGATGCAGGGATAGGCGCGGCGCGACTCGACCGCGTGCTGCTGAGCGCCGTGATCGCACTGGTCGCGGTTCTGCTGTTCTTCGCCGTGCGGCGCTTGGGCGCGTCGCTGCCGCCCGAGCTCGACATTGGTCCGGCAAATGCAATCGAGGTCGGCAAGGAAGCCGTTTCCATGGACGGCCACGTCGCGACGCTGCTGCAGGACGCGCTGCTGCGCACGCGCCTCGCCGCCGCCACGACGCCGGCCGAATCACCCGAGGCCGACCGTCTCAAGGCCGTCGTCAGCGCCATGGAGAACGCGCGCAATGAACATCTGCGGGCGGAGGGCGAGCTCAATCGCGCGCAGCGGGGTCATGACGATGTCGTCGCCGCGCTCGGCAATCTCGCGAGTGCCTATTCGAACCTCGGCGGACCCGTCGTGAAGGCGACGATGGAAAAGACCGATGCCGTCACCAGCCACGAGAAGAGCTTTCTCATCTGCCGCTCGGCGGAATGGGCGCTCGAGGCGATGGCGCTGCGCAAGCGCGCCGGCGAGATCACGCTTCACTTCAACACCGACCACGGCAACGTGTTCCTGCGCGTGGTCGCGCTCACCGACAATCCGGATGTTCCGCTGCGGCTCGCGCCCAAGGAAACGGATGAAGCGAATGTGCTCCAGCAGGCGGCAACCTACCTCGGGGGGACGTTCGTCGTGAGCCGCGGACCCACCGGGTTCGCGATGGTGCTGACGCTGCCGGCCGATCGCTGAACGCCGCGCGCGGCGACGATTCCGCGCGCCGCAATGAAAAAATCGGGGATGCGCGCGGTATTTTCTGCAACATCCCGTCGCGGCGGCGTTTGCAACGCCTTGTTCCTCCTTACTTTTTCGACTGGCATGCGCACTGCTCAGTAATGAGCAGCCATGGAGCGCCGCTCCATCCGCGCACAGGAGAACACAAGATGAACTGGGATCAAGTCAAAGGAAACTGGAAGCAGTTCAAGGGCAACGTGAAGGAGCAGTGGGGCAAGCTGACCGACGATCAACTCGACATCATCAACGGCAAGCGCGACCAGCTCGCCGGCAAGATCCAGGAGGCGTACGGCATCGGCAAGGACGAGGCCGAGCGCCAGATCAACACGTTCGAGCAGCGCTATTCGACGTGGAAGCCCGCCGCCGGCGACACGATCGCGCAGCGCACGGAAAGGAGCCCGTCATGAACAAGCTCACGATGAACCGGCTGCTGCAGGGCGCCGTCGTCGGCCTGGCCGTTCCGACGCTGGCGTTTGCGGCGGCGATGTCGTCGACCGACTACAGCGCCGCGAAGGACCGCGCCGCTGCGGATTACAAGGCCGCGCGCGCACGCTGCGACGGCATGTCGGGCAACCCGAAGGACGTCTGCATCGCCGAAGCCAAGGCCGCCGAAACCAAGGCGAAGGCCGAAGCCGAAGCGAACTACAAGAACACCGAGAAGGCGCGCTCCGAAGCCACCATTGCCGCCGCCGAAGCCGATTACGACGTGGCGAAGGCACGCTGCGACGCGAAGAACGGCAACGACAAGGATGTCTGCATCAAGGAGGCGAAGGCCGCCGAAACCAAGGCGAAGGCCGACGCCAAGGCGAACCAGAAGATCGCTGCCGCCCGCCAGGACGCGCGCGAGGACAAGATGGACGCCGATTACAAGGTTGCGATCGAGAAGTGCGATGCGCTGAGCGGCGCCGCCAAGGACAGCTGCGTGTCGAGCGCGAAGGCCAAGTACCGCAAATAACAACAGTCCCATCTGTCTCCTCCCGGGGACAGCGTTGAGTCCGCGGGCCCTCCCTCCCCCGGCCTCTCATTTGGCGGATGCCCTCGCATCCGCCACTTTTTTGCGCAAGCCGAGCGGCGGCGCCGCCGGATTCGGCTGACGCGCCGACACGGCGCACGCCGATGGTGCGTCACTCGCATCGCCAGCAGATTTGCCTCAGCGGTCGGTCGACCGCGACCGGACTTCTTTCACACTCATCAGGAGAGAGCGATGGCGCAATACGGCAAGAAATCGCAGGAGAAGGTCAAGAAGGCGATGGACGAACGCAAGCACGGCACGCTGAAGAGCGGGCGCTCGGGAAAGAAGGTGACGAGCCGCAAGCAGGCCATCGCGATCGGCTTGTCGGAAGCCCGCAAGGCGGGCGCGAAGGTCCCCAGGAAGAAATCGTCATGAACCCGCGGCACCGCGAAGCGCAGTAGCGTCTCGCAGTGCCCGCTCCTCGCCGCGCCGCGGGGCCGTGCTCCGCGCGCGGCGTCGCGCCTCCTGGCGCAGGAAGGCGAGGACGCGCCGCTCCGTCTTGCGCGGGGCGCCTGCGATACGCTCGTCGATGCCGCGATGGAGTGCCCCCGTCCGCCACGCGTCGAATACCAGAGGATTGATGTAGCTCTTGCGGCAGACCGCGGGCGTGTTGCGGAGTTCGGCCGCGACGGTCTTCACGGCTTCGACGATGCACCCGGTCACGGCCCGTTCGCTGGCGGGCACCGCCACGGCATGCAGCACCGCGGCCGCGCGAAGCGTTGCACCCCAGGTGCGGAAGTCCTTGGCGGTGAATTCCGCACCCATCGCCTCCTTGAGGTAGAGATTCACGTGGCCCGAATCGATGGGCCGCCGTTCGCCGGCATCGTCGACATACTGGAACAGGCGCTGTCCGGGCAGCTGGTGGCAGCGCCGCACGAGCCGTGCGAGGCGCCTGTCGTCGACGGCGATCTCGTGGCCGGCACCGCCCTTGCCGCGGAAGCGGAACACGATGCGGCCGGCAGCGAGGAAGCGAACGTGCCGGTTGCGCAGCGTCGTGAGTCCGTAGCTGTCGTTGTCGCGCGCATATTCGGCATTGCCGATTCTCATGCGGGTCGCGTCGAGGAGGCTCACGAGGACGGCGAGCACCTTCTCGCGGGGCAGGCCGGGAAGCGCCAGATCGACTCGCAGCCGGCGCCGCAATCGCGGCAGCGCCTCGGCGAAATCGGGCATCCGCTCGAACTTCTGTGCATCCCGGAACACCCGCCATCGCGGGTGATACCGGTATTGCTTGCGGCCGCGGGCGTCGTGGCCGGTCGCCTGGAGGTGGCCGTTCGGATCGGGGCAGATCCAGACCTTCTCGTAGGCCGGCGGAATCGCGAGTCTCGCAATCCTCTCGAGCGTGGCGGCATCGCGCACCGGACGTCCGTCGGCGGCGGCATAGGCAAACCGGCCTCCGCGGCGAAGCCGGCGAATGCCCGGCATTGCGTCGGAAACGTAAACGAGCCCGGGAACGTTCGCGGCGGTCGGCGTCGAGGCGGGAGGGACCGCGCGCGGCTCCACACCGCGCGCGCGCAGCCGCTGGGCGGCGCGCCGCTTGGAGCCGGGCACCACATGCGAAGCGGAAGGCAACGGGGCAGCAATGCTTCGCATGGTGCGCGCTTTGACAAGCGCTGGCGCAGAAAGTGTTTGCCCGCGCAGTGGCTTTCCGCAGCGCGCGCCGAGCCGCACGTCGCCGCAGGCTGCCTCCCTACAGGACCATCAGACATTGCCGCATTGCGACGGCGTTGCCTGCGTTTTGAAATGACGGGGCAACGGCACCTCCGCCGACGCCGCGCGCAGATCGTGAATAGGGCGCAGCGGTGCGCGCGGATCCACGGCGTGCCGCCATCAAAAGGAGGTAACAATGCGCCTGCTGCTCATCATTCTCGTGATCCTGCTGCTCCTCGGCGCCCTGCCGACGTGGCCATACAGCTCGGGCTGGGGCTACTACCCGGCCGGAGGCGTCGGTCTCATCCTGCTGGTGCTGATCGTTCTCGCCGTCGTCGGTGTGCTGTGACGCCGTGAATTGCACGCGCCGCCGGCGAACGAGCGTCGCTCCCGTCGGCGGCGTAGGCGAGCACCTACCGCCGAATCGGTTCGCACTGATAAACCCTTCTTCCTCCGTCGCAGATGATGTCGTGGCGCATCGCACCGCGCGAGAGGATTCTGCTCCGACTCCGGGTGATGCCGCAGGGTTCCCCACCAGCGCTGTCGGGCTCACCGAATTGCTGACGTCGGGGCATTTCGACGCAACCAAAGTTGTCCAGGAGATTTCACATGGTCACACGCTCCAACCTGACATCCAGCACGACGGCGCGCAGCACGGGTGGCGCCGCCATCATCGGCGCGGAAACGCGCGACGGCGACGGCCCGGGCCCGTATGTGATGGACGCCGACACGCTGATCGGCGACTCGGTCACCAACGATGCCGGCGACGATCTCGGCAAGATCGAGGCCATCATGCTCGACGTGACGGGCGGCCGGATCGCCTACGCCGTGCTGTCGTTCGGCGGATTCCTCGGCATGGGCAACAAGCTCTTCGCGATTCCCTGGTCGGCGCTGACGCTCGACGCCGAGGACAAGTGCTTCATCCTCAACGTCGAGAAGGAAGTGCTGAAGAACGCGCCCGGGTTCGACAAGGACCACTGGCCGTCGATGGCGGACTCGACCTGGGCCACCGAGCTCCATTCGTACTACAGCGCGACGCCGTATTGGGACGATCCGCTGCGCTCGCCGCGCGACACGCGCACGAGCGGAGGCATCGACATCAATAATCCGAATGTGTCCTGACTTGCATTCACGGTAAGCAAGCTTGCAGCCGGCGGCGCGATTGCATCGCCGGCTTTTTTTATTGGTTCGTTGCGTCGCCCTGGGCGTCAGGCGAGATTCGCCGCGATGAAGCGCTCCGTGGCGCGGCGACTTGCCCATCCCTTCAAGGTGAGCCGCTTCCCGGTCATCGCCGCCGTCGCGACGAAGAACTGCTCGATATCCCTGCGGGCCGGCGCCGGCAGGTCGCGCGCTTCAGTCAGCCGGGCGAGCGGGCGATGCCAATGCGGCGTGGCGATGATGCGGTTGTTGACCTGCGGCCTCCCCCGACCCTCCCGTTGCTCGACCTCGACCATTCCGAGGATCCGGCACGGGAGCAGCACCCCGGGAAAGCTCGCGGCGTTGTGCAGTGCCATCGCGTCGAGCGGGTCGCCGTCCTCGCCCAGCGTTCCCGGGATGAAACCCCAGTCGAATGGGTAGGCAAGTCCGAGAGGCAGCTCGCGCGAGACGCTGAACAAGCGCAACTTCGGTTCATAGGCAAGCTTCAGTGACGAGCCGCGCGGCGACTCGACGATCACCCGCAGCGCGCCTTCGTCGTCGAAAGGCGCCAATTTCGCGATGTCGCGCGCCATGCCTCGGTCTCCGCCGTTGCGCGATGGTCAGTCCAGCTCGCGGCGGCCGCGGCCGCCGTGCAGCCATGGCAACCCGAACCACAGATACGCGAGGAAGGCGCAAAGCGCGAGGGCCGCCGCGATTGCGATGGACGCACGTCCGACGATCAGCATCGTGACCAGATAGACGTCGATGCTGATGCCGAGCATCAGTGCCGCCATCGCGTATGCAATCGCGCGGGCTGCGAGGCGGACCCAGCGGCGCGTGATGCGCGTCGGTTCGGCGAGGCGCCGGTACGAGGCCGGCGCCATGATCAGCCCTGCCGAGACGGCAATCAGGACCAGCGCCAACAGGTGCAGCAGACGGTCGCCCGGTTCCAAATCGAAAAACGGACGGTTGAACACCGCGATCAGCTGGAATCCGAACAGCGCCTGGATGCCCGGGAAGCACCATCCGCGCTTCCTGGTGCGTGCTGTCGGCCTGGTCCTTCAGCGACTCCGGGCGCGAGGCGGACTCGGACGGCGCGTGGGCCGGGGAATGCGCGCGCGCCCGGCGAAGGTCGCGCCGAACGCGAACGCCATGCGCCGTTTCATTGTTGGAAATCGACATTTAGACGCACGCGGGCACGCAAGAAGGGCGGAGGCGATTTGACCCTCCGCAGGTCAAGCAGGCAACCCTGGCGCCGCCGTCCCGTTTCCACGGGCCGGCGGCGCCAGCGTTCTAGCGGCTCGCGCGCTGGCCGTTGCGGGCCCGCGCTCCGGCCGCGCGCGCGGACAGTGCAGCGATGTCGACGGCCTCGCCGCCGCCGAGTTCGGCCTTGCGCGCCAGCAATTGCTCGCCCAGCGCCACGAGGTCGCAATCGGCCTTGCGGGCCTTCGCGAAGAGGGTGCTCTCCTCTTCCTTCACGTGGTGTTGCACGTACTCGGAAAGCACCGTCATTCGCGCCTCGTACAGCTCGTCGCCGGGCTGCGACGATTCGAGCTGCGCCACGAGTTCCTTGATGTGACTGTGCTCGACATCGGCCTCGTCGAGAGGCGCATCCGCATCGGCGGCGCCGCGCAGCGCCGGATAGAAGATCATTTCCTCGATCTCGGCGTGGATGCCGAGGGCCTTGCAGGCGGCCTGCGCGACCTGCTGCATGCCTTCGCTGTCGTCGGACTTGGCAAAGCGCTCGAATTGCTTGAACAACCTGGTGACTTCGGCGTGATCGGACTTCAGAACGTCGAGCGCCGTTTTGGCGGTGCGACGACGGGATGAACGGGGCGCGGCGGCTCTGGGCATTTCATTTCTCCATACGATACGTAGCTGACGATACGCGCTTTAGAAGCGCGCGAGGCGGCCGAGCAGATATCCGACGACGACGGCGCCTGCGACCGTCGAGAGCGGGCGCGCGCGAATCGAGGCACACGCCGATTCGGACAGCTTGGTCGCCTGTGCCGGAATCGTCGAGGCCCATTGCGCCGCGGTTGCGGCAGCGCCAGCTGCACCGTCCACGGCCTGATGCGCCGCACCGCTGACGCGACCGACCGAGCTCGCGGCCTTGTCGGCCACCTTGTCGACGGTCTGGTGGGCGGCCTGCGCGCCAGATTCGATCTTGTCGGTCGCTTGCGAGATCGGGGAATTGTTGCCGCCGTAGGAAGAGGTCGTGCCAGTCGAGAGAGTGCGATCCATGATGGTTTCCATGTAGAGGTTAACGGGAGGAACGACGTACCGGACGCGATCTGCGTCCATTGCCGCAATGTCGACCATCGCGTCCCCGCGGCCAATCGGTGCGCACCGATTCTTTTGTAGGACGGCGCGAACCCCGGCGAAGCCGAGGCGGTTGCGATTGCCTTACACGGGAACGCAGCGACGTCCGACAGCGCGCGGCGCGAACCGGGGATTAAATTCAGCGGGCTCCCACCGCGGCGACGTTCCCCACCCGATGTCTCCAATCTTTCGCCGTCCGCTGCGCATCGCGCAGATCGCCCCCCTCGCCGAAGCGGTTCCTCCGCGTCTCTACGGCGGAACCGAGCGCGTCGTGGCCAACCTCACCGATGCGCTGGTGGACCAGGGGCACGACGTCACGCTGTTCGCAAGTGCTGAGGCACAGACGACGGCGCGCCTCGTGCCGATGCGCAAGCAGGCCATACGCCTCGATCCGGCGACGCTCAAATCCGACGTTGCCGCACACCTCACGATGCTGCACGAGGTGCGGCGCGGCGCCGACGACTTCGACGTGCTGCACTTCCACATCGACCTCATCCACTTTCCGCTGTTCGAGGCACTTCGCCGAACGCACGGTGACGACCCTGCATGGCAGGCTCGACCTCGCGGACCTTCCCGACGTCTACCGGCGCTGGCACGAATATCCGCTGGTGTCGATTTCGGACAGCCAGCGCCGCCCGCTGCCTCGAGCCAACTGGGCTGGCGACCATCCAGCACGGCATCCCGCCCGAACTCTTCGACTTTTCGCCGACGGATCGCGGCTACCTCGCATTCGTCGGACGCATTTCACCGGAAAAGCGCCCGGATCGTGCGATCGAGATCGCGCGCCGCGCGGGCATGCCGCTCAAGCTCGCCGCCAAGGTCGACGCCGCCGACGCTGCCTACTTTCGCGACGTGATCCGGCCAATGCTGAGCGGTCCGGACGTCGAGTTTCTCGGCGAGATCAACGATGCCGGCAAGAACGAGCTCCTGGGCGGCGCGGCCGCGCTCCTCTTCCCCATCGACTGGCCCGAGCCGTTCGGGCTCGTGATGATCGAGGCCATGGCCTGCGGCACCCCGGTGATCGCGTGGGATGTAGGATCGGTGCCGGAAGTCGTCGACCCCGGCATCACCGGATACATCGTGCGCACGGTCGACGAGGCCGCCGACGCGGTGCGCCGGGCGGCCACCCTCGACCGCGGTACCGTCCGTGCGACATTCGAGCGGCGCTTTTCCGTGGCGACGATGTCCAACAACTATCTCGACCTCTATTCGCGGCTCGTCCGACCGGCATTCGGCGCAGCGACGCGCCTCCGCGACCGGCAGGAGAGCTGCGCCGCGGACCCGGATGGAGCGATACGCACTTAAGTACGACGGACAGTTCCTCGTTGCCGACGCGCTGGGCGACATCACCGGCGACAACGACGGACTGTTCGACGACGACACGCGGCTCCTGTCCCGCTTCAGCCTCGCCGTCGGGGGCGCCGCGCCGTCGCTGCTGAGCTCGGGCGTCAGCGAGGACAACGTCTTCTTTCGCGCCAACGTCACCAATCAGCCGCTGCCCGAGCTGGGCGGCCGGCTCGACGCCGGAGGGCGTGATCCACATCGAGCGCATTCGCCTCCTCTGGTCGCGCCGGCTCTACGAGCGGATCACGCTCACCAATTACGGCGGAGCTCGACGTGCCGGCGCCGCTGCGGTTTCACTTCGCCGCCGACTTCGCGGACATCTTCGAGGTGCGCGGGCACGCGCGCACGGCGCCCGGTCGCACGCTGCCGCCGCGCCTCGATCCGGAGGCGTTAACGCTCGCCTACGAGGGACTCGACGGCGTGGTGCGCGCCTGCGTGATCGCGTTTTCGCAGCCGGCGAACCGGTTGGCGGACGACGCGGCGGAATTCACGCTCGTGCTGCCGCCGCGGGCGCGCCTGCGGCTTTACCTCGAGATCGGCACCGAACGTGCGCCCGCCCCCGACGGCCGGCGCTTCCGCCATGCGGCGGCGCAGGCACGCATGGCGATGCGACGCAAGCGCCGTCGCGGCGCCGCGGTGCATTGCGGCCGCGGCCCGTTCCATACCTGGCTGCAGAAGTCGCGCGCGGACCTCGCGCTTCTCACCACCGATCTGCCGACCGGCCCCTATCCGTACGCCGGGATCCCCTGGTTCTCGACACCGTTCGGCCGCGACGGCATCGTGACGGCGCTGCAGACTCCTCTGGCTCGATGCGTCGGTGGCGCGGGGCGTGCTCCAGTTCCTCGCGGAAACGCAGGCGCACGGCACCTCGGCCTTCGACGATGCCGCGCCCGGCAAGATCCTGCATGAAACGCGGCGCGGCGAACTCGCCGCAATCCGCGAGGTGCCGTTCGCACGTTATTACGGCGGCGTCGACACGACGCCGCTGTTCGTGCTCCTCGCCGGCGCCTACGCGCGGCGCACCGGCGATCTCGCCTTCGTCGACCGGCTCTGGCCCTCGCTCGAGAGCGCGATGGCATGGATCGACGGCGTCGGCGACGCGAATCGCGACGGCTTCGTCGACTACGCGCGCGCGAACCGCATCGGCCTCGTCAACCAGGGCTGGAAGGACAGCACCGACTCGATCTTCCATGCGGACGGGACGATGGCCGCACCTCCCATCGCATTGGTCGAAGTGCAGGGCTACGTCTACGCGGCGCGGCGCGCGATGGCGTGGCTTGCCGAGCGCCGCGGCGACGACGCGCGCGCGCAGGACCTGCGGCATCGCGCCAAGGCGCTGCGCAGCGCCGTCGAAAAGCGCTTCTGGCTGCCGGACCTGGGGTTCTACGCCATCGCCATCGACGGCACCGGTGAGCCCTGTCGGGTGCGCGCGTCCAACCCGGGCCATCTCCTCTACACGGGCCTTCCCACGCCACAACGCGCCGCACGCGTCGTCGCGCAGCTGCTGTCGGCGTCCTTCAACAACGGCTGGGGGCTGCGCACGCTCGCGAGCGACCAGGCGCGCTTCAATCCGATGTCCTACCACAACGGCTCGGTGTGGCCGCACGATACCGCGCTCTGCGCCGCCGGCATGGCCGCCTATGGGCACCGCGATGCCGCCGCGAAGCTCCTGAGCGAATCCTTCGACGCCGCGGTGCATTTCGGCATGCGGCTCCCCGAGCTGTATTGCGGGTTCGTGCGCCGCAGCGGCGAGCCGCCGGTGGGTTACCCCGTGGCCTGCCTGCCGCAGGCGTGGTCGTCCGGCGCGCCGTTCATGCTGCTGCAGGCCTGCCTCGGCCTGACGGTGGACGGTCTCGCCGGCGTGCTGCGAATCGATCGCCCGGTGCTGCCGCGCGAGCTCGACTTCGTGTCGCTGCATGACATCGCCATCGGCGGTGCGCACGTCAGCGTGGCGTTCCATCGCGCGGGCGACAGAGTGATGGCGGCGCCCATCGGCGCCGTCCCTCCCTCGATCGAAATCGTCGTGCGCGCCTGAAGGCGCGCGACGCGAATCCTCAAGCCCTGGCGAAGTTCTCCACGGCGAACTGCCAGTCGAGCAGCTTGTCGATCACCGCGTTGACGTGATCGACGCGGCGGTTCTGGTAGTCGAGGTAATAGGCGTGCTCCCAGACGTCGATGGTGAGGAGCGGCGTGCCCCCTTTGATGAGCGGCGACTCCGCATTGGAGGTCTTAATCACCTTGAGCTGCCCGCCTTCGGCCACGAGCCACGCCCAGCCGCTGCCGAACTGGCTGACGGCCGATTCGGAGAATTCCTTGCGGAACTTGTCGAAGCCGCCGAAGGCGCTCGCGAGCTGCTCGCCGAGAAGACCGCCGGGCTCGCCGCCGCCGAGCGGCGTCAGGCAGCGCCAGTAGAACGCGTGGTTCCACGACTGCGCCGCATTGTTGAAGATCGGCGTCTTGTCCGCCTTGCCCGCGGTCTCGGCGACGATCGTCTCGATGGGCTTTCCGGCGAACTCGGTGCCCTCGACCAGCTTGTTCAGCGTGTCGACGTATGTCTTGTGGTGCTTGCCGTAATGAAAGCTCACCGTGCGTGCGGAGATCACGGGTGCCAGCGCATCCTCCCCGTAAGGCAACGGCGGGAGCTTTGCGGTGGCAGCCGCGGTCGAGCCGTTTCGCTCGGGAATCTCGGGCGTGCGGCTTTCGCCGAGACCGCTCGTCCAGTCGCGCGGAGCCTCGTCGGGATCCTGCGGCGGCTGTGGTGAATGGTGCGTGGTCATCTGCTGCTGGGTCTTCATGGGCGGATCTCCTCGGGGTTGAAGCGGCACCTTCCGGCCGCACCGCCGCGCCAAAGCCCCGCACGCGAGCGAGTGCGGTTGCCGGCACGACCGGCGGGCTAGCGCTGCTTGAAGTACTGGACTTCGCGCTCGTGCTGCTTCGCGGCTTCCAGCGTCTCGAACGTGCCGAGATTGCGCCGGCGCCCGGTCTTTGCGTCCTTCTTGACCGAGTACAGCCGATAGCCGCCGGATTTGAGCTTGCGGATCATCGTGCGGTTTTCCCGTCATCCGGGGGCCGCGGCAGACCCGCCGCGCCCACGGGGTGCCTGCAGGCATGCAACACGCGTGCCGACGCGTCGGCAACATGCATTGCAATAGAAATGCGGGGGTTGCGTCGCGGTTCGATCATCGTCAACCGTCGCGCTGCGGTAATTGTTTCCGTCGCCGTTGTAAAAGCCTCCGTGCCGCCGCAGCGCGCGGAGCGCGCCACATCGAAGGCTGGGGAGAGCGGCATGGAACCTGCATGCAATACGTAATCAAGAACAAGGAGCAGCGCCATGGCCCGATGCGAAGTCTGCGGCAACGATTACGACAAGTCGTTCACCGTCAGTGCAAAGGATGGCATCCACGTCTTCGACAGCTTCGAGTGCGCGATCTTCGTGCTCGCGCCGACGTGCGCGCATTGCGGCTGCCGCATCATCGGCCACGGCATCGAGGACGCCGGCGTATTCTATTGCTGTGCCCATTGCGCGAAAACCGCCGGGCTCGTCGAGATGCGCGACCGCGGCGCCTGAAGTCCTGCTGCGGGACCGCTGCTGCGCACGGGCAAAGGAGTCCCCCACGGACGACGTCCCGCCCGCCTCCCGTCGGGGCTTTTGATATGCCGCAGTCCACGCCTGGCAAATCCCGCCCCACACGTCGGCCTGCGACCGCGACCCCGCCTGCGCGCGGCGGTACCTCAACCGCAGCGACGACGGAAGCACTCGCGCGCCTTGACGCCTACTGGCGCGCGGCCAATTACCTCTCCGTGGGACAGATCTATCTCTACGACAACCCGCTGCTCCGGGTGCCGCTCACGCTCGACCACATCAAGCCGCGCCTGCTCGGCCACTGGGGCACGACGCCCGGCCTCAATTTCATCTACGCGCACCTCAATCGCGTGATTGTCGGGGAGCGGTGCTCCGTGCTTTTCGTCACCGGGCCCGGGCACGGCGGTCCGGCGCTCGTCGCCAACACCTATCTCGAAGGCACCTACACCGAGCGCTATCCGCAGGTGACGCAGGACGAAGCCGGGATGAAGCACCTCTTCAAGCAATTTTCCTTTCCCGGCGGCATCCCGAGCCACGTCGCCGCGGAAACGCCCGGGTCGATTCACGAGGGCGGCGAGCTCGGCTACTCGCTCGCGCATGCGTACGGCGCCGCCTTCGACAATCCGGAACTGCTGGTGGCCTGCGTCATCGGCGACGGCGAGGCAGAAACGGGACCGCTCGCCGCAAGCTGGCAATCGAACAAGTTCCTCAATCCGGCGCGCGACGGCGCGGTGCTGCCGATCCTGCATCTCAACGGCTACAAGATCGCGGGCCCGACGGTGCTGGCGCGAATCCCCCGCGCCGAGCTCGAGGCCTACCTCACCGGCCTCGGCCACGCGCCCTGGTTCGTCGAAGGCGACGATCCGATGACGATGCACAAGGCGATGGCGGCGACGCTCGATCGCGTGCTCGCCGACATCCGCACGATCCAGCACGAAGCGCGGACGAAGGGATTCCATGCGCGGCCGCGCTGGCCGATGATCGTGCTCGTCACGCCCAAGGGCTGGACCGGCCCGAAGCGGGTCGACGGAAAGCAAATCGAGGGCACGTTCCGCGCGCATCAGGTGCCGCTCGGCGAGATGCACGAGCATCCCGAACACGTCGCGCTGCTCGAGCGGTGGATGAAGCGTTACCGCCCCGGCGAGCTCTTCGACGCCGAGCGGGCGCCTGCGCCCGGAGCTCGCCGCGCTGGCGCCTGTGGGCGACCTTCGCATGGGCGCCAACCCGCAGTCGAACGGCGGCGCGCTGCTCGTCGATCTCGACCTGCCCGACTACCGCGATTACGCTGTCACGGTGACGCATCCCGGCGCGGGCGATGCGGAGGCCACCGCGGTACAGGGCACGTTCCTGCGCGACGTGATGAAGCGCAATCTCGGCACGCGCAACTTCCGCATCGTGAGCCCCGACGAGCTCGCCTCGAATCGCTGGAGTGCGCTGTTCGACGTGACCGACCGCTGCTCGGTCGCCGAGATTCTTTCGAGCGACGAGCACGTGACCCCCGACGGCCGCGTGATGGAGGTGCTGTCCGAGCACATGTGCGAAGGCTGGCTCGAGGGATATCTCCTGACCGGCCGGCACGGCTTCTTCTCGTGCTACGAGGCGTTCATCCACATCGTCGACTCGATGTTCAACCAGCACGCAAAGTGGCTGAAGGTGTCGCGGCAGATCCCGTGGCGGCGCCCGATCGCCTCGCTCAACATCCTGCTGTCCTCGCACGTCTGGCGGCAGGACCACAACGGCTTTTCCCACCAGGACCCGGGCTTCATCGATCACGTGGTGAACAAGAAGGCGGAGATCATCCGGATCTACCTGCCGCCCGACGCCAACACGCTGCTCGCGGTCACCGACACGTGCCTGCGCAGCCGCCACCTCGTCAACGTGATCGTCGCGGGCAAGCAGCCGGCGCCGCAGTGGCTCTCACGCGACGCCGCGATCCGGCATTGCGCCGCCGGCATCGGAATCTGGGACTGGGCATCCTCCGCCGGCGATCCCGACGTGGTCATGGCCTGCTGCGGCGACGTGCCGACCCTCGAGACGCTCGCCGCGGTGTCGCTGCTCCGGACCCATCTGCCGGACCTGAAGATCCGCGTGGTCAACGTCGTCGATCTCATGAAGCTGCAGCCCGACTCCGAGCACCCGAACGGCCTGACCGATGCCGGCTTCGACGCGCTTTTCACGCGCGACCGGCCGGTGATCTTCGCATTCCACGGGTATCCGTGGCTGATCCACCGGCTCACGTATCGGCGCACCAACCACGACAACCTGCACGTGCGCGGCTACAAGGAGGAAGGGACGACGACGACACCGTTCGACATGACCGTGCTGAACGACCTCGACCGCTACGACCTCGTGCTCGACGTGATCGAGCGCGTGTGTCCGGCCGATCCGCGCGCGGAAGCGGTGAAGGCGGCGATGCTGGAGGCGCTACGCCGCCATACGCGGTACATCGACCAGCACGGCGAGGACATGCCGGAGATCCGGGAGTGGCGCTGGCCGGGGCGGCCCGGCCCGGGTCGACGCTGAATCAGGCGCCGGAGCCGCGCAGCGAATCCAGCAGCGCCTTCACCGCGCCGAACTGCGTGGACTTGTCGTAGAAGTGATCGGCACCGCGGTCGCGGCACGCCGTCTCGAACTCCGGGAACGCATAGTTCGTCAGCACGACGATCGTCGGCGGTCGCTTCGGCCACTGGCGCCGCAGCGATTCGATCACTCCGACTCCGGTCCCCTCGCGCAGGTGCAGGTCGACGATGACGACATCCGGCGGCGTGCCGCGAAGGTCGTGCAGCGCGGCGGCTTCGCTGTCCGCAAACCCCGCGATCTCGACGTCGCCCGACTCGGTGAGGAAGTCGGACAGTCGGTCGCGAAACGAGGGTGCGTCCTCGACGAGATACACGCGCAGTGGCCTCTGGCCGTCGGGGCCGGCCGCTGGGTCAGCGTCACCGGACGGGGCATCACCGAGCGCCCGCTTGGGAGCGGCATCGGATGCGCGCACGCGGTCGGACTGCACGGCTGACTGGCGGTTCGCTGCCGATGCGAAGCGCAGTCGAGTCCCATTGCCCAGCGCCGCGTATGCACGCGCCGCGACGGCACCACGTGGCTGCGGTTCGATCATGCGCCAATCATCGCTCAATTCGCGCTCGCAAGGCAATGCAACCGTTGGACGAAACGTGTCAATGTAGACCACATCCTCGCGCGCGTCGGTTCGGAACCGCACGGATACCGCGATTTCCCGAGCGGATGGAATCGCGCGTGCGGGCGCAGCCACACGAACAGGCTCCGCCGCTTCGACTTCCTGCCGACGATGCGGAACGCTACAAGGTGGCCGGCGTGGCTGGACCCGGCGTAGGATTTGCCCTACAGAGAATCCCGGACGCCTCGCGTAGCCTCTCGACAACTTCCAGCTCATGAACAGCCAACGCCTCTGGGTAGTCGGCATCGTCGTGCTCGTGCTCGCGGCGATCGTCAACATCGGCGCGCTCAACCTCGCCGAGCCGGGCTTTCACGATCTTCGTGATACCGCCGGATGGGTGCGCCACACCCAGCGCGCGCAAAACCAGATCGAGCACCTGCTGCGGCTCGCCGTCGACGCGGAGACCGGGCAGCGCGGCTATCTTCTGACGGGGCGGGACACGCAGCTCGAGCGCTACATGAAATCCCGCGCCGAGATCCCCAGCGTCCTCAACGAATTGCGCGAGCTCACCGGCGACAATCCGGTCCAGGCCGCGCAGCTCGTCACCGTCGACAAGGAGCTTGCCGCGCGACTCGAGATCCTGCAGGCGGGCGTCGACCTGAAGCGCGGCGGGGATGCCTCGGCGCTCGCCGACTACATGCAGCAGCGCGGAGGCAAGATCGTGATGGATTCGCTGCGCCTGTCGCTCGACGGCATGGCCGAAGAGGAACGTCTGCTCTACGAGCACCGCTTCCAGACGTTCGAGCGTCAGCTGCAGCTCGCCCGATGGGGCTTCTATCTCGTCGTCGGACTCAATCTGGCGCTGCTGCTTCTCGGCGCCATTGCGCTGGGACAGGACGCACGCCGGCGGAGGAAGGAAGCGATCGAAGCGCAGGGCCGCAACGCGGAGCTCGCCAGCGCGGTGCTGGAACGCACCGCCGAGCTGACCGAGCTTTCGCACTTCCTGCAGCGGGTGCAGGAGGACGAGCGGGCCCGCCTCGCGCGCGAAATACACGACGAGCTGGGCGGCACGCTCGCCGCGGCCAAGATCGACCTCCAGATGCTCTCGAACAAGCTGCCGCTGGACGAGTTGCAGCGCACCCGCCTCGCCCGCGCGACCGCCGCGATCGACGACGCGGTGCAGGTCAAGCGACGGATCATCGAGGACCTGCGCCCGTCGCTCCTCGACAACCTCGGCATTGCCGCGGCACTGCGCTGGCAGTGTTCCGAATACAGCAAGCGCAGCGGCGTGCCCTGCCGGGTCGAGCTGCAGGAGGAGAACCTGGACCTGTCGCCTCCCTACCGCATCGCGTTCTACCGGGTCGTGCAGGAATCGCTGACCAACATCTCGAAGCACGCCAACGCGAAGAACGTTGCCGTCTCGCTGCTGCGCGACGACGACCGGTGGATCCTGCGCATCGCCGACGACGGTGTCGGCCTCGATCCGGAGCGCCGCCAGGATCCAACGGCGCACGGCCTCCTCGCGATGCGCGAACGGGCACGCGCGCTGGGGGGCGAGTTCTCCGCGCGCCGCGGCCCGGCCGGCGGGACGATCATCGAGATGCGCGTACCGGTCGAGACGCCGAGCAACTCGCCCGGCCGGGTTCCCGGCGGCTGACGGCGGCGCGCCGGCGAAGGCCGTTGTCCTACGCAAGCAGGGGCGCTTGCCCTACTTCTGCGCCACCCCGGCGTTGCGACACTGCCAGCTGAAGCCGTCCCGTCAAGGTGACGCCGTGAAATCCGTGCTGCTGATCTGCCCGTCGGACATGCGCTGGTGCGATCGCGACGATTGCATCGCCACATGCACCCGGTCGGGCGAGAGCACGCTGCGCCCATGCCATGCGTGCGGCATCCTGGTCGTGCGTCCGGTCAACTACGGCTACTGCGCGACGTGCTTTCCCGCATTCGCCGACGCAAGCAGCGACAAGGAGTAACCAATGGCCCGCTCGCTCTGGAAAGGCTCGATCGCGTTCGGGCTCGTCAACGTGCCGGTCGAGCTCTTTCCCGCGGAGGAGCGCAAGGGATTCCAGTTCTCGATGCTGGACAAGCGCGACCTCGCCCCTGTCGGCTACAAGCGCTACAACAAGAAGAGCGGCAAGGAAGTGGAATGGGCCGACATCGTCAAGGGCTACGAATACGAGAAGGAGCAGTACGTCGTGCTCTCCGACGAGGATTTCCGCCGCGCCAACGTCAAGGCGTCGCGCACGATCGACATCCGTGCGTTCGTGCCCGCCGGCGAGATCCCCGCGTTCTTCTACGAGACCCCCTACTACCTCGCCCCGGACACGCGCGGGGAGAAGGTCTACGCGCTGCTCCGCGAAACGCTTCGCGCGACGGGCCGCGTCGCCGTGGGCGAGCTCGTGATCCGCACGGCGCAGCATCTCGCCGCCGTGGTGCCTGCCGAGCGGGCGCTGATGCTGATCACGCTGCGCTACGCCGACGAGCTTCGCGGCGCGCGCGGCTTCGAGCTGCCGGCGGCGAACCTCAAGAGTGCCGGCGTGACGGCCAAGGAGCAGGAGCTCGCGAAGCGGCTGGTCGAGGACATGGCCGAGCACTGGAATCCCGCCGAGTTCAAGGACACGTATCACGAGGACCTGATGCGTCGGATCAAGGAGAAGATCAAGCGCGGCGAGACGCGCGAGATCACGAAGCCCGAGCCCGACGAAGCCGGCGAGCACCGCTCGGCACAGGTGATCGACCTTGCGGCGCTCCTGAAGCAGAGCCTCGATCACGGCGCGCCGCGGCGCAAGGCGCCTGCCGCACGCGCGAAGCCGGCCGCGGCGAAGGCACCACTGCGCCTCGTGGCGAACGCGCGCGGCGCAAGCCGTGCGCCGGCGAAGCGCAAGCGCGCCTGACCGGCCGGCAGGCGCATGCGGCTCGAGCGCTATCGCGAGAAGCGCGATTTCCGGACGACGCCGGAGCCGCGCGGACGGATCGCGCGCCGCACCGGGACGGGCCTCCGCTATGTCATCCAGAAGCACGCGGCAAGTCACCTGCACTACGACTTCCGGCTGGAGCACGACGGCGTGCTGCTGAGCTGGGCCGTGCCGAAAGGGCCGAGCTTCGATCCCGACGACAAGCGGCTCGCGATGCACGTCGAGGACCACCCGCTGGAATACGGCGATTTCGAAGGCATCATTCCGCCCCGCCAGTACGGCTCGGGCACGGTGATGGTGTGGGATCGCGGCACGTGGCAGCCGATCGGCGATCCCGCCGAAGGCTACCGCAAGGGCCACCTCAAGTTCACGCTGGACGGCGAGAAGCTGAAAGGCAGCTGGGCGCTGATCCGCATCCGCGGCGGCAGGTACGGCGGCAAGGAAAATGACAAGGCGTGGCTTCTGATCAAGGAGAACGACGGCTACGCCAGGGCCGGACGCGCGGCGCGCATCATCGACGAGGAGCCGGACAGCGTGATCTCGGGGCGCAGCCTCGACGAGATCGCCCGCGACAAGGCGCACGAGTGGCACTCGAACCGGTCGGTGAAGGCGAACCTCGCCGCCGGCGCAATCGCAAAACCCTCGAAGAAGTCGATGAAGGAGGGGCGGACCGCGAGCGCGAAGACGTCCGTGCCGCGTGCCTCCGGGCGCGCGGGCGTGGCCCCCGCGTCGGTCGTCGGCGCACGCAAGGCGCGGCTGCCCGCGACGCTCTCGCCCGAGCTCGCGACGCTCGTGCGCGCCGCGCCCACCGGCGACGACTGGCTGCACGAGGTCAAACTCGACGGCTACCGGATGGTGTGTCGCATCGACGCCCGCAAGGCGCGTCTCTTCTCGCGCAACGGCAAGGACTGGACCGCCGCGGTGCCGGCAATCGCGAAGGCGCTGCAGCGCGTGCGGGCGAAGCAGGCGTGGCTCGACGGCGAGATCGCGGTGGCCGATGCGCAGGGACGCACGCGGTTCCAGGCGCTGCAGAATGCGCTGTCCGATCCCGCGGCCGGCGCGATCACCTATTTCGTGTTCGACCTGCTCTATCTCGACGGCCATGACCTGCGCGGCGTCGCGCTGCGCGAGCGCAAGCGACTGCTGCGCGCCATTCTGCCCGATTCCGACCCCCGGGTTCGCTACAGCGTCGACATCGAGGGCGCCGGCGCCGAGTTCTTCCGCCAGGCGTGCGCGCTCGACCTCGAAGGCATTGTCTCGAAGCGCGCCGATTCCACTTACCGCGACGGACTGCGCACGCGCGAATGGGTGAAGGTGAAGTGCGGCCGGCGCCAGGAGATGGTGATCGGCGGGTTCACCGACCCGCAGGGCGCGCGTGAGGGATTCGGGGCGCTGCTGCTCGGCGTGTACGACGACGGCAGGCTGCGCTACGCGGGCAAGGTGGGCACCGGCTTCGACACGCGGCTTCTGACGCAGCTGCGCGCCCGCCTCGGCAAGCTGGAGCGGAAGACGCCCGCCTTCGTCGATCCGCCGCGCGGCTACGAGGCGCGCGGCGCGCACTGGGTGAAGCCGGAGCTGGTCGCGGAAATTGCCTTCACCGAGTGGAGCGACGACGGTGCGCTGCGGCATCCGTCCTTCCAGGGGCTGCGCGAGGACAAGAAGGCGACCGACGTCGTGCGCGAGAAGCCGGCGCCGAAGCCCGTCGGTGCGAAACCGGACGTGGCCGACGCCGAGGCGCTGGCGGGCGACCCGCAGCGAAAGCGCGCAACGGCGAAGCGCTCCGCGACGCGCGGAGCGGCGCGAGCCGCCGCGTCCGCGCCCGCGGTGAAGCGAGCAGCGTCGGGCGCGGCGATGGCGTCAGGACACGCCGCATCCGACAACGTCGCCGGCGTGAAGCTCAGCCATCCCGACAAGCCCTACTTTCCCGAGGCCGGCATCAGCAAGCGCGACCTTGCGATATTCTACGATGCGATCGCGGACCGCATGGTGCCGTACCTGCGCGATCGTCCCCTCGCCCTCGTGCGCTGTCCCGACGGCTGGCGCGGCCAGTGCTTCTACCAGAAGCACGCCGACCGCAGCGTGAACGCAGCAGTGCCGCGCATTGCGGTGCCCGAAAGCGGGGGCACCGCGACGTACTTTGGCGCGAATTCCGCGCAGGCGCTCGCGGGCCTCGTCCAGTGGGGCGTGATCGAGCTGCACCCGTGGGGCTCGCGCGCGCCGCGGCTCGATCGCCCCGACCGGCTGATCTTCGATTTCGATCCCGACGAAGGCGTGGGCTGGACGCCGCTCGTCGAGGCAGTGAGCACGCTGCGTGTGCTGCTCGACGATCTCGGCCTCGAAGGTTTTCTGAAGACGACGGGGGGCAAGGGATTGCACGTGGTCGTCCCGATTCGCGCGACGCTCGAATGGGATGAAGCCAAGGGCTTCGCGCGCGCGGTCGCCGACTTCCTGGTGCGGACGTTTCCCGATCGCTTCACGGCGACCGTGTCGAAGGCCAGGCGCAAGGGCCGGATCTTCATCGACTACCTGCGCAACGCGGAGGGCGCGACCGCGATCGCGCCGTATGCGGTGCGTGCGCGCGCCAACGCCCCGGTGTCCACACCCATCGACTGGAGCGAGCTCGACTCCGACGTCCGCTTCGATCGCTTCAACGTGCGCACGGTCACCGAGCGCCTTGCCGCGCGCCGCGACGACCCATGGGCGGCATTCGCGAAGACCCGGCAGAGCGTCACGCGCGCCGCGTTCCGGCGCATCGGCTTTGCCGGCTGACGCGCCGTGGCGGGGATCCCGGCGCGGTGGCGCCACGCCTATAATCCGCCACCCATGCAGGCCTTCGAGCCGGATCGTTCCGCGCAGCTACACCCTGGACAGGAGCGCACGGTGCGCCCACCCCGGGCCAATGCCTATCGCCAGATCGCCATACTGACGATCGTCTATTTCGCGGCAGCGAAGTGCTCACTGCTGCTGGCGGTCCCGCCGGGGTACGCGACCGCCGTATGGCCGCCCTCCGGCATTGCCCTCGCAGCGCTCCTCGTCGCGGGCACGCGTCTCTGGCCCGGCATCTGGCTCGGGGCCGCGCTGACCAATCTGACCGTCGACGGCTCGCCGCTCCTGGCAGTGCTGATCGCCTCGGGCAACACGCTCGAGGCGGTGATCGCCGCCGATCTTGTGCGCCGCTACGCGGGCAGCGGGCGCTTCGAACGCGGCGAGGAGGTCGTCAAGTTCGCGGGCGCGATCGCGCTGGCCGCGACGGTCTCGGCCGGCGTCGGGGTCTTCGCGCTGGCCGTGCTCCGCCTCAGCACGTGGTCGCAATTCCTGGTCAATGCGTGGACGTGGTGGCAGGGCGACACCGTCGGCATGATCGTCGTAACACCGTTCATCCTGAGCTGGCATTACGCCAAGCGGCCCCGCTTGACGTCGCCCAAGGTCCTGGAGGCGGCGGCGCTGATCGCCTCGGTCGCGGTGCTTTGCTATTTCATCTTCACGAAAGGTGCGAGCGTCGCGACGCCGATCCAGCTGACCTTCGTTCCGCTCGCCTTCGTCGTGTGGGCGGCGATCCGTTTCGATGCGCGCGGCGCCATGACCACGGCGCTCATCGTCTGTGCGCTCGCCACCTGGGCGACGCTGCACGGTGTCGGCCCGTGGAACTCGGTCTCGTCCAACGTCGCGCTGCTGATCCTGCTCGCCTATGCGTCGACGCTGGTGATCACCGGACTCGCGCTGGCGGCGGTCACGCAGGAGCGCGAACGCGTCCTTGGCGAACTGCGCGAAGGCAACGCGCTCCTCGCGCGGCGGGTCGCCGAGCGCACGCGCCGCCTCGAGGATGCGATCGGCGTGCTGCGCAGCGAGCTCCTGCAGCGCGAGCATTACGAAGAGGTGCTGCGCCAGAACGAGGAGCGCTTCCGCGTCCTGGTCGAAGGCGTCAAGGACTACGCGATCTTCGGGCTCGACCCCGAGGGCCGCATCGTGAGCTGGAATGCGGGCGCGCAGCAGATCAAGGGCTATGCCGCATCCGAGATCATCGGCGCGCATTTTTCCCGCTTCTACACGCCGGAGGACCTCGCGCGCGGCTGGCCCGAACACGTTCTCGGCGTCGCGCGGTCCGAGGGCCGCGTCGAGGACGAGGGCTGGCGCATGCGCAAGGACGGGTCGCGCTTCTGGGCCAACGTCGTCATCACCGCACTGCACGACGGCAACGGCCGGCTGCGCGGCTTCGCGAAGATCACGCGCGACCTCACGATACGGCGCCATGTGGAGGCGCTGCAGGAGACCGACCGGCGGCTGCGCGAATTCCTGGCGATGCTCGCGCACGAGCTGCGCAATCCGCTCTCCGCGATCGTCAACGCGCAGGAATTGATGCGGCACAAGTCCGGCACCGACCACGCGGACCTGCACGGCATCGTCGACCGCCAGGTGGGTCATCTCGCGCGCATCGTCGACGATCTGCTCGACGTCAGCCGGATCACGCGCGGCAAGATCGAGCTCCGCCGGGAGACGCAGGACCTCGGCGAGGCCGTCGCACGCGTCGTCGAATCCTTTCGCCCCGCGATCGACGCGCGCGGGCATCGCGTCGTCCTGCAGCGTCCCCCCCCGCGCCGACGCCGGTCGACGCCGACCCTACGCGCCTCGCACAGATCGTGCAGAACCTCCTCGGCAATGCCGTCAAGTACACACCGCGCGGCGGCTCGATCACGATCGAGATCGCCGCAGAGGGAAACAGTGCGTTGCTGCACGTGCGCGACGACGGCATCGGCATTCCGGCGGATCTCCTCCCCAACGTCTTCGAGCTCTTCGTGCAGGGAAGTCGCTCGCTCGACCGCGCCGAATCCGGCCTCGGCATCGGGCTGACGCTGGTGAAGCGGCTGGCCGAGATGCATGGCGGCAGCGTCACCGCGTCGAGCCGCGGCCCCGACGCCGGCAGCGAGTTCACGGTCCGGCTGCCGCTGTCGAGCGCTCCGATCGCGCATGACCCGGCTGCGCGCGCGCCGACGCCCGCGGACGCCCGGCACCGGCTGCTCGTCGTCGACGACAATCGCGACTCCGCGAATTCACTGGCCGCGCTGCTGGAGACCATGGGGCACGAGGTGCGCACGGCGTACGATGGCCCGGACGCGCTGGCAGTCGCATCCGAGTTTCGTCCGCGCGCGGTGTTCCTCGACATCGGATTGCCGGGGATGGACGGCTACGAAGTCGCGCGCCGGCTGCGCGATTGCCCGGAGCTTGCTCCCCTCACGCTCGTGGCGTTCACCGGCTATTCCCAGGACGAGGATCGCCGGCGCGTGCTCGAGGCGGGCTTCGACCACCACATCGTGAAGCCCGCGCGATTCGGCGAGCTCGCCGGAATCATCGACGGACTCTCCACGCCCGCCCCGCCCTCGCCAAACGGCACGGCCCTTCAGCGCGCCGCCGCGGCACCGCACGACAGCGGCTGATCCGCGGCGCACCGGCCGCCGCATGATTTAGACTGTGCGCGTGGCTCCGCCTCTCGAATTGCAGGACAGCGCCGCCGCCGCGGTGACGGAAAGCGCGGCGCACGACCTGCGCGATCTTTTCGCACCGGCGCACGCGTGGTTCGCGGCGCGTGGCATGACGCCGTTCGCGTTCCAGCGCGAAGTCTGGGATGCCTTCGCACGCGGCGAATCGGGGCTCCTGCACGCGCCCACCGGCATGGGCAAGACGCTCGCCGTGGGCGTGCCGCCCCTCGTCCTCGGACCCGAGGGCGAGGCGTTGGCGCCGCCGCCGCTCACGCTGTTGTGGATCACGCCGCTGCGCGCGCTCGCCGCCGACACCGGCCTCGCGCTCGCGGGCGCCGCGGCGGCGCTGCGTCCGCACTGGACCGTCGACGTGCGCACCGGCGACACCTCCGCCGTCGCCCGCGCGAAGCAGGCGAAGCGCCTGCCGACGATCCTCGTCACCACGCCGGAGAGCCTCACGCTCCTTCTCGCGCGCGCCGACTGGCGCGAGCGCTTCCGCGGCCTTGCCGCCGTGGTCGTCGACGAATGGCACGAGCTGCTCTCGTCGAAGCGCGGCGTGCAGACCGAGCTCGCCCTCGCGCGGCTGCGGGGCGCCCGCCCGGGCCTCGTCACGTGGGCGCTCTCGGCAACCCTTGCCAACCTCGACGACGCGCTCACGTGCCTCGTCGGCGTCGGAAGTGCGTCGCGCGGGTGCATCGTGCGCGGCGCCGACACCAAGGAAATCGTCATCGACAGCATGCTGCCGAAGACGATCGAGCGCTTCCCGTGGGCCGGGCATATCGGGCTCAAGCTCCTGCCGGATGTCGTGCGCGCCATCGACCGCGCGCGCTCCACGCTGGTGTTCACCAACGTGCGCTCGTCGACCGAGATCTGGTATCAGGCGATCCTCGAGGCGCGTCCAGACTGGGCCGGACGCATCGCGCTCCACCATGGCTCGCTCGAGCGCGAGGTGCGCGACTGGGTCGAGGACGCGCTGCGCCACGGACGCCTGCGCGCCGTCGTCTGCACGTCGAGCCTCGACCTCGGCGTCGACTTCGCCCCGGTCGACCAGGTGCTGCAGATCGGCAGTCCCAAGGGCGTCGCGCGGCTCCTGCAGCGCGCGGGCCGCAGCGGGCACCGCCCGGGCGAGACGTCCCGCGTCACGGTCGTGCCGACGCAGGCGCTCGAGCTCGTCGAAGCCGCCGCCGCGCGCGAGGCGGCCGCCGCGCGCGCAATCGAGGGCCGGCTGCCGCTTGGCGCGCCGCAGGACGTCCTCATCCAGCACCTCGTCACCTGCGCGCTCGGCGGTGGCTTCGCGCCCGACGCACTGCGCGACGAAGTGCGGGGCACACGCGCCTACGCGGCGCTGACCGATGCGCAATGGCAGTTCGCGCTCGACTTCGTGGTGCACGGAGGCGCGAGTCTCAACGCCTATCCGGAATACAGGCGTGTGGTCATCGGCGAGGACGGCATCGCCACCGTCCCCGACGCGCGCATCGCGCGGCGGCACCGGATCGGCATCGGCACCATCGTATCGGAAGCGAGCATCACGGTGCGCCTTCGCAACGGGGCCGCGCTCGGCCACGTCGAGGAGGGCTTCATCGCCCGCCTCGTGCCCGGCGATTGCTTCGTCTTCGCCGGGCGCATGCTGGAGCTCGTGCGCGTGCGCGAGTTCACGGCGTGGGTGACGCCGGCGCCGCGCCATGCCGCGCTCGTCCCGCGCTGGATGGGCAGCAAGATGGCACTGTCGACACGACTCGCCGAAGCGACCCGAGCGCTGATCGCCGACGCGAAGCGCGGCGTGTTCGCGTCGGCCGAGATGCAGCTCGTGCGGCCCTTGCTCGAGCTGCAGCGGCGCTGGTCGGACCTCCCCGGCGATGGCGAGTGGCTGATCGAGCGCATCGAGACGCGCGAAGGCCACTGCCTCTTCTTCTATCCGTTCGAGGGCCGGCTCGCGCATTTCGGGCTGGCGACGCTGTTCTCGTTCCGGCTCTCCCGCGAGGCGCCCCGCACGTTCAGCCTCACCGCCAACGATTACGGGTTCGGCGTCATCTCGCGCGACCCGCTGCCGCTTTCGCTCGGCGACCTCGGGCGCCTCCTCGCCGCACCCAACGTCGAGGCCGACATCGTGGCCGGCATCAACGCCGCCGAACTCGGCCGCCGCCAGTTCCGCGAGATCGCGCGCGTCGCCGGCCTCATCTTCCAGGGCTATCCGGGCGAACCCAATCCCGCGCGCCAGCTGCAGGCTTCGTCGGCGCTGCTCTACGAAGTCTTTGCGCAATACGATCCGGAGAACATGCTCCTCGCGCAGGCCGTGCGCGAGGTGCTGGAACGCCAGCTGGAAGCGCCGCGGATCGACGCCACACTGCGCCGGCTCCGCGCACAGCGCGCGCGCATCACGAATCCTGCGCGGCCGACGCCGTTCGCATTTCCGCTGCTGGTCGAGATGTTCCGGGAGGAGCTATCGACCGAGGCGCTCGACGCCCGCGTCGCGCGCATGGTCGAGGAGCTGGAGCGCGCCGCGTCGCTGTAGGCGCCCGCACGCATTCAACAAGAACCGCGTCCCATCGCCGCCGGCACCACGGTCGTTATGGCGCGCCGTCTCACACGCATGGAGGGTCCATGTCAGGCATCACGAATCCGTTCGATCTCACCGGGAAGGTCGCGCTCGTCACCGGCGCGTACCGCGGCCTGGGCTTCGCCATCGCCGGCGGTCTCGCCCGCGCCGGCGCGACCGTCGTCCTCAACGGCCGCCGGCCCGAGGAGCTCGCCGCCGCGAAAAAAAAGCTCGTCGATCAGGGGCTCGCCGCATCGACCACGGTGTTCGACGTCACCGACGCCACCGGCATCAAGCGCGGTGTCGACGGCATCCTCGAGTCGTATGGACATCTCGACATCGTCGTCAACAATGCCGGCATCCAGCGCCGGCACCCGGTCGTGGAGTTTCCGCGGTCGGAATGGGACGAAGTGATCGCGACCAACCTCACGGCGCCCTATCTCGTCGCGCAGGCCGCGCTTCCGGGAATGATTGCGCGCAAGAGCGGCAAGATCATCAACATCGCGTCGCTGATGAGCGAGCTTGCGCGTCCGACCGTCGTCCCCTACACGGCCGCGAAGGGCGGCGTACGGCAGCTGACGCGCGGCATGGCGGTGGAGCTCGCGCCGCACAACATCCAGGTCAATGCCATCGCACCGGGCTATTTCGCGACGGAGATGAACCGCGCGCTCATCGACAATCCGGAGTTCGATGCGTGGGTGTGCAAGCGCACGCCGGCGGGCCGCTGGGGCCAGCCCGACGAAATCGCCGGTCTCGCGATTTTCCTGGCCTCGCCCGCCGCCAACTACATCACCGGTCAACTGCTGTTCATCGACGGGGGGATGTCGGTAGCGCTGTGAGCAATGGGAGCGCCGCGAGCGGCGACGAGGGGCGCCGAGCGCGAAGCGCGCAGGGGATCGGAGCAAGCGCGAGCCGGCGCAAGGCGGCCCACGCGCATCGACATGCGGGTCACGACATTGCATGTAGGTCGCGGGCCCCCTGCCGCAGGCACGGGGCTGCGAATTGTTCGAACCAGCGCAGGTCGCCGACACTCGACCGTTGCATCGCACAGTTGATGCAAGGAGGAGGCGGCGCTGTTAGCAATGGGAGCGCCGCGAGCGGCGACGAGGGGCCCCGAGCGCGAAGCGTGCAGAAGTCCCGTATCGCGATCGTGCGATAATTGAGCCTCGGTCCTGCGGCAAGTTGCCGCGCGGCGCGCTTTCACTTGCCCGTCCTCCGCATCCGTGATCTGCGCGGTCTTCGCGACGGAACACGCCCTCCTCGATCACCTCCAGAAACGAGAAATCATGTCGCTGCTGTTCTCCAGGACCATGCTTGGCTCCCTCCCGCTGCAGAACCGCCTGGTGATGGCGCCGATGACGCGCAATCGCGCGCTCGGCAACGTCCCCAACGCTCTGATGGCGCAGTACTACGCGCAGCGCGCCTCCGCCGGCCTCATCGTCACCGAGGGAACTGCTCCGTCACCGAACGGGCTTGGCTATGCGCGCATTCCCGGCATCTTCTCCGCGGAACAGGTTGCAGGCTGGAAGCTCGTCACCGAAGCCGTGCGCCCGCTCGGCGCGCGAATGTTCATGCAGCTCATGCACTGCGGCCGCGTCGCACACCCGGCGAACCTGCCGCGCGGCGCACGGGTGCTGGGACCGTCGTCCGTCGCTGCCGCCGGCGAGATCTTCACCGACACGGAAGGGATGAAACCCAATGCCCCACCCGCGGCGATGACCGAGGCCGAGATCGCGGAAGCCATCGCCGAATTTGCGCAGGCGGCGACAAACGCCGTGGCCGCCGGCTTCGACGGCATCGAACTGCATGGCGCCAACGGCTATCTGCTGGAACAGTTCATCCGGCCGAATTCGAATCAGCGTACCGACCGCTACGGCGGCTCGATCGAGAATCGCGCCCGCTTCGTACTCGAGGTCACCAAGGCGGCGATCGCCGCCATCGGCAAGGACCGCGTCGGCATCCGCCTGTCGCCGTTCGGCGTGTTCAACGACATGCCCCTCTACCCGGCGATGGAAGCGGACTATGCCTACCTCGCGTCCGAACTCGATGTGCTCGCGCCGGTCTACGTCCACCTCGTCGACCACTCCGCGATGGGCGCGCCCCCGGTGCCCGCATCGATGAAAGCGACGTTTCGCAGCATCTTCAAGCGTGCGCTGATACTTTCCGGCGGATACGACGTTGCGCGCGCCGAGGCCGATCTCGCCGCGAACAAGTGCGATCTCGTGGCCTTTGCACGGCCATTCCTTGCCAATCCGGATCTGGTGGTGCGCTGGAAATCGAGCGCCGCAGTGAACGCACCCGACATGGGAACGTTCTACACGGCCGGCGCAAAGGGATACACCGATTACCCGGCGTTGACCGTCTAGCCGCCACACCCTCCGGCGGGTCGACGCCGGAAGATTCACGACGGGAGCCCCTTGAAGACCGCACTGATCACCGGCGCGAACCGCGGACTCGGCCTCGAGCATGCGCGCCGCTACGCCGCGCGCGGCGCACGCGTGTTCGCGACTGCGCGGATTCCTTCCGACGCGGCGGATCTTCTTGCGCTGGCCGCGGCGCATCGCGGGCAGGTCGAGGTGCTTCAATACGACGCGGCCGATCCGGGCGCACCGGCGCGGCTCAAGGCCTCGCTGGCCGGGACGCCAATCGACCTCCTGCTCGCGAATGCCGGCGCCATCGGGGGAAAGCAGCAGGCGTTCGGGTCAGTCGACATCGAAGCCGTGCTCGCGCTCGTGCGCATCAATGCCCTTGCGCCGCTGCAGCTTGCGGAGGCGCTTTCCGACAACGTCGCAGACTCCGAGCGCAGGCTGATGGCGTTCCAGTCGAGCCTGATGGGATCGATCGCCGACAACGGCTCGGGCGGGCACTACGAATACCGGATCGCCAAGAACGCGCTCAACATGGTCGCGCGCGGCGTTTCGATCGACTTGAAGCCCCGCGGCGTGATCGCCGTCGCACTGCATCCGGGCTGGGCGCGCACGCGCATGGGCGGCGCGAACGCGCCGGTTCCGCTGGAAACGTCCGTCAGCGGTCAGCAGCGGCTGCTCGACGCACTGACCCTCGCCGACAGCGGCCGCTTTTTCAATTACGACGGCAAGGAGTTGCCGTGGTGATCGCCCCGCGCGGACGTCGCTGAGCTATTTCTTCGCGTCGTCCGGAGCGACTTCGCGGACCGGGCCGATTTCCACCGTGCCGCGCGGCAGGCTGATCTCGGAGTGCTTCACCGCGTCGCCGACGGACAGCTCGTTCAGGTTGACAATTATTCGCCGGACCCCGTCTCAGTGCGAGGAACACGATGCCGCTCGATCCGGAACTGAAGCGCCTCATCGACACCAAGCTCGCGCACACGCGCGCGCCGCAATGGGCGTTGCCGATCGCCGACGTTCGGCAGGCATTTCGCGAGCTGTGGACGCCCGCGATCACGGGTGAGCGAGTCGCGCTGCGCCGCATCGAGGACGTGACCATTCCCGGTGCCCCCGGCTCCATTCCGGCGCGCCTCTACGTGCCGGACGGCACCGCTGCGTGCCCGCTGATGCTGTATTTCCATGGGGGCGGATATGTGAAGGGCGGCATCGACGAATCCGACGGCTTCTGCCGCAATCTTGCCCGCGTCACCCGACACGCGGTGCTGTCGGTCGACTATCGCCTCGCCCCGGAACATCGGTTTCCGGCGGCGATCGACGATGCAGTCGCCGCAACCGCCTGGGCGTCCGTGCACGCCGGCGAGCTCGGCGCGGCGCCCGGTCCGCTCGTCGTCTGCGGCGAAAGCGCCGGAGGAAACCTGGCCGCTGTGACGTGTCTTGCCCTGCGTTCGAACCCGACGGTTGCGATTCGCCATCAGGTGCTGCTGCAGCCTGTCATCGACTTCACGCTGTCGTATCCGTCCATCGGGATGCCGGCGACGGAGTGCCTCGTCCCGCGCGACGACCTCGCGTGGTACTACCGCACCTATCGCGGCGATCGTTGCGAACCCGACGACCCGCGCGTCTCGCCGATCTTCGCGCCGGATCTCTCCGGCCTGCCGCCGGCGCTCATCATTGCCGCCGAATACGACACGCTGCGAGATGAGGCACAGGCCTATGCGGAGCGGCTCTACGGCGCCGGCGTTGCGTCGCGCTACGTCTGCGCCGCGGGGATGGTGCACGGCTTCCTGCAGATGCGCGGACTCGTTCCGGAAGCTCAGCGTGCCTTCGACGACATCGCCCGCGCACTGAACTGACGCGGCGCCGCACCCTGAAGCGCGCAGCGGATGGGCGCGCATCGCCTATGTGCGACATCGCACGGAGCCGCGCGACAAGGGCCTCTATGCTCGGAACCGGCGGTGGCTCGGCCGCCCGCCTGGATTTTCGAAGATCCAGATCCCCTCCGAGTTCTCCCGGCCCTTCGTTTTCCGTCCGAAAACGTCCCCGGAAAAGGAAAACGACTTTGAATGCCCGCCTGCGCCTCTGTCTTACGTCCGCTGCTGCACTCTGGCTCGTCGCCGGTCCGGCGGCGGCACAGAAAGATGTCTCCCTCACGAACGTCAAGTTCACGCCTGCGGCGATCGTTTCGGGAACGAGCACCACGCTGTCGATCACCTTCACCAACCCGACCGCGGCCAGGATCGACAACGTGACCTTCATCGACACGCTCCCGGTGGGAGTGACGTCGTTCGCGCTCGGCGCGGAGCCGTTCGGCCCGGGATGCGGTGCCGACGACAACGTTTCCGTGGATTCCGCAACGGTGTACGGGCATGTGTCGGTCGTCGCCGGCAGCAACTGCACCGTGCAGGCGCTCGTCACGGCCGTGTCGACCGGGCTCTATACCAACGGTCCCGCGAACATTTCCGGTTGGAACGGCAACGCGCTCGCCTTCGCGGCCGAGACCCTGGCCGTCGGCGACTCGATGACTTACCAGGGACTCTGGTGGGCCGCGAGCGGTCTCGAGTCCGGCTGGGGCATGAACCTTGCCCAGCAGGGCGATCAGATCTACGCCACCTGGTACACCTACGACACCAGCGGTAAGGCGTGGTGGCTCTCAATGCTCGCGTCGCGCAACACGCCAACCAGCAACGCCTACACGGGCACCATCTATGTCGACCGCGGACCGCCCTTCGACAACTATGTCGGAAACGCCAACTCGTTCGTCGCCGGCAGCGGCACGCTGACGTTCTCGGACGCGCGCAATGCGATCTTCGCCTACGACGTCAACGGCGTCAGCCAATCCAAGGCGATCACGCTGTTCGACCTCCGCACGGGCACGGCGCCGGTCTGCGTTTACCTCGCCGACACGCCGGATTTCGCCGCGACGACCGTCTATCAGGACATCTGGTGGGTGCCGAACGGCGCCGAATCCGGCTGGGGCGTCAACTTCGCCCACCAGGGCGACACGCTGTTCGCCACCTGGTACACGTACAACGCCGATCACACCCCGCTCTGGCTCTCGGCGCTGGTCACGCGACAGGGAACGAGCGACACCTATGCCGGCTCGATCTACCTGAACTCGGGATCCCGCTTCGATCAGTTCGATGCGAGCCAGGTCGTCGCAAATCCAGTGGGGACGGCGGCGGTCACGTTTGCCGACGGCAACCACGCGACGTTCGAGTACACGGTGATGGTCGCGCCACTTCCGGGGCCGGTATCGCAGTCGAAGCCGCTCAGCCGCTTCCTGTTCGTCGCCAACGGCGGAACCGTCTGCGAATAGCAATCGCGTGCCGCCGCGTTCCCTGCTCAATCCACGCGCGGCGGCGCGGGCACCGCCGCGACCAGCCGGTCGCGCCGCGCGAGCGCAGGGAAAAGGCGCCACCACGCGAGGGCGACGAGGCAGGTGCCGAAACCGCCCAGAACGACCGAGCCGACGGGGCCGAACAGCGCGGCAGTTGCTCCGGACTCGAATTCGCCCAGCTGATTCGAGGCGCCGATGAACACCGAGTTGACGGCGCTGACGCGGCCCCGCATCGCATTCGGCGTGTCGAGCTGGACGAGCGTCTGCCGTATCACCACGCTGACCATGTCGGCGGCGCCACCGACGGCGAGCGCCGCCAGTGACAGCGCAAACGAGGTCGACCACCCGAACACGACCATGGTGACGCCGTAGACGGCGACCGCTTCCAGCATGCGCCGCCCGGACCTCTGCCGGATCGGCCAGCGCGTCAGCGCAAGCGACATCGCGAGCGCGCCGACGGCCGGGGCGCCGCGCAGCAGGCCGAGTCCCTGCGGTCCCACGTCGAGCACGTCCTTCGCGTAGATCGGCAGCAGCGCCGTCGCGCCGCCCAGCAGCACCGCGAAAAGGTCGAGCGACATCGCCCCCAGCACCACCTTTCGCTGCGCGACGAAGCGCAGGCCCGCGAGCACCGTCGCGAGCGTCGCGTCCTCGGACGGCGGCACGTGCTGGTATCGGATGGTCGCGCACAGCGCCGTCGCGGCGACGAAAAGCAGCGTGCAGGCCGCATAGGTCGCCTGCGCGCCGGCGACGTAGAGTGCTCCTCCGAGCGCCGGCCCGGCGATGATGGCAGCCTGCATCCCGGTGGCGCTGAACGCCAGCGCGCGAGGCAGCAGATCCGCCGGGACAAGGCTCGGCGTCAGCGCCTGCTGCGCGGGCATCTGGAAGGCGCGCAGCGTGCCGAGCGCGACGGACAGCAGCAGCAGCCATTCGCGCCGCATCGCGCCGTGGATCGACGCCATGCACATGAGGCCCGCGATGGTCGCCTGGAACGCGAGGCACAGCGCCAGCACATGCGCCCGCTGGTGCCGGTCGACCACGTGCCCCGCCACCAGGACGAGCAGAAGCGCCGGCAGGAACTGGAAAAGGCCGACGAGCCCGAGGTCCCACGCGGAGCCGGTCAGCTCGTACATCTGCCAGCCGAGCGCCAGCATCACCATCTGGCTGCCGATCGTGCCCGTCACGCGGGCGAACCACAGACGCACGAACCCGCGATGGGAAAAGAGCGGCGAACGAAACATCGGGGAAGCCGGGCGAGGAATCAAATCGCGACCTTAGCATGCAGCCGCTGTCGCTCGTCGCCAGAGGGCGCGCCTCACCTCGAGCAGCGCAGCGCGCGGCGCCTCCCGCATCGTCGCTGCTGTCGAAGGTCTCGCCATCCCGAGGCGGACTGGCTTCTCCGTTCCGGATTCGACGACCGCTCCTGAAGGAGCCCGCGCCAGTCGGGAATGCTCCCGCGCACGCGCGCGTCGTCCCGCGCCGGATCCTGGAGGTCGACCAGAATCAGGATGTCGCCAATTCGGTGGCGATGATCCTCGGCCTGGACGGTCGCGAGGTGGAATGCGCGCATTCCGCGCGGGACGCGATAGCAGGACGACCTAGTCGTCGGTGTAGAGTTCGGGGAACTCTTCCCGGAGCTGTGCAATGCGCGGCAGCGTGTAACGCGCGACATAGGGTTGCGCGCGGTTGTGCGCTGCGTAGTTCTGATATTGTCTCTCGGCGGGATAGAACGCGGGAAGCGGCAGAACCTGCGTCGCGATCGGGCGCGCGAACGCCTTTGCCGCATCGAGCTGCGCGATGTACGCCTTCGCGACACGGGCCTGCTCCGGCGCGGTCGTGAAGATGACGGAGCGGAATTGCTTTCCCGCGTCGGGCCCCTGACGATCCACCTCGGTCGGGTCGTGCGCGACCGAAAAGAAGACCCGCAGCAGCGTTCCGTAGGAAATCCGTTCCGGGTCGAAGGTGACCTGCACCGATTCGGCGTGCCCGGTACGCCCACGGTCGACCATGACGAAGTCCGCCGTGGCGGCCGTCCCGCCGGCGTAGCCCGCGACCACGCCCGTCACGCCTTGGACGTGGCGGAACACCGCCTCGACCGCCGTAAAGTCGCCGCCCGCGAACACCACCGACCGCGGCTCGCTGGAAGTCGGCACTGCATCGTCGACCGGAGCTGGCAGCCGCGCCGCGCCACAGGCGTGCGCCCATCCGAGCAGGCCCGCGAGGAGGCCAGCGCCAAGGCGATGCAAGAGACGTTGCTTTGTCATGCTCGATTCGACATCGGGAATATCGCATCGTTTTCGGGTCTGCGCGGACCAGTGCCACCGGGCGGACCTGGCGTCGCTCGGTAATTGCGATAATGGCATGCGGCAAGGCGGCCAAGAACCCCTTCGGACAGGACACTGCAATGCAAGCGCTCTGGATGGTCGTCGGCGCTCTGATCTTCGCGACGATGGGATTGTGCGTGAAGATCGCCTCCGAGTGGTTCTCCAGCGCGGAGCTCGTGTTCTACCGGGGGCTGATCGGCATCGTCTTCCTGTGGCTCTTCGCGCGAAGCCGCAAGGTTCCGCTCGCGACGCGCTATCCGGGCATGCACGCCTGGCGCAGCCTGATCGGCGTCGCGTCGATGGGCGCCTGGTTCTACGCGATCGCCCACATGCCGCTCGCCACTGCGATGACGCTGAATTACATGAGCAGCGTCTGGATCGCCGCGTTTCTCGTCGGGGGCGTCCTCATCGCGTGGGTGCCGAAACCTCGCCGCGACGGCAAGGCGCCGCGGCCGCCGCTGCAGGCAGCGCTGGTGCTGACGGTGCTCGCGGGCTTCGGCGGCGTCGTGCTGATGCTGAAGCCGACGGTCGGCGACGGTCAGGGATTCGCCGGCATCGTCGGGTTGCTGTCGGGACTCGCGGCGGCGTTCGCCTACTTGCAGGTGGTCGCGCTGTCGCGTCTCGGCGAGCCGGAAGCGCGCACGGTGTTCTATTTTGCCGTCGGCTCCGCCGCCGCCGGCGGAATCGCGACGCTTTTGGGCGGCGCCGTCCCGTGGTCGGCATGGACGTGGAACCATGCGCTGTGGCTGGTCCCGGTCGGCGTGCTGGCGGCGCTGGGCCAGCTATGCATGACGCGCGCCTATGCGAGTTCGACCAGCGAAAGCGGGACGCTGCTCGTCGCCAACCTGCAGTATTCCGGCATCGTGTTCTCGGCGATCTACAGCGTGCTGCTGTTCGGCGACCGGATCGATGCGGGCAGCTGGATCGGGATGGCGCTCATCGTCGCGAGCGGCATCGCCGCCACCATCCTGCGCCAGCGCTCGCTGCCGAAGGCGCCAGCCGAGGAACACTGAAGGATCAGCGGCCGATGGCGACCGCAAGCGCGCGTGGCTGCCCCGAATCTGCCGACGCCCACGGCGCGAACGCGCTATCCGGCAGCGAATCGAGGTATTCGACCTTGTCGAGGAACGAGTAGCCGGTCTTCCTCCCCGCGGCGAACTGCTCCTCGCGGGCGGCGTAGACGCGGCCGTCGCGGCTCTTAAAATCGGAGAACATCGTCGCGAACTCGATCTCGGTCTGGGCCAGGACCTGCATGCCGCGCGAGCGCACGATGTAGCCTGTTTCCGGATCGACGTCGACCAGCATGGTGAGCGTTTCGGCAAGCGGCACCTCGATCACGCGCACAGCCCTCCCGTCGGTCAGGGAGGCAGCTCCGCGGTCGAGCGCGGCAGATTGTCGCGCCAGCATGCTCCACGGCAGCGCGATGCGGGCCGCCTGCAGCACGATGGCGCCGCGCGACATCCGGTTCGCCGTCGCCTGCTTGTTCCACGTCTTGTCGCCGATCATCGTGCGATTGTCGAAGGCCTCCGCATAGGCGATCTCGATGTGGAATCGGTCGGGAAACCTGTAAAGACGCAGCAGCGTCCCCTCGCCCTCCAGCACGGAGAACGTCGTCCCGGTCTCCCGGATCGCCCCGGGCGCCGGCCCGTACACGGAGGCCACCTTCGCCAATACCGCCTGCAACGAATCCGCGGCGATCGCGGGGCCGCCAGCGAGCATGCTCAGCGCGCAGGCGAGAATCAGCGAAGTCGACTTCACAGCGGTGTGACGGGGACGTGCCATCTTTCGGATCTCCGCAGACGCGGAGTGCAGGCGCATTTTCCGCGCGCCGCGGCCCGTGCCCATTGACGCCGGTCAACGGTAACGCGGAGCGACCGCGATGACGCCGGGATCACACCCGCGCCGATTGCTTTGTCACCGCACGCGAGAATGCCGCTTTACATTCAGGCGGAGAACAGGCGCGCTGCCGTTCGGTGAGGCTTCGACCGCTATTGGCAAATAGTCAAGGCGGGCGGCGCGAACAGGAGCCGCGTGATCGACTTGGTCTGGTCGAGGCGTCAACTCTCCGAAAGGTTTTGCGTCGGCGCCATGGCGACGCGCTGCTGGTCGGCAAGAAGATCCGACTTGGACCGCCCCTCGACGACCTCGCGCACCAGATAGCCCGTCTCGAGCGTTGCCGAGCGCAGCACGAGTTCCGCCAGGAGTCCGATGAGAAAGACGAGAAGTCCCATCAGGAAAAGGAACACGGCAATGATCAGCAGCGGCCGGATGGTGAGCGCGAATCCCATGGTGCCCGTCACGAGAAAGAGGATGTGGTTGACGAGCAGGTAGCCGAAGATGAGGCTGCCGAGCAGTACGAACGGCAGGCCGACGAGGCCGAAGAAATACAGCGGGTTCTGCGAGAACTTGGTGAGCAGGATCAGCGTCGCGAGATCCGACGCGCCGTGGAAGTAGCGCGCGATCCCGTACTTGCTGGCGCCGAATCTGCGCTCGTGGTGCCGCACCGGAATTTCGGCGATCTTTGCCCCGCGCCATGACAGCATCGCCGCGACGAAGCGATGCTGGTTGCCGCGCAGCGACAGCGCCTGGATGCACCAGCGGCGGTACGCCTTGAAGCCGCAGTTGTTGTCGTGCAGGTCGACGCCGGACACCCTGCGCACGACCGAGTTGAACAGCAGCGACGGCAGTCGCTTTTCCAGAGGATCGTTGCGCTTCTTCTTCCAGCCCGAGACGAGGTCGTAGCCGCTTTCGATCTTCTCGATGAACGCCGGAATCTCCTGCGGGTCGTCCTGCAGGTCGGCGTCCATGGTGAAGACGATGTCGCCCTTCGCCTCCTTGAAGCCCGCCATCATCGCCGCCGACTTGCCGAAGTTCGTGCGCAGCAGCACCGCCTTCACGCCGCGCTTCTCCCGTGCGAGCTCTTTCATCAGCGCAGTCGAGCCGTCGGTCGAGCCGTCGTCGACGAGGATGATCTCCCACGACGGGCATTCGATGCCGTCGAGCACGTTGATGATCGCGTCGACCAGGATCGGCAGGCTCTGGACCTCGTTGTACGCGGGAACGACGATCGACAGCGACGATTGCGTCTTCATGACAGTTGCGCCTTCTGGCCATACAGCCACTTCTGCAGCATGAACAGTGCCCAGATCTGCTTGTAGTGATTGTGCCGGTTCGTGAAGTGCTCGTGCAGCAGCCGCGCGACGTAGCCCTCGTTGAAGATCCCCTGCGCACGCAGGTGCGGAGCGCCGAGGAACTCCTGGATCTCCTCGCGCAGCTCGTTGCGGATCAGCGAGGCGACCGGGGCGGTGAAGCCGATCTTGCGCGCCCGCGCGATCTCCGGCGGGAGCACCCGGTGCGCGATGCGACGCAGGATCGACTTCGTCTCCCCTCCCCGCATTTTGACCGAATCCGGCAGCGAATTGAGCTTGCGCACGAGGTCGGGCGCGAGGAACGGCGTGCGCAGTTCCACGGACTGCAGCATTGACGACCGGTCGGAGTTGGGCAGCACGTAATCCGGAAGATACTGTTGCTGGTAAAGGTAGGCGAGGCGTCCGAGCTCGCCGCTCGCCGCGTCCCAGCGTGTGGCAAGGCGCCCGAGCTGGATCTGCAGGTCGTCGAAATGATGGCGATGCTCGCAGCAGGAGCGAAGCAAGGTCGCGATCGGAAAACGCGCAGGTCCAGTAGAAGTTGCGCAGGTGGTCGAGCGCCGGAAAACCCCTGGTGAACGCCTTCAGCTTGAGATCGAAGCTCATGTAGCCGCTGCTGGCGGGCAGGCTCTGCGCCAGCGGGCGCACCACGTGGCGATGCAGCGCGTCCGGCAGGAGCTTCGCGAACCGCGCGAGCCGCTGCGCGCGAAAGATCGCGTAGCCGTAGAAGAACTCGTCGCCGCCGTCGCCGGTCAGCGCAACCTTGGTCGTCTTCGCGATCTCGCCGCAGATCATGTACTTCGGCAGGATGCCCGGGTCGGCCTGCGGCTCGTCGAGCAGCGCCGGGAGCTTCGACGCCACGGCCGCGAGTTGCGCGGGCTCCGCCGTGACCACCGTGTGCTTCGTCCCGAATCGGTTCGCGAGCAACTCCGCCGCCCCGCTCTCGTCGAACGAGCGATCGACGTTGCGGATCGTGAACGTGCGCAGCGGCACGCTCGGATGCACTTCGCGCAGGATCGCGAGCACCATAGATGAATCGAGCCCGCCGGAAAGGAGCAATCCCACCGGAACGTCGGCGCGGAAGGTCCGCTTGACCGATTGCCGCAGGATATCGTGGATCTCGTCGTCGAGCGCGACACCGGTCGCGTGGCCGGCGGTCGCGCGCGGCACCGAGTCGAAGTAGCGCCCGAGGTCGACCTTGCCGTCCGCGAACGAGAGCCAGTGCCCGGGCGGCAGCTTGCTGACGCCGCGCCAGATCGAGCGGTCGAAGGGCAGCGACTCGAACGCGAGAAAGTCGACGAGCGACGCGGGGTCGACTTCGGCACGGAAACCGGGGAGGAGCGGAAACGTGCGGCATTCCGACGAGAACGCGAGGCGCCCGTCGGCGAAGTGATAGAACAACGGCTTCTGTCCGTACGGGTCGCGCGCGCAGAAGAGCGTGCGGCTGCGCCTGTCCCACAGCGCGAACGCGAACTGGCCATCCAGCTTCTGCAGGACGTCCCTCCCCCAATGCCGATAACCGTTGACGAGCACCTCGGTGTCGGAGTTCGTGCGAAACCCGTGACCCGCGCGGATCAGCTCATCGCGCAGCTCGAGGTAGTTGTAGATCTCGCCGTTGTAGGTCAGCACGACTTCGCCGTCGGTTGAGACGAACGGCTGGTGGCCGAGCTCGGGATCGATGATCGCGAGACGCGCGTGGCCGAAGCCGAAATCCGGATCGACTTCGAAGCCGGTGTCGTCGGGCCCGCGCCGGTGCAGCAGCGCGACCTGCCGGCGCAGCAGCGCCTCGACTTCCTCCGGCGCGGCGCGCCCGCCCGCCTGCCCCACGATGCCGCACATTCAGCTCACCCCGCCGGCCGCGCCGGCAGGGGCGGCGGCGCCGCGTCCTGCAGCAGGAGATAGCGACCGAAGCGTCCCACCGTCGTGAGACGCGTGCCGAGGTCGGGCCGCTCGTCGAGCTGGCTTTGCGTCAGCGCATAGAAGTCGCGCTGGCCGTCGCCGAGGAAGCGGTCGAGCTCGGGCAGCGTCTTCACGGTGACGACCTTGCCGCCCGCATAGAACTCGGCCGACTGCGGCGCCTCGTTGACGTAGATGAGGCGCTCGATCTCCGCCGCGCGGAGCGCCTGGTAGCGCGCGACCAGCGCCTTGTGCGAGCGCTCGGGCCCGACGCGCGGAACGACGAAGACGATGCCGAGCACCATCAGCACGGGAATCGCAAGCGCCGAAATCTTGGTCGATGCACCGCGGCCGCGCGCGTCGCCGACCGCGACCCAGGCCGCGGCCACCAGCAGCGCGAAGGCGGGCATCGCGGGCAGCACGTAGGTGAACAGGATGTTGCCGGCGAACGTGAAGAACACCGGCGACGCGAACAGCCACAACAGCAGGTAGGCACGCCAGCCGTCGTCCGCGCGCGCGACGGGCGACGCGCCCTTGCGGCGCAGCTGCCACAGCATTCCGACCCAGACCACGCACCACGGCAGCGTCGAGAGAACCGCGAACGGCCAGATCATCCCGCGCGGGCGCACGTGCGCGGTGCCGAACATGTCGCCCTTCCATCCGGAGACCGTGTAGCGCTTCCAGTGCTCGCCGACGATGAAGTATTCGAGGAAGCCCGGCGTGCGCGACTCGGCCAGCAGGTACCACGGCAGCGCCAGCGCCGTCGTCAGGGCGAGGCCGGTGATCCACGGCAAGCGGCGCCACACATTGCCGATGCCGCCCTTCCACAGCGTCCACAGGCCGACGGGCAGGAACGTCAGCACGACGCCGACGGGACCCTTTGCGAGCAGGCCGATCGCGAGGCCGACGAAAAAGAGGTAGCCCCACACCCGCGCGGCGCGACCCTCGCGCGTCATCGCATGCCAGAACCCCGCCATCGAGAGCGTCGTGCCGACCGTGAGCGCCGGATCGGTCATCACGGCGCCCGCAGAAATGAAGAAGAGGGGCGTCGTGAACAGTACCAGCGCGGCCTTGAGGGGAAGCCCCGCGACGGCGCGGCGGCCGGCGAGATCTACGGTGATCCACACGACGAGGAGGCAGCACACGAGGGACGAGAGGCGCGCCGCGAACTCGTTGATCCCGAACACGGCGTACGTGCCGGCGGTGAGCCAGGTGGAAAGCGGCGGCTTGCTCCAGAACGCGACGCCGTACTGGAACTGCGGCGTGATCCAGTCCGCCGTCTCGATCATCTTGCGCGCGATCTCGGCATAGCGCGCCTCGGTGTTGTCCATCAGCGGATACACGCCGAGCGTGGCGACGCGCACGACGATGGCAAAGAGCAGCAGCCACAGCAGCCAGCGGCGCTCGTCGGGCGCATCCGCGATGCGGACGGCCGATGCGGGCGGAGTCGACGATTGGGGGACCGACGCCATCAGGAAATCGGGAAGCCGGTGCGCCGCGGCATCAGAACGTCCACACGCGATTTACGGCGAACGCCATGAAGAACACGATGACGGTGGCCGCCACCTGCGCGCCGACGTAATGCATGCCGAGCCACGTCGTCGCCCCGGCGAGCACGACCGCGTTGAGGGCGATGCCGGCCGCCGACACGACCATGTACTTGGCGAGCGAGGACGCATGCGGGCGCCGGCTGCGGAACGTGTAGTGATAGTTGAGGAGATAGTTGACGACCGCGCCGGCGATGGCGCCCAGCGTCGAGGCGACGACCGGATCGCCGTGCAGCACCTCGACGAGGCCGATCAGGATCGCGTACTGCACCGCCGTGCCGACGGCGCCCGCGGTTCCGTATTTGATCAGCTGTGCGTACACCCAACGCTCGCCCGCTCTCTTGCGTCGCGCGACGCCTCCGCGCAACCGCGGAAGGCGCGCCGCGCGCCATGGAAAGGCTCACATGATACCCGCGAAGGGATGCCGACCGGACGAAGCAGGCACCGTGGCGTCGCACCGCAAATGCGTTCGTGGCGGCGCTCTAGAGGTCGAACGTCGATCCTTCGAGGCCGGGCGACACGCGAAACGCGGGCTTCGCGTCGGCAAGCGCCTCGGCCATCAGGCGATCGACGTCGACGTCGGAATGGCCGGGATCGTGGTGGAACGGCACCAGATGCCTGACGCCGGTAAGTGCCGCGAAGGCGAGCGTCTGCTGGAACGAGCTGTGTCCCCAGCCGACGTGGCCCGCGTATTCGTCGGCGCGATACTGGCTGTCGTGGATCAGCAGGTCCGCGCGCGCCGCCAGACCGCCACCCGACGTCCATTCGCAGGGCAGCGACGGGAACGGCAGCGCGCCGAGCGCCGGCTCGTGATCCGGAAGGTAGGTGAGCACGCGGCCCTTCGCGTCCGCAATGCGGTAGCCGACCGTCGGGCCCGGGTGGCAGACGAGTGCGGAGGTCACGCGAAATTCGCCGATGGCGAACTCGCCGCACGGCACCTCGTGCAGCGTGATGGCGCATGGCAGCTCGCGCAGGCTCACGGGAAAGAGCGGAGGCGAGAGGTAGCGCATCAGGCGCTCGCGCAGCCCCACCTGGCTGCTCACCGGGCCCCAGATTCCGACCACCAGGTCCTCGCGATAGAGCGGCGCGAAGAAGCCGAGTCCCTGGATGTGGTCCATGTGGAGGTGGGTGAGCAGGATGTCGATGCGCCGGATCGATTTGTCGATGGTCTGCCCGAGTCCGCGGATGCCGGTTCCCGCGTCCAGCACGAGCACGGTGCCGTCGTCGCCCCGCACGCCGACGCACGAGGTGTTGCCGCCGTAGCGGGCCGTCGCATTGCCGGGCGTGGCGAGCGAGCCGCGGGTGCCCCACAGCGTCACGCGCATCTCAGATCGCCCAGAAGATGCTCATCGCGCCGCAGAGCAGGCCCTTCTCGCCGAAGAGCGGGATCGCGGTGATGTGCAGGTGCTGCCAGTCGCCGCCGGAGCTTCGCAGCCACATCCTCTGGGAGACCGGGTGTCCCTCGACGATCGCGCGCTTCATCGGCCGCGCGTCGGGCGGTATCGGATTGCGGTCGTCGTCGACGGCGGCGAAGCGGCTCGTCCACTCCGCCGCCGGCATTTCGCCGGTCTCGTCGAAGCGCTGGTTGAAGATCGCCTCGGCGGGCTCGTTGTAGTAAATGAGCGCGTTCTCGTCGTCGACGAGGAGGATGGGTGTTGCGATGCAGCTCGCGAGCTGCCGGGCCAGAATGACCTGAATGGACTTGGAGGCCGCCATTCCCTTCCCCCTTCTCCCGGATGCTCGAGGGCAGGAGCGTACACCCGCGCGTCGCACGATCACACCCCCTGCCCGCCGCGGCTGGCGCTGCCGTGCAGCGCGGTCGCCTCAGCGCAGCGTGCGCCTTCCGCCGCCCCGGCCGCGCCAGTAGCGCAGCAGCGCGTAGCCGCCGATCATTCCGCCGAGATGGGCGAAGTGGGCCACACCCTCCTGCGTGCCGGTGACGCCGAGGAAAAGCTCGATCAATGCGTAGACGAACACGAAGATGCGCGCCGGCATCGGAATCGGCGGGAAGAGCAGCATCACGCGGTTGTTCGGGAAGTAGACGCCGTACGCGAGCAGCAGTCCGAACACGCCGCCCGACGCGCCGACCGTCGGGTAGAACCCGCCCGAAACCATCGCGAACACGAGTTGCGTGAGCGCCGCGGAGACCACGCACGCGAAGTAGTAGATCAGGTAGCGGCGCGCGCCGAACACCTGCTCGATCGCGCTGCCGAACATGTAGAGGGCGAACATGTTGAACGCGAGGTGCAGCAGACCGCCGTGCAGGAATGCATAGGTGACGAGCTGCCACGGCGCGAAGCTGGCACCCCCCGCGGTGCCGGCGCCGAGGGGCCACAGGGCCAGCGGATAGGCGAAACCGGGCGCGACCTGCTCCAGCAGGTACATCGCCACGTTGGCGACGATCAGGGCGGTGGTGACGGGCGGCACGGGCCGTAGGTGGGGACGCCGGGCCGGTCGATCAAGAGCGTCGTCGATGGCGTACCTGCCGGCTCCGGCCCGCCGCGGCGATTGCCTTATCGAACCCGCGCGTCACGGCGCGGGAAGCGCCCGCGTCAGATTGGCGTTGGTGATGCCCTTGTCGGCCAGCGTCAACGTGCCGCTCGCATTGACGTCCTTGAGGAAGTTCGCCGCCGTCACGGGTTGCGCCAGTTGCGCGTTCACGAGCCCGAGGTCGGCCAGCGTCACCACGCGGTTCTGGCTCACATCGCCCACCAGGTAGCCCAGTCGCACCGACGCGCTGCCGCCGGTACCACCGTCGGTGGACGCCACGTTGGACAGCGAAATCGTCACGTATTGCTGATCGCTCACGCCGTTCAGGGCGATGGTCACTTCGTTGCCGAGGATCGTGACGGGGCCCAACGCGGCAGTACCCTCGACCACCGACGCGATGGCGCCGCTGATCGGCTTGTCGAACGTGAATACGACCCCCTGCGCGGGTCCCTGCCGCGGCTCGGTCGTCGGGTTGGTCGAAACCAGCGACAGCGGATGCCTGAAGGCGCCCGCGCCGCCGTGCGTGCGGCTGGACGCGGCGCTTTGCAGCACGGGCGGGCCCGGCGGCGGCGGCGAGGTGGTCGTGATGGCGAGGCGCACGGGCTGGCTCAATCCGGTCGCGGCGCCTGCGAGCGTTCGCGACGGGGAAGCGTTCCCGTTGGCGGTACGCGGGTAGACGGTCACCGCATTGCCGCTGGCGTTCGCCACCGCGATCTCATCGTTCACGTTGTCGAGCGCCACGCCATAAGACGTGTCCAATCCGGTGGCGGGCCCGGAGATGGTCCGCAGCGGTGCGGTGTTGAGCGAAGCGGTTCGGGGATAGACGGTGATCGAGTTGAAGAGGTTGGCCACGATCAACTCGTTGTTCGCGTTGTCCACGACGAGTCCTCGCGGCGCGCTCAATCCGGTGGCGGCGCCGACCAGGGTCCGCGACGGCGCCGCATTGCCGCTGGCCGTCCGCGGGTAGACCGTGACCGAATCGTTGAAATTGGCGACGTAGAACTCTCCGTTAGCGACGTCGAGTGCCAGGCCTCGCGGCGTGTCCATCTGCGTTGCCGCGCCGCTGATCGTTCGCAGCGGCGCCACGTCGCCATTTGCCGTTCGCGCGTAAACGGTGACGACGCCGCCGCCGTTCGGCGTCAGCACGGCGAGCTCGTCGTTGACGGTATCGATGATGAGCGCGAACGCGCCCGCCAACCCCGAGGTGGACGGCCCGCTGATGGTTCGGATCGGCGACGCGTTGCCGTTGGCGGCCAGCGCGTAAACCGTGATCGACGCCGTGCCCGGCGCGCCGGTGCCCCCATTCGCGACGGCGACCTCGTTGTGCACCGTGTCGACGGCGAGCCCGACCGGGCCGGTCAATCCCGTCGCCGGCCCGACGATGGTCCGCAGCGGGGCCACATTGCCGCTGGCGGTCCTCGTGAAGACCGAAACGTTGACGCTTTCATTGAGGACGAAAAGTTCGCCCTCGGCCCGGGCGACGCTCATCTGCGCGCAGAGCAGAATCGCGGCGACGATTGCAACCAGGCGACGATTAGGGATCAGCATCCTTGCCTCCCGTTTCAACGCGCGGGTCACATTATGCGATGGCCGTCCTCATTGCAAGCGATGAATTTACTCCGCGGCCGCCGCCGGAGGCTTCCGGTCGATCAGCCGATAGAGCCAGTGGAGCCCCGCCGCCGTCGTCTGGTTCGGCCGGTACTCGCAGCCGATGAAGCCGGGATACTTGAGGTCGTCCAGCAGCCGGAAGATCCACGAATAGTTGATCTCGCCGATGTCGGGCTCGTGCCGGCCCGGCACCCCGGCGATCTGGATGTGGCCGATGTATGGCAGGTATTTGCGGATGCGCTCGGTGAGGTCGCCCTCGACTATCTGTGTGTGATAGAGGTCCATCTGCACCTTGAGGTTCGGCGCACCCACGTCGGCGCGGATCGCATGCGCCTCGGCCTGCGTCGAGAAGAGATAGCCCGGCATGTCGCGCGGATTGAGCGCTTCGATCAGCACCGTCACCTCGACGGCGGCCGCCTCGGTGCACGCGAAGCGAAGGTTTCGGATCAGCGTCGCGCGATGCATCAGCCGCTGTGCCGGCGTCGCATCGTCGGGCACCACGCCCGACATCACGTGCACGCGCCGGCACCGCAGCGCCTGCGCGTAGCGCAGTGCGGTGGCGAATCCTGCCTGGAACTCGTGCTCGCGCCCCGGGAGGCCGGCGGTGCCGCGATCGCCGGCGGCGAGATCGCCGGGTGGTGCGTTGAACAGCACCATGTCGAGCTTGAAGTCGGTGAGCCGCTCCTCGATCTCCATCGCCGGAACGTCGTACGGGAACGTGCACTCGACGGCGCGGAATCCGGCCTGCGCGGCCTCTGCGAAGCGGTCGAGGAACGGCACCTCGTTGAAGAGGAACGTCAGGTTGGCGGCAAAGCGAGGCATGCGTCCCTCAAGGAGTTCCGGTTCGTGGCGCGCGCATTGATTTTGACGGTCGGGCGCGCGGCCGGCGGAGCCTTCCTCCGCTACAATCCATCGCTGCAGTCTGCACCGATGGCGCGCGCCCGACAATGGTCGCGTCCAGGACATGCAAGGGCCGTACCTGCCCCGACCGCCGACCCCAATTTCTTGAGTGGCATCCGCTGGCGATGGCTGGTGACGACGTTCCCGTGACGGTCCCGCTTCACCTCGAGAGCGCGAGCGCGGCGCCCGCGCGCCTCTCATCCGGCGCGAACGGGCGGCTCGCGCTGAGCCTCGGCGGTGAGGCCGTCGAGCTTCTGGCGGACCGCGCGCTCTACTGGCCGCGCCGGCGCGCGCTCTTCGTCGCCGACGTGCATCTCGGCAAAGGGGCCGCGTTTCGCGCGGGGGGCGTACCGCTTCCCCGCGGCGCGACGGCGACCGATCTCGGACGCTTCACGGCACTGATTGCCGCCACCGGTGCGACGGAGCTCGTCGTCCTCGGCGATTTCCTGCACGCGGCGGCCGGCCGCGTCGAGGCGCTCGACGTCGCGTTCCTGCGCTGGCGCGACGCGCACCGCGATCTCGCGATCACGCTGGTGCGCGGCAATCACGACGCGAACGCGGGCGACCCGCCGCCTTCGTGGGGCGTGCGCGTCGTCGCCGACCCGCATCCGCACGCGCCGTTCGTGCTGTGCCACGAGCCGCAGACGCCGCGCACGGGCTACGCATTGTGCGGACACGTGCACCCGGGCATCCGCGTGTCGAGCGGCAGCGATTCGGCGCGCCTCCCGTGCTTCGTACTGGGGCGAAAGCGCGCACTCCTGCCCGCCTTCGGCCGCCTCACGGGGCTCGCGATGGTGTCGCCGGCTGCGGGCGACACCGTGGTCGCAATCGCCGGTTCCCGGCTTTTCGCGCTTCCTGCCCTCTCCCGGTAGGTTTCATCCGGTCATTGCGGCGTCCCGAACGCCCCTGGGGACGCCGATCGTGTCCCCGTCACGATTGCAACGAGTGGCGGCCCGCGATGCCCAGCGTTGTGCATCGCACCTCCCTATGGGGGTGCGCGTCAATGCTGCAACGCACCCATTTTCCGCATTCCTGACCGGGGTAATCGTGTTGTCGCAAAAGCGCAACGAAAGCGTCACCGTTCGTCGGGTTGCGCTTCGGTGGACAAGCCTGTGGAGAGGCTGTGGAACATACGTGGAAATGCCGAAAATACCCTCGCAAAAGCCTGTTTTCGTTGTTGTTTTGGCGCCCTAATCCGGTGCATCAAAAAAGTCTTGCCATTCGCCGGGTGCCCCACTATGCTTGGTGTTCATCAGGCACTTGAACACAAGATATAGTAGATTTTGATTTGCAAGATAAATCGGGACCCCTCCCGGGAATGCCACACCGGGCAGGGGAACGTCCCGAGGAGGAACTCGCGGAAGCCACAAGGATTGCCCGACGTGCAACCGGTGTGCGCGAAACAGGCGAAACCTCCGCGAATGCCTCTCACGCCCTACACAACGACAAGATTTCGACAGGAGATCGATCCATGCAGCTCGAAAGCGTTTCCGCCCACAAGACGCAGGACCCCCCACGCAACGTCTTGGCAGGCGAACCCGGAAGCGCAATGAACCAGGACCCGCGTTACGCGCAGTACAAGGTGATCCGGCGCAATGGCGCCGTGGTGCCGTTCGAGCCTGCGAAGATCTCGGTGGCGATGACCAAGGCGTTCCTCGCCGTCAACGGCGGCCAGGGTGCCGCGTCCGCTCGCGTGCGCGAGCAGGTGACCAAGCTGACCGACGGCGTGGTCGCGGCGTTGATGAAGCGCAAGCCCGAGGGCGGCGCGATCCACATCGAGGAGATCCAGGACCAGGTCGAGCTCGCGATGATGCGCGGCGGCGAGCACGAAGTCGCGCGCGCGTACGTGCTCTACCGCGAGCGCCGCTCGCAGGAGCGCGCGCAGGAGAAGTCGCAGCAGAAGGGCGCCAAGCCCGACAGCACGACGATCACCGTCATCGAGAACGGCGTGTCGAAGCCGCTCGATCTCGGCCGCCTCGAGGCGCTGGTGCGCGAGTCGTGCACCGATCTCGCCGACGTCGAGCCGGAGCGCATCCTCAAGGCGACGCTGAAGGACCTCTACAACGGCGTGCCGATGGAAGAAGTGAGGAAGTGCGTCGTGCTGGCCGCGCGCACGCTGATCGAGAAGGACCCCGCGTACAGCTTTGTCACCGCACGCCTCCTGCTCGACTCGATCCGGCACGAGGCCCTCGGCGAGGAAGCCTCGCAACAGGACATGGCGACCAAGTACGCCGAATACTTCCCCCAGTTCGTGAAGCACGGCGTGAAGATCGGATTGCTGAACGAGGCGCTGCTGCAATACGACATGAGCGTGCTGGGTAAGGCACTGGTGCCTTCGCGCGACCTGCAGTTCGGCTACCTCGGCCTGCAGACGCTCTATGACCGCTATTTCCTGATCGATCAGTACATCGGCGGCCGCCGCTTCGAGCTGCCGCAGTGCTTCTTCATGCGCGTCGCCATGGGCCTCGCGCTGAACGAGGTGAACCGCGAGGCGCGCGCGATCGAGTTCTACAACGTGCTGTCGACGTTCGACTTCATGTCGAGCACGCCCACGCTTTTCAACTCGGGCACGCACCGCTCGCAGCTGTCGTCGTGCTACCTGACGACGGTCGCCGACGACCTCGACGGCATCTACGAAGCCATCAAGGAAAACGCGTTGCTCTCCAAGTTCGCCGGCGGCCTCGGCAACGACTGGACCAACGTCCGCGCGATGGGCTCGCACATCAAGGGCACCAACGGGAAATCGCAGGGCGTGGTGCCGTTCCTCAAGGTCGTGAACGACACCGCCGTCGCCGTGAACCAGGGCGGCAAGCGCAAGGGCGCCGTGTGCACGTACCTCGAGACGTGGCACCTGGACATCGAGGAGTTCCTCGAGCTTCGCAAGAACACGGGAGATGACCGCCGCCGCACGCACGACATGAACACCGCGAACTGGATTCCGGACCTCTTCATGAAGCGCGTGATGGAAGGCGGCGACTGGACGCTCTTCTCGCCGTCCGACGTGCCTGATCTCCACGACAAGTGGGGCCAGAAGTTCGCCGAGGCGTATCAGCGCTACGAGGAAAAAGCGGCGCGCGGCGAGCTCAAGCTCTTCAAGAAGATTCCCGCTGTGCAGCTCTGGCGCAAGATGCTGTCGATGCTGTTCGAGACCGGCCATCCGTGGATCACGTTCAAGGATGCGTGCAACGTCCGCTCGCCGCAGCAGCACGTCGGCGTCGTGCACAGCTCCAACCTCTGCACCGAGATCACGCTCAACACGAGCGACACCGAGATCGCCGTGTGCAACCTCGGCTCCGTCAACCTGCTGAACCACATGAAGCAGACCGGGGACCCAACTGAGGGGCGCTGGGAGCTCGACCACGCCAAGCTGCAGATCACCATCCGCACCGCGATGCGGATGCTGGACAACGTCATCGACATCAACTACTACGCTGTCGCGAAGGCGCGCAACTCCAACCTCAAGCACCGCCCGGTGGGTCTTGGCGTAATGGGGTTCCAGGATTGCCTGCACCTGTCGCACACGCCGTACGCCTCCGACGCGGCGCTCGGCTTCGCCGACGCGTCGATGGAAGCCGTCTGCTACTACGCATACCAGGCCTCCACCGAGCTCGCCGAGGAGCGCGGCCGCTATTCGTCCTACGCCGGCAGCCTGTGGGACCGCGGCATCCTCCCGCAGGACACGATCAAGCTGCTGCGCGAGGAGCGCGGCGGCTACGTCGACATCGACGAGTCGAAGACGATGGACTGGGAGGCGCTGCGCTCGCGCATCCGCATCCACGGCATGCGCAACTCCAACTGCGTGGCCATCGCGCCGACGGCGACGATCTCCAACATCGTCGGCGTCGCGGCCTCGGTCGAGCCCGAGTACCAGAACATCTACGTGAAGTCGAACCTGTCGGGCGAGTTCACGGTGATCAACGAGCACCTCGTCGCCGAGCTCAAGAAGATCGGCCTGTGGGACGAAGTGATGGTTGCAGACCTCAAGTACTTCGACGGCTCGCTCGCCAAGATCGATCGCATTCCGCAGGAGCTCCGCACGCTCTACGCCACGGCGTTCGAAGTCGACGCCAAGTGGATCGTCGAGGCCGGCGCGCGGCGGCAGAAGTGGATCGACCAGGCGCAGAGCCTCAACATCTACATGGCAGGCGCGTCGGGCAAGAAGCTCGACGAGACGTACAAGCTTGCGTGGGTGCGCGGTCTCAAGACCACGTACTACCTGCGCACGCTGGCGGCGACCTCCGCCGAGAAGTCCACCGGGCAAGGCGGCGAGCTCAACGCCGTGCCGACGTCGAGTGGCATGGCCGCCACCGGCTCCAGCTCGCGCAACTCGAAGACGGCGGACGACGGCGACGCGCCGAAGTTCTGCGCCATCGACGATCCGACCTGTGAGGCGTGCCAGTAGTCGGACACGTCCACCGCAATCGCACCGGAATCGCAGCACCGATTCAGTGGTACCGAATACCCCCGCCTTCGGGCGGACGCATCGCGAAAGTGAGCACCGCAATTGAATAGCGCGCGACGGGCCCGCGAGACAGCAACCGACGGACCCAGGCGCTGAGAGGAAACACGGCACCGCTAACCCAGACAGGAGGGCAAGCGATGAACGCAAAGACCGACAAGTGGGAAAGCTACACCGACGCAGCCGGACGGCGCCACTGGCGCTGGCCGGCCACGCAGCAGGGCGTTCCGCGTCCCGTCGATGAAGAGCAGCGCCACGACAGCGGCCTGCCTCGCTGGCTGCCGGCAGATCTCTTGCCGGCCTTCAGTCGGGGCAAATAGAGCAGTCCCGGTGCGTACCGTATGGCCGGTCCGCACCGTTGATGCCGCGGCGGGCGGCGCGTCGGCAAGACGACGCACAACCGCCAGCCTGCGGCGCGTTCATCCACCTGCCAATAGGAGGCCGATTTGGCCCGTTACGAGCATGTGCAGCGGCATGTCATCGAAGCGCGTTATCTCGGGGATTACAAGGTGTGGCTGGAATTCAACGACGGGCGGAAGGGCGTGGTCGATCTCTCGGACGATCTCTATGGCGAGACCATGGAGCCGTTGCGGGACAAGATCCGCTTCGCCGACTTCTACCTCGACTACGGGCTCGCGACGATCGCCTGGCAGGACGGCGTTGATTTCGCACCCGACTATCTGTACGAGCGGCTGAGCGCGATGCACTGACGCCGTCCGCATGGACTCCCCTCCTCCCCGCCACGGCGGAGAGGAGGACGGGCTTCGGGGCCGGTGCAAAGCGGACATCTTGGCCCCGTTTATCGAAACTGCAGCGCGCGGCACGACTCGAAACACATAGCGACAACAGGCAGCGCAGGAGAAACTGATCATGCTGAATTTCGACGACGACATCGCCCCCGCCCCGCAGCTGCGCGTAGCCCCTGCGACACCGGAGACGATCCGCGCTCAGACCACAGGCGGCATCCTTTCGCGCGAGCCCGTGCACGACCTCGACGTCGAGCGCCAGGCGATGGAGAACGGCTTCCGCCGCGTGCGCCTCGAGGACAAGCGCGTCATCAACGGCGGCTCGGACGTCAACCAGCTGGTGCCGTTCAAGTACCGCTGGGCCTGGGACAAGTACATCGCCGCCTGCGCCAATCACTGGATGCCGCAGGAAGTGAACATGCAGCGCGACATCGAGCTGTGGAAGAACCCCAACGGCCTGACCGACGACGAGCGCCTCATCATCAAGCGCAACCTGGGCTTCTTCGTCACGGCGGATTCGCTGGCCGCCAACAACATCGTGCTCGGCACCTATCGCCACATCAGCGCGCCCGAGTGCCGCCAGTACCTGCTGCGCCAGGCATTCGAGGAAGCGATCCACACGCACGCCTACCAGTACATCGTCGAGAGCCTCGGCCTCGACGAAGCGGAGATCTTCAACGCCTATCACGAGATCAAGTCGATCCGCGACAAGGACGAATTCCTGATCCCGTTCATCGACGTCCTCACCAACCCGATGTTCAAGACGGGCACGCCGGAGGCCGACCAGGCGCTCCTGAAGAGCCTGATCGTCTTCGCCTGCATCATGGAAGGGCTCTTCTTCTACGTCGGCTTCGCGCAGATCCTCGCGATGGGCCGGCAGAACAAGATGACGGGTTCGAGCGAGCAGTACCAGTACATCCTGCGCGACGAGTCGATGCACTGCAATTTCGGCATCGACCTCATCAACACGATCAAGATGGAAAATCCGCACCTGTGGACACCGGAATTCCGCGAGGAGATCCGCACGCTGATGAAGAAGGGTGTCGACCTCGAGTACGCCTACGCCGAGGACACGATGCCGCGCGGGGTGCTCGGCCTCAACGCGACGATGTTCAAGGAATACCTGCGCTTCATCGCCAACCGCCGCTGCCAGCAGATCGGCGTCGACCCGCTGTTCGACAAGGCCGACAACCCGTTCCCGTGGATGGCGGAGATGATCGATCTCAAGAAGGAGAAGAACTTCTTCGAGACGCGGGTGATCGAATATCAGACCGGCGGCGCGCTGAGCTGGGATTGAGTCACGCCTGCCCCGCGACGCGAAACGACAAGATGCCTCCACCGTTCTCCATACGCCGCGACCGCGGCCCGTGCCGCGAAGCAGGCGTCGGCGCGGACGACGATGGCGAGCGTTTGCGAATGAGCAAAATCCGGCGGTGCCGGATTTTTTTTGCGCGGAATGCAACGCCAACACGAGACACCGTTCCGGCCCTTCCCGATCGAGCCCCGGGGCGGGGAGCGTAGCCGGGACGCGATTATCCCGGCGATACGAAGCCGTCCGAGGAGGAGCATTCCTATGGTTTCGACCTGGTGGCTGTTGATCGCGTTTGTCGCAGGCGGGAGCGCGGGAGTGATCGCGTTGGCGTTGATGCAGGTAGCCGGGGATTCACCGGACGTGTCACCCGACGTGCCCGATCTCAATGCGATGCCGAACGAGCCGACCGGCTTGATCTAGACGGCTCCCATCGCCGACGGCAGTTCGCCCGCCGGTCGGGGCGAGGCGAACGCCTGAGTGTCCCCGCAAAAAGCCCTGCGTCGACCGAAAATCAGCCGACGCGGCGCGGCCCCCCGATTTCAGCTCATGCTCTGCCGCGAGCATCTCGCGGGGTCTTGACCTGTCCAACGTGCGCTCCAACGTGCGCGCCCCCGCTGCCCTACAATGCCGCTGCTGCGTGAAGGGTCGATTGTGCCGGTCGCCCTGCTAAAATCAGTCCGGAAGAACTGAAAACGTATCCATGCATCCCCTGTCCCGCGCGCACGCTGACTGGTCGGCCCTGGTGGCGGAAGCGCGCCGCTGGCCGACGCTGAGCCCGTTCCGCGAAGGGGTCGCCGACGACGAGGTGCGGCTGCTCCTCAAGGCGCCCGTCGCCGTCGCCTGGTGGATCACCACGTTCGCGCCCGAGCTCCTCGCCCGCGACCATCTCGATCTCCTGATGGTGGGCGTCCCCGGCGGCCCGAGCGCCGCCGACGAAGGCCGGCCCTACCAGCTCCTTCCGCTGCTGCTTGAGCGTCCGCAGCTCGCCGTCGACGCAACGGTCATGCTGTGGCCGCCGGAGGCGCGCTTCGCCCCGCGCCCGAAATATTCGACGCCGCACATTTCGCTCGACGGCCAGCATGGCGTCGTGGCGCGTCCGGCCACGCCGTTCGACGGCTCGCTGAAGCATTGGCTCGACGGACGCAGCGGCAAGGCGCCGGACCTTTGCCTGCTGATGCATCCTCGCTTCGACGAGCGGATTGCGTTCTTTGCCCAGATCCGCATGCTTCTCGAAATGGGCGTCGTGGTCGGCTGCTTCGCGCGCGGCGCGGAAAAAGTCGAGCGCGACGCGTGGCTGCTGCAGGCATACGGCTACGACGTCACGCCCGCCGCGCAGCGCAATCCGTGGTCGCGGCACCGCCCGGAGCTCCGCGGGCATGGCTCGTGGGCCGCCGTGGGTTGGCAGCTCAAGCCCGCAAGCATTCCCTCCGCCGACTACAAGATCGACGAAGCGCGCCTGCGCCGATCGTACGACGCGCAGCAATTCCTGCAGCACGAGTTCGAGGTGTGGAACCCGCTGCAGTTCATCGGCATCGCACGACCCGCGGATGGTGACGTGAGTGCTGACCCGGAGCTGTTCGTGGGTCTCCCCGATCACCACGCGCTGTCGCTTCGGACCGGCGAAGTCTGGGCGCTGGAGCCCGACAAGCGCGTGCGCGTCGAGGGCAACGTCGCGCTGCCGCCCGAGGTGCTCGCCACCTATCCCGGCGAATCGGCGCCGGCGTTCGAGCGGCTGCTGTGGGCGGTCGACGTGTACCGCGACGAATTCCGGCGGCGCGAGGCCGCCGACATTCTGGCGCGCAGCGCCGCGCAGGTCGAGCACCTGCGCACGCAGGTCGCGCTGTCGCTGCAGGGAAAGGCGAGCCGCACCGAGATCGACGCATTCACCACCTACTATCGCGGCGGCGTGGATCCCGGTCCCGCGACGCCGGGCAGCGACGCACTGTTCAAGGCGCTGCGCACCGGCGAGTGGGACGAGGCCGCCGCGCTGGTGGCCGCAACGCCCGCGCTGCTGCGCGCCGAGGACGAGGACGGCATGACGCCGCTCTTCTTCGCATTCCGCACGCGTCACTTCGAGCTCGCGCGCCGCTGGCTCGAGAACGGCGCCGATGCGAACCACCTCGATCACGAGGGCTTCGCCATCATCCACGATGCGGTGAAGCGCGACGACACGGCGCCGGTGGAGCTCCTGCAGCGCTACGGCGCCGATCTCAATCTGGGCACGGGGCTGGGCTTCACTCCTGCCCTGCTGGCGCTGCGCTACGGTACCTGGAGCGTGCTCGCGTTCCTGCTGCGCCAGCACGTCGACCTGCAGCGCACGGCGCTCGCCGGCACTTCCGTCGCGGATCAGTACGAGCATGCGGAAGGGCTGCCGCGCGTGCTGCGCTCCGCGATCGAGCAGCGGCTCGGCAAGCGTCGCGTGATTCCGCTCGTCGTAATGGCGCCCGAGCCTCACTCGAGCCAGGCCGCCTGATCGTCGCGGTCCCGCGCGCAATTCAGTTCGCGCAGCGGACGCCCGCGCGTCCCCTGGTCAACCCTGATTCGCCACCGTGTCGCTCCCTGGCAGCCCTCGGTCAATAGATCCGGAAACGCCTGCTCGAATGCTGTGCCGCCAGCTGCACCAGGGCGACATCTATGCCGGATTTCGCGCCGACGAGTATCGCGTCGACGTGCAGGGATGGCACTCGGAGGACCCGATCTTCCGGAGACTCCTCTCGTCCGTGCGGCCGCGAATCGTCGTCGAACTCGGCACATGGAAGGGCGCGAGCGCGCTGCACATGTGCACGCTTGCCGCGGAAATGGGGCTCGATCCGTTCACGATCGTCTGCGTCGACACCTTTCTCGGAAGCACTTGGCACTGGCTGAACCGGCACGACCCGAGCGCCTTCGCGGGCCTTGCGTGCCGGCACGGCCATCCATCGCTCTACTACCAGTTCCTCGCCAACATCGTTCACCTCGATCACCAGGACCGCGTCGTGCCCTTCCCCAACACGACGACCAACGCGGCGCGGTTCTTCACCGCGATGGGTGGCCCGCAGCCGGACCTCGTGTACATCGACGCCGGGCACAATTTCGACGACGTCGTGTCCGACCTGCGCAACTGGTGGCCGCTGGTTCGTCCCGGCGGCACAGTGTTCGGCGACGATTTCAGCGCGAATTTTCCCGGCGTCGAACAGGCCGTTCGCTCCTTCTGCGTCGAGATGCGACTCGCGCCCTGCCAGGTCGACGGCGAGAAATGGGTCCTGCAAAAGCCGGGACCCTGACGCGAATCCGGTACGGCGCTGCCCCGGCGGGGCGATCTTCGAGCGCTGCATTACCCTGAAATCGGGACCTCGCCCTACGTGCTCCAGCGCACAGTGGCGCCCCCGCTCCCTAGAATATCCTGCACCGCAATAAGTCCTTCATCATGAGGCGGCGCGTCGTTGCGCCGCGATTATTCAATGCGTCACGAGCCTGCGGGCCTTGGGAACGCGATGACCAGTGTGCCTGCAGACGACGAGCCCACTGCGGCGGACCCTCCGCGATCAACGATCGCCGTCACCGGCGACGGTAACCACCTCGCGCTCGAGGGTGACCTCGACATCGGCACGCTCGTCGAGGCCAAGGCGCTCCTCAGGAAATGGTCGAAGCGGGGCACGGGGCGCTCGCTCGACTTGTCCCGTATCGGCGAGCTCGATACGCCGGGGGCGATGTTCCTGTGCGGTCTCAACAGGAATGGCGTGGAGCTTTCCGGCATCCACGCCGATCACCGGGCGCTGCTCGATCTCGTCGCCAGCCTTGACCTCAAGCCGCTGCCGCCCGTACCCACCGTTGCGCGGTGGCGCGAGATCGTCATCCAGATCGGCAAGGCCGCGCACGATGCCCGGCACGAGGCGGTCGACCTCATCACCTTTGTCGGGCGGACAGCGAGCTGGACCGTCGACGTGCTGTTCCATCCGAGCTGCCTGCGCCCGGCCGCGATTTCGCGTCACGTCTCGGAAACCGGCATTCAGGCGCTGCCGATCATCGGACTGATGGCGGTCATGATCGCGATTGTCATCGGCTACCAGGGCGTCGCGCAGCTGCGCCCCTACGGCGGCGAGGATTTCACCATCAACCTGGTCGCGGTGTCGGTGATGCGCGAAATGGGCGTGCTGATCACCGCCATCATGGTGGCCGGCCGCTCCGGCTCCGCCTTCACCGCCGAGATCGGCGTGATGCAGACGCGCGACGAGGTCGACGCGCTGAAGGTGATGGGGATCGAGCCGATGCAGGTGCTCGTGGTGCCGCGCGTGATCGCACTCGTCATCACGCTGCCGCTGCTCACGTTCTTCGCCGACGTCATGGGGCTCGCCGGCGGGGCCGCGATCGCCCAGTTCCAGCTCGGCATGTCACCGACGCAATACGTGATGCGCCTGCCGCAGGTGATCGACGGCGGCGATTTCTTCGTCGGCATGTTCAAGGCGCCCATCTTCGCGTTCTTCATCGCCGTGATCGGCTGCATGCACGGGCTGCGCGTGACCGGCTCGGCGGAGAGCGTGGGCCGGGAGACGACCCGCGCGGTGGTGAAGTCGATCTTCCTGGTGCTCGTGCTCGACGCATTCTTCTCGATCCTGTTCGAGAAGCTCGGCATATGACGGCGCGGACCAAGACCCGCGGCGAGCCGATCCTGTCCGCACGCGGCATCGTCAACCGGTTCGGCACGCAGCTGGTGCACGACAGGTTGAGCCTCGACATCATGCGCGGCGAGATCATCGGCATCGCCGGCGGATCGGGATCCGGCAAATCGGTACTGCTCAAGACGCTGCTCGGCTTGCATCAGCCGGACGCGGGCGAAGTCCTGCTCAACGGCAAAGCGGTCGCAGTCCATCAGTGCCACGCGACAAGGCAGCGCTCTTCGGCGTGCTGTTCCAGCAGGGCGCGCTGTTCTCCTCGCTGTCGGTCGCGCAGAACATCATGCTGCCGATGCGCGAGCACACGGCGCTTCCGCCCGAGGCGCAGGAGCAGATCGCGGCGATGAAGCTCGCGCTCTGCCGGTCTTGCCGGCGGAAAGCGGCATCAAGTTTCCGTCCGCGCTTTCCGGCGGAATGGTGAAGCGCGCCGCGTTCGCACGGGCGCTGGCGCTCGACCCGAAGATCCTCTTTCTCGACGAGCCGACGTCCGATCTCGACCCGATCGCCGCGAGCGGCATCGACGACGCTGATCCGGCAGCTCAACGAAAGTCTGGGCATCACCGTCGTCATCGTCACGCACGACCTCACGACGCTCTTCACCGTGTGCGGCCGCATTGCCGTGCTCGTGGACAGGAAAGTCACCGTCGACACGGCGGACAAGCTGATGCGCTCCGACCACCCGTGGATCCACGAGTTCTTCCACGGACCGCGGGCGGAAGGCGCAATGAAGGCAAGGAAGGGGAGCCATGGAAACTGACAGGCACTATTTCTTCGAGGGGCTGTTCATCATCGTGTTCTCCGTCGCCGCGGCGTTCTTCGCCGTGTGGCTGGGAAGCCCGGGCCGCCAGGACGACCTCGCCTACCGCATCCGCTTCGACGATTCGGTGAGCGGTCTCGCGGTCGGCGATCCGGTGAAGTTCCGCGGGCGTCGACGTCGGCACAGTGAAGTCGATGAGCATCGATCCGGACAATTCGCGGCTGGTGCGTCGTCGATGTGAGGCTGCGCAAGGAGACCCCGGTCAAGACCGACACCCGGGCGAGCCTCGCGATGAAGGGCATCACCGGCGTCGTATTCGTCGAGCTCAACGGCGGCGACCCGGCGGCGAAGATGCTGGTGGCGGCCACGCCGGAAGGCAAGATCCCGGAGATTCCTTCGGAAAAGACCGGCCTCCGAGCGATGCTCGACGAGCTGCCGAAGATCGTCGCGAAATTCTCGGCCATCGAGGACCAGGTCAAGAAGGTCGCAACCACCGCCAACGCGGTGACCGAGAAGGTCAAGGAAGACCCGTCACTGCTGTTGCGACGCCCCGACAAATAGAACTCGGCGGGGCTGAGGGTCCCGCCCGGGCGTCGCCCCCCTCGCTTAGAACTCGCGGATTGCTCAAGGACCTGATCGCATGCATTCCGGGCATGTGGGATCGGCAGCATCACGCGCAACGCAATCGCCGGCTTCGCGGCGGGTCACATTTTTTCGCTGCACCGCAATGTTACGGCGGTACAATTCGCACCATCGGCGCGCACGTGGCGCGTCGCGCGTGAAAAGAATTGCACCGGGAGGCACCGTTGGAAGGCAGTCAACGTTTCTGCAATCGATGTGGCGACGCCCTGTCGCCGGAAGTTGACGATTGCCACACCTGCGGCGCCACCATTCCGGACGCGGCGCACTCGGCGGACACCGGCGCGGTGACGGCATTCCAGGACACCATACGCCTCGAACCCATGACGGGCGAGCCGGGAGACGAGCGCATCGTCCGGCCATCGCTCGCGATCATGTTCCGGCTGGCCGTGGGCCCGCATTCGGACCACTATGCGCCGCGCTTCATGGAGTTCGAGCGCATCGGCCACAGCATGCCGGGCTGGAACTGGGCATCGCTCTTGGCGCCGAGCGCGTGGGCGTTCTATCGCAAGCTCTGGGTGGCCGGCGTGGCCTTCGCGCTGTGGCCGCTGGTCGCCGTGGGCGCCTTTTCGCTGATCGAGCCGCACCTCGGCGATTCGTCGATCACGTGGCTCGCGTGCGCGGTACTGCTCATCTGGCTCGTTCCGGGCGCCGTCGCATCGCTCATCGGCGACACGCTCGTCTGGCGCAATGCGCGCCGTCTCGTCCGGGAGGCGCAGGCGCGGACACGCTCGCCGCAGGACACGGCGAAACTGCTCGCGAAGCAGGCGTCCATCGCGCCGGGATCGGCCGTATTCTTCGGCGGCGCGGCGATGCTGCTGGCCGGCTTCGTCGCCTGGCCCAGCCTGCAGTCGGCGTACGCGGATCGCGTTGTGCGCACGCGCATTGCCGAGGTGCTGGCGATCGCGCTGCCGCTGCAACAGCAGGTCGAGCAGTGGACGGACGGTCCGAAGGCGGCGCGGATCCCCGCGAACAAGAAGAACGTCGCGGTGCAGCCGCACACGGACCTGATCGACGAAGTTGACGTGAGCCTCATCAGCGGCCGCGTGCGCGTGACGCTCGGCCCGCTGATCCCGGAGCTCTACGGCCGCACCATCCTGCTCGCGCCGGCGCTCGACCGCTTCCAGCAGCTCTGGTGGACCTGCGTGCCCGTGGGCATTCCGCTGCGCTACCTGCCCAAGGAATGCCGCAAGAGCTGACGCGCGGATAGCCGCCGCACAACTCGCCGCACCGCGCGCGGGGCCGTTGCACGCCTTTCAGGGAGCGAAATGCCCTACGCCGCCGTGAACGGCCTCGACATGTATTACGAAATCCATGGGGGCGGGCCGCCGCTGCTGCTGCTTCATGGTGGGTGCGGCTCGATCTCGGAACTGTGGATTTCTTACTTCTCGCCGCACTTTCGCGTGATTGCGCCGGAGCAGATGGGACACGGGCGCACGGCCGACCGCAGCGATCGTGCGTTCCACTACCACGACATGGCGGAAGACACGGTGGAGCTCATGCGCAGGCTCGACCTCGACAGCGCAATCATCGTCGGCTTCAGCGACGGCGGGATCATCGGCATCGATATTGCCATCCATCATCCGGAGCGGGTGACGAAGCTGGTGGTGTCCGGATCGAACACGCGCGTCGATGGTTATACCCCGGACAACATCGAGTGGCTGCGCACGTTCGACCCCGGCGAGACGCCGGTGGCGGACGACTATGCGCGGCGCTCGCCGCACGGCCCCGGCTACTGGCCGAACCTGCGCGAGCGCCTGCGGCCCATGTGGCTGACCGAGCCGGATTTCTCCAGCGACGACGTGCGGAGCATCATGGCGCCGACGCTCGTCATCATCGGCGACGACGACATCGTCACGCCGGAACACGCCGTCGAGATGTTCCGGACGATTCCCGACGCGCAGCTCTGCGTGATCCCGCCGGGCCGGCACGGCGTGATGCCGAAGGCGACGATCCTCGCGTTCCTGGCCGCAGGCGCGAGCGATGCCGCGCGCGGCCGACAGCCGTTCGAACCGTCGTAGTGTGCGTCGAACGATGCGAATTTGACTGGCATCAAGCCCGCTGGCACACGGGCAGCGCTGTAATGACCGTCCTGGTTCGCTGAACATGGACAAAGCGATGACTCTCGTCGATGCCCATGCGAGCACGGCACCCGACGTCTGTGCCGCGCTCGAGGTGGATCCGCGCACCGGGCTTGCCGATGCCGAGGCGGTGGCCCGGCGCTCCCGCCACGGCGCGAATGTTCTCGTGCAGGCGCCTCCGGCGTCGCACTGGCGCAAGTTTCTCGCGCAGTTCGAAAGCCCGCTCGTCCTCCTGCTGCTCGCCGCGGCCGCCGTGTCGCTCGTCGTCTGGGGGATCGAATCCCGGGACGGCGCGCCGCACGAGGCGATCACGATTCTCGCCATCGTCGCGCTGAATGCCGCGCTCGGCTTCTATCAGGAAGAGCGGGCCGAGCGGGCGGTCGCCGGGCTCGCGCAGATCAGCGCCGCGACTGCGCTCGTCGTGCGCGACGGCGAGCGTCGCACGATTCCGGCGGCCGAGGTCGTTCCCGGCGACATCCTCGTCGTCGAGGAAGGCATGACGATCGCGGCCGACGCGCGCGTCGTCGAGTCGGTTTCGCTCAAGGCCGCCGAGGCAGCCCTGACCGGCGAGAGCGAAGGCGCGGACAAGCTCGACCGACCGGTCGCACGCGACGCACCGCTCGCCGAGCGCGTCGACATGCTGTTCGCCGGCACGATCGCCGTCTTCGGCCGTGGCCGGGCGGTGGTGACCGCGACCGGCATGGGCACCGAATTCGGTCGCATCGCCACGCTGCTGCAGGCAACCGTTCCCGAGCCGACGCCGCTTCAGCGCGAGCTCGACAAGCTGGGAAAGATTCTCGGCGTGATTGTGATCGTCATCGCCGTGGTCGTCGCCGCGACGATCCTCGTCATGCAGCGCGACATCACGACGGCGGTGCTGGTCGGCGTGCTGCTCTACACCGTTTCGCTCGCGGTCTCGGCAGTGCCCGAGGGACTTGCCGCGGTGACGACGGTCGTGCTCTCGCTCGGCATGCAGCGCATGGCGAAGCGCAACGCGATCGTGCGGCACCTCTCGGCGGTCGAGACGCTCGGCTCCGCGACCGTGATCGCCAGCGACAAGACCGGCACGCTCACGCAGAACGAGATGACGGTGCGCGTGATCGTCACGGCTTCAGGTCGGGTCGACGTGACCGGCACCGGCTACGCGCCTGACGGCGAGCTTTGTGTCGACGGCGAGGCGCTCGCATCAGGAGCGCTCCGGACCGAGGTGCGTCGGCTGCTTGCCGCGGGGTACCTCGCGAGCAACGCGGAGCTCGTCCTGCGCGACAACCGGTTCGTCGTGATGGGCGATCCCACCGAAGGCGCCCTCAAGACCGCCGCGCGGAAGGCCGGGCTTGCGCACGAGTCGATGGCCGCGCGGTTCAGCGCACCGGCGAGCTGCCGTTCTCCGCGGAACGCAAGCTGATGAGCATCGCGCACGCCGACGCGGCTCGCGAGGGCACTCACGTGCTGTTCGTGAAGGGTGCGCCGGACGTCCTGCTCACGCGCTGCACCGCGGAGCGCGTCGGCAGCCACGAGGCGGCGCTGACCGATGGCAGGCGCCGCGCGATCGCCGGCCAGATCGACGGATTGGCGGGCGACGCGCTGCGGACGCTAGGCCTCGCCTACCGCCGCCTGCCGACCGCCGCGCACGAAGCGCTCCATCTCCGGCACGAGGATGAGCTGGTATGGCTGGGCGTGGTGGGCATGATCGATCCGCCGCGCCCGGAGGCGGCGGGCGCCGTTGCCGCGGCACGGCGCGCCGGCCTGCGCGTGCTGATGATCACGGGCGATCATCCGGCGGCGGCCGGTGCGATCGCCGCCGAGCTCGGCATCGCGCCGCGCGGCGGCCGCGGTGATGACGGGCGCCATGCTTGCGGCACTGGATGGCGCCGCTCTCGCGGACGCCGTCCGCAGCACGTCCGTCTTCGCGCGCGTGGCGCCCGAGCACAAGCTCGCGATCGTGCGCGCACTGCAGTCGCGACGGCGAGGTGGTCGCGATGACCGGCGACGGCGTCAACGACGCACCGGCGCTGAAGGCGGCCGACATCGGCATCGCGATGGGCATCACCGGCACGGACGTGTCGCGGGAAGCCGCGGACATGGTCCTCGCGGACGACAACTTCGCCACGATCGTCGCGGCGATCGAGGAAGGGCGCTCGATCTACGCGAACATCCAGAAATTCCTGCGCTATCTCCTGTCGACGAACCTCGGCGAGGTGATCGTGATGTTTTTCGGCGTCGCGCTCGCGGGAACGTTCGGCCTCGTCGCCGGACCGGGCGAAGCGCTGACGCTGCCGCTGCTCGCCACGATGATTCTGTGGATCAACCTCGTGACCGACGGCTTCCCGGCGCTCGCGCTCGGCGTCGATCCGCCGGACCCCCGGCTGATGGACCGCCCGCCGCGCGACCCGCGCAGCGGCGTCATCACCCCGCGCATGTGGATCGGGATCGCATTTGCCTCCGTCGTGATGGGCGGCGGAACGCTGCTGCTTCTCGACGCCGGGCTTCCCGGCGGACTGATCGAGGGAGCTGGCGATCCCCGCTACGCGCGCACCATCGCATTCAACGTGCTGGTGCTCTACCAACTCGTCGACGCGCTGTGCGTTCGCTCCGACGAGGTCAGCACCTTCGTGCGCCCGTTCCACAACCCGTGGCTGTGGGCATCGATCATCGTCGCGCTGGCGTTGCAGGCGGCGGTGCTCTACCTGCCCTCGATGCAGCAGGGATTCGGCACGGTCGCGCTGTCGCTCCGCGACTGGGCGACGTGCCTCGCGACCGCGGGCAGCGTGCTCGTGGCGCGGGAGATCCTGAAGGCGATCTTCCGCGCCCGCGACCGCCGCGGCGCGAGTCGGAAATAGGTGTTGAGCGGCCGGTGGGGACGAAGCGCCGTCGGCTTTGGTGCACACCCGGCGTGACGCGCCCGCATTTCGTCGCGCGGGCCCGTCCTCCGGCCGTCAGGTGACGGATGCAGGCTTCAGAACGCGAAGCTCCACCGGCACCGATGTCGCGCCATCCGAAAAGAAGACGTGCCCTTCCTGGATCGTGACCTGCAGCCGCATCGTGCGACCGGCAAGCTCGGCCAGCGCGCGACTGGATTCCAGCGGAACTTCGCTGACGGCGAGGCGCTCCTGCCGCTCCAGCTTGTCGCGCGCGCCCTGCCACCACAGGTCGACCGCGCGCCCGCCGTATGCCAGCACGTAGACGTTGCGCGCGCGGCCGCATGCCTTTCTCACCTCGCGCTCGTCCGGCAGGCCGACGTCGATCCACTCCTCGATTGCGCCGGTCAGGTCGCGCCGCCACAGATCGGGCTCGTCCTCGGTGCTGATTCCGCGCCCGAACTCAAGCGCCTCGTCGGCGTGCAGCGCGAATGCGAGCAGGCGCACCATCATCCGCTCGCTCGTTTCCGACGGGTGCTGCGCGATGCGCAGCGCGTGATCGCGGTAATAGCCGCGGTCGATGTCGGCGACCGCGAGGTCAGCCTTGAAGATCGTGGATTTGAGCGCCATGGCACGAGAGTAGCAGGGTCGGCAGCAAACAATGATGGATGTCGCGCATACGCGCGGGCGGCCGGAGATCCCATCCGGCCGCGTCCTTGCGCGCTGCACGATTCGTCGAGCGGCGGTGTCGCCGCGCCCGCATAAAAGGCCAACCGCATTCGCCGGTCGGCCTTCGCGCGTTACGACGCGCTCGAGCGCCGGACTACCACGCCGCCGGCTGGATCCGGGTCGAGCGGCCGCCGGGGAATTGCACGGTTGCCGAGGTGGGCGATGCGAAGGTGATGGTCATGCTGCCGTCATTGCCCATCGGTGTCGGCATCTGGTAGGCGCTGCACGACGCACACTGCCCGGCACGGAACTTGTCGAGCGTGCCGCTGGCCGCGACGCCGGTACCGGCGTTGCCGAGCGTTCCGACGACGATATACCAGAGCGGTTCACCTGCCTGACGTAGCTGTACATGGTGACGACGATCACGCCGTGCTGCACGCCGATGCCGTAGCCGGAGCCGGATTCGTTCGGGTTCCACCACAGGCCGGTGACCGGAGTGAAGGCGAGCGGCGCGGCACCGCCGCCCGGCGGGGCCACGGCGCCCGGGATCGTGTAGCCTGTCAACACCGCAGTGGTGGTTCCATCCTGCATCTTGACGATGCCCACACCCGGCGCGTACCAAACGTCGCGCACGTAGCCGGAGCCGCGCTGTTCGTGGACGTGAAGCGTGTTGGCAAAGGTTCCAGCGGGCGTGGTCACGGTTTCCAGCGCATCCGCCTGGTAGCTGCTCATGTAGCTCTGTCCGCCCATCATGCTGCCCGACCCCATGACGCCGGCCTGCCACATCTCCATGTTCTGGTAACCGCCTCCGCCCATCATCGTTCCCGGCGTGACCGGGTTCTTGAGCAGCCATTCCGGGCTCGTGTAGGTCATCATGGAATACTGGGTGCCCGGTGCGTTCGCGCCGGTGCCGCCGAAATAGTGCATGCCGTCAGGATCCATCCGGTAGAAGTCGGTCGCATCCGGGGCGCAACTCACCCCGGCCACGCAGGTGTAGCTCGTATGCATCGCGGTCAGCCCGGACACGCCCGCCCAGGTCTGTCCGGCATGCACGACCGCCGTCGAAGTCGCCCACGGGCCGCCGGTATGCGCGTAGTCGTAGCGCGCGCCGTCGACGAGGGGGAAATACTGGGTGGTCGGGATCGGCCCGCCCATCATCTGGGCAAACCCTGCGCCCGAGAACGCTGCCAACAGGCACGCGTTGAGTATCCTGAACATTTTGACGCTCCTTGATGCCGCGTGAGATTTGCGGTTGCGGACATCGACAATTCGATACGTCGGCGACACGTGGCGGGGCCCGATTCCGGAGCCACGAGCCCCTCTCGGCCATTGTCGGCGCACTTCACGGAAAAGGCCGCGACCTGGGTCACCCAGCAGGGAACTCGTCCGTGTCATGCGCCGTCTTCGCGCGCTCTCACGCCGCAGCACCTGCTCCGTGACGGCGATGGAACGCCTCCTCGATCTGTTTGCGATAAGCATCATTCCACCTCTGCGGGCCGCCAGCGACGGTCGACCAGCACCGCCGGCGCGGGCTGGACGCGGCGTCGATGGCATGGCGGTCCGCGTAGTTCGAAATCGGTTCAGTTGGCCACCACGACGAGCGTGGTGACGAGCAAAGTGCCGTCCTTGCCTTCGGCGGGCGTGAAGCGGACCTTGTCGCCCACCTTCACCTTGGCAAGAAGCGCCGGATCCTTCGCGACGAATTCCATCGTCATCGGCCCCATGTTGAGCGTCTTCAGCGGGCCGTGCTTGATCACAACGGTGCCGGCGGCACGATCGAGCGCGCGGACTTCGCCCTCGGCGAGCGCCGCGCTCGGCGGCGTCGCCACGGAGGCCTGCGGGGAGCCCGCACGCGCGACGGAACCGCCTTGCGCGTGCGCGGGTGCGGATGTGATGAATAAAGTCACGACCAGTGCAGCAGTGAAAAGAATCGGATTCATGATGTGCTCCAGAATTCCTCGGAAGTAGATACGGAAGATCGGTCGAGTCGCCGAAGCCGCGTGCGTGCCGCAACGCACGGCGATTCGGGTAATCGTGGGATGCGGCGCGTGCTGCATGCGGGAACGGCTCCCGCTGCATGGCAGCCTAAAGGGCGAAGCGAAGCGAGCGCAGCAGCAGTGGAACATCCGGCGGTGGATGCGGGAGTTCCGCAACCGCGATCGCCGGAGCGGCTGTATGCGGCACCACGGCCATGGCGGTCGCCGTCGGCACCGCGGACCCCGCGGGCTCGCCGGGAACGAGATGCAGCTTGGTCAATACCGGCGTGTCGTCGGCGCAGAATTGGAGACAGTTCGCCGACGGACATTCGTCTCCCGCGGGCATCGCATCGACGTCCATACCGCGCAGGTCCATCGCGGTCACGTGCGCGGATCCCATCGCCTGCAGCGAACAGGCGTGCGAAATGCCGACGAACATCGCAAACAGCCAAGCTGCGAGTACCAGCATTGCCAACGGTCGGCGGTGGCGGCGCGAGATCATGCGAAATCCGGGGTCATGCGCTGCAGTCTAGGCACCCTGCCGCAAGGAGTCTTGACACACGTCAATCGCCGCGGCGATCGCGGACTAATTCCCATGGCATTCATGACGTTAACAGAACCTCCGCGCAGCGCCGTCGGGCGCCGCAGCGGCCACGCCGATGCGCCGATGACCAACCCGAACCGCCCGATCGCTCGATTGACCGGGCCGCGACACCCGCCCAGAATACCCGGCGCCGCACCGACGCTCCGGCCGTGAGACGAGAACGAAGTCAACAAGAAAGGGCGCCCATGAATCCACGCTGCATTGTCGTCGTCGGGTTGATCGCGTCGGTCGGCCTCCTGTCCCGGGCTGCCAATGCGCAGGTCGTGACCGAGTTCGCCAGCGGCATCACTGCCGCCGCCGCGCCATTCCTGATCGCAGCCGGGCCTGACGGCAACCTCTGGTTCACGGAGAACGTTGCGGACAGGATCGGGCGCATCACGACCGGCGGCGTCGTCACTGAATTCAATGCCGGAATCACCGCCGGCGCGGGCCTGCGTGCGATCACGGCCGGTCCGGACGGCAATCTGTGGTTCACCGAGGCGGCCGACCGGATCGGACGCATCACGACGAGCGGCGTAATCACTGAATTCAGCGCGGGCATCACCGCCGGATCCGGGCCCGACGTCATCGCGACGGGCCCCGACGGCAATCTGTGGTTCACCGAATTTGCGGGGAATCGCATTGGCATGATTACGCCCGCGGGTGCCGTCACCGAGTTCAGCAACGGCATCACGCCCGGCGCATCACCGGTCGGCATCGTGGCGGGCGCCGACGGCAACCTGTGGTTCACCGAGTACAACGCAAGCCAGGTCGGTCGAATCACGCCTGCCGGCGTGGTCACCGAGTTCAGCGCCGGCATCACGCCGGGTGCGCAGCCCGCCGCGATCGCCAGCGGTCCGGACGGCAACCTCTGGTTCGTCGAATTCGGCGGCAACAGGATTGGCCGCATCACGACGCAAGGCGTCGTCACCGAATTCAGCGTCGGGATGAGCGCGGGCGCCGGACCCGATGGCATATTCGCCGGTCCCGACGGCAACATGTGGTTCACCGAATTCAACGGAAACCGCATCGGCCGGATCACGCCGCAGGGACTGATCACGGAATACAGTACCGGCATCAGCGCCGCGGCGACTCCCGTCGACATCTGCGCGGGGCCGGACAACAGCCTGTGGTTCACGGAGCAGCAGGGAAACCGGATCGGGCGCATCACCGTCCCGCCTCCCGCGCTCATTGGCGCCACGTCGCGCAAGCAGCACGGCGCGGCCGGGACGTTCGACCTGGCGCTGTCGGCCACGCCGACCGCGCCGACCATAGAGCCGCGACAGAGCGGAACGGCGACACTCGTGCTGACGTTCGATGCGACGATCGTGGGCGCGACCATCGCCGTGACCGAGGGAAGCGCAACGCCTGACGTGCCGGATCTCGTCGGCAATACCGTGGTCGTTCCGCTGACCGGGGTGGCGGACCAGCAGTACGTCACGATTTCGCTGACCGACGTCGCGACGACGCCCACCGGCGGCGGCAGCGGCTCGGTGCGCGTCGGATTCCTGCAGGGCGACGTGAATCAGAGCCGGGTGGTGCTGGTGTCCGACCTGGGGCTCATCAATGCGCAGCTCGCCCAGGGGGTGACCGCAGCGAATTTCCTGAAGGACGTCAACACAAGCGGCTCCATCACGGTCGCCGACAAGGGCATCACCAATGCCAGTCTGACGCGCGCCTTGCCGGCACCCTGAGGCCGGGTCGCGGCTTGCAGATCCGGTTTTGCTTGTCCCGCCCGGAACCTTGCACCAGAATTACGTCGGTGGCCTGCCGCAGCCAATTGCCGCATCGCGAAACGCCGCGTGCGGCGCCCGCGCACGGTGCGATCTGACGGCCGGATTCCGCGAAACGTCACGATTCAGGGAGGGTCATGAATCCTCGTCGCATCCTTGCAGGCCTTCTGGTGGCGCTGTCCGGCTCGTCATGGAGCGGCGCGCAGGCGCAGGTCATCACCGAGTTCAGCGCCGGCATCACGGCGGGCTCGTCGCCCAACTTCATCACCGCGGGTCCCGATGGCAACCTGTGGTTCACGGAACTCAATGGAAACCGGATCGGGCGAATTACTCCGCTGGGAGTCGTCACCGAATTCAGCGCTGGCATCAGCGCGAGCGCGGGACTCCGGCACATTGCGGCGGGTCCCGACGGCAACCTGTGGTTCACGGAATACAACGGCAACCGGATCGGACGCATTACGACGAGTGGTGTCGTCACCGAGTTCAGCGCGGGCATCACGGCGGGTGCGGGACCCGTCGGCATCACGGCCGGCCCGGATGGCAACCTGTGGTTCACGGAATTCAACGGCAACCGCATCGGGCGCATAACAACGAGCGGTACCGTCACGGAGTTCAGCGGCGGGATCACCGCCGGAGCCGACGCGTTTGTCATCGCGGCGGGCCCCGACGGCAACCTCTGGTTCTCGGAAGCCAACAACAACACGATCGGGCGGATCACGACCCTCGGCGTCGTCACCGAGTACACGTCGGGCATCACCGCAGGAGCGCATCCTTTCGGCGTCGCGAACGGGCCCGACGGCAACCTGTGGTTCCCAGAATTCACCGGCAACCGGATCGGGCGGATCACTCCACTCGGCGCCGTCACCGAGTTCAGCGCCGGCATCACCGCCAGCTCGGGCCCCGCCAGCATCATCGCCGGCCCCGACGGCAACCTCTGGTTCACGGAGCTCTTCGCCAACCAGATCGGGCGGATGACGCCGCAGGGTGTCGTCGCCGAATACGGCGCGGGAATCAGCGGCAACGCGGGACTCTCCTTCATCACGCCCGGCCCCGACGGCAATCTCTGGTTTACGGAATTCAACACGGACCGCATCGGACGCATCACGGTCGCCCCCCCGGCGCTGGTGAGCGGGGCGTCGCGCAAGACACACGGCGCGGCCGGTGTATTCGATCTGCCCCTGTCGCTCGTCGCCTCCGGAGTCAACCACAACCCCACGACCGAGCCGCGGCAGAGTGCGACGGCAACGATCACAATGACTTTCGACGCCGCGATCGTCAGCGCCGACGCGGCGGTCACGGAAGGCGTCGCCACCGTGGGTGCGCCGACATTCAGCGGCAACGACGTGATCGTGCCGCTCAACGGCGTTGCCGACCAGCAATACGTCACGATCGCACTGACCAACGTCTCGTCCGCATTCGGCGGTGGCGGCAGCGCCTCGGTCCGCGTTGGGTTCCTGCTGGGGGACGTGAACCAGAGCCGGGTGGTGCTTGTGTCCGACCTCGGCCTCATCAATGCGCAACTCGCCCAGGTCGTGAGCGCCGCGAACTTCCTCAAGGATGTCAATGCGAGCGGCACGATCAGCGTCGCCGACAAGGGCATCGCCAACGCCAACCTTACCCACGCGCTGCCCGCGCCGTGACCTCACTGCGGGCGATGATCGCCGCTGCCCGTGCGGGTGCCCGCGCGCGGCCCACCCGCCACGCGCGAGCGATCGCGCCGTGATGCGGCGCACCGCCAGTCAATCCGGGTAGTGTTGCGTGATGGCGCGGGAATTGAGCATCAATCCCGCCACCAGCGTGAACAGGGCGACGGCTCCGAGAATCACCACGGCGGCGGTCCACGAGCGACCGGTCTGCTGCCGCACCTCGACCAGCCGGAATGCCACGACGATCCACGTCGCCGCGGCGGCATAGGCCATCAGCTGCAGCGCGATGAGGCTCGCGCACTTCGTCCACAGGAAGAGGAACGGCGTCGCGACGCACACCGCCACGAGCAAATAATTGCCCTCGCGAAGGAAATGCGCGCCGAGCAGAAGCGCGGCAAGCACGATGAAAATGACACGGAGCACCATTCGCGTGTACCTGCGCCAACCCGCGCCTATTTGAACGGAACGGCGCCAACGCGAAGCGCTGGCACTACCGGCGGCTGTCCGGTGTCCTTCAGGATCCGCTGCGCCTCCGGCGAGAGCAGAAATTCGACGAACGCCTGCGCCTCCGCCGGATTGCGTGCCGTGCCGGTGACGGTGGCCGCGTTGCGGATCGCCTCGCTCATGTTGACGCTCTCGGCAAAGCGGACCGCGTCGACGTCGTAGCGGGCTGCTACGGCAGCCGAGTAATAGACGATGCCGGCGTTCGCACGCCCGTCCTTCACCGCCGCGACAACGTCCGGAACGCCCATCGCTCTCGCCGGATCGACCGGCGCCTTGGCGACGATGGCTTCGGCGACGCCCGGCGCTCCTTCCTGCGCCGCGGCGCGCTTCACGAATTCGATCGTCCGGTTCGTCGCGAGATCCTTCTCGCCGGTGACGCGCACGAATTTCACGTCGGGCCGCGCGAGATCGCCGATGTTCCCGATCCCGAGCGGATTGCCTTTGGCGGTGATGACGACCATCTCGTTGGCGGAGAACACGACGTACCACGTCGCGGCGTCGCGATCCGTGCCGGACACCTTCTTGTTCATCAGGTCCTGATCGATGACAGCGGGCGACGACGGCGCGAACACGTCGACGGTCTCGCCCTTGATGATGCGGGCGGCAAGTTCGCGGGACACGCCCGACGTGAGATTGATCGAGACGCCCGCGTGCTCCGCCTCGAACGCGCGCTTCAGTTCGCGCATCGGGCCCGCGAGCGAATCGGCGTGGAAGATCTCGAGCGTCGCGGCCATGGCAGTCCCGATCGATAGCGCCACTATCGCAACGCCGGCGAGAAGTGCCCGCGCGCCGCGCGGCGGGGACAGGAATTGCTTCCGTCGCATGGTGCCTCCGTGTTTCCGGATTTCGGAAGGGCGATGGATTCGTGCGCCGCGATCATACGGCGGGTTTGCCGCGCGCGGACTCGAGCGAGCGCGCGAGCACGCGAACGACGTGCATCGCCTCGCGTGACCCGGGGCCTGCCGTGCCGTCGGCGATCTGGTGTCGGCAGCTCGTGCCGTCGGCGACGATGAGCGTCGCCGGACCGGCGGCGCGCACCGCCGGCAGCAGCGCGAGCTCGCCCATCTGCATCGACACGTCGTAATGCGCGGCTTCGTAGCCGAAGCTTCCCGCCATGCCGCAGCAGCTCGACTCGACGACGTCCACGGCGAGGCCGGGCACGAGGCCCAGCACCTCGCGCGTCGCGCCCATCGCATCGAAGGCCTTCTGGTGACAGTGGCCGTGCAGCAGCGCACGCGTCTCGGGCAAGGCCGCGAGCGGAAGCGCGAGTCGACCGGCGCGATGCTCGGCGGCAAGGAATTCCTCGATCAGGAATGCGCGGTCCGCGAGGCGGCGCGCGGCATCGCCCAGGCCCATGACCAGGAACTCGTCGCGCAGCGACAGGAGGCACGACGGCTCGAGCCCGACGATCGCCGCGCCCCGCTCCACGTGCGGCGCAAGCGCTGCCATCATGCGGCGCGCCTCATTCTTCGCCTCGTCGACGAGTCCGGCGGCAAGGAATGTCCGTCCGCAGCAGAGCGGACGAGTCGGATCGATATCATCCTGCTTCGCCCGCGCGACGGTGACCCGGTACCCCGCGGCTTCGAGCACGTCGAGTGCTGCCCGTGCGTTCTCGGGCTCGAAATAATTGGTGAACGTGTCGACGAACAGCACGACCTCCGCTTCCAACGGGCAGCCGCTCGCGCACTCGTCGAAACTGCGCAGGAAGGTGTCGCGCCGCCACACCGGCAGCGAGCGCTTCGCGGACAGGCCCGTGATCCGCTCGGAGAGCACGGCAAGGCCGGGAATCGCATTGCGCGCGTTGAACAGCCAGGGCATGCTGGCCGCCAACGGCGCCCAGCGTGGCAGATGCGCGATCGCGCGCTCCTTCAGCGACAGGCCGTGCGCGCGCTGCCAGTGATGGAGGAACTCGATCTTCATCTTCGCCATGTCGACGCCGGTCGGGCATTCGCGGCGGCAGCCCTTGCAGCTCACGCAGAGGTCGAAGGCTTCGCGCACGGCCGGTGAAGCCAGTGCCTCGGGGCCGAGCTGCCCGGAAAGGGCGAGCCGCAGCGTGTTCGCGCGGCCGCGAGTCAGATGCTGCTCGTCGCGCGTCGCGCGATAACTCGGGCACATCGTGCCCGCGTCGAACTTCCGGCAGTGGCCGTTGTTGTTGCACATCTCGACGGCCTTGGCGAAGCCGTGCGCCGGATCGCCGCCCGTGCCCGGCGTCGTCAGCGTGTCGGCGACCGGATCCGCGTGGACATCCCACGCCGACCAGTCGAGCGCGGTGTCGAGCGGCAGAGGATGGTGGTTCGGCCCGAACCGGAACAGCGTGCGGTCGTCCATCCGCGTGCCGCGCACGATCTTGCCCGGATTCATGAGGCCGGTCGGGTCGAACAGGTCCTTGATCTCCTCGAACGCGCCGGTAAGTCGCGGGCCGAACTGCCACGAAACCCATTCGCTGCGCACGAGCCCGTCGCCGTGCTCGCCGGAAAATGCGCCCTTGTACTCGCGCACCATCGCGCTCGCCTCCTCGGCGATCGCGCGCATCTTCGCCGCGCCGTCGCGGCGCATGTCGAGGATCGGCCGCACGTGCAGCGTGCCCACCGATGCGTGCGCATACCAGGTGCCGCGCGTGCCGTGCTTCGCGAAGACGCTCGTCAGCCGGTCGACATAGTCGGCGAGATGCTCGAGCGGCACCGCGCAGTCCTCGATGAAGGAGACCGGCTTGCCGTCGCCCTTCATGCTCATCATGATGTTGAGCCCGGCCTTGCGCACCTCCCACAGTGCCTTCTGCGCGCCGGCGTCGGTCATCTCGACGACGCTGCCGGGAAGGCCGAGATCGCCCATCAGCGCGACGAGATCGCGCAATGCCTTGGCGGGCGGCTCCGCGGCGTCGCCGATGAACTCGACCAGCAGGATCGCGTCGGGCGCGCCGATCAGCGCCCGCTCGATCACCGGCCGGAACGCCGGATTGCCGCGCGCCAGCTCGATCATCGTCCGGTCGACCAGCTCCACCGCGGACGGCTTCAGTCGGACGATGTGACGCGCGCTGTCCATCGCCTGGTAGAGCGTCGGGAAGTTGACCACGCCCAGCACGCGATGCCGCGGCGGACGCGCGAGGCGCAGCGTGACGGCGCGGGTCCACGCGAGCGTCCCTTCGCTGCCCACCAGCAGGTGCGCATAGTTGACGCTGCCGTCGTCGGTGTACGGCCGCTCGCTCTGCGGGCAGCAGAGATCGATGTTGTAGCCGCCGACGCGCCGCATCACCTTCGGCACGCTGCGCTCGATCTCGTCCCGCTCCCGCGCGGTGATCGACCGGAGCCGCGCGAGAAGCTCGCGCATCCGGGCGCTGCCGGGCATCTCCGCTGCCGGGCCGAACCGCGCCTCGGTGCCGTCGGCGAGCGTCGCGTCGATCGCGAGCACGTTGTGCACCATGTTGCCGTAGGCGATCGAGCGCGACCCGCAGGAATTGTTGCCCGTCATCCCGCCCAGCGTGCACTGCGCGGACGTGCTGACGTCGACCGGGAACCACAGGCCGTGCGGCTTCAGCCAGGCGTTGAGCGCATCGAGCACGATGCCCGGCTCCACCGTCACCGTCATCGCCTCGGGGTCGAAGCCGACGACGCGGTTGAGGTGCTTGCTGTGATCGACCACGAGCGCGGCGCCGACCGTCTGCCCGCACTGCGAGCTGCCCGCGCCGCGCGGCAGCAGCGGCACGCCGAACTCGCGGCACGCGTCGAACGCGGCGCGGACGTCGGCCTCGGACTTCGGCACCAGCACGCCGACCGGCTCGATCTGGTAGATCGATGCGTCGGTCGAATAGCGGCCGCGCGACGCGCGATCGAACAGCACGTCGCCCGCCACGGCGCCGCGCAGGCGCCGCGCGAGGTCGTCCCCGGCGCCGCGGGGCCGGAACGTGACGGGCTGGGATTCGGGGGCGTTCACGGGAGCGCGTGGAGTGGCGAAGGTTATGATACCTTTCACCACTCGCGATTCGTCAGCATCGCGCGGGCGATTTGCCGCCGGAGGCTCCATGTTCCAGCTCGACGCGCACCCGTCAGGGCGCCATTTCCTGCAGATTCCCGGCCCCACCAACGTGCCCGATCGCATCCTGCGGGCCATGGACCAGCCGACGATCGACCATCGCGGGCCCGAGTTCGCCCGGCTGACGCAAGAGATCCTCGCCGGCCTGAAGGACGTCTTCCGGACCGAGGGCGCGGTGATCATCTACCCCGCGTCCGGCACCGGCGCGTGGGAGGCGGCGCTCGTCAACACGCTCTCGCCGGGCGACCGCGTGCTGATGTTCGAGACGGGCCAGTTCGCCGTGCTGTGGCGCGCCATGGCCGAGCGGCTCGGCCTCGTCGTTGACTTCGTTCCGGGCGACTGGAGGAGCGGCATCGATCCGGCAATCGTCGAGGCGAGGCTCGCCGAGGATCGCGCGCATTCGATCAAGGCCGTCCTTGCCGTCCACAACGAGACATCGACGGGCGTCACATCGCGCATCCCGGCGATCCGCCAGGCGATCGACCGCGCCGCGCATCCCGCGCTGCTGATGGTCGACACCATCTCGTCGCTGGCGTCGATCGACTACCGCCACGCCGAATGGGGCGTGGACGTCACCGTTGCCGGTTCGCAGAAGGGGCTGATGCTGCCCCCGGGCCTGTCGTTCAACGCGGTCAGCGACAAGGCGATCGCCGCCAGCAGGCAGGCGAAGCTGCCGCGCTCGTACTGGCGCTGGGACGAGACCATCGCGATGAATCGGCAGGGCTACTTTCCGTCGACGCCGGCGACCAACCTGCTCTACGGACTGCACGAGGCGCTCGCGATGCTGCGCGAGGAAGGCCTGCCGGCGGTGTTTGCGCGGCACCAGCGCCACGCCGAGGCGACCCGCCGCGCCGTGCGCGGCTGGGGACTCGAGATCCTGTGCCGCGATGCCGCCGACTACAGCGGCGCGCTGACCGCGGTGATGATGCCGGAGGGCCACGACGCCGACGCGTTTCGGCGCGAGGTGCTGGCGCGCTTCGACATGTCGCTCGGCACCGGGCTCGGCAAGGTGGCCGGCCGCGTGTTTCGCATCGGGCATCTCGGCTTCTTCAACGACCTGATGCTGTGCGGCACGCTGTGCGGCGTCGAGATGGGCCTTGCGCTGCGCGACGTGCCGCACCGGAAGAACGGTGTCGCCGAAGCGCTCGCGTATCTGCAGCAGCAAGGCGCTGCCGCCGCCACCGAGGCGCCGCGGCGCGCTGCGTAGGATCCACTGACCGGTTTCGAACAATACGCCCGACGCGAGTCCATGGCCCGCGAATCGGGTGCATATAGTGACGCAATCATCCTGAGGAGGAACATGCCATGAACAAGTTCATCAAGACCGGAATCGCGCTGGCCGTCATGGTGACCATGACGCCAGCGGTCGCGTGGGAACCCACGAAGCCCGTCGAGATCGTCGTCGCGGCCGGCGCCGGCGGCGCGTCCGACCAGATGGCGCGGATGATGCAGGCCGCGGTCCAGAAGAACAACCTGATGAAGCAGCCGATGATCGTCTCGCTGAAGGGCGGCGCGTCCGGCGGCGAGGCGCTGATGTACATGAAGGGAAGCGAGGGCGACCCCAACAAGGTGCTGATCGCGTATTCGCTGATCTACATGCTGCCGCTCGCCGCGAAGATCCCGTTCAACTGGCGCGACCTGACGCCCGTCTCCGTGATCGCGATGGACGAGTTCGTGCTGTGGGACAACACGACGCTGCCGTACAAGAACGTGAAGGAGTTCATCGCCGCCGCCAAGGCCGCCGACCCGCCGTTCAAGATGGGCGGCACCGGGTCTAAGCGCGAAGACCAGGTGCTCACCGTGTTCATGGAGAAGAAGACGGGCGCCAGGTTCGCCTATCTGCCGTACAAGTCGGGCGGCGAGGCGGCCACCCAGCTCGTCGGCAATCACACGGCGTCGAACGTCAACAATCCATCCGAGAATCTCGAGGTCTGGCGCGCCGGCCAGGTGCGCGCGCTGTGCGTGTTCGACAAGGAGCGCATCCCGTACAAGGCCAAGGTCACCGACACGCAGTCGTGGAACGACATCCCGACCTGCAAGGACGAGGGGCTCGACATGCAGTACCTGATGCTCCGCGCGATGTTCCTCCCCGGAAAGATGACGCCCGACCAGGTCGCGTTCTACGTGGATCTCTTCAAGAAGGTCACGCAGACGGCCGAGTACAAGGACTACATGGAAAAGCAGGCGCTGAAGCCGGTGTTCCTCACGGGGAAGGACATGATGACCTTCCTCGAGGAGGACGACGCGCTCAACAAGAACCTGATGGTCGAAGCCGGCTTCGTCGCCAACTAGCCGCACGACGCCCGGAAATTTCCATCGCCGGCGCGCCGCCCTCCTCGCGGGCGACGGCCGCCGGGCCCTTGCAATTCCAGGAACTGCCATGGCCGCACCCGAGCCCGAGATCGTCGTCGATGACCCCGACGCGCCGGCCGACGGCTCGCCCGTCCTCACCAACACGCGCACGGTCGAGGTGGCCGTCTATCTGCTGCTGATCCTGCTGGCACTCGTCCTGGGCTACGACAACTGGAAGAGCGGCATGGGCTGGGAGCGCGACGGCCCTCAGTCGGGCTACATGCCCTTCTATCTCTGCGTGATCCTCGCCGGCGCCTCGTTGTACGGACTCGGTCTCGCGTTCCTCCGGCGCCGGCGCGCAGCCCAGCCCTTCGTCACGCGCGACCAGCTGCGGCGCGTGCTGCAGGTGTTCGTGCCGACCTTCCTGTTCTGCCTCGCGATGCAATACCTCGGGCTTTATGTGGCGAGCTTCCTGCTGGTCGCGGGATTCATGCGCTTCGTAGGCCGCATCGCGTGGTGGAAGGCGCTCCTCACGAGCTTCGTCTTCGCATTCGCGATGTTCGCGACGTTCGACGTCGCCTTCGACGTGATCATGCCCAAGGGCCCGCTCGAAGCGGCGTTCGGTCGCTAGGCCACGCTCATGGAAGCGCTGAACCTCCTCTTCCACGGCTTCGCAGTCCTGATGACGTGGAAGATCATGGCCCTCATGCTGGTGGGGCTCGTGCTCGGCATCTTCGTCGGCGTGCTGCCGGGACTCGGCGGCCCGAACGGCGTCGCGATCCTGCTGCCGCTCACCTTCACGATGGATCCGACGTCGGCGATCGTGATGCTGTCGTGCATCTACTGGGGGGCGCTCTTCGGCGGCGCGATCACGTCGATCCTGTTCAACATTCCCGGCGAGGCGTGGTCGGTCGCCACGACATTCGACGGCTACCCGATGGCGCAGCAGGGCCGCGCCGCGGAGGCGCTGACCGCGGCGTTCACGTCGTCGTTCGTCGGCTCGCTGGTCGCCGTGATTCTGATCACGTTCTTAGCACCGCGCATCGCGAGCTTCGCGCTGCAGTTCGGGCCGCCGGAATTCTTCGCCGTGTACCTCCTCACGTTCTGCTCGTTCGTGGGTCTTGGCCGCGAGGAAAAGCAGAAGACGCTGATCTCGATGGCGCTGGGACTGCTGCTCGCCGCCATCGGCATGGACACGGTGTCCGGCCGGCTCCGGATGACGTTCGGCTTCGATCCGCTGATGCGCGGGATCAATTTCCTCGTCGCCGTCATCGGCCTCTTCGGCATCAGCGAGATCCTGCTGACGATGGAGGAGCGGCTCGCGCTGCGTGGCCACGCGGCAAAGATCAGCCTCCGCGTGCTGTGGAAGGTCTGGAAGGAGATGCCGCGCTACTGGGTCACGCTGCTGCGCTCCTCCGCGATCGGCTGCTGGCTCGGCATCACGCCCGGCGGCGCGATCGCCGCGTCATTCATGGGCTACAACCTCGCGAAGCGCTTCGACAAGGACCCGTCGAGCTTCGGCAAGGGCCGCATCGAGGGCGTGTTCGCCCCCGAGACGGCCGCCCACGCCTCGGGCACGTCCGCGCTGCTGCCGATGCTGGCGCTCGGCATCCCGGGATCGGGCACGGCGGCGATCCTGCTGGGCGGGCTCATGGTCTGGGGCCTCAATCCCGGCCCGCTGCTTTTCGTCGAGCACAAGGATTTCGTCTGGGGGCTGATCGCGTCGATGTACCTCGGCAACGTCGTGGGGCTCGTCATCGTGCTGACGACGGTGCCGCTCTTCGCCGCGATCCTGCGCGTGCCGTTCGCCGCGGTCGCGCCGATGATCGTCGTCTCGTGCGCGATCGGCGCATATGCCATCCAGAATGCGATGTTCGACGTGTGGCTGATGCTGGGCTTCGGCGTCGTCGGCTACGTGTTCAAGAAGATCGGGATTCCGCTGGCGCCCTTCACGCTCGCTCTGGTGCTCGGCAACCGCTCCGAGGATGCGTTCCGCCTCTCGATGATCGGCGCCGGGGGCGATCTGCGCGTGTTCTGGTCGAATGGGCTTGTCGGCTCGATCACCACGCTCGCGTTCGTCCTGCTGCTCTGGCCGGTGATCGGGCGCGGCTTCGGAGCCCTTGGCGGGCTGCGCCGCTCGGTCAGATCATGACGATACGCGGTGCCGCGCGGGCTGCGATGCGAGTGCTGCGGCCACCGGTGCGGATGCCCCGGTCGCCACAGCCCTGAGCTGCCTACGCGGCCGCGCGCGCCTTCTCGAGCGCGCCGATATCGAGCTTGGTCATCTGCATCATTGCCCGCATTGCGCGCGCCGAGCGCCGCGGATCAGCGTCGAGCAGCGCCTCGATGAACTGGTCGGGCACCACCTGCCACGACAGCCCGAATTTGTCCTTCAGCCAGCCGCACTGCCCCTTGCTGCCGCCAACGGAGAGCTTTTCCCAGTACTTGTCGACCTCGGCCTGCGTCTTGCAGTGCACGACGAGCGACACGGCCTCGCTGAACTTGAATTGAGGCCCGCCGTTCAGCGCAGTGACTTCGTTGCCGTCGAGCGAGAACGCAACCGTCAGCACCGATCCCTTCGGTCCCGGGCCCGCGTCGCCCGTGCGCAGAACGTTCAGGATCTTCGAGTTCGGAAAGATGGAGACGTAGTGGTTCGCCGCGTCCTCCGCCTTGCCGTCGAACCACAGAAACGGAGTGATCTTCAGCATTGCTGGCTCCTCAATGGATTTGACTCGAATGGCGACTGAAACAGCGTGGCCGCCCCGTGGGCGTCGCCATCGGCGCCGCGAGTCCGGCGCGGTCCGCGCCCTGAACCATCACGCCGGCTTGCGTGGCGCCTCGGCGGCCATCTTCTTCATGGCATCCTGCATCTCGGCCGGCGTCGCGTCGTGGATATGCGTCGCGATTGACCACCGATGCCCGAAGGGATCCTCGAGCACGCCATAGCGATCGCCCCAGAACATGTCGGCGACAGGCATGACCACCTTGGCACCCGCAGCCACGGCGCGCGCCGCGATTGCATCGACGTCCTCGACATACAGGTGAATGGTGACGGCGGTACCCTTCAGCGCCTTCGGTCCCAGCGCATTCCACTCGGGCATCTCGTCGACCAGCATCACGGTCGAATCGCCGATCCTGACCGCGCCGTGTATCAGCTTGCCGTCGGGTCCCGGAATTCGAGCGGATTCCACCGCGCCGAAGGCACGCGTGTAGAACGCGATGGCGTCCGCGGCACCCGCGCACACGAGATGCGGCGTAACCGAATGCATGCCCTCCGGTATGGGCTTCACCTTGCCGTTGCTCATTGCATTTTCTCCTTGGCGCCTTTCGGTTGGTTGCGCAACCCTGCCGGAAGTTCCTCGCGATGGCGCCGCACGTGCGCGCGATGGCCCGCGGCGCCTGCTGCGCGTCATTGGAAACGCTTGCAAACCCGGCACAATAATGTGGGCGACCGGGAACGGCGCGGCACTTTTTCGATGACCCCTGGTCAACTGCGGCGACGGCGCAAGCGTTGTTGCAATGCCATCCCGTCCCAACCATGCCAGGAGCAGGAATGAAAAAATTACTCTACACCGCCATCGGTATCGGTGCGGCCCTCACCGCCTCTGTCGCGACCGCACAGGTCACCTTTTATGAACAGGAGAACTTTCACGGCCGGACGTTCACATCGAACGGGCCGATCAGCAACCTCGACCGCTCCGGGTTCAATGACCGCGCGTCATCCATGATCGTCGAGCATGGCAACTGGCAGGTCTGCGAGGATTCCGACTTTCGCGGCCAGTGCATCGTGCTCCGGCCGGGCCAGTATCCGTCGCTCAGCGCGATGTCGATGAACAACCGCATCTCGTCGCTGCGCCGGGTCAACAACGGGCCCAACTATTCGTATGCGCCGCCCCCGCCCGCGCCGGCGCCCTACCCGTACTATCCGCACCACGGCGAGCGTCTCTACGCCGCCGACGTCGTCGCCGTGCGCGCCGTGACCGGCCCGCCAGAGCATCGCTGCTGGGTCGAACAGCAGCAGGTGTCGGCGCCCAACTCGCCCAACATCGGCGGCGCGATCATCGGTGGCGTGCTGGGCGGCGTGCTCGGCCACCAGGTGGGCGGAGGACGCGGCAATGACGTCGCGACGGCGGTCGGCGCCGTTGCCGGAACCGCGATCGGCGCCAACGTCAATCGCGGCGGCCAGACGTACACGCAGGACGTGCAGCGCTGTGCGGCCGTTCCCGGCTCCGCGCAGGTGGCGTACTGGGACGTGACCTACGTGTTCCGCGGCGTGACGCACCGCGCGCAGCTCGCGTATGCGCCGGGCCCGACGATCAGCGTCAACGGTCGCGGCGAACCGCGCGCGTGACGCCGCGGCGGCCGCGGGCCGCCGCGCCTACCTGCAGATCGTGCCGCCCGCAGCCGCAAACGCGAAGCGGCTGATCTGCTTGCTCTGCGTCGCGGGCGGCAGGCCGCCCTGCCCGTTGGTGCTGTATTCGAAGGTCGCGTGGTTGCCGTCGGTGAAGGCGATCGTCGCCGTGCCGACGGCGGTCGCCGCCCACTGGCTGCTGTCGTAGTTGCTGAAGGTCGGCCCGGCGGTGCGATAGAGCGTTCCGCTGTAACCCGAGCCGCTCGACGTCGCCAGCACCGACAGCCACAGCGGCGCGTTGTTCGCGTCGTAGGTGTACCACGTCGCGAAGATCGCGTTGCCCTGGTGCGCGAAATTGATGCCCCATCCGGCTTCGGTGCCGTCGGCAGCCCACCAGAGTCCCTGATAGTTGGTGGCCGTCGCGAAATCGGGCGTGGACGCGGTGTAGATGCAGGCGGGGCGGGGACCCGTGCCCACGTCGAAGCGCGTCAGCGGCTTGATCTGGGCAATGCCGTTCACCGTGTACGCAAACGTGCCGTTGTCGGCGTCCGTCATCGTCAGTTGACCGTATCCGATCGATGTCGGCACCGCAGAGCCGTTGAACGCATTGAACGGCGGCCCGGTGTCGACGTAGATGGGACCGCTGAAGACGTTGCCGGTCAGCCCCGGACGGCTCGCGAGCATCGACAGCCACCACGCCTTGCCCGATGCATCATAGGTGTACCACGTGGCGAAGATCTGGTCGCCCGCGTGCGCGAAGTTGATGCCCCAGCCCGGCGCGATGCCCGCCGGTGACTGCCAGAAGAGTCCGGTGTAATTGGCCGACACGCCGGCCGCAGCGCGTACCGCCGCGCCGGCGTCGAGCACGCCGGCGCCGCACGTCGACGTCGTGCAATAGCACTCGAGCTGGTCGACCTGTGGCGCGTCGATGGGCTGCGGCGCCGCGCATTGCGGCGCCGGCGAGCCGCTGGTGATCGTGCCCCCGGTCGTCGGGAACGGTCGCGCCGTCGCCTGCAGCAACGCACGCACCTGCGACGGCGCCATCGTCGGCTGCGCGGAGAGCATCATCGCCGTCGTCGCGGCGACGAGCGGCGCCGCGAAGCTGGTGCCGAGCGAAGCGTTGAAGCTGTCGGTGTAGATCGACCCGCCCGACGCGTCGGCAACCGGTGTGCTCGTGCCGGCATTGGACGTCGTGAGGATCGGATAGAGGCACGGCGAGCCCGCCGAGATGTTGACGCAGTTGCCGCCGGGCGCGCTGATGGCAACGTTGGGACCGAGATCGGAGAAGCCGACCTTGGTGCCGACGTGACGCAGCCCCGTCACCGCAATCACGCCGGGGCAATTGGCCGGCGCCCCCAGCGCGTGCCCGGCGTCGTTGCCGGCTGCGACGACGACGACCGTGCCCGCCGCATTGATCCGGCCGACGGCGTCCACATACGCGCTCGTGCAGGCACCATCCCCGCCGAGGCTCAGATTCAGCACGCGCGCCGGCGTCGGGTTCGCCGGCACGCCGGGCACGCTGAGCCCGGTGGCCCACAGCATGCCCGCGATGACGTCGGAGTCGTAGCCGCCGCACTTGCCCAGCACCCGCACGGGCAGCAGCAGCACGTTGCGCGCCGCGCCCGCCATCCCGATGCCGTTGTTGGCCAATGCCGCGACGAGCCCGCTCGTCTGCGTGCCGTGCCACGAACTCGGCTCGGCCTGGGGGACGCATTGATAGAAAGGCCCGCCCTGCTGCGAGATCTCCGCATCCGTCACCCAGTCGCCCGGGTCGGACGGATCGGAATCGCGCCCGTCGCCATCGTTCGCGGTGTCCGGGTCGGCGATCATGTCGTAGCCCGGCAGCAGATTGCCGCCGGCCGCGGCACGGAGGAGATCGGGATGATCGAAGCGCACGCCGGTGTCGATCATGCCGACGACGATGGTCGAGCCGCCGGTCAGCGCGTCCCACGCCGGCTCGGCGTTGATCGAGGATTGGATGTCGCCCGCCGGGGCGTGCAGATACCACTGCCCGACCGCCGGTCCGCCCGAAGTTCCGTTGATCGGAGGGCCGGCCGCGTACAGCGGATCGTTCGGCGCCGCGACGATGTGGACGCGGCGGTCGGGAACCGCGTATTCGACGTCACTTTCGGCGGCAAGGCGCTTCGCGAGCTGTTCCGACGTGATGCCGCGCGCCGTGACCACGTGCGCCCGCTCCGAAAGTCCGGCACCGGTTGAGAGCGCGATGCCGACGCGCGCGCCGAGCGCCTGGGCCTCAACCGCGTGTCGCGCCGTCGCCGAAGCGGATGCCGCCGCGCCTTTTGCGAGGATCGGCGAATCGGCCTTGTATTTGACGATCACGCGGGCACGCAGAGTGTCGTCCACCGGCTGCGCCGAGGCGCGATCAGTGAATGACGTCGCCGCGAGCGTGCACGCCGCAGCAAGAGTGAAGATCACCTTGCGAATCATGAAGCGTCCCGATTTTTCCCGTTTCGGACCGACATCCGGTCCGGAAATTGCGACGCGCCTGCCGTTTGCACGTCTCTCGATTGAAGGCCTGTCGACCCGCGACGGAACAACGCCGCGCCGCGCGGTCCGCACCTGCGACCCTGTCGCGCCGCGTCTCGCATCGGCATGCGCGACGTGCGCCGTCCATGCGCGCGGGGTTGGAGCGTTTGCTGCCGGGGGAGTTCCGGGAGTACGGTCCGCACCGATGCGGCATGCAAGTGCGTCCGCGTTCAACGGGCGAATATTACCAAATTGGTGCGCCGTCGCCGGCTCGCCGTCGTTCGCGCGCTGCGCGCCGCCACGGGCGCACCGGAGAGGCGCCGACGCAATGCTATATAGTGTCGCGCGCGCGGCCCACCGCCGCACGCCCCGTCGACGCTTCAGGAGCCCCGGATGTTCAACCGTTCGTATCGCGCACTTTCACTGCTCGCCGCCGTGCTGTTCGTCGCTGGCTGCGCCGCCTCTCCGGACCAGACGACCACGTGGCGCGATCCCGCCTACGCGGGTGCCGGATTCACGAAGATTTTCGTCGTCGGGCTGAATTCGCGCGATCTGCAGGATCAGCAGGGATTCGAGAACCTGTTGGTGTCGAGCTTCAAGAGCGTTGGAATCATCGCCGTCCCCGGCTGGCAGTACGTGCCGACCGACCGCACGCCGGACCAGGCCACGATGCGCGATGCCGTGCTGAAATCGGGCGCGGACGGCGCGCTGCTCGTGCGCATGACGGGCTTCACGGAGCAGTCGCAGATCCTCAACGTGCCGGGACCCGCGTATGCGGGCGGCTACGGACTCTACGAAGGCTGGTACCAGCCCGCCGTCGTCGCCGATTATCAGGTCGCGACGATCTATGCGACGGTGTTCGACGTAAGCACGGCGAAACCCGTCTGGACCTACAACGTGCCGACGTTCAACCCGGCGACGCTGCAGCAGGACGCGCCCCGCTACGCCAACGAGATCGTCGGCCGCATGCAGTCGAACGGCCTCTTGTCGATGCGCTGAGTGCTGCGCAGGCGGGGCGCCACGCGGGGCAGCCCAGGCAATTCGACGGCCGCTCGCCCAACGCGAACCTAGCCTGTGATGCCGGCCTGATCCGCGATGAACGCGTATTGCTCCGCGACTTCGCGGAACCGCTGGAAGCGTCCCGACTTGCCGCCGTGCCCCGCCTCCATCGTGGTGCGGAACACGAGTAGGTTGGCATCCGTCTTGCGGGCACGCAGCCGCGCGACCCACTTGGCGGGCTCGAAGTACTGCACCTGGCTGTCCCACAGGCCCGTCGTGACCAGCATCGCCGGATACGCCTGCCGCGAAACGTTGTCGTACGGCGAGTACGACAGCATGTAATCGTAGTACTGCTTCTCCGACGGGTCGCCCCATTCGTCGAACTCGTTCGACGTCAGCGGGATCGACGTGTCGAGCATCGTCGTGACCGTGTCGACGAACGGGACCGCGGCGACGATCCCGCGGTAGTCGGCGGGTGCCATGTTGGCGATCGCGCCCATCAGCAGCCCGCCGGCGCTGCCGCCGAGCGCGAACACGCGCTTCGGATCGGCATGTCCCCCCGCCACGAGATGACGCGTGACGTCGATGAAGTCGGTGAACGTGTTCCTCTTGTTGAGGAGGCGCCCGCCGTCGTACCAGCGCCGGCCGAGCTCCTGCCCGCCACGGACGTGCGCGATCGCGCAGACGAAACCGCGATCGAGCAGCGACAGCCGCGCGATCGAGAACGTCGGATCCGTCGACATGCCGTAGGCGCCGTAGGCGTACTGCAGCATCGGCGCGGTGCCATCGCGCGCGACGCCGCGCCGCCGCACGATGGAGACCGGCACTTTCTCGCCATCGCGCACCGGGGCCCAGACGAACTCGGTCTCGTAGTTCGCGGGGTCGAAATTCCCGAGGACCGGCTCGCGCTTCAGCAGGGTTCGCTCTCCGGTGCGAACGTTGTAATCGTAGGTGGTCTGCGGCGTCGTCAGCGACGTGTAGGTGTAGCGGACGAGATCCGTCGCGAGCTCGGCGTTCTCTCCGAGGTGCGCCGTGTACGCGGGCTCGTCGGAGGCGATGAGAAAGTCCTCGCCCTCCCGCAGCGGGTGCACGCGCACGCGCCGCAGTCCGCCCGAGCGCTCGCTGATCGCGAGGAAATCCGCGAAGACGTCGAAGCCGTGGATGAACGCGTCGTCGCGATGCGGCAGGATTTCGCGCCAGCGATCGCGCGCCGGCTCCGCGCCGACGGCAACCTCCATCAGCCGGTAGTTCGGCGCCTGCCAGTTGGTCCGGACGATCCAGCGGCCGTCGAGGTGCTCGGCGGCGTAGAGATGATCGCGCTCGCGCGGCAGGAATACGTTGAACGTGCACGGGTCGTCCGCGTCCGCATAGCGCATCTCGCTCGAGACGGTGCTGCGCGCGTGGATGACGACGTAGCGTTCGTCCTTGGTGTTGCCCACCGACGTGTAGAAGCTCGTGTCGTCCTGCACGTAGACGACGGGATCGGCGACGGGGTCCGTGCCGACGACATGTTTTCTCACCTTGTAGCCCAGCAGCGTCTCGGGATGCTTCTCGACGTAGAACAGGGTGCGGCTGTCGGCGGCCCAGGCGGTGCCGGCTTCGGCGTTGACGATGCGATCGGGCAGCGTGACGCCGGTCGCCAGATCCTTGAAGCGGATCGTCCACTGGCGGCGGCCGACGTTGTCCTCGGCGTATGCGAGCATGCGATTGTCCGGACTGATGCTCAACGCGCCGACCTGGAAGAATTCGAACCCGCTCGCCAGCCCATTGACGTCGAGCATGACCTCGTCGGGCGCGTCCGGCACGTCCGGCCGCCGCGCATGGATCGGATATTCGCGGCTGCTCTCGTAGCGCACGACATACCAGAATCCGCGATGCCGGTATGGCACGCTCGCGTCGTCCTGCCGGATGCGCGCGAGGATCTCGCCGTAGATGCGCTCCTCGATCGGTTTCGCATGCGCCTGCACCGCCTCGAGATACGCGTTTTCGGCCTTCAAATATCCGATGACGTCGGGGTCGCTGCGCGTGTCGTCGCGCAGCCAGTAGTACTCGTCGATGCGCTCGCCATGGGGCGAGCGAACGATGTGTTCGCGGAGGGCCGCGACGGGGGGAGTAGGCATGAGGGGGACGCCCCGGATGATGGAAGCGAGCGGCATACGGAAATTAGGGTGCGCCGCCGATCAATGGATCCGCGCCGAAGACGCGGCTCGTGCGGGCGGTCCCACGGACCGCATTGCAAAAAGACGGTTGCCCGCGACGATGTGCGACTTCGTGATGTGCCGCCGCGCCGTTCGGACCCCCGACGGCCAGCACGCGCCTGTCGCGAGGCTTCGACCTACTTTACGTTGCTGCCCGTCGATCCGGTCCAGGTGGTCTTGTACGAGCTCCAGGCGTTCTTGCCGGCAAAGCCCTTGTAGCTTCCGACGATCTCATCGACGGTGAGCGTGGGACTTCCCGCCGCGGTCGTGTGGCCCAGAACCACGCAGGTGTCCGCGTCGAAGAACACGAGGAGCTCGCCCCGTGCCCGCATGGCGTCGCGCGCGCGCTTGCCGGCGTCGCTGAGGTCGACCGGAGAAGTCGTGTCCCGGTAGATGACCGCGTTGCTGCGGTCGATGACTTCGTAGCAGGACACCGCCGCGGCGGGGACGGCGGCGATGCCGAGCACGGCACCGGCGAAAAGCGCAGGCAGAACGGGACGGCCCATGATTCCTCCAGTCGCGGTGACGAACTCACCGGCACGGGCCATTATCGGCGCAGCCGCCGCGGCGGCGCAAGGGCGGCCCGGCGCACTCCTCCCGGGTCAGTGCTCGCCGGGCACCCGGCCGATGCCCGGCAGCTTCAGCGCCGGATGCATGACGTCGAAGCCCGCCACGAGGCCCAGCACGTTGAGCTCGAAGCCCTCGTCCCGGCCCACGAGCACGCCGAGGACCCCGTAGAGCGAGACCTGGACGCCGCTGCCACTTGGCGTGCGCGCCACCGCTTCGGAGAGCGGAAGAAAATCCTTGCCGACCGCGGTCGACGGCATCGTCAGATGCAATTCGGGGAGCGCGCGTCCGAGATACGCGAGGAACGTGTTGCTGTTCGGTCCCGGCCACACGGTGTACGTGTCGGCGAACGGATAGGCCGCCAGTGCCGTGGGCAGCTTGGCCAGGATGGCATCGGCGTCGGCGCCGCGAATGTCGGTGATCACCCGGGGCGACGCGCCGAACCATTCGGCGTCGGGCGCGCGCTGATCGGTGACAGAGATGACCGAGCGACCGCTGCTGCGGAACCAGCCGATGACCTCGTAGCGCGTGTAGCGCGACGCGCCCTGCGGCTTCACCGCGAGCCACATGTGATCGGCAAACGCGCCGCGCCAGCTGAACGCACGGCTTGCGTACACCTGCACCACCGCCTCGGGGTGGCTTGCCGGATCGGGGGCGAGGCCCGCGGAGCGATTCGACGCCGTGCGCCAGTCGCCGTGAAGCGACGCGCGCCCCGACGCGAGATTGAGCGCCGGGCCGGCGATGAGCAACAGCAAGATCACTCCGAGCCAGAGGGCCATGCGCGACAGTCTCGATTTTGGCAGAAGTGACATGACAATCGTCATCCGAAGGTGTTGGGCGCACGGGACGCTGCAAGGTTCCGCGGATCCGCCGGACACACATTGGGGCGGCACGCTGCGGCGGCAAGGGGCCTTGCGCGCGTCAATCCGAGAGCCCGCCGACCCGTCACCGGCTCAGCGATTGAGCGCCTTCATCATCGCCTCGGGATAGCGCGTTCCCGCGGCGACGCCCGCGGGGAACACCGCGTCGATCGCCTCGAGCTGCGCCGGCGAGAGCTGCAGCGACAGCGCGCCGACGTTTTCCTCGAGGTAGCGCCGCCGCTTGGTCCCCGGGATCGGAACGAGATCGTCGCCCTGCGCGAGCACCCAGGCGAGCGCGAGCTGGCCCGGTGTGCAGCCGATTTCCGTTGCGAGCGCCTTCACCTTTTCCACGAGTGCGAGGTTCTTCGCGAAATTCTCGCCCTGGAAGCGCGGCGTGTTGCGCCGGTAATCGTCCGGCGCGAAGTCCTCGAAGCGCCGGATCGCGCCGGTGAGAAAGCCGCGGCCGAGCGGGCTGTACGGAACGAACCCGACACCGAGGCGCCGGCACGCCGCGAGCACGCCGTCCTCGGGATCGCGCGTCCACAGCGAATATTCGCTCTGCAGCGCGGTGATCGGATGCACGCGGTGCGCGCGCTCCAGCGTCTCGACCGACGCCTCGGAGAGTCCGATGTAGCGGATCTTTCCCGCCTGCACGAGGTCGGCGAGCGCGCCGACCGTGTCCTCGATGGGCACCTTCGGATCGACGCGATGCTGGTAGTAGAGATCGATCGTCGCGACGCCGAGGCGCGCGAGGCTCGCCTCGATCGCGCGGCGCACGTATTCCGGACGGCTGTCGAAGCCGCGCACCGACGGATCCTTCGGATCGCGCAGGACACCGAACTTGGTGGCGAGAAACACCTCGTCGCGGCGGCCGCGGATCGCGCGCCCGACGAGCTCCTCGTTGGTGTGCGGCCCGTAGATGTCGGAAGTGTCGAGGAAATTGACGCCGAGATCGAGCGCCCGATGGATCGTCGCGATCGATTCCGCGTCGTCGCGTCCGGCGTAGAAGTCGCTCATTCCCATGCAGCCGAGGCCGATGGCGGAGACCTTCGGACCGTTGCGACCCAGTTGGCGTTGCTGCATCGAAGCTCCTGACGGTCGGGAATCGGGGGCACGTCGGCGGGCAGCGGCGCCGGCGTGCAGCCGCTGTCCGCCGATCAGCTGAGGTCGTTGATCGCCGTCGCGATCGCCGCGTCCACCCGCTGCCGGTCGGCGTCGCCATCGCCCATGATGGTGTCCCAGTGCAGCCGAACGTAGGTCGAGCGGTGCCGGCTCTTCAGCACCAGCGTCTGCACGCCGCGCTGCTGCCCGAACGCGAAGTCGGTGGCATAGCCCAGGAGGTCGTGGACGCCGGCCTGCCAGATCCCGGTCTGCACGGTTTCGATGATGGCCGCCATGCGCCGGTGGAATTCGCGCGGCACCTCGACGGCAAGCGGGTCCTTCTCGACGATCACAGGGGCGGACAAGAGGCGTCTCGATGAAAAACGTGGGCGAGTCGGCTACTTTCGCACATTTCGGGGGACCGCGCCCAGTCGACCTCGGGCAAGGTCGAAGGTGATGGGGTTTGGGCCGGCCTGTCGTTCACAAGGTGATGGCGACACCGCGCGGGCCAACGTGGCGGCCGCGTCGAATATTCCGTATGGATTTCAAGGTCCCGCTGCGCTACCGTTGCGAGGAATCGGGACCGAACGCCCCCGATTGCGCTATCCTCACGCCGATGCGAACCCGCCGCGCCCTCCTCCTGTCCGCCCTGCTGGCATGCCTTGCCGCCGGTCCCGCGTCGGCACAGCAGGGATTCAAGTTCTCGCAGCAGGACGACTCCGATCGCGAGGAGCAGGCGGCGCGGGCCGACCGCATCGCGGCGCAGCTGTCGACGCCGTGCCGGGCGGACCTCAAGAACAAGAAGATCATGGTCATCATCGGCGAGGTGCAGTCGAACGGCTACATCGCGGCGCAGCAGCAGAACTACGGGCCGCATTTCCAGGCGATCAACGCCCGCCTGCGCTCGCTGGGCCTTCGCACCTACACGCCGGCGGAGATCCGCGCGCAGATCGCGCAGGCGGAGATCGACGCCTATTTCAGGAACGACCCGGACGCCGCGCTCAGTGCATCGAAGCGCCTCGGCGCCAATTTCGTGCTGCGCGGCCTCATCTCGGCGCAGGCGACGCGCAACGCGATGATGAACGTCAACCAGGTCTCGGTGAACATGCAGTTCACCCTCTACGGCAGCGACGGCCGGCTCATCTCCACCGTCGATGCGAGCGAGAATTCGTACGCCGGCGCCGATGTGGCAAGGATGGCGCTGACGCTCGTCAACGAGAAGGCGGACGAGGTCGTGCCCGCGCTGTACGCGGACTACTGCACCCGAGCCGCTCCCGCATCCGCGAAGAAACCGGCAGCGAAATGACGCGCGCGCCCGGACTCGACAGCAATCCCGAACGAAAGGTCACCGCCATGAACACACGCACTTCGCTCGCATGCCTCCACGGCCTGCTCGGCGTCGCCCTGCTCGCCGTGGCGCCGCTCGCGGCCGCACAGCCGTCGTGGGGCAATCCGTCGCCGACCGCCGGCAAGGAGACTTCGCAGAAGGCCAACGCCGCCGCCGACCAGACGATCTACCAGCCGGTCGTCTACACCAACGCCGCAAAGAAGGGCCCGGCGCTGGTCGTCATCCCCGGCGAGATCAAGAGCAACAATGCGACGTTCCTGCAGAAGTTCACTGCGAACAACATCGCCGACTTCGGCGAGATCGAACTCTCCAGCGCCAACTTCCAGGTGCTCGAGCGCTCGAACCTCGGCCCCGTGCTGCAGGAATTCGAGCTCGCGTACAACCTCGGCGATCCGGACCAGGCGCGAAAGTTCCTCAAGATGGGCAAGCTCAAGGCGACGAAGTATGTCGTCAAGTTCGACATCCTGAAGACCGAGCAGGTCGCCTCCGCCGAGCAGGGCTTCGACGGGCGCACGCTCGGCCAGATGGCGGGCCTCCTCGGCGTCTTCGCACCGACGCGCGGCGGCGCGGTTGCAGGAACCGTCGGCGGCACAGCGGTCGGTTCCGTGCATTCGGAGGAAGCGACGAGCGTCTGGGTCATCGGCATGCGCTACAAGATCATCAACGCCGAGACGACCGAGCAGGTCGCCACCGGCTACACCGAGGAAAAGATGGAGATCGGCGCGACGTCGTCCGGCGCGCTCGGCATCCACCAGTCGCAGAAGGGCGGCGTGTCGCTCGACACGATGGTCCAGCGCCTCGTGCAGAAGTCCGTGTGGGACATCGACAGCAAGTACAAGTGAAAGCCTGACGGCGGAACCCGACGACGCCGGCTTTTCCGCCGGCGTCGCCGTTTTCGCGAGTGGAGCGACGCATGGCGGAAATCGGCAGTCTCGGCAAGTACGAAATCCGGCGCCAGATCGGGCGCGGCGCGATGGGCGTCGTCTACGAGGGCTACGATCCGCTCGATCAAGCGCGTCGTCGCGCTGAAGACGATCCGCGCGGACCAGCTCGCCGACGACGACTCGGCGTCGGTCGTCGCGCGCTTCCGCCGCGAGGCACAGGCCGCGGGGCGCCTCAATCATCCGAACATCGTCTCGATCTACGATTTCGGCGAGGACGCCGGCGTCTGGTACATCGCGATGGAGTACGTCCAGGGCCGCGAGCTCAAGGAATGCTTCGAGAGCAACGAGCGCTTCCGGATCGCCGACATCGGCCGCATCATGGGGCAGATCCTCGGCGCGCTCGACTACTCGCACCGGCAGGGCGTCATTCACCGCGACATCAAGCCCGCCAACATCTTCCTGCTTCCCGACGGCTCGGTGAAGGTCGCCGACTTCGGCATCGCGCACATCGAGGCGTCGAACCTCACGCAGGCCGGCACCGTGATGGGCACGCCGAGCTACATGTCGCCCGAGCAGATCCAGGGCCTGCCCGTCGACGGGCGCTCCGATCTCTTTTCCGCCGGCGTCATCCTCTACCAGTTCCTCACCGGCGAGCGCCCGTTCGCGGGCTCGTCGACGACGACGATGCAGAAGGTCCTGAAGGAGGACCCGATGCCGCCGTCGCTGCTCAACGTGCAGGTGATGCCGGAAATGGACGCGGTCGTGCGCAAGGCGCTCGCGAAGCGTCCCGACGATCGTTACCAGTCGGCCCGCGAATTCGCCGATGCGATCAATGCCGCCGTCGCCATCGCGGATGCGACGGCCACGGCGACGATGACGACTTCCGATGCCACGCTGATCGCGCCGATCGCCGCAACGCCGAAGCCCGCCGCCGCGAGCGCGGCCGCACCGGTTGCGCCAGTGCCTCCGCCGGCGCCGGCGGCGCCCTCCGGCGCGCCGCGCAATCCCGCGTTTGCCGTCGTCGCCATCGCGGCGCTCGTCGCCATCGCTGCCGGCGGATGGTTCTGGTATCAGCATCAGAACGCGGCCACGACGACCGCCGCGCAGGCGCCGGCAAACGTTGCGACCGCGCCGCCCGCGCCTCCGGCGACACCGACGCCCCCAGCGATCGCGACCAAGCCGGCGCCGGGAACGCTGACGATCACCGCGGTCGGCCTCGTCGACCCCAGCGATCCGCGGTACCAGGGCGACAAGGCGCTGATGCAGGGTGATCTGCGCGCGGATTCCAAGAGCCAGCTCGTCGAGAAGGCGATCGGCCTCCTCGTCGACACCGGCTCGATTGCGAAGAACTACGACCTCCTGAAAACCCGGCTGATGTCGAAGAGCGGCGACTACATCATGGCCGTGGTTCGCGAAAGCCCGCCGGAAATGGGCAAGGACGGCCTCATGTCGATGACGACCGAGGCTGTGGTCAACGTGAAGGCCGTGCAGAAGTCGCTCAACCAGATGACGCGCGACGAGCGCATCGAATTCATCCGCGCGAGCGGCGACCCGAAGATCTCGGTCGCGATCACCGTGCGCGACGCCGACGCCCCCGATGCGCCCCCGCAGGCGTCCCCCGTCGCGGAAAACCTGCTGAAGGAACGGATCAAGGCCTTCGGCTTCCGCACCTGGTCGGAAGGCACTACGGGCGCGGACGACAAGGGCGCGGACTTCGCGGTGCTGGGCGAAGCCAAGATCAAGAAGCTCTCGCTGCAGCTCCAGGCGTCCGGCGTCACCGTCACCAAGTACGCGCTGACGTCGTGGACGGTGAAATGCACCGATCGCGAGACCGGCGAGGAGATCTACTTCAACACCGCGCTGCCGCAGGGGATGGGCAGCTTCGCGACCGAGGAGGAGGCGCTGAAGGCGATCGGCGCGAAGATCGCCGACGAGTTCTCGCGCGAATTCTTCCTGCAGCATGCGAACGTCGCGAGCCAGAAAGTGGCGCTCGCAGTCGACGGCATGCCGAGTGCCGCCGCCGAGGAGGATCTTGCCCGGGAGTTGGTCGGGCTGCCGGCCGTCCTCGCCGCGAAGGCGCTGCCCGCCGCGAAGCCGCGCGTCTACGAGCTGGAGCTTGCCGGCAGCGGCCCGGTCGCCGACCTGATCGCGAACGGCATATTGAAGCCGCTCAACGCGCAGCTCGGCCAGGCGTGCTTCAGCCTGGGCGCGAGCGCCGCCGACAAGGTCGCGGTCGTGCTCGACAAGCGCTGCGCCGATGCGGCAGTGCTGTCCCGCCTCGAGACGAATCCGCCGGCGGGCCTTTACGGCGCTCCGCCCGCGCGGCAGAAGGCCGTCGTGCGCAATCCGGAGATGCTGAAGAAGCTCGCCATCTAGGCGCCACCGGACGCGCTCACGCGTCGGCGTCGACGCAGGCGAACGTCACCGATTCGTCCGCGTCGTCGTGGGTGTGGCCGAAGCTGATGCGGCCGCGGCCGCGCAGCTTGAATTCCTCGCGGCGCACCTCGAATTCGCCCTCGCCGTCGACCGTCACGTACGTGCCGTTGGAGCTCTGGTCGACCAGCATGAAGTGATCGCGGCGACGCTCGATCTTCGCATGCAGCCGGGAGGCGAGACGATCCGCGACCACGACGTCGTTCTGCGCATCGCGTCCGAGCGACACCGTCGGCATCGCGTCGGAGAGCTCGAGCGCACGCTCGCCGTGCCGCAGCGCGAGCCGCGCCGCCTTGCGCTTCGGCCGCGGCGCCATCGACGTCAAGTCGGCCGAATCCTGCCAGAGGAGCTCGAGGATGCCGATGTCCTTCTCCTTGCCCTTCACCGTCATCACATCGACCTCGCGCAGGCGCTCGCGCAGCGCGGGCGACAGCGCATCCGCGGTCGGTGCCGACAGGATCACCTGCCCGCTCTTCGCGAGGCCCACCATCCGCGCGGCAACGTTGACCGAGTCGCCGAAGACGTCGCCGTCGCGCTCGATCGCAGGGCCGCAATGGAAGCCGATGCGAAACGCGATGCGGAAATTGCCGGCCTGCGCGAAATCCGCCATGCGTCCCTGGATCTCGGCAGCAGCAGCCGCCGCGTGGTCGGCCGATCCGAACGCCACCATCGCCTCGTCACCGATGGTCTTGACGAGACGTCCGCCGTGGCCGCGCGAGACCTCGGCGACCATGGCGAGGCACTTGCCGATCGTGGCGAGTGCCAGCGCATCCCCGACCTGCTCGTAGAGTCGCGTACTGCCCGCGACATCGGCGAAGAGAATGGCAACGGTTGGAGCGTGCGGAGTCATCGGACGTCGGCTTCGTCTGTGCGAAAGCTGAAAGTATAAGCACCCGCTCCGGGTTTGGCGCGCGCGGCGGAGGAAATGCGGCGCATCGTCCGCATCGATGTGCGGGGCCGGCGACATTTCGTCGCGGGTGCGCAAAAAAGGAAAAGCGGCCCCGAAGGGCCGCTTCACGCTGCACGAACCGCTTGTGCTACCCGCGCGGCACGCCGTTGGCGTCGACGAGGATCGTCGGCCCCGGAGGCGCATTGAACTGCGCGTGATGCTCGTAGCCCTGGAAGTAGTACGTCACGTCCCAATAATCGGGATTCGCGGACGCCGGGGCGTCGGCGCACCGCTGGACGTCGCGGCTGTAGGTGTCGCCGCCGGTTCCGACGTTGGCGCCGATCGCCGCGCCGGCCACCGCACCGCCGGCGGTCGCAACGTCACGCCCGCGTCCGCCGCCGATCTGGTGGCCGAGGACGCCACCCAGCACGCCACCGACGATGGCGCCAGGGATGTTCGGGCCGGAACGCGATTCGACCTGCTCGCGCTCCACCCAGCAACGTCGGTCAGGCGGTCCCACCACCGCATGCACGGCGGCGACGTTCACTTCGTAGAGACCGTTGGCCGGACCGGGCGGCTGTCCGTAGCTTCCCACCGCGTACCCCGCGGCGGGTCGCACTGACGAGATGCGATCGATCATGCCGGCATTCCTCAGCGTCGGATAGCTGCCCTGCTGCAGCACGACGCAGCGGCCGCGGAAGCCCGAGTCCTCGCAGACTTCCCACGCGCCCGAGTCGACGATCGCCGAGGCCGCGCGATCGTTGAAGCCCGTCGGCTGGAAGTTCACCACCGTGCCGTCCGCGCTGAACGCGTGACCCCGGAACCCTTCGTCATCGTAGAACGTCACGCCTGCCAGCGCCTGTGTCGCGCCGAGCACCCCGGCGGCGGCGAGCGCCATCTTCAGTTTCGTTCGCATGAAATACCTCCAGAATGAATCGTGGATCGGAGCCCTTCGTTCACGACGCCGTGAATCCGTTGGCGACTGACGGCGCGCTCACCGCATGCACGCACTCGGGATGACCGCAATTGCAGTCGTCGCCGGCGGCGGCGCGTCCCGCCGTCGCCTGCTCCGCGCAGTGGTCGCTGCAGAATCGCTCCCCTGTGCTGATCGTGCAGATGCAGCCGACGTGCTCGCACTTCGACAATTTGCCGAACTTGACTGGCGTGTCCGCCTGGTCCGTTTGCGCTGTTTCCATTCGCACCTCCGTTCGTGCGTGTCGCGTGGCGCGACACTCGCGAGATACCTCCATGCCAGGGCAAACCTTACGTCGCGCCCGGGAGCGGGCATAACGTCCATGGACTCAATGCCACGTCGGGCGAAGGCTTACGAAGACGTGAGGCACGCCGCCGCCTGAGATGAACCGTTGGCGCAATCGGGTGGTACGTCCACACGGATGCGCGGATGCAATCGCGGTCCGCCGTTGGTCAAGGAAAGTGCGGGAAAGTGCTCCTAGGGACGTTGCCCGCAGTCGCGCGCCTCCCCGTACCGTGCTGGGCGCTGCGGCGACGCGCCCCCCGGCAGGGCTTGCCTTCGTCCATGACGTTGGCATAATGAGCCGGGCAGCCTGACGACACGCGCACCGTGCCGCGCGATCGGGCAGCACTACCGGAGGATGCCGATGCCGCCGCGATGGAACCTGACCCCGTTTCGCGATTGGGCGTGCCGTGCGCTGACGACCGTCGCGATCGCCGCGTCGGCCGTCACGCCCGCGGCTGCCGCGACGCTCATCCCCGGCTTCGCCGAGACGCCCGTCGCGACCGGCCTGGCGCAGCCGACCTCGATGGCGTTCGCGCCGGATGGGCGGCTGTTCGTGACGCTGCAGGGCGGCGCGCTGCGGGTAATCAAGAACGACGCGCTGCTGCCGACGCCTTTCCTGACACTCACCGTCGATGCGACGGGCGAGCGCGGATTGCTGGGCGTCGCCTTCGATCCGAATTTCGCCGCCAATCAATTCATCTATCTCTATTACACGGTTCCTGGCAGCCCGGCGCACAACCGCGTGAGCCGGTTCACCGCGAACGGCGACGTCGTGCAGGTCGGCAGCGAGCTTCCCCTGCTCGACCTCGACAACCTATCCAGCGCGACCAATCACAACGGCGGGTCGCTCAATTTCGGCGCCGACGGCAAGCTCTACATCGGTGTCGGCGAGAACGCGAACGGCGCGAATTCGCAGACGCTCGCCAATCTGCTGGGCAAGATGCTGCGCATCAACTCCGACGGGACGATTCCCGCCGACAACCCGTTCTTCGCGACGGCGACCGGCAAGAATCGTGCGATCTGGGCATTGGGCCTGCGCAATCCGTTCACGTTCGGCATCCAGCCCGGCACCGGCCGCATCTTCATCGACGACGTCGGGCAGAGCACGTGGGAGGAAATCGACGACGGCCTCGCGGGCGCCAATTACGGCTGGCCCATTTCCGAGGGCAACATGAATCTCGCGGCCGGGCAGACCGGACCGCTCTACACCTATCCGCACAGCGGCGGATCGATCACCGGCTGCGCAATAACAGGGGGCGCGTTCTACAACCCGACGTCGGTGCAGTTTCCGCCGGCGTACGTCGGCAAGTATTTCTTCTCGGATCTCTGCAGCGGATGGATCAAGACGGTCGACCCCGCCGGCGGGTTCGCGGTGGCCGACTTCGCAAGCGGCATCAGCTCGCCGGTGAAGATGCAGGTCGGGCCGAGCGGCAGCCTCTATTACCTGTTTGGTGCGGGCGGGACCGGCGGCGTCAACAGGGTCGATGCGACGACGACCTTCGGAATCACCGGCGCGGCGTCGCGCAAGGCGCACGGTACTGCAGGCACGTTCGACCTGCCGCTGTCGCTGGTCACGACCAATCCCACGACGGAGCCGCGAATGGCGGGGGCCGGCGCGAGCCACACGCTCGTCGTCACGTTCAATCATCCACCGGTGTCCGGAGCCGTAGGGATCACCGAAGGCGCCGCCGTCGCCGGGGGTCCTACATTCAGCGGCAACGACATGATCGTCCCGCTGACCGGCGTCGCGAACGCGCAGTACGTGACGGTGACGCTGTCCAGCGTCAGCTCCAGCGACGGATTCAGCGGCGGCGGCGGATCGGTTCGCCTCGGCCTCTTGCGCGGCGACGTCAACGGCTCGCGCACGGTCACGATCGGCGACCTCGGCGCCGTCAACACGCAGCTCGCGAAGCCGATTTCCGCGGCGAACTATCTCAACGACATCAATCTCAGCGGAACGCTCTCGCTCGCCGACAAGGGCATGACCAACGCGGTGCTGACGACGGCGCTGCCGCCGCCGTAACTCAACGCGGCGAACGCGTCATGTTGCGCCGGGCTTGCGCCAGACGGTAGCGAGCCACGGTTGCTGCTCGCGCGGCAACCCCTCCGGACGATAGTAGTGCGCAAGCAGGACGAAGCCCGCGTCGGTCAGCAGCCCGCGCCAGGTCTCCAGCCGGAAGTGGACGCCGTAGCGATCCCCGCTCCACCCTTCGACGTCGTCGCCGCGCGGATTCGAGCTGAACAGCACGCCGCCGGGCTTCAGCGTTGCGAAAATCTCACGCAGCACGCGCGGCAATTCCTGCCGCGGCACATGGAACAGCGACGCGTTGGCGAAGACGCCGTCGAATCGCCCCGGCGGCAGGTCGAGCTTCAGGAAATCCTGCTGCCACACCTCGCACCGGCTGGCGGCGCGTGCCATCGCCACGAACGGCGCCGCGCCATCCAGTCCCACCGGCGTGTGGCCGAGCCGCGCGAGCGTGACGAGATCCCGCCCGGGCCCGCAACCGAGGTCGAGTATGGTGAAGGGGGGCGCGCCCCGGATGTGATCGAGCAGCGCGGCGATGTTCTGGCTGACGTCGTGGTCCTGCGTCCCGTCGCGAAAGCGCTCCGCATTTCGCTCGTAATGCGCGACCGTGCGCGACGAGATGGCATCGAGATCGTGCGGGGCGAAACGCATGCACCGCCTCAGTCGACGACCCGGCCGCGCGTCTTCTTGACCTCGCCCCGCTTCACCTTGCTGTCGACGCGGCGCCGCTGCGAGCCGCGCGTCGGACGCGTCGGCTTCCGCGGACGAGCGATCCGGGTCGCCTCGACGAGGAGCTCCTGGAGCCTCGCGAGCGCATCTGCGTAGTTGCGCTCCTGCGTCCGGTACCGCTGCGCCTTGATCACGACCACACCGTCGGCCGTGATCCGCTGGTCCTGATGGGCGCAGAAACGGGTCTTGACGTCATCGGGCAGCGACGACGCGCGAATGTCGAAGCGCAGGTGCACGGCCGACGAGACCTTGTTGACGTTCTGGCCGCCCGCCCCCTGAGCGCGCACGGCGGTCCATTCCACTTCGGCGGGGTCGATGGCGATCATTTGGTGGCGGCGAATTCCCGAGTCGATGGTACGCAATTCGTGCCGTTCCGGGTGCGCCGTTCGCTGGCGCCAATCGCTGTCCGTTGATAAATTGGACAAATGTCCCCGGGATGCGTTATAGTGTTGTTTGCGGCCCTTGTTCCAGTCCCCTTGCCGCAGTCGATTCCGACCTTCGTAGTTTCTCCCGTTTGGCTGTGACTGGCCGTTCCCCCAGGGGGAGCGTATGGCCGAGCAACCATTCGAAAGCATTCATGTCATTTCAATCCCTCGGATTGTCCGAGCCGTTGCTGCGCGCGGTCGCCGATCAAGGCTACACGCGTCCTACCCCCATTCAACTCCAGGCGATCCCGGCCGTGCTCGCGGGCGGCGATCTCATGGCCGGTGCCCAGACGGGCACCGGCAAGACCGCCGGCTTCGTGCTGCCACTCCTGCAGCAGCTCTCCACGCGCCCGTCGCCTTATCCCGCCGGGTCAAAGAAGCCGTTGCGCGCGCTGATCCTCACGCCGACGCGTGAGCTCGCCGCGCAGGTCGAGCAGTCGATCAAGACGTACGGCCGCCATCTGCGGATCTCGTCGTTTGCGCTCTTCGGCGGCGTCAGCTTCGGCCCGCAGGTCGCGCAGCTCAAGCGCGGCGTCGACATCCTCGTCGCGACGCCGGGCCGCCTGCTCGATCACCAGCAGCAGCGCAACGTCGATTTCTCGCGCGTCGAGACCTTCGTCCTCGACGAGGCCGATCGCATGCTCGACATGGGGTTCATCCCCGACGTCAAGCGCGTGCTGGCCCTCCTGCCGAAGAAGCGCCAGAACCTGCTGTTCTCGGCGACGTTCTCCGACGAGATCCGCTTCCTCGCCGAAAAATTGCTCGACCAGCCGCGTCAGATCGACGTCGCGCCGCGCAATTCGACGGTCGACGCGATCGCACAGCGCGTCCACCCGGTCAACCGTGACCAGAAGGCGCAGCTCCTCGCCTATCTCATCGGCCAGAACCGCTGGGAACAGGTGCTGGTCTTCACCCGCACCAAGCACGGCGCCGACAAGCTCGTGCGCTCGCTCGAGGCCGACGGCATCCGCGGCGTCGCGCTGCACGGCAACAAGAGCCAGAACGCGCGCACCAAGGCGCTGTCGGACTTCAAGCGCGGCAGTGTCCGCGTGATGGTCGCGACCGACATCGCCGCGCGCGGCATCGACATCGACCAGCTGCCGCACGTCGTCAACTACGATCTCCCGAACGTGCCCGGCGATTACGTGCACCGCATCGGCCGCACCGGACGGGCCGGCGCCGAAGGCGAGGCGATCTCGCTCGTGTGCGTCGACGAGCACGCGTTCCTGCGCGACATCGAGCGGCTCATCAAGCGCCAGATCCCGAGCGAGGTCGTCCCCGGCTTCGAGCCCGATCCCAATGCGAAGCCGCAGGCGGTCTTCGCCCAGCGTGGTCGCGGCCGCCCCGGCCAAGGTCAGGGCCAGGGTCCCCGTCAGGGCGCGGGTTCGGGTCGCGGCACCGAGCGCAACGGCAGGAGCTACGGCGCAACTGCCAAGCCCACCGGCGGCAACCCGCGTTCGCGCGGCGGTCCGCAAGGCGATCGCGGCAACGCGGGTCACAGTCGCGGCGCGCCGCGGCAGGGCGCGCGGTTCAAGGCCGCCTGATCCCCGCACGGAAGTGTGAAAATGGCCGGCCTTGTGCCGGCCTTTTCTTCGTCCGTGGCCTCCGCCAGCGCGATCGGCGAAGAATGACGGCCGCTGGAAGACGATTACAATGCGACGATCATGAACGCGACTGTGGCAATGCCGAAAGAGCCCCGCGCCTCCGCGGCGCTGAAGCCGCTCGGCCGGAGCGCGAAGCCCAGCCAGATCGTCAAGGTGCTGGACGAGTACGTCATCGGGCAGGACGAGGCGAAGAAAACCCTCGCCGTCGCCGTCTATTCGCACTTCCGGAAGATCGAGAAGTCGGAGCGCGACGACGTGCCGATCGTGAAGAGCAACGTGCTCCTGATCGGCCCGTCCGGCACCGGCAAGACGCTGACCTGCGAGACGCTGTCGCGGATGCTGGGCGTGCCGTTCGTCACCGCGGAGGCCACTTCGCTCGCGCAGACGCGCTTCGTCAACGAGGAGATCGACGCGATCCTGCAGCGGCTGATCGACAAGGCCGGCGGCGATCTTGCGCACGCGCAGCAGGGCATCGTCTTCATCGACGAGATCGACAAGCTGAAGGCGCCGGATGCGACCCCGCACAGCGCGTCGGGCGAGAGCGTTCAGCACGCACTCCTGAAGATCATGGAAGGTTCGCAGGTCAGGATCGGCGCCGGCCGGTACATCGACACGACGAACATCCTGTTCATCTGCGGCGGCGCGTTCGTCGGGCTCGACGACATCATGGCGCAGAACCACGGGTTCGGCTTCATCGCGACGTCCGACGACGAGAACCGCAAGATCCTCGACCGCCTCAACACGCGGGTGAAGCCCACCGACCTCTTCACCTACGGACTGATCCCGGAATTCACCGGCCGCCTGCCCATCATCGCGCGCTTCCGCGATCTCACGCGCGAGATGCTGGTCCGGATCATGACCGAGCCGCGCGACTCGATCTACAGCCAGTTCCGCGAGATCTTCGGCAACGAAGGCGTGGAGCTCGTCGTCGAGCGCAGGGTGTTCGAGCAGATCTCCGAGCTCGCCATCGAGTACAAGACCGGCGCGCGGAGCCTGCGCGGCCTGTTCGAGGAGCTGATCACGCCGATCCTCTTCGTCGTGCCCGACCATCCCGAGATCGGCAGGGTGCACATCACATCGCTCTTCGCCGACCCCAGGCTGATCGGCAAAGGCGCCTGACCGACGTCACTCCTTCTTCGGCTTCCGTGTGTATCCGGAAGAGCGCATGCAGGCGTCGTACATCCGGTTGAACGTCGAGTAGGTGGGATCCAGAGGCCCCATCCCGTATTTCTTGTGATCGGCCTCGGCCTGCTGCTCGCACATGTGCGCGTTGTCGAGGAACTGGCTGTGCGAGGTGCTCCCGGGGTCGTAATCCGCGGCAGTCAGCGCCCCGTATGACGAACACGCGGCCAGCGCGAAGATGGCCGCGACCGCCTGCACCGCGTGTCTCATGTGCTTGCTCCTCCGGCCTCGCGCACGGGCGGATTCCCGTGTGGCGCGGCGGCGCTGACTATAGCAGGAGTCGCATGCGGCGACAGCCGCGCGACGCCGTGCCTCGTTCGCGCGATAATCGCGCCTTTCTTGCGCATTGGGAGAACGCCATGATCCGCAAAACCATCAGGCTTGCCGCAGCCGCCGCGTGCGTCTGCGCTCTCTCCACTGCGCCGGCGCAGGCCGCCGATGCACCGGACGCGCGCGATCCCGAGATCGCCCGCCTCGTCCGCGAGGTCTCGGCGGCACGGCTGGAAGGCTACGTCCGCACGCTCGCGGGATTCGGAACGCGGCACTCGCTGTCGGCCGCCGACGATCCAAAGCGCGGCATCGGCGCCGCGCGCCGCTGGATCAAGGAGACGCTCGATCGCTGCGCCGCCGAGACCGGTGCGCGCCTCAAGGTCGAGTTCGACGAATTCGTGCAGCCGCCCACGCCGCGCGTGCAGAAGCCCGCGACGCTCGTCAACGTCGTCGCGACGCTCGAAGGCGTGGACCCGGTCGCGAAGGCGCGCACGCTCGTCGTGTCCGGCCACTACGACTCGATGTGCGGCAACGTGATGAACGCGCAGTGCGACGCGCCCGGCGCGAACGACGACGCCTCGGGCACCGCGGTGGTGATGGAGCTCGCCTGCACGATGGCGAAGACGCGCAATCCCGCGACGCTCGTCTTCATGGCGGTCGCCGGCGAGGAACAGGGCCTGCTGGGCGCCTTCGCACTGGGCGCAGGCCGCGCGCGAGCGCAATGCCCGCGTCGAGGCGATGATCACCAACGACATCGTCGGCAATTCGCACGACGAGATCGGGCAAGCGCGACGCCGGCACGCTGCGGCTCTTCGCCGAAGGCGTCCCCGCGGGCAAGGAGCTCACCGAGGAATGGCAGCGCCGCCTCGAGACCGGCGGCGAGAACGATTCGCCGGCGCGCGAGCTCGCCCGGACGCTGCGCGACGCCGCGCAGCGCTACGTTCCGGAGATGAACGTCAAGGTCGTCTACCGGCGCGACCGTTATCTGCGCGGCGGCGATCACATTCCGTTCCTTGCCGCACGGCTACGCGGCAGTGCGCTTCACCGAGGCGCACGAGGATTTCCGCCATCAGCATCAGGATGTGCGGATCGTCGACGGCATCCAGTTCGGCGATCTGCCGCAGTTCGTCGACTTCGATTATCTCGCTTCGGTCGCGCGGGTGAACCTGGCCGGCCTCGCGACGCTCGCGCGCGCGCCGGCGCCTCCGTCCGGCGTGCGCATCGAGACGCTGCAGCTCGAGAACCAGACGACGCTGTCGTGGCTCGCCAATCCCGAAGCCGATCTCGCGGGCTACGAAATCGTCTGGCGCGACACGACGTCGCCGACGTGGCAGGGCGCGAGCTTCGTCGGCAACGTCACGCGCGCGGCCGTGCCGATGTCGAAGGACGACTATCTCTTCTCGGTGCGCGCGGTCGGCGCCAGCGGGCAGCGCAGCCTCGCCACCTATCCGCTGCAGCTGCGCAGCATCGCACCGTCGGTGGTGAAATAGGATCACCGCCGGCCGCGCGGAGACCCCGGCGGTACAATCGATCCGGCGCGCAGTCCGAACGCTGCGCGCGATTCTTCGGGAGGAAACGAACATGCTGAGAATGCTCGCCGTCGCGCTGATCTGCGCCCTGCCCGCCTCGTGGTCACTCGCGCAGGCGCCTGTCCCGTCCCGCCTCGACGAGGTGATGAAGAGCGGCAAGCTCCGCGTCTGCACGCCCGGCGACTACAAGCCGTTCAGCTTCCAACGACCGGATGGCGGCTACGAAGGTCTCGATATCGATCTCGTCACGTCCGCGGCCAAGGCGCTCGGTGTCGAGGTCGTGATGGTCAAGACCGCGTGGCCCAACCTGATGAAGGATTTCCTCGAGAAGTGCGACGTCGCGGTCGGCGGCATCTCGGTGTCGACCGACCGGCAGAAGACCGCGTTCTTCACGACCGCATACATGGTCAACGGCAAGGCGCCGATCACCAAGTGCGCGAACGTCGCCAAATTCCAGACCGTCGCCGACATCGACAAGCCGGGCGTCACCGTGATCGAGAACCCGGGCGGCAGCAACGAGCGCTTCGCGCGCGCCAACTTCAAGCAGGCGAAGATCGTCATCTTCAACGACAACACGACGATCTTCGACGAAATCCTCAAGGGCAATGCCGACGTGATGATCTCGGAGTCGGTCGAGACCATCGTGCAGGCGAAGCTGCGCCCCGGCCTTTGCGCCGTCAATCCGGACAAGCCGCTCCAGTACGGCGAAATGGCGTGGCTGCTGCCGCGCGGCGACTCGGCGATGAAGGACTGGATGGACACCTGGATGCACCTCGCCAAGGCATCGGGCGAATACGACCGCATCACCGGCGTGTGGCTGCGCTGACCGCGGCACCGGACCTGCGGGCCGAAGCCGTCCCTTCACGCTGATGTGCCCGGCACCGGCGCGCCCGTGCCGGCGGCCGGAATTTGCGGCTGCCGTGCAATGTTTTGCCGGCAATGGCGACTAAGTCGTATCCCCGCGCGTCGCGGGCGCCATGCAAAAGGACAAATCGATGTCCCGCCTATCGGTCGGCCGTGTCATTGCCCTGATTTCGCTGCCTATTCTGGCTTCGGTTGCCGCGTGCAACGCGACCCCCCTCCCCGCTCCTGCGGTCGACGTTCCCGCCGCAGCGTCAAAAGCCCCACAGACGGCGGTGTTCGCCGGGGGCTGCTTCTGGGGCGTCGAGGCGGTGTTCCGCCACGTCAAGGGTGTGACCCGTGCCGTTTCCGGGTATGCGGGCGGCACGACGAAGAATCCGAGCTACGAGCAAGTGAGCAGCGGCGATACCGGGCACGCCGAGTCGGTGGAAGTCACCTACGACCCGGCGCAGGTGAGCTACGGCCACCTGCTCAAGGTGTTCTTCCAGGTCGCGCACGACCCGACCCAGCTCAATCGCCAGGGTCCCGACCGCGGCACGCAATACCGGTCGGCGATCTTCTATGTCAATGACGAGCAGAAGCGTGTCGCCGAAGCCTACGTCGCGCAGCTCACGGCGGCGAAAGCGTTCAACCGATCGATCGTCACGCAGATCGCGCCGCTTTCGACGTTCTGGCCCGCCGAGGGCTATCACCAGAACTATCTGGCGCTGCATCCGACGCAGCCGTACATCGTCTTCAACGACCTGCCGAAGCTCGAAGCACTCCGCACGGAACTGCCGACGCTCTACGCGGCGCGCTGATCCGGCGGGGGCGGTGCCCGCCTTCGGCGCGGCACCTGATAAAGTATCGGGCCATTCCGAGACCCCGGCCCGCCGATGACCTTCGCCCGTTCGAATCGCCCTGCGCCGGCCCCCGCCGTCGGCGTGCTGGTCCCTGTCCTGCTCATGCTCGCGCTCGCCGCCTGCACGACGGCACCGACGCAGACGTCGGAGGCCGCCAAGGCGCTGGCGCAAAGCGTCGTCGACAACCCGATCCGCACCGACGGCGATCACAAGCTCGACGCGTCGCGACGCCCGCTGGAGTTCATCCCGTTCACCGGCGTCATGCCGGGCATGCAGGTCGAGGACATCGCTGCGGGCGGCGGCTACACGACCGAGCTGATGGCGCTCGCGGTCGGCCCGACGGGCAAAGTCTACGCGCAGCGCGAGAGCGCGGGCGCGGCGCTGACCAAGCGCCTCGCCGACCATCCGCAACCCAACATCGTCGTCGTGCTGCGGCCGTTCGAGGATCCGGTGCCGGCGGACGCGCCGAAGCTCGACCTCATCACGATCGTGAACAATTACCACGACATCTCGTACCTGCCCGTCGACCGCGCGAAGATGAACCAGCGGCTCTTCGCAGCGCTGAAGCCCGGCGGACACCTCGTCGTCGTCGACCACGCGGCGAAGGCGGGCACCGGCGTGAGCGCCGGCAAGACGCTGCACCGGATCGACGAGACGGTCGTACTTGCGGAGATGCAGCAGGCGGGCTTCGTGCTCGAAGCCGAAGGCACGTTCCTGCGCAATCCCGCCGACACGCGCGAGACGTCGTCGGGCGATGCGAATGTGCCCACGGACAAGTTCGCGCTGCGCTTCGTGAAGCCGCGCTAGCCGATGCACATGCGAGACCGAGAACGCGCCCCAGCGCGCATCCTGCCGTGACGATGTGGCTCGCCGCGACGCGCCGGAGCACCGCCGCGCGCCTCGTGCCGCTCGTCCTCGCTGCGGCAACCTGGCCCGCGCTCTGCGCCGCCGAGAAATTCGTCCCGTTCGGCGTCCAGCCCGACGGCGCCGAGGTCTCGGTTCAGGCGTCCCCGCCAGTACGGCTTACCGAAGGCCGGCGCCAGGGCTGGTTCCGAACCACAACCAAGCCGCCGCGGACGATCGCCGACGAGCAAGGGGTCAAGCAGAAATACACCGAAATGCTAGCGCTCAACGTCGCCGACTGCCCGGTGCACCGGATGGGCGCAGCGATGCTGGTGTATCGCGATGCGAAGGGAAAGCAGCTCGCCCAGTTCGACCTGCCCCTGAAGTCCGTCGAATATGTCGACGTGAAGCCCGGCACCCTCGGCGCGTCGATGCTTGCGTGGCTGTGCGCGACGCCGGCACCGACGCCCGCACCGGCGGCGCCGGCATTTCCCGGTCCGACCTCACCCTTCAAGTAGCGGGCGGTCGACGCCGCAAGCCACGGAGCCGCCAGGAAAATGACACTGCTCATCGCCGGTCTCGTCGTCTTTCTCGGCGTCCACTCGGTTCGCATCTTCGGTGACGGGTTTCGCAGCGCGCAGATCGCGCGGCTCGGCCCCAATGTGTGGAAGGCGCTCTACTCGCTCGCTTCCATTGCCGGATTCGCGCTGATCGTCTGGGGCTTCGCCCGGTCGCGACAGCATCCGGTCTTCGTCTGGACGCCTCCATTCTGGATGCACTACGCGACCACGGCGCTGACGCTCCTCGCGTTCGTCCTGATCGCGGCCGCCTACGTGCCGGGCAACCGGATCAAGCCCGCGATCGGACATCCGATGGTGGCCGGCGTGAAGACCTGGGCCTTCGGTCATCTGCTTTCGGCGTTCTCGCTGGCGGGCTTCGTGCTGTTCGGCGCGTTCTTCGTCTGGGCGGTCCTCGACTACGCGGCATCGCGCCGCCGCGACACCGCCGCCGGCGTCGTCTATCCCGCGGGCACCGCCGTGGGCGACGCGCTGACCTTCGCGGTCGGCGCGATCGCCTGGTACGTGTTCGCGTTCTGGCTCCACTGGCCGCTGATCGGCGTCGCGCCGTTCGGCACCTAGGGAAATTCGCATGAGCGCGCGCGCGCCCTCGCGGGAGCCTGCCGAGTCGCTGCCGTGGATCGTCCGGATGATGGCGACGCACCGGATCGGTCTCGCCGCCGCGACCGGCATCGCGATCTATTTCGTCGCCACTGGCTTCTTTCCGTTCAAGACCGCGCTGCTGATCGCATGGGACGCCGGCGTTTCCATCTACCTCGCGATGGCGTGGACTGTCATTGCGCGGGCCGACACTGCAATGACCCGGGCCCGGATGCGCTCGCAGGATCAGGGCGCCTTTGTCATATTCCTCGCCGTGGTGACTGCGGCGTGCGCGAGCGTGGTCGCCATCGCGCTGCTGATCGGCGAGGTCAGGAACGCGACACCGTGGCTGCGCTCGTGGCATCTCGTGCTCGCGATACTCGCGCTGATACTGTCGTGGCTGCTGATCCAGACGCTCTTCGGCTTCCACTATGCGCGCCGCTACTACACGCACTCGCGCGACCCCGAATGCGAGCCCAAGGGACTCGCCTTCCCCGGCGGCCAGGAGCCCGACTTTCTCGACTTCGCGTACTTCTCGTTCGTCGTCGGCATGACGTCGCAGACCTCGGACGTCGCGGTCACCGGGCGCCACATGCGGCGCCTGACGCTGATCCACGGCGTGCTGAGCTTCATTTTCAACATTGCGATCCTCGCGATGGCGATCAACATCATCGCCGGCGTGATCTGACCGGCCCCTGTCATGATCGTGTCACGGTGGTGGCGTCAGATGGGAGCGCAATTCTTGCTGCATTCGCTGCGGAGGTCGTCCATGTGGTCCAGGCCTTGTAGGCGCGCTGCGCCCCTCTTTGTCATTGCCGTTGCGGTGCTCGCCGGCTGCGCCGGCGTGGCGCCGGTGTCGCGCGACACGCCGACCGACCGGGCGCTCGCGAAAATCGAGCACGTCGTCGTCATCTACGGCGAGAACCGGAGCTTCGACAACCTGTACGGACTGTTCCCGGGAGCCAACGGCATTGCCGCCGCCACGGCGGAAGAGGTGCTCCAGCGCGACCGCGACGGGTCGCTGCTCCCGATGCTTCCTCCCACCTGGAAGTCCGATGGCGTGACGCCCGACCCCGCCTACGGAAGCAATCTCGTCAACGCTCCGTTCCGGATCGACCAGCCACCGGTGAACCTGCCCCTCGTCAAGCCGACGCGCGACCTCGCGCACCGCTACTACCAGAACATCGCGCAGATCAACGGCGGCAAGCTCGACCAGTACGCCGCGTGGACGGATGCCGGCGGCCTCGTGATGGGCTATTACGACGGCTCGTCGCTGCCGCTGTGGGCCCTCGCGAAGCAGTACACGCTCGCCGACAACTTCTTCATGGGCGCCTTCGGCGGCTCGTTCCTCAATCACTTCTGGCTGATCTGCGCCTGCACGCCGACGTTCCCGGATGCGCCCGCGTCGCTGGTGTCGGTGCTCGACGCGAACGGCCGCCTCGCGCTGAAGCCGGGCTCGCCCGCGAGCGCGATGAATGGCGCGCCGCAATTCGTCGCCGATCGCGGCCTGACGCCCGATTTCTTCGCAGTCAACACGATGCAGCCCGCGTTTCAGCCGAGCGGCATCGCGCCGGCGGCGGGCGGAGATCCGGCGCTTGCCGATCCGTCGAAGCATCCGCTGCCGCCGCAGACCGCGAAGACCATCGGCGACACGCTGAGCGCAAAGGGGATCGACTGGGCGTGGTACGCCGGATCGTGGAAGGCGGCACTCGCCGACGGCATGCAGCCGCCCGCGGCGAAGCGCGAGATCATCTACAACCATGCCGTCGGGTCGCCGAACTTCGTGCCACACCATCAGCCGTTCAATTACTTCAGCCGATATGCGCCCGGCTCGTCCGAGCGCGCCCGCCATCTCAAGGACTACACCGATCTCGTCGCCGACATCGATGCCGGAAAGCTGCCGGCCGTCGTCTTCTACAAGCCGCAAGGCATCTACAACGAGCATCCCGGCTACACCGACGTGCGCCGCGGCGACGAGCACATCGCCGGCGTCGTGGCGAAGCTGCAGGCAAGCCCGCTCTGGCGCTCGACGCTCGTCATCATCACCTACGACGAGAACGGCGGATTCTGGGACCACGTCGCGCCGCCCGCCGGCGATCGCTGGGGACCGGCGACGCGGGTGCCGACGATCCTGATCGGGCCGATGGTGAAGCGGGGGTTCGTCGACCGGACCGCCTACGACACGACGTCGATCCTCAAATTCCTGACGCGCCGCTTCGATCTCGAGCCGCTGCCGGGCGTGCGTGCCGGCATGGGCGATCTCACAGCGGCGATCGAGCTCGGGCCGAACTGACGTGCGTCGCCCCGACCGGGGCGACAATGGTCGGGCACGCATGGTGGCGAGTCGAGGCCACTTTCGGTAGTCTTGCGCGCTTTGCACCGGACCCCCGAGACCATGAGATTGTCACTGCGACTCACGTGCGCGCTGGCGCTTTTCGCACTCTGCTGCGGCGTTGTCCACGCGGACACGCCAATCGTCCGCGATCTGCCTGCCGGGCTTCACGTACCGGCGGCCGCCGCCTCCGGACCGGGCTTCGACGTCGACACCGCCACCGAAGCGTGGCTCGCGGTGCTCTCCCCCGAGCAGCGCGCATTGTCCGACGCCTATTTCGAAGGCGGATACTGGCTGCAACTGTGGGGGACGCTCTATGCGATCGCCGTCATGGCGATCCTTCTCGTCAGCGGTGCAAGCCGCCGGCTCGCCGGCCTCGCGGGTCGCGTGAGCTCGCGCCCGAGGATCAGCGTGGCGCTCTACGGCGCCGGATTCGTCATTGCCGTCTGGCTGCTCTCGCTGCCGCTCACGATCTACACGGACTATTTTCGCGAGCACCAGTACGGCCTGTCGACCCAGGCATTCGGCGCGTGGTTCGGCGAGCAGCTGATCGGCCTCGGCGTGTCGGTCGTCATCTTCGCCATCGTGATCGCGGGCGTCTACGCGGGGATACGCCGCGCCGGCAGCCGCTGGTGGATCTGGGCGACCGGCATGGCGTTCGTCTTCACGCTGCTCATCAACATGCTCTACCCCGTGCTGATCGCACCGCTGTTCAACGACTTCAAGCCGCTGCCGGAAGGACCGGTGCGGGACGCAGTGCTGTCGCTCGCGCGCGCGAACGAAATCCCGACCCGGCACGTCGAGTGGTTCGACGCGTCACGCCAGACGACCCGGGTCAGCGCGCACGTGGCGGGCGTGGCGGGACTCGCGCGCATCAACCTCAACGACAACCTCATCGAGAAGACGTCGCTTCCCGAGATCCGCGCGGTGCTCGCGCACGAAATGGGGCACTACGTGCTCAATCACCCGGTGAAGCTGACCGTGTTCCTGACGCTCGTCTACGGCATTGCCTTCGCGCTGACGCATCGGCTGTTCGACGCGGCGCTGGCACGCTGGGGAGCGCGCCTGGGGCTGCGCGATCGCAGCGATCCGGCTGGTCTGCCGCTCGGCGCTGCGATCCTCGTCGCGCTCCTGTTCCTGTTCTCGCCGCTCACGAACACCATCGTGAGGAGCAGCGAGGCCGAGGCCGATGCGTTCGGCCTCAACGCCGCCCGCGAGCCGCAGGGGTTCGCGTCGGCGGCGATGCGGCTCTCGACCTATCGCAAGCTGCGACCGGGGCCGGTCGAGGAATTCGTCTTCTACGATCATCCGAGCGGCTACGACCGCGTTCGCCGCTCGATGATCTGGCTGAAGGAGAACCCCTGAGCGCGTCGCATGCCATCGCGCTTTTCCCGCTTCGGCGCTATGCTTGGCGCGCTGTGGCGATGACGGCTTCCTTCGTCATCGCATCCGTCCTCACTGCCTGCGCGTCCGCTCCGATGTCCCGTCCCCCTGCCGCCGCCGTCTCCGAGCTCGCCCCGAGCGGCACGCTGCGCGCCGCGATCAACTTCGGCAACCCGGTGCTGGCGACGAAGGATCCGGCCACGGACCAGCCGAGGGGTGTATCGGTCGACCTCGCCCGAGAACTTGCGGCGCGTCTGGGCGTTCCGATCGCCTTCGTCACGTATGCGGCTGCGGGCAAGGTCACCGCCGATGCCCGTGCGAACGTGTGGGACATCGCGTTCGTCGCGATCGACCCGGCACGCGCAGTGGACATGGATTACAGCGCGCCGTATGTGCTGATCGAGGGCGCCTACGCCGTGCCGCGCGGCTCTCCGATCCGGGTGAACAGCGACGTCGATCGTGCGGGACATCGCGTCGTGGTCGCCGCGGGCAGCGCCTACGACCTCTATCTTTCGCGCGAGCTGAAGGAGGCGCAGCTCGTCCGGACACCGACCTCGCAGGGACCGGTCCCGGCGATGCTGGCGGACCACTACGACGTTGCGGCCGGCGTGAAACAGCAACTCGAGGCCGATGCGAAGCGTCTAAGCGGAGTCGAGCTCTTGGGCGGACGCTTCATGGTCATCCGGCAGGCGATGGCAACGCCAAAGGGCCGCAGTGCGGGCGCAGCTTTCCTGGCCGCCTTCGTCGAGGAGATGAAGGCTAGCGGTTTCGTGCGCGCAGGGCTCGACCGCAGCGGCGTCGAAGGCGCGATCGTCGCGCCGCCGGCCGGCAAGGACGAATGACCCCGACGCTCGCGCATCAACGCGCGGCGTGCATTGTTGCTATGATCAAACCAACGCAAAGGCCATCCCGATGAAACGAATTCTTGCGACGGCACTTCTCGCGACCTGTGTCGCATTGCCGGCGACCGCTGCGCTCAAGCCCGGCGACAGCGCACCCGCATTCACGGCCCCGGCTTCGCTCGGAGGAAACGTCTTCTCGTTTTCGCTCGCCGAGGCACTGAAGAAGGGTCCGGTGGTCCTGTACTTCTATCCGGCCGCCTTCACCACCGGCTGCACGCAGGAGGCGCACGATTTCGCCGAGGCCTCCGACGCGTATCGCGCGCTCGGTGCGACGGTGATCGGCGTCTCGCACGACGACATCGATACGCTGAAGAAATTCTCGGTCAGCGAATGCCGCAGCAAGTTCGCGGTCGCCGCCGATGCCGACCAGTCGATCATGAAGTCCTACGATGCGGTACTGAAGCTCGTGCCGAAGTACGCCGACCGCGTCTCCTACGTGATCGCGCCCGACGGCCGCATCGTGTACGCATACACTGCGATGGATCCCGACAAGCACGTGGCAAACACGCTCGACGCGCTGAAGAAGTGGTCGGCGCAGCAGAAGCACTAGCCGAAAGGGGCGCGACGCGCCGCCGTTCGCAGGGTCGTTGCGCCCCTGGCGCAATGAAAGGGGACACGAGGTGAGCGACACGCCCGCGACGGCGCCCGATCCCGTGCCGAATTCGCCGGCAGCGGAGCCGCCGCTTGTCGCCGGCAACATGGAGCCGGAGGCGCCATCGCCAGGCTCCGCCGCAATGCCACCCGCACCCGGCGGCACACCGGACGCCTCGGGGCGACGGCACCTTCAATGCGCGTTCACCGGCAAGGCCGGCGACTATTTCCGCATCTGGATCGTCAACCTGCTGCTCACGCTGGTGTCCCTTGGCCTGTGGTCGCCGTGGGCGACAGTGCGCAAGCGCCGTTTCTTCTACGGCCATACCTGGCTCGCGGACGCCAATTTCGAATTCCACGGCAACCCGGTCGCGATCCTGCGCGGCCGACTGATTGCCGCGGCAGCCGTCGGCCTGTACTGGGTCGTGGAGAACCTTGTCCCCGACTCCGCCGCCTGGCTCGTCGCTGCGCTCCTGTGCGGCGCGCCCTGGATCGTTGCCCGCTCGCTCGCGTTCAACGCCGCCAATTCGAGCCATCGCGGCATCCGGTTCCGCTTCCTCGGCACACCGCGTGACGTCGCGCTCGCCATCTGGCCGCTCGCCCTGCTGCTGATCGTGTTCGTCGCGGCAAGCCACACCACGCTCGAGGCGCTGGAGCGCCCGGGACGCGTCGCCGGCGAGCTCGGCGGCATGTATGTCCTCCTGCTCGGCGCGTACCCGTATGCGATCGCGCGAATCCGGCGCCTCACCGTCGGCAAGGCCGCCTGGGGAGATCAGGTCTTCCGTTCGGGTGTCACGGTCGGGAAGGTCTACGGCATCTACTGCATCGGCATCGTGCTGTGCGGGATTCCGCTGGTGGCGACAGTCCTGGTCGGATTCTTTGCGACAACGTTCATCGGAATGGCCGTCGGTGGATCTCCGGCGGTGTTCCTGATCGCCTTGCCGTTCCTCGTGCTGGGTTGGGTCGGCATCGTCATCGTCTGGACCGCGTACAACCGCTCGCGGATGACGAACCTCGTGCTGGGTACGGCGCGGCTTTCAAACATCGCGCAGCTGCACAGCGCGATCTCCGGACGCAAGCTCGCGCGGCTTTACGCGGGCAACCTCATCGCGATCATCGTCACCTGTGGGCTCCTGATCCCCTGGGCGGTCGTGCGGATCACGCGTTACCGCCTGCAGGCGCTGTCGGTCGAGATCGAAGCCCCGCTCGCGACCGTCGCCGCCGCGGTCGTCCAGGTCCCGCGCGCCACCGGCGAGGAGCTTGGTGAAATGTTCGGGTTCGACCTCGCGCTATGACGCCGACGACCGGGTCTCCTCTCAAGGCACACTGGTTCGACGGGCGCAGCGCCGCCGGCGAACCCGCGGAGGTCACGGTGACCGGCGGCTACGTTCACGCGCGGATCGGCGAGCGGCAGCTCGACCTCGCGAGAAGCGATGTCGTCGTGTCCGCGCCGGTCGCCGGAATTCCGCTGCGCCTCGCCTTGCCCGACGGGGGCGTGCTCGTCCTCGACGACGTCACGGTGGATCCGCGGAGCGTCGGCGGATCGACGCCGCAGGGCGTCGTGCACGCGCTCGAACGCAACCCGGTCGTCGTCGTTCTCGCGCTTCTCGCCGTCGTCGCCGTGGCCGGGCTCGCCTACCTGCGGGGAATTCCCTGGCTTGCCGAGCGGATCGCGCAGCGCATCCCGATCGCGGCCGAGACGAAGCTCGGCGACACGGCGCTCGCAAGCCTCGACCGGATCATGCTGAGGCCGTCGAAGCTCTCCGCGGAGGAGCAGGCCGAGCTCCTGTCGCGCTTTGACAGGCTCGTCGCGCAGGCGGAGCTTCCCACCGCGCCGAAGCTGCTCTTTCGCAGCGCCATAGGCATCGGCGCCAACGCGCTGACGCTGCCGGGCGGCACCATCGTCGTCACCGACCAGCTCGTCGCCCGCGTCGACTCTCCCGACCAGACCGCGGCGGTGCTCGCGCACGAGCTCGGCCACGTCGCGCACCGCGACACGATGCGCGCGCTGCTCGCGCAATCGTCGGGAGGCCTCGTGCTGGGCGCGCTGCTGGGCGACGTCAGCGGCATCGGCTCGCTCGCCGCCGCGGCCCCCGCGATGCTCATCGGCTTGCGGTATTCGCGCGCCAGCGAGGAGCAGGCGGACGACTATGCGCTGGCGCTGCTGCCGCGCGCGGGACTCTCGCCGGCGCTGGTCGCCGACTCGCTGGAGGCGATCAGCGCGATCCAGTGTTCCGCAGCGGAAGCCAAGGAGGACGCCGGCGGCTGCGGCAAATCACGGCGCGGCCTCCCGCAACCCCCCGCCTATCTCTCGACGCACCCCGACCTCGAAGAGCGCATCGCGCGGGCGCGCGCCGCCTCGCACTGACCCCCGCACTGACCGCATAAGGATCGCGCGCAGCGCCTGGTTACGTCTGCAGTGTCCTGGGCAGCGCCGATCCACGCCATCCAGACGGACGCATCCCCTGGCGGCGCGTCGCCTATAATATAATGCTAATAATCAATCAATTCCATAATATACTTAACGTAAAATCGCTTACACAAATTAACCTCACGGGGCTCCGCCGCGCTTCACGCACTGACAGGGTAGACTTGCTTCCCCCGATCGGCACCGCGTTCATCGATGAAACTCTCGGCTCAGCTCGTCCTCTGGCTCTCGCTCATCTTCGCCGGCGTCTGCATCGCCTACGCCGGCTTCGGCTTCTCTTCGATCGATTCCGGCGCCGATCCGCAGGTCGTGGCGGACAGCCGCGGCTACGCGTGGTTCTGGCTGTTCCTCGGGGGGATCGGAGTCCTCATGGCGGTCGTCTCCTGGCTCATGGTGAAAGGCCGCCTGGGCGGCGACGACTGACGCGCGCGCATCAGACGCACTTGCGCTTGGCGTTCGACCATTCGAGCTGCACCGTGTGCGGGCCGATCTTGCGGAAATTCCACGCGCAGATGTCGCCGATCTCGCCGTTCACGTCGTCGTACCAGCCGGTGCCCGGGACCGGGTCGGTGATGGCCTCGCAAAGTTCGTGCGAGCTCGTGCCGGTGATCGCATCCTGCGCGTTCATGCCGCCGAGGCAGCCGCTGCACGTCGGATACGGCATCAGCGCGTAATAGGTCGATCCCGCATTGCTGTGGTAGCCGCAGTAGCTCTGGCACGACTTGCCGCCGCCCATGATCGACACGATGCCCGGATCGAGATAGACGAAGTAGAGCGTGTTTGCGCCGGGCCTCGGCACCGTCTTCGCCTTGATCCATTTCGCGAGCGCGTGCTGCACGGCGCTGTCGGTCACGCTGCCCTTCGGCGCGCCGGCGGCGACGACCTTCGTTCCGATCAGGCTGCCGTGTCCGATCGCCTTGCCCGGCACCGAATACTCCGCCAGCTGGTCGATGAGATCGCTCTTCAGGATGTCGCCGAAGAACGCGTTGATGCCGTCGCGGATCTCGCGTGCAGGCTCCGCATTCCACTGCCGCCCCCAGAAGACGGTGAACACTTCCACATTGGTCAGGAGCGCGCCGCCGCGATAGGTGAGCTTGGCCTTCGCCGGAGCGAAATGCGGCTTGCCGTCGAAGAGATCGCCGCGGTCGCGCCCGACCAGCGCGCCGATCGCGTACATCGGTTTGCCCGTGTGCAGCGGAACGATGCGTATCGCCTCGCCGGCAGGCGGCCGCCTCGTCGCGACGCGGGGCGCGCGCGGGACCCCGCTGCGCGAGGCGGGATTCTTCGCTGCAGGTCGCGGGTTTCGTGTTGCCATCGCTGTCGCTCCTCCGGCGTCGTCGCACGAGGCGAAAATGATACGACACTCCGAATACGGCGGGACGCGGGCCGCGCGGCAGGTGCCTCCCCGTCCGCCCTCGATTGGCGGGATAATGCGCTCAGGAGCAACGTTTCCTTCCTGCGGAGAATCCCACCATGACCGATATCGTCGGCCTCCTCGGCGCCGAAGCCGACGGCCTGCTGCAGCACGTGTGCAAGGGAATCCCGAAATCGCTGCTGCACGTCCCGGGCCCCGATTTCGTCGACCGCATCGTCGCGCCGGGCGATCGCCCGCCGGCGGTGATGCGCAGCCTGCAGCAGATGTTCGACCACGGCCGGCTGGCCGGCACCGGCTACCTTTCGATCCTCCCGGTCGATCAGGGCATCGAGCACAGCGCCGGCGCGTCGTTCGCGAAGAACCCGCTCTACTTCGATCCCGAGAACATCGTGAAGCTCGCGATCGAGGGCGGCTGCAACGCGGTGGCCTCGACGCTCGGCGTGCTGGGCGCCTGCGCGCGCCGGTACGCGCACAAGATCCCGTTCCTGCTCAAGTTCAACCACAACGAGTTCCTGACCTACCCCAACAAGCTACGACCAGATCTTCTTCGCGAGCATCAAGCAGGCGAAGGACATGGGCGCGGTCGCGGTCGGCGCGACGATCTACTTCGGCTCCGCGGAGTCGAGCCGGCAGATCGTCGAGGTGAGTCGCGCCTTCGAGGCCGCGCACGAGCTCGGGATGGCGACGGTGCTGTGGTGCTACCTGCGCAACCCCGCATTCAAGAAGGACAAGGACTATCACGTGTCCGCCGACCTCACGGGCCAGGCGAACCACCTCGGCGTGACGATCGAGGCCGACATCATCAAGCAGAAGCTGCCCGAGAACAACGGCGGCTACCTGGCGCTCTCCAGCAAGGAGAACCCGTACGGCAAGACCGACATGCGGATGTACACCGAGCTCGCCACCGACCACCCGATCGATCTCGCGCGCTACCAGGTCGCGAACTGCTACATGGGCCGTGCCGGCCTCATCAACTCCGGCGGCGCATCCGGCGCCAACGACCTGCACGATGCCGTGCGCACCGCGGTGATCAACAAGCGCGCCGGCGGCATGGGCCTCATCTCCGGCCGCAAGGCGTTCCAGAAGCCGATGCAGGACGGCGTCACGCTGCTGAACGCGATCCAGGACGTCTACCTGTCGCGCGACATCGGAATCGCCTGACGGCATCGGTCGTCTCGACCCCGCCCGTCAAGCCGCGCAGAACCGCCCCGCCGCAATGGAATCGCACGTCAACGACATCGCGCGGGTCATCCAGCTCGCCGTCGCCCCGGTGTTCCTGCTGACGGCGGTCGCGACCCTCATCAACGCGCTCAACATCCGTCTCGGCCGCGCCATCGACCGGCGCCGCGTGCTGCTCGACCAGATCACGCGGCTCGCCCCCGAGGCGCTCCCGGGCGTGCACTCGGAACTGCGCATCCTCTTCCAGCGAATCCGACTCGTGTACCTCGCGATCCTCGCCGCGGTCGTCGGCGCGCTCCTCGTCTGCCTCGTCGTCGCCACGGCCTTCGTCGGGGCGCTGACGGCGATCGACATCTCGCGGGTCGTCGCCGTGCTGTTCATCCTCTCGATGTTCGCGATGATCGCCTGCCTCGGCATCCTGCTGCGCGAGGTGTTCGTGGCGGTCGCGGAATCGACGACGCACCATCGCGTGTTCTTCGCGAAGGTCGACGGCGGCTAGCGCCAGGATTGCCGTTCAGCCAGCGCTCGCCGCGAGATAGGACTCGCTGTCGGCGAGAAAATGCGGGCCCGCGTCGGAGCGCACCGCCGTGCCAACGCCATCGGCCGTCAGCACCTCGAGCAGCAGCGCGCTCGTCACGCCGCCGTCGATGATGTGCACCGAACGCACGCCGTCGCGCACCGCCTCCAGCGCTGCCGTGAGGCGGGGCTGCATGCCGCCGCTGACGGTGCCGTCGCGGAGGAAGCCCTCCGCCTCGGTCGCCGTCAGCACGTAGCGCAGCCTGCCGGCGGCGTCATGGACGCCGGCGACGTTGGTCATCAGGATGAGCTTCTCGGCGCGGAGCGCGCGCGCGAGCTCGCCGGCGACGATGTCGGAATTGATGTGGTACGCGGTGCCGTCGGCCCCAACGCCGATCGGCATGATCACCGGGATGAAGCTCTTCGACAGCAGGAGGTCGATCACGTCGGTGTCGATCGATTCGACGTCGCCCACGAACCCGTAGTCCGGTGCCTTGCCGCCCGCCGCACCCGGCGGCACGGCCATCGGACAGGCATGAATGAAGCGCCCGTCCTGACCGTTGAGGCCGACCGCACGGCCGCCGAACCGGTTGATGTGGCCGACGAGCTCCTGGTTGCGCTCGTCCAGCACCATCTCCACGACCTGCATCGTCCGCTCGTCGGTGAGGCGCATGCCCTCGTGCCGGCGTATTTCGATTCCCATCTGCCGCAACAGCTCGTCGATGCGCCACCCGCCACCGTGGACGACGATGGGCTTCATGCCCACGAGGCGCAGCAGCGCGACGTCGCGCGCGAATCCGGCCGTCAGCGCGGGGTCGGCCATGGCCCCGCCGCCGAAACGAATGACGAGCGTCGTCGCGTGATAGGCCCGAATGTACGGGAGCGCTTCGGCCAGGATGCGGGCCTTTTGTGACGCGGAAATGCCAGGGTTGGACACGGTCGGGATCGGGCGCGGAAAGAGAACCTGCAAGAGCTTATCCGAATTAAAAGACCCTGCCGCCCGCGGTTTGTAGACAACGGGTGAATTATGCTATCGTCATAGCGTCGCATCGCCCTGGTGGAGTCCCAAATGAAGGAACGCACCCTGCTTGCCGATCGGCTCTACCTCGGAATGGAACCGGACCGCCTGCGCGCGTCGGCGAAGCGCGTGCTGTCGCGCGTTTCCGGCATCCGCAAGGAGCAGGCGCGCATCAGCGCGCGGAACGTCCGCCAGGACTTCGAGCTGACCACGATCGAGGGTCAGGCCTTCGTCGGCGAGCTGGTCGCGCAGGGACTGCTGCGCGAGCGCACCACCTCCGCGGGACATTACCGGCCGACCCGCCGCCTGGCGGAGCTCGCGCATGCCCGTGTGGTCCCGCCGCTCTCGCGTGCCCGCGCGAAGATGATGGTCGCGAAGGCCACCGAGCTCGCGACGAAGATCAACGTCCGCTGGTCACGCAATCCGCTCGAGATCGAGTCGATCGCGACGTTCGGCGGCTACATGAGCCGCGACAACGAGATCGCCGACGTGGGGCTCGGCATCCTGCTTCGGCTGCGCCCCGCCGAGCGGCGCGCCCGATTCCTCAGCATCGCGACCAAGTCCGAAGGCGCGAGGGAAATCAAAGAGTCCTTTGCGGGGATCAGTTCCTACGTGCATGTGCAGCTCGTCGGCGAGCTCCGCGAGCTGCCGCGGCCGTTCGCGGTCGTTTTCCACGACGACATGCCCTAGCCCATCGACGGTCAGTGGCTCGTCGCCGCGACGTCGAGCCACGCGCACAGCGCTTCCTTGAGCGCCACGCCGGCACGGGCAAACGCCGCGTCGCGCGGATCGAGGCGCGCGGCATGGTGGACGATGCGATCGAAGGCGCGGCGGCGCTCCTCCGGAGTCAGCGCCGGGTCCCGGATCGCCCGGCGAAACGCGTCCGCCTCGGACACGAAACCCGTCGAGATGAAGCAGATGCCCTGGCGCCGGTTCATGCGGCCTCCGCTGCGTGATCCCGACGACGTCGGGACGGTTCTTGCCGCGAACGTCGTTGCGCGTCCGCATCCATCCTTCAGCATGGAGCGTGCCAACCGGTCAGCCGGGGGCGGAGGGGAAGGGTGCGCCGCCCGTCCTGATTACTACAACCGTGCAACCGAGGCCGTATAATTCGCCGGTCCAACTTGACCAGCAGGCGCCCGACCGTCCGTCGCGCGTTGCGGCTCACGCGATCGGAGAAAGACCTTGCAAGCAAAGCTATTCGCGCTGGCGCTCTTCGCCGGCCTGTTCGCGGCCGGCGCGGGCGCCCAGGCGCCGTCCCTCACGCTGGCGGTGACCGAGGGCGTCACCTACCAGGCGACACCGAAGGAAATCCGCGATCGGTTCACGCCGCTCGCGGAGTATGTCGGCAAGGCGACCGGGAAGCACGTGAAGATCGTTCTTGTCCCGGCCTACGACGACCTGCGCGCCGGCCTCGCCAAGCAGGAATATGACCTCGCGTTCGTGCATCCGGCGCACGTCGCGATGGCGGCGATCAAGTCGGGGCGCTATCACGCGATCGCGTGGACATCGGGATTCACCGACTACACGGTCTCGCTGCTCACCAATGCAGGCGCACCGCTGAAGACGCTGGGCGACCTCCGCGGCAATACGGTGGTCACACCCGACCCGGATTCGATCACCGCAGTGATGGTGCGCGCGATGTTCCGCACCGGGAACCTGACGACGACCGACGCCAAGCCGCCGCCGGCGACCGCGGCGCGCGTGATCACCACGCGCTATCAGGACGCCGTGCCGTTCTACCTCGACAACGGGTTCGCGCAGGTCGGCGCGACGGCGGCGAAGGGCGTGGTCAAGTCGTGGACCGCCAAGGGCGGCACGGTGCTGACGCAGTCGCGCTCGGTGCCGATCAAGCAGCTGATCGCGTCGACGCAAATGTCCGCGGAGGAGCAGGATCAGGTCCGCGAGGCGCTTCTCGGCATGAGCCAGACCAAGGCCGGCCGCGAGGCACTCGAGGTCGTCGGATACAAGGGTTTCGTCGCGCCCAATCGCGACGTCGAGGCGGCCGCGATCAGCTGGCTGGGGCTCTGAGCGCGCGCGCCGCGCCGCGGTGAGGGCCGCGGGTGCCGCGGCACGTGTCGCGCGGTATGATGGCGAGGCCGGCAGCATGCCGGCCACGACAATCAGCGGCACTCCCGGAGGAGCATCCCATGGCCAAGAAAAAAGCGGGCAGCGACGGCGTCTATCGCGTCACCGAAGTGATCGGCACGAGCACCCAATCCTGGGAGCATGCGGCGCAGATCGCGGTCAACGCCGCGAGCAAGTCGCTGCGTGATCTTCGCATCGCCGAGGTCGCGAAGCTCGACATGAAGGTCGAAGGCGGCAAGATCGTCGCGTACCGCGCGCGGATCCTGCTGTCGTTCAAGTACGACGCCTGAGCCCGCGCGTCGGTATCCGGCGCCTCCCCCGGGCGGCTCCCGCCGCGCGGCGGGAGCGGGCGTGCCCGCAGCCGGCTGCGCCGGATTGGCTCGCGTCGGCGGCCGCGCACGGCCCGGCATGAGATTCCCCAATTGCCGGCCGGGAGCGGACAGCTGTGCACGACAACAGAGTGCCCAAAGGGGGCCGGAGACTCGGCCGCCCGCCTCGTCTCGGCTAGGCGGAGAATCCCTTCATCCCCTGCAGCAGGCGGAAGAATTCGGCCCGGGTGTCGGAGCTTTCGCGCAGGATCCCGCGCAGCACCGACGTGGTCATGTCCGACGCGTGCTCGCGCACGCCGCGGTGCGTGACGCACATGTGCTCCGCCTTGACCACGACGGCGACCCCTTCCGCCTTGGTCTCCGATTCGACGAGATCGGCGATCTGGATCGTCATCTCCTCCTGGATCTGCGGGCGTGACGCAATCCACTCGGCGAGCCGGTAGAACTTGGAGAGCCCCAGCACGTTCTTGCCGGGATAGATGCCGACCCAGCAGTTGCCGCGGATATTCTGCAGATGGTGCGCGCAGGTCGAGCGGATGGTGATCGGTCCGACGACATAGAGCTCGTCGTACGACGTCACGTTGGGGAACGCGGTGAGGTCTGGCGAGGCGATGTAGCGGCCCGAGAAGATCTCGTCGACGTACATGCGCGCGACCCGACGCGCAGTCTCCTGCGTGTTGTGATCGTTCTTGGTGTCGATCACGAGCGCGCGCAGCAGGGCCTCCACCTGCGCGGCGACCTCGGCGGTCAGTGCGTCGAGCTCGCCCGGCTCGATGCAGGCGGCGATGTTGTCGTTGGCGCGAAACGTAAGTCCCGCGGCGACGAGGCGCGCGCGGATGCGATCGGAAACCGGGGTCATGGGATTCTTGTCCTCTGCGTTGCGTGCCGGAGACGAAGTGTAGCGGCTATCCCGGGCCGTCGTTCCTGCGCCCGCTGGACAGCCGCCGTATCGGCGATCCCGGCTAGCGCGCCGGGATCATCACCAGCCGATCGTTGCCCGACTCCGCGCCCCACGCCTCGCCGGCGCGCCCCTGCATTTCGCGCACGCGCGCGCCCGCGCGATCCGAGGGAAAGCTGTCGAATCTCTCGGTGACCGGGTCGAACCGCAGGATGGTGTTCGCTGACCACTCGGTCAGCCAGACCTTGTCGGCCGGATCGACCCACACCGAATAGGCCTGCGGACCGGCTCCCGGCAACGTCCACTCGCGCCAGTGCCCCGTCGCGGGATCGTACATGCCGACCTGACCCGTATTCCAGTACGAAACCCAGAGCCGGCCGTGCGAGTCGGACCAGACGCGCCGCGCGCCCTGACGTGGCGTCGGCGGGTCGATGACCGTCGCCTTGCCGGTGCCGATGTCGACGCGCGCGAGGTAGTTGCCGGCAAGCGAAACGAAATAGACATCGCCCGCGGGCGTGGCGGCCATGCCATAGGGGCCGGCGCCGCGCGGTGCCTTCCACACGTCGATCGCGCCGGTCGCCGCATCGAGCCGACCGTACCAGCCGCCCTGGCCGGTAAACCAGAGCACCCCGTTGCGATCGAACGTCAGCGTGTTGAGGTTCGCGTTGGCGGCCTCGCGCGGCAGCGGCCACGCGCGCACCGCCTTCGTCGCCGGGTCGACGCGCGCGATTGCGTTCTGCCCGCCATCGGTGACCCAGGCCGCGCCATCAGGGCCGACGACGACGCCGTGCGGCGCCGAATTACGGCCCAGAGGAATTTCCTCGGTGCGTCCGCTCGCCGGGTCGAGGATGCCGAGCCTGCCGGTCATCTGCGCGGTGTAATACACCGGCCCGCCGGCGCGCGGCGACGCGGCGACGTCGTGCGGGTGTCCACCCGATGGGACGTCGAAATACCGCGGTTGCGCGACGCTCGCGCCGGCCGTCGCCAAGAGCGAGAGTGCCGCGAGGATGGTCAGAGAGCGCAAGGAAACGCTGCCCAACGCCGCACCCCCTTTCCGCGGAGCGCGCCGCGTCAGCCGCGGGGGGTTCTACGCGCGACCCTTCGCGGCGGCGGTGTCTCGTCGACCTTGCCGCGATGAAACGTGAGCGCGAGCTCGAACGCCGCCTTCATGAACGACAGCACCGCGCCGAAATCCTCGTCGGAGAGCCGGCGCACGGCGTCGCTGCCGCGGTAGATGTTGACGAATTCGCGCTCGCGCCCGGCCTGCAGCGCGAAGCGACCGATGCCGAGGCCCTCCAGCGTGTGCCAGACGTCGGGATTGTAGGAGCGCGTGAACCGCATCACGAACGAAATGGGATCGTTGCGGCCGAGCACCGAAGCGAGGCGCAGGATGATCTCGAACGGCAGCGCGACCTTGCCGTTTTCGACCAGGTCCAGCAGCGAAGGATCCTTGAGATTGATCGCCTCGCCGACTTCGTGCAGGCTCAAGCCCGCCGTCTCGCGCATCCCGCGCAGCACCACGCCCGCCTTGGCGAGAGCTGCGCGCTGCTCCGGCTTCACGAGGATTGCGCGTGCGGCGCCGATTGACACGTCGGCCGCTGCCCCCGCGATGCCGAGTACCGAGTCGGCCCACGAACGGACCTGCTGCGCGACACCGACGAGCGCCGATTCCGGCGCGGGCTCCGGCGCAGGGGTGACGCGCTCCGGGGCGGCGCGCGGGCTTCTCGCGGCGCCGATTCGCTTGCCTGCCTTGCGCGTTGCCATCCTCTCCCCTCGCCCGCAACTTTCGCGCCGCAATCCGGTGCGAACTCCGCTCTATCTTACGCCGACCGCGTCGACCCTTTCCACTCGCGTTCACCCGCGATGACCTGTCGAAGGATCGATGCGCGACGGTCCGCCGCAACGCGAGAGGGCCGCAACCTGCAAGCATCTCGCCAGCGACCGCGTCACACGCCTGTCACTGCGTGATGCGCACAATGGCGACGTCGCATCGCAGTTGTTATTCCAAATTGTCATGCGCACGGCGGAACTTCGCACGGGCCACCCGGGTCGCACCACAGCACGCCGGGTACCGGTGTGTTTGGAAACGCCGCGTGCCATGACGCTCATCGAGAAGCGGGACGCACGCCGGTCATGAGGGCGAACGGAGGGAATTCATGAAGACAGAGAACACGCGACGCGCACCGGCACGCGCGCACGCCGCCAAGGCGGCACCGGCACGACGGCCTGCCGGATCGGTGCCGCGATCGCTGGCGACGACGGTCGCCAAGGCATTTGCGAAAATCGGCCCCCGGCTGCGTGTCGAGGTGCTGAGCCGACTGCTCTCGGCCACCGGGCCGATGGCGCTCGCCGTCATCGGCGGCGGCATGTTTGCGAAATACATCGGCCGCGCGCGCTGGCCGCAGGTCGCGGTGTCGCCCGAGGACGCCGCACGGATCACGTCGAGGCAGATCCTCGACCTCGTGCGCTATGTCGAGCAAAGCGACCCGCCGATGCTGCGCAAGGTGGTCGCGCTGCTGTCGACCGACATTGCGGCGCTCGCGGTATTTGCGGAGGGCTCCGGCCAGCGCGAACACCAACCGGCCTATTGATCGCTTCCGGCAGGTGCGGCGGTCGAAACGCTAGTGTGACAGGCCTCGGTCCGGCGCGCCGTTGGGGCACGACGGCACCTGTCCCCAAAAGCCATCGCAGTACTGGACCCGCGCCTTCTGCTCGCAGACCATCCGCGCGAGCACGCCGTCGGACGGACACTGGGCGAAGGCTTGCGCGAGGAGTTGCATCCGGTCCGGCGGCCGGACCGCCGGCGGCGGCGCGGTCGCCACTACGACGGGTGCCGGCGCCGGTTCCGGCCGCACTTCGGGTGCCGGGGCAACGACCGGAGCAGGTGCGGGCTTGACCACGCGTGCCGCGACCTTCGGCTTTGCCACCGCAGTTGCGGCGCCATCGCCCGACGTGGCCACCGAATTCGCGGGCGCGAGCACCAGCGGTTCGGGTGCCTTCGCGATGACCGGCGGGAGAACCGGGGTCGCGGAAACGCGATCCGAGCCGGCGCGCGCCGCTGCGCTGACCTCCGACGGCATCGCCGCGTGAATCTGCTGGACGATGAAGTAGCCGGCGCTGCCGACGATCGCCACCAGCGCCACCGCGGCTATCGGCGCACGCACGCCGCGCAAGGCGCGCCGCGCGGCTCGCCGCCGTCGGCATCGACGCGAGGTACGTCAGGGCGCGCGCGATCGCCGCCGCGCGGACGCCGTGTCATCGGCATGTGCTGCGACACGGTGTCGTGGCGCACGCGCTTCAGCGCCGCCTTGCACTGCGCGCAGAGCCGCACCACGGGCAGCGCAGGCTGTCCGCAGATCCTGCAGGTGGCGCCTCGTTCCCGCGTTCCGATTGCTTGTGCGACCGCCATGGCAGTGGTATTCGCCTCGATCCCGAGGGTTATGACAATGTCATGGTACCACACGTGGCGACGGGGCGCATCGCCGCTCATCGGCAACGACCCAGCCCGCGCCGGCGGCACCAATCGACACACTGTGCGGACAAGGCCGGGTTGACCGACGCGGGTTCCATGCCGGCGCCGGTCGCGCCGAATGTGTGTAGCATTCGGCTCCGGGGTTTCCGCAGCTCCTGCGACGCAAACCCGCAACGCCCCCGCCCTATTCCCGACATCACATCGACGCATACGAAAGCCGCACATGAAAGCAAGCTCCCCCACCTTCGCCGCCTTCGCCGCAGTGCTTGCCCTGGCTGCAGCCCCTTCCGTACTGGCGGGGCCGCTCGAGGATGGAAGCGCGGCCTACCAGGCGAAGGATTACGCGACGGCCATCGCGCTCTGGAAGCCGCTCGCCGACTCCGGCGTGGCCGTGGCTCAGCAACACATCGGCGTGATGTATGCCGAGGGCAAGGGCGTCCCGCAGGACGACACCGAGGCCGCGAAGTGGTTTGCGAAGGCGGCCGAACAGGGCGATCCGCTCGCGCAATACGACCTTGGCGCGAGCTTCGCCCAGGGGCTCGGCGTCAAGCAGGACTACACGCTGGCCGCGAAGTGGTTCCAGCGCGCCGCCGCCCAGGGCATGGCGATCGCCCAGCTCAACCTCGGGCTCCTTTACGCGAGCGGCAATGGAGTGCCCAAGGACCCGGTCGAGGCGATGAAGTGGATCGACCTTTCGGTGTACGGGCTGCCGGCGGGCGGCGTGCGGTCCGACGCCGCACGCGCGCTGGGCGACCTCTCCGCCGGCATGACGTCCGACCAGATCCTCGAGGCGAAATCGCGCGAGCGCGGCTACAAGGCGGCGCCGGAAACGAAATGACCTCCTGACGGGGCCGCAACGCGCCCGTCGCGCGCGGGCAGAATCCGGGAACGGGCGCCGATCTGGCGCCCGTTCGCATTCACGCGATCGTCTTCACGCGCGCGCCTGCGCGGCGGCAATCGCCTTCTTCGGATTCATCAGCATCCGCCGGCCGTCCGCGCTCTTGTCGGACGTCTCGCGGATGATCGCGATCACCTGGACCGGCGTCAGCTTCGGATTGACCGCGAGCATCTTCGCCGCGAGGTTCGTCGCCTGCGGCGCCGCCATCGACGTGCCGGATTCGGCGAGCTTCTCTCCGCCGGGGATCACGCTCTCCACCTGATAGCCGTTCGCGTGCGCGACCACGGTCTTGCCGTAGCTCGTGAACGACGCCTCGTCGCCGGCCTTGTCGACGGCGCCGACCGTCATGAGGTTCGGCAGCACGATGTCGGCGGGAACGTTCTCCGCGAACGACGCGTCCTGGTTGCTGTTGCCCGCCGCGGCGATGAACAGGATGTCGGGCGCGCTCGCGAACGCCCTGGTCAGCGAATCCCGGCCGAGGCCGAAGATCTTCGCCGCCAGCGCCTTGCGCTCGTCGGGTGACTTGCCGACGCCGCATTGCTCGAGCTGATCCTCGACGTCCTTCACCGAGCCGCCCCAGCTCATGTTGACGACGCGCGCGCCGTTCTTCCTGATGAAGTCGACGTAGGCCTGCGCATTGCGCGCGTCCTTCTCGGCAAGCTCGATGCTCGGACAGGGATCGGGCAGCAGCGTCGGGCTGAACTCGATCCGCGCGATCAGGAGCTTCGCATACGGGTTGCCGGCGATCGCGATGCCCGCGACGTGCGTGCCGTGGATGTATTGCCCGGCCGTGGTGATCTCCTCGATCGTGGCCTTGTACTGATCGGGCTTCAGCGTCGACAGCAGCTGCTTCACTTCCGTCGCTTCCGGGCTGTCGATGTTCGACTGCAGGTCGGAGAGCCCCTTCAGCCGCGACTTCATCTGCGGCACGCGACTCTTGAGATCGGCGGGAATGGGGGCGAGCTCGCCGGTGGCGGGGTCCGAATATTTGTCGAAGGCGATCAGCGCGGGCTTGCCCGATGCGTCCGTGACCATCCGCCCCGGAAAGAGCGGGCTGTCGACGCCGCTGTCCCACACGGCGATCACGACCGGCGTGTAGTTGCGTCCGGCGGGCAGCACGACGCCGCGCGCCGCCCAGATGTCGGGCTTGTCCACCGTGTGCGCGGCGAGGTACGTCGTGTACGTGGCCGTCAGCTCGGGCTTGAGCGGGAGGGCGATGACGATGCGGTAGCGTGCGCTGACGAGCGCCGGCGCGAGATCGGACGAGAGCGAACCCGCCTTTTCGACGGTCGGCTGCAGCACGTTGTTCACATAACCGAGCGCCAGCGCTTCGCTCAGGATCTCGACGCCGCGCTTCGCCTCCCTGATGTCGTTCTGGATGACGTCGGGCGGCATGCCCGCGATGTCGGCGCCAACGAGGCGCGCGACTTCGCGGCGATACGCCTCGGAAGAATCGCTGCCGGTGACGCGCCGCGCCTCGACGATCGCGCGCGTGGCGACGCCGGAGAGGAGCTTGTCGGCCGGCTTCTCCTCGAGCGCGCGCACGGCGAGCGCGCCGCGAAGCGCGGCGTCGTTGCGGCCGTCGAGAAGATCGAGCCGCACCAGCAGCGTCATCAGCTCGCGCACTTTTGCCTTGTCGGCGATGTCGTATTTCGCGAGCACCGATTCGGTGTCGCGGCGGACCTGCGCGGCGAAGGCGTTGAATTTCGTGCTGTCTCTGACGATGTCCTCGAGCCTGCCGTCGACCTTGTAGGTGAAGGTCGGCAGATCGGACACTTTCTCGATACGCTGCTTTGCGCTCTGCGCGAACGCGGTGGCGGCGAACAGCAGCGACAGGACGGCAATGGCAATTCGTGCTTGCACGGATTCCTCCGGAGGAATGGGGACGAACGGCGCCGGGGTGAGCGGCCCGAAAGACGGCGCAGTCTACCCGACGCCGCGGTCGCCGGCGGGCGCGGGCGACCGGCGTCCGGACGCGCCGACGGGATGCGGATGAGCGCGACGAGGCGCGAACGGCGGGCCCGGGGCGCACCCCGGGCTACACTATCGGGTCACGCGCGCGCCTGCCGGCGCAGCGTATTTCCCGCGCAAGGAGCCCGCCATGAATCCGCCCAAGGTTGCCATCGTCACCGGAGCCGGCTCCGGCATCGGCCGCGCCGTCGCGCTCGCGATGCTGAAGGAAGGCTACAGCGTTGCCCTCGCCGGGCGCCGCCGCGAGCTCCTCGACGCGGTCGCGGCGGAATCCGGCGCCGCTGCCGATCGGGTGCGCGCGGTCCCGACCGACGTCGCCGATCCGGTTTCCGTGCGCAAGCTGTTCGCCGACACCCGTGCGGGGTTCGGCCGCCTCGACGTGCTGTTCAACAATGCCGGCGTGGGGGCGCCGGCCGTCAATCTCGAAGACATCACGCTCGAGGACTGGAAGCGCGTCGTCGACATCAACCTGACCGGGGTCTTCCTCTGCACGCAGGAAGCGATGCGCATGATGAAAAGCCAGGCCCCGCGCGGCGGACGCATCATCAACAACGGCTCGATCTCGGCGCATGCGCCGCGGCCCAATTCGGCGCCGTACACCGCGACCAAGCACGCCGTCACGGGACTCACCAAATCGACGTCGCTCGACGGACGCAAGTACGACATCGCGTGCGGCCAGATCGACATCGGCAACGCGCACACCGAGCTTGCCGCGCGAATGGCGAGCGGCGTGCCGCAGGCGAGCGGGCAGATCGCCGTGGAGCCGCTGATGGACGTCGCCCACGTCGCAAGTTCGGTACTCTACATGGCGAGCCTGCCACTCGATGCGAACGTCCAGTTCCTGACCGTGATGGCGACCAAGATGCCGTTCATCGGTCGCGGCTGACGTCGACGTGTGCCGCGCGCGGCGGCGCGGGACGATGCGGGCGCCCCCGGCGCGCGTCGTGCCGGCGCCGGACCCGCCGGGCGACAGTGCGGCCCCGACGGAATGCGGCGAGATGGCGTCGAATGATCGCGCGCGCCTCGACGTACGCGGGCTGGCGCTCCAGCCATTCGTGAAGCATCTGGCGCACCCGCAGGAAGCCGTCGCGCCCACGCCGCACGAAACCGATTTCGGTGATCGCCGGTTCGGTCAACTGCCACAGACGAGCAAACAACGCAGTCACGACGAGCTTGTCGACCACAAGCACCGTGAGCCCCAGCGCGCCGTGACCCATGAACATCAACGCGAACGCGAACACCTTGAACGGGATCAGCGCGAGGAACGGGGTCATGAGCAGCGCCAGCGCGAAAGGCGGCGAAAGCCTCCCGATCCAGCGCTCGGCGCGCGCGACGGGCCCGAATCGCGCAAGTCGGGCGAGCTCGCGCGTGGCCCATGCCCACAGCCATTCCTCGATCAGCAGCGCGATCGACGCGCCGTAAAGGAACGGCCGGGCCAACGCGCGACGTGCAGCTGAACGGCGGAATTTCAAGCGGGTCTCCCTTAGGCACATGATCCCATGAGACAAGGGGATTGCGCATAAGCCCATCGATGCCCGCGGCCGTCGCAAACAGCCGAAATTGCGTCGGGGACGGCCTACGCGGGCCTCAATGTTCGGGTCCCGGGCGCGCGAACTCGTGCAGCGCGGACTACACTTACAGGTCGGGGGAGTCACGATCAGCGCTACAACAACCGTCGGGCCACGTTCCCGGCGCCCTTTCGTCGAACAGTCCAGCGGTGCGGCCGGGGTCTGGCACCCGCATTGCATACGCTCTCGTGCGGGCCCATCCTGCCCACCTTAGCCCATGTCCGAAGAACTCAGCCCCAGCGATTCCGCCGCTCCCGGCCGGGCCCGCGACGCCGCACTCGCGCTGCTGCGCGAATGCAGGGCTCACTTCACGACCAGGCTCTTCGAGGCCGTCCGCGACGCGCAGGACGGCGCGAGCGACCTCTTCGACAGCGGCAGCCACATTCCTGACGGAGAGCTGACCGCGTTCCGCGAAAAGCTTCCGGAATGGCAGGCGCAATTCGAAGCGGCGATCGAGGAGCGCTTCGCGCAGCGTCTTGCGGGGGCGCACCGCCGTGGCCGCCGCCCCGACGCCGACGCGTCGCTGTCATCGCTGCAGGTGCTGACGTCGTACGATCACGAGCGGCAGGCCGCCCTCGTGAGCGCCGTCGCGGTGCTGCACCGCTTCACCAAGCGCGAGCTCGACGCGCTCGACCTGCGCGTCGGCGAGCTGCTCGACGTCGCACCGGGCCGCGACATCGACAACCCGTTCTCGCCGTCGTACATCCTCGACGCGCTCGGCCCGACGTCCCGCGCGGTGTTCCCGAATCCGCGGGTCTGGCGGCCGTTCATGGAGCGGCTGCTGACCGACGTGACGCCCACGGTCAACAAGATCTACATCTCGCTCAACCGCACGCTCGCCGACCACGGCGTTCTGCCCGAGATCAAGGCCGCGCTGCGCGCCCGCAGCGAATGGCGGCCGGCCGACGACAAGGACCTCCTGCCGACTTTCACCCGGATGTTCTCCGAGGTCGGGTCGCTGCCGACGGATATCGTGGTGCCGCCGGTGTCGGCGCAGCCCGAAAGCGCCGGCGGGCCCGCCCAGGCGCCCGCGGCACCGGGACCGCCGTTGCTTCCGGCCGACGGCGCGGCGTCGGCGCAGGCGCAGGCGCAATCGGCGCCAGCGAATCCCGCCGACGGCTCCGGGACCGGCGCGGCGATGCTGCCGCCGGCGGCCATTCTTGCCGGTCTCGCCGCGCTCGCGGCGCTCGGCGCGCGCTCCGCGCCGCAGTCGGGAGCGCCGCACGAGGGTGCGACGCCTCCAGCCGATGCTTCGGCGCACGACTTCCCCGATCTCGATCCCGGGATGGCGCTGGGCGACCTGTCGCCGGTGATCGCCACCCTCGGCCACTGGCAGCGGGTCGATCTCGCGAACGCCCTCGCGGAGGCGGTGCGGGTGCCCGGCGGCGCGACCGGCGCGCTGCCGCTCAATCTGCTCCCCCACATCCGCGCGGCGGTCGCGGATCGCATCGACAATCCGACCGACCGCATTGCGATGGACGTCATCGCGCTGCTGTTCGACTACGTGTTCCGCGACCCGTCGATCGTCGACTCGCAGCGGCGGATCTTCGGCCGCCTGCAGGTGCCGATCGTCAAGGCCGCCCTCCTCGACCGCGAATTCTTTTCCGATCGGACCCACCCGGCGCGCCGTCTGCTCGACCTGCTCGCCGAAGCCGCGGTCGGCGCCACCGGCGACGACAAGTACCGCGACGCGTTCGACGCCATGGCGACGCGGGTCGTCGACGACGTCTGCCGTGACTTCGAGGTCGATCTCGCCGTGTTCCGGAAGGCGATCGGCGAGATCCAGGCCTTCGTCGACGCCGAGCGCCGCGACTCGGCGCCCGCGCTGCGCGACGACGTCGCCGCCGCGCTCGCCGACGAGGCGCACGAAGCCGATCGGGCGCAGGTGCGCGCGCTGCTGCGCGATCGCCTCGCCGGCATCGAGCTTCCGTTCGAGGTGCGCTCGTTCGCCGAGACCGTCTGGGCGGACTACCTCACCGAAGTGCGCAAGCGCCAGGGCGGCGAAAGCGCCGAATGGACGCAGGCGCAGCAGACGCTCGACGATCTCCTGTGGAGCATCATTGCCAAGGAGCGCACCGCGCAGAAGGCGCGGTTGACGAAGATGATCCCGACGCTGATCAGCGGGCTGCGCAAGGGGTGCACCGCGCTCGAGCTTCCCGCTGACCGCTCGCGCGCCTTCTTCGAGACGCTCTACGGCCTCCACATGGCGGCGATCAAGCCGGCGCCGCGCACGGCGACCGCGGCCGCCGCGGCCACCGCGCCGGCCGCGCCTGCCGCGGACAGGGATGGCGCGATCCCGACGCTCGCCACGACCGCGGCACCGCTGCCCCCGGGCAGCGTGCACGACTTCGTCGACGAAATGGTGGTCGGCACGTGGCTCGCCTTCGACGACGATGGCGTCGCGTCGAGCGCGCGGCTGTCGTGGGTGAGCCCGCTGCGATCCAAGTACATCTTCACCAGCCGCTCGCACGTCCGCGCCTTCGTGATGACACCCGAGGAGCTTGCCTGGAAGCTCGTCAACGGCAAGGCGTCGCTGGTCGTCGAGCCGGTGCCGCTGTTCGACCGTGCGGTCAGTGCCGCGCTCGATACGCTCGCCGCGCACAAGGCGCCCGCACCCGATGCAGCGTCCGCCGGCGCGCGCTGAGACGGCGCGTCGGATGGGTCATCGGCGCGACGCCGGCCCCAACCACGCTTGCGGTGAAAACGCTCAGCCGACGTGTTGGCGGAGGAACGCCAGCGTTCGCAGACGTGCCTGCGCCGCCGCCGCCGCGTCGTACGACGCGCGCTCGGTGCAGTTGAAGCCGTGCCCCGCCGCGTAGAGAAAGACCTCCATCTCCGGATGCGCCGCTTCGAGCTTTCGCACGCCGGCCACGGGGATCCCGGCGTCGCGCTCGCCGAAATGTGCCATCACGGGACAGCGCGGCTTGACGTCGATCGCATCGGTCATGCCGCCGCCATAATATGCGACCGCGCACGCCAGGCCATCGAGCCGCGCCGCGGTCATCCACGCGAGGTACCCGCCCCAGCAGTAGCCGATCAACGCGACCTTGCCCGCCGATTTGGCGGCGTCGCGCGCCGCGGCGAGGTCGAGGAGCGCCGGCTCGAGCGGCGAGCGCGCCTTCAGCTCGCGGCCGCGCGCAATGTCGGTCTCCGCATACCCAATGTCGACGCCGCGCTCGCTGCGATCGAACAGCGCCGGCGCGACGACGAGGTAGCCTTCGGCCGCAAATCCGTCGCACACCGCGCGGATGTGGCTGTTGACGCCGAAGATCTCCTGCGCGATGACGATGCCGCCCCGCGGCGTCGCGACCGGGTCGGCGCGGTACGCGGAGAGGTGAAAGCCATCGCCTGCCGTCAGCTCGAGCGACTTTCCCATGCGGAGCTCCTAGAGGTAGCGCAATACGACGTAGGCGTTGCAGATCACGATCGAGAGCACCATCAAGGGAAACGCGAGCTTCGCGTATTCAACAAAGCGGAACGTGGTGCCGGCGCGCTCGGCGAGACCGGCGACGACGAGGTTGGCCGACGCGCCGATCAGCGTTCCATTGCCGCCGAGGCAGGCGCCGAGCGACAGCGCCCACCAGAGCGGCATCAGCGCGGCGTCGCCGCCGAACGTCGGCGCCATGGCCTTGATCAGCGGGATCATCGTCGCGACAAAGGGAATGTTGTCGATCGCGGCCGACAGGAACGCCGACGACCAGAGGATCGCCACCGCCGTGGCTGCAAAGTCGCCGCCGGTTGCCCTCAGCATGTCCTGCGCGAGGATGTCGATGAGGCCGGTCTTCACGACGCCGTGGACGACGACGAAGAGGCCCAGGAAGAACATCAGCGTGATCCACTCGGCCTCGGACAGCGCCGCGTGGACGTGCTTCGACTGCTCTTCCGGCGAGCGGCCGAAGTTGTCGAGCAGCAGCAGCACCGCCGCGCCGAACACGGCGATCGTCGCCGGCTCGATGCCGATTTGCCGCTGCATCATGAAGCCGACGATCACCATGCCGATGACGAAAAGCGCCTGCTTCAGGAGCCGGGGATCAGTGATCGCCTCGTTCTCGTGGAAGTCCATCACGCGCTGTCGGTCCTGCGGGGTGGCCTTCATCTTGCGGCCCCACGTGTACCAGAACGGGATCATCGTCGCAACGAAGACGACCAGGATGACCGGCGTGAGATGCTCGCCGAAGTCGTTGAACGCGAGATTGGCTGCCGAGCCGATCATGATGTTGGGCGGATCGCCGATCAGGGTCGCCGTGCCGCCGATGTTCGACGCGAAGATCTGCGCGAACAGGAACGGATAGGGCTTCACCTTCAGCGCCGAGGTGATGTGCAGCGTGACCGGCACCGTCAGGAGCACGGTCGTCACGTTGTCGAGGAACGCGGAGAACACCGCCGTGACCGCCGACATCATCAGCAGCACGCCCCATGGCGCGGCGTGGACCTTCTTCGCGGACCAGATCGCGACGTACTCGAACACCCCGCAGCGTCGCGTGATGTTGACGATCAGCATCATGCCGAGGAGGAGCCCCAGCGTGTTGAAGTCGACGGCGCGCATCGCCTCTTCCTGCGTCAGCACGCCGAAAAGGATGAGCGTACCGGCGCCGAGGAGCGCGAGGATCGCGCGATTCACGCGGTCGGTCATGATGATGCCGTAGACCGCGATCAAAATTCCCGTGGCAACCCACATCGGGCTCATGCCGAGAATGGTGGCCGCCGCATCGGGCGCGATTCCGTGTGTCACGCGACTCCTCCTCCGCGCCGCGCCGTTGCGCAAGCGCCACTTCTTATTGTGATCGCCGGCGCTGCCGCGGTCGCCCGCGCGTGCCGGCATCGGTGCGCTTCCGCCGCACGAGGATGCGAAGGAATCGCCCGCAGGCATTCTAGCCGAATCGGCGCGGCGCACCGGCAGTCGCGGCCCTTCGAGCCGCTCGACGCGGCGAAATGCTGCAATCCTGTCTACAATGAACGTCACGCCGTCACCGCCGGTCGCCGCGCTGCAGCATCGGGCAGGCGGGCGCGCGCGGCATCGCGGCAACCCACATCTTGATCCGGTCCTTCCTCGACGTCCTCGCGCTCACCGCGCCGCTCTTCCTGCTCGTGGGGGTGGGCTTCGTACTGATGCGCTGGGGCCGCTGGCCGACGGTCGCCGCCGACTGGCTCACCCGTTTCGTGTTCACGATCGCCATTCCGGCGTTCCTGTTCCGGCTGATGAGCGACTTCTCGCGCCTGCCGCCGGTCGATCCGACGCTGCTGCTCGTCTTCTTCGGCGCGTGCCTCGCGGGATTCGCGATCGGACGATTGCTGGGCTACACGGCGTTCCGGATGGATGGCACCGCACAGTCGGTGTTCGCGATGGGCGGCATCTTCTCGAACAACGTGCTGCTCGGGATCCCGATCGCGCGGAGCACCCTGGGCGACGCTGCGATGCCGGCGATCTCGCTTGTACTGGTGTTCAACGCGCTGATCCTGTGGACGCTCGTCACGGTTTCCGTCGAATGGGCGCGCAACCGCGACCTGTCGCTGCCCGGGCTCGCGCGGACCGTGCGCGGCGTCGTCACGAATCCGATCGTCGGTGCGCTGCTCGCCGGAACCACCTGGGGCTTCGTCGGAATGCCGCTGCCGGCAATGCTCGACCGGACGCTCGACCTCATCGGGCAGCCGGCCGTCCCGCTGTCGCTGATCGCGCTCGGCATGGGGCTCGCCGAGTTCGGCGTGCGCGAGGGCTGGCGCGAATGCGCGGCGATCAGCGTGCTGAAGCTCGTCGTGCAGCCGCTCCTGGTTTTGATCCTCGCCCGGATCGCGGGGCTGCCCGCGCTCGAGACGGAGGTCGTGGTGCTGCTCGCGGCGCTTCCCGTCGGCGCGAACGTGTATCTCATGTCGCGCGAGTTCGGCGCGCTGGAAGGACCCGTGGCGGCAAGCCTTCTCGTCACGACCGCCCTTGCCGCCGTGACCGTGCCGCTGGTGCTCGCGCTCTCGGCGCCGCGCTGAGCACAACCCCAGCCGCCGCCCGTCCGCCGCAGGCGCTTTCTTGACGCCCGGCGCGGGGACGCATAGCCTTCACTCCGCCGTCGCACGAATGCCGCCCCGACGGCGGCCGCCTTTCCGCCGGGAGGCGCACCGCCGGCCACGACCAGGACCGCACCGCACATGACGGGACCGTTTCGCGCACTTCCGATCCTGCTGCAGCTCTGCGACGCGATCGATGCGCTCTACATCGAGCACGTCGGGCCGTTCGGCCAGATGATCACCGGCGAGGCACGCTCGCGCTGGCTCGCCACGGGGCACAAGATGAAGACCAGCGACGTCGACGAATACGTGGCGCTGCTCGCACAGGAAATCGAGGACCGCGACCAGCGCGCCGAGTTCGTCCTGCAGGCACGGCAACTCGTCGGTGTGCGCTGAAGCCGCGCGCCTCGACGGTGAGACCGATCCGCACGTGTTCCGCCGTTCCCGCATCCTTCACCCCGCGCTCTTGCACCGGACCGACCGAGAAAGGCTGCCATGCTGAATAATCGCTCGCTTACCGTCCAGTTCGCCGTCGTGTTCCTGCTCGCGCTGGCGCTGGTCGGCGCCGCGTTCTATCTCATCCTCGACCGCATCTACGTCAACCAACTGAAGAGCCAGGCCGAGACCGTGGCCGACAACGTGGACGCCTTCGGCTCGTGGGTTGCGCAGTACGGCCGTGTCTGGGTCAAGGACGACGACAAGAGCTTCCTCGGCCACGTGACCCTGCTGCAGCCCGAGGATCCGGCCGCCGGCGCCGCGGGGAAGCTCATTCCGGTCGAGTTCTATTCGAAGAACCCGGCGCTCGCGCAGCGTGAATTCTCCGAGGCCGTGGAGCGCTCGTCGTCGCCTTCGAAGTTCCGCCTCACGTCCCACAACGTGATGAACCCGAACAACCGCCCCGACCCGTTCGAGGAAGGAGCGCTGCGCCAGATCCGCGACAGCAAGCTGAAGGAATACTACGAGCTGACCCCGAGCGGTTTCCGTTATGCGCGCGCCGTCTATCAGAAAGCCTCCTGCATCGGCTGCCACGGCGACGCGGCGAAGGCGCCGGAGGACGTGCGCGTGCGCTACGGCACGACCAACGGCTTCGGTTTCAAGGAAGGCGATGTCGCCGGCATCATCAGCGTGCGGCTGCCGGCACGCTCGTTCTGGGACGTCGCCCTCAACGTGGTCGGCATCTGGGAACTCCTGATGATCATCGCAGCCTTCCTCATCGCAATGGTCTTCATGTACCGCGCCGTGGTCGCGCCGATTCGCCGGCTCACCGCGGCAACGCAGCAGATCTCGCTCGGCAAGCCTGCTGACCTCGGACTCGCCAAGGTGCGCGAGCGCAGCGGCAACGAGCTGCATCAGCTCGCCCTCGCGACCGAACGCCTGCGCGTCAGCATCAACATGGCGATCCAGCGGCTCACGGGCAAGAAGCCGTCGGCGTAGCGCGCCGCGAGGTCACCTGAAATTTCACCAAGGAGAGCAGCATGAGCAAAGGCAAGGGTGGTGGCTTCAAGGGTCCGAAGGCCAAGTCCGGCGGTTTCGCCGAAGTGCCGCACTCGCAGCAGGCGCGACGGCCGCCGCCGGCGCCGGTGATGCGGATCGCGCCACGCGCGAAATCCGGCGCGAAGGGGCGCTGACCGACGGGCTCGCACCGGGCTCCGGCGCGCTCGCGCGACGCGCGCCGGTACGCTAGAATTCGCGCAGCACTGAACCCCGTTCCGCCGGCGGGCCCTCCGGATTTCGTTCGTTCCCGATGCCATCGACCAAGAGCAAGCCCCTTTATCGCGTTCGCAATTCCCTCATTCACGGCCGCGGCGTCTTCGCCGCGCGCAAGATCCGCAAGGGCACCACGATCATCGAGTATCGCGGCGAGCGCACGACGTGGGCGAAGGCCTCGCGCCGCGCCGACAGCGATCCGGACAATCCATACCACACGTTCATCTTCGAGCTCGACGACGGCAAGGTGATCGACGCCGGGCGGCGCGGCAACGCGGCGCGCTGGATCAATCACTCCTGCGATCCCAACTGCGAGACCTACGAGGACGAGGAAGGCCGGGTGTTCATCGAGGCGCGGCGCAAGATACCGCGCGGCGAGGAGCTCACGTACAACTACCGGCTGTCGTGGGAAGGACGCGTGACCCGCAAGGTCCGCGAGGGTTTCGCATGCCGCTGCGGCACGGCGCGCTGCAAGGGCACGATGCTGCGCAAGACGAAGGCCTGATCCGCGCCCGCGCGCCGTCCGGCATTGCCCGGTGGCGCGCATCCCGGCACAATCGCGGCGCCCTCTTCACCGTGAGAACGCCCGATGGCCCGCAAACGCCCGCTCCGCGCCGCCGGCACGCTCGTCGTGCTGGAACACACGTCGAAGGTCCTCGCCGGCAATCCGCTCGGGGACCCGCACGTGCGCAAGCTCGCCGTCTGGCTTCCGCCCGACTATGACCGCGGCGCCAAAGGCGGGCGCGGGCCGCGCTTTCCCGTCCTCTACGATCTCGTCGGCTTCACGGGCTCCGGACTCGCGCACGTCGGCTGGAAGCCATTCAGCGAGAACGTCGTCGAGCGCGTGGCGCGCCTCGTGCACGAGAAGAAGATGGGGCCGACGATCCTCGTCTTCCCCGACTGCTTCACCTGCCTCGGCGGCAACCAGTACATCAACTCGTCGGCGATCGGCCGCTACGCCGACTACCTGACCGACGAGCTCATTCCCTTCGTCGACCGCGAATTCCGCACGCTCGCCGCGCGCGAGCATCGCGGGTGCTTCGGCAAGTCGTCCGGCGGCTACGGCGCGATCATCCACGGGATGAAGCACGCGAAGCACTGGGGCGCGATCGCCGATCACTCGGGCGATGCGTACTTCGACTTCGTCTATCGGCACGACTGGCCGAACACGCTGAACGAGCTCGCGAAATACCGCACGCCCAGGGCGCGCGAAGGCAAGTACGACGTCATTGCCGAGGCGCGGACGCGCAAGGGACTCGCCGCGGGCGAGGACGACGGCCGGGTGCGGCGCTTCCTCGACGCCGTTTGGGGCCGCGAAAAGATCTCGCTCGCCGAAGGTCACGCGATCATGAACATCTGCATGGCGGCGAGCTATGACCCCGATCCGAAGGCGCCGCTCGGATTCCGGCTGCCGTTCCATCTGGAAACGGGAGCGATGCTCGACGCGCGCTGGAAGCGCTGGCTCGCCCACGACCCCATTCACCTCGTTCACCGCTACCGCGAGAACCTCCGCTCGCTCAAGGGCATCTATGTCGACTGCGGTTCGCGCGATCAGTATCACATTCACTACGGTGCCCGCCTCCTGTCGGAGCAGCTCGCGCTGGCCGGGATCCGCCACACCTACGAGGAATTCGACGACAACCATTCGGACATCGACTACCGGATGAACGTCAGCCTGCCCTTTCTCTATCGAGCGCTGAAGCCCTGACGCCGCGCGGCGCGTGCGATTGCCGCGCGCCGCCGCGACGACCATAATCGGCCATTCGCGCCGCGCGCCGCGGCAAGCTCGCGCGATCCGCAGGCACCGCATCGAGGAGACGCCATGAAGTGGGAGGACTTTCGCCGCAGCGACAACGTCGAGGACCGCACCGGCATGTCGCCGGCCGGCGGATTCGGCGGCGGCGGCATGCGGCTCGGCGGCGGCGCGCTGATCCTCGTCGTCGTGGTCAGCCTGCTCTTCGGCGTCAACCCGCTGACGCTCCTCGGCGATCTCCAGTCCGGCGGGTCGGCACCGCCCGCGCCAACGCAGCCCGAGCCCGGCTACGGGCCGCAGCGCAGTGCACCTGCGCCGGATGCCACGGGAGCGACGCAGCGGGCGCCGCAGGACCCGCAGAAGGAATTCTCCGCGCGAATTCTCGGCGACACCGAGGACGTCTGGGGCGCGATCTTCCAGGCGTCGGGCTCGCACTACGTCGCGCCGAAGCTCGTCCTCTTTCGCGGCGCCGTGCAATCCGCGTGCGGACGCGCATCCGCCGCCGTGGGTCCGTTCTACTGCTCGCAGGACCGCGCCGTCTACCTCGACACCGCGTTCTTCAGCGAGCTGTCGCGCCGCTTCAAGGCCCCGGGCGATTTCGCGCAGGCCTATGTGATCGCGCACGAGATCGGTCATCACGTGCAGAACCTCACTGGCACGATGCAGAAGGTCGATGCGCAGATGCAGAGGGCTGACGAGCGCGGCCGCAACGCATTGTCCGTGCGGCTGGAGCTGCAGGCCGACTGCTACGCCGGCGTGTGGGGATACTTCGCGCAGAAGCGCAACGTCCTCGACGCCGGCGATCTCGAGGAAGGATTCACCGCCGCGTCGGCGATCGGCGACGACCAGATCCAGAAGCGCACGCAGGGCTACGTCGTGCCGGAATCCTTCACGCACGGCTCGGCGGAGCAGCGGCTGCGCTGGTTCAAGACGGGGCTCGGGAGCGGCGACATGCGTCGCTGCGACACCTTTGCCGCCCGCTAGCGGGCGCAGCCGTTTTGCCCGGCCCGGGCCGAGCCTCTACAATGGCGATTTTGCCTCTTCCCGGAGCCCTGCCATGACATTCCTTCGGACGCTCGCGTTGGTCACCTTCGCCGCGATCGCGTGCAACGCTTTCGCGCAACAGGCGGCGCCCGCCGCAGGCGCCGCGCCCGCCGCACCTGCGGCGACGACCGCCGGCGCGGTCCCCGCACCCGATTGCACGAGGCCCGGCCCGCATCCGGGCGGCGACGCGCGCGAGCTCTACCTCAAAAACTGGGCCAAGTCGGTGACGAACTACCTCGACTGCCTCAAGAAGTTCGTCAACGAGCAGCAGGCGCTCGCAAGGCCGCTGGTCGAGGAGGCGAACCTGCACATCAACGCGGCGAAGGCGGCGACCGAGGAGCACAACAAGGCCGTAGCCGACTTCAAGGCGGAAGCCGACGCTGCGATGAAGTGAGCGTGGCGGCGCAAGCCGTCACGGCTGCGCTTCGCGGCGCGCCTCGGTGACGAGGCCTTCGAGGCAGGTGACGAACATCGTCCCCTTGGGATCGTCCTGCGTCGCGCCCCACGTGAGGCGGCGATACGGTCGCGCCGTCTTGTCCGTCTCGTCGAGATCCGGCGGGCCGAGGTCGGCGATGGTCTGTGCACAGGACACGCCGGGCACCACGGCACGGCGCAATTCGATGAGGCGCGAAGGCGGTGCCGCATCCGCGGCCTGTGCCGTCCCCGAGGCGTCGAGCTTCTGCCATGCGACGACGCCGTTGGTCATGCCGATGCGCAGGGTTTCCGGGCCCTGCGGATAGCTCCAGACCTCCGTGGCGTTGTCGGCAGGGGTGCCGAGGCGCACGTCGGGGGGCTGCCCGAGCGACTGCAGCACATAGTTGCGCGGCATGCCGATGACGACTCCCTTGGCCTTCACCGCGCTCTCCCAGTCGCGCTCCTCTTTCGTTCCCGCACGCGAGCTGCCGTTGTCGATCGCGAGGTCGGCGCGACCGCCCGTGCTTCCCGCGGGGCACGGCGCCTGCTGGTACGTGACGCGGCCACCGGCCGCCGTGCACTTGTAGACATCGGCGGACGCCGGCAATGCCACGCACACGACAAGCGCGGCGAGACCCGGCAATACTGCCGAGCGGTGCGAGTTGCGCCGGCTGCATGTGGATGCGGTCATACCGGTCCGATCGAAGGGTCCTGATGCGCGATGCCGCGAGAGCCGTTAGGGTATCATCGCAGCTCGCGCACGCGTGCCGCGCCAGGCGGCGCGCCGGCGCATTGCTTCACGCCTTTCCATGGCTTCCGTCCCCGCTGCTTCCCCCCGCGAGCACGCTGTTCCCGGCCCGGCCGCCGCCATCGCCCGGACGCTGGTCGAGGGCTTCGACAAGCACTACGCGCTGTTCCGTGAATGCGCGCGCGCCGCGCGGCGGCACTTCGACGCCGGTCACTGGCTCGCAATCCAGCACGTCGGCCGTGACCGGATCGACTTCTACGACCGCCGCGTGCAGGAAACCGCCGACCGCCTGGAGCGCGAGCTCCGCTCTGCGGGCATCGATCGCGACGCCGTCTGGGGCGCGGTCAAGCGCGAGTTCATCTCGCTCCTCATCGACCACAAGCAGCCCGAGTGCGCGGAGACGTTCTTCAACTCCGTTTCGGTCAAGATCCTGCATCGCGCCTATTTCCACAACCAGTTCATCTTCGTGCGTCCCGCGATCTCCACCGAGCACATCGACGCCGACCCGCCGTCGTATCGCAGCTACTACCCCATCCAGCAGGGCCTGCGCGCCGCGCTGATCGACATCGTGCTCGACTTCGGCTTCGAGCGGCGCTTCGCCGATTTCGGCCGCGACCTCGCAAACGTGCTCGCGGCGTTCCGCAAGCGCTTCCCGCGCCCGTTCAAGCTCGAGGCCAACCACCAGATCCAGGTGCTGTCCTCGCCTTTCATCCGCAACCAGACCGCGTACATCGTCGGGCGGATCGTCAACGGCATCCACACCTATCCGTTCGTCGTCGCGGTCAAGCACGATGCCGAGGGCCGGCTCTACTTCGACGCGCTGCTTGATGGGCGAGGCCGAGCTCGCGATCCTCTTCTCCGCGAATCGCGCGTACTTCCTGGTCGACATGGAGGTTCCTTCGGCGTACGTCGCATTCCTGCGGGCGGTGCTGCCCGACAAGACTGCGGCCGAGCTCTACACGATGATCGGGCTGCAGAAGGCCGGCAAGAACCTCTTCTTCCGCGACTTCCTGCACCACCTCAAGCATTCGCGCGACAAGTTCATCATCGCACCCGGCATCCGCGGGCTCGTGATGACGGTGTTCACGCTGCCGTCCTACCCGTACGTCTTCAAGGTGATCCGCGACAAGATCGCCGTCACCAAGGACACGGACCGGCAGCGCGTCAAGCAGAAATACACGCTGGTCAAGCACCACGACCGCGTCGGACGCATGACCGACATCCTCGAGTACTCCGACGTCGCGTTCCCGCGCGAGCGCTTTTCCGACGATCTCATCGCCGAGCTGACGGACGTCGCGCCGTCGGTGCTGGAGTTCGACGCCGGCCACGTCGTCGTGAAGCATCTCTACATCGAGCGCCGCATGGAGCCGCTGAACCTCTTCCTCGAGCGTGCCGACGATGCGCAGCGCTCGCACGCGCTCGCCGAATACGGCGCCGCGATCCGCGAGCTCGCCACCGTCAACATCTTCGCCGGCGACCTCCTGTTCAAGAATTTCGGCCTGACGCGATTCGGCCGCGTTGTGTTCTACGACTACGACGAGATCGAGTACCTGACGGACTGCAATTTCCGGAAGATCCCGGCGCCGCCGCCGGGGTACGACGAGATGTCGGGCGACGTCTGGTACCCCGTAGGATCGCACGACATCTTTCCGGAGGAATTCGCGACGTTCCTCTTGACCGATCCGCGCACCCGCGAGTCGTTCACGTACTATCACGCGGACCTCCTGACCGCGGACTGGTGGCAGGCAACGCAGCGCGAGATCCGGACCGGCCGCCTCGTCGAAGTGCTGTCGTACCCGGCGGAGCTGCGCTTCCCCCCGCCTCCGCCCAGCCCGCGGCGCGAATCCTGACGCGACGCCTTCGCGACGGCCCGGTCAACGACTTGTCGATGACAGATCCCCCCGTCCGGCGGCCTGGAATGACCGGTCCTCGGGTCCGCCACTCCGCGCCCTCCTTCGCGCCGATACTCGCACCGACGATTGCGTGCGGCGCGCTTGCGCGCAGCGTCTTCGCCTAGGGGGCTCGGGTATGTTCGTCAGCGCGTTCGATCTCTACCGGGTCGGGCCTGGACCGTCATCGATGCACACGGTCGGACCGATGCGCGCGGCGCAGCGCTTCGTCCACGACCTCGAGGCCGACGGCCTGTTGCCGCAGACCCGCTCGCTTCGCGTCGATCTCTACGGCTCGGTCGCGTGCACGGGACGCGAGCTCGGCACCGATCGCGCGATCGTCGGCGGCCTCTGCGGCGCACTGCCGGAAACCGTGAAGGCGAGCGAGCTCACCGGGCTCGCCGCGCGGGCGGACGTCGAACAGGCGCTCACGCTCGCCGGGCGCCACCGCATCGCCTTCGATCCCGCCGCCGACATTCACTTCCACGTCGACAAGGCGTTCGATTTCCACAGCAACGCGATCCGGATCAGCGCGCGCGACGGTGCCGGCAAGGCGCTTGCGGCCAAGATGTACTTCTCGATCGGGGACGGTCAGGTCATCGTCGACGGCGAGGCGCCCGGCGCCCGCGGCGCGGTGCGCGTGCCGCTCACTTTCACGACGGCCGCCGAGCTCATTGCGCTCGGGCAGGCGAAGGGCAAGCGGATTGCCGAGCTGATGCGCATCAACGAGCTCGCGCTGCGGAGCCCGGGCGAGGTGCAGGCGGGAATGCTCGGGATGGCCGCGGCGATGCGCGCCAGCGTCGAGCGCGGGCTCGCCGCCAACGGCGTGCTTCCGGCGGGCGATCGGCTGCGCCGCGCCGGCGCCACTGCCGCGGCGCTGACGGCGAGCAGCGATCCCACGCTGTGGGTCGCCGCGTACGCCTGCGCCGTCGCCGAGGAGAATGCCGCGGGCGGGTCCGTGGTGGCGGCGCCGTCCAACGGTTCCGCCGGCCCCGTCGCCGCCGTGCTCTACCACTGGAGGACGTCGACGCCGATGGCCGGCGACGAGGGCACGGTGGTGTTTCTGCTGGCCGCGGCGGCCGTCGGGCATCTCGCGCGGTGCGGTGGGCTGAGGCACGCCGGCTGCCAGGGGGAAGTGGGTGTTGCCGCGGCGATGGCGGCGGCCGGCCTCGCCGCCGTCAACAATGCGAGCAACAGCCAGCTGCTGTTCGCGGCCGAGCGCGCGCTCGATCCCTACAAGGGGCTCACCTGCGATCCCGTCGGCGGACTCGTGCAGGACCCTTGCATCGAGCGCAACGCGAGCGCGGCCGCGCACGCCGTGCGCGCGGCGCGGCTGGGACTGCGCCAGCCGGAGCCGGCGCAGGTCGCGTTCGACACGCTCGTCCGGTCAATGGTCGAGTCCGGGCGCCAGATGACGGGTCGCTACAAGGAGCTTTCGCTCGGCGGGCTCGCCGTCAACATCGTCGACTGCTGACGCGCACGCCGCGCGTGCGTGCTATTCTCGCGGCGATCCCTCGCCGGAGTGCCACGCATGAACTGCCGCCCTCTTTCTCGCCACCGCCGCATCGCCACCTGCCTCGTCCTCGGCGCCGCCGTGCTGCTCGCCGCGTGCGCGCACAAGGCGAGCAAGGAGGAAGAGGAGGCGGCGCGCAACACCATCGTATGCAAGCTCGACGGCGAGCGGCTGATGATCCGCCTCGACGTGGGCGAGGTGCGCCTCCTCATGCCGAACGGCAACCGCGTCAGCCTCTACCAGATCTCGTCCGACACCGGCATGCGCTACACCAACGGCATCCTCGAGCTGCGCGGCAAGGATCTCAACCTCACGCTGGTGCGCAACGGCGACCCGGTCAAGCTCGAGGAATGCAAGCACTACGAGCTGCCGAAGCCCGAGTGACGCCGCGCCGACACGGCAGCGCGTTCATTTGCGTCCGGGCACGACTTCCGCGTACATCCACGTCTGCGTCTTGATCGGGTGCGGCACGAAGTCGCGCACCCACGGGTGCGCGAAGCTGTCCTCGACGATGCTGACCGTCATGCGGAAGGGCGCGTACGCGATCACGAGCTCCGTCATCCGGTCGAACAGCTTCGTCCGCTCGGGCGAATCGGGCAGCCGGCTCGCCGCATCGAACAGGCGGTTGAACTCGGGCAGGTTGAAGCGCGAGTCGTTGGCCTGCCCGATGTTCGGCCCGTACAGGAGCTGCATGAAATTCTCCGCGTCCGGATAGTCCGCGTTCCAGCCATCGCTGCGGAACGGGATCTTTCCCTGGCGCCCCATCTTGCGCAGCTCCGGCAGCCGGTCGTGACGGATGTCGATCCTGATCCCGATCGCGTCCATGTTCTTCTTCCAAAGCTCGTCGACCAGCCGTTGCGACGACGTCGGCACCGACCAGCGCTCGATCACCAGCGGCTTGCCGTCCGGCATCTCCCGGTAGCCGTCCCCGTCGCGGTCCTTGTAGCCGAATTTGTCGAGCAGTGCGCGGGCCGCGGCGGGATCGTAATCCTGCGCCCGCGTGCGCAGGTTCGGGTCGTAGCCGGAGATGTCGGGCGGAATGGGGCCCGTCGCCGGCACCGCGCGACCGTAGTAGAAGACCTTGATCAGCTCACCCACGTTGTAGGCCAGGCCGATCGCGCGTCGCAGGGCGATCTTCTCCGGCGTGTAGCCGCCCACCACCGGGTCCTCCATGTTGAAGTATGCGAAGTACACGTTCGGCCGGACGAGGACCTGGTGCTGAATGCCCTTGGCGGCGAGCGCCGGCTTGATCTTGCCGTTCGTGAGCGCCTGCTCGGTGAAATCGGCGGGCAGGATGTCGATGAGGTCGAGCTCGCCGTTGAGGAAGGCGAGCCAGCGCGCCTGCGCTTCCTCGATGATGCTGATGTCGATGCGCGGCGTGCGCGGCAGCTTCTTGCCCTTGAGGTCGGCCGCCACCGCCTGCGAGCTTGCCGGAACCGGTCCCGCCGGCACGTAGGTGACTTCGCGGAACCCGGGATTGGCGATGAGCTCGATCCTTGAGCTCCGCTTGTAGGCGCCCAGCATGTACGGCCCCGTGCCGACCGGATGCGCGCCGATGTCGTTACCGTACGCGGCGACGACTTCGCGGGCGATCGCGCCGGTGTTCGGGATCGCCAGCACGTAGGGAAAGCGCAGATCCGGCGCCTTGAGGCGCAGCCGCAGCGTGTATCGGTCGACCACCTCGATGCCGGGAAACGGCGCGTCGTAGTCGAGCTTGCCGGCCTTCGCGGCCGCCGCCTGCAACTCGTCACCGCCGACGAACTTGCCTTCGACGAGCCACACCCACGGGCTGCGCACCGCCGGGTCGAGCAGGCGCTTCAGCGCGTACGCATGGTCCTGCGCGGTCAGCTCGCGCGGCTTTCCGCCGAATGCGGGATCGGGTGTGAAGAAGATGCCCTTCCTCACGCGACACAGGTACGTCCTGCCGCCGTCGGTGCTGACGGGCATTGCCTCGAGCGTGCGCGGGACGAGCTGCACCGGGCGGGCGAGATAGTCGTAGTCGAGCATCGACTCGAAGACGTTGCCGATGACGGCATCCGATGGCGCATCGTTGGCGAACTGCGGATCGAAGCTCGTCTCCGCGGTCTGCATCACCACGCGCAGCGTCTGTCCCGGCGCCGCGGGCGGCGCAGCGATGGCGAGTGCGCAAAGCACTCCGGCCACGATGGCGCCTGATCGTACGATGTATCGGCGGATTCTTCCCTCTCGTGCCGGCATGCGCGTCGTCCCCGCGGGATGCGAAGGTCCGAATGCTAGCACCCGCGCCGGGCCGGCGGCCGGACCGCGTCGGACGCCTCGCGCGCGGCGGGCAAACTTGCCGCGAAATCGGATTGACCCTCACGACGCCGGCGCGCAATATGGCCGTCGCCTCGGCGCGCCGCTACGATCGCGGCGCCCGGGCGGGGGCTGCAATTCCGGGGGGAGTGCGAGCCGAGGAGCCGCAATGGAGATGAAGAAGCTGACCGGCGGCAATCTGCGCGCCGTGGGCTACGACGACCGGCGGCGCTCGCTGACGGTCGAACTGACGTCCGGCACTTTCGAGTACGGCGGCGTCTCGGCCGAGACCTACCGGATGATGCTGTCGGCGTCGTCGCCGTGGAGCTACTTCCGCGACAACATCGACGAGGAATATCCGGCGAAGCGCGTGCGCTGAACGCGCGAAACCCCGCGGCGGAGCGAGCGCCCCGCCGCGGCGTAACCTCCGATCGCACGGACGTTACTGGATCGTCAGCTTGCGGCCTGCCTGCGCCGCCTTCTTCGTCAGCGTGAGCTCGAGCACGCCGTTCTCGTACTTCGCGGTGCTAGCTTCCTCGTCGATCTCGACGGGCAGCGTGAAGGTCCTGCGAAGGCTTCCGTAGTACCGCTCGGAGTGCAGCACGCGCTGGCCTTCCTTCTTTTCCGCTTCGCGTTTCACTTCGGCGCCGATCGTCACCTGGTTGCCCTCGATTGCGACCTCGATTTCATCCTTGCCGACGCCGGGGATCTCGGCGCGCACGACATAGGTTCCGTTGTGCTCGGCGACGTCGAGCTTGATCGGCGCGGGCGCGGCTTCTGCGCGCAGCGGCCGGAAGACGCCGCGGAACAGGTTGTCGAAGGCGGTGTCGGCGAACGGGTCGAGCTGCATCACGTGGTTCATGGGTCTGTCCTTTCAATCGCGTTTGGGGAGTCGACGGCTTCCGGACCCGGGACCAACCGCCGCGGGACCGGCGCCGCCTCGAACTCCTATCTGCGGCCCGTTCGCGCGCTTTCAAGCCTCGGCGCGCGAACGGCGCGCGGCTTGATGGCGATCAAGCCGCGTTGCCGCGCCGCGCCCCAAAAGGACGATAATGGAAGGCGAGGCACCCCCGTCCAACAAGAAAGTCCGTTGCCATGCCGACCCGTCCCGCCCAATCCGTCGACCTGCCCCGCCTGAAGCGCGAGCTCGAGGCCCGTCGCGCCGCCCTGCGCGTCGAAGTGAAGACGCAGCTCGACGGCAGCGACGACGATCGCGTCGTGGGATTGCGCAACCGCATCAAGGAAAGCGGCGACGAATGGGGCGTCGCCGACGGTCTCGCCGAGCTCGACATTGCCGAGGTCCGGCACGCGCTCACGGAGCTCGCCGAGGTCGACGCCGCGCTCGCCCGGATGCGCACCGGGACCTACGGCGAATGCCGCGACTGCGGCGAGGCGATCGCGCCCGCCCGCCTCGCGGCGTACCCGACCGCAATGCGCTGCGTCGCCTGCCAGGAGCGCTACGAGCGCAAGCAGGGCGGCCCGCCGCTGACCGCGGTCTAGCGGCGCGTCCGGCGCGGACGCTCAGCGGCCGCGCGCCGGCCCGCCGACGGCGAAGCGCTTCACCCAGTCGAAGAACTCGCGATACCAGAGGCGCGAGTTCTGCGGCTTCAGGATCCAGTGGTTCTCGTCGGGGAAGTAGACGAGCCGCGCCGCGACGTTCTTCGCCTTCAGCGTGTCGTAGTACTGCAGCGCCTGCGTCGCCGGCACCCGGTAGTCGAGCTCGCCGTGGACCACGAGCGTCGGCGTCTTCGCGCGCTTCACGTAATGATGCGGCGACTGGCGCATCACGAGCGCGGGATTGTCCCAGTGGAACGCGCCCAGCTCCTTCGCGAAGAAGCGGTAGCCGTCGGTCGCCATCATGCTGACCCAGTCGTAGCACCCCGCGTGGCAGACGAACGCCTTGTAGCGGTCGGTGTTGCCGTTCATGTACGCGACCATGAAGCCGCCGTAGCTGCCGCCGGTGGCGACCAGGCGCTGACGGTCGATGTAACCCTGCCGCAGCAGCCAGTCGGTGCCCGCCTCGACGTCGGCGAATTCCTTCTCGCCGTAGCGGCGCGTGATCGTCTCCAGCCACTTCTGGCCGAAGCCCGACGACCCGTGATAGTTGACGCATGCGACGACGTAGCCCTTGCCGGCGAATACCTGCGTGTTCCAGCGGAAGTGCCAGCTGTCCATGTGCGCCGCGTGCGGCCCGCCGTGGATCGAGTGCAGCAGCGGCCACTTCTTGTTTGGATCGAAATTCGGCGGGTAGACGACGAACATCTGCACCGGCTCGCCTCCCCAGCCCTTCACCGTGACCTCGCGCATCTCGCCGAACGAATGCCGCGCGAGAAGGGCACGGTTGACCGATTCGATCTGGCGCTCGCCGCCGCCGTCGGCGCGGCACGCGAACAGCGCCGCCGGATAATGGTTCGTCGAGCGGTCGAACGCGATCACGCTGCCGTCCTTCGACTGCGCGAATCCGCCGACGGCGCCGCCCGGCGCGACCAGCGCCGGCATCGCGTCCTCGCCCGCGTCGACGGCGAGCTTGGCGATACCGACGCGGCCGTGGCTCTCGAGCATGCAGAGGAGCGCGCGGCTGTCCGGCGTGAACGCGACGTGCGACGTCTGCCGGTCGCAGCTTCGGCGCCAGCGTGCGCATGCGCCCGGTCGCACGCGAAAGCAGCGTGAGATGGCCCTGATCGTTGAACGAGCGGTTGGTGTCGTAGGAATGGAACACGAGCGAGCGCCCGTCCGGCGAATAGACGGGACTCGCGTCGTCGGTGCTGGTCGCGGCGGTGAGGACACGCTTCCTGCGCGTCGCCAGATTGATGGTGACGATGTCGCGCTGGTTCATCATTCCCGGTTCGGGCGCGAGATCGGCGTGGATCGCGATTTCGCGGCCATCCGGCGCGATGTCGTAGTCGCCCGCCGAGGGCTCCCACGGCGGCAGCGCGACGCCGGTGCCAGCGAGCACGTCGCGGCTCTTGCCCGAGGCGACGTCGCAGACGAACACGTGCGGGTCGCGGCCGTCGGTCAGCCAATGGTCCCAGAAGCGGTACTCGGCGCGCTCGCTGACATGCGCCTTGACCTTCGAGTCCTTGCGTTCCTTGCGGCGCTTCGCCTGCAGCGCATCGGTCGCGAGATCGGGCCACACCCACGAGATGAAGGCGATGCGCTTCGAATCCGGAAACCACTTCGGCGCGGAACATCCGGTGGCGACCTTCGTGAGCCGCGTCGCCTCGCCGCCGTCCGGCGCGATGAGATAGACCTGCGGCTCGTCGTCGTCCTTGCGCTTCGCGGTGAACGCGATGAAGCGGCCGTCCGGCGACCACTTCGGATCGCTGTCCTTGTCGCCGGCGGTGAGCCTCCGCGCGCGAAGCCGCGTGTCGGCGCCGCCCAGCCCGGTCGGGAAGAGCCAGAGCTCGGTGCGGCTTTCGTTGGTCTCCATGTCGAAGGTCGTCACGGCGCTGCACGCCTGCGTGCCGTCGGGCGACAAGCGTCGGCGTGCCGATGCGCTTGATCGACCACAGCGCTTCGACGTCGAGCGGCGACTTCGCGTTCGACGGGCGGGCGGAACGACGGGCTTTGCGGTGCATCGTGGAGGCCATCCGGAGTCCTTGTAGGTACAATGAGCGCTCGCGATTGTACGCCGTGCGCGGTGGACGCCGCCGCGCCTCGCCCTTTCATTCCTTCCAATGCAAAGACCACAATGACGACCATGAACTATCGCCGGCTCGGCCGCTCCGGACTCAAAGTGAGCGAGCTGTCGTTCGGCTCCTGGGTGACCTACGGCAACCAGATGGACGAGGGCCGCGCCCGCGAATGCATGGCGGCCGCATACGACGCCGGCGTCAATTTCTTCGACAACGCCGAGGTCTACGCGAAGGGCGAGTCGGAGACGATCATGGGCGACGGCGCTGAAGAAGCTCGCCTGGCGCCGCTCGTCCTACGTCGTCTCGACCAAGTTCTACTGGGGGATGCACGACGGGCCGAACGAGAAGAACACGCTCAACCGCAAATACCTGATGCAGGCGATCGACGGCTCGCTCGCCCGCCTCGCGCTCGACTACGTCGACCTCGTGTTCTGCCATCGCGCCGATCCGGACACGCCGATCGAGGAAACGGTGCGCGCGATGCACGACATCGTGAGCGCGGGCAAGGCCATCTACTGGGGCACGTCCGAGTGGAGCGGCGGCGGAGATCATGGCGGCGTGGCAGATCGCCGACCGGCATCACCTGCACAAGCCGGTGATGGAGCAGCCGCAGTACAACCTCTTCCATCGCGAGCGCGTCGAGCAGGAATACGCGCGACTCTATACGCGACATCGGTCTCGGCACGACGATCTGGAGCCCGCTCGCGTCGGGACTGCTGACCGGCAAGTACAACGACGGCATCCCGCCGGATTCGCGCGGCGCGCTCAAGGGCTACGAATGGCTTGCCGAGCGCCTGACCGACGCCGCGAAGATCGCCATCGTCAAGCGCCTCGAGCCCGATCGCCGCCGATCTCTCGCTGCACGCTGGCGCAGCTCGCCGCTCGCGTGGTGCCTCAAGAATCCGCACGTGTCGACCGTGATCACCGGCGCGACCCGCGTCGCGCAGGTCGCACGAGAACATGAAGGCGCTGGACGTCGTGCCGAAGCTCACGCCGGACGTGATGGCGCGCATCGAGGCGGCGCTCGGCTGACCGCGCGGTCGCGACAGCGATCGCACGGACCATGTCCAACCCGCTCGAAAGCTGGCACGAGGAGCAGCGCTCGGCGTTCCTCTATCGCGCCTGCGCCGAGGCGGAGGCCGGGACCACGCGCGCCGAGCTCTTCCGGCGCCTCGCCGGCGAAGCCGAGGCGCAGGCGGCGATCTGGCGCGCGCAGCTCACCGCGCGCGGCGCATGCGGCGCCCGCGCCCTTCGTGCCCGATGCACGCACGCGCCTCGTCGCGACGGCTGGTCCGCTGGCTGGGCCCGCGGCGGATCAAGAGCGTGCTCGCCGCGATGAAGGTGCGCGGCATGAGCATCTACGGCACGTCGCTCGGTCGCGATCCGGGCCACACGGCGCCGACGGCGGGCGGCATGATCGAGCACCGCCACCGCGGCCTCGGCGGCGGCGGCAACCTGCGCGCCGCGGTGTTCGGCGTCAACGACGGCCTCGTGTCGAACTGCGAGCCTGATCCTCGGCGTCGCCGGCGCGAGCTCCGACCCGCACGTCGTGCTGCTGACCGGCGTCGCCGGCATGTGCGCCGGTGCCTTCGCGATGGCCGCCGGCGAATACGTGTCGGTGCGCTCGCAGCGCGAGCTCTACGAATACCAGATCGGGCTCGAGCGCGACGAGCTCGCGCAGTATCCGGAGGCCGAAGCGCAGGAGCTCGCGCTGATCTACGCGGCGAAGGGCCTGCCGGCCGCGGAGGCGACGAAGCTCGCCAACCGGATCGTCGCCGATCCCGAGCACGCGCTCGACACGCTGGCGCGCGAGGAGCTCGGGCTCAATCCCGAGGAGCTCGGCTCGCCGTGGGGCGCCGCGATCTCGTCGTTCGTGTCGTTCGCGGCGGGCGCGCTGCTGCCGCTCATTCCGTACTTCCTGGCGGCCGGGCACGCACGCGCTGCCGATCGCGATCGCGATCACCGCGGTGTCGCTCTTCTCGGTCGGCGCGCTCCTCTCGCTCTTCACCGGACGCAATGCGATCTATTCCGGCGCGCGCATGCTGCTGCTGGGCGCGCTCGCGGGAGGCGTCACCTACGCGATCGGCCGACTGGCCGGCGTGGCACTGGGGTAGCGCACTTGCCGACGCCGCGCAGCGCAGCGGCGCTGATCCTCAAGGCCGGGCGCGAGAAGTCGCTGGCGCGCAGGCATCCCTGGATCTTCTCGGGCGCGGTCGAGCGTGTCGACGGCGACCCGGCGAGCGGCGCCACGGTGAACGTCCTGACGTCGGGCGGCAAGTTCCTCGCGCGCGCCGCGTATTCGCCCGCCTCGCAGATTCGCGCCCGCGTCTGGACCTTCGACCCGGCGCAATCCGTCGACGCCGCATTCCTTCGGAGCCGGATCGGCGCGGCGGCCGCGCGACGGAACGCCCTGCTCGACCCGCAGCACACCGCCTGCCGACTGGTGCATGGCGAAAGCGACGGGCTCCCCGGGCTGATCGCCGACCGGTACGGCGACACCCTCGTCGTCCAGCTGTCGGCGGCGGGCCCGGAGGCATGGCGCGAGGAGATCTTCGCCGCGCTCGCGGCCCTTCCCGGCGTCGCATGCGTCTACGAGCGCTCCGACGTCGAGGTGCGCGCGCTCGAAGGGCTCGCGCCGCGCACCGGCGTTGTCCACGGCACGCTGCCGGTGCCCGTGACGATGGTCGAGGACGGCGTCCGCTACGTCGTCGACGTCGGCGGGCGGCCACAAGACGGGCTTTTACCTCGACCAGCGCGACAGCCGCCGCACCGTGCGCGCGCAGGCGGCGGGCCGCGCGGTGCTGAACATGTTCTGCTACACCGGCGCGTTCTCGCTGGCGGCGCTCGCCGGCGGCGCGCAGAGCGTGCTGTCGATCGACAGCGCCGGCGAGGCGCTTGCCGGCGCGCGCGCCAACCTCGCCGCAAACCCGCAGCTGCCGGCGGATCGCGCCACCTGGAAGGAAGGCGATGCGTTCGCCGAGCTGCGCAAGCTCCGCGACGCCGGCGCACAGTTCGACATGATCGTGCTCGACCCGCCGAAGTTCGCGCCGACCGCGGCGCACGCGGAGCGCGCGGCGCGCGCGTACAAGGACATCAACCTGCTCGCGCTGAAGCTGCTCTCCGACGGCGGATTGCTCGCGACGTTCTCCTGCTCGGCGGCGATCGACGCGAAGCTCTTTGCGCAGATCGTCGCGGGCGCGGCACAGGACGCCGGCACCGACGCCGAGATCGTCGCCCGCTTCTCGGCCGGCGCCGACCACCCGGTCACGCTGGCGTTTCCCGAGGGCGACTATCTCAAGGGATTGCTGCTGCGCAAGTTCGGCTGAGCCCGCCGACACTCGGGCGCCCCGGGCGAGCACCGGACAAAACAAGGCCCCGGCCGGTTGCCCGGCGGGGCCTTGTCAGTCGCGGCCGGATGGACAGGAGGTCACCCGGCCGTGTTCGGTGCCCGCGATGGCGGGCGTCTCGCGGCGTCAGCCGGCGAGACAGGTCGACATGAACTTCTTGCGGTCGTCGCCCTTCATGTCGCCGGCCTTGGTGTTGCAGGCCTTCATCTTGTCCTGCTGCGTCATCGGCGCGGCAGCGGCGCCTTCGCGGCGGCGGCCGGCGCGGCTGCAGCGGCGTCGCCGGAAAGGCACGTCTTCATGAACGCCTTGCGGGCGTCGCCGTTCATGCCGGTCGCCTTCTGATTGCAGGTCTTCATCTTTTCCTGCTGCGACGTGAGCTTCGCCTGCGTCGCCTCGTCGCCCGACAGGCAGGCCGACATGAATTGCTTGCGTTCGTCACCCTTCATCGCGCCGGCCTTGGTGTTGCAGGTCTTCATCTTGTCCTGCTGCGCATTGTCGGCAGCGGCGGCCGGGAACGCCGCGAGCGCGAACACCGCCCCGAGCGCCACGGCAACGAGCTTGTACATGGGTGAATCTCCTCGAAATCGATCGGCGGGCCGGGCGCCGCGCGACGCCGGCGACCGAATTCATGTTGCGCTGCACCCTCGGGACCTGCACCGGCACTCCGGCAGCGACGACCTGCAGTCTAAGACAACAAAACCGCGCGAGGCAACGATTTCCGCGCCCCCCGTGCGGACGTGTGGCATATTCGTCTGATGCGTCGCAGCATCGGCCGTGGCAAAATGGAAGACTCGCCCGAGCGGATATTGCAACCCATTGTTTCGACTAGAGCAATCAACCCGGACCCCGACCGTGACCACCTCCACCGCCAGCCGCAACCGCGCCGCCGCCGCCTCCGTTTCCCCGGCCCGGCTGCCCATCGACGACACCCGGATCCGCGAGATCACCGAGCTCGCCCCGCCGTCGCACCTGCTGCGCGAATTTCCGGCGTCCGAGCGCGCCGCCGCCACGACCTTCGAGGCCCGCAACGCGATCCATCGCGTGCTGCACGGCGCCGACGACCGCCTCGAAGTCGTGGTCGGCCCCTGCTCGATCCACGACTACGGCGCGGCGATCGAGTACGCGACGCGGCTCGCGGCGATGCGCGAGGCGCTCGCGAGCGATCTCATCATCGTGATGCGCGTGTATTTCGAGAAGCCGCGCACGACGGTCGGATGGAAGGGCCTCATCAACGATCCCAACCTCGACGACAGCTACCGCATCAACGACGGCCTGCGCCTCGCGCGGCGCATCCTGCTCGAGATCAACGAGCTCGGCCTCCCCGCGGGCACCGAGTACCTCGACATGATCACGCCGCAGTACCTCGCCGACCTCATCGCGTGGGGCGCGATCGGCGCGCGCACGACGGAAAGCCAGGTCCACCGCGAGCTCGCGTCCGGGCTGTCGTGCCCCGTCGGCTTCAAGAACGGCACCGACGGCGACGTGCGGATCGCCGTCGATGCGATCAAGGCCGCCTCCGCGCCGCACCACTTCCTCTCGGTGACCAAGGGCGGGCATTCCGCGATCGTCCACACAGCCGGCAACGAGGACGGCCACATCATCCTGCGCGGCGGGAAGGCGCCGAACTTCGACGCGGCGAGCGTCGAGGCGACCTGCGCGATGCTGGCGAGTGCTGGGCTCGCCGCGCGGCTGATGATCGACTGCTCGCATGCGAACAGCGGCAAGCGGCACGAGCGGCAGGTCGACGTCGCCCGCGACGTCGCCGGGCAGATCGCGAACGGCGACGAGCGGATCTTCGGCGTGATGCTCGAAAGCCATCTCAAGGAAGGGCGGCAGGATCTCGTTCCGGGCCGGGAGCTCGAATACGGCGTGTCCATCACCGATGCGTGCATCGGCTGGGAGACGACGGTGCCGACGCTGGAGCTCCTCGCCGAGGCGGTGCGCAAGCGGCGCGTGAAGGTCGCCGACGCCGCCTGAACCCCTTCACGCCGCGTGACGCAGCGCTGCCGTGGCCACCGAAGTCGAACTGAAGCTTGCCCTCGATCCGCGCGCGCTGAAGGGCGCCGGCGCCGCGGCGCGGCTCGCGCGGCACCCGGCGATCGCGCAGGCGAAGTCCGGGCGGGCACGCAAGACCCGCCTCGTCAGCACGTACTACGACACGCCCGACTTGCGCCTCGCCCGACACGGGATCGTGCTGCGCCTGCGCCGTGACGGCAGCCGCTGGCTGCAGACCGTCAAAGGGCCCGCCGCTTCCCGGCACGAGCGCCGGGCTGCACTCGCGCAGCGAATACGAACGCCGGCTCGCGCATCCGTCGTTCGACGCCGCGCACCTCGCGACGACACCGTGGCACCGCGTGCTGACCAAGGCGCTGCGAAAGAAGGTGCTCGTCCCGCAGTTCACCACCGACTTCGTGCGCCACGCGATTCCGGTGACGCTGGCGAATGGCACCCGCGCGGAGCTCGCGCTCGATGACGGCGTGATTCGCGCAGGTCGGCGCACCGCGCGAATCGCCGAAATCGAGATCGAGATGATCTCCGGAGACGCACTGCCCCTGTTCCGCCTCGCGCAGTCGCTGGCGGCCGATCTCCCCGTGACGATCGGCAGCGCCAACAAGGCCGAGCGCGGCTTCGCGCTGGCGCGCGGCGCCGGCGACTTCGGAGAACCCGTGCATGCGAGCACGGCGGCGCTCGGCAAGGATCCCGTCGCGGAAAGCGCGCTGCGCAGCATTGTGCAGGGATGTCTCGCGCAGATCGCCGGCAATGCGGCAGGACTTCTCGCCGACACCGATCCCGAGTGGGTGCACCAGATGCGGATCGGAACGCGCAGGCTCCGCTCGTGCCTCGGGCTCGTTCCGCAAACGCCGACGCGCGACGCGCTGATCGCCGAGGTCAAGTGGCTCGCGCAGGCACTCGGCAACGCGCGCGACTGGGACGTGTTCGCGACCGAGACGCTGCCGCCCGTCGTCGCCGCCGTCGGCACCGATGCCGCTGCGGCGGCGAGCTTCGCCCGGCTGCGCCGGCGCGTATCGCTGCGCCGTGTCCGCGCCCGGGCGAACGTACGCGACGCCGTGCGCTCCGTGCGCTTCACGCAGCTGCTGCTCGCGTGTGGTGCCCTCTGCGCGACGCCTCGCTTCGGCCGCGGCGACGACGAAGCGCTGCGCGCCTTCGCCACGCCGGCGCGCGTCTTCGCCGAGCAGCTCATCGAGCGCCGCCATCACAAGCTTGCCGGCCGCATCGCCGATCTCGGGCACGCGAGCCCGGGCGAGCGCCACAAGGCGCGCATCGCCGCGAAGAAGCTTCGCTATGCCGCCGAATTCTTTGCGCCGCTGTTCCCGCACAAGCGGGCATGCGCCTATCTCGAGGCGCTGTCCGCGCTGCAGGATGTGCTGGGTCACGCCAACGACGCCGAGACCGTGCATCACCTCGTCGAAGGCCTTCCGGGGCGCGGCCGACGTCGCGATGGCAGGGGCGATCCGCGGCTGGGCCGCGGCGAATGCGGCGACGCTAGCGAAGGAAATCGCGCAGGTCGCGGGACGCTTCGCGCAGTCGCGCCGGTTCTGGGTCGAGCGGTGAGCACATTGCGGTCCGCGTCCGGCCACCTGCCCTATCGCGCTCCACGCTGGCTTCCGGGCGGCCACGCGCAGACGATCCTCCCCCGCTTCCTCGGACCGCCGCCGATCATCTACCGGCGCGAGCGCGTGCTGACGCCCGACGGGGATTTCTGGGACTTCGACTGGTCGTCCGGTGCGACCCAGGACGACAAGGCGCCGCTCGTGGTGCTGTTCCACGGTCTCGAGAGCGGATCGAACTCGCACTACGCGCGTGCGCTGATGGCGGCGCTCGCCGAAGCCGGCTGGCGCGGCGTGATCCCGCATTTTCGCGGCTGCTCCGGCGAGCCCAATCTGCTGCCGCGCGCCTATCATTCGGGCGATCACGAGGAGGTCGGTGCCATGCTGGCGGCGATTCGCGTGCGCGTCGGGCGCGACATTCCGCTGTATGCCGCCGGCGTGTCGCTCGGCGGCAGCGCGCTCCTCAACTGGCTCGGCCGCGCGGGCACCGGCGCGCGCGCTTCGCTTTCCGCCGCGGCGGCGGTGTCGGCGCCCATCGACCTGACCGCCGCCGGCATCGCGATCGGCCGCGGGCTCAACCTCATCTACACGTGGTACTTCCTCGCGACGCTGAAGCCCAAGGGCCACGCGCTCGCACGCCGCTTCCCGGGCCTGCTCGACGAGGCGCGCCTCGCGCGCATCCGCACGATGTACGACTTCGACGAGGCCGTCACTGCGCCGCTGCACGGCTTCACAGGCGCGACCGACTACTGGAAGCGGGCCTCGAGCAAGCCGTGGCTCGCCGACATCGCCGTGCCGACGCTCGTGCTCAACGCCATCAACGATCCGTTCATCCCCGGCGATTCGCTGCCGCGGCGCGACGCGGTCAGCCGCAGCGTGCTGCTCGAGCTGCCGGAGCACGGCGGACACGCGGGATTCGCCGAAGCGCCCTTCCCCGGTCGGCTCACGTGGATGCCGCGGCGGCTGCTGCGGTTCTTTCGCACCGGGGAATAGGCGCCGCAGCGTCGCGGGCGGCGCACTCGATAGATTCGGCGGCCGATGTTAGGCTACGCCCCCGCGCAGCATTCCGCTCGCGCTTCGCGCCATGCTCCGAGCCATCGCCGGCGATGCTGCGCTCCAACTCCAATCCGATCCCGATGATCACCCTTGCCGACATCGAAGCCGCCCGCGAGCGCATCGCGGGAGGCGTCTACTACTCGCCCTGCGTGGAATCCATTCCGCTGTCGCAGCTCACCGGCGCGAACATCCGCTGCAAGCTCGACTACCTGCAGCGCACCGGAAGCTTCAAGGAGCGCGGCGCGCGCAACGCGCTGCTGCAACTCTCCCCGGAGGAGCGTCGGCGCGGCGTCATCGCGGCGTCCGCCGGCAATCACGCGCAGGGCATCGCGTATCACGCGAGCCTCCTCGGCATTCCGGCCACGGTCGTGATGCCGAAATTCGCCGCGCTGGTGAAGGTCACCAATTGCCGGGCGCTCGGCGCGACCATCGTGCTGCACGGGGCCGACCTCGGCGAGGCGCGCGCGGAAGCCGCCATCATTGCCGAGCGCGAGGGACTCACGTTCATCCACCCGTTCGACAACGCGCACGTCATCGCCGGCCAGGGCACGATGGCGCTGGAGATTCTCGAGCAATGGCCGGCGGTCGAAGCGATCGTCGTGCCCGTAGGCGGCGGCGGACTTCTGGCCGGCATGGGCACCGCGGTGAAGGCGCTGCGCCCCGAAGTGCGCATGATCGGCGTCGAGCCCGAGCACGCGGCATGCCTCACCGCCGCGCTGGCGGCGGGCAAGCCCGTGCCAATTCAGCTGTCACCGACCCTCGCCGACGGCCTCGCCGTTCCGACGCTCGGCGAAAAACCGTACGAGCTGCTGAAGGGCGTCGTCGACACCGTGGTCACGGTCGACGAAGCGAGCATCGCGCTTGCCGTGCTCCGACTGATCGAGCTCGAGAAGAGCGTCGTCGAGGGCGCGGGTGCCGCGCCGCTCGCCGCATTCCTCGCGGGCAGGCTCGACGCGCTCAAGGGCAGGAATGTCGTGCTGGTGCTGGCCGGCGGCAACATCGACCTCACGATGCTCGACCGCGTCATCGACACGGGGCTCGTCGCCGACGGGCGCCTCGCGCGCTTCTCGGTGTCGATCAGCGATCGCCCCGGCGGCCTCGCGCGCCTGACCGAGATCATCGCGTCGACCGGCGCATCGATCAAGGAAATCGTCCACGACCGCGCGTTCTCGGGCCCCGATCTCACCGCAGTCCACGTCGTGTGCATCGTCGAGACGACGGGACGCGATCACGTGCGACGGCTGCACGAGACTCTGGCGAAGTCCGGCGTCAAGGTCGTCGGCTGACGCGACGCGGCGCCCCGGCCGCTAGTACGGAATGCCGGCCTTGCGGAGCAGGAAGTGCAGCAGCCACGCTGGGCCGACGAGAAGGAACTTCACGTCCTCGAAGAACGACGGTTTTTTCCCTTCGATCGCGTGGCCGACGAACTGGCCGATCCACGCGACGACGAACACCACGAGCGCCGTCAGCAGAACATTGAACGGCCACAACGTGAGCGGCCAGATCATCAGCGCGAACACCGCGAGCATCCCGATCGCGACCACCGGCGACAGCCACGCATAGAACGCCACCGCGACGCCGATGCCGGCGTAGGCCGCGAGCGGCGACGCCGCCCACAGCGCCGCCAGCACGCTCCACGTGATGAGCGGCACGCACACCCAGTGGATCGCCTTGTTCGTCCGGTTGCGGTGCGATTCTCCGTACCGCGCGAACAGCTCGTCGACCTTGCGCATCCGCTCCCCCTGAAAGAACGGCCCCGCACATGTTGGCACGCGCAAGCCCGCGCCGTCCAGCCGCTCGCTCCCGCGCTATACTCCGCGAAAAACGATCGCCGCGGCTCGCATGAACGGACGGCGGCAACCCGAGATCGCGCCCCGAGCGCAACAGTCTTTCTACCTGGAGGCTTCATGGTCCGACTTCTTCGTTATCTCTTTCCCTTCGCGCTTCTCGCCGCGGTGAGCGCGCCCGCTGCCGCCGCCGACCAGTTCGTCAACGTCCTGACGGGCGGCACCAGCGGCGTCTACTACCCGCTCGGCGTGGCACTCGCCAATGACATCGGCAAGGCGATCCCCGGCGTCAAGACATCCGTGCAGGCGACCAAGGCGTCGGTGGAGAACCTCAACCTGCTGCAGGCCGGGCGCGGCGAGGTGGCGTTCACGCTCGGCGATTCGCTGTCGGATGCGTGGAAGGGCAACGAGGAAGCGGGCTTCAAGACGCCGCTGAAAAAGCTGCGCGGCATCGCGGCCATCTATCCGAACTACATCCAGATCGTCGCGCGCGCCGACGCCGGCATCAAGACGCTCGCCGACCTCAAGGGCAAGACGCATCTCCGTCGGCGCGCCGAAATCGGGCACGGAGCTCAATGCCCGCACGATCCTCGCCGCCGCCGGCATCACGTACAAGGATTTCGCGAAGGTCGAGTACCTGCCGTTCGGCGAGTCGGTCGAGCTCATGAAGAACCGCCAGCTCGACGTCACGCTGCAGTCGGCCGGACTCGGCGTCTCCGCGCTGCGCGACCTCGCGACGTCGGTCGACATCGTCGTGGTGTCGATTCCGGCCGATGTGATCAAGAAGACCAACGACCCCGCCTACCTCGCCGGCGACGATTCCGGCCAATACCTACCGCGGCCAGACCACGGACGTGCCGGCGGCCGCCGTGCAGAACTACCTCGTGACGCAGGACGGCGTCAGCAACGACACCGTCTACGGCATCACCAAGGCGCTGTGGACCAATCTCGATCAGCTCGTCGCCGCGCACTCGGCGGCGAAGGCGATCGACCTGAAGCACGCGCTCGACGGCATGCCGGTGCCGCTGCATCCGGGCGCCGAGAAGTACTACAAGGAAGTCGGCGTGATCAAGTAGGTCGGCGCGCGCGACCGACCACGCCGATGAGCGAGTCGACCGCCCTGAGGTGCCAGCGCGTCCCGGCACAGGCCGCCGAAGTCGCGTTCGACGAAACCGGCGTCAAGCGCGAGCTGCACGGGCGCCGCGTGGAAGCTCGTCGCCGGCGTCGCGCTCGCGTTTTCGACGTACCAGCTGGTGATCGCGGCGTTCAGCCCGCTGTCGAGCCTCGTCACGCGCTCGCTGCACGTCGGCTTCCTGCTGGCGCTCGCGTACCTCATCCATCCGGTCTCGCACGCGCGCGGATCGCCGCCGGATCGCGTGGTACGACGCGGCGCTCGCGGCGCTCGCCTTCGCGCTCGCGCTCTATCACTGGGTGTTCGAGGCCGACCTCATCCAGCGCTCGGGCGACCCCAGCACCGCCGACCTCGTCGTCGGAACGATGGTCGTCGTGCTGCTGTTCGAGGCGGCGCGGCGCGTGCTGGGCCTCGCGCTGCCGATCATCTGCGCGGCGTTTCTCGCCTACGGCCTGTTCGGCCAGTACCTGCCCGCCGGCGATCGCGCATCGCGGCTACGGCTTCGACCAGATCGTCGGCGCGCTCTACCTCGGCACCGAGGGCATCTACGGCATCCCGACGCTGGTCTCCGCGACCTACATCTTCCTGTTCATCCTGTTCGGCAGCTTCCTCGAGCACGCCGGGATGATCAACCTGTTCAACAACATCGCGCTCGGCTTCGTCGGCCACGCGCGCGGCGGCCCGGCCAAGGTGGCGGTGATCTCGTCGGGAATGATGGGCACGATCTCGGGCTCGGGCGTGGCCAACGTGCTCACCGTCGGCCAGTTCACGATCCCGCTGATGAAGCGCTTCGGCTATTCGCCGGTGTTCGCCGGCGCGGTCGAGGCGACGTCCAGCATGGGCGGCCAGATCATGCCGCCGGTGATGGGCGCGGTCGCGTTCATCATGGCCGAGACGCTCAACGTGCCGTACGTGACGATCGTCAAGGCCGCGGTGATCCCGGCGATCCTCTACTACGCGACCGCGTTCTGGATGGTGCACCTCGAGGCCGGCCGCGCGGGGCTCATCGGCATGCCCGAAGGAGGACTGCCCGAATCCGTGGGAGGCGATCCGCCGCAAGTGGTACCTGATGCTGCCGCTGGCCGTGCTCGTGTTCATGCTGTTCGACGGCTTCACGCCGATGTATTCCGGCATCGTCGGCCTCGCGCTGACCGCCGTGCTGATCCTCGGCGTCGGCATCGCGTCCGGATTCGGCTCGATGCTCGTTCCGCATCGTGTTCTGGATCGTCGCTCGGGCGTCGGCACCGCGAGCTTCTTCAAGTACGGCATCTGGCCGATCATCGCGATGATCTCGACGCTGGTCGCCGTGAACTTCGTGATCAAGGGCGGCCGCGCGACGCTGGCGATCATGCGCGGCAGCCTGATCGACGGCGCGAAGCAGGCGGTCGCGGTCGGCATCGCCTGCGCGATCGTCGGCGTCATCATCGGCGTGCTGACGCTGACCGGCGCCGCGTCGAACTTCGCCGGCTTCGTGCTCGACATCGGCGCGAAGAGCCTGTTCCTGTCGCTGCTCCTGACGATGGCCGTCTGCCTCGTGCTGGGCATGGGCATCCCGACGATCCCGAACTACATCATCACCAGCGCGATCGCCGCGCCGGCGCTGCTCAAGCTCGGCGTGCCGCTGATCGTCTCGCACATGTTCGTGTTCTATTTCGGCATCATGGCCGACCTGACGCCGCCGGTCGCACTCGCCGCGTTCGCCGCCGCGTCGATCTCCAAGGCCTCGCCGATGCGCATCGGCTGGAAGGCGACGCACATCGCCATCGCCGGCTTCGTCATTCCCTACATGGCCGTCTACGACCCGGCGCTGATGCTGCAGGGCGGAACGCTCGCTCGACACCGCCTACGTCGTCGTCAAGGCGATCATCGCGATCGGGCTGTGGGGCGGCGCCGCGGTCGGCTTCCTGCGCGGGCCGCTCACCGTGGTCGAGCGCGTCGTCGCGTTCGCCGCGGCGTCGCTGCTCGTCGCCGCGGTGCCGCTGGACCGACGAGGCGGGCTTCGCCGCGAGCGCCGCGTTCGTCGCGTGGCACTGGTAGCGCACGCGCGGCGCGCCGGCAGCGCGCCGCGCCGCGCTGATGCGCGCGCGCGCGCCGCGTCGCGTGAGACGGCGATCTGCCTGCTCGTCGCCGGCGCGCTGCGCGCGACGCTGCCGGGCCCCGATTTCACGCTGGCGTGGGAGCACTCGGTCGAGAAGATCGCAATGGGACGAGCGCTACGTCGATCGACGGCGATCGCGCTGCGCCTCGTCGAAGCGCGCGTCGGCGGCTCGGGCGCCGGCATGGAGGCCGCCGCCGGCGCGACCCTCGCCGACGGCGCGTGGACGTGGCGACCCGCAGCGCCGCCGCTGCCGGAGCTGCGGCTCACCTATTCGACGTTCACACGCGACTACCGCCTTGCTGCGCGCGACGCGCTGCGCGACGCTCGGCGACGCTTGCCGGCGCCGCTCGCCGACGGCGACGTCGTGACGGTGCGCGCCTGCGACTGACCGCTGACGCGCAGCCATGGCGCACCGGACCGAGCGGTGCGTCAGGGCCGCGGCTTTCGCTCCAGCGTGCTGACCCGCGTCGGGAACGCGCCGGTCTTGCGGTCGAGGAAGTAGTTGCGCAGCGTCCGCGCGACGTGCGGAACGCGAGCTCTTCCCAGGGAATCTCGTGCTCGTCGAACAGCCGCACCTCGAGGCTTTCGGCACCCGGGCCGAAATCGAGATCGAGCAGCCGCGCGCGAAAGATGAGATAGACCTGGCTGATGTGCGGCAGGCTGATCATCGTGTACGGATCGCCAGCACCTCGACGCGCGCGCTGGCCTCCTCCAGCGTCTCGCGCGCGGCGCCGGCGACGACCGTCTCGCCGTTCTCGAGGAACCCGGCCGGGAACGGTCCACAGTCCGTGCCGCGGCTCGATCGCGCGCCGGCACAGCAGCACCTGTCCCTCCCATTCGGGCAGGCAGCCGACGACGACCTTCGGATTCTGGTAGTGGATCATGCCGCACGCGACGCACACGTAGCGCGGCAGGCTGTCGCCTTCCGGAATGCGGAATTCGATGCGGTCGGAACCGCAGACGCTGCAGAATTTCATCGAACCTGCTCTTGCCCCTGCGGCGTGCCAGGGTTTCATTCATTATCGCAAACCGCATCGCCGGGCGCGTGCCGATTCGGGAATTCCGCGACACCCGTCGCGCGCCGGCGGCGCGCCGGAGTATCATCCGCCACTTGCGCAACCGACCCGTCGATTCCCGCATGAAACGCTCGCTCCTTCCCGACGCCGTCGAGGCCTACGTCGACGCGACCGTCACCGGAACCGACGTCCAGCGCCGCCTGCGCGCCGAAACCGCGCGCCTGCCGAATGCCGGCATGCAGATCGGCGCCGACCAGGGCGCGCTCCTGGCCTGCTGATCCGCACGCTCGGCGCACGCAACGCGATCGAGGTCGGCACGTTCACCGGCTACAGCGCGCTCGCGGTCGCGATCGGCGCTGCCCGCCGACGGGCGGCTCGTGGCCTGCGACGTCAGCGACGAGTGGACGTCGATCGGGCGGCGGTACTGGGCCGAAGCCGGCGTCGCCGGCAGGATCGACCTGCGGCTCGGTCCCGCGGCGCGACACGCTGCGGACGCTGCTGCGCGAGCGCGGCGCGGGCAGCTTCGACTTCATGTTCATCGACGCCGACAAGACCGGCTACGACGCGTATTACGAGGCCGGCCTCGACGCTGCTGCGCCCCGGCGGCATGATCGCGCTCGACAACATGATCTGGGGCGGGCGCGTCGCCGATCCGCGGTCAACGACGCCGACACGGTCGCGCTGCGCACGCTCAATGCGAAGATCGCCGCCGACCGGTCGCGTCGACGCCTGCCTCGCGACGATCGGCGACGGCGTGATGCTCGCCCGCAAGCCGCTGAGCCGCGGCTTCTCACGACGTCCGGATCAATTGCTCGCGGTAGTGCTTCAGCTCCTCGATCGACTCGTAGCACGTCGGCGAGCGCCTCGTGCTTGCCTTCCTTCGGGACGCCCTTCAGCGCTTCCGGGCTGCCAGCGCCGCGCGAGCTCCTTCAGCGTCGACACGTCGAGATTGCGGTAGTGGAAATGATCCTCGAGCGCCGGCATCCAGCGGGCGAGGAAGCGCCGGTCCTGGCAGATCGAGTTGCCGCACATCGGCGAGGCCTTCGCGGGAATGTGCTCGCGCAGGAACGCGAGCGCCAGCGCCTCGACCGCAGTCTCGTCCAGCAGCGACGCCTTCACCTTGTCGATGAGACCGGAGCGCCCGTGCGTGCCGCGGTTCCAGGCGTCCATCGCGTCGAGCGTCGCGTCGACCTGGTGCACGACCCAAACCGGCGCCTCGGCGACGACGTTGAGCTCGTTGTCGGTGACGACCAGCGCGACTTCGATGATCCGGTCGGTGTCGGGCTTCAATCCCGTCATCTCCATGTCGATCCAGATCAGGCGTTCGGCGTCTTGAGGCATTTTGGATTCGCGTAAAATGAACCGCGCCATTTTCGCACACTGTCCCGCGGACGACGCACCTCACCACCGGAACCGATGACCGCCTCGACGTTTTCGCTCGTCTTCATTGCCGCCCTCGCGCTGTCGCTCGGGCTGCAGCTGTGGCTGGCCGGCCGGCAGATCGCGCACGTCGCGGCGCATCGCGACGCCGTTCCGGCAGCCTTCGCGGAGCGGATCGGCCTCGCCGCGCACCGGCGCGCCGCCGACTACACGATCGCGCGCACCCGCTTCGGCATCGTCGAGCTCGTGGTCGAGACGGCCGTGCTGCTGGCGCTCACCTTCGGCGGCGGCATCGCGGCGCTGGCGAGCCTGACCGCGGCGAACATCGACGGGCCGATCCTGCGCGATCTCGCGCTGCTCGTCGCCGTCGCGATCGTGAGCGGCATCGTTTCGCTGCCGTTCTCCTATTTCCGCACGTTCGGCATCGAGGCGAAATTCGGCTTCAACCGGACGACGCGCAGGCTCTGGCTCGCCGATCTCGCGCGCGGCATCCTCGTGGCCGCCGCGCTCGGGCTGCCGCTGGTGGCGCTGATCCTCTGGCTGATGCTTGCCGCCGGGTCGTGGTGGTGGGTGCTGGCCTGGGTCGTCTGGACCGCATTCCAGTTTCTCGTGCTGGCGCTCTACCCGACGGTCATCGCGCCGCTGTTCAACAAGTTCTCGCCGCTGCCCGAGGGCGCTGCCCGCGACGCGATCGAAGAGCTCCTCGCGCGCTGCGGCTTCGCGAGCCGCGGGCTCTACGTGATGGACGGCTCGCGCCGGTCGAGCCACGGCAACGCGTTCTTCACGGGTTTCGGCCGCGCGCGCCGCATCGTCTTCTTCGACACGCTGCTCGCGCGCCTCGCGCCCGCCGAGGTCGAGGCGGTGCTCGCGCACGAGCTCGGCCACTTCAAGCTTCGCCACGTGATGAAGACGATGGCGTGGTCGACCGCCGCATCGCTCGGATTCATGGCGCTCCTCGCGTGGCTCGTCGCGTCGCCGTGGTTCTACGCCGGGCTCGGCGTGCCGCCCGCGACCGACCGGCCGGGTGTGGCCCTGGTGCTCTTCATGCTGGCGCTGCCGGTGTTCACCTTCATTGTCGGACCGCTGCTGTCGCTCTACTCGCGCCGCCACGAGTTCGAGGCCGACGCGTTCGCCGTCCGGCATTCGTCGGGCACGGCGCTGGCGCACGCGCTCGTCAAGCTTTACGAGGACAATGCAGCGACGCTGACGCCGGATCCGCTCTACTCGGCGTTCCACGACTCGCATCCGCCGGCGGCGGTCCGCATCGCACGGCTCGAGGCGGCGTGACGCGTCGCCATCGGCAGGAGGGCATCATGCGCGGCATCGCCTTGGTCATTGCGTTTGTCGGGATGCTCGCCGCGAATGCCGCCGCCGCGCAAGCCCAGCCGGTGCCCTTCAAGGCGGGCGACGCCGAGGCCGGAAGAAAGCTCGTCGAAAAGGACTGCGTGTCCTGCCATGCGGCAAAGTTCGCGGGCGACCCGGACAGGATGTACACGCGCGCCGACCGGCGCGTGAAGACGCCGGCGCAGCTGCTCTCGCAGGTGCAGGCGTGCAACACCAACCTCGGCAAGGGCTACTTTCCCGACGAGGAGGAGCACATCGCCGCGTACCTCAACCGCAGCTTCTACAAGTTCCCGCCGTGAGCGCCGCCGTCACGCTGGACGCTCTCGCGGCAATGCATTGCCGCGCGAACGCACCGCGACTCAACGGTGCCGAGCTTGCCGCCGACGTCGGCGCGCTGCCGGGATGGGCGCACGTCGATGGCGCGCTCGCCAAGACGTTCCGCTTCGCCGACTACCGGGCCACCATCGCATTCGTGAACGCGGTTGCCGCGATCGCGAACGCCGAAGACCACCATCCCGACCTTTCCGTGCATTACGACCGTTGCGGCGTGCGCTGGTCGACGCACAGCGCGGGCGGGGTCACGCGCAACGACAGCATCTGCGCCGCCAGGGTCGAACGGCTCGCGTCATGACGGCGGGTCGCCGGCGGCAGCAGGCAGCGCCGGCGGACGCGCGGTCGCTTCCCGTCGGCCTCGTCGTCGCCAGCCATCGCCGCCACTTCGTCGTGCGCGCGCCGACGGGCGAGACGCTCGTCTGCGTGCTGAAGGGACGCGGGATGACACTCGCGTGCGGCGACCGGGTCGCCTATGCGCGCACCGACGCGGGCGGCGTGATCGAGTCGCTCCTGCCGCGCACGTCGCTCTTCTACCGCTCCGACGCGTTCAAGGAGCGGCTCATCGCCGCCAATGTCACGCAGGTCGTCGGCGTCGTCGCCCCCGATCTCTCGCTCGACGAGGAGCTCGTCAATCGCTGGATCGTCGCCACGGAAGCCGAGGGCTGCCGGTTCATCCTCGCCGCCAACAAGGCGGACATGTTCGGCTTCGACGTCCTGCTGGAGCGTCTTGCGCCGTATGCGGCGCTGGGCTACGCGGTCGTGCCACTGTCGGCGCGGCAGGACGCGGCGCCGCTCCGCCCGTGGATCGAGGGTCAGAACAGCGTGCTGGTCGGCCAGTCGGGAATGGGCAAGTCGACGATCCTGAATGCGCTGCTTGCCCGGCGTCGGCGCCAAGACCGCCGAAATCTCCGCATCGCTCAATGCGGGCAGGCACACGACGACGCATTCGACGCTGCATCTTCTCGCGGACGACGTCGACGGCGGCTGGATCGTCGATTCGCCGGGGATGAAGATGTTCGGGATGGCGCACGTCGAGGCCGGAAGCCCTCGCGCACGCGTTCGTCGAGTTCCGGCCCGTTCCTCGGCCACTGCCGCTTTCGCGACTGCCGGCATGACCGGGAGCCCGGGTGCGCCATCGATGCGGCCGTCGCCGCCGGCGCGATCCAGCCGTTCCGCGTCTCGCTGTGGCGCCGGCTCGTCGCCGACAGCAACGCCGGCCGAAGTCCGCGTTAGGCGTCTACGGCGCCACGTACGCGAGCGTCAGCAGCAGCATCAGCAGCAGCCACAGCACCAGCACCCGCCACACGAGGCCGACGGCGCTGGGGAGGATGTCGGCGTCGGGCGGATCGCCGGTGCCGATCTCCGGCCGCAAGTCGGGCTCGCCGCCAGGCACCGGGATCGCGCCCGCCCAGGACGACGCCGAGCGCGCCGCCGCCCGCCGCGAGCAGGATGCCGACGTGCTCGCCGCCCTCCTCCTTCGCCCAGCCGGCGCGCCTGCGTCCGCCAGCAATAGGCACGCGTCCTCGAAATCGCCGACGACGGCGATAGGACAGCGCAGCGAGCCGCACCGGGACCCAGTCGAGCAGCCACAGCAGCCGGCGCGCCGGCCTCGCCGAATATCGCGCGCGCGCGACCGATCGGCGTCGGCTCGGTGCCGCGGGCGTCACCGCGCCATTCCTGCGTCAGCAGCACCGTCGCGCGGTAGAGCACCGCGCCGACCGGCCCGGGCAGCACCGAGAACCAGAACATCACCGCGAACACCTGCCGGTACGAATCGACGAGCCCGCGCTCGATCGCAAGCTTGGCGATGTCGCTCGTCGACAGTTCGCCCGCCGACGCGCCGCGCCACCCGGCGAGCGCGCGCCGCGCGGCGGCGATGTCGCCCGCGCGCAACGCCGTGATGATGTCGGTGTACGCGTGGCTGAAGCGGCGGAACCCCATCAGCAGATAGAGCACGACGATGTTCCACGCGAGACCCCACAGCGGATGCACTGCCTCCAGCGCGTAGCTGACGCCGGCGGCGAGCGCAACCGGCGGCGCCAGCGCCGCGACGGCGGCGATCACGCCCTGCTGCACCGTGCCGCCGTTCAGCCGCTCCTCGATCCAATGCGCGTAGCCGATGAACGCGCGCTCGAGCGCAATGCGCCAGCGGAACGCTCGCCATTGCTCGAGCGCCAGCGCCGCCATCACTGCGAGAAGATTCATCCGCGCGATGTCCGGGGCGCGGCGTCGTGCTGGACGGGCGGCATTGCGGCGCCGGGGCTCTCCTGCGCTCGCAGGAAGTCGCGGCAGACTTCGCGGAAGAGCGGCGTCCCCGCCTCGCGCAGCCACTCGAATGCCGCCATCTCGCGCGAGACGATCTGCACGCCCTCCTGCCGCATCCGCGCGAGCGCGAGGTCGCGGTCGCTCGCGCGCCGCGAGCCGACGCAATCGGCGACGACGTAGACGTCCTTGCCCTCCTCGGCCAGCTCGAGCGCGGTCTGCAGCACGCAGACGTGCGCCTCGACGCCGGCGATGACGACCTGCGCACGGTCCGCGCCGGGAAGGTCGGGCAGGCAGCGTGCGGCAACGCCGGAAAAATGCACCTTCGCCGCGATCGCTTCGGACGCGATCAGCTCGCGCAGCGGCGGGACCATGACCCCGAGTCCCTTCGGATACTGCGTGAGTGCCGCCACGGGCACGCCGATGCGCGTCGCGACGCGGATGAGCCACGCCGTGCCGGCGATCACGCTCCCGCCGTCATGGATCACCGGCAGCAGCCGCTCCTGCATGTCGACGACGAGCAGCAGCGAGCGGCCGGCGTCGATCAGCATGGGCTGCTTTCGCGGCGCGCCGCGGACGTCGGCACGATCATGCGTGGAGCTCGGGGCGGTCGCGATACTGCTCGAGCGCCTCGGGATTGGCGAGCGCCTCGACGTTCTTCACCGGCAGGCCGTGCACGACGTTGCGCACGGCGAGCTCGACGATCTTGTTGCTCTTGGTGCGCGGAATGTCGGTGACCTGCACCACCTTCGCGGGAACGTGGCGCGGCGTCGTGTGCGCGCGGATGTGGCGCCGGATCCGCTCGATCAGGGCGTCGTCCAGCACCAGCCCGTCCTGCAGCCGCACGAACAGCACGACGCGCACGTCGCCCACTTCGCCCGGCGGCCAGTCCTGGCCGATCACGAGGCTCTCGACGACTTCCGGCATCTGCTCGACCTGGCGGTAGATCTCGGCGGTGCCGATGCGCACGCCGCCGGGATTGAGCGTCGCATCGGAGCGGCCGTGGATGATCATGCCGTCGTGCTCGGTCAGCTCGACATAGTCGCCGTGGCACCAGACGCCGGGAAAGCGCTCGAAATAGGCGGCGCGGTACTTCGCGCCGTCGGGATCGTTCAAGAATCCGATCGGCATCGACGGAAAGGGCGCCGTGCAGACGAGCTCGCCCTTTTCGCCGCGGATTGGCGCGCCGGACTCGTCGAAGACGTCGACCGCCATGCCGAGCCCGCGACATTGCAGCTCGCCGCGCCAGACGGGCAGCGTCGGGTTGCCCAGCGCGAAGCAGGAAACGATGTCCGTGCCGCCCGAGATCGACGACAGGCACAGGTCCTCCTTGATGCACTGGTAGACGTAGTCGAAGCTCTCCGGCGCGAGCGGGCTGCCGGTCGAGAACAGCGTGCGCAGATCGGTGAGCGCGTAGTCCTTGCGCGGGACGACGCAGTATCTTCTTGACGCGCGTCGATGTACTTGGCCGACGTGCCGAAGTGCGTGATGCGCTCGTCCTCGGCGAAATCCCACAGCGCCTTGCCGCCGTGCAGGAACGGCGAGCCGTCGTAGAGCAGCAGCGTCGCCCCGGCCGCGCGGGCGCTGACGAGCCAGTTCCACATCATCCAGCCGCAGGTCGTGAAGTAGAACAGCCGGTCGCCGGGCTTCACGTCGCCGTGCAGCACGATGCTCCTTCAGGTGCTGCAGCAGCGTCCCGCCGGCGCCGTGGACGATGCATTTCGGCACGCCGGTCGTGCCCGACGAGTACAGGATGTAGAGCGGGTGGTCGAACGGCAGCCGCGCGTACTGCAGCGCCGCCGCAGGGTGAGGCGCGAGAAAGTCATCCCACGCGACCGCGCCCCGGATGGCCGGCATCGGCACTGCGGGACCGCCCGGATTCGCGCAGATACGGGATGACGACGACGCGCTCCACGGTGGGAAGCGCGGCGACGATCTCCGCGACCTTGTCGAGGATGGGCAGCGGCTTGCCGTTGTACCAGTAGCCGTCGACGGTGAAGAGCACGCGCGGCTCGATCTGGCCGAAGCGGTCGAGCACGCCGCGCACGCCGAAATCCGGCGAGCACGACGACCACACGGCGCCGAGGCTCGCGCCGCCCAGCATCGCGACGATCGCCTCGGGCATGTTCGGAATGTAGGCGGCGACCCGGTCGCCGGCCACCAACCCTTGTGCGCGCAGCGCCGCCGCAACGCGCGACGCGCCCGCGACCAGCTCGGCCTGCGAGAGCCGGCGCGCAACCTTGTCCTCGCCGCGGAACACCAGCGCATCCGCGCCGCCGGGCGCGACTTCGCGCGCCAGGATGTTCTCGGCGAAATTGAGACGCGCATCGGGGAACCAGCGTCGCGCCGGGCATCCGGTGCGGATCCACGAGCGTGCGCTCGCCCCGCTCGCCGATCACGCCGCGCAGAAGTCCCAGACGGTGCGCCAGAACGACTCGCGCTCGTCGTTCGACCATCGCCACAGCGACGCGTAGTCGGGCAGATCGCGACCGTGCGTGGTCGCAACGTGCCGCGCGAACGCAGTGATGTTCGCGGCGGCGACGCGTTCCGGCGCGGGCTGCCAGAGGAGATTGGGCGTTGTCATCGTCAATGGCCGGACTTGCCGCCCGAAGTCACCGCGTGCGCAGCGTCCAGCGCGCGCAGCGGCGCGATCACGTCGTCGGGAATCGGCACCGGTCGTCCGCTCGCGAGATCGATCCAGACCAGTTTGGAAGCGCCCTCGGCGTACTTGCGCCCGTCCATCAGGATTTCGTAGAAGCTGTCCACGCTGGTCCGCCCCGGCTCGCCCAGATACATCGTGACCTCGAGATCGCCCGGATAGACGAGCGGCACGAGAAACGTGCAGCTCGCGTTCACGATCACGGGGCCGGTCGCAGCGCCCTCGTACGGGTTGCCGTCGGGCACCAGCGCATAGATCCACTCGAGCCGCGCCTGCTCCATGTAGCGGAAATAGAGCGTGTTGTTGACGTGGCCCAGGAGGTCCATGTCGCCCCAGCGGATCGACTGGCGCGACGTGTGGACGAGAAGGCGCGGCCGCTGCGTCATCGTCAGGCGGGACAGAGGCGCGGCGGACCTCATTCCCGCGCACCATCGCCTCCGCGACGAGCTCGGCGATGTCGCGCGTCGCGATTTCGCCCACCTTTTCGAGCGCCGACACGCCGTCCGCGATCATCACCGCGCAATAGGGGCAGGCCGTGGCGATCGTCGCCGGCGATTGCGGCAGCGCCTGCTCGACGCGCAGCACGTTGATGCGCGTGCCGATCGACTCCTCGATCCACATCCGTCCGCCGCCCGCGCCGCAGCACATCGCCTTCTCCCGATTGAGCGCGAATTCGAGCGGCTCGTCCCGTGCCAGCCGGCGCAGGATCGCGCCGCGGCGCCGCGTACTCGCCGTTGTGCCGCCCGAGATAACAGGGCTCATGATAAATGATGCGCTCGAATTTCGGTTCCAGCCGGAGGCGCCCCTGCTCGATCAGCCGGGCGATCAGCTGCGTGTGGTGCAGCACCTCGTAGCGCCCGCCGAATTCCGGATACTCGTTCTTCAGCGAATTGAACGCGTGCGGATCGCATGGTGACGATCCTCGTGACGCCGAGCCCGTTCAACGTCGCCGGCCAGCGTCCCGGCGAGCGTCTGGAACAGCATTTCGTTGCCGGCGCGGCGCACGCATTCCCCGGTCGAGGTCTCGGCCGCGCCGAGAATGCCGAAGCGCACGCCGGCGGCCTTCAGGATGTCGACGAACGCGCGCGCCATCCTTCTGCCCGCGCGGATCGAACGACGCCGCCGAGCCGACGTAGTAGAGATAATCGAGCGCGCGCACCTCGTCCGCGGTCGTGACGATCGCGACGCCGAGGCCCTTCGCCCAGTCGCCGCGCGTCGGCGCCGGCAGGCCCCACGGATTGCTCTGCGACTCGTAGGCGTCGAACACGGGCTTCAGCGCGTGCGGAAACGCGCCTTCCATCAGCACCTGATGCTGGCGCATCCGGAAGAAGCGCGGCAGATGCTCGAGCTCGATCGGGCACGCCGCCTCGCAGTAGCCGCAGGTCGTGCACGCCCACAGCGTGTCCTCGCCGATCACGTCGGGAACGAGCTTCGGCAGCGCGTCCTCCGTCCTTCGGTCCGACGATCGCCTCGCGCGCCGCGAGCAGATGGTGCTTGAGGCTGTCGTGGACCCACTTCATGCGCCAGCGGCTTGCCGGTGAGGAACGTCGGGCAGGCATCCTTGCAGCGGCCGCATTCCGTGCACGTGAAGACGTCGAGCCCTTCCTTCCACGTGAGGTCCCGCGCCGTGTCGACGCCGATCCGCATCGCCGCCTCGTCGACGTCGTCGCCCATGATCTTCTCGAGATCGAGCGACGGCACGCGGTTCGTCGGGCCGCCGCGGCGGAAGAAGAGCGCCGGCAGCGCGGTGACGATGTGGAAATGCTCGCCGGTGGGCAGGATCACCAGGAATGCGAAGACGATCACCGAGCTGCGTCCAGTACGAGAGCCGGTAGCCGGCGTCGAGGGCCGGCACCGACCAGCCGGACAGCGCGTCCGCGATGCGACTGCCGGCGAACGCGAAGGCGCGCTCGTGCGCGATGCCGGGGTCGACCGCCGCGAAGAGCGCGAAGCGGAAGCCGTCGAACGCGAAGTCGGTGATCATGATCGCGAGGATCAGCGTCAGGATCAGGAGCGCCTCGCGGTTCGCCTCGAGCCGGCGGGGCTTCTGCACGAAGCGGCGCCAGTACGCATACGCGAGCGCGATCAGCACGCGCGATCTCGACCGCATCCTTCAGCGCCGCAAAAAGGCCCCCGCCGAGGCCGGCGTAGGTGAACGGCTCGAAATAACCGATCACGATCAGCTGGATCTTTCGGACCAGAAGCGTCATGAAGCCGAGGAAGATCATCGCGTGCATCAGTCCCGGCTTCCAGTCGCGCCGGATCATGCGCGCCTGCAGGAAGCCATTCGTCAAGACGCTCCTGGCCCGTGCGAGCGGATGGTCCCACCGCACCTCGGGTGCGAGTGCCGCAACGATCGCGAGCTTGCGCCAGGCGAGCCACGCGAAGGCGGCGATCGCGACCAACATGAGCAGCGAAATCCCGAGGGGGCTCATCGTCGGAGGAAGGATCGGGCGGAGGGCGTTCCGGGAGATTCGGAGGGGCGTGCAGCGATCCCGCATTATACAATTCACCATTCGGCGCAAAGGCTTAACTGCTGCGCCAATGATCGTGGTCAATGCAGGGTCGACGGGGAAGCCATGGGTGCGCCGCGCGAAGTGATGGAATACGACGTCGTGATCGTCGGCGGCGGTCCCGCGGGGCTCGCCGCGGCGATCCGGCTGAAGCAGCTCGCCGCTGCGGCGAAGGCCGAGGTGTCGGTGTGCCTCGTCGAGAAGGGCGGCGAAGTCGGCGCGCACATCCTGTCGGGCGCCGTGATGGATCCCCGGGCGCTGTCCGAGCTCATTCCCGACTGGCAGGCGCAGGGCGTCCCGCTCGACACGCCGGTCACCGACGACCGTTTCTTGATTCTCACCGCGGCGAAAGCCTATCGCATTCCCAATACGCTGCTGCCGCGGCTGATGAGCAATCACGGCATGCACATCGCGAGCCTCGGCAACGTGTGCCGCTGGCTGGCGCAGCACGCCGAGGCCGCGGGGGTCGAGATCTACCCGGGATTTCCCGCCGCCGAGGTGCTCTACGACGAGCGCGGCGCCGTGATCGGTGTCGCCACCGGGGACATGGGCATCGACCGCGACGGCGCGCACAAGTCCGACTACCAGCCCGGCATGGAGTTGCACGCGAAATACACGCTCTTCGCGGAGGGCTGCCGCGGCTCGCTTGCGCAGGACCTGATGCAGAAGTTCGACCTGCGCGACGGCATCGACCCGCAGAAGTACGGCCTCGGCATCAAGGAGCTCTGGCAGGTCGCGCCGGACCGGCACCGCAAGGGCGAAGTCCTGCACAGCCAGGGGTGGCCGCTCGATTCGAAGACCGGCGGCGGATCGTTTCTCTACCACTACGGCGACAACCTCGTGTCGGTCGGCTTCGTGGTCCATCTCAACTACGAGAACCCTTATCTGTCGCCGTACGACGAGTTCCAGCGCTTCAAGACGCATCCCGCGATCCGCGGCACTTTCGAGGGCGGCAAGCGCCTCGCCTACGGCGCGCGCGCGATCAACGAAGGCGGCCTGCAGTCGGTGCCGAAGCTCGCGTTTCCGGGCGGCGCGCTGATCGGATGCGCGGCCGGCTTCGTCAATCTGCCGCGGATCAAGGGCTCGCACAACGCAATGAAGACGGGGATGCTGGGCGCGGAGGCCGCGTTTTCCGCGCTGCAGGCGGGACGTGCGAACGACGAGCTCACGGCCTACCCGGAAGCGTTCCGCACGTCATGGGTCTACCAGGACCTCCACAAGGTGCGCAACGTGAAGCCCGGACTTTCGTGGGGCATGTGGGCCGGAATGATCCACGGTGGCCTCCACATGTGGCTCAACGACCTCGGCCTCGGCGCGCTCGTGCCGTGGACGCTGCGGCACAGGGAGGCGGACAACGAATCGCTGCGCCCCGCGGCGTCGATGCCGCCCATCGAGTATCCGAAGTACGACGGCGTGCTCACCTTCGACAGGCTTTCGTCGGTCTATCTCTCGAACACGAATCACGTCGAGGATCAGCCGATCCACCTGCAGTTGCGCGATCCCGCCATTCCGGTCGCGGTGAACCTCGCCCGCTTCGCCGGCCCCGAGCAGCGGTATTGTCCCGCCGGTGTCTACGAATTCGTCGACGACGAACGCGCCGCCGCGATTGAGGAAGCCTCCTCACCCGCAGGGGCGAGCGCCCCGCGGGTGAAGCGGCTTCAGATCAACGCGCAGAACTGCGTTCACTGCAAGACCTGCGACATCAAGGATCCGCTGCAGAACATCCACTGGGTGACGCCAGAAGGCGGCGGCGGCCCGAACTATCCGGGCATGTAGCCGCCGCCCCCGCGGTCAGCTGCCGAGGTGCACCTCGTACTGCGCGCCGGTCGACATCGTGCACTTGCCGGCGCCCTGGTAGGGCGACGTCATCCTGTAATCGCAGCTCATGTACGTGCCGCGCGGCCCGTAGGCGTTGGCCACGCCGCGGCGCTCGTCGCCGGAGACGCGTGTCGCCTCGCCGGCGAGGAGCTCTCCCTTGTACTCCATCTGGAACTGGCCTTTGCCGGTCATCATGTTGGTGACGGTGCCGGTGATCATGCCGGTCTGCGCGGCGACGTCGTTGGTCGGGTAGAGGCGCGCCTGCAGCACGGCCGGCATCGGGCCGCCGCTGACGACGCGGGCCGGCGCTGTTCCGCCGCTTGCCGCCGTCCCGTACTGCGGCGGCAAGTAAGGGTAGGGATAGATCGCGGCGGTGCCGTCCGGCGCGATGGGCACGACGTAACAGCCGGAAAGAGCGACGGTCGGAACTGCCATGACGAACGCGAGTTTCTTCGTGAATGCGAGCATGGAGTGTTCGAACCTTGCGTGAGCGGGCACGTGCCCGCCGCAGCACGATCGCGCCGTCCGCTCTCCCGCGTAAACCAGCGCGGTGAAAGTCGCGCCGGATGCTACCTGCGGTGACGACGTCTGCTACCGCGCCTTCGTCCGGCGAGGTGAAGCGGACGCGCCCGGCTGCGGCTCGAGCAGGCGGCCCGCCGGCACCGGCTCGCGGCCGACGCGGCGGAGCTTCCGGAACGCGCGCGGCTCCCACGGACGGATCGCGACCAGCAGGCTCGTGCCGTGGCGCTCGCGCAGCGGCAGGCTCCGATCCGCTGCGTGGAGCTCGGCGAAATCGCCGACGACGTGGCGCATCCGCGCGATGACGTCGGCCGTGCTGTGCCGCGACAGCATGCCACTGACGAAGAGGAAGAGCTCGTCCGGGCGGTCGAACTTGCACGACAGATATTCCGTTTCGACGCGCTCGCGGAAGTAGCGCTGGATCGGCCCGTCGGGTCGCCACGAGAACGTGCGGCTGATCAGCGGCCGGATGCGATTGCCCGATCCGAGCTCGATGATCCGGCGCCGGTCGAGCCGAGTGAGGCAGGCAATGCATTCCGCCTCCGTCATCGCGTAGGTGTCGACGATCTGCTCGAAGGTCCAGTTGCCCACCGCGCAGAGCGCCACCAGCATCAGCTTCGGATCGGAGACGATCTCCTCTTCCTGCTCGACGCTGAGATGCACGATCCCCGTTTCGCCGCCCGAAGCTTCCTGCACGAGGTCGGCGAAGTCGACACCGGCCACGCGGCAGACGTCCTCCACCCGCTGCAGCGTGAAGTCGCGGCGCGAGAACATGCGCTTGACGCTGGCTTCGCTCAACCCGAGTCCGGCGGCGACCCTTGCGTACGTGATGCCCTTCCCCTTGAGGATGCGCTTCAGCGCATCGACGAGCGTCGTCGCATACATCGCAGTCTCCCCGTCATCACTGCCGTTGCGGTTCGGCCCAGCTCGTCCATGGGTCGTCGTCCACGGACAACGACGTCATTGGAAACCCAATGCACGCGCCGCACAAGGGCCGCGTGCGACAGCACAACGACAGTTCAACCGGGCGTGCGAAGATCACGAGAAGGCACGCGACCGTCCGCCTCCGAGGAACCGCCGCGCCGGTGCCTGGTCCGGAGCGGCGGCCGGCGAGCGGCCGGTCGCGCGAGTGCTGCCGGGGAAGGCGTTGCGCCCTCCCCGCCCTGCCACTACTTGACCATCAGCTTCTTGCCGGCGACGGGCACCTTCGGTACGAGCGTCAGCTCGAGCACGCCGTCGGCGAACTTCGCTTCGCTCAGCGCCTCGTCGAGCTCGTGCGGCAGCGTGAAGCTGCGATACACGTTGCCATAGTACCGCTCGCTGCGCAGTACCTTGTCGCCTTCCTTCTTCTCGGTCTCGCGTTTTACTTCAGCGGTGACCGTCACTTGATTGCCGTCGATGTCGACGTGGATGTCTTCCTTCTTCACGCCCGGCATTTCGGCGTGGACGAGGTAGCCCTTGTCGTTTTCCGTGACGTCCATCTTGATCGTCACCGGCGCCTTCGTCCCTTCGAAACGTACCGGCTTGAAAAAGCCGCGGAAGAGTTCGTCCATTCCCGTTTCGGCGAATGGATCATAGGAGATCAGATTGCTCATGACGCCCTCCTGCTGCCATCTTGGTTCGGACCCCGAGCCCTCGGGGCGGTCCCCGAAGATAATCTTGCTCCGTTCGCCGCGCAGTACAAGCGATGGATTTGATGCGCGTCAAACGGATCGAGGAATCCGGTTCCGGAACAGGCCGCCGCCGCGACCATACGTCGCAGAGAATGCAGCCGCGATCCCTCGCGCGGCTCCGGCAACGGCACGCAAAGCCGCATATCACGCCACCCGGATGCGAAACGCCGTGGTGTACCGCTTCTTTGCGCCAATCACGATGAGCCCCCGCCCCGACGAGAGTGCCGCGGTCGGCGCGGTCATCGGCTCGAGCGCGATGCAGTCGTCGTCGGCGGGTGCGTAGACTTGCGCGTAGCCGAAGCCGCGGAGCCAATCGACGCGGATGCAGTGTGCTCCCGCAGCGATCTCGAAGGTTGCCGTCGCGTCGACCAGCCGATACGCGTGATCGAGCGCACGATCGCCCAGCACCCCTTCGCAAGCTGGCTCGGTGAATTCCGCGCCCGTCGGCAGGCCACGCGCGTCGAGGCGAAGCCGTGTGAGTTCCGGCGTCACGAGACGCCATCCGGGTCGCGCCGCCCCGGCGATGCCGAAATAAGGGTGAAACCCGAAGCACACCGGCACGGCGCCTTCCGCGCCCGCGACCAGGGTCGTGGCAATGGTCAGCGCGTTCACGTCGAGGCGCGCGGTCAATTCGAGTCGATGCGGAAACGGGAACACCCGCAGCAGCGCCGCATCGGCCCAGTCGAGGCGCGCGGCCACAAATGCGGGCCCGGCGTCGACCACCCGCCAGCGAAGGCACGGCCACGGCACGCCGTGGATCGGCAGGCCGTTGGTATCGAAATGCAGCAGCGGCGACGCGGGGTCAAGCGCGACCTCGCTTCCGGCGGCGCGGTAATGCAGACCATCGAGACGGTTCGCCCAGGGATGCAGCAAGGGAATGCCCGCGGTCGCGCCGGTGCGCGCCGCGTGCGCAAGATCGCCGACACGCCGCAGGAACTCGACGCCGCGCAGCGCAAGCGACGCGCACAGCATGCCGTGCGCGGGAAGAAACAGCGCGGCGAGCTCGCCTGCGACCAGCCGGATCGCGACGGGTTCGTCGCGCGGATCGGCGCCGATCACTTGCCGAGGAGCTCGCGCGCGAGGGCGACGACGGCGTCGGGCTCGAAGCCGAACTTCTGCTGCAGCGCCTTCAGCGGCGCCGACGCGCCGAACGTGCGCATGCCGATGACGCGTCCCTGCGCTCCGACGTAGCGCTCCCATCCGAACGTCGACGCCTGCTCGAGCGCGATGCGCGCCGGCACGCCGGGCGGCAGCACGGAATCGCGATATTCCGCGGGCTGTTGCTCGAACACATCCCACGACGGCATCGACACGACACGTGAACGTATTCCCGCAGCGACGAGCCGTTCGTGCGCGTCGACGGCAAGCGAGACTTCGCTGCCCGTCGCGATCAGGATGAGCTCTGGCCTCGCGTCGGGCGCATCGGACAGCACATAGGCGCCGCGCGCCACGCCGTCGGCCGAGGCATAGCGGCCGCGGTCGAGTGTGGGCAGCGGCTGCCGCGACAGCACGAGCACCGCGGGCCGATGCCGCAGCGTCATCACGTACCTGTACGCGGCGACGACCTCGTTCGCGTCGCCGGGCCGGAAGAGCGTCAGCCCGGGAACGGCGCGCAGCGACGCGAGCTGCTCGACCGGCTGGTGCGTCGGCCCGTCCTCGCCGTCGCCCATCGCATCGTGCGTGAACACCCAGATCACCGGAAGCTCCATCAGCGCGGACAGCCGGAGCGGCGGGCGCAGGTAGTCGCTGAAGATGAAGAATGTCGCGCCGAAGGGTCGCAGCTTCGTGAGCGACAGTCCGTTCAGCACCGCGCCCATCGCGTGCTCGCGGATGCCGAAGTGCAAATTCCTTCCGCCGGGCGTCTCGGGCTGAAGATCGCCGGCACCATCGAACTTGAGCGCCGTCTTGGTCGACGGCGCGAGATCGGCGGCGCCGCCCAGGAGCCACGGGATGTTGCGCGCGAGCACGTTCAGCACCTGCCCGGACGCGTCGCGCCCGGCGACGCCCTTCGGATCGGCCGGAAACTCGGGCAGATCGCGATCCCAGCCGGCCGGCAGCTCGCGGCGCTGCATCTGGTCGATATCGAGCGCCTGCTGCGGGTATTTCTCGCGATACGCGGCAAATAGCTCCGACCACGCCCGATGCGCGGCCGCGCCACGCACGCCGATCCCGGCGTCGAAGTGCGCCTCCACGCCGTCCGGCACGAGAAACTGCGCGTCCTCGGGCCAGCCGTACGCACGCTTGGTAAGGCGCACCTCGTCCGCGCCCAGCGGCTCGCCGTGCGCGGCGGCGGTATCGTGCCGGTTCGGCGACCCGTAGCCGATGTGGCTGTCGAGGATGATGAGCGTCGGCCGGCCGCGGGTTTCGCGGAACACGCCGAGCGCGCGCTCGATGGCGGCGACGTCGTTGGCGTCGCCCACGCGCAGCACGTTCCACCCGTAGCCCTGGAAGCGCAGTGCGACGTCCTCGGTGAACGTGAGGCTCGTGCTGCCTTCGATCGTGATGTGGTTGTTGTCGTAGATCCAGCAGAGATTGTCGAGCCCGAGATGACCCGCGAGCGACGCCGCCTCGGCACCCACGCCTTCCATCAGGCAGCCGTCGCCGCACACCGCGTAGATGTCGTAGTCGAAGAGATCGAATCCGACCTTGTTGTAGCGCGCCGCGAGCCAGCGTCCGCCGATGGCCATGCCGACGCTGGTCGCGATGCCCTGGCCGAGCGGCCCCGTTGTCGTCTCGACCCCGGACACCAGCCGATATTCGGGATGGCCCGGCGCCTTGCTGCCGAGCTGGCGAAAGTGGCGGATGTCGTTGAGCGTCACCGCGGGCGCACCGACCGTCTCGTAATCCGCGTTGACCGCCTGCGTGCGCGTGAGGAAGAGCACCGACCACAGCAGCATCGATGCGTGACCGTTCGACAGCACGAAGCGGTCGCGCCCGGGCCAGATCGGATCCTGCGGGTCGAAGCGCAGCACGCGGTTCCACAGCGTGTACACGAGCGGCGCCAGCGCCATCGGCGTGCCGGGGTGGCCGGAATTGGCCGCCTGCACGGCATCGATCGACAGCGTGCGGATCGTGTTGATCGCGAGTAGATCGAGCTCCGCGTCGTTCATCGGCTTTGGCTCCGGTTCGCGTGGCGGTTGGACCGCGGAGCGGTCACTGCATTCCACGCCTGTGGCCCGTCACGCCGACGCGGCGCCTGCGGCGTCCGCATCGGCAAGGATGATGGCGTTGCGCGTGCTGACGCGTCCGGCGGGAATGGTGCGGTCGCCGCCGCGAAGGCGCGAGAGCATCGCCGCCTTGTCGGCCCCGGTCACGACGAAAAGTATGCGCCGCGCGCGGTCGAGCGCGGGAAACGTCAGCGTCATCCGGCGCAGTCCCTGATACGGGCCGGACCACGCGACGTCGCGATCCGCGATCTCCAGCACGGGATCACCGGGAACAAGCGACGCCGTGTGCCCGTCGGGGCCGAGGCCCAGGTGGACGAGATCGATGATGGGAGGTGCGCCGGCGATGGCGGCGAGCGTTGCGGCGTATTGCGCGGCGGCGGCCTCGCGATCCGCGGCCTCGACTGGCATCGCATGAACCTGCGACGGCGGCAACGGCGCGTACGCGAGAAGGCTTTCCTCGAGATGCGTGAGGTTGCGCCGCGGGTCGCCCGCCGGGGCCGCGCGCTCGTCGACCTGGACGATGTGCACGTCCTTCCAGGGCGCGTCCTCGTCCGCCAGCGCGCGCAGCATCGCCCACGGCGTATGGCCGCCGCTGACCGCGAAGACGAAGCGCCCTCGTTCGGCGCTTGCGGCCCGCGCCGCGGTCGCAATCAGCGCCGCCGCCGCCTTCGCCACGGCATCGGCGTCGCGCAGCACGACGATCTCCAACGAGCGCGCCGACGTGCGGACCGGTGCGATTTTCACGCGGTGACGACCGGATTCTGCCAGCCGTCGTGCGGCACCACGGCCGACTCGACCTCGCGCGGGCCCCAGGTGCCGGGATCGTATTCGTAGACCGGCGTGCCCGCGCGAAGCACCGGGTCGACAATGCGCCACGCTTCCTCGACGTAGTCCTCGCGCGCGAAGAGCGTACGGTCGCCGATCATTGCATCGCCCAGCACGCGCTCGTAGGCATCGCGCTCCTCGGCACCGGCGCGCCGGCTCGCGAGGAGCTCGACCTGCTGCCCGACGGAACGGTCGTCCACGTCCATCACTGTTGCGCCGATCGCGATCGTCATCTCCGGGCTGATCCGGAACCGGAAGTGATTGGCCGCCGGCGCGCACGCGGGAAAGATCTTCGGCGCATGGCGCAGGCGCACGACGACCTCGGTGCACGTCACCGGCAGGTTCTTGCCGGCGCGGATGAAGAACGGCACGCCCTGCCAGCGCCACGAGTCGATCTCGAGCTTCAGCGCGGCGAAGGTCTCGGTCGTCGAATCGGGCGCGACGCCGGGCTCGTCGCGATAACCGCGGAACTGCCCGCGCACGAGCTCGCGCGCGACGATCGGCGGGATCGATTTCAGCACCTTGACCTTCTCGTCGCGCATCGACTCCGCATCGGTGCGCGCCGGCGGCTCCATCGCGAGGTTGGCGAGCACCTGGAACAGGTGGTTCTGCACGACGTCGCGCACCGTGCCGATGCGATCGTAGAATGCGCCGCGGCCCTGGATGCCGAAATTCTCCGCCATCGTGATCTGGACGCTCTTCACGAACTTGCGGTTCCAGAACGACTCGAGGAACGCGTTCGCAAAGCGGAAGAACACCATGTTGTGCACCGGCCGCTTGCCGAGGTAATGGTCGATGCGGAAGATGTGGTCCTCGTCGAACGTCCCGAGCAGGATGCGGTTCAGCTCGCGCGCGGAGGCGAGATCATGGCCGAAAGGCTTCTCGACGACGACGCGCGCGCCGGCCGTGCAGGACGCCCGCGCGAGTTGCTCGACGACGCTGCCGAAGAGAATTGGCGGAATCGCGAGATAGTGCGCAGGGTGCTGCGCGCTGCCGAGCTCGCGGCGCACCGCCTGGAACGTCGCGGCGTCGGCGTAGTCGCCGTCGACGTAGCGAAGCTGCGCCGAGAGCTTCGCGAAGGCGGCCGCGTCGACGCCGCCGCCGTGCGTCTCCAGGCTGTCGCGCGCCCGCGCCTTCAGCTGGTCGAGGTTCCAGCCGGCCTTGGCGACACCGATCACCGGCACGTCGAGCGCGCCGCGGCGCACCAGCGCCTGCAGCGCCGGAAAGATCTTCTTGTACGCGAGGTCGCCGGTTGCGCCGAAGAACACAAGCGCATCGGAATGGATTTCGCTCATGGCTGCGTCCGGCCTCCCGGTGTCATGTGCCCACCGGCTTCTCGAGGTGACCGCCGAACTGGAAGCGCATCGCGGAAAGGAGCTTGTTCTGGAAATCGGCTTCGCCGCGCGAGCTGAAGCGCTCGTAGAGCGCCGTGGTCAGCACGGGCGCGGGCACGCCTTCGTCGATCGCGGCGCGATCGTCCAGCGGCCCTCGCCCGAATCGGACACGCGCCCCGCGAACTTCGCGAGCGCGGGGTCCGCGAGCAGCGCGGACGCGGTGAGATCGAGGAGCCACGACGCGATCACGCTGCCGCGCCGCCAGACTTCGGCGATGTCGGGCAGGTTGAGATCGTACTGGTAGTGCTCGGGGTCGCGCAGTGGCGTGGTCTCGGCATCCGCCGCGTGCGACTTCTTGCCGACGTTCGCCGCCTGCAGGATGCCCATTCCTTCCGCATACGCCGCCATGATCCCGTACTCGATCCCGTTGTGCACCATCTTCACGAAGTGCCCGGCGCCATTCGCGCCGCAGTGCAGATATCCCTGCTCCGCAGTCCCGTCCGACTTCTCGCGGCCCGGCGTGCGCTCGATGTCGCCTCGTCCCGGCGCGAGGCACGCAAACACGGGGTCGAGATGCCGCACGACGTCGGACTCGCCGCCGATCATCATGCAGTAGCCGCGCTCGAGGCCCCAGACGCCGCCGCTCGTGCCGACGTCGACGTAATGGATGCCGTTCGGCGCCAAGCTCCTTCGCGCGGCGGATGTCGTCGACGTAGTACGAGTTGCCGCCGTCGATCAGGATGTCGCCCGCTTCGAGGTGCGGCAGCAGTCCGGCCACTGTCGCGTCGACGACGGCGGCGGGCACCATCAGCCACACCGCGCGCGGCCTGGCGAGCTTGCCGACGAATTCGGCGGTCGATGCCGCGCCCGTCGCGCCGTCCTTCGCCAGCGCCGCGACGGCCTGCGGCGACATGTCGAACACGACGCAGTCGTGGCCGCCCCCCATCAGGCGGCGCACCATGTTGGCGCCCATCCGGCCCAGCCCGATCATTCCGAGTTGCATGATTGCCTTCCTTGTGCGATGCGATGATTGAAGCAGGGTGACCGCCACCACAGGCGGGGTCCGTGTCCGATCGTCAGCCGGATCGCCGCATCGCGCGGAAGCGCCGGATCAGCGCGTTGGTCGAGCTGTCGTGCGCGAGGTCGGGCGCGGTCGCGCTCTCGATCTCGCCGACGATGCGCGCTGCAAGCACCTTGCCGAGCTCGACGCCCCACTGGTCGAACGAATCGATGTTCCAGACGGCGCCCTGCGTGAACACGCTGTGCTCGTAGAGCGCGACGAGGCGGCCCAGCGTGGCGGGGTCGAGCCGTTCGGCAAGGATCACGCTCGACGGCCGGTTGCCCTCGAATACCCGGTGCGGGACGAGCCACTCCGGGGTGCCTTCCGCCGCCACCTCGTCCGCGGTCCTGCCGAACGCGAGGGCCTCGGCCTGCGCGAAGACGTTGGCGAGCAGGATGTCGTGATGGCGGCCGATCGGATTGAGCGGCGCGCCGAACGCGATGAAGTCGCACGGGACGAGCCGCGTGCCCTGGTGGATCAGCTGATAGAACGAATGCTGGCCGTTGGTGCCGGGCTCGCCCCAGTAGATCGGTCCCGTCTCGACCGCGACCCGCCGGCCGTCCACCGTGACGTGCTTGCCGTTGCTCTCCATCGTCAGCTGCTGCAGGTAGGCCGGGAAACGCTTCAGGTACTGCTCGTACGGAAGCACGGCCACCGTGTGCGCGCCGAAGAAGTTGTTGTTCCAGACGGCGAGCAGCCCCATCAGTGCGGGCAGGTTCCGCGCGAAGGGCGCCGTGCGGAAATGCTCGTCCATTTCGTGAAAGCCCCGGAGCATGTCGGCGAACTGCCCGGGCCCGATGGCGAGCATCGTCGACAGGCCGATCGCCGAGTCCATCGAATACCGGCCGCCGACCCAGTCCCAGAACCCGAACATGTTGGCGGTGTCGATGCCGAAGGCCGCGACCTTTTCCGCGTTCGTCGACACGGCGACGAAATGCCGGGCGATCGCCCTGTCGTCGCCGAGCGCCGCGAGCGTCCACGCGCGCGCGCTGACGGCGTTCGTCATCGTCTCCAGTGTCGTGAACGTCTTCGACGAGATGATGAACAGCGTTTCGGCGGGATCGAGATCGCGAGTCGCCTCGACGAAGTCGGTGCCGTCCACGTTCGACACGAAGCGGAACGTCATCGTCCGGTCGCTGTAGTGCCTCAGCGCTTCGTACGCCATCACCGGCCCGAGATCGGAGCCGCCGATGCCGACGTTGATCACGTTGCGGATCCGCTTGCCGGTGTGGCCCTTCCATGTGCCGCTGCGCACGCGCCCGACGAAGTCGGCCATCCGGTCGAGCACGGCGTGGACGTCCGACACGACGTTCCTGCCTTCGACGACGATCGATGCGCCGCGCGGCGCGCGCAGCGCGACGTGCAGCGCCGCGCGATGCTCGGTGACGTTGATCGGGTCGCCGCGGAACATCGCGTCGATCCGTTGCCGCAGGCCGGTTTCGTCGGCGAGTGCCACGAGGAGCGCGATGGTCTCGTCGGTAATGCGGTGCTTCGAATAATCGAGGTGCAGGCCGGCGGCATCGACCGACATGCGCTCGCCGCGCGCCGGTTCCCACGCGAAGAGCTCGCGCAGGTGCACCGATGCGATCTCGCGCTGGTGCGTCGCGAGGGCCTTCCATGCAGCCCCGGCATTCATCGAGTTTGCGGTCATTCCCGGTACGCGCTCGCCGCAGCCGTCGCGGCCGCCTTCGCCCGCGTGTGCCGCGCGGATTCCTGCGCCGTCACCTTGACGCCTTCCGCCTCCCAGAGCCGGAAGCCGCCGATGAACGCGTTGGCGTTGTCGCCGAGCCGGCACAGCGGCGGCAGCACGTCGAGCTTCTTTGCGTTGCCGCCGCCCAGCACGATGTCGTCGGGCTCGAGCGCCGCCGCCAGCCGCGCAATGACGTCGCCGACGTTCTCTCGCCATTTCTTCTTGCCGTAGCGCTCGAAGGCGCGCACGCCGACATAGTCCTCGTAGGTCGCCTTCCGGTACGGCAGGTGGCCGAGCTCCATCGGCTCGACGATACCGTCGACGATCATCGCGGTGCCGAGACCCGTGCCGAAGCCGAGGAACAGCATCTTGCCGCCGCGATAGCTGCCGAGCGCCTGCATCGCCGCGTCGTTGATGACGTGGACGGGGCAGTCGAACGCCTTGTCGTAGTCGAACCTGACCCAGCCCTTGCCGAGATTGTGCGGCTCGGCGGCCGGACGGTCGCGCAGCACCAGGCCGGGATAGCCGAGCGAGACGCGGTCGAAGGCCCATCCGGCGGCAGCGTTGCGCACGCCGTCGACCATTTGCTGCGCCGTCAGTCCCGGTCCCGATTCGAACTGGCGATGTTCCGTCTCGCCCGTGGCGAGGATCTTCACATGCGTACCGCCGACATCGATGACCAGCACTTTCATTCGTATCCTGTCACATTGGGTCCGGGGCGCGCGCGGCGCTCGGCGTGGCGCATCGCGATCAGCCCGCCTTCTTCAGCGCGGCGCTCTTGCTGGAGATGACGGCCAGGAGCTCGTTCCACGAGGCGACGAAGGCCGCCGCACCTTCATCCTGCAGGCGCGTGGCGAGCGCACCGAGATCGATCCCGACCTTCGCAAACTCGCGGAGCACGGCCTCGCAGTCCCCGCCGTCCGCGCGCATCGGCGCGCCGAGCTCGCCGTGGTCGGCAAACGCCTTCAGCGTGCCTTCCGGCATCGTGTTGACGGTGAGCGGCGCGGCCAGCGCCTTCACGTAGAGAATGTCGGACGCCTTGGGATCCTTGGTGCCGGTGCTCGCGAGGAGCAGCCGCTGCGGCCGGGCGCCCGCATTCATGGCGCGCTGGCAGCGCGCCGACGCGACGAACTCGCAGTACGCCTTGTACGTCTGCTGCGCCACCGCGATGCCGAGCCGATTCGAGAGCTCCGCCGGGACCTTGCCTGCGACGGCGACGTCCCAGCGGCTGATGAACACCGACGCGACCGAGGCGACGTCCGGCGAAAGACCCGCCGCGATGCGGCGCTCGATGCCGCGCAGCCACGCATTGGCGGCGGCGAGATACTGCTCGCGGGAGAAGAGCAGCGTCACGTTGATGGGCACACCGGCGAAGAGCGCCTCCTCGATCGCCGGCAGGCCCTCCGGCGTGCCCGGAATCTTGATGTAGACGTTGGGACGGCCGGCGCGCGCGGAAAGCTCGCGCGCCGAGGCGATCGTCGTGGCCGTGTCGCGCGCGAGGAGCGGCGACACTTCGAGCGAGACGAATCCGTCGACGCCGCAGGTCCGCTGCCACACCGGGCGGAAAAGATCGGCGGCGCGAGACAGATCGGCAAGGGCGAGGTCGAAAAAGATCTGCTCGCCCGACTTGCCCGCGTCGGCCCCCTCGCGGATGGCCGCGTCGTACGCGGTACCGCCCTTGATCGCGTGATCGAAGATCGTCGGGTTCGACGTGAGACCCGTGACGGACATTCCGTCGATGTAGCGCTGCAGCGTGCCGGAGGACAGGAGGTCGCGCGTGATGTTGTCGAGCCAGAGGCTCTGGCCGAGATCGTGAAGCTGACCGGTGGCGTTCATCGGGTTGTCTCCGGAGACGATTCCGCGGGTCGGCGTCGCCGCACGGCCGGCGGATGTCGACGCGGTCGCGAAAATCGGAGGTTACCAGATCGACGCCACGACCGAGGTCGGACGATCGCCGCGCGACCCGGATGACGTTGCGAGGCCTTACGCGCCGTGCAGCGAGGCCGCGACGATGTCCTGCGCCTCGGCGACGATGGCGGCGAGGTGCGCGTCGTCGCGGAAGCTTTCCGCGTAAATTTTGCAAACGTCCTCGGTGCCGGAGGGACGCGCCGCGAACCAGCCCGACGCCGCCACCACCTTGAGGCCGCCGATCGGCGCGCCGTTGCCGGGCGCGCGGGTCAGCTTGGCCGTGATCGGCTCGCCGGCGAGCGTCGCGGCCGCGACGTCGGCCGGCGCCAGCTTCGCGAGCTGCGCCTTTTGCGCAGGTGTGGCCGGCGCGTCGATCCGCGTGTAGCGCGGTGCCCCGAACTCCGCCGTCATCTCGACGTAGTGCTCGCCCGGGTCGCGACCGGTGCGCGCGGTGATCTCGGCGGCCAGCAGCGCCATGATCGGTCCGTCCTTGTCGGTGGTCCAGACGGTACCGTCGCGGCGCAGGAAGCTCGCGCCGGCGCTCTCCTCGCCACCGAAGCAGATGGAGCCGTCGTGCAGCCCTTGCGTGAACCACTTGAAGCCGACCGGCACCTCGAGCAGCGTCCGTCCTTCACCTGCGACGACGCGGTCGATCATCCCGCTCGACACCAGTGTCTTGCCTACCGCCGCGCCGATGGGCCAATGCGGCCGATGCCGCAGCAGGTAGCGGATCGCCACCGCGAGATAGTGATTGGGGTTCATCAGGCCGGTCGGGGTGACGATGCCGTGCCGGTCGGCGTCGGGGTCGTTCGCGAAGGCCACGCGGTAACGGTCGCGCAGGCCCACGAGGCGCGCCATCGCGAACGGGCTGGAGCAATCCATGCGAATGCGTCCGTCGCGGTCGACCGTCATGAAGCCGAACGTCGGATCGACGGCGGTGTTGACGATGTCGATGTCGAGCCCGAGCCGGGCGTTGACCCGGCTCCAGACGTTCACCGCGGCGCCGCCCAGCGGATCGACGGCGAGCTTCAGCCCGGCGCCCCGGATCGCCTCGATGTCGACGACGTTCGGGAGGTCGTCGACGTAGGGCGTGACGTAGTCGCGCACGTGCGTCGTCGCGGCCCGCATCGCTGCGGCCCACGCGCAGCGCTTCACGCCGGCGTTGTCCGCGCGCAGGAGCTCGTTGGCGCGCGTCTCGATCGTGCGCGTCACGTCGGTGTCGGCCGGCCCGCCGTTCGGCGGGTTGTACTTGAAGCCGCCGTCCTCCGGCGGATTGTGCGACGGGGTGACGACAATGCCGTCGGCCAGCCGATCGTGCCGGCCGCGGTTGTGCGCGAGGATCGCGTGGGAGATCACCGGCGTCGGCGTGTAGCCGTCGTCGGCCTGGACGATCGCCTCGACGCCGTTTGCGGCCAGCACCTCGAGCGCCGTGCGCTCCGCCGGCCCCGACACGGCGTGCGTGTCCTTCCCGAGGAAAAGCGGGCCGGTGATGCCGTTCGCCTCGCGGTATTCGCAGATCGCCTGCGTGATCGCGAGGATGTGCGCCTCGGTGAACGAGCCGGCGAGCGGGCTGCCGCGATGGCCGCTCGTGCCGAAGGCGACGCGCTGGCTCGCATCGTCCATGTCGGGGCGGCGCCCGTGATACTCGCGCACGAGCGCCGCGGGGTCGATCAGCAGCGAAGGGGGGGCCGGCTTGCCGGCGAGGGGCGACTGGGTCACGCGGGCTCCGCAAGTGTCGCGTCGTGCGACGATAGCACGCGACGCCGCGGCCATCCTGCGCCCGCATCGCCGCTCACGATGCCCATCATGACGAATCAGGCTCCGTCTGGTTCCATGACCGGATCACCGGTGCCGCGAGCACATGCTCGTAGCCCAATGCGCTCAAGCTCGCCGTGGACAGCACGAAGCACTTCCCCATCGCCGGCGCGAGGCCGAGCCAGCGCGCCGCCAGCACGCGCAGGATGTGCGCGCTCGAAAAGACGAGGACGTCGCCGTCGACGGCGCGCAGCGCGCGCAACACGCGGTCGGCGCGGGTGCCGACGTCCTGCGGCGACTCGCCGCGCGGGCAGCCGTCGCGGAAGATGCGCCAGTCCGGTCGGTCGACGCGGATGTCGACCGTCCGCCTGCCCTCGTAGTCGCCGTAGTCCCACTCGACGAGATCCGGCAGCACGCGCGCGACGCTGCCGAAACCCGCGAGCTCGCACGTTCTCGCGGCACGCACGAGCGGGCTCGTGAAGACGGCCGCGAACGCCTTTCCGCGCAGGCGCGCCCCGAGCGCCCGCGCGCTGTCCTCGCCGTGCGGCGTGAGCGGAACGTCGGTGCGGCCGGTGTGGCGTCCGGCAAGGCTCCACTCGGTCTCGCCGTGACGGGCGATCCAGCAGATCGGCGGTGCAGTTGTCATGGGCCAGGCGTTCGCCACTTCGACGCGACGCTCGCTGCCGCGCATGCGCTTACCGCGCGTCGCGCCGGTGGCGCTTCACGCCGATCGCAGCAGTCGATCGGGTTCAGCCCTTCTTGGCGTACGCGCTGCACCAGCCCTTGGCACTGACCAGGCGGCCGCCGAAGACGCTGCAGGGGCCGTCCGCGGCGCCCGATTTGCCCGAGAAGAAATTGCAGGTCGCGCAGGTCGCGGACTTGTCCGTCCGTCCGGCGGCCTTGGTCGCGTCGATCTTGTAGCCGAGCGCCGCGGCCGTCGGATCGGATTCGGGGACGGCATCGACGGCGCGTGCCGCTCCCGTGGCAAGCGCGAACGGCGCGGCGACAACTCCGGATACGGCGAGCCGGATGAAGCGACGACGTCCGTCCAGTTTCGATTGATTGGGCATGATGGGTTCCTCGTAAGCGCACAGGACGATGCAGGAAGACCGGGGCGGCCAGTGCGCGAGGCGGCCGGCGATGCGGGCGGTGCGCACCAGCCTCGCCGATCGTGGGCCGCGACGCGCCGCCGGGAGCGTCGCGTCGGGCCCGGACAGTGGCCGGATGCGCGGGGCTCATTATCCTCCTCCCGGCGTCGAGGCGCACACGGACGCGCGCCGACTTTCACGCATGTCAGACGCGAGGGCTCCGATGTGCCTAGAATCGGGGGGTGCCGGGACCTCCGGTGCGGCGACGGAGAATCAGTTGGGATTGAGCCTGCTCGAAGGCCTGCGGCCGCCACGACACCGAAGCATCGGCCGCGACGTGATCGCGGGACTTTCGCTCGCGTCGATGAACATCCCGCAGGTGATGGGCTACACGCGGATCGCCGGCACGCCTGTCGTGACGGGCCTTTACACGCTGCTGCTGCCCGCCGTCGCCTTCGCCGTGTTCGGGTCGTCGCGGCACCTCGTCGTCGCGGCCGATTCCGCGACGGCGGCCATTTTCGCGAGCAGCCTCGCGCCGATGGCGGCGATCGCCAGCGCCCGGTACATGGCGCTGGTCGGCATCGTCGCGCTCCTGACCAGTGCGCTGCTGCTGGTCGCGCGCGTGCTGAAGCTCGGATTCTTCGCGGATTTCCTGTCGCGCACGGTGCTGGTCGGATTCCTGACCGGCGTCGGCGTTCAGGTCGGCATCGCGGTGCTGGGCGATCTCATCGGCGTCGAGACCCTCAGCCATCGTACGGTGCCGCGCCTCTTCGAGATCGTGCGGCATCCCGGGGCCGCGCATGTGCCGACGCTTGCACTTTCGGCGGCCGTCATCGGCGCCATTCTCGCGTGCCGGCGCTGGCTGCCCCGGCTGCCGGTGCCGCTCATCGCAGTCGTGGCGGCGATCGCCGCCAGCGGCGCGTTCGATTTCGCGGGCCGCGGCATCGCGACCCTCGGACCGATCGAGGGCGGGCTTCCCGCGCTCGCGCTGCCGGTCGCGACGTGGACCGAGGTGGTCACGCTGATCCCGGTCGCGGGATCGTGCTTTCTCATCATCATCGCGCAAAGCGCCGCAACGGCACGGGCGATGGCGACGCGACACCACGAGCGCGTCGACGAGAATGCCGACATCCTCGGCCTGTCGGCGGCGAATGCCGCCGCCGCGCTCTCGGGCGCGTTCGTCGTCAACGGCAGCCCGACGCAGTCGGCGATGGGAGAGCGAGCCGGCGCGACGACGCAGATCGCGCAGCTCGCCACGGCCGTCGTCGTCGTCGCGGTGCTGCTGTTCCTGACGGGACCGCTCGAATACCTGCCGCGCAGCGTGCTGGCGGCGATCGTCTTCACCATCGCGATCGGCATGATCGACACGCGCGCGCTGATCGACATCCGTCGCGAAAGTCCGGGGGAATTCACGCTCGCGCTCGTCACCGCGGCGGCGGTCGCGCTGATCGGCGTCGAGCAGGGAATCCTGCTCGCGATCGGCCTTTCGCTGCGCGCGGCATGTGCGGCACAGCTACCGCCCGCATTCGAGCGTGCTCGCGCCCGATGCGTCCGGAAGATGGGTGCCGCAGACGGCGGCTGCCGGCGTCGAGACCGAGCCCGGCCTCATCGTCTATCGCTTCGGCGCCGACCTCTTCTACGCGAACGAGGCGCGGTTCACCGACGAGGTCAGGAATCTCGTCAAGGATGCCCCGGTTCCCGTGCGATGGCTCGTCGTCGATGCGGGCGCCATCACCGACATCGACTACTCGGCGGCGCGGTCGGTGCGCGAACTGTGCGACGATCTGACTCGCCAGGGCGTCGGCCTCGTGTTCGCGCGGGTCCGGCCGTACCTCAAGTCCGACATGGACCGCCACGGCATCACGGCGGTCATCGGCGAGGAGCACGTCTTCGAGACGCTGCACGAGGGGCTCGACTTCGTGCGCGGAGCCGCTCCGCCACTGAACCATGACTGAGCCCGCGTGATTCTGCGCGACGTCCCACCACTTCCCAAACGACACATCATGGACCGGCCGGAACTCCCCAAGGATGCCGACAGCGTTTCGCTCGCGGACGAGGGCCGCGCCACGCGGCTCCTCATGCACACGATCGCGGAGCTGTGGGATGCGATCGACGATCTCACGCGTCTGCGCCCCGCGCACTGGAAGCATTTTCGCGTCACCATCTTCGGCTCGGCACGCACCGCGCCGGCGACTCCCGCCTACGATCAGGTGAAGGACCTCGCGACGCGCGTGGCGGCGATGGGCTGCGAAGTGGTGACCGGCGGCGGCCCGGGTCTCATGCAGGCGGCCAACGAAGGCGCCGAGGCGGGCGGCGGACGCGAGCGCAACGGATCGATCGGCATCCGCATCGGTCTCGACTTCGAGCAGGCGACGAATCCGTTTGTCGAGCGTGCCTATTTCCATCGCAGCTTCTTCTCCCGTCTGCAGCATTTCACCCTGCTGTCGAACGCCTTCGTCGTGTTCCCGGGCGGCATCGGCACGACGCTCGAGGCGATGATGGTCTGGCAGCTCCTGCAGGTGCGAAAGCTCTACGGAACGCCGCCGCTCATCATGGTCGGCCCGATGTGGCCCGACCTCGTGCGCTGGGCGGCTTCGCACATGCAGTCGGCGGAGCCCCCGTTTGCCGACCCCGTCGACCTCGCGATTCCGAATTGCGTCGACACCGTCGACGAGGCGGTCGCCATCATCGCCGACCATCGTGCGCGCTGGGCGCGGGAGCAGGCCGAACCATCCGCCGGAGCGCCCGATGCCCGCTGACCCCGCGCCATTGACGGCCGAGGAGAAGCGGCTCGAGGCCGCACGCAACGGGCACGCGCCCTGGCGCCGGTTTGGCCCGTACGTGAGCGAGCGGCAGTGGGGGACGGTGCGCGAGGACTACAGCGCCGACGGCAGCGCCTGGGAGTATTTTCCGCACGACCATGCGCGCTCGCGCACCTACCGCTGGGGCGAGGACGGCATCGCCGGCATTTCCGACGACGCGCAGCACCTGTGCTTCGCGCTCGCGCTGTGGAACGGCGCCGATCCGTACCTCAAGGAGCGGATGTTCGGCCTGACCGGCCACGAGGGGAATCACGGCGAGGACGTGAAGGAGTACTACTTCTACCTCGACAACGTGCCGAGTCACGCGTACATGAAGTACCTGTACAAGTATCCGCAGCGGGCGTTTCCGTATGCGGACCTCGTCGCCGAGAACAGACGCCGCACGCGCGACGACCCCGAATACGAGCTCCTCGACACCGGCATCTTCGACGACGACCGCTACTTCGACGTCGGCGTCGAGTACGCGAAGGCGGCGCCCGACGACATCCTCGTCCGGATCACGGCGTGGAACCGCGGGCCCGACGCGGCGCCGCTCGATCTCCTGCCGACGCTGTGGTTTCGCAACGACTGGTCGTGGCGGCCCGGGCGCTCGCGCCCTTCGATTGCGATCGACCGCACCGACGCGGACGCGCTGGTGCTCCGCTCGGATCACCGTGACCTCGGCGCGTACTGGCTCTACGCCGAGCCCGCCGACGCGGTGCTCTTCACCGAGAACGAGACCAACGCGGCGCGACTCTTCGGCGCGGCGAACGCGACGCCGCATGTCAAGGATGCGTTTCATGACTACATCGTCGGCGGATGCCGCGATGCCGTGAACCCCGCCCGCACCGGCACCAAGGCCGCGCCGCACTACCGAAGGATGATCGGCGCCGGTGAAAGCGCGGTGATCCGGCTTCGCCTCGCCAATGTCGGCGACCTCGCGCGCCCGTTCGGGGCGGAGTTCGATGCGACGTTCGCGCTGCGCGAGCGCGAGGCCGACGAGTTCTACCTGCGCGTGACGCCCTTTCCGCTGCCCGAGGACATGCGCCGCGTGCAGCGGCAGGCGTTCGCCGGGATGCTGTGGAACAAGCAGTACTACCACTACCTCGTGAACCGCTGGCTCGAGGGCGACGTCGCGCAGCCGCCGCCGCCGCCGGAGCGCAGGACCGGCCGCAACCACGAATGGACGCACCTCGCCACCGGCGACGTGCTGTCGATGCCCGACAAGTGGGAGTACCCGTGGTTCGCCGCGTGGGACATGGCGTTCCACGTGATCGCGCTCGCGATGATCGACCCCGACTTCGCGAAGGACCAGCTGCTGCTGCTGATGCGCGAGTGGTACATGCACCCCAACGGACAGATCCCGGCCTACGAGTGGAATTTCGGCGACGTCAATCCGCCGGTCCATGCCTGGGCGGCGACCCGCGTGTTCCAGATCGAGGAGAAGAATTACGGACGGCGCGACCGCGCGTTCCTCGAGCGCGTCTTCCAGAAGCTCCTGATCAATTTCACCTGGTGGGTGAACCGCAAGGACAGCGAAGGCAACAACATCTTCGAGGGCGGCTTCCTCGGGCTCGACAACATCGGCGCGTTCGACCGCTCGAAAGGACTTCCCGGCGGCGGCGAGCTGGAGCAGGCCGACGGGACGAGCTGGATGGCGATGTACTGCCTCAACATGCTGGGCCTCGCCCTCGAGCTCGCGCGCGAGGACCCGGTCTACGAGGACGTCGCGACCAAGTTCTTCGAGCACTACGTCTACATCGGCGCCGCGATCAACCAGATGGGCGGCCGCGCCGGCGGCCTATGGTTCGACGACGACGGCTTCTACTTCGACGCGCTGAAGCTCCCCGACGGCCGCTCCTTTCCGATCCGCGCGCACACGATTGCCGGGCTCATCCCCGTGCTCGCGGTCGCCATCGGCGAGCGGGACGGGGTACGCGTGTTCAGCGAGTTTTCGCGGCGCTTCCGCTGGTTCGCCAAGTACCGCCCGGAGCTCCTCGTCGGAATCGGCGACATCACGCATCGCGGGATCGAGCAGCGGCTGCGCCTCGGCCTCGTCGACACGGCAAAGCTTGCGCGCATCCTCGCGCACGTGCTGGACGAGGACGGCATGCTGAGCCCCCATGGCGTGCGCTCGGTGTCGAAGCGCCACGCGGCGCACCCGTTCGTGCTCGATCTCGACGGCGAGCGGTTCGTGCTCGACTACGAGCCCGCCGAATCGACGACGCCGCTCTTCGGCGGCAACTCGAACTGGCGCGGGCCGGTGTGGTTCCCGTTCAACTTCCTGCTGATCGAAGCCCTGCAGAAGCACCACTACTTCCTCGGCGACGGTTTCCGGATCGAGCTGCCCACGGGGTCCGGCCACATGGCGACGCTGTGGGACGTGACGACCGACCTCACGCGCCGGCTGATCGGCATCTTCCTGCGCGACGCGAGCGGGCGGCGGCCGGTCAACGGCGACCGCGCCAAATTCCAGGACGACCCGCACTGGCGCGACCTCATCGCGTTCCACGAATATTTCCACGGCGACGACGGGTCGGGCCTCGGCGCGAGCCACCAGACCGGCTGGACCGGCATCGTCGCGAAGCTGATCCAGCAGTACGGCGAGTACGCGCTGCAGGGCCGGCCGCCGCATCTCGTCGAACGCGATGAAATCGTCGCCCGGCATCCGGAGCCGCCGTCGGCGCGGCTACCGCCCGCCGTATGACGGCAACCGATGCGGGGCCCGCTTCACCCTGTCACGACGCCGGATCGATGACTGATGCACGAATCAGCGCATAGGGGGAGAATCCACTCTGGCGACCCCTTTTCCCGCGAACTTTGCGGCGTGACCACGATCCCAAGAGGGACGCCCCGCTGGGAGCGTCGCTCCCGCAATCCCCTGGAGAACAAGAATGAAGCTTAAATTGATGGTGCGGACCTGGTCCTTTGTGCTGACGGCGTTCGTCGCGCTCGCGACGACGGCGGCACATGCGCAGGACTCGAACCCGGCACGCTTTGCACCATCCGACCTCGTGCTGAGTGCCAACTCGTCGCTGCAGAATTTCCTGCGCGACCCCGACATGTCGTGGCTGCAGCAGAACATCGGACGCGCGAAGGGCGTGCTGATTGCGCCGGAAGTCGTGAAGGCCGGATTCATCTTCGGCGGATCGGGCGGCCGCGCCCTGCTTGTCGTCAAGGACCGCGACGGACGGTGGGTCGGCCCGGCGTTCTACACGCTCGCAACCGGCAGCGTCGGCTTCCAGGCGGGCGTCTCCGTGTCCGAGGTGGCGATGCTGGTGATGACCGAGTCGGGCGTCAATGCGCTGATGGCGACGTCGTTCCGGCTGGGTGGCGACGCCAGCATCGCGGCCGGACCGGTGGGCGCCGGTGCGAAGTCGGACCTCGTCGCCGACTTCGTGACGTTCAGCCGGTCGAAGGGCGTCTACGGCGGCGTCAACCTCGACGGCACCGTCGTCACGAGCAACGACGAGTGGAACCGCGCCTACTACGGCAAGCAGGGACTGCTCCCCCCGGACATCCTGATCCGCGGCACGGTGACGGCCGCCGACGCGGCGCCGCTGCTCGAGACGCTGGCCAAGGCCACGCAGAGGAAATAGCGCGCTGGCGCGCCAGGCTCCCTGGCGCGAGCGTGCAACGTCCCGGGGGCGCGGCCCATCGCGGCGGCGGGGCGTGCTGCGCGGCAAGCGGTCGCACGTCGCGGTGCCGACTGCGCAGCGCATGTGCGCCGGGGTAGACTCTGACCCTGCAGGTTGCCATCGGAAGGCGCCTGCCGGCCGAGCCACGCGACGCGAATCCCGATGGACCAATCCCTGAACGACGCCCCCGCCCCGAGCGAACTTCCCGCGGAAGGAAACGCCGCGGCGCCGGACAGCGCCGAGGTGGCGGCGCTTCGTGCGGCGATCCTGGACAAGCTGACCTACGCGGTCGGCAAGGACCCCGGGCACGCGCTGCCGCACGACTGGTACATGGCGACCGCCCTCGCGGTGCGCGACCGCGTCGTCGACCGCTGGATGGATTCGACGCGCCGCACCTACCGCGACGGGCGCAAGCGCGTCTATTACCTGTCGCTCGAATTCCTCATCGGTCGCCTGCTGTTCGACGCGATGGGCAACCTCGGCCTCACCGAATCGCGTGCGTGCCGCGCTTGCCGACCTGTCGATCGACCTCGACGCGGTCCGGCTGCTCGAGCCCGATGCCGCGCTCGGCAACGGCGGCCTGGGGCGCCTCGCCGCCTGCTTCATGGAGAGCATGTCGACGCTCGCAATCGCGGCCTACGGCTACGGCATCCGCTACGACCACGGCATCTTCCGCCAGGTGATCATCGATGGCTGGCAGCACGAGCTGCCCGAGGACTGGCTCTCCGCGGGCAATCCATGGGAATTCGAGCGGCCCGAAGTCGCGTATCCGATCGGCTTCGGCGGCACCGTCGCCACCGTTCGCGACGACGGTGGCACGGTGCGCTCGGCGTGGCATCCGGACGAGATGGTGACGGCGATCGCGTTCGACACGCCGATCACCGGCTGGCGCGGTCGCCACGTCAACACGCTGCGCCTGTGGTACGCGCAGTCGGTCGATCCGTTCCGCCTCGACGCCTTCAATCGCGGCGACCACGTCGGCGCGCTCGCCGACCGCGTCCGCCACGAGGCCATTTCGCTGCGTGCTCTATCCCAGCGACGAATCGCCGGCCGGGCAGGAGCTGCGGCTGCGCCAGGAATTCTTCTTCGCCTCCGCGTCGCTGCAGGACCTGCTGCGCCGGCACAGCACGCAGCACGGCAGCTTCTCGTCGCTGCCCGACCATGCGGCGATCCAGTTGAACGACACGCATCCGGCGATCGCGATCGCCGAGATGATGCGGCTCCTGGTCGACGTGCACGGCATGCCGTGGGAGGAAGCGTGGCGCATCACGACCGGCACCTTCAACTACACCAACCACACGCTGCTGCCCGAAGCGCTCGAGACCTGGAGCGTGCCGCTGCTCGAGCGCCTGCTGCCGCGGCACATGCAGATCATCTACCTCATCAACTCGCTGCATCTCGACGAGCTGCGCGCCGAGGGGCACAAGGACGACCGGCTGCTGTCGTCGGTGTCGCTGATCGAGGAGGACCACGGCCGGCGCGTGCGGATGGGCAATCTCGCGTTCCTCGGCGTCGCACCGCGTGAACGGCGTGTCGGCGCTGCACACCGAGCTCATGCGCAAGACGGTGTTCCACGACTTCGCGTCGCTCTATCCGGACCGCATCGTCAACAAGACCAACGGCATCACGTTCCGGCGCTGGCTTTACCAGGCGAATCCGGCGCTCACCCGCCTCATCGTCGACGCCGTCGGCGCCGACGTGCTGGACGACGCCGCCAAGCTCGATGCGCCTCGAGCCGTTCGCGGACGATGCCGCATTCCGCGAGCGCTTCGCCGCCGCGCAGGCGAACGAACAAGGTGGCGCTGGCGCGGCTCGTCCGCGAGCGCATCGGCGTGGCCGTCGATCCCGACGCGCTGTTCGACGTGCAGATCAAGCGCATCCACGAGTACAAGCGCCAGCTCCTCAACATCCTCGAGACGATCGCGCTCTACGACGCGATGCGCGCGCAGCCGACGCTGGACTGGGTGCCGCGCGTGAAGATCTTCGCGGGCAAGGCGGCGGCGAGCTACCAGCAGGCGAAGCTCGTCATCAAGCTCGCCAACGACGTCGCGCGGATCGTCAACGACGACCCGGCGATGCGCGGCCTGCTCAAGGTCGTGTTCCTGCCGAACTACAACGTGAGCCTCGCCGAGGCGATCATTCCGGCCGCCGACCTCTCCGAGCAGATCTCGACGGCCGGCATGGAAGCCTCCGGCACCGGCAACATGAAGCTGGCGCTGAACGGCGCGCTCACGCATCGGCACGCTCGACGGCGCCAACATCGAGATCCGCGATCGCGTCGGCGCCGAGAACATCTTCATCTTCGGGCTCGACCGCCGGCCGAGGTCGCCGAGCGCCGCGCGAACGGCATCGACGCGGCCGACGCCATCGCCGCATCGCCCGCGCTCGTCGGAGGTGCTGGACGCGCTCGCGATCGGGCGTGTTCTCGCCCGACGACCGCAAGCGCTACCGCGGACTCGTCGACGCGCTGCGCCATCACGACTATTTCATGGTCTGCGCCGACTTCGATCGTATCGCTACGAGCAGCGCCAGCTGGCCGCGCTCTGGCGCGACCCGGCCGAATGGTGGCGCACGTCGATCATGCAACACTGCGCGGCGTCGGCTGGTTCTCGTCGGACCGCGCGATCGCCGAATATGCGAGCGAAATCTGGCAAGCCGACGCCGGCCGCGACAGCTGACGCCGTCGCGGCTGCGTCCGCCGCCGGCCGCCTCGCCGTGGACGCGATCGACGCGATCGTCGCGGGCCGCCACGGCGACCCGTTCGCCGTGCTCGGCATGCACGAGGTCGCGGCAGGCGTCTGCGTCCGCGCGTTCGTTCCCGGCGCCGAGCGGGTCGTGCCGTCGACGCGCGACGGTGCGCCGCTCGCGCGAGCTCGCTCGCCGTCATCGCGGCCGGCTTCTTCGAAGGCGCGCTGCCGCGGCGCGACCGCTATCGGCTGCGCGCCGCGAACGGCGCCGGCGACGTGGATCGTCGACGACGCCTACGCCTACGGCCCGGTGCTGGGGCCGCTCGACGACTGGCTGATCGGCGAAGGCACGCACGCACGCCTCTACGACAGCCTCGGCGCGCATGCGATCGACGCACGAAGGCGCGGCGGGCGTGCATTTCGCCGTGTGGGCGCCCAACGCGCGGCGCGTCTCGGTCGTCGGCGACTTCAATGCGTGGGACGGCCGCCGGCACGCGATGCGCAAGCGCGTCGACACCGGCGTATGGGAGATCTTCGTCCCGGGACTCGGCGAAGGCACGCTGTACAAGTACGAGATCGTCGGCGCGCACGGCACGCTGCTGCCGCTCAAGGCCGATCCGGTCGGCTTCGGCGCCGAGCTGCGGCCCTCGACCGCATCGGTCGTGCGCGACACCGCGCACTTCGCGTGGACCGACGCCGCGTGGATGGCAGCGCGCGCGCGGCGCGACCCGCGCCGCGCGCCGATGTCGATCTACGAAGTGCATCTGGGTTCGTGGCGCCGCGGCCGCAGACGGCGGCTGGCTCGACTGGGATCGAGCAGGCCGACGCGCTGATCCCCTACGTCGCCGACATGGGCTTCACGCACATCGAGCTGATGCCGATCACCGAGCATCCGCTCGACGCGCTCGTGGGGCTATCAGCCGATCGGCCTCTTCGCGCCCGACGGCGCGCTTCGGCGACCCGGCGGGATTCGCGCGCTTCGTCGACCGCTGCCACGGGGCGGGAATCGGCGTGATCCTCGACTGGGTGCCCGCGCACTTTCCGGTCGACCCGCACGGCCTCGCGCAATTCGACGGCACCGCGCTCTACGAATACGCGCGATCCGCGCGTCGGCTTCCAGCCCGACTGGAACACCGCCATCTACGACTTCGGTCGGCAGGAAGTCGTCAACTACCTCATCGCCAACGCGCTGTTCTGGCTCGAGCGCTATCACATCGACGGGCTGCGCGTCGACGCGGTCGCGTCGATGCTCTACCTCGACTACTCGCGCAAGGCCGGCGAGTGGCGGCCGAACCGGTTCGGCGGCAACGAGAACCTCGAGGCGATCGCGTTCCTGCGCAAGCTGAACGAGACCGTCTACGCGCAGCATCCCGGCGTGGTGACGCTCGCCGAGGAGTCGACCGCCTGGCCGGGCGTGTCGCGCCCGACCTACACCGGCGGCCTCGGGTTCGGCTTCAAGTGGAACATGGGGTGGATGCACGACACGCTCGCCTACGTGCGGCGCGCGCCGGTGCACCGCAAGTGGCACCACGACGAGATCACGTTCGGCCTCATGTATGCGTTCGCCGAGAACTTCGTGCTGCCGCTCTCGCACGACGAGGTCGTGCACGGCAAGGGCACGCTGATCTCGCGGATGCCGGGCGACGCGTGGCAGCAGTTCGCCACGCTGCGCGCCTACTATCGGCCTCATGTGGGCGCAGCCCGGCAAGAAGCTGCTCTTCATGGGCCAGGAATTCGCGCAGGGACGCGAGTGGAATTTCGACGCGGCGCTCGACTGGGCGGCTGCTCGACATCGCCTGGCATCGCGGCGTGCAGGCGCTGGTGCGCGACTGCAACCGCGTATACGCCGGCGTGCGCGCGCTGCACGAGCGCGACTGCGAGCCGGAGGGATTTCGCTGGATCGTGGTCGACGACGCCGAGAATTCGGTGTTCGCGTGGCTGCGCGACGGCGGCGACGGTGCGCCGCCCGTCGCGGTGGTCGCCAACTTCACGCCGGTGCCGCCGCGAAGGCTACCGGATCGGCCTGCCGCTCGCCGGGCCGCTGGCGCGAGATCCTCAATACCGATGCCGCCGCGTACGGTGGCTCGAACCGCGGCAACGCCGGCGCCGTGTCGGCGGAGCCGGTGCGCATGGCACGGCCAGCGCGCGTCGGCGACGCTCACGCTGCCGCCGCTCGGCACGCTCTGGCTCGTGCACGACGCGCAACCATGACCGCAGCGCGCAGGCTCCGCTTCGCGCGAAGGAGTCCCCGATGGATAAGGTGACCTATTCGACCCCGCTGTCGCGCTCGACGATGGCGTACGTGCTCGCCGGCGGCCGCGGCACGCGGCTCATGGAGCTCACCGAGTCGCGCGCGAAGCCCGCGGTCTACTTCGGCGGCAAGACCCGCATCATCGACTTCGCGCTGTCCAACGCGCTCAACTCCGGCATCCGCCGCATCGCCGTGGCGACGCAGTACAAGGCGCACAGCCTCATCCGCCACCTGCAGCGGGGCTGGAACTTCTTCCAGCCGATGCGCAACGAGAGCTTCGACATCCTGCCGGCGAGCCAGCGGATGTCGGACGACCGGTGGTACGCGGGCACCGCCGACGCGGTCTACCAGAACATCGACATCATCGACGGCTACGACCCGGAGTACATGGTCGTGCTCGCCGGCGATCACATCTACAAGATGGATTACGAGCGGATGCTGGTCCAGCACGTCAACGACAGACGCCGACGTGACGGTCGGCTGCGTCGAGGTGCCGGTCGAGCAGGCGCGCGACCTCGGCGTCATGCACGTCGACGCGAACGACCGCATCGTCGCGTTCGTCGAAAAGCCGGCGCGAGCCGCCGGAGATGCCCGACCGCCCCGGCTTCGCGCTGGCGAGCATGGGCATCTACGCGTTCCGGCGCACGCTCCTGAACGACCAGCTGCGCCGCGATGCCGCCGACCCGCATTCGAACCGCGACTTCGGCCGCGACATCATTCCGTACCTCGTCGCCAACGGCAAGGCCGTCGCACACCGCTTCACCCGCTCGTGCGTGCGCTCCGAAGCCGAGCCGCTCGCCTACTGGCGCGACGTCGGGACGATCGACGCGTACTTCGACGCCAACATCGACCTGACCGACGTCGTCCCGGCGCTCGACCTCTACGACCGCGACTGGCCGATCTGGACCTATGCCGAGATCACGCCGCCGGCGAAGTTCGTGCACGACAGCGAAGGCCGGCGCGGCATCGGCATCTCGTCGCTGATCTCCGGGCGGCTGCATCGTCTCGGGATCCTCGATCCGGCGCACGCTGCTCTTCACCGGCGTGCACATCCATTCCTACGCGGCGATCGAGCGCGCCGTGATCCTTCCTTACGTCGACATCGGCCGCGGGTCGCGCCTTTCCAACGTGATCATCGACGCCAACGTGAAGATCCCGCCGGACCTCGTGCGTCGGCGAGGACGCGGAGCAGGACGCCGCGCGCTTCCGCCGGACGAGCAGCGGCGTGTGCGTGATCACGCAGGCGATGATCGACCGGCTGGCCGCGTGACGCCGCCGCGCGCCACCGTCGCCATGGCGCGTCCGGCATGACGACGGTCGACGTCCTCTCGGTCGCCTCCGAGATCTATCCGCTGGTGAAGACCGGCGGGCTCGCCGACGTCGTCGGCGCGCTGCCGCAGGCGCTCGCCGCCGAAGGCGTGCGCATGCGCACGCTGGTCCCCGGCTACCCGGATGTGATCGCTCGCGCTGCGCGAGGCGGAGGAGGTGCACGCCTTTGCCGACCTGCACGGGCGGTCCGGCGCGCCTCCTCGCCGCGCAGGTCGCCGGCCTCGACTCTTCGTGCTCGACGCGCCGCATCTCTACGCGCGTCCGGGCAATCCGTACGCCGGCCCGGACGGCAAGGACTGGCCCGACAACGCGCTGCGCTTCGCGGCGCTCGCCGCCGCTGCGCGGCGGCGATCGCGCGCGGTGCCGTCGCCGCGTTCCGTCCGGACGTCGTGCACGGGCACGACTGGCAGGCCGGCCTCGTGCCGGCGTACCTGCGATTACTCGGGCGCGGCCCGCGCGCGGCCACGGTGATGACCGTGCACAACCTCGCGTTCCAGGGACAAGTTCCCGCGCGATCTGCTCGGCGCGCTGCGGCTTGCCGGCGGAGCGCCTATCGCGTCGACGGCGTCGAATACTACGGCTCGATCGGCTTCCTGCAAGGCGGGACTCGCGCTCGCCGACCGCATCACGACGGTGTCGCCGACCTACGCCTGCGGAAATCCGCACGCCGGAAGGCGGCATGGGACTCGACGGCCTGCTGCGCCAGCGCGCCGATGTGCTCTCCGGCATCCTCAACGGCATCGACATCGACGTCTGGAATCCCGCGCACGACCCGCACCTGCGCCAGCGCCTTCGATGCCAAGCGGCCTCGCGCTGCGCGCGGCGAACAAGGCCGCGCTGCAGGAGCGACTCGGGCTTGACGTCGATCCGCGGCGCCTTCGTGTTCGGCGTCGTCAGCCGGCTGACCTGGCAGAAGGGCCTCGATCTTCTGCCCGAGGTGCTGCCCGCGCTCGACGTCGATGGGCGCGCAGCTCGCCCTCCTCGGCGCCGGCGACCCCGCGCTCGAAAAGCGCGTTCGCCGACGCGGCGAGCAAGCGTCCCGGGCGGATGGCCGCCGTCATCGGCTACGACGAGGCGCTCGCGCACCTGATCCAGGCCGGCATCGATGCGCTGCTGATGCCGTCGCGCTTCGAGCCCTGCGGCCTCACGCAGCTCTGTGCGCTGCGCTATGGCGCAGTGCCCGTCGTCGCGCGCGTGGGCGGCCTCGTCGACACCGTCGTCGACGCGAACGAGATGGCGCTCGCCGCCGGCGCCGGCACCGGCATCCAGTTCGCGCCGGTGACCGCGGAGCAGCTGCTGTTCGCGGTGCAGCGCGTCGCGCACGCTGACGCGCGACCGGGCGCAATGGCGTCGCATCCAGCATCGCGCGATGACGACCGACGTCGGCTGGGCGCGCCCTGCGCGGCGCTACGCAGCGCTCTACCGCGAGCTCGTCGCGCATCGGCGCCGCTGACCGCATGCGCCGCATCGGATCCGGCAGCCCCGAGCCGCTCGGCGTGACGCTCGTTCCGGGCGGCGTCAACGTCGCCGTGTTCTCCGCGCACGCGAGCGTCGATCGAGCTCTGCCTGTTCGACGCGCAGGGCGAGCAGGAGCAGGCGCGCGTCACGCTGCCCGAGCGCACCGGCGACGTGTTTCACGGCTTCGTCGCGGACGTTGCCGCGGGCGCGCGCTACGGATTGCGCGCGCACGGTCCGTTCGACCCGCGCAGCGGCCATCGCTTCAATCCGGCGAAGCTCCTGATCGATCCGTACGCCCGCGCGCTCGACCGCCACGTCGCGTACGACCCGGCGATGTCCGGCAGCAATCATGACGACACGGCGCCCGACCCGCGCGACAGCGCGCCGTGTCGTGGCGAAGGCGATCGTCACCGCGGTGCCGCCGCGCGCGGAGCCCATGCGCCCGCGCGGTGCCGTGGTCCGACACGATCATCTACGAGCTCATCGTGCGCGGGTTCACGAAGGCGCACTCGGGCGTCCCGCCGGCACTGCGCGGCACGCTTGCCGGGCTCGCCCATCCCGCGGCCATCGCGCATCTCACGCGTCTCGGCGTGACGACGGTCGAGCTGATGCCGATCGTCGCCGCCGTCGACGAGCGCCATCTGGCAGCGCTCGGTCTCACCAACTACTGGCGCTACAACCCGATCGCGTGGCTCGTCCCGGCACCGCTGCTCGCGCCGGGAGGCATCGCCGAGCTCGCCGCCTGCGTGCGCGCGCTGCACGCGGCGGGTATCGAGGTGATCCAGGACATCGTGCTGAACCACAGCGGCGAAGGCGACGCGCCGGGGCCTACGCTGTCGCTGCGCGGGCTCGACAACGCGAGCTATTACCGCCTTTTCGAAACCGACGCCGCACGCTACGTCGACGACACCGGATGCGGCAACACGCTGGCGCTCGACCATCCGTTCGTGCTGCGCCTCGCGCTCGACTCGCTGCGCCATTTCGCGCATGGCCGCCGGTGTCGACGGCTTCCGCTTCGACCTCGCGACGACGCTCGGCCGCGCGCGCCGACGGCTTCGATCCGGCGGCGCCGCTGCTGCAGGCCATCGCGCAGGACCCGGTATTGCGCGAGCTGAAGCTGATCGCCGAGCCGTGGGACGTCGGCCGCGGCGGCTATCGGCTCGGCGCGTTCCCGGCGCCCTGGGGCGAATGGAACGACCGCGAGCCGCGACGCCGTTCGCCGGTTCTGGCGCGGCGACGCCGGGATGCTGGGCGAGCTCGCGACACGGCTCTCCGGCTCGTCCGACGTGTTCGCGGCGAGCCGCCGGCCGCCATCGCGGTCGATCAACTTCGTCACCGCGCACGACGGCTTCACGCTCGCGGACCTCGTCAGCTACGAAGTGAAGCACAACGAGGCGAATGGCGAAGCGAACCGCGACGGCGGGGACGACAACCATTCGTGGAACCACGGCGTCGAAGGACCGACCGACGACGCCGCGATCGTCGCCGCGCGGCAGCGCGACGTGCGAAGCCTCTTCGCGACGCTGCTCGCGGCGCGCGGCACGCCGATGCTGTCGATGGGCGACGAGCTCGGACGGACGCAGCGCGGCAACAACAACGCCTACGCGCAGGACAATCCGCTGGCATGGATCGACTGGGACCGCGTCGACGACGCGCTGATCGATTTCGTCGCGGCGCTGTGCGCGCTGCGCCACGCGCATCCGGCATTGCGCGCCGATCGCTTTCTCACCGGCGCGCCGGTCGATGCGTCCGGCATTCCGGACGTCGAGTGGCGGCTGCCGGACGGCCGTCCGACTGAGCGGCGCCGACTGGAACGACCCCGCGCGCAAGGCGCTGGCCGCGGTGTTCTACACGCCCGCGACGGAGACCCGCGATGCCGATCGGGTCCTCGTCGCCCTCAACTCGGGCGACGCACCATGCGCGCTGCATCTCCCCGATCCGCGCGCGGGCTGCGCATGGCGCTGCCACGTCGACACGGCACTGCCGGCCGGCGGTCCGCTCGGCGCGCGCACGGGGGCGATCGAAGACGACGTCGATCGCCGCGCGCTCGGTGATCATCGTCGCCGAGGAGCCGACGATCGCGTGGAAGCCGCGGCGTCCCGGCGTCGAGCCCGCGGTGCTCGCGCGCCTCGCCACCGCTGCCGGCATCGCCGCCGAATGGTGGGACGTCGGCGGTGCGCGTCACGAGGTCAGCCCCGACACCAAGCGCGCGCTGCTCGACGCGATGGGGCTCGGCGCGACGTCGACCGAGGAGGCGCGCGCGCGGCTCGTCGAGATCGCGGAACGCGGCGGACGCGGCCCGCTGCCCGCCACGATCGTGACCATCGAAGGTGACGCGGGGACGATCGCGCTGGCGCAGGACGCCGCCGCGGCCGGCGCGAAGCAATGGCTGCACGTCGTGCGCGAGGACGGCACGCGCGACGATTACCCGATCGATCCCGGCGCGCTGCCGGCGCGGACGATCACGGGCGCGGATGGCAGGCAGAGCGTCCGGCGCATGGTCGCGCTGCCGGCCCTTCCCTGTGGCGCGCACCGGCTCTTCCTCGACGACGACCGCGACCGCGCGTCGACATTGATCGTCGCACCTGCGCGCTGCCACACGCCGGACGACATCGCCGCAGGCGCGCGACGGTTCGGACTCGCCGCACATCTTTACTCGCTGCGGCGCCCCGACGACCAGGGCATCGGCGACTTCACCACGCTTGCCGAGGCCGCGCTCGCGACCGCGCGCGCCGGCGGGACCCTGCTCGGGCTGAATCCGCTGCATGCGCTCTTCAGCGTCGATCGCGATCGCGCGAGCCCGTACCATCCTTCCGACCGCCGCTTCGTCGATCCCATCTACGTCGACGTCGAGCGCGTGACCGAGTTCGAAGCCTCGCGCGAAGCGCGCGCGCGTGCTGTCCGCGAACCGTCGCGCGCTGACCGCGCTCACGGCGCGGGACGAAGTCGACTACGTCGCCGTCTGGCAGGCGAAGCGCGCGGTGCTCGATGCGTGCTTCGCCACCTTCGACCGGCGTGCCGAGGACGACCCGCTCGCCGTCGAGTTCGCGGCGTTCGTGGCCGAGGGCGGCACGGCGCTGCGCAATTTCGCCGCCTTCGAGACGATCGCCGCGGCGCACCCCCGACTGCCGTGGCAGCGCTGGCCCGCGGCATTGCGCAGTCCCGGCGCGCCGCACGTCGCCGAATTCGCGCTGCAACATCCACGCGACATCCGCTTCGCGTGCTACCTGCAATGGCAGGCCGACCGGCAGCTCCGCGCCGTCGTCCGCGACGCGCACGCGGCGGGTCTCGTCCACGGGCTCTATCGGGACCTCGCGATCGGCGCCGCGCCGGACGGTGCCGAGGCGTGGGCGAATGCCGACGGCCTCGCGCGCGGCGCCTCGATCGGCGCCCCGCCCGACCCGTTCTCGCCGACGGGACAGGTGTGGGACCTGCCGCCGGCGATTCCGCATCGGCTGACCGCGTCCGCCTACGCCGGATTCCGCGAGCTCCTCGCCGCCAACATGCGGCACGCGGGCGCGCTGCGCATCGATCACGTGATGGGGCTCACGCGCCTTTTCTGGGTGCCGGACGGCGGTCGCGCGGGCGACGGCGCGTACGTCGCCTATCCGTTCGACGACCTTCTCGCCGTCCTCGCGCTCGAGAGCCGACGCGCGCGCTGCGTCGTCGTCGGCGAGGACCTCGGCACCGTGCCCGACGGCCTGCGCGAGCGTCTTGCCGCCGCCGACGTGCTGTCGTATCGCGTGCTGTGGTTCGAGCGCGATGGGGACACGTTTCGCGCGCCCGAACGCTATCCTGCGAAAGCGGCGGCGTGCGTGTCGACGCACGACCTTCCGACCATCGCCGGCTGGTGGTCTGGCGCCGACATCGTCGAAAAGGCCGCTCTCGGTCTCATCGGCGACGACGCGGCACTGGCGGAGCGCGCGACGCGCGCGGCCGATAAGCAATCGCTGGTCCGTGCGCTTGCGCGCGAGGCGGTTCCGGGCGATCCGCCGCTCGACGCCGCCGCCCCGCACGACGCGACGGTCACGGCGGCCGTGCACCGCTACATCGCCGCAACGCCCGCCGAATTCGTGCTGTTCCAGGCGAACGACCTCGCCGGTGAAACGGTTGCCCAGAATCTCCCCGGCACCGACCGCGAGCGGCCGAACTGGCGACGCCGGACGAGCGTGGTTGCCGCGCGCCTCTGGGACACGCGCGCCGGCCGGCTGACGGTTGCGGGCTGCGCGGCGCGCAGCGCGCCGCGGCCGCCGGACGAGCCCGCCTGAACTGCCACGGCACTCAGCCGGGGCCCGGCACGCCGCGGGGCCGCTTAGATTCCGTCTCCTCCATTAACCGGCGTGCGAGCGCACTTGCGCGAGGCCCCCTAAAATCTGTTCCGACAATGAACCGGCACGCGGACACACGTGCGCGCGACCGGCAGCCGATCTCACGCCGGTTAAATGCGAAAGGCGTGGCTAACCGGCGCGCGGAGTTCAGCGTGCCGCGGCGGGCGCGCCCGGGTGACCGTGCGCGTGCGTCTCGTCGTCGGTCGGCGAGCGGCGGCGGACCTCGGCATCGACCGCAATTTCCCGCGTGCTGCCGTCGGGCGCTTCCAGCGTCAGCACCAGCGCGGCGTGCTCGCCCAGCTTCAGCGCGTGCGCGATGCCGGAGAGCCGCAGGTGCACCGTGTCCGGGGGCGAGCCTCACCGTTTCCCCGGCGGGAAGCGCCACACGCGTCACGCTATGGAATCTTCCGCGGTGCGAGATGTCTGGCACTTCCATGGACACCGTCGCGGCATCGCTCGCTGCGCACGCCGACGAGCGTTGCGTCCGTGCTGCTCCGCAGGTTCATGTAGGCGTCGGTCGAACCGGATGCCGCCGGCCGCACCCAGGGCTCGTTGACGACGAAAAGATCGGCGACCGCCGCCGGCCGCGGGCGCGGCCGGACACAGCACATTGGCGAGCGCGAACGTCCAGGCGAAGACGCGGACGTGCCGGCAGGACGGTCGCAGGGTGGCGGTTTGCTGCATCGACGAAGGTTAACCGATTCGCAGCCGTCCTTGTTCCAGCGGCGGCAGGAATACACTCCGCCGGTCGCGTGTTTGCGGAGGATGTGGCGGCGCCGTCGCTTCATGGCGGCGCGCGCCGGAATCGAGCCGAGGTTTCCATGCAACGCCTGCTTGCCTGCCTGATGTTTGCAATGCTCGTCGTCGTCGCGCCCGCCAGCCGGGCGACGTTTCACGTCATGGCGATCGACGAGATCTACTCGAATGCCGACGGCTCCGTCCAGTTCATGGAGATCATCGGGCTTGCCGATGGCCAGAACCTGCTCGCGGGCCACACGATCGTGGCCCAGGGTGCCGGCACCCCGAACATCTTCGTGTTTCCGACCAATCTTCGCGGCGGCAGCACCAACGGCAAGCGCGTGCTGATCGCGACGCAGGGATTCGCCGCGCTCGGCCTCGTCACGCCCGATTACGTCGTCCCGAACGGATTCTTCCCGGTGGCCAGCGGCAAGGTCAGCTACGGCGAGGGTGTCGACCAGTGGAGCTACGCGAGCCTGCCCACGGACGGCGTCAACGCGCTTTTCGCGAACGGCCAGATCCGCGCCAATGTCGCGACGAATTTCGCGGGCGCGAGCGCCTCGATTGCGCCCGCCGCGCCGCCTTCGAACTATCAGGGCCTGTGGTGGAAGCCCGACGAGTCCGGGTGGGGAGTGAACTTCGTGCATCAGGGCGACCAGATCTTCGCCACCTGGTACACCTACGACACCGCCGGCAACGCGTACTGGCTGACGATGCTGGCGGGACGCTCCGCACCCACGAGCAATGCGTACCACGGCGACATCTACGTGAGCACGGGTCCGGCGTTCAACAACTTCACCGGGGGCACCGTCGCGACCAGGGTCGGCGACGGCACGATCACGTTCACCGATGCCAGCAACGGCACGTTCGCCTACAACATCGACATGGGCACGGGCGGTGCGGCGACCGCGATCTCGCAGTCGAAGGCGATCACGCGCTTCGTGCTGGACGGCAGCACGGCGCAGCCCGCCTGCACGTACGCCAATGCGCCCAACCTCGCCGCGGCGACCAATTTCCAGGATCTCTGGTGGGCCCCGAGCGAGCCGGGCTGGGGCATCAACTTCGCGCACCAGGGCAACACGATCTATGCGACGTGGTACACCTACGACGCGAAGGCCGCCGGCAGCAACGCGCCGCTGTGGCTGTCCGCGCTGGTGTCCCGGCAGGGTACGTCGAACGTGTTCACCGGGCAGCTGGTGCGCTCCGCCGGGCCGCGCTTCGACAACTTCAAGAGCACCGACCTCGTGCAGCCGGCGACGGTCGTCGGCACGGCGATGCTGACCTTCGCGGACGGCAACAACGCGACGCTGCACTACACGACGACCGGCGCCGGCTCGCTGCCCGTGGTCGATCAGACCAAGGCGATCACGCGCTTCCTGTTCCTGCCGCCGGCCGGCACGACCTGCAACTAGCGAAGCGCGGCGCCCGGCCTCAGAACTGCCCGACGGCGAGCGCCATCGCGGGCTCGCCACCCGCCGTCACGACGTCGACGAGTCCCGTGGCCTGCGGCAGCAGCGCGTCCGCGTAGAAGCGCGCGGTCTGGATCTTGGCGGTGAGGAACGCCGCGTCGCCGGAGCCATCGCCCAAGCGCCTGGCGGCGACGAGCGCTGCACGCCCCATCTGCCAACCGCCGACGACGAGCCCCCAGAGCTCGAGGTACGGCACCGCGCTCGCGTGGGCGGCGCGCGTGTTGGCACCGAAGGCCGGCACCATCCACTCGAGCGCCGTGTGCAGCGAGCGCACCGCGCGTGTGAGCCGCGCGCCGATCGCCTTCAGGTTCGGATCGGCATGCGCCGTCAGTTCCGCTGCCGTGCGATCGATCTCGGCCGCAACGCGCCGTGCTTCGGCGCCACCGTCGCGCGCCGTCTTGCGGCCGATGAAGTCGTTGGCCTGGATCGCGGTGGTTCCCTCGTAGATCGTCGTGATTCGCGCGTCGCGGTAGTACTGCGCCGCGCCGGTTTCCTCGATGAATCCCATGCCACCGTGCACCTGCAGCCCGAGCGAGGTCATCCGCAGCGCGTTCTCCGTCGAGCAGCCCTTGACGATCGGGATCATGAAATCGACGAAGGCCTGGTGCCGCGCGCGGGCGGCGGCATCGGGGTGGCGATTCGCGTTGTCGACGGCGGCGGCGGTGACGTAGGCCACGGCGCGCATCGCCTCGACGGTCGCGCGCATCGTCATCAGGATGCGCCGGATGTCCGGATGGTCGATGATCGGCGCGCCCTTGCCGCCGCCTTCGACGCCCACCGGGCGCCCCTGCACGCGCTCGCGCGCGTAGGCGACGGCGTGCTGGTAGGCGCGCTCGGAAATGCCCACGCCCTCGAGGCCGACCGAGAAGCGCGCGAGGTTCATCATGATGAACATGTATTCGAGGCCGCGGTTCTCCTCGCCGACGAGATAGCCGATGGCGCCGCCGTGGTCGCCGTACGCGAGCACGCAGGTCGGGCTCGCGTGGATGCCGAGCTTGTGCTCGAGCGACACGCACTGCACGTCGTTGCGCGCGCCGAGGCTGCCGTCGTCGTTGACGATGAACTTCGGCACGACGAAGAGCGAGATGCCCTTCACGCCGGGCGGCGCGTCCGGCGTGCGCCCCAGCACGAGATGGATGATGTTGTCGGTGTAGTCGTGCTCGCCGTACGTGATGAAGATCTTCTGGCCGAACAGGCGATAGGTGCCGTCGCCCTGCGGCACCGCCTTCGTGCGCACGGCGGCGAGATCGGATCCCGCCTGCGGCTCGGTGAGGTTCATCGTGCCGGTCCACGTGCCGGCGACCATCTTCGGCAGGAATTTTTCCTTGAGCGCATCTGAGCCGCGCAGTTCGATCGCCTCGATCGCGCCCTGCGTCAGCAGCGGGCAAAGGTCGAACGCGAGATTCGACGCGTGCCACATTTCCTCGACGGCGATCGACAGCAGGTACGGCAGCCCCTGGCCGCCGTACTCGGGGCTCTTGCCGAGGCCGTTCCAGCCGTTCGCGCAGAACTGCCGATAGGCGTCCTTGAAGCCGGCCGGCGTCGTCACCGTGCCGTCGTCGCGGCGCGTCGAGCCTTCGCGGTCACCCGATGCGTTGAGCGGATCGAGCACGTTGGTCGCGAATTTCGCGGCCTCCTGCAGGATCGCCGCGGCGACGTCGGGCGTCGCCTCCTCGCTGCCGGGCAGCGATCCGACCTGGTCGAAGCCGGCGATGTCGTCGAGCACGAACTCTATGTCGGCAAGGGGGGCTTGATATTGGCTCATCGGGGAACTCGTCCTGGCGTGATCGCGAATAAGCGAAGCATAGGCCGGCCGACTAGAGTCGGCGCTCTAAAATTTCGAAGCCGGAACCGCGGATGCCTGAAACGCGCCGCCCATAGAATGGGTGAGCGCGACGCGTCGGTCTTCAGCCCAGTGACGCGGTCAGTTCCGGGACGATCTGGAACAGGTCGCCGACAAGGCCGTAATCGGCGACCTGGAAGATCGGCGCGTCCGGATCCTTGTTGATCGCGACGATGACCTTCGCGTCCTTCATTCCGGCGAGGTGCTGGATCGCGCCGGAGATGCCGACGGCGATGTAGAGGTCCGGCGCGACGATCTTGCCGGTCTGGCCGACCTGGTAATCGTTGGGCACGTAGCCCGCGTCGACCGCGGCGCGCGACGCGCCGATGGCCGCATTGAGCTTGCCGGCCAGCGCCTCCAGCATCTTGAAGTTCTCGCCGCTGCCAAGGCCGCGTCCGCCGGACACGACGATGCGCGCGCTCGTCAGTTCCGGCCGGTCGGACTTGCTCAGCTCCTGTCCGACGACCTTGGCGAGGCCGGGATCCGGCGCCGCGGCCACCGCTTCGATCGCGGCATTGCCGCCGGTGTCGGGCGCCGCGTCGAAACCGGTCGCGCGCACGGTGATCGCCTTCACGGCGTCCTTCGACTGCACGGTCGCGAACGCGCTGCCGGCATAGATCGGCCGCACGAACGTGTCGGGCGATTCGACGCTGATGATCTCGGACACCTGCGCGACGTCGAGCAGCGCGGCGACGCGCGGCATCACGTTCTTGCCGAACCCGGTGGCCGGGGCGACCACGTGCGTGTAGCCGCCGGCGCGGGCGAGCGCCACCACCGTGGCCGCCACCGCCTCCGCGACCGGCGCCGCGAGATGCGGGGCGTCGGCATGCAGCACCTTGGCCACGCCCGGCACCTGCGCCGCGGCTTGCGCTGCCGCGCCCGCGTTGCCGCCGGCGACGAGGACGTGCACGTCCCCGCCCAGCTTGAGCGCGGCGGTGATGGCGTTGCGCGTCGCGGCCTTGAGCGTTGCGTTGTCGTGATCGGCGATGAGCAGTGTGGTCATGGTGTCGCAGGTGTATGGAAGTCGGTTGATGCTTCGGAGCGGAGCGCGTGCGCGGACGGAATCAGATGACCTTCGCGACGTTGCGCAGCTTGTCGACGAGCTCGGCGACGTCGGCCACGCGGCCGCCGCCCTGCCGCTTCGGCGGCTCGACGACCTTGAGCGTGGAAATCCGCGGCGCGACGTCGACGCCAAGCGCCGCCGGCGTGGTCGTCTCCAGCGGCTTCTTCTTCGCCTTCATGATGTTGGGCAGCGTCGCATAGCGCGGCTCGTTGAGACGAAGATCCGTGGTGATGACGAGCGGCAACGCCATCTCGAGCGTCTCCAGCCCGCCGTCGACCTCGCGCTTGACCACCGCGCGGCCGTCGGCGATCTCCACCTTCGACGCGAAGGTCGCCTGCGCCCAGCCCGCGAGCGCGGCGAGCATCTGGCCGGTCTGGTTCGAATCGTCGTCGATCGCCTGCTTGCCGAGGAACACGAGTCCCGGCTGCTCCTTGTCGGCGATCGCCTTCAGGAGCTTCGCCACCGCGAGCGGCTGCAGCTCGACGTCGGTCTCGACGAGGATCGCGCGATCGGCGCCGAGCGCCAGCGCCGTGCGCAGCGTCTCCTGGCTGCCGGCGACGCCGCACGACACCGCGACGATCTCCGTGACCACACCCTTCTCCTTGAGCCGCACCGCCTCCTCGACGGCAATCTCGTCGAAGGGATTCATCGACATCTTGACGTTGGCGGTGTCCACACCCGAGCCGTCGGGCTTCACGCGGACCTTGACGTTGTAATCGACGACGCGCTTGACGGCAACGAGAACTTTCATGGGGAATTCGCGGCGAGACGTTGGAAAGACTGCAATTATAGTCGCTTCGCGCGGTCCGGATGCGCGGACCGAACCGCAGCTGCGCAACCGCGCGATCCGCCGCGTAGAATCGCGGCCTCATGGATCTCGAGCTCAGGCACGCTTCGCACGACCTGCTGCCGGATTACGTCGATGCGCTGACGCGCGGCTGGTCGGCGGACAACGTCCGGGGGGCCGCGGCGGCGAGCGAGGAGCTCGCCGCGATCGCGCGCGACGCCGATGCGTTCGTCGCGTCGCTCCACGACCGTGCCGCGCAGGGCGCGGCGATCACGATGCCGGACGGCAGCCGCGTGCCGCGCCTGCCCGGTTACCGGCTGTGGCTGTGGGACGGCGAATTCTGCGGCAGCATCGGGTTGCGCTGGCAGGCGGGAACGAGCGAACTGCCGCCGTACGTGCTGGGGCACATCGGCTACTCGGTCGTCCCGTGGAAGCAGCGGCGCGGCTATGCGACCCGCGCGCTCACGCTGCTGCTTCCCCTGGCGCGCAGCGAGGGCCTCGTCCACGTGGACATCACGACCGACCCCGCGAATCTCGCGTCGCAGAAGGTGATACTTGCAAATGGAGGCAGGTGCATCGGGCCGTTCCGCCGCGTGCCTTCATACGGCGACGACGCCTTGCACCTGCTGTTCCGCATCGATCTCTGAGCACCCTTGCGGGACACCGTGATGGCGAAGCCCATTCGTCGCGCCCGGGGCATGCCGCGTGTGCGGTGTCACCCTCATCGCGGGGCGGGTTGTATACGACAGGCAACCGGATTATGCTCGCCAGGGCAACTCGCCTTCCGCAGCTCCCGACACCATGCCTCCGCCCACGCTGTTTTCGCACCGCCGATATTTCGGGCTCGACCCCGCGAAGCTGCGTGAAGGCGCGCGACGACTGATGGCGCGTGCAGGACGGCAGCCCCCGGTCGAGGCGCTCTCGGTCGGCCGCAGCACGCTGATGCGCGAATTCGGCGTGAACCCCATCGCCGTGCGCGCCTTTGCGAGCGAGCTCGTGCAAAGCGGTCTCCTCGAGTTGAGCGTGTCGGAGGATGGCGAGCGCCAGTATCGGGCCACGGGACAGCTCGAGCAGATCGCCGCCGCGGAGATCATGGAGCCGCTGCCGCGGCGGCGCGCCGAGATGATCGTCGACAGCGCGCACGACGTCGCGCTGGCGTTCAATCGCACGGCGGTGCAGAACCGCTACGAGATCGGTGACATCGCCGTGCACGGCGAATTCATGACGCGCGAGCCGCAGGTCGCGCGGCTCGCACTCGCCGTCACGGGCCGCCGCCGCGCCCCGGCTCCGGGCGGACTGCTGCGGCGCGCCCCCGCCCAGACGCAAGGGCATCAGGCCATTCGTGCGCTGCTCGAGAATCTCTCGCCGCATGTGCACGTGGAGTTCTTCAAGCGCCTGACCGACGTTCCGCGGCCCTTCAGCGTCATCTTCAGGGCCGAAGACTAGGCCTTTGCGCCGGCGGTGCGCGTCATGCGCACGGCGCGACCGATCCGCGTCGACGGCACCGCGGCTTGATCGAAGTCAATGCCGCGTTTCTGCGCGGAGCGTACGGTCTCCATTCCACATAGCATGCTCACGCCGCTCACCCGAGCGCGACGTGCCGGATGACGCCAGCCGTGCAGGCGCGTCGACGGCGCGAAGGCGCGGCGCGATGGCGTACATCGATCGAATCACGATGCTGGACAGGCCCATCAAGGATGTGATGCAGCGGCGCAAGCTGCTGGTTGCCCCGCCCTCGACCGTCGTCTCCAAGGCCGCGAAGCTGATGGCCACGCGCAACGTCGGCGCGATCGTCGTCGTCGAGGACGAGAAGCTCGTCGGAATCTTCACCGAGCGCGACGCCGTGACCCGCGTCCTCGCGCCCGGACTCGACGCCGACCTCACGCCCATCGGCGACGTGATGACGCGCTCGCCCTTTACCGTCGCTCCCGACAAGCCGTTCGGCTATGCGCTGATGCTGATGCACGAGAAGGGCTTCCGGCATCTGCCCGTGGTCGTCGAGGGCAAGCCCATCGGCATCGTGTCGGCCCGCAGCGCGATGGACCCGGAGCTCGAGGAATTCGTGTCCGAAGCGCAGCGGCGCGTGCACTATCGCGAACGCCGCGACGCCTAGCCGCCGCCGTCCCCGTCTTTCCCCCGTTTCGCCTTTCCGGGCCTGTCCGCTGCGACGCCGCGTCGCCGCGACCGCATCCCCGCCGTCGCTTTGCTTCGCGCCGTTCGGGGGCGCCCGAATCCCGCTGATCCCCGCCGCACCGCGCTGAGCCGCCGTCGTCGCACCGACGGGGCCCCACGTTCACTTCGATCTGCCCTGGCAGGCTCCCGTCCTGATCTGCGGCACGCCGGCGGATCAGGGGCGGATCTCGCTGACCGCGCGCTTCCTGACTGGGGGGCGAAAACAGGGTTGACGTCCATTTATTCCAATGGCATATTGTGGGTAACTTTCCCACATATGCGGGTCTCCTCGTCGAGTCCGAGCCCCCCAGTTCGTGCTCGAAACCCGCTTGTGGGAAAGCCCGTCCCTCCTCGAGGGACCCGCACAGGAGCCAGGAATGGTGGGGTTGCCGCCGACGCCGACATCATGCCCAACCGCGAAGCCGCGGTCGCACTACGCGCGCCATGAATACGAAAAACAGTTCGGCCGCTCTTGCCGCGTCACAGGGACGCTGACTGGCTACGCCGCGCTGCCGCGAGCGGCGGCACCGACGCTACGCCGTGCCGTACTTGGTTTCGACGGTGACGCCGAGCTCGTGCAGCAGCGCGGTCGGCAAAACGCCGCCCGCCTGCACGACGACCACGTCGTTCTCGACCGTGGCCACGCCCGCCTTGGAGATGAGCTCCACGGTCCCTTCGGCCACGCTCTTCACCTCGGTCTGCAGGCGAATGTCGATCTGCCTCGCCGCGCCCGCGTCCTCCAGGCGCTGCCGATTGGCGGGCTTGATGCGGTTGAAGACCTCACCCCGGTAGGCGAGCACGACCGAGGTGCCGGGCTGCGCGCTGCACGCAAGGGCGCACTCGACCGCACTGTCGCCGCCGCCGACGACGAGCACGCGCTTGCCCCGGTACTGCTCGGGCTCGATAAGGCGATAGACGACCTTCGACATTTCCTCCCCCGGCACGTCGAGCTTGCGCGGCGTGCCGCGGCGGCCGATCGCGAGGAGGACATTCGCGGTTTCCAGGGTTCCGCGCGTGGTAGCGATCCGGTAGCCACGTTCGATGCGCGCGAGGCTTTCCATCCGGGTGCCGAATTCGACGTTGAGCCCCGAGCGAGCGACGACGTCCTGCCAGATCGCAAGCAATTCCTCCTTGCTGATCTCTCCGATGGGCAGACGCCCCACGATCGGCAGATCGACGGGCGACGTCATGGCAATCTTGTTGCGCGGGTAGTGCAGGATCGCGCCTCCGAGATCGGGCTCCTGCTCGATCAGCCGATAGCGAAGCTTGCGGTGAATCGCATTGAGGCCCGCGGCGATGCCCGCCGGGCCGGCACCGACGATCACGAGGTCGAGCGGCGCCGACGCCTTCCTCGCGGCGATCGTCTCGACCGCCTGCCGGCCCTGCTCCGCCGCCTTTCGGATGAGCCCCATCCCGCCCAGTTCGCCGGCGATGAAGATGCCGGGGACGTTGGTCTCGAAGTTCGGATCGACGCGCGGAATTTCGACGCCGCGCCGCTCGGTGCCGAACACCAGCGTAATCGCGTTGACGGGGCAGGCCGCTGCGCACGCGCCGTGGCCGATGCAGACGGCCGGATTCGTCAGCTGCGCCTTGCCGTCGATGATTCCCAGCGCGCTCTCGGGACAGACATTGACGCACGAGCCCGAGCCGACGCAGCGCGAGGGATCGACGACCGGATGCAGGGAGACGGGCTCGGTGAGGCCGGCCTGCACCGCCGCGGCGAGCTCCTTTGCGTGCGCGGCGCTGCGCATCATGCGCCGGGCGATGTGGATGCCGACAAACGCCAGGATCGGAAGGCCGTAAAGCGCGATGGCGAAGAAGTTGATGTCAGGCATGTTGGATCGTCGACGTCCGGAAGTGTCGCGGGGTTCACCCGCAGCCCACAGTCTAACGGCTACTGTCGCACCGTCGCGGCAATCGCATGTCGCGCCTCAGGCGCGCGGCGCGTCGCTCGCCCCTGTCGGTGGAGGAGTCCGTGATGCCTCGCGAATACGCGGAAGCCGCAACGACGATGCTGATGCCCATCGATGCCATGACACGTGACTCCGCCGTCGTCTCGGTCAGCATGCCGCCGCCGGAAACGCCGAAGCCGGCGGCGCGCCGATCGCAGGCGACGCCGCGTTCGCGCCAGGATCGCGCGTCGCGCCGGGAAACCGCGGGCCTCGTCCTGCTCGCCCTGCTGCTTGTGCTCGCCTGCGCGGTTGCACGCTCGAACTGGTTCACCGCCGGCTCGGAAGTGGGCTACTGGATCGGCGTCGCCGGAGGCACCGCGATGCTGCTGCTCTTCACGTACCCGTTGCGCAAGCGCTGGCGCGCCGTCCGGCAGTTCGGATCCGCGCGGTTCTGGTTCTCGCTGCACATGGCGCTGGGCATCGCGGGTCCGGTGCTGATCATCGTGCACTCGACGCTGCGCTTCGGATCGATCAACGCCACCGTCGCGTTCGTCTCGATGGCGCTCGTCGCCGGCAGCGGCGTCATGGGCCGCTTCCTCTACGCACAGATCCATCACGGCCTGTACGGGCGGCGCGCATCGCTCGCCGAGCTCCGCGAGCGCGCGGGCCTCGACTCCGCGAAGCTGCGCTCCAAGCTCTCCTTTGCTCCGGCAGTCGAGCACGAGCTCAACGAATTCGCGCGCCGTGCCGAGGAAACGCGCCACCACGGGCTCGTGCATCCGCTGCGCTTCCTCGCGCTCGGCTTGCACGCCGCCGCCGCGCGGCGGCGCTGCACCCGGGAGGCGACCGAGGCGCTGCGGCGCGTCGCGGCGAGAAAACAATGGACCGAGGAGGAGCTCGCGCGTCGCATCGAGCGGCGCCGGAAGCTGATCGCAAGTCACCTGGCGGCAGTGCAGCGGGTCGCGCAGTTCGCGGCATTCGAGCGGCTGTTCTCGATCTGGCACGTGCTGCACGTGCCTCTGGTCTACATGATGGTGCTGTCGGCCATCGCCCACGTCATTGCCGTCCACATGTACTGACGACGGATCGAAATGGGTCTCGGGCGATGGCGATTTCTCATGGGAATGGCATTCGGATGGCTGGCGCTGGCGGCGGGCGCGCAGTCGCTCGAGGGCGTCCTGATGCCGGGCAACGTCATCACCGGGCACGCGAAGATCGAGCAGCAGTGCGAGAAGTGCCACGTCAAGTTCAGCAAGGAAGCCCAGGACGGCCTGTGTCTCGACTGCCACAAGGAAGTCGCCCGTGACGTCCGCACGAAGCACGGTCTTCACGGTCAGCTCGCGCCCCAGGCGTGCCGGACCTGCCATACCGACCACAAGGGCCGCGACATGAACATCGCAGCCGTCGCCGAGAAGGGCTTCGATCACGCAAAGACGGGGTTCATGCTTCGGGGAAGCCATGCCGACGCGAAGTGCGCGAGCTGCCACGTCGCGGGCAAGAAATACCGCGCCGCGCCCGACACCTGCGACGGCTGCCATCGCAAGGACGACAAGCACAAGGGCAGCCTGGGTCCGCAGTGCCAGGACTGCCACACCGAAGTGAAATGGAAGGACACGGCCCGCTTCGATCACGCCAGGACCAAATTCGCGCTGCTGGGCAAGCACGTCGACGCGAAATGCGCGAGCTGCCATGTCAACGACAAATTCAAGGACACGCCGCTGACCTGCGCCGCCTGCCATCGCAAGGATGACAAGCAGCATCGCGGTCGCCTGGGCGAGAAATGCGAGAGCTGCCACGTCGCCTCGGCCTGGAAGGACGTCGCGACGTTCGCGCACGACCGCGACACCCACTTCGTGCTGCGCGGCAAGCACCTGACCGCGAAGTGCGAGACCTGCCACAAGTCGACGGCGGGTCTCGTCAAGGTTTCGACCACGTGCAACGGGTGTCACCAGGCCGACGACAAGCACAACGGCACGCTCGGCCCGGCCTGCGGCGACTGCCACACCGAGCAGAACTGGAAACAGGCGAAGTTCGATCACGACCTGTCGAAGTTCAGGCTGCAGGGCAAGCACCGCGACGTCGACTGCGTGAAGTGCCACAAGGATCCCGCGAGCTTCCGCGGCGCGCCGGCGGAATGCATCGCCTGCCACCGCAAGGACGACACCCACAAGGGACGCTACGCGGAGCTGTGCGGCACGTGCCACACCGCCGTCAGCTGGAAGGACATCGTGTTTCGCCACGACCGCGACACGAAGTACCGGCTGGTCGGGCGCCACGTTTCGACCAAGTGCGATGCCTGCCACGTCGGCAACGTCTACAAGGACAAGCTGTCAGGCGACTGCTACTCCTGCCACCGCAAGGACGACAAGCACAAGGATCAGCTCGGCCAGAGATGCGAGCAGTGCCACGACACCGAAGACTGGAAGAAGACGGTGCGCTTCGACCATGCCAAGTCGCGCTTCCCGCTGCTCGGAATGCACCTGCGCACCGAATGCAAGGCATGCCACCAGACGCCCGCCTTCAAGGACGCGCGCCGCGAATGCGTCGCGTGCCACGTGAAGGACGATCAGCACAAGGGCCGGCTCGGCTCGGACTGCGCCGCGTGTCACAACGCGCGCTCGTGGAAGATCTGGGATTTCGACCACACGCGGCGCACGCGATATCCGCTCGATGGCGCCCACGTGAAAGTGGCGTGCGTCGCCTGCCACAAGGCGCCGGGTGAGAAGGTGCCGGCACTCGCATCGAATTGCTATTCCTGTCACGCCGCCGACGACGTGCACGGCGGCAATTTCGGCGGCCAGTGCGAGCGCTGCCACACGACGCGCTCGTTCAAGGACATCAAGGCCTTCGGCTCACGCACTGCACCGCGATCGGACCCCGGCGGTGCTTCTCAGGGAAGTGGGACGCGCCAATGAAAACTTTGCTGTCCTGCGCAGTGCCCGCCGCCTCGCTTCGGCGGCTCGCCCTCGGCGTCGTCCTCGCTCTCAGTGCGTTCCTCGCGACTCCCGTCGCCTCGGTGCAGAACTCCGTTGCGCAGAACCCGCCCGCGGCGGATTCGGCCGCAACGACGCGTGCCGCGCCGAATCGCGTTTCCACGCTCCCCGGACCGCAAGCGGTGGCCGAGCATTGGACGACAGGCTTCCCCCTGACCGGCGCGCACGAGCGAACGCGCTGCGAAAGCTGCCACGTCCGGGGCGAATTCAAGAACACGCCGAAGACCTGCACCGGCTGCCACACGGCCGCAGCCCGCATCAGCACCGTCGTGATCACGTCCTCGCACGTGCCGATCACGCAGGAGTGCTCGGCATGCCACAACACGCTGTCCTTTGCCAACGCACAGTTTGACCACATGGGGGTTGCGCCCGGCACCTGCGCGACCTGCCACAACGGGACCACTGCGACGGGAAAGCCTTCCGGCCACCTCGTCACGTCCGCGTCGTGCGACACGTGCCACAGCACGTTCAGCTGGACAACGGTCCGGTTCGACCACGCCGGCGTGACGCCCGGAAGCTGCGCCACCTGCCATAACGGCGCGCGCGCCACGGCCCAGCCGGGATCCCACATACCGACGAGCCTTGCCTGCGACACCTGCCATTCGACGCGGGCCTGGGACCCGGCGCCGATGAACCACGTCGGGATCGTGAACGGATGTTCCAACTGCCACGCCATCGGAGTGTCGTTCGCCGGCGTGACACCGGTGTCGCCGCCGGGCGCACACATCCCGTTCGGCACCGCGGGCTGCGAGAGCTGTCATTCGGCCGCGGCGTTCGCGAGCTTCGGCGGCACCCAGATGAACCATGCGCCGGTAGCAGGCGTGCCGTGCGCGACATGCCACGAGACGGGCAGGAGCTTCGCCGGGGTCACCATCGTCACCCGCCCCACGACGGCACAGGATCCCAATCACCCTGTCTCCGGCGATTGCGGCAGCTGCCACACCTCGACGACGTCGTTCCGCTCGGGGGTCTCCACGCAGCCGACCAGCCACATTCCAACGTCCCAGCCTTGCACGACGTGCCACGCCACGCCCGGCACGTACGCGGGCGGCACGATGAACCACGTGGGCATCAGCAGCGGCTGCGCCGCCTGCCACGCAAGCGGCTTGAGCTTCACCGGTGTTGTTCCCGTCTCACCGCCGCCAACGCACATCCCGACGTCGCAACCTTGCGAGCTTTGCCACTCGCCCGCCAAGTTCGCGAGCTTTGCCGGCGGCACGATGACGCATACAGGAATCGCTTCCGGCTGCGCGAGCTGCCACGCCGTCGGCAAGAGTTTCTTCGGCATCACCGTGGTGACCCCTCCCCCGACCCACATCCCGGTCGGCACCGCCTCGTGCGAGGGTTGCCACGCCACGGCGATCTTCACGAGCTTCGGCGGCACGCCGATGAATCATTCGCCCGTGGCCGGGGTTCCGTGCGCAACCTGCCACGAAACCGGCAAGAGCTTCTTCGGCGTGACCATCGTCACCCGGCCGACGCTCGCCCAGGACGCGAACCACCCGCAAACCGGCGAATGCGGCAGCTGCCACGCGTCGACGGTCTCCTTCTCGGCCGGCGTCACCGCGCAGCCGGCCAATCACATCCCGACGAGCCAGCCGTGCGCGCTTTGTCACCTGACGCCGGGCAACTATGCCCTCGCCACGATGAATCACGCCGGCATCACAGCCGGCTGCGCGACGTGTCACGCCGCGGGCCTGAGCTTCGCCAACATCATCCCGGTCGCGCCGCCGCCCACACACCTGCCGATCACGCAGACCTGCGAGACCTGCCACTCGCCGGCCAAATTCACGAGCTTTTCCGGCACCACGATGAATCACGCCGGCATCTCTTCCGGCTGCGACAGCTGCCACGGCAGCGGCAAGAGCTATTTCGGCGTGACCATCGTCACCCCGCCCGCCACGCACATCCCGTTCGGCGGTTCCGCGTGCGAGAGCTGTCACGCGTCGGCCGCGTTCACGAGCTTCGGCGGCACGGCGATGAACCACTCCGCAGTTGGCGGGGTGGCCTGCGCCACCTGCCACGAGACGGGCAAGTCCTTCTACGGCGTCACCATCGTCACGCGACCGACACCGGCGCAGGACAAGAGCCATCCGCAGACCGGCGACTGCGGCAGCTGCCACAGCTCGACGACGTCGTTCTCGACAGGCGTCGTGACCCAGCCGGCCAATCACATTCCGACGACGCAGCCGTGCACGCTTTGCCACACTACGCCCGGCAACTTCAGCGTCGCGACGATGAACCACACGGGCATCACGAGCGGATGCGCGGCCTGCCACGCGGCAGGCTTGAGCTTCGCCAACGTCGTGCCCGTCTCGCCGCCGGCGACACACGTCCCGACGTCGCAGTCCTGCGAGCTGTGCCATTCACCCGCGAAGTTCACCAACTTCAGCGGCGGCACCATGAACCACGCCGGCATCACGTCCGGGTGCACGAACTGCCACGCGCTCGGCAAGAGCTTCTACGGCGTGACCGTCGTGACGCAGCCGGCGACGCACATTCCGATCGGCACCGCGGCGTGCGAGAGCTGCCACTCGACCAGCACGTTCACGAGCTTCGGCGGCACGAAGATGAACCATGCGCCGGTCGCCGGCACTCCCTGCGCGACCTGCCATGCGAGCGGCAAGGCTTTCTACGGCGTGACCATCGTCACTCCGCCGGGCACGCACATCCCGTTCGGCACCTCCGCCTGCGAGAGCTGCCACTCTCCGTCGGCGTTCGCGAATTTCGGCGGCACCGCGATGAACCATTCGGCCGTCGCCGGCGTTCCCTGCGCGACCTGTCACGAGACCGGAAAGAGCTTCTACGGCGTCACCATCGTGACCCGGCCCACGCCCGGACAGGACCCGAATCACCCGAAGACCGGTGACTGCGGGACGTGCCACACATCCACCACATCGTTCGCGGGCGGCGTCACCGGGATGCCCGCGAACCACATCCCGACCACCCAGGTGTGCACCCTGTGCCACACGACGCCGGGCAACTATGCGGTCGCCACGATGAACCACGCAGGCATCGGCAGCGGATGCGCGACCTGCCACGCCAGCGGCTTGAGCTTCGCCAACGTCATCCCCGTGTCGCCGCCGGCGACGCACGTGCCGACGCCGCAGCCCTGCGAACTGTGCCACTCGCCCGCCAGGTTCAACAACTTCGGCGGCGGCACGATGAGCCACAACGGAATCAGCTCCGGATGCGACACCTGCCATGCGACCGGCAAGAGCTTCTTCGGCGTCACGATCGTCACTCCGCCCGGGACGCACATCCCGATCGGCGGCTCCGCCTGCGAGAGCTGTCATGCCGCGGCGAAGTTCACGAGCTTCGGCGGGACGGCGATGAACCACGCGCCCGTCGCGGGCGTACCGTGCGCGACCTGCCACGAAGCGGGCAAGAGCTTCTACGGCGTCACGATCGTCACCCGGCCCACACTTGGTCAGGACCCGAACCATCCGCAGACCGGCGATTGCGGAAGCTGCCACAGCTCCACGACGTCGTTCTCGGCCGGCGTGACGACGCAACCGCCGAACCACATCCCGACCACGCAGCCATGCGCGCTGTGCCACACGACGCCGGGGAACTTCGCCGTCGCGACGATGAACCACACCGGCATCACGAGCGGATGCGCGACGTGCCACTCGAGCGGGCTCTCGTTCGCCAACGTCACGCCCGTTTCGCCGCCGGCGACGCACATTCCGACCTCGCAGCCCTGCGAGCTCTGCCACTCGGCCGCGAAGTTCACCAATTTCAGCGGCGGCACGATGAACCATTCGGGAATCACGTCCGGATGCACGAACTGCCACGCCAGCGGCAAGAGCTTCTTCGGCGTGACGATCGTGACGCAGCCCGGCACGCACATCCCGATCGGTAGCGCCGCGTGCGAGAGCTGCCACTCGGCCTCGAAGTTCACGAGCTTCGGCGGCACGAGCATGAACCACGCTCCCGTCGCGGGCGCGCCGTGCGCCACGTGCCACGAAGCGGGCAAGACGTTCTTCGGCGTGACGATCGTGACCCGGCCCACGCCGGCGCAGGATCCGAGCCATCCGCAGACCGGCGAATGCGGCAACTGCCACAGCTCGACCACCTCGTTCTCCAGCGGCGTGACCACGATGCCGCCCAACCACATCCCGACGACGCAGCCGTGCGCGCTTTGCCACACCACGCCCGGCAATTACGCGGTCGCCACGATGAACCACACGGGGATCACGTCCGGCTGCGCGCTCTGCCATGCCACGGGTTCGAGCTTCGCCAACATCGTCCCGGTGACACCCCCGGCGACTCACATTCCGACCTCGCAGCCCTGCGAGCTTTGCCATTCGGCGACCAAGTTCACGAATTTCAGCGGCACGGCGATGAACCACGCCAACATCACGTCGGGCTGCGCCAATTGCCACGCCACCGGCAAGAGCTTCTTCGGCGTGACGATCGTGACCCCCCCGGGCACGCACATCCCGATCGGAACCGCCGCCTGCGAGACCTGCCACGCACCGGCGAAATTCACGAATTTCGGCGGCACGACGATGAATCACGCTCCGGTCGGCGGAGCGGCCTGTGCCACGTGCCACGAAGCGGGCAAGAGCTTCTTCGGCGTCACGATCGTCACGCGGCCGACGCTTGCGCAGGACCCCAGCCATCCGCAGACCGGCGACTGCGGCACCTGCCACACGTCGACGACGTCGTTCTCGGCAGGCATCACGACGATGCCGGCCAACCACATCCCGACAAGCCAGCCCTGCGCGCTGTGCCATACCACGCCCGGCAACTACTCGGTGGCCACAATGAACCACACGGGCATCGCCAGCGGGTGCGCGACGTGCCATGCGAGCGGCTCGAAGTTCGCGAACATCGTCCCGGTCGCGCCGCCGGCGACGCACGTACCGACGTCGCAACCGTGCGAGCTCTGCCACTCGCCGACCAAGTTCACGAACTTCGGCGGCGGCACGATGAATCACGCCGGCATCACGTCGGGCTGCGCCAATTGCCACGCGTCAGGGAAGAGCTTCTTCGGAGTGACGATCGTGACGCCGCCGGCAACGCACATTCCGATCGGCAGCGCGGCGTGCGAGACGTGTCACGCGCCGGCCAAGTTCACGAACTTCTCCGGCACGGCGATGAACCACGCGCCGGTCGCGAGCACGACCTGCGCGACGTGCCACGCGTCCGGCAAGAGCTTCTTCGGAGTGACGATCGTCACGCTGCCACCCACGACCGCGCACATCCCCAATCCGTCGAGTCTCGACTGCAAGGGGTGCCATACGTCGACGACGACGTTCAAGACGTGGACGATGAACCACAGCGGCATCTCGACCAATTGCTCGAGCTGCCACGGCGGCCAATACCCGGGCGTGCGCAGCAAGCCGAGCGATCACCCGCCGACGACCGCGGATTGCTCGCAGTGCCACAACACGACGTCGTTCGACGGCGGACGGCGTGCCACCGTGAAGGGGGCAAAGTCCACGGCCGTGATTCCGGGGCGGCGCGCCACGGGACCGGCAACGACATCCGCGGCGCCGACCGCTGCGACCCCGGCGGCGACGCCGTCGAGACCCGCGGGCACTTCGACGAGAGCCCGCGGGTCGCTGCACCTCGGCGTGATGCCCGGCACCTGCGCGTCCTGCCACAACGGCACGGCCGCGCCGGGACGCTCGGCGCGACACCTGGCAACGCTGATGTCCTGTGACTCGTGCCACCGCACCACCGCGTGGGTTCCGGCGAATTACACGCACACGGGCGTGGCCGCGGGAAGCTGCGCAACGTGCCACAACGCCATCGGCGCAAAGGGGAAGCCCGCGGGTCACTTCGTCACGATGCGCTCGTGCGACACCTGCCACAGGACAACGTCGTGGCGGCCGCTCCCGCCCTACCAGCATCTTTCCCCGCTCTATCCGTCGACCCATCCGGCCGTCGCGTCCTGCACGGTCTGCCACGTCGGCAATTCGGAGATGGTGACGTGGCGCTACCCGAATCTCAAGCCGGCATGCAGTGGATGCCACGGCCCGAACTTCCGCGGCCGGGCGTCTCCGGCGACGCCGCCTTCCACGGGGCGTGGACGTTAAATGCAGGCACGAGACAGCGTTGGCGCGGGCAGGTGCGCCCGCGTGATGCCGGGTGCGCCAGCATCGGGCGCGCGGCAACGTGCTTCCGCCTCGCCCGGCCGGATTCGGGTGGGGACGGCCGGGGCGACACGGAGGCGTTTCGCGCGACTGTGGCAATTCGCGCTCGGCGCGGCGCTGTGCCTCGCGGCCGTCGTCGGGCACGCGCAGATACTTGACCGGGTCGACGTCGACGTCGCGGGTGACGAAGCACGCGTGCGGATCGAGTTCAACGTCCTGATCCAGTATCTGCGCCACGTTCCGTCGAGCCACGGCTCGGCGGTGCGCATCTATTTCCAGATCACCGGTGCGAACGACCAGGGCCTGGGAGTCGTCGAGGAAGAGCGGCGCGCGCAGCCCAGCAAGTCGCTGCCGAACTTCCGCGTCATCTATCCCGCGCAGCTGCCGAGCGTGCAGCGCTACATCGATGTCGTGTTCGAATCCGCGGCAGACTTCCGCGTCCAGCCAGAGGGCAACAACCGGCTGCTCGTGTACGTTCGGCTGTCGCCCGAGCAGCGGGAAAAACTGCGCGCCGCCGCACCTGCAATCAGCGTACCGTCGGTCGCGCCGCCGGTGACTCCGCCGGCGACTCCGCCGGTGACTCCGCCGGTGACTCCGCCGGTGACTCCGCCGGTGACTCCGCCGGCTCCGCCGGCGACTCCGCCGGTGACTCCGCCGGCGACTCCACCGGTGACTCCACCACCTTCGACAACACCACCCGTCTCGACCCGGGCGCCCGCGGCGACCGTTCCATCGGTGTCCGCGCCTGTGCCGGCCGCACTGCCGCCACCAACGGTGCTGACCGCGCCCGCCACCGATACCGACAGGAAGGCCGCGACGGACATCGCGGACGGACGGGGCGCACTGTTGACCGGCGACAATGAGAAGGCCCTCCTCGCCTTCGACCGCGTGCTGAGCCTGCCGCTGAATGCCTACTCGCCAGAAGCACTGGAGCTCATCGGCGTCGCCCGGGAGCGCGGTGGCGACTCCGCGAAGGCGCTTGCCGAATACCGGCAGTACCTGACGCTGTATCCGGACGGTCCTGGTGCCGTGCGCGTGCAGGATCGCATCAACACAATCGCGGCGCGGCAGGCGCCGCGAGCAGCGGCACCCCGCCCCGGCGGCCTGCCGCCGCCGACATCGCCGCCCGCTGCGGCCACCGACATCGACAGGCAGGCTGCAACGTACATGAGCGAGGCACGCGCAGCACTTGGCGCACGCGAAAACGAGCGAGCCGTTCTCGCGCTCAACCTGGCGCTCAACTTGCCGCCGAACGCGTACTCGCAGGAAGCGCAGGAGCTGATCGGCATCGCCCGCGAACGCAACGGCGAATTCGCGAAGGCGGAGGCCGAGTACCGGCTCTACCTCAAGCTCTACCCCGACGGCCCCGGCGCGGTGCGCGTGCGCGAGGATCTCGACGCCATGGCCGTGCCGGCGGCACCGATGGGCGGCCCGTTGTCACCGGAGGCACCTCTGGCACAGCCCGCGTTCAGCGCCTGGGGCAGCGTGTCGCAGTACTACTACGGTGGTCAATCCGAGACCACGAATACACGCACGATCACAACCCCTGCGACCGGCGCCACGACGCTAGACACGGCGCGGATCTCCGCGACCGACCAGTCCCAGCTCGTCAACAACGTCGATCTCACCGCGCGCTATCGCGATGGAGACTGGGACAGCCGCTTCGTCGTCCGCGACCAGTACGTCGCGAACTTCCTCGCCAACGGCACCAACAAGAACTGGCTCAACGCGCTCTACGCGGAGACGCGCTACTTGCCCGGCCAGCTCCTCGCCCGCGTCGGGCGGCAATCCGCGACGAGCGGCGGCGTGCTTGGCCTCTTCGACGGCGCTGTCGGGACCTGGGGGTTCCTTCCCAATTACCGCGTCAATGCGGTCGTCGGTCAGCCCGTCGACGATCCGTTCAACACGACGTCGACGTTCTACGGCGCGAGCGTCGACGTCGACAAGGTGGGCGACCGCTTCAGCGGCAGCGCCTTCGCCATCCGGCAGGTCGCCGCCGGCGAGACCGACCGACTCGGCATCGGCGGCGAGCTCCGCTATTTCGATACCGAGCGGAATGTCTATTCCATGCTCGACTACGACCCGCTGTTTCACGCCGTCAACATCGGGATGGTCCAGGGCACCTGGCAGTTCCCGACGCTGACGACGATCAATGCGCTGCTCGACTACCGGCGAACGCCGACGCTGCAGCTGACCAACGCCCTCATCGCCTATCCGGGGATGTCGCTGTCGAGCCTGATCCAGCAGCAGGGCGTCGACGCAGTGCGGAGCGAGGCCAAGGCGCTGACACCGATCACGAAGCAGGCACTCTTCGGCGTTACCCAGCAGGTGTCGGCCCAGTGGCAGCTCGGCCTCGACGTGCGCTGGTCGTCGCTGTCCGGCACGCCGCCGTTCGCGAGCCTCCCGGCAACGCCCACCACCGGCAGCGTGTGGACCTACACCGGCCAGGCGATCGGCAGCGGCCTCGCCAAGATGCAGGACATCCTCGTGCTCAACGTCGGCGTGCTGAACGGCAGCCAGCTGCGCGCGCAGAATGCCGGGGTAGACTACCGGTTCGTTCCCCTGAACCTGCTCACGCTCGAACCGATGTTCGCCTGGTACCATCAAACCGACAATCAGGGACAGCGCCTGACGCGGCTGTCGCCGGGGCTTCGCGCGTCGTACCGAATCTTCAATCGATTCTCGATCGAGGGACAATTCGCGCTGGAGCGGACGACCACCATTGGCACCCTGATCGACAACACGATCCAGCGCTATTTCTATTACATTGGCTGGCGCTGGGACTTCTGAAGCCGGTTCGGGAATCGACATGGCCCTCGACAGGAACACTTCCATCAAGATCGGCGTGATCGCGGTGCTGGCCATCGCGGTCAGCGGCACGCTCCTCTACACGCAGCTCGGTTCGCGCGGCGGCCCGGACACGCCCGCGCATTCCGCGACGGCGCCCGGTGCAGCGCCGGCCGCAGCAGCGGGCAGCCCGATGACCGGCAAGGCGTCGTTGTCGCTCGACGAGGCCGCGGACCGTCTCGCGAAACGCCTGCAGCAGCAGGACGGCAGCGCCGACGACTGGACGCTGCTCGGGCGAAGCTATGTCGAAATGCGGCGCTATCCCGAAGCCGTGAGCGCGTTCGAGGCGGCGCAGAAGAAATCGCCCAACGACGCGAAGCTGCGCGAGGAACTGGAGCGCGCAAAGCTCGCGGCGGCCGGTTCGGCGCCGCGCTGACCGCCGTTGTAAGCCGGCGCGTCCCACCGCGTGGAAGTCGCAGGCACTTTCTGCCTGACGTAGCAATTCGTCCAGGGCACGATTCTCGCCCGCCGTCACCCCGGCGGTAAAATCGCCCGATGGGACCCCTTGCCGGATTCAGGATTCTGGAGCTCGAGTCGATCGGCCCGGTGCCGTTCTGCGGAATGATGCTGGCCGACATGGGCGCCGACGTGCTTCTGGTCGATCGCCCCGAGGATCCGCAGCTCGGCCTCGCGCTGCCGCGCCGGTGCGACGTGATGCTGCGCGGCCGCCGCTCGGTGACGCTCGATCTCAAGACAAATGACGGCGTCGCCGCGCTGCTGCAGCTCGTCGAGCGCGCCGACGCGCTCATCGAGGGTTTCCGTCCCGGCGTGCTGGAACGGCTCGGGCTGATGCCCGACGCGCTCTTCGCGCGCAATCCGAAGCTCGTCGTCGGGCGGATGACGGGATGGGGACAGGACGGCCCGCTGGCACCGCGCGCCGGTCACGACATCGACTACATCGCGCTGTCGGGCGCCCTGCACGCGATCGGGCACGCGGAGGGCCGGCCGGTGCCACCGCTCAATCTCGTCGGCGACTTCGGCGGCGGCGGGATGCTGCTCGCGTGCGGCGTGCTTGCGGCTCTGCTCGAAGCGCAGCGCTCCGGCAAGGGCCAGGTCGTCGACGCTGCAATGGTCGAGGGCGCATCGCTCCTGACGACGATGTTCTGGGGACTGCTCGCCGGCAGGCAGTGGAGTGCCGAGCGCGGCGCCAACATCCTCGATTCCGGCGCGCCGTGGTACGACACGTACGCGACGGCCGACGGCAAGTTCGTCGCGATCGGCGCCATCGAGCCAAGGTTCTATGCGGAGCTCCTCTCGCGCCTCGGTCTCACCCACGACGACCTGCCGGCACAGCACGACCGCAACGGCTGGCCGGTGCTGCGCGCGCGCTTCGCGCAGGTGCTGAAAAACAGGACGCGCGACGAGTGGTGCCGGATCTTCGAGGGCTCCGACGCGTGCTTCGCGCCGGTATTGGGATTCGACGAGGCACGTGCGCATCCGCACAACGTGGCGCGCAACGCGCACGTTTCGGTGGGGGACGTCGTGCAGCCCGCGCCGGCACCGCGCTTCTCGCGCACGCCCTCGGGGATCCGCGGCGCGCCACCCGCTCGGGGCGGCTCTGGCAAGGCGGCGCTCAGAGACTGGGGCTTCGCCGCCACCGAGATCGACGCGATGTGCGCCCGCGGGCTCGGTTGCGGCACCGCGTAGCGGGACGTGCCGCGCTGGCGCCACGCATTAGATCCGTATCAACGCGTCGTTCGTCTCCCGATGGCCGCTACCCCGTCCCGCAACGAACTCTTTCGCACCGGACCCTTTCGCGCCGTCGAGCTCGGGTCCGCCGACGTGCCGCGGCTGCAGCGGTTCTTCGATGACAATCCGGAGTATTTCCTGACGATCACGGGCGAGCCGCCGACACCGCAGGAAGCCGACGAGGAAATCAATGACACGCTGCCCGACGGCTGGCCGCACACGAAGAAATGGGCCCTCGGGTTCATCGACGAGCGCGACACGACCGTCGGCACGGCCAGCGTGGTATCGGACCTTCTAGCGCCTGGCGTCTGGCACATCGGACTCTTCATGATCGCGACCCGTTTGCGCGGCAGTGGCGCCGCCGTTCTGCTCTGCGATGGCCTCGATGTCTGGATGCACGGCCAGGGCGCGCATTGGCTGCGTCTCGGCGTCGTGCGCGGAAACGTTCGCGCCGAACGATTTTGGGAGCGGCGCGGATTTGTCGACCTGCGCGAGCGCCAGGTCCCGATGGGCGGGCGGATGAACACGGTTCGCGTCATGCTGAAGCCTCCCGCAGGGGGAGCGATCGAAGACTATCTCGCACGTGTGCCGCGCGACCGGCCCGATGCCGACTAGCGCCGGCGCGCTGCGCCATTTCCGATGACGCCGCACAGGCGCCGCAAGGTCGAGGTCAACGACCGCATGCAACAGGGCTACGTCTACGTCCTGGCGGAACCGGTCGGACGCAATTTCGATCCCGATTTCCGCCCGCAGCTGACGCCGCGCGAAATGCTGCTGCTCGGCGTCTTCGGCGGCAAGTACATGACCGACTGCGCCGACGAATTTCCCGCCGACTGGTTCGAGCGCGCCAAGCTCGATCCCGATCGCCATGCGCCGGAGCTGAATCTCTTCGGGATCAACGCGTCGCAGCCGCTGTCCGAGTGGCGCCGCAAGGGCTGGATTCATGCCGACGATCCGCGCGGATGGTTTCAGTGGTATTGCCGCTATTTCATGGGACGGCGCGGCGAAGACGACGCGCGACAGATCAAGCGCTGGAAGGCGATGACCCGACACATCGCCCAGATCCGCGCCCACTGCGATGCCGGGGACGTGAACTGCCGAAGGCGCCAGCGGCAGGCGCTGCTCCACTGGGCGTATGACAGCCGCAACTTCTGAGCGACGGCTGGCGCTTCGCGCACACGCGGCACGCGGCACGCGGCAGTGCGACAATGGCGTTGACGTCAGCCGCCCGACTGCCGATGCCACGCTTCCTGCCCGAACACGAGTCCCTGCGCCGCGCGGTCGCCTGGCTGGCCGAGCAAGGCCCGTGGACGCACGAGCGCATCGAACAGGCGAGCCGGCGCTTCGACCTTTCGCCTACCGACGAAGAGTTCCTGCTGCACGAATGCCGGCGCGCCGAGGCGGAGCGCGCAGCGGCTCCGACGCATCGATCCGGCCGCTGACGGCGGGTTGCGCTGGCGATTCCGGAGCAAGTCACTAGAATGGCGCTACGGCCCTCCGGGACGGCCGCAGCCGGGAGCCCGACCATCAACGTCCCGCGAGTCAGTGGAGGAACGACATGGCAACGTACATCGCACTTTCCAGCTTCACCGATCAAGGGGTTCGCAGCGTCAAGGACAGTCCCAAGCGCGCCGATGCGGTCAAGGAGGCGGCGAAGAAGCTTGGCGTCAACATGACGCAGATCTACTGGACGCTGGGCCATTACGATCTCGTGGCGATCATCGATGCGCCGGACGACAAGACCGCGACGGCGTTTTCGCTTGCGGTGGGAATGGCAGGAAACATCCGGACGCAGACGCTGCGCGCGTTCAATCGGGAAGAGATGGACGCCGTTCTCGGCAAGCTGCCGTAACGTCGTCCGGGCACGATCCTGCCGGGCACCGGGGGTCGGCTGCCCGGTCATTCGCCAGGCCTTCACCAGGAGCACACCGACGCGTGGACACGATCGAAGGAAAGCTGCGCGATCTCGGCGGCGGATTTGTCGTGCGGCGCGTGCTGCCGTCATCGGCGCGTCAGGCGGTCGGTCCTTTTCTCTTCTTCGACCACTTCGGGCCGATCGACGTCGCGCCCGGGGCAAGCCATGACGTCCGGCCCCATCCGCACATCGGCATCGCGACGGTCACGTACCTTTTCGAAGGCGCGATCATGCACCGCGACAGCCTCGGCTGCGTCCAGCGCATCGAGCCCGGCGCGATCAACTGGATGACGGCGGGACGGGGCATCGTCCACTCCGAGCGCACCCCGGAGGACCTCCGTCCCCTTCCCCACCGCACGCACGGCCTGCAGCTGTGGGCCGCGCTGCCGGAGACCCACGAGGAGACGCAGCCGGCCTTCACGCATTACCCGAATGCGGTGTTGCCGGAGGTCTCGCTTCCGGGTGTGGATGCGCGCGTGCTGGTCGGCCGCGCGTTCGGCGTCGAATCCCCGGTGAAGACCTTCGCCGACACCTTGTATGTCGACGTCGCCGCACGGTCCGGCTCTCGCCTCGACGTCGCTCCCTGCGTCGAGGAGCGTGCGGTCTATGCGGTGCATGGCAGGCTGTTCATCGATGGCGCGCCGATCGAGCCGGCCACGATGGCCTTGCTCGATCCCGGCACCACCGTGCGCATCTCGGCCCCCGAAGGCGCGCGCTTCGTCATCATCGGAGGCGAGCCGATCGGCGCACGCCGCCACATGGAATGGAATTTCGTCTCGTCGCGCGCCGAGCGGATCGAAGCGGCGAAGCGCGACTGGTCGGCGCAGCGCATGGGCGTCGTGCCTGGCGACACCGAATGGATTCCGCTGCCGTAGGCGAGCGCGCAGCGCAACACTTGACACCTTCGGACAGCGACACGGGGACCGTCATGGCGGAGGAAGCAGGAGGCCCCGCTTCGACGCCTCCCGTCATCGTCGTGCCCTACGATCCGGAGTGGCCGGCGCGATTCGAGGCGCTTCGCCGTCGGGTCTGGGATGCCGTGCGTGACGTCGCCATGGCCGTCGAACATGTCGGCAGCACCGCGGTGCCCGGGCTCGCCGCCAAGCCCATCGTCGACATGACGGTCGTCGTGCCGTCGCCGGTGGATGTTCCGCGCGCGATTGCGCTGCTGGAGCGGCTCGGATATCAGCATCGCGGCAATCTCGGGATCGTCGGTCGCGAGGCCTTTCATGCGCCGCCGGATCTACCGGCGCATCGTCTGTACGTATGTGCGCAGGATTCGCTGGCGTTGGCCAACCACCTTGCGCTCCGAGACTGGCTGCGCAGCCATCCCGACGATGCGAACACCTACGGCGCGCTCAAGCAGCAGCTTGCAAGCCGATTCCGTGACGACATCGACGGCTACGTCGACGGCAAGACGGACTTCATTGCTTCAATTCTGGAAAAGGCCGGAATCGCGCGGGATCAGATCGAAGGCAATCGCGGCGGCGAACCGCACGAACCGACGGTCTTGAATTTCGCTTGCGTTTCCATCGAAACGAACTGATATTCACATCCGAGCTTCAGAGCGATTCCCAAGAACATTGAGGCTTCCCCTCCCCGGGCGTAACATCGACGCAGATGCGCAACGATCGAAGCGCACAAAGACGCTGATTGCCAGCAAATGGGGAAAAACAATGCAATCACCCGATGAGCTTCGTGCTGCCCCCGCAAGCAGCGGCCGCTTTGAGCGGAGCCCTGCTGGTCCGGTCCACGCGTCGCATCTGCGCCGCTCGTTCGCTTCGACCCTTGTCTTCGCGCTGGCGCTGCTTCTGGCACTGATCGCGAATCGCACCAGCAGCGCTGCGGAATTTGCGAAAAACCTCGCCGGCGAATGCGGTCGGGGAATCTACACAATGGGTGTCGCGGTAGATGCGGCCGGCAACCAGTACGTCACCGGGTATTTCGCGGGCGGAACAGTCACGCTTGGCGGCGTAACGCTTACCGGAATCGGCCCTCAAGACGCATTCGTCGCGAAACTCGATCCCTTCGGCAACGCGATCTGGCTCCGCGGCATTGGCGGCACAGCAGCGATGACCTTCGGGACTTCCATCGCGGTCGACGATTCCGGAAACATCTATCTGAGCGGTTACTTCAACGGTTCAGACCTCACGACGCCAGTGCTGTCGCTAAGGGGGAACGAGGACGCTTTCGCCGCAAAGCTCGATGTCAGTGGCAATATCATCTGGGCCAGGAATTTTGGCGGTGGCGGAGCGTGGGCCGAGGGACAGTCCGTTGCGACTGACGGCATCGGAAACGTATTTCTGACCGGGCAGTTTCGGAGCGCCAACATGGCAGCTCCGCCATTGGCAATCATGGGCGATTCTGATGCGTTCGTCATCAAGCTTGACGCGACGGGTACCACGATCTGGACCGGACATTTCGGTGGCAATGGCGCTCGCGTTTACGGTCAGGCCATTGCGGTTGATGGCCTCGGAAACGCCTACGTGGGCGGATATCTTACGGCCAACCTCACGGCGCCCCCGCTCACGAAAATCGGTGACCTCGATGCATTTGCCATCAAACTCGATGCAAGCGGCGCGGTAATCTGGGCGGCGAATTTTGGCGGCAGCGGCGCGACCGCGATAGGCACTTCCATCGCGGTTGACGCAGCCAGTCACGTAGTTCTCGGTGGTTACTTTTCCGTTGGCAACCTTACAACGCCGACGTTGACAAGAATCGGGGCTCAGGATGCGTTTGCGGTCAGGCTTGTGGCAACCACGGGCGCCATCGTCTGGGCCAAGAACTTCGGCGGATCTGCAGTCCAGATGTCGGGCCCAGGGGTCGCGGTTGGCCCATCTGGAGACATCTTCCTCAGCGGGTCTTATTTCGGCGGAAACCTGACCGCGCCGGTACTGCCGGCGATAGGGGTCATCGACGCGTTCGCCATCAGGCTCGACCCCCTTACCGGAAACGTCGTTTGGGCGAGGGGCTTTGGCGGAACGTATGCGCGCGTCTTTGGTCAAGCGATTGCGGTAGATGCCGGGGCAAACGTGTTCCTGGGCAGATTTTTCGACGGCCAGCTCACCAACCCGGCCCTACCCACTTTCGACGACGATTTCGGCCTTATCCTGAAGCTCGATTCCGCGGGCACGGTCAAGTCGACCACCATATTTTGGTCATTGTCGCCTTGCGGAATTTCCACAATCAATTCGACCTCGGTAGATGCCTCCGGCAACGTTTACGTCACCGGAACTTTCGGCTCCGCCAAACTTATTCTAAGCAACCTGACTCTGTACAGGCTCGGATACCAGGATTCCTTTGTGGCAAAGTTCGACGCGACCGGCAATCCCATTTGGGCAATCGGCTTGGGCGGACGATGGGCCGGAACGAATGCACAAGCGATTGCGTTTGATGGATCGGGAAATGTAAGTGTAGGGGGCTATTTCGACAGTGCCGATCTGACGGTGCCTTCGCTATTTCGGATCGGCATCGTTGATGCCTTTGCCGTCAAGCTCGACGCCGCCACCGGCACGATGAAGTGGGCAAAGAACTTTGGCGGGACTAACGCACGGACCTTTGGCCAGGGAATCGCGGCTGATCCTTCCGGTGAGGTCTACCTGGGCGGTTACTTTTGGGCCGGGGATCTTACGGTGCCCGTGCTAGTCAAGAGCGGTTATCTGGATGCGTTCGCATTCAAGCTCGATGCCGCTTCTGGCGCAGCGACGTGGGCACGCGATTTCGGCGGCAACGGATTCGGGTACGTATTCGGCCAAACCATTGCGGCCGACGGCGTCGGCAACGTCTATCTCGGCGGGTATTTCGATTCCTCGATTGCCACCGTTCCGCCTCTTACGGCAATAGGCGCTGCCACCGGCTTTGCTCTCAAGCTCGATTCCACCGGCACAACCACGTGGGCAAAGAATTTTGGCGGGCCCAATGCCTATGCGGACGTCCAGGCAATAGCGGTTGACGGAAGCGGCAGCGTCAATCTGAGCGGATACTTTTGGCAGGGAAATCTTTCCAGTCCTCCACTGTCTCTCATTGGAAACGTGGATGCCTATGCCGTGAAGCTCGGTGCCACGGGCACCACTACCTGGGCCAGAAATTTTGGCGGCAGCGGTGCGCAGGTCGGACGCAGTGTCGTTGCAATCGACAAGTCCGGAAATGTCTATGTTGGCGGCCATTCGGCCGGCGCGGCATTGACGACGCCGCCTCTTGCCAAGATCGGCCCCGACGATGCTTTCGCAATCAAGCTCGATTCTAGCGGCACCACGAAGTGGGCAAGGAATTATGGAGGAACGGACGCCTGGGCGCATTTCTACGGCATCGCTGCCGGCGACGGAGGCGAGGTGTATTTGGGCGGTGACATGCGCATCAATAACCTGACCATGCCGCCGTTGACGCTCGTCGGCGATATCGACGCACTGATTTTCGGTCAAATGTATTACGCGCTGACCTACGACGGCAACGGGAACAGCGGCGGCATCGTTCCGACCGATCTTACCGCCTATGCATCGGGCCAGCCTGCGTTAATTGCGAGCAATACGGGCGGTCTCGCGAAGTCCGGTAGCGTTTTCGCAGGATGGGATACCGCCGCCGACGGCACCGGCACTCATGTCAACCCGGGTGACGCACTGCCATTCACTTCGACCGACGTCACGCTCTATGCGCGTTGGGTGGTGCCGGGATCCTCGCCAATTCTCTTGAGCGCGGCGTCACGCAAGACGCATGGGGCGGCGGGGAACTACGACCTGCCCTTGTCACTCGCCGATGTCCATAATCCGGTGACCGAGCCGCGAACCGGACCGTCGCATACGATCGTGTTCACCTTCGACATGCCAGTGACGAGCGCGAATGCCGCTGTGACCAACGGGCTGGCAACTGCTGGCTCCCTGATGATCAGCGGCAATGCGGTGATTGTCGATCTCGCGGCCGTTTCCGACCGGCAGTACTTGACGGTATCGCTCAACAATGTGACATCCGGAGCCGCTACAGGAGGGAGCGGCAGCGTGCGCGTCGGATTTCTCGCCGGCGACGTGAATCAGTCCCGCGTCATTAGTATCGCCGATCTGGGTCTTGTCAACGCGCAACTCGCACAAACGGTAACCTTGTCGAACTTCCTCAGGGACATCAATGCAAGCGGATCGATCACGCTGGCCGACAAGGGAATTACAAACGCGAACCTGACGAAGGCCCTTCCCCCACCGTAGGGCAAACGCGTCGCAGTCGCGTACAGCCGCGCATCCGCTAGCGTTTCAGCGCGCGACACTCCAACGGGAGGAGCAGCTCGGGAATATTCGTGAGATTCCGCCCGCCCGTCGTCATCTTGTTCGGCGCTTCGGCGTAGCCGCAAACCCACGCCACCGGAACGATCGGCGAGTCCTCGACCACGCCGGGCCTCAGGCTGAGGATCTTGCCGGCGATCGCATTGTTCGCGCGATTGCCGAAGGTGATGTGGATGACGCCGTTCTCGATGGCCACCGCGCTCACGTAGTTGGCGACGATCTTGTCGGCGGCGGGAAGGCCGGCGGCGGCATTGTTCGCCGGAAAAGTCATGGTACCCGTCCATGCCGTCTCGACCGGCTTTTTCGCGACGTCCGCGAGCGGCAGCGCGGTCTTGATCTGGTCTCGGACGATGCGATCGAAATACGATGGAATCGACAGCGTCGCGAGGATCGCGATGACGGCCACGACCGCCATCAGCTCCATCATCGTGAAGCCTTGGGGCCGCGTGCGGCGCAGTGCGTTGCGCCACCTCTTCTGCCGGATCGAAACATCGCCCGGCGTCGATGCGTGCGACCGAGGCGGATTGCGTTTCACCAGTCGTGCACCGTGCCGTCGGCGAGGCGATTGAACGGCAGATAGGCGGTCTGGTACGGATACTTTCCCGCCTCGTCCATGTCGAGCTCGACGCCGAGCCCGGGCTTCTCGCCCGGATGCAGCAGTCCGTCCTTGAACGTGAACGACTGCTGGAACACGCGGTTGGTCGCCTCGCCGTGCTGCATGTACTCCTGGATGCCGAAGTTGTGGATCGCGAGGCCGAGGTGCAGCGCCGCCGCCATGCCGATCGGCGAGATGTCGGTCGGCCCGTGGATTCCCGACTTGATCTGATACTGCGCCGCGTAGTCCATGATCTTCTTCATCGGCGAAATGCCGCCGGTGTGCGTGACCGCGCTGCGCACGTAGTCGATCAGCTGCTCCTGCACGAGCGTCTGGTAGTCCCAGACCGTGTTGAAGATCTCGCCGATCGCGAGCGGCGTGATCGTGTGGCGGCGCACGAGTCGCAGCGCCTCCTGGTTTTCCGCGGGCGTGCAGTCCTCCAGCCAGAAGAGATCGTAGGGCTCAAGCGACTTGCCGAGCTTCGCCGCCTGGATCGGCGTCATGCGGTGATGCCCATCGTGCAACAGCGGCAGCTCCGGGCCGAACTCCGCGCGCACCGCCTCGAACACGCCGGGGATGTGGCGCAGATACGCGCGCGTGTCCCAGTCCTCCTCGGCGGGCAGCGGCGCACGCTGCGCCGGCTCGTGGTCGTAGCGCTTGCCCTTGTTGCCCGCCGCGACCACGTTCGATGCGACGCCGTAGATCGCCTTGAGCCCGGGCACGCCGGTCTGGATCCGGATCGCGCGATAGCCGAGCTCCAGATGGCGGCGCACGGAGTCGAACAGCTCCGGCAGGTCCTTGCCGCTCGCGTGGCCGTACGCGAGGCACCCCGTGCGACTCGCGCCGCCGAGGAGCTGGTAGAGCGGCATGTTCGCGGCCCTTGCCTTGATGTCCCAGAGCGCGACGTCGACCGCGGCGATCGCCGCCATGGTCACCGGGCCGCGGCGCCAGTACGCGCTGCGGTAGAGGAATTGCCACGTGTCCTCGATGCGGTGCGGGTCCTTGCCGATGAGAAGCGGCACGACGTGGTCCCGCAGGTAGCTGACGACCGCGAGCTCGCGCCCGTTGAGCGTGGCGTCCCCCAGTCCCGTGTGACCCTCGTCGGTCGTGATCTTCAGCGAAACGAAATTGCGGTCCGGACTGGTGACGATGACTTCGGCTTTGACGATCTTCACTGCGAGTTCTCCCCGGCCTGTTCTCCCAAAAGTATACAAGGGGGCGCCCGGCCAGCCGCGGCGGCTCCGCGCGAGCCGCCCGCAACGCGCGCCCGCACGTCGCGACGATAGCGGTTGCTCGCTTCGATACCGCACATCGAATATCGGCCCATGCCGCGCGATTTCCTGCAGCCCTGGGCCGAGCCCCTCGTGCTGTTCCGCTTCCGCTTTCGCGATCCGATGTCGGGAAAATGGGTCCGGGCGCGCTACGCCGCCGAGCGCGCGCAGATCGCCGCACGCTATGCCGAGTGGGAGATCGTCGGCGCGCCGGAGCTTCGCCCGCGCGCGGGCACCGCATTCAGTCCCTGGCGACGCCCGCTTCCGTCGCCGTAACTCGCGGCCGATCCGGCCGTGACGTCCCGGAAGACCCATGCGCGACGAGATATTCGGAACAAAGCCGGATGCGGTCAGTCGAAGCAGCCATTCCGACCTCGCGGTCCAGGCTGACATCCATGCAGGGCGCGCCACCACTGCGGATCTCGGAATAAGGCGCCGCGCGCGCCTCGCTTCATGCAAACGCGCCCACAGAAAGACGCCGGCGAGACAACCCTTTCATTCGCCGGTGCATCATTCATCACCGAACGTCCTCGACTGAAACACACCGCACACGTTTACCTTCGAACTGCCAATTGAAGATTTTTCAACGCCCATCGTGCGATCGTTCACGCTCGCGGCCACAAGCCGCGAGATGGGAGCCGTCTCACCGACCCAACCCGATGCAGGAGACACCTCAATGAATTTCAATGGATTCACGATGTTCCGCCAGCAATGGCTTCCACTTCTCGCTTCCATCGTGTTCGCGGCCGCCGGCGTCCATGCCGCAACCGCGACGGCCGGCGGTAACCGGTTCAAGGCGTCCGGGCCGGACATGGGCGCCGGCGAGGCCAGCGAAATGCGCACTCCGCTGCAATTCGAGGAAGAAGCGGCGGACAACCCGCAGCTGGGCGACCAGGTTCTTTTCTCGCGCTGCCGCCAGACGCCGTTTGCGGGCAACCCCGTGCTCTATGACGCGCTTACAGGACAGGAACACGACGCAATCGTCGGCGACACGAAGTTCGGGTTTGCCGATGGCACGTCCTGCTACAACCCGCAGAACGAGCAGAACATCGTCATCAATCCCGCGAACAGCCTCAACATCGTCACTTCGGCGAACGAGTACCGGTACAACGCGCATGCGGTCTACTACTCGACGAACGGTGGCGCGAGCTGGAAAAACGTCCTCCTGCCGGGGTGGACCCGCGATACGGGCGGGGCCGGGCTCTTCGGCCATCTCGATTCGTGCGGCGATCCGGTGCTCGCGTTCAGTGCGGACGGCAGTCGCCTGTACTACTCCGGCCTCGTCTGCAACTTCGACAAGTTCCCGCGGCAAATCTCCGGCGTCGCGGTGGCCGTGTCGCAGGACGGCGGCGCGCATTGGAACGCCCCCGTCATGGTGAACTCGGCCGCGACCGGCGATTTCTTCCAGGATAAGGAATGGATCGGCGTCGGCAACGACGGCACGGTGTATCTGACGTGGACCCGTTTCCACCAGGGCCCGCGCGGACTCGGCTATCTCAGGTCGCCGATCGTGATGGCGAGCTCGAAGAACGGCGGAAAGTCATGGTCGTCCGTGAAGGAGGTATCGGACGCTGCGCATCCCTACAACTCGGGTTCGCAGGTTGCGATGGCGCCCGACGGCACGCTGTATGTGGCCTACGAAGGTGCGACGCCGGCAAGCGGCTACGCGCAGGACGCGTTGATCGTCGCGCGCTCCACCGATGGCGGCAGGAGTTTTGCCAATGCTGAAATCGCGCGCGTGTACGATGATCTCGACTGCTACCCCATCCAGCTTCCCGGCGCGCAGAACCGGCAGACGCTGTCGTTCGAGCAGTTCCGGATCAACAGCTTCCCGAGCATGGCGATCGACGCGTCGAATGGCAAGCTCGCGATCGTGTGGGCCGACAACCAAGGCGCGGGTTCATGCGGCAACGGCGGCACGACCTTCACCGGCGTCACGTCGAATCAGGTGAAGCTCGTCACCTCGACCGATGGCCTCGCATGGTCCGCACCGACGACGATCACCACCGGCGCGGCCGACAAGGTCTATCCGTCGGTGGGCGCCAATGCGGGTCGCATCGTCGTCGGCTATTACACCCGCGAGTTCTCGCCAGTGCCCACGACCACCGACCGCTCGTGCGGCATCATGGAACTCGACACGACCACCGGCGCGCAGGTGCTGCCGGCCGATCTGACGCGTGCCAGCGCACCGGTGTGCATGGATTGGGCGATCCGCACATCTGACGACGACTTCACGAGCCAGACGCGCGTATCGGCTCAATCATCCAACCCGTATGTGCTCTTCGCGGGCTCGTTCGTCGGCGACTACACCGGCACGGCGGTCAACGCCACCGGCAACGCAGTCACGGTCTGGACGGACTTCCGCGGCAATCCCGGCGTGACCGACGCGAACCAGGACGTCATCGTCGGCACCGGGTTCTGATCGACGCCAACGCGGGCGCTGAAAGGCGCCCGCGTTGCGCGCCGCTCAACGTCCAAGGGCGCCTTTCGGTCCGATTCGGCGCGTTCACACTCCCAAATGCAACAAGGAGTTGCCGCTTTCGCGGCAACTCCTTGATTGTTCTGGCTCCCCGACCTGGGCTCGAACCAGGGACCCGCGGTTTAACAGGCCACCGCGGAGTTGTGCGTTTTCAGGTACTTAGGTCAAATTCCATTCCGCAATTTCCGCGACTAACGTCGTTTTCGCGCCTCGAAGGCACCGAAAGTCGCACTTTTTGCGGAACGGCCAAATTGCGATCGTGCGCCATCTGGAGCCAGCCATCGGAGCCCAAAACCGTCACGCGATTCACAAGGACTGCTCCCGACCGCGTTGTTGTCGTTTGGCGAAACCCGAAGCAGACGCTGAATCCGAGGGTAGCCGCCGTTCGGATTTGGTCGGCCAACGGCAACAACGCACCACTGCAGTCATTGATCTCGGCAGGTGTGAATCTCTGACCGCCTGGGTGGGGACGGTGACCGCCGGCGCCAAAATTGCCGCGAAGTCAACATTCGCATCGTAAGTGGCCAGAAGAGCTGCGTCCGAGGGGCGCCGGGGCGACCCGAGGGTCGCTACTCGACCATTCCCAGCAGCAGGAAGATCAGGAAACCCACGAAGAACATTGTGGTCGTGACGGCAGTGTCAGCGGACTCGTGGGCTTCGATGAGCAATTCCTCGGTCACCAGGAAGAGCAGCGCCGCGCAGCCGAAGGAGAGGAGTCCGGCGAGAGTATGCACCGATGCATCGGCGAGAAGGGTTCGGCCAATGCCCGCGCCGATGATCATAAGGCACGCGATGCACGTTGGGGCGAGTACTCGCACCAGAAACGTCCGGGTCCCGAACTGGACCGCCATTGCTAGACCGAGCGAGAACAGCTCGAGCGTGAGCGCAATGGTGAGCAGGACACCCTGCTTCAGGCCGGTCGTCATCGCGATGCCGATGAGGAGCCCGTCCAGCAGCAGGTCCACCCCGATCGGCACAAGCTGCCCCGGCGATGGCCCGCGTGCGCCGGCATGCTCGCCACCGTGGTTGAATCGCTTCACGACCTCGTCGATGACGAGCATGAGCACGACGCCTGCCGCGAACGTCCAGCCTACCTCAAACGGGTCGTGCCCCCGTCGCACCTCAGGCAGCAGTTCCACCGCGACGACCGAGAAGATGACGCCGGCCGCGAAGTGTTGGATGCTGCTTCGGACGACGCGGCCCGGTGGACGCAGGGCGGCGACTGTCGCGCCAAGGAAGGCCGCACCAACGGGAATTGCCGAGATCAGGAGGACCTGGAGGACGCTGGGGGGCATGCCGAGTGCTCCTTCGTGGCGCAACATGTTACGCGTCGGCGGCCGTGCCGACGGTGATCCGGTGGCGCCGCGGTAGACGACCTCCGACGTGAATCCTACCGGGCCATGCCACCGAGAATCGCGATCACTCGTTCAACTATTCATGGACTCCGATCCTCCCAGTCTACCCATTCCACCGGAAATCTCTTGAGATAGCCGCTCACCGCCTCACCTACCGTCGGAAAGAACCTCTCCTCGCCAAGCTGGCCGAAGATGCCGAATCGCTTTAGCTTGTCTTTGACGGGATCCTTCATTTCGGCAAAGCAAAGCTCGATGCCGGCAGCGTGCAAGGTTTCATCCAATTCAATCAGCATGTCGGCGGCGGTCACGTCGACACTGGTGACCGGCTCCGCCGCGACGACAAGCCAGTGCACCGGCGTCGGCGACGCTGCAACCGCGTCCAGCGCGCAGTTCTGGAACAGCTCCGCGTTGGCGAAGAACAGCGGCGCGTCCCAGCGCAGCAGTACCAATCCGGGGACCAATCGCGCGTCCGGATAACGCGCAATGTCGTGGTAGCCCTTGACGCCCTCGACGCGACCCAAGACCGCGGAATGCGGACGCCAGCCATCCCAGAGGAACTCGATCACGGCGATCACGATTGCCAGACCGATGCCCGGGATGGCGCCAAGTGCGGCAACGCCCACGAGGCAGCCGATGGACAGCCAAAACTCCCAGCGCTGGATGCGGTAGATGCGGCGCAGGTCGGTAACCTCGATCAGGGCGATCGCAGATGTGATCACGACGGCGGCCAACGTGGTCGTGGGCAGGTTGCTGAGCAAGTTCGGCGCCACCAGCAGCAAAGAAGAGACGACGACCGCACCAACGACACCGGCGAGTTGCGTCCTCGCGCCGGCGGTCTCGGCGACCGGCGTGCGCGATGCACTCGCACTGACCGGAAAGCCACGGAAGAATCCCGCGATCAGGTTGGCAGCACCCAGCCCCACCATCTCCTGATTAGGATCGACAAACGTCCCGGAGCGCGCGGCGTACGCTCGCGAGAGCACGCTGGTGTCGGCGAACGACACGAGGGCAACCGCGAAGCCGCCGAGCAGCACCGGGACGATGTCGCGATACCTGATTGACGGGAAAGCGAAGGCGGGCAGGCCCTGAGGTAGCGAACCCAGGACCGACACGCCGGCAATGGTTGCCAGATTCATGACGCCGACAATGACGGTTGTGGCCACGACAGCAATCAGCACTCCCGGCAGTCGCTTGCTGCGCTTGAGCAATAGAATCACCGCGAGCGTTCCGGTGCCGAGCACCAGTGATGTCCAGTTCGTCTTGCCCGCCACCACGCCCTGGATGAATCCCCAGATTTCCTTCAACAGGCCATCGGCATCAACGGAGAAGCCGAATAGCGCCGGCAGCTGGCTGACCAACACGGTCAGTGCAATCCCGTTCATGTAGCCATAACGGATCGGCTTGGAGAGCAGTTCGGTGACGAAGCCCAGGCGTGCTGCACCTGCCACGATGCACAGCAGACCCGATACCACGGCCATCATTCCGGCGAGCGCCATCGCACGTTGCGGATCGCCGGCGGCGAGCGGCAGGACCACTGCAATAATGAGAGCGACCAGGGAAGAATCTGGACCCAGCACGAGGACGCGGCTGGGGCCGAACACGGCGTAAGCCAAGAGCGGAACGATGGTTGCATACAGGCCGCAAATGCCGGGCAAGCCAGAGGCCACCGCGTAGGCGATGCCGACGGGCACGAGTACCGAAGTCAGCACCAGCCCCGCTACGACATCGTGTCGCAGCCACGCGATCTCGTAATAACGCAAGGTATGCAACCCGGGCAACCACCGCATCCAGCCGGCCTGATCCGCCGCAGTTCGTGGACGCACGATGCGTCCTGGTTTCAAGGGGGTCATGGAAGGGGCCAAATCATTCATAGGATCGCAGGTCTGTCGAGGCGCAGATTCCGGCGCGCTGGTGCCGGATGACGGCGCGGCCACATCGCGGCTATCGCGCCGCAACGCCATTGGCACCATTGGCAGTTCAGCGCACGGGAGCGTGACGCCGACCGAGGGCCCATTTGACACCTTCAAACCACATCAAAGAAATGATTGCCGCACCCAGCCCCGCAAATAGCATGATGGGTGACGGTGGTATGAAGTAGAAAAGCCGGCTGATTGCCGGCACGCCGAGTACGCAGCCCAATAGTATGACGGTGGCCAATGCGATCCAGCCGAACTGCCGGTTGGAAGTATCTCCTCCAAGCCAAGCGCTACGTCTCCAGGATCGGTTGGCATGAATGAGGCACAGGTTGGACAGCACGAGTACCGTGAAGGTCAATGCACGCGCCATGTCGTCCGAGCCAGCGTATGACCGCGCACCGTCATACACCACCAACAGGAGAACCAACAAACCGGCGCCCTGCCACAACCCGCGCGCCATCACATGCCTGTCGAACAAGCGTTGGTCCGGGCGCCGCGGGCGGGCTTTCATGGCATCGGGCTCGAGCGGCACGGCCTCGAACACAACTGAGCAGGCAGGATCAATGATCAGTTGCAGGAACAGGATGTGCACCGGCATCAGCAGCATCGGCCAGCCAAGCAGTACCGGCACAATGGACAACCCGACAATGGGAACGTGCACCGCGACTACAAAAGCGATGGCCTTGCGTAGGTTCGCGAACACCCTGCGTCCGTACCGAACCGCGGTCACCAGGGATGCGAAGTCGTCGTTTAGCAGCACCAGGGCGGCCGCCTCGCGCGCCACGTCGCTGCCCCGCGCACCCATCGCCACGCCGATGTCGGCCGCTTTCAGGGCCGGGGCGTCATTGACGCCGTCGCCGGTCATCGCCACCACGTCCCCAAGGGCGCGAAAGGCCCGCACCAGCCGCAACTTCTGTTCCGGCTGGACCCGGCAGAAGATATGCGTATCGGCAAGGCGCGCCCGCAGGGCGTCGTCACTCAGCTCAGCGAGTTCGGCGCCGGTGATGACCGGGGCTTCGACACCAAGACCCGCCTGCCGCGCCACGGAGATCGCAGTCGCGGGGTGATCGCCGGTCATCATCACGACCCGGATGCCTGCGTTCTGGCATTCGACGATGGCCTGCGGCACGTCGGGACGAACCGGATCTTCCAGCGCAACGAGTCCGAGAAATTCGAATTCGAAGTCATGTTGCGTGCCGGGCAACTCGCTGGCATGGAACGTGGCGCGCGCGACGCCGAGAACCCGCAGACCGTCGGAAGCCATGGTCGAGACTTTTTCTACGACTCGGGCGCAACGCGCAGCATCGAGGTGACAAAGGTCGACGATGGCCTCCGGCGCGCCCTTGCTGGCGATCAGGCGTTCTTGTCGGTCGGGCGATTGCCAGACCCGCGACATCGCCAGCATTTCACTCGACAGTGGGTAATCGTCGACCAAGGTCCAATCGGCGTGCAGGTGCTCCGTGTCAGCCAGCAGCCGCTGCCCCGCGGCAACAATAGCCGACTCCATCGGATCGAACGCCCGACGATGACTGGCCAGCACGGCGTATTCCAGAACGCCATGCAGTTCCTCCTGCAATGCGACAGCGCCGGCCGGCGCCGTGTCGTGCTCCGCCACCTCCGACCACAAGCGCCGGACCGCCATGCGATTGGCGGTCAGCGTCCCCGTCTTGTCCACACACAACACAGTGGTCGCGCCCAACAGCTCGACGGCGGGAATGCTTCTGGCCAGCACCTTCTCGCGCGCCAACCGCCACGCACCCAGCCCCAGAAAGAGCGTAAGCACCACGGGCAGTTCTTCCGGCAGGATGGCCATGGCCAGTGTCAGGCCGGCCAGCAGGCCGTGCAGCCAGTCGCCCAGCCTTACCCAGTAGGCAATGGCGAGGGCGGCCGCCAGCGACAGACCGACGACGGCAACCCACTTTATGACCCGCCGCGTCTCGCTCTGAATCGGCGTGATCTCGACCGCAATGCCCGCAAGCGACGCGCCAATGCGGCCCAGTGCGCTCCGCGCGCCGATGGCCTCGACGCACCCTCGCGCCGTGCCTCGGGTCACCAAGGTGCCGGAGTACACCTTGGATGGGT